>NZ_JBXAIJ010000001.1:0-2382875 GCF_058796095.1 Achromobacter sp. GW823-FHT04E03 | reverse complement strand
TGCGATACCACCAGCCGCAGTCCAATGAAAAACCCCTCGCAGGAATATCCTGCGAGGGGTTTTGTTTTTGCGGCGCTCAGGTAAAAGCTTTTGAGCCAAAGCGGTAAAGCCGCTCAAGAGCGGCTAGGGCAGTTGGCGTCGCAAAGCGGCGAAGAACAGTTCGGATTGCAGGCGTTCGCCTTGGACCTGTGCGGCCACCTTGGCCGCCAGGTCAGGGTTGACCGGCAGCAGCGGGCGTCCCGTTGATTGCGCAAGCACCTGGGCGGTACAGGCGCGCTCCAGGAAGAACAGGTCGTCATAGGCATAGTCCAGTCTTTCCCCGCAGACTACGACGCCATGGTTGCCGAGGAAGACCACGTCTGCGCCCTGCATCGCATGGGCGATGCGTTCGCCTTCGCTGACGTCCAGCGCCAGGCCGTTGTAGTGTTGGTCGATTGCCAGGCGGCCGTGAAAGCGCATGGCGTTTTGCGACAGCGTGGTGTCGAGCGCGCGATCCGAGGTAAGGGTCAAGGCCGTGGCGTAGGGCATGTGCGTGTGCAGCACACAGGCCTTGCCGGCGATGCGGTGGATGGCGGCATGGATGAACATGGCCGTGGGCTCGACTGCATGCCGGCCGGCGAGCTTGTTGCCTTGGGCATCGATCAGCACGATGTCGTCCGCTTGCACCTCATGCCACATCAACCCGCGGGGATTGAGGAGGAAATGCTCCGAGTCGCCGGGCAGGGCCACGCTGAAGTGATTGCAGACGCCTTCGCCCAGACCATGCGCGGCTGCGGCCCGTAATGCGAGCGCAAGGTCGGCGCGCAGTGCCGCGACAGGTTCTGCGTGAAATAGCGCTTCGGCGTGGCGAGGATCCTGGTTCATGTCTGCCTTTTCTGATGTCTGGGTTTGTTAGGCCTGGTGCGGAACTGCCGGACCAGGATCAGTACAGGTCGCCATCCACATAGAACCACTGGCCGTCTTCGCGCACGAAGCGGCTGAGTTCGTGCAGGCGGTGGGCGCGGCCGGCCTGGCGGCTGCGGGCGACGAATTCCACCGTGGCGTGCTCGGGGTCTTGGCTGCGTGTCTGCTTGATCGCCAGACCCAGCCATTTCAGGCCGGGCGGATTGGGCTCGAGCGCGCTGGGACGGGTGCTGGGGTGCCAGGTCGCCAACAGATAGGGCAGCTTGTCCAGCACGAAGGCGCTGTAGCGCGAGCGCATCAGCGCCTCGGCGGTGGGCGCTTGCATGGCTTGCGGGCCTTCGTGCCAGCGCCCGCAGCATTCGGAATAGGGCTTGGGACCGCCGCAGGGACAGGCTGTGGAAGGGAGCTTGGATTGCTTGGTCACGGTGCGAAATGCGGACAGGGTTCAGGCCAGCAGATCGCTGTACTCAGGGTGGCGGCGAATGTAGGCGTCGGCGTAGGAGCACAAGGGCCGCACTTTCCAACCCCGGGCGCGGGCGTCGTCCAGCGCATATTTGGTCAGCGCAGCGGCGATGCCGCGTCCGCCCACCTGGCTGGGCACGCCGGTGTGCGTGATTGCCATGGTGCTGCCTTGCAACTGGTAGTCGAGCACGCACAGGACGCCATCGACGGTGGCGGTGTAGCGGGAAAGGGCGCTGTCATGTGTTACGGAAATCATATGGAGCAATCCTGCTATGGCAGAGGGCAGGCGCAGTGGCCGGCCGGTATTGAGGGATATGGCGCATTCCAGCCCGCTGCGGGCCGCCGCCGTTTCAGCGCTGCAGTGCTTTCAGCAGTGCGGTGAGTTGCGCATCGCGCTCCTGGACCAGGTCGGCGATGCTGCGCTCGCCTGCTTCGGCGTTGACGCCCGCGATCAGGCGCTGTTGCAGTTCGGGGGTGACTTCCGGCGCGCCGAGATCGTCCCACCAGGTCTGGACTGGGCCCAGCAAGTGGTCCATGAAATTGGCCAGCCCGCCCGCGCCGCCGCCCAGGTTGAAGGTCATGTGCGGGCCGAACAGCGCCCAGCGCAGGCCCGGGCCTTGCGACACGGCGGCGTCGATGTCGGCCACGCTGGCGACGTTTTCGGCCGCCAGGTGTATGGCTTCGCGCCATAGCGCAGCCTGCAGCCGGTTGGCGATGTGGCCGGGGACTTCCTTGTTCAAGCGGATGGGGTACTTGCCCAGGCTGCGGTAGAAGGCGATGCAACGATCGATGGTGTCGGCCGAGGTTTGTTCGCCGCCGACCACTTCGACCAGCGGAATCAGGTGCGGCGGATTGAACGGATGCCCGATGACAAAGCGCGAGGCATGGCGGCACTGCGATTGCAGGCGGCTCATGATGAGGCCGGAGGAGCTGGACGCGACGATGACCTGCGGCGGCAGCACGGCGTCCATGCGCGCAAAGAGGGCAGTCTTGAAGTCTTCGCGCTCGGGCGCGTTTTCCTGCACGAAGTCCGCGCCGGCCAGCGCGGCCTCCAGGTCAGGCTCGAAGCGCAGCGCATCAGCGGAGGCGCCGGGCAGCACGTGTCCAAGTTCCGCCAGCACGGGCCATGCTGCCTGTACGCGGGCGCGCGTCAGCGTTTCGGCGTCGGCGGCGGGATCGCTGACGACGACCTCAAGGCCGCGGGCGAGGAACAACGCAGCCCAACTGGCGCCTATGGTGCCGGCGCCGACGATGGCGACGCGGCGGATGGCGGGCGGGTTGGACGTGGCAGGGCTGGACATGCGGGTCTCCTGTGAGCACGGATAGGAGCATTGTGAAGCAAACGCCGGCCCGTTGCCACGCGCATGCCGCGCGGGCAAGATAGCGGCTCCCTTTGACCTCCAGAATCCAGGAGTCCTGCATGAACGCGACGCCAGCCTCCCGATCCGCCGTGCCGTATTTTTGCCAGTGGGAGTCGGCGCATCGGGCCAGCGAAATCATCCAGGGCACGCTGGCCCTGGCCGATGACCCGGCCTGGCGCGGCTCGGGCGCGCGCGACGTGGATGAGTACGCGCGCTGGGCCAGCCACGTCTGCGGCATGGCCTGCCTGAAGATGGTGCTGGCGGCCCGCGACGGGCGCCAGTATCCGACGTTGGAGCTGGCGCGGGGCAGCTTGGCTTACGGCGCCTATACGGTGGAAGGCGAACAGATCAAGGGCATGATCTACGCGCCGTTCGTGCGCTACGTGGACGAGGCATTCGGCCTGGCGGCGCGCGTGCATGTCGATCTGCGCGCGGACGAACTGCCTGGATTGATGTCCCAAGCCGCCTATTTCATGGCGTCGGTGCATCCCTGGATACGCTGGCCCGAGCGGCAACCGCCCAGGAAGGGCGGGCACCTGGTGCTGGTGACTCGCGCAACGCCGGACTCGGTGACCTTCCATAATCCTTCGGGAGAGCCCGGCACGCAGGCCGATGTCGAATTGCCGCTGGCTATCTTCGACGAATTTTTCGCGGGGCGCGGCGTGGCGATACTCCCCGCCGCGAACGTTTGAGCGCTGCGGCCTTCATGGCCTGTGAAGACTGCAGCCTTGCCCGCGTTCAGGCATTGCGCGCGCGTTGCAGATAGCGCCATGCAAGCACGGCAGCGAGCAGATAGCCTGAGGTGATGACGATGTAGGCCGCGGGCAGGCTGGCGCTCCATTGCGGCAGCAAATGCAGGATGGTGCCCATCAGCGCGACGCCTACCAGCGCGCCGGATTGGCGGTTGGCATTCAGGGCGGCGGCGGCGCTGTTGGCGTGGCTCTTGCCCGAGACCTGCATGACCACGCTGGTCATGGCGGGAACGGCGACGCCCACGCCCAGATTGGCCACTGCGACGATGACGGCGAACGGCCAGTAGGCCATGTCCGGCGAGAACATGACGATTCCCGCGGCGCTCATGGCAGCGGCCAACGATACCCCGCCCAGCAGCGCCGCTGGCACGTTCCAGCGCGCCGATACCCGGCTGGACAACAGATTGCCCAAGGAGAACACGGCCAGCATGGGCACCAGTTGCAGGCCGGTCTCCAATGCGTCCGCGCCGCGTGCATGCTGCAGGAACAGGCTGAGCAGGAAGAGCTGGCCGTAGGCTGCCAGATTGATCAGAAAGCCGACGCCGTTGGCTGCCGCGAAGTGCGCGGTGGCGAACAGGGCGCGCGGGATGATGGGGTCGGCATGGCGGCGCTCGCGCCGCACCAGCAGCAGGGCGGCGGCCGCGCAGAGGACCACCGTGCCCAGTATGAGGTTGGAGGACCAGCCGTAGGCGTTGCCCTGGATCAGCACGAAGCACAGCGAGGACAAGGCGATCACGCCCAGCAGGTGGCTCAGCGGATTGAGGGCGCGCGGGCGGCGCGCAACCGCCTGGATGCGGCGTCGCGCCAGCCACAATCCGGCCAATCCCAGCGGGATATTGATGAGGAAGATCCCGCGCCAGCCAAATTGGTGGATCAGCACGCCGCCCAGGAGCGGGCCGGCAGCGCCTGCCACCGCCACGATCGCGGACCAGGCGGCCAGCATGCGGTTGCGCACCTGATCGTCGTCGTAGGCATGGGTCAGCAGGCTGAGGGAACTCGGCATGAACAGGGCCGCGCCCAGCCCCTGCAGCATGCGGGCCAGGATCAGCATGTCCGCGTTGGGCGCCAGGCCGCAGAGCAGGGACGCCAGGGTAAAGACGCCCAAACCGGCCAGGTAGATCGTCTTGGCGCCATACCGGTCGGCCAGCGCTCCTGCCACCAGCAGCAGCGCCGCGAAAGTGAGGGTGTAGCCGTCCACGATCCAGACCAGATCCGTCAGGGGAACGGTGAACTGCACTGCGATGCTGGGCAGGGCGACGTTGACGACGGTGACGTCCAGCATCGCCATGACGAAGCCGATGGCCAGCGTGACTAGCGGCAGCAGGCCGGCCGCGGCGGGTTTGGCGGCCAGCGAGGGCGCGGTGAGGTTGGGGCAGGCGGAACTCATGGCTGGTGGTGTGGCGAGGCTGTCGAGGACTGAAGCTTAGACCTGTGCTTTGATGCAAAAAAGCCGAATAATTGCTTTATAGTGATGCAAAAATGCATCATTAGGGCGAACGCGATGGACTGGGACAACGCCAGGATCTTCCTGGCCATCTACCGGGTGGGAACCCTGCGGGGCGCCGCCGCGCTGCTGCAGATCGACCAGGCAACCGCCGGGCGCAGGCTGGCGGCGCTGGAGTCCTCGCTGGACGCGCGGCTGTTCCTGCGCACGCCGGGTGGATATGTGCCCACGGCGGCCGGCGAACTGGCGTTCGCGGCCGCGGAGCGCATGGAGCAGGCGGCGGACCAATTGCAGCGCCAGATGCAGGGGCTGGATCATCGCCTGTCCGGCGTGGTGCGCGTGGCGACCTCGGAAACCGTGGCCAGCTACTACATCATGGAAGCGGTGCGGCGCGTGCATGCCCAGCACCCCGACATCCGCGTGGTGCTGTCCACGGCCATCCAGATCAGCAACCTGACGCGCCGCGAGGCTGACCTGGCAATACGGAACATCAAGCCGGACAACCCCGATTTGATACACCGGCACCTGACGCGCAAGGAGGTCGGGCTGTACGCTTCGCGCGCCTACCTGGCTGCGCATGGCGAGCCGCGGCCGGGCACTGCGTTCGCGGGGCACACGCTGGTGACGTACCAGCAAGCGGTGCTGCCGGGCTGGTCCGACACGTTTTGCGGCGAGCCCACGGGCAACGGCCGCATCGGCGTGGAGCTGAACTCCGGCCTGATGATTCTCGAGGCGGTCGCGGCCGGGTTGGGCATCGGCGAGGTGCCCACGCACATGGCGCCGGGATATCCCGAGCTGGTCCGTATCTGGCCGACGCGCAGCGAACCCTACGATTTGTGGTTGGTGATGCACGGCGACCTGAACCGCACGGCGCGCGTGCGCGCCGTGGCCGACGCGATAGTCGAGGTCTTCGAGGAGGACGAGTAGCGTTCCGGGCCGGCGGCGGCTTGTGGGCAGGCGCGGCAGGCGCTAAGGTTTGCCTGATCTTCCATGCAACCATGATTCAGGAGTCGCGCGTGTCCGATCTTTGGCGTTTGTCCGCAGTTGAGCTTGCCGCCCGCATCCGCAAGCGCGAGGTGTCCGCCCGCGAGGCCGCGCAAAGTGCGCTGGACCGGCTGGATGCCGTCAATCCCGCGATCAATGCCGTGGTGGACCACCGCCCGGACGATGTGCTGGCCCAAGCGGCGCAAGTGGATGCGATGCTTGCGCGCGGCGAAGACCCGGGGCCCTTGGCCGGCGTGCCCGTTACCGTGAAAATCAACGTGGACCAGGCGGGTTACGCCACGACCAATGGCGTGAACCTGCAGAAGGATGTGATCGCGGCGGAGAACAGCCCGGTCGTGGACAATCTGTTGCGCGCGGGCGCCGTGATCCTGGGCCGCACCAACACGCCCGCGTTTTCCTTGCGCTGGTTCACCGGCAATGCGCTGCATGGCGATACCTTGAACCCGCGCAATCCGGCGCTGACGCCCGGCGGCTCGTCGGGCGGCGCGGCTGCCGCGGTGGCGGCTGGCATCGGCCATCTGGCGCATGGCACGGATATCGCCGGCTCCATCCGCTATCCAGCCTATGCCTGCGGCGTGCATGGCCTGCGGCCGTCGCTGGGGCGCGTGGCGGCGTACAACGCGGCGCTGCCGGAACGCTCGATCGGGGGACAGTTGACCGCGGTGTCCGGCCCGCTGGGGCGCAGCATCGCAGATCTAAGACTGGGCCTGGCCGCGCTGGCGGCGCGGGATGTGCGCGATCCTTGGTGGGTGCCCGCTCCCCTGGTCGGGGCCGAGACGCCGCGCCGGGCCGCGCTGTGCCTGAATCCGGACGGCATGGACACCCAGCCCGCCGTGGTCAAGGCCTTGCAGGAAGCCGCCCGCCGGCTCAGCGAGGCAGGCTGGACGGTGGATACGCTGGATGCCGTGCCGCCGATGCAGGAGGCGGCGGACCTGCAGATCCGCATGTGGCTGGCCGATGGCTACGACGCCATGGTGGCAGCCGCGGAAAAAGAAGGCGACCGCGGAGCTCTGGTGGCGCTGGCTGGCCAGCGCGACAAGGCGGCGGGGGCCGACCTTGCGAGTTTTTCCGCCACGCTGACGCGGCGGGCTACGCTGACGCGCCTGTGGGAGTTGTTCTTCGCCGAGTATCCCGTGCTGTTGCTGCCCGTGTCGGCCGAGCTGCCGTTCCCTGACAAGCTCGATCTGCAAGGCGATGCCGCCTACGCGCGCGTCTGGCGCGCGCAGATGACGCAGATCGGCGTGCCGTTCATGGGTTTGCCAGGCCTGTCGGTGGCGATGGGCAGCGCGATGAGCGAGGCAGGCGCGAGCCCGGTGGGCGTGCAGGTGCTGGCGGGACGCTACCGCGAGGACCTGTGTCTGGATGTGGGGGAAATCATCGAGGCGGGCGCAGCGCCCATCGAGATCGCGCAGCCCGCGGCCCGCTAGTCCGCAAGAGCGGACCAGGCGGGCAGGGGACGGAAGTTCGGTGTGCGGCCGGGCTAGGGCTTGCTGAAGTGCAGGCGCAGGACGCCGAGGTCGCCGTAGGCGAGTTCGAGATCGCGGTTGGCGGGCACGTCCAGGAAGCCGGCATAGGAGCCGGTGATGACGTGCTGGCGGGCGCGTAGTCCCAGACCTTGTTCGCGCAGGAAGTTGGCCAGCCAGTAGAGCCCGGCCTTGGGACGATCGTTCGGGTGGATGCCCGCGTGCTGCTCGGTTTCAACTCCGTCCACGGACAGCGTGATGCTCAAGGCGCCGGGGGCATCGTGCGGGGATGCGATGCGCGGACCCAGTACCAGCCCCTGGTTGAACATATGGTCGGCCAGGAGTTCCGGCAGGCTGGCATGTTCCGGAGCCGCATAACGGCAGCCCAGTACTTCCAAGGCCAGGCGCGCGCCGCCGATGGCCGCGTCCACTTCGGACTCGGTGTAGGGCTCGGGGCGCGCGGGCAGATCCCGGGCAATTTCGAACGCGATCTCGGGTTCGATGCGCACGGTCTGGGTCCGGGCCGCAACAGGGCCGGCTTCGGCGTACGCGATGGTCGAGGCATAGATCGGCGCGACCACGCTTTTCTCGGGCGTGGGCAAGGCGCTCTTCCAGGCGCCGATGTCGTCCTGATGCTTCTCGAGCAGCAGCTGCGCGGTGCGTTGCTGCACGGCGAAGGCCTGGTTCAGCGATTGGGGACGGCAGTCGGCGGGCAGGCGCGGGCCGGCGATGCCGGACTCGCGCGCGGCGACCAGATAGCGGGCCGCTTCGAGGCTGCCGGGATAGTCTTCGATTCTGATCTGCATGGGTTCAAGCTCCCAGGAACAGCATGATCCAGAGCACGACCATGGCGATCAGGCCGAGCCAGCACGAACCCCAGAAGCCGACGATCGGCCATTTCAGCGATAGCGGCGTCTTCTTCGGATCGACGTGGGAGAGCAGGTCGTTGGCGTTGCCGATCAGCCAGAAGCGCGTGCCGGGAAACATCAGGCGGAAAAAGTAATCCAGCATGATGGATGCCTGGATCGCAAGCGGATACTGATTGAATTGACGGTGCTGCAGGTACGGGTGCTTCAATTTGGCGTTGATCTGCTTGCTCTTGAAGAACAGCACGACGCCGCTGAGCGTGCATGTGATGAAGCACAGCAGGAAGAGGCTGAAGGCCATGGCCATCGCGGGTGAGTACATGGGGATCTCAGGAAGACGCGGCGCGCCGCGTTCGGATGAAAAGAATGCCTGCGGAAAACTGCTGGCCGTATTGTAGAAGGCTTGCCGCGGCCCCGTGTTCAGGGCCGCGTCAGTCTGCGTGCAGTCGGAGGCTCGGGATCAGCCGCGCACCTGGCCTTCGCCGCTGAGCACCCACTTCAGCGTGGTCAGGCCTTCCAGGCCGACCGGGCCGCGCGCGTGCAGGCGGTTCGTCGAGATGCCGATCTCGGCGCCCAGGCCGTATTCGAAACCGTCCGCAAAGCAGGTCGGCAGGTTGACGTACACGGAGCTGGAGTCGACCTCGCGCTGGAAGCGCTGTGCGGCGGACAGGTCCTCGGTGACGATGGCGTCGGTATGGCCCGAGCCCCAGCGCGCGATGTGCTCGATGGCGTCGTCCAGCGTGTCGACGATGCGCACCGCCAGGATGGGACCCAGGTACTCCGTGGCCCAGTCTTCTTCCGTGGCCGGTTTGGCGTGGGGCAGCAAGGCCAGCGTGCGGGGGCAGCCGCGCAATTCGACGCCGTGCTCGGTGAGGGCCGCGGCCAGGCTGGGCAGGATGGAAACGGCGGCGACCGCGTCGACCAGCAGCGTTTCCATGGCGCCGCAGATGCCGTAGCGGTAGGTCTTGGCATTGAAGGCGATGGCGTGCGCCTTGTCCGGATCGGCCGCCGCGTCGATATAGACGTGGCAGTTGCCGTCCAGGTGCTTGATGAGCGGCACGCGCGCCTCTTGCGACAGGCGGGCGATCAGCCCCTTGCCGCCGCGCGGCACGATGACGTCGATGTGCTCGGTCATGGTGATGAGCTTGCCGACGGCGGCGCGGTCGGCCGTGGCGACGACCTGCACCGCGTCCTGCGGCAGCCCTGCGGCGGCCAGGCCGGTCTGCACGATGCGACCCAGCGCGATGTTGGAATGCAGGGCTTCGCTACCGCCGCGCAGGATGGCGGCGTTGCCGGACTTCAGGCACAGCGCGGCCGCGTCGATGGTCACGTTGGGGCGGGATTCGTAGATGATGCCGATCACGCCCAGCGGCACGCGCATCTGCGCCACGCGCATGCCGTTGGGGCGTACGCTGGTGGCGGTGATGCTGCCGATGGGATCAGGCAGGGCGGCGATCTGGCGCAGGCCCTCGGCCATGTGCGCCAGTGTCTTGTCCGACAGGGTCAGGCGGTCCAGCAGCGCCGGCTCCAGGCCGTTGCTGCGCGCTGCGGCCAGGTCTTTTTCGTTGGCGGCCTTGAGTTCGTCGTGGCTGGCGGCCAGGGCGTCGGCCATGGCGAGCAGCGCCTGGTTCTTGGCGGCGCCGGTGGCGCGCATCATGGCGCGCGAGGCGCGGCGGGCGTTTTCGCCCAGGGTGAGCATGGCTTGTTCGATGGAGGACGTGGACATGGCAGCGTCGATCATGAGGATGGGGCGGCGCGGACGCCACCTGGAGATTCAGTGTATATCCGGCCGCGAGGCCGGGCGAATGCCAGCGCATGGGCTGGCGCGGGAGGCGAAGGCGGCGGCTATGCCGCCTTCACGGTCGTCCGCCAGCGGCGGCGACACGCAGCGCGAGCCGCGTCATTTCTTCCCAGGGATCGGACAGGCGTCCTGGCACCGACAGGCCCTTGATCAGGCGATCGACCTCATGTGCATGCTGCACGGCGGCCGGCCACACGTTCGGCTGCACCCGGTTCAGCGCCTGCAACGCCAGCCGCTCGTGCGCGCCGAAAATGCGCAGGCGGCGCATCAGGCCGTTGACGTCCTGGCCAAGGGCGCGCGCTTCGGCGATGCGGGCCAGCAGGCGGATTTCCTCGCCGACCGCCCATAGCACCAGCGGCAGCGCTTCGCCTTCGGCGCGCAGGCCGTCGATCATGCGGATGGTGCGGCCGGTGTCGCCGGCGAGCATGGCGTCGCGCAGGCCGAAGACGTCATAGCGCGCAACGTTCAGCACCGCTCGCTCCACGTCCTCCGCGGCCAGCTGGCCTTCGGGGTAGAGCAGGCCCAGCTTCTGGATTTCCTGGTGGGCGGCCAGCAGATTGCCTTCCACCTTGTCGGCCATCCATTGCAGGGTGGCGCCGTCGGCGCGCTGGTTCTGGCGCGCCAGCCGCATGCCGACCCAGGCGGGCAGGCGGCCCCGTTCGATGTTGGCGATGTCGACCATCATGCCGCCGCGGCTCAAGGCCTGCACCCAGCGGCTTTCGCGGGTGGCCTTGTCCAGGCGCGGCAGGGCGATCAGCACGAGCGTGTCCGGATCCGCCTGCTTCTCGGCCTGTTCGGCCAGCTTGGCCAGGGTGTCGGCGCCGGACTTGCCAGGCTTGCCCGTCGGGATCTTGATTTCGAGGATGCGGCGGTCGCCGAACAGCGACACGCTTTGCGTGGCGGCGGTGACCGAGCTCCAGTCGCTGCGCGCGTCCATGACCATGGACAGGCGGTCGGTGTAGCCCGCGTTACGGGCCGCGGCGCGCAGCGCGTCCACGGCCTCGGTCACGAGCAGGGGTTCGTCGCCGGACACCGTGTAGAGCGGGGCCAGGCGGTTGCCTGGCCGCTGCAGGTGCTCGGCCAGGCGATCCGCGTCCAGGGGCTGTGCCATTTAACGCAGGATGGCCGGATCGGTGGTGGACGGCGTCTGCCACGGCGCGGGCGTGCGCTTTTGTTCCGGCGTGGTCGGGTCGTACAGCGGGGTCTCGCCGTCTTCCGCGCGCTCTTCGGCATTCTCGAATGCATGGCGCACTTCCGGCGCGGTCATGCGGCGCAGCAGGCGGGACACCAGGTCGCGCTGCATGGCCCGGTACAGCGTTTCGATCTGGCCTTGCTTGGCTTGCACCACCTGGTCGTCATAGGGCATTTCGCGGTAGATCGACAGCGTGGTGTCCGGGATCAGGGCGCGGCCCTTGGCATCGATGAGGCGGAACGTGTAGTTGATGCCGAGTTCGTATTCCTCGACACGGCCCTGGGCGTTCAGCGACACCTCTCGCAGGGTGCGAGTGTCGGCGACCTGCTGCAGGATGGCTTGCGCCTCCTTGGGGGTCGACACGAGCTTGGTGTTCGGCGAGGCCGCGCGCAGCGCGCGGCGCACGTCGGCGCCGAACTGCGTGGTGTCGGAAATGCCGACATACAGCGTATCGAACGGCATCGGCGTGACGCCACGCAAGGCGAAGCCGCAAGCGGAGAGCAGCATGAACAGCGCCAGGCAGGCGCCGCGCAGCAGCCAGGACTGGCGGGGGGAGTGCGTTTGTTGCCCGGCGAAGTGCATGCTTGACCTCATCAGCCTACGACGTTGACCAGTTTGCCCGGAACCACGATGACGCGCTTGGGCGGACGGCCTTCCAGGAAGCGGGCGACCTCTTCCTGGGATGCCGCGAGCTTTTCGATGTCTTCCTTGGCGGCCTTGGCGGCCACGCGGATGGAGCCGCGCAGCTTGCCGTTGACCTGGAGCATCAGCTCGATCTCGTCGGCGACCAGCGCCGCCTCGTCCACGTGCGGCCAAGGCGCGTCGAGCAGGTCGCCCAGCTCGTGGGCGTAGCCCAGGTCGCGCCACAGGTGCCAGGTGATGTGCGGCACCACGGGATACAGCACGCGCAGCAGCACGCCCAGCGTTTCGGCGTAGGCGGCGTCCGCGGCCGCGCCTTCGGGCAGCTTGGCGTCGTCGATGGCGTTGAGCATCTTCATGCATGCCGACACGACGGTGTTGTACTGGATGCGCTGGTAGTCGTAGTCGGCTTGCTTGAGCAGGCCGTAGACCTCGCGGCGCAGATCCTTGACCGGGGCCGGCGCCTGCGCCCAGTCGGCGCCATGGGCGAGGCCGCGCGCGATGGCCTCGCGCTGGCCGTAGCTGATGGACCAGAGGCGGCGCAGGAAGCGGTTGGAGCCTTCGACGCCAGAGTCCGACCATTCGAGGGTCTGTTCCGGCGGGCTGGCGAACATGACGAACAGGCGGGCCGTGTCCGCGCCCAGCGTGTCGATCAGCGATTGCGGGTCGACGCCGTTGTTCTTGGACTTGGACATCGTGCCCACGCCGCCGTAGTTGATGGCGGAGCCGTCCGACTTCAGCTTGGCGCCGACGATGGCGCCGCGGTCGTCGTAGACGTTTTCGACGTCTTCCGGCCAGAAGTACTCGATGCCGCCCTGCGGCGTCTTGCGCGAGTAGATATGGTTCAGCACCATGCCCTGGCACAGCAGCTTGGTGAAGGGCTCGTCGAAGTTGAGCAAGCCCATGTCGCGCATGACCTTGGTCCAGAAGCGGGCGTACAGCAGGTGGAGCACCGCGTGTTCGATGCCGCCGATGTACTGGTCCATCGGCATCCAGTAGTCGTTGCGCGCGTCGACCATGGCGTTATCGTTGCCCGGCGAGGTGTAGCGCATGAAATACCAGGACGAGTCCACGAAGGTGTCCATCGTGTCCGTTTCACGGCGCGCCGGCTTGCCGCACTTGGGGCAGGAGCAGGACAGGAACGCCTCGTTCTTGGCCAGCGGATTGCCGCTGCCGTCCGGGATGAGGTCGTCGGGCAGGACCACCGGCAGGTCTTTTTCCGGAACCGGGACCGGGCCGCAATCCGCGCAGTGGATGATGGGGATGGGGGTGCCCCAATAGCGCTGGCGCGAGATGCCCCAGTCGCGCAGGCGCCAGGTGGTCTGCTTTTCGCCCAGGCCTTGCGCGCCCAGGTCGACGGCGATGGCGTCGACCGCTTCCTTGTGGGAGAGGCCGTCGTACTTGCCCGAATTGATGGTGCGTCCGGCTTGCTTGTCGCCGTACCACTCCTGCCAGGCATTGGTGGAGTATTCCTTGCCGGCCACGTCCACGACCTGCACGATGGGCAGGTCATATTTCTTGGCGAAGGCGAAATCGCGCTCGTCATGCGCCGGCACGCCCATCACGGCGCCGTCGCCGTAGGTCATGAGCACGTAGTTGCCGACCCAGACCTGAACTTCGGCGCCCGTGACCGGGTGCGTGACGTACAGGCCCGTGGGCATGCCTTCCTTTTCGCGCGTGGCCATTTCGGCCTCGGTCGTGCCGCCCAGCTTGCATTGTTCGATGAAGGCGGCCAGTTGCGGATTGGAGAGCGCGGCCTGCGTGGCCAGGGGGTGTTCCGGCGCCACGGCGCAGAAGGTCACGCCCATGATGGTGTCGGCGCGGGTGGTGAAGACGTACAGCTTGCCGTCCTGGATCAGCTGGCCGTCCTGGCCGGCGATCTTGTGCGGGAAAGCGAAGCGCAGGCCCTCGGACTTGCCGATCCAGTTTTCCTGCATCAGGCGCACGCGCTCGGGCCAGCCGGGCAGGTCGTTCTGGACGGCGCCCAGCAGTTCGTCGGCGTAATCGGTGATGCGCAGGTAGTAGCCGGGGATCTCGCGCTTTTCGACCAGCGCGCCCGAGCGCCAGCCGCGGCCGTCGATGACCTGTTCATTGGCCAGCACGGTCTGGTCCACCGGGTCCCAGTTGACGACCTGGGTCTTGCGGTAGGCGACGCCCTTTTCCAGCATCTTGAGGAACAGCCACTGGTTCCACTTGTAGTACTGGGGATCGCAGGCGCACATTTCGCGCGACCAGTCGATCGCCAGGCCCATCGCCTTCATCTGCTTCTTCATGTAGGCGATGTTGTCGTACGTCCACTTCGCCGGCGGCACCTTGGACTTGATGGCGGCGTTTTCCGCCGGCATGCCGAAGGCGTCCCAGCCCATGGGCATCAGAACGTTGTAGCCGCGCATGCGCAACTGACGGGCCATCATGTCGTTGATGGTGTAGTTGCGCACGTGGCCCATGTGCAGCTTGCCGCTGGGGTAGGGCAGCATGGAGCAGGCGTAGAACTTCGGCTTTTCGGAGCCGTCGGCGTTCTTGGCGTGTTCGTGGACCAGGTAGACGTCGCGCGCCTGCCAGTCTTGGTGGGCGGCTGCTTCGACGGTATTGGGGAGGTAACGTTCCTGCATGGGCTCGTGCACGATGGCAAAAAAAGGGTGAGCCGCCTCGCCGCGCGGGCGCGGAGGCGGCCAAAACCCCTGATTATAGGAGGTGCTAGGCGCGGGCAGGGGACGGAGCCGTTTCGGGGATGCGCGCGCTGGGCGCCAGGGCACCATAAGCCAGCGTAATCACCCCGAGGACGGCGCCCGCCGTGACCACGCCGGGCCAGCCAAAATGGGCGTACAGCCAGGACGATACCAGCGAACCGGATGCGCCGCCGATGAAGTAGCTGGTCATGTAGCCGGCCGTCAGCCGGCTGCGCGCTTCGGGGCGCAGGCGGTAGAGGGCGCTGCTGTTGGTGACGTGCACGCCCTGGATCGCGAGATCCTGCACCAGGATGCCGACCAGCAGGGCCAGCACCGACACCTGGCCGAAGGCGATCAGTCCCCAGGAACCCAGCAGCAACAGCAGTCCGACGCGGGTGGCGAGGTTGCCCAGGCCGCGGTCGGCAAGGCGGCCGAAGCGGTTGGCGGCGTAGGCCCCTGCGGCGCCCGCCAGGCCGAACAGGCCGATGGTGGTGTTGCTGTATTGATAGGGCGGGCTGGCCAGCAGGAAGGTCAGCGGCGTCCACAGCATGCTGAAGGCCGCGAACAGCAGGCCGCCCAGCAGCGAGCGGGCGCGGAACAGTGGTTCCTCGACGAACATGCGCAGGATGGAGCCCAGCAGGCGCGGGTAGCTCAGCCCGGCCGGACTCTGGTGGCGCGGCAGCAGGCGCCACAGGGCCGCTGACATGATCAGCATCAGGATGGCCGCCACCCAGTACACGGTGCGCCAGCTGCCCACGTCGGCGAGCGCGCCGGCGACGGTGCGGGCCAGCAGGATGCCCAGCAGCAGTCCGCTCATGACGGTGCCCACGGCCTTGCCCCGCTCATGCGGGGCGGCCAGCGTCGCGGCGAAAGGCACCAGGATCTGGGCCACCACGGACAGCATGCCCGTCAGCGCCGTGCCCAGGATCAGCACGCCGATATTGGGGGCGAAGGCGGAAATCAGCAGACCGCCCGAGGACAGCAGGTTCATCAGCACGATCAGGCTGCGGCGCTCGAACATGTCGCCCAGGGGCACGAGCAGCATCAGGCCCACCGCATAGCTCAGCTGCGCGGTGGTGACGATGCTGCCCGCCGTGGCGCTGGACAGCGAGAATTGCTCGCTGATCGTATGCAGCAGCGGCTGCGCGTAATAGTTGCTGGCGACGGCGAGGCCGGTCGCGACCGACATCAGCAGGAGGATGGGTGCGGTCAGGACCGGCGTCTGGGAGGACTGGGTAGCGGAAGTCATGGATCGGGATCGGGGATGATGGCTGCGGAAGAGGGCTCGGCTCAGGCGCCGATGCCGCCAGGCGTTTCCTGGTCCTGCTTGATCAGCAGCTTCCTGAGGAGGCCGGCCAGTTGCTTGCGCTCGGCTGCGGACAGCGGTTCAAGCAGTTCATTGAGGTCCTTCAGGTAGTCCTTCAGCACCAGCTTGATGGTGCGCAAGCCTTCGGCCGTGAGCGACACGATGACGCCGCGCCGGTCTTCCGGATTGGGGCTGCGCGTGAGCAGGCCGGCCTGCTCCAGGCGGTCGAGCCGGTTGGTCATGGCGCCGGAGGTCAACAGCAGGGCCTCCACCAGCTTCTGCGGATTCAGCGCGTAGGGCGAGCCGCTGCGGTACAGCGTGGCCAGCACGTCGAATTCGCCCTGGTGCAGGTCGTAGTTGCGGAAGCTGCGGTTTACGTTGCGCGCGGCCAGCGCGTTCAGACGGAACACACGGGTGACGACGGACATGGCGGCGAAGTCCTGGGCGGGACATTCGGCGGTCCATTGGGAGATCACCAGATCGACGAGGTCATTCATGGGTGCATGGGATTTATTTTTACGTGAAGTATCTTAACATGAAGATAAATTGGAAAAAGTCGACCTATGCGTCGTGCAGGCCGGCCGCGGCAAAAAAGAAGGGCCCGCCTCTTGCGAGGCGGGCCCTTCCGGCTTGACCGGAACTACGCGCGAATTACTGCGCGGCGTCCTTCAGCTTCTTGAGCGGGCGAACCTTCACCTTGACCGAAGCCGGCTTGGCGGGGAACCAGCGCTCTTCACCGGTGAACGGATCCTTGCCGAAGCGCTTGGCCTTGGCCGGAACCTTCTGCACGGCAACCTTGAACAGGCCGGGCAGCGTGAATTCGCCAGCGCCCTTCTTGTCCACGGAGCCCAGCACCGAGGTTTCCAGGCTGGCCAGGACGGCCTTGACCGACTTGGCTTCAACGCCCGATTGCTCAACGATGTAGGCGATCAGCTGGGTCTTGTTCAGGGCGGCCTTGATGGCCTTGGGGGCAGCAGCGACCTTCTTGGCGGCGACGACCTTCTTGACGGCCGGCTTTGCAGCGGGCTTCACAGCGGGTTTGGCAGCAGTTGCCTTCTTTGCGGGCGCCTTGGCGGCGGGCTTGGTGACTTTCTTGGCAGGAGCTTTTGCTTTCGTGGCCATGGTCAAAATCCGTATGTTGAGGTCATGGAGCAGCGCGCGCCGGGTATCGGCGTTTGACGCTACGCGGCCGATGATAGCGGAAGAGTGGCGATTAATGCGGTTTTCTAGCGGGTTTTTGGCCCTTGTTTGTTGTTTTCGACACAGAAAGTGCTTTGTAGAAGGGCTCCAGCAAGATGTCGTGACATTCATCGCGCATCTTTTCAGATGCCTGCGGCACTGAACCAACTGCGCCGGGCATGTTCCAATTGCGTGCCCTGCGCGAGACCCGCGCGGGAAAAACCAAGCATGGAAGCGAAGCAGTCATATGTTGATGAAGAAGTTGGCGGCGAGCCTGATCGTCGCGGCCGCGTGCATGTCGGGCGCCGTGGCGCAGACGGTGCCCGCGCCGGCCCTGTCGGCCAAGGCCTGGCTCTTGCTGGACGAGACCAGCGGACAGGTGATCGCGTCGCATGCGGCGACGACCCGGATCGAGCCCGCGTCCCTGACCAAGATCATGACGGCCTACGTCGTGTTCGAGGCGCTCAGCAAGAAAGAGCTGTCCGCGGCGCAAATGGTCACGGTGTCGACCCGCGCCTGGAAGGTGCCGGCGGGCAGCTCGAAGATGTTCCTGGAGCCGGGCTCGAAGGTGTCGGTGGACGATCTGCTGCGCGGCCTGATGATCCAGTCGGGCAACGACGCGGCCATCGCGCTCGCCGAAGCCGTGTCGGGCAGCGTCGAGGCCTTCGTGGCGCGGATGAACGACACCGCCGCCAGGCTCGGCCTGCACGCCACGCATTTCGCCAGCCCGCACGGCTTGCCCGATCCGGGGACCTACTCCACCGCCAGCGACCTGTCCATGCTGGCCACGCGTTTCATTCGCGATTATCCGCAGCTCTACAGGACCTACGATTCGGCCAAGCAGTTCACCTACAACAAGATCACGCAGCCGAACCGCAACCGCCTGCTGTGGCTGGATCCCAGCGTGGACGGGCTGAAGACCGGGCATACCGAATCGGCCGGCTATTGCATCGTCGCCACCGCGCAGCGTCCGAATGGCGCTGACCAGCGCCGCCTGATCACGGTGGTGGTGGGCACGGCGTCGGACAAGCTGCGCACGCAGGAAAGCCGCGAGTTGCTGGAGTGGGGCTTTCAGGGGTTCAATACCATCAAGCTGTACGCGCGCGGCCAGGCGGTCGCCACGCCCGAGGTATGGAAGGGCGAGCAGGACAGCCTGAAGGCCGGATTCGCGCGCGATGCCTACGTGACGGTGCCCGCGGGCGCCAAGGTCGAACCGGTCTGGACGCCGCAGGATCCGCTGATTGCGCCGATCGCGGCCCAGTCCGCAGTGGGCGAGGTGCGTGTGCTGGTGGACGGCAAGCCCGCCATGCAGTTTTCGGTGGTGGCACTGGAACCGGTGGCCGAGGCCGGATTCGCGGGACGCGCGTGGGATTCCATCCGCTTGTGGTGGCGTGGCCACGCCGGATAACGGAGGTGTGCGATGGCGGTGAGCTTTCCTGGAGGCCCAGCCCCGGCGCCGGGCGCGGATGATCCCTTGGCTTTGCTGTCGGCCTGCCATGGCCGCATTTCCCGCCAGTGCGCGACCTTGGGGCGTCTTGCCGCGCACCTGCCGGTGCATGGCAGCGACGCCGCGGCTCAAACCGCGGCGGCCAGCGTCATGCGCTACTTCGATACCGCGGCCGCACACCATCACGAGGACGAGGAAGAGGACCTGTTTCCGGCCTTGATCGAATCCATGGCCGGCTCTGACGCCGTCTGTCTGCATGCGCTGGTGGACGGCCTGATGGCCGAGCACCGGCAGTTGGCGCGGCGCTGGGAGCCCTTGCGCCAGGCGCTCGCCGAGATCGCGGCGGGCCGCCAGGCCGAGCTGCCTGCCAGCCAGGTGCAGGATTTCACCGATGCCTACGCCGCGCATATCCAGCGTGAGGAAAGCGAACTGCTGCCGATGGCGGCGCGGCTGATCCCGGACGATACGCTGGCCGGGATCGGGCAGGCCATGAAGGCGCGACGCGGCGGCGAGGCCGGCTGACGTTTCGGGCAAGGCGGGGATTGGCGCTACGATGGCCGCAGCCGGCGCGCGGCGCGCCGGGTTTTTGCCTACGTGTCCGCCATGACCAGAAACGCCCGTTTCCGCCAGAAATTGCAGGATCCCGTCTTGATGCACGCCATGTCGGCGCACAACCCGCTGTCCGCCAGGCTGGCGGCCGATGCCGGGTTCGACGCCATCTGGGGCAGCGGCTTCGAGCTGTCGGCCAGCTACGCCGTGCCCGATGCCAACATACTCTCGCCCTCGCAGCACCTGGACATGATGCGGGCGATCGCCGCCGCGGTGGACGTGCCCGTGATTGCCGACATCGACACCGGATTCGGCAATGCCATCAATGTCTCCTACATGGTGCCGCAGTACGAAGCCGCGGGCGTGTCGGCGGTGGTGATGGAAGACAAGACCTTTCCCAAGGACACGAGTCTGCGCGCGTCCGGCAGGCAGGAGCTGGTGCGGATCGAGGAGTTCCAGGGCAAGATCGAAGCCGCCTGCAGCGCCCGCCGCGATGCGGATTTCTGCGTGATCGCCCGGACCGAGGCGCTGATCGCGGGCGCCGGCGAGCAGGAAGCCTTGGTCCGGGCGCGCGCGTATGAAGCTGCGGGCGCGGACGCCATCCTGATCCATTCCAAGCAGAACACGCCCGACGAGATCCTGTCGTTCATCGCGGCATGGCAAGGCCGCGCGCCGCTGGTGCTGGTGCCCACCGCCTATCCGCAACTGCGCGAAGCCGATATCCAGGCGCTGGGCAAGGTCGGCCTGGTCATCTATGGCAATCACGCCATCCGCGCCGCGGTGGGGGCGATGCGGGACGTGTTCGCCCGCATCCGCAGCGATGGCGGCATCCATCAGGTGGATGCGGCGCTGCCGGCGGTCAAGGAAATCATCGCGCTGCAGGGCGATGCCCATATGCGGGAGCTGGAGCGCCGTTACCTCAAGTAAGCGGGACGCGTTGCGCGCGAGGGGCGCTAGCGATTACGCTAGACGACCCGCCGCCCGCCCTGTGCGCCGCAGGCGGAACCAATCAGAAAGCAGATGCCGAGGGACAAGAAAGAATGATGCAGGGGGGGATGAGCGTCGCGCGCCGGTTGTTCGGCTCGTGGGTGGACGAGGTCAATGCGCGGACCTTGCGCGCGGATGCGACGGCGGGCTTGCTGGGCGCCTTGCTGGTGTTGCCGCAGGGCGTGGCGTTCGCCATGCTGGCGGGCCTGCCGCCCGAGTACGGCCTGTATTCCGCCATCGTTCCCTGTATCGTCGCGGCGCTCTTCGGGTCCAGCCGCCATGTCATGTCGGGCCCGACCAATGCCAACTCGTTGGCGCTCTATGCGGTGTTGACGCCGCTGGCGGTGGCCGGCAGCCAGGGCTACATCCAGCTGGCGCTGGCCGTGACCGTGCTGGTCGGGCTGATGCAATGGCTGGTGGGCACGCTCAGGCTGGGCTCGCTGGCGCACTTCATCTCGCCGTCGGCGCTGTTCGGTTTCACCAGCGGCGCGGCGCTGCTGATCGCCGTGCATGCGCTGAAGGACGCGCTGGGCATGCCGTCGCCGGACGCGCACGGCGCGGGCGCCTTGCTGGCCAGCCTGGCCGCGAATCTGGCGCAGGTGCACTGGGGCGCCTTGCTGGTGACCCTGACCACCCTGGCCGTGGCGCTGCTGGTGCGGCGCCTGGACAAGCGCAAGCCCTACATGTTGGCGGGCCTGGCGGCGGGCGCGCTGGCAGCCGCGGGCTTCAACGCGCTGACCAAAGGCGCGCCGGTGTCAGTGCTGGGTGCGCTGGCCCAACCTTGGCCGCCTTTCCATATTCCCAGCGTCGATTGGCGCGCCTTGCCCGAACTGCTGAGCGTGGCCTTCGCGCTGACCATCGTGGCGCTGGCGCAGTCCATCTCCATCGCCAAGGCCGTGGCCACGCGTTCGGGCCAGCGCATCGACGCCAACCGCGAATTCGTGGGGCAGGGGCTGTCCAATATTGTGGGCGGCTTTTTCTCCTGTTACCTGTCTTGCGGGTCGCTCAACAGGTCCATTCCCAACTACGAGGCTGGCGCCAAGACGCCGCTGGCGTCCGTGTTCTCGGCCTTGCTGCTGGTGGCGCTGGTGGCCCTGTCCGCGCCGCTTTTGGCCATGATTCCGCACGCGGCGATTTCCGGGCTGCTGCTGCTGGTGGCCTGGACCCTGTTCGACATTCCGCGCTGGCGGCAACTGATCCGCACCCAGCGCGGCGAAGCGATCATCGCCGCCGCCACGCTGGCTGCCACCATCACCATACGCATGGAAGTGGCGATCCTGCTGGGCACGGTGTTGTCGCTGATGGTCTACCTGCACCGCACCTCGCGGCCGGCGATGCGCACCATGGGCTTCGACTCGCGCGGCTTGGAGCGGCGCTTCGTGGTGTTGGAGCACGCGCCGGATGCCTTGCCGGAGTGCCCGCAACTGAAGCTGCTGCGCATGGAAGGCTCGGTCTATTTCGGCGCCGCCACGCACGTGGCGCAGCGCCTGCATGAGCTGCGCGCGGCGCCCGGCGCGCCGCGCCATCTGCTGGTGATGGCCAAGAGCATGAATTTCATCGACATGGCGGGCGCGCAGGTCTGGGAAGACGAACTGGCCGCCAGGCGGGCCATGGGCGGCGATCTGTACTTCCACCGCCCGCGGCCGGAAGTGCTGGACATGTGGCGTCGCACGGGTTTCCTGCAGCGGCTGGGCGAGGACCATATCTTTCCCGACAAGGCGACGGCGCTGCATACGATCTACGCCAAACTGGACCGCGGCATTTGCGAGGGATGCCAGGCCAAGATCTTCTGGGAATGCCAGCCCAACGGGCTGAGGAACGACTGAGGCCGCGTGCGCGGCCGGCTCAGGCCGGCTGCGGCGCTTCCGTGCCCAGATAGGCCGCGCGGACCCGCTCGTCGGCCGCGATCGTTGCGGGTTCGCCCTCGGCCAGCAGGCTGCCGCGCACCAGCACCGCGATGCGATCGGCGTGCTTGAACACAACATCCAGGCTGTGCTCGGTGAACAGGACCGCAATGCGCTGGGTGTCCGCCAGCGTGCGCGTCAGCCGCATCAGCGCATGGCGTTCATTGGTGGCCATGCCCGCCGTGGGTTCGTCCATCAGCAAGAGGCGCGGCTGGTGCGCCAGCGCCATCGCCAGCTCCACCCGCTTGACGTCGCCGTAGGCCAGCGTGCCGCAATGCTCCTGCGCCTTGTCCGCCATCTGCACCTGCGACAGCAGCGACATGGCCTCCTCGGCCGCGTGCCGGGTGGCCCGGCGCCACGGATTCAGCAGCAGCCGGTCGCGCGACAGCAGCGCAGTCTGCACGTTCTCGCGCACCGTCATGGAGCGGAAGGTGGCCGCGGTCTGGAAGGTGCGTCCCACGCCCAACCGGCAGATCCTGCCTGCCGACAGGCCTACCAGTTCGCGGCCGTCCAGCAGGACGGAGCCCGAGTCGGGCCGCAGCTGGCCACCCAGCGCGTTGAAACAGGTGGACTTGCCGGCGCCGTTGGGGCCGATCAGCGCCAGCATCCGGCCCGCTTCCAGCGTGAAGGACACGCCGGCCAGCGCGTCGATGCCGCCGAATGATTTGCGCAGGTCCCGGACTCGCAGCAGGGGGGCGGTGTTCATGCGCGCCTCCTGTTCCAGCTTGCGGCCAGGCGCGCGGCAGCGCCTGCCAGCCCCTCGGGAAACGCCATGACCAGGGCCAGGATGGCCAGCCCCAGCACCGCGTGCCAGTACTCGGTGCTGCGCGCGGCGGCATCCTGCAGCCAGGTGTAGGACGCAGCGCCAACGAGCGGGCCGGCCAGCGTCTGCAACCCGCCCAGCAGCACCATGACCAGTCCGTCCACGGAGCGGCTCACGGCCAGCGTGTCGGGCGCGATGCTGCCCTTGGAAAATGTGTAGAGCGAGCCCGCCAGGCCGGCGGCGAAAGACGCGGCCACGAAGCCCGCCCATTGCACGCGCCGCGTGTCCATGCCCAGCGCCTCGGCGCGCAGGGCCGAATCGCGCACGCCGCGCAGCGCATAGCCCAGCGGCGAGAACGCCAGGCGGCGCAGCCAGGCGATGCCGGCCACGCACAGCGCCAGCGTCAGGTAATAGAACCAGGGGCCCTGGGCGAGCCAGGCCGATGGCCACAGCCCGATCAGGCCGTTGCTGCCGCCCGTCACGTCATCCCATTGATAGGCCAGCGCCCAGAGGATCTGCGCCACCGCCAGGGTCAGCATCGCCAGGTACACGCCCGACAGGCGCACGCAGAACCAGCCGAACAGCAGGGCGCCGAGCGCCGCGGCGAAGGGGCCGAGCAGCAGCGCCGCTTCCATCGGCACGGCCGCCAGCTTCAGGAGCAGCGCGGCGCCGTAGGCGCCCAGGCCGAACCAGGCGGCATGGCCAAACGAGGTCATGCCGGCCAGCCCGGTGAGGAAATGCAGGCTGGCGGCAAACAGCGCGGCGATCAGGATTTCGGTCAGCAGGATGCCCAGATAGGGGCTGTGAGCGGCCGCCACCGGCGCCAGTACCAGGAGCGCCAACAGCGCGCCATAGGCCAGCCGCAGGCCGCGGCCGGCCGGCGCGATGGGGCGCTCCGGGGCGGCGGTGTGGGATGCCGGCTCGGGCGGTTTGCCCAGCAGACCCCAGGGCCGCACGACCAGCACCACGGCCATCACGGCGAATTCCGCCAGCAGCGTGAGCTTGGACAGATTGAAGAGCCAGGGGCCGATCTGCACCTGTCCCAGGGACACGAACAATGCCTTGACCGAGCAGATCAACAAGGCGGCGAGGAAGGCGCCGGGAATCGAACCCAGGCCGCCCACCACCACCACCACGAACGCGCTGGCGATGATCTCCAGGTCCAGGCCCAGGGTGGCGGGTACCCGCGGCGCGGCCAGCGCGCCGCCCAGGCCGGCCAGGAACGCGCCCAGGGTGAATGCCGAGGTGAACAGCCAGGCTTGATTCACGCCCAGCGCGGCCAGCATCTTGCGATTTTCCGCCGCGGCCCGCAGCAGCCGGCCCCAGCGCGTACGCATCAGCAGCAGCCAAAGCAGGCCCAGTACCACGGGGCCGGCGGCGATCAGCAGCAGGTCGTATTCGGGATAGCGCCGGCCCAGGATCTGCACGGCGCCAGACAGGCCGGGGGCGCGCGCTGCGAACAGGTCTTCGGGGCCCCAGATGGCCAGCGCGGCGTCGCCGATGATGAGCACCAGTGCAAAGGTCGCCAGCAGCTGGAACAGTTCAGGCGCCTGGTACAGGCGCCGCAGCACCAGCCATTCGGCGGCCGCGCCGATAAGGCCCGTGGCCAGCGCCGCCAGAAGCAGCCCGGCCCAATAGCCGGCGCCGTCGCCGAAGTAGTTGGTGAAGGTCCAGGCCAGGTAGACGCCCAGCATGTAGAACGAGCCGTGGGCGAAGTTCACCACGCGCGTGACGCCGAAGATCAGCGACAGGCCGGCGGCGACCAGGAACAGCGCGCTGGCGTCCGCCAGCCCATTGAGCAGCTGCAGCAGCAGCCCGGACAGGCTCATCAGTGCGCCGGACGCATCTTGCGCACTTGCTCGTCAGGCGGCTGCAGGCGTGCGCCGTCGATATAGGCGAAGTCCTTCATGATGCCCTTGCCGTCTTCCACCGCGGTCACGCCCACGTACACGCCCATGGTCGACTGGTGGTCGATCTTGCGGTATTGGATGGGGCCATAGGGCGTGTCCACCTTCAGGCCGGCAAACGCGTCGACCAGTTTTTCGGTGTCCACTTCGCCCGCTGCCTTCAGGCCCTGGGCGATGGACATGAGGGACGCGTAGCCCACGACCGAGCCGACCTTGGGCGTTTCGTTGTAGCGCTTCTTGTAGGCTTCGACGAACGTGGTGTTGGCCGGGGTGTCGATGGCGTACCAGGGGTAGCCAGTGACGATCCAGCCGGTGGGCGTGTCGGCGCCCAGCGGTTCCAGGTATTCGGGTTCGCCAGACAGCACCGACACCACGGCGCGGTTCTCGAACAGGCCGCGGGTATTGCCCTCGCGCACGAAGCGCGTCAGGTCGGCGGCGAACAGCACGTTGAAGATCGCGTCGGGCTTGGCGTCGGCCAGGGCCTGCACCACGGCGCCGGCATCGACCTTGCCCAGCGGCACGGCCTGCTCGGCGACGAACTCCACGTCGGACTGGAACGAGGTCATCATGGCCTTGAAGGTAGCCACCGCGGACTGCCCATACTCGTAGTTGGGGTAGACGATGGCCCAGCGCTTCTTGCGCAAGGCCAGCGCCTTGGGGGCCAGCGCCGCCACGTGCATCCAGGTTGAGGGGCGCAGACGGTAGGTGTAGCGGTTGCCGTCCTGCCAGGTGATCTTGTCGGTGAGAGGCTCGGCCGCCAGGAAGAACACCTGCTGCTGTTTGGCGAAATCCGTCAGCGCCAGGCCGGTATTGGAAAGGAATCCGCCGAACAGCAGCTCGACCTTTTCGCGGGCCAGCAATTCCTGGGCCGCGCGCACCGAATCGCCGGGGTTGCCGTTGTCGTCGCGCGAGATCACTTCCAGCTTCCTGCCCAGCACGCCTCCGCCGGCGTTGACCTCTTCCAGCGCCAGCTGCCAGCCCTTTTTATAGGGGCCAAGAAAGGCGGGTATCGCCTTGTAGCTGTTGATCTCGCCGATGCGGATGGGCGGCTCCTTGTCCTTGGCCGAGGCGGCGGGAGCCAGCGCCAGGGCCAGGAGTGCCGGCGCCACGGCGCGGCGCAGCAGGGTAAGGCAGGGACGGAACATGTCAGGTATCGCGTGGAGAGGGAATCTTGCGCCAGCAGGCGCGGCGGATGACAGCGGCCCAATTGGAACATGGGCCTTCGCCCCGGGGCAATAGACAAGGCGCCCCATGCGGCGCTCGCCAGAAATGAAAAAAGGCCCTGCGGTGCAGGGCCTTTCGACTTGCGGGAAAACCGGCTGAATTACTTCAGCTTGGTTTCCTTGTAGTCAACGTGCTTGCGAGCGACCGGATCAAATTTCTTGATCAGCATCTTCTCGGGCATGTTGCGCTTGTTCTTGGTGGTCGTGTAGAAATGACCCGTGCCGGCAGTCGACTCGAGCTTGATCTTTTCGCGGATACCTTTGGCCATGTCGTGCTCCTAGTATGTAGATTGGCGGGGAGGCTGATTAAGCCAGTTCGCCGCGGGCACGCATTTCGGCCAGCACGGCGTCGATGCCGTTCTTGTCGATCGTGCGGATGGCCTTGGCCGAAACACGCAGGCGGACCCAGCGGTTTTCGCTTTCAACCCAGAACCGGCGCGATTGCAGGTTGGGCAGGAAGCGACGCTTGGTCTTGTTGTTCGCGTGCGAAACATTGTTGCCCACCATCGGGCCTTTGCCGGTCACTTGGCATACGCGTGCCATGGATGCACCTCTTTAGGTCGTTCTTTTGTCGCGCATCGCTTGGGGGGTAGACAGGGTTTCAGCCGCCGGGCTGTAGAGGCGCTTGCGCTGCCTTTGCCGGCCACCCAGTCTTAGTGGATGAGGGGGGATCGGAGTGGCTGTTAAAGCCCGTCTGGTCCGCCCCAGTGCTTATACCCGCTGCCTGCCACCCGCGGAATTCTTGGAAGAATCTCTGGGATTTCCTAAGAAAATCGCCAGACGTTGCGCGGTTGGGGTCAGAGTGCTGAACTACAAAGCATAGTAGTCCGGCACGGGAAACTTCATGTGAAGACTTAGATTCTAATACGAAAAGCCTAAATAAATCAAGCGGCCAGGCTACTTGGTGTGCGATTGCGCCACGCGGCCCGAGATCCAGGACAGGCAGGCGCAGGCCGCCAGCGTGGTCGTCAGGGGCAGGGCGCTGTCGGTCTGCCAGGCGCTGACGGCGAAACCGGCCAGCGCGCCGCAGGACAATTGCAGCGTCCCCAACAGCGCGGAAGCCGCGCCCAGCCGCTTGCCCTGGTCCGCCAGCGCCAGCGCCGCCGAGTTGGGATTCACGAAGCCCTGGCTGCCCATGTAGCAGATCAGGCACAGCATCAGCAGGGGCAGGGTCATCCAGCCGCCCAGCGTCAGCGCGACCGCCGCCAGGCTGGCGCAGGCCAGCGAGGTCAGGGCGCGGCGCTGCAACTGGCGCGGCGTGTAGGTGCGCAGCAGGCGCGCGCTGATCTGCGAGCAGACGATGAGCGACAGCGCGTTGGTGCCGAACAGCAGGCCGTAGTACTGGGGCGGCACGCCGTAGAGTTCGATGAAGACGCGCGGCGAGCCGATGATGTAGGCGAACATGCCGGCCTGGCCGAAACCGCCGGCCAGGCTGTGCGCCATGAAGCCGCGATGCGCGAACAGGTCGCGGTAGTTGCGCAGGATGGTTTCCCAGCGCAGGGGCACCACGCGTTCAGGCGCCAGCGATTCCTTCATGATCAGGATCACGGCAGCCATCAACATCGCGCCGCCGGCCAGCATGACCCAGAACAGGCTGCGCCACGAGGTGATGGCAAGCAGTTGGCCGCCCGCCAGGGGCGCGAGAATGGGGGCCAGGCCCATGATGAGCATCAGCAGCGACATGGCGCGCGCGGCTTCATGGGTTTCGTAGTGGTCGCGGATGACCGCGCGCGGGATCACAATGCCGGCGGCCCCGCCCATGGCCTGCACCACGCGCCAGCCAGTCAGCGCTTCCACCGACCCCGACAGCGCACAGCCCAGCGAAGCGATCATGAACAGCGTCAGCCCCACCAGCAGCGGCGGCTTGCGCCCGTAGCGGTCGGCCATCGGGCCATAGAACACCTGCGCCATCGCCAGGCCGATCAGGTAGGCGGCCAAAGTGCGTTCGACGTCGCCGCGCGACACGCCCAGGTTCGCCGCGATCGTGGGGAACGCGGGCAGGTACATATCGATGGCGAACGGACCGATTGCGGTCAGCGCGCCCATGAGTATCAGCCAGCCAGGCAGGCCGCTGCGAAAAGACTGTGATGGGGGCATGTGGATTGCGGGGTAGCGCAGTGACAGGGCCCGGATGCGGTTTGTTGCACGGTTTGGGCCAAGTAAACGACTGTATCACGGGCAACCTTACAAGCAAATTGCAAGTTTTTTCCGATAAAGTCATTGCGGTCCGTACGTATTCCAGAGGAGAAGTCGTGAATCCTTTGTTGTCTGTTGTGGAACGCAAACTCCAGGCCCTGCCGGTCCCGGTCCAGCTGGTTCTGCCCGACGGCGCCGTGCTGGGGCCGCCCGAACCCCGCGTTCGTTTCGTCACGCACGACAAGACTGCGCTGGCGCACCTGGCCGAAGGCGCAGTGGGCGTGCTGGGGCAGGATTACGTGGAAGGCCGCATCGACATCGAAGGCAATATGCGCGATGTGATGGCCGCGGCGTCGGCGCTGCTGCCGGGATCGCCGGTGGACGCGGCGCGCGGCGGCTGGCTGACCGAGCTGGTGCGCAAGGTGGTGTCGGTCTGGCGCCATTCGGTCGAACGCGACGCCAAGCAGATCGAATTCCACTACGACCTGTCGGATGATTTCTACGCGCTCTGGCTGGATCCGCGACGGGTCTATTCCTGCGCCTACTACCGTGAACCGGGCATGACGCTGGCCCAGGCCCAGGAGGCCAAGCTGGACCACATCTGCCGCAAGCTGCGCCTGCGCGCAGGCGAGCGGTTCCTGGATGTGGGGGCGGGGTGGGGCGGCCTGCTGCTGTGGGCTGCCGAGAATTACGGCGTGGACGCCACCGGCATCACGCTGTCGCGCAACCAGCATGCCCATGTCAGCAAGCTGATCCAGGAGAAGGGGCTCGCAGGCCGGGTCCGCATGGAACTGCTGGACTACCGCAAACTGGACGAATCCGCGCCCTACGACAAGATCGCGTCGGTCGGCATGTTCGAGCACGTGGGCCGCGCCCAGCTCGAGGGCTACTTCGCCAAGCTGCGCCGCCTGCTCAAGCCGGGCGGACTGATCATGAACCATGGCATTACCGCGGCCGGCGTCTACAACGCCGAGCTGGGCAACGGCATGGGCGAATTCATCGAGAAGTACATCTTCCCGGGCGGCGAATTGACCCACGTCAGCGTGGTGATGGAAACCCTGACCAACGGCGGGCTGGAAGAGGTGGACGTGGAAAACCTGCGGCCGCATTACGCGCGCACCCTGTGGGCCTGGAGCGATGCGCTGGAGGCGCGCCTGCCTGAAGCGGCGCGCATCCTGGGCGGCGAGCAGGGCGAGCGTTCGCTGCGCGCCTACCGGCTGTACCTGGCCGGCTGCGCCATGGCGTTCGAGCACGGCTGGATCGCGCTGCACCAGATCCTGGGCCAGCATCCGGCGACTGGACGCGCCGATGAGCTGGACAATCCGCCGGACCTCGCCTACCCCTGGCGCCGGGACTACATGTACGCCAAGAACGAGTAGCGGTCAGCGGGTGTCCGCAGGATGGCCGGTTTCAATGGGTTTGACACCGGGAAGTGGGCCGAAACGCGTCCGCCCACTGGCCGGAAGCGCGATTTCCGGCCGATTCGAAACCGCTAAAGCGTATGGATATGAATTTATTATTTACTGAATGTATCTTTGCGTCTGAATCAAAATCCCCTAGGGAAAGCTGCTGTTTCACTCCTTGCGATTGCGGGTAATCCCGGACCGTTTTTTCCGGAAATGTATCTGATTCATTCCAGGGTGGGGTTGGGCTGAGCATCAATTTCGTTTAAGATGCTGGCTTCTTCGTTCAGTTTGTTCACTTTCTGTGGGTTTTCAAAAACTGCGTTTTTGAAGCTCCTGTCTTGCAAGATGCCGCACCCTCGCGGACCGTCTTGTTGCTAGTGTCGGTTTGTATTGGCGGTTCTGCCCGTCTTCCGCACAACCCCCTTAGCTCCATGGCACCTCCGGGCCCAAGCCTGGCGTGTGTCCCTGAACCTATGGAGGCAAAAGCCAATGCGTTTTACCCCTGTCAAGACCCTGGCCGCCGCGGCTGTGTTCTTCGCCTTTGCCGGTGCGGCCCAAGCCGCCGACGCCGTCCAGTGCGAAATCAAGCGCCCGGTCAATTTCGGCGCGATGAACTGGGAATCCAATCTGGTCCTGGTCGACGTCGAACGTTTCATCATGGAAAAGGGCTACGGTTGCAAGACCGAGACCTTGCCGACCGAAACCCTGCCCGCCCTGGCTGCGCTGGAGCGCGGCGACCTGGATATCAATACCGAGATCTGGCTGAACAGCGTCGCCGACCCCTGGGACCGCGCCGAGAAGACCGGCAAGGTCAAGCGCATCGGCGATCTCTACATGGGCGCCGAGGGCTGGTACATCCCGCGTTACACGGCGGAGCGCCTGCCCGAATTGAAGTCCGCCGCCGACCTGCCGAAGTTCAAGGACAAGTTCAAGGATCCGGAAGAGCCCGGCAAGGGCCGTTTCTACGGCTGCCCGGCAGGCTGGGGCTGCGAGATCACCAGCAACAACCTGTTCCACGCCCTGAAACTGGACGACAGCTACACCCTGTATTCGCCCGGCACGGGCGCGGCGCAGAAGGCGGCCCTGATGTCGGCCTACAAGCGCAAGCAGAACGTGGTCTTCTACTACTGGTCGCCCACGCCGCTGGTGGGTTCCATGGACCTGGTCAAGCTGGACATGCCGCCCTACGACGCCGAAAAGCACAAGTGCCTGACGTCGCCCAAGTGCGCCAAGCCCGAACCCAGCGCCTATCCCGACAATCCCGTCTTCACGGCGGTGAACACCAAGTTCTCCGAGGAAGCGCCCAAGCTCACCGAATTCCTGTCCAAGGTCTCGGTGCCGCTGCCGGTGATCAACGAAACCCTGGCCCACATGGAAGAGTCCGGCGACGAAGCCAACGCCGTGGCCAAGTGGTTCCTGAAGAACAAACCCGACGTCTGGACCAAGTGGGTCCCCGCCGACGTCGCCGGGCGCGTCCAAAGCGCGCTGTAACCCGCCATGTTCCTGGCTGCGCGCCGTCGCGGTGCGCTCCGGCCCTTCATGGGGCCGGATTTCTTGGCCAGGATGGCCGCCGGCCGGGCGCTCGCGCCCGGACCGAGATGCGCTGGCGCTGCCGGGATGGCCGGCCGTTTTCTAGCTGGAAGCCGCAAGCTTGCGCCGCATTGCCCGATTCCTGGGCATGCGGGCGCGGTCCGGGCGGTGAGTGCGCCAGAATGGAGTAGAACGAATGTTTCCTGAAATTATTCCCGCCCGGCAGGTCCGGGGGGCGATCGACGGCTTTGTCGATCACCTGGTCACCAACTATGCCGACACGCTGGAGACTCTGTCCCAGCCCGTGCTGCATGCCCTGGTGTGGCTGGAGCAGCTGCTGCGCAATTCGCCCTGGTGGGCGGTGGTCGCGGTGACGATCGCGATCGCCTGGGGCGTCAGCCGCCGCATCGGCCTGAGCCTGGCGATGGGCGCGCTGCTGTGCGTGATCGGCGTGCTGGGCCTGTGGGACGCCGGCATGCAGACGCTGGCGCTCATGATCATGGCGGCCGGCCTGTCGGTGATCATCGGCATCCCGCTGGGCGTGCTGATGGCGCGGGTCAACTGGCTGCGCTCCATCATGCTGCCGGTGCTGGATGTGATGCAGACCATGCCCAGCTTCGTGTACCTGATTCCCGTGGTCATGCTGTTCGGCCTGGGCAAGATCCCGGCCATCATCGCCACCGTGATCTACGCCGTGCCGCCGCTGATCCGCCTGACCGACCTGGGCATCCGCCTGGTCGATCGCGAAGTGCTGGAAGCCTCGCGCGCCTTCGGTGCCAATCCGCGCCAGCAGCTGTTCGGCGTGCAGTTGCCGCTGGCCTTGCCCAATATCATGGCCGGCATCAACCAGACCACGATGATGGCGCTGTCGATGGTGGTGATCGCCTCGATGATCGGCGCGCGCGGCCTGGGCTATGAAGTGCTGCTGGGCATCAACCGCCTGGAAGTGGGCCGCGGCCTGCTGGCGGGCTTGGGTATCGTGGTGCTGGCCGTGCTGTTCGACCGGATCACGCAATCGTATGGACAGCGCATGCGCATGGGAGGCCAGCGATGAGCAAGATCGAGGTCAAGAACATCTACAAGGTCTTCGGGCCGCACCCGAAGAAATGGCTGGAAGCCGCCCAGGGCGGCATGAGCAAGGAACAGCTGCTGGCCGAAAGCGGCCACACGCTGGGCCTGCGCGACATCAGCCTGTCGATCGAAGAAGGCAGCATCTACGTCATCATGGGCCTGTCGGGTTCCGGCAAGTCCACGCTGATCCGCCACTTCAACCGCCTGATCGAACCCAGCGCCGGCCACATCCTGGTCGACGGCGTGGACGTGGTCAGCCTGAACAAGCGCGACCTGGAAGTCTTCCGTCAAAAGAAGATGAGCATGGTGTTCCAGCGCTTTGGCCTGTTCCCGCACCGCACCGTGCTGGACAACGCCGCCTACGGCCTGACCGTGCAGGGCGTCGGCCGCGCCGAACGCGAAAAGCGCGCCCGCGAGTGGCTGGACCAGGTGGGCCTGTCGGGCTTCGAGAACCAGTACCCGCACCAATTGTCGGGCGGCATGCAGCAGCGTGTCGGCCTGGCCCGGGCGTTGGCCACCGACGCCGAAATCCTGTTGATGGACGAAGCCTTCTCGGCGCTGGATCCGCTAATCCGGCGCGAGATGCAGGACCAGTTGTTGCAGTTGCAGGCCAAGCTGAACAAGACCATCGTCTTCATCACCCATGACCTGGACGAAGCCCTGCGCCTGGGCAACCGCATCGCCATCCTCAAGGACGGCGAACTGGTGCAGGAAGGCACGCCGGAAGACATTCTGCTGAATCCGGCCAATGACTACGTGCAGTCCTTCCTGCAGGACGTGAACCGCACCAAGGTGCTCAACGCCACGCACGCCGTGAATCCGGCGCGCCTGACCCTGACCATGCGTTCGCGTCCCGCCCATGCCATGGACCGCATGCGCGCCCTGAGCTACGAGTACGCGCCGGTGCTGGACGGCAAGCGGCTGGCCGGCGTGCTGACCGCCGAGGCCGCCACGCGCGCCATCGAGGAAGGCGCGCGCGACATTTCCCGCTACGTCGAGGATCTGGCTTCCGTGCCCGCCACCGCTGGCCTGGGCGAGGTGCTGGCCCAGCTGGTGCACAGCGACCAGCCGGTCGCGGTGACCGGCGAAGACGATGAGTTCATCGGCATGCTGTCGCGCAAAAAGGTGGTGGAGCTGGTGACGCCGGCCCTGGCCGAAACCGCGCCTGCGGCGGAAGCCGCCGCTGCCGTCGACGCGCAGGAGCAGTCCGAACCCGAGCGCCGCGACCAGGCGGCCTGACAGGGAGAAACCCTAATCCGGATCGAGGCCGCGCGGCCGTCAGCGCGGTCCTGATCCGGATATGATGGTTTGCCGGCCGCCTGGGCCGGTTTCTCCTTTTTCGGAACATCGGAATCAGTCATGCCTATTTTGAATGTCCAGATCATGGAAGGCCACACGGCCGCCCAGAAGGCCGCGTTGCTGCAGGCCGCATCCAACGCCGTTGTCGAGAGCATCGCGGCGCCGCTGCCCAGCGTGCGCATCGTGCTTCAGGAAGTGCCGGCGGCGCATGTGATCGTGGGCGGCGAAATCGGCAAGGCCATGGCGCGCGTCGACGTCGCGCTGATCTCCGGCCGCGACGAAGCCAAGAAGGCCGCGCTGATCGCGGCGCTGAACCAGGCGGTGTGCGCCAGCATCGGCATCTCGGGCCAGGACGTGCGCGTGCTGCTGCGCGACGTGCCAAATACCGACATGGGCGCGGCCAACGGCATCACGGCCAAGGCCAACGGCCGCTGAGCTTTGCCGTCCGCCTGGCAGCTCAGACAGAAGCGCCCGCGATTCGCGGGCGTTTTTGCATCTGCCTTCGGTAACCGTCAGTCCAGCTTCACGTTGGCGGCCTTCACCACCTCTCCCCACCGCGCGATTTCGCTCTTGATGTAGGCGGCATATTCCTGCGGCGTGGATCCCAGCGCCTGCGCACCTTGCGCCTTGAGCTGCCTGGTCATTTCAGGCGATTGCAGCGCGCGCCGGATTTCAGCGTTCAGCTTGTCGATGACCGGCGCGGGCGTGCCCGCCGGCACCACCACGCCTTGCCAGGCGCCCATCTCGAATCCGGGCGCCACCGTTTCCGCCACCGTCGGCACGTCGGGCAATTGCTCGCTGCGCGCGCCGCTGGTCACGGCCAGCGCGCGCAGCTTGCCTTCGCGGATGAAGCCCAGCGAATCGTTCAGCGTATTGGTCATGAGCTGCACCTGCCCGCCGACCAGATCCGTCATGGCCGGGGCGCTGCCGCGATAGGGGACGTGCACCGCATCGATTTCGAGCGAGCGCAACAGCAACAAGGCGCCCAGGTGCGTGACGTTGCCGGCGCCGGCCGACCCATACGACAGCTTGCCGGGATGCTCGCGCGCATACTGCACGAAGGTCCGGGTGTCCGGCGCCGGCACGGACGGATGCACCAGCAGCACCAGCGGGATCACCGCCGTGGACGACACCGGCGCGAAGTCCTTGACCGGATCGAAGGCCAGCGACCGGTACAGATTGGGGCTGAGCGCGATGGAGGAGGTGTTGTACAGCACGGTGTAGCCATCGGGCTTGGCGGCAGCCGCGTACTGCATGCCGATGTTGCCGTTGGCGCCGCCCTTGTTCTCGACCACGACGGTCTGGCCCAGCTGGTCAGTCAGCTGCTTGGCCAGCACCCGGGCGACCAGGTCGGTCGGCCCGCCAGGCGGGAAGGGCACCACCATGGTGATGGGGCGTTCGGGCCAGGCTGCGTGGGCGCTGGCAGCGGCGCCCAGCGCGAGAATGGCGAGGCTGCCTGCCAGCAGTGCTTTCTTCATTGCTTGTCTCCTTGTGCTGTTCTTGTGACGCGGATCGCGTCCCGGCGCCAGCGCCCTCTACGGGGGGCGCTTGATCGCCTGATGATGGTTCAGGGCCTGCCGGCCAGCATGCGGGTGGCCGTGTATGCCATTACCGGCTTGCCGTGCTGGTTGCGTACTTCGATGACCGAGGCGACCACCGCCCGGTTGTGCTGCGAGGTGGGACGTATGCTCGTGACTTCGATCTCCGCCCAGATGGTGTCGCCCGCGACCACGGGCGCCAGCATTTTCTTGTGGACTTCCAATAGCGCCAGCCCGGTGCCTTGCACCATGCCCTGCATGATCAGCCCCTCGATCAGGCCGTAGGTCAGGCCGCCGGGGGCGGGGCGTCCCTGGATCGCGCCGTGGGCATACGTGGCGTCGATGAAGATCGTCTCCAGCATGCCGGTCACGCTGATGAAGTTGACGATGTCGGTCTCGGTCACCGTGCGGCGGAAGGTCTGAAAGCGCTGGCCCACGGCCAGGTCCTGCCAGTAATAGCCCTGGCCAAGCTGCTTGATATCGTCGGCGTTGCGGTCTGCGGTCATGCGGAGTCCTTGCGGTTGTTCGGGGTTGAGGGATGCGCGTCGCGGGCTGCGCCCGATTCCAGAAGCCCGGCGATCTGGGCTTCATCCAGGCCGGCCTGGCGCAGCACGTCCAGCGTGTGTTCGCCCAGGCGCGGCGGCATCGCGGGCGGCACATGGGAATGCTGCAGACGCACCGGGTTGCGGGGAAAGCGGTAGCGGCTGCCGGAGGCGCTGTCGAGCGGCGCGAAGAAGTCCACGCTTTGCAGGTGCGGGTCGGCCTCCAGGTCCTGCAGGCGGTTGATGGGCGCGGCGGGGATTTCCAGGCGCACGCACAGCGCCAGCCAGTAGGCGGTATCGCGCCCGGCCACGATGCCGGCCTGCAGTTCATAGAGCGTTTCGATGTGCCGCGTGCGCGACGCGATGTCGGTAAAGCGCGCGTCCTGCGCCAGATCGTGGCGGTCCGCGGCGATGAAGAAGTCGTGCCAATGGGCGTCGGTGTAGGGCATCAGGCAGACATGGCCGTCGGCGGTCTTGCAGGGCTTGCGCCAGGGCGTGAGCACGCGCGGATAACCGGCCTCGCCGGGCTCGTCGACCAGGTGCCTGCCGTAGTAGTGCTCGACCAGCGCGTAGGACGCCATGCTTTCGAACATGGGCACTTCCAGCTGCTGGCCCGCGCCGGTGCGCTCGCGCTGGAACAGCGCGGCCAGGATGGCGTGCGCCGCGATCAGTCCGCAAGTCTTGTCGGCGGCCACGGTGGGCAGGTAGCGCGGTGCGCCGGTCTGGCGGTCCACCAGGTCGGCCAGGCCCGACAGCCCCTGGATGATGTCGTCATAGGCGGGCTGGCCGTCGTAGGCGCCGCCCGCGCCGAAGCCGTACAGGCCGGCGTAGACCAGGCGCGGGTTGCGCGCGCATAGCGTGTCCGGATCCAGTCCCAGCGCGGCCATCTTGGCGGGGCGCATGCTGTGCATCAGCACGTCGGCCTGGTCCGCCATCGTCAACAGCGCCTGGCGCGCCGCGGCCTGCTTCAGGTCCAGCACGATGCTGCGCTTGTTGCGGTTCAGGCCCAGGAAGATGGCGGCCAGCCCGGATTCCTGGGCGGGGCCGGTATGCCGCGTCGAATCGCCCGCAGGCGATTCCACCTTGATCACGTCGGCGCCGTAGTCGGCGAGTATCTGCGAGGCGTAGGGGCCGAACACCACGGACGTCAGGTCCAGGATGCGCACGCCGCCCAATGCGCTGGCTTGGGATAGGGGAGTGTCTGTCATGGCGGAAATCCTATCGGCCGTCGGCATACGCGTCTAATATGGCGTAGGTATTGGGCGATATGGAATTTGTTATGGCTATCGATTTGCGGCAGCTCCGGCAGTTCGTCACCATCGCGGAGTTGGGCAGCTATCGGCGGGCCGCAGACACGCTGCACATTGCGCAACCGGCGCTGTCGGTCTCGATCCAGAAACTGGAACACGCGGTGGGCGCGCCGCTGCTGGTGCGCGGCCCCAAGGGCGTGACGCCGACGCCGGCGGGACAGGCATTGATGGCGGACGCGCGCCGTGCGCTGTTCCACGCCGACCAGGCGCGCCAGGCGGCCCGCCGCGTTGCGTTGGGCGAGTGGGGCACGCTGCGGCTGGGGTTTGTGGGTTCTGCCACCTACATGCTGCTGCCGCGCTGCCTGCCGGCCTTCCGGGCGCGGTATCCGGACGTCCAGCTGGACCTGCGCGAGGACAGCACGGTCGGGCTGGTCGCAATGCTGCGCGCCAACGATATCGATGCGGGCCTGGTGCGCGGTCCGCTGGCGGAAGACGCAGCGCTGGATTCCTGGGTGGTGGAGCGCGACGATCTCATCCTGGCCGTGCCGGCAGGGCATCCGTTGGCCGCGGGCGGGCCGGTCAGCCTGGAGCGTGCCCGCGCCGAGAACTTCGTGCTGTATTCGCCCCTGAAGGTGCCGGGTTTGCACGGCGTGGCGCAGGCGCTATGCCTGAAGGCGGGATTCTCGCCGCGCATCAGCCAGGAGGCGATACAGGTGCAGACGCTGATCAGTCTGGTCGCCAGCGGCATGGGCCTGGCGCTGGTGCCGGGCGTGACGCGCGCGTATTCCACCCCGCACGTGGCCTTCGTGCCGCTTAACGACGCCGACGCGCACGATGCGCTGTCCCTGTCGCTGGTGACACATCGCGACACGTCCTGCGCATCGGTGCTGCGCCTGCGCGACTGCATGCTGAACCCTGCGGGCTGAGGTCGCGGCTACGTCTTCAGGCCCAGTTCGGCCACGAATCTCTTTTCTTCCGCGACCTGCCGGACCGCGAAGTCGGTGTAGGCGGCGCTGTCCATCAGCATGTGCGGCTGGTCGGCGGTTTCCAGCGCGCGGTTGTATTCCGGATCGCGGGACGCGCGGTGGAATGCCTGCTGCAAAATGCGCGTGACCTGGGGATCCATGCCCTTCGGTCCGGCGATGCCGACTGGATTGGCCGCGACGATGGGATAGCCCAGTTCCGTCAGCGTGGGCACGTCGGGCACGCGCTTGGCGCGGGTTTCACCCAACACCGCGAGCAAGCGCGCCTTGCCGGTGTCTATCATCGGCCCCCAGCCCGCATCCGAGATCATCTGGATATGGCCGCCCAGCAGCGCGGTGGTCTCTTCGGCCGCGCCCTTGTAGGGGATGAAATTGAAGCGCGTGTTCGTCAGCCGCGACAGGCGCTCGATCGCGATGCGCCCCGAGCCGCCGGTGCCGGTGCCGCCGTAGCTGATCTTGTCGGGATGGGCGCGCGCGTCGGCGATCATCTCGTCCAGCGTGCGCCAGGGCGCGTCCTCGCGCACCACGATGGCGTACGAGTAGGCGGTCATGCAGGCGACGTAGGTGAAGTCCCTGAGCGGGTCGTAGTTGACCTGCTGCAGAAAGGGGTAGCGGAACAGCGTGCCTACCACCACCGACACGGTATAGCCGTCGGGTGCGGCGGTCTGCGCCATGGCCGCCGGGCCCAGCGTGCCGCCTGCGCCCGGCCGGTTGGCAATCACGACCGTCTGGCCCAGTTCGCGCGAGGCAGCGATCGCCAGCGCGCGCATCTGGGTGTCCGTCGCGCCGCCCGCCGGAAACGGCACGATGAGCGTGACGGGGCGGGCCGGAAAGCCCGAGGCGCTGGCCTGACGCGGCAAGGCCAGCGTGGCGGGCAAGGCCGCACCCAGCTTGAGCAGGCTGCGGCGCAGGGGCGAGGGAAGGCTGCGATGTGGATCTTTCATGATTGTCTCCGTCCTGGTTATGGTCGCTTGGGTGGCGGGCGGGGCTGGCCGTATGTGCCTACAGCGCAATGCCGCGCCCGATCAGGCTGGCGACGTCCGGCTCGCTGTAGCCGGCCTCGCGCAGGATCTGATCGGTGTGTTCGCCCGGCAGCGGAGCCTGGCGATGTATGGCGAACTGGAAGCCCGACATCTTCACCGGGCTGGCCACATGGGTGTTACGGCCATAGACCGGATGCTCGGTCTGCAGCGGCATGCCGCGGGCGACGAACTGCGGATGCGTCAGGCCCTCCGCCAGCTTGAGCACGGGCGACACGCAGCAGTCGGCGCCTTCAAACAGTTCCAGCCAATGCGCCAGCGGCCGGGATCCGAAGATCTGCTGCAATTCGCGGCGCACGCGCGCCTGCTGCGCCGCGTCGCCGTCGCGGTGCAGCGGCGCCAGATCGGGGCGATCCAGCCGCCGGCACAGCGTTTGCCAGAATTTCAGCTCCAGCGCGGCGACCGCCAGATAGCGCCCGTCCGCGGCGCGGTACTGGCCATAGCAGGCCAGCCCGCCGGACAGGGTATCCGCGCCCGCCGGCCGCGTGTCGCCGCGGGCATTGAGCGTGGCCAGCGGCACGACGGCGCCGGCCAGCAGGCCGTCGGCAATGGCGATATCGATGTACCGTCCGCGCCCGCTGCGCTGGGCGTCGTACAGCGCGGCCAGGATGCCCATTACCGCCGTAAGCGAACCTCCAAGTATGTCGGCCACGGGCAGGTTCGACAGCGCCGGCAGATCGGGCCCGCAGCCCATCTGGTCGGCGACACCGGCGCAGGCCGCATAGTTCAGGTCGTGGCCGGCGGCGTCGCGCTGCGGACCGTCCTGTCCGTAGCCCGTGATGCTGCAGTAGACCAGCCGGGGATTGTGGCGCGCCAGGGTGGCGTAGTCGGCCTGCAGCCGCGCGGCCACGCCTGGACGGAAACTCTCGATCACCACGTCCGCGCCGCGCGCCAGCGCGGCCAGCGCCGCCTGCCCCTCTGGATGCTTGAGATCCAGCCGCAACCCGCGCTTGTTGCGGTTGCAGATGGCGCGCAGGGGCGGCGGCGCATAATCGCCCGCCTGCGTATCCTCGATCTTGATGACGTCGGCACCCAGGTCAGCCAGGTATTGCGCGCCCAACGGGCCGGGCAGCAGCCGCGACAGATCCAGGATCCTGACGCCCGCGAGCGGGGCGGTGTTCGGTGTATCCAAAGAGGGACTCCCGTAAATACGAAGTGGCATGCCCATTCGGGGCTCGGGCCAGTCTAGGCGCGGCTTTCCGGCTGACCAATGGCGGATTCGCTGATTGCGCTTGGCGAGAATGCTCACGCCGGCCATTCCTGTGCGCGCAGGCTTTGGCTACCATCGATCCATCGGCGTACGCCGGCCGCTGGATATCCTCATGACCCATCACACCATCGCCGTGGGACATATCGCCCAGATCCTGCAAGGCGCGCGCAGCCGGGGCGTGGACGTGGACCGGGTCCTGACGCGCGCCGGCGTGCCGCCGTCCCTGCTGCAGGCGCCGATGGCGCGGGTATCGCAGGCGCAGCTCGCACAGATCATGCGGACGCTGCGCCGCGCCACCCGGGACGACTTCCTGGGCATGGGCCAGCATCCGGTTCCCATGGGGGCGTTCGACCATGCCTGCCGGCTCGCGCTGCGGGAAGACACGGTGGGGCAGGCGCTGCGCGTGGCGTTCCGCTACTACCACGGCGTGCTGCGGGATTTCACCGCCCGCTTGTGCGTGAGTGGCGAGCGGGCGCGCATCGTGCTCGACTCGCGCGCGCCCAGCAGCTGTGCGCGCTGGTATGGCGAACGCTCCTTTCTATTCTTCACGCTGGGCGTGGCCAACTGGCTGGCGGCGCGGCGCATTCCCATCCTGGGCGTGGACTACAGCAGCGGCGCACGCAGCGCCGATGCGCACAGGCTGTTCTACGCGCCGGTGCGCTATGGCCAGCCGGTGACGGGCCTGTGGCTGGAGTCGCGCTGGCTGGCCTTGCCGGTGGTGCAGAACGAACAGACGCTCAAGCCGTTTCTGGCCAATGCGCCGTTCGACCTGTTGGTGAAGTACCAGGACCGCACCACCCTGACCGATCGCATCCGCCGCCTGTTGCGCAACGATCTGTCCAGGGAGTTGCCGTCGCTGATCCAGGTCAGCGCGCAACTGGCGATGACGCCGCAGACGCTGCGGCGGCACTTGCGTGAAGAGGGGCAGGGCTTCCAGGCCCTGAAGGATGACTTGCGGCGCGATGCCGCAGTCGAATACCTGGGCCGCCACGATCTATCCCTGATGGACATCGCCGAGCGTCTGGGCTTTTCCGAACCCAGCACCTTCCACCGCGCCTTCAAGAAATGGACCGGCGTGTCGCCGGGAGAATACCGCCGCAACCGCCTGGTCTGCGGCCCCGAAGGCCGGCAAGCCGCTGACACTTTTCGCCTATCGGTTTGACGCCTGCGGCCATTGCCGCGATCCGGCCCCAAGGAGGAAGCTAGGGGCTCGAGGACGAACGCACGCTGTTCCGCGCAAGGAGCACGGCGCCGCAGGAGACGAGCACCATGTATCTGACACAAGGCCTGCATCGTGCAGGCGGGCTGCACCCCGGCAAGATCGCGCTGTGCGAAGACGCACGGCGCTGGACCTACGCGGCGCTGATCGATTGGACCGCGCGCAAGGCCGCCGTGCTGCGCGGCCATGGCGTGCTGCCGGGCGATCGCGTAGCGTTCTGGGGCGCCAACGGCGCGGACTATGTGTCGTGGATCCTGGCGTGCTGGTGGCTGGGGGCGGCCGTGCTGCCTTTGAACACGCGCTGGAGCTGCCCGGAGCTTGCGCAGGCACTGGCCGACTGCAGTCCGCGCCTGCTGTTGGTGGACGAGACCATGGCCCCGCGCATGGCCGATGTGGACGTTCCTGCCAGCACGCAGCCGCTGTCCGCCGACGTGCTGGAAGCGCACGCCGCCGCGGCCGCGCCGCTGGACGATGTCCGTGCGGGCGGCGACGCGCTGGCCGCGATCCTCTTTACCGGCGGCACGACCGGCGCGCCCAAGGGCGCCATGCTGACGCACGCGAACCTCTGGAGCGCTGCGGTGGCCAGGATGGCTACGGTCCCCACGCCGCCCGACAGCCGCACCCTGCTGGTCGCGCCGCTATTCCATGTTGCCGGATTGGGTCGATTGATCGGACAGTTTGTCGCGGGCGCATCGGTGGCGGTCCAGCGCGGCTTCCAGCCCCGCGCGGTGTTGCAGGCCCTGCAGGACGACGGCGTAACCGAAGTGCTGCTGGTGCCCAGCATGATCCAGATGCTGCTGGACGAACCCGGATTCGCGCAGTACCGGCTGGACGGCGTGCGGCGCGTGATCTGGGGCGCCTCGCCGATTTCCCGGGCGTTGCTTGACCGGGCGCTGGCGGCCTTTCCGCAAGCAGAGTTCGTGCATGCCTACGGCATGACCGAAACCGCCGCCACCGTCGCTATCAATGCGGACGTGCGCCAGGGCGGCGCGCGCACCGAATCGGCGGGACGGCCTGCGGTAGGCGTGGAGACGCGCATTCTCGCGCCCGACGGCAGCGAGGCGGCGCCCGGCGCCGTTGGCGAGCTGTCGGTGCGCGGGCCCATGGTGATGCAGGGTTACTGGAACCGGCCTGAAGAAACGCGTTGCGCGTTCGACGGGGACTGGTTGCTGACGGGCGACGCAGCCCGCCAGGACGAGGATGGATACCTGTACATCGTCGACCGCCTCAAGGACATGATCGTCAGTGGCGGCGAAAACGTTTACGGCGCTGAAGTGGAAGGCGTGCTGGCCCGCCACGCGCTGGTGGCGCGCTGCGCGGTCATCGGCGTGGCGCACGCGCGCTGGGGCGAGGCTGTGCACGCGGTAATCGTGCCGCATCCAGGCATGGCCGCCGACGCCGACGCCCTGGACAGGCATTGCCGCCTGCAGCTTGCCGCCTACAAATGTCCCAAGACCTACGAGTTCCTCAGCGAATTGCCCATGTCGGCCGCCGGCAAGGTGCTGAAGTCCGTGCTGAGACAAGACCATGAATCCAGGCGCGCGGCCGTCGCCGCGCCCGCTCATCAGGAGAGTCAGACATGAATCGGAAAGTATGGGTGGCAGGGGTCGGCATGATTCCTTTCAGCAAGCCCGGCGCCAGCGAGGCATATACCGTGATGGGCGCGAGCGCCGTGCGCCAGGCCCTGCGGGACGCGGGGCTGCAATACGACGCGGTCCAGCAGGCCTACGCCGGCTATGTCTACGGCGATTCGACCGCCGGCCAGGCGGTGGTCTACGGCGTGGGGCTGAGCGGTATTCCGGTGTTCAACGTCAACAACAATTGCGCAAGCGGTTCGTCGGCCCTGTTCCTGGCGCGGCAGGCGGTGGAAAGCGGGGCGGTGGAGTGCGCCCTGGCGGTGGGCTTCGAACAGATGGTGCCTGGCGCGCTGAAAGGCGTGTACGAGGACCGCCCGTCGCCACTGCAGGACTTCGTCCTGGCGATGAGCGAAATGCAGGGCTATGACACGGCCAAGCCGCGCGCCGCCCAGTTCTTCGGCGGCGCGGGCCGCGACTACATGAAGGAGCACGGCATCGGCGCCGACGTCTTCGCCCGCATCGCGGTCAAGGCGCGCCAGCATGCCGCGCGCAATCCTTACGCCGTGTTCCGCCAGCCGGTCACGCTGGACGAGGTGCTGTCCGCGCCCATGATCTTCGATCCGCTGACGCGCCTGCAATGCTGCCCGCCGACCTGCGGCGCGGCGGCCGCCATCCTGTGTTCGGACGAGTTCGCGCGCCGCCACGGCCTGGCGCCCGCCGTCAGCATTGCCGCGCAGGCCATGACGACGGACACGCCGTCCACCTTCGGCGCCGGCGACATGCGCAAAGTGGTGGGCTTTGACATGACGCGGGCCGCAGCCGACCAAGTCTATGAGGCCGCCGGTATCGGCCCTGACGACGTGGACGTGGTCGAGCTGCACGACTGCTTCACCGCCAACGAGCTGATCACCTACGAAGGCCTGCGCCTGACGCCCGAGGGCAGCGCCGAGAAGTTCATCCTGGAAGGCGACAACACCTACGGCGGCAAGGTCGTGACCAATCCATCAGGCGGCTTGCTGTCCAAGGGCCATCCGCTGGGCGCAACCGGCTTGGCGCAGTGCACCGAGCTGGTGTGGCAACTGCGAGGCCAGGCGGACTTGCGCCAGGTCGAAGGCGCCAGGCTGGCGCTGCAGCACAACCTGGGATTGGGCGGCGCCTGCGTGGTGACGCTGTACCAGGCGGCCTGAGGAGAACGCAATGCTCGATACCAGCCATATCGGCGCCGCCTTGCCGGCGTTCAACGCGACCGTGGAGGCAGGCCGCCTGCGCTTCTTCGCGAAGGCCACCGGCCAGGACGACCCGGTCTACACCGACGAAGCCGCCGCGCGAGCGGCCGGCTACCCGGGACTGCCGGTGCCGCCGACCTTCTTCTTCTGCCTGGAAATGGACAGCCCCCGGCCCGCGGCCATGCGTGAACTGCTGGGCATAGACATAGCGCGGGTGCTGCACGGCGAACAGGGGTTCGTCTACCACGCCATGGCGCATGCCGGCGACGAATTGCGCTTTGAACCGCGCATCGCCGACATCTACGCCAAGAAGGGCGGCGCGCTGGAGTTCGTCGTGCGCGAAACCCGGGTGACCGACGCCGCGGGGCGCCTGGTCGCCGAACTGCGCGCGACGACCGTCGTGCGTAACGCCTAGGAGACAGGAATGACTGCGGCCATGAATCATGACGCCAGGGCCGGCGACGAGCTGCCCGGTTTTACCGCGGGGCCGATCAGCCGATTGGGGCTGGCGCTGTATTGCGGTGCCTCGGGCGACCACAACCCCATACACGTGGATCTGGATTTCGCGCGAGCCGCCGGCATGGACGACGTCTTCGCCCACGGCATGTTGTCGGCTGCCTATCTGGCCCGGCTGCTGACGAACTGGGCGCCGCAATCGGCGTTGCGCGAGTACGCCGTGCGCTTCGTGGCGATCACGCACGTGGGTGACGAGGTCCGCTGTTCCGGCAGCGTGGTGGAACGCTTTGAAGCGCAGGGAGAAACCCGCTTGCGGGTGGAGCTGCATGCGCGCAGCCAGACCGGCGAACTGCGCCTGAGCGGTGTGGCAGTGCTGGCAATTCAGTAGCCCAGGAAAGGAGAGAACGATGGGTACATTGGAAGGCAAGGTCGCGCTGGTTTCGGGCGCGGGACGCGGCATCGGGCAGGAGATTGCGCTGAAGCTGGCGCGCGAAGGCGCCAACGTGGTGGTGAACGATCTGGACGCGGGGCCTGCGGAAGAAACCGTGGCGCTGATCCGCAAGGCGGGCGGCCAGGCGCAGGCCTGCGCGGGCAGCGTGATCGAAGCGGGCTTTGCCGAACGTTTCGTCGGCACCGCCGTGGACACCTATGGCGGCCTGGACATCATCGTCAACAATGCCGGCTACACCTGGGACAACGTGATCCAGAAGATGACGGACGAACAATGGGACGCGATCCTGGCGGTGCACCTGTCCGCGCCGTTCCGCATCCTGCGGGCGGCCTCCAGCTTCATCCGGGTCGCGGCCAAGGCCGAAGCGGAACAGGGCAGGGAAGTGTTCCGCAAGGTCGTGAACATCTCGTCGACTTCCGGAGTCATGGGCAATGCCGGCCAGGCCAACTACTCGGCCGCCAAGGCCGGCATCAACGGGCTGACGCGCGCATTGGCCAAGGAATGGGGTCGCTACAAGGTAAACGTCAATAGCGTGGCCTTCGGGCTGATCAAGACGCGCCTGACCGAAGCGCCGGCCGACGGTGATGCCACGCTGGATATCGAAGGCCGGCAGATCAAGGTGGGCGTCAATCCGCAAGTGCTGAAGAACGCCGAAAGCCTGATCCCCATCGGCCGCGCCGGCACGCCGGCGGAAGCCGCAGGTGCGGTGTACCTTTTCTGCCTGCCCGAGTCCAACTACGTCAGCGGCCAGGTCCTGGTCGTCGGCGGCGGCCGTCCTTGAAAGGGGAAAGCGCTATGGACACGCCACGGCAAGGCTGGATGGATGCGGACCTGACGCTGTTCCAGGATTCGACGCGCCGCCTCTTCGAAAAGGAGTTCGTGCCCGACGAAGAGCGCTGGCGCAAGCAGCAGCACGCGGACCGCGAGGTCTGGAACAAGGCGGGCCGGTTGGGCCTGCTGTGCGTGAGCATGCCCGAGGCCTATGGCGGGGGCGGAGGCAACTTCGCGCACGAAGCCATCGTGGCGGCGGAGCAGGCGCGCGCCATGGTGCACGGCTTCAGCAACAACGTGCACAGCGCCATCCTGGCGCATTACATACTGAACTACGGCACGGAAGAGCAGAAGCGGCGGTGGCTGCCACGCATGGCCACGGGCGAACTGGTGGGCGCCATCGCCATGAGTGAGCCGGGAGCCGGGTCCGACCTGAAGAGCGTGCGCACCACCGCCGTCAAGCAGGGCGAGCAGTATGTCCTCAATGGCTCCAAGACCTTCATCACCAACGGCTTGCACGCGGACCTGGTCTGCGTGGTCGCCAAGACCGATCCCCAGGCGGGGGCCAGGGGCGTGTCGCTGATCATGGTGGAAACGCAGGACCTGCCGGGCTTCAGGCGCGGGCGGTTGCTGGAGAAGCTGGGTCAGAAAAGCCTGGACACGGCGGAGCTGTTCTTCGATGGCGCGCGCGTGGGCGAGGACTGCCTGCTGGGTGGCGTCGAGGGCCGTGGCTTCGCCCAGCTCATGCAGCAGCTGCCGCGCGAACGGCTGCTGATCGCGGTGGGCGCCGTGGCCACCATGCGTCGCGCCATCGAGGAAACCCTGGCCTACGCGAGCTCCCGGCAGGTCTTCGGCCAGGCGCTCATCGAACTCCAGAACACGCGCTTCAAGCTGGCCGAGTGCGAGACAGTCGCCACCATTGCGGCGCGTTTCGTCGACGATTGCATCGAGCGCCAGCTGGCGGGCACGCTGGACCTGTCCACGGCGGCCATGGCCAAGTGGTGGACCACGCAGATGAACTGCCAGGTGATCGACGAATGCCTGCAATTGCACGGCGGCTACGGCTACATGCTTGAATACCCGATAGCCAGGCTGTACGCGGATGCGCGGGTCGGCAAGATCTACGGAGGCTCCAACGAGATCATGAAGGAAATCATCGCGCGCGCCATGACCGCCTGAGGCGCATGGCGGACAGTCAGAACAACGATGAGGAGACAAGATGCACCAAGCGCATTATCGGTACTGGCCCAAGGGGCTGCCGAAGGAGATCAGCCCGCCGCAGTCCAGCCTGTACTTCAACCTGGAGGCGTCCGCCACGCGCTATCCGGGCAAGGCCGCCATCGTGTTCTACGACACCGTGCTGGACTACGCGCGGCTCAAGCGCGAGGTCGACGCCATGGCCGGCTACCTGCAGCACAGCGCGGGCGTGAAGGCAGGCGACCGCGTCCTGTTGCTGAGCCAGAACTGTCCGCAGTTTGTCATCGCGTACTACGCGATCCTGCGCGCCGAGGCGGTGGTGGTGCCGGTCAATGCCATGAGCACGCCGGACGAATTGGCGCATTACCTGGCGGACAGCGGTGCCCGCGTGGCCTTCGCGGCCCAGGAACTGTGCGCGCGGCTGGACGGCTTCGCCGCTGACGGACGCCTGGAGCGTGTCATCGTCCACACCTATTCGGATTATTTGCAGGGACCGGCTCCTGATGCGCCCGAATGGGTCGCCGCGCCCAGGCGCGCACCCGATGTGCGCGGCGGCGTGCCCTGGTACGGCGCGCTGGCGGTCAACGTACAGCCGTTGCCGCACCGGGCCGGGTCGAAGGACCTCTGCCTGCTGCCTTATACCTCGGGCACCACCGGGCGGCCCAAGGGCTGCCGCCATACCCACGGCACCATGAATGCATCCCTGGCCGGTTCGCAGCTATGGCGCGGCCTCACCTCCGAAGCGGTCATCATGGGCGTGGCGCCGATGTTCCATCTGTTGGGCATGCAGAGCTGCATGAATACGCCAATCCTGCTGGGCGCCACGGTGGTGGTATTGCCGCGCTGGGACCGCGAAGTGGCCGGGAGGCTGATGGCGCGTCATCGCGTCAGCGTCTGGGCCGCGCCGCCCGCGATGGTCGTGGATTTCTTCGCGCAACCCGGCATCGAAAAGCTGGACCTGTCCAGCCTGGCGCAGCTATGCGGCGGCGGAGCCCCCATGCCCGAGGCGGTCGCTGCCATGTTGGCCAGCCGCTACGGCATCACCTACAACGAGGCCTATGGGCTGACGGAAACCGCCTCGTTCCTGCACTGCAATCCGCTGGACCGCAACAAGCGCCAATGCATAGGCGTCCCCACCTTCGGCGTGGACACGCGGATCGTGGATCCGGCCACGCTGGTTGAACTGCCCCAGGGCGACACCGGCGAACTCGTCACGCGCGGCGCGCAGGTCATGCTGGGGTACTGGAACAATCCGCAGGCCGATGAGGAAGCCTTTTTCATGCTGGACGGGCAGCGCTATTTCCGCACTGGCGATTTGGGCCGCGTGGACGAAGACGGCTATTTCTACGTGACCGATCGCCTGAAGCGCATGATCAACGCATCCGGCTACAAGGTCTGGCCGGCGGAGGTCGAGAACGCGCTGTACGAGCATCCGGCAGTCCACGAGGCCTGCGTGATCGGAGTGCCGGATGCCTGCCGCGGCGAAACGGTGAAGGCTCTGCTGGTGTTGCGCGACGAGGCGCGCGGCAGCGTGCGCGAAGAAGATGTGATTGCCTGGGCGCGGACGCGCATGGCTGCCTACAAGGCGCCGCGCATCGTGGAGTTCGTGGAGGTTTTACCTAAGTCCAGCACGGGCAAGATCCTGTGGCGGCAGCTGCAGGAGGAGGGCAAGACGGCGGCCTAGCTCGGCGTGTCCGGCAGCTCAGGGGCCGGCGGGCCGCTCCTGGCCATTCTCGGCCCGCACCCCTGGCGCAAGCGGCTGATGCAAGAAGGGGCGGCTGGCTAGCCTATCTCAGGGTGATCCCCGTCTGTTGCACGACCCGCGTCCAATATTGGCGATCGTCCTCCATCCTTGCGGCGAGATCCCTTGACGTGCCGCCTTCAGCGATCAGTCCCAGTTGCGCATAGCGCTCGCGCACGTCGCTCGTTGAAAGCACGGTTGCCACATCTGTCGTGATGCGGTCGGCCACGGCCTGAGGGGTGCCGGGCGGCGCGTAGAGCCCAACCCAGGTATCCCGGTTCAGGCCGGCGATGCCCAACTGGTCGAAGCTGGGCACGCCGGGCAGCAGGGGCGAACCCGCCGGCGTGGTGACGGCCAGCACGCGGGTCTTGCCCGTCTGGGCCGCCTTGGTGGCGCCGGATGCGCTCAGGAAGGCGCTGCCTACGTGTCCCCCTAGCAGGCCGCTCAGATTGGGGCCTTCTCCCGCAAAGGGTATGTGGGTGATGTCGATGTCCATTTCGCGCTTGAGCAGTTCGCCGAAGAAATGCGTGCTCGTGCCTTCGCCGCTGGAGCCGAAGCTCACGGCACCGGGCTTGGTGCGAGCCAGCTCGACATACTGTGCGAGGCTATCCGCCGGAACCGCTTGCCGGTTGACCAGTAGCGCGACCGGTGTGGTGAAAAGGGTGGACACGGGCACCAGGTCCGCTGCCGCCGGCGCAGCGCCATCCTGGCCGCGGCTTAGCTGTTCGTTAAGGGTCGAATTGGTCGCCGCGACCAGGGTGTTGCCGGGCGGACTCTTGGCCGCCAGGGCCAGGCCGATGCGGCCGGAGGCGCCGGGGCGGTTCTCGACGATCACGGCCTGATTCCACAGGACGCTCAAGCGCTCGGCCAGGATGCGGGCGGCGCCATCGACGGCGCCGCCCGCGGGGTAGGGCACGATCAACCGCACCGGCTGGTCTGGGTAGGGGGCGGCGGCGCAGGCGGGCTCGGGGTTGAGCGCCGCGATCGCGACGGCCGTGAACGCGATCAAGCGGATGGCATGGTGCATTGCTGGTCTCCCTTGTGCATATCGAGCGCTCAGATCACGCCGGCCGCGCGCAGCCGGGCGATGCTGTCTGGCGGCAATCCCAGCAGCTCGCCATAGACCGTTTCATTGTCTTGCCCCAGTTCGGCGCCAGCATGGCTGGGCTCCGTCGGATCGCGGGCGAAGCGCGGCACGACGTTGGGCATCTGCAGCATGCCGAAGTCGCGGTCCGGGACGTCAACGATGGAACGCCGCGCCACCACGTGGGGATCCTTGACCACCTGTTCGATGGTGTAGATCGGCGCCAGCGTGCCGTTGGCCTGTTCGAAGGCCGCGAGCACCTGGTCCAGATCGTGTCCGGCGCACCAATCGATGAAGACGCGGTTCAACTCCTGTTCATGCAGGACCCGGCTGGCGTTGTTGGCGTAGCGGGGATCCAGCGCCAGGTCCGGCCGGCCGATGGCCTGGCAGTTGTTGGCGAACATGGAGTCGATCGAGCCGGCCATGGATACCCAATGGTTGTCTCGCGTCCGGTAAACCGCGGAAGGTGCGGAGTAGGGGCTGCGGTTGCCGTTCCGGGCGGGCACGGTACCAAGCTGCTGGTAGACCCCGGGCATGAAGTCCAGCAGCCGGGTGATGCACTCCGTCAGCGCAAGGTCGATCTCTTCGCCGGGCCGGGCAGGGTCGCGGGCGCGCGGCCATAGAGCCGTGAGGATGCCGATGGCGCCGAACAGTCCACCGATCGAGTCGCCGAGCGGCACGCCGGCGTGCATGGGCTCGTCCTCGGCATGCCCGGTGACGGTGGTCAGCCCGCCCATGGCCTCGAAGATCCGTGCGAAACCGGGCCGCTCCGAGTAAGGGCCGGACTGGCCGAAGCCCGTGACCCGCAGGATCACCAGGTTGGGCTTCAGCGACCACAGCACTTCCTTGGTCAGGCCCCAGCGGTCGAGCGTGCCGGGCCGGAAGTTCTCGATCAGCACGTCGAACTGCGGCACAAGCTGCTTGAAAATGTCGGCGCCTTCCGGCGTGCGCAAGTCCAGCGTGGCAAACCGCTTGCCGCGCTGGGCGGTCTTCCACCATATGCTTCTGCCATCCTTGAACGGCGGAAAGGCGCGCATGCCGTCGCCCTTGCGCGGCAGTTCCAGCTTGAGCACGTCGGCGCCGTAGTCGGCGAGCAGCGTGGCGGCGAAGGGGCCAGCGAGGACGGTGGCGATGTCCAGCACCTTCAGCCCGGCCAGGGGGCCTGTCTTGGCGTCGCGTCCTGTCATCATCGCGGCGCCAGTTGGCGGGCGATGATCTCCTTCATCACCTCATTGGCCCCGCCATAGATTTTCTGGCCGCGAGAATCCACGTACATGCGCGCGATGGGGTATTCACGCATGAATCCATAGCCGCCGAAGAGCTGCAGGCAGCGGTCGACCGTCTCGCACTCCTTCTGCGTGCCCCACCATTTCGCCATGGCGGCGGTAGCGGCGTCCAGTCTCCCTTGTTGCTGCCAGGCGATGCACTGATCGATGAATACCCGCGCCAGCGCGGCCTCCGTCTTCATCTCGGCGAACTCGAAACGGGTGTTTTGCAGCTTGAACAGGGGCTGGCCGAAGGCCTGGCGCTGATGCACGTGTTCCAGCGTCAGGCGCAAGGCCCGTTCGATGCTGGCGACGGCGCGTATGCCGATCAGCAGGCGCTCATAGGGCAGCTGCGCCATCATCTGGGCGAATCCCTGGCCTTCCCCGGCGCCCAGCAGGTTGGCGGCGGGAACCCTGGCCTCATCGAAGAAGAGTTCCACGGTATCCTGCGCCTTGAGTCCGATCTTGTCCAACGGCTCACCGCGGCGAAACCCCGCCAGCCCGCCGGTTTCCACCATCAGCAGCGACACGCCCTTGGCGCCCAGGGTGGCGTCGGTCTTTACGGCCAGCATCACCAGGTCCGCATGATGGCCGTTGGTGTTGAAGGTCTTGGAGCCATTGACCACATAGCTGTCGCCATCGCGCCGCGCGCGGGTCTTGATGCCTTGCAGGTCGGAGCCGGCGCCGGGTTCGGTCATGCCGATGGACGCGACGATGTCGCCGCTGGCCATGCCCGGCAGCCAGCGCCGCTTCTGCTCCTCGTTGCCGTAGTGGTGCAGGTAGTGGCCGACGATGTAGTGCGGGCCGAAACCAGGGCCGAAGCCGCATTCCGCGCTGACTTCGACCAGCGCCGCCAGATGGGCGTAATCGCCGTCGCCACCGCCATGCTCCGAAGGAAGATCAGCCAGCAGGAAGCCCATCGCGCCGAGCTGATTCCAGACCTCGCGATCGACGTAGCCCTGCGCCTCCCAGGCCGGCAGGCGCGGTAGCAGTTCGGCGCTCCAGTAGCGGCGGGCAGTTTGCTGGAACTGTTCGATCTCTGGCGTGCGCCAGGGGGATTGGTATTCGTCCATCAACACGTTGTTTCTCCTTTCTTGTCCGATGTGCGCCGGTCAGGCGCCGTACTTGCCCAGCACGGAGACGCTGCACACGTTCTGCCAGGGAAAGCCGCCCAGGTTGTGGATCACACCCAGGGCGGGATCGTCGGCGCGCTGGCGGGCGCCGGCGCGGCCCAGCATCTGCAGATACATCTCGTAGGCCATGCGCAGTCCGGTCGCGCCGATGGGATGGCCAAAGCACTTGAGGCCGCCGTCGATCTGGCAGGGAATCGTGCCGTCCGCGTCATAGAATCCGTCCAGCACGTCATGGGCGCCGCGCCCTTCAGCCGAGATGTGCATGTCCTCCATCGTCACCAGTTCAGTGATGGAAAAGCAGTCGTGCACTTCCAGCAGGTCGATCTGCTGGCGCGGCCGTCCTATGCCGGCCTCTTCATAGGCGCGGGCCGACGCGACCCGGGTGGTCTGGAAGTAGCTGCCGTCCCAGCTGTCGTGCCCGGCTTCGCTGCCGCTGGATACCGCCAGCTGGAGCGCCTTGATTGCCACCAGGTCGCGCTTGCCCAGGCCGCGCGCGATGTCAGGCGTGGTCAATATCGCGCAAGCAGCGCCGTCCGAAACGCCGCAGCAGTCGTACAGGCCCAGCGGCTCGGCGATCATCGGCGCGTTGATCGCGTCCTCCATGCTGATCGGATTGCGGAGATGGGCCTTGGGATTGCGGCCGGCGTTGGCGTGGCTTTTCACCGAGATATGGGCGATGGCGCGCTTCAGGTCGCGCGCATCGACGCCATGCTTGGCGCGGTAGGCGCTGGCCAACTGCGCGAACGAGCCGGGCGCGCTGATGTTGGGCCACACGATGTCGTTGAGCGGACCGCGCGGACGTTGGGGCAGGCCGCCGTAGCCGGTGTCCTTAAGCTTCTCCACACCGAAGGCCAGCGCAAAGTCGCAGGCGCCGGAGGCCACCGCATAGGCGGCGCCGCGCAGCGCTTCCGAGCCGGACGCGCAGAAATTCTCCACGCGCGAGACGGGGATGTTGGGCAATCTCAGGGCAACGCCCAGCGGTACGCCGCCGCTGCCCAGGTGCTGCGTTTCGATGCCGGTGCCCAGCCATGCCGCCTGGATCTGTTCCTTGCCGATCCCGGCATCCAGCAGGCATTCGCCGAAGGCCTCCACCGCGAGATTCTCAGCGCTGCGATCCCAGCGCTCGCCAAAGTGCGAGCAGCCCATCCCCAGGATCACCACCTTGTCACGAATTCCCGTTGCCATGCCTGTTCTCCTTAGGGTTGGCGACGGTCGCCTTCCAGAAATAGCGGGTGTAGCCGCGCGCGGCGTCGTACGCCTTGATCCGAAAGCTCATGCGCAGCGCAACGCCGACAGCGAGCTCGTCTTCGTCCATGTCGGCGTAGTCCATCATCAGGCGGCCTCCGCCTTCGAACTGAACCATGCCGTAGCAGGCAGGCGGATCGGGGGTATAGGCCAGGCGGTCCGCCGTGTAGCTCATGATCCTGGCCGGGGTGTCGGCGAACGGCAGGTCCTCTTGCGTGCCGCTGGCGCCGCAGGCGGGATTGACGCAGATGTCGGCGCGCGGCCACTGGGCCGTGCCGCAAGCGCGGCAACGCCCGCCGACGAAGCCGTGCACCGCCTTGCGGTTGCGGTATTCGACGGAGAGCGGCGTAAGCTTGTCGTTGTCGGCGCGCATGCCGCGTTCCAGCGCAAGCTGGTCGTTGAAAACCAGGAACTTCATGTAGTTGTCCTCGGCCTTGCCGCGCGCCAGCCAGCCTTGCGCGCCCAGCCGGCCAGGCAGGGCGGCCAGGGCCGGGGTGGTGCGCAAGACCAGCACGTCCACTCCCTGGCCGAATGCGACCAACACCAGCACTTGCCCCGGGGCGGCCGCACCCAGAGCATGTGCCAGCATCAGCAGCGGATGGGCGCAGCCAGCGTTGCCTACCGTGGCCGCCAGCGTGTCATGCGCGCGGTCGGGGGGGATGCCGGCGAGCTTGGCGATCCGCTGCGCCGCGCCCTTTTGCGGCAGCGCCACGCACAGGGTATCCACCTGGCCAGGGTCCAGCCGGGCCTGGCGCAGCGCCGCCGAGATGGCCTGCGGAATCTGCGCGCTGTGTCCTTCCTCGCGTATCCAGCGCTCTTCCCAATAGGTGTCGGTGGCCGCGCCGACGCCGCGATAGTGGTCGGCCATGTCGATGCTGCGGCTTTCCAGCGCCAGGGGTTCGGCGATGGCCTCGCCATCGCCCACCAGCACCGCGCCCGCGGCATCGCCGTACAGCAGCTCCTGCGCGCTGGCCACTTTGGCCTTGCGGCGGTCGCTCGCCACGACCAGCGCGCTGCGTCCAGGGCCCCCGCGCAGCGCCTGCATCAAGGCGGAGGTTGCACCGCGCTGCGAGGACGCGACGTCGATGGCGCCGATGTCCTCGGCCAGATTCAAGGCCTGCGCCACGATGCTGGCGTTCAACCGGCTGGCGTAGGGCAACGAGGTCGAGGCCAGCAGCAGGTCGTTCACGGCGGGGCTATCGAACCCCTGCAGGCAGTCGCGCGCGGCTTCCACTGCCATGGTGATGGCATCCTCGTCGTAACCGCACATGGAACGCTCGCCGGCGCGATGTGCCGCCAGCGAGGCGTCGTACCAGGAATGGCTGCGCACGATCGCCTCACGCTGCAGGCGCAGGCGCGGAATGTAGGCGCCGAAGGAAAGTATGCCTCTCATGCGCCTGCTCCGTGCGCCGCGTCGATGATGGCCAGACCGTTGTTCAGCACCACTTTCTGGCGTTCCAGCGCCGTGGCGCGGAAGCGGACTTCGCCGCTGGCGCCCCAGGCCTCGACGCGGATGGTCTCGCCGGGATAGACCGGCGCGCTGAAGCGCACGTCGATGCGCTTGAGTCTGGCCGGCTCGTAGTCGCACAGCATGCGCAGCAGCCCGTGGCAGGCGATGCCGTAGGAGCAGAGGCCATGCAGGATGGGCCGCTCGAAACCGCCCGCGCGCGCGACCTCGGGGTCCGCATGCAGCGGATTCAGGTCGCCGGACAGGCGGTAGAGTAGGGCCTGGGATGTCAGCGTGGGCAGGTCGCAGACGTGTTCGGGCGTGCTTTCCGGCAGCTTGGCGGGCGCCGGTGACGGGCCGCTGGCGCCGCCGAAGCCGCCGTTGCCGCGCGCCATCACTGCCTGTTCCACGGTGGCAAGCAGGGCGCCGTCGCGCGTTTCCAGCGTGCGTTCCACGAAGAAAAGCGCACCGACGTCCGGCCCCTTGTCGAGGATGTCCTTGATCCGCGTACGTCCGATGACGGTGCCGGCCGGCGCCAGCGGACGATGCAGCTGCACCGACTGGCTGGCGTGCAGCACTCGGCGCCAGTCTATGCCGGTGTCGGGTTCCTTCATCCAGAAGCCGGGGTAGCCTAGCACCGCGGCCTGGGTTGGCACCGCCAATTGCCGCTCTTCGTAGACGAAGGGCAGTTCGCGCGCATCCAGCGGGTCGCGGCCCAAGCCCAGTCCCAGCGCGTACAGGATGGAGTCCTTGGCGGTGTAGGTCTGCTCCACCGGTTCGAAGTGGCGCCGCATCAGTTTGTCGGGGTCGAGTCTCATGGCGGGCCTCATACCGGAGTCCAGGCGAAAGCCTCGCGCGCGCTTTCCAGCGGCACCAGACTGGGCTGCATCGCAGGGATTGCATGCTCGGCGATGGCTTCGACGGTCCAGCCTTCCGAGCGATGCACGCTGCGTACCGGCCGCGGCTGGCTGAACAGCATGATTTCGTTCTTGCGCACGCCGAAGATCTGCCCGCTCACGCCGGCGGCCAGGTCTGACAGCAGGTACACGACCATGGGGGCGATCTTGTCGGCGGTCATCTGCTTGAAGCGTTCCAACCGGCGCTTCTGCTCCTCGGTTTCGTCGGGCAGGGTGCCGATGAGGCGGCTCCAGGCCCAAGGCGACACGCAGTTCGAGCGTACGTTGCAACGTTCCATTTCCAGCGCGATGGAGCGCGATATCCCGACGATGCCCAGCTTGGCCGCCGAATAATTGGCCTGGCCGATGTTGCCCACCAGGCCGGCTGCCGAGGTCATGTGCACGTAGGCGCCGGACTGCTGCTCGCGGAACATCGCGGCGGCGGCGCGGCTGACGTTGTAGGCGCCTTGCAGATGCACGTCGATGACCTGCTGCCAGTCCACGTTGCTCATCTTGTGGAACATCCGGTCGCGCAGGATGCCGGCGTTATTGACCACGCCGTCCAGCCGTCCGAAGTTATCGACGGCGGTCTGTACCATGCGCGCCGCCGCATCCGGGTCGGAGACGCTGTCGCCGTTGGCGACGGCGCGCCCGCCTGCCTGGCGGATTTCCGCGACCACCTCGGATGCCGGGTCCAGCGTGCCTGCGCCTTCGCCGTTCGGACTGCCGCCCAGATCGTTGACCACCACGGCTGCGCCCTCGCGCGCCGCCAGCAGGGCGATTTCGCGGCCGACGCCGCGGCCGGCGCCGGTGACCAGAACGACTTTCCCTTCAAGTACTCCAGCCATTTCATCTCCTTGGCAGGTTGATCCGTACACCCGGAATCGGGATGGGCCAACTGTAGGCATGGAGGGCGAGCGGGGTAAGCACGCGCAGCGGATGGCAGGTATGCAGGATCGGCAACGCTCAGGTCGATTCGTGGTGATTCGGTCCGTGCTGCGTGGCAGCAAGAACGCTCCCGGAGCTGCTGCGGGTTGATCCCGATCCGGCATGGATGAAGCAGCCGGTCGGCGCGCGCTTGCCGCAACGCAGCACCTTTGACGCGGCGCCGCGCCAGGCCGCATGGGCGCGATACGCCCTGATATGATCAAAAAAAACCAATGCAGGCTGTCCCATCCCGGCAGGAGACAGAAAGTGAAACTGGTGGCCCGCGCAGCCGATGAGCTGAAGATCGAGAACGTGTCCGCTTTCGTCGCGACTGCGGAGTCAGGCAGTTTTTCGCAGGCGGCGGTGCTGCGGGGATGCTCGCAGTCCATGCTGAGCCGGCGGGTATTGGAACTGGAAGAACAGTTGGGCGGCCGCCTGTTCAACCGCACTGGCCGCGGCGTGCTGCTGACCGAGTTGGGCGTGGCGCTGCTGCCCGTGGCGCAGGGCCTGCTGGATGGCGCCACCGGCTTCCTGGAGCTGGCTTCCTCCACCAATGAGCAGCCGTCCGGCACGGTGGAGATCGCCTTGCCGCGCTGGGCCGCCGAAGGCCCGGTGTCGATGCTGGTGAATCGCATAACGTCCCAGTTTCCCAGGATCCATCTGGTCATACACGAAAGCTACAGCCGCGACGTGATGGACAGGCTGGCGGCGGGCAAGCTCGATATCGGCGTCTTCAACAGCTGCCAGCCCGAGCCGCCCGCCCAGGCACAGCGCCTGTTTTCGTCCGACCTGGTGCTGCTGGGCCGGCGCGATTCGCCGCTGTTGCGCGACCCCACCGTGCCGCTGGCCGCATTGAACGGCTTGTCCATCGTGATGCCGCCTTCGCCCAACCCCGTGGAGGCCGTGGTGCGTGAACGCACCCGCGACATGCAGCTGGAGTTGCGCGCGGAACTGGAGATCAACTCCGGCGCGATGATCCGCGAGGTGGTGCGCCGCTGCGGCCGCCATGCCATTACCCAGGTGCATCGCATCGAGGACTACCTGGACGAAGGCGACCTGGCGATTTCCCGCATCGTCGAACCGGCGCTCACCTTGCACACCTTCTGCGCCACCGGCGCCAAGCACCGCATCAACCGCGCCAGCCTTGCGGTAGAGCGCTGCCTGGTCGCGGTGCTGGGAGAGCACTTCGTCCGATTGCAGCAGGCCGCGCAGATGCGCGAGGCGCGCTGGGCCAAGGCCTGGCAGACAGCTGTTCAGACCGTGCATAGCTGATCGTCGGTTCCCGCATGGCACGCCGGAGTTCTTGTCGCTATCGTGACAGGCCACAAGAACCCGAGGAGACGAAACCATGTCCGTTGCCAGAACCGCGTGGCGCGCTGCAGTGCTCGCCTGCGCCGCACTGCTTGCTTCGATGCCGGCCGCAGGAGCCGGAGCCGATGCCTATCCTTCACGTCCCATACGCTTCATCGTGCCCATCGGACCCGGCAGCAGCGGCGATACGATGACGCGCACCTTCGCCGAGCACCTTCGCAAAGTGGCGGGCCAGTCCACACTGGTGGAGAACCGGCCCGGCGCTGAACTCTCGCTAGGCACCCAGGTGGCGCTGAGCGCGCCAGCCGACGGCTACACCGTGGTGTTGATCAGCCCCAGCGCGACAGTGATCAACCCATTGTTTGTAAAAGACTTGCCGTATCGCCCCGAGGATCTGCTGCCGATGCTCAACGTGACCCGGCACGTGGCCGTGCTGGTCGCATCGGTGAGTTCGCCATACAAGAACCTGGGCGACGTCGTCGCGGCAGCCCGCCGCGACAAGGGCGGCGTCAGCCTGGCCACCTACGGGAACAGCTATCGCCTGGGCGCGCTCGACCTGGCCAGCCGCGCGGGCGTGGATTTCAACCATGTCCCATACAAGGGCGCCGCGCAGGCAGTGGCGGACGTGGTGGGGGGCTCGGTGGATCTGGCGTTGATAGACATCGCCGGCGCCGCGCCCCTGGTCGCCTCGGGGAAAATCCGGGCGCTGGCCGTAGCCGGAGACCAGCGTCATCCGCTGCTGCCCGACGTGGCGACCGTGCAGGAATCGGGCTATCCCGGCTACTCCCTGTACATTTTCATAGGCTTCGCCATACACGCCAAGACGCCTCCGGCGATAGCCGGCAAGCTTGAAGACATGATGCGACAGGTCATGGACGATCCGGCGCTGCGGGCGCAACTGGCCCAGCAGAGCGGTGGCGAAGTGGTGGGGATTGGGAGCAAGGAATTCTCCCGGGAAATTCAGGCCGAAAAGTTGCGGTACGGGGAATTGGCGCGCACGGTCGGCGGCGCGCTGCCCTGAACTAGGGCCGGCTCGGCCGCGATCTCCCGCCAATATCCTGGATGTATCGGCTGACCCAAATATAGTATTTCCGGCGCTTGCAGTTCTTACCTAGGATGTCCAGCAAGACATTCTGGAATGGGAGCTGTCATGTTCGAAGGTGGTGTTTGCAGGATATCCGGGCCGCGCGGGATGCGCGTGCGGGCGGGGCGTTCGGGGTGCAGGGCATGAGTGGCCCGTTGGAAGGCGTGCGCATCCTGGATGTCACCACGGTGCTGATGGGCCCCTACGCCACGCAGATACTGGGAGACCTGGGCGCGGACGTGATCAAGGTCGAACCTCCGGCCGGCGACAACGTGCGCGGCATCGGCCCGGCGCGGCATCCTGGCATGGGCGGAATCTTTCTGCACGCCAACCGCAGCAAGCGCAGCGTCGTGCTGGACTTGAAGCGGCCCGCCGGCCGCGACGCGCTGCTGAAGCTGGCGGCGACCTGCGACGTCCTGATCTACAACGTGCGGCCGCAGGCCATGGCGCGGCTGGGGCTGTCTTATCAGGAGCTGGCGCAGGTCAACCCGGCGATCCTGTATGTGGGCGTCTACGGCTACGATCAGCGGGGGCCCTATGCGGCGCGCGCCGCCTACGACGACCTGATCCAGGGCGCGGTGGCCATCCCGGCGTTGTCGGTCCAGGCTGGCAGTGAAACACCTCGGTACGCGCCCAGCGCCATTGCCGACCGCATCGTGGGCATCAGCGCGGCCAACGCGGTCAGCGCCGGCCTGTACCACCGGGCCCGGACAGGACAGGGGCAGGCCATCGATGTGCCCATGTTCGAGACCATGGCGCAATTGATTCTGGGCGATCACATGGCAGGCCAGTCCTTCGAGCCGCCCTTGGGCCCTCCCGGCTATCCGCGCATCCTGAACGCGGACCGGCGCCCTTATGCCACGCTGGACGGGCATATCTGCGTGTTGATCTACGCGGACAAGCAATGGGCGGCGTTCTTCGAATTGATCGGCCAGCCTGGGCGCGAGTCCACCGACCCGTGGTTCCGCGACATAGGCACTCGCACCCAGCACATCCATGCGATCTATCGCCTGGTGTCGGACGAGATCGCCAAGCGCACGACCGCGCAATGGCTCGAGGCGTTTGAGGCGGCGGATATTCCGGCCATGCCCATGCACACGGTGGATTCGCTGCTGCGCGATCCACAATTGGAAGCTGTCGGGTTCTTCAACACGGTCGAGCATCCCAGCGAGGGCAAGCTGCGCACGATGGCGGTGCCGTCGCGCTGGTCCGGCACGCCGCCCGACCCCTCGCGGCATGCGCCGCGGCTGGGCGAACACAGCGTCGAGGTGCTGAAGGAGGCCGGCTACCCGGATGAAGCCATTGCCACGCTGCTAAGGGATGGCGTGACCTTGACGGCGACCAACGATGCCGCAGTGACCGGAGCTGCCCATGACTGATTTCCTGAAACGCGAGCGCCATGGGGCCGTGCTGCTCCTGACCATGGACCGCGCGGCTACACGTAACGCGCTATCCGATCCCGACGCGATCGACGCGCTTGTGGACGTCTGCGCCGAGGTCAACGCGGACATGTCGGTGCGCGCCGTGGTGCTGACCGGCGCGCACGGCGTGTTCTCTTCCGGCGGCAATCTCAAGACCTTGTCCGCAGCCGTCGGCGCCGGCCTGGGCGAGCCGGTGCGCAGCCGGCAGGCCTACCGCGATGGCATCCAGCGTGTGCCGCTGGCCCTGTGCAATCTGGAAGTGCCGACGATAGCGGCGGTCAACGGGCCGGCCATCGGCGCGGGCTGCGACCTGGCCTGCATGTGCGACATGCGTCTGGCCGCCGAGGAGGCGCGCTTCGCCGAGAGCTTCGTCAAGCTGGGCCTGACGCCGGGAGACGGCGGCGCCTGGCTGCTGCCGCGGGTGGTCGGCATGTCGCGCGCGTGCGAGCTGGCGTTTACCGGCCGTAGCGTCGACGCCGCCCAGGCGCTCGACATGGGCTTGGTTTCGCAGGTGCTCAGCCAGGAGGCGCTGCTGCCGGCCGCCATGGCCCTGGCACAGGAGATTGCCCAGCATTCCGGCCATGCGCTGCGTCTGACCAAGCGCTTGCTGCGCGAAGGCCAGCACACCCGGCTGGATACCCTATTGGAATTATCGGCCGGCTTCCAGGCGTTGGCGCACCACACGCAAGAGCACGCCAGCGCATTGGACGCATACCTGGACAAGACGCGCGGCTGAGGCTTGCGCCCTGGCCACGGCAGCCTCGCCGACGCGCAACCGACAACGAGGCGACATAAGGAGGAGATCCATGGAGACAAAAAGAAGAACGCTGGTGGCCGCTTTAGGCGCGCTGGCTGGCCTGCCGCTGGCGCGCGCCGTCGCCAATCCCGCGGCGTGGCCGGCGCAGCCCTTGCGGCTGATCCTGCCTTACGCGGCGGGCGGTCCGACCGATGTGCTGGCCCGGGCCGTGGCGCAGCACGTGGCGCGGCAACTGGACCAGCCCGTGGTCGTCGAGAACAAGACCGGCGCCAGCGGCAACATCGCTGGCGAAACCGTGGCGCGCGCGCGGCCCGACGGATACACCCTGCTATATCACTCGTCGGGCCTGGCTATCAGCCCCGCGCTGTACCGGCAGCTGCCCTATGACCCATTGCGCGATTTCGCGCCGGTGGGGCTGACGGCCTCGATCCCGTTGGTGCTGATGACGACCAATGCCTTGCCGCCCAGGGACACCAGCGAATTCATCGCCTACCTCAAGGCGCGTCCCGATGCGCTCAGCTATGGCACCGGCGGCGTCGGCAACATCACGCATTTGAGCGTGGCGCTGTTCCTGCATGCCACCGGCACGCGCGCCGTGGGCATTCCCTTCAAGGGCACCAATCCGGCCATGGTGGCGATGCTGGGCGGCCAGGTGCAGTTCATGGTGGACGCGATCAGCTCGGCGCTGCCTTATATCCGTGACGGCAGGGTCAAGGCGCTGGCCGTGACCGGCGCCGAACGGTCGCCCGCGTTGCCGCAGGTGCCGACGCTGCGCGAAGCCGGCTTGCAGGACCTTACGATGAGTACTTGGCAAGGCGTGCTGGCGCCGGCTGCCACGCCGCAGCCGGTGATCCAGCGCCTGAACCAGGCGGTGGCCGCGGCGGTGCGCGATCCGGCCATCGCCGGACCGTTTACGGCGCAGGGGGTAGACCTGCGCAGTTCCTCGCCCGCCGAGTTCCAGGCTTATCTGGGGCAGGAGGTCCGGCGCTGGGGCGACGCGGTCAGGATGGCAGGCATACAGCCTGAATGAATATGGCAAACGCCATGGCCGCGAGGCCATGACTATGAATGGAACAGCCTTGCGGAGACAAGTATGAATATCAGGACCCTGGCCATGACGGCGATGCTGGGCGCGGCGCTGGCGCTGGGCGGCAACGCCCGCGCCGCGGAAAAGTATCCCTCGCATCCGGTGAAGATCATCGTCTCGCTGCCGCCCGGCAGCGGCGCCGACACCACGGCGCGATTCCTGTCCAAACATCTGGCCGAGCAGTTCGGACAGCCGTTCATCGTCGAGAACCGGCCGGGCGCCAACAGCTTCATCGCCGCCCAGGCGGTGGCGACCGCCGCGCCGGATGGCTACACGATGTTCGTGGCCAGCAATTCGCCCATGACGACCAATGCCGCCGTCTTCAAGCACCTGCCCTATGACGCGATCAAGGATTTTTCGCCGGTCGCGCCCATCGCGCGTTTTCCCATGGTGCTGGTGGTGCCGGCCAACTCGCCATACCGCAACGTGGCGGACCTGGTATCGGCCGCCAGGGAAGCGCCCGGCAAGCTGAACTTCGCGAGCGGAACCGCGACCTATCAGGTGGTGCTGGAGCTGTTCCATGAGCAGAACGGGATCAAGGCCACGCACGTGCCGTACAAGGGCACGTCGGCCGCCCTGGCGGATCTGGCGGGCGGCGTGGTGCAGTACAGCCTGGCCGACGTCAGCGCCGCGCTGCCGCTGATACGCGGCGGCAAGCTGAGGCCGCTGGCAGTGACCAGCGCGAAGCGCATCAAGGACCTGCCGGACGTGCCTACGATGCAGGAGAGCGGCACCAAGGGCTACGAGGCCTATGCCTGGACGGCTGCGTTCTTTCCCGCGAAGGTCGATCCCGCCATCGTGGCGCGCGTGTCGGATGCAGTGCAGGCGCTGGTGTGCAGCGACGAGGGCCGCGCGTTCATGGCCAATCTGGGCGGCGAGTCGTTTGTCGGCGGCCCCGAGACGCTCGCGGCCTTCCAGAAGGACGAGCTCGAGTCCATGCGGCGCATCGCCAAGCTGGCCAATATCCAGCAGGAGTAGACGCGTCCAGGCCCCGTCATTCGGGGGCCGCGACCGTGGGCGCCGGCCGCATCAGGCGGCAGGCCATCTCGACGAAATTGGCGGTGGTAGGGGTGGCATTGTCCGGGTGCACTGCCAGGGCGATGCCCACCTTGATGGTTTCGGCCAGCTGCGAAACATTGACCAGGCGCACATTGCTGCCCGCTTGCCGGCGGGCCACCGCCGGCACGATGGCCACGCCCAGCCCGCTTTCGACCAGGCTCAGGATGGTCTGCACCTGGATCGCTTCTTGCGCAATGCGCGGCACCACGCCTGCCTGCTGGAAGGCATACATGACCAGCGCGTGCATGCCCGGAACATGCGTGCGCGAATAGCCGATGAACGGCTCATCCGCCAGTTCGCTCAACGCGACGTCCTCGCGCTGCGCGTGGCGGCTGCCCGCTGGCACTGCCAGCATCAGATGATCGGGTTGCAGCAAGGTGATGCGAGCGGCCGTGGGTTCGAGCACAGGGAATCGAACTAGCGCCACGTCCAGCGTGTGCGCGTCCAGCCGGCGCAGCAGATCGACGGTGGTGGACTCCTCGATGATCAGGTCGACGCGCGGGTAGTCCTTGCGGAATTCCGACAGCAGCCGCGGCATCAGCGAGTAGGTGGACGAGCCGACAAAGCCCACCTTCAGGACACCTTGTTCGCCGCTGGCACCTTCCCTCGCCGCGCGGCGGATCTCCTCGGCATAGAACAGAGTGGTACGTGCATACCGCAGCACAACCTGGCCTGCTGGCGTGGGCTGCAGGCCGGCCGGCAGCCTATCGAAAAGCTGTACGCCGAGCTCTTGTTCCAGCTTCTTGATCGCGGTCGACAGTGGCGGCTGTGCCATGTGCAGCCGCTCGGCGGCCCGATGGAAGTTGAGTGTTTCGGACAGGACCAACAGCTGCTTGAGCTGGCGTAGCTCCACGGGCGCCTCCCTTGATGCGCCGGGCTCGCGATATTTGTGATGTATTGCCCGGTCCACATCTAATATTAGACCGTGATGTGCCCCCCGTGTAGATTGCCATGAAGCCCGCGCGCTCCGCCGCGGGCCGGGTTTGCACGGCACTTTCGCAAATTGGAATGCGCGCGGCGGCGCCGTGACGCCGCGCGTTCCGGGGATCACATTGGGCGCTATCAACGAGGCACTGCAGCTTGCCGCGATTCCTGCGCAGGATGAGGCGTTGCGTCCGTCAGTGCGCGCCTTTCTGCGCGAGGCGCTGAAGGACATGCCGGCGGACCTACGGGCGCGCTCCTGGATGGGCTATGACGCGGAGTTCAGCCGCGCGCTGGCGAGGCAGGGATGGCTGGGCCTGACCTTGCCCGCCGCCTATGGCGGCGCGCAACGCAGCAATTTCGCCCGCTTCGTGTTGAGCGAGGAGCTGCTCGCGGCGGGTGCGCCGGTGTCGGCGCATTGGATCGCCGATCGCCAGACCGCGCCATTGATTCTGCGTTACGGCTCGCAGGCGCAGCGCGACTTCTACCTGCCGCGCATCATCCGGGGCGAAGCCTTCTTTGCCATTGGCATGAGCGAGCCCGATACCGGATCCGACCTCGCCAGCGTGCGCACGCGCGCTACCCCTGATGGCGACGGCTGGCTGCTCAACGGCCGCAAGATCTGGACCACCAACGCCCACCGCTCGCATTACATGTGCGCGCTGGTACGCACCTCGGGCGTGCCGGAAGACCGGCACAAAGGGCTGTCGCAGATGATCTTCGACCTGTCCTTGCCCGGCATTGAAATTCGTCCGATCCGCGACATCGCGGGAGATGCGCATTTCTGTGAAGTCCTGTTCGACAACGTCCGCCTGCCGCGCGATGCGCTGGTAGGCGAAGAGGGCAGCGGCTGGCGGCAGGTCACGGCTGAACTGGCGCTGGAACGCAGCGGTCCGGAGCGGATCTATTCCAGCATGGTGCTGATGGACGGCTGGCTCGCGCATCTGCGCCGGGCTTCCTCGCCGGACGAGGCGCAGATCCGCCTGGCGGGGCGCCTGGCCGGGCGGCTGACGGTGCTGCGGGCCATGTCGCTGGCGGTGACGCAGCGCCTGAACGAAGGGGCCGACGCCAGTCTTGCGGCCGTGCTGGTGAAGGACCTGGGTACGGAGTTCGAACAGGCCGTGCCCGAATGGATAGGCCAGGCCTTGCGCGCGGACGCCGGTGCGGCGCCTGACGAGACGCTTGCCCGCACGCTGGCCTACCTGACCCTGATCAATCCGACCTTTTCACTGCGCGGCGGTACCCGCCATATCCTGCGCGGCATCATCGCGCGCGAGCTAGGCCTGCGCTAAGGCCCATCGAACACTGAAGGAGGGCCCATGCCGGCATCCATGCAGCAAGACCTGTACGACGAATTTGCGCGCGCCCTGGCTGGCTTGTGTCCGCTGGAGCGGGTCCGCGAGATCGAGGCGGCCGGCGAGGGCGCTGGGGCGGACAATCTCGTCGCCGATACGTGGCGGGACATCGATGCGCTCGGTTACGTGGACGCGTTGACGCCCGCGGAACTGGGCGGCGCAGGACTGTCGCTGGAGGACGCCGAGGGTTTGCTGCGTGCGGCGGGCGCCCTGGCGCTGCCTTACCCGCTGGCCGACACCATGCTCGCGCGCGCCTTGTTGCGCACCAGCGGCCAGACCGTGCCCGAAGGGCCCATCGCCCTGGCCCGAGCGCTGCCGGGGCCGCGCGGCCTGCGTTGCGTCCAGACGCCAGGAGCCGGACTGGCGCGCACCCTGTTGGTCCAGCGCGATGACGGCCTGTTGCTGGTGGCCGCGCCCGCCGCGTCGGACCCCGGCTTGTTCCGGCCGCGCGCGAGCGCCGCGCCCGAATGGGCGGACTCACCGGCGGTCCTTGGCCGCATCGCCTTGCCGGACGACGCCGTGCGGGCCTGGCGTGACGCCGCCGACGCCGCCGGAATAGCCGGCGCGATGCAGGCGGTGCTCGATCGCTGCGTCGCCTTTGTAGGCGAGCGCCAGCAGTTCGGCAAAGCGCTGGGGCGCTTCCAGGCGATCCAGCAAGAGATCAGCATGCTCGCGGAGCAGGTGGCATCCACCGCCATGGCAGCACGGCTGGCATGCGCCAGCGGGGCCCTGTTTCCCGACGCCACGCTTGCGGCCTGCGCGCGGCTGCGGGCAGGCGAAGCCATTCCACTGGTGTGCGCCCTGGCGCACGCAATACACGGTGCAATCGGGATCACCGAAGAGCTGGCCCTGGGCATATACACCACGCGGCTGCATGAGTGGCGCGCCACCGGCACGAGCGAAGACGAGTGCGCCAGCCTGATCGGCAGGCAACTGCTGGCCGGCGACAGCCCGACCTTGCTGGACTTCGTGCGCGGCGTCATGTCGGCTGTGCCGGCGCGCGTTGCCGCGTAGCGCAAGGCGGACCGACAGCCGCGCATTCTTCGAACTCCCTTGCAATCGAGGTATCGACTCATGTCCAACCATTCAGATCCCGTCGTCATCGTCGGCGCGCAGCGCACGCCCATTGGCGCTTTTCAGGGAGCCTTGTCGCACTACACCGCGCCCGAGCTGGGCGCTCATGCGCTGGCCGCCGCAATCCGTCAGGCGGGTCTGGCACCCGATGCCGCCCAGGAGGCATTGATGGGCTGCTGCCTGTTCGCCGGACTGGGGCAGGCGCCCGCGCGCCAGGCCGTGCTGGGCGCGGGGCTGCCAATCACGGTGCAGGCGACCACGCTAAGCAAGATGTGCGGCTCGGGCATGAAGGCCGTAACCCTGGCGCACGACATCTTGAGCGCCGGATCGGCGGACCTGGTGCTGGCCGGCGGGATGGAGTCGATGAGCAACGCGCCGCACCTGATACCCAGGGCGCGGCAGGGATACCGGCTGGGCGCTGGGCAATTGCTGGACCATATGTACCGCGATGGCCTGCAGGACGCCTACGAAGGCCATCTGATGGGGCACTACGCCGATCTGGCGGCGCGCGAGCACGGTTTCAGCCGCGCCCAACAGGATATCTATGCGGAACAGAGCGTATTGCGGGCTCAGGGCAGCATCGCCTCCGGGGCTTTCGCGGCGGAGATTGCGCCCATCGCGGCGCGGAATCGCCGCGGCGTGGCGCCAGGCGCGCTCGTTGTCGACGACGAGACGCCGGGCCTTTGCGACGCGACGCGGCTGGCCGGTCTGAAGCCGGTATTCTCCACGGACGGCACGGTCACGGCCGGCAACGCGTCCTCGATCTCGGATGGTGCGGCCGCGCTGGCGCTGACGCGCCAAAGCCATGTGGCGGCGCTGGGACTGACGCCGCGCGCGCGTATCGTCGGACATGCCGCCGCAGCGCTGGCGCCGGGACAGTTCCCGGTCGCCCCGGTGCACGCTATCGCGCGTCTGCTCGACCGGGTGGGCTGGAGTCGCGACTCGGTGGACCTGTACGAGATCAACGAAGCCTTCGCGGTGGTTGCCCTGATCGCGCTGCGCGACCTGGGCCTGCCCGCCGAGCGGGTCAACGTCGAAGGGGGCGCCTGCGCGTTGGGGCATCCCGTGGGCGCGACCGGCGCGCGCATCATCGTCACGCTGCTGCACTCGCTCGAGCGGCGCGGCCTGCGCCGCGGCGTGGCCAGCCTGTGCCTGGGCGGAGGCGAAGCCACGGCCATCGCCATTGAATTGTGTTGATCCGGCGGCACATGCGCCGCCATGCATGGGGAGACGAACACATGGGACCTTTGGCTGGAATCAGGATCATCGAGCTGGCCGGCATCGGTCCGGGACCGATGGCGGCCATGCTGCTGGCCGACATGGGCGCGACCGTCCTGCGGATCGAACGCAAGGAGCCCGCCGACCTGGGGGTCAAGCGCGAGCTGAAGTACAACCTGCTGCTGCGCAGCCGGCGTTCCATCGCGCTGGACCTGAAGGACCCGCGCGCCGTCGCCCTGGTGCTGCGGTTGCTGCGCAAGGCCGACGGGCTGATCGAAGGATTCCGTCCCGGCGTGACCGAGCGGCTGGGCCTGGGGCCGCAAGCCTGCCTGGCGGAGAACCCCCGGCTGGTCTACGGCCGCATCACCGGCTGGGGGCAGGACGGCCCGCTGGCGCAAGTGGCCGGACATGACATCAACTACATCGCCGTCACCGGCGTGCTGGACGCCATCGGCCGCGCAGGCCAGCCGCCCACGCCGCCGCTCGCGCTGGTGGGCGATTTCGGCGGCGGCGGCCCCTATCTCGCATTGGGCATGCTGGCCGCCATCATCGAAGCGCGCCAGTCCGGGCAGGGCCAGGTGGTGGATGCCGCCGTGATGGACGGCGTGGCCTCGATGGCAACGGCGTTCTACGGCCTGGCCGCGTCGGGCGCATGGCAGTCCCAACGGGGCAGCAACATCCTCGATTCGGGCGCGCCGTTCTATGACGTGTACCCATGCGCCGACGGCCTATGGCTTTCGGTCGGCCCGATAGAACGCCGCTTCCACGAGCTGCTGCTGCGGCAGTTGGGCCTGGACGACAATGCCATCCGCGAACTGGGGGACCACCAGGACAGGAACACGTGGCCCCGTTTGCGGACGGTGCTGGCTGCGGCCTTCGCCCAGCGCAGTCGCGACGACTGGTGCGAAAGGCTGGCACATCTGGATGTATGCGTGGCGCCCGTGCAGACGCTGAGGGACGCCGCCATGCATCCGCAGGTCAGGGCGCGCGGCACGCTGCTGGAGGTGGACGGCATCACGCAGCCCGCGCCGGCTCCGCGCTTCAGCAGGACGCCCAGCGCCAGGCCGACGGCGCCGCAGCCGCCGGATGCCGAGGCTTTGAAAGATTGGCTGGATCCGGAGGACTTCGAGGCATACGGCAAAGCGCTTTGAAAGCGGCCGCCGCTGGCCGCGAGCTGGCGCAGGCTCCCAGTCCAATCCGGTTTCGTTCGCTCGATCGGCCGCGCCGGCCGGGGCCGTGCGATCGGAAACCGTGGATTGCCGGAGGGCGGATTTGTGGCGATAATTGCGATTAATTCCCATTATCGAAGTAATCCGACCACGTCCTCGCCATGCCTCCCCCCGACCCGACTTGCGCCGTCGCCGTGCAGCGCATCTACGACGCGCATCACGGCTGGCTGTTCGGCTGGCTGCGCCGGCGGCTGGGCAACAGCGCCGACGCCGCCGACCTGGCCCAGGACACGTTTGTCGGGTTGCTGAGCAGCTATCGCCGGCGCGCCATGCCGGAGTTGCAGGAGCCGCGCGCCTACCTGACCACCATCGCCAAGCGCTTGATGGTGGACCTGTACCGGCGCCATGCGCTGGAGCAGGCCTACCTCGACGCCCTCGCGGCCATGCCGGCGCGGCATGCGCCGTCGGAAGAGCAGCGCCTGATGGTGCTGCAGACGCTGCGCGAGGTGGACGCCTTGCTGGCGGCCCTGCCGGACAAGGCCCGGATCGCATTCCTGCTGTCGCAACTCGACGGCCTGACGTACGAGCAGATCGGCGTCGAGATGGGGGTGAGCGTGCGCACGGTCAAGCGCTACATGGCCGAGGCCTTCAAGCATTGCATCCTGGCGGCGTCATGACGGCAGCGACGGACGCCATCGATCCGAAGATCGCGGGCGAAGCCGCGGATTGGCTGGTGCGGTTGCATTCGGGTCGCTTCTCCGATGCGGACAAGCTGGCCTGTGAGCGTTGGCGCCAACGCAGCCCCGAGCACGACCGCGCCTGGACCCGGGCGCAGGCTGTCCTGGCCAAGTTCGGCGGCTTGCCGCCGGGGCTGGGGCGGGCCGCCATGAACGCGGACGCGACGCGGCGCGCGGGTCTGCGGGTGCTGGCGGGGCTGATCGTGGGGGGGCCCGCGGGCTGGCTGGCATGGCGCACGGCGCCCTGGCAGAGCTGGACGGCGGACTACGCCACCAGCAGTGGCGAACGCCGGCAGTTCCAGCTGCCGGACGGCAGCGTGCTGGCGCTCAATACCGCCTCGGCGGTGGACCTGGACTATTCGGCGGAACAACGTCTGGTGCTGCTGCGGGAGGGCGAAATCCTGCTGCGTTCGGCCCATGCGGCGCGGCCGGACCCTCGGCCGCTGCGGGTGCGCACCGCCGAAGGCAGCGTGCAGGCCTTGGGCACGTACTTCGGCGTGCGGCAACTGGATGCGCGCAGCCGGGTCGCGGTGATCGAAGGGCAGGTTCGGCTGCAGCCGCGTGCGGCGGCGGCGGGCGTCGTGCTGGCGGCAGGGCAATGCGCCGAGTTTTCGGACCGTGAAGTCCTGGCGCCTCGCGCCTATGTCCATCCGCCGCAAGCCTGGCTGGATGGCGTGCTTTATGCGGAAGACATGAGGCTGGCCGACTTCCTGAAGGAGCTGGCGCGCTATCGCCCGGGCCTGTTGCGCTGCGATCCGGCGGTGGCCGATCTGCGCATCTCGGGCGGGTTCCAGGTGGATGACACCGATGCGGTGCTGCTGGCGGTGTCGCGCAGCCTGCCGGTGCGGGTGGTTTCGCGCAGCCGCTACTGGGTCAGCGTGGCGCCGGCCTGACCGTGGCGCGCGGATTTTTGGCCCCTTTTTTCGCTTCGTCCGACAAGTCCATATAGCACCTTCGCTCGTACTTCGTCGGGATCAGCATGCTTTCAAGCAAGAACAACGCGGCCACGTCAGCTTGCCGCACGAACCGCCGCGCCGCCGCTGGCGCGCTCTGCGCGGCACTGGTGGCAGTGGCGCCGGCCATCCACGCGCAGCCGGCTGCGAATACGTCCGGCGCAGCCGTCCAGGCACGGTTCGACATTCCGGCGGGCCCGCTGGGACCGGCGCTGTCGGCCTTCGCCGGGGTGGCTCGCATCAATCTTTCGTTCGACCCGGCGCTGGCCGAAGGCTTGCGCACGGCCGGGCTGCAAGGCGCATGGACGGTCGAGGCGGGGCTGGCCAAATTGCTGGCGGGCACGCTGTTGGCGGCGCGGCGCGATGGCGCCAATGTCTACACGCTGAGGCGCGTGCCCAACGAGCCGGCAGCAGTGCTGCCGGCGGTGCGGGTGGAGGGCACGGACGAGTCGGCCTACGGACCCGTAGCCGGCATCGTGGCGCAGCGCAGCGCCAGCGGCACCAAGACCGACACGCCCATCCTGGAAATCCCGCAGACGGTGAACGTGGTCACGCGCGACGAGATAACGATGCGAGGCGCGCGCAGCATCGTCGAGGCGCTGGCCTACACGCCGGGCGCCTATTCGCCGGGCGGCAGCGCCGATCTGCGCTACGACAACATCTACCTGCGCGGCGGCCACGCCGCGCGCAACAACCTGGACGGCGCCCGGCTGCCATTTGGCGCATACAGCTTCGGCATGCTGCAGATCGAGCCCTACGGGCTGGAGCGGGTGGAAGTGCTGAAAGGGCCGTCCTCGGTGCTGTACGGCCAGAATACGCCCGGCGGCCTCATCAATATGGTCAGCAAGCTGCCGACGCCGGCGCCCCAGCGCGAGATCGAGTTGCAGACCGGGAGCTATGGCCGGATCCAGGCTGCCGCCGATTTGAGCGGCCCGATGGACCAGGACGGACAGTGGAGCTATCGCCTGGTCGCATTGCAGCGCGATGCGGCCCAGTCCGCCCATTACTCGGAAGAGGACCGGACCTTCGTCGCTCCGGCATTGACGTGGCGCCCGTCGGCGGCCACCTCGCTGACCTTGCTGGGCTTCTATCAAAAGGACCACCAGGTGCCCATGTACGGCAATCTGCCGGCGGCAGGCACGCTTTACTCCAATCCCAACGGCCGCATTCCCCGCGACCGCTATACCGGCGAACCCGGCTGGGATACCTATGACCGGGAGCAGTACTCGGCGGGCTATCTGTTTTCGCACCAGTTCAACGACACCTGGACCGTCAGGCAGCAACTGCGCTACAGCCACATGCGGGGCGAGGCGCGCACCACCGTGGGCTATATGCTCAATCCGGTGGACATGCGCACCTGGTCGCGTTCGATGTCGCAGGGCAAGGGCACCGGGGCGACGCTGAACGTGGATACCCAGGCCGTCGCGCGCTTCAACACCGGCCAGGTCGGGCACGAGTTCCTGGCTGGCTTCGACTATCTGGACATGCGCGACACCTACCAGTTCGCCAACGTCATCGCCGGCGTGCCGCCGCTGGACCTCTACGATCCGGTGTATGGGCGGCCCCGGCCGGGCGTCTCGGACCTGATTCCCCGCATCGATTCGCGCCAGCGCACCGAACAGTCCGGCGTCTACGCGCAGGACCAGATCTCGTACGGCAACTGGCTGCTGACGCTGGGCGGCCGCTACGACATGGCGCGCGGCACGACCCGCAATCTGCTGACGTCCGGCAAGGTCGCGCAGAACGATTCGGCCTTTACCGGCAGGGCGGGCCTGACCTACATGCTGGAAAGCGGCCTGGCGCCTTATGTGGCGTACTCGACGTCCTTCGCGCCCACGGGCGGCACCGACTACGAGAGCAACCCCTTCCAGCCGACCAAGGGCCGGCAGATCGAGGCGGGATTGAAGTACCAGCCGCCGGGCAGCGACAGCATGGTGACGCTGTCGGCCTATCAATTGACGCAAACCAACGTGCTGACCAGCGATACCACGCAGGGCCGTCCGCCGGGCTTCCAGCTGCAGGCGGGCGAGGTCCGCTCGCGCGGGATCGAACTGGAAGGCAAGGCCAGCCTCGCGCGCGGCTGGGACGTGATCGCCTCGTACTCCTACGTCGACGCCGTGGTGACCAAGAGTTCCAACGTCGACATCGTCGATGGCGCGCCGCAGTCGCGGCAGGGCAAGAAGCAGTACTACGCGCCGGCGCACCAGGCCGCGGCATGGCTGGCATACAAGGTGCAGGAGGGGCCGCTGCAGGGTCTGGGACTGGGAGCGGGCGTGCGCTACATCGGCGCCGACTGGGGCGATGCGGCCAACACCTTGCGCATTCCGGCGGTGACGCTGGTCGATGCCGCCCTGTCCTACGACCTGGGCCGGATGCAGCCCGCGATGCGGGGCATGACGCTGTCGCTGAACGCCAGCAACCTGTTCGACCGCACGTATGTGGGCACTTGCGTGACCACCACGTCGTGCACCTACGGCGCCGGGCGGCTGGTGTTGGCCACGCTGCGGTACGCATGGTGAGGCCGCACGGCAATTGGCGCGGCGTGACGGCGCGCGCGGGCGCGGCCACGCTGGGCGCGTATGCGCTGGTTTGGGCCGCTGTGGCAGCGGCGGCGCGACTGCCGCTGCCGCCTGCCGACGCCATCCTCTATCCGGCCTTGGCCGCCATTCCCGCGCACGTGGGCCTCGCGATATGGGCTTTCGCGGCCCGCAGCGTGGGCCGCGTGTGGCTGATCATTGCCGCAGGCTGCGCGGGCTGCTGGGCCATGGCGTGGGGAGCGGCGGCATGAACGCCTATCCGGAAGGAAGCCTGCGCCAGCGCATGGCCTGGCTGCATACCTGGGTCGGCCTGTTGTTCGGCTGGCTGGCGTTTGCAGTGTTCCTGACGGGCGCGCTCAGTGTCTACGCGCCTGAAATCAGCCTCTGGATGAAGCCGGAGAGTTCCGCGGCTGGTCGAGCGGACCAGCCGCCAACCCTGGAGCGCGCGCAAGACTGGCTGGCGCGCAATGCCGCGGCGGCGGCTTCCTGGCGCATCGAGCTGCCGGATGCGCGCCGTTCCCTGCTGGGGCTGTCATGGGAGGATGAAAAGGGCGGCGGCGCCGTGCTGCTCGATCCGGCCAGCGGGCGCGAGATCGTGCCGCGTGACACCGAGGGCGGCGACTTCCTGGTCGAGTTCCACTACAGCCTGCATGCTGGCCAGGCCGGCATCTGGGTGGTCGGCGCCTGTACCCTGGCGCTGCTGGCGGCGCTGGTTTCCGGCGTCATTGTGCACCGGCGCTTCTTCGCGGATTTCTTCCTGTTCAGGCCGCGTGCTTCGCCCGGCCGCGCGTGGCTCGATGCGCACAACGTCCTGTCGGTGCTGCCGCTGCCGTTTCATTGCATGATCCTGCTCACCGCCTTGAGCACGCTGTTGCTGGGCTATCTGCCCGCAGGCGTGCAAAGCCGCTATGGCGGCGACGTGGCGGCGATGGTGGCGGACGTGTTTCCGCAGCCGCCGGCCAGTTCGCCGCGCAGCGGTGCGAGCGCAATGCTGCCGCTGGCCGCCCTGGCGCAGCGCGCCGAGGCGGAACTGGGCGCGGGCAAGATCGCCGCGATCACGGTCAGGCAGCCTGGCACTCAAGGCGCGCTTGCGGATGTCTGGCGCCGGTACGATGACCGCCTGCTGGCCTTTCCCGACCGCGTCAGCCTGGATGCGGCGACGGGCCGGGTCGTCGATGCGCAAACCGCCTATCCTGGATCCTTGCAACTGATCCGGACGCTCGGAGGGCTGCACTATGGCTACTACGCCGCGCCGCTGCTGCGCGCGCTGTACTTCCTGCTGGCCCTGTCAGGCGCCGCCATGATCGCGACGGGACTGGTCCTGTACACGGCGCGGCCGGCGGCGGCCGCCTCCCGCTTCGGCCGCGCTGCGCACCGGTTGAATGTGGCGATGATCTGCGGCCCGACGTGCGCCTGCGCCGCGTACCTGCTGGCCAATCGCCTGGCCTGGCCACATGCGGCGGGGTTGCATGAACGCGAGGTGACGGCTTTCTTTCTGGCATGGATGGTTTGCGGCGTGCATGCCTTGGTGCGAGGCGAGCGCCGCTTGTGGACGGAGCAATGGCGGGCGGCGGCGCTGCTATGGCTGGCCGTGGCTTCTGCCGATATGCTGGCGATGGCGTTCGACGAGAGCCTGAGGTCGGCTTGGGCACGGCCGCTGCATCTTGCGGTCTGGGTGGCAAGCATCGCCGCCGCCTGCGTCTTCGGCTACATGGCGCATCGCGCCAGCAAGCGCCGGGAGTAAGATCGGCCGCATGGCTTGCAAGCGGACCTGAACCGCTTGCGCTATAAGCCGTGAAGTCGACGATGAAATCCGGGGATGTCCATGTTTATCCGTCAGCTCTCCTATCTCCTGGCCCTGGACAAATACCGGCATTTCGGACGGGCGGCGGAAAGCTGTCATGTCTCGCAACCCGCGCTGTCCAACGGCATCCGCGAACTGGAGCGCGAACTCGGAATCACGATCGTCAAGCGCAACCGGACCTTCGAAGGCATTACGCCCGAAGGCGAGCGGGTGATCCAATGGGTGCGGCAGGTGATGGCTTCGCTGGAGGGACTGCGGCAGGAGGCCGATCTCGTGCGCAGCGTGCCGCAAGGCCACCTGGCGATAGGCGCCATTCCCACTGCCAACCATGCGGCGACGCTGCTCAGCGCCCAGTATCGGGAGATCCTTCCCCAGCTGACGCTGGAAGTCACCTCGCTCAGCACTCCGGAAATCCTGCGCCGGCTGAAGGCCCAGGAAATCCAGTTGGGCATCCTCTATGAGCGGTCCGTGCTCGACAGCGCCGACTTTGACGTGATGCCGCTGTACGCCGAGCGCTACGTGCTGGTGGCGAACGAGCAGGCCTCCTTGCCGCGCCAATTGGATTGGTCGGAAGTGGGCGAACTTCCGCTCTGCCTGCTCAGCCCGGACATGCAAAACCGCCAGACCTTGAACAAATGTTTCGAGAGCGTGGAAGCCAAGCCGCGAGTGGTGCTGCAAAGCAACGACATCCGTGTGCTGCTGACGGAATGCCAGAGCGGGCGGGCTTTCTCCATCATGCCCCTGAGCGCCTTGCCCGCCCAGTATGAAGGGGCCGGGCTGCTGGCGCATCCCATCATTCCCGAACACGCCGAGGACGTCTGCCTGGTCAGGCTGCGGCGCGACAAGCCGCCTGCCTTATCGGACGCCGCCTGGCAGATCGCCGGCCAAATGGACCTGGAGGCCGTCCTCAACCACTCGCTGGCGGCCAAACCTTGATAACCATGGATTATCAAAAGGTTCACAGGAAAAATTAGATCATTTCTTGTCGTTGCCGCATGCTGCCGGGAATTGGGCGCTTGAAGGAGACCAGCCATGAAACAACGACGTGAAGTACCCGGCATCCGCCCCTATGACGGTCCGGCGGGCGGCTGGGGGGCATTGAAGGCCACGGCCCAGGCCGTGCGGCAACAGATGGAAGTGGTGGAGGCCCCCGTCGTCCTGCTGCGTACCAACCAGCCGGCGGGTTTCGATTGTCCAGGCTGTGCGTGGCCGGACAAGGAGCACCGCTCCACGTTCCAGTTTTGCGAGAACGGCGCCAAGGCGGTTACCTGGGAAGCGACGAGCAAGCGCGTGACGCCGGATTTCTTCGCCCAGCACACGGTGTCTTCATTGCTGGCGCTGTCGGACTACGAGCTGGAGGACTTCGGCCGCCTGACTCACCCGATGGCCTACGACGTGGCCACGGACAAATTCGTTCCCGTATCGTGGGATGCCGCGTTCGAACGCATCGGCGAGGCGCTGCGCAGCCTGGACGCGCCTGACCAGGCCGAGTTCTATACCTCGGGGCGGGCCTCCAACGAGGCGGCCTATCTGTTTCAGCTGTTCGCGCGGGAATTCGGCACCAATAATTTCCCCGACTGTTCGAACATGTGCCATGAGGCGACCAGCGTGGGCTTGCCGCAGTCCATCGGCATAGGCAAGGGCACGGTCTCGCTGGAGGACTTCGACCATGCGGAGCTCATCCTTTCCATTGGCCATAACCCTGGCACCAATCATCCGCGCATGATGGGCACGCTGCACGAATTGGCGCGCCGCAAGGTTCCCATCATCGTCTTCAACCCCTTGCGCGAACGCGCTTTGGAACGCTTCGCCGATCCGCAGAGCATCGTGGAAATGGCGACCTTCAGCTCGACCAATATCGCCTCGACCTACTATCAGGTCCGGGCGGGTGGCGACGCAGCCGCGCTCAAGGGCATCATGAAGGCGCTGCTGGCGCTCGAAGCGCAGCGCGGCAACGTCCTGGATCGCCCGTTCATCGCGGAACACACGCTGGGCTTTGACGCGCTGGCCGCGGACCTGCACGCAACCTCCTGGGCCGACATCGAAACCGAAAGCGGCCTGCAGCGCGCCGACCTGGAGCATGTGGCCGAGGCCTACGCCAAGTCCAACGCCACCATCGTCACCTACGGCATGGGGATCACCCAGCACAACACGGGCACGGCCAATGTCAAGCTGATCGCCGACCTGCTGCTCATGCGCGGCAACTTCGGCAAGCCCGGCGCCGGCATCTGCCCCCTGCGCGGCCATTCCAACGTGCAGGGCAACCGCACGGTCGGCATCACGGAAAAGCCCAGCCCGGAGTTCCTGGCAAAGCTGGAAGCGGAGTTCGGCTTCACGCCGCCGCAGGGCCATGGCCATGACGCGGTGCAGGCCATGGAAGCGATGGTCGACGGCACCGCCCGAGCGCTCATCTGCCTGGGCGGGAACTTCGCCGTGGCCCTGCCCGATCCCGAACTCTGTTTCGCGGCCATGAAGGAACTGACGCTCAGCGTGCATCTGGGTACCAAGCTCAACCGCTCGCATCTGCTGGTGGGGCGCGAGACCTTCCTGCTGCCGGTGCTGGGACGCACCGAACTCGACGTCCAGGCCGACGGCCCACAATCGGTGACGGTGGAGGACTCGATGTCCATGGTCCACGCCTCGGCGGGCAAGCTCAAGCCGGCGTCCGCCGAGCTGCGCTCGGAACCGGCCATCGTCGCCGCCATGGCCCGGTCGACCTTGCCCTACAGCAAGGTCGACTGGCTGGGGCTGGTGCAAAACTACGATCGCATCCGCGACCTGATCGAGCGCACGGTTCCGGGTTTCGACGACTACAACGCGCGCATCCGCGTGCCCGGCGGCTTTCGCATGCCCTTGCCGCCGACCGAGCGCAAGTGGAACACGCCCACCGGCAAGGCCATGTTCTCGGTATTCCCCGGCGTGCGCGAGCGTTATGAACCCTGGCCGGACGAGGTGCTGCGGCTGGTGACCATACGCAGCCACGACCAGTACAACACCACGATCTACGGATTGGACGACCGCTACCGCGGCGTCTTCGGCCGCCGCGACGTGCTTTTCATGAATCCGGAAGACCTGGCCGCGCAGGGCCTGGAACACGGTGATCTGGTGGACATAGAAACCGTGTCGCGGAATCGGACGCTGCGGCTGGCAGGCATCACCGCGATTGAATACAGCATCGCGCGGGGCTCGGTCGCGGCCTACTATCCCGAGGCCAATGTCCTGGTTCCGCTGGACTATATCGATAAGGAATGCGGCACGCCTTCCTACAAGTCGATACCGGTGCGCATCCGCAAAGCCGCGCAGGGAGGCGCCCAAGCGTAAGCCGTCATGATCGTCCGCCCCGCATCCCGCTCTCCCTGGCTGCTGCTGTTCACGTTGAAGGGATCGATTGTTTCCATCATCTGGAAGCGCGTCGTCGCCATGATGCTGCTGGCCACCGCCGTGGTGCTGGCGGAGCATCGGCTGCCCTTGAGCGGGGTGGGGCTGGGCGCGGTGCCGTTGACGCTGGTCGGACTGACCCTGGCCATCTTCCTGGGGTTCCGCAACAGCGTGGCCTACGAACGCTGGTGGGAGGCGCGCAAGCTCTGGGGCGAGCTGCTCATCGTCATCCGCAACCTGACGCGGCAGACGCTGAGCCTTCCCGACGGCCTGCCCGCCGTGCGCCAGCGTGAACTGGCGCACGGCCTCATCGCCTATGCCCATGTCTTGCGGCACATGCTGAGGCAGAGCGATCCCAAGGAAGACCTGCAGCCCTGGCTGCCCGCCGCTACTGCGACCCGCATCATGCAGGCGGAGAATCCGCCCAGTGTGCTTCTGGGCGACTTGAGCCAAGCCTATGCCCAGTTGCGGCGGGAAGGGCGGCTGGACAGCATCCTGCTCGCGGACATCGATGCCCAGATCACGCGGCTGTCATACATAGGCGGCGGCTGCGAGCGGATACGCAGCACGCCGATTCCCTTTGCCTACATCCTGCTGCTGCACCGGACCGTCTACATCTATTGCCTGCTGCTGCCGTTCTGTCTGGTTGGCAGCATAGGCTGGGTGACGCCGTTCATGGTGGGCGTGCTGTCCTACACGTTCTTCGGGCTGGACGCCTTGGGCGAACAGATCGAGGAACCCTTCGACCGCCTGCCCAACAACCTGCCCCTGGATGCCCTGTGCCGCGGCATCGAGATCAACGTCGGAGAGTTGCTGGGCGACAAGAACCTGCCCCCGCCGTTGGCGCCGCAGGACGGCGTGCTGTTCTAGCTGGCATCTTTTCCGATCGGGTACGGCGCGCGGTGTTGGCCACGCAAGAATCCAGCGTTGCAGTGTTACCGCTTATCGCTTATTGTGCGGATCTGTAAAAATTTGCATACAAAAGCGACGTTGGCTCCAGCCGCGTCCAATGCGGCGTCACGACGGGCGGAACGGCCCTTCCAATCCTTGCAATCTCACTCGTAGACCAGGGCCATGCACCCCTGGGAGGTGCCATGAACCGAATTTACCGCGTGGTGTTCAACGCAGCCGTAGGCGTGTGGCAGGCTGTCAGCGAAATCGCTGGAGGCCCGGGCAAAGGCCGCCAACGCCCGCGGCGCGCGCGCCGGGCCGGCTTGCCCACGCTGACCGCCGCGACCACGCTGCTGGCCGCCGCGCTTGGCAACAGCGCGGCCTACGCCGCCTGTACGCCTGTGGCGCCTGCGGACGGCACTACGCTCACCTGTAGCGGCACGGTCCAGGACTACTTCGTCACCGGCAACGACCTCCTCTTTGATATTCAGAACGGTGCTACGGTCAGTTCCAGCGTCATCGGCCTGCCCTCGATGCACCTGCTCGGCCGCGGGATTACGGTGAACAACAGCGGCGTCTTCGACCCGACGGGCGGGGGCACTTTCAACCAGTCCACCACGGCGCTGAAAATGGAGGGAGGCGTCGCATCCAACCTGACCATCACCAACAGCAGCGGCGCCGCCATATACGGCGCGTCAGGCAATTTGCCGCCGAGCCTGTCCACGTTCGACGGCATGGCGATCGAGGTGAAAAATGCCGGCGGCGGGCTGACCGCCATCGACAACAATGGCACCATCGGCTCCAGGGCGCTAAGCGGCGCCATCGAGGCTGCCGATGCCAGGCCGGTGATCGCCGTCTATGGCGGCGGCCGGGTCCACCTGAATAATCGCGCCACCATCCATGGCCGGGTCGCGTTCGAAACGTCAGGCCAGGGCAATGTCTTCACCAATAGCGGCACGATATATGGCAGCGTGTCGCTGGGGGCGGGCAGTACCAACCAGTTCATCGCGGTCACCGGCAGCAGCGTCTCGGGCAGCGGCTCCAGCGGCGTCCTGGGCAACAATCTGGGCGTCAACCTGGCATTCGCGCCGGTCGGCATCGTCGATGGCGGCGCCAATGGCAACAACACGCTGACCCTGCGCAACGGGTTTGATTCGAGCGCCGCCGGGAGCGGTGCGATTTTCTCGTCGGTGTACACCAACTTCAGCAACCTGCAAGTCGAAGGCGGGACCTGGGCCGTCAACGGCGCGCTGTTGAGCGGCGCGGCCACCAGCACCAGCCTGACGGGCGGCGAGTTGGTGGTGGACAACGGCGGTTTCGCTGGCAGCGGCGTAATTACGGCCGCGGGGGGGACCCTGCGCAGCTCGGCCAGCCAGCTGACCGTGAACAATCCCATCTCCCTGGCATTGAACGTGCCTGCGGGGACCAATGGCCTGACCGTGACGGGTTCCAACGCCATCACCCTCAATGGCGCGATCTCCGGCTCGGCGGGCGCCACCCTCACCAAGACGGGCAGCGGCAAGCTGACCCTGGGCGGCATCAACACCTTCAGCGGTTTCACCACGATAGACGGCGGACGCCTGGACCTCGCTGCCGGCGCAAGCCTGGCCAGCGGCATGGTCAACGTCCGCAGCGGCGGCACGCTTGGCGGCAGCGGCGCCCTGAGCGGCGCCGTGACCGTCGCCGGCGGCGGCCGCCTCGCCCTGAGCAGCGGCAATACCCTGACCACGGGTTCCTTGACTCTGAGCAACGGCGCCACACTCGATCTCGCCTTGGGCGCGCCGAGCCTTACGCCGATGGTCAACATCCAGGGCAACTTGTCGATCACCAGCAGCACCTTCAACATCATCGACGCGGGCAACCTGGCCAATGGCAACTACCGTCTGTTCAATTACACCGGTAGCCTGACCGGCACCAACCTCGTTGCCGCCAGTACGCCCAGCGATCTGAGCACCGTCGATGTGGGGCGGGTCTTCGACATCGCAGGCAAGACGCTGACCCTCGTCATCAATTCGCCTACCCTCGGCACGCAGTATTGGGATGGCGGCAATACTGTCGCCAACGGCGTCGTGGAGGGCGGCAGCGGGATATGGAATAGCGTCAACAGCAACTGGACCAAGTCTTCCGGCAATGACAACGGCGTCTGGAAAGGCACCAACGCGGTGTTCCTGGGGCAGAACGGCCTGGTAATGGTGAACGGCGCCCAGGATGTCCGCGCCATGCAGTTCAAAACCGACGGCTACATCGTCGGCCAGCTTGACGCGTCCGGTGCGCTGAACCTTATAAACGGCTCAAACGGCATCGCGCAGGTAATCACAGATACCGACGTCAGCGCGCTGATCGGCGCGCCAATCCAGGGCGCCGGCAAGCTCACCAAGACAGGCGCCGGTTCCTTGATCTTGAGCGGAAACAACAGCTGGACCGGAGGCACTGCGCTCAGCGCCGGCACCGTGGTCGTGCGCCACGACCGGGCATTGGGCACAGGCAGCGTGGCGCTGGGGAGCGGCACGACCTTGGCGACCGACATCATCGATGTCGCACTGGCCAACAGCCAGGTGCTCAATGGCGTGTCCACGGTGCAGACGGGTGTGGGAACCAATCTGACCCTGAACGGAAACGTCAGTGGTGTCGGCGGCCTGATCAAAGCGGGCAGCGGCACCCTGACGCTCAACGGCGTCAACAACATGCTCGGCAACCTCAATCTGACCGGCGGGAGGCTGGTCATCGGCAATCCGTTGGCGCTCGGTACGGGGATCCTCAACGCCATCAATGGCACGTCGATCGAGGCGGGCGTGGCGGGCATGAATGTCGGCACCAATGTGTGGGTCAGCGGGACCGTGGCCCTCGTCGGCGATCGAGACTTGACCCTCTCTGGCACGTTGTCTGGCACCGGCGACCTGGTCAAGCAGGGCAACAGTACGCTAAGCCTGACAGGCGCCAATGCGCTGGACGGCCAGACTACCCTGAACGGCGGCGGCCTGCGCCTGGGGCAGGACACATCGCTGGGAAACACGCTTCTGAACGTGAATTCGGCCTCTACCTTGCAGGCTGCCAACAGCATCACCGTGGCCAACGAGGTGCACCTGGGCGCGGCATTGACCGTGGATGGCGCCAATAGCCTGGCCCTGACGGGCGAGATGAGGAGCGGCGGCGATCTGATCAAGAACGGCAACGGCACGCTGATCCTTGGCGGCAGCAACCTGAGCCGCAGCGGCGTCACCACGCTCAACGCCGGCACCCTGGCTCTGGGCCATGACAAGGCGCTGGGCAGCGGCCGTCTGGACGTGGCTGGCACTGCGAGGCTGGACAGCACCGCTTTCGTGACGCTGGCCAACGCGGTAGACATCAGCGGTTCGCTGACCTTCGCCGGCACCCAAGGCCTGGCGCTGACGGGCACGCTCAGCGGCAACGGCGGCCTGACCAAGTCCGGGGCCAGCACGCTGACCCTGAGCGGCGTGAATACCTTTGGCGGCGTCTACAACATCGATGCCGGCCGCTTGATCGGCAGCGCCGCCAGTGGCCTGGGCAGCCCAAGCCAGGTCAACGTCGCGTCCGGCGCCACCCTGCAGTTGAACCAGGGCGGCAGCGCGGGGCAACTCAATGGCGCGGGCAGCGTGGACCTCCGGGCCGGATCCTTCAATGTGCAGGCTGGCAGCTTCAGCGGCGCGCTGAACGGCAACGGCGGCCTGAACAAGACCGGAAACGGCTCCTTGGTTCTCAGCGGCAATAGCATCCTGGCCGGCGCCACGACGGTGGATGCGGGTACGCTGCGCGTGGACGGCACGCTGGGATCTGGCAGCGTTGCCGTGGCCAGCGGCGCCACGCTGACGGGCTCGGGCACGCTGACCGGAGCCGTCAGCATTGCCGATGGCGGCCGCCTGGGGCTGGCCAGCGGCGCCACATTGAGTCTGGGGGCGCTGGCGCTCAATGGCGACTCCCAGATCGACGCGGCCTTGGGCGTCGCCTCGCCCAATGCGCCAGCCTTGGCCAAGGTCGCTGGCAACCTGAGTTTGGATGGCAAGCTCAACATCATCGACACCGGTGGCTTCGGGATCGGCGTGTATCGCCTGTTCGACTACGTCGGCACGCTGACCGATCGCGGACTGGCGTTCGGGACACTGCCCTCAGGCGTACGCGCCAACGACCTGGAAGTACAGACCAGCGTTGCCAGTCAGGTCAATCTGGTGGTGGGGGGAACGTCCAACGTCCGCTTCTGGGACGGCAGCGAGCCTGCCGGAAACGGTAACGTCGAGGGCGGCAGCGGTGTATGGAATAGCAGCAACACCAACTGGACCATCGCCAGCGGCGGGTTCAACGCGGGATGGAATGACAGCTTTGCGGTGTTCGCGGGCAGCCCCGGCACGGTTACCGTGGAAGGAACCCAGCGCACCACCGGGATGCAGTTCACCAGTGACGGCTATCTGCTGACGGCGGGAGCGGCCGGGAAGCTGGAACTGGTGGACGGATCCGCCGGTTATGCCGCCATCCGCGTAGACGCCGGCAAGACGGCCACGCTGAATGTCGACCTGGGCGGCAACGCCACGCTGGCCAAGCTGGACGCTGGCACCTTGGCGCTCAATGGCAACAACAGCTACACCGGCGGCACCCGCCTGGCGGGAGGCAAACTGTTGCTGGGCACTGGCAGCGCGCTGGGCAGTGGCAGCCTGCGCGTCACGGGGGCGGCTGCGTTGGACAGCAGCGCTGCAATCGCGCTGTCCAACGCCATTGCCCTGGACGCGGATCTGACCTTGGCGGGAAGCAACAACCTTGCGCTGAACGGCGACATTGCCGGCGCAGGGGGGCTGGTCAAGCTGGGCAGCGGTACGCTCGAACTCAACGGTAATAACCAATACTCAGGGAACACGCAGCTCAATGCCGGTACCTTGATACTGGGGCAGCAAGCGGCCCTCGGAAGCGGTAGGTTGCACGTCACCGGCGCTGCCCATCTGGATACCGCCAGCAGCATGGCGGTGGGCAACCGCATGCAGCTCGATCAGGCGTTGACGGTGGACGGCAGCCACGATCTGCTCCTGAGCGGCGCAATCGGCGGCAATGGCGACCTCATCAAGCAAGGCAACGCGACGCTGACCTTGACGGGGCCGAACAGCGCCACCGGCGACACCATCATCAACGCCGGGCGTCTGGTGGCGTCGGCGACCAGCATCGGCAGCGGCGCCATCATCAACAATGCGGCGCTGGAACTGAACCAGGCCAGCGATGCCATCCTGGCCCAAACCATCAGCGGTAGCGGCAGCCTGATCAAGACGGGCGACGCCACGTTGGTTCTTACGGGCGCGAACACGTCAACCGGCGGCACCGCCATCAACGCAGGCAGGCTGGTGGCCTCCGCCGCCAGCCTGGGCAGCGGCGCCATCGCCAACCATGCGGCGCTGGAGTTGAACCAGGCCGTGGACGCCACCCTGAACCAAGCCATCAGCGGCGGCGGCAGCCTGACCAAAACCGGAGCGGGCACACTGACCCTGACCGGCGCCAACACCTCCACCGGCGGCACCCTCATCAATGCAGGACGCCTCATTGCGTCTTCGAACAACCTGGGCAGCGGCGCCATCATCAACAATGCGGCGCTGGAGCTGAACCAGGCCGTGGACGGCGCGCTGGCCCAGGCCATCAGCGGCGGCGGCAGTCTGAGCAAGACCGGCGCCGGCACGCTGACCTTGACGGGAACCAACACCTACACCGGCGCCACGCTCATCAACGCCGGCCGCCTGGTGGCATCGGCGGCCAGCCTGGGCAGCGGCGCCATCATCAACAACGCGGCGCTGGAACTGAACCAGGCCGTGGATGCCAGCATGGCGCAAGCCTTCAGCGGCAGCGGCAGCCTGAGCAAGACCGGCGCAGGCGCTCTGACCCTGACGGGCGCCAACACCTCCACGGGCGCCACGTTCATCAGCGCCGGCCGCCTGGTGGCATCGGCGGCCAACCTGGGCAGCGGCGTCATCACCAACAATGCCGCCCTGGAGCTGCGCCAGACGCTGGATGCCAGCATGGGCCAAACCCTGCTTGGCAACGGCAGCTTGACCAAGACCGGCGCGGGCACGCTGACGTTGACAGGCGACAGCAGCGGCTTTGCCGGCAGCACGACTGTGCAGCAGAGCTATCTGGTCGTGGACGGCAACCTGGGCGGCGCGCTCACCGTAGCCGGCGGCGGCAAGCTGGCGGGCACGGGCTCGGTAGGATCCTCTGGCGCGAAGACCATCATCCAGAGCGGCGGAGCCTTGGCAGCGGGCCTGAGCCCCGATGCGGCAACGCCCTATGGGACGTTGCGCGTACAGGGCGATCTGGAACTGCAGGCGGGCTCTACCTACGAGGTGCGGGCCGACCCCGACAGCAGCGCCAGCACGCTGACCCAGGTGGCAGGCACGGCTACGCTGGCCGGAGGCGTGGTTCATATGGGTGCGCCGGGCAGTTTCGAGGTCGCCAAAACCTACTCCATCCTGTCGGCGAACAGCCTGATCGGCCGATTCGATACCGTGGCTTCGGACTACGCCTACCTGGCCCCGACGCTGAACTACACCAGCACCGACGTGACGCTGCAGTTGCGGCGCAAATCCAACGGCAGCTCTGGCAGCATGACCTTTGCCGATCTGGCCGAGACCCGCAATCAGGCCGCCGTGGCCAACGGGGCGGAGAGTCTGGCTCCTGGAAGCGCCCTGTACCGTTACGTTGAAACGTTGCCTGCGGGAACGCCCCAGGCCGTGTTCGACAGCCTGTCCGGTGAAAGCCACGCCACGGCCAAAGGCAGCATGCGCGCCGGCGCCGCCATGTTCGGCGCCAGTGCGCTCAATCACCTGCACGGCAATCTCACCGCCACGCTGCGTCCTGGCGCGCCGACCGCGCAGTCCGGCGCCCCGATTGCGGCCTCCGCCTGGCCCGCGTCCAGCGCCTTGCCCATGTGGGCCGAGGTCGTGGGCCACTGGCAAAACTACGCGGGCGACGGCAATGCCGCCAGCTGGAAACAAAACACCGGCGGCCTGTTCTTGGGGGGCGACGCCGAAGTGGCTGCCAGCGGCTGGCGGTTGGGCGGATCGTTGGGCTACACGCGCGCCGATGGCCAGGTGTCCGACCGCAGCTCCAAGGCCACGGTGGACAGCTACAGCGCCGCCATCTATGGCGGCAAATCCTTCGGCCTGGGGGCGGGCCGCCTGAACGTCATGGGCGGCCTGGCTTACACCTGGCACGACATCGCGTCGCAACGCCAGGTGACGTCCTTGAGCCAGACCCTCAAGGCCGACTATCACGCCAGCACCACGCAGGTGTTTGCCGAAGTGGGCTACGCCATGGGCCAGGACGACAAGGCAGGCATCGAGCCCTTCGCCGGCGTCAGCCTGGGCCAGCAACGTACGCGCGGTTTCCAGGAAAGCGGCGGCTTTGCGGCCCTGCGCGGCAACAATAGCAGCGACGACCTGGCCAGCACGACGCTGGGCGTGCGCGCCCATAGCGACTTCGCGGCAGGCGGCAGGGACGGGCGTCTGCGCGCCACGCTGGGCTGGCGTCATGCGTTTGGCGACTTGGCCACCCAGTCCACCATGGCTTTCGAAGGCGGGCAGGACTTCACTGTGGCTGGCGTGCCGCTGGCGCGCAACGCGGCGGTAGTCGGCCTGGAGGCCGAGGTGGACCTGAGCAATCGCGCCGCCCTGGCGCTGGGCTACAACGGCGAATTCGGAGGAGGCAACCGCGACCAATCGGCGCAGGTGCGTGTGCGCTGGGCGTTCTGAGGGCGAGCTCCAACCCGCGTATGCAATCCCGCGCTTTTGGTGAAAATACCTATTAAGAAAGCCAGGTTGCATGCCGTACCGACAGGAGATCTCGTCTACTCAGAAAGGATTGTTCATGGTCGCCAGGAATTGCTCGCGCACGGGATGGCTGAAGTCGGCTGCCCTCGTTGTCTACGCGGCGAACTTCGCCAGTCCCGCAAATGCCCAATCGGTCTCCGCCACTGGCCAGGTCTTGCCGGGGCCCGTCCAGACGCCGCATTGGAATGTCGGGGGCGATCTGACGGTCGGAGATACCCTGGCCGGGGAGTTGGTCATCGATGCGGGCGGTTCCGTAGAAAATGACTGGGCCAACGTTGGAATTTTTAATGGCGCTCCAGGCGCCGTGACGGTGAAGGGCCGCGACGGCAATGGCACGGCGTCCTCCTGGACCAGCGCCAGCCCGGTGCTGATCGGGGGCGAGGCCGGCAGCATCGGCACGCTGAGTATCCTGGACGGCGGCGTGGCGCATAGCGACTCGGCCAGAATCGGCGTCGACAATGGCAGCGTCGGGAACGTTCTTGTTTCCGGGGCGGGGTCCACCTGGAATCTCAACACCATCGGCGCGTTCGAGATCGGCACGGGCGGCAAGGGCACGCTGCAGATCGACAACGGCGTCGTGCACAGCGGTCAGGCGATCATCGGCTGGAACGTCGGCGGCGAAGGGAGCGTTACGGTATCGGGCCCGAAGGCGGTCTGGGACCCGCTGAACAATATATACGTGGGTTTCGAAGGCACTGGCGACTTGCGCGTCCTGGATGGCGCCAGCGTCAGCACCGTCGGCTCGGGCGGGCCAGGCGCCGCGGCAGCGGTTTACATCGGCAAGAGTGCGGGCAGCGTCGGCACGGTGACCGTATCGAGCGCGACGGCCGATATCTCCACGCTCACCGCCAGCGACCGCATCGAAATCGGTTCGGAAGGCACGGGCACGCTGACCATCGCCAAGGGCGGGGTTGCGGTCGCCGCCCGCAACACGTGGCTTGCCCCTGCCGGCACTTCCACCGGCACGCTCAACCTGACCGGCGATGCCAGCGGCCGCGGCGTGTTGGAGACCGGCTCCGTCATCAAGGGCGCGGGCGACGGCACCTTCAACCTGGACGGCGGCATCCTGCGGGCCAATCGTGACGAGGATAATTTCCTGAACGGTTTCGCCACGCAGGCCGTGGGTAGCGGTGGCGCCTGGTTCGACACGAACGGTCATGATGTGGGCGTGTCTACCGCGTTCTCGGGGACGTCAAGCTTCAACAAGCAGGGCGCGGGCACGCTGACCTTGTCCGGCAACAGCGCGGCGTTCACGGGAAACACCGAGATTCAGGCCGGAACGCTGCAGATGGATGGCACCTTCGGCGGCCCGGTGGATGTGCTTTCGGGCGCGCGATTGACCGGCACGGGACGCGTGGGCGCGACAGTCAACCGCGGCACGATCGCACCGGGTCCGCGCAGTGGCTTCGGCACCCTCACGATCGCGGGCGACTATGCGGCGCAGGGCGGCAATCTGGAAATTCGCACGCAGCTTGGCGCCGATGATTCGCCGACGGACAAGCTGGTGATCACGGGCGACAGCGCTGGCACGACACCGGTCACGGTGAAGAACATGGGAGGCGCCGGCGCGCAGACCCAACGGGGCATCCAGGTGGTACAGGTCCATGGCCTGTCGGCGGGAAGATTCGATCTGGCCAATGGCGATTACGTCATCGGGGGGCGTCCGGCCTTGGTGGCCGGCGCCTATGGCTATGTGCTGCAACAGGATTCGGCCGACGGCGGCTGGTACTTGCGGTCGTCCCTGACCAATCCCGGCACCACTCCCACGGATCCCGGCACTACCCCGACGGACCCGGGCACTACGCCGACCGATCCTGGCACACCCTCGCCCGGCGGCGGTACGCCGGGCGCCGAGCCGCCCTTGCTCTATCAGCCCGGCGTGCCGGTCTATGAGGCCTATGCCAATACGCTGCTACACCTGAGCCAGCTGCCTACCCTGCGCCAGCGGGTCGGCAATCGCCTCTATGATTCGGCGGACGCCGGCCGCAACGGCGTATGGAGCCGTGTGGAGGGCTCGACGGGCCGGCTCGATCCCGCGGCGTCGACTACGGGCGCGCGCCAGGACATCGATAGCTGGAAAGCGCAATTCGGCGTTGACCGTATCCTGGCGGGCCAGGAAGAGGGCTCCCGTCTGGTGGGCGGCCTGGCCTTTTACTACGGCAAGGCCGACACGCGTGTGTCGTCGGTGTATGGCGACGGCACCATCGACACCACTGCCTATGGCCTGACGCCAACTTTGACCTGGTATGGCAAGAATGGCGTCTATATCGATGCCCAGGCTCAGGCGACCTGGTTCGACAGCGACCTCAATTCACGGCTGGCAGGAAAACTGAAAGGCGGCCAGAAGGCCCAGAGCTATGGGCTGGGTATCGAGGCAGGCAAGGCGTTCGGTCTGAGCGAGGGGTTCGCCCTGATTCCGCAGGCGCAGCTGACATACGTATCGACCCGCTTCGACCGCTTCAACGACAGATTCGGCGCGCGCGTCGAAAGCGACAAGGGCGACAGCCTGCTGGGCCGCCTTGGCATTGCGCTGGATTACAAGAGCAATTGGCAAACGGCCGGTGTAAAGCGCGAGTCCAGCGTCTATGGCGTCGTCAACGTGAAACATGAATTCCTGGACGGAACGCGTGTACGCGTGGCCGACACGCAGGTCGCCAGTCGCATGGCTCGAACCTGGGGCAGCGTGGGGGCGGGCGTGAATTACGGCTGGGGGGAACGCTATGCGATCTACGGCCAGATCGACGCGGACTCGGATTTCTCCGGCAGCCATGTCGTCACCGCGACCGCGGGTTTCAGGATGACTTTCTAAGGTGGATGATGGCGCCGGCAGAACCTCCTTCTGCCGGCGCCAGGTCTTTCACGGGAATACGCAGTCAACAGCAATCGCAAAGCAAAACATCGTTGACTACGTTGCGCGGCCGCGACCCCATGCGGCCGAATCCAAAGGCCGCCATCACGTCGTGACAGATCTCCATCGCTTCTTGCTCGTCTTCGGCGCCGGCGACCCGTGGCCAGGTTACCAGTACGCGCTTGGCCTTCATCTGTTCCACGAACTGCGGTGGCACTGCATCGCTGCCCACCACGGTCACGGACTGAATCCGCTCCGGCAGCCCTGTTTGCAGCGATGAGAGGCTTGCACCGCCGACGATCAGCGCGGCCGTGTCGGCGGGAAGCTCATCGGCGCGGCTGCAGTACTCGACGGAAAAGAAATCGTCCAGCCGCTTGTGGGCGGTGTGCGCCAGCGGCAGCAGGCTGACACAGCGATGACGTTGCAATGAAAGCCGCATCAGCGCGCCTCCTCCAGTATCCAGTCCGAGGCGCGCTCCGCCAGCATGAGTACGGGCGCGTTGATGTTGCCCGAGGTCAGGTCCGGCATGACCGAGGCATCGACGATGCGCAGGCCTGGAACGCCGATGCAGCGCATACGGCTGTCGACGACTGCCATCGGGTCGCTTTCGGCTCCCATTCTGCACGTGCCGCCGGGGTGGTGAACCGTGATGGCAGTCTTGCGGACGAATGCGTCGATAGCGGCGTCATCGATTACGCCGCCGCCCGGCGCAAGCTCGGTGGCGACGTAATCGCCAAGCGCGGGCTGGTCCAGCAAGGTCCGCGCGATACGCACCGACTCGCGTACCCTGACCCGGTCTGCGTCGCTCGCCAGAAAGTTCTGGTTGATCCGGGGTGGCGCCAACGGGTCCGCACTGGCGACGGTGATCTTGCCGCGGCTATGGGGGTGCAGCAACACCGTCCGGACGGCAAAGCCGTCGGCGAAAGGCTTGCGCACCGGATTGAACCAGGGATGAGCGTTGAACGGCGCGGCAGTCAGGAGAAACTGCAGGTCCGGCGTATCCCCGCCGTCTGGCTGCACAAATCCCACTATGCCGCCTGGAACGTCGCCGGCAAAGCCCTCGCCGCCCAGATAGGCGCGCGCCATGGAGATGCCGATGCGGTCCAGGCGCATGCCGTGCACAAATGGACCCGGCTCGCGGCGGCGTGCAGTAACGATGACGGAGATATGGTCCTGCAGGTTTTCACCTACCCCGGCGCGTTCCTGCCTGATGCGTATGCCGGCATCGCGCAATGTCTGAGCGGGGCCGATCCCTGAATGCATCAGGATCGCGGGCGTGTTGATGGCGCCTGCGGCAAGAATCACCTCATGGCGCGCCCTGACGGCCGTGGTGCGGCCCTGTCTGGTAAAACGCAAGCCGACTGTGCGGCTGCCGTCGAAGTCCAGGCCAAGAACATGCGCCAACGTGACCACGGTCAGGTTGGGACGCCGCAGCGCGGGGCGCAAGTAGGCCGTCGCGGCGCTGCATCGGCGTCCGCGCCGGATCGACATCTGCAGGCGCGAGAAGCCGCCTGCCGGCGAGGCGTTGTAGTCGTCGAGCCAGGGGTGCCCGGCCTGGCGGGCGGCCGTGGAGAAGGCGTCGAGCAGCGGGTCCTGGTAGCGGCAGCGCTGCACCCGCAAGGGGCCGCCCGCGCCACGGTCGCCGGAGTGTCCGTCCTCCCAGTCCTCCAGGCGGCGGAAGTAGGGCAGGACTTCCTCGAAGCGCCACTCGGGCAGATCGTAATGCCGCGCCCAGCGCGCGTAATCCTTGGGATGGCCGCGCACGAACGCCATCGCATTGGTCGACGAACTTCCGCCTACAACCTTGCCGCGCGCGCATTCGATAGCCCGGCCATCGGCGTGCGGGGCAGGCTCGGCGTCGTAACCCCAGTCATGCAGGCGTTGCTGCAGGATCTTGCCCCATCCCAGCGGGATGTGGATGAGCGGGTCTCGGTCCCAGGGGCCCGCTTCGATGACCAGCACCGAGACTGCCGGGTCCTTGCTCAAACGATTGGCCAGCACGCAGCCTGCGGAGCCTGCGCCAACGATGATGTAGTCGTATTCCGCCTTCATGTCGGGCTCACTGGCCTGAAGTTGATGTGGACATTCTTTTCCCGGGTAAACGAGATCATCTCGCCGATGCACTCATCGCGGCCGATGCCTGATTGCTTGACCCCGCCATACGGTGCGCCAAGAAAGTGCTTGCCGACTTCGTTGATCCAGATGAATCCCGCATCGATTTCGCGGGCGAGCCTGTGGGCGCGCGCAAGGTCCGCCGTCCAGATAGCGGCGGTCAGGCCGACGTCCAGGCTGTGCACCGCTGCCAGCATCTCTTGCTCGTCGTCCCACGGAATGAGCGCCAGCACGGGACCGAAGAACTCCTCGGTGGCCAATGGCGAGGTGGCGGCCACGTCCGCAAAGACGGTCGGTTCCAGATAGAAGCCGCCTGCGGGGACGCCGGCGCGGGGAATGCCGCCGCCCGCGATCAGGCGGGCGCCTTGCGCCACGGCGGCGTCGATCGCCTGCTTCACGCGGTCGCGGTGTTCGCGGCTGATCATTGCGCCCATGGTGGTGGCGGGGTCGGTCGGGTCTCCCGGCACGAACGCGGCGCAAGCCAGCGCCACTTTGGCGCAGACTTCGTCATAGATGGAACGGTGCACGAAGGCCCGGCTGGTGGACCCGCAAGATTGCCCGCACCACGTGAAGTTCATGCCATCGACGATCGCGCGCGCCGCCAGCGCGGGGTCGACGTCCGGGCAGGCGATAAACGGGTTCTTGCCGCCCAGTTCCAGCGCCACGGGCTTGAGCCGCGACGCCGCGGCCTGCATCACCCTGCGCCCGGTGGGAATGCTGCCCACCAGGCCGATCATGTCGACGTCGGGGCTGGCGGCCAGCGCGGCCCCGGCGTCGGCGCCGCCCGGGATCAGCGAAAAGACGCCCGGAGGCAAGAGATCTCCGATCAGCTCCGCACAACGCAAGGCAGACAAGGGCGCCTGCACCGGCGGCTTGATGATCACTGCATTTCCCGCAGCCAGCGGGGCGGCCAGCTTGCCCATGGCGAACAGCAGCGGATGGTTGTACGCAACGATGCGCGCCACGACGCCGACGGGCTCCCGCTCGGTGTAGTCCAGCGCGTCGTGTCCCATCGGGATGGTGTCGCCCTTGAGTTCCGTCACGAGGCCTGCGAAGAAATCCAGCAGCGCCGCGGCAACCATGACATCGGAACCCATCTCGGATACCGGATTGCCGCAGTCCAGCGAATCCAGGAGCGCCAGCTCCCTTGCGTTGTCCCGCAGGCGCTGGGCCATCTTGCGCAAGATGGCGGCCCGGGCCAGCGGGGCCGTACGGCGCCATGCAACGGCTCCGGCGCGCGCCGCGCCGGCCGCGCGCGCCACGTCTTCGGCGCCAGCATCAGCCACGGCCATCAGCCGTTCGCCCGTTCCGGGCGCCGCGATGTCGATCCAGCGTTCGCTGAGGGGGGCGTGCCAGCCGCCGCCATAGTAGACGCCGTTGTTGGCGGGCAGCTGGACATCGCCCGAGGCGGTCTTATGAGTTTTTCCTGCCATGTTGTCGCCTCACTGCTTCAGAGCTTGCGCTTTTTCAAGGAAGCGCGTGTCGAAGCCCTGGGTGTCGTCGAAGGAAGGCGACAGCGCGCCTTGCTCCTTGAAGAGCGTCGCGGATGAGCGCCACAGGGCCGGATCGATCCAGCCGATGCCGTGCGTCCGGGTGTGGTCGCTGAAGAACGTAAAGTCCAGATCTGCGCGCAACTGTGCCACCAGCATGTCTTTCTTGCCCTTGTACTCGGGGTTGTTCTTGATCAGCGTGTCGGCGGCCGCTTCCGGGTTCTGGATCACGTCGGCAAAGGCCTTGGCGTAGGCCGTCACGAACCTCTGCACGAGATCCGGGCGCTGAGCAATATTCTTGTCCGACGTGAAGACGCCCGAGCCGTAGCTCTGGATGCCCAGATCCTCGCCGTGCAGGATGGACAGGGAGCCCGGCCCTCCTGCCTTGTGTTCCAGTTCGGGAACCTCGGCGTCGATATAGCCCGGTACCACGTTCACGCGGTTCAGCAGCAACAGGTTTTCGTAGGGCGGCGACACCGTCGACTGCTTGATGTCGGCGAGCGCCAGGCCGTTCTTGGCCAGCGCGGCCTTCAGGAAGATGTAGGTCGAACCGCTGGGATGCACGCCAATGTTGGCGTCCTTCAGTTGCTTGGCGTTCTGCAGGTCGAAGTTTTTCTTCAGCGATATGATTGCCAGCGGCGTCTTCTGGTTGACCGCCAGCAGCGCCGAGTTGGCCACGCCCTGCGATCTCCCGACCATCAGGGTAGGCAGGTCGGAGAAGCCGAAGTCGGCGTTCCCGTTGGCCACCAGCCGCAGCGCGTCGGTGGAGCCGGTTCCCTTGCGGATCGCCGTCACATCGATGCCCTGGTCTGCGAAATAGCCTTTCTCCTTGGCGACGAAGAAGGGCGCATGATTGCCGCGCACGACCCAGTCCAGTTGCACGGTGACTGCGTCCTTGGCGTGGACGGCGCCGCTGAACAGTGCCAGCACTCCGAAGAGCGCGCTGAATCTCCAACTCGATCTCATGTTTTTCCCCTTGTTGATTCGATTTAGTGAGTGGCCCAACCCAAAAACCTGTATTCGATCAATTCGATGACATAGTAGAAAAAGACGCCGAGCACCGAAATCTGGACCAGGGCGGCGAATACCAACGCTGTTTCCATCTGGCTGGATGCGAACTGGATCATGTAGCCCAGACCGGCCGAAGCGCCCACGAATTCCCCTACGATCGCCCCGATGACGCTCAGCGTGATGGCCACCTTCATCCCCGCCATCAGAGCGGGTAGCGAAGCGGGGATCTTCACCTGGCGCAGTATCTGGTTGGGCGTCGCGCCGATGGACCTGAGCAGCGCGACCAGGTTGGCATCCGCCGACCGCAGGCCGACCAACATGTTGAGCGTGACCGGGAAGAAGGCCATGATCACGATCAGGGCGATCTTCGGGAGCAGGTCGTACCCGAACCAGAGAATCAGCAGCGGCGCCAGGGCGATCTTCGGCACGTTCTGGAACAGCACGATCAGCGGATAGCTCGCGCGGCCGAACCAGGCATAGCGGTCGACCAGGAGCGCAATCGCGATGCCCACGACGCACGAATACAGGAAGCCGTACAGGATCTCTGCGCCCGTGACGAGCGAGGCCTGGAAGAGTTCCGCCTGCCGTTCCGCCAGAACGGCCGCGATGTCCGTCGGCGCGGGTACGACAAACGCGGGCACTTGCAGAATGCGGACACAGGCCTCCCAGGCGGCCAGGATGATCAGCACGAGCACGATGCTGGGCGTGGCCGAACCGAGCGCGTGACGGATCTTTCCCGGCAACCGGGGAACGACAGGGACTTGCGACTGCGCTTTGGCTTTCATGGTGCTACCCGCCGTCATGATGTGCTCCCCTGGGCGTGGCCGGTCTTGAGCAGTTGGCGAAGCTGATACGACTTCTCGTGAAACTCGGGCTTGGCGAACGTGGCCTCGCTGCGCGGGCCCGGCAGCGCGACCGGCAGGCAGTCGACGATGCGAGCGGGGTTGGTGGCCATGACATAGACCCGGTCCGAGAGGTAAACGGCTTCGTCGATGGAATGGGTGACGAAGACAATGGTCTTGCCGGTGCGCTCCCAGATGTCCAGCAGGAAGTCGCTCATGGTTTCGCGAGTGATGGCGTCCAGCGCGCCGAACGGCTCGTCCATCATCAGTACCTCGGGATCCAGGGCCAAGGCACGCGCGATGGAAACCCGTTGGCGCATGCCGCCGGACAGCTGCTTGGGATAGCGGTCGGCCGCATACTCCAGCCCGACCAGCCGCAGCATTTCGCGGCCGCGCTGGAGAATTTCCTGCCTGGGCCGGGCATGCACCAGGTGCATCAGCGAGCAGACATTCTCGAGCGCCGTGCGCCAGGGCATGAGCGCGGCTTCCTGGAAGACCATGCCCACGCGGCGCTGGCGCACAGCTTCCGTGGGGGGCACGCCGGCCACGCGGACGTCGCCGCCGGTGGGCGGCACCAATCCGGCAAAGACTTTCAACAGGGTGCTCTTGCCGCAGCCGGACGGGCCGATGATGGAGGTGAAGGATCCCTTCGCGATGTCCACGTCAATGTCGTTGAGCACCCGCACGCGTCCGGCGCGGGTGTCGAAGTCGACAGTCAGTCCGCGCGCGCGGATCTGGGAGTCGTCTGGCGGTTTGTGCATGCCGGTCTCCATGGCCGACCTCAACCGGCCGCGACGGCCGTGGCAAAGGCCGGCCTGTCCTCGACCCGTTTCATCCATGCCTTCAGGTTGGGCAATTCGGGTTTGGCGTGCGGGAACTTCAGGCAGCGCCGGACCAGCGGAGCCAGGCAGATATCGGCCAGGGAAATCTTGTCGCCCGCCACCCAGGTCTTGCCTGCGAGGTGTCCATCGAGCAGTGATAGCTCCGCGCCCAGCAGTTTCGTCGCAGTCTCGGTCAGCTCTTCGGGAGGCAGCTTGGCTTCCTTGAAACCCGCCAGGTATGCGACGTTCAGCGATGCCAAAGTCCAGTCCATCCAGCGCTCGACCTGGCTGCGGGCCGCCGGATTGGCGGGATACAGGGTTTCGGCTTCGTGCGTGTTGGCGATGTAACGCAGGATCGTGTGCGATTCCCAGATATGGAGGTCGCCGTCGCGCAGCGTCGGCACCTTCTGGGTGGGGTTGATGGCCTTGTATTCCCCGGTGAGCGTCGTCCCTTCGAACGTCTTGCCGTAGTCCTTGCGCAGGTAAGGGACCTTCAGCTCCTCGAGCAGGAACAGCACTTTCTGAACATTGCCGGACGTGGCGCGGCCAAGAACTTCCAACATGATGCAACTCCCTTGAGTGTGTTTGTCGTGTGTTTGTGGTCAAAGCGGCTTGTAGGCCATGCATTCGATCTCGATCTTGGTGTCGATGACGGCGCGCGCCTCCACCGTGGTGCGTGCCAGCATGCCGTCCGGGAAGTACTCCTTGAAGACGCCGTTGTAGCGGCCGAAGTCGCGCGCATCTTCCAGGTAAGTCGTGACCTTGACGACGTCCGCCAGGTCGCAGCCCGCGCTTTGCAAGACGCGGCGCATGGCTTCGATAGTGCTGCGTGTCAGCTGTTCGATGGTCCCTTCCTGCATGACGCCGTTCTCGTCCTTGGCGACCTGCCCGGACACGAAGACGAAGTCGCCCGCACGCACGGCCGGATGGAAGGGAAGGTTGGGATTCTTCTTGCCGAAGGCTTGTTGTAGATATGCCATTTCAGTTTCCGTAGACAGAGCTTTCGATGATGTCCAGCCCGCGCTGCCTGTCCAGCAGATAGAGCAGGCCGCGCGAGTCGGTCGTGACGTCGTTCGATGAGACCCGCTCGAACCCGGCCGGCGTGTCGGGCTCGTAGTAGCCGACTTCTCTGGGCCTGAAAGGGTCGCTGATGTCGACCAGGCGCAAGCCGCGCGCGAACCAGGCAAAGGGCAGGACGCTGCCCGTGAAGCGCTCTGCGGGCTGGTGACAGCCCGACATAGGCTCTCTGGGAGTGCCGTCCGGGTCGACGCCATCGACCTGGAACGTCGAGACGGGAATGGGCTGGCGTTCATCGGTGATGTCGAACAGCCAGGTAAAGGCCGGTGGGGAAGGACGCAGCTTGGCGACGTCTTCATCGGCGACGACCAGGATCTGCCGGCCTTTCAGCAGCATGGGTATCGGCAGGGCCGTGTGTGTCGGATGGGGATGCGCCGGCCCCGTGTTGAATTGCGATACCAGCTTGGGGCGAGACAGGTCCTCGATGTCCAGGATGAACATGCCGTGGTGCCAGTAGGACACGTACAGCCGATTTCCCATGCGTAGCGGGTGATGGCAGCGAGGCGGAACATAGTTGTCCCACGGATAGTGTTCGCCGGCCTGCATGTTCTGGCCTGGAATCCACCAGCTTCCCACTTCTTCGGGACGCGACGGTTCCTGCAGGTCCAGGATCTTCACGATGTTGCCGACGAAGCCGGGGGCCGTGGGCGAAATGTAGGCATAGCGGCCATCGAAGTCGTAGCGATGCACGCCTCCGCCCTCCGTCCCCGTCTTCCAGTGCTTTATGAGGCGGGGCCGGTCCGGACGGCTCACATCGTAGATGCCCAGTCCGCCGCCGAAGTCGTCCGCGCCAACACGGAACTTCTCGTAGTTGACGATCATCAGGCCGTCCTTCGCGCGCACCTTGTGCGAATGCCATCCCATCGGCACCTCGAGCGAGGCCAGCAGCCGAGGCCGCCGGGGATCCGCCACGTCATAGATGGAGGTGCCATAGGGCGGCCGCATATGGGACACGAACATCGTGTTCCCTTCCACCCAGACCTGCCCGCCGCCCTCGCAGTCCACATGAGCCACCAACGAGGTATTCCAAGCTTTAGCCAAGACCGGTCTCCTCAGACCAACTCAATGAGATCGCCCTGCGCGGTGCGGCCCCACTGATGGAAAAGCCCCATTGCGCGCAGTGCCGGCTCGTCGCTGGCGATGAAGAGGATCAATGGTTCGGCGTGGTCATTGCGGTATTGGACCCAGGTGTCGCTGGGCACGGCCACGGTATCGAAGGGCTCAAGCGGGAAGCTCTCTTCGCCGATCGTCATCGCGCCTTGTCCGGAAAACGGAGCGACCAGGAGATTGGCCGTCTGCTTCAGCGGCAGAGTCCGCTCTCCGGGGCGGACCATCTGCATGAAAAAGGTCATCGTGCGGTACACCGGGCCGCCCCGCAACGGATGCGTATATTCAACGAGCAAGCCTTCGTGCGGAGATTCGTCCCAATCCCGAAAGCGGTAGAGCAGCTCTCGCATGGCGTCGTAGCGATACACGAACATGGGCGATGAGTCGCCGCCGCCGCGCCGATGGTCGACAAATCGGGGTGTCAGGCCTCCCACGCCATAGACTGTGCGCGAATACTCGGTCTGGAAGCGGGCGCTCTGCTTGCGCACGATTTCGCCGTTCTCCTGGTAGTCGTGTTTGAAGCTCAGCGCGTTGAGGTTTTCGACCAGCGGGTAGTCAAGCACTGATAGGTTGATGGCGGACTCGTTGCCGAGATTGCCATGGTTGTGCCAGGTGTCGCGCGGCGTGAGCACCATGTCGCCAGGCAGGAAAGTGATGTCTTCACCCTCCACGCCGGTAAAGTTCTGCTGGCCCGTCAGGCCAAAGCGGATGGCGCTCGCGGTGTGCGAGTGCGGAGGCATGATCTCGTTCGGATCGTTCTGACGGTACGCGGTGTACAGGGTCGACACCGTCGCGCGGCGAGGGGCCAGGCCCGGATTGACCAGGATCAACGAGCGCCGGTCGGTGTTTTCGGTCGAGATCAGCCGCGCCGATTCGGCAAGCAGGGGCTGGATGTCCTCTTTGTACGACCAGCGGAAGGGCACGGCCTTGGGGCCGCTGACGAGTTGTTTGATGTCGTCGTGCGCCTCGTTCTCGCGGGCCCAGAACGGAAACATGGATCTCCGCTCGATCTGCTCATACATGGCCAACAAATCCGCTTCGCGAGTGCCGCTGACGGGACGGGTTCCGTGCATACATGTTCCCCTTGAAAGTTATTGATTAACCACATGGCGGAACAAATCTAATAACAACCAATGGTTGTGTAAACGGTATTTGTGGTTCGATATGGAAAACCCCTAAGCGCTCGGATTGTTGGGCTTTTGAATAATAAAAATCACATATAAAACAATGGGTTATGGAAAATAATCCGTTTATCAAAATTCTCAACCGGTTGTTTATTTTTATTGCGAATCAACCATTTTCAAATCTAAGATGGTTGCGAAAACATGACGCGAGGGAACAATGGCACGCACCCGCCAACCCGAGGTTTCCAATGACATACGCAGGCTGATTACGCAGATCCGAGCGCTGTTGGGCAAAGGAGAAGAACTACCTTCCGAGCGGGTTCTCGCCGGGCAACTGGATGTCAACCGTCATCGTTTGCGCCTTGCCCTGGACAAGATGCGTGAGGCATCGGAGTTGCCGCGGCCCGTCATCCGCCGCAACGATCCGCCCATTCTCAAAGGCGATGTCGTGGTCCAGGAGACGAATGCGCTCGAGGTGATCGAACTGCGTATGGTGCTGGAGCCGGCAATCGCGCGATTGGCCGCAATCCGGGCCTCGCCGGTGCAGATCGCCAAAATCCTGGAAGCCGCCACAACGCCGTCAGGGGTAGCGCGCTCGACCGGGGATATCGCATTCCACAAATTGCTGGCGGACAGCTCCGGGAACCAACTGGCTGCAAGTCTCTATGCGTTCTTGCGCCACGTCGGCGCGGACCAGCGCCTGCATATTCCCGCCACGACGCAAACCACGCGAGAGCGCATACAGATGCGTGACCAGGAACACCGCGCAATCGCGGAAGCCATTGCGAGTCGATCGCCGGATGCGGCCGAGCAAAGCATGCGCGTCCATCTGTGGCGTGTGCAGCGCGAGATCGCGGATCGTTTGAACCCGGTCGGAACCGGGGGGCAGAGCCCGCTGGCGTCGCGCTCCTAACCCGGATCCGTCTGCCGCAAGGTGTCCAGGAAGCGTTGCGCCGCCGCCGACAGGGATCGTTGGCGCTTGAGCAAGATGCCGATGTTCCGTGACGCGGCGGGCGAGTGCAGCGCCACGCTGCACAGGCGCGTGGTATCCATCAGGCGCAGGGCCAGTTGCGGCACTGCCGCTATGCCCACGCCGGCAGCCACCATTGCGCCTACTACCGAAATATTGTCGGACACGTAGTTCATTTCCGGCAGCCGGCCGGAGGCTGCCAGGATCTGGTCGGTGACCTGGCGGATGCTGCTGGCGGGCCCGCTCGCAACGTAAGGCCGGTCGGCAAAAACGCTCCAATCCACGCGCTTGCGTTGCGCCAGCGGGTCGCCGATAGGGCAGATCAGCACGAAGTTCTCTTTCAGCAGTTGCGTGAATTGCACGCTGGCCGGCTGGTCGGGGACCTCGATGGAGATGCCGATGTCGGCATTGCCTTCCGATACGGCCTGCGTGATCTGGCGCGCGGAAACCGCGTGGATGTTCAGGCGTACCTGCGGGTGCGACTTCTGGAAAGTGCGCGTCGCCGCGGGCAGCAGTGCGGAGGCGACGGAGGGAAGGGCCCAGATGTTGATGCTGCCGCGACGGCCCGCGATGAATTCGGACAGATCGCTAAGCGAGTCGCGGAACTCCGACAGCATCCGCATCGCAATCGGCACCAGTTCCGCGCCAGCGGAGGTCAGCGCCACGCCATGCTTGTCACGGTCGAACAGCCTGGCGCCGAGCTTCTGTTCCGCCGCCTGTACGCGCCGGCTGAGCGCCGGCTGCGAAATCGGCACGCGTTCGGCGGCCATGCGGAAGTTGAGCGTTTCCGCCACCAACAGCACCGCCTCCAATTCGGAAATGGTCAGGGTCATGGCCTGCGTGATGCGTTTGGGTTATTACGAAGATATAAATATATCAATTTTCAGATCAGGCTGGCCGCAGCATACTAGGCCGCAAAGTAGCAATACGGACGGAGACAGACATGAATGAACCGCGCAAGCGGCTGCGCATCGGCGTAGGGGCCGGCATGGCGGACGACCGCATCGGTCCGGCCATGCCGCTGCTGGAAGACTGCGATATCGATTACCTGGTGTGCGAATGCCTGGCCGAACGGACCATTGCGCGCGAAACGCTGTCACGCAAGCATGACGGCGCTCACGGCTACAACCCGATGCTGGAGGAGCGCATGCGTGCCTTCCTGCCGGCGTGCCGGGAGAAAGGTGTACGGCTGGTGTCCAACATGGGCGCGGCCAATCCGGCCGGCGCCGCGCAGGCCGCGCTGGACATAGGACACGCCTTGGGATGGCAGGAGCTCAAGTGCGCCGCCGTAGTCGGCGACGACGTGGCCGAGCGCGTGCGCCTGCATCCTGAACTGCGCCTGCTGGATCGCGATCTGCCGCTGGAGGCGATCCTGCCCCAGCTGGCCTCGGCAAATGCCTACCTGGGCGCCGATGTGGTCCGCGATGCGCTGGCCACCGGCGCGCACGTGGTGTTGACGGGCCGGGTCGCCGATCCCTCGCTGTTTCTGGGCGTTGCCCTGCATCATCACGGCTGGAGCTACGAGGACCTGCCCAAGCTGGCGGCGGGCACCATCATGGGCCACCTGCTGGAGTGTTCCGCGCAGATCACCGGCGGCTATTTCGCCGACCCGGGAAAGAAAGACGTGCCCCGCCTGGCCGAACTGGCTTATCCCTATGCCGATCTTTACAGCGACGGCGAACTGTACATAGGCAAGCCCGCCGGCTCGGGCGGCCGCCTCGACCGCATGACCTGTACCGAGCAGGCGCTATACGAAATCCATGATCCCTCGGCCTACATCACGCCAGATTGCGTGTTGAGCCTGGAAGGCCTGCATTTTGAAGAGCAGCACGCGGACCGCGTGGCCGTGCGCGGCATACGCGCCGCGCCGCGCACCGATAGCTACAAGGTCGTGGTCGGCTACTTCGATGGCTGGATAGGCACTGGCGAGGTCGCCTATGCAGGCGTGAACGCGATCGCGCGGGCGCGGCTGGCGGCCGACACGGTGAAAGAGCGGTTCCGGCTCGACGGCGGCGCGGCCAGCGAGATCCAGGTCGATCTGATCGGCGTGAGCAGCCTGCATGGCGATCATCCGCAGGCCGTCGCCGGCCACCCCTACGAAGTCCGTTTGCGCGTGTCGGCCCGCTGTCCCGACAAAAAGAGCGCGCACTTGTTGGGGGATCACGTGCGGCAACTGAACATGCAGGGACCTTATGGCGCAGGCGGTCCCGTCAACCTGGGCGCCAAGGAAGTCATAGCCGTGGACGCCCTGTTGATTCCGCGCGACTGGGTCACGCCCGAAGTCATTACGGTGGGAGCCTGACCATGAGCATTCTGGTTCATGACCTTGCGCATGCGCGCGCTGGCGACAAGGGCAATACCTCGAGCATCGCCGTCATTGCCTACGACGAGGACGCCTGGCGCCTGCTGCGCCAGGCGCTTACCGCCGAGCGGGTCGAGCAGGCTTTTGCCCATCTGGGAGCAGGAAAGGTGAGGCGCTACGAGGTCGAAAGCCTGAGGGCGCTGAACTTTGTCATCCCGGACGTACTGTCCGGCGGCGTCACGCGCTCGCTGCGCCTGGATCCCCATGGCAAGTCGCTCAGTTCGTTGATGCTGGGAATCGAGCTTCCGGCCAGCCCATCGCAATCCTGAAAGGAACAGCAATGTACCCTCCCGCTGAACCCATGGGCACCGAGGTCTACGCCCGGCTGCCCGAATCCCTGCACCTGACCGATCAGGCCTCGACCTGGCTCGCCGCGCGTCATGTGAAGATGCACTCCTTTCTGGAGGGGCCCGCCTTCGATCGCTTGGGCAATCTCTGGTGCGTCGACCTGGCGCATGGACGCATCCTGCGCGTGGATCCGGCAGGCAATTTCGAGGTCATCGTCAGCTACGAAGGCGAACCCAACGGCCTGAAGATCCATCGCGACGGCCGCATCTTCGTTGCCGACCATCTGCATGGCCTGATGCTTCTGGATCCCGAGACCCGCAGCATCCGGCCCTACCTGCAGCACGTGCGGCGGGAAGGCTTGAAGGGACTGAACGATCTGTTCTTCGCTTCCAACGGCGACCTGTACTTCACCGATCAGGGTGAAAGCGCCTTGGAAAACCCCACCGGCCGCGTGTTCCGCCTGCGCGCCGACGGCAAGACGGTGGATCTCATCATGGATGGCCTGGCGGGCCCCAACGGCCTGGTCATGAACAAGGCCGAGAACGTGCTCTACGTGGCCATCACGCACGACAACGCCATCTACGCCCTGCGGCTGGAGCCGGATGGCCAGATGAAGAAGGCCAGCCGTTTCATCCAGCTATCGGGCAGCACGGCCGGGCCGGACGGCATGGCCCTGGATGAGGCCGGCAACCTGGCCATCGTCCACGCGCAGGCGGGCACCGTATGGCTGTTCAGCCCGCTGGGAGAACCCCTCTACCGCATCCGTTCCTGCGCGGGCCTGCGCACCACCAACGTCGCTTTCGGCGGCGAGGACGGGCGCTCCTTGTTCATCACCGAAGCGGAGCAGGGCGTCATCCTGCGCGCCCGGCTGCCGCATCCCGGCAAGCGGATGTACTCGCACCGGGACTGAGCCGCGCGCCGCGAACACGATCCGCAAAAAAACCACTATCCATGGGAGACAACATCATGATTGCTTTTCGATTGATCGCCGGACTGGCCCTGAGCCTGGCCGCCGTCACGGGCGCGCAGGCCGCCGATGCGTACCCTGCACGCCCCATACGCCTGATCGCCACCTTCGGCCCCGGCAGTTCCATCGACATCATTGCGCGCCTGGTGGCCAAACCCCTGGCCGAGCAACTGGGCCAGCCGGTGATCGTAGAGAACAAGCCCGGCGCCGGCGGCGACCTGGCCACCGACATCGTCGCCAAGTCCGGCAAGGACGGGTACACCATCGGCTTCGCCTCGGCCGGGCCGATCACGGTCAATCCCAATGCCCGCAGCAAGATGCCCTATGACCCGCTCAAGGATCTGGCGCCGGTTGCCCTGGTGGCGACGGGACCGAACGTCATCCTGGTCAACCCGTCGATTCCGGTGACCAACCTGAAGGAGCTGATTGCCTACATCAAGGCCAATCCGAACAAGGTCAACTACGCCTCGGCTGGCGTCGGCACCAGCGGTCATATCGCCGGCGAGCTGTTCCAGCACTTGTCCAAGACCGAAATCCTGCACGTGCCCTACAAGGGCAACAGCGATGCGATTACGGACACCCTGGGCGGGCGCACCCAGATGGTCATCAGCGGCGTCCCGCCCATCCTGTCGTTCGTGAAGTCCGGCCAGCTGCGCGCCCTGGCCGTGGCCGATACCAAGCGTTCGCCCTTGCTGCCGGACGTCCCCACTGTTGCCGAAGCCGGACTGCCCGGTGCGGAGAGCGTCGCCTGGTATGGCATCGTCGCGCCTGCCGGCACGCCGCAGGCGATCCTGGACCGTCTCCACGACGAAATCGTCAAGGCCGTGAACAACCCGGAAACCCAGGAGAAATTCGCCGGCCTCGGTATCGTTCCTTCAGCGGACAGCCGGGCGGACTTCGGCAAGCGCATGGCGGACGAGTACGTCCGTTTCAAGGAATTGTTCAAGCAGATCAACCTGGTCATGGATTGACGGAATCATGTCACGCACCGTAATCGTTACTGGCGCCAGCGGGCTGGTCGGCTCCGCTGCCGTCGATTCATTCCTCAACGCGGGCTGGGAAGTCATCGCGGTGTCCCGCCGGCGTCCGGAGATCATCAGCCAACGGCCGTACACCCATCTGCCGGTCGATCTGCAGGACGCGGAGGCTTGCCGCCGCGCCTTCGGGGATATGCCTGAAGCCACGCACGTTTTCTATGCGGCCGTCTATGAGAAGCCAGGGCTCATCGCCGGCTGGCAGGACCCTGAGCAGATGGCCACCAACCTGGGCATGATCAGGAACGTCATCGAGCCGTTGGCCGCCAGCGGCAGGCTGCAGCATGTCAGCGTGCTGCAGGGTACCAAGGCCTATGGCGTACACCTGCATCCCATCCGCACGCCGGCGCGCGAATGCCAGCCGCGGGACGATCATCCGAACTCGTACTGGTTCCAGGAAGACTACATCCGGGAAAAGGCCGCGCAGTCCGGCTTTGGCTGGACGATATTCCGTCCCACCATCGTGCTGGGCCCCAATGTGGGCGTGGCCATGAACACGGTGCCGGTCATAGGCGTCTACGCGGCAGTGTGCCGCGCCGAAGGCAAGCCGTTCTGCTATCCCGGCCACATTTCCTATCCGCGTGAAGCCGTGGACGCGCGCCTGATCGGCGATGCAGGCGTCTGGGCGGCGGAGAATCCGGCGTCCTGGAACGAGCACTACAACCTTACCAACGGCGAAGTGTTCAGCTGGCATGACCTATGGCCGTCCCTGGCGGAGTTCCTGGACGTCGAAGCGGGTCCGGACCAGCCCCTGCGCCTGGCCGAGTACCTGCCCGGCCGGGCGGACCTGTGGAACGAGATCGTCAAGCAGCATGGCCTGCGGCCGCTGAGCATGGCGCAGATTCTTGGCGAATCCCATTACTCCGCCGACGCCCGTTTCGGCTATGGCCTGAAGACCCCGCCCGCGCCCGCATTTGTCAGCACGGTCAAGATCAAGCAGGCGGGCTTCACGCAAACTTACGACACCGAGGCATGCGTGAAGCACTGGCTGAGGGTGCTGATGGAGCGCAAGATCATTCCGTTCTCCCAAACGAGTGTCGCAGGCCGCGTTTGAGCGTTGATCGCGGCGAGCCGGAGTTGCGCTTGCGGTGCGCGAATTGCGGAAGGATCGCGAGGCCCGCGTTGCAAATCGAAGCGTCCCTGGCTTGCCAACTGACCTATCCTGATCTTTCTGGCCCGCTGGGGCCGCTTTCCGAAGGGTCAGCGCATGCTGGATCATGTCGAAATTCACGTGAGCGACTTCGAGCGCAGCCGGATGTTCTACCGCAGCGCGCTCGCGGCGCTAGGCTACATACCGCGCAAAGTGCTCGCGACCGGGATGGGCTTCGGAGTAGGCCAGCCTCACGAGTCGGAAGACCCGGGCGGCGAATTCTGGATCCATCAGGGCACGCCCAGCACCCCGCGCGTGCATCTGGCTTTTCGCGCTCGCAGCCGTGCCGAGGTCGATTCCTTTCACCAGGCGGCGCTGGCGGCTGGAGGGCGCGATAACGGCGGGCCTGGCTTGCGTCCGCAATACCACCCGCACTATTACGGCGCGTTCATCCTGGACCCGGATGGCTACAACATAGAAGCGGTGTGTCACCGCCCGGTCTGATCCGCGTACGTCCCAGTATTGGCACCGCAGCGTCAGCATGACGCTGCGTCTCCATGCGCAGAGACGAGCGCAAGATGCGTGCGCAATGCCGGGACTCGCGCGCCGAAGCCAAAAGGCGAACTTCAAAAGCGAACTATATTCCTGCGGCCCAGGGTTTGAGTACTGCAAATTAAGTTCGCCTTTTTTTTGTATAGGGCATGAGGGAAATCTATGCGTTGCTCAAAGTTCGCCTTTCGCAAAGCTGGCGCAGAAGAGGTGGATTTGTTTATGTGAAAGTTCGCCTCTTACAGGCGAACCACGCATACAGACTCCCGTCGTGCCCTCGGCCTTCTACTTGGAGACGGTCAGGCGCAGCGTCGCATCGGCATTTCCGCCGAACGCAGGAGCGATACATGAGAGATCCATTTAGCCGTCATTCTTCAGCAAGTCGGCAAATCGCTCACCGTCGATAAAGCTCGCGCGCGACCTCTGGCCCGACGGTAGATGACAAATCTGCCGCCGTTGCTCGCCGCCGTAATGCCTCTTAAAGGGTCGTGCGCCGGTTGCTAGGGCTGCGCGGTCACATGCTTCCGAACTGCGGCCGCAGATACGCCAACGGCTTTCACCACGTCCTATCGGTCGTGAATGTTCGAGATCGCCCACTGCGCGCCGCTGACTACCTTTTCCAGCTCGTCCGAGTACAAGGGCACTGATATGCCCAACCCTGGTCTCGCACGAGCCGACCAAGCCGCAGCGGTGGTTGCGCCGAGGCCGTTGCGGAGGTAGTCCGTGAAGATCTTGCCGACGCGGTTCGTGGGGCCGTGCTTGGAAAAGAATAGGTGCGGCGGGCGCCCGTACCAAGGTTTTTGTTTTTCCATTAGCAGTCGGAGTCGAACACGTTCAGGTCTGGCGCACAGGCGGACAGCAACTGTGCATCAAGCTCCGCCGCTTGGCGCTGATCCAAGATGAAGACCGTTACGTTTGCCTGTTCATCCGGCGGCAACTCGGCCAAGGGTAAGTGTTCGACCCGCATTACGACGGCACCCGTCGCGCCGGTAAGCTTGCCCACCTCGGTAAGAACTACGCGGCAGATTTTGCCCTGTGTCGGTTCCTTCATGCCCTGGCTCCCTGGTTTCGTCCGCATGGAGGCGATGTCACAGCTCAGGCAAGTAGCATGCCTACCGAGCCTATAGGGGGCCCCTCGGCTTTTCTGACCTAACTGTTTCCCAGGGCCTGCCGCACCTCGCTCGAGAGTCGAGTTGAACCGCAGATCTCTACGGTTTAGGCGATGTACCAGTCCGGACGACTGTGCCGTCCGGTAGTTGGTACTGCCCGTAGCCCAGCCAACCTACGGCCTGACCATCGGGAAGGCAGCAATAGAAAAATGCTCCGTCGCCTTTGTCCCCGGGTAGGGCGCGGGCCCGTCGCTCGATTCGATATCTCGTACCATCGTCCGCAATCGCCACCACTGCAATGGGACGCTTTACTTGGTTTGCCGGCATTTTGCATCTCCTATTTTTTTTACTTGGGATGAGCCGATAAGTTTCGCGCCCTGCGCTCAGCGATGTAAATCCATCCTTTAGTCACATCTACCTTCGACTGTTATCTGTTGCTGTTGCGTGGTGGAAACGAGTGCCGCACCGGGAGGCCGAGAAGCCTTTGACGACCCCACTTGCAATGCATGCGCAGGGGCCCGACCGCGAGCAGGCCTTTTCCTCCACTCCAGCCATTACGTGGAAAATTCAAAACAGCGGCGCTAATAATGCAACCCGGACGTTTTTATGGCGCGCTATTTCTTTGCACCGCTTCCGGCTAACAGGGGTCGCAGCAGTTTGCGGAACTTACGGGGGACGGACAGTATTTAAATCCTAGTTTGCTAGTACCTCTTGATGTGGTGTCAAGCTGAGAGTAATTTTCGAACCACGCTTGATGTGACCGTAATCGCTGGAATGCCAGTCACCACCAGCGCGAATCGCCACGTCTTGGTTTGGCACCCGCGGAGCAACCCCTTTCCGCGAGTATCCGTTTTCATTGACCGTTGTAATCGTGCATCGGAGGCTCCAATGAATACCCGCGATACGTCTCACTTAGCTAGTCTTTCTCCGTTCGAACTGAAAGACGAGTTGATCAAATTGGCAGGAAGCGTCACCAACAGGCTGATGCTCAATGCAGGCAGGGGAAACCCGAACTTTCTTGCGACCATTCCCCGGCACGGTTTCTGGCAGCTCGGACTTTTTGCCATGGTCGAGTCCGAACGGTCGTTTTCGTATCTTGCCGAGGGCGTCGGAGGATTTCCGCGGCGCGCGGGCATCGAAGAACGCTTCGATCTCTTCGCCCGCAGCCATGCTGACGTGCCCGGTGTGAAATTCCTCGCCAGCGCCGTGTCATTCGTGCGGGATCAGCTGGGATTGGACGGAGGCGATTTTCTCTACGAAATGTGCGCCGGCATCCTGGCCTGCAGCTATCCCGTGCCGGATCGGATGCTGAAGTTGTCGGAAGAAATCGTGAAGCAGTACATCAGGAAGGAAATGATCGGCGGCCATCCGTTCGCGGGCGATTTCGACCTGTATGCCGTCGAGGGTGGCACGGCTGCCATGACATATCTGTTCAACTCGATGAAGATCAATCGCCTGCTGAGGGCGGGCGATGTCATTGCGCTGGGCAAGCCGATTTTCACGCCCTACATCGAAATCCCCGAATTGTCGGAGTTCGGCCTGACTGAACTGGCCATCGATGCCGACGGCGCGCATGGCTGGCAGTACCCGGAAAAGGAACTGGACAAGTTGCGCGACCCGAAGGTGAAGGCGTTCTTCCTGGTTAATCCCAGTAATCCGCCGTCGGTCAAGGTTAGCGACAAGAGTCTTCAATACCTGGCGAGCATCGTGAAAGAGCGGCCCGATCTGATCCTCCTGACGGACGACGTGTACGGGACATTCGCGGACAACTTTGTCTCGCTATTTGCACTGTGTCCTCGCAACACGCTGCTGGTTTATTCATACTCGAAATATTTCGGCGCGACCGGCTGGCGTCTTGGCGTGATTGCGGCTGACAAGTCGAACGTCTTTGACGAAAAAATTGCGCAACTGCCGCAGGAAGAGCGCGACTCATTGAACAAGCGCTACGCGTCGATTACGACCGAGCCCGAAAAGCTGCCCTTCATTGACCGCATCGTGGCAGATAGCCGCACCGTCGCACTCAACCACACGGCCGGTCTGTCCACGCCCCAGCAAGTGCAGATGGTGCTCTTTTCGCTTTTCTCGCTCATGGACACCGCCGAAAGCTACAAGCACGCCATGAAGCGGTTGATCCGCGGACGCAAGGCAGCGCTATACCGGGGCATGGGTGCAGCGCCGGGCGAGGTCGATGAGAACGTGGTCGATTACTACACGCTGCTGGACGTGGAGCATATGAGCCGGGAAGTTGGCCCCGATTTCGTGAAATGGCTGCTGGCATCGATCAAACCCCACGAAATGCTATTCAGACTGGCAGAGGAAACGGGCGTCGTGCTGCTCCCGGGCAAGGGTTTCGGGACGCAGCACCCCTCGGGTCGCGTGTCGCTCGCCAATCTGAATGAGCAGGACTACGTGAAGATTGGCCAGTGCGTTCGCAAGCTGCGCGACGAATACCTGGAGCGATACCGGCAGCAAAAGGGCGGAGCAGGAGAATCAAGCTAGCAACGGGCCGCCCGCATGACAAGAAGCGTTCCATCAAGGAATCGTTAAGGAGAAAGTCATGGACTGGTTTGTTGCGACATTGAAAGCCTACCCAGAGATTGCCATCTTTCTGGCACTGGGCTTCGGATACTGGATCGGCGGCAAGAGCTTTAAAGGCTTTAGCCTCGGCGCTGTGACGTCGACTCTGCTGGTCGCAATCGTCATCGGCATCCTCGGGGTCAAGATTTCCCCCAACGTGAAGTCGGTGTTTTTCCTGATGTTCCTCTTTGCCGTCGGCTATGGGGTCGGGCCGCAGTTTGTGCGTGGCATTGCCAAGGATGGCCTGCCGCAGGCGATCTTTGCCGTGGTCATGGCGCTGCTCTCACTGGGAGCTTCAATCGTTGCCGCGATGATTGCCGGATACGACCTTGGTTCCGCAGCCGGGCTCTTCGCAGGGTCGCAAACCATTTCAGCGTCGATGGGCCTGGCAACCGATGCAATCAATCGACTGGGCCGCCCGCCAGAAGAAACGCAGGCGTTGCTGGATGCCATGCCGATAGCCTATGCCGTGACGTATATCTTCGGCACGGTGGGCTCGGCGATCATTCTGGCGCAGATCGGCCCCAAACTGCTTGGCATTGATCTGGTGGCGGCATGCAAGGCATATGAACAAAAACTCGGTGCGGGCCAGGGCTCGGCGGACGCGACCCAGTGGTACGAGTTCGAGGTCCGCGCGTACGCGATCGCTGACAACAGTCCTTTCATCGGCAAGTCGGTAGGCGAAATTGAAGCAGGCACGCAGGCCGGATTCCGGGCCTTCGTCGAAAGGATCCGGCGAGGTGGAAAAATCATCGAAATCGACCAGGCAACCGTCATCGAACCTGGAGACATCGTCGCGGTGGGCGGCAAGCGCGATCAGATGATCGCGCGGCTTGGCCCCAGCGGACGGGAAGTGGAAGACACCGAACTGCTGGACATCAAGACCGAGGGTGTCGATATTTACGTCTCTAACAAGAAGGTCGATGGCAAACCGCTGGAGGAACTGGCGCACTGGCCTGGGGCGCGCGGCGTGTTCTTGAAGAAGATCCGGCGCGGGCCGACTGAGACGGTGATCCCCATCCTGCCCAAGACGGAACTGTTCCGGGGCGACGTCATTACAGTGGTTGGGCGGACACAGGACATCAATGCCGCGGCCAAGAACCTGGGCTATGTCGACCGGCCTACGACGGTGACGGACGTCGCCTTTGTGTCGCTGGCGATCACCGTCGGCGCGCTTATCGGCGCGATCGTGATCAACGTCAGCGGCATTCCGCTGACCATTTCGACGGCTGGCGGCGCGCTTATTGCCGGCATCGTGTTTGGTTGGTTTCGCGCGATTCACCCGACCTTTGGACGCATTCCCGAGCCGACGCTGTGGTTCATGAACTCCGTTGGCCTGAACGTGTTCATAGCCGTTGTGGGGATTTCCGCTGGGCCGGGCTTCGTCGCCGGTTTGCAGAAGCTGGGCATCAGTCTCTTTTTATGGGGCATCTTCGCGACGACGGTGCCGCTGCTTCTGGGCATGTTCATCGCCAAATACATTTTCCGCTTCGATCCGGCCCTGATCCTAGGTATCTGTGCGGGATCGCGCACCACCACCGCAGCGCTCGGCATGGTGTGTGAAGTCGCCAAGAGTCAGGTTCCGGGGCTGGGATATACGGTGACCTACGCCGTCGGCAATACCCTGCTGACGATTTGGGGAATGGTAGTGATCATGATTCTTGCATAAGGACATTGCGAGCCCGGACCGCGTGGCCAGTGGGCTTGCGCCGACATTCAGGGGATAGCCATGACTACCGAGACTCACGAGAGCCAACAGCTCGACCATCTGTTTTCCATCTCGGCCGCCCGATTGGACCGATGGCGCGACCTGAACGCCAAGGCGCAGACCTGGGCCGCCGAGATGCGCAGCGGCAAGGGCTCGGGCGGGGCCGGCCCGGTACTGGATGCGTTGCGCGACCTGCGCCCGATGGAGAGCTATTTTGCGTATCCCGGTGCGCAGTTGCTGAGCACGCTCGACGACCGGATCGCCGACGGTGACGCGATGGGCGCCGCGCGATTGGTGCTGCGCATGAGCAACGCGCTGCTGTCGGGCAGCTATCGCTACGACGAGGGCGAGTGGGACGCAGCCGAGGAATCGGGCGCCGATGGGCCCGACCGCACGCCGCCCGGGATGGCCGGCAGCCTGGCACGGCGGCCGTACTTCGAGGCGCTGTTCGTAAGCCCGGCGCCACCGGCGCGCGCGGCGGCGATCTGCCGTGAGATTCGTGAACTGCGGCGTCACGACGACACGATGATCTACGAGCCCGTCATGGTAGGCAGCGTCGAGGACGCGCTGCTGGCGACCATCCTGAATGGCAAGCTCGAGGCCGTGGTCATCTATGACGGCATTCCCGTTCCGTCCAAACATGATGCCTCGCTGCTGCGGGATTACCTGTCCGTCTATCAGCACCTGGACACCACGGTCGACTCGCCGCGCGAGATCGGCGTGAAACTGGCTCGGCTGATTGCCAACATCCGGCCCGAGTTGGACATCTATCTGCTGACGGACCGCAAGGTCGAGCAGCTCGCTGGCGACCCCAGTGCATCGGCAATACGGCGCGTGTTCTATGAGGTCGAGGAACCCATGGAGGTGCACCTGAATATTCTGGAGGGCGTGCGGGAACGTCAATCCACGCCGCACTTCGACAACCTCAAGCAATATGCCGCCAGGCCGATCAGCACCTTCCATGCCCTGCCGATCGCCCGTGGCAAGTCGATCATTAAGTCCAACTGGATCCGCGACTTTGGTGAGTTTTACGGGTTGAACCTGTTCCTGGCGGAAACATCCGCCACGACCGGTGGGCTGGACAGCATGCTGGAGCCTACGGGCAACATCAAGGTCGCACAAGAAAAGTTCGCGCGCGCGGTCGGCGCGGACCACGTATTTTTCGTCACGAACGGCACGTCGACGTCCAACAAGATGGTTTACCAGGCGGTGACCAAGCCGGGCGACATCGTCATCGTGGATCGCAACTGCCACAAGTCGCACCACTACGGAATGGTGCTGTCTGGCGCGCAGCCGCTCTATGTGGAAGCATTCCCGATGACGGAGTACTCGATGTACGGGGCGGTCCCGCTGCGCACCGTCAAGCAGGCGCTGTTGGACCTGAAGGCTGCGGGTCGCCTTGACAAGGCGGCCATGGTCACGCTGACCAATTGCACCTTCGATGGCCACATCTACAACACCCGCCGCGTCATGGCCGAATGCCTGGCTATCAAGCCGGACCTGATCTTCCTATGGGATGAAGCGTGGTTCGGATTTGCGCGCTGGTCGCCGTTCCTGCGCATGCGCACCGCCATGGGGGCTGCGGCGGCGTTGCACGAGTGGCGAGACGATCCCAAGGCGCAGGAAGCTTGGGATGCCCAGTGCCGCGAACTCGGCGAAGACCTCGACCCCAAGGATCCGCGCCTGCTGGACCGGGAGTTGACGCCGAATCCGCGGACGATGCGGATACGCGTCTACGAGACGGACTCCGTGCACAAGTCCATGTCCAGCCTGCGACAGGGGTCGATCGTGGCGGTGCGCGACGAAGACTACGAGCATCACGTGTCGGCATTCCGCGAGGCGGTGTTCATTCATGCGTCGACGTCACCCAATGCGCAGATCATTGCGTCCCTGGACGTTGCGCGCCGGCAGATGGAGCTGGAAGGCTACGAACTGGTCATGCGCGCCATCGAGGTCGCTTTGGCCATCCGGCGCGAGGTCGCCAAGCATCCGGTGATTTCCAGGTACTTCAGTGTCCTGGGAGCCGACAGGATGATCCCCGAGGAGTTCCGGGCTTCCGGCTTTACCGACTTCCTAGCGCCGGGCATGAACTGGCTGACCGCGGCCAAGGCCCTCAAGGACGATGAGTTTTGCCTGGATCCCACACGCCTGACGTTGGTGTGCGGCACGGCGGGGTATGACGGAACTGCGTTTAAGAACTTGCTGGCCTCACGCTATAACATCCAGCTTAACAAGACGTCGCGCAACAGCGTGCTGCTGCAAAGCAATATCAACAACACGCGCAGCGACGTCGCGTCGCTCATCAAGGTGCTGCTTGAAATCTCAGAAGAGATTGAAACGCGGCTGAAGGAGTCCGGTGAAGCCGGCCGGGCTGCCTTTGCGGAAAAGGTACGGAGTTTGATGGAAGATGTGCCAGATCTGCCCAATTTCAGCCATTTTCACGATGGGTATCGCGACGATCCTGGCAGCATCACACCGGAAGGTAATGTGCGCGCCGCGTTCTTCGCCGCGTACAACGAAGCGGACTGCGAATATCTTCCGCTAGCGAGCCCGGATCTGGACAATCGTCTGGAAGCGGGGCCGGCCCTGGTGTCCGCCAATTTCGTAATTCCCTATCCGCCCGGCTTTCCCATCATGGTTCCGGGGCAAGTCATCGACTCACATACCATCGAGTTCATGCGCAAGCTCGACGTGAAGGAGATCCACGGTTACAACGCCGCGCGAGGGCTCAAGCTCATAAAGCCTTCTGCCATTGGCGTTTGATCATCCTTCGAGAGTATCGCTGGGCTGGATGGATCCCAAAGGGCTTCGACTTCGCTGTACCGTTGATCAGCCATGTGAAGAACCGGAGCGTGCGCGTAAGACGAAGGGGCTTTCCATGAAGAGAACACTATTGGCAGCAGCGGTCTTAATAGGATTTTGCGGTGCCGGCCAAGCCGCAGATTCTGTGACGCTGTACGGCTTGATCGATGCTGGACTCGGTTACGAAAAGGTGAAGTTCAACGACAATTCGCAAAGCCGATTTGGCGCGGTGCAGGGCGTAAGCAGCGGGTCGCGCTTTGGCCTGCGCGGCATAGAAGACCTGGGCGATGGCCTGCGCGCCGTGTTCACGTTGGAAGGCGGGTTCGGTCCTCTAAACGGCAACTCACAGCAAGGCGGCCGCCTCTTTGGTCGCCAGGCCACCGTGGGCCTGGACAGCGATTCATGGGGGCGCCTGGAATTAGGCCGCCAGACAAACCTGGCGTCCAAGTACTTTGGCTCTATCGATCCGTTCGGGCTTAGCTACAACACCGCCAATATGGGCACCACGTTCGGTAGTGCGAACACGATGCGGCTGGACAACATGGTCATGTACCAGACCCCGAGTATGAGCGGCTTCAAAGCCGGCATCGGCTACTCGTTCAGCGCCGACGACACTGTCAGCGACACGACGCAGACTGGCTTTGCCACGGGCAACAACAACCGCGTTATCACCGCTGGCGTGCAGTACGTCAACGGACCGCTGAATCTGGCCGCTTCGTATGACCGCTTCAATCCCTCCAACAATAGCGTGGGTGGCAAGAACGCCGCGCGCATCCAGGAATACATCATCGGCGGTTCGTACGATTTTGAAGTTGTGAAGTTGGCCGCCGCGTTCGGCCAGACCCGCGACGGCTGGTTTGTCGGCCAGAACATGGGCACTACGCCCGAAGGCATGAACAACCTCGGCACATTCAAGCTGGCCGATGGCTTCCGCGCGAATTCGTACATGATTGGCGCGACCGTGCCGCTCGGCCGCCACGCCGTGTTCGGCTCTTGGCAGCGCGCTACTGCCAGCAATGACAAACTGACGGGCGACGACGCGACGTTTAACGTCTACAGCTTGGGCTACACCTATGACTTCACCAAGCGCACTAACCTTTATGCGTACGCCTCGTACGGCGACAACTATGCGTTCCAGCGCGATGCGACAGACACCGCCGTCGCTTTCGGCTTAAGGCACCGTTTCTAACCGATATTGGCGGAAATTGTCACCGGGTAGGCGTCGCCATAGCCAGGCTTCTGGCATTCAACAATCGTCAGTGGAGGCCCCTCATGGCAGAGTTCATTGAAGCTAACCTTGATACGCTGTACACCTTGGCACAGGTTCGCGCAGAAAGCTATCTGCGGGCAGCGGAGACGAAAATCGATGCTGTCTTCGGCAGCGGTTACGCCAAAGAGAATCCAGAGTTAGTGGCAGCTTTTATGAAGACCGCGTCCGATGAGTTCACGCGCACCGCGACGGCAAAGGTCCTGCAGAACATAGGGTACGCCTTGGATTCAATTGCGGAAGCTCTACGAGCCTCGGGCTGATGAGCCGTCCAAATGCGGGCACGCCGTTCGTTGCGTAACCAGTGGCCCGCCCGGCCTTTACGGCGTCTTCATTGCACACATCTAAATTCCTATCTATGTGCAGGTTTATCGCGAAAAGCACCGAAGGAGAGCCCCATGATCCATGATTTTTCCTCCCATTGGCGTACTGGCTTCGCTGTCTTCACTATCAGCGCAGCTGGCCTGCTAGTTGCAGGCTGTACCACGACTCCGCCGTCTAAACCGTCTGCTCCGGCGCAGACCGATACTCGGCAAGCATTGGACAAGGCGGCCAGCGCAACCTTGGACAAACTTTATGAAGCCGCGCCGTCGTCCAGGGAACTCGTGGCGCGCGCCCGAGGTGTACTGGTTTTCCCCGACGTACTCAGCGGTAGTTTCATCATCGGCGCGGAGCACGGGAAGGGAGTGCTCCGCGTGGGCGAGTCGGCGGTGGCCTATTACCGAACCACGTCCGGCTCGATCGGCTTTCAAGCCGGCGCGCAATCAAAGGCTATGGTGCTGCTGTTCATGACGGATGATGCCCTGAATAAATTTCGCAGCAGTAGCGGGTGGACCGTGGGGGCAGATGCCACGGTGGCTATCGTGAATGTCGGTGCCAACGGACGCATCGATACCAACACGGCGAAGCAGCCGATCGTTGGATTCGTAATGAATAATGGCGGCCTCATGGCTGGCGTATCGCTCGAGGGTACTAAAATCTCGAAGTACGAACCCTGACGGAAGAAGATGATGCTCCGCTCCGCGGAGACGCGACATAGCTCAAGGTTGCTGTTCAGGACGATAAAAGAGACGGGGCCATTGAGGCAATGCCGGGGCTCGATCCAGCGCCAGTAGTCTTCGATCGCTGTAGGCTTATTGATTCATTCGCCGTTCAAACCATTCCTTGCCCAGTTGATTTGCTAAAGCACAAGGCGGCCATCATGGCCGCCTTGTGCTTTGCACCCTGATGATTAGGTCAAAAAATGATCATCGAGCGGGGCTAGAATCGGAAAGCAAAATATTCCCTGCTTTCTGAGCTCCCGTACCGCGAGTGCGGCAGGATGGATAGCTTGTTGACGAATGTGCAGATGGGATCGGGCCTGCAGACCAATACCAATCACTTCCCCCTTGATACACGGGGTCGGAATATCTGGATGGCCTTGGGCGACAAGCTTATTTAAAAGCTCCACATACGCCGGGAGCGCGATAGATTTCATTTCAGCCATTGGAGTTCCTCCTCGAAGGTCCATCGCCGAAACCTACTATTGACTAGCCATTTTTGCCGAAGCGCGGGTGAGTGACGAGTGCTGCGGCGTGTTGAGTCAGTGCATGGGGTGGTCTAGGCATCCGCTGCAGTTACTCCAGATGCGCAACCAGTTCAATGAATGTGATCCCGGCGGGGCACGAGCGCCCGTTTAGCGGCTAAACAGGGATGCTCGAAAACAAGCGCCCTATTGGGGACGCCTGTTCTCGGCGGACCTCTTAATTTGCCGGAGGCCGGACGCGAGGGAAGCCGGTCGTGGCGCAGAGGGCATTCGGACGTTTGGAGCGTTTGGCGCCACGCTATGCCACTTCTCGCTTCCAGCCTTTTTCCCAGGCCGTCACACGCTTGAGCCAATCGCTGGGAGATTCTCAAGTGTGAGCTGGCATCGCGGCGGCCTTCAGATATGGGCAGTTTATAAGGCCCAATCCCTCGCGGGCCGCCTCCGCGCCCATCTTTTGGATGTCATAGAGCATGACGTATCCTCCAAAAGTCGTGAGAGTTCAGTATGCCCGTTAAACACCGTTCGAATCAATAGTGTTTCTGCACGGGCGAAAGGGTGCTTTTACCCGGGGCGCAATCCTGCTGCGGAACTTCAAAGCTGCGCTGGCGCACGACGTGGCGGGCGTGATTTTGGCGCACAACCATCCTCTTGCAGTCCAACAGCAGCTTCTATCCCAAAGTCGCCACTGGCAACGAGCGGGTCGGTGTCATCGATACAAGGCACGGCGCTTCCTGCTCTGACAATTCCAACTCATAGCCGAGTGCCTCGAGACGTCCGTGTCCCCTTCACACTGCCGCTCCGGCATGTTTCAAATCTGCAGGGTTAGGCTGGGGGCGCTCATTTAATCGCGCTTATCGCGAAGTTCGCCTTTCTTCAATCTGGACGGGCTCCATCTGCGCAGAATAGAAGAAGATCTCCGCACAATGGCTGGTGTTGCCCGCCGAAGCCAAAAGGCGAACTTCAACAAAAAAGGCGAACTTTATTCCTGCTCCCCAGGGTTTTCCCTAAACCCATTTTCCTTGCGGAAAATCAATCTCCTATAGGACACTTCGTGTCATGATGGTGCCGATAGGCGGCGCCCGTAGGGGGATGACATGAAGATTTCGGGAATCGCCGGCGCGCTGGCGTTGGTTGCGGCAATGGCGGGCAATGGGGCCCAGGCGGCCTATCCGGACCGGCCGATCCGGCTGGTGGTGCCTTTCGGCGCGGGCGGGATCACGGACATCGTGGCGCGTCAGGTCGGCAAGGGCATGGGCGACGCGCTGGGGCAGAGCATCGTGATCGAGAACCGGCCGGGCGCGGGCGGAGTGATCGCGGCGCAGGTGGCCGCCACCGCGCCGGCCGATGGCTATACGATCTTCATGGGTACGGTGGGCACGCAGGTGGTCAACCCGCTGATCTACAGCAAGCTCAGCTATGACGCGGACAAGTTCGCGCCGGTGGGCATGGTGTCGGGATCGCCGTATTTGCTGGCCGTGCGTGCGGGCGTGCCGGCCAAGACTTTCGGCGAGTTCGTGGCCTATGCCAAGGCCAATCCGGCCAAGCTGAACTTCGGTTCGGCGGGCAATGCGAGTTCGCCGCACCTGGGCCTGGAGCTGCTGAAGCTGACGGCCGGGCTGGACATCGTGCACGTGCCGTTCAAGAGCGGTAGCGAAGCCGTCAATGCCGCCATCGGCGAGCAGGTCGACGTGGTGATGGACGCCAGCCCGGTGATCATGCCACATGCGGCGTCTGGCAAGCTGCGCGCGCTGGCGGTGGCCGCCGACAAGCGCCTGCCGTCCGCACCGGACGTGCCCGCCAGCAGCGAGGTGGGCGACGCGGCCCTGCAGATCAGCTCGTGGAACGCGTTCTTCGCGCCCGCAGGCACGCCGCCCGACGTGATGGAAAAGCTGAACGCGGCGCTGCAGAAGACGCTGGCGTCGCCGGAATTGAAGGACCGGCTGGCGTCGCAGGGGACGCAGCTGTACACGGGCAAGCCGGACGAGTACCAACGCTTCATCGCCGGGGAGAAGGCCAAGTGGACCGAGATCGTGAAGCGCGCCAACATCAAGATGGACTGACAATGAACCAGACTCCGCATCCGCTGGCGGGCAAGCCGCTGGAACTGGCCGATACGCTGCGTTCGGGCAATGCCTGGAAGATACGGCTGGCCTGCGGCTACATGGGCCTGCCGATCAAGCGGCGCACCTTCGATATCGTGCAGGGCGACCTGGAGACCGAGGGGTTCGCGCGCATCAATCCGTGGCGCCAGGTGCCGGCCCTGCTGACGCCGGAGGGCGAGTGGCTGGCCGAGTCGCAGGCGATACTCTGGTATCTGGCGATGGGCACGCCGTGGCTGCCCGCCGGCCGCCTGGAGCAGTCGCAGGTCAGCAGCTGGCTCAGTTTCGAGCAGACCCAGCACATGCACGCCTTTGCGCAGCCGCGCCTGCTGATCCATCTGCGCAACACCGCGCAGGTGGATGACCCGGCGATGCGGGCGTGGCGCGAGATCGGCATGAAGGCGGCCGCGTTGATGGACGCGCATCTGGCCGGCCGCGATTATCTGGTGGGTACCGCGCCGACCATTGCCGACGTTGCGCTGTATCCCTATACGAGCATGGCGGCCGAGGGCGGTTACGACCTGTCCGGCTTTACCCATATCGATGCCTGGCTGGCGCGCATGCGCGCCTTGCCAGGGTTTACGCCGCTGATCGAAGCGGCATGACAGAGACACTATCTTTGGAGTGACGACGATGGCCGATACGATGCACCTGGGCAAGGACGAACTGATCGCGCGGGCGAAAGCCGAAATGCAGCGCCAGTTCGAGACGCCCGACTGGAGCCTGCGCGAGCGCCTGGCGCTGACCTGCCGCATCCTGTTCGACGGCGGACATGACTCCGGCCTGGCCGGACAGATCACGGCGCGCGCGCCGGAGCCGAACCGCTATTTCACGCAACGCCTGGGCCTGGGCTTTGACGAGATCACCGCCAGCAATCTGCTGCTGGTGGACGAAGACCTGCGCGTGCAGGAAGGCGGCGGCATGCCCAATCCGGCCAACCGTTTTCACTCCTGGATCTACCGCGCGCGTCCGGACGTGAACTGCATCATCCACACGCATCCGCTGCACGCGGCTTCGTTGTCGATGCTGGAGGTGCCGCTGGAAATCTCGCATATGGACAACTGCCCGCTGTACGACGACGTGGCCTTCCTGAAGGATTGGCCCGGCGTGCCGGTGGGCAACGAGGAAGGGGAGATCATCTCGGCCGCGCTGGGTTCCAAGCGCGCCATCCTGCTGTCGCACCACGGCATGCTGATCGCGGCGGGTTCGGTGGAAGAGGCCTGCGTGCTGGCGCTGCAGTTCGAGCGCGCCGCCCGCATGCAGTTGCTGGCCATGGCCGCCGGCAAGATCCAGCCCATTCCGCCGGCGCTGGGCCGCGAGGCCCATGACTGGATCCTGACGCCCAAGCGTTCGCAGGTCGGCTTTTCGTACTATGCGCGGCGCGCGCTGCGGGCGCATCCCGACGTGCTGGCCTGATGGCGGCGGCGGGCGGGGCCGGCTCGACGGCAGGGCCGGATTAGGGCATGCTTACCGGTCGTATTCCGCGACCGTATTTTTGCAACCCCGTCCATGATAGACCTGCCGCACCGCCTGCGCGCCCTGCGTCGCCAGCAAACCCTGTCCCTGGAACAGCTGGCGCAGCGCACCGGATTGACCAAGAGCTACCTCTCCAAACTGGAGCGGGGCCTGAGCGAACCCTCCATTTCCACCGTGTTGCGGCTGGCGGAAGCCTATGGCCTGGGCGTGTCGGAGCTGGTGGGCACGGACGATGCTGCGCAGGAAGAAGTGGTCAGCGTGGTGCGGGTGGCGGACCGCGAAGCCTTGCAGCGCCGGGGGCTGGGCAGCGAGTATCACTACGAGTCGCTGGCCGGCCGCCGCAAGGTCAAGGCGATGGAGCCTTTCGTGGTGCATCCGCCCCGCGATTTTCCCGATGCGACCGCGGTGTTTCCGCACCCCGGCGAGGAATTCCTGCTGGTGCTCAAGGGCGCCATCGAGGTCCATGTGGGCGAACGCCAGTTCCGCCTGGAGACCGGGGATTCCGTCTATTTCGACTCCGAACTGCCGCACCGCATGCGCACCGTCAGCCGGGCCATGGCCGAGGTGCTGGTGGTGGCCTCGCACTGAGCAGGCCTTCGGACTCATCATCTATCCGCATACAGGAGTGCCATGAAGAACGATCAATCGCGGCTCGTCCGCATCGATGCCGGCCCCATGAAGAATCCGGTGCCTGGAAAGCCCCGCCGCCCGATCTCGGGCGACGCGGCGTTCCGCACCGTGACTGCCTTCGAAGGCAACGGCGGCAAGGCTGAAGCCGGCGTCTGGGAAAGCACCGCGGGCGTGTTCCAGTCCAACACCACGGGCTATATCGAGTTCGGCTACATCGTCGAAGGCGCGGCGCGCCTGGTCGATCCGGACGGCACCGTGCATGAACTGACCGTGGGCGAGGCTTTCGTCATGCCCGAAGGCTATACCGGCCGCTGGGAAGTGGACCAGTTCGTCAAGAAGATCTATTTCATCACCCGCATGTAGCGCCGCGTAGACCGCGGCAGCCCAGGAGCCAGCCCCATGAGCGCAATCCCCGCCGTTACCGCGCAGGTGGATATCGTTTCCGTCCAATCCCAGGTCGTGTACGGCTGCGTCGGCAACAACGCCGCCATGCCCGTCTTCCGCAAGGCCGGCCTGCACGCGATCGCGGTGCCTACCGTGATCCTGAGCAACACGCCGCACTATCCGACCCTGCATGGCGGCGCGGTGCCGCTGGACTGGTTCGAGGGCCTGTTGCAGGGCCTGGACGAGCGCGGCGTCACCCGGACTGCGCGCGCGGTGGTCTGCGGATACCTGGGCCAACCCGGGCAGGCGGGGCTTCTGGCCGGCTGGCTGCCTGCGCTGCGCGCATCCCGGCCTGATCTGAAGGTGCACATCGACCCCGTCATGGGCGACCGTAACGACGGGCTGTACGTGAACGAAGGCCTGGTCGAACAATACCGGGACCTGCTGGTGCCGCTGGCCGACGGCATGACGCCGAACCACTTCGAGCTGGAGTTGCTGGTGGGGCGCGCCCTGTCGTCGATCGACGAGGTCGTGGCGGCGGCGCGCGAACTGATCGCGCGCGGTCCGGACTGGATAGTCGTGACCAGCGCCGCGCCCATGGCCGCCGCGGCCGGCACCTTGCAGCTGGCGGTGGTGACGCGGGATCAGGCCACGGTCGTGACGCATCCGGAGATTGCGATACCGCCTTCGGTGCACGGCACTGGCGACGTGTTCATGGCCGGCGTTACGGCGCAACTGCTGAACGGGCAGGTGCTGGTCGAGGCGGTGCGCTCGGCCGCCGCCCAGGTCACGGTGGCGCTGGAGCGCACCCGCGAACTGGGCTGGGAAGAGCTGGCGGTGGAAGGCTAGGACGCCTACGCGAGCCTGGCGGTGCGCCTTACGGCACCAGCGACAGGCCGATGCGGAACTGCGATTCGTTGCGCTGGTTGTAGCCCAGCAGCGTTTCGCCGTAGCCGTTGAAGTACTGCAGATGCAGGTAGCCGTTCATGTTCAGCCAGGTGCGCTGCAGCGGCCAGGCGAAATCGAGCTGGGTGGTTCGGCGCTTCTGGTCGCCCTGGCGGTACATGGCGGAGATGACCGCGCCATTGTCCTGGGCCCAGCGCAATTGCCAGTCGACGTGGCCGGCGTAGTCGGCATAGTCGCTGTTCTCGCTGGCGATGCCGAAGTAGGCCTTGACTCGCGGCGCAAAGGTGAGCGTGCTGCCGCCGTCGAAGCGGTAGTGGAAGCGCGGCTCGATATAGCCGTCGTTGAGCGAGCGCGAATCCTCGCCGTCCTTGCCGTTGGAGTTGTGCTCGACGCCGGTATTCATGCCGAAGCGCCAGTTCTGGCTGGCGGACTGCCAGATGTTGTCGGACAGCCAGAAGGCGCTGGGATTGAAGGTGGTGTCGATGAAGGGCATGGAATCGCCTTCCAGGTCCCACAGCGAGGTCTGCGTGTACGCCAGGTAGAAATTCTCGTCCCAGGTCGCGGGACGGTCGCCCGCGGGGCTGAAGAGTCGGTACTTGGCGCTGATCTGAAAGCGCGCGGTGGTCTGCCCGCGGGTGCCGACGTCGAAGTACACCGGCTTGTATTCGGAAATGGAACTGCGGAAGCGGTCGAACGCGGTCTGCTGCTGTACCGTCGGCACGGCGGACGCGTCGGGCGAGGGGCCGCCTTCGGGCGATGCGCCGACCGCGGCCACGGCGGCGGCGGGCACGGGTTCTCCGCTGCTGGCGTCCACCACCGGGCCCCGCGCGGGCGTGCTGGCCAGGGTGCCGCTGTCGCGGCCGGTGGCGTCCAGCGCCATCATCGCGGGCTGGCCTTCGATGGATACGGCCTGCAGGCCCTGGGCCGTGGCGGGCACGACGGCGGTCCAGGCCATGCGCGCGAAGTTGTTGACGGGCACGCTGAAGCTGGCCGTGCCGCCGCGCAGCTTGGCCAGGCTGCGCACGATCTGGCCGTCCTGGCCGCGCCATTGCAGCACCAGTTCCGGTGGCGCTTCCCAGGTGGAGCGGGAAGTGCCTTCGTTGAAGTACACCGCCTCGATGGTGACGGTCTCTCCGGGGGCGGCCGAGGGGCGATCCAGCCGGTACGACACGCCCGCGGTGGCTGCGCCCGCCAGGCCCATGGCCAGGGCGGCGGCCAGGGTGCGCAGGGGGAGGGCGGATCGTGCAGGACGGCTGATGGTCATCTGGTCATAACGTAGTTTTGTGACCAGGAAATGTAGCATCGACCCCCGCTACAGTTTGTAAGGCAGGCTAATCGTATGTAGAAAGCGTAAGCCCCCGCGCATGGCGGGGGCTTGTGGGGACAGCGTTGCGCGCGGGCTTATTCGCCGAACTTGATGCCCTGGGCCAACGGCAGCTGGCGCGAATAGTTGATCGTATTGGTGGCGCGGCGCATGTAGTTGCGCCAGGCGTCCGAACCCGATTCGCGGCCGCCGCCGGTTTCCTTTTCGCCGCCGAACGCGCCGCCGATCTCGGCGCCCGAGGTGCCGATATTGACGTTGGCGATGCCGCAGTCCGAGCCCGCCGCCGACAGGAAGGTCTCGGCTTCGCGCAGGTCATTGGTGAAGATGGCCGACGACAGGCCCTGCGGCACGCCATTCTGCAAGGCCAGCGCCTGGTTGAAGTCGGCGTAGCGCATCACGTAGAGGATAGGCGCGAAGGTCTCGTGGCAGACCACGTCGGTCTGGCCGGGCATTTCAGCGATGGCGGGACGCACGTACCAGGCGTCGGGATATTGCTCGGCCAGCACGCGCTCGCCTCCCGTGACCTTGCCGCCTTGTTCGCGCGCCGCCGTCAGCGCCGCCTGCATGGCGTCATAGGACACGCGGTCGATCAGCGGACCGACCAGCGTGCCGCTTTCCAGCGGGTTGCCGATGGTGGCGCTGGCATAGGCCTTGTGCAGGCGTTGCACCAGATCTTCGGCCACGCTCTCGTGCACGATCAGACGGCGCGTGGTGGTGCAGCGCTGGCCGGCCGTGCCGATGGCGCCGAACACGATGCCGCGCGCGGCCATGTCCAGGTCGGCCGTGGGGCCGACGATGATGGCGTTGTTGCCGCCCAGCTCCAGCAGCACGCGGCCAAAGCGCTGCGCCACGCGCGGGCCCACCTGGCGGCCCATGCGGGTCGAACCGGTGGCCGAGACCAGGGCCACGGCGTGCGAATCCACCAGCGCTTCGCCGATGTCGCGTCCGCCGATCAGCACTTCGGACAGGCCGGGGGGCGCGTCGCCGAAGCGTTGCGCGGCCTGTGCGAAGAGCGCCTGGCAGGCCAGCGCGGTCAGCGGGGTTTTTTCCGACGGCTTCCAGACCACGGCGTTGCCGCAGACCAGCGCCAGCGCGGCGTTCCAGGACCACACGGCGACGGGGAAGTTGAACGCGCTGATCACGCCGACCACGCCCAGCGGATGCCAGGTTTCCATCATGCGGTGGCCGGGGCGCTCGGAAGCGATGGTCAGACCGTACAGCTGGCGTGACAGGCCCACGGCGAAGTCGCAGATGTCGATCATCTCCTGCACTTCGCCTTCGCCTTCGGCCACGATCTTGCCGGCTTCCAGGCTCACCAGGCGGCCCAGCTCGCGCTTGTGCTGGCGCAGCGTTTCGCCGAACAGGCGCAGCAGCTCGCCGCGGCGCGGCGCCGGCACGTCGCGCCACGCCAGGCTGGCCTGGCGCGCGCGGGTGATGGCGGAATGGGCCTGGGCCACCGTGTGCTCATGCACCTGAGCCAGCTCGGCGCCGTCTATCGGGCTGCGCGCGCGCAGCGTGCCGCCAGTGAGCGATTCCGGGTTCAGCCCGAGCGCGCGCAGGATGTCTTGGGGAGTGTCCATGCCGGTTCCTTGGGTTGCCTGCGAAGAGCCTGTCTTCGCTTAAGGGTTATGCCTAAGTGGCGATTCTGGAAAAAAATTTACTATACGAAACTCCAGCGTGAATTGCGAAACCTTTTTAACCAGGGCAGCACTCATACGAAGGTGGATCCGTGGCGGAACCTCTGCTGGTAGTCCAGGCAGTCAGCAAGACCTATCAACGCGACGGGCAGGCCCCGCATCTGGCGTTGGACGGCATCGACTGCCAGCTCGGCCGCGGCGAGGTCATGGTGGTGGTCGGCCCCTCCGGATCCGGCAAGAGCACCTTGCTGCGCACGCTCAACGGACTGGAGAGCATCGACAGCGGCGCCATCCGCGTGGACGGCGTGTCGCTCACCGATCCGGCCACCGACGTCAACCGCTGGCGCACCGAAGTCGGCATGGTGTTCCAGCACTTCAACCTGTTCCAACACCGTACTGCGCTGGACAACGTCGCGCTACCCCAACGCGTGGTGCGCGGGCGCGCCCGCGCCGACGCCGAGCGCTACGCCCGCGAACTGCTGGGCCGCGTGGGCATGGGCGACTACGGTGCGCGCTATCCCAGCCAGCTCTCCGGCGGCCAGCAGCAGCGCGTGGCGATCGCGCGCGCGCTGGCCATGGACCCCAAGCTGATGTTGTTCGACGAGGCCACGTCGGCGCTCGACCCCGAAACCGTGGGCGGCATTCTTGAACTGATGCGCGCGCTGGCGCGCGACGGCATGACCATGGCCGTGGTGACCCATGAGATGGGCTTCGCTCGCGACGTGGGCGACCGCGCGCTCTTCATGGACGCGGGCCGCATCGTGGAAATGGGCACGCCGGACGAGGTGTTCGGCCAGCCCAGGGAAGCGCGCACCCGCGCTTTCCTGGAAAAGATTCTGTAGTTCCTAGCAGCAAGGAAGCAACGGGTCGTCCGCATGCGCGGCGCCCGGCGGTAACCAGGGCCGGTCCGGCTGATCCGGGCGCTGCCGGCGCTCTGTGCTTTGCCCGGAATGATGTGAGTCCATTCACCACAAGGGGTAGGAAATGCTGAAAATCAAACAATGGCTGGGCATGGCCGGCATCGCCCTGGCGGCCGCCACTGTCGCCTTGCCCGCGCAAGCGGACGAACTGGCCGACATCCTCAAGCGCGGCGAGTTGCGCGTCGCGGTGCAGACCTCCGGGCCGCTGATGAGCTTCATGGACAAGAGCGGCAAGCGCACCGGCCTGGCCGTGGAAGTGGCCAAGCGCATGGCCGACGACCTGGGCGTGAAGCTGGTGCTGCAGGACTACGAGTGGAAGGGCCTGATTCCCGCGCTCTTGTCCGGCAAGGCCGACATGGTGGCCGCCGACATGACGCCGACCCCGCAGCGCGCGGCCCAGGTACTGTTCTCCACGCCCATGTTCTACGCCGATACCGTGGCCGTGGTGCCCAAGGATTCGCCCTACAAATCGTACGAGGAACTCAACAAGGACGGCGTGACCGTGGGCGTGCTGGGCGCCAGCACCTATGCGGAAGTGGGCAAGAAGATGCTGCCCAAGGCCACCATGAAGGAGTTTTCGGGCGGTAGCGCACCCGTGGGGCAAGCCCTGTCCAGCGGCCGCCTGGACGCCGGCATCATGTCGTTGTCCACCGCCAACCAGTTCCTGGTCGACTTCGGCAACCTGCGCGTGCTGGACGGCATCATGGTGCGCGAGCCGCTGGCCTTCGCCGTCGGTCCCAACGCCTTCCGCCTGAAGTTCTGGCTGGACAACTGGCAGACGCTGAAGACGGCCGACAACACGCTGCCAGAACAGGTGAAGTACTGGTACTCCACGGACTGGAAGAAAGACCACTGAGCCCATGGACTGGCTGCTCGACTTCTATAACTGGCGCATCGTCAGCCAGTACACGGGCCAGTTCGCCACCGGCCTGGCCAACACCCTGATCGCGGCGGGCGCAAGCCTGGTGCTGTCGGTGCTGGCCGGCATCCCGCTGGCGCTTGCCCATATGTCGCCCCGCGCCGCCATCTGGCGGCCGGTGGCGGCGTATGTGCAATTCATCCGTTCAACCCCCTTGCTGGTGCAGATCTACCTGGTCTATTACGCGGTGCCCATGCTGGTGCCGGGCGCCAAGGGCTGGAGCGAGATGCTGCTGGGCATCCTCGCCATGACGCTGCATCATGCGGCCTACATGAGCGAAATCATCCGCGTGGGCATCGAATCCGTGCCGCGCGGCCAGATCGAAGGCGCCAAGGCCTGCGGCATGAATTACCACCAGCGCCTGCGCTACGTGGTGCTGCCGCAGGCTTTCGCCAATACGCTGCCGCCGCTCCTGGGCCAGACCGCCGTGCTGATCAAGGACACCTCGCTGCTGTCACTGATCACGGTGTTCGAACTGGTCGCGGCCGGCGTGCAGATGAACAGCGACCGCATCGTGCCCAACGAAAGCTTCCTGACCATCGCGGCCGGCTATCTGCTGATCTATGCCTGCATGCTGCTGCTGTCGCGCGGCGTGAGCATCTGGCTGGCGGGGCCCGCCTGGAACGCGAGGTAAGCATGCTGGATTCCTATCTCTCCACCGCGGGCGTCGTGCTGCCCTTCCTGCTGAAAGGCTTCTGGGAGACCCTGAAGATCTCCTTCGTGGCCATCATCGCGGGATCCCTGCTGGGCTTCGTGATCGGCGTGATCCGCAGCTACCGCATCCGCGGCGTGCACCAGCTGCTGGGCTTATACATCCACATCCTGCGCGGCACGCCGTTCCTGGTGCAGCTCTACATCTTCTATTTCGTGCTGCCCAGCTCGGGCATCGAGATGCTGCATTGGGATTCCGGCACGGCCGCCTTCGTATCGTTGTCGGTCTACACGTCCTGCTATGTCGCGGAAATCGTCATGGGCGCGATCCAGGCCGTGCCGCGCGGCCAGACCGAAGGCGCGATGACGTTGGGCCTGCGGCCGTTCCAGATCCTGCGCCTGGTCATCCTGCCGCAGGCCATGCGCCTGATCGTGCAGCCCATGAGCGGCGTCTACGTCATGCTGATCAAAAGCACGGCCATTCTGTCGGTGGTGGGCATTACCGAGCTGACGCGGCAGGGCGAGGTCTTCATCATCACCTTCCCGGCCAAGTCGCTGTTCATCTACGGCATGATCGCCGCCATCTACTTCATTTACTGCTACCCGCTGCTGCGACTAGCCAACTGGCTGGAAAAGCGCCTGACGGGCGGCTTGCAGGGCGCGGGCCTGAACTGATGCCGACCACCATGGCTTCCGAGTACATCGACACCTATTACAAGCGCACGCTGGCCGACGGCGACACCCGTTATGCGCCGCTGTCCGGCGCGGCCAGCACCGACGTCTGCGTGGTCGGGGCAGGGATGGCGGGCTTGTCCGCCGCGCTGGAACTGGCCCGGCGCGGCCGCGACGTCACTTTGCTGGAAGGGCGGCGCATCGCCTGGGGCGCATCCGGGCGTAACGGCGGTTCCGTCTCGCCGGCATACTCGGCCGGCGCCGACGCCATCAGAAAGCACGTCGACGAAGACCACTACCGCAAGCTCTACCGCCTGTCGATGGAAGGCGTGGAGATCATCCGCAACAACATCCGCGACCTGGACATCACCGACGCCCGCAAGGTTGACGGCCGGCTGCGCGTGGTGCGCTACGAGGCGACCGACGCCCTGCGGCAGTGGTGCGACAGCCAGCAACGCGACTTCGGCCGCGACGTGCGCCTTTTGAGCCGCAGCCAGGTCCGCGAACGGCTGCTGTCCGACGTCTACTTCCAGGGCGTCGAGGACCCCACGTCCTTCCACTTCCACCCGCTGAACTACGCCCGCGCGCTGGCCCGGGAATGCGCGCGCCTGGGCGTACGCATCTACGAGGACTCGCCTGTCGTGCAGGCATCGCTGGACGGCGCCGTAAAGCGCCTGAAAACAGAGCGAGGCCAGATCGATGCCCGCACCGTGGTGCTGGCCACCGGCGGCTACACCGAGGACGTGGTGCCCGCGCTGCGCCGCGCGATGCTGCCCATCGCCACCTACATCATGCTGACCGAGCCGCTGGGCGACCGGGTGCTGGAAGCCATACGCACCACCGCCGCCATCGGCGACGACCGGCGCGCCGGCAACTATTACCGCGTGCTCGATGGCGGGCGTATCGGCTGGGGCAGTAGAATCACCACCCGTGTCGACGACCCGCCCGATCTGGCGGAGTCGCTGCGCCGCGAGCTCCTTTCCGTCTACCCCCAATTGCAGGGGCTGCGCGTGGAGACGGCGTGGTCGGGACGCATGGCCTACACGCGGCATCTGATGCCGCAGATCGGCCAGCTGACGCCGGACGTCTGGTACTGCACGGCGTTCGGCGGACACGGCATGAACACCGCGTCGATCGGCGGCCGGGTCGTCGCCGAAGGGATCGCGGGCGACACCCAGCGCTACAAGCTGTACGCGCCGTTCGGGCTGGCCTGGAACGGCGGCGGTCTGGGCACGGCAGCGGTGCAACTTACTTATTGGTCTTACCAGGCGCGCGACTGGTGGCGGGAGCGGCGGTCGCGGGCATGACAGGGTGCATAGATGGAAGGCAACAAACAAAGCGTGTTGGCACAGCGGCTGCGAGCCTTGCGCCAGGCGCGGGCGTGGACCTTGAAGCAGGCGGCCGCGGCCACCGGCGTGTCCGCGTCCACGTTGTCCAAGATCGAAAACAGCCTGCTGTCGCCCACCTATGACAACCTGATCAAGATCGCGGCAGGCCTGGAGCTGGACGTGGCCGAACTCTTCACCGCGTCCGACGCCCACATGGGCACCGGCCGCCGCAGCCTCAGCCGCCAAGGGGAAGGGCGCCAGTACGAAACCCCGTACTACGACCACCGCCTGCTCTGCACCGCGCTGTCGCACAAGCGCATGATGCCCTTCCACACCCGCGTCAAGGCCCGCTCCTTCGACGAATTCCACGACTGGAGCCGCCACCGCGGCGAGGAATTCGTCTACGTCCTGGAAGGCGAGGTCGAGCTTTACACCGAGTTCTACGAACCCGCCCGGCTGAAGACCGGGGAAAGCTTCTATATAGACAGCCGCATGGGCCACCGGGTGATCAGCCTGAGCCCCGAAGACGCCCTGGTGCTGTGGGTGTCGACCCATGCGGATATAGGCGAAGAGTAGGGTTCAAACCCCGGTATTGCGGGCCGGCCGCCCAAGCCGCCCGCAACAAGGTAAAATGCGGCGCCCGGATCCTTTCCGGGCCATCACCACACCGCGCGGCAGTAGCTCAGCTGGATAGAGCACGGGCCTTCTAAGCCTGAGGTCGGGGGTTCGAGCCCCTCCTGCCGCGCCAGAATCGCCAGCAAATACAACGGCTTACGGCAGGTGGGGATTCGCTAACGGGCTAATCATTAGAATAAAAATGCCTGCATTAGAACTTCACTCGGTCGCAGTAGCCCGCTTTACGACTCGCCTGTCATAGTGTTTATGGGTTGTGGCGGGGTTGGCGTGAGCCGCGAAATCGTATGCGTCCTCATCCCTGTTCACTATCTTCATAGTGATCGCGGCGGGTCGAATATGCTGCAAATTGAAGTACAGCGGGTGGGCGGTGAGAGTCTTTTCTTTCACCGTTTTGTCCACCGTCCGAATCCATGCTAATTGGGCATCCTTCCAACTTGAAGCCCAGCCGTGCCGGGTATAGGCTTCGGATCTCTTGCTGGGGGCGAACAGGTACGGACTGCTGGTGTTCTTGCGGTCGAGGGCGCGAGCCACAACCACGCGCAGGCGCTTTGACCACTCCCGAACCTTCAACACTTCAATCTGGCCTTTCTTACGCTTGGTGGAAAGGACCGTCACCCCTTCCTCCTTCAGCCCGGCCTTCAGATAGGGGCGCGCCTCGGATGATCGAAAGCCAGTGAGATAGGTGAACATCGCGGCGCATCCCATCGTCCGGTAGTTCTCACGTTGCTTGATGGACCACAGGTAGAAACGTAAGACTTGGCGCCTGTCGATGATCTTCGTGTCCGAGGTCGACCGGTTTTTCATCATGTTGACGAATGGATTCGCTGCCAACAGCCCCCACTTCACACCGAAGTGGCAGATTACGGAAAATTGACTCAACTCCTTATTTGCCTTGATCGGTGCGCCCGCGGCTGCGCGGTCCTCTAGGTACTGATAGCCATGTTGGGCGGTCATCTCCGCCGGCACCATTCGGCCGAAGAACTTCGTTAGGTTCGTGTACATCCCTTTCCTGATCTTCTTGCCGTCCTTGGACTGGTCTTGGTAATAGGTCGGATCTTCCTTGAGCTCAAAACGCTCGATCATTTCGGATACGGCGCCTGCCACCACAACGCCTTGCTGTATCTCAACTGCCAGCTTCGATGCAAGGCGCTCGGCGTCGTAGCGTGCGGCGCGGTCACCGAGGACGGCTGAGGCCAGCGTTTGGCTACGTCCGTCCAGGTGCTTGTATATCCAGCTAATGCGCCGCTTGCCGACGCGCTTGTACAGCCTTGCGATCCCGGTCTTCTCCCATGCGGGCGAAGGCGTCGCGGTTCGGGGCCGACGTGAGACCGGCTTTTTGCTGGCCATCTACTACTCCCAGTTTCTTATCTCGATATGCCCGCAGGACGCGCGGGATGCCGTTCTTATCAACGACGTAACGCCAGCCGTGGCGGTTGAGCCAGCGCGCCATCATTGCCCTCTGGTTCGGCTTGCACCCGACCAGTTCGGCCAGGTCGGAGGCCGAGAGGTATTCGTTCATCAGAACCTCCAAAACGAAGCCCCCGCTAGGTGGGCCTGCTGAGAACTTGACTTGTCCGGTCAGTCGCTGGCATCAGCGGCACCGGGGGCGCTTGGCCTGGCTCGGCATTAGCAGCCCGGCGACGACGCTGATGACGATCCCGAGCGGGACCGCGAGCGTATAGAGCGGAGTCATATTTGCTCTATTAATGAGTCATTATTTTCATTAATGCTATGTGTATGATGCATTTCAGCCATACACCCAGCTTCCGTCGTTGTGCTGCATGGTGTGGGCGTTGGCGGCGCGCTGCTGACGGTCGGCCAGGATGGCGGCGCGGGCGTACGTGCGGCACCAAGCCTGCAAAGCCTCGGCTAGGTGATCAGAAATTAGCGGCGCCCATTTGTGGTGGATGGGCGGCAGTACCGGCAACTTTATGTCGTCAGGCATTGCCAGCCTCCTCGATTCGATACTCTCGATGGAAGCCGCCACCGGTGCCCTCGTGCGTCACATGCGTGACCTTGATGCCGTGGGGGCGGCCATGTCTATCCTCGATGCTGCCGTGCGCCCAGGGGCCGAGCAGTGCTTTCCAGTCCTCCGGAATCAGTGCCAGCACTTGGGCATCGGTGCCTGCTCGGTCTGGGTATGCCTTGATGGTGGCGATGATGGTCTCGATGAACGCGCTACTCATGGCAATGCCCGCTCTGGCCGAGTCCGAGGGTGACATTCCTGGGAACGGCCAGTCGTAGTGCGGGACCAACCTCGGCGCCGGCGGGATTTTGACTGTGGCCGCCAGGTTGGCGGCCGAAAACAGTTCGGCCTGCATGCGATCACGCATCGCTCTGCTCCTTCTGCGCTCCCGGTTGCGCGGACAGGGCGGCGCGGGCAGCACGCAGGACCGTTTGCACGGTTGCCATGCTGACGAATTGCGCGCCGTTTTCGTTGGTGTATTCCGGCAGCACATAGGGCAGTCCGTCATCGGCTACCGGGGTGCACAGCTTGGACAGCACCTTGCGCGCTTCGTAGATGAGCAGGGTGACGCCGTTCTCCCCGCCGTGCAGGCCGATCCATTGATAGAGGCGGGCGCAGACGGCTTCGGGGCTCTGGTAGCCGTGCCGCTGGATGACCGCATTCACGTATTCATCGCTCAGCGGATTGATGTCTGCCGCCTGGGCGGCGGTGGTGTGGTCGGTCATGCTCCCTCCCTTTCGATGTCGCGATACATGCGGTCAACGGTCTTCTGCCGGGCGTCCAGCTTCCGCGTGCGCGAAATGTGATCATGCAGAGCCTTGTCGTATGGTTCGATCTCGCGCAGTAGACGAAGCCTTTCGTGGATGTCTTTGCTGGCATTGCATTGGATAGCCAAGGCATCTCGCTTTTTGAAATCGGGCTTTTCCGCATCCCAGCGGGCAGCCTCTGCATCGAAGTCGGCCATCAGCCTCTCGCTAGCAGTCTTCCAGCGGATGTAAAGCAGGTCTCGGCGACTGATGCGCAGGAAGAACCCCTTTTCACGCACGTAGGCGATGATTTCTTCCTTCGTGAACTCGTTGAGGACATCGAGGCCGTTTGTCATGCCTCACCCCGTTTGCCCTGCTGAGCATCGTGATGTGCTGCCGCTTCTTCCGGGCTCGCCAGTTCGAAATGCGGATGCTCGATGCCATCGGGCGTGACCACCACCATGCGGTGGGTTTGGAACAGGCCGGACAGGCTCCAGTTGCACGGCTGGCCGTCCGGCTCCTTTCGGGGCGAACCGGCGCCAGTGAAGCGCCCGACGCAGTTAACGCCGACATGGCGCGCCACGTCGCCCCAATCTTTACCGGCGCCGGCGGCGATGAAGTCGAGCCCGTTCTGGAAGCAGCCACACATCGGACACTTCACCGTCGTCAGTTCGCTGCTGCTGGCTTGGACCTTGCACGCGGCGTGAAACTCTTCGAGGGTCATGCGCTTCATGCCTCACCTCCCTTGCCCTGCTTGGCCGGCCGCCGTACCCATACGCAGACAGGTCCCCAATTTTCGGTGTCATGGATGGACAGGACGAACCAGCCGGCGCCTTCGGGGCGCGGAGGTTCCCAGGCACTGATGTTGGAATCGCCGGCATCGCCCCAGTACGCGACTACGGCCGGGTGGTCCTCGGCCTCGCTTTCGAGATAGGCGATGTGGGTTTGCAGTTGCTGGGCTTTGAACCACGCCGCGGCCTCGGCGTCCTGGCTTTCTTCGAACTCAGGGTGCGCCGGATGCGTCCAGTAGCCGTCGCTGTTGCGTTGGACGGGCGCGGCTTGGATCAGGTGGGCAGCCGCGATTGAGCCCAATCGAGCGTTGAACATATGGTGTCTCCAGGCGTGCCAGGTAAGGCCGCTCAAGCAGATGAGGGCGGCCAATGCCACTGCGGCGTTGACCGGCTGGCGCAGGATTGCTGCTGCGATGACGCAGGAGGCCCAAACGATGATTGAGAGGGGGAGCGTCCAGTAGGTGATGAGGAAGCGGCGCATCAGTTGCCTCCTTTGCCCTGCTGGGCGGCAATGGCGGCGTCAACCGCAACCGGGTCGAACAGTTCATGCGCGGCATCGAAGTCGATCCAGTTTCCTGACCGATCTTCAACCCGCTTCACCCCTCCGTGGCCGATCCAGAAGCTGTATCGGGGCAGTGCGCACAGGCGTTTGCGTACGGCTTCGAAGGCTGCATCGCGGCCGGCTGCCTCATCCCTACGCGCCACCGTGGCGGACGGGGAAGCCCAGCCGACAACAAGGGGGCGGTGGTCGACGAGTTCAGCATCTTCCGCGGTGATGGTTCGAAAGGCGCTGGAGGCCCGAACCATAGCTGACACCTTTTGTCCCGATTCCATCCAGCGTTTGGCGATGGAGACGGAGTCCGTGAAGAGGGCGGGGAAGGTGTCCTCGCAGTGCCAGCCGATGATCTGGGGCTTGGTTTGTGTGCTGGGGGGGCTCATGCGGCCATCCTCATAAGAAGTTCGCGCGGTGCATTCGCAGCAATCAGCGCGACCGCCGGGGGCGGACTGACGCTGTTGCCGACCATGTGCACCTGCTGCGATTTGGTGAACGCACGGCCATCGTGGCCGCGGGTGATGATGTATTCCGGGGGGAAGCCCTGGAGGTCGTACAGTTCGGCGGGCGTCAGCATTCGGAGACGGATATCCACCACGACATACGGCGTGCCCTGGATGTGCACTGTGACCAGCGCCAGGCGGTCGCGTGTGGTGAGGGTGCTGGCGGGGGCGCGCAAGTCACCCCACTGGCCGCCCTCACCGTAGTAGCGCATGAGGAATGCTGCTACGCGTAGGGCGCCGGCCTCATCGTCGGGCGACAGGTCGTACTCCATGAGTCCGTAGCGGGCGGCCCCGGCGAGGACGGTCTGCGCCGGTTCGCGCAGGTCGGAACCGACCACGTTCTGGCTCATGGCCGTCAGATGGGCGGCGACAAGACCGTGGTGCTGGCCGGCGGCTGCCATGGTCGTCATGGGCTCGTGGGCAGGGGTACCGGTGCTGTGCTGCCGCAACGTCGTCAGGTGGGCCGTGATCAGCTGCTGCTGGCTCCCGGTGTTGGTGATGGTCGACGCAGCCCGGCGCAGATCGTGGGCCGGTGTGGCGTTGTAACCGCCATTCGCCTGGACCATGAATGCGGTGGCGGCTGAGAATCCGCCATTGCTGGCGGTCAGCGTGCCCACAGGTGCCTCCGGGTCATTGCACCCATAGCTCCAGCGGCGCGCTCCGGGCTTACCCTCGCCGTGCCCCGCCTGCACCAGATAGCCAGAAGCAACGGCGTGCTTGATCCCGCCTGCCGTTACGGTGCCAAGCGGCTGCTGATGGTCGAGGCATCGAGGGGCCTGGCCCTCGCGCTCGCCGTATCCGGCTTGCACCAATACCGGCGCCATGATGGCGCTGTCACCCTTGCGAGTGATGGTGTAGTGAGGCTCGTCGGCGGGGCGGGGTTGGCTCTGCCCGGCGCGGCCCCCAACGCCGGCAAGGACCGGGGCGACCACAGAGTGCGAGCCACCGCGCGGCTTTGCGGTCACGGTGCTGATAGGCTGGTGGGCCGAGTGCGAAGCGTCGCGGCTCCAGTTGGCGATAGGCACGATGAACGGATCCGCGCTGTCTAGTACGTAGCGTTTCATGCCGCGGGCGATTCGTCGCATGGTGGCGTCAGCCAGGGGGCGTGGGCGATTGAAAATGCTGCGCCCCTCAACGCTCCAGTCGATGCCGTCTGCGGCCGCGCGCCAGCGCTGCTGTCCCTTGGCCGGGTTCTTGAAGTGGGTGGCTTCGGGCCAGGTGATGGGCAGGCCGTCGCGACGAGCCATCATGAAGAGGCGTGTTCGGGTGGTGCCGGCCCCGTAGTCGGCCGCATTCAGCTCGCGCCAGTCCACGATGTAGCCCATGCCGCGTAGGATCGCCACTAGCCGGAGCCAGTGCTTGCCCTGCTGCTTCGGGTCCGGGACCAGGTACTGCTGCTGCACGGGCACGCGCTCGCCCGTTTCTGCCACAGAGCCGTCGAGCTTGACCACGCGGCCGGTGGCCGGATCGCGCTTGGCGATCAGGCGGCCCCATTTCAGGATCTGGACCACGTTTTCCAGGCTGACAATGTCGGGCTTGACTGTGCCGGCCCAGCGCACCGTGACCCAGGCCAGCGCCCGGATGTTTTTGCGGCGCGGCTGGCCGCCCTTGGCCTGGCTGTGGTCGGTGCAGTCCGGGGACAGATGCAGCCAGCTGACCGGCATGCCGCCGGTGGCTTGGCGCGGGCAAACCTCCCACACGTCGGCGATGTAGTGCTTGGCCTGCGGGTGGTTCACCTCATGCATGCTCAGGGCGTCAGGGTTGTGGTTGATCGCGATATGGACATGCTGGCCGGTGGCCTGTTCATACGCGGTGGACCATCCGCCGCCGCCGGCGAATATATCGACGACCAGCTTGGCCGTTATGCCAAGCACCAGTTGCGGGGTCAGCATGTAACGGCTCCTTGTTCTTCACCCAGCACCCAGCGAAGGGCTGCGGCGTATTCGCCCTGGGCCTGCTCCAGCGCGGCCAGGATCTGTTTACGGGACTTCACGCGAGGACGCTCGCCCATGACGGCGGCCTGTTTGCGGCTGCGTTGGTGCGGCGTGGCATCCTTGCCGGCCTCGATCAATTCGGCCACTTTGGCGCGCTGCTCTTCCGGAGTCAGCTTCGATAACGCTTTGGCGTGGGTTAGGGTGATCTGCCCCGCCTCGATGGCAACCTGTACCGCTTTGGGACTATCCAGCAAGGCCAAGGTGTCGCGGACGGTGGTGAGCGTGCAGTTGTAGATGACTGCGATTTGATCCTCGCCCTTGCCAAGGGCTAGATGTCGGCGCATCTTCTCGGCGCGGCCCAGCGGGCTATCGGCAGTGCGGGCCTCGTTCTCGCTAGCGATGGCGTCTAAGGCGCTCTCGCGCTTGCCGTGGTATACGACGCCTGGAACGAGCCGTTCGACAACACCACGCGCCCGGCGCCACTCGTTTGCGAGCATGGCTGCCTTGACGCGCTGGCGTCCGAAGACGACTTCCGTCTCTCCGGTCTCGGGGTTCTTGGATACGCCGATAGGTTCCAGCACGCCCTGGTAGTCGATATTGCGGGCCATCGCCTCGTCCACCGGCAGATGCACCCGGGGATCATAGAGAGGGCTGGATTCATCGGTGACGAGCGTTAGCTTTTCGGGGTCGAAGGTGAGCAGATTGCTCTGGCCGTCCGCGCCGTAAACGTCTTTGGATTTCTTTGCCATGTAGTGTCCGGGGGAAAGGGTTGAAGGTCAGCGCGCTCACTGCGGGAGGAGAACCCAGCCGATGACGGGCTTCTTGGTAGCCTTGCTGATGACGGGGGGCGCCTGTGGCATCCCTCTTTTCGCCTCGCACCATCACCTGGAGGCGGGAGGTCCGATGCATTCGCTGGGCGAGCGTGATGTACTCGTGGGCGAACTGAGGGGCGTCGAAACCTCCCGAGACTTGGACCGGTTTCGATTTCGCCAGGTTGTATTCCGTCTTGACCGCGATCCATTCGGCCTTGTCGGCCTCCGTGATGCAGGCGCGGACCTCCTTCGTCATCATGGAAAAATGCTTCTCCCAGGCCTGCGTGGCGGCCTTGCGCGCCAGCGGCTCGGTCATGCCGAAAACGCAAAATGCACTCATGAAGGTTCTCCTTGGGGGCGGTGGAAACTTTGGGCAGTGGACCTAAAGTTGCTTTTCGCCGCCCAGCGCGTGCACCAGTTCGGCGAGGAGCTTTGCCAGCTCTCCCGTCATGAGCAGCATGTCCGAATCGAATTTCTCGTCGTCGCTGGCGGCCATGCCGTCGCGGCCTTCCTTCAGCACGTCCAGGGGGGCAACACGCTTGATGTCCAGGCCCTCTGTCAGGACGAAGGAAATGCGATCTGCCCAGGTCATGGCGAGGCGGGTGCACTGCTTGCCGGACTGGATGTGTCGGCGGGCGTCGTCGGCGTCGATGGAGTGCTTGACGTAGCGGATGGCCGCGCCGCTATGGCCGGAGGACCGCAGTTCGGTGTCCTGGTCGATGGTGAAGTTGGCCGGGGCCTCGTCCTCTGCCAGCCACCCGGTCATGGCCGCCGCAGGCGACTGCGCGACGTACAGGTTTTCCAGGGGGAAGGGATCGATGCACTTCGCCAGGATGCCGATCACCTCATCGGCCTTGCTGGAGGTTGCCGCGTCGATCACCAGCCAGAGGTTGATCGGGTCAATCCAGACGCGGGTATCGCGGTAGATGCTGAAGGCGCGGGGCAGAAGCTCGTCGGTGACGCGCTCCTTGATTTCCTTCATCTGCTTGTGGCCCGGCTTGTAGCCTTGCTGCTCTTCGATTTCCTGGGCGCGGAACTTGGCCGCCTGGTTGATGACGGTTCCGGGGAGCAGCTTCGTTTCCGCGCGCAGAGTCAGCAGGATCTGACCGCCGACGATGTGGGCGAGCCCGCCGTTCTCGCGGGGCGGAACCCAGCCGATGGACTGCATTTCCAGGTTGTTGCCCGGATGGAATGCCTGGCGGGCCAGTGCGTCTTCCAGGTCATCGCCGTGCAACGGCCAGGCGGCGGACAGGCGGTAAAGCTTCAGGTTCTTGAACCACATTGGGATTACTCCATTCGTTGCGAAAGAGAGCGGCTTACGCGCGAGCCTCGGTTTGACTGTCGGTATTGGGAATGGCGCGTCTGTATCGGGCCGCAATTGCCTTAGGAGCAGGCGTGAGCGCCCAGGCGGGCGGCTCCGCCTTATGGTTGGTTGCGGCTTCGAATGGCATTACGACGCCAATGAAGTCGCCATCTTTTCGCGTGGGGGTAACGAGCGCGCCGCCCCGGCCGTTCTGGCTGACCTCAATGAGTCCGAGTCTTCCTTTGCTGCCGCCGAAGTAATCGTGTGCAGCCGCCTGGAAGTCGGCGAGGTATTGGGGGTTGAAGTTCGCGGGCTCTCCGGTGGTCCGCTCTGGCACGACCTTTCGCCAATTCGGAAACACGCCTTCCACGGAACCGAATGACAGTTCCACACCCCATTTGAACAGAGGGATATGCCACTTTCCCGCGTCTGTTCTCGTCATCGAAATTTGACGAATTGAGCGAATGGAGCCGTCCACAATTCGCTTGGCTACATCGCCCGCGATGATCAGGCTTTCCGCATCCTCGACCTCGTTTTCAGTCTGCGTGCGGATCAGGATCAAACGATGCCCATCGGTGGCGACCACAAGGGTTTGATCCCTGGTTGCCTCCACGTAGACGCCGTTGAGGTAGTAGCGGATATCGTTCTTCGCCATGATCCGGCAAGCGGCTTTCAGGGCGGTATGGTCAATCTGGATGGTTGCTTTGGTCATGCTGGCACCTTGGGCGATGTAGGGGCGGGGCTGAATTTCTTCAGAGCGCGGACTTGGCTAACTTCTACGGCGCTGATACGGCGTCGGGGTAAAGGGATGCGCGGGCGCCAGCCGCTGCGGTCCCTTACGATGAACTCGATGCCGTTCATAGGACGAGGCGCAGCAGCCAGCCCAGGGCCTGCGGGCCGAAGAGGACGAACGCTGCGAAGGCGAGGGCGCCAGGCCATGCCTGCCACGGAATATCTGCGTCTTTGCTCCAATTGCCGCGGCCGGCGTGGTCGCGAGGCGCGATCAAGTTGCCCAGCTTGCGGCCGGCCTTCGCGACGGCTTGCAGGGGGCGGATGCGCACCGGGGGCGCGCTTGCGCTGATGGTGTTCATGTGGGGCTCCAAGGATCGGCCGCGACATAGCGGCGGATGAAGTAGTTGCCGATGGGGACCAGTGCCACCGCCATCAGGGCGAGTAGCGCCAGGCCCCACCAGATGGCGGGGATAGTTGAGGGCATGGGGATTTGCGCGGTGTGCGCGGTGGTGGGCTTCGGAGAGCAGGCCGGGTAAAGCGGTGAGTGGTATCGAACGAAAGTTACTTTCGCGCCGGTGAAGTTGCGGCGCCGGCCCGCTCTCTGAAGCCACGAGGAATGGGATTCAGGGAATGTGTTAATTCGTAACAGCTATATCTTTGTAGCGGCTAATCATTGATAGTGGCCGCGGGAACATTTTCCCTGCAAATCTAGGACTTACATTGAAGATTGAAACTGGTATCGTGAAGTGGTTTAACAACGACAAGGGCTTCGGCTTTATCATGCCGGAGCTGGGTGGCAAAGACCTCTTCGCCCATTTCTCTGAAATTCAGGGTGATGGCCACAAATCTCTGGAAGAGAACCAGCGCGTCTCCTTCGTGGCCGGTCAAGGGCAAAAAGGCCCCACGGCGACGATGATCAAAGCGATTTAATTCGGCAGCTTGCCCTAAGGCAAGCTGCTTGCGGGTACGGGGCCGGGTCCATTGAAACAGTGGATCCGGCCCTTTGGTTTGTGGCGGACAGATCGGTTATTTGTTGATGCTACTGCCGATGTTGAAAAGACACGGATGGCGCCGCCTCCCCGCCTCATCGGCATCCGTCTGGAGATTCGATCGTGGTTCAGCGAAGCTTGATCCACCGTTCTGCTTCCAAGTAAGACCTTGTCTTCTGCCGCCAAGTTTGTATTCATGTCCAAGTCACGTAAGGTAGCCTACTCATCTTGACATGGAGAAGAAATGCCCAACAGGTACGGAAAACTTGCTTCCTGGATCTATCACCTAGATAAGCCCATTGGCCACTCATTCGGCGATCTGGAATTTTATCGGCAGCGCCTGACTGGATGTGATGGCCCGATCTTGGAACCTGCGGTCGGCAATGGCCGGATCTTCATACCGATGCTTGAGATGGGGCTAGCGATGGAAGGTTTCGACGCGTCGCAAGACATGCTCGACTACTGTAGGCAGGAGTGCCTCAGTAGAGGTCTTGCTCCCGCGCTGACCTGTCAAACATTCGAACAATTTAGCTACGATCGACGCTTCGCGTGCATTGTCATGCCGGCGGGGTCGCTGCAGTTGATTACAGAGACCGTTTCGGCAATGGCCGTGCTCAAGCGATTTTGGGATCATCTACTGCCCGGTGGCAGGCTGATCGTAGATATTGATCCCATCGAGAGCCTCATTGGAGAGGCGAACTCCGTGCGCAGCTGGGCGGTGGACGGCGGCGATTTGCTGACTCTGACCAGTCATCGGGCCGAGATTGATTACATCAAACAAACAACCCTTGATCATCTGCGCTACGAACACTGGCGGGATGGAGCGTTGCTATCGGCAGAACTTGACCTATTCCATTTGCGCTGGTGGGGCGTCGACGAGTTGGCTCGCGCATTGCGCGAAGCTGGATTTGTGAATGTAGTGGTGTCGGGTGACTACCAGCATGGACGCCTTCCCCGCAACGGTGCTCGGATGATCACTTTTGAGGCAAGTCGCCCGAGTTGAGTATTTAACCTAACAAAGTAACGCAGCGGTAGTCCGCCTCTGGCTGGTGAATGGGCCTCGACATCCAGTCGTTAGCATGGGGATCTGCGCGGATTGCGCGGTCGTGGGCTGCGGCGAGCAGGCCGGATGGCCCGATCATCGCTTCACGTTGGAAAGTCACTATTGCACCCATGACGTTGCGGCGCCGGCCCGCTCTCCGTAGCCGCCCAGGTAGACGGGGCGGGGTGGCGATTACAGCTTTCCGTCGCGGTCCAGCACGCTGAGAATGGGCGCGAGAATGTCGAGCAGGGCTTCAAGAAACTTGATCATGGGGCTTCCAAGTAGGGAAAGGGGGGGGCAGGCAACAGCGCCTGCCAATATCCCGCAGGCTGGGTATGGACGGGAGCTGTCAGAACTCTAGGAATGCGAAGTCTTCTCATAGCGAATCTTCATTGCGTCGATCCGCCTAACCGGGGCTCTGTGGATCGTGGCTTTAGAAGATGCAGGCGGACCTCTAGGTGCAGATACTTGAAAGGTTAGCTACGATATCCGACGACTCCGGGGGGGCCAATATGGAAGATTGGAATCGTCGTTTTGGAGCAGCCATTCGCCGCGGTTTAGAGCGAGTGGGCGCGGAGCATGAATGCTGTCGCGTCGCATTATCCCGGATCGGACTTGCAGCCAATGCTGCGGCGGCAATTCAGGCTCAGGATGCATGGGTTCTGGAATGCTGGCGATTTGCTCGTCTAGCCGCGGCGGCGCAGTGCATAGACGTGAATGAATTTCTGCTGAGACTTGGAGCAGCGTCCGAACACGAGTTGTCTGAGTTACTAAACCACTTCCAAGAAGGCTCTAATTCCGGCGACAGATTCGCAGCCACATTTTTTTGGGTTGGGTCGTTGGGAAACAAATGAAATGAGCGTGATCAGTTCAAGCACGCGACCAAACAGAACCGGCTACAGCGCTTGCCGGAAAGGGGGCTCACCAGTGGTTCGCCTTGGCGATCACGTGCAGGACGTTGAACAAGGCCGCGCCGAACTGGCGCATCGAGTGCGTGAGCATTGCGAACATTGGGAAGTCCTTGAAGGAGGAGGGAGGGGTACAGCTGATCAGGTCGGCGCACCCCAACATCCGGGCGCGCCTTTCGCATAGGTTGAACCCCGGCACGGCAGAGTGCCGCTGGAGGTGCGCCGGCCTGAGCAGCCGGAGGGTGCCGGGTTTCCACCGGACTGCCCGCCTGGATGTCTCGGCGGTCTACCCCTCATGCCGAAGCTTCGGGCGAATTGGTTGATGGGCCGGCCGTCGCCGCGCTCCTAAGAACGAGCGCCCGAAGGCGCCTCACCATCATCGGGTCGGGCTGGATTCGAACCAGCGAGGCATGCCTGCCTTCGGATACTTCGGGGCGCGACCCCTTGGCATTGCCGAACCTCCCGTGCGCCGTGCGCTCTGTCCACTGAGCTACCGACCCGACGATGGCCCTGCGCGCTTACCCGGCGCAGGTTAGGTACTGCCTTCTTAGCGTGTGGCGCCGTCTCCTGGCGTACAGAGGGTGGGTGCTCCTCCAGCCATCGGGCAACTTTTGACCCATGCCGATATCGCCCGGCTTTCTGCGCCCGCATACTCAGGGATTGAACCGTCGCGGCTTAGCTGGGGCCGAGGCCCCGTTTGCGCGTCGGGTTGAAGATGGTGTTTTCGGGATCGTCACCGCCAAACATGGGCGTTCTCCATGGTTTCCAGGCACAGCGCCTGCCGATACCCCGCACGCGGGGCATGAGCCGGGGCTGTCAGACGGGCGACACGCTGAATTCGTCATCTTCGAAGATGGCCCAGGTGGCGAAGTTTCCGCCGCGATTGCCGCATTCACCGTAGGCGCTCAACGCTGCGGCACGCGCCAGTTCTTCGTTGGCTTCGGTCACTTTGCCGATGTAGCCGATTGCCTCGACATGCACGGCCCACTGCTTCTGTTTCATGGTCATTTCCTCAGTGCTGGGGGTGCTGAGGCGCCTGGGCGGCGCGCTTGAGCAGAATGGCGACATTGCGAGCCTGCGGCACAAGCCACGTCTTGCCGGTCCGCATTGCTTCTCGCCAAATCCGCCGAGCCCGGCGGTGATCGCTCACCAACTCACCGGCCAGCGCGAAAGTCAGTCGTTGATTCTTGGTGTCCATGATTTCTCCTTTGCCCGGTGGGCTGGTTGGCTTCGGTAAGCGCTGACTCGCAGCGCCGGCCGAAACCCGCTTTTCAGCGGTTCGGTAAAGCGAGCCGGGATTCCAACCGGCGTGACCGTTTCTGTTCTTGGCTGTCTACGCCTCACCCTATTGACCCGTGGACCGCGCTTTGGCGGACTGGATACGGCAGGGACACCGCGCAGAGCTGCGGCCATGCCCGCAGGTGCGATTGAGCCGGACGAACGCCCCACATTGGCGGGCGAGCAACATCGGCGACAGGTTGTTAAAGAGCGGTATTGCTGGTGCTGCTCCCGACCCTCTACTAGCTGGCTTCCGCCTAGGCGTTCTGCGGGTTTGGCGCTGCAGTTGTTAAGTGAATATTAGTGTTCACTAAACTTATTGTCAAGTATTTACTAAACAGGCGGCGCAAAAAAGCCCGCTCAAGGCGGGCATGGAATATGGAGACAGAACGATAGTCGTCGAGAGGTAGTGATGACCAGCAATAGATTTTTGCGAAGTCGGTGGAGCCGGTCGAGGTTCGCCCTACCGTGTTGATGCCTGCCTACGACCTGAAGATGCCTTGCAATCGCAACGAGAGCGTCGTAAAGTGCCAATTAATTTTTCTGTAGGAAAATTAATCAATGAGTTCACCCGCTCCAGAACGGGTGCGGCGCTAGTTAACCGAGGAGGGCAGAATGGCTTTGAGCAATGAAATGCGGCGCTTGCAGGCGAAGTGGAACAGCGGCGGAGGATGGCCGAAACGGTTGGAATCGTTGGAAATCAATAACATTCGAGGTTGGGCAGGACAGCGAGTCGATTTCAAGTTTCCAATAGTCGCGCTAGTTGGGGAGAACGGCTCGGGAAAGAGCACAGTGATTCAGGCCGCTGCCAGCATCTATCGTGGATGTGACAAGAAGAGCACCCGATTCGCCTCGGACTTCTTCCCGAAGACTGCGTGGGATGACCATCGAAATGCCCAAATCAAGTACGCCTTCCGAGAAGGAGAGGGAAATCCGTCGAGATCCGGCGTGGTTAGAAAGCCAACTACACGATGGCTTGGTAACGACGAACGTCCCATTCGCGATGTGCAATATGTGGACTTGACTCGCATTCAGCCCGTGTCAGCACGCACGGGCTATTCGAAGATTGCGAAATCGGCCCATACAGAATCATCGGCGACTGCATTCGATGTGAAGCGTGTAGAGCGCTTATCTAGCATCATGGGGCGGCAGTATCGAGCGGCCAAAATGGCGCTCAGTAGCATTGACGCGAAACGCAAAGTTCCGGTTCTGGAGGATGAGCGCGGATCGTATTCGGGCTTTCACCAGGGCACTGGTGAAACGACGATGATCGAATTCTTGCAGGCGGACGTGAACGATTACGGATTGCTGATCATTGATGAAATTGAGACATCACTGCACCCAAGAGCCCAGCGGCGCTTGATTCGCGCGCTGGCCGAAATGTGCCGAGAACGGCAAATTCAAGTGATTGTGACCACCCATTCTCCCTTTATCTTGGAAGAACTTCCTATGGAGGCGAGGATGTACATTATGGGGCGCGGAGTGGGGCGCCAGATGGTTTCGGGAGTCAGTTCCAATTTTGCTATGACCTCAATGGATGATGAGAGGCATCCAGATTGCGAGTTGTATGTTGAGGACGAGGTGGCGCGTGCAATGCTTACGGAAATACTCGCGGCGCGCGCGCCACATCTGGTGAGCCGTTGCCATGTCACCCCGTTTGGAGCGGCCAATCTCGGGCGATCGCTTGGCGAGATGTCGGTCAATAGAGTGTTCCGTCGGCCGACGTGTGTCTTCTTGGATGGGGATAGCGCTCCATCGAGGGGATGCACGTTGCTACCAGGGGACGATGCGCCAGAACGGGTTGTCTTTGAATCGTTGCGAACGAACAATTGGGGTACGTTGTACCAGAGACTGGGCCGTGAATTTTCGGCAGTAGCCGAAGCGTGCGAAGCCGCAATGTTGATTGAAGATCACCACAAATGGCTTGGTGCTGTGGGTAATACGCTTCTAGTTCCTAGTGGCCACGTGTGGCAGGCGATGTGTTCAGTTTGGGCGATTGACTTTCTGGATGCCGATGAAGCCAAGTTAATTTGCCAGCCGATAGAGGACGCTTTGATAGCGGCGAGCTAGGGCAGGCTCGGGCCCTCACAGTCAATTTGAGGCAACACAACTGCCTCGCCCCATCCTCTCCCTGGAAGGAGTGCTGCAAGCTGTTTTGCAGCCTCCTAGCCTTCGTGATCTGCCAGCTCGTCAAACGAGGCCGACGGCACGCATGGCCGCTACGACCTGTTTGCGCTTTTCTTCCGGGCACGGCTTCACCCTATCGCTTTCGCCTCGTTTCGAGTGGCCAAGCGGGGCATCTATCAGTTCCTTCGCAAGTGCGATCCAGCAACTTTGAGCAACCCAACCGTAATGAATCCGGGAGCAGTTTTGCACGTCCTTATACGTCGCCATTGATACGCCTCGTATCGTCAGGCTTTAAGACCGCACCCACTGTCCCGCCTCATCATCCCGCAGCCTGGCGCCAGCCCAGACGACCTGGCCGAGCACGCGGACGGGATGGCCGTTCTCCAGCGGGATATCGGCGTAGGTTGGGTTGAACGATCGAGCCACCCAGCGTCCTGATAGGCGTTCCTTCGTCACCGTTTTCACGATCATCTTGCCGTCATAGTTGATGGCGTAGACGCCGCCCGCAGCTAGATCCCGCAGGGTCAGGCTTTCGTTCGGCACGACGAGTAGGGCGGCTCCGTCGCGGATGACGGGTTCCATACTGTCGCCTTTCGCATACACGACCAGCGCCTTGCCGTTGTCCGCGCCCACCGACTTCAGGAACGACTTGCGGAACTGGATCATGCCGGTCTGTTCTTCGGCATGGTTCTCGATAGGGTCGCCGGCCGCCAGGCGCACGTCCGCCAGCTCGGGAATCTTCTCGAACTTATCGTTGGCCGCGGGTGGTTCGCCCACCCCTACATTTGCCATGATGCCGGTCTCGGTTCTGATTCTGGCGCGCTGTTCGCCTTCCTGCGGAATAGGGGTGCGGCTACCCATTGGGAAGGGATCGTGCGCGGTATCCATATCCACGAGCCCGCCAGCCTTGGGAGGATTTATGGGTGTCGCGGCCGGAGACTGCGCTGCAGACGCGGCAGTAGAAACCTTGAGGCCAAGCTTCAACTGGGCAATCGCAAGCGCTATGGCGCCTTCAAGTTCGCTCAATTGATTGGCCGGCAACGCTCGGACATCAGCTTCGAGGACCGACCGAAAGGGCCATACAGACTCGGCAGACACTTCTGGCTGCTGTAGCACGACTTCAACACTCGCCGCATTCTCAACATCTAGGAAGCCTTCCCCCATCCGATAGTCGCGTTCAAGCCGGCGCGCGGCTCGCTCGCCGATGGGTGACGTCCCGGACAGGATTTGTGAAAAGTAGCTCTTCTCCTTGGCAGGGGCCCCATGTTGCTGGACCCAGGCGCGGAGGTTCGCTCTCCGAATGTCTTGAATGCTCATGGCCGAAGTTTATAGGTCACTAAATTAGTAAACACTTGACCGTGCGGTTTAGTGGAAACTAAACTCCGCGCATGGACCTGAAAACTTACATCGCCAACAGCCCCCGCGGCACGGCCTCTGGCCTGGCCAAGGCGCTGTCCATCTCGCCTTCCTACCTGTCGCAAATGGCTTCGGGGCAGGCTCCAATCTCCCCAGAGCGGGCGGTCGCGATCGAACTCGCCACGGCCAGCGCTGTTACGCGTCGCGAACTGCGTCCTGAGGACTGGCAGCGAATTTGGCCTGAGATGGCTAGTGAGGCGAGGGCGGCATGACATCAATACCTAGCAGTCCGTGTTTTGGTTTTTGCGTCCATCAGGAGCCCTCCCATGACTAAGCCACCGCGGCCGCTTGAGCTTCATCCGACGTCCCTGGTGTTCCACAACGGTCAGTGCGTGGTGGAGGTGGCGACCGATGTTGACGGTTTCTGGATCGAGCTGGGTCCAGAGGCGGGGTTCGCGTTCTTTATGAGGGTATCCCCAGCAGCGTTCCGATTGCAGCGAGTGCAGCCGGCCCTGACTCCAGGCCCTTATCAACGAGCTTCAGTACGAGGTGTTTTGTGGTCTCGGCGGGCAGCGATCGAAGCTGATCGATCCATTTCTTCTTTTCTGGCTGCGGGAGGTCCGATTGAAGGATCGTAGATTCAATCATGGCCTTGATGGTGTCGTCATGGAGCCGCACGGTCACCACACCGAGGATCGCACCGAGGCCTCCATCGTCGGCAAGGAAATCCATCCCGTGCGCGGTGATGCAGGCAGCAACGACCTGCGCAGGCCCGGACATGGAGCGCACGATGGTTGCGTTGATCAAGCCGTGCTCGTGCAAGTACGCAAGGTTCACCGAGTAGTCCGGCAACTCGTTTTCCCAGGAATCTACGTCTACCTCGTTCGGATACTCCGCGGCCAGGCGTTGAAGGCAAGTCAGTTGAGTCTCTCGATTGAGAGTCACCATGGCAGTCCCTTTTCAGAAGATTTGTTGATTGGCGTCGCAAATCTTAGCGAACGGGAGCCGCCCGCTTATATCCAGGAGCCCTCCCATGTATAGCCTCTACGCCCGATTCGTTCTGTGGCTGATTCGTCCAGCCGTTGAGCGAATCGCGGCGGGGGCGCGACAGGGCGGCGTGCGTCTGGCTGCCCGCGCCGTGATCCGTTCGGAACGGCTGCCGTCAGCAGAGCGGATAGATCGCGCATCCGTGCTCACTTTCGCGCATGAGTTGGCCGCATTTTGCGACGAAAAGATCAGGGCGTTTGGCGCGACTGTCCCGATTCCGTCAGGACAGGGAATCCCCCGAGAACCGACTGAAGCGACCGAACAACAGAGTTCCAGCCGTCCGTGGCTTCCGGCGATCGAGACACTGGATTGTTCTGGGCAGCCAATGACGAATACAGATCGGAAAGAGCCGCCTTCAATTGATCGCGCTCCGGGTGAGTTGCAGCAATCGCAGTAACTGCCACCTTGAGTGCGTGAATCATGCCTTGGGTCCAAAGCCAGTTCGGATCTGAATTGTTTTCCATGGTCAGCCCTCTCCATATTGGGGCGAGTGTCTTGTGTGAGAGCAACCATTCTAAGGGGCTGACCACCCGTTTTTAAGGAGAGAGCGCATGGATAGCGCGACGACGCCGGCCCAGCCGGCACCGCAGCCGGCGGCACCGGCAAAGCCTAGCGACAAGGTGCAGATTGGGCCGTTGGACGTGTAGGTCGCAATTCGTTTTTCCATGCAGCGCATCGTAAGGCCGCTGCTGAGCAATAGATACGTTCAGGAAATCAGGAAATGAACATCACCACTGCGGCCGATCTGACGGTGCATGAGTACAAGGGCGGCAGCGAGTCCCTGGGGCCGCTGGTCGGCATTTCGGCGGCCGTGCTGCGCAACAAGGTCAACCCCAACAACACCACGCATCATCTGACGTTGGCCGAGGCGGATCGTATTGTCCGCATGACGGGTGATGTTCGGATCTTGGCCGCCTTCGCGCATAGCAATGGCTATCTGCTGGTCAAGGCCCCGGAGTCCTGCGGCGAAAGCGACATTTCGGTGCTGGAGCAGGTTGCCGGCCTGATGGTCGCCCATGGCAAGTTTGGTCATGAGGTGTACGACGCCCTGGCCGACGGCGGTGTGGACCAGCAGGAGATGGCGCGCGTCACCGCGGCTGGCCGCACCGTCATGGAAGCGGTGGCGAGCGTTGCGAACCGTCTGAGCGGGATGGCCGAGAAATGATCCAGCGCGGCACTTCGGGTGTTCCGGTGCGGGCGCGAGTCCCGTCCACGGAGCGCAAGGGGGGGGCGCGGGCGCGTGCGGCCGAGCAACTCTGCAGGAGCACTCGGTTCCAGGACTGGGTTGTTGCCCGCGTTGGCGCTGCCCCCCAGGGCGTGACAGCTAAACAGCACGCGGCGCAGTTTGTCCGTGACGTTTGCGGCATCACCAGCCGTGCCGACCTGGATCACGACGCCAAGGCGGCCAACTTGTTTTATCTGGCCGTCCGCAAGCCGTTCATCGAATGGAGCGGCATCTATGGCTGACTGTCTGCACATGTTCAGAGGCTACCGCGTGCCGCCGGAGACGGTGCAGGAGGTCCGCCAGGCCATCATCGACACGCCGCGACAGATTCAGGTGAGCGCGCTGAGAGCCATGGTGTCGCCTGCCATGGTGGCGGTTAGCCCCTGGCTGCGGACCACCCGGGATGACGCTGCAGCTGCCGCGGTGGAGTCGTTCTTGTTCGACGCCGTGCGCGCCGGCCTGGTCAGACGCCACATGAACGGCTGGAAGTTCTCGCACTGGTCGCGTGTCCGAAAGCAGCGGGGTGCGGCATGACCTTGAATCGCAAGACGCCCCTGCGTCAGAAAAGCCCAATGAAGCGCGGCGCGCCGTTGAAGGCCAAGACCCCGATGATGCGGGCCAAGCCGATGGCGCCGCCGCGGGCCGCCATGAAGGCGCGCAAGAAGGGCAAGAAGCCGCCCAAGACCGTGTATCGCAACCCGGAGCTGCTGGCGCTTGCCAAGGGCGAGGAATGCTTGCTGCGCGTTCCCAAGTACTGCCAGGGCGGCACGGACGCCACAGTCGCCTGCCATTCCAACCGCCTGCGGGACGGCAAAGGGAAGGGAATCAAGGCCCACGACTGGGCTATTGCCTTCGGTTGTAGCGCATGCCACTGGTTCATTGACCAGTCCATGGCGCCGCTGGAAATGAAGCTGTCCTATTTCATCCCGGGCTTGCGGCTTACGCGGCTGCGGATCGTTGCCATGGGCAAATGGCCCGAGGAAGCCGAGCGCGGGTATCAGCAGCTATATGGGGAGGCGGCATGAGCGCCGTAGTCTTGAAGATGACGCCGAAATCTCCCCAGCTTGAGGAGGGCCACACGCAGATTTCCAACGAGCTGCTGGAGGCGATCACTGCGCATCCGTTCAAGCAGACCACGCTGCGCGTGTTGCTGGCGCTTATCCGCAAGACCTATGGATTCAACAAGAAGGAAGACGACCTTTCCGCCTCGCAGCTGGGCGCCTTGCTGGGCGACATGAAGCGCCAGCACATCACCACGGCGCTGAATGAGCTTGCGGGGATGCGGGTCATCCACAAGCGGCCGGGCAAGTACGGCTCCATCGTGGGCATCAACAAGGACTATTCGCAGTGGCTTGATAGTCCGAAATCCGGACAGGTGAACGAATCTCGGACTAGTGGAACTACTAGTCCGAATCTCGGACAGGTCGCTAGTCCGAAATTCGGACACACAAAAGACAACCTTCCAAAAGACAACCAACAAAAGGAATCTGCTGACGCAGATTCTTGCGCCGACCAGCTTGCGCTGCTTGGCGCCGAAGACGGCAATGCTCCGCCTCCCGTCGTTCAGCTTCCGCTGCAAGACGGCTCCGAGTTTTTGCCCTCCGATGTCCAGCTCGCGGAGTGGAGCGCGGCTTTTCCTCAGGTCGATGTGCCGGGGGCGTTGAAGCGGATGCGGGTGTGGTGCACAGCCAAACCTGCGAACCGCAAGACGCGCCGGGGCATCTCCGCATTCATCGTCAACTGGCTGGCCGGTGACCAGACAAAGGCAACAACCCCAGGGGCGGACCAGCGCCGCCCCGCGAAAGGAGCAAAGATCCATGGAAACTTCAGCAGCCAGGACTACCGGCATGGTGTTGACGACGATGGCCGGTTTTAACTTCGCCACGGAGGAGCGGCATTGCTCCGAGCATGGGGCGTATACCGCGATGAAGACGCCGGTAGGCTGGTCGGACTGCACGATGTGCAATGCCAAGCGCCAGCAGGCCGAGCGCTTCCGCCTGGAGGCCGAAGCCAGCCGCCTGACCATCATGCGCCAGGCTGAGGTGCCCTTGCGCTATCACGGCAAGACGCTGGATAACTACGACGCCTTGAACGAAGGCCAGGGGCGCGCACTGCGTGTGGCGACCGAGTACGCCGATAGCTTCGCCACTGCGCGGGCCGCAGGCCGCGGGCTGATCTTCTGCGGCACTCCGGGAACGGGAAAGACCCATTTGGCCGTGGGGATCATGCATCAGGTGCTGGAGGCCGGTTATTCGGCGCGCTTTGCCGTGGTGCTGGACGCCATGCAGGCAGTGAAAAGCACGTATCGCCGGGACGCGGCCAGCACCGAGGCCGCGGTGTTGGAGAAGCTGACGGCGCCCGACCTGCTGGTGCTGGACGAGATCGGAAACCAGTACGGATCCGACACCGAGCGGATGATCCTGACGAACGTCATCAACAACCGCTACAACGCGATGAAGCCCACCATCATGCTGAGCAACTTGGCAAAGGACAAGCTGGGGGCGGAGCTGGGCGAGCGCGTCATTGACCGGATGCGCGAAGGCGGCGGGCGCATGGTCATCTTTGACTGGGACAGCCACCGGGGGGCGCACGCATGAAGCCCTGGCCGACTACTGGCGCCAAGCGCTCGCCGCGCGCGTCCATCGGTGCGGCAAAGCTCGCTGGCCCGAGCGAAGACACCATCCAGGCCCAGGTGATCAGGTGGGCGACCCTTCAGGCCGGCGTATACCCGGAGCTTGCGCGCCTCTTCCATGTCCCCAACGGCGGCCAGCGGCACGCGGCTGTAGCGGCCAAGCTGAAGGGGCAGGGCGTGAAAGCGGGCGTGCCCGATCTGTTCCTGCCCGTGCCGCGCTACGGTCGGCCTGGGCTCTGGATCGAGATGAAGACGGCCACGGGCACCCTCAGCAAGGCGCAAAAGGATTGGGGGGAGTTCCTGGAGAGCGCCGGCTATCGCGTCGAGGTGTGCCGGAGCTTCGATCAAGCGCGGATTGTGCTGTTGGACTACCTGAATCCGAAAGTGCCTTTCTCCTCGGGGGTGATTTGATGACCCCGGGACGAAATGCGGCCTTGCTGACAGGACAGACGGCGCTGGCTCAGAAGATCTATGCAGTCTTGCCGGCTGAGCGCACCACCGCCTTTACCGCGTTGCGGATTGCCCAGGCCATGAAGGAGACCACGGGCGCATCCCCGGACATACACACCATGCGCGGATGCCTGGGGAGGCTGAAGGAGGCGGGTTTGATCAAAGAGGTTGTGCCGGGGTCGTTCCGGCGCATTGAGGTGAAGGAAAAATTGACAATGACGAATCAGGGGCAGCAGATGATAAGCAACAACTCCCACGGCAAGGCACCCATCGAAATGCCCGGGGGCGCAAAGCAAGCGGCGCCCATGGACGTGCTGGCGATGATCGCCGAAAAGGTTCGGACGGTTATGGCTGGGCTGGGGGCGTTGGCCGAAGAAATCGACCAGGCCGCAATCATGATCGAGGAGCGCGCGGCAGCGGATGCGAAAGAGTTGGCCAAGGTCAAGCAGATTGCGACGCTCCTCAAGGAGCTGGGCTAAGGCTCGGAGGCGCAATGGTTGAGCGATTCGACGCTAACGCCGTTTTGTGGAACTGGGCGCGCTGGTGCTGGTCCGGCGCATCGGTCGGAAACATGGCGTGGTACGAGCCGGCGACTGAGGACTACCACCCGATCGAGATGGGTCATGCGATGGCGGTTGAGCGTCTGCATCAGGCGCTGCCTCTTGTCGAACGCATGATCATCATCGCGGAGTATCCGCAGCGTCATGAACGGTTCGCAGGGCTAGATGCGCACCAGCGGCGCACGGCGGCCCTGCGCTGGATTGCCCAGGTGACGGGCAAGGCAATTTCGGCCACCGAATACAGGCTGTATCTGGGGCTTTTCAAAGACAAGGTGAAACGTGAAGTTTGCTAAGGAAATTATCGGCTTGATGGCGGCCTACCCGGGGCGAGATTTCAAGATGATCGAACTTGTGCGCCATGCTACGGGGGCGCGAGAATTGGCTCCGCGCGAGCGCGAGCGTGATCGCAAGGCCGTTATCCGAGTCTTGGCCCAATTGGCTGATGCGGGTCAAATCCTGCGCCGGCCAACCAGGAGTGGAGTGCGAAACTCGTTGTGCTATCGCTGGAAAAGTGGGACATGAAGTCCTCGCGAAGTGGGACGTAATTTGGGACAATTCGTCCGTCCACAGGTGCGCCCGCACGAAACGCGCCTGATAGCCCGCCATGCGAAAGCAGGCGGGTTTTTTCTTGCTTCTTTTTCACCGGACCCCCGGGTGTGACGAGATAGTGCTTCAACGCTTAACCCTCATGGACACGTCCACATGCGTGCCACGATCTAAATCAGCTCCAGGTGCTTTTTCCCACTGAGGAAGAGAAAGCAATTCTCTGCCAACTTCGCCAGCTTGGATGCGGCGAGCTACATCATCGAGCAATTGGGTGCGATTCGCGAAGTTCCTGCCGCTCAATCCACCGATGAAAAGTCGATAGGTGAGGTTGGGCATTTGGCCCTTCATGACCCCCAGGTCGAGTATTTGGCCTTGCTCGTTGCGAATCAGCAGATGGCCTGGGCGAGCGTAGATGCGATAGATGCGCCATGGTGAAGAAATGGCTGCGTGAGTTGGCTTCGTTCCAATATTCCGGTCTCTTTTCGCACTTTGCGGCGAGGTCGGCGGGAGGCGCCTGACAAAAGCATGCGCGAATTTAGCAATGGACCTTCTGATCGCTCTCACCTGGTCGTCGCTAATTTTGCGAACATTGCCTTTTGCCGGTTGAGCAGGGCAGGTGGATTCGGCGGGCGTTGTACTCGATGCATGCTTGCACTCCTAAATGGCAAGACGGCGTGGTGACGCACATCCAATCGCCAAATGGGCAGGGTACGCCACTTGTCACTCGCAGATTGAATCAATGGAAGGTCGTTACACAAAACTCGGCTAGGTGTTGCACGATGCAAGATTGGCCTGCCTCTCCAAGGGCCCCCACCGTTGTTTGGTGCTATTTGGAAACGTAGGTTGACTTTCGAAGATTGCGCACCCATAGTGAGTTAGCGGCTTTTCGAGCATCGCGATTTCCGGTCGGTTTTGCGCCCTTCAGGGTGCTTCATTGTTCGTAGTCCTTTCCTTGACTAGCTCCCTTTTCGGGCGGTGCCCGCTATGTAAGGAGTCGAAGAATGGAAACCGGAATTGTTAAGTGGTTCAATGACGCAAAGGGCTTTGGGTTCATCATGCCTGAGGATGGTGGCAAGGACCTATTTGCCCATTTCTCTGAAATCGTCAGCGGTGATGGCCACAAAGTTTTGGTCGAGAATCAACGCGTGAGTTACGTCACAGCGCAAGGGGCTAAGGGCCCGCATGCAACGCAAATTCGCGCGTTGTGAACAACAGTCCTGGACTGATGAACGGACAGGGAGGACTAATGTTCCATAACAACATGGTCTATAAAGGTTATCGACTGACAGCTAGTGTCTCTCGCATATCGGTTGGAGGCAGTCGTCGGCCCGCTTTTACCGCAACTGTGGCGTTGGGTGCCGTTTCGGACCAACATGAGCTGAACGAACCACAAGTAGTACCGCTTTTTGCCTCAGGAGGGTTTGTTTCAAGCCCAGTAATGGCGGTAGATGCCGCCATAAATCATGGGCGTTATTTGGTCGACGCTCACGTACGGCCTTCCTGAGCCGCGTTCGCCAGTGTGCCTGACGGTAGTTTTTTCATGTGTATCGATAGGCGGCGCGATGTCGATTCAGCAAATGAGCAGGTACGATCTGGCAAATCGGCTGCGCGAGATGGCAGAGGCGATAGAGAAAAATGAACTTATCCAGTGGGCAACACTTGAAATGAGTGCGATGTCCGCCGGGGAATTTGCGTCTGGCGCATGCCCCGGGACGGAAGTGAAAAGGCAATGCCCAACAGCCTCAGAGAGATTGGTCGAACAGGTTATTACGATCAGGTTGACACGCGACAGCTGATTGTCTGCCTGCCTTCACTATCGAGATTGATGCAAACCCGCCACGCGAAAGCAGGCGGGTTTTTGTTTTTTGACATTCCCATGCTTTCAACATTGTGGACATATACGGTATGGTCTCTGCTTGTCTGAATGAGTACGGAGATCCGAGTATGAAAATGACTGCTAGAGGCTTTGGCCGGGCGTTCATGCTGGCGTGTGTGCTGGCAGTGCCGGCGATACAGGGGTGCGCGACGAGTACGAATCCCCGCGCTACGGCAGCTGTGGAAGACGAACCGTTCTACGCGTGGTTCAACAGGTTGGTGGACCAGGTCAAGGCTGACCCCAACTACAAGCGCATACCGATCGATACCAAGGCCGACGAAGAGCAGTTTTTGATTTGGCTGCACGACACGTATCGCCATCGCATGACCAAGCAAGAATTCGCTGAGTTGGTCAATGGGCGGTATCCGAATCATCGCAATGAAGTGGCATTCATCGTGTCGAAGTTCCCCTGATCTGGGGGGGCTTGCACAGCGAGGGTGTGTATGAAACCCGCCGTGCGCAAGCCGGCGGGTTTTTGTATTTCTGCGGGCTTGGCGAGTGGTCAGGCTGCGGCCTTCCAAGCCTCTTACGCGGGTTCGATCCCCGCAGCTCGCTCCAGTTTCTATAGAGTCAGACCCAACTGACGTTTAGCCGACACTGTCTGTCGTCGCCACAGTGACTACACAAGTGTCGATTTCGACAGAAAACAAGTCCTGGATCTGACTTGCCAACTCGTGTTGCGCTTGGACTTGCTCGTGGGCGGAGGGCGCAGCGTTGCCGTCAAACTCGATCAGAGTTAGTCGTTGTCGCGGTTCGTTGGCACTTGCCAAAAGAAAGATTTTCGTATGCCGGGTTGGCCAGTCGAAGAGGGCGAGCCGCCCATCCGGGAGTTTTTCCCAGGATTCGAAGCGGCGTTCGCTGGCCGCACAGCAGATGCTATGCCACAGCCTGCCAGGGTCTTTGGTTTCTATAACGATCATGACTGATGCCTGAAACAGATCGGCGACATTATAGGCATCAAGGAATTGCACCTTGATTAAAAACAGGCCCCGATACGGATGATCCGGTCGGGGCTATTTCATTGGAAGCGCGATGAGTGATATCTGCCAGGTGAAACACCAAGTCGTATTGCGCGTGGACAAGTTGCTCGGCATGAGCGGCGCAGCTGCGTCTGTGGATGTTGATGTGTATGCTTTGGCGCCAGGCGACCGGCGGGTGAAGGTCCACACGGAACGCTTTATTGGCAAGGTTCGTACTTCCGGCTATGTACGGACGGTTTCGGTTTGGATTGACACTGTATTCGGGCCGGTGTCGGACTTTGAACTGATTTGTCGGCCCGAGTCTGGCGCAAATGTCGAAGTCGCTCTGGTGAATGGTTAGCACGCACCAGCTATCATTCTGGCTCCGAACACAGGAGGCCAGAATGGACTACGAGCTGGACGAAGACAACCCCGGATGGGTCAAGGGCTGGGCAGTGCTGCGGAACGATCCGTGGGACCTCGCAGGGTTTTTCCCGACTTTAGAGCAGGCCAGCGCGTACTTGAAAGAAAAAGGCCCAGGCTACGCGGTCCGGTTAGGGTCTAAGCGATTAGCGACCGATGATTTTGTGGGCGAATAGCACATTCCACCCGCACAAACGAAAACTCCGATACGGATACCCCCCCGGGTCGGGGTTTTTTCTTTTTCGCGGCGTAGCGTGGTCGTAGCGCGTCGGGTTCATACCCCTCGGATGGCGCAGGATCGAATCCTGCCAACCATCAACGGGGCGCGTGCGTCTTCAGCCAGTCCCGAAGCGCAGCGTCAACTCGCGTTTGCCAGCCGGTGCCTGTTGAGCGGAAGCGCTCCAGCACGTCGGGCGACAACCGGATCGTGATGCGCTCCTTCGTTATCTCGGCCTTCGGGCGCCCGATTTTCTTCATCTGCTTCAGGTCGGCGGCACCGAGTTCGTAGGTATCCGGGTCAGCGGCGATTCCGCGGTTAATGGCCTCATCTTCTTCACGGGTGGGGACAACCGTCCCCGGCTTAAGCTTCGGCATAAAGATTCACCTCTCTCGAATTTGCCTTGCGCAGACTGACGATGCGTCGTTCGTTGTTGCGATCCACGTACACCACGCAGTACAGGCGCACATCGATATAGCCCAGGGCGATCATGCGGCGTTCACCGTACTCACGGCGCATGTCTTCGCGCACCAGGGCGTCGTCCCATTCGAACTCTTCGGCTTCGGCCAATGAAACGCCATGCTTGCGCTGGTTGCTCAGGTCTTTGGCGGGGTCGAATGTGATGTCCATGTAGTTATTGTATGTACGTTAAGTCTGATGCACAAGGACTTTTTGTGCATACGTTTATCCCTGTTCCCTCCCGCTACCGAGGGCAGCACGCATGGCATAACGCGCGGGACGTAGGAGCGCTCGGCGCTGGAGTTCATGGCCGTACGGACCTGCGCTCCAGGGAAACCCCGGGGGCCCCTAGGGAAATCGGTGCGGTAAGGGTAATTCGAACCCCGAACGCTCGCTAGTCACGGGCGCGCTAAGGGGGGTAATAATAATTTCGCCCACCTATCCATCGCGCGGATTCGGCGGTGAGGGGCACAAATCTGAGACCGTCATGAAGCTGCGCCACCACTCTACGATTCGTGAGGGCGTGGATTTCTACGGCCAGGTTCAGAGGCAGCTGCCATATGCGACAGCCTTGGCCTTGAATCGGGTCGGGCAACACGTCCTCGATGCGCTGGCGCAGGTCACCGGAGAGGTCTTTGATCGCCCGACCCCGTACACGATGCGGGCGTTGCGACTTGTCCGGGCCACCAAAGACAATCTGGTGGCCACGGTCGATTACCGCGACGCTGCCGGCAAGGGAATTTCCGCCGACAAGTATCTGCCGCCCCAGGTTCTAGGCGGTGGGCGCAGGCTGAAGCGGTCCGAGCGCGCACTTGCCAGAGTAGGGCTTCCGACGGGGGCGTTTACGGTGCCGGCCGCAGCGGCGGAAATGGATGCCTACGGCAACATGTCGCGCGGCCAGGTCGTGCGCCTGTTGTCGTACCTGCAGGCGTTCGGCGAGCAAGGCTACAGGGCGAACTCCACGCCGCGCAGCCGCGCACGCACTGCGAAGGTGGGGCGGTCGCCTGAAGGCTACAGGCGCATCAACGGCGTGCAGTACTTCGTTTCCCGCGGCAAGGGGTCCATGTCCGGAAATCGTGAGCAGCATCTGCCTGCTGGGGTATGGCGGAAGACCGGAACGCACGGAGCGGACGTAAAGCCGGTCCTGCTTGCGGTGGCCCAGCCGACCTATACGCAGCGATTCCCCTTCTACGAAACGGCAGAGGCGGTCTATGGCGAACGCTACGACGCCGAATTTTCCACCGCCTTAGATCTGGCCCTGTCCACTGCAAGATGATCGACCTTGACAAGAAGACGACCCAGGCCCGGTTCGGGCAACTGGTCGGGATCACGCAGCCTGCCGTCAGCGGCTTGCTCATGCGTGGCGTCATGGTCGCGGGCGATACGCTGGGAAACTGGCTGCTGTCCTACTGTGGGCACATTCGAGACATAGCGGCAGGGCGCCAGGCCGGCGAGGAAACAAGAACGCTCGATCCTGCGGAGGAAAAGGCGCGGCTATATGCGGCACAGGCCGACAAGATCGAGATGGAGAACTCGGTTGCCCGCGGCGAGCTTGCGCCCGTCAGCGTGCTGGAGGAGGTCTTGACTCGGGCGGGCACGAAGGTAAGCGCGGCTATGGATGCTATTCCCACGGCACTGAAGCGCCGGCTGCCGAATCTGACTGATGCGGATCTGACGATTGTGCGCCGCGAGCTTGCAAGGGCTCGCAACGCAATTGCATCCCTGTCGCTGGAGGATCTGGAGGCTGACGAAGAGAACGAGGGTGAGTAATGCTCATAGAGTCCAATCGCGCCGCGGTCGCGCGCGCGCTGCGACGTGGGCTTGCAACCTTCGCCACTCCCGAGCCAATGACGTTGCGGGAGTGGGCCGAGCGCAACTTTTATCTTTCGGCTGAATCGTCGTATGTCGAACAGCGTTGGGAGGCTTGGCCGTTTCAGCGTGCCATCCTTGCCTGTGTTGGTAGCGACGATGTGCACGAGGTTGACGTAATCAAGTCGGCCCGCGTTGGTTACACGAAGATCCTGCTGGCGGCCATTGGGTACTTCGCGGAGCATAAGCGGCGCAATCAGGCGCTTTGGCAGCCCACGGACAGCGCCCGCGACGAGTTCGTCAAGACCGAACTGGAACCGATGCTGCGCGACGTGACGGCGATGCATCCGATCTTTCCGACTCGCCTGGCGCGTCACAAGGACAACACGCTCCTGGTTAAGAAATTCCGTGGCAGCGTGCTGCACCTTCGCGGCGGTCGTTCGGGCGACAACTACCGACGGCTGTCTATCGGTGTCGCATTCTTGGACGAGTTCAGTTCGTTCGATTCGAACATTGACGGTGAGGGCGACCCCGGCCAGCTGGCGGCCAAGCGTCTTGAGGGCGCCACGTTCCCGAAGATGGTGGTTGGGTCCACGCCCAAGCTGAAAGAGACCTGCCTGATGGATAAGCGCGCAGCCGGCGCCGATGCGCGATATGACTATCACATCACGTGCCCCCACTGCGACGGGCATCATGCGCTGACCTGGGGAGGTAAGGACGAACCGCACGGGTTCAAGTGGATCGACGGCGATCCAGAATCGGTGAAGCACTTATGCCCGCACTGTGGTTGCCTTATCACCCAGAGCGAGTACCTGGAGGCATCGGAATCTGGATTCTGGTGCGGTTCGGACGGCACCACCATCGACCGCGACGGAGTTTTCCGTAGCGCGGCTGGCGAGGTAATACCGGCTCATCGGCGCGTCGCTTTCCACGTGTGGACTGCGTACAGCCCAATGGTTAGCTGGGCCAAGCTGGTCCGTGAGTTCCTGGAGGCCTACGCCAAGGCAAAGCTGGGCGATGACGAGCCGCTGAAGACCTTCTGGAACACCACCCTGGGCCAGGCCTGGGAGGGCGAGGTCGAGAAGATCGAGGCGGACGAGCTGAAGCGGCGCGCTGAGATCGAGGCCTATCGCCTTCCAGGCTTGGCCGAGAACCTCGTTCCTATGGGCTGTTCGTTGTTGCTCGCAGGTTGCGACACCCAGGGCAATCGGGTGGAGGTTGGCGTCTGGGGATTCGGTCGCGGCGGAGAAATGTGGACCGTCGATCATCAGATATTCCACGGGAACCCGGCGGAGGACGAGGTCTGGTCCAACGTGGCGGCTTACCTGTTCGAGCGGCGCTTCCAGCATGAAGGCGGCCAGCAGATGAGTATCTACGCCACGGCCATTGACAGCGGCGGCCACCATTCGAATGCGGTCTACGATTTCGCGCGCCGCAACAAGGCGCGCCGGGTCTTTGCCGTCCGCGGTCGCCCCTTCGGTGAGAAGGCCATCAAGGATGGCGCCGGCCAGGTAGATATCGACTGGCGAGGGAAGCGGATCAAGAAGGGCGTGATCCTGTGGCACGTCGGCACGAACCTGGCCAAGGATCTGCTGCACAGTCGCCTGGCTATCGAGACGCCGGGCCCGGGCTATGTCCACCTTTCGGAGGACTTGTCGGACGAATGGTTCCGGCAGTTCTCAGGCGAGGCGCGGGTGTCGCGCAAGACGGCGACCGGAGTTCGTACGCTGTGGACGGCGCTGCGCAAGCGCGTCGAAGCACTGGACTGCGCGGTGTATGCGCTATGGGTGGCGGAGCATCTGGGCCTTTCTCGCAAGTCGGACGCTTGGTGGGATGCCATGGCGGAAAAGCTTGATGCGGTGCCGCCACCGCGGGACGAGGAGGCTGACGCGCCGCCGCCATCAACCACGCGGCCGGCCGCCCCGGCGAAGGCCGCGCCAGCGGCGCCAGCGGCGCGTGCCGGGCCGGCCGTCAAGCCGGCGCGCCGGCGAGTGGCGGCTTCCAGCTACCTCCGGGGGCGCAGGTAGGCCGCAGAACAGAAACCAATAAGGCAAGGTCATGGCATACACCCAGGCGGACCTGGAACGGCTGGATCGCGCGATAGCGAACAGCCAATTGGAGGTCCAGTACGACGGCAAGCGCGTGCGTTTCCGCAGCACGGACGAATTGATGCGCGCCCGCGCCCATGTGGAGCGGGAACTCAGCAAAGGAAAGGGGCGCTCGCGGCAGTTCAGGCTGCGCAACGCCGGCAAGGGGATCCGATGAGCTATCTGAAACATCGTGGTTCCAGTCTGCTTGTGCCTCGTCGCCTTAGCGCGCAGATGAGCAGCAGCTACGAAAGCGGAAGCGCCACCGGCAGCCGGGCCCGAAATTGGAATCCCTCGGGGTCGGGGCCGAACGCCGCGGCGACGCAGAACCTGGGGCTGCAGCGTCGCCGCGCGCGCGACGCCGTGCGCAATGATCCATGGGCATTGACTGCGACCACACGCTGGGTATCCAACGTAGTCGGCACGGGGATCCAGCCGTACCCCAAGCACCCGGACCCCAATGTCCGACGGGCGCTGAAGGAACTGTGGGCCGACTGGGTGCAGGAGGCCGATGCCGACGGCAGGCTGGACTTCTACGGAATGCAGGCCCTGGCTGTGCGCAGCATCTTCCAGGATGGTGAGACCTTGTTCCGTTTGCGCGCTCGGCGGCCTCAGGACGGATTGTCCGTACCTCTGCAATTGCAGCAGATGGAGGGAGACCAACTGCCGGTCGAGCGGTCGCTTACCCTGCCGAACGGCGGCGAGATCGTGAATGGCGTGGAGTTCGATGCTATCGGGCGGCGCACTGCCTATCACATGTGGCGTCGTCATCCTGGCGAATTCGGTCGAAACGCGGCTGGGCAGGATACGGTCAGGGTGCCAGCCGAGCAGGTCATCCACGCCTATCCAATGTTGCGGCCCGGGCAGGTACGGGGGGTGACTTCTCTGGCTACCGTCCTGCTCCGCCTGAAGTCCATCGACAACTTGGACGACGCTGTCATGTACCGGCAGGAGGTGGCAAACCTCTTCGCGGGCTTCATCACCAAACCGGATCCCGATGCCGATCCGAATAACCCTCTTACGGGCGAGGCGGACGGTTATGAGATCGATGACGACGGCACGCCGCTCGTCTCCATGGAGCCGGGCACGATGCAGGAGCTGGCACCAGGTGAAGAGGTGACATTCTCCAGTCCGCCAGATGCCGGCAACAACTACGAGGGATTTATGCGGCAGCAGTTGATGGGGGCGTTTGCCTCTGTCGGCGTGCCTTATGAAATCGCAACAGGCGACTTGCGCGGTATCAGCGATCGGACGCTGCGGGTGGTGGTCAACGAGTTTCACCGGCTCATCGAGCAATACCAATGGCACTGCGTGATCCATCAGCTCTGCCGCCCCGTCTGGAATGCCTGGATCGATGCGCTGGCGCTGTCCGGCACGTTTCCAATGCCAGATTTCCACCGCCGCCGCCGTGAATGGTTGCGCGTACTGTGGGTGCCGCAGGGATGGCCGTACTTCAACCCTGTGCAGGACGTGCAGGCCGACAAAGAATCGGTGCGAAGCGGCTTTACCAGCCGGTCGTCAATCATCCTCAAGAAGGGCGACGACCCGGACCATGTTGCCGCGGAGTTCCGGGCCGACAACGAAACGGCCGACGCCGAGGGTTTTGTGTTCGATAGCGATCCTCGGCATACGACCAGCGCCGGCAAGGCGACGGGATCCGAAGGGGGCGGCAGCCCCGACCCTCTCAATCAATGAATGGAGCCAATATGGCAAAGAAGGCTTGGTATTCGATCAGCGTCAATGCGCAGGCGGATAAGCCCGTGGTCGAGATTCGCATTTATGGCGAAATTGGGTTCTGGGGAACTACGGCCGAAGCGTTCGTCGCAGAACTGGACGCAGCAGCGGCAGGTGGTGCCGACATCTTGGTGTCGCTGAACAGCCCAGGGGGCGACGTTTTCGACGCGTTTGCAATCTACAACGCGCTTCATCGGTACGCCGGTCGGGTAACCACGCGAGTGGACGGCGTCGCCGCCTCCGCGGCCTCATTGATCGCGATGGCCGGCAAGCCAACGATCATGCCCGAGAATACGCAGATGATGATCCACAACGCTTGGATCATCACTGGTGGTACGGCCGAGGATCTGCGCACCACTGCAGAAATGATGGATCGGATTCGAGACGGCGTGGTGGCAGCCTACTCCCGTAAGAGTGGACTGGACAGTGACAAGATCATCGAAATGATGGACGCGACCACGTGGATGTCTGCGCTCGAGGCGCAGGCGTTGGGATTTTGCGACCTGATCGAGGAGCCCGTGCGTCTGCAGATGTCGGATAGTGCGGCTGCCGTGCTGCAAAAGCACAAGAATCTGCCTGACGACGTGAAAGCTATGCTCAAGTCCCTGGAAGAGAGCGACCCCGAGCCCGCGCCGAATCCGAAGCCCGGGCCCGAGCCCGAGCCCGAGCCGTCCCCGGCTCCTCCGGCGGATGCGCCGACGGCATCTGCGCTGGCCGCCCGTGTCTATGCGTCCTGCCGACAAGAGGGGATTGCGGATCTGGCGGAAGGTGTGCTGCTCAGCGGTGCGCTCGATAGTCTTGGACTGGCGGATCAACGGGTCACGCAAGCCAAAGAGATCGCCGGCATCTGCTTGGCAGCAAAGCTGCCTGAGAAGGCTGCCGCTTTCGTGTCTGCGGGCCTCACGGTAGACCAGGCGCGTGCGCGCCTGTTCGAGCATGTCGTGGCCGATGCGGGCGACTCTATCAATAACCGACCTCCCACCAATTCATCGGCCCAGAAGCAGAGCGGGCCGAATCCCCAGGCGATCTACGCCAAACGAAAAGCCCTCTCTGCCCACTAGGAGTCAGCACCATGCCTTTCATCCATCAACAGGCCAGAACGGCCGATTTCATCCTCTCCGAAGCCAACGGCCAGCGTTCGCGCGAAAACGCAATCTTGGCTGCCACCCTCGTCGCCCTGGCTGCAGGGCAATTGCTCACACTGGGCGACGACGGCAAATATGCCGCCTACACCGGCCCGGGGGCGGACCCCGGCGCGCCGATCACCGCCGACGCCGTGCTGTACGGCAATGCCCCAGTGTCCGACGAAGATCAGCAGATCGTCGTCATCGCGCGTGACGCGGAACTGGCGGGCGTGCTGCTTGTCGGCTTGGATGCGCCGGCGCGCGTTGCCCTGCAGTCGGCTGGCATCATCGTCCGCTGATCCCACCAACACAACTCCATCTATCCAACATTCGCGGTCGCCTACGGGCGGCCGTTTCTATTTCTGGAGCCTGACATGGCCGATATCAATATCTTCCAAGACGAGAAATTCACGGTTTCCGCCTTGACCGCCGCCATCAACGAGCTGGAGAGCATCCCGGGCCGAATCGGCAAGCTCGGCCTTTACTCGGAAGAGGGCGTTTCCTCCACCGTGGTGCAAATCGAATACGACGGCCAGACACTGGGACTGGTGTCCGCCAAGCCCCGTGGTGGTGTCGGTCAATCGGTCGCCCTGACCGGCCGCAAGCTGATTCCGTTCAACACCGTGCACTTGCCGCAACGTTCCACGATGCTGGCCGACGAAATCCAGGGCATCCGCGCGTTCGGGAGCCAATCGGAGCTGGAATCGGCCGAGGCGCGGGTTGCCAAGTACCAGAGGAAGCATCGCCAGCAACTCGATCTGACGCACGAATATCAGCGCGTGGGCGGCATCAAGGGGCAGATCCTGGATGCCGACGGCACTTCGGTGTTGCTCGACGTTTACCATTCCTTCGGCATCGTCCAGCAGGAATTCCCGATGGAACTCACGAGCGCAACCACCCTCGTTCGCCAGAAATCGGACGACGTTGTGGATCTGGTCGAGGATGCCCTGGGCGCCACCCCGGCCAGCGGCGTTCGCGCGCTGTGCGGCAAGGACTTCTGGAAGACGCTGATCAACCACAAGAGCGTACGCGAGACGTACCTGAATACCGCGCAAGCAGCCGAGCTGCGGGGCAAGCCGGCCGACTCCTTCGAGATCGGCGGCATTACCTACGAACGCTACCGCGGCAAGCTGGGGGGCGCTCCCTTCATCGGCGACGAGGAGGCTTACGCCTTTCCCGATGGCGTGTCCGATTTCTTCATCACGCGCTTCGCGCCGGCCGACTATATGGAAACGGTCAACACCGATGGCCTGCCGTATTACACGCGGGTCGAGCCGTTGCCGTTCGGGAAGGGGCTTGAGATCGAAAGCCAGTCCAATCCGCTGCATCTGCCGACGCGGCCCAAGGCCATCATCAAACTGAAGATGGGCACCTGAAGTCATGGAATGGGATAACTCCGTGTTCGACGAAGCCTTCGATGCGGTGGGTCTGCGCGAGCTGGCGTTGCTGCTGGATACGGAGCCTCCCGTTCCATTCAAGGTTCGGTTCGACCGCCCGCAGGTCATCGACGAAGGAGACCTGGTGCACTCGACCGACTACGAGATCGAGTACACCACCGCCGACGTCCCCGACCTTGCATACCAGAGTCAGGTGGAAATCGGGGGCGTCCGCTACCGAGTCCGCCAGGAGCCGACCGCGGTAGGCGACGGCTTCTGGTCGCGCGCGATGCTGGAGCAGCTTCCATGACCACGCTGGCAATGCAATACGTGGTGGACCTCCGTGCCGCCCTCAAGGCGGCGCCCGGATTCCCCGCCGAAGTCGAGGCATCGCCTGTACGGGCAATCGCCAGAGAGGATCCGATGGTGATCTCCGTGCAGTTGGGCGGGGAGTCGGTGGAGAGCATTCACCCGCCGCGCGCCACCCGCGTACGTGAAATCCATGTCCTCGTTCACACAGCAGGCGATGACCATCAGGCCTTCGCAGAGGCGGTGTTCGAGCAGGCCCACCCCGTCGTTATGGCATACGCCGGCCCCAACGTGGTCGAGGTTGCCGAGTTCGGGACCGATGAGCCCAAGTACGTCAATGGCGACCTGCGGCGGCAGATTGTGAACAAGCGCTACCGCATCACCTACCAAACCGATGAGCACTCCCTAAGCGCCTGAACTCTCGGAGAAAGCATGAACAAAGAAAGGAAATCAGTCGCCGACGATCCGGTGAGTACCGATATCGCCCAGCCTGCGCAGGCGGTGACCGGGCCCCAGATCGATGAACACCATGGCCGCGGCGGGAGCTATCTCCGTGATTCGGCTACCGGCGAGCGAATTCTGATCGAGCGGACCGAACCCTGCTCAGGCTGCCAGGCCCGATAGGGCCGTCTCGCTATCAATCTGGCCCTTATTGGGCCTTCATTCTTGGAGCCCATGATGGCAAAGAAAACTCGCAATTCCGTCGTGTTGGCGAAACTGCAGACCACGGCCGGCACTGCCGCTCAGCCTGCCGGGGCCACGGACGCGGTGCTGGTCAGAAGCCTGACGGCGACGCCTCTGTCGGCAGAGTTCGTGGAACGCGAACTCCTGCGGCCCTACATGGGGAATTCCGGGCAAATTGCGACCACGCAGTATGCTCAGCTCGAATTCGAAGTGGAACTCGCAGGAGCAGGCACCGCGGGCAAGGCGCCTGCATGGGGGCCTCTGCTGCGCGCCAGCGGCTTCGCTGAGACGGTCACGGTAGGAACCGACGCACGGTATTTGCCGGTGTCGACCGATTTTGAACTGATCACCCTGCATTACTTCCTGGACGGCCTGTTCCACAAGATCGTGGATGCCCGGGGGACGGTCGCCTTCGATCTGACGGCCAAGAGCATCCCGGTTCTGCGTTATCGATTCATGGGCGCCTATGTGCCGATCACGGACGGCGCCATGCCCGCAGGCGTGGATTTCAGCGCGTTCCAGATCCCGAAGGCGGTAAACAAGGCGAACACGCCGGCCTGGTCGCTCGGCGCCTTTTCGGGCTGCTTGCAGTCCATGACCTTCGACGTGGCGAACCAGTTGGTCTGGCGCTCGCTCATCGGCTGCGAGGGAGCGGAGATCACGGACCGCAAGCCGACGGGGAAACTCGTTCTGGAACTGCCGCGGATCGCGGATTTGGACTGGCCGACCATGGTGTTGTCCGGCGCCGGCACAGCACTGTCGATCACCCATGGGGTGACTGCCGGCCACATCATCGAAATCAAGGCCAGCACAGCCCAGATGACCAACCCGACGTACTCGGACCAGGAAGGGGTGACGATGTTGAACCTGGACACGAACATCAACCCCGGCGCCGTCGGCAACGACGAGCTGGAGATCATCGTCAGGTAGCGCCGCAGTTATCGCCCTTCCACCATTCTTACCACGACATGCCCGGAATCTCCCGGGCATTTTGCATTTGGAGCCCTATATGTCCTTCGTCGTCACCAAGCGCCCGGTCGCTGCCTTCCCTATCTCCCTCGTCGTCAACGGCACGAATGGCGACCCGCTGGAAATCAGCTTCGTCGCTCAGTATCACCGGCACACGCCGGAGCAGTTGGCTGATCTGACCGACGGCATGGTCAACAAGGCGCGCGCCACCCAGGACTTGCCCCCCCTCCTGCGGCCCGATGGCTCCCAGGCTCCCGAGTATCCCTACTCGAGCGACCTCGAGTTCGTGCGAGCAAAGCTGGCCAACTGGCTGGGCGTGAGGGATGCGGCGGGTGACTCCGTCACCTTCAGCCGGGAATCGCTGCAGGCGGTGATTACGGATTGGCCGGAGCTGATCGCTCCGCTGTTCAGCGGCTTCTATTCCGCGCACCAGGGAGCACAGAAAAAAAACTAATCGAGGCCGCCAGGCGCTGGGCAGGAGCTGGCACATCACAGGCCGGCGGCTTTGATCCTGACGACCAGGTGCTGGCGGCGCTTCGGGCAGCAGGCGCGCCAGCGGAAGTTCTAGATGCGGCCAGGCCAGCATCGGCGTCTGACGACAAGGCGTTTGAAGTGTGGCCGGAAAACTGGCCGACATTTGAGGCGTTCATCGCATTGAGCCACTGCTGGACCTGGGTGGCGCCGGCAATGGGACGGCCCGTGAGGGTGGGAATCCCGTCCGCAGAAATCGAATCGACGCTGCGCCTGCTTCGGGCGAAGCGGCGAGTGCGTCGCGAGATGTTCATCGAACTGCGAGCGATGGAACGGGCCGCCCTTGAGGTCTTTGAAAGCAACGAATAGGCGCAACGCCGGAAATCAATATGACCGATAAGATCCTTGCCGTTCGGATGACCGGCGACGAGGCGGACTTGTTGCGCGCGTTCGGCGCGGGCAGTGCAGCGTCGGCTCAGTTTGCTGCCACGGCGGAGGCTTCTCTGGCGCGGGCTGCGGCAGCGGCTGATCGAGTGGGTGCGGCATCCAGCCAGATGTCGTTGTCTGTTAACGCGGCGTCGGCTGGCGCCCAGGCATACGCGACCGCTGGCGAAAGATTCCTGCAAAGCCTGGAGCGGCAGGCGCAGGCTGCAGGCAAGACCCGGTCCCAGCTGCTGGAGTTGCGTGCTGCGGAACTCGGGGTCGCGGCACAGGCCGCACCGATGATCGGCCAACTGAAAGCGCAGGAAACTGCGCTCAATGCGGGCTCGGCGGCCCTGAACAAGCATGGAATGTCGGCCGCCCAGACGGCAGCGGCGCTGCGCGGTGTGCCCGCACAGATCACGGACATCGTTGTTTCGCTGCAAAGCGGTCAGCAGCCCATGACAGTGATGCTGCAGCAGGGCGGCCAGCTGAAAGATATGTTCGGGGGGATCGCTCCCGCTGCGCGTGCGCTTGGCTCCACTCTGATGGGCATGGTCAACCCGTGGACGTTGCTTGCAGGTGCCGCCGTGGCCTTTGGCGTCGCGGCGTATCAGGGAAGTCAGGAGACTGAGCGGCTAAACCGGACCATACGGCTTACCGGCAACTACGCGGGCGTTACGGCCGGGAATGTCCGCGAGATGTCTGCGGCAGTGGCGGGCGTTTCAGGCGGTGGCCTAGGTAAGGCGCGTCAAGCGGTGGAGGCTCTGGTTGCCACCGGTCAGGTATCCAAGGACACGATTTCTAGCCTGAGCGCCACGATGGTGGAGCTGCAGCGCGCTTCCGGCCAGTCCATGGACGAGATCTCCAAGGATTTTGCGCGGATGCCGGACGGCGTGACGAAATGGGCGGAAGAGCACAACCGCTCCATGAACTTCATGAATCTGGCGCAATGGGACTATATCCGCACGCTGGAGGAGACTGGCAATCGCGAGGCGGCCATGCAGGCCACTTCAAAGGCGCTACATGACTACCTAGGTAATGAGGCTCCACAGAAGTTAGGCGTATTGGAGCGGGCGTGGAAGGGCGTAAAGGCTGCTGTTGAAGGGACGTGGGAAGCCCTAAAGTCTATCGATCGAGACGATGGGGCGGCCGAAGTCTTGGCGGTGGCGGAAAGGGAGCTGCGTCGGCGGGAGGACGTGGTTCGCACAGCAAAACAGCATGGTGCGAGCGTTTCCGAGCAGGAGGAGGCTTCGCTTTCGTCGGCGCGTATGCGCGTCCAGATGGCGCGGGATCAGCTGCAGACCGAGCAAGCCATCGCCAAAGCGCGAGCTATGGATGCGCAGAGGAACGCTGCGGCGATAGAGTCGCAGAAGTATCTCGAAGGTTTGTACCAAAATACCCCCGGGGGAAAGGCTGCCTCCCTTGATAAGGCACTTGCCAAGATCCGAGACAGCGCGGAGACGTTAAAGGGGCAGGGCTACAAGGGTCCGCTCGTCGAGTCACAGACGGTCACGGCGATGGAGGCCGCAGCGCGAAAGCAGTTTGAGGACAAAGGCGGTAGCGCCGGAATTCAAAGCGGAATTTCGGCTCAGCTGGCCGCAATGCAGGCGCAGGCGCGCTTGCGCGAGGAAGAGCTTCGACGGGAAACCACGCGCTTGGAGGGCGAGCGTGCCCGCGGTCTGCTGTCGGAAGAGCAATTCATCCATCGGCGCGCCGAGGCGCAGCGCGCCGCCCTGCAGGATGAGCTGGAGGTAGCTCGCAAGCAGGCGGAGATAGCCGGAGGAAAGAAGCAGCTTTCGGAGCGGGAGCGTTACCTTGGCCGCGTAAAGGAGCTTGAGGCCCAGATCGTTCGCTCCCAGGAGCAAGAGGCCACCGATATCGAGAAGTACCAGGAGAAGATCCGCGGAGCGTTGCGGGCTACTCAGCTGGACATCGAGAACTATCGCGAGACGCGTGACCTGCAGGCTAACCGCCAAGTCAACGCCATGACGCTGGGTGCGAACGATCGCGCCCTGGTGGACTCCGTGAATCAGGCCCAGGACCGATTCCGGCGCATCCGGGATGGCTTCACGGACAAGATGCTGCGCGAGGGAGGGGCAGACGCGCTCGATTCCGCACAGTACCTGCAGGGAATTGCTCAGATCGATGCGGCCATGCTGGCCCAGGTCGAGCGTGAGCGCGCGTACATGCAGGAGCGTGTCGCAATCCAGTCTGACTGGAAAAACGGCGCGCTGCTTGCTGTCAACGACTGGCTCGACGGCACTGCGAATCTGATGGCGCAGTCGCAGCAGGTCTTTTCATCCCTGTTCACCGGGATGGAGAACGTCGTTGCGAGCTTCGTGACCACCGGGAAGGCGAAATTCTCGGACTTCACCCGCAGCGTTCTGGCGGATATCGCAAAGATTGCGGCGCGCCAGGCCATGGTCGGGTTCGTAACCAGTGTTGCTGGAAGCCTATTTGGCGTTGGATCGGGTGCTGCCGCCGGTACGGAGGCTATGGCCAGTAGTGTTCAGGCCGCTGGAGGGGACGGCATTGGATCGCTGATCGCCTCTAACGGCTGGGTGGCAAACGCAAAGGGCAACGTCTACTCGTCGCCCAGCTTGTCCGCCTATTCGAACGGGGTCTATGACACACCGCAGGTCTTCGCCTTCGCGAAGGGCGCAGGTGTCTTTGCCGAGGCTGGCCCTGAAGCAATCATGCCGCTGAAGCGCGCGCCGGACGGGAGTCTTGGTGTCCGCGCGCAGATCCCGAACTTCCCCCAGGCTGCCGCGGGCGATGACCTGCGGGCAGGCAATCGCCCAGTCCAGGTGCAGATCTATCTGCAAGAAGGGGAGGGAGCTCGCACGAACGCGCCGGCCAGCCTGGAGCAATTCGGCAAGGAAATCGGCGAATTCGTTGACCAGCGGTTTGAGCGCCTCCTGGCCCGGTCCTACCGGCCCGGGGGGACTTCTTGGAACCGTCAGAACGGTAGGTGAGCTTCGTGGAAATTTTTACCTGGTGCCCCCGGAGGAATCCGAAGGGGGAGGTCGCCTTTCGCGGGTTGAGCGCGCAATTCGGCGATGGATTCGCGCAGGTCGCCGAAGACGGCATCAATTCCCGCTCTGAGTCTTGGCCGCTTGAGTTCTTCGGGACCGAGGCTGAGATCCAGCCAATCAAAAAGTTCCTTGACCGCCACGGGACCTGGACGGGGTTCCTTTGGACGCCGCCCCTGGGGCAGCAGGCGGTCTTCCTGATGGAGCGGGGTTACAGCCCTGTGCCTCTGGGTGGCGGCTGGTTCACGTTGGCCGTCACCTTCAAACAGAAATTCATTCCCTGATGACCATGGTGAACCTCGAAATCGTCAACGTTGGGCAAGCGCCCAATGATGGCACCGGCGATACGCACCGGGATTCATTTCAAAAAACGAACCGGAATATGGCGGCGCTGAAAGCGGCGCTGGAAGACGCGTTCAAGACTGTGGAGATTCCGGCGTCCGCGAATCTGAACGCCTACACGACCACCGGCACGTTCCACCAGTCCGCGAACGCGGGGGCCGTGGGTGGTACGAACTATCCCGAGGGTACCGCAGGCTTGCTGCAAATCGTGGCAGCGGGTACGTCGTTTGTGTATCAGCGGTACGTGACCACGGGGCGCCGTAGCTATTGGCGGACTCGCGCTGGAGGCGACTGGGCTGAATGGGTGAGAATGCTCGATGCCTCGATGCTGGGCGCTGCCAACGGTGCCGCATCGCTGGGCGCCGACAGAACGATCCCGCGCGAGCAGCTGCCAGTCCTGACCGCGGTGCCTGTCGTGGCCGGCACCGACGCGAACACGGTCACCGACCCCGGCTCCTACTACATCAACAGCGACGCGGACGCGACGGCGGCCCTTAATTGGCCGGAGCCGCGGGCAGGAACCTTGGTGGTGGAGCGCGCTGCCGCGGGCAACCTACAGGTCACCCAGACCTACACGACTCGCGGCGGTTCTGGTGGCATATCGCGCACCTATAAGCGCGTGCGCTTCGGCGCGACGCCTGTCTGGGACGCCTGGCAAGAGCAGGCCAGGCTGGACGAGGCGATGAAAAACGTCGCCCTCTCTGCCGGTACCGACGCCAACACGCTGACGGCCGCCAACACTTTCTACACCTGGGGCGCTGGCGCTGTGGTGTCCCAGGGTGTTAACTGGCCTGCGGTCATCCCGGGATCAGGTGTGTTGACCGTAGCCGTGATGGCCGCGACGACCGTCATCCAAAGCTTGGAACTGCTATCGGGTGTTGGCCGCCGCCCTCTCTGCCTTCAGCGGGCGCGCATCAACGGGGCTTGGGACTCTTGGTACGTGGTCGCACCGATTAGCGCGGTGGTGGACCTGCCCACAGCGAATCTCGGCGATGTTTATGTGGACGGCGACGGTTGGTACACCTGGAACGGGTCGGCTTACGCGCGCCGCAGCTTGGCCAAGACGTTGGTCGGCGTCGACTTGAATACGGTAGATGCCCCGGGATCCTACGCCTGCAACGTCAGCCTGGAGGCCACACCAGCCCTGAACTACCCGGTGCAGCTGGCCGGCATTTTGGAGGTCGTCGCCTCTCAGGCGAGCAACCTGCAGGTCACTCAGACCTACACTGCTTTCCCCGAAACCAGCCCGGTGACCTACAAGCGCGTCCGCTTTGGCGCCTCCAAGCTGTGGGGGCCGTGGCTTGAGCAGGCTCGCCTTCGAGACGCGATGCACCGGGTGGCCTTGGGTGCCGCCGGCGTGAATGCCAACGCGCTCGTCGCGGACAACACGTTCTACACCTGGGAGTCTGGCTCCACCATCACGGGCAACGGCGGCGCCAACTGGCCCCCCGTGAATAACGGTACGGTCGGTGCAGGCTTCCTGGAGGTGTTCTATATCTCTTCTGGCGCGATCGTGCAGCGTTGTACGCTGCTGGGTAACGCCCAGAAGCCTCGTGTGTTCCAGCGGTTCGGCGCAGGTAGCTCCTGGGAAAGCTGGAAGATCACCGCAAGTCTCAGCTCGTCTGCGTTCCTGCCCGTGGCCGACTGCGGCGAGGTGTACGTGGATGGCGTTGGCGTATACCAGTGGAATGGTTCGACTTACACGCCCCAGACCCCGCTTACTGGCGTGTTGCTGATGAAGCCAAGCGCGGTGGTAATGGGCGAATTTCCTGGCCAGGCGTCGTCTACGGGCAACCGTTTCATGTCCTACTCGGGGGATACCTATCTGGCAGCTGTACCCGGTTCAGGCGGGACTGTCGCGGGGCTTATTGCGCGGGGTGCCGACTCGGCTAATTCGCAATTCGTGGGCCTGTCGATCAGCTCGTCCGCGTGCTACCTGCTTTTCAGCCGACACGGAACTGCTGCGGTTCCCCCCAATCTGATCATCTCGTCGGCGACTGGGGAATGCGGCCGCGTGGTCGAGGACGGCCGCTGGCAGTTTGGCCGCTTCATCATGCCCAACGTGCAAACGAAGCTCCACGTCTCCTTCAACGGCGGCGGCCTGGAGTACGGCATTGTGACCCGTCCAGTCAACGCATTGGATTCCACAGCCATCCAGTTCCAGTCCTCCACAGGTGGCGTGGCAGGCTACATCTATTCGACGCAGGCGCTGACCACGACCTACGCCACGACCTCGGACTATCGGGCCAAGACCGATTTGGGGAACCTGGACCCCGAGAACTCGCTGGCCACCATCAACGCGCTGCGTCCCATTCTGTTCCGTATGAATGAGGCGCCGGAAGGCTCCGAGATCCAGCGGGGCTTCATCGCGCACGAACTACAAGAGAAAGTCCCCAACGCGGTGGTGGGCAAGAAGGACGAGATGATGGCTGGGCCTGGCGGTCCCGATGCGCCGGAGGTGCCCAGATACCAGGGCGTGGACATGTCACGCATCATGCCCGACATGGTGGCTGCGGTGCAGTGCCTGACCCAGATGCTGGAGGAAACCAACAGATCGTTGGTGACGGCCAACACCAGGATCGCGCAACTGGAAGCCGCGGGCTCGCCCGCTACCCCGGAGTAGTGCAATGGGGATCTATGCGGATGTTCAAAAGCTGGAGGTCGGCCAGTTGGTCGACTTGTTCGAGCTGGACGCCACCGGCATTGGGGGCACGCTTCAGCGCTTTCACGGATACGCCCAGGTAGGCCCAATCTGGTGGCAAGGGAATCAATACGACCCCTGGGCTATCCAGGCTGAGGGGTTTGAGCAGGTGGGTGAGGGGCAACAGCCGACCCCCACTCTGTCTGTAGGCAATATTGGGCTGGACGCCGCAGGCAACCCCATTCCTGGTGTGATTTCGGCCCTCTGCATCGCGCTGGACGATCTTGTCGGTGCCCGCGTGGTCGTTCGCCGAACACTTGGGAAATATCTGGATGCGCGAAATTTTCCAGATGGAAATCCGACCGCCTCGTCCGAGGAAGAGTTGCCGCCTGAGGTGTGGATTGTCCAGCAGAAGACGGCTGAAACTGCCGAGGTTGTGGAGTTTGAGCTGTCGAGCGCTCTAGATTTCAACGGCCAAAAACTCCCTGGTCGCCAGATCATCGCCGGTGTTTGCGGCTGGCTCACCAGGGGCGGCTATCGCGGGCCCTATTGCGGATATACGGGCTCTCGCATGTTCGATGTGGAAGGGAATCCCGTTTCCGACCCAGCGCGCGATCGATGTTCTGGGTTGCTGAGCGACTGCAAGAAGCGCTTCGGCGAGTACGAAGTGATTAATTTCGGCGGCTTCCCTTCTGCGGACCGCATTCGAGGATAACCATGCGGAAGAAGACGATTGACGCCATCCGTGCTCATGCGATGGCGGAGTACCCGCGCGAGTGTTGTGGCCTAGTGGTGCAGGTGGCTCGTCGGGAGATCTATTGGCCGTGCAGGAATCTCGCGACAGGCGCTGAACATTTCGTTATGGATCCTCGGGATTACACCGCTGCGGCCGATGCCGGGACTCTCAAGGCAGTGATTCATTCCCATCCGGACCAACAGCCCCTCTTGATCCATGAAGCGGATCGTGTTGCGTGCGAAGAGAGCGAGGTGCCTTGGTTCATTGTTGCCGTTGGCCGTTCCGAGGCCGGTCATGTAGAGACGCGCCAACTGGTCAGCTTTGCTCCTGAGGGATACGAGGCGCCACTTTTGGGGCGGCCTTTTGCTCACGGGGTTCTGGATTGCTACAGCTTGATCCGCGATGGGTACGCTCGGGAACTGAACATCATTCTGCCGAATTTTCGTCGGGATGATGGCTGGTGGGAGCCGGGCAGGGAGGGCGATCTTTACATGGACCACTATGCCGAGGCTGGCTTTCGACCTCTTGCGGCAGGCGAAAGGGCGCAGTTCGGCGATGTGGTGCTGATGCAGATCCGCTCGGATCGAGTCAACCACTCCGGCATGTTCATCGGTGACCGGCCGCTGCAGGAAGCGCCTGATCTCTTTCCTATTCCAAATGCAATGCTGCATCACTTGTATGGGCGAGACTCCGAACGTGTGGTTTACGGCGGCTATTGGCGCGAGGCAACCCGATTGATCCTTCGTCATGAGGGCGTGGAATGACCGAGACGCTGAGAGAGGTGCGGATCTATGGGCGGCTCGGGGGGAAGTACGGACGAACCCACTGGCTTGCCGTGAACTGCCCGGCGGAAGCGATCAGGGCCCTATGCATACTGCTTCCCGGATTTGAGCGCGATCTGGCGAATAGCGACGCACATGGTGTGAAGTTTGCGTGCTTCGTAGGCAACCGAAACATCGGCGTGGAGGAAATGCAGTATCCGGTTGGAGGAGAGCCGATTCGGATAGCTCCTGTCCTTGCGGGAGCAAAGCGCGCGGGTCTATTTCAGACGATTCTGGGCGCGGTGCTGATCGTTGTCGGAGCGGTGCTGACATACACCGGGGTCGGCGCCCCGATTGGTACGCCGATGATGAAAATTGGCGCGGCGATGGCGCTGGGGGGGGTGGTGCAGATGCTTTCGCCTCAGCAGCAGGGGCTAAGCAGTGCTGACGGCCCTGAGAACGGCGCTTCCTACAACTTTAACGGTCCAGTGAACACGATGGCCCAAGGCAATCCGGTGCCTCTCTTGTACGGGCGAATGATCGTTGGAAGTTCCGTTATATCGGCCGGTATTTACGCCGAGGACCAAGTATGAGAGCAAATAATCTTGCAATGACAAGGGCGCCCAACGGCGCCCTTGTCGTTTCTGGCGTCTCGGCAAGCAATTTGCAGCCCATAACGGGTTTCGGTGGCGGGAAAGGCGGAGGAGGCGGCCGGAGTCCCCGCGAGGCCCCAGACAGCCTGCACAGCACCGCATTTGCGCGCGTCGTCGATCTGATCTCTGAGGGCGAGGTGTTCGGTCCGGCGCATGGACCTGATGGCGCGTTGCGTGACGTGTATCTGGATGGTACGCCGGGAGCGAACCAGGATGGTTCGGTGAATTTTCCGAACATGGCGATTGACTATCGCACAGGAACGCAGACGCAAGAGCCTTTGCCGGGCTTCCCTGCATCCGAAGTCACCAGTGCGGTGAATGTGGAGCTTACCCAGGGAAGCCCGTGGGTACGAACTATCACAGACCTGCAGCTATCGGCTGTGCGCATCACGTTGGCTGTGACGGGGCTGAGCAAGGCAAACACCTCGAATGGAGATATCGGCGGCTACCGCGTTGAGTACCAGATCGAAGTAAGTGCGGACGGTGGTGTCTACCAGCTCGCGCTTGCGAGTGCATTTGACGGGAAGACAACGCAACGCTATTCGCGATCGCATCGAATTGACCTCCCGGCCGCGCGATCTGGCTGGTCGGTGCGAGTTCGGCGAATTACGGCGAACGCTAATAGCAGTGTCATTTCTGATCGAACCTATGTAGATGGGATTACGGAGGTAATAGACGCGAAGCTTAGGTACCCGATGTCTGCTCTGGTCGGCATCAAGCTTGATGCCTCCCAGTTCCAATCAATACCCGCGCGATCCTATGACTGGAAGGGACGAATCATCCGCGTCCCGTTGAACTATGACGAGGATCGGCGCGCATACGCGGGCACCTGGGACGGAACATTCAAGCTTGCGTGGACTGACAACCCTGCGTGGATTTTCTATGACCTCGTGACCAATGATCGGTATGGCCTGGGTGAGCGCATACCCTCCGGCTGGTTGGATAAGTGGGGGTTGTATCAGATAGCCCGGTACTGCGATGAACTGGTGCCCGATGGATTTGGCGGGCAAGAGCCACGCTTCACCTGCAACTGCTATTTGCAGACAGCCGCGGACGCGTATCGGGTTTTGCAGGACCTGGCGTCGGTGTTCCGGGGAATGACGTACTGGGCGAATTCGTCAGTCTTTGCCGTCGCAGATATGCCCGGCGATCCCGTCTATACCTTCACGTCGGCCAACGTGATCGACGGCCGATTTAATTACGTCGGCTCTTCGTTGAATGCTCGCTATACCGCAGCCCTTGTGTCCTGGAATGATCTTTCAGACATGGGGCGGCAGAAAGTTGAGTATGTCGAAGATCGTAAAGGCCTGGCGCGGTTTGGGCTTAAGCAGATCGAGGTAAGCGCGTTTGGCTGCACCTCTCGCGGTCAAGCTAACCGGGTCGGTAAGTGGCTTCTGCTCACCTCGCGGATGGAAACCAGGTCCGTATCATTCTCCGTCGGGCTTGATGCGTGTCGTGTACGTCCCGGCAGCATTGTTCGGATCGCGGATCAACACCTGGCAGGGCGCCGAGTGGGGGGGCGCATCCACTCGGCGACTTCTACCGTTATTACAGTCGATGCTGCGCTGGGGGTTAGACCGGGGGATCGCCTGGCCGTCAATTTGCCCAGCGGAGTTTCGGAAACCCGGATTGTCAGCGCAGCAGTGGGGCAAGGTCTGACTGCAGATTTGACGACCTTCACGGTTGACTCCACGGAGTTGACCGCAGATATGCTCGGCGTGCCGGGAATGGTCCTCATCATCACGGTAACAGCGCCATTCTCCGAGGTGCCGGAAGCCGAATGCGTGTGGACACTAGAATCTGAGGTGCTGTCTGCGCAGCGCTTTCGCATCATCAGTGTGAAGCGTAAGGAAGGGCTCATCGCGGAAATCGCGGCCATTCAACACGAGCCTGGAAAGTTTGACAACGTGGACTTTGGCACTCGCCTGGATCCCGTACCGATCACAGTAGTTCCCCCCGGTGTTCAGCCGCCACCGACCAACGTCACCATCAGTTCCTACCCGTTGATCAGTCAGGGTATTGCAAGCCATACGGCGGTTTTTTCGTGGGCTGCTGCCGAGGGCGCCGTGAAGTACGAGGTGCAGTGGCGGCGGGACAATTCCGAATGGATTAGCCTGCCGCCGACTGGGTCTACCAGCATAGAGGTTCAGAACATCTTTGCTGGCGGCTTTATGTGCCGAGTGAGGGCGTTCAATCCAATGGATATATCGTCCATCTGGGCCACGTCATTGCTAACGCAGCTGGACGGGATCTTGGCCCCACCGCCAGCGGTAACGAGCCTTATTCCGACGTCGTTGGTGTTTGCTATTCGGCTGCGCTGGGGCTTCCCTGCTGGACCGTCAATCATTGAGCGAACGGAGATCTGGTACAGCGCCTCGCCAGAGTTCGAGTCGGCGCAGAAGTTGGGGGACTATGCGTTCCCACAAGACAGCACGACGCTCATGGGCTTGTCTGCCGGCGCGCGACTGTACTTTTGGGCCATCTTGCGTGATCGGAATGGCGTACCAGGTCCGCGCTATCCGGCGGGGAACGGTGTGCTCGGTCAGGCAAGCTCGGACGCGGGGGAAATTCTCGAATACCTCACCGGCAAGATCACCCAGACGCAACTGGCTCAGGATTTACTCGCCCCGATTCAGAAAATCCCGGTTCTGGAAACGCGGATTGCCGATGAGGAGGAGATCCGTCAAACCCAGAATGAGGCGATGGCGAGGACGCTCAGCACCGTGAGCTCCAAGGTGGACGAAAACACCTCGCTGATTCAGGAGGAATCGACTACGCGGGCGAACGAGACGGAGACGCTGGGCCGGCGCGTCACCAGTGTGCAGGCGACTGCCGACACTGCTTCAGGTAAGGCAGACGCAGCCTCCGGAAGGGCGGATCAGGCATTTGCGGGAGTTCAGCAGACGAGTCAGGCAATAGCCAAGACAAACGGCGACTTGGCGGCGATGTGGACCATCAAGGCTGAGACCTCCGTTGGCGGTCGCAGCTACATGGCTGGAATAGGCGTCGGCGTCGAAAACACGGGCGGCGTCATCGAACCCCAGGTACTGGTGATGGCCGATCGATTCGCGGTTCTGCACCCGAACGGGAGCAACGTCACGTCTCCTTTCGTCATCCAGGGCGGGCAGGTCTTCATGAGCCAGGCCCTGATTGGCACTGCGTGGATAAAGAGTGCAAATGTGGAAAGCCTGGACACTGCCAAGGTGACAACAGGCGTCATGAGCGCTGACCGCATCGATGCCAACTCGTTCGCCGCGAAGGTGGCGAACATAGAGACAGCCTACGTCAAGACGGCGAACATTGGCTTCGCCCAGGTCGGTACTCTTCAGCTGCAAAATGGGGCGGTGTCGGCCGGGAACGCCGTCCCCTTGAACCTGAATTTCGGGGCGGGCAGCGGTGCTAATTCGGCTTCCATCACGTTCAATCTGCCTTCAGCGGGCTCCGCGTTGATCAGCTATGAGTTTGCGGCGAAATCGAGCTCGGCCCAGGTCGTCGTGGCCGAATACGTGCGGCTCTATTTTGATGGTGCCGAAGTGAGCAGGGTGCCTGTAGTGAACTACACCTCAAGCGAGCAGGAAAACACGAAGTCCGGGAGTTCTATCCGGACCAACATCCCTGCTGGGTTGCACACCATTAGTTTGGTATTCCCTCGACCAGGCACCGGCACTGTGTCTGTCTCGGGAAATCTGGCGCTGCTCTCGTTCGTTCGCTAAGCCTTTGGCTATTGCATGGGCCCGTTTCGGCGGGCCATTTCTATTGCTGGAAATTTCAAAAGGGAGAAGTGATGGCAGAACCTGCAAGCACAGGTGTTGTGGCGGTGGCCGCCGCGGGCGTGACGCTCGCGGGCCTGCTGCCGGGGATTGATGGCAACGCTCTCATCGGAGCATTTGCCGGGGCTTCGCTCTTCGTCGTGTCGCGCAAGGAAGGCGGATTGCTGTCGCGCGGCATCTACTGGGCGATTTCATTTGTGATCGGCTACCTGGCAGCACCGGATGTAGTGGCGCTGACGCCTGTCAAGGAAACAGCCATAGCGGCGTTCGGTGCTGCTGCGCTGATCGTGACTATCGCTCTGGCGGCAATCGAGCGCATCAAGACGTTCGACTTCACCACGGTCTTCAAGAAGGGGAGCTGAGATGCAACCTGCCGAAATGATCAGTATGGGCCACCAGCATCTGGTGGCCCTTTTGTTTGTGGTGGCGAATTTCGCTTCGGCGGTGCGGCTGCTGTTGTACCGGCGCAACGGCGCACGGTTCCGCCGCGGAATGTCGTGGCTGGCCTACCTCCTCATCGTGGGCACTGGCGGCCAGGCCCTGGATGTGCTTGTGCGGCATGAGCCTGTAACGGTATGGCAGGCGGTGGTGGCGGTACTGATCGCCGTGTTGGTGTATCGCGCCCAGGGGAATGTGGCGTGCATTGTGAGGGTCAATTCATGACGTTGAAAGAAATTGTCGCTGGGGCGATCAACCCGGCGTTGGCGCTGCTGCCGGCCAATATGGACACGCCCGCGGCGCGTGTCCAGTTGCTGGCTACCGGTCTGCAAGAAAGTCGCTTTGTGGACCGCCGTCAACTGGTCGGCCGCCCGCCGCGGCCGATTGGCCCCGCCAAGAGCTTCTGGCAAGCGGAGCAGGGTGGCGGCATGGTGCACGGCGTCCGGCTGCACGCGGCAACGAGCGCCGCGGCTGCCCACCTCTACCAGGCCCGGGGCGTGCCCGCGCGCGATGCCGCGATCTGGGACGCCATCGAGCATGACGACGTGCTGGCGGCCGGCCTGGCCCGTCTCCTGCTGTGGAGCGACCCGGGCCGGCTGCCGCTTGTGGGTGACGAAGAGGGCGCCTGGCGGTTGTACCTGCGCACCTGGCGGCCCGGTGCTTACGACCGGGGCTCGCCCGCCCAACGCGCAGAGCTTCGCGCCAAGTGGGGCCGCAACTATGCGCAGGCAGTCGCCGAGGTGGCGCGGTGAACGGCCTAGCGCGTGTTGTCGGCGCGTTGATGGGCTGGAAAGGCTACACCGCGGCGGCGCTGGCCGGCGCGCTGATCGTCGGCGGTGCGGCCTGGACCGCGCAAGGGTGGCGCTATGGCGCGGTGGTCGCCTCGATGCGTGCTGACGAGTCCGACCGCGTGGCCGAGTCGCAGCGTCAGGCGCGCGAGATCCTGCTGCGGCGCTACGCCGTCGTGGGGGAAATCAACGAACGAAACGCGAAGGCCGAGTGGGCTGCGTATGGAGGAATGCGAAATGCCCAAGTTGAGGATGACCGTCTGCGTGCTGATGTTGACGCTGGGCGCCAGCGGCTGCGCGTCGCTGCTGCCTGCCCCGCCGCCAGCGGTGGAGTGCCCAAAACCGGAGCCGGCGCCGGCATGGGTAATGGAACCCGCCCCGAACTTGATCCAGCTGCTCGATCGGATTATTTCGCCCTACGGGCAGGAATCCGGCGACTGACGGCACAGCTGAAGGCTTGTCAAATTCGTTTAAGATAGGTTAAGTCATCCGTAGGTTTTGGCATGGCGCTTGCTGCAGAAAATACACTTTACTTGGGGGCTGCCATGACACGCGACGAATTTGTTTCTATGATGATCCTGTTGCCACGCCTGGAAAAATTAGGATTTGGTGATTGGGCAGATGTCTTGGACTCGTATGCGGAGATTCTCGTCCGTATTGAAGGTAGGCTAAGCGCCAATGAAACTGCGGAATTGATGGGCATAGGGGCGGACTTCTATCGCACGCTGGCGCGGTGTGAAGACTATAGGCGGAATGCAGTTCCCCTCAGATGAAAGAAGGGCGCCCCTAAGGAGGGGCGCTTTTTTTGGTTGCTGGGAGTTATGCCCTCTTTGAGCCTGTTGAGCGTCGGTGCAGGCCCATCATGCGTCGCTTTTCAACTTCCGACTTCCATCCGTCCTCCCAAGCGTCCACCTTGGCTCGCCACTCTCTCGGGCGTTCCCCTGTATGGCCGGGCATGGCCCGCGCGCGGAGGAAGGGGCAATCGAGCAGCGTCAGACCAACTCGCGCCGAAAGCGCCCCAAGCTTCTGGATGTCCATTTGCATGGTAGTACCCCCCAAAAGTTGTGAGCTTTCAGTATGCAATTCAGCCTACGCCATGCGCAATGCTGCAGTCGTATGGAGATGTAGGCATTTTTTTCTGGGTCATCGAGTGGCCTCGCCACGGTATCAGGCCGGACGAAATGAGGATTCGCAGCTCGATGGCGGGAGGCGAGAGATGTAGATCAGTGTTTTCGGTGTGTATGGTGCAGCAGGTTGGCTAGGTGGCCATAGCCCGGACGGCGGCTCACCTGTCTCATGTGCTGATGTAGCTCCGCTTCGGCCGACTGGACTTGCACCCTTCCGGCCGGCCTAAGAAGCGTGGCATGTGGATCTTGCAGTTTGTCCTTCCATTCTGCCGATTCTTCACCTCGCAGAAAGGGGGAGTGCGGGTCGTACTTACCCATAGTCATTTCCTAAGTGATTGGTGAAAGCGAACGCCAAGAAAGGTCCCGCAAAGAAAATCCTACTGCGCTATCGAGAGCGATTTCAAGCCCTTGCGAGCCCTTCATATTCGCGACTCATCCTGCAGTACGATTTCACAAGGAGGAAGGCAGCGGACGCTGCGCCAAAGCACGTTTCAGCAGCAAGACAATGTGTGGCGCAAAGTAGGAAACGGCGTTAACTTTCACTTTCAGGCCGCTTATGTGCGACGGCGATACCTACAGTTCCATCGGGCATGCGGTATTTGCCGCCGGATAGCCACGTAACGAGGTCTCCGGTTGGCAAGGTACAGACATAGTGTGTAACAGGTTTGCCATCTGCGCTGCGGTTGCTTACGAGCCTTCGCTCAACACGGCAGGTAGAACGATCCGGCATTTTGACAATGACATCCGATAGTCGGGGTCCCGGCGCCATAATGCATTCCTCCAGAAGCCAATCCTGTGAGGCCAATTCGGCCAACGTAGATGGGCGAATCAGAAGTGTCGTCAGTGCGTACGGCTATCTATTTATCACATGTCGTGTCGCGATACAATTATCCTTGCCGCCCGCAGTAGATGGCTCAGGGGGCTACGTGTCGCTCGCAACTTAAATGTATCGTCCGATACCGGTGATGAGGGTTGACGTCTCGGATTCCCCCCGAAGCCCGAGACCAATTAGCTGCGAATTGGATCAAGTGCTAGCCTATCTCGCGTCAACTTCATCGACACGTCGGCGTGCGTACCGCGATCCAGGTCGGTTCCTGGCGCTGCCGTACACTCGGGTAGGTCAAGCAGTTCCCCCGCAACCTCTCCAGCTTCAATTCGACGAGTGATGTCATCGAGCAGGAGCGTGCGCGAAGCGAACCCTCGGCCCGTGAGGCCTCGTGCGAACAGGCGGTAGGCCAAATTGGGCTCGGCCCCTTTCATGACGCCGAGGTCAAAAATCCTGCCTTGCTCATTCCTAAGCAACAGGTGTCCTGGGCGAGCGTAGATCCTGTATACGCGCCAAGGCGAGAGAATTGCAGCGTCCGGGGTTGAGGGCTGTGCGCGGGGGGGATCGAGATGCTTCAACGACGTCCCGGGTGAGACGAATTTCCGGCAAGCAGTAATGACGCGTAAAAATGACTTAGTGAAGAGCTTCATGATCGGATCGGCCTAAATGAATCGAAGCGCGATACGGCCGCGATATGGCGAAGCAGTCGATCAAATCGAAGTTCTAATTTGGGGACCGGTCGGCCTGTATCGTGGCCTATGAATAGCGCAGAATTATCGTGGGTCGAGATCGAATCACGACAACGCTGGCTCTCGCAATCGTGCGACGAGTCAGCGCCTGCTCACAAGCTTTCAGCCATCCATCCGCAGCTAGGCAGCTGCGTACTCCGTGGATTTAGGCCGAACGCGTGCGATACGCCTACTGAGGGGGGCGCTGCTTTAGCGGATCATTTTGCGCTTGTTTACGCGCGGCTTCTTCTTTTTGCTCCTGACTTTGTTGCTCTTGCTGCTTGTTGGGCTGGTCGCCTTGACCAGGTTGAGTGGGGGGGCCAGCTGCGCTGAAGCGAGTGGGGAATGTCATGATGTGTGCCTCTTTAGTTGTCGTGGCGAGTGCCACGTATTCAAAGTACGCTCAATGGCACGTAGGACCTACGACTGAATTGAAACAAGCGTAAGACCTGTGGAGGTACCTGCTCTACACTGACTTCATGCAACCGTCTTGGAGGCTGCCATGTCACAGTCAATGGGTGTGAAAGCACTGGAGCGGTGGGACGATGAGGGGGGATCGCAGCTTGCCTCTCTTGCCAACTCGTTTGCTATCGAGGAGTTCGAGGCGTCTGAGTGTCGGATTTTGGCCTTCCTGGGGGCGTCCGTTTTGAGCCTGTGGGACGACCTTCCAGTTGATGCGCGCCAGCGGATGCTAAATCGTGAGATTGCTCAGGCAGCGTTCGACAAGTCGGTACTAAAAGTAAAGATTGCGCGTCTTGCTGCGGGAGATTTTTTTTCAGGGGATAGACATGAGCCACGATCATGATGACTCTGATATTGAGCGCTGGCTCAATGAAGGAGGGGTGCAATTTCCCACATTCGTTGAGTTGCTGGATCCAGGGGTGCTTGACGAAGGCGAGCGGCGAGTCATCGCGTGCCTTGGGGCAGCAATTTTGAGCATCTGGCACGAAGTGCCGACCGACATTCGAAGAATGGTGTTGCAGGGCGCGCTCAGCACGGCTACGTATGATGCTGCGCTGTTGAAGGGGAAGGTCGCGATGTTCTTGCGAGGGAGGCAAGGCTCGTTAAATTGAGCTCGGCGCCATCGCTCGCATTCAGGGAAATGCGGCACAACACATGCGCGCCTCCTGCTGGAAGGGTGGAGGGCCAGTATAGAGTCACTCGCCTTTGCGACCTCGGATGTGCCGGCCGGAGGCAACAATAAACGCAGCGGGATCGCTTCCCCCTCGTGGCCGGCGCGACGGTTGCTCGTTCATTCGGATGCTAGGAGGGTGGGGTACGTTCAATGAACGGATGCGGCATCGAAAACTTAGGCTATCCGCATCCTTCATCTGGGAAGAATGGGGCTATCGTGAACGATGAGCCCCGGGGCAGAATCGCCTGCGCCCATGGCTGGTCGTTTCTCCGTGCCGGTGGGTACAGGTCCAGCATCCGCCGTGTTCGGTCTGGCGTCGTTTGAAGTAGGACATTCTGCGTTAGAACAGACGGCTTGAGAGCCGCATAACGCCGTAGTGTCAATTTCACAATTGTTCTAACGCAAAAATAGAAGAACCCCTTTATATCAATGCTTTATGGCAATTTCATACGGGCCTTCTAAGCCTGAGGTCGGGGGTTCGAGCCCCTCCTGCCGCGCCAATATCTTCATTCGATACCGTACTTCCCCGGCGCAATCACCCCATTCGGATCCAGGGCCGCCTTGATCGATGCGCAAGCTCGCACCAGCTCCGGCATGCGCTGCGCCTGGTGGAACTCGTGATACATCGTCGGCGCACGCCCCACGAAAATGCCTCGATCGGCGAACAGCTTGGCCAGTGTCCGGTAGCAGGCATCGGCGCGGGCGGTTTCGTCGGCGTCCTCGCGGTTGTAGATGATCGCGTGGATGGCGCGGGCGAATCGGGCGCCGCAAACGTTTGACAGCAGGTATTCCAGCCCGTGGTCGCGGCAGATGCGGCGTGCATCTGCCTGCAGGCTATTGACGATGTCACCCGCGACCGGGGAACCCGCCGACAGCCAGATCGCGCCGCCGCCCGGGCGCCAGCCCAGCATCTTCAATTCGCTGTCGGTCGGCACGCCGGTGTTGGAGTTGATGGCGATGTGCAGGGGGCCGATGTCCTCGGCTTCCTCCAGGGGAATCTGGCGTCCCTTGCCCGAGGCCAGGAAATGCTGGGCGATGCGGTCGATCTGGGGCTGTACGGCGGCGCGACTCGCGCCGTACACGGCGCCTGATACGGTCCAGGATCCCAGGTCATACTGCCTGCGCAGCGCGGCGCGGCCCTCGTCGGACAGCGCGCGTTTGCCGCCGCTGGCCGCGTATTCGGGGTTGGTGGCCGCCGAGGACAGCAGATACAGGTCGTTGGTGGCGCGGATCAGCGTCGGCACGAAATTGCTGAGCTTCAGCGGACGGATGCGTTCGACGATCTCCCCCAGATCTTCGTCGTCGGGGAAGGTGAAAAAGAAGGGTTCGATATGCGGCGGCCGGGGCATGAGCCACATGCCTACGCGGGTGACGATGCCAAAGTTGGATTGGGAAAACAGGCCGTCCAGCGTGGGGCCGAAGCTGTATTTGGAGACGTGCCAGTTGGGATGCGAGGAACCCGCCAGGCTGCCGTCGCCGGTGCGGATCACGTCGCCATTGCCGAGCACAACTTCCATGCCGCAACTCATGCCGAAGTGATCGGCGTAGGCGCCGCTGCCGCCGCCCTTGTCCAGGGCGTTGGCGAGGATGCTGCCCTGCGATGGACCTGCGGTCGGCGAGATCATCAGCTTGCTTTCCCGGCGCTGCAGCTCGTCGTGCATGGCGCGGAAGCTCACGCCGGGTTCGAGCACGCAATAGCCCAGCGTCTCGTTGACTTCCAGGATGCGATTCATGCGCCGGCCCAGGTCCACCACTACCTGGCCGGGACGGATGGGCGAGCGGGTGCCCAGACCGATGTTCTGACCATTGCTGATGGGATAGAGCTGAACGCGGAAGCGATTGGCCAGGCGCACCAGCGTTTGCACCGCCTCGGTCGAGTCGGGGTAGGCGACCGCGCCGGGGCGCACGTCGGCGCAGGGCAGGGTATGTTCGCCATAGCGTCCGAGGACGTCGTCACTCAGTGAGATCGCGTCCGCGCCAAGCTCGGCCGCCGCCGCATGGGCGAAATCTACGATAGGGTCATTGGAAGGCATACGTCTTTCACCACAGAAGATCGCCGCTGCCGGCGGTTGTCGGAACCGGCGTGGCCGCCGGCGTTGGAGTGTCGGCCGCCGCCTGCGGCGGCTTGGGCCGGAAGTCTTCAAGACCGCGTGGGGGCGGCCCGCCGGTGGCCCAGTCCAGCAGCTGGACCGTGTGCGCCACGGGCACCGGCGTGAAGCGCGAGATCTGCACCAGGCATCCCATGTTGCCAGCGGCGATCACGTCCGGTTGGCCGGCCGAGGCGTGGGCCGCCTTGCGTTGTCCCAGCCGGTCCGAGATGGCCGGCTCGAGGATGTTGTAGGTCCCCGCCGAGCCACAGCACAGATGCGATTCGGCGATATCGCGCACCTCCATGTCCAGCTTGCCCAGCGCGCGGCGCGGCGGCCGTTCGATTTTCAGGCCGTGCTTGAGTGAACAGGAGTCGTGATACGAAACGGCCAGGCCTAGCGCCGAGCCGCTGGCGGTCAGCGACAGACTGGCGGCGATTTGCGAGATGTCCTGAGTGGCCTCGACCACCAGGCGCACCTGCGTCGACAGTTCGGGGCGGTCAGAGAGTAGCTCTTCATAGCGTTTGATGACGGAGCCGCAGCCCGATGTGGTGCTGATGATGGCGTCGATCTGCCCCGCCAGCAGCGCGGTCGACCAGCTGCGGACGGCCTGTTCCATGTGCCGAGTGGCGGCCTCGCGTCGTCCCATGTGCAGTTCGAGCGCGCCGCAGCATTGCACGCCGGGCACGTTGACGACGGCGATGCCGGCGCGTGTGAGCAGCCGTTTGGCCGAGGCGTTGATCTCGGCGCCGAGCACCGATTGGGCGCAGCCGTCCAGCAGCGCGACGCGGCGCGTCGGGTTGGCGGGCGGCTGCGGAGCGGCTTCGGTGCGTGGCGCAAAAGCCGCGAGTGCGGGGGCGCTGGATAGGGAGGCCAACGCGCCCAACGGGCCGCCGAGGCGGCCGGCGGCGCCGCGCAGCAACCGGCCCGCGGCCGCGGCCGGACGCAGCAGCGCGGGGGTCGTCAGTACCCGGGCCAGCGCTGAGCGCAGCAAGCGCTGCGTCAGCGGGCGGGCCTTGCTTTTTTCGATGTGCTCACGCGCGCCGTCGATGATGGCGTGATACGAAACGCCGGCCGCGCAGGTGGTTTCGCACGACAGGCACGACAGGCAGCGGTCCAGGTGGCGCACGGCGGCCGGGCTGGGCGCTGCGCCGCTGTCCAGCATCTCGCGCGCCAGGGAGATCCGGCCGCGCGGTGAATCCAGCTCTTCGCCATCGAGCACGTAGGTGGGACAGACTGCGGTGCAGAAGCCGAAATGCACGCAACTCTCGGCGGCAGCGCGGACCGCGTCGGGGCGGTGAATGGTGATGGTCTTGGGCATGGTGCGACGGAAGCTTGCCGGCCAGGGCCGGGATGAAGCTCATTCTGCCGTCGGGCCGTGCGCGGGGCTGTGCCCAGCGCGTCAGTGGACGCCGCCCAGGGCGTCAGTCAGCCGCGGGTCTGCCCTTGCTTGAGCAGATTTACAGGCAATTCGCCGTATCGCTCGGAGAAGCGCCGCGTGAAGTGGGAGAGATTGTTGAAGCCGCAGGCGAAGGCGGCCTCGCTGACCGTGCGGGTCTTGCCGGCCGCCAGCAGCTCATGCGCGAGCGTCAGGCGGGCCTGCACCACGTAGGCTTCGAACGACAAGGCGGCATGCCGCGCAAACAGGCGGTGTAGGGTGCGGACCGATATGCGGCAGGCTGCGGCCACCGTTGCGGGCGACAGGTCCGGGTTGGCGATCGCCGTATCGATATGGCGCTTCACGCCGACGAAGCTCAGTTCGGTGGAAGGGGGCGCCGCGGCGTCCGCCAGGGATGCGCAATGCAGCGCCACGATTTCGATGACGGCATCCAGCAGCGTGTCGACGGTGCGGTCCTGCAGTTTCACCGTCGTATCGGTCAGCAGGCGCATGGCTTCGGTAAGCACGGGCGCGAACGGCATATCGGCCGGCAGGCTGGCCGGCGCGCGTAGCCGCCGCATGCCCGGGGCGCGCGCGCTCAAGGCGTGGCGTGGCAACAGCACCAGCCGGCGCGAGGTTGTTTCCGGGAACGTGATGTCGAACGCGGATCCGGTGTCGAGCAGCCCGAATTCTCCGGGCCGCAGGCACAACTGCTCGTCACCCTGGGACATCAAGGCGCTGCCCTGCAATTGCAGGCTGAGCATGATGTGATCGCCATTGAGACGGCTGACTTGCCGCTGGGAGCGGCGGATCATGTGCGGGGAGCTCGCGAAGTTCACGAGCCGGACTCCCGCGCGGTTCTGGCTGGACATGGTGCCGGCGAATCCGGCGTCGGGTTCGGCGCGGAATTCAGAATCCAGCACACCGGCGCAGACCGCATCCTGCCAGAACGCCAAGGCGTGCTGGCCGTGATCGTGGGTGCTCCAGTTGTGCCATTCAGGCGCCATTTCGGCTCCGGGGTCCGTTGCGTGCTGTCGCTGCCAGCGGCATCGGCTGGCACGTTGGGTCGTGCCCAATGTAGCGAGGCAGTGGAGAATGGGCCATCCGTGCATTCCCCAGTAACGGCGTACTGTGTTCAACGAATGGAGCGTGGCATGAAACGGTTTCTATCTTTGTGGGCAGGTGCAGTGCTCGCGTTGTCGGCTTTCTGTGTCGCGGCGCAAGAGTATCCGGCACGGCCCGTGCGCATGATCGTGGGCTTCGCGCCGGGCGGCGGCAACGATATCCTGGCCCGCCTGATGGCCGAGCAGTTGCAGCGCCGCCTGGGCCAGCCCTTCATCGTGGAGAACCGGCCGGGCGCCAGCGGCGCCATTGCGATCGGCGCCGTCAAGCGGGCCGAGGCCGACGGCTATACCTTGCTGGTGGGGCCGAGCAGCGGCATGACCGTCAATCCGGCCATCTACAACAACCTGGACTACGATCCGGTCGCCGATTTCGCGCCGATCTCCCTTGTGGGGGATATTCCGATGATCCTGACCGTCAAGGCTGAAAGCTCGGCGCGCTCGGTGGCCGATCTGGTCGGCCAGGGCAAGAAGAGCGGCAAGCCTCTGTTTGCAGGCTCGGGCGCCAACTCCTTCCAGCTCGCGACCGGACTCTTCGCCAAGCGCGTCGGCCTGGAAGCGGAGGTGGTCAACTACAAAGGGAACTCTGCCGTGGTCGCGGCCTTGTTGGCCAACGAGATCGACTTTGCGCTGATCGACACTGCGGCCGTATTGCCCCAGATTCGCAGCGGCCGGCTGAAAGCGCTGGCCGTCACGGGGGCGAAGCGCTTTACCTTGTTGCCCGACGTGCCTACCGTCGCGGAGTCTGGCGTGCCGGATTTCGCAATGTCATTCTGGTCGTCCCTGTACGCCCCTGCGGGCACGCCGCAAGCCGTCATCGAGAAGCTGCAGAACGCCGTATCCGCAGCCGTGCGAGAGCGCGCCGTGGCCGATCGCCTGCTGGAACTGGGCATCGATCCTGTAGGTAGCGCACCGCAGGTCCTGGCCGATACCATGGCCCGGGAGATTCCGATGTATGCCGCGGCCGCCAAGGAGGCGAACCTGTCGCCAGTGCAGTAGGCGCGTGGAGCCGACCTGTCCGAATTTGTCCTTTGCTTTACTGCAACTGTCGACAGGCGGAAGCTGGCCGTCCGCCGGCTATGAGTGATAGGTGCTGACTCGATGACCTACATAATTCCGCAAGATATACAGGGGCACTTACGGGGACTGCTGGTGCTGACCTCCTCCCAGTTTCCACTCGGACCGCTCTAGCTATTTGATCAGTTCCTTGCTGTCCAGGTGTGTATGGCACACACCTGAGTGCTCCGAGCCATGTCTTGCACGGGGCTTTTTATTTACCCTTTCACTACCCACGGCGCGATGCTCATGGCGTCAGGGGTTGGGTCATCGCCACGGGACAGTGTGCTGCAGGTAGCCCCCGGCAAGAACCATCGACGATGGCAGGCAATACAACCCCGTTCTTCACGGCAAGTATCTCCGCCATGATGCTCACCGCGATTTCCGCGGGCGTCCTGCTGCCGATATTGATGCCGACTGGCGCATGCAGCCGTTCCAGGGATGCGGCGGTTTCGCCGAAATGCTCCATGAAGCGTTGCCTGCGGATGCCCGTATTGCGGCGTGAACCGATGGCGCCCACGTAAAACGCCGGGCTGTGCAGCGCTTCCAGGAGCGCGAGATCGTCCAGCTTGGGATCGTGGCTCAAGGCGACGATGCAGGTGCGCGTGTCGGAGGCGAGGGCCAGGACGGCGTCATCGGGCATTTCCCGCGTGATGCGCACGCCGGGCACGGACCAGCTGCCCACTTGTTCTCCGCGCGGATCGCAGACGGTCACCGCAAAGTCGTTGAACAAGGCCATGGTGGCCAGGTATTCCGCCAATGCGCCTGCGCCGATGAGCAGCATCCGGTACTGCGGTCCCAGCGTGGAACAAAGCGTCGCGCCGTCGAATTGCACTGTGGCGGGCGTCGAGGCCGGCGCCAATGTCACCGCTCCGGTGGCTACGTCAACGGTGCGCTGGACCAACTGGCCGGACTCGAGCCGCCGGACCAGGGCGTCCAGCGTTTCGTAGTCCGGCTGGAACTCCAGCAGCAGCTCCAGCGTGCCGCCGCAAGGCAGTCCGAACCGGCGCGCTTCGTCGGCTTCGATCCCGTAGCGCACCAGTTCAGGCGCGCCTTGCGCGATGGCGCCTGTGCCATGGGCGCGGGTGTATCGATGAATCAGGTCGTCTTCGATGCACCCGCCCGAAACAGACCCGACGCAGCGCCCGTCTTCGCGCAGCGCCATCATGGAGCCGACGGGGCGCGGGGAGGAGCCCCAGGTCTTGACCACCGTGGCCAGCAGCAGCCTGTGCCCGTCCGCCAGCCAGGCGCGGGCTTCGCGCAACACGCGGACGTCGACCGTCTCCATGCCTAGGCTACCCTGCGCACCGGCAGGCTGCGGATCCGCTTGCCGGTGGCGGCAAAGATGGCATTGCACAGGGCGGGCGCCACGGGCGGCACCGGGGGCTCGCCCACGCCGCCAGGAGGCAGGGTGTGATCGTCGTTGACCAGATGCGTGCGGATCACGCGCGGCGAGGCATTGTGGCGCAGCACTTCATAGTCGTGGAAGTTGCTCTGCTTCACGCGGCCGCGTTCGAACGTGATCTCGCTGGCAAGGGCAAGGCCCAGGCCCATGATGGCGCCGCCTTCCATCTGCGCGCGGATGCGTTCGGGGTTGATTTGCGGACCGCAGTCCATCGCCATGTCCACGGCCACCACGCGCACCTCGCCCTTTGCATCCACGGCCACCTCGACCACGGTGGCGGTGTAGCTCATGAAGCTGTAGCAGAATGCCAGCCCAAGGCCGTGGCCCTGGGGCAGTGTTCTGCCCCATTCCGCGCCTTTGCAGGCCGCTTCGATCACGCCGCGCAGGCGGCCCGTGTCGTAGGGATAGAGCTCGGGGGATTCTGAGTAGTTCCAGGTGTCGGCCATTGTGCCCGGGTCGATCCTGCGCGCCGGGCCGATGAGGTCGAGCGCGAAATCCTTGGGGTCCTTGCCCGCGCGGTGGGCCAACTCGGCGATGAAGCACTGGGCAGCGTAGGCGTGCGGAATGTTGGCTACCGAGCGGAACCAGCCAATACGGGCATGGGCCTCCACTTCGGCCGTTTCCACCCGGACGTTGGGAATGCGGTACGGCATGTTGATGGCCGACATGGCCGATTCGAAGAGCTGCTGGCCCTTGGCGCCTTCCGAAAAGAGGGAGGCGATGGTGGGGGCGGCGCTGCGGTGCAGCCAGGACTGGACCTGGCCGTTCTTGTCCAGAACGGCCTCCAGGCGTTCGACCGACACGGTATGCAGATAGTCATGATGAATGTCGTCCTCGCGAGTCCACACCAGCTTGACTGGCGTGCCTTCGGGCATGGCGCGGGCGACGATGGCTGCCTCGTCCACGAAATCGGGCTTGGACTTGCGGCCGAACCCGCCGCCCAGCAGCAAGACATTGACCGTGACGTCGGCGGGCTCCAGTTTCAGCCGGGCGGCGACGGCATCGCGCGCGGCGATGGGGTTCTGGATCGACGTCCAGACCTCGGCGCGGCCATCCTTGATCCGGACGGTGGCCGCTGGCGGTTCCATCGAGGCATGGGCCAGATGGGGAACGTAGTACTCCGCGGCGACGCGCTCGGCTTCGGGCGCCTTGGCCCAGGCTTGCGCGGCATCGCCCTGGCTGCGCATGGTCTTGCCGGGCTTGCGCGCTGCCGATTCCAGCGTCTGGCGGTAGGCACTTGAGTCGTAGCTGCCGTTGGGGCCGTCGTCCCATTCGATTTGCAGCGCGTCGCGGCCTTGGCGGGCCGCCCAGGTGTTGCGCGCGACGATTGCGACGCCGCCCAGGGGCTGGAATGCGGGCGCCCCTTGCATTGGCGGAATCTCCACGACCTTCAGCACGCCGGGCACGGCCAGCGCCTTGGCGCTGTCGAGACGGCGCAGCTTGCCGCCGACGACAGGAGGACGTGCGACGACGGCATAGACCATGCCGGGCAGGCGCATATCCATGCCGTAGCTGGCCTGGCCCTTGCCGATGGCCTCCAGGTCCACCAGGCGCACGTGCTCCTTCCCGATATAGCGGAACTCGGCCCGATCCTTGAGCTTGAGGGCATCGCCCGCGGGAACCGGCTGTTTGGCCGCGTCCGCCGCCAACTCGCCATAAGTCAACCGGCGCCCGGAGGGCTGGTGCAGCACCTCGTGTTGCACCGCTTTGACCTCGGCCACAGGAACCGACCAGCGCGCTGCCGCCGCTGCTTCGAGCATCTGGCGGGCGGCCGCACCGACGCGTCGCATGGGCATCAGGAAGTGCCGCACGCTGCGCGAGCCATCCACGTTCTGGTTGCCATAGCGCGCTTCATCGGCCTGCGCCTGCATGACCTTGACGCGGTCCCAGCGCGCTTCCATTTCGTCGGCCACCACCATGGGCAGGCTGGTGCGCACGCCCGTGCCCATTTCGGCGCGGTGCGCGACGATGGTGACGGTGCCGTCCGCGGCGATGCTGACGAAAGCCAGCGGGTCGTCGACGGTGCCGCCGGGCATGCTGTCAGCGCCGTACTTCTGGGCGGGGGACTCGGCGGCCCAGGCTGCCGTGATCAAACCCCTGGCCGTGACCGTCAGGGTGAGCGCGCCCAAGGCGCCCTGCAGAAAGCCGCGCCGGGAAAGTTGAGCGATGTGCGTCATTGCTTGCCTCCCTGGGCGAGGAGCCTGGCCGCCTGCTGGATGGCTGCGCGGATGCGAGGATAGGTGCCGCAACGGCAGATATTGCCGCTCATGGCGTCCTCGATGTCTTGGTCGGTCGGCTGCGCCGAGACCTTGAGCAGGCTTACCGCCGTCATGATCTGGCCCGCCTGGCAGTAGCCGCATTGGGCAACGTTCTGTTCTATCCAGGCCTGCTGCACCGCCCGGCCGACCGCATCCGCCTCTATCCCTTCGATGGTCGTGATGCTGTGGCCTGCCACGGCGGAGAGCGGGGTGACACAGGACCGGATGGGCGCGCCGTCCATGTGCACGGTACAGGCGCCGCACAACGCCATGCCGCACCCGAATTTGGTGCCGGTCATGCCGAGTTCATCCCGTAAAGTCCAGAGCAAGGGCGTTTCGCCCGGGACGTCGATATCCTTGGCCTGGCCATTGATTTGAAGTTGGGTCATGGAGGAATCCTTGGTGGGCGGGCATGGCAGGCGAAAGCTTGCCTGAACCGTGAGTGAATCACTTTTTCAAATCGGAATTCTGCCTAAAAATTCAAAAAATCTGCCTAATTGTTCCAGACAGAACTTAAGGGCGACGAGCCAGAGCTGGCGCCTGGAGCCCACGCGAACGGCTCCTTCGGATCGTCGAGGGTCAGCCCCGAGGATGTTACGCCTTCGGCCGGCCCGTCGGTGAGCACGGTGTATCCGTGCTGCCAGGTCGCGTGCAGCCCCATTTTTTCGGTTGCGCTGCAATGACGTCCACCCTGTCACATCCCATACCAGCATCTCCGCTGGCCTTCCCCGGTCCCCGATCCAGGCCTAGCCTGTCGGCTCTTTCATCTTCGACAGGAGACCCGCATGGTGAAGGCGAAACGGGTGGGCGTGCCCTATGGCGTGGAAGTAACGAACGGCCAAAACGTCCTGCTCTCCGACACGCAAAAAGACGGCAAGGGAGGAACCGCGGGCATGCGGCCGCACGAACTTCTTGAAAGCGCGCTAGCGGCCTGTGTCTGCATGTCCATCGGCATGGCCGCGGACCGCGCCGGCGTTGCGTTGCCCGAGGCGACGGTGCAGGTGGACATCGATAGGCTGGATGACGAAACCGGATTCGAGGTGAGTTTGCGCTTCGCTGCGGCGCTGACGGCGGCGCAGCAGGATCTGGTTCGCGACGCGGCGCAGGCATCGCCGGTTGCGCGCACGTTGGGCAAGACGGTGCGGGTGCGGCCAGCTGTGTTCCTGGAGGCCTGAAGAGGATGCGGGCAGAACGCGCTTCTGCCCGAGGCTCACCTACTGCCCGAACTCATAAACATAACTATTCGCCGACCCTGCCGCTTGGTTGTACAGCGGGCACCAGCCGTTGACCGGGGCCACTTCGCAATACCGGTTGCGGCCATACACCTGGGCGATCTTCCAGTCCTGGGTCTTGTCGGCGCGTTCCAGCAGGTACTGCATGCGCACGCCGCGCTCCTTGCGGTCGCGTTCGTCGTTGTCCACCGGAAAGCCGGGCGTGGAGGGCGTGGTGTTGCGGATCTGGGCGACGACGAAGGCGCGCGTGTCGGATTGGACATCGACGTTGACGACACTGCGCTCGTAGATCTCGACGCTGCATTTTTGGTCGCCGTTCTGCCGGGCCTGCAGCTGTGCGGTGCTCAGCGCGTCTTCGGCGGCGCTGAAGGGACGGTAGAGTTCGGCCAGTTCCTTGCAGGCGGTGGCGGTATAGCGGTCGTGCGCGTCGCGCACCTGCCACCAGGATTTCACCGCCGCTTCCGGCGTGTTGGCGGCCAGCTGCAGTTGCGGCGTGGCGGCTTGAAGCCGTTCCCAGGGGGTCTCTTCCTGCTTGGAGCAACCCGTCAAGGCGATTGCCAGAACGAGCAGTAGGGCGGGCTTGGTCACGGTACTGAATCGGGTAAACAAATCGGGGGCACCATGATACCCCTTCCGCCGTGGCGCCCGCCCTTCAGGCGGGGCGCAATGCCCGCTTGTACGCTTCCAAGGTGCTGAACATCTTGCCCGCAAGCCGGAAATTGGCTTCGGCGTAGGCCCGGGCGTTACCGATCATGGCTTCGGTTTGTCCCGGATCGCCGCGGATTTGCATGATGCGGTCCGCGTAGCCGGCGACGTCGCCTGGCGCAGCCAGCCAACCGGTCTGGCCCGGCGTGACGATTTCCGGCAATCCGCCCACGTCGCTGGCGACCACGGGGCGGCGCGCGGCGAACGACTCGGGTACCACGCGCGACCAGGCTTCGGTGGCCGAAGGCACCAGCACCACGTCGGCGGCGCGGATCATCTCCGCAATATTGTTGCGATGACCGGCGAACACCACATGTTCGGAAATGCCCAGATCCACGGTCAGCTGGTGCAGCGCATAGGCATAGGGCTTGGTGCTGGCGGTGGGCATGCCGACCACCAGCGCGATGGCGGGCAGGCCCTGGCGGCGCAGCCGGTGCACCACGCGCAACAGATCGGCCTGGCCCTTCTCGGGACGCAGCATGCCTATGGTGGCAATGACGCAGGCGCTGTCGGGGGCACGGATGCCCAGTGCTTGCCGGGTGCGCAGGCGTGACTGCGGCGTGTCGCCGGATTGGAAGAATTCGTCCGCGGCCCATTCTCCGACCACGCTGATCCGCTGCGCGGCCGCCAGGCGCGCCGCGACGAGTTCCTGCTTGCCCAGCAGGCTGGTCGCGATGACGTGGTCGCAGCCGATTTTCCATTCCAGCCGGCGACGCGGCGAGGAAGGCATGGGCTTGGCGAAGTGGCGCGTCCTGACGACCGAGCACAGGTCGCGGCACAGCGCGGCGGTCTTGCCGTCGGCGCGACTGTGGCTGTCGATCAGGTCGATGCGCAGCGTCTTGACCGCGCGCCGCAGCTTCAGGACCGTGGCCGGCGAGTAGGCGGCGTCGAAGTCTATGTCCACGGCGCGCAGGCCGCGCTGCCGGGCTTCGCGCCCGATTTCGCTGTCCGCCGGAGCCGCGATCGCCACTTCGTAGCCATGGCGCTGCAGCCAGGAGGATTGCTCGAGGACGCGGAATTCCAGCCCGCCCAGGCTGCGCTCAGCCAGCGTATGCAGGATGCGCATGATGCTCCAGGACTTTGCGGCAGGCGCCCAGCACATCGTCGGGCGTGATGGAATTGATGCCGTCGCGGGGATGGCGGGGAACGACCGCGGCGGAGTAGGGGCGATCCCAGAACCACTCCGGGTTGGACTCGTTGAACACGCCCACGTAGGGCACGCAAGCGCCTTGGGCGATATGCGACGGGCCGCAATCGTTGGCCACGATCAGGCGCGCACGCAGCATGAGAGCGCTGAGCTCCGGCACCGAGCGGCAGTAGGCGATGGAAAATTCAGGACGCCGCATGGCTTCCAGCTTGTCGCGTTCGATGACCTCTTGTTCTCCCAGCACGAACAGGTAGCGGGTGTCCGGGCCCAGCAGCAGCTTTAGCCTCTCAGCCAAGCGCAGGTAGTTCAGCAGGCTCCAGCGCTTGAACGCGCCAGACCCGCCGCCCGGGATCAGGACCACGTCGGCCCCCTGCTCGGCATGCTGGTGCGGCTGGGCCAGCGTCTGGAAGCAGCGGCGCGCCACGGCCTCGGCGTCGAACTGCCGGTACGACGCCAACAGCCGGAGATTGGCCAAGCCGATGTATTCGGCAACGCTCTTGCGATGGGAGTGCGTCCAGGCCAGGTCGCTCATCCGCGCGTTGTGAAAGCCGAAGCGCATGGTTGGCCGGCGCAGCAGGTTGATCAGGCCGAAGCGTTCGCTGCTGTGATGCAGGCTGACGCAAACCGGGGTGTGCTTTTTGAGCGTGCGCAGATAGTCACCGAACGTGGCGGCCCGGACGAACTCGTCGACCCAGGGCACGCCGCGGTAGAAGCCGGCCAGGTCGTCGCGGGCCACCACCCGGATCCGCCTGGAAGCCCACCAGGTTTTCAGTTGATAGAGCGCCGGCAGGGCGACGATCTGGTCGCCCAGCCGGGGCTGGCTTCTGACATAGACGACGACTTCCGACATGGGCAACCTCGCTTGCACGGCAGTTTTTTGGAGGTCCGCAGACCGCTGCCGCGCAATGTATCGATCCAGTCGAATGAATCTTTCCGAGGTCTTTTAAGGAGTGTGAAGAACCTGCCGGACGTGCTTTACACAACTAAACAACTACGCCCGTATGCGGTTCGCGTTCACGTCGTCGTTGCGCGCTTACTTGGAACCGCCCGAGTTCGGGTAGCCCGGAGGCGGCGCCGCGCCACCGCCCTTGGTGCTGGGCACGTTGTCGTTGGCTTCGCGGTGGCGGCCCTGCTTGTCGGTCTTGTGCATGTCCGACCGGGTGTGGTCGCTCTTGTTCAGGTTGGGCGGGTTGGTCGGCGTGTTCGGCGTCGCATTTGGCGCGGGCGGCTTCTGTCCGGGCGGCACGGGCTGGTTGGGGGGGACGGCGGTGCTGTCGTTGGGCGTGTTGGACGGCGAGGTGGGCATGGCTGACTGCGCCAGCGCACCGGCCGAAGCCAGTCCGGCGGACAGGGCCAGCGCGTAGGTGAAGGCTCGGATTTTCATGAGTACGCTCCTATGTGGGAAATGCTGGAACCTATCCGCAAGCGTCATGCCCGGCTGCGCACGGCTCTCGGTGATCCTGAAAGGAAAGGTGCTTTGCCCTGTGAACGCCTCGCGTCGCTAGCGGGCGTTCCATCCCAAGCTCGAACGCACCGGAAAAATATACCGATTCGCGCCGCTTCCTCGCCGGTCGTGCGCATTCCTGCTGCGGGTGGACGCTAACCGCAGGCATCGTCGTCTTCCAGCGTGGAGGCGCCCGCCTTGGAGCGCTCTTGCACGCGGACCACACTGAACTCTCCTGTTGCCTCCAGATAGGCTCTTTCGACCTCAGCCAGGTTGGCGACGCCTTTCAACCTTAGTTGCTCCATCAGTTCGCTGCGGGTGATGTGCTCTTTCCTGAGTCCATGGACCAGCACTTTGCCGGACCGGATCAGGCAGACGCGCTGTGGCTCAAGCAGGCGACGCAAGGGAGGAACGTAATAGCCCACCCGATCCAGCAGGTAGCTCCAGCCGACTATGGTGGCGACAACGATGATGCCGTCCCCCATGGAGTACGAATCGCCCGACATGGCATTGCCCGCGGCATCCGCCACCAAGACCAGCACCAGCATGTCCGCCATTCCCAGGGAGCCCATGTCACGTCTGCCGGAAATACGCAGCAACGCGTACAGCACCCAATACATGGTCGTGCCGCGGATGATCATTTCGGCAAAGCCCGCCTGCAACTCGAAGATTTGGGCGAATTTTTCCATGGCGTTTCGATAGCAAGCGCCGTGCCGCGTGCGGGCAGCGCAGGCACAGACGCAGTTGGGGCATGGCATTTGCTGAGAGGTCGTGATCCGTCACGAGGACGACCGCCATGAAACCCAAAGACCGCAAACCCAATCCTTCGGCCGATGACACCGACCGGGAACTCCAGGCCAGCCACCGCGATGGGCAGAACCGGACCAAGAAGGAGGGCCATGTCAGCCAAATAGGCACCGGACAGGATCAGCAAAGCAGGCGCAATCGAGGCGCTGGGGCGCGCAGCAAGGGCTGAGCGGCCGCTGCGTACCGTCCCGCCAGCGCGTACGCCAGGCGGGACGTCTTCGAGTGGCCGGATGGGCATGGCGCTTGCTGAATAGGTCCACTCGGATCGAGCGCAAGAAATGGCGTAGCGATACAGCCATGACCGTGGTTCAACGTGGGGATGGTCCCCGCATAGGAGAGACGTATGGAGCATCAAACCAATATCGTTGGCGGCCCCAAGGATTCCGCTACCGGGCCTGGCCCCGAGATCATGGCGGCGGACACCCTTGACGGCAACGACGTCGTCAATGCCTCGGGGGAAAGCCTGGGGTCGATCAAGGACATCATGATCGACGTGCCGCGGGGACGCGTGGCCTACGCCGTGCTGTCGCGCGGCGGTATCCTGGGCATGGGCGACAAGCTCTTCGCGATTCCGTGGGCGGCCTTGACGCTGGACACCGACCGCAAGTGCTTCATCCTGAATGTCGACAAGGAGGTCTTGAAGAACGCGCCGGGCTTCGACAAGGACGACTGGCCCAGGATGGCGGACGAAAGCTGGGCGTTGAGCGTGCACAAGTACTACAACCAGGATCCCTACTGGTAAGGCGCAGCTCGGGAGGGCGGCCGCGAGCCGCCCTTTTTCCCTCCATTTTTTCCCCTTTCTTCTTCCCATGCCGGTCGGCCGGCCCTTCCCATGCATACTCCTCTTACCCACGATGCTGTTCAGGCAAAACGCCCGGCCCGGTTTTTGGGAAGACGCCACGGCGAACGAGCCCCTGTCTCCCTGGGCCGTCAGGCGGCGCTCAACGGCTTCGGCTTCCAGGCGCCGGCCGGTCTGGCCGCGCGTATCCGCCAGCGTATCGAGCAAGCCGAAAACGAAGCCTGGATGGCGCGTCTGTGGCAACGCGACGCCACGCTGTGGACCGGGACCGATGAGGATCGCTGGCTGGGCTGGCTGCAACCGGGCATGGCGCCCCGGGCGCTCGGCCGCATGACGGCAATCTGCCGTAGGTTGTGCGTGGCCGGGTTCTCGGATGCGGTGTTGCTGGGCATGGGGGGCGCCAGCCTCGGCGCGGAGGCGCTGGCCCGTACGCTGGGCGTGGCCAGCGGAGGCTTGCGCCTGCACGTGCTGGACTCCACCGACGCGGCCCAGGTGCGCGCGGTGCAGTCCGCGGTGGATCTCACGCGTTGCCTGTTTGTCGTCTGCAGCAAGTCCGGATCGACCCTGGAATCGCGCATGCTCGCTGCGTACTTCCATGAACAGGTGGCGCGGCGGCTTGGACGGCAGGAAGCGGGGCAGCGCTTTGTCGCCATTACCGATCCGGGGTCTCCGATGCTGGACCGCGCGCGGGCGGACGGTTATGCCGCCGTCTTCGAGGGCGAGCCGTCCGTGGGCGGGCGCAACTCCGTGCTGTCGCCCTTCGGACTGGTCGCGCTGGCGCTGCTGGGGCACGATCCAGCGGAATTCCTGCGCAGCGCCCGCCCCATGGTGCGGGCATGTGCGGCGCAGGCCCAGGCGCGCACCAATCCGGGGTTGCTTCTGGGAGCGCTGCTGGGCGAGGCAGCATTGGACGGCCGCAACAAGCTCACCATCCTGGCCGCGCCCGGGCTGGAGTACGTGGGGTGTTGGCTCGAGCAATTGCTGGCCGAATCAACCGGCAAGAATGGGCGGGGCATCATTCCCGTGGCCCACGAGCCGGCCGGGGATGCGTGCGATTATGGCCGCGACCGCATGTTCGTCCATCTTGCGCGCAGCGATACGCCCGGCGCCGAGCTGGACACGCGCATGCGGCGGCTGGCCGCTGCGGGATTCCCGGTGGCGCGTTGCGAACTGCCGTCTGCCCAGTCGCTCAGCCAGGAGTTCTTTCGTTGGGAAATGGCCACCGCCGTGGCCGCCGCCGTGCTGCGCGTCAATCCGTTCGATCAGCCGGACGTGGAAGCCAGCAAGGCGCGCACGCAGGCCCTGGCGGCGCGCCACGAAGCCGGCATCGGCGTAGCCGACCTTATGCCCCGGCTGGTCGAAGGCGCGCTGGCCTTCCATGGCGAGGCCGAGGGGGCGACCGCGATCGAGCTGCTGGCGTCGTACTTTGCGGGAATGGATCAGGGCGACTACGTGTCGCTGCTGGCCTATGTCGCCCGGAATCCGGTCCATGACGCGCGCCTCGCCGGGATGCGCTGCCGGCTGCGCCAGGCGACCGGCGCTGCAACCATTACCTGCATTCCATAGGCCAGCTGCACAAGGGCGGCCCCGCGGGCGGACGATTCCTGTTCATTACCGCGGACGCCGGGGAGGAGCTGGAAGCGCCCGGCCACGCCCTGGGTTTCGCCGCCATGCAGCGTGCGCAGGCCTTGGGCGACATGGAAGAGTTGGCCTCGCGGGGCCGGCCGTGCTTGCGCGTGCACATCTCGGGGCCGGTGGAGGCGGGGCTCGCCCGCCTGGCCGCGCTGCTGGACCGCGCGTTGGTCCCACCGGCGCTCCGCTAGCCGGCTTGCTCATCGGCGTCCTGCCGGGCGGGCGCCGGCAGGTGCACGATGCGTTCGGGGAGCGCCAGCGCGATGCCGGCCGTGTCCAGCTCGCGCATGATGCCCAGGTTGATCTCCTGTTGTATGTCCATGTAGCGGTTGTAGTCCGCTGTCATGACGTAGTAGACGGCTTCGTACTCCAGCGCGTTATCGCCGAAACGGGCCAGGTGCGCCCGGTCGTAGCGGGTGCCGGATTGGCGTTCGATCTGCTGTCGGATCAGCTCCGGCACGGTGGCGGCGCGGTCCACCGGCGTCATGTAGGTGATGCGGACGGTGAAGATGATGCGCCGTTGCTGCATCCGCTTGTAGTTCTGGATGGTCTGCTTGAGCAGCTCCGTGTTGGAACACACGATCTGTTCGCCGCCCAGGCTGCGGATGCGCGTCGTCTTCAGGCCCACGTGCTCGATGCTGCCGGCCACCTGTCCGAAGACGATGAAATCCCCAGCCTCGAAGGGCTTGTCGAGCCCGATCGAGATCGAGGCGAACAGATCGCTCAGTATGGTCTGGACCGCCAGCGCGACGGCGACGCCGCCGATGCCCAGGCTGGCCACCAGCGCGGTGATGTTCACGCCCAGATTGTCCAGCATGGCCAGCAGGGCGATGACGGCAACCAGTGTGCGCAGCAGGAACCGGAACAAGGTGGCGGTGACGGCATTGACCTGGCCGCGCGCGGCCAGTGCATGATCCAGTCCCACCTCGACTGCCCGGTCGAGCCACAGGGCGAGCTGAAGCGTCAACAGCACGAACCAAAGATGCTGGGCTTTGCCCGCGCTCCAGGGCAGTGGGGCGCCGATGAATTCGGCGCCGATCAGGATGGACAGCAACAGCAAGATGACACTGTTGGTGCGCCGCAGGACCTCGGAGACCGAACGCGCAAGAGGATGGCCTGGCGTGTCGGCGCGCTGCCGCAGCCGCGACCGCGTGATCCGCAAGGCGGCGCTCAGCGCGAAGAACAACGCGGCGCCCGCCGTCAGCGCCAATGCCCACAGCATCAGCGGATGGTCCGAAAGGCCCCGGACCTCAGGCAACCAGTTTGCGAGCATGCCGTCTCCTGGAGGAAAGCCGCAACGCAGCAATTGCCGTGCCGTCCGCGCGGGCACGTGGTTTGCTGATAGCGAGGCGGCGGCATTCCGCCCGCCTTCAGGAGCAGCGTCATGGACAAAGAGCGCGATACGACGGCGGCGCCCGCCGAGATCTTGAGCGAAGGTGAACTGAGGGCGCGGCGCACGCTCGAAGCAGCGCGGCGCTTGCTCGATCCGCAGGCGGAACCAGCTGCCGCCGTCTCTTCAGTTGAGGCAGAACTCAAGCGCTACGTCAGGGAGGCGTACCACAGGCGCTCATACGGCTCCTATGGTTGAGCGTTACGGCTGCGGTTCGTCCCAGACTGACGCGTGCCGATATTGTTCGGCGCGCGCCAGCGTGCGATAGAAATCCGCGCCAACCCGTATCAGCCTTTCCAGCTCTTCGGGCTGCAGCCTGGGCTGCAGCGCCATCAGGCATTCCGCATAGTTGGCCAGCACCTCGGGCCAGTCATGGAAGTCCCGGTCGACCGCTGGCGTGGCGATCATTTGTGCCAATAGTTCCTCGCGATCCATATGCATGTTCCGCAGCAAGCGCACTGGTTGCAGATGCGCCCGCAGGTATGCGCATCTGTTCCTTCGCTGGTATCCAAATCTCGGGGAAGACTCCTATTTCTTGGCGGCATCCAGGCGTTGCTGCATGGCTGTCGCCATTTCCAGGTGTTGTTGCAGCACCGGCAGGGTCTCGATCGCGAATTGCTTGACGTCGGGATCCTTCACGTCGTTCGAGGCTTTCTCGAAGAGCTTCACCGCGTCCTGGTGCGCGGATACGCCAATCTCGTCCACATAGGCCTTGTCGAAGCTGTCGTCGCGCAAGCCCAGCGCCTTCAGTTTTGCCTGCTGCACCAGCGAGGGTTCGGTCGGCGCCTGATAACCCTTGCCTTGCGCGAGCGTGGCCAATTGCTGGCCGGCCTTGCCGTGGTCGTCGATCATTTTCTGGGCAAACGCCTTCACGTCCGGATCGCGGGCTTTTTCAAGAGCGAGCTTGCTGCCAGCGACTTCCAGGTGGCCGGCCTGGGCTGCGTTCTCCAGGAAGTCCCGGTCGGCGCTGTCCAGTTTCGCTGCCGCGGCCGTGGGAGGCGCGGCGGGCGCGGTTTGCGCCTGCGCAGCATGGGCGGCAGCCAACGTCAGCGAGGCGAGGATCGTGGCGGTCAGATAGCGGGTTTTCATGGAAACCTCCAGATTTGGGCGCGGTGCGCCGTTATGGGTGGGAGCCTGCAGCCACCAGCAATCGCTGTTCCCGCCCGTCAGCGACTTCAGCGGGGCTTGGGCTTGCCCGTCAGTTCGGCGTGGTACTCCACCAGACGCTGCAGGGCATAGCGGGCGCTGGCCAGGCGTATGCCGTTGCGGTTGCCGGAGAAGCGCCGGGTTTCGGCGTAGATTGCCGGCGCGGCATCGGCTTGGCCCGCCTTGAAGACCCAGGCATAGCACTGCGTGCCAGCGGGAATGTCGTCGTCGACCGAGTCGGTGACGCCTGTATTGGAAATGGCGATCAGCGCCGGGCTTTGCCGCGATGCGCCCAGCGCCATCTCCCGCGCTACCGGCTCGCTCGTGAGGTTGTGCCGCGCCAGGGTCGCGGGCGTCACCCCAAGGCAACGCATCTTTGCCTGCGGGGAATAGACCACGAATGCGCAGTCCAGCAGCGAACCTGCACCCGCCACATCCGCCAGCGTGGCGGCGATGAGGCCGGCCGTGCATGATTCCGCCGTGACCAGCGTCAAGGCGTGTTCATGCATGTACGCGGCGATGCGTTCGATCGCGTCCATGGCGGATGGCCCTTTCCGGTTGACGATCGCCTGGCCTAGCCGCCGTTGCGCACCGGGTCGGGCGGCTTGCGCGATACGCCGGCATGGTCTGCATCGGTGACCCGGTCCGCGCCTATGTCGGCGCCTTCGTGGTCGCCTGTGCCTTGAGCATCGCTATCGGTATGGACCAGGTCCTGAGGCAGGTCGCTGGCCGAGTCCGACGAATCGCTGGGACCCAGGTCGGGGCGGGGGGAGGGATCGGTCTCGGGATCGGGCAGGGAGTTGACGGGCGTGCCAGGCATGATGATTCTCCGTAGGGCTGCAATGGGCTCTATGAGACGTTGCGCAGCAAGCCGCGTGCCCGGCTGGCCCATCCTCCCGAGCGCCGCCGCGCATTACTGCGGATTTCGCACCTGGATGTTGTTGCGGATCTCCTTCACGCCCGCCACGCCCCGGGCCGCACCGACGGCGGAGGCCGCGCTGTCTTCGTTGTCGGCAAAGCCGCTGAGCTGGACCACGCCCTGGTAGGTTTCAACCTGTATGGTGTTGGACCGTAAATTGGGCGTCTTCAGCAACGCCTCCCGCACGCGCGCCGTGGTAGTGACGTCATCGGTGTACTGGCCCGTGCTGCGATGGCCGTCCTGCGCCGCGCAGCCTGCCAGCGCCAAGGCGAGCATTGCTGCGCCCAGGCCGTGAACTATGGATTTTCCGACCATGGATAGTGCTCCTTTGCCGTGGATGGCGGCAGGAAATGCCGCCCCGCGGGAAGCGAGCAACTCGCATGCCTGTGAGGGCCGCGCCCAGGCTCTCGCACCGATCAGGCCTGGGCGGCCTCCCAGCGGCTGGCCGAGAACTTCTCCGCCATCATCAAGCCGCCGCGCCCCGTCGCCATTTCGGCGACGACCTCGCCCACCGCCGGCGCGATCTGAAAGCCCCCGCCCGAGAAGCCGAAAGCATGCAGCAGCCGCGGCACTCTGGGGCTGAAGTCGATGACCGGGTTCTTGTCGCTGAAATAGCCTTCGATGCCTGACCAGCAGCGGATCACGCTGGCGCAGGCCAGCGCCGGGAGCACGCTCGGAGCGATGCGGCCGAGTTCGGCGAGCGCGGCGCGGCCCGGCCGGCTGCGGTCTCCCGGCAGCGCGCTGCCGTAGCCGCCGCCCATGACCACATTGCCGCGCGCGACCTGGCGGGCATAGAAGCCGCCGCCTTCCACGCCCAACGACACGCCGATCTGCGGCGTGAGAGGCTCGGTGACCAGCATGGTCGGATACTTGACCTGCAGGGGCAGGTCGTCGCCGAACCAACGGGCCACCGCCGCGCCCCAGGCGCCCGCCGCATTGATGACGGTGTCGGCGCGTATGCGCCGGCCGTCGGCGGCGGTCAGCAGGAAGCCGCTACCCTGGGTGTCCGCCTGCGCGATCGCGCAGTGTTCGAGCAGGCTTGCCCCGGCGCGCGCGGCGGCATGGGCGAAGGCGGGCGCGACCAGTCGCGGATTGGCCTGGCCATCCTCCGGACATAGCGAGCCGCCGGCAATGCCCGGACCCAGCGCGGGAAAGCGGCGACGCAGCTCGGCGGTGTCGATGATCTCCAGGCCCAGGTCGAAGTCGCTGACCTTGTCGCGGTAGGCACAAAGCTTCTCCAGGTCGGACTCGGAGCGCGCCAGCTTCAGGTGGCCGCTGCGCACGTATTCCGCATCGGTGCCGATGAGGTCCGGCAGGCGCGACCAGATGCCGTGTGCGCGCTGCGCCAGATACAGCTGCTCGATCGAGCGTCCCTGGCGGCGTACGCCACCGAAGTTGACGCCGCTGGCGCGTGCGCCGCTTGCGCCGCCGTCGATCAGCGCCGTGGCGACCCCCATGCGGCGCAGCGCCAGGGCGGCGCTGGCGCCCACCAGGCCGGCGCCGATGATGGCGACTTCCGTGTGCAGCGGGTTCATGGTTCCACCTTGCCGAGCATGGACAGGTTCAGGGGCTTCACGGGCGCCTGCCCGCGTAGCCGGCCTATGTCCGCCAAGGCCAGTCCGCGGCAGTCGGCCAGCAGCTCGGCCGCGCCCGCCTGGCACATGCGTCCCTGGCACAGGCCCATGCCGATGCGCGTCAGCGCCTTCAAGCGGTTGAGATCGTGGATGGCGTATTGCGCGGCCGCGGCGCGCAACGTGCCGGCGCGCACTTCCTCGCAGCGGCAGACCATGACGGAGTCGTCGCAGTCGGCGCCCGCGCCCGGCAGGGGAAAGGCCCGGTCCAGGCCGCGGCGGAATTGCGCCCAGCGCGCCTGGCGGCGGGCCAGCCACTGCACCCTGGCGGCGCTGACGTCGATGCCGCTGTCTGCCAGCATGGCCAGCGCGGCGCGTTCGCCCGCAAGCTCGGCCAGGACCGCGCCGCCGATGCCGGCGCCGTCGCCGGCCAGATAGACGCCGGTCGCCGTGCTGCGGCCGTCCGGGTCGCGGCGCGGCAGCCAGGCGCGCTGCGCGGCATCGAAGTCGAAGGCGCAGTCCAGCAGGTCGGCAAGCTGCGTTTCCGCGCGCAGCCCGTGGCCGACCGCAAGCGCGTCGCAAGCAATGGCGCGCTGCTTGCCGCCCAGGGTCGCAAGCGCGCGCTCGACGCGGCCTGCGCCTTCGGCCGCATCCAGCCGTGCGCCATGGTGCACCGGCACGCCGTGGGCGCGCAGCCAGCCCAGGTAGTACATGCCTTTGGCCAGCATGCCGGGCTGGCTCAGCAGCGCCGGCGCGGCGCGGACCTGGCTGCCTGGCGGCGCGCAGTCCAGCACGGCCTGCACCTGGGCGCCGGCGCGCGCATATTGGTAGGCGACCAGATAGAGCAGGGGGCCAGTGCCGGCGAACACGATGCGCGGCCCAAACGTACAGCCCTGGCTCTTCAGCGCGATCTGCGCGCCGCCCAGCGAGTAGACGCCGGGCAGGGTCCAGCCCGGGAAGGGCAGGACGCGGTCGGTGGCGCCGGTGGCGAGCAGCAGCCGTGAGTAGGGCAGGGTTTCCAGTTCGCCATCGCGGACCAGGTCCAGGCAGCCCGGGGCGGCATTCCACACCGCGGTGGCGGCGCGGTAGTCGGCGCGGGCGGCCAGGTCCGCGCCCGCCGCGTGGATGGTTTGCGCGCGCTTCCATTCGAAGCCATAGCGCTGGCGCGCGGTGCCGCGAGGGGCCGCGCCCTGGCGATAGATCTGGCCGCCAGGCAAGGCGGCTTCGTCCACGATCACCGGACGCACGCCGTGGCGCAGCAGCGTCTGCGCGGCGCGCACGCCCGCGGGCCCGGCGCCCACCACCACCATGCGCGGCGAGTCATCGGCGCCGGGCGGGTTCATTTGCATGCGAGTTCTCCGGGCTGGGCGCTGACCAGTTCCATGCCGTCTTCGACTGCGGTGGAACAGGCGCGCAGGCGTGCGCCGTCCGCCGTCTGCACCCAGCAATCCTGGCAGGCGCCCATCAGGCAGAAGCCGGCACGCGGCGCGCCTTCGCCCAAGGTGACGCGCAGGTGCTGCGCGGCCAGCAGCAACGCCGTCAGCACGGTGTCGCCCTCATGGGCTTGCAGCGGCAAGCCGTTCCAGGTCAGGCGCAGCGGCGTCGAGGCGGGCGCCGACACGCGGCGCAGCAGCGGTTTCATGCGGCGGTCTCCGCGCGGCGCAGTTGCGACAGGGTGCGGTCGGGCAGGATGATGTCGGCGTCGTAGCGCAGTTCCACGATGGCCGGCATGCGATGCTCCCGGGCATAGGCCAGCGCGGCATCATAGGCCGGCGCAAAATCCTCCGTGCGCTCGACCGCAGCGCCGTAGCCGCCATAGCTGTGCGCGAGACGCGCGAAATCGGGGTTGACCAGTTCCGTCGCCAGGGCGCGTCCGGGATAGGCGCGCTCCTGATGCAGGCGGATGGTGCCGAACAGGCCATTGTTGAAGACCAGCACCACAATGCCCAGCCGGTACTGCGCCGCGGTGGCCAGCTCCTGCATGGTCATCTGGAAACAGCCGTCGCCGGCGAAGCAGACCACGGCCACATCGCGGTCGCGCAGCTTGGCCGCGATGGCTGCGGGCAGGCCGTAGCCCATGGCGCCGACGGCGGGCGCAAGCTGGCTGCCCGGTCCCTTGAAGGCAATGTGCCGGTGCGCATAGAGCGCGTAATTTCCCGCGCCCACCGTGACGCAGGAATGCGGCGGCAGCGTGGCCGCGACGTGGCGCGCCGCCGCGTTCAGGTCCAGCGGGCCGGGCGTGGGCGGCAGCGCAGGCGCTGGGGCGGCCGCTACAGCGCCCCGGCGGCGCGGCTGCCAGCCCGGCGTCGGCGCCAGTCCCGATGCGGCCTGGGCGAAGCCGTCCACACTGGCGACCATGCCCAGCGCCGGCGTGCACAGCCGCCCGATCTCGTTGGCGTCCGGGTGGATGTGGATCAGCGTCTGGCGCGGCGTGGGCGAGGCCAGCCATTCATAGTTGATGGTCGTCGGTTCGCACAGGCGGGTGCCCAGCGCGATGACGAGGTCGCTGTCCATGACGGCGCGCTTCTGGTGTGGGGGCATGCTGGCGCTGACCTGGCCCACGAAATTGGGATGGTCGTTGTCGAACAGCTCCAGGCGTCGCCAGGCGGTGGCCACGGGCAGGTCGAAGCGCAGCGCGAAGTCGCGCACGGCCTCGCGCGCGGCTTGCGGCCAGCGCGAGCCGCCCAGCAGCAGCAAGGGTCGCTCCGCCGCTTCCAGCAGGTCACGCAGGCGTAGCATGTCGGCGTCGGCCGGACGGGCGCAGGGCGGCTGTGGCGTAGCGGCCAGAGCCACGTCGGCGACGCTGGACAGCATGTCTTCGGGCAGGGAGAGGACTACTGGCCCGGGGCGTCCGCTAGTGGCGATCGCCCAGGCGCGCGCCAGGTATTCGGGAATGCGGTCGGCCCGCTCGATCTGCGCGACCCATTTCGCCAGCGGCGCGTACATGGCGCGGTAGTCCACTTCCTGAAAGCACTGGCGGTCGGCGGTGTCGCCGCCGACCTGGCCGATGAACAGGATCATGGGCGTGGAGTCTTCCCTTGCGGTGTGCACGCCGATCGCCGCATTGGTGGCGCCCGGGCCGCGCGAGACAAAGCAGATGCCCGGCTGGCCGGTCAGCTTGCCATGCGCCTCGGCCATGTAGGCGGCGCCTCCTTCCTGGCGGCAGACCACCGCTTCGATCGCGTCGCGCCGGGCGTAGAGCGCATCGATGCATGGCAGGAAGCTTTCGCCCGGCACCATGAACACGCGCTCCACGCCATAGGCCTGCAGCTGCGCGACCAGCAGTTCGCCGCCGCTGCGGGCGCCGGGGGCAGGCGCGTTCATGCCGCGTCTCCTTGCAGCGCCAGCGCCACGCGTTCCGCGCCATAGTCGCGTTCGGCCGCGGCACGGCTGACCTTGCCGCCCAGCACGTCGTTGCGGATGGCGGTCGCGCTACGGTCAGCGGGCGCGCCGTAGCCGCCGCCGCCGGGCGTTTCCAGGCGCACGGACTGGCCGCTGGCCAGGCCGTGGCTGGCGATCTTGTTGGGCAGGCGCTGCTCGTCGGCGCGGCCGGGGTTCTGGATCACGCGCGAGGTGCCTCCCTCCAGGCCGCCGTTCAGGCCGGCCGCGCCAAACAGCGCGGCGTCGCAGCGGATGGTGCAGATCAGCTGGTCATGCAGCGAACGGATCTGGCGCGCGATGCCCATGCCGCCGCGGTGGCGGCCCGCGCCGCCGCTGTCGTTGACCAGCGCGTACTCCTCGACCAGCAGCGGGTACTCGATCTCCAGCGCTTCGGCGGGCAGGTTGGAGGTATTGGTCACGTGCACCTGGATGCCGTCCATGCCGTCGCCCTGCGCGCGTCCGCCCGCGCCGCCGCCCAGCGTTTCCAGGTAGACGAAGGTGCCCTTGCCGTCCTGCATGGGCACGGAGAACAGCATGGAAGGCATGACGTCGTTGCACGAAGCCATGGCGCGGTCTGGCGGCAACAGCTGGCCCAGCGCGCCGATCACCGTGCCGGCGACGCGCTGCGCGGTGGTGACGCGCGCGCCCACCGCCGCCGGAAAGCGCGGGTTGGTAATGGTGCCCTCGGGGGCGGTGATGGTGATGGGCTGGAACAGGCCGTTGTTGGGCATGAGCTCGGGGTCGAGCATGGCCTTCACCGCGAAGTAGACGCTGGCGTTCAGGGCGCTGGCGGGCAGGTTGAATGCGCCGCGCGCCTGCTTGCTGGTGCCGGTGAAATCGACATGGAGCTGGCCGTCGCGCGCCTCTACGTTGGCCTGGATGGTGACGGGATCGCCGCCCATGCCGTCGTCGTCCATGCGCTCGGTGAAGGTATAGGTCCCGGTCGGCAGTTGTGCGATGCGGTTGCGCAGGCGTCTTTCGGTGTACACCATGATGCTGTCGATGGCGGACAGCACGGTCTCCAGGCCCGACTGCTGCACCAGTTCCAGCATCAGCCTGGCGCCCTTGTCGTTGGTGGCGATCTGGGCGCGGATATCGTGCATCCGGTTGTCCGGTTCGCGCGTGTTGTGTGCAATCATCTCCAGCAGGTCCATGTCCAGCTCGCCCTCGCGCACGATGCGCATGGCCGGCAGGCGGATGCCTTCCTCCCAAACCGTCTTCAGATGGTGCGACGTGGAGCCGGGAACGGCGCCGCCGACGTCGGTATGGTGGCCGATGTTTGCCGCGAAGAAACGCAGCACGCCTTCGTGAAAGATGGGAGTGATGACGGTGATGTCGGGCGCGTGCGTACCGCCGGCCAGATAGGCGTCGTTGCACAGGAACGCGTCGCCCGGACGCACGCCGGCCGCGCCGTAGCGCCGCAGCACGGCGTCTATGCCGCCGGACAACGATCCCAGGTGCACCGGCACGTGGGCCGCCTGCGCTACCAGGCGGCCGGCGGCGTCGAACAGCGCCACGGAGCAATCCTTGCGCTCCTTGATGTTGGTGGAAAAGGACGAACGGATCAGCGTGTTGCCCATTTCCTCGGTAATGGACAGCAGGCGGTTGCTGAAGACCTCCATTTCGATGGGGTCGAAGGTGTCCGTGCCGGCAGCGGAAGTCGATCGATTGGTCATGGCGTACGCCTTAGCTGTTGAGGTTGACGACGAGGTTGCCGTATTCGTCGGCGCGCGCCTGCTGGCCCGGCAGCACGACGGTGGTCGAGCTCATTTCCTCGATCACGGCCGGACCGTCCACGGGCACGCCCACCGGCAGCAGGGCGCGGCGCAGAATGGGCGTGTCCACCCAGCCCGCCCCTTCGAAGTACACGTTGCGGCGTTCCTTCAAGGCGCCGGCCACGCTTTCGCCGCCTTGCACGCGGGCCAGGGGCGCGCGTGGCACCAGGCCGATGGCGCGCACCCGGCAATTGACGATCTCCACCGGACGGCCGGCGGCGTCATAGCCATACTCGCGCACGTGCGCCGCGCTGAATGCCGCGACGAACTCATCCAGCGGCATCAGCTGCATGCCATCCAGCGGCACGGCGATTTCGAAGTTCTGGCCCTGGTAGCGCGCGTCGATCACGGCGGACAGGCGCTGCTCCGAGTCGTTCACGCCTTCGCTGGACAACCAGGCGCGCGCCTTGCCGGCCAGGGCTTCCAGCGCCTGCCGCACGGCGGTCCAGCCGTCCGCGGTGGCGTGCGCCATCAGCGTCTGCACGAAGTCCATGGAAATGTCGGACAGCAGGATGCCGCGCGCGCACATGGTGCCCGGCTCCTGCGGAATCAGCAGGGTGCCGATGCCGCAATCGCGCGCCAGTTCGGCGGCATGCAGGCCGCCCGCGCCGCCAAAGGCGCAGAGGGCGAACTTGCGGATGTCATGGCCCCGTTCGGTGGAGACCGCGCGTACCGCGCGCGCCATGTTGGAGTTGGCGATGCGCAGAATGCCGTAGGCGGCTTCTTCCACGCTCAGTCCCAGCGGGCGGGCGATCTGCGCCTCCAGCGCCTCGCGCGCCTGGCGCGCATGCACGGCCATGCGGCCTTCCAGCAGCGCGACTGGATTCAGCCGGCCCAGCACGACGTGGGCGTCGGTGATGGTCACGACCTGGCCGCCCCGGTTGTAGGCGATGGGGCCGGGCACCGCACCCGCGCTCTGCGGGCCGACCTTGAGCGCGCCCGCGTCGTCGATGCGCGCGATGCTGCCGCCGCCCGCGCCGATGACGTGCACGTCCACCATCTGGGTCTTGACCGGATAGTCGGCCACCAGGCGGCTGGAGGTGAACAACGGCCGCAGTTCGGCCACCAGCGACACGTCGGTGCTGGTCCCGCCCACGTCAAAGGTGATCAGGTTGGGCAGCGCAGCCACGCGGCCCAGTTCGGTCGCGCCGATCACGCCGGCGGCGGGGCCCGAAACACAGGTGCGCACCGGAGCCGTCAGCACCGATTCCACCGACATCAGACCGCCATTGGAATGTACCGTGGTCGGCTCGGCCGCCACGCCCATGGCGCGCACCGAACTTACCAGGTTGCGCATGTAGCCAGCCATGCGCGGGCCGACATAGGCATTGAGCGCGGTGGTGGACATGCGTTCATATTCGCGGAACTCCGGCAGGATCTCGCTGGACACGCTCAGATAGACGCCCGGCAGGTGTTCGGCCAGGATGTCGCGGGTGCGGCGTTCGTGGGCATCGTTGCGGTAGCTGTGCATGAAGCAGATGGCGACCGATTCGACGCGGGCTGCGGCCAGCTCGCGCGCCACCGCCACCACCTCGTCTTCGTCCAGCGCCTGCAGCACGGAACCGTCGGCGCCGACGCGCTCGGTCACTTCGAAGCGCCACTCGCGCGGCGCCAGGGGTTGCGGCTTGGTGACGTTGTAGTCGTACAGATGGGGGCGTGTCTGCCGGCCGATCTCCAGCACGTCGCGAAAGCCGCGGGTGGTGACCAGCGCGCAGCGCGAACCCCTGCGCTCGATGACCATGTTGGTGGCCACCGTGGTGCCGTGGCCCACGTGCGCCAGCTCGGAGCCGGCGATCTCGTGTTCGCGGATCAGATGGGCCAGGCCCGTCTGGATGGCCTCGGACGGATCGTGCGGTGTCGAAGGCACCTTGAAATAATGCAGTTCACCGGTGTGCTCGGCGAGCAGGGTGAAATCGGTGAACGTGCCGCCTACGTCGAAGCCGACGCGAAAACGGCGGGCGCCCGGGGCGGATGCGGTCTGGGTCACGCTGGTCTCCAGGATGCTGGCGCGCAAGGCGCCGGGAGTGGGATGACCAGAATGCTATTGACGCACCATCATTCGGTCCAATCAAAGATTGGTATCAGTGATTATCACTGTTGTGAATGATTTGTCGGTACGGATCAGTACGGATGGGACTCTGCCGGCTGCGCCTGGTCGAACACCATTCCTTGCGCCTGGCAGACCTTGAGTATCTCTTCGCGCAGCCAGCGATGCGCGGGGATGTTGTCCGAGCGTTCATGCCAGATCAGGTTGACCGTGCGCGGCGCGAACGGGAAGGGCGCCTCGACGGCTTCCAGCAGATGGCTGTAGGGGCTGTTGCGCACGGTGTTCAGCGGCACCACGCAGATCAGGTCGGTTTCGGCCAGCAGGCGCGGCGCCAGGGCGAACTGGTTGATGGTGAGCACCACGTTGCGCTTGTAGCCGTGGGGCGCGAGCTCATGGTCGATCAGGGTCGGCGTGCCCAGCAGGCTGACCATCAGATGGCGCGCGCGCAGGAAGCTGTCCAGCGTGAAGCGTGGCTGCGCCAGCAGCGGGTGGCCCTTGCGCATGGCGCAGACGTAGGTCAGCGTTTCCAGCGGCAGGGTGCGCAGGGACGAGCCGAAGTTCGAATACACGCCCGCCGCCATGTCGACTTCGCCTTTTTCCAGCAGCACGCCGGCGTTGTCCAGCGAGTAGGGATGCAGATGGATGCGGACATTGGGCGCCACTGTCTGCTGCTCCACGAACAGCGGCCGGATGACCTGGTCCGCCACGTAGTCGGACATGGCCATGCGGAACACGGCCTCGGAACGCGCCGGGTCGAAATCGTTGCGCTCCAGCGTGTCGGCGATGCGGGCCAGCGCGTCGCGGATCGGGGGCCACAGCAGTTCGGCGCGCTGCGTGGGCAGCACGCCGCCCTGGATCTTCACGAACAGCGGATCCTTCAAGGTCAGGCGCAGCCGGTTGATGGCGTTGCTGACCGCGGGCTGCGTCATGTGCAGCGCGGAGGCCGCGCGCGTGACGTTGCGTTCGGTCATGACCGCATCGAAGATGCGCAGCAGGTTCAAGTCCATCGAGGTCAGCATCGCAGTCCTGGGTGATTATCAAATTTGGTGATAGAGATCTATTTTAATTGTTGATTAGCCATATAACGCGGGACCGCTTAATCTTCCCCGGGTGCAAGCGCAGTCGATACACCACGAGGGGAAATCATTGATGGTCAAGCATCTGAAAACTCTGGCCGCTGCCTGTCTGGCGGCCGGGATCGCCGCGCCCGCGATGGCCGCGGACACCTATCCCAGCAAGCCGATCACGATCGTCCTGCCCTACGCGACGGGCGGGTCCGCCGACATGCTGGCGCGCTTCGCCGCGCAGGCTTTACAGACTGAACTGGGCAAGCCGGCCATCGTCGAGGCCAAGCCGGGCGCGGGCGGCGTGCTGGGCACCGAGTTCGTCTCGCGCGCCGAGCCGGACGGCTACACGCTGGCGTTGACCGCCAGCGGCACCATGGCCGTCAATCCCTACGTCTACAAGCTGCGCTACAAGCCGCTGGAAGACTTCAAGCAGATCACGGTACTGGTCGACCTGCCTTTCGTGGTGGTCACGAACAATGAATTCCCCGCCAAGAATCTCAAGGAATTCATCGACTACGGCCGCAAGAACCCGAACAAGATCACCTTCGGCAATGCCGGCCTGGGCACCCAGCAACACCTGACCCAACTCATGTTTGCGCGCGCCGCCGGCATGCAGGTCAACATCGTGCCCTACAAGGGCAGCAGCCCGGCCATGAACGACCTGCTGGGCGGCCATATCGACGCGGTGCTGGACAATACCGGCGTGCAGACGCCCTTCATCAAGGCAGGCAAGGTGCGGCCCTTGTTCGTCACGAACCCGGAACGCGTGGCGGCCTTGCCCGATGTGCCCACCGCGCCAGAAGCCGGCCTGCCCGGGTTCTCCGCGGTCGCCTGGTTCGGCCTGGCCGCGCCCAAGGGCACGCCGGACGAGATCGTCGACAAGATCCAGCAGGCCCTGGCGCGCGAGTTCGCCAAGCCGGAAATGAAGCAGCGCCTGCTGGACCTGGCGATGATTCCGCGCGTGTCCACGCCGGCCGAGACCACGGCCCGTGTGAAGAGCGACCTGGAAACCTTTGGCAAGATCGCCAAAGAGGTCGACCTGAAGCCGATGTGACGGGACGGCTTTGCCGCGTCGGCGGCATGGCCTTCTTGCGCGCCACGGCGGATGGCGCGCGCAGCGTTCAAGCGCGCCGATCCGCCCTGATCTCACCGATCTCCAGTCCGTAAAAACCCGGGTTCCTTGGCTTTTTATATCGCATTACGATCTATTTTCGTATGACGATAAAAACACCAAGGAGCGGGGATGGAACTTATCGATAACCTCATGCTGGGGTTCTCCGTGGCGTTCACGCCGGAGAACCTGCTGTATGCGCTGTTGGGATGCGTCCTGGGCACGCTGGTGGGCGTGTTGCCTGGCTTGGGCCCTGTGCCCACCATCGCGATGCTGCTGCCGATCACCTATGTGCTGCCGCCCGTTGCGGGGCTGATCATGCTGGCGGGCATCTACTACGGGACACAGTACGGCGGCTCGACCACCGCCATACTCGTCAACCTGCCAGGCGAGACATCGGCGGTCGTCACCGTGCTCGACGGCCACCAGATGGCCCGCAACGGCCGAGGCGGCGCCGCGCTGTCGCTGGCCGCCATCGGCTCCTTCTTCGCGGGCTCTGTGGCCACCATGCTGATCGCGGCATTCGCGCCGCCGCTGGCCGAGGTCGCGTTCAAGTTCGGGCCGGCCGAGTACTTCTCGCTGATGACGCTGGGCCTGGTCGGGGCGGTGGTGCTGGCCTCGGGCTCGCTGGTCAAGGCGATCTGCATGATCCTGCTGGGGCTGCTGCTCGGCCTGGTTGGCACGGACGTCAATTCGGGCGTCGCCCGATATGACTTCGGCATCCCGGAGCTGCAGGACGGCATCAATTTCGCGATCGTGGCGATGGGGGTGTTCGGCTTTGCCGAGATCATGAACAACCTGGAACTGAAGGACAAACGGGTCGAGATCACGGACAAGGTGGGTTCGCTGTATCCCAACCGGCAGGAGGTCCGCGAGGCGGCGCCCGCGATCGTGCGCGGCACCGCGGTCGGGTCGATGCTGGGCATCCTCCCCGGAGGCGGCTCGGTGCTGTCGGCCTTCGCTTCCTACACTCTGGAAAAGAAGCTGTCCAAGGAACCCGGGCGTTTCGGCAAAGGCCACCCGGCCGGCCTGGCCGGCCCGGAGTCGGCCAACAATGCGGGGGCGCAGACGTCGTTCATCCCCTTGCTGACGTTGGGCATCCCGGGCAACGCGGTGATGGCGCTGATGGTGGGCGCGATGACCATCCACAATATCCAGCCCGGCCCCCAGGTCATGACCAGCCATCCCGACCTGTTCTGGGGCCTGATCGCATCGATGTGGATCGGCAACCTGATGCTGGTCATCCTCAACCTGCCGCTGGTCGGGCTTTGGGTCAAGCTGCTCAAGGTTCCCTACCGCGTCCTGTTTCCGGCGATTCTGGTGTTCTGCACGATTGGGGTGTATTCGCTTAACTACAACACCTTCGATCTGTACATGACGGCCTTCTTCGGGGTCGTCGGCTACATCTGGAGCAAGCTGCGCTGCGAGGGCGCGCCGCTTCTGCTTGGCTTGGTGCTCGGCCCGATGATGGAAGAGAACTTCCGCCGCGCGCTGTTGTTGTCGCGCGGCGATTTCACGACATTCATTGAGCGGCCGCTATCTGCTTCCCTGCTGGGCGCGGCAGTGGTGCTGGTCGTGCTGGTCGCGCTGCCGAACATCCGCAAGAAGCGCGAAGAAGCGTTCGTCGAAGAGGACTGAGGCCGGGCCGCTTCCGCCTTTCGGGGGACCGGCCGTACTTTAGGCTGAAGACGTCCGGCTCCTGCGATCCGCGGTACAGATTGTCCATGCCCGGGCGCTTCCACAGCGCCAATCAGGTTTTTGTACTGTCGGCCGCCGCGATGCTGAAGCCTATGGTGGTGGTCCGGTTGGCCGATCTGGCGTAGCTGCGGCCGCCGTGCATGCGGGCGATGGCGGCGACGATGGCCAATCCCAGTCCATGATGGTTGGCATCGAATTCGCGGGAGGTGTCGCTGCGGTAGAAGCGGTAGAAAAGCCGTGGCAGATGTTCTTCCGGTATGGGTTCGCCGGTGTTGCGCACGGCGATCAGGATTTCGCCAGCGTCGCCGCGGGAGATATCGACCTCGATCACGCTGCCGGAAGCGGCATAGCGCACCGCGTTCGAGACCAGGTTCGACACGGCGCGCTGGAACAGTGCGCGATCGACCTGGGCCGACGCATCGCCCACCACCGCGATATCGACCCCCGCGTCCAGCGCCTCGGCCTCGTGGTATTGCGTCACCTCCTGGACGATGGCGGCCAGGCTGGCCTGCCAGCTGCCCCGGGCCTGCGCGCCGCGGTCGGCCTGCGACAGGAACAGCATGTCGTTGACGATGCTGGAGAGGCGCTGCAGTTCTTCCAGGTTGGAACCCAGCGTTTCGCGCAAGGCCTGCGGCGACGGGCGCGTGCTCAGCGCCAGCTCGGTCTCGCCGATCAGCGTTGCGAGTGGCGTGCGCATCTCGTGGGCCACGTCGGCATTGAATCCCTCCATCTGCACGTAGGCGCGCTCCAGCCGCTGCAACACGGCGTTGAACTGGCGCACCAGGGGCCGGATCTCGCAGGGCTGGCCGCTTTCGTCCAGCCGTTCGCCGATGCGGTCCGGAGACAGCTGCGCGGCCTGCTTGCCCAGCGCATCCAGCGGCGCCAGTCCGCGGCGCACCAGCAGGGTTCCTACCGCCGCCACGACGATGGCGCCCGCGAGCGCGCAGGCGAACAGGGTCCAGGCCAGCGCCTTGCGCAGCCGGATGTCGCTGGAGATGTCCAGCACCAGTTCGGCGTTCATGGCGTCGCCGGGCGCGCCGGGAAAGGGCAGCGTGAAAGCGATGCGCCGCTCATGCTTGAAGTCGTTGTCGCCGGCGATGGGGCTGCCGTAATAGACCTTTTCGCCGTCGATCTCCAGCACCAGCGAAAAATCGGGGCGGCCATAGAAGAAGTCGCTGAGCTTGTGGCGCAAGCGGGTGGAGTCCTGGCTGGCGGCGTTTTCCTCGACCAAGTGCCGTACGACCTCGACCTTCTGCTGCAGCAAGGCTTCCTGGCGGCTGGCCAGGTTGAGGTTGGTCGCGTAATAGACCACCGCGCATACCAGGCCGAGCGCGATGAAAGTCTGGATCGCCAGCCAGCGCGACAGCCAGCGGTGCAGCGATTTGGGGCGCTGCCCGGGCATCAGTCGCTCCGCGGTTCCAGCACGTAGCCCATGCCGCGCACGGTGTGCAGCAGTTTCTTGTCGAAGGGTTCGTCGACCTTGCCGCGCAGGCGGCGGATCGCGACTTCGACCACGTTGGTGTTGCTGTTGAAGTTGATGTCCCACACCTGTTCGGCCAGCTCCAGCCGCGACAGGACTTCGCCTTGCTTGCGCATCAGCAGGGCCAGGAGAGTGAATTCCTTGGCGGTCAGGTCCAGCCGCACGCCGTCGCGGCTGGCGCGCCGGCGCAGCAGGTCCAGTTCCAGCCCGTCGATGCGCAGCACGTTCTGGGCGATGGTCTCGGTCTGGCCGTGGCCGCTGCGCCGGCCCAGCGCCAGCACGCGGGCCAGCAGTTCCGACAAGGCGAAAGGCTTGGCCAGGTAGTCGTCGGCCCCGTCGCGCAGGCCCTTGACGCGATCTTCGAGCTTGTCGCGCGCGGTCAGCATCAGGACGGGGACGCGGCTGGTCTTGCGGATCTCGGCCAGCACCGAAAAGCCGTCCATGGCGGGCAGCATCACGTCCAGCAGGACCAGGTCGTACTGGCTTTCACGCACCAGATGCAGTCCGGTGACGCCGTCCTGGGCCACGTCGACCACGTAGTTGTGTTCGGTCAGCGCTCGCCGCAAGTACTCGGCGAGTTTTTTTTCGTCTTCGATTACGAGTACTTTCATGTCAGCGGAAATAAAAAGAGTGCGCGGAAGTCCTCGGATGCTGCGTCTATTCTAGGCGGAATCGTTCTGGGGAATAAACGCAAACAGGGCGGCCCAGCCGCCCTGCGCAGCGCCGGCGGGCACGCGGAGCGCGTGCGCCACGGGCCCGGCGCTCAGCCCGGGGTGTAGATCTCGTCCAGGCGGGCGCGTTCGGCCGGCGTCATGGCTTCCAGCTCCGCCATCGCGTCGGCGCGGGTACGGGAGGTGCCCTGCTTGGCCCAGCCCGGCTTGGCGGCGTTCAGATTGGTCAGAAACCACTGCTTCGGGTCGGACTTGGCCACGGCCAATTCGGTCTTCACCTCGTCGCGCGTCTTGCCGCTGACGGCGTGGTCCGGCGCGATGGCGTAGCCGATCTCCGTGTTGGTCTGGTGCCAGGTGCTCGATGCGCTGGCGGCAAAAGGAAGGGCCAGGGCGGAACCCAGGGCGAGGGCAGCGGTAACGGTTTTGGTCTTCATGGATATCTCCCAGGTTGAGCGCGGCGCCGGTCGCGGTGTTGCGTCAGGCGCATACACGCTGTTTGTGTAGCGACGGTGACACTCTACGGACCTATGCCCGTCAATTCGCCGACGCCCTGATTACGTTTTCGTAAGGCCGCGAACCTTACGGAAATGTCATTTTTCTGTCGCTCGATTGACGAACCCGTCTGGATACATTGCCGGCTCGCCCCTTTCCTGGTTGAACCATGCATGTATCCGCTATGCCGCTGATCCTGGCGGCCTCGATGATCGCCGCGTCTGCTGCCGCATCCGCGCAGAACGCGGGCGCAGCCCGAACTTCCGTACCCACGGCGCAGAGCGAGAACGGCGCCGTGCTGACGCTGGAGCGCGCCCTGGCCGCGGCGCTCGAACGCAATCCCGGGTTTGCCGCGGCGAAGAACGAGGCCGCGGCGAGCGAGGGCCTGCTCACGCAGGCGGGCGTGCTGCCTAACCCTTCCATCGACGTGAGCGTGGACGACACGCAATCGGCCACGCGCACCACCACCGCCATGTTGAACGTCCCGCTGGAAACCGGCGGCAAGCGCGCCGCGCGGGTCAAGGCGGCTGAGCTGTCCAGGGACATGGCGCGCCAGGGCGTCGCGGACACGCGGGCCGGCCTGCGCGCGGCAGTCATCGCGGCCTATTTCGATGTGGCGGTGGCGCAGGAGTCCGTGCGCGTGACGCGCGGCACCGTGGATATCGCCAGCGGCGCCTTGCGGCTGGCGGAGAGGCGCGTGGCCGCGGGCAAGGCGCCGCCACTGGAGGGCAGCAAGGCCCAGGTCGCGTTGGCCAACGCGCGCATCGAGGCGCGCGCGGCCGAGGCTGCGCTGCTGGGCGCACGCCGCAAGCTCGGCCTGCTGTGGGGCGAAGCAGAGCCGGGTTTTGCCAGCGTGGGCGCGGATCTGAACGCATTGCCGGAACGGGCGTCGATAGACGAGTTGCGGGCAGGCCTGGCCGCATCGCCCAGGATGCAGGGCGGCAAGCTTGCCGTCGACCTGGGGCAGGCACAGCTGGAAGTCGAGAAGAGCAAGCGCTATCCCGACATCACGCTGAGCGCCGGCGTGGCCCGCGACAACGAAGCGGGCCGCGACAAGGCCCAGCTTGGCGTGTCCATTCCGCTGCCGATCTTCGACCGCAACCAGGGCAATGTCTACGCCGCCACCATGCAGGCCTACAAGGCGCAGGACCAATACCGCGAGCTGGAATCCGGCCTGATGGGAGAACTGTTGCAGGCCGTGACCCGATTCGATCTGGCAGCGGGTTCCGCGCGCGAGTATCGGAGCGCCGTGCTGCCGGGGGCCACCCAGGCCTATGAGGCTGCGCGCAAAGGCTTCGAGGCGGGGAAGTTCGGCTTCCTGGAAGTGCTGGACGCGCAGCGCACCCTCTCCGACGGAAACATCGCCTACCTGACGGTGCTGGCATCCGTGTACCAGGCTTCCGCGGATATAGACCGCATTCTCGGACGTTGAAACGAGCATAAGAAAATGGCAAAGCACAAGAGCAAGCAACCCCCCAAGATGTGGACCGCGGCCGGCCTGTGCGCGGCGCTGCTGTTGGCGTCCGTGTATCCGGCGCAGGCGGCAGGCGAGGCGGAACACGGACATGCCGAGACCGGGCAGGGCGAGCAGGCCGAGAAGGAACAGGAAAAAATCGCGCTCACGCCCGAGCAGATCGCGGTGGCCGGCATCAAGTCCGAGGTCGCTGCGCCCGCCGCGCTGGCGACATCGGCGCAGTTCCCCGGCGAGATCAAGTTCAATGCGGACCGGACCGCGCACGTGGTGCCGCGCATGGCCGGCGTGGTGCAAAGCGTGTCGGCCGACCTGGGCCAGCAGGTCAAGAAGGGCGAACTGCTGGCCGTCTTGTCCAGCTCGGCGCTGTCCGAGTTGCGCAGCGAATGGCTGGCGGCGGCCAAGCGGCGCGACCTGGCCGCCCAGACCCACAGGCGCGAACTGCGCCTGTGGCAGGAAAAGGTATCAGCGGAACAGGACTACCAGGCGGCCCGCACCGCGCTGCAGGAGGCGGAAATCGCCGTGCAGAACGCGGAGCAGAAATTGCGCACCGTGGGCGCCGAGCCGCGCTCCAAGGACCTGGGCAGCCTGGAGATCCGCGCGCCCTTTGACGGCGTGGTGGTGGAAAAGCACATCGCGCTGGGCGAAGCCTTGCCCGACAACGCCAGCATCTTCACCTTGTCGGACCTGCGCACCGTCTGGGCCGAATTCGTGATCGCGCCCAAGGATTTGCAGGATGTACGCGTAGGCGAAGCGGCCAGCGTGAGCTCCGCCGCGTTCGCCGGCAGGGCCGAGGGCACGGTCTCGTACATCGGCTCGTTGCTGGGGCAGCAGACGCGCACGGCCACTGCGCGCGTCACGCTGGAGAATCCGGACATGGCCTGGCGTCCAGGGCTTTTCGTTTCCGTCGACGTGGTCACGCGGATGTCGGACGCCGCGGTGACGGTGGCGGCCGACGCGGTCCAGACCATCGACAACCAGCCTGCCGTGTTCGTGGAGGCGCCCGGCGGCTTTGTGGTGCAGCCGGTGAAGCTGGGCAAGGCTTCGAATGACCGGGTAGAGGTGCTGTCTGGGCTTGCCCCCGGTACGCGCTATGCCGTCGAGAACACCTTCGTCCTCAAGTCGGAGCTGGGCAAGGCCGGCGCCGAGCACGCACACTGAGCCGGGGCGGAACATGTTTGAACGCTTGATCCGTTTCGCCATTGAGCAGCGCTGGCTGGTGCTGTTCGTCACCCTGGGCATGGCCGCCATCGGCGTCTACAACTATTCCCGGCTCGCCATCGACGCGGTGCCGGACATCACCAACGTCCAGGTCCAGATCAATGCCGGGGCGCCTGGGTACTCGCCGCTGGAGACCGAGCAGCGCATCACCTATCCGATAGAGACGGTGATGGCCGGCCTACCGGGGTTGCAGCAGACGCGTTCGCTATCGCGCTACGGCCTGTCGCAGGTGACCGTCATCTTCAAGGACGGCACCGACATCTATTTCGCCCGCCAGCTGGTGAACCAGCGCCTGCAGGAAGCGAAGGAAAACCTGCCCGAAGGCGTGACGCCCATGATGGGGCCGATATCCTCGGGCCTGGGCGAGATCTACTTGTGGACGGTGGAGGCGCAGGACGATGCCAGGAAATCCGACGGCACGCCCTACACCCCCATGGACCTGCGCGAGATCCAGGACTGGATCATCAAGCCGCAGCTGCGCAATATTCCCGGGGTCACCGAGATCAACGCCATCGGCGGCTATGCCAAGGAGTACCAGGTAGCGCCCAGCACCGAGAAGCTGGCCTCCTACGGCCTGGCGCTGACCGACATCATGGCCGCGCTGGACAGGAACAACGCCAACACCGGTGCGGGCTACATCGAACGCAAGGGGGAGCAGTACCTGATCCGGGCGCCCGGGCAGGTCCGGTCCATGGACGACATCCGCGACGTGGTGCTGGCAACCGTGGAGGGCCAGGCGATCCGGATACGCGACGTGGCCGAGGTGTCCATCGGGCGCGAGCTGCGCACGGGGGCGGCGACCAGCAACGGCGAGGAAGTGGTGCTGGGCACGGTGTTCATGCTGATAGGCGAGAACAGCCGCGCGGTGTCCCAAGCCGTGTCCGTCAAGCTGGAAGCCATCAATAAATCGCTGCCGGCGGGCGTGCAGGCGGTGACGGTCTACGACCGCACCACCCTGATCGACAAGGCCATCGCCACCGTCAAGAAGAACCTGCTGGAAGGCGCGGCGCTGGTCATCGTCATCCTGTTCGTGTTCCTGGGGAACATCCGCGCGGCGCTGATCACGGCGATGATCATCCCGCTGTCCATGCTGTTTACCTTCACCGGCATGGTGACCTACAAGGTCAGCGCCAACCTGATGAGCCTGGGCGCGCTGGACTTCGGCATCATCGTCGACGGCGCGGTCGTCATCGTGGAGAACTGCGTGCGGCGCCTGAGCCACGCGCGGGCGCACCATGGCAGGCCGCTCACGCGCAGCGAACGCTTCCACGAGGTGTTCGCGGCCGCGCGCGAGGCCCGCAGGCCGCTGCTGTTCGGCCAGTTGATCATCATGGTCGTGTACCTGCCGATCTTCGCCCTGAGCGGGGTGGAAGGACGCATGTTCCATCCCATGGCGCTGACCGTGGTGCTGGCGCTGCTGGGGGCGATGATCCTGTCCGTGACCTTCGTGCCGGCCGCCGTGGCGCTGTTCATGGGGAACAACGTCTCCGAAAAGGAGAATCGCCTGATGGCCTGGGCAAAGCGCCGCTACGAGCCCCTGCTCGACGTCGCGCTGCGCCGCACGCCGCTGATCCTGGCGGGAGCAACCGTCTTGGTGGTGTTGAGCGGGGTGCTGGCGGCGCGCATGGGCAGCGAGTTCATCCCCAACCTGAACGAAGGCGACATGGCGATCCAGGCGCTGCGGATCCCGGGCACCAGCCTCACGCAGTCAGTCGAGATGCAGAAGCAACTGGAGACCAGGCTGAAGCAGAAGTTCCCGGAAATCGAGCGCGTGTTCGCCCGCACCGGCACGGCGGAGATCGCCTCCGATGCCATGCCGCCCAGCATTTCCGACGGCTACATCATGCTCAAGCCGATGGACCAGTGGCCCAGCCCCAGGAAGACCCGCGCCGAACTGCTGGCGGCGATCCAGGAGGAAGCCAGCCAGGTTCCCGGCAGCAACTATGAGTTCTCCCAGCCGATCCAGCTGCGCTTCAACGAGCTGATCTCGGGCGTGCGCAGCGACGTGGCGGTGAAGGTGTTCGGCGATGACAACGACGTGCTGAATCGTACGGCAGCAGAGATCGCCGAGGTCTTGCAGACGATACCGGGCGCTTCGGAAGTGAAAGTCGAGCAGACCACCGGGCTGCCGATGCTGACGGTCTACATCGACCGCGCCCGCGCCGCGCGTTACGGGCTGAGCATGGCGGACGTGCAGGACACGCTGGCCATCGCCGTGGGCGGCCGAGAGGCGGGGACCTTTTTTCAGGGAGACCGGCGCTTCGACATCGTGGTGCGTCTGCCCGAAACCGTGCGCGAGAACCTGTCCGCGTTGAAGAAGCTGCCCATTGCCCTGCCCAGGCAGGACGGGCAGGCGCAGGCCGCCTACATCCCGCTGAGCGAGGTCGCCACCTTCGATCTGGCGCCGGGCCCCAACCAGATCTCGCGCGAGGACGGCAAGCGCCGCATCGTGGTCAGCGCCAACGTGCGCGGCCGCGACCTGGGCACGTTCGTGTCCGAGGCCACCGCGGCCATCGGGCAAAAGGTGCAGGTGCCGGCGGGCTACTGGACCTCCTGGGGCGGCACCTTCGAGCAGTTGCAATCCGCGGCCAAGCGCCTGCAGATCGTGGTGCCGGCGGCGCTGGTGCTGGTGTTCGCGCTGCTGTTCGCGATGTTCGGCAACGTCAAGGACGGGCTGCTGGTGTTCACCGGTATCCCCTTCGCGCTGACCGGCGGCGTGATCGCCTTGTGGATGCGCGGCATACCGTTGTCCATAACCGCCGCGGTGGGCTTCATCGCGCTGTGCGGCGTGGCGGTGCTGAACGGCCTGGTGATGCTGTCGTTCATCAGCGGCCTGCGCGTGGAGGGCAAGTCCGTGGCCGAGGCCGTGCGTATCGGGGCGCTGACGCGCCTGCGTCCGGTGCTGATGACGGCGCTGGTGGCCTCGCTGGGCTTCGTGCCGATGGCGATCGCCACCGGCACGGGCGCCGAGGTCCAGCGTCCGCTGGCCACCGTGGTGATCGGCGGCATCATCTCTTCCACCATCCTCACGTTGCTGGTACTGCCGGCCCTTTACCGCCTGGCGCACAGGAACGACGACGCCGACGAACTTGAACTGTCGAAACCGGCCTTGGCCCGGGAATAGGTCCGTTACGGAGGCGATCCGATGAATGCCAGACCCGATCTCGATATCGCTGTGCTGGGCGCAATCAGCCCGATACAGCTATCCGTCATCATTCCATTCCTCAACGAAATGGAGGTGCTGCCGGCCTGCCACGAACGCCTGCGGCGGGTCTTGAAGACGTTGGGGCTGTCCTACGAGATCGTGTTCGTCGACGACGGCAGCAGCGACGGCAGCGCCGAATACCTGCAGGCCCTGCTGCGCGAGGAACGCGGCATCAAGCTGGTCAGGCTGAGCCGGAATTTCGGCAAGGAGGCCGCGATGACAGCAGGGATAGAACATGCGGCCGGAGCCGCGGTCATCATGCTGGATGCCGATCTGCAGGATCCGCCCGAGGCCATCCCCGCCATGGTGCGGGCCTGGAAAGAGGGCGCCGACGTCGTCAGCATGCGGCGGCGCAGCCGCGCGGGGGAAAGCGTCCTGAAGCGGCTTTCCGCCTATGCCTACTACAGGCTGCTGAGCCGCTTGAGCAAGGCCGCGATCCCGCCCGACACCGGCGATTTCCGGCTGATGAGCCGGCGCGCCGTGACGGCGCTGCTGCAGCTGCCCGAACGGTGCCGCTACATGAAGGGCCTGTACGCCTGGGTGGGCATGCCGACCCGGATCATCGATTACGACCGCGAGCCCCGCGCCGCTGGCGTCACCAAATGGAGCTACCTGGCGCTGTTCCGCCTGGCCATGGAAGGCATCACCTCGTTCTCCACCGCGCCCCTGCGCTGGGCGACGGGGCTGGGGGCGGCCGCGGCCCTGGGCGGCGCGGTCTTCGGCGCCGCCATCATCTTCAAGACCCTGATGTTCGGCGATGACGTCGCCGGCTATCCCTCGCTGATGGCGATGATGACCTTCATGGGCGGCGTGCAACTCATCACCATCGGTCTGTTGGGCGAGTACGTGGGCAAGACCTATATGGAAAGCAAGCAGCGGCCGGTCTATCTGGTACGCGACGTGCAGCACAGCGGAGCGGCGGGCATGGCGGCATCGGGCCATGGGAGGGATGCGGCTTGCAGCTGAGCGCGCGGACCATGGCCGCCGGGCTGGCGGCGATACTGGGCGTGCGCCTCTTGGCGATGGTCCTGGTGCCATTCGCCGACACGTCCGAGCCACGCTATGCGGAGATCGCCAGGCTGATGGCGGAAACGGGCGACTGGATCACGCCCTGGTTCGCACCGGGCGTGCCGTTCTGGGGCAAGCCCCCATTGGGGTTCTGGGCCGAGGCGCTGTCGATCCGGTTGCTGGGGCTGAGCGAATTCAGCATCAGGCTGCCGTCGCTGCTGGCCACGGCGGCGACGCTTGCCATTCTTCATGCGCTGGGGCGCCGCCTGTTTACGCTACAGGCCGCCAGATGGACCGTGCTGGTGTACGCATCCATGTTCCTGCCCCTGGTCGCGGCCGGGGCAGTGTTGACGGATCCGTTCCTTGCCCTGGGCGTCACGCTGAGCATGGCGTCATTCATCCTGGCGCGCGGGCCGGCGGCGGGGTTCTGGCGCTACGGATTTTTCCTGGGACTGGCGATCGGCCTGTTGTCCAAGGGACCACTGGCCGTGGTGTTGGTGGCGGGCGCCATCGTGCCCTGGATGCTGTGGCATGGGAACGTCCGGGCCAGCCTGCGGCGCCTGCCATGGGCGGCGGGAAGCGTGATGACGGCGGTCCTGGTGTTGCCCTGGTACGTGGCGGCGGAGATCAAGACGCCGGGCTTCATCCAGTACTTCATCGTGGGCGAGCACGTCCTGCGCTTCGTGGATCCGGGCTGGACCGGGGATCTCTACGGCTCGGCGCACAGCCGGCCCTACGGCGCCATCTGGCTGGACGGGATTGTGGCGTCGTTGCCATGGGGAGTGTTTGGCGTCTGGCTGCTTGCCCGACGCTGGCGCGGGCCGGTGCGGCGGGCCGGCAGATGGCTGCGCCGGCCACGCTGGACCTATCTGTTGGCCTGGGGCGCGGCCACGCCGCTCTTCTTCACCCTGTCGGGCAACATCCTGTGGACCTACGCGCTGCCGGCCTTGCCGCCGCTGGCCTTGGCGATAGGCGCATGCCTGAGCCGCGCCCGCGCCCTGGCGCCAGCCCGCGTGGCGACGGCCTGCATGGCGTTGGGGCCGATTGCGGTGATTGTTTTCTGCGGCTTGCTGCTGGCCAAGCCGGAGCGGCTCAAAACGGAAAAACACCTTGTCGCCCGGGCCGATGCGCTGATGGCGCCCGGCGAAAAGCTCTACTTCGTCGACAGCCTGCCGTTCTCGGCGCGCTACTACTCGCGGGGCGCGGCCGCACGGGTGCCGCTGGAAGGCTTGGAGGCCGTATTGCCCAAGGACGGCAGGGTATTCCTGGCAGTGGAAAAAGCGGATCTGCGGCGGGTGCGCGAGCAGACGGGAGTGGAGCTTGAGCCGGTCTACACCAGCCGGCGCTACGTCTTGGTGATCGCCGGTACGCCGGCAGATCGCCGCCGGAGGCCGGCGGCGATGGCTTTATCGTCAAGGGCCGGGCCTGGATCCGGGCCCGGCCAGACTCAGAAGCCCACGGCCTGACCGTCGCGGCGCGAGTCGGACGCCGCCACGTAGCCGCCTTGCGGCAGGCGGCAGATCAGCTGCGCCGAACCGAATTCCAGGCTGTCGGCGGGCGCCACGGCGACGTTGTGGCCGCGTGCGCGCAGCGCGTCGACCACGTCCGCCGGCAAGTGCGATTCCACATTGACCACCGGGCCTTTTTCCACGCGGAAGCGCGGCGCGTCGCTCATGGCCTGCGGGTTCTGGCCGAACGCCGCCAGGCGCGTGACCATTTGCAGATGACCCTGGGCCTGCATCGATCCGCCCATCACGCCGAACGACATCAGCGGCTGGCCGCCGCGCGTGACGAAGGCGGGGATGATGGTGTGCATCGGCTTCTTGCGCGGCGCGACCTGATTGGCGTGGCCGGGCGTCAACACGAAGTTCAGGCCGCGGTTGTGCAGGCTGATGCCGGTGTCGGGCACCACCACGCCGGAACCGAAGCCGTGGTAGTTGGACTGGATGAAGGACACCATGGTGCCGCTGGCGTCGGCCGCCGTCAGGTACACGGTGCCGCCGGTGGCGGGCGTGCCCGCGACCGGCACGCTGGCGCGGTCCATGGAAATCTGGCGCGCGCGCTCGGCCAGGTAGCTGCGGTCCAGCAGGGCGGCGGCGCTGGTGCGCATGTGGCGCGGATCGGCGACGTGGTGGTGCAGGTCCGCGAACGCCAGCTTCATCGCTTCGATGCTGACGTGGTAGTAGTCCGCGCTGTCGCGGCCCATGCTTTCCAGGTCGAACTGTTCCAGCATGCCCAGCGCCATCAGCGCCGAGATGCCCTGGCCGCTGGGCGGGATCTCGTGCAGTTCGTAGCCGCGGAACGATTGCGAGATTGGCGTGACCCATTCGGGACGGTGCTCCGCCAGGTCCTCGGCACTGAGCGCGCCGCCGGTCTGGCGCGCGAAGTCGGCGATCTTGCGGGCGAGCTCGCCGCGGTAGAAGCTCTCGCCGCCGCTTTCGGCGATGGCGCGCAGCGTCTTGCCCTGCGCGGGAAAGCGCCACCATTCGCCGGCCTGCGGCGCACGGCCCTCGGGCAGGAAGGCGGCGGCAAAGCCTGGCTCCTGCGCCAGCTTGGGCGCTTGCGTGGCCCACTGGCGGGCGATGGTGGGCGATACCGCGAACCCTTCCTCGGCATAGGCGATGGCGGGTTCGAACAACTGCGCGAAAGGCAGCTTGCCGAAGCGCTCCGACAGCGCCTTCCACCCCGCGACCTGGCCCGGCACGGTCACCGTGCCCCAGCCGGTGCCGGGCATGGCGTCGCGGCCGGCGAAGTACTCCGGCGTCCACGCGGCGGGCGCGCAGCCGCTGGAGTTCAGGCCATGCAGCTGGCCGTCATGCCAGACCAGCGCGAACATGTCGCCGCCGATGCCGTTCATGACGGGTTCGACCACTGTCAGCGCGATGGCGGTGGCGATGGCGCTGTCCACGGCGTTGCCGCCGGCCAGCAGCATGCGCAGCCCGGCTTGGGCCGCCAGCGGCTGGCTGGTGGCGACCGCGTTGGCGGCCAGGACCGGCATCTTCCGGGATGCGTAGGGGAAAGACCAATCGAAGGGTAAGGACATGGAAACGGGGAACTCGTAGTGAAAATTACTGCGGCGTGATGCCGGCCTGATCGATCAGCTGCTTGGTGCGCGGGATTTCGGCCTTGATGAAGGCGGCGAATTCCTCGCGGCTGCCGCCGCGGGGCTCCGCGCCAGCTTCCGCGAGCTTACTGCGCAGCGCCGGATCGGCAAGCACTTTGTTGACGGCGCGGTTGAGCTTGTCGAGCACCGGAGCGGGCGTGCCTTCGGGCGCGACCAGACCGTACCACGGCGCGATGTCGTAGCCGGCGTAGCCCTGTTCCGCGATCGTGGGAATCTCGGGCGCCAGCGCCGAGCGCTTGGCGTTGGACATGCCCAGCGCCAGCAGCGCGCCGCTCTTGGCCTGGGGCAGGCCGGTCATGATGGTGTCGAAGTACATCGAGACCTGGCCGCTGAGCAGCGCGGGGATGGCTTCGCCGGCGCCCTTGTACGGCACGTGCAGGATGTCGATGCCGGCCACGGACTTGAGCATTTCGCCCGCCATGTGCGAAGTCGTGCCGGTGCCGAACGAGGCGTAGGTCAGTTTGCCCGGGTTGGCGCGGGCGTAGGCCACCATTTCCGGCAAGGTCTTGAACGGCTGCGACGGATTGGCCAGCAGGATGTTGGGGGTGTACGCCACCATGGATACCAGCGCGAAGGCGTCGGGGTCGTAGGACAGGCGCTTTTGCAGGAAGCGGTTGGTCACGATGGCGGCGGGGCCGCCCATCAACAGCGTGTAGCCGTCGGGCGTTGCGCGTGCCACCGAAGCGCTGCCGATAGCAGCCGCGGCGCCCGGACGGGCTTCGACGACGAAGGGCTGGCCCAGTTCCGTCGACAGCGCGGCGCCCAGCTGGCGCGAAATCAGGTCGGTGGCGGAACCGGCCTGGAAGGGCACGACGATGCGCACCGGATGCTGCGGCCAGTCGGTCGCCTGGGCGCCCGCTTGGGCGGCAAAGGCCACGGCGGCGGCGCCTGCCAGCGCCCGGATGAAACGAAACTTCATGAATTCCCCTTGATCGCGTTATGGAGTGCGTGCAGGGATTAGACGCAAGCGGGCGCTGCAAGACCATTAGGATTTGCATCCATGGATCACTGGATCCAATTTGTGTTATTTTTGCGGTTATCTATCATGGCGGCTTTCGTGGGCCTATCCGTCGGCCCTAGCCCCGGGACTCCAATGCTGCAATTCCAAAAGACAGCCATCAGCGCCGAAGACGAGGCCTACCTGCATCTGCAGCGCGAAATCCGCCTGGGCCGCTACGCGCCCGGCCAGCGCCTGGTGCCCGAGGTGGTCGCGGCCGAAATCGGTACCAGCCGCATGCCGGTACGCGGCGCGCTGCGCCGGCTGGCCTCGGAAGGATTGGTCGAGATCCGCGCCAACCGCGGCGCGGTGGTGCGCGGCCTGAATCAGCAGGAAATGCTGGAAGTGTTCGAAATGCGGTCCGTGCTGGAAGGCCTGGCCATGCGTAACGCGGTGCTGCACATGGGCGCCGAGCACATCCGCCGCCTGTCGCTGCTGCTGGAACAGCTGGAGCAGGGGCCGGGCGAACACCTGGACTGGATCACCGCGCATCGCGAATTCCACGAATACCTGTGCAGCTTCTGCCAGCAGCCGCGCCTGCTGCGCCAGATCTCGGAGCTGCATTCCGTCGTCGAACCCTATATGCGCCTGTGGGTGGCCCAGCCCGGCCGCGTCCTGCGCGTGCGCGAATCGCACCAGGAATTGATCGCCGCGTTGCAGACGCGCGACCCGGCGCGTTGCGAAGCGGCCATGCGCCAGCATGTGCTGAACACGGTGCCCGCCCTGCAGGCGTTTCTGGAGCAGGCGGCCTAGGACGCGCGGCTTTGCTCTAGACTGGCGTCATCCTCTACGCGCCCGTCCCGCCATGACCGCATCCGCCGATCTCATCCGCCGCCTGGACCTGCTGCCGCACCCCGAAGGCGGCTACTACCGCGAAACCTATCGCGCCGCCGATGCCGTGACGCGCGGCGACGGCGCGCGCCGCTCGGCCAGCACCGCCATCTACTACCTGCTATGCGACGGCGCCTGGTCGACCTGGCACCGCATCCGGTCCGACGAACTCTGGCATTTCCATGCGGGCGGGGCGCTGCTTGTCCATGTGCTGGCGCCGGACGGCGCTTACCGCTGCCTGCGGCTGGGCGACGCGCTGAAGGACCCTGAGGCCGCGTTCCAGGCGGTCGTGCCGGCCGGCAGCTGGTTCGCGGCAGAATTGGCCGACCCCGCCGGCTATGCGCTGGCCGGCTGCACGGTGGCGCCTGGCTTCGAGTTCAGCGAGTTCGAGTTGGCCGACGCCGCCGACCTGCAACGGCTGTACCCCGCGCAGGCCGGGCTGATCGCGCGCCTGGCCCGCTAGTCGGCGCCCTGTGCTTGCGGTTTTTTCCTGCGGGTGAACTTGGCCTCGCTTGCCAGTACGCCCGCCACGATCAGGCCGGCGCCTACCAACGCCAGCGCCGGGAGCCGGTCGCCGGCCAGGCGTCCCACGATGCCGCCCCACACAGGCTCGCCGGCATAGATGACGGTGGCCCGGGTTGGAGACACCGACTTCTGCGCCCAGTTCATGGTCAGCTGGATGATGGCACTGGCCAGTCCCAGGCCGATGGCCGCGCCCGCCCACAGCCATGAGAATTCGGGCACCGCCTCGCCCAGCACGGGCATCAGCGCGAACGACACCAGGCCGGCCGTCAACAACTGCACGAAGGTGACGCGGCGGCTGTCGACCTTCTTGGCATAGTGGCCGATCAGGATGATCTCCGCGGCGATCGCCGCGGCCCCGGCAAGCGTCGCCGCTTCGCCCACGCTGAAATTCAGCGCGCCCGCCTGCGGACCCGCCAGCAGGATCAGGCCCGCGAAGGCCAGCGCCACGCCCACCCAGCTCATCAGGCCTGGCGGCTTCTTCAGCACGGCCCATTGCAGCAGCGGCACGATGGGTACGTACATCGCCGTGATGAAGGCGGACTGGCTGCTGGTGATGGTCTGCAAGCCGTAGGTCTGCAGGAAGTAGCCCAGGAACAGGGCGCAGCCGATGGCGATGCCGGCGCCGACCTCCTGGCGGGTGATCGCAGCCATGTGCTTGCTGAACATCAGCAGCGCCATCAGGCCGGCGATGGTGAAACGCACGCCCACGAAGAACAGCGGTCCGCTGTGCTGCATGGCGATGTGGATGATGAGGAAGGTGCTGCCCCACAGCATGGTGACCAGCACCAGCGCGATTTCCTGGCGGGACAGGGCGAACATCGAGGTCTTGGACTTCACGGTCTGCTTCGGGCGCAACGAAATGGCGAGCACTATACAGCGCTTCGGTGACCGCTCACCGAACAGATTCCCGGATTCCGGGCGGAGCAGGCATATAGCCAGGAGTAATATGACGCGTCCGGCGTCGTCAGGCCGCCGGAGACGACAAGCCGGTGCACGCCTCGTTCTTCCCGCTCCCGCCGCGCCTTTTTGGGCGGCGCTGGCGAACCTGGGCGCGCCAAGCGGCCACAAGAAGATATCGAGGAGAAGCGCAAGTGGAGAAGCAAGAGTCGGGCGGCTGGTATTTCGGCTGGAACATCGTAGGCGCCGCTACGGTACTCACCCTGTTGACGGTCGGCCTGCGCATGGGGGTCGGGCCGTTCTTCCTGCCCATCGCCGACGCCCTGGGCTTCACGCGCAGTACGCTGTCCGGCATCGTCGCGATCGGCATGCTCTGCTACGGGCTGGCCATGCCGGTAGCAGGTTATCTGGTCGGCACGCGCGGCACCCGCTTCGTGCTGCTGACCGGCACCGCCATCGTCGTGTTGTCGATCATCTGGACGGTCTACGCGCGCGGCCCCATCGAATTCCTGCTGTCCTTCGGCGTGGCGCTGTCCATCGGCCTGGGCTTCACCAGCCCGGTAGCGTTGACGCCGGTGATCAGCCGCTGGTTCACGCGCCAGCGCGGCATGGCGCTGTTCTTCCTGTCCACCGGTTCCATGGCCGGCATCGCGCTGATGACGCCAACCCTGACCTTCGCGATCTCGGCCGTGGGCTGGCAGGAAACACTGCTGGGCTTCGCCGCGCTGTTCGCGCTGCTGACCGTGCCGATGGCGCTCTTCGTCATGCGCGATGAAGCGCCCGAGCACACCGACCTGCTGCCGCACCAGATCATCGACAAGGCGGGACCGGCCAAAGCTGCGGCGAAGCAGCCGGCGCCCAATGTGCGCGCGGCGCTGAACTCGCTGCCGTTCTGGCAGGTGGCGCTGGGCCTGTTCGCCTGTGGTTTCAGCATGAACCTGCTGGGCACGCACGGCGTGCCCATGCTGATGGACCATGGCTTTGACGCCACCACCAGTTCGCTGGGCATCGGCCTGATCGGCCTGGTCGCCATCTTCAGCACCCTGGTGCTGGGGCGCATGTCCGACCAGGTCGAACGGCGCGCCATCCTGGCCGCGATCTATCTGGTGCGCGGGCTGGGTTTCTTCGCGCTGGTCATGGTGGGCGCGCATTGGGAACTGTACGCCGCGGCCACCCTGGGCGGCATCGCGTGGGCTGGCAGCATCGCCCTGTCGTCGGCCATTCTTGCGGACGTCTACGGCGTGCGGCTGGTGGGCGTGCTTTATGGACTGGTCTACCTGGGCCACCAGGTTGGCGGCATGATCAGCTCATGGCTGGGCGGCTGGGCCTATGAGACCTTCGGCACGCATTGGGTGGCCTTCGGGGCAGCGGGCGCGCTGCTGTTGGCGGCGGCCCTGATTTCCTTGCGCCTGCCGGCGCGGGGCCTGCCGCGCGCGGTAGCGGTGGCCGGCCGTTGATCCCCGCGGACTGTGGGCGATGCCGTCCGCAGCGTTTGCCATCGCATCCGTGACGCCGGATGCGATGGTCTCCAGGACCGTCCTAGCGGTCCTTCAGCAGCGATACCAGTTCCGGCACGTAGCGGTCGCCGCCGCCCTGAGTGACGGCCTGGTCGAACGTGTGCTGCACGGCCGCGCCGATTTCCCGTACCGCGCCCGTTTCCGCGGCCATGGTGTTGTAGTAGGACAAATCCTTCTGCGCATTCGACATGAAGAACCGCAGCGAGGACGGATCCTGTTCCAGCAGGTAAGGCTTGATGCGTTCCAGCGCCACGCCGCCGCCGCCGCCCTTGGCCAGCACGTCGGCGAACACCGCCGGATCGATCTCCGCGCGCAGCGCGCAAGCTGCGGCTTCCGACAGCAGCGCGACCACGCCCAGCGACACGTAGTTGTGCAGCAGCTTCATGCGATGGCCGGCGCCGATCGGGCCGGCGTGCGTGATGTTCTCGGCGAAGCAGGCCAGCAGCGGCTTGCATTCCTCGAACAGCGCGGCGTCGCCGCCCACCAGCAGATTGAGCCGGCCCTCGGCGGCTTCCTTGGGGGTGCGCGTCATCGGCGCATCGAGGAAGCGGCCGCCGGATTCCGTTACGGCCTGCGCCACCTTGACGGTGGAAGAGGGGATCGCCGTCGAGCAATCGATGATCACCGTACCGGGACGCAAGCCCGCCAGCACGCCGCCCTCGGACAGCAGCACGGCCTCGACCTGCGGGCTGCCGGTAACGCAGAGGATGATCACGTCAGACTGGGCCGCCAGCGTGGCGCCATCGGTCACGCTGGTTGCGCCCGCGGCCTTCAGCGCGTCCAGGGGCTGATTGCCCGGGTGCTCAAGCACGGTCAGCGCGTGCCCGTGCTTGACCAGATTGCTTGCAATGCCATGGCCCATGAGGCCGATACCAACCATGCCGACTTTCGCCATCTTCCACTGCTCCTGCCATGTAGGGGTTTGTTATGGCGTAAATCTTACTCTGACTTGCGGATCGTCCGCGCCGCGATCACAGGTCTGCGGATAGCGGTGCCGGCAGCAGACTTCTTTGCGATACTCGAGGTATTCCGCGTGAAAAAACCAGGCTTGAGCATGACAGACTCCATTCCTTCCGGTTTCGCGCCTTGGCGCCCCAGCAGCCCCTTCATGGAACATCTGGCCGACCTCGGCGCGCTCTACAAGCGCGATGCCGATTGCGTCCTGGCCCTGCGCGTGGGGATGGCGCACACCAATATGCACGCCATCGCACACGGCGGCCTGCTCGCCACGCTGGCCGACAGCGCGCTGGGCCATACCATCGCCGAGCAGGCGCAGGCCTCGGTGGTCACGGTGCAGATGTCGGTGGAATACCTGAACCCGGTCAAGCCCGGGGACTGGCTCGAAGCCCATGTCCGCATCGACAAGCAGGGCCGCCGTCTGATCTACGCCACCTGCCTGCTGCAGGTCGAAGGCCGCGTCATGCTCAAGGCCAACGCGGTCTTCGCGGTGCGCGCCGCGCCCGCGCCGGCTTCCGACGGTTGAGCTTCTTGCGGGTCTACAAGTAAGGCGTAGCCAGCCAGATCACCTTGTTGCGCAGGCGCTTGGCGAACGGCGCGCGCAGCAGGTTCTCCAGCGTCTCGCGCTGGCCCTGCGCGATCAAGCCGTCGACCCGTGCGCCGATCCAGCGCGCCACGCCGGGGTCGTAGATTTCAGTATCCAGCTCGAAGTTCAGCCGCAGGCTGCGCGGATCCAGGTTGGACGAACCCACATAGGCCCACGCGTCGTCCACCGTCATCAGCTTGGAGTGGTCGAACGCGCCATGCGAACGCCAGACCCGGCAGCCCGTGCGCACCACCTGGTCCAGCTGGGCCGTCATCGCGTAGTCCACCAGCCGCAGGTTGTTCTTCCCGGGAATCACGATGTCCACCACCACGCCGCGCCGCGCGGCCGTGGCCAGCGCGCCGATCAGCGTCTGGTCCGGCAGGAAGTAGGGCGACTGGATGCGCACGTGGCGCTGCGCCACCGCCAGCGCGCCCAACAGCATATTGTGCGTGCTGCCCAGCGCGCGGTCCGGACCGGACGGCACGCAGCGCATCGGCACGTCGCCTGTGGGGGGCAAGGCCTCGGGATCGAACCAGGGCCTGGCCGGCAGCGACTCGTGCGTCGTGAAGTTCCAGTCGTGCGCAAACACCGACATCAGCTGCGTCACGATCGGTCCTTCCACCCGGAAGTGCGTATCGCGGTTGGTGCCATCGCCCGCCAGCGCGCTGACGAAGGCCGCGCGCACGTTCATTCCGCCGGTAAAGCCCAGGCGTCCGTCCACCACCAGCACCTTGCGGTGGCTGCGCAGGTTGGCATAGGGCATGCGCAGCACCCCCAGCGGATTGGTCATGAAGCGCGCTACCGGCACCCCGCCGCGCGACAGCATGCGCACGATGGGCGGCCGCGAATACTTGGAACCGATGGCGTCGATCAGCACCCGCACCTCGACCCCGCGCTCGCGCGCCTCGATCAGCGCCTGCGCCATCTCCCGCCCGATCGCGTCGTTGTCGAAGATATAGCTCTGCATCGCCACCGCGTGGCGCGCTTCGCGGATCGCCTGCAGCATCGCCGGATAGGCCTCGTCACCGCCGGCCAGCGGCCGCACCGCGTTGCCGCCCAGCAGGCGGAAGCGGCTGACGCGGTCGCCCAGCACCTTCAGCGACGCGAACTGCTGGCCCGAGATCGGCGCCACGTCCACCGGCGCAGTCTCGACCTGCTCCGCATCCACCACCATCGCCTCATCGCGCTGCTGCGACAGCCGAGTCTTGCGGATCCGGTTGATGCCCGCCACGAAATAGAACAACGCGCCGAACAGCGGCGAAAACAGCGCCACCCCCACCCAGCCTATGGCCGCCCGCACGTCCTGTTTGGTCATCGCGGCATGCACCGCCGCGCCCGTTCCGGCCACGATGCTGATGGCAAACACCAGATGGGGCCAGTAATCGATCAAGATTGCGTGTATGCGGTCCATGGCGATGGCGTAAGCGCGGCCTCCGTAGCTGATCAATGGCGAAGGATAGCAAGGTGGCCCGCGCTGGCAAGTGGGCCGGCGGGGCCGGTTTCACACGGATAAAAAAACGTGCTAGAATTCGGCCTCTTCGTTGTTGAGCAGCTTTCAAAAGCAGCGCAGCAAGGAAGAAAAGCAGTATCAGAGGTGGCTGTAGCTCAGTTGGTAGAGTCCCGGATTGTGATTCCGGTTGTCGTGGGTTCGAGCCCCATCAGCCACCCCAAAGAATTCAATGAAGATAAGGCACTTTCGCGAAGGCGAAGTGCCTTTTTTATTTGATGTGATGGTGGCAAGAACGCCTATTGGTGACATCAGGCATTCTTGATTTTCTCGGCTCGACGCCGGTCGTACGCCCTTCATGTGGTGGCAGGGTTGGCGTGTGTCTCGGGATCTTTTCGCCTCTGCCGACCATCACCGTCACGTAGTAGGCCACGCAGATCGTGGAGCGTGAACCGCTCGGTTCCAGGGAGCTTGCGCCAGTCTTCCATGATCCGATTCCACATGGCTTTGAAGCCTTGCTCGGTGTACGGGTGTCCCTGGCGAGTCGGCCAAACGAACATGAAGTCTGGCGTTCAATGCTCCCCAGTTCATTGAACCGATCCTGCAGGGCAGAAGTCCATTCGACCACGCCACGTCTCTGTCTCTCCTTTCTTTGCTTTGGCAAACCCCACGCTGATCCCATCTGCGCTTAAGTCGTCCTGGCACATCGCTCTGAATTCTGCACGACGGCGGCCGGTGGAGGGCAAACTTCGCCATCAGCCCCTGGACATGGCTGGAATCCCCCTTAGCCTTGGTCACGGTGTAAACGCACTCTATATCGGGCCAGGAAGGACAACGTAAGCGAGGTATTTCTTTGTTCCGACGTACCTACCGACAGCGGGAACTACCGGTGCTCTGAAAAAAAGGCTTCAGACTTCTGAGGTTTCCCCACGAATTCATCGGCATCCTGCCATGGACTCGGAGGAGGCGTGTGGTGCTTGCAAAAGTCCAGGTCCGACGTTTCATTCACAGCCAGAGGCCGCTCGGCATAGATCATGACACCCACTCGCATGTCCAAGCCCTCTACGTCCGACTGCTGGACGCCGGTACAGGCAAGATGTCCGTGCTCGGCGCTGCAATGAGAAAGCTGGCCATCTGTGCTGCGGTATGCTCAAGCGTGTCCATGCTATCTCTCGGGATACGCCTAATCTCTTGACGGGTAAGACGGTATCTTTTTTCGGGCGTGAAGATGGAGCAAAGTCATGATCCAAAACACGGAAGCCATGGGACATCCGACATAGGTGGATCAGCAGGGGAACTTTGGGCCAGAGTTGTTGAACGTTCGTTCGATGTAAAGACTGGTGAAAACGCACCGCGAGAAGAGAATGTAATCGCGTTCTCGCATAAATCGGTGGATAGTGGAATCAGCCGGTCGATCTGCAACAAAGCTCATGTCTTCGACGGCTACCACTGAGGGCCTGTGGGATTCCCAATCGCCAGAATCAAGCACCTCGATATCCAATTCTTCAACGTCAATATTGAGAAAATCTGGCGCCTTCCCATGCAAGTACTCATTGATGAGGTCCGCCAGGGTCAGCACCTCCACCAGCGTCGGTGCGGGAACCTCTACCTCGCTGACAGCGGCGACAGCCTTAGCGAAGTTCTTGTTCGCGGTATTACTCGAGGCCCAATCGTGGAAGTTGTAGTACTCCATGTGGCCTTTCTTAGCACCTACCGCCTTGTTGATACTTGTGTCTTTGGGCCTGAATTTTCCGCACTGTTCGATCATGAAAGGATTCGGGTCAACGTTGACTCCTGTCCATCCACGCTGATACAGGGCCATGGTATTGGAGTACAGAGCGGGGTGGTAGCAGCCTATATCAAGATATCGACCGGTATTCAAATTCTGGAAGATAAACTGTTCGATACAGTCTTCACCCCAGTGGGAAAAGACTGTCTTGGAGTGTTCTGGGAGTGCATGAGCCAATCGTTCTGTAAGGCCACGGCGCTCGCTTTCGGTGGATGCCATTCGGAGGCGAAGTTCCTCAATCTCGCGTCGTGCTACGTCACGCTCAGATTGAGCTGTGTCTCGCTCCTTTATCAACCGGCGAATGTCGGGAACGGAAAGCAGCAGCTTCTTCGCAAGTCTCCGGAACATTTTGTCTCCAAAGGCGTATAAAGGAATAATCGAGGGGTGCTGCCTTGCCGATTGTATGAGCTTTGGATCGGATTACAAGCCTGAATTTGTTGCCCGCTTTAGCGGGATTTTCACGTCCGAAGGAGACAGAAAGATTTTGCTTGCGCGAAAGCGAAGTGTTTTTTCATTGGTCGCCATTCTTACGCTTTCGGAGATCTATTGCGCCAGGCCTGCACCGCAACGCACAGCGCAAGAGCGCGTCAAATTCCGGTCGAGTAAAAGCCACCGGAGTGAACTGACTCCCGCTACTACCCGAAACGTAAGGTCCTGGAGACTCCCCTCACTCAGCCCTCCACTGCCCCGCCTCATCATCCCGCAACCTTGCCCCCGCCCACACAACCCGCCCCAACACCCGCACCGATGCCCCGTTCTCCAGCGGGATGTCATCGTGCAAGGGATTGAACGACCGCGCCACCCATTGCCCGGTTAGCCGTTCCCTGGCCATCGTCTTCACAATCATCTTGCCGTCGTAGTTGATGGCATAAACCCCGCCGGCGGCGATGTCCTGCAGCGTCAGGCTTTCGTTGGGGACCACCAGCAACGCAGTGCCGTCGCGGATGACGGGCTCCATGCTGTCGCCCTTCGCATACACCACGCGGCCCCGGCCGTTGTCCGCGCCTACCGACCTGAGGAAAGACTTGCGGAACTGGATCATGCCGGTCTGTTCTTCGGCATGGTTTTCGATGGGGTCGCCCGCAGCTAGGCGCACGTCGGCCAGTTCCGGGACCTTCTCGAACCTGTCGTTGGCCGCGGGCGGTTCACCCACGCCCACATTGGCGACCACGCCTTTCTGGGTGCTGATCCGGACCCTGCCTTCGCGTTCGGTCTGGCGCGTGGTCTTGCCGCCTTCCCAGGGCGCCGCAGGCAGGCCATCGATGCGCATGGGGAACTCGTCCCGGGACAAATAGGTGTCCACCAGCGAGTCGCTGCGCAGGACCGTCGGCATTTGTGGCGCGGCGGTGGCAGGGGAGACGTCAATCCCCAACTTCAACTGCGCGATCGCCAATGCAAGCGCGCCCTGCAATTTGTTCAGCTGATCCGGGGGCAATGCCCGCACCTGTTCTTCCGGGATGCCGGGGAAGGGCCACGGAGGGGGCGCCAGCACCGCTGCGGCCAGGGATCCATCGCGTGCCGGCAGTTTCGGGGCGGTGCCGTCATATAGCCATTGCGCGTTCACGCGCAGCAGCGGGGCGACCTTGATGCAGGTCGCCATATCCATGCCGTTGGACCCATTGAACCAATGCGTCGCCGCGCCGGAAGAGGCGCCGGCTGCCTTCCATAGGTCTGTCTTGGTAAGGCGTGGTTCGGCCGCGTCCGCCCGGCGGGCCGCTTCCTCGTTGAACGCCTGTGTGATTCGCTTCTGAAAGGTCATCTTAGGATGCTAAACAAAAACAATCTTAGTTGGCTTGCATTTAGAATCTTAGCATTCTAAGATTTAAACATGATAGCGAGGTAAGAACTAGCGGGGATGCAAAAACACGCATGAACTACTACAGCCACAACATCGGTGACTATGCGCAGGCCACGGCGCATCTGAGCTTGCTTGAAGATGCCATCTACAGCCGCCTGCTGCGCCGGTACTACGCCGAAGAGCAGCCCATCGTGGACAACCTGCAGCAGGTATTCCGGTGGGTGGGGGCCCGTAGCGAAGAAGAAAGAGAGGCGGCCGCGCAGGTGCTGGCCGAGTTCTTCGTGTTGCGCGATGGCCATTGGCACAACAAACGGGCGGACGTGGAGATTGCCGCGTATCACGTCAAGGCCGAGACTGCCAAGGCCAACGGCCGGCGAGGCGGCCGGCCCAGGCTGGCAGAGCGCAATCTGGAACAACCCAGCGGGTTTCCCATGGGTTTCGACGAGCAACCCGGCCATGGCCCGGCAGTAGCCGGATCGGAAGCTAACCAAGAACCAGGAACCAAGAACCAGGAATCAAAAGAACACACCTCCCGCAAGCGGGGGACCGGATTCGACGCGTCCGTGATCGAACTGCCGGATTGGCTGGACCGCGAGGACTGGGTCAGTTGGATTGCCGACCGCAAGGCGCGCAAAAAGCCGGTGACGCAGGAGGGCGCCAGGCGTCAGCTGCAACAGCTTGCCGCCTATCTGGCCGCAGGGCATCCGCCAGGGGCCGTGATCGCGAACAGCATCGCGGGCGGGTACCAGGGCCTCTTCCCTCCGCGCACGCCTGCTACAGCGGGCCATCCGGCAGGCAGGGCGCAACGCCTGGCCGACTGGACCGAGGAGCTGCGAGAAGTACTGGCCGACGACGGCCGGCCGCGCGAGCGGTTCATGGGGACGATCGATGCAACCCGCTGACATGCCTTCTGCCGCCATGGGCGCGCTGGTGGTCAATGAAATGCTGCTGATGTACGGCGCCAAGTTCGCGCAGCAATGGCAGGGCCTGACTGCCCGTGAACTGAAGGATTCATGGAACCAGAAATTGGCGGGCCTGGACGAGGTGCAGGTGCGTCGCGGCCTGGTCGCCTGCCTGACCCAGGAATGGCCGCCGACGCTGCCGCAGTTCATCAAATTATGTTGCCCGTGGATGGTTCCCGAAGTGGCCTATCACGAGGCCGTGCGTGGCCTGTCCGCGCGCAGGCGCGGCGAGCCCGGTGTCTGGTCGCATCCGGCGGTGTACTGGGCCGCGGTGGGCGTCAGCACGGTGGATCTGCTGGGCTGCACCTACGGCGCCATCAAGGCGCGCTGGGAGAAGACGCTGAACGAGGAGTTGGCGAAGGGCGTGTGGGCGGATATCCCGCTGCCTCGTCCAGCGCTGCCCGCGCCCGGCCAGACGCTGGCCACGCGCGCCGAGGCCGAGGCGGCACTCAAGAAGATGGGCGCGCAAAAGGTGCTGCGGGACCGTGGGTGCCCGCCTCGGAGCTGGATCGAAAAGTGGGATGCGCGCATTGCGCGCGGCCACCACCCGAGCAAGGGCATCGCCGACATGCTCAAGCGCGCCAAGGGCGAAAGCCAGGATACGGAGGGCCGTCTGCAGAACGGTTCCAGCGGCAAGACAGGTAAACAATGCGAGGTGGCTGATGAGTAAATTGACGGGTGACGATCTGATCTGGAACTGGGCCCGCTGGACCTGGTCCGGCGCTACGGTGGGAAACATGGAGGTGTACCTTTCCGAAGAGGAGGACTACCGGCCCATCAACCATCACCACGCCATGGAGGTCGAGGCGATGCATGCCGCGCTGCCCTGGCACGAGCGCATGATCATCATTGCCGAATACCCGCAGAAGAATGTGATGTTCGGCCAGCTGGATGGCCGCGCGCGCCGCGCCAAGGCGCTGGACTGGATTGCCGATACGACCGGCGTGGCCCTGACCGAAACCGAATACAAACTGTACCTGGGTCTTTTCCGCAGCCTGGTGGAAAGGAGGCTGGCGTGAAGTACGCACACGAGGTGATGGATCTGATGGCCTGCTATCCCGGCCGCTCATTCCGTTTGATGGAGCTGGTCCGTCATGTGTCGCGCGGCCGGCCTTTGTCTGTTCCTGAAAAGACGCGCCTGCAAAGAGGTATCCAGCGGGCCATGGATGCGCTGCAGGATACCGGCAGCGTGCTGATTCAAGAGCCCGAGAAAGGCGGGCACGGGCGAACCTACGTGTGGCGTGTGACGGTTCCGTCACAAGACCGCGCCCCATAGGTCACACAATCGGTCACAATGGGTCCGGGGCATTGCGCCCCAAGCAAATGCAGCCCTGGCCACGCGCCGGGCTTTTTGTTTTGGGCGCGTGGCCCCGGCTTTTTCACTGCTGGGGCAGGGGTCGAACTTCTTTGCACTGCATGTGACGGAACCGTCACAAGACCCCGCCCCAACGGTCACGCAATCGGTCACAATTTGTCCGGGGCATTGCGCCCCTGACAAATGCAACCCCGAAATGCAGCCCCGGCCACGTGCCGGGGCTTTTGCATTTGGGCGCGATGTTTCGGCGCCAGTCTTCTTCAGCAGGAATCCAACTCCATGAGCGTTCAGATCAGCATCACTGAAAACCAGCTGGTAGAGGACCTCGCCGCATTCTTCAAGACCCTGGTCGACTGCGACGTTGTCCGCGGTCTACCCGGTTGGGTTCCCGCGCCACCGCGCGAGTGCGTCGTCATCACTCCGCTGGCGGCGCAGGGACTTTCCGTGCCGGTCATGGCCTATGCCGATCCGTCGCCCGCGGCGGGGAAGCGGATCATGACCCAGGCCACGCAATGGTCTGCCCGCGTGGATGGCTACGGGGCGCGGGCCCTGGACCTGGCGCTTACGCTCTCGATCGCCCTGCGCAGCCAGTACGGGTGCGAGTTCCTCGGGAATCTGGGACGAACCCAGCCGTTGTACGCGGGCGAGCTCAAGCAAGTGCCCTTCGAGAGCGGGGAAAGCCAGACCTTCGAGCGGTGGTGGTTCGACGCCGTCCTGCAGTTCAACCCTTCCATCAGCGTGCCGCAGCAGTTTGCGGATCACCTTCACGTGGGCCTCATCGAGGCCGACACCACCTACCCTACGGGAGCTTAATCCTATGTCCATTCCCGCCAGTGAAATCGTCCAGGTAGTGCCTGGCGTGATCTCCGCCGGCGGATCGGCGCTCGATTTGAACGGCCTGATCCTGACCCACGATACCGCCGTCCCCATCGGCACCGTCCAGAGTTTCGCGACCCCGCGCGACGTACAGCGCTTCTTCGGTCCGACCTCGACCGAGGCCGCCCTGGCCGACGTCTACTTCAACGGCTTCGACAACTCGACCCGCAAGCCGGGCAATCTGTTGTATGCCCAGTATCCGGCGGCAGCGGTTTCCGCCTATCTGCGCGGCGGCTCGATGGCCGCGGTGACGCTGACCCAGCTGCAGGCGCTGTCCGGCATCCTGACGGTGACCGTGGACGGCGTGGCGAAGACCTCCGCCAGCATCGACCTGTCGACGGCAACGAGCTTCTCGAACGCCGCCACGATCATCGAAGCCGGGTTCACCGCCATGGGCGCCACCTGCACCTACGATGCGCAGCGTGCCGCTTTCGTGATCGTCTCGGCCACCGATGGCGTCGCCAGCACGATCTCCTATGGCAGCGGCACCCTCGCGTCGGGCTTGAAGCTGACGCAGGCCGCTGGCGCCAAGGTGTCGCTGGGTGCCGCGGCCGGCATTCCAGCGGTGGACATGGGCCGGATTACCGACCTGACCCAGAACTGGGCGGCGTTCATGACGACCTTCGAGCCCGATACGGCCGGCAAAGTGGCGTTTTCGGCGTGGACGAATGCCCAGGGCGACCGCTACGCCTACGTCGGCTGGGACACCGACATCACCGCTACCCAGCAGGGCAACACGTCCAACTGGGCGGCTGTCGTAAGCGCCAATGAATACTCGGGCTCCGTGCCGGTCTACAAGGACGTGCTGCATGCAGCCTTCGTCCTGGGCGCCGTTGCATCGCTCGACTTCGAACGTACCAACGGCCGCGCCACCCTGGCGTTCAAGGGCCAGTCGGGCCTCGCGTTCTCCGTGACTGACGCGACCACCGCTCAGACGCTGATCGACAACGGCTACAACTTCTACGGCGACTACGCCACCAGCAACGACCGCTTCCGCTTCCTGTACCCGGGCCAGATCAGCGGCAACTGGAAATGGGTCGACACCTACGTCAACCAGATCTGGTTGAACGCGGCGTTTCAGCAGGCGCTGATGGCGCTGCTGACCCAGGTGAACGCCATTCCCTACAACATCGACGGCTACACGCTGATCGACGCTGCCTGCCTGGACCCGATCAACGCCGCGGTCAACTTCGGCGCCATCCGCGCCGGCGTGACGCTGTCGAGCCAGCAGAAGGCGCAGATCAACAGCCAGGCCGGTGTGGATATCTCCGACACGCTCCAGACCCGCGGCTGGTATCTGCAGATCAAGGACGCGACGCCGCAGGTGAGAGAGGCCCGCGGCACCCCGCCCATGACGTTCTGGTACCTGGACGGCGGTTCCGTCCAGCAGATCACCCTGGCCTCGCTGGCCATTCTTTAAGGATTCAATATGGCGACTTTGACCAGTGCCAACTCGGTTCTGATGCTTGCGGTGGGCGGCGTTTTTCCGGTGCCGCAGAAGATCGAGGGCTACGCTTCCGACAGCGCCTTCACCTTCGAGGCTGCCAAGCCCGCGCAGGTAACCATGGGCGTGGACGGCCGCATGTCGGCCGGCTACGTGCCGGTTCCCCGCGTGCAGACCATCACCATCCAGCCCGATTCCCCGTCCATGCGCGTCTTCGAGATCTGGATGGCAGCCAGTGAAACGGCCCGCGAAGTGTTTTATGCAAACGGCACCCTCAACATCCCGTCGATCGACCGCAAGTACACGCTGACCCGCGGCGTGCTGACGCAGATTCCGCCGGCGCCGGATGCCAAGGCGATGCTCCAACCCATGGCGTTCCAGATCACCTGGCAGAACGTCTCTCCGGCGCTGGTGTGACATGGCCAGAAAGCAAATAACCCTGACCATCGGCGCCGAGGGGCGCGACAAGGGCAAGGTGTTCATCCTGACGGAGCTTTCTGCCTACGACGCCGAGGAATGGGCCGGTCGGGCGCTGTTCTCGCTGATGAACGCCGGGGTGGAAATCCCGGACAACATCGCAGAGGCAGGGCTGGCCGGCGTGGCCGCCATGGGCATGAAGGCCATCGCCAAGCTGCCTTTCGAGAGCGCCAAGCCGCTGCTGGAAAAGATGATGGATTGCGTCCAGATCCAGCCCAGCCCGAACGTGACGCGCGAGCTCATGTCAGGCGATGTCGAGGAGGTGGCGACGCTGTTCGCGTTGCGCAAGAAAGTCCTGGGCTTGCACCTGGATTTTTTTACGGCCGCCGTCCCATCGACTTCGGGCTCCAAGTCCACGACGGCGGCGCGCGCCTGATTCGCTACGCCAATATCCCCCGGATCATTGGCGTGGTGATTTCCCGGCACCCGGGCCTGCTGCACGACCTGCAGACGGTCTACGGTGCCGAAGACCTGTACAACCTGCTTGAGGTGATTGCGGTGGACGCACACAACAGGCGCGTCCTAGCTGAACCGAGGTAATTGCATGGCCACCATCATCGACGCCTTGCTCGTCACCGCGGGTTTCGATCCGAAGCGTTTTGCGGCGGACAGCTACTCCGGTGCGGCCGGTCTGAGCCAAACGGCCCAGAATCTGGATATGAGCACCGAGCGGCTGTCCGCGTGGCAGAAGGCGGCCGAGCGGGCAGGCGGAACTGCGGAAGCCATTTCCGCCCAATTGAGGGAATCCGCGGTCGAGGTAGCCAGATTCAACCGCGGATCCGCCGCGGACTCGCTACCCGGGTTCTTCCGCAACGGCGGCAATGTCGGCGACCTCAAGGACGGGAACACCTACCTTCTGGCCAGGTCGAGGATCATTGCCGATCTTTACCAGAAGGACAGGGCCCAGGCCGCGCTGGCCGCCCAGGACATGGGTATCAACGAGGGCCTGTTCAATCTGTTCAAGCGCGGGCCCGATGAGCTCGAGCGGTTGCTTCAGGTCCAGGAGAAGCGCGCCGCCATCTCCGGTAGCGATGCGCAAGCTGCCTCGCAGCTGCGCGACCGTTACCTGGATCTGCGCGATACCTTTGAATCGGTGAGCGTCAGGGTGCTGCTGGCGCTCATGCCGGCGTTCGAGCGGCTTATCTCGCTCGCACAGGGCTGGGGCGATTATCTGCTTGAGAACCGAGACGAAATCGTCGAGTGGGTCGACGGCGCGGCGCAGGCCATCGTGAAGTTCATTGATGCAGTCGATTCGGCGGCGCAGGCGGTGGGAGGATGGCAAAACGTCCTGCTAGCGCTGGGGGCGCTCAAGATTCTTTCCTGGGCAAATTCGCTGCTGAGCCTGGCATCTGCCTTGGGGGCCGTGGCTACGGCTCTCGGAACCCTTGGTGGCGCAGGCGCGGCGCGTGGACTGGGTGCGTTGAGAGGCTTGGGACCTGCGGCGTTGAAGTTGGCTGGCCGCGCGGCGGCTGGCGCTGCGCTGTTCTTGTTTAGCAACGATCTGAATGGGGGCGAGCAAGAAGACCTAGTCGCGATGAGAAACCCCGCGCTGAAACGCAAGGAGGTTCTCGATGCGGTCAGGTACTTCGAGTCCAAGAAGGGCTACACCCGGGAGGCGGCCGTGGGGCTCGTGGCCAACTTGCAGGCCCAAAGCAACCTGGACCCCAGGGCCGTGGGCGCTGATGGCGTTTCCGCCGGCATCGGACTATGGAATCCGCGACGCCAGGCCGACTTCAAGCGCATGTATGGCATGGACCTGCGCGAGTCCACGGTTGAACAGCAACTGGATTTCGTCGCCAGTGAGTTGGAGAGCACCAGGCGCAGGGCGGGAGTACATCTGGCCGCTGCCACCACCCCGGCCCAGGCCAGCGTGGCCGTGTACCGCCACTTCGGATTGAACAAGTCCGAAGGGGCTAGCTCAAGCGAAGAGCGCAAGCTCGCCGCCGCTGCCGGGGCAATTTATGGGACGCTTTTCCTCGAAGATCAGGAACGAGGCGCCGCAGCTGCAGCTACGACGGCCGCGGCAGCCCAAGCCAGCGCTGCCGCCATCCCGAGCAGCACCGCAACCACCAGCAATACGTCCGAAACCCATATCCACGGCCCCATTACGGTTATGACGCAGGCGACGGACGGCGAGGGAGTCGCTCGCGATTTGGGGCGTGTGGGGCGCTCCCAGAATCTCGTCCAACAAGGCAATACGGGGATGTTCTGATGCCGCTTATTCCTTTTCCCGATGTTCCGAGCAGTCCGGGCGTCCCCGCAGTCTTTCGCGCCGCGTTCCTTTCTTCGGTCTCCGAACCGGCAAGCTTCGAACTTGCGGCGCTGACCGACAGGATCTTCGGTCCTCCTCGCTGGGGGCTGTATGGCGTCGATGGGCAGCAGATGCTGGTCTTCGAGACGTTCCTTGGAATTACCTTCAATCAGAGCGGTCAGATATCCAGCCATCCGGTTGAGCAGGGCGGATTCTCGTCCTTCAACAAGGTCGATGCGCCGTTCGAAGCGACCATCAAGCTGGCGCATGGCGGCGATCCAGTGTCGCGCAAAGTCATGTTGTCCGTGCTGGAGCGCATCGTCGGCAGCACGGAGCTGTATTCAGTGGCGACGCCAGAGATCGTCTATCCGTCGGCCAACCTGGTGAAGTACTCATACACCCGCGCCGACAAGAACGGCTCCAGCCTCCTGATCGTTGAACTGACTCTGCAGGAAGTCCGGCAGACGGCCGTCCAGCTATCGCCGGCCACGCAGGACCCCAGCGGCGCGAATGAAGTTAGCAATGGCCAGGTACAGGCGTTCGAGATTGACGCCTATCCCCGGCGCGATCAGAACAAGGTGGCCGATCTGGAGCCGATCCAATGAAGAGAATTCCCTTGAGGCCCGTTCCTGCACAAATGCTCAGCGTCGTGCTGTCCGGGCAGAACTGCCAGATCGCCGTCTACCAGAAGTCGACGGGACTCTATCTGGATATTGAACTCGACAATGCGCCCATCGTGACCACGGTGCTTTGCCATGATCGAGTACGGCTGGTGCGGTCTGCCTACCTGGGCTTCGTTGGGGATCTGGCCTTTGTGGACACCCAGGGCCACGCCGACCCGCAGTATCAGGATCTCGGATCGCGCTTCGTCCTGGCCTACCTGGAGCCGCTGGAACTATGAGCTTCATCAAGCGCCGGTTGGACGTGACCATCAGCCTGGGTAAAGGAAAGTTCGGCGACGAGCAGGGGCCGGACGTAACGCTCAGCGGCTACCGGATGTCGGTGACCATTCCTGCCTATACGACCTTCGAAAACAGTCCGATGACCCTGCTGATCCACGGACTGAATCAAGACCTGATGAACAAGCTGACGACGATAGGGCCCGTCATGACGGAACGCCGGGGAAAGAATCTTGTCCGGATCGACGCAGGGGGGGAATCCGGTGCTCCCTGCCTGGTCTACGAGGGGGACATCGTTGAGGCCTGGGCTGGCTACGGAATGGGTGCAGAGGGCAAGGCGGCCGCAGGGGGCATATTCACGGTCAAGGCCGAGGTGGCCGGGGCCAAGCAGGTGAAGCCCGCATCCGCCAGGTCGTTTCCCGGTGCGAAAAAAGCGCAAGAAATCATGTGCGATATCGCTGAATCGATGGGATACAAGGGCGAAAAAAGCGGGGAGGACTATGTGTTGGCCGATCCCTATTTTTCCGGAACCGACATGGACCAATTGCGCAGCTGCGCGAAGGCGGCCCGGGTCAACTTCACGATAGACCGCGGCGTCCTGTCAGTCTGGCCGGAGGGCGGATACAGAAAGGGCGATCCGATTCTCGTGGCCCCGGAAACGGGGTTGAGCGGATATCCGGCTTTTACGAGCAAGGGGCTCCAACTGACGACGCTCTACAACCCGCATCTCGGATTGGGAAAAAGAGTGCAGGTCATCAGCACCGTCGAACCCGCGCATGGCGAGTGGATCATTGTGAGCTTGTCCCACAAGCTGGATGCGGAGGTCCCCGGCGGCGTCTGGCAGTCGGTGGCGGTGTGCAAAAGGAACCTCAATGCCTGAGCAATACGGATACGCAGGGCTGGCGCAAGCCGGCCAGGGTGACAGCGAGTTCGGCGCCTTGCAGTTCCTGATCAGCCAGGCGCTGATCCGAGTCAGCACGGCGACGCTGGTCAAGGTGGTGTCGGTGACGAATGCAGGCGGGCTATCGCCCGTGGGCTTCGTCGATGTGCAGCCGCTTGTCAACCAGCTCGATGGCGCCGGCAATGCCGTGCCGCATGGGGTCCTGCATCGTCTTCCCTACTTTCGCCTTCAGGGCGGAGCGGACGCTGTCATCCTGGACCCGAAGGTCGGGGATATCGGGATGGCGGCTTTCGCGAATCGGGACATCTCGCTGGTGAAGACCTCGAAGGCGCAGAACAACCCCGGTTCCTGGCGTTCCCACGACATGGCGGACGGGCTGTATTTCGGCGGTCTGTTGAATGGAACCCCGGTGCAGTATGTGCAGTTCACGGCGGACGGCATACACATCGTGTCGCCCTCCAAGGTGACGGTGGCCGCGCCCAATATCGAACTGAACGCCAGCGCGCAGTGCGCATTGAATTCTCCACGGATCGTGCTGAACGGGACGGTGCAACAAGGCGGTGGATCCTTTGGCGGCACGTCTACCTGGCAGGGCGACATGGACACGCTGGGTGCGCTGCGCAACAACGGCAAGGACGTGGGCAGTACCCACACGCATTCCGGCGTGCAGAGTGGGCCGGCAAATACAGGAGCGCCCAATTGAACACCATGCTGCTAGACCGGACGGCCTGGGATCTGGTGCTCGACGCCGCGGGCAACATCGCGCTGGCGTCCAAGCCCTATGCCGTCGCGCAAGACGTCGCCAGCGCCATCAAGCTGTTCAAGGGCGAGCTGTTCTACAACATCCTCCCTGGCGTCCCGTACTGGGAGGAATTCCTGGGTCACCAGCCGCCGCTGGCCCTGGTGCGAGAACACCTAAAGCGTGCCGCGATGACTGTCCCCGAGGTGGCCAGCGCCAACTGCACGCTGACCTCCTTTACCGACCGAGCCCTGGCGGGCTACGTCGAGATCACCCTGCAAGACGGAACGACGCAAGCCGTCAGCTTCTGAGGAAACCATGCCGAACATCTCGAAAGTGCCGCGCGTGCAGTTCACGCCGGAAGGGCTGGTGCTGCCCAACGAATCCGCCATCCTTGCCGGCGTCCTGTCCGACATGGACTCGGCCTTCGGTGGTGGGCTGAATCCCGCGCTGGAAACGCCCCAGGGCCAGCTGGCCTCCAGCACCACCGCCATCATCGGCGACAAGAACAACGAGTTCGCGTCCTACGTGAACCAGGTCGACCCGGCTTATGCGCAAGGGCGGATGCAGGACGCCATCGGGCGGATCTACTTCCTGGACCGCAAGCCCGGTACGCCCACCGCCGTCATCGCCACCTGCACGGGCCTGGCGGGTGTGACGATACCGGTGGGCGCGCGCGCGCGGGCGGTGGATGGCAATCTGTACCTGTGCACCCAGGCGGGAACGATACCGGCCAGCGGACGCGTCGACCTGCCATTCGCCTGCTCGGTCGACGGGCCGGTGGATTGCGCGCCTGGCGCACTGAACCAGATCTATCAGGCCATTCCCGGTTGGGACTCGGTGTCGAACGCGGATGCCGGGACGGTGGGCAGCCATGTGGAAAGCCGGGCCGAGTTCGAGGAGCGCCGGCGGCAGTCGGTGGCGCTGAACGCCCGCGGCTCGATCCCCGCAATCTACGCCAACGTGGCGAACGTGGAGGGCGTCATCGACGCCTACGTGACGGAGAACGATCTCTCCGTGCCGAAGACGGTAGGCGGCGTCGTCCTGCGTCCACACTCCATCTGGGTCGCGGTGACGGGCGGCGAGGCGGCGGACATCGCGGACGCCATCTGGCGCAAGAAGAGCAATGGCTCCGACTACAACGGCAACACCTCGTACACCGTGGAGGACAAGGAGGGATATGCCTATCCCTACCCGTCGTATGTCGTGACATGGGAAACCCCTGCCGCGTTGCCCGTGCGTTTCGCGGTGCAGCTGGCGGACAACCCAGCCCTGCCGTCGGACATTGTGGCCTTGACCAAGCAGGCGATCATGGACGCCTTCAACGGCGGAGATGGCGGGCAGCGCGCACGCATCGGATCGACCATTTATGCCAGCCGCTACTACGCGCCCATTTCGGCGCTGAGCCCGGTGGTCTCCATCCTGTCCCTGCTGCTGGGCTCCGACACGCCATCGGCCGCCAGCCTGGCCGTTCCGATCAACCGCCGGCCCACGATCACGGCCAACGATATTGCGGTGACATTGATATGAGCGTCGTGCCTAAGCCGGGGCTGGCGGCCCGGACCCTTATCAGTCAATACGCCAACAGCCCCACGCTCGTCCAGTTGATCAACAACATGGACGACTACATCAATCCCGACGCCGATTTCGACGCGTTCCATGACTTCGTCTGGAACGTCGAGACCGCGCAGGGCTTCGGGCTGGACATCTGGGGCAGGATCGTGGACGTCGGCCGGATGTTGACGATACCGGGAGACGTCACATATCTGGGGTTTGACGAGGCGCTGAATTGGCAGGCCTTCAATCAGGCGCCGTTCTACACAGGCGAGCAGGCCACGCAGACGTATCGGCTTGCCGATGACGCGTATCGCACGCTGATCCTGGTCAAGGCGCTGGCCAATATCTCGGATTGCACATCGCCCAGTTTGAACCGGCTGCTGTCGAACCTCTTTGCGGGGCGGGGGCGTTGCTACGTGTCGGACACCGGGAGGATGGAATTCCGCTACGTGTTCGAGTTCGCGCTGGCGCCGCACGAAATCGCCATCCTGACTCAATCAGGCGCGATTCCCAAGCCGGCCGCGGTGCTGGCGAACATCCTGCAGGTCGATCTTTCTACTACGTTCGGATTCAACGAGGCGCTGATGCAGCCGTTCGGCTCGGGCGTACTTTTCACTTCTTCGGGGCTTATCAATGCAAGCTAGCAATGCACCTATCAAATCGGCCGTCCCGTTTGCGGAAAGCGGGACGAAGAACACTATTCCGGTTGAGTCGCAGATTGGCGTGACGCCGGGGGCGGCGTCCTTCGCGGATGGATTTCCTCCGTTGACGATGACTCCTCTGGCCGCAGGGGGTGTGCCGCCATATGGTGCGGACTTCAATGGCATTCTGAATTTCCTGAGTACGGCCATCCGCTGGAGTCAGGCAGGTGCGAACTACCGGTTTGATGCTGCGTTTTCGGCCGCCGTAGGTGGATATCCAAAGGGCGCGATTTTGGCGGCCTCGTCAGGTACGGGCAGCAGGTGGCTGAACCTGATGGAAGACAACACTGCTGATCCAGATGCCGGAGGTGGGGGCTGGGTTGCCCTAGGGGCGGGGCTGGCTACGAATGAGGAGGTCCAGGCAGGCATCAGTGCCGTCAAGGTAGTAACGCCTGCAGCCCTTCAATCCAAAATTCAATCGAGCCAGACCGATACGACTGCAGGTCGTTTGTTGACGGTAGGGTCTTTCGGCCTGGGCTTCGATGCCTTTCTGGATAAGGATCAAGACCTTGATTATGTACTGAGGTCCGGGTTCTATGGGCAGAACGTTGCGGCTTACGCAAAAATTGGACTCCACTACCCCGCCGAATCGGCCGCGGGGACATTGCTCGTGCAAAGCTCAGGTCAAATAAACACGCAGGTTTTCACGACGTTTTATACAACTGACCAGTTTGTGCGGACGCGCAACGAAGCAGGAGTATGGTCGAGATGGAAGCGAGTGATTTTTGAGAGCGATATCGCGACGTTTGACAAGGCCGGGATCGTGCGAATGGCGACTATCGCTGAAGCGGCGGAACTGTTGCACAACGGCGTAAGTCTGTCGCCCGCCACGCTTGTGTCGGCCTTTTTGGGCGGAGGAAACTCATCCATTGCAGCGAACGGCTATCAAAGGCTGCCGAGCGGTCTCGTTATTCAACAAATGGTAGCGCCCGCGACCGTAAATTCCTCTGTCACGGCCACGTTTCCCGTGGCCTTTCCAAACGCGTGCTTCAAGGTTTTTGTGAGCGAGTCCAATTCCGTTGAGTGGTTTACAGACAATATTGTCGTATACGGCTCCTACGGCCGGACAAAGACCGGGGTAGGCATAACTGCTTATCGTTGGAATGGTTCGTCGTTCACTGTGGCAAACGGGGCGTTGGCAAACGTTCTCGCGATTGGTTACTGAGGAGGTTCGAATGAGTTTCTACTACAGCCCCAACACCCGGGGATTCTATCTCGGCGATTCCCACTATGACGTCCTTCCTGACGACAAAGTGGCGATTACCGACGAGCAATACAAGAACCTGATGGAAGGACAAGCGCAGGGCAAGTTCATCGTGCCAGGGGAGGGCGGTATGCCTCAGTTGGTGGAAGGGCCGCCCGAGTCGGACGAACATGCACGCCTTCGCGTGCTGGCCGAGCGCGATGCGCGCCTGGCACAGTCGGCGATTCGCATCGCGCCGCTGCAAGATGCCGTAGATGTGGAAGCGGGCACCCCTGGCGACGAGCTGTTGCTGAACTCCTGGAAGCGATACCGTATTGCCCTAAATCGCGTCGAACAATTGCCGGGGTTTCCGCACAACTTTGTTTGGCCAGAGTCTCCTGGTTTGGCGGCAACGGGGGGAGACTCCTAAAGTCTGATATTTAGGGAAATCTCAAGATTTTCCCCGCCTCGTGAACTGCCCCCGGAAGGTTGGACCTCGTTCAACTTTTAGGGGGCAGTTCACTTCGGTGGGTCCTTTCTTTTTTGCGAGGGGCGAAATTGAACATCCAAGATTTCGACGCCCTTGCCGCAAAGCTCGCCGGCGTTCTGGGCGCAGCGGTTTCCATGCGCTATCTGCAAGGATCATGGCCAGCCCGGCTAAGCATGGCCGCCAGCGGCTCGTTGGTGGCGTACTACGCGGCTCCCTATTTGTCGCTGCTGCTGGAGATTCCAGAAGGCCTGGCCGGCTTTCTGACCGGCATGTTCGGCATGGCCATCGTCTCCCGCGGATGGGAGGTCGTGCAGACAGTTCCCATCGGCGCGTTGTGGCAGGCCGTGATCGACCGAGTGCGCGGCAGAGGGGCATGAGGCGCATCGTTTCATTTATGCGGAGACTTCATCCGTGAGTACATTCCAGCTATCCCAACGCAGCCTGGACCGCCTGGTCGGGGTGCATCCCGACCTGACCGCGATCGTCAAACTGGCTATTCAACGCACGACGGTCGATTTCACCGTGATAGAAGGCGTTCGAACCCTTGAGCGGCAACACGGGTACGTCGCCCGTGGCTCCAGTCAGACGATGGCCAGCTACCACTTGCCGCAGGCGGACGGCCTGAGCCATGCCGTCGACTTGGCGCCGCTGGTTGACGGGATGATTCCCTGGAGCGACTGGCAGGTCTTCGCGGGCTTGGCGCAGGTGGTCAAAGCCTGCGCGGCCGAACTCGGCGTTCCGGTGGAGTGGGGCGGCGACTGGAAGACGCTCAAAGACGGCCCGCATTTCCAGATTCCACGCAACTGGAAGGGTCGCGCATGAACGCATCGCTGCGCGCGTTGGCGCCGTATCTGATCGGCACCGTCCTGGTGGCCGCCGCCTTCCTGTGTGTGCGCTGGTATGGTGCCGTTCAGTACCGCGCCGGAGTCGATCGGGCAAACGCCGACTATACGCTGGCCGAGCTCACCGAGTTCCAGCGCCAGACCGCGCGCCTGGGCGGAATCTCCGAATCCCTGGAAGTCGCGCTTGCCGCGTTGCGCGACGCCAGGCCCAAGATCATCGAAAGGTACACCCGTGTCGAAGTCCAGAGTCCCTTACCTGCTGGCTGCCACATTGACGCTGAGCGGCTGCGCCACATCAACGAGGCCGGCCGCCTGGCCAATTCTGCCGGCCAACCTGGCGCAGCCGTGCCCGCCAGTGCCCGAGGTGACGAGCGATAGCTGGGACGATCTGGCGCGCAGCTATATCGCGCTGGTTGCGTTGTACGGAGAGTGTGCGGCACGGCAACGTGCGGCGGTGCAGAGCTGGGAGAAATCCCGGTTCGGCCCGTCGTGAGGCTGCGATCCGCTAGGTCATGCTGCAACAGATAGCCCGCACTCCGCGGGCTTTTTTTCGTCCATCCAGGAGAAAGCCATGTAGACCGGATCGCGAACAGAGAATGCCCCCTAGCCCAGCAGCGGCAAATTTCCCGGAGATATCACATGACGATCAGAACTCTTTCCCTACAGCAACTGAAGCGCTCGGCCGAGAATTCGGCAGCAATGAAGCATCATGTCGATGATGATGCAACCGTTCTTCCGGAGCCTCGCACTTCCAGTTCTCCGGGCAACATGACTGGGTATTCTGTTCAAGTCCAGGACCATGGCCCGATCGTGGATGGCACGCTCCATACGCCCGCGGAGCGTTACGCCGACGTTGTCGGCCGCCCAAGTCGATTATCCTTTCGTAACCTCACTGGCCGAATCTATCTGCGACAGCGCGGAGCAACCCGCAATGGCCATGGCCGACATTACGACCACCACCGGAACGCTGGGACAGATGTGGGGCGAACAGAGCACCGCGTCGGGGCAGTGGCGAGCCACGTACTACGGTACGCCGGCCGCTGGGAATACTTTCGTCATCACCACGCGGGCTTGAGCATGGCCTGAGTGCCACGTTGTGGCGGGCAGTTGCCCGCCTCCCAAACAAAAGCCCGCAGGCGCAAGCCGCGGGCTTTTCTTCGCTACCCTTCAAAAGGACTCTTTTTCTTCCGCCGATTCACTGGCCTGAGGATTTCGCCTGACTTCAGCCGGTACACATCTTTCCCTTCCCAGATCACGGCGCCGCCGGTGGAGAGGCGGCATTGCAGCACTATGTGTGGATCGGGACTTTCGTCCGTCGCGGGTTCTTGAATGATATGTCGCTCGATCCGGTACTGGTCTCCTGCTGCCGAGACCGCAATCACATCCTCCAGTCGTCTGCATGAGATTGACATGATGAGCCTCCTTCGCTTGCGCCACGTTGAAACCTGTGGCGCTGAGGTCATCGTCTCGACTGGCAAAATTCCTGTCAATGCTGCTGCGGCCCATCATCCAAGCGCATGCGCGGCGCGTCCCAGGGAAGCGTCGTGCAAAAGCATGAGGCGATGCATGCGTATGGTCTAGGCTATTTTCGAGGCCGCGTGCGCGTTGAAATGCTGCGGCGGTTTGAGGTATTGATCGATGGCCGCAGCAAGACCTGGATCAAAGGCTATTCAAGCTTCACGTTGGCGGACTGGATGACGCCGCGCCACTTCTTGTAATCCGCGGCGATGGTCTGGGAGAACTGCGCGGGGGTGGTCGGCATGGCGGTTGCGCCTTGCGCGGCCAGCGCATCCTGGACGTCTTTCATTGCGAGGATCTTGTTGAGCTCCGTGTTCAGCGTCTGGATGATGGGCTTGGGCGTGTTGGCGGGTGCAAGCAGTCCGTACCATACGCGCACGTCGAAGTCCGGATAGCCGGATTCTGCGACGGTGGGCACATCCGGCATGGCGGGGCTGCGCTTGAGGGAGGTCACGGCCAACGGGACGGCGCTGCCGGCCTTGATCTGCGGCGCGGCCGAGGGGATGGACGTGAAAATGACGGGGACCTGCCCGCCCAGCAGGTCGGCCATGGCCGGACCCGATCCCTTGTAAGGCACATGCACGAGCTTGATGCCCGCCTGGAGCTGCAGCAGTTCGGCGGCCAGGTGCGTGATGGTGCCTGCGCCGGGCGAGCCGTAATTGATGGTCCCGGGCGCCTTCTTGGCGGCGGCGATCAGGTCCTTGAGGGATTTGTACGGGCCGTTCTTGCTTGCGACGACCACCAGGGGGGCTTCGCCGACGATGCCTATGGGTTCGAAGTCCTTGACCGGGTCATAGGCCAGCTTGGCGTAGAGCGAAGGCGCCACGGCCAGGTTGTCGACCTGGCCCATGACGATTTCGTAGCCGTCGGGCTTGGCGCGTGCGGCGGTGGTGATGCCTATGGTGCCGCCGGCGCCGGGCCGGTTCTCGGCGACGACGTTCCATTTGACCGAGTCGGACAGCTTGGCGGCGACGGTGCGCGACAGGAAGTCGGTGCCGCCGCCAGGCGTGAACGGCACGATGACGCGGATGGGCTGGTTCGGGTACTGCTGCGCGGCGGCGGGGGCGCAGGCGGCGAGCGCGCAGGCCGAGAACATTAGGGCACGTAGCATGGTTGTGGTCTCCATTCCTTGGTGGGCGCGTCCGGTCGTGATCGCCAGACGTCGGTTGCTGCGGATGCTGCTGACGCGTACTGCGGATTCGGTTGCGGCGGGCGGTTTCAAGCTCCCTGTTTGGCTAGACGGTTCCTTGTTCGCGTAGTTCCCTGATTCGGTCGCGCGACAGGCCCAATTCCTCCAGCACCGCATCGGTGTCCGCGCCCAATGCGGGCGCGGCGCTGCGGACCTGGCAGGGCGCTTCGGCGAACTTGATCGGAAAGCCCAGCATGCGCACCTGCTGGCCATCGGGATGGGCGACGTCCATGGCCATCTGCTGGTCCGCTACCTGCGGGTCGTCGAATACTTCCTGCAGGTTCAGCACCTGCCCGCAGGGCACGCCGTACTGGTTTAGGCGTTCGATCCAGTAGTGGCTGTCCTTCTGGCGGGTGCGGGCCTCGATGGCGGCCTTGATGGATGCGCGGTTCAGCATGCGGTCGGCGTTGGCCTGGAATTCCGGATGCACGCGCAGTTCGGGCAGTTCCAGCGCGTCCAGCAGCTTCTCGTACATGGCATCGTTGGACGGAGCGATCGCGACCTGGCCGTCGGCCGTCTCGAACAGCCCGTAGGGCGCGACGATGCCGTGGTCGTTGCCGGTGCGCGGAGGCAGCTCGCCGCTGGCGAAGTAGTTCGATGCCTGGAAGCTGAGCAACCCTATCATGCTGGACAGCAGGCTGACGCTGATGGAGTCGCCGCGGCCGGTGCGCTCGCGGCGCAAGAGCGCGGCCACCACGCCCAGCGCGCCGTTCAGGCCGGCGGCCAGGTCGCTGATGGGCGGTCCCGCGCGCATGGGCGGATCGTCTTCGCCGCCGTTCAGGCTCATGAAGCCGCTCATGGCCTGGGCGATGAAGTCGAAGGCGGGCCGGTCGCGATAGGGACCGGACGCGCCGAAGCCGTTGATGCTGCAATGGATGATGTCCGGCCGCAACGCCTTCAGCGCTTCATCGCCGAAGCCCATCTTGTCCATGATGCCGGGCCGGTAGTTCTCGATCACGACGTCGCAGTGGGGTATCAGCTGGCGCAGGATGTCCTTGCCTTCGGCGCTGTACAGGTCCAGTGTCACTGACCGCTTGTTGCGGTTGTAGTTGGCGAAGTACCAGCTCAGGCCGTCCTTGAGCACGCCCTGGCGGCGAATGGGATCGCCTTCGCCGGGCGCTTCGATCTTGATCACTTCGGCGCCCATGTCGGCCAGTATGGATGTGCAGTAAGGCCCGGAGATGATGCGGGTCAGGTCCAGGACGCGGATTCCGGTAAGTGGCATGGTTTGCATCTGCTTGGATTTTGGTCAGCCGCCCAGTCGCGGCAGCCACAAGGTCAGGGGAGGAAAGGCGCAGATCAGCGCGAGCACGATCAGCGACCAGATGAAGAAGGGCACGATTTCGCGCACGATGGGGCCTATCGGCGTGCGGCCCACGGCGGACGTGACGAACAGCAGGATGCCGACCGGCGGCGTCAGCATGCCCGTCATCAGGTTCAGGATCAGGATCATGGCGTACTGGATGGGGTCCATGCCGAGCTGGGCGCCGATAGGCAGCAGCGCCGGCAGCGTGATGATCATGGCCGGCAGGGGCTCCAGGATCTTGCCCACCAGGATCAGGAACACGTTCACCGTCAGCAGCACCACCCAGGGCTGGTCGGAGATGCCCAGGATGCCCTTGGCGATGGTGGCCGCGACGCGCGATTCGCTGATCAGCCAGCTGAAGGGACCGGCGGCGGCCAGCAGGAACAGCACCACGGCCATGGTGCGCCCGGCCGAGTAGAAGGCCGATCCCAGCTCGCCCGGCTTCAGTTCCCGGTACACGGCCAGGCCCACGAGCAGGGCGTACACGGCCACGAACGCCGCGGCCTCCGTATCCGTCAGCAGGCCGAAGCGTATGCCGGCGATGATCAGGACGGGCATCATCAAGGCCCAGATGGACGCGCGCGTCACCCTGGCGCGCTCAGGCCAACTGGCCCGCGGACGCGATTGGTAGCCGTGGCGCCGCGCCTGCCAGGCGCATATGGCCATGTAGCCCGCCAGCAGCATGAAGCCGGGAATGATGCCCGCCAGGAACAGGCGGATGATGGACAGGTTGGCCAGCACCGCATAGACGATCATCGGGATCGACGGGGGCAGGATGGGACCCAGCATCGCCCCGCAGGCGATGACCGCCTCGGGGTAGCCGCGCCGGTAGCCCTCGCGCTTCATCGAAGGGATCATGGCGGTGCCGATGGCGCTGGCGTCGGCCACGGCGGAGCCGCTGATGCCTGCCATGACCAGGTTGGTGGTCAGCGAGACTTGCGACAGGCTGCCGCGCATATGCCCGACCATGGCCATGGACCAGTTGATGAGCCGCAGCGTGACGCCGCCGCGGTTCATCAGTTCGCCGGCCAGGATGAAGAGGGGGATCGCGACCAGGGCGGTCTCGTCTATGCCGCCCAGCATCGATAGCGGCGCCTGGGCGATATCGACCCCGCCGCCGCCCTTGAACAGCATGCCTATCAGGGCGGCGGTGATCATCGCGAAGCCTATGTCCAGACCGGCCAGGATGAGCACGACGAAAAGCACGACGGAGAAGAGGATCATGGATGCGTTCCCGGAGTGTCGGGCTCGCCGCGCGCGAAGGCGTCCTGCGGCGCGGGGGCGTCGGGGATGAGCAGGCGCAGGGCCAGGAACAGCATGAAGAACACCATGCCCACGGTCAGCGAGGCGTAGCTGACGGCGTAGGTGAAAGGCGTTCCGACGATGTCCTGGAAGTTGCCCACGGCGACCACGTCCAGGCCCTTGTAGAACAGGGTGGCGGCCAGCGCCAGCAGGCAGGTGTCGAACAGGCGGTCGCGCGCGCGCCGCACGCGTTCCGGCAGATGGCGGTCGATGATGTCTATGACCACGTTGCGGCGCTCGCGCAACGCCATGGCCGCGCCGACGAACGCGCACCACAGCATGCCGATGCGCGCGACCTGGTCCCAGGCGTCGAACTGCGTCTTCAGCAGATAGCGGTCCAGGACCTGGGCGAAGCAGAACACCAGCACCATGGCCAGGGTCAGGGCGACCGCCAGCCGGCCGATCCAGCACACGGCGCGGTCGGCGCTCAGCGCCAGGCCGCGCCAGCCGGAGGCCGCGTGGGACGAGGCGCGCACGGTCGGCGCGGGCATGGGCGCGGCCATGGCTTACTCCTGCATCTTCTGGATGCGTTCGACCATGCCGGCCGGCCAATCCTTGCCTTCGTACTGCTGGTAGACGGTGGCCAGCGCCGCCTTGAACGCGGCCTTGTCGGGCTGCGTGTAGGTAACGCCGGCTTCCTTCAGGAGCTTGACTGCGTTGTCGTCCAGCTCCTGGTCCAGGCGGGTGGCGACCTTGCCGCCCGCCTTGGCCGCCTCGGTCAGCGCCTGGCGTTGCCTGGCGTCCAGGCCTTGCCAGACGCGTTCGGAAATGAACCAGCCCGTCAGCTCGTAGGCGTGGTCGGTCGCCGCCCAGTACTTGGCTTCCTCGTGGAAGCGCAACGGGATCGAAAGATCAAAGCCGTTATCCTGGCCGTCTATCATGCCGCGGCCCAGCGCGGTGTAGATTTCGGTCATGCCCAGCGGCACGACCTGCGCACCCAGCTTTTCGAAGGTGGACTTCAGGATGGGAATGGCGGGAATGCGCAGCTTCAGGCCCTTGACGTCTTCGGGCTTGTTGATGGGCCGCGATACGGTCTGCAGCGCACGCGGCGAGCGTATGCCGAAGGCCGCAAACACCCGCACGCCGGATTTCTTGGCCACGTCGTCGAAGATCTGCGCGAACTCGTCGCTGTTGATGATGCGCTCGGCCTGTTCGCCGCTCTTGAACAGATAGGGCGCATACAGGATGTTCAGCGGTTGGGCGCCGCGCAGGAACACCACGGACCCGAGGCCGAAGTAGCCCATGTCCAGCGTGCCCAGCTGCATGGATGAGAGGATCTTGCTGATGTCGCCCAATTGCCCGTCCGTGTAGACGTGCACCTGCAGTTCGTTCTGGGATTGCCTGGCGGCCTCTTCGGCAAAGGCGCGCATGGCATGGTCCCAGGGACTGTTGGAGGCGGCGATGGTCGCGATCTTCATTTCCCGCGCCTGCGCCTGGCCTGCGGGCGCGAACGCGCCGGCGGCGGTGATCGAAAGCGCCAGCAGGGCTGCCGAGGCGCGGACCAGTTGCTGCGATATTTTCTTGTGCATGATGTCTCCTCCGGGATGCGGATCCGGCCTACCAGTTCCAGTGCACGGGCTTGAGCCCGGCGACCGGCGAATCGAACACCGCCAGGCGGGACCCATTGATGCAGCCCATGTAGGCGGTCTTGCGCTCTGGGCCCCCGAACGCCAGGCTGGTGATGTTCTGCAGCCGTTTGCTATGGTTGTCGTAAACCATGGGGCGGCTCAGGCGATTGGCCAGGTATTCGGCTTCCAGCCTGTCGATGTGCGCGGCGTCGCCGTCCTCCAGCATGAGCTGCTGCTGCCCTTGCGGGCTGACGCGTATGACCCGGTTGGAGACCACGCTGACCACCCAGATGTGGCCCTCTTCATCGACCGCCATGCCGTCGGGATAGGTACCCTTGCCGAATTCGGTGATGACGGCGCGTTCGCTCAGGTCGCCGTTGGCGCCGATGCGAAAGCGCAGCAGGCGCCGGCCGAAGGTTTCGTTGACGTACAGGTGCGTGCCGTCCGGATCGGTGCGGCATTCGTTGGTCCAATGCACGTCCTGGGCCACGACGCGGGTGCCGCGCTCGTCGCGCACGGCGATGAAGCCGTCGGCGATGTCGCGGCGGAACTGATGGTCGCCGCGACGCACGGTGCTGACGCAGATCCACAGGCGTTCGCGCTCGTCCAGCCAGACGAAGTTGACGCCGGGCAGGGCCACGCCGTCGATCTCCATGATGTAGGGCTCCGCCGTGCCGTCGCGCTGCACGCGCCAGACGCCGCCGTCGTCGGCCAGGTTGGCGACAGCAAACGAGCCGTCGCGCAACAGGGCGAAGCCGTTGGGTATCAGTCCGGACTGGGCGCCGATCAGGCGCGCGTCGCCGTTGGGCAGGATGTGGCGTATGCCGCCGGCCTTGTCCGACACGTAGAGATCGCCCGCGGCCGTGCTCAGCACGCATTCGGGGCGGTTCAAGTTGACGCCGGTCTCGCGCACCGCCGACAGGTCCAGGGCCGCGCCGCCATTCGATTTGCTGTCCATGGGGGCTCCTCAGCCGATCGCGCCGGCGGCTACGGCATAGTCATGCAGGCGCAGGCGCGGCCCTGCCTTCATCAGCTGGCCGGGCAGGCCACGGCCGACGATGCCTTCCAGCCGCTGGGCTACCTTGATCAGCGCGCCCAGGTCGATGCCGCTGTCCACGCCCATCTCGTCCAGCAGGTAGACCAGGTCTTCGGTGCAGATGTTGCCGGTGGCGCCCGGCGCGAACGGGCAGCCGCCCAACCCAGCCAGCGAGGATTCGTAGGAGGTGACGCCGGCGCGCAGGCCTTCCACCACGTTCACCAGGCCGATGCCGCGCGTGTTGTGGAAGTGCAGCGATATCTTGACGCCGGGATGGTCGGCCCGCAGCGTCTCGACCGTGTCGCGCACCAGCCGGGGCGTGGCCATGCCGGTGGTGTCTCCCAACGTCACGGCGTCGAAGCCCTGGCGCGCGAAGTGGTCGAAGATGGTCCGGATGCGGCCCAGGCCCACGTCGCCCTCGAAGGGGCAGCCGAAGGCGACGGCAATGGCGCCCTTGCGCTTGATGGGGTGGTCTTTCAGCAGCTGCGCGATGTCCTCGATGTCGCGCAGCGACTGTTCGACCGGGCGGTTCAGGTTCTTGGTGTTGTGGCTCTCGGTGGCCGACAGGAACACGACGATCTCGTCGGCCTGCGACTGCAGCGCGCGTTCGACGCCCTTGCGGTTGGGCGCCAGCGCGCCCAGCACCACGCCCGGACGTTTGCGCACGCCCTGCAGCACTTCCTGCGCGTCGCGCATCTGCGGCACGGCGCGGGGTGAAACGAAGGAGGTGGCTTCGAAGTGCCGCACGCCTGCGTCGATCAGCGCGTTCAGGATCTGGATCTTGGTGTCGGTGGGCACGAACTCGGATTCGATCTGCAGTCCGTCGCGCATGCCGACTTCCACGATTTCGACTCGGTCTGGAAGGCTCATGGCTTGTCGTCTCCTGGCGCCCGGATCCTGCGCCCGCGAGGGCTTTGCGCGGCGATGTCCGGGACATGGGTGGTCGGCCACCATCTTCTGCGATGGACCCTGGCAGGACAAATCGTCAATCTTCGGCGGGGGATCGCGAAACGCGATGGCTCGGGGGCCAGGCGTCGCGCATGGGCAGGCTCGCGGGTCCTATTGCTGCGTTGCGGCTTCAGCGATCAGATGATCCAGCAGTAGCCGGGCGGCGCCCGATAGCGATTCATTGCTGCGCACGCACAACTTGAGCTGGCGGTGCGCCCAGGCGTCAGTCAGCGGAATGATGCAGAGCGCGTCGCACACATAGGCGGATAGGGCCTTGGTGGGCACGATGCCGACTCCCAGGTCCGCGCGCACCATGGACACCAGCGCGTCGTAGGAGGTGACCTGGAAGCGCAGCCGCAGAGAACGGTTCATGGACGCGGCCTCGCGCGTGAACAGATAGTTCGCGGCGCTGCCCCGGTGCATGCCGACGTGGTCATAGTCCAGCGTATCGGCGAACGATACCTGCCGGTGTCGCGACAAGGGGTGTCCCGAGAGCGTCACCAGCGCCATGACGTCGCGGTGGTAGGGATATATGTCCAGCCCGTTTTCGTCGTCGGATTGGGTGTAGACGCCGATGTCGGCGGCGTTGTCGATCACCGCGCGGGTGACGCCGGCGCTGACGGACTCTTCCAGGTCGATCTGCACGTTGGGGTGCTGGGTCAGGAAGCGGCGCAGTTCCATCGGCAGGAACTGCGCAATGGAAGACAGGTTGGCCGCGACGCGCACGCGGCCGCGCAGGCCGGCGGAGTAGTCGCGGATTTCGGCGGCCAGGTCCTGGGTTTGATGCAGCAGCGTGCGTGCGCGCCGCGCCAACGCGTGTGCGGCGCTGGTCGGTTCGACGCCGCGCGCATGGCGCTGAAACAGTGGGACGTCCAGGACGCGTTCGAGTTCGGACAGGCGCTTCGATAGCGCTGATGGCGCGATATGTTCGCGCGCGGCGGCCGCGGCGATGCTGCCTTCTTCCAGCACGGCCAGGAACACCTGCAGGGTATACAGATCCAGACGAGGGGTCATGGGAAGTCGCGGATAGATACGTCCGCGAGGATAGCGGCAGTCGCGGGCCGCGGGCCTAGGGGATTACGCTTAGCCGATTTCCACCCAGTCCTGCGCCGCGCCGCGCGCCAGCAGTTCGTCGACCGCGATGATGGAGATCCGGCCATCCGCCGTTCCCAGAGCCAGTTTTTCCTCATGGGCGTCCAGCGCGAAGACCAATGCAGGCAGGCCTTCCAGCCGCATCCTGGCGCGCAACCGGATCTCGCCCGACGCGGCATCCAGCAACAGCAGCCCGCCGTCCAGGAACGCGGCGGCGATCAGCCCGGGGCAGGGCATGAAGACGACCGCGCTGGCGGAGGCAGTGGTGGAATGTCGCCAGAGTTCGCGGTCACGGTCCAGCGGTTTGCGGTAAATGAAGCCGGCGCAGGCGACGTTGACGGCGGGAGCGTAGTGCCGCCCGCTGATGACCAGGCCAGCGCCTTGCGCGTCGTCGACGTAGCAGCCGGCAAGCTCCATGGCGTGGCTGTCGGGCTTGCCGTTGGCCTTGAGCACCGGCCACAGCGGCTTGGTCCGGCCGTCGGGCATGACCATGCACAGGCGTTTGGCCTCGTGGGAGCTTGCAGGCGTGCCTTGCACGCAGAACGGCGACGGCGCGCCGCTGATGCGGATGTAGTGATTGAAGCAGTCGTAATGGCCCAGGTCCACGCGCCGTTCGGCGCCCGAGCCCAGGTCGCGCAGCAGGTCGCACGCGTTGCGGGTTGCGGGGTTGCGGTTCCTGCGGCCCAGCAATACGCCTTGCGAGGAGGCCGAGAACGTGTATTCGCCGTCGTACTCGCCGACGAGGTCCAGCCGGTCATCCGTCAGCGTATACAGCCGGGAATCCTGGTGCCACTTCATGTCGGGCCGCTTCGAGGCTTCCACGACGTGCACATGGATGCCCGCCGCCCGGATGATCTCGGCGCCATGGCCGGCGCCGGCGTATGCGGCGACCAGGCCGTCTTCGACGTCTTGGATTTCCAGCAGGCAGCCGCCATGCGCTACCGCGATGCGCTTGGCGTCCAACCACGCAAGATCATGGATGGCCTTGCGGCTTCCCAGTTGCGGCAGCCCTAGCCATTGCGCGAGGCGGGACTCTGGCGCCGGCGCGGCGGGATCTGCTGCCGGCGCGATGTCGTCGCCTGACAGTTCCAGTTCGCCGGGACCGGCATCGGACCAGGTCGCGGCGTCGTAGGGCGTGCGCACGACGAACAAGGTGTTGAATGCGGCGTCGGGCGGATCGTCGGGCAGCCCTTCCCATTCTTCGTCCCAGGGCCGCACCCACGCCTCGATCCCGTCGCCCGAGGGGGTGAAGGCGCAATGCGCAACTTCAGGGATGTTGCGGAAGAACCGGCGCGAGAGCCCGCTGCGCCAATCCCAGACCAGCAGGTCGCCTTCGAACAGATAGCCGCCGTCATAACTGCCTGCGCCGATCGCGACCACGGATTGGGCGGGACGGAAAGCGATGTGGTTGACGGGATGGCGCAGTTGGTCGAAAGCCGCGAACGGGATGGGACTGCCGTGGCGGTACAGCGCCACGCGATAGCGCAACGTCTGGCCGCCATACGCCGCGCGGGCGCGAGGGTTCGCGAGCAGGGGAAACTCGGAGGCCACGGCCGCGATTTCCCCTGCAGGGTCGAAGAACACTCCGGTAATCTTGCCGCTGCCTCGCAGCGGCGGATCGGCGATCATGGCCATGCTGGTTTCCGCGAGACGCGCGCCATTGATCGCGAATGCGGGCGCTGGGCCATGGGCAGGCGGGATAAGCTTATTCGAGGAGCAGGCCGGGGCGCCCGGCCGGGCTCATGTGCGAGCCCGGCTGGCGGCCGGCGTCTCCTTCTTCGCGCGTGGCTTGGGCGCGGGTTTCGGGTCTTGGGCAGGAGCGTCGAACTCCTGTTTGTTGCGTTCGCCCCGCGGGGTATTTTCCGGATGCGGCTTGGGAAAAGCCCAGGGCTTGGTTTTCTGATCCATTGCATGTACTCCTTGCACAGGCGGAACAGTAGCATTAGCCGTGGCACTGGGTAAGTGAGGGTTGACGTCAATATTCATCACATCGTGATTTTCGGTTGAAAAACGCGATGAATTCGACCCGCTTTGGCCCGTTCTGTTCCGCCTTGATGGATCAAGACCTGTCAACTCTGACAGGAAGTTCCCGTCGGTGCGAGCGCAGCCTCTAACCGGCTTCCGGCTGGTCTTCCTGCCAGATGCGGTCGAACTGTTCGCGCGCGTTGCGCGCCCAGTCGTCGATGGCGCTGCGCACGTCGTCCGCGGTGGGCTTGCGGTCAGCGGGGAGGTTGCCGCCCGTGACCGTGCCCAGCGAAGTGATCAGCAGCTCGTTGGTATTGGCGTCGCGCAGGGCGGCCTCGAGCAGCAGGCGCGCCGACTGGTCGCGGTAGCCGGCCGCCTTGACGGTCTGGCCGATCACGAAGCCGATGGGGATGTATTCCATCATCCTGGGGTCGCGCTCGTTGCGGAAGGTGCCGGTGATGGCGGCGCTCAGGCGCATTGCGTGTGGCGCGGGCCGTGTCAGCAGTTGGTAGCCGGCTTGTTCGAACTCGCGCCGGATCGCTTCGTTCAGGTAGGCCAGCGCGCGCTCGCGCATGGCGCTATCGGCTTTCATGTCCAGCTCGTCCGGTCGGTCGCCCTGGATGTATTGCACCGGTTCCAGAATGAGTTTTTTCTGGTACTGGCTGCCGATGGGCGGACCGGGGCGCACCCAGACCATGCCAGCGCTCCAGTCGGGATCCTGCTTGAGCCGGCTCTGGTTTTCACCCAGGGACGTGGAATAGTTCTGCGGCTTGGGCAGGTTGGTGCAGCCGGCAAGGCCGATCACTGCACAGCAGGCGGCCAGAGCGAGACGGATCTTCATATTCTTCTCTTCCTGAAAATGGCGCCCGGCGCGGCAGATGGAAAGGCCGTGCGCGTGTCGCGGGCGGCCCAATTATTGCCCCGTTTCGCGCCGGATTTTCCGCTTTGGCAGGGGTGGAAGCCCCGTTTCGCTGCAAAGCAGAATTCCATTTTGGGAAAACTGAAACGAAAGATCGGCGGGGCGTGGAAGACTCCATTGCGGGTAAGCCGTAATAGCTGCCGCGGAAAGCCGCCGCGGGACTACGATGGACGAGTGAACATAGGGAGACAACTATGGACACCGCCAAGCAATGGTATGCCGCCGTCAAGGACTGGCAGCGGGCCCGCGACGAGCTCACCGCCGCGATCGCCGCGATCAAGTGGCCGAATCCCACCCAGGATTGCCTGGACAACTATGACCGCGCCTACGCCAACGAAACCGGGGCGCGGGATCGCATGAACCAGGCATACGAACGCGTGCGACGATAAGCGCGCGCATCTCCTTGGGAGCGGCATTGCTACACTGCCGCGCATGACGGACCAACAACAGAAATTCATGATCAGGCCGAGCCGGCCTGAGGACGCAGTCTTGCTTGAAGACCTGCTGATGCGCACCTACGAAAGCACGTGGATGCCGGAAATGACGGCGGAAAGGGACGCCCAGTTTCGCGCAAGCGGCAAGACGGGCCAGTATGTGAGCGCCAGGGGCAGTCTTTTCATGGTGTGCGAAATCGACGGCGTGCTGGCGGGCATGGCGGATTGGGAGAACGACTTCATCTGGGCCTTGCATGTGCATCCCGCAAGGCAAGGGCAGGGTGTCGGCGGCGCATTGCTGGCCTGGATGGAAACGGCCATCCGCGCTGCGGGATTTGCTCAGGCGCGGCTGGAGACGGATTCCTTCAATATGCGCAGCCGCCAGTTCTACGGCAAGCACGGCTATGCCGAGATCGATACCTATCCTGACGAGGAATGGGACAGCGGCTTCACCACCATCCTGCTGGAAAAGCGCTTGCCAGCCTGATGCCGCTGGCTCCATGAAAAGAACCTGAGCTGGTCCTGGAAATGGAGCCACGATGGCGGTATGTTGTGGTTTTCAGCCGCTACCGCCGAACCCGCCATGTACCTGCCGTCCGCCTTTCGCGAAGACTCGCTCGAAGTCCAGCACGATTTCATCCGCGCCCATCCGCTGGGCGTGCTCACGACCAGCGGGGAGGGCGGGCTGATGGCGAACCACATTCCCTGTCTGCTGTATCCGGAAGGACCGCATGGCTTATTGCGCCTGCATGTGGCCCGCGCCAACCCGCAGCTTGCCGACCTTGCTTCGGGCCGCGAATGCCTGGTCGTATTCCACGGGCCGCAGGCTTACGTCACGCCGTCGTGGTACCCGACCAAGGCCGAGACGCACAAGGTCGTGCCCACCTGGAACTTCGTTGCCGTGCACGTCTGGGGCGCGCCGGTGATTCAGGATGATCCGGCCTGGCTGCGCGCCCAGTTGGATGCGCTGACCGACAGCCAGGAGAAAGCGCGCGCGCAGCCCTGGCGCGTGGCCGACGCGCCGGCGGATTTCATCGCGGTCCAGATGCGCGCCATCGTCGGCGTGGAGATTCCCATTGCGCGCATCGAAGGCAAATGGAAGGTCAGCCAGAACCGAACGGTTGCCGATAGGCGCGGCGTGGCCGAAGGCCTGGCCGGCGAAAACGGCGATGCCGTCATGGCTGGGCTGGTTGCCCGCCGCGGCGGGCTGGAGTAACGCGCCCCAACGCGAAACAGGCGATGGCGGCGGCCTGCAGGCTGGCCGCCGCCGCCAGGAACCAGAGCAGTGGCTGCCCGGCCTGTTCGGACCATGCCCGCAGCATGCCGAACAACGCGGGCGCGAAGGCGTATGCGCCTTGCGACATGGCGACAATCAGCGGGACCACGCGTTGCGTGTCTTCGCGGGCGAACTCAGTCTGCGCGATCAATGGCGGCAGCGAGGTCGCGTTCCCTATGCCTGATCCGAACAGCAGTACGCCCAGCCAGATGGCCCAGGCGTGCTCTGCGGCCAGCATCAGAACCAATGAACCGGCGATCTGGATGGCGTAGGCCAGGCAGGCCACTTTGCGCCGGTCGGTGCCGGCAGGCATCAGCCAACCGACGAGCGTGCGCCCGCCGATGGCCGCGGCCGTAGCCAGGCCCATTGCCAGGCCTGCGGTCTGTGCGCCCAGCAGCGGCGCCAGCAGGGACAGCAGATGCGCGATCAGGCCGATCTGGGCGAACAGGCCCAGCGCCATGCCGGCGGCCAGGGTGAGAAAGGCGCGGTTGCGCCACAGGCCCGCCACCGGCGCGGGCGAGGCGATGCCTGCCGTGGCCGCCGGCGCCTGAGCTGCAGCGCAAGCGCCATCAGGCTCCTGGCCCAGCTGTTGCGGCGTCAGGGCAAACACCTTGCGCGACAGCACGGCGATCACGGCCACCATCGCCGCGCCTACCCACAAGGCCGCCTGGGCAAATCCTGCCTGGCCGATCAGGTAAACCCATAAGGGCGAAAAGACGATGCCGCCGACGCTGGCGCCGTTGTAGGCCATGCCCAGCGCGGCGGGGCGGCGGCGGACGAACCAGGGTGAGATCAGCGCATTGACGGCGGCGGCACCCAGCGTCACCCAGCCCATGCCCGAGAGCAGCGCCGCCGCATAGAGCTGCCAGGGCTGTGAGGCCGCGGCCCAGCCGCTCACGCCGAACGCGAGCAGCACGGCGCCGCCCAGCGTGACCGCCGGCACCCCGCAACGCCGGTACAGCCGCGGCAGGTTGGCGACCACCAGGGTGCCGCAAAGAAAGTGCAGCGTGACGGCGCCGGATACCAGGGCCACGCCCCACCCGGTACGCTGCGTCACGGCATGCAGGAACACGGGCGGGCCGTAGAAGCCGACGCCCCAGCCGAAGATCGCCAGCACGAAGGTGGCGTAAAGCACTGTCCAGCCAAAGAATTTCCGGGATGCGCGCATGGGTGTCCGGGCAGGCCGGCCGCTGTCTTGTTGCGTTGAGTCGCAGTATGCTTGACTCTGCACACAACACTTTGGTCTGTGACGAATCATGGAATCCGAGTTCGCCGACATCAATCTTTCCGCCGTGGCTGGCGCCATCGCCGATCCGGCCCGGGCGCGCATGCTGTGCGTGCTGCTGGACGGCCGCGCCCGCACCGCGACCGAACTGGCGGCCGCCGCCGACATCGGCGCCTCCACCGCCAGCAGCCATTTCCTGCGACTGCGGGAACAAGGGCTGGTGGAAATGGCCGTGCAGGGCAAGCACCGCTACTACCGCCTGGCCAATGGCGAGGTTGGACATGCGCTGGAGGCCTTGCTGGTGGTGGCCGGCGCGGAGCGCGTGCCGTTCAAACCCAGCACGCCCTCGGCGCTGCGCGAGGCGCGTACCTGTTATGACCACATGGCGGGCACCCTGGCCGTACGCATCCATGACGCGATGCTGTCGCGCCAATGGCTGACGGCGGACGGGCGCGATTACCTGCTGACGCCTTTGGGCGAGGCGGCCCTGGCGCAGATAGGCGTGGACGTGATGCAGGCGCGCCAACGCCGGCGGCGTTTCGCCTGTTCCTGCCTGGACTGGAGCGAGCGTCGCTCGCATCTGGGCGGCGCCTTGGGCGCGGCGCTGCTGGAGGCGCTGACGCGCCGCGACTGGATCAGCAAGGACTTGGATTCGCGCGCGTTGAGCGTGACGAAGAAGGGCGAAAAGCAGTTTCCCACCTTCTTCGGGCCAGCGGATGAGCAGTCCGCCGCGAGCGCTGCGCGCCGGGACCGGAATGTCGCCGCATGAGCCTGCAATAAGGTGTGCATATGCAACAGATCTAGGGAAATCCCCGTGAACCCGGGTGGGGACGGGTTGCGGCAGCGCCCCGCGTTGCGCCGCAAGCCGCGTCAACCCTGGACATGCGGCGCGCGGATGGGCCGCGCGTAGCGTTCCTGGGAAACGGGGACGCACCTATCGCGATGCAACAGTGTTTCTATTTTCTGCCATCGTTACAAAACATATCCGAACTGTCATAGTCAAGCGGGGTATGCTGGATCGCACAAAGAGGGCATCCGAAGTGCATCAGAACAACTTGATCTACAAGGGATACCGGCTGACGGCCAAAGTGTCCCGGGGCGCAGACGCCGAGGTTCAGGCGCAATCCAGCGGCCCCGTATTCATAGCGTCGGTGATGGTGGTCCAGGCAGGCGCCGTGCTCGAAGGCGGCGACGAATATCCGGTTCCGCGTTTTGCCGAGGGCGGTTTTGTCTACAGTCCGCGTGAAGCGGTGCATGCAGCGATCCTGCACGGCCGCGAAATCGTCGACGGCCTGACCAACCTGCCAGCCTGACGCCGTCCTAGCCGGAAAAGACTTCCCGCCAATCGCGCGTCTTGGCCAGCGTCTGCACGGTCGCGGACTGTTCCAGGATGGTCACGGCCTTCTTGAATTCCTCGGCCGAGGCGCCGTCCTCCAGGATGACCATGCGCGAGTTGCGCGCGTCCGCCATCTTCACGTCCGACATCTTGCCGTGGGTCTGGTAGACCTGCGTCCAGTCCATTTTCTTGCCGGCCTTCAGGGCGATCGGTTCGATGTACGTCAACGCGGTGCTGCTGGCGGCGCGTACCGCGAAGGCGAAATCGGCCGTGTGGCCGCTGCTGCCCTTGGCGCGCGCGCCCTTGACCATGCGGTTCACGCCCACGCCCGCCGCCAGCGCCCGCCCGACCTGGGCGCGAAAGCGCAACTGGCTGAACTTCGGCATCCATTTGGCGCACTGGAACGACAGCGCCATCGCCAGCTTGACCGCGTCCCACAGCGCTTCCTGCAGCTGCTCGTTGGGACCGCTGGCGACGATGGCGCCGTCGCGGTCGAAGTGCGCCAGGCTGACGCCCGGGGTTTCATTCAGGATGTCGATGCGCTTGGCCGCCAGGTCGATGCCGTAGCTGGACGCGTGCATCGCGGTCTCACAGGCGTCGGTCAGGTAGAACGTGGACTCGTCGGGATGCGCGATGAAGAAGGCCGCGTGCTGCCCGTCCAGGCCCAGTGTCATGGGCGATATGGCGCGGATGGCGTGCTCGCCCGCCGGCAGGACGGTCCAGCCGGAGGCTTCCAGGAAAGTGCTCATAGGATCAGTTCGATTTGGCGGCCTTTGAGGGGATGCGCGAATCCGCCGGTGAGCGTCAGGTTCGCCCGCGGCAGGAAGTACTGCATCAGCGCGCCGATATTCTGCAGGGCGGGCACGATGGGCTCGGCATAACCTTCGCCATCGTCCACCCAGATGTGTTCATGGCTGCGGTCCGCAAGCGGCTTGCGGTACTGAGGCCGGCCTTCGCCCACCAGGCTGGTGTGGAAGGAGTCGTCGGTGTCCACGCCGAACACGCGGTGCGGGCCTACGAAGAGGCTGGCGCAGAACGCTTCGGCCAGGAAAATCGTGGCCTGGCCGTGCACGGCCGTGCGCGCGCCGCGATAGGTGGCGCGGAAGATCACGTCTTCGCGCACTTCGCCCTTGACCCGGCAGGCACAGGCGAATTCCATCCATTGGAGATTGCTGGCGGCGGGCTTGGGCACCCAGGCGATCGGTTTTACGGTTTCCTTGGGTTCGGCAAGAATCTCTTGCACCTCATCAACGGTGATTAGCGGTTCGAACTTGTTGGCCATGGAACTGATCTAGGGTCTTGGAAATGCGCGCGCCGGGCAGCGCGCCTGGCAAGCGCCGCGCGGCGGCGGGCGCACGCGCAACACTGCGAGGGGGCGTAATCTTACAAGATGAAGACTGCGCCGCCCTTTTTGCTGTATGGATGTACAGCCCAAGGGCGGCGCGTCGCGGCTATAGCGAGCTGGCGCCGAACGTGTCGCACTGCTTGATGCTGCCGCTCTCCAGGCCGCGCTTGAACCAGCGCACGCGCTGGGCCGAGGAGCCGTGGGTGAAGGAATCGGGCACCACATAGCCCTGGCTCTGCTTCTGCAGGCGGTCGTCGCCGATCGCGGTGGCGGCGGTCAGGGCCTCTTCCACGTCGCCGCTTTCCAGGATGTTGCGGGCGGCGTTGGCGCGCTGCGCCCACAAGCCGGCGAAGCAGTCGGCCTGCAGTTCCATGCGCACCGACAATGCATTGGCCTGCGCGGGATTGCGGCGGCGCAGGTTGTCCACCTGGTCCGAGATGCCCAGCAGATGCTGGACGTGATGGCCGACTTCATGCGCGATGACATAGGCCTGGGCGAAATCGCCCGGCGCCTTGAAGCGGTTCTGCAATTCGTCGAAGAACGCCAGGTCTATGTACACCTTGCTGTCGCCCGGGCAGTAGAACGGCCCCATGGCCGACTGTCCGGTGCCGCAGGCCGTGGGCGTGGCGCCGCGGAACAGCACCAGCTTGGGCGCCACGTATTGGCGGTTCAGGTCCTTCTGGAAAATGGCGCTCCAGGTATCTTCGGTTTCGCCCAGGACCTTGGAGACGAACACTGCCTGCTTGTCGTTGGCGGGCGGACGCGTGGCGGGCCCCTGCTGTTGCTGCACGGGCGGGCCTTCGGCCATCTGCAGGACCACGCTGGGGTCCACGCCGAAATACATGGCGACCAGGGCCAGCACGATCGTGCCTATGCCGATGGTGCCGCGGCCGCCGATGCGTGGGCCGCTGGAACGGCGGTCTTCCACATTGTTGCTTTCGCGCGAGTCATCAAGGCGCATACTGTTTCTCCGGACGGGTCGGCGTTCCCGCCATTTTGCATCGCCGCTCTGTACTGAGCGGCCTTCAAGAGTGTTAGGATAAACCCATGGCCTTGTATTTCGATATTCATCCCGCGAATCCGCAACCGCGCCTGCTGAAGCAGGCGGCCCAATGGCTGGCCGATGGCGGGCTGGTCGCAGTGCCTACCGATTCGAGCTATGCCGTGGTCGCGCGGCTGGACGACAAGAACGCCGCTGACGGACTGCGCCGCCTGCGTGGCCTGGATGAACGCCATCATCTCACGCTGCTGTGCCGCGACCTGGCTGAAATCGGCCACTTCGCGCGCGTCGACAACCGCCAGTACCGGTTGCTGAAGGCCGCGACGCCGGGACCCTGGACCTTCATCCTCGAAGCGACCAAGGAAGTGCCGCGGCGCGTGTCGCATCCGTCGCGCAAGACCATCGGCATCCGTGTGCCGGACCATCCCGTCATGCTGGGCCTGCTGGAGCAGGTGGGGGCGCCCTTGCTGTCCACCACGCTCATCCCCAAGGACGAGACCGAAGCGTTGAACGACGCGGAAGAAATCCGCGAACGCTACGAACACTCCCTGGCGGCCATCATCGACGCGGGCGCTTGCCCGCAATCGCCCACCACCGTGATAGACCTCACCGGCGACGAGCCTGTGGTCGTGCGTGTCGGACGCGGCGATCCTGCCACCCTCGGTCTTGCCTAGCGCGTCCGCCGCGCCGACCTGCACGCCGGCATGCGCCGGCGCGCGGCTCATCTACAATCCGGTTCGCCATGAATGACATCATCCAAACCATTGCGGTCTACGCGATACCGGTCATCTTCGCCATCACCTTGCACGAAGCCGCGCACGGCTACGTCGCGCGGATGTTCGGCGATCCCACGGCCTATCAGGCCGGACGCATCAGCCTGAACCCTGCGCGGCATATCGATCCCGTCGGCACGCTGCTGGTGCCGGTGGCGATCCTGCTGGCCTCCAAGCTTTTGGGTAGTCCGGGCATGCTGTTCGGCTGGGCCAAGCCTGTGCCGGTGGATTTCGGCCGCTTGCGCCGGCCCAAGCAGGACATGCTGTGGGTGGCGCTGGCGGGGCCTGCCGCCAACCTGTTCATGGCGGTCCTGTGGGCGTTTTCGCTGCGCATCTTCCTGGAGTCCGGCCTGCAGGAATCGTTCTGGTTCGAGATGGCCGTGGCCGGCGTGAACGTCAACCTCGTGCTCATGGCCCTGAATCTGCTGCCCATCCTGCCGCTGGACGGGGGACGCATCCTTTTCAGCCTGCTGCCCAATCGCCTGGCCTGGCAATACTCGAAAATCGAGCCTTATGGCCTGGTGATCGTCGTCATCCTGCTGGTGACGGATGTGCTCTGGCTATTGATGCGGCCGGTACTCTCTCTGGGGACGACCATCGTCCAGTGGTTTCTGTAGGATTTCAGCCAATATCCGTTAAACTCATCGGTTTCATTGATTCTGGCCCCGGGGCATCCCGCCGCGGGGTTTTGGAGCCCTACATTTATGGCATCCCCTGCAACCGCCGCAGGCGTTAATTTCCAAGGCAGCATGGTGGCTCTGGTCACTCCCATGCAGCCCGACGGCAGTCTGGACTACGCGGCCTACCGGTCGCTGATCGACTGGCATATCCAGGAAGGAACCGACGCACTGGTGGTGGTCGGCACCACCGGGGAGTCGCCCACGGTCTCCATGGAAGAACATGCGGAGCTGATCCGCGTCGCGGTCGAACACGCTGCGGGCCGCATTCCGGTCATCGCCGGCGTGGGCGCCAACTCCACCGACGAAGCCATCCACCTGACGCGCCACGCCAAGGCCGTGGGCGCGCAGGCCGGCCTGTCGGTCGTTCCCTATTACAACAAGCCCTCGCAAGAGGGTTTGTACCGTCACTTCCGCACCATCGCGGAAGCCGTCGATCTGCCCACCATCCTGTACAACGTGCCGGGCCGTACCGTTGCCGACATGAGCAACGAAACGGTCCTGCGCCTGGCGCAGGTGCCGGGCATTATCGGCATCAAGGACGCCACGGGCGACATCGCCCGCGGCGGCCTGCTGCTGCGCGAAGCGCCGGCCAGCTTCCAGGTCTTCAGCGGCGATGACCCCACCGCCGCCGCCCTGATCCTGCTGGGTGCGCGCGGCAATATTTCCGTTACGGCCAACGTGGCGCCCAAGCTCATGCGCGAGCTCTGTGCCGCCGCCCTGGCCGGCAATGTGCCCAAGGTGCGTGAACTTAACGCGCACCTGGCGCGTCTGAACAAGGCTTTGTTCGTTGAAGCCAACCCCATCCCCGTGAAGTGGGCGTTGGCCGAAATGGGCCGCAGCGCACTGGGTTACCGGCTGCCGCTGGTTGAACTGGGATCGCAGCACCACGCAACCGTGCGTGCCGCGCTCCAGGAAACGGGCCTGCTCTAAATATCGTGAGGATACGTATGAACAAACGTCATGCCGGTTTGTCGGCATTGATGTCTCTGGTGTTGTTGGCCGGCTGCAGCGAGGTCAATCAATTCCTGGGCAATGAAGAGTCCGTCAATTACAAGAGCGCAGTCACCCAGCGTGGAGAGCCCCTCAGCATCCCGCCCGACCTGACCCAGGCCAACAGCGATCCGCGCTATCGCGCGCCGGCTTCGGGCTCGACCACCTATTCGCAGTTCCAGCAGCAGGGCCAGGCGCAAGCCACCCAGCCCAAGACGAGCAACGTGTTGCCCGGCCGCCAGGACATGCGCGTCGAGCGCGACGGCGACCTGCGTTGGCTGGTGGTGGACCGTCCGCCGGAAGACGTGTTCCCGCGACTGGTGGACTTCTGGACCGAAAACGGCTTTACCGTCGCCAGCAACAATCCTGGCGCTGGCTTGATCGAAACCGACTGGGCTGAAAACCGGGCCAAGATTCCCGAAAGCTGGCTGCGTCAGGCGCTGGGCATGATTCTCGAATCGGCCTGGGACAGCGGCGAACGCGAGAAATTCCGTACCCGTGTCGAACGCGTCAATGGCCATACCGAGGTCTATGTCAGCCACCGCCAGATGCTTGAAAAGCGCGTGGGCAGCGACGGCATGCAGGTGCAGTGGCAGAACGGCAAGGAAGATCCGGGCCTGAACGCCGCCATGCTGGCCCGCATGATGGTCTACCTGGGTTCCGACGTCGACAACGCCCGCAAGCTGGTGCAGCAGGCCGAGGCCGCGCCGCAGAAGCCTGCCGTGCAGCAGGACGTCCGCGCACAGGGCGCCTCGCTGCTCGTCAGCGAATCGTTCGACCGCGCATGGCGCCGTGTTGGCGTGGCGCTGGACGGCGGCGGCTTCGCCGTGGACGACCGCGATCGCTCCGCTGGCGACTACTTCGTCCGCTATGTCGATACCGACACGGGCGAGAAGATCGACCAGCCGGGCTTCTTCAGCCGCATGTTCTCGGGCGACAAGAAGGCCGAGGCGCCGCAGTACCGTATCCACCTGGCTGCCAACGGCGACCAGACCGTGGTGACCGTGCTGGATGCCAATGGCGCGCGCGACAACAGCGCCACCGCCCAGCGCCTGCTGAGCGTGCTGAAGGACAAGATGTAAGACCAGACGGTTCTGCGCTCACGCGCAGCACCGCGCAAGAGAGGCCCCTGCGGGGGCCTCTTTTTTTGTTGGGCGCTTTGAAGATCTTGCGAGCCGGCAGGGAGGGCGAGCTTCCCGCCGCGAAGGCTTGTGGTTGCTGCGCCTTGCGCATATGCCCTCTGGACGCAAAAAAGCCCCGGCTGTAGCAGCCAGGGCTTTTTCTTGCGTCCTCAGAGCGGGGGTTCGTCGCTGAGTTTTTATTAGGACGCGGGCGTGGTCGAGCCGCCCGGGGTGGTCGAACCGCCACCCGGCGTGGTGTTGGGCGTGGGCGCCGGAGCCGGCGAAGTGGCCGGGGGCGTCGTGGTGGGGGCAGGCGTGCTTGCGCCCGGAGCGGGGTTGGTCGCGGGCGCCGGGGCATCTTCCTTCTTGTTGCAGGCGCTCAGCGCGACGGCCAGCACCGAGGCAATAATCAAGGTTTTGCTCATCATTTTTAGACTCCTGTAGATGACGACTCTTGAAACCCCATTAGGGGAAACCAGAGGTCAGGCTACAGGAACACGCGGGCGCAACGCGTATGAAAGTTAAAAAGGTCGCATCCTAACGGCAACAAACCTTTCAGCTTCGTGTTATCTCTTTCTTGATGTGTCCCGCGTATCAGACCTGATTTCCTTCTGTACAGGACTGATACGGGGCCGTGTCGGGATGCTACGCCGCGACGTAGCGGATCCAGCCGGAATCCAGCCAATCCGCCAGGCAGGAGCGGGCTTCGTCGCTCAACCGAGCGCAGGATGGGTCTGAGCAATCCAGGCTGCGCGCATCCGCCAGCGTGCGCAGGGCGGCGTCGGCGGGCACCATGGCGGTTTCGCCATTAATGAAGAGCTGCTTGCCGCGATAGAGCATGCGGCTGCGGCGGTCCAGCACCAGCCGGCCTGCGGTGGGCCAGTCTTCTTCCAGATCCACGTCCATGCCTTCGGGCGCGTCGAACACGCTGAGATTGCTGGGCTCGGTCAGCCAGCAGCCCAGGAAGCGCGAGGCCAGCGCATCGTCGAAGCGCAGCTTTTCCACGGTTTCCAGCGTGGCAGCCACCAGCGCGTCCGGCAGCGCGGCGGGGGTGTCGACCGCGGGCTGGCCGGGATCGCGATAGACGGCCGACAGCTTCGGGCCGGGCAGGGCGGGCTCGCCATAGGGGCCGCCCAAGAGGCCGACGCGCGCCATGACCTGATCCGCGGCTGCTTCGAGCAGCCCGCGCGCCAGCGTCGCCTGCGTGGGGGCGCGAAAACCGATGGAAATCGTCATGCAGCCGTCGCCCACGGCGACGCCGTCGTGGGCCGCCTGCGGCGGCAGGTAGAGCATGTCGCCAGGCGTCAGCACGGCCGTCTCTTCGGGCTCGAAACGGCTCAGGATCTTCAGCGGCAGGCCCGGTTCCAGCGACAGGTCCTTCTGGCGGCCATAGCGCCATTCACGCTCGCCCGCCGCTTGCAGCAGGAACACGTCGTAGCTGTCGAAATGCGGACCCACGCCGCCGCCATGGCTGGCGATGCTGATCATCACGTCGTCCAGGCGCGCATCGGGGATGAAGCGGAACAGCTGCATCAGTTCGGACGCGGCATCGCTGTGCAGGTCCACGCTTTGCACCAGCAAGGTCCAGTCGCCTTCATTGTCCTTGGGCAGGCGCGCGAAGGGACCGTTCTCCATCTGCCATTCGCCGTTCTCGCGCCAGATCAGGCGCGATTCCACATCGTCGCGGCGCGCCAGCTTCTTGATGGCGGCGATCGTGACCGGCGGCTTGAAGCCGGGGATGGCCTGGCGGATCAAGAGAGGCTTGCGCTGCCAGTAGCGGCGCATGAAGTCGTTGGGGCTCTGGTTGCCCAGCAGGGCCAAGGAATGGTCGAGGTTCATTGCAGGTGCTTCTTCAGGCGGTAGAGGGCGTCCAGCGCTTCGCGCGGGGTCAGGCTGTCGGGGTCGATGGCGGCGAGTTCCTCGCGCAGGGCGTCCAGGGCCTCGAGGTCGTCGGAACGGTCGGTTTCCGCATAGGCCTGGGCGTCGGCGTCAGCGGCGGCCGCGAACAGGCCGAGCTGCGGCGTGGGGGCGCCTTGCGCCTCCAGGCGTTCCAGTTCGCGCGAGGCCTGGCGGATCACGGCGGCGGGCACGCCCGCGCGTTGCGCCACCTGGATCCCGTAGCTGCGGCTGGCGGGGCCTTCGCGCACTTCGTGCAGGAACACGATGCCGCCGGCCGATTCCGCCGCGGCCAGGTGCACGTTGGCCGAGGCCGGCTGTTCTGCGGGGAGGCGGGTCAGCTCGAAATAGTGGGTGGCGAACAGCGTCAGCGCGCGGTTGTGGGCAAGCAGGCGGCAGGCGATGGCCCAGGCCAGCGCCAGGCCGTCATAGGTGGACGTACCGCGGCCGATTTCGTCCATCAGCACCAGGCTGTTGGGCGTGCTGGCCGACAGGATGGCGGCCGCCTCGGTCATTTCCATCATGAAGGTCGAGCGGCCGCCCGCCAGATCGTCGGCCGCTCCGATACGGGTGAAGATGCGGTCGATCTTGCCGATGCGGGCGCGCGAAGCGGGCACGAAACTGCCGATGCGCGCCAGCAGCACGATCAGCGCCACCTGCCGCATATAGGTCGATTTACCGCCCATGTTCGGACCGGTGATCAGCAGCATCCGACGCGCCGGCTCCAACCGGCAGCCGTTGGGCGTGAAGCGCTCGATGGCGTGTTCCACCACCGGGTGGCGGCCGGCATCGATGTCGATGTCGGCCTGCTCAGACAGTTCGGGCGCGATCCAGTCGTGGCGGCGCGCGTGATCGGCCAGCGCGGCCAGCGCGTCCAGTTCGGCCAACGCGGCGGCGCAGTCCGACAGCGGCCGCACGTGTTCGGCCAGCACATCGAGCAATTGCTCGAACAACCATTTTTCCCGAGCCAGCGAACGGTCCTGGGCGGACAGCACCTTGTCTTCCCAGGTCTTGAGTTCAGGCGTGATGTAGCGTTCGGCGTTCTTCAGCGTCTGGCGGCGGCGGTAATCCTCCGGCACCTTGGCGGTCTGGCCCTTGGTGACTTCGATGTAGAAGCCATGCACGCGGTTGAACTCCACGCGCAGGTTGCTGATGCCGGTGCGTTCGCGTTCGCGGGCTTCCAGCTGCACCAGGAAGTCGCCGCCGTCGGCCGCGAGGCCGCGCAGTTCGTCCAGTTCAGCGTCGAAGCCCGCCGCCAGCACGCCGCCGTCGCGGATGGCGACAGCCGGTTCGGCGGCAATGGCGCGCACCAGCAGGGCGGCCAGGGCCGGGTCCACCGACAGGTGCGAGACCAGTTCGCCCAGCCGCGGCGAATCCGCCATCGGCTCGACCTGGTCGCGCAGCGCCGGCAGGGCCTGCAGCGCGTCCCGCAGGCTGGCCAGTTCGCGCGGGCGCACCGAACGCAATGCCAGGCGGGCGGCGATGCGTTCGATGTCCGGGAAGGCGTTCAATGCGCTGCGCAAGGACTCCAGCAGCCCGGCCGAACCGAAGCCGGCCGCGCCGAAGGTCTGTTCCATGTCCATGCGGCCCGCCAGCAGCGCCGAGATGGCTTGCTGGCGCGCCAGCGCCTGTTCGTTCTCGCGTAGCGGATGGTGCAGCCAGCGGCGCAGCAGCCGGCTGCCCATGGGCGTGCGGCAGCCGTCCAGCAGCGAGAACAGCGTCGGCGAATCTTCGCCGGACAGCGTCTGCGTCAGCTCCAGGTTGCGGCGCGTGACCGGATCCAGCAGCACGTACTGCCCGGGGCGTTCCGCTGACAGGCTCTGCACGTGGGCCAGGGCCTGCGACTGGGTGCGTGCCGCGTAGCGCAGCAGCGCGCCCGCGGCGCAAATGCCGGCCGGCATGTCTTCGATGTCGAAGCCCGCCAGCGTATCGGTCTTGAAGTGCGCCAGCAGGTGGGCGCGGGCGCTGTCGGCTTCGAAGTGCCAGTCGGGCACGCGGGCCCGCGCGCCTTCGAAGGGGAAGTCGAACTCTGCGCTGTCGGCGCAGACGATCTCGGCCGGCGCAATGCGGTGCAGCTCGGATTCCAGCTGCGCCGGCGCGCATTCGGTCACGCGGAATTCGCCGCTGGCCAGGTTCAGCCAGGCCAGCCCGGCGCGCGGCGCGCGCGCGGTGCCGCCCACGAACACGGCGGCCAGCGCGCGGTCCGCCTTGGCCGGCAGCAGCGCGTCGTCGGTCAGCGTGCCGGGCGTGACGATGCGCACGATGCGGCGCTCGACCGGACCCTTGGAGGTCGCCGGATCGCCGATCTGCTCGCAGATGGCGATGGACTCGCCCATGGCGACCAGCCGCGCCAGGTACTGCTCCATGGCATGCACCGGCAGCCCGGCCATCGGGATCGGCGTGCCGTTGGAAGAGCCGCGCTTGGTCAGCGTCAGGTTCAGCAGACGCGCGCCGCGCTCCGCGTCTTCGTAGAACATTTCATAGAAGTCCCCCATGCGGTAGAAGAGCAGCAAGGGACCGGCCTCCGCTTTCAGGCGGAGGTACTGCTGCATCATGGGGGTATGGCCCGGGTGGGCGTCGGCGGCGGTGTTTTGCGTTGCGGAATTCATGCCCGTGATTGTATCGGGCCGGAACGGGCGAGGCGCGAGGGGGGCGCAATTTGTCTTGCGCCCGGCCTCGTCACATCTGCCCCTGGTTGTTGCAAAGCCCCCCTGCCAAGCGGCCGGCTGTGGTTGCTAACCATTGCTGGAGCGGTAGACGGGCGTGGCGAATAAATGACCTTTGCGGTTCGATCTGAGCGTAGAGCTTATGGCGCTGGTTCATGGCGAATGGCATGTCCGCGTCTCATGTACGAAATCGGCGTGGTTGCCGAGAGTTGAGGCCGTCTGCTCATCTACGGCCTCGATGAGTATTTCTCAATGGATGAGTGTTTAAACGATTCAACTAGAGAGGCTAAAGTTATGTCTGGCGTGATGATGAAAAAGAACGATCCGTTTCCGGGTGGGTATGCCGTGACGTTGAAAGGGGTGCTGCCGAGTGGCGTACATTTCACGCGTCTTTGCATGTACAGCTTTCAACCCGGGGGCACGATGCGCTCCGATTTCTGGTACTGGCAAGGCGACGCTCCGGTGTGGAGCCCAAACTCTCCCGGGGACTATGGCTCTGTTGGCCGAAAAGTTGGCTATGCCAATCAGCCATCCTATCCGTACAACTTTGATCAAGACCAATATCTGCAAGGTTCGAGGAAGTTTAGTGATGCAGGCGCTATCGCAACGACCATTTTCGGTACCTGGCAGCTCCAGGGAAGCGATGAGGTGCGTATTGATTTCGGCAGCAGCGTGGAAGTATGGAGAGTGACCTGGGCAGATGCGACATTGGTGAAGATAGAACTTCAGCAGGCTAACTATGTGGCAGGCTCGATTTACTCACTTCCAAGTGGAGCGTATGACGTTTCGGCAGTAAACGCTGGTTGGGGTTTTGGGGGGATAAATGTCGGCTTTACCTCTGGTGCTGACATCAACGGCATGAAAAAGGATCTGCCTTACGGGCGCGTCATTCGGCATAACTCGTGGCTGGGAGTGGACGAACCTGTGGGTATCGACTCGATGAGCCTGGGTAGCGTGTTTTTGGTGACGACGACCGGAGTATTGCGCTATGTGCTTTGGGACGATACCCCTGGAGCACAACACCAGGTGTTCAGCTATTTGGGGCAGCCTCTCGGAAATGCGGGGCTCACAACAGGACGCGTCTGCTACCAAATCAGCCACGACTACAACAATAATGGGCATATAGCAGACGACGTCGGACATACATATTCCGGATTGCAGGTGATTGACCAGGTGGGAACCTTTCGCGGGTTTGTATTTGCCGATTCGTCCGTTAACGGGGCGCCTGTAGTCGCGGGCGATAACAATACGATTTCTTCGCTCTACTATCTGGATACGCAGACAACCTAGCTGGTGACAGTTTTGTTCTCGCGGCGCCTCCTGCGCAGGGAAGACTCATCGGGTTAGCGACTGGGGACGGGCGCCGTAGCGTGGCAGGGCGCCTGCGGCGCTGATACCGGCGGGCATGTCTTCGATGTTTAAGCTCGTCAGCGTGTGGATCCTGATTGCGCCAGCAGATGCGCGCCGCGCTCCGTGTCGTCGTAGAACCAGTTCATAGAAGTCCCGCCAAAGCGGGAGAACAGCAATAAGGGATCCGCCTCTGCCTTGAGGCGAAGGTATTGCTGCATCATCCCGCGTGGGCGTGGGTGGCTTGCGGCGCGGAATTCATGCCCGTCGGGCGCGTGAACCGCTGCGGGGAGGGACGGATGCTGGTTTTGTCCGGACCTCACTTGTTCATGATGTTCCCCAACTTCTTGATTACCTCGCGCTCCGTCTCCGCGCTGGCGTGGGCGGCCTTGGTGTAGGCAGCCGTATCCATGTACTGCGGCGACACACCAGACTGGCGCAACAGGGCCAGGAAGGCTTCATCCTTGAGCGTGTCGCGGAAGGCGCCGTCGAGCTTGGCGATTACCGCCGGGTCCATGTCCTTGGGACCGGCGATGCCGAAGGGCGAGGTGTGCACCACGGGATAGCCGGCTTCCTTCAGGGTGGGGACCTCCGGCAGGTCGGGGGAGCGCTTGTCGCCCAGCGACGCGAGGATGCGGACCTTGCCCGAGGCTACGTAAGGCAGGATGGTGCTGGCGCCGACCAGCACCTGGATGTGGCCGCCCAGCATGGCGGTCAGCGCGTCGGCGTCGCCCTTGTACGGCACGTGGGTCCATTTGGCCTGGGCGGCTTCGCCCAGTTGCACCATGGCGATGTGCTGGCTGCTGTAGGCGCCCGGCGTGCCGTAGGAGATCGTGTCGGGCTTGGACTTGGCGTAGGCGACCAGGTCGTCCAGCGTCTTCCAGGGCGAGTCCGCGGCGACCGCTACGTAATAGTTGTAGCCGGCGATCATCGAGATGTAGGTCAGGTCCTTGACCGGGTCGTAGCGCGTGCCGGTGATGTGCGGCATGCGGAAGATGCCGATGGGCACCATGGTGACGGTATAGCCGTCGGGTGCGGTGTTGAGCATCTGGGTCGCGCCCAGCGTGCCGTTGGCGCCGGTCTTGTTCTCGACCACCACGGTCTGGCCCAGGCGCTTGCCGGACTGCTCGGCCAGGGCGCGGCCGACCACGTCGGTGACGCCGCCGGCGGAGTACGGGATGATCAGGCGGATCGGATGGTTGGGAAAGTCCTGCGCCAGCGCGGGGGCGCTGCCTGCGCTTGCCAGGACCATCATGCCTGCTGCCAGGATCTTCTTCATGTCATTCCTCCTTTGTGTGCCGCCGGCTTGCCGGCCGTCTCCAGGTCTAGCGGGATGCCTGGTATTGAACGTCAATCGGTGATGCGCGCGCGGCTTGCGCCGAAGCCGATGCGCTGGAAACCCTCGCGGCTGCAATGGGCCGTCAGGGTGATTTCGTCTCCGGCCTCCAGGAACAGCCGGGTTTCGCCCGAGGGCAGGGTAATGGGTTGCGTGCCGCCGTGCGTCAGTTCGAGCAGGCTGCCGTGGCCGCTATCGTCGGGCGTGGAGATGGTGCCCGAGCCCAGCAGGTCGCCCGGGCGCAGGTTGCAGCCGCCCAGCGTGTGCTGCGCGACCATCTGCGCGGGCGTCCAGTACAGGTGGCGTGCGTTGGATGCGGACAGCTGCCGCGGCGCCTGCGCGCGTTCGCGCATGAGCGGCGTGGACAGCCATGCTTGCAGTGCGATCTCCAGCCCGCCCGTGGCAGCGTCCTCGGCGTTGCGCAGGTAGGGCAGCAGTTCGGGATCGGCGTCGCCGCGCGCCATTGCGGCGCGGCGGAACGGGGCCAGCGCTTCGCTGGTCACGATCCAGGGCGAAACCGTCGACGCGAAATTCTTGCCCTGGAAGGGGCCCAGCGGCTGGTATTCCCAGGCCTGGATATCGCGCGCGGACCAGTCATTCAGCAAGCCGTAGCCGGCCACGTGGCCAGCGGCGAGTTCCAGCGGCACCGGTTCTCCGAGCGCGTTGCCGGGACCGATCCAGATCGCCAGCTCCAGTTCGAAGTCCAGTTGCGCCGAGGGCCGGAAGGCCGGGGTATCGACGCCGGCGGCGGTCCTGACCTGGCCGCGCGGCCGCCGCACGGGCGTGTCGGACGGGCAGATGGAGGATGCGCGGCCATGATAGGCGATGGGCACATGCCTGTAGTTCGGCATCAGCGGGTTGTTGGGGCGGAACAGTTTGCCCACATGGCTCGCGTGATGGATGCCGGCATAGAAATCGGTGTAGTCGCCCACGTCCGCGGGCAGCAGCAGTTCGCACTGCGCCTGGGGATGCAGCAGGCGCGCGCCCTGGGCCTCGTGCCGCGCGCGGCCGGGGTTTGCAGCGTCCAGCAGGGCGAACAGCGCGTGCCGCACGGCCTTGCGGGTGGCGGCGGGCAAAGCCATCCAATCGTTGAGCCTGCGCGCCGACAGCGCCTGGCGCGTGGCCGGGTCCAGCCTTTCCAGCAGGCCCAGCTCCACGGCGGCCCGGACATCCAGCACCTGCTCGCCGATGGCGACGCCGATTCGTGGCGCGCCGCCATCGCGGCGGAACACGCCCATCGGCAGGTTCTGCACCGGAAAATCCGGATGGCCGTCTGCGCTGTCGACCCAGCTCTGGGCGGTGGGCGCGTGGGTGTGGTCCAGCATCTTGTACTCCTCGCGGGCGTTATCGGTATCGCTGCGCGCTGTGGCCCGGCCTGCGCGCATATTCAATTAAGGCCGTCGTTGCGGCTTCAGGCCGCGGTGGTGCCGCCGTCCATGGCCCAGGCCACGCCCCGGACTTCGTCGGCGTCGGGCGAGCAGAAGAATTCGCACAGCCCGGCGATCTGCTCCAGGGTGACGAACTTGCCCGAAGGCTGGCGCAGGCCCAGCAGCTTGTTGGTGGCTGCGGCATTGTCCAGGCCTTCGCGCTCGGCCAGCGCGTCGATCTGCTTCTGCACCAGCGGCGTATGCACCCAGCCGGGGCAGATGGCATTGCAGGTGATGGCGGTCTGCGCGGTTTCCAGCGCTACCGATTTGGTCAGGCCGATCAGGCCATGCTTGGTGGCGTTGTAGCCGGTCTTGCCGGCGCGGCCGCGCAAGCCGCTGATGGACGCCATGTTGACGATGCGGCCCCAGTTGCGTGCGCGCATGGCAGGCAACGCGGTGCGTATGGTGTGGAAGCTGGCGGACAGGTTGACCGCGATCATGTCGTCCCACCTGTCGACCGGAAAGGCTTCGATCTGACTGACGTGCTGGATGCCGGCGTTGTTGACCAGGATGTCCAGCGCGCCGTAGGCCTGGTTCAGCTCGGCCATCATGGCCTCGATCTGGGCTGGCTTGCGCAGGTCGCAGGGCTGGAAACGGACCGGAACGCCATAGGTATCGCGGAATTCGGCGCAGAGGGCGTCGGCCGCCGAGGCGTCGGCCAGGCCGTTGAGCACCAAGGTCGCGCCGGAGCGCGCCAGGCGCCGCGCTACCGCCAGGCCGATGCCGCTGGTCGAACCGGTTACCAGGGCCACGCGCCCCGAAAGATCAGCCATGCTTGTCTCCACGCTGTGTCGTTATGGAATGCGTGGCAGGTTAGGACGTGGAGATTGAGTCGTCCAATTTATTATCGATGCATGATTTATATTTAGTGGATATAAATAGCCAGCAGCCTTGGAACCACTTATGGAATTGCGCCACCTGCAGAGCTTCGTGGTCCTTGCCACGGAACTGAATTTCACACGGGCCGCCTTGCGCCTGCACATCGCCCAACCGCCCTTGAGCCAGCGCATCCGCGAACTTGAAGACGAGCTGGGCGTGAAGCTGTTCGACCGCAGTACGCGGAAGGTGACGCTGACGGTGGCGGGCCGCGTGTTCCTGGATAGCATCCAGCCCATGTTCCGGCAGCTCGATGGCGCGGTGGAGGCCTGCCGCAAGGCTGGCCGGGGCGAGACCGGCAGCCTGCGGCTGGGCTATACCGGACGCGCCAGCCATGTGCGCCTGCCGGGGCTGGTGCGCGATTGCCGGCGCCATTACAGCGATATCGCGCTGGATATCCAGGGGCCGCTGCCCACGGGTGAACTGCGCCTGAAGCTGCTGGACGGCACGCTGGACGCGGCCTTGTGTTTTCTGCCGCTGGAGGGCAAGCACATCGTGTCGCACGAGTTCATGCTCAGCGAGTTTTCCATTGCGCTGGCCGACGCGCATCCATTGGCCGCCAAGGCCAAATTGCGTGTCGCGGATCTGGCGCAGGAGCCGTTCATTGCCTATCCCTCGGGCAAGGGCTTCCACTTGCGCGGCGCCATGGATGCGATCTGCCTGGAGGCGGGCTTCCTGCCGCGCGTGGTGCGGGAAACGGAGGCTTCCCAGACTTTGCTGTGCCTGGTCGCGGCCGGCACCGGCGTGGCCATCATTCCGCGCGACATCGAGTCCTTCAACATGGAGGGCGTGGTGTTCCGGCCGTTGCCCGCGGACGCCCCTAAGCTGCAGCACGGCATTGCGTGGCTGCAGACCAACCGGAATCCGGCGTTGGGGCGGCTGCTGGCATTGTGCGGCGTTGCCGCTGCGGCAGGATGAGCAGGCCGGCCTGCTTGCCCGCGCCCGTCCGCAAACGGCACAATCGCAGCGCGCGGCCCTGTTTCCGCCGCCGGAGTTCTTATCCATGCAGGTTCTATCCGTCCCGGCCACGCTGGACGCCAGCGAGCGCATCACCATCTCCAGCGGTCCGCACCAGGCCGAATTCGCGCCGGGCGGCGGCGGCCGCCTGACGCGGTTGTCCACCGGCGGCCATGACTGGATCGTGCCCCTGACCGACACGCAGTGGCCCGCGGGACGCTGGCCGCGGGCAGGCTCCTATCCGCTGGCGCCTTACTCCAACCGCATCCGCGATGGCGTGTTCACCTTCAACGGCGCCAGGCACGCGCTGCAGTCGGTAGCCGGCCGGCCCCATGCGATCCATGGCGCGGGCCTGTACCAGCCATGGAGCGTGCGCAGCCACGGCCCGGACAACGTCGACCTGGTGCTGGAGCAGCCCGCCGGCGTGCTGGGCTGGCCTTGGCCTTTCGAATGCGTGCAGCGCTACCAGCTGGACGCGCGCGGCCTGAGCGTGGCGCTTGCCATCGTCAATCTCGGCGACACGCCCATGCCTTGTGGCCTGGGCCTGCACCCCTACTTCACGGCCGAGCGCGTCACGCTGCATGCGCGCCGCGAGTGGACGGCGGACGCCGACGGCCTGCCCAATGGCAGCAAGTCCGTCCATGTGCGCGAGCTGCGGCGTTCGGCCAGCGGCTGCGATACCTATCTGTCGCAGTGGGAGGGGCGAGCCACCCTGCATTGGCCCGATGGACATCAGCTATCGCTGCACGCCGACCCGGCGTTTGCGCACCTGGTGGTCTATACGGCGGGCGGGTCGGAGTTCCTGTGCGTCGAGCCGGTCACCAACGTGGCGGACGCGTTCAACCTGGCGGCGGGCGGCGAGACCCGCACCGGCATGCGGACGCTCGAGCCCGGCGCGCGCTTTACCGCGACCGCGTTGTTTGGCCTGGAGCCGCCCCGGGCCGCGCGTTCCTGACGCCCGCAAGCGGCGCTTTGAAAGCGGCGCCGCCTGCGGCGATAATCCGGGCAAACCAAGTCCAGGAGTCCTTCGATGAAAAAGCTCAGCACCGAACAATTGCAGGCCGCGGCCGAAACGCTGCGCCGTGTGCAGGCAAGGCTGGCGCGCGCCGGCAATCTGCCGCTTGAGCCCACCCTCTATGCCTGCGCGCAAGGATTCCGCCGCAACGTGCCCGACTATCTGTGGTCGTGGCTGTCAGGCCTGCTGGCGCCGCACAAAAGCCTGGGGGCGTGGATGGACGCACACCAGCCAGGCTGGCGCACGGGCAAGACGCCCGCCGCGGTGGTCTACGCGCGCAGCGAAAATGGCTGGTTGGAATGGCTGATCGCCGAGCTGGAAGCCGAGATCAATGATCCCCACGCCCGCGCCAAGCGGGAAGGGCGCGCCTAGACCGGTGCATTGCCCGCGCGTCCAGCGTCCAGCGTCCAGTCCGGACCGGATGCCGGCCGGGCGCTTCAGGCCCGCTCGGCTCGCGAGCGGCGCAACAGAAGGAATAGCGTCTCCAACACGGCGGCCGCCAGCAGGGCGGCCAGCACCGAACCCAGCACTTGCGAGTCCCATAGGCGCGGCGGCCCTACGCGGAACTGCACCGTGTCGAAGACCAGTCCGGCCGTGATGCCGGCGACGATGGCCGCCTTCCATCCTTGCAAGGGAGCCAGCCGCAGCATCAGCAGGGTGAAGGCCACCATCCCCCAGAGCACGGGTTCAAGCGCCTGATTGAGAATGTGGTCGAGCAGAAGAGACTCCCGATTGGGTCGCGCATGCGTTTGCGCGCAGTCGAGTTTGTACTGCTTTCTGCTTGCAATTGCGAGATGCCCCGCCGCCGCGAGCGGCGAGGCATGGCCCACGGGTTCTAGAACCCTTCCAGCACGATCTTGCCCTGCGCCTTGCCGCTTTCGATGAAGGCGTGCGCCCGGCGCAGGTTTGCGGCATTGATCTTGCCGTAGTGCGCGCCCAGGGTGGTGCGCAGCGTGCCTTCGTCGATCAGGCGGGCGGCCTGGTTCAGCAGTTCATGCTGCGCGATCATGTCGGGCGTGCCGTGCAGCGGACGCGCGAACATGAACTCCCAATGCAGCGAGGCCGACTTGGACTTGAGCAGGCGCACGTCGATGGCTGCGGGGTCGTCGATCAGGGCGATCTTGCCTTGCGGCGCAATCGCTTCGGCCATCTGCGCGAAATGCTGGTCGGTCTGGGTCAGGCCGGCGATATGACTGACGTGTTCGAAGCCGATGCGCTTGAGTTCGGCGGCCAGCGGCTGGCTGTGATCGATCACGTGATGCGCGCCCAGCTCGCGCACCCAAGCCTGGGTTTCCGGACGCGAGGCGGTGCCGATCACCGTGAGTCCGGTCAGCTGGCGAGCCAGCTGCACCAGGATGGATCCCACGCCGCCCGCGGCGCCGATGACCAGCAGGCTGCCCTGGCTGGGCGCGGCGTTGTCCAGCACGCGCAGCCGGTCGAACAGCAGCTCCCACGCGGTGATCGTGGTCAGCGGCAGCGCCGCGGCCTGGGCGTAGTCCAGGCTGTCGGGCATGCGGCCGACGATGCGTTCGTCTACCACGTGCAGCTCGCTGTTGGCGCCGGGGCGGTTCAGCGCGCCCGCATACCAGACGCGGTCGCCCGGCTTGAACAGGCTGGTCTTTGCGCCCACGGCGCGCACCACGCCGGCGGCGTCCCAGCCTATGACTTCGGGCTGCCCGTCCTTGGGCTTGCGGTTGGCGCGGATCTTCACGTCCACCGGATTCACCGAAATGGCGCGGACTTCGACCAGCAGGTCGTGGTCGCCGGGCACCGGGTCGGCGACGGTGATGTCTTGCAGCGCCTCCGGGTGATCGGCGGGCAGGTTCTTGAAATAGGCGATGGCTTTCATGGCGGCTTGTCCGGATCAGATGATGGAACGCACCACGCCGCCGTCCACGCGCAGCGCCGCGCCGTTGGTGGCGGCGGCTTGCGTGGAGCAGGTGTAGACGACCATGTTGGCCACTTCTTCCACGGTGGCCAGGCGGCGCAGCAGCGAAGTGGGGCGGTGTTGGGCGATGAAGTCGCGCTCCATCTGGTCCTGCGTGACGCCTTGTTCCTTGGCCATTTCGGCAAAGAAGTCCGACACGCCTTCCGAGCGGGTGGGGCCGGGCAGCACCGCGTTGACCGTGACGCCGGTGCCGGCGGTCAGTTCGGCCAGGCCGCGCGACACGCCCAGCAAGGCAGTCTTGCTGACGCCGTAGTGGATCATTTCCGCGGGGATCTGCACCGCGGACTCGCTGGAGATGAACACGATGCGGCCCCAGCCGGCGGCCAGCATGCGCGGCAGGTAGTAGCGCGACAGGCGCACGCCGCTCATGACGTTGGTGTCCAGCATGTACTGCCAGTCGTCATCCGTGATTTCAGTGAAGGACTTGGGCGCGAAATAGCCGGCGTTGTTGATCAGGATGTCGACGTCGGGATGGGCGGCCGAGATCGAGGCCGCGCCGTCGGCAGTGGCGAGATCAGCCTGCACGGTGCTCACGCGCGCAGCGGGAAACTGCTTGGCAAGTGACGCGGCGGCCTGGGCCAGCTTGTCGGCGTTGCGGCCGTGCAGCACGACTTCGGCGCCGGCCTCGGCCAGGCCCGCGGCGATGGCCAGGCCAATGCCGCCGGACGATCCAGTAACCAGGGCTTTCTTGCCGTTCAATTCGATTTTCATGAAGGGGACTCCTTGCGTGTCGGGGAATGGAGCCATGATTACCCAGCCCAAACCAGCGAAAAAGCGGCTAGCATCGCAGTCAGTTTCAATAATTTTTTGAAAATGAGGCCGGCATGGTGCGGTTCGAAGATCTGAAGATATTCATGGCGGCGGCGGACCAAGGCAGTTTTTCCGCCGCCGCGCGCGAACTGGACCTGACGCCCGCAGTCGCAAGCGCCGCGCTCAAGCGGCTGGAGCAGGCCCTGGATGCGCGCCTGTTCGTGCGCACGACGCGCAGCCTCAGGCTGACCAGCGACGGCGCACGCTATCTGGAGCATGCCCGCGCGGCGCTGTCGGCGCTGGACGCGGGCAGGAACGCCGTAGCGCGCAACAAGACGGAGATCTCCGGCACGCTGTCCTTGTCGATCCCGTCCGACCTGGGCCGCCACGTGCTGCTGCCGTGGCTGGACGAATTCCAGGAACAGCATCCGCGCGTCAATTTCCAGGTGCGCATCAGCGACCGCCTGGCCGACCTGTACCGCCAGCCGGTGGATCTGGCGGTGCGCTATGGCACGCCGAACGACTCGGGACTGGTGGCCCTGCCGCTGTCCGAGCACAACCGCCGCGTGGTGTGCGCCTCGCCCGCATACCTAGCGCGCCATGGCGTGCCGCAGGTGCCCGATGACCTGCGCCGCCACAATTGCCTGTCCTTCGTGCTGGGCGAAACCCTGCACGACCGCTGGGCCTTCCGGCGCGAGGGCGCCGCGCTCACCATACCGGTCAAGGGCGACCGCGTCGGCGACGACGGCGAACTGGTGCGCCGCTGGGCCCTGGCTGGCCATGGCCTGGCCTACAAGTCGCGATTTGACGTGCTGGCCGACCTGCGGGCGGGCAGGCTCATCGAAGTCCTGGCCGACTACACCAGCGAGCCCTCGCCGTTATACCTGCTGTGCGTGCACCGCATGCTGCTCTCGCCGGCGGTAAAGCGGCTGCGCGAATTCCTGCACGAACGCTTCAAGGCCTTCGAGGCGGGCTAGCCGGTCTTCTGGGGCTTCAATGCGCGTGGCTGGCCCGTTGGTTTGCCGCGCGCGTGCGGGCGGCTTTCTTCGCGGCAGCGGACCGGCCTGCAGCGCCCTTGGTGGCGGCAGCCTTCTTGGCGGCGGCCGAGCGGGCGGCGGCGCTGCGCTTGGAGGCCGATGCGCTGGCCTGCCGCGACAATGCGGTGCGCGAAGCGGGCTTGGCGCTTTCCTTCTTCAGGGCGGTGGTGGTGGCCTTGGCGCGTTTGGTGGACTTGGCATGCCCATCATGAGACGCGTCGCTGTCCTGCTTCGCCTTGCGCTTGGTCGCCGCGCTGGCCTTCTTCGGCGTAGGCAGGGCCACGCCGGCGCGGCGCGCCTTGGACAGTCCGATCGCGATGGCCTGCTTGGTGGACCGCACGCCATGTTTGCCTTCGCGCACGTGGTCGATTTCCTCGCGCACGAATTCTCCGGCCTGCGTGGAAGCGGATTTTCCTTGCCGTTTGTCGCGCGCCGCTCGTTCCAGGGTTTTTCGTTCAGGCATGACGACACCTCCTTGCTTGCGTTGCGGGAACGGGCTCCGCCGCGCCGAGGCCGGTGCGACGGAACTCGTAACACCACTCTAACGCCGTGGGCGTATGCTGTGTGTTCGAATGGATTGCCGGTCGTAAGCGCCGGAACACCGCCGCCAGACCGACGATGCACGACTCACCCCCTAAGCGGAGACGAGCTATGTCGAATCATGTCTACAAGCAAATCGAACTGGTGGGCTCTTCCACCAAGTCCACCGACGACGCCATCACGCAGGCCATCGCGCGCGCTTCCGAGACGCTGCGCAACCTGGATTGGTTCGAAGTCACCGAAGTGCGCGGCCATATCAAGGATGGCAAGGTGGCGTACTGGCAGGTCGGCTTGAAGATAGGCATGCGGCTGGAAGGGAACGAGTGAGTCCGCTTGCTGCTTCTTTCTTGAGCACACCTTCCAAGTGATTGTCGGATAAGGAGTTTTTCAGCTTGTTATCCGACTGTTCAGAGGCTTGTCCACATTCGGTGGGGACAAGCCTGTCTCGCTTGTGGCTGCGGCGCTCAAGGTCCGACGTGGCATCGTGAACCCGCCGGCTGTGGGCGTTTCTTGAGCGGCCCCTCCAAGTGCTTGGCCCACAAGGCTTTTTGCGTCCTGCCCTCATACTGTCCTCAGGCTTATCCACATTTGGCGGGGACAACCTCGGCGCCTCGATACAGCATTTGGGCCATTTTTGACCACCCCTTGCAGGCGCTTGATATGCAAGGGAATTTCCGACCTGCCCTCATACTGTCCTCATGCTTCTCCACAGAACGCGGGGACAAATCCACATTCAGGCGAGACCGCCGCGGAAGTCTGCCCGGGCATCCTGATTTCAGTGGATAAGTGCGTCAAAAATCATCCAAAAGGATGATTGCGCAATTTTTGACCGGCCCTTGCAAGTGCTTGGCGGGGCACGGATTTTTCATTCTGCCCCAAGGCTGTCCTCAACCTTCTCCACAGTTGGCGGGGATAAGTGTGAGCCCCCCACGCCGCACTCGCTGCGCTCGCTTGCTGCCCCCCGAGGGGGCTGGCCCGCCTTGGGGTGGCCCGGCGGCGGGCCGGTGCCCTGGCGGCATTGGATGCGCCAGCGGCGACCGTCGTCGCTGCAAAAAAAAGCCCCCCGACGTATCGGGGGGCTGGATCGCCCGGAGGTAGACGGGCGATCTCTGCCGGCCGGGAGGAGCCCGCGCCGGCAGCGGCGGCGATCAGGGGTTGAACTTCTTGATCCAGTCCACGTAGCGGTCCACCCAGCCTTGCAGGAATTTGCGGGTGCCTTCGTTGGTGATGTTGTACTGGTCATCGACCAGGCCTTCCGTGTATTGCAGGAAGACCTCGGGCGTGGTCAGGGCGTTGGCGCCCTCGGCGGCCAGGATATTGCGCAGGTGTTGCTGCATCAACGCGGTGCCGGCAGCGCTGGGCGAAGTGCCGACGATGCCGACGGGCTTGCCGGTCCAGGAGTTCTGGCCCCAGGGACGCGAACCCCAGTCGATGGCGTTCTTGATGGCGGCGGGCACGGAGCGGTTGTGCTCGGGCGACACGAACAGGATGCCCTGGGCGTCGGCGATCTGCTGCTTGAGCTTGGCGGCGGGGCCGGGCAGGTTGTTTTCGTTGTCCTGGTTGTAGAGCGGCACGTCGCCCAGGCTCACGTATTCGAACTTGAAGTCCGCGGGCACCAGCTTTTCCAGCGCGCGGGCCAGCCGCAGGTTGAACGAGGCAGCGCGCAGGCTTCCGACGAAAACGGCAATCTTGTAGGTGCTCATGGGGCGCAGGCTCCAAGGGGTGGACGGGAATGTCAGTGTAGACCTGTAAGCAAGCCCGCTCAATCTCGATCGCGGATATGTTTATTCATGATCATGACGCGCTGATGTCGGCTGCGCGCGGGCTGGCGCATCAGCTCATCAGGCTGACATGGGCAGCGACCACGCGCCATCCTTCAGGCGTGCGCATCCAGGTCTGGCTTTGCCGGCCGATGCGGTCGCTGCCGTCGCGCTGGAACTCCAGATTGGCCGTCGCGAAATCCTGCCCGTAGGTGGTGACGACCGTGCGCAACACGCGGCGGGCCAGGCCTTGCGGCGAACGCGCCGCGCGAAAGGCGCGGATGGCATCGTAGCCGTAGAGGTTTTCGCCGGCGCCATAGCGCAGCGTGTGAGGGCTGTTCCAGAAGAGCGCATCCAGCACTTCCACCTGGTTGTTCACCAGGGCGGTTTCGTAGCGGTCCAGGGCGGCTGTGACCTCCGCCACGACGTCGGGCAGATTGATATCCATGCTTGCGGCTCCAGTTGGCACCGTTCTGGTGCGAAATATAGGGGTAATCACCAATGTGGTGTGTCTTGCGGTGCGGCGCACCCATCTCCGCGGCCGCGGTCTTTCGGCCTCGTCGGGGGAGCGCGGCGCGACGATCCTGGCATGCCGCTTGCTAGGGTTAATACTGCATAACAAGCTACGCGCCGATCCAGGAGTTCCGCCATGTCCCGTTCCACCGTTCCCGCCCCGGTCACCATGCTGGTCACCCGGCACATCGCACCCGAACGCTATGGCGATTTCCTGTCCTGGATGCGCCAGGGGGAGATCCTCGCGGCAGGTTTCCCGGGCTTTCTCGGGTCCGGTGTGCTGCAGCCCGCCGAAGGCGGCGACCAGTACCAGATAGTCCTGCGTTTTGCCGACGCGGCCAGCCTCGCCCGCTGGGAAAACTCCTTGCCGCGCCGCATGTGGCTCGAACGCGGCGCGTCGCTGGTGCGCGCCAGCCACGAGCGCCGCGTCAGCGGCACGGATGACTGGTTCGCGCCCAGGACCAGCGCGCCGCCGCGCTGGAAGCAGGCCGTCAGCATCTGGCTGGCTTACTTTCCGGTGTTGCTGGCGTTTTCCGTGCTGGCCAGCGAACCGTTGAGCCTCTTGCCGGTGTTCTGGCGGGTGCTGATCACCAGCGTAGCGTTGACGCCCGTCATGGTGTTCATCTGCATGCCCCTGGTGGCGCGCATGCTGCAGCGCTGGCTGCGGGCGAGCTGAAGCAGGCATGCGCGGCCGGTTCAGGCCGCGCGCGCGCTGCGGGAGGAATACAACCGGTGCAGCGTGATCTTGCGCACCGCCGCCTGGCTGCCCTGGATATGCGCGTTCAGCAGCGCAACCGAGCGTGCGGCGTCGCCGGCCAGCGCCGCGTCGAGTATGGCCGCGTGCTCTTCGTAGGTCTTGCCGATGCGTTCGGGTAGCGTGAAGTCCAGGCGCCGCACGATGCGGATGCGCTCGGTGGCTGCGCGGTGCACGCGCGCGATCTCGGGGTTGCCTGCGGCGGCCACCAGATCGATGTGAAAGCGCTCGTCCAGGTCTGCCAGCCGCTCGCTGTCGGCGGATCGTTCGCTTGGGTCCACCAGCCAGATGTCGGCCAGCGGGCGCAGCGCGCGCTGGCGTTCGGCAGCGTTGGCCGTCGCGCACAGCGACTGCACCGCGGCCGCCTCCAGCACGCTGCGCAGCTCGTAGAAATGGTCCAGCGTGTTGAAGTCCAATGGCTTTACCAGCCAGCCATTGCGCTGGCGCACCTCCAGATAGCCTTCCCGCTCCAGCCGGAACAGGGCCTCGCGCACCGGCGTGCGGCTGACCTGCAGGCGGTCGGCGATCTCGGTTTCAGTGAAGCGGTCGCCCGGCGCCAGCCGGAAGTCCAGGATGTCCCGCTTCAGCGTGCCGTAGGCGGTGTCGGCCAGCGTGCGCGGTATGTCGATGACGGCGAAGGCGGTTCCCATGTGGTGGCCTCGGAGCGGTGGTTAAAGAGAGCGTAGGCGGGCAATGCCGGCCTGCTGCAGCGCATGTGCGGCGCGCAGGCAATCGGCTTCGCGCCACGGCGCGCCGATCAGTTGCACGCCCAACGGCAGGTGATCGTCCTGTCCGGGTTCGGGCCAGACCGGCGCGGCGCAGACCGGCAGCCCGATGCACGACACCGGCTGCGTCAGGATGCCCATGCTGGCGCGCGCCGGCAGCCGCTGGCCGGCCAGTGTCAGCCAGTCTGCGCCGATGGGCGTGGCCGGCACCGGCGTGGCGGGGGCGATCAGTACGTCGTAGTGCTCGAACAGCGTCAGCGCTTCGCGATAGACGCGATGGCGGATGCGCTGCGCCTGCTGCGCCCAGGTTGCGGGCACAAGGCTGCCTGCGACCAGCCGGTCGCGCGACAGCGGTTCGTAGTAGTCGTAGTGTGTGACGAGCTTGCGGCGGTGCAAGGCGCCGCCTTCCGCCGCGCTGATGACGAAGGCCGCGGCGCGGGCTTGGGCCGCGCCCTGGAGTTCGACGACGGCCGTGGCGTCCAGCGCGTGCGCCGCGATCTCGACGGCACGGCGTGCCTGCGGTCCGGCCCATTCGGCGAAGTAGCCGCCAAGCACCGCCACCCGCAGTCCGCGCATGCCGCCGGCCAGCGCCGCCAGCGTGGGTTCGGCCGGGCGTTGGGCGCAGGCCACGTCGTCGGCGTCCATGCCCTGCAGCGCGTCGTAGGCGGCGGCAAGGTCGCTGGCGCTGGCCGCGAACGGCCCCAGGTGGTCGAGGCTGCCGACGAACGGAAACGAGCCTGCGCGCGACAAGCGGCCGAAGGTGGGCTTCAGGCCGAACACGCCGCACAGCGAGGCGGGCACGCGGATCGAGCCGTTGGTGTCCGAGCCCAGCGTCAGCGGCACCAGGCCGCCCGCGACCGCGGCGGCGCTGCCGCCGGACGAGCCGCCGGCGATGCGGGTGGTGTCGTGAGGGTTGCGGCAGGGGCCGTAGTGGCTGTTTTCCGTGGTGAAGCCATAAGCGTGCTCGTCCATGTTCAGCGCGCCGACCAGCACCGCGCCGGCCTCGCGCATGCGTTCGACCAGTCTGGCGTCGCGCCGCGCGGGCGGGTTGGAGGCGTTGACCCGCGCGCCGGCCAGGGTGACCTGGTCGGCGATGTCGAACAGGTTCTTGACCGCATAGGGCACGCCGGCCAGCGGCGGCAGCGGCTCGCCGCGGGCGCGGCGCGCGTCGATGGCCGCCGCTTCCTGCCGCGCCCGGCTTTCGGTGATGGCGGTGAAGCAGTTGTAGCGCGGATCGCGCTCGCGCACGCGCGCCAGCGTGGCGTCCAGCACCGCCATTGCGCTGCGTTCGCCGGCGCGGACCTGGCGCGCGATATCCTGCGCGGGGCCGCTCACGGGCGGAACACCGCGGCAGATTCCAGCTCCACGGCCAGCGGCTCATCGACGAAGCCGGCCGCGATGTCCTGGATGCGCGCGAACTGCTGCGCCACGTCGGCCACGGCCTGCTCGCGCAAGGCATAGCCGGCCAGCGCCAGGGCGCTGCGCACGTATTGGTCGATGGTTTCCTGGGTCATGGCGGACTCTCCGGTACGGGTGATTTACTTGCGCACTTCGCGCTGGAAGATTTCCAGGCTGAGTTTCTTCATTTCGATGAAGCTGGGTTCTGACAGCGTCGCCACCGTGCGGGGGCGCGCGTCGCGGTAATCCAGGATCTCCGCGACCCGGGTGGGCCGCTTGGTCAGCAGCAGCACCTGGTCAGCCAGGTACACGGCTTCCTCCAGGTCGTGCGACACCAGCAGCATGGTGGTGCCGGTCTGCATGAAGACCTCCTGCAGCTTTTCGCGGATGAACAGCGTCATCTCGAAGTCCAGCGCGGAGAAGGGCTCGTCCAGGAACAGCACCTCCGGTCCGGGCGCCAGCGCGCGCATGATCGAGGCGGTCTGCTGCTGTCCGCCGGACAGTTCATAGGGGTAGCGGTTCAGGTCGAACTTGACGTCGAACGAGGCCACCAGCTCGGCGACCCGCGCATCCACCTCGGCCTTGCTGCGGCCTTCCAGGCGCAGCGGGTAGGCGATGTTGTCGATGGTGCGCAGCCACGGGAACATGGCCTCGCGGTAGTTCTGGAAGACGTAGCCGATCTTGGTCTGAGCCAGCGACTTGCCGTCGAACAGGATCTCGCCCGAGTCGATCGGAATCAGGCCGGCGATCATGTTGATCAACGTCGACTTGCCGCAGCCGTTGGGGCCGAACACCGAGACGATCTTGCCCTTGGGGATGTCGAGGTTGAAGTCCTCGTACAGCGGCCAGCCGGCGAAGTACTTGGTCAGCCCGCGTATGGTGATGTGGGTGCCCAGCGGGCCGGGCTCGAACGGCGCGGCGGCAGGGCCGGGGGCGATGACGGGATTGAGGACGGTGGACATCAGCGGCCGCTCCAGTGGACCACGCGCTTTTCCAGCACGAGAAAAAGAATGTTCAGCACATAGCCGAGCGCGCCGGCGGCGAGGATGGCCGCATACATGTCGCGCACGTTCAGCACCTGCTGCGCATTGATGATGCGATTGCCCAGGCCGCTGTCGGAGCCGATGAACATTTCGGCCACGATCACGATGACCAGCGCCATCGACACGCCGCTGCGCAGGCCCACGAAGGTGGGCTGCAGGCTTTCCCAGATCAGCACGTCCTTGAAGATGCGCCAGCGCGACGCGCCCATCACGCGCGCCGCCATGACACGCTGCTTGCGGGCGTTGATGACGCCGTAAGCGCTGTTGAACAGGATCACCAGCACCGCCGCGAAGGCCGCGATGGCAATCTTGTTCATGTCGGTGACGCCGAAGATCATCAGGAACAGCGGAATCAGCGCGGAAGAGGGCGTGGAGCGGAAGAAATCAATCAGAAACTCCACGCTGCGATAAGCCTTTTCGTTGCTGCCCAGCAGCACGCCCAGCGGCACGCCGATCACGCCCGCGATGAGGAAGGCCTGCAGTGTGCGGTTCAGCGACGCCAGGAAGTCCGCCAGCAGCGGGCCGCCCGCCATGCCCTTGACCAGCGCCGCAAGCGCCGCGCTGGGCGTGGGCAGCAGCACAGGGCTGACCAGTTGCAGGCGCACCACCAGGTCCCACACCACGAAGAGCGCCAGCGGACCGATCAGCGGCAGCAGGCGGCTCGTGTCGAATTTGCGCAGGGGCCGCGCTGTCGCGGCCGGGCCGGCCGCGGTTGTTGCAGTGGTTGCGGTCATGGCTTAGCCCTTGTAGAGCATGGTCGAGACGTCGACCTTCTGGGCGAAGACGCCCTTGTCTGCGAACAGGTCGAAGAATTTCTGGAAGTGCTGGATGTCGCCGGGCGTGAACTCGTTGTAGAGGGTGTAGGCGGCCAGCGGCACTTCCTCGGTCATCGGACCTTCGATGGCGGTGTAGCCCTTGAGGTAGGGGCGGGCCTCTTCGGGCTTGCTGCGGATCAGTTCGATGCCGCGTGCATAGGCGGCGATGAATTTCCTGCTTTCCTCGGGATGCTTCTTCAGGAAGGCGGTGGTCAGCGATGCCGACCCGCCGAACCACGGCGCCATCGGATCGCCCAGCACGTACTTGGCGATGACGCCCGATTCCAGCACGCGGGTGGTGCCGTTCAGCCTGCCCACCGTGCCCGTGGGCTCCAGCGTGTAGCAGGCGTCCAACTGGCCGGCGGCGACCGCGGCGACGTGCTGGCTTATCGCCAGCTCGACCACGGTCGCCCCGGTTGCGCCGGCGCGCTCCAGCACTGCTTTGGCCAGCGTGGCGTTCTGGATGCCGGGTCCAGATCCGACCTTTTTCCCCTTGAGGTCTGCGATGGATTTGATGGGACTGTCTTTCGCGACGATGAACTCGTCCAGCACGTGCTTGGCGTTGCTGGGATTGGACGCAAAGATCTTGAACAGGCCGGGCGAGGCGATCTCGCCGATGGCCAGGTTGGCCGAGCCGGTGCCGTTGGCGCTGCCGTCCGCGCGGCCGGCCAGCATCGCTTCCATGACCTGCTGCGCGCCCGCGAATTTCAGCGGCTCGACGTTCAACCCGGCCTCCTTGAAATAGCCCTTTTCCAGCGCCGCGTAGAACGGCAGGCCGGCCGCCACGGGCCAGAAGCCGATGCGGATGACGGGTCCCGACTGCGCGCGCGTCAGCGCCGGCGCGGCCAACGTCGCGGCGCCCAGCGCGGCGCCCTGGATCAGCCGGCGGCGGGTGGCGTTGAAGGCATGGGGCGCGTTGCGGTAGATCATGAGGGAGCTCCTGGTGTGCAAGGAAAGTGGCGCTTGTAGACAAGCTGGCATACCAGGCATCAAGCAAGAGCCGTGCCAACTTCGTCCGGGGCGGCAGGCGCCCAGGGAGCGTGGCGGGCCGGCCTCGCGCTGGTGCCTCGTCTGAACCACATTGGTGCACGGCGCACCATTGAAGGGGACATAACCGGCCCTGTGTCGCGCTGCGCGCGATGGCGTAGCATGTGGGCGGATCGGAGCGTGCTGCTCCGGGTTCGTGAACCCTTGCGCGACGCCCTGGCTGCGTCATACCGAGATGAATACGCGTTTTGTCGAAGCCTTTCTGTGGTCGGCGCGCCTGGGCAGTTTCCGGGCGGCGAGCGACCGTCTGCACATTACCCAGGCCGCCGTGGCCAATCGCATCGCGTCGCTCGAAGAGGACATAGGCGCGCGCCTGTTCGAGCGCGACGCCAAGGAGCTCAGGCTGACGGCCACCGGCACCCGGCTGCTGGACTATGGCGAACGACTGCTGGAGATCCGCCAGCAGATCCTGTCGCTGGGCAAGGGCGGCGACGAGGTCTTCGGCCTGGTGCGTATCGGCGCCATCGAGACCGTGGTGCACACCTGGCTGATCGGCTTCCTGACCAATCTGCGCTCCACCTACCCGGGCATCGAGGTCCAGCTCACCTCCGAAACCACGCGCGCGCTGCACCGGGGCTTGCGCGAGGGCACGCTCGATATCGCGCTGCAGACGGACCTGCTGAACGACAGCGGCATCATCAGCACCGCCTGCCTGCCAATGGAGATGGGCTGGGTCGGACCGGCCGGCGACGAGGACGCTCTGAGCGCGCAACAGCTGCTGAGCGAGCCGGTGCTGACCATGAGCCCGGGATCGCAGCCGCACGAGGCGCTCAAGGCCCTGTACCGCGAAGTCGGCATGCCGCAGGGCAAAGTGCACTGCGTCAGCTCGATCTCCGCGCTGGCGCGGCTGGTGCGCAGCGGCTTCGGCCGGGCGCTGGTGCCGCTGCCGCCCATCTACGAATACGTGGCGCGAGGCGAGGTGCAGATCATCCGCTGCGACATCCCCGTGCCGCCCCAGCTGCTGGTGGTGAGCTATCTGGAAAGCGCCGGGTCGGACGCAATCCGGCTGGTTGCCGAACTCGCCAGCCGCGCTTCCGACCAGTTCACGTCCTCGGTCACTGCGCCGCGATTGGGTTCGGCGCAATAGTGTTATCCCTAGGGCGTCTTTCAGTAATTTTATTGCCGCGCAGAAGAATTACTCGTTTGTCCCGGGGCAGCCGGCCGGCTGAAGATGGAGCCTTCCGTAATCGAAGGAATTTCCTGTCTTCCGCCCATGAGCACGCGCACCGAATCCACTCTCCCGCCGCACGGCCTGCTGTTCGTCGCCACTGACGCCGACCCCGCCCACGAAGCCGATTTCAACCGCTGGTACGACCGCGAACACGTGGAAGAACGTGTGCGCATCCCCGGCTTTCTGTCGGGCGCGCGCTACCTGTCGCGCGCAGGCGGCCGCAAGTATCTGGGCCTGTATCGCACCGAATCGCTGGCCGCCTTCACCACGGCGGACTATCGCAAGGCGTTCGAGCGCCAGACCGAGTGGTCGGTGACCAACCTGGACCGCATGCGCGACCCGATGCGCCGCGTGTGCGCCGTGCGGGCCGTGACGGGCTTTGGCTCCGGCAGCGAGATCGCGGTCCTGCCTCTGCCGGCGACGAATGACAGCGAAGCGCTGGTGGCGCGGGCGCAGGCGCTGGGCGCCGAACTGGCGCAGGCGGACGGCTTCGTGCAGTCCTACCTGCTGGTGCCGGACGCGGCGCTCAGCACGCCGCTGCCGCGCGAGTCCGCCGAAAACCGCGTGCTGGCGCCGCTGTTCGTGGCGGAAGCGAGTTCCGCGGCCGCCGCTCGCGTCCTGCGCGACCGGGCTTGCAGCGCGTTCGATACCGATCCGGCGGGCGCCTGGCTGCTGGAACTGGGCTGGAAGCTGACGGCCGCCGACCTGCGCTGAGCCCATTGCGGCCAGTCACCAAACATCCGATTCAAGGGGAATCCCATGGCTGAACAAACGCTATACGGCGCCGCGGCGGTCAAGACCGCGGCAGCGCCCAACAAGATGCGCAGGCTGGCCCTGGCCAGCTCGGTCGGCACCACGCTGGAGTGGTACGACTTCACCATCTACAACCTGATGGCTGCGCTGGTATTCAACGCCATCTTCTTTCCGTCCTTCGACCCGCTGACGGGCACGATCCTGGCGTTTTCCACCTATGCCGTGGGCTACGTGTCGCGGCCCCTGGGCGGCTTCGTCTTTGGCCACCTGGGTGATCGGCTGGGACGCAAGTTCGTCCTGGTCGCCACCCTGGTCATCATGGGCGTGTCCACCGGCCTGATGGGGTTGTTGCCGACCTACGCGTCCTGGGGCGTGTGGGCGCCGGTGGCGCTGGTGGCCTTGCGCTTTGTACAGGGCGTGGCGCTGGGCGGCGAATGGGCTGGCGCGGTGCTGCTGTCGATGGAGCATGGCAAGCCGGACCAGCGCGGGCGCAACGCTTCCTTCACGCAGATCGGTCCGTCCTGCGGCACGCTGATAGGCACGGGCTTCATCGCCGCGGTCTCGGCCTTCCTGAGTCCCGAAGATTTCCAGGCCTGGGGTTGGCGCGTGCCCTTCGTCTCCAGCGTGGCGCTGGTGCTGTTCGGCCTGTGGCTGCGCCGCGGGGTGGAGGAAACTCCCGTGTTCCTGGAAATGGAGCAGAAGCGCGAAACCGCCGCCACGCCCATCAAGGAAGTGCTGGGCCAGTACTGGCGGCAGCTGCTGATAGCGGGTGGCTCGCGCATCGGCTCCGACGTGCTTTATGCGTTGGTGGTGGTGTTCACGCTGACCTACGTCACCACGGTGCTGCACCTGTCGCGGCCCATGGCGCTTACCGCGACCATGCTGGGCGCCGCGCTCAACGCGATAGCGGTGCCGCTGTGCGGGCATCTATCAGACAAGATCGGCCGCCGTCCGGTGTATCTGGCGGGCGCGGTACTGGGCATGATCTGGGCCTTCGTCTTCTTCGTGCTGATGGACACCGCGCATCCCATCGCCATCTGCGCTGCCGTCGTGGTGGGCCTGCTGATCCACGCGCTGATGTACGGCCCGCAGGCCGCCTTCATCACCGAGCAGTTTCCGGGCCGTGTGCGCTATGCGGGTTCGTCCCTGGCCTACACCCTGGCCGGCATCGTCGGCGGCGGGTTCGCGCCGCTGATCATCGCCAGCCTGTTCAAGTCCTGGAACTCGACCTTTGCCATATCGCTGTACGTGGCGGCGGCGCTGATCGTGACGGCGGTGGCGGTGCTGGCTGCCAGGGAAACGGCGAAATCTCCGTTGCAACGCTGAGGCGCATCTAGACAGGCCAGGCGCCGCCCGGACTGGAGTCGCGGTTCAAAGAAATGTCAGGTATCTGACTTTATTCTGAACACCAAACGAAAATTGTTTACACTCTCATCCTCAAAATTCGAGGTTGAGCGGGCCGCCGTGGGGGCGGGATCCGTTCCTGTTACGGGAGAGAGTCGATGCGCAAGTTGTTGTTGGGAGCGGTGTTGGCCGCTGCGGTGTTCGGGGGGACGGCCCAGGCTGCGGCCGAGCCCAAGGCCGTGGTCGCCACGTATTCGGATCTGGCGCTGGCCGGCTACGAAGACTCGCTGACTTCCGCCAAAGCCCTGCGCACAGCCATCGACGCCCTGATCGCCAAGCCCAGCGCCGAAACGCTGAAGGCCGCGCGCGAGGCCTGGCTTGCGGCGCGCGTGCCGTACCAGCAGACCGAGGCGTACCGCTTCGGCAACCCCATCGTCGACGATTGGGAAGGCCGTGTGAACGCATGGCCGCTGGACGAAGGCCTGATCGACTACGTCGACGCCTCCTACGGCACGGAAAACGACGAGAACGCCTACTACGCCGTCAACGTCATCGCCAATTCCAAGATCTCGGTGGGCGGCAAGACCGTCGACGTCAGCAAGATCACGCCCCAGCTGCTGTCCGAGGTGCTGCATGAAGCCGACGGCAACGAAGCCAACGTGGCCACGGGCTACCACGCCATCGAATTCCTGCTGTGGGGCCAGGACCTGAACGGCACCGGCCCCGCGCCGGCAGACCGCAAGGGCACGCCGCAGGAACGCCATGCCGGCAACCGTCCGCACACCGATTTCGATCCGAAGCAGTGCACGGGCGGCCACTGCGAACGCCGCGTGCAGTTCCTGAAGGCCGTGACCGATCTGTTGGTGACGGACCTGGAAGAGATGGTCGGCAACTGGAAGAAGGACGGCGCCGCGCGCAAGGCCGTCGAAGAAGATCCGAAGGCCGGCCTGATCGCCATGCTGACCGGGCTGGGCAGCCTGTCCTACGGCGAGCTGGCCGGCGAACGCATGAAGCTGGGCCTGATGCTGCATGACCCCGAAGAAGAGCATGACTGCTTCTCGGACAATACGCACAACTCGCACTATTACGACCAGATCGGCATCCGCAACGTCTACCTGGGCAGCTACACCCGCATCGACGGCAAGACCGTCTCGGGCGCCAGCCTGTCGGAACTGGTGAAGGCCCGCGATCCCAAGCTGGATGCCGAGGTTCGCGCCAAGCTGGACGCCACCGTGGCCGCCATGCAGGCGATGAAGACGCGCGCCGAAACGGTCGAAACCTACGACCAGATGATTTCGGACGGCAACAAGGAAGGCAATGCCGTGGTCCAGGCCGCCATCGACCGCCTGGTCGACCAGACCCGTAGTCTGGAGCGCGTGATCGCCCTGCTGGACCTGGGTAAGGTTGCCATCGAAGGTTCCGACAGCCTGGACAAACCTGACGCCGTATTCAAGTGAAACTCGTTTTAGCCGCCGTACTGGCGGCGTCGGCCCATGCCGGCGCCGCCGCCGCTCCAACCGGGCGTGACGACCTCACGCCCGAAGATCTGAAACGCGTGACCGCCATCACGGCGCCCACGCGCGATTTCTCCAAGGTCGAGACCTTCGAGACCATGCAGGCTGGGGCCGCCACCACCAACAAACTCATCAACGCCGACATCTTTTCGCAGCCGTCGGCCAACATGAGCTTCGAAGGGCGCCAGGAATTCCAGGTCGGCAACGGCCTGTTCCGCAAGGACTGGGTCTCGGCGCCGGCTTCCACGCAGGCGTCCGATGGCCTGGGCCCGCTCTTCAATGCGCGTTCCTGCCAGGCCTGTCACACCAAGGACGGACGCGGCACGGTGCCGGGCTTCGATCCTTTGGAACGTACCGATGCGGTAGCGCTGTTGCTGCGCCTGGCGGTGCCGCAGGGCGCCGACCGCGGCCACCCCAAGCTCGCGCCGGGCGAGATCGCGGCCTTGCCCGAACCCGTTTACGGCGTGCAACTGCAGAACTTCGCGGTCGCGGGCCTGCCCGCCGAAGGCCGCATGGAGATCGAATACCAGCCGGTCCCGGTCGCGCTCAACGGCGGTGAAACCGTCACGCTGATGAAGCCGGCCTACCGCATCGAGAACCTGGGCTATGGCCCGATGCGCGCGGACACGCAGATCTCGCCGCGCCTGGCGCCGCCCATGATAGGCCTGGGCCTGCTGGAATCCATCCACGAAGCCGACATCCTGGCCAACGTGGGCGCGGACAAGCGCGACGGCATTGTCGGCAAGGCCAACTGGGTCACCGACGCGCGCACTGGCGCGCGCGTGCTGGGCCGCTTCAACCTGAAGGCCGGCCAACCCACGGTCGAGCAGCAGAGCGCAGCCGCCTTCTCCAACGACATGGGGCTGTCCACGCCTCTGTTCCCTCAGCATTCCGGCGACTGCACGCCTTCGCAGAAGCAGTGCCTGGACATGCCGCACGGCGCGCAGCCACGCTTCGGCCCCGAGGAAGTGCCGGCCAAGCTGATGGACTTCGTCACCATCTATTCCACCAACCTTGCCGTGCCGCAGCGCCGTGACGCCGACGATGCGCGGGTGCTGGCCGGCAAGAAGCTGTTTTACGAAGCCAATTGCGTCGCCTGCCACGTGCCCAAGTACGTCACCAGCCGCAACGCCAAGCAGCCCGAGCATCGCTTCCAGCTGATCTGGCCCTACACCGACATGCTGGTGCACGACATGGGCGAGGATCTGGCCGACGGCGTATCGGACGGCCTGGCCAATGGCCGCGAATGGCGCACGCCGCCGCTGTGGGGCATCGGCCTGACCAAGACCGTGAACCCCAATGCCACCTGGCTGCATGACGGACGCGCGCGCACCTTGCTGGAAGCCGTGCTGTGGCATGGCGGCCAGGCCAAGCCGGCGCGCGATCGCGTGGTGGCGATGACGCCGGAAGAACGCGCCGATCTCATTCGTTTCCTGGAGTCGCTGTGATGGCCGGATTTGCAAAGCTGATGTTCAAGCGCGCCGCGGCCGCGACGCTGGTCCTGGCCGCACCCTCGGCCGCGCTGGCCGCGCCGCCCTCCGACCTGGGCGAGCGCCTCGCGCGCGATTACGCCCGTCCCGCCGTGGCCAGGATGGTTGACGCGGCGTCGGCGCTGGACGGCGCGCTGGGCGGCTGGTGCGCGCAGCCCGGCGCAGCCGACGCGAAGCGCGTCAAAGAGGCTTTCGAAAATCTGGCCCTGGCGTGGTCCGGCATCGAGTTCCTGCGCTTCGGCCCGCTGGTGCAGGCCAACCGCTACGAGCGCCTGGCGTTCTGGCCCGATACGCGCGGCGTCATGCCCAAGCAGGTGCAGGCGCTGATCACCGCCCAGGACGGCGCCTTGCTCGTGCCCGGTGCACTAGCGGGACGCAGCGTGGCCGTGCAGGGCCTGCCCGCGTTGGAATATGTGTTGTACGGCGAGCCGGCCTTGCTGCGGCAGGATGGCGGGCAGGTCGGCACCTACGCCTGCGATTACGCCCGGGCGGTGGTCGCCAACGTCAGGCAGATCTCGCGCGATGTAGCCCAGGCCTGGAGCGCCGAAGGCGATTTCGGCCGGCAGTTTGCGCAACCCAAGGCCGGCAACGACCTGTACCGCGACCAGCAGGAAATCGCGGCCGAGGCCATGAAGTCGCTTTCCACGGGATTGCAGTTCGCACGCGACGTGAAGATCCTGCCGGTGCTGGGCGACACGCCGGAAGCGGCGCGGCCCAAGCGCGCCGCATTCTGGCGCAGCCAGCTGTCCACGCGCCTGCTGGCGGCCAACCTGGAAGGGCTGCAGGCCTTCTACCAGGCGGGCGCCTATGCGCTGCCCAAGGGCGATGCCTGGATGGCCGAGTCCGTGCGCGGTGAACTGGCCAGCGCGGCGCGCACGCTGCTGGATGTGCCAACGCCGTTGGAGCAGGCCCTGGCTCAGGAGGACGGGCGCAGGCAACTGACGCTGGCGGCGCTGACCCTGAAGAACGCCAAGGCCATCGTCGACGAGAATCTGGCGCCGGCCCTGGGCGTCACGATCGGATTCAATGCGCTCGATGGCGATTGACCGGCGCCGCTTCTTGTCGCTTGCGGCCGCGCTGGGCCTGGCTCCGGCGGCGGCGTTGGCGGCTGCGCCCAAAGACGGCGAAGTCCTGTACCTGAGCGCGCGCAAACGCGGCGGGCGCGACGAAACCGCGCTGCTGGACGCGGCCGGGCATGACCGGCTGGTGGTGCCGATGCCCGCGCGCGGACACAGCTTCGCCATCGATGCCGCGGGGGAACGCGCGGTCGTCTTCGGCCGCCAGCCGGGCTTCTTCGCGCTGGCCTTCTCGCTGCGCGGCGGCGAGCCCCAGGCCTTGCCCATGCACGAGGAACGCCACTTCTTCGGCCATGGCGCCTACGTGGACGGCGGCCGGCTGCTGGCCGCCACCGAAAACGATTTTGAAGCGGGCCGGGGCGTGCTGGGGCTGTACGACGCCTCGCCCGGGGGCGCATACCGCCGTATCGGCGAATTCGACAGCGGCGGCATCGGTCCGCATGAAGTCGTGTTGATGCCCGACGGCAAGACGCTGTGCGTCGCCAACGGCGGCATCCTGACGCATCCAGACTACGGCAAGCTGGAACTCAACCTGGACACGATGCGGCCCTCGCTGGCCTACATCGACGCGGCCAGCGGCGAGCTGCTGGAAAAAGTGGAGCTGGAGCCCGCCTTGCACCGCCTGTCCATCCGCCACCTGGCGCTGGCCGCCGACGGCTGCGTCTGGTTTGGCTGCCAGTACATGGGTCCGGCCTCCGACCGGCCGGCGCTGGTGGGACGGCACAGGCGCGGCGCGCAGCTGGAACTGTTCGAAGGACCCACGCAGGCGCTGCGCCAGATGCGCAATTATGTCGGTTCGGTGGCGGTGGATGCCGCGGGCGCCGTGGTCGCGACATCCAGCCCGGTGGGCGGGCAGGTGATCTACTGGGACGCGGCCAGCGGCCGTTGCCTGGGCACGACCGAACTGGCCGATGGCTGCGGCGTGGCGCCGGCCGCCGGAGACGGCTTCCTGCTGAGCAGCGGCCTGGGAGCGATGCTGCGCACCGACGCGTCCGGCAAGGAGCAGCCCGTGCTGGCGCCGTCGCGCGAGGTCTCCTGGGACAACCATTTCCGCAAAGTTCCGGCGCGGGCCTGAACCCGCGTGCTTACAAAGCTTGACACAACGGGGCCGCGATGCGGCCCTTATCGCAAGCGCCATCTGATAAAGTTTTCGGCTGCTTTTTTCAGGCCGCCAGGCGTCCGTTGCCGGGACGCTGCGCGGCCTCAACTTTTCCGCAGGAGTATCCATGGAAGAAGCCTTGAAAGAATTTAACGCCTGGGCTCCCAAGCTGGTTGACCTGGGCCTCAATCTGGCGGTTGCGCTGCTGATCCTCATCATCGGCTGGTGGGTGTCGTCGCTGCTGGGCAGCTGGGTCCGCCGCGCCGCGACGCGCTCCAAGAAGATCGATCCGACCATCGTGCCCATGTTCTACAGCACGGTGGTCTGGACGGTGCGCATCTTCACCGTGATTGCGGTGCTGGCGCGTTTCGGGGTGCAGACGGCCAGCCTGATCGCCGTGCTGGGCGCAGCCGGCCTGGCCGTGGGCCTGGCCTTGCAAGGCACGCTGCAGAACATCGCCGCCGGCATCATGCTGTTGATCCTGCGCCCGATACGCGCGGGCGAATACGTGGCGCTCAGCACCGGCGTGGACGGCACGGTGGAAGAGGTCGGCCTCTTCCTGACGCGCCTGATCCAGGTCGACGGCATCCATCTGACCTTGCCCAACAGCACGGTGTGGAACGCCACGATCACCAACTACAGCCGCAACAAGACGCGCCGCCTGGATATCCCGGTGCCGGTGCGCTATGGCGACAACCTGGAAGTGGTGGTGGCCAAGCTGCGCGCCATCGTCGACGCACGCCCGGAAACGCTGAAGGATCCCGAGCCGCTGGTGAAGGTGGTCGACTACAAGGAGAACGGCGTGGTCGTGAACGTGCGGGTATGGACCGAGTCGGCCAAGTACTGGGACCTGCGCTGGGGCCTGTACCAGGACATCCGCAAGTCGCTGGAAGACGCGGGCTTCCAGCCGCCGATCCCCATGCGCGAGATCCAGAACGCCAAGCCGGGAGCGGCGGCCTGAAGCAGGTGGCCTTCCCTGGAATGACAATGGGCGCCCCGCTGGGCGCCCCTATTTTTTGCCGGCGGCAAGCAGGCCTCAGGCCTGCATCGACAGGCGCGCCAGTTCGTTCTTGATCCAACCGGCGATTTCGCGCTGGCGCTGGGCCGGCATGCGGTCGATGATGGCCGTGACGCTGACCGCCAGGATAGGCGCGCCCTGCGCGTCCAGCAGCGCGCAGCCCACGCCCAGCGCGCCGCGCACCGCGTGGTTGCCCACCACGGAATAGCCGCGGGCGCGGGTGTTTTCGATCAGGCGGAACATTTCCTGCGGCGTCATGCCGCCGTATTCGTCCAGCCGTCCCGAGTTGCGCTCGACGATGCCGCGCGCAACGTCGTCGGGCAGGGCGGCCAGCAACGCCATGCCGCCCGATCCCACGCCCAGCGGCTGGCGCTTGCCGGCGTAGGTGGCCAGGATCTGCACCGGATAGCTGCCGATCTCGCGATGCAGGCTGATGGAGTCGTCCTCTTCGCGCACTACCAGGAATACCGCGTCGCCGGTGCGATCGGCCAGGCGCCGCAGCACGGGCAGCAGCTGGCGCACGCGCGGGTCGCGCGAGCGCGTGTCCGGGTCCACCGCCAACTGGGCGCGGTACTTCTTGGTGCCGGTCACGGCCAGCACCAGCCCGGCATCCAGCAGGGCGGCCAGCAGGCGGTAGATGGTGGGACGCTGTATGCCCGTGAGGCGGGCGATATCGGTCACGCTCAGGCCGTCAGGGCCCTGGTCCCGCAGGGCGGCCAGGACGGCCAATCCGCGCCGCAATGTGCGTGGGCCCGCGGCCGCGGCGTCGCTATCTTGCATGAAAATCTCTGAAAACTCGGGTTATTACGGAATATTCAAGGGAAAACCACTGTCCGTGCTGTGGACTCTACCTTGATGCAGTGCATGTGTATAGCTCAGAATGCTGCATCGAACAATTCAAATCGTCCATTCAATGGACAGTACCTGCACGGAGACTCTATGACTACAGGTCAAAAGCCTGGACTGCGGCGTATTGCCGCCACCCTTCTGGCTACCGCCGCAAGCGCATTCGCAATGGGTTCGGCCCATGCCGCCTATCCCGACAAGCCCGTCCGCATCGTGGTCGGTTTTTCCGCCGGCGGCACCACTGACGTGATCGCCCGCATCATGGCCAAGGAGCTGACCGAAAGCCTCGGCCAGTCCTTCGTGGTCGAGAACAAGCCGGGCGCCGGCAGCAATATCGCCACCGACCAGGTAAAGCGCGCAGACCCCGACGGCTACACGCTGCTGTTCGTGGCCGTGACCAGCGCCATCAACCAGACGCTGTACAAGAACGTCAATTTCGACCTGACCAAGGATTTCACGCCGGTGGCGCTGGGCGCCAAGGTGCCGAACATCCTGGTGGTGAACCCGACAGTGCCCGTGAAATCGGTGCAGGAACTGGTGGACTACGCCAAGAAGAATCCCGGCAAGCTGGCGTTCGCCTCGTCCGGCAGCGGCACGTCCATCCACATGGCGGGCGAGCTCTTCAAGATGCAGACCGGCATCGACGTGCTGCACGTGCCCTACAAGGGCAGCGCGCCGGCCGTGACCGACCTGATCGGCGGCCAGGTGCAGTTCATGTTCGACAACATGCCGTCGGCCTGGCCCCACGTGCAGTCGGGCAAGCTGCGCGCCCTGGCCGTGACCACGACCGAACGCTCCAAGAGCGCGCCTGACGTGCCGACCATGAAGGAATCCGGTTTCGCCAACTTCGACGTGTCTTCGTGGTTCGGCCTGATCGCGCCCGCCGGCACGCCGCCGGAAGTCGTGAACAAGCTCAACGCCGCCATGGTCAAGGCCCTGGACAAGCCCGAAGTGCAGCTCAGCTTCGAGAAGCTGGGCGCCGTGGGCGTGAAGACGACGCCGGCCGAATTCGGCCAGTTCATCAAGTCGGAAGTGGAAGGCTGGGCCCCCGTGGTCAAGGCCTCGGGCGCCAAGGTGGACTGATGTTCGATTTCCGGGCGGCAAGCCGCCCGGCAAACCTTGCTGGGGGACAGGCGTAAGCCTGCGCCCCTATTTTTTTGCCCCGCCGTTGCGGCGCGCCGTGGCCAGCATGGCCGTGCAGACCCCGCGCATCATGTCCACCTCGTCGCGGCTCAGCGCAAGGCGGGAGTACAGGTGCCGCATGCGCGGCATCAGCTTCTTGGGGTGGGCAGGATCCAGGAACTGCACGCCGACCAGCGCTTCTTCCCAGTGCGCCAGGAAGGCCTGTATCGCCTCGCCCGAAGCCGGCGCCGCGCCGCGCGGCGCCTCTTGCGCGGTGGAGGCCGGCAGCAGCGCCGCGCCCTGGTCCACCAGCAGCGCGTAGCGCAGCTCCCAGGCGGCCAGCTGCAGGGCCTGGGCCACGTTCAACGAGCTGTACTCAGGATTGGCAGGGATATGGCAGATGCGATGGCACAGCGCGATCTGGGCGTTGGTGAGCCCGGCGCGTTCGGTGCCCAGCACCACGGCGGCCACGCCTTCGGCCGTTTCGCCCAGGTGGGCGCGGGCCAGTTCGGCCGCCTGGCGGATGTCGCAGGGCGGGGGGCCCAGGTCGCGTACCCGCGCGGTCAGCGCGAATGCCATGGTGACCGGGGCCAGCGCTTCTTCCAGGGACCCGTAAATGCGGGCATTTTCCAGCACGTCCAGCGCGCCGCTGGCGAGCGCCACGGCCTCCGGCTGGCTTGTTACATCTGGAAATTTAGGCTCGACCAGAACCAGTTCGGAGAAGCCCATCGTCTTGATGGCGCGGGCCGCCGAACCCACGTTTCCGGGGTGGCTGGGGTTCACCATAACGAAGCGAACACGTGAAAATGCTTGAGTCATTTAAAATGGCACGTTTGGCTTAGTGCCTTCCTGGTTTTTTGGGTCGATTTCCCCCTGTCGGGGAACGGCGGACCGGGGGGGCGGCAAGCGGCCTATCATCAAGCCAACTCATCGCATTCGTACGGAATTTTATGCACCCGATGCTCAACATCGCCATCAAGGCGGCCCGGCGTGCCGGCACCATTATCAACCGTGCCAGCATGGATTTGGAACGACTCAGCGTGGCTCGCAAGGGGCCGCGGGATTATGTCACGGAAGTCGATCGCGCCGCCGAGGAGTCGATCGTCGAGACGCTGCGCGCGGCTTACCCGGACCACGCCGTGCTGGGCGAGGAATTCGGCCTGCAAGGCCCCGACCAGGCGGAATTCCAGTGGATCATCGATCCCCTGGATGGCACCACCAACTTCATCCACGGCCTGCCCAACTACGCCGTGTCGATCGCGCTGACGCAGCGCGGCCAGGTCACGCAGGCGGTCATCTACGACCCGACCCGCAATGAACTATTCACGGCCAGCCGTGGCAGCGGCACCTTCCTGAACGACCGCCGCGTGCGCGTCTCGGGCCGTACCCGCTACCACGAGGCCCTGCTGGGCGCGCACTGGCCCAACTCCGGCGATCCGGAACAAGGCTCCGCGCGTTTCCGCCAGATGGCCGAAGGCAGCACCGGCGTGCGCCGCCTGGGCTCCACCGTGCTGGACCTGGCCTACGTGGCCTGCGGCCGCCTGGACGGCTTCTGCGGCGTGGGCCTGAAGGCCTGGGACCTGGCTGCAGGTAGCCTGATGGTGCTGGAAGCCGGCGGCCTGGTGGCCGACTTCGACGGCGAGCAAGGCTGGATGGACAGCGGCAACGTGCTGGCCGCCAGCCCCAAGATCTTCACGCAGATGCTGTCCTCGCTGAATCCGCCTTCGGCGGCTTGAAGCGGAACGCTTCCGCCAGAATGAAATAAACCGGCCATGGCCGGTTTTTTCATGCGCGGGCGCAGGCTCAGCCGGCCTGACCCTGCAATACCAACTGCCCATCCTCCGCCACAAACCACGCGCGCAGCCCCAGCTCCCGCACCACCGCCTGCGTCGTTTCCAGCGGCATGTTCGAGAAAGCCGTCGATAGGGCATCGGCCATGGTCGCGGACGGCGCCATGACGGACACGCTCAGGTATCGCGGCCGCGCGCGGCCGGTGCGGGGATCGAACAGATGCGTGTACCGGCCCGCGGGGTCGATGGCGGTGCCATAGCCGCCGGAAGTCGCCAGGGCCTGGTTCGTCATGCTGGCGCTGGCGAGCAGGCGCGCCGGGTCGCGCGGGTCGGCGATGCCGACCTTCCAGGGCTGCGGCGTAGCGCTGCCGTCCAGCCCCTGTATTTCGCCCATGTCCACCAGCGCCCGTTCCAGCCCGCCGCGCCTGAGCAGATCGGTGATGCGGTCGGTGATGTAGCCCTGGGCGATGCCGTTGAGCGTGATGCCCATGCCGGGCCGCAGCAGTTCGATGCGGCTGTCGTCCAGCATCACGTCGGCATGCGACACGCGCGATAGCGCCTGCGCGATGGCCTGGGCCGGCGGACCGTCGGCGGCAGCGCCGGGCTGCGAGAAGTGTTCGGCATACAGCTGCCACAAAGGCTGTACGGTAGGATCGAACATGCCTGAGGTCAGCTCGCTGTAGCGCCGGCTTTCGCTCAAGAGCCGCAGCAAGTCGGCCGGCGGATTGTCCAGGAAGCCCTGGCGGTTCAAACGCGAAAGCGCGCTGTCGTCGCGATAGAGGCTGAAGATGGCTTCCAGCCGCCGCAGTTCCTGCAAGGACTGCGCGATCAGGCGCTGGGCCGCTGCGGCGTCGGGATGGTAGAGACGCAGCTCGGCATCGGCCCCCAGCGCCGTGCCTTGCCAGGTGATGGGTGCAATCGAGGCGGCGGCGCGGCGCGCGGCGACGGGGGCCAGTGCCAGCGCGCTGGCTGCGGCGGCGATGCCGATGAAACGGCGGCGGGTAGGGTTCATGGCGATAGGCCTGTAGAGGCGCGGGCTATTGGGCGAAGACATAGCTTTCCGGCACGTCGGCAAAGGTGACGACGCGGCCGCCGTGGGTATCGGCGAAAGCCTGCGCATGGTCGCGGCGGGAGAAGGGGATGGCATCTTCGGCGCCCATGCCGCCGATGTAGCGGCCTTCGATGACGTAGTACGCCTGCCGCGCGTCGATCCAGGCCGCCGGGTCCGGCGCGCCGCCCGCGCCCGCGGTGGACATGTCGTTGACGTAGATGGCGCTGATGCCCTTGGGTTCTTCGGGCAGCAGGGTGTAGGCGAAGACCTGCTTGATCGAGGAGAACCACACGGGCGCGGCCTGCCCCTTGACGAATATCTGTCCCTTGGGACCGTTGTGTTCGCTCAGCGCCATGCCGCAGTAATGGCCGACGGACTCCGTCGTCACGGCCTGCGGCGGAGGCGCGGTTTCGGGCGCGGCGCCGCTGCCGCAGCCCGCGGCCAGCAGCACGATGGAGGCGGCCAGCATGAGTCGCAGGGATTTCATAGCGGTTTGTTCCTGAAAGCGGCGGTCGCCAGCAGGAACGGCACGGCGATCCACAGCAGCAGCGCCGCGACCAGCGCGGCGAGCGGCAGGCTGGCCTGGTCGCTCACGCCCGCCATGCCGGCATACAGCGAAATGTTCTCGAAGCCCGTCAGGTTGAGCAGGCGGTATACGTCGGACGGGTTGAGCAGCAGCAGCGCGTTGAGCAGGCCGGGGCTGACGTGGCGGCCCTGGTCGGCCGCCAGCACGCCCAGCAGCGCCATGTCGTAGATCACCACGAAGAACAGCCAGACGCCGACGGCGATGCCGGCGGCCGTGGCGCGCTCGCGCACCAGCGAACTGATCAGGTAGCCCATGGCGAGAAAGCTCGCGCCCAGCAGCACGCTGGCGCCGATCAATAGGGCAAACGGCTGCCAGGCGCTGGGGTCCAGGCCGCCGTAGGCCCATTGCAGCGCCAGCCCGGCGGAACCGTAGCCCGCGCCCGTGGCCAGCGCCAGGATGGCCAGGTGGCCGATGAATTTGCCGATCAATACCTGGCCGCGCGAAACCGGGTAGCTGAGCAGCAGCGCCATTGTGCCCCGGTCGACCTCGCCGACCACGGCGTCATAGGCCAGCAGCATGGCAATGAGCGGCACCAGGAAGATCGACAGGCTGGACAGGCTGACCACCGTGACGGTCAGCGGCTCGGCCTTGACGGTGCCCGTGGGCGAGCTGCCCAAAAGGCCCAGCGCCAGCGCCAGCGCGGCTAGCAGCAGGGCGGTCGCCAGCACCCAGCGATTGCGCAGGCCGTCGCGGATTTCCTTGCCGATGATGGTGCATACCGCGTTCATACGTCTTCCCGTTCAAGCAGATGTGCGTAGATGTCGTCCAGGCCCGGGACCTGGATGTCGAGGTCGGCGATGGCCGACGACAGCGCGCCGATGCCACGGATCGCTTCGACCTTGCCGCTCTCGGGGCAGGCCAGTTCAAAGCGCCCGGCATCGATGCGGCGCCAATTGCCGCCGGGCGGCGGCGCGCTGGCATCGGCAAAGGTCAGGCGGATGCGGATGGGCAGCCCGGTGGAGCGCCGCAGCGCCGACATCGCGCCGTCGGCGATCTTTTTTCCCGCCTTCATCACGACGATGCGGTCCGCATGGCCGGCCAGTTCGGACAGGGCGTGCGTGCTCAGCAGTATCGTGGCGCCGGCCGCGCGCAGTTCGTGGACGATGTCGTAGAACATCAGGCGCGAGGCGGGGTCCAGGCCGGTGGTGGGCTCGTCGAACAGCAGCACGCGGGGCTGGCCCAGCAGCGCCTGCGCCAGCGCCAGGCGCTGCCGCATGCCCTTGGAGTAGCCGCCCACGCGGCGGCGCGCGGCGCCGGCGATGCCGACCTTCTCCAGCAGCGCGGCGTTGCCCGACAGCGGCTGGCGCTTGAGCCTGGCGTAGAACGCCAGGGTTTCCTCGCCGGTCATCGAGGGATGCAGCGCCACGGTCTCGGGCAGGTAGCCGATCCGGCCGCGCAGGCGCGCCGCGGCGGGGCTGTGCGCGTCCTGGCCGAAGATCGCGACGCGGCCGCGGGTGGGACGTATCAGGCCCAGGATGAGCTTGATCATCGTGCTCTTGCCGGCGCCATTGTGTCCGGCGAGCGCAACGCATTCGCCTTCGCGCAGCTGCAGGTCCAGGCCGTCGATGGCCTGATGCGCGCCATAGTGCTTGCTGACGCCGGTAAGCGCCACCAGGTCGGTGCTCATGGGGATTCCTTGGTGCTTGCGGTGGGCGGAGGCTGCATCAGCGGGGCGCTGTCGATCACGCCGCCTGGCAGGATGGCGGGAAACTGCGACTGGGCCCAGCGCACGATGGAAATCGACGGGCTGTTCAGCAGGATGCGGGCCGCCGGCGCGCGCCACAGCAACTGGTCGACCACGTCGTTCGGCCGGTAGGCGGTGTCGGCGATGCCGTCGCCGTCCAGGTCGAACGCGGTGTTGTCGCTCCAGTAATTGCCGCGCCCGTCCACCGACCAGTCCAGTGTGCGCGTGCCCACGTACTTCACCTGGTTGCGGTTGTTGATGAAGGCGTTGCCCGAGATCCGGTTGCCTTCGGACCCGGCCGTGAAATGCACGCCGATGTCGCAGTTGGAGAAATGGTTGTCCAGGAAGGTGTTGCGGTTGGCGTTGTAGATGAACACGCATTTCCCGGCGCGGTCCACCGTGTTGTTGGCGATCGTGGAATGGTTGGCGTAGTTCAGCATCAGGCCCTGCTCCTGGCTGTCCAGCGCGACGTTGTCGCGCACCACCAGCCGGTGCGAATACATGATGGCGTAGGCGATGTCGGTGCCAGTGGATACATTGCCGCTGATCTCGCTATCGTTGGTGTACATGTAGTGCACCGCGTAGCGCAGGTCGTGGAAGCGGTTGCCGCTGAACGTGTTGAGCTTGCTGGTGTTGACGAAGATGCCATCGCGGCCGGCGGATATGTCGTTGTCCAGCACGCGCGTGCCTGGCGTGTTCCACAGCGTCACGCCGTTGCCTCTCTCGGCCACGCGCAGCTCCTTGTTGCCCACGATGCGGTTGCCGCGGACGGTAGCGTCGGCTGGCCCCCAGACGTGCACGCCGACCAGGTTGTCCAGGACGTCGTTGCGCTCCACCAGCGCGCGGTGCGCCTCGCGGTCCAGGAAGATGCCGGCGTCCATGTCGGACAGGCTCAGGCCGGAACGCGTGACGGTCAGGTTGCGCAGCGACACGTCGGCGGCCGTGACCCAGACGGTGCGCCCCTGGCGCGTGCCGGCGATGACGGCCGAACGGTCCTGGGGGCCTTCCAGCGTCAGGGGCTTGTCGATGACGATGCCGCCGGCGTAGGAGCCGGGCGCCAGCCGCAGCACGTCGCCGGCCGCGGCAGAGGCGATCGCCGCCGTCAGGTCGGCGCCCGCGGCGATCTCCACGGTCGCCGCGGCCGCCGCGCCCGACAGCGCCAGCCCGGCGGCCGCCAGCAGCGCGGCGCCGGCGGTCCTGCTTGCGCTCATCCCAAGGATTGCGGCGAGCTTCATATGCGCTACGCGGTCTTCTTGGGATGGACGACCATCTGGCCGGACATCTCCATGTGCAGGGCGTGGCAAAACCACTGGCAGTAGTACCAATACACGCCCGGCCGGTCCGCCGTGAAGGTGACCGAGGATGTGGCCTGCGGCCCGATCTCCATGGCGATGCCATGGCCTTCGAGCGTGAAGCCGTGCGTCAGGTCCTCGATCACTTCCATGTTCGTGACCACCACGGTGACCTCGTCGCCCTGGTTGACCTCGAACTTCTTGATGCTGAACATGGGCGCGACCGCCATCATGTACACGCGCACCTTGTTGCCGTCGCGCACGACCTTGGCCGCATCGTCCAGCGAAACGCCGTCCTTCTTGGCCATCTGGCGGGCGTCTTCCCACATCGGGTCGTCGCGCTTCCAGACGCTTACCGGATGGACCTTGGAGCGGTGCACCAGGCACATGTCGTGCGGCTCGGCGAAGCTGGGGCCGTCATGCACCAGTTTCATCTCGTCGCCGGAAATGTCGATGAGCTGGTCGTTCTCGGGCTTGAGCGGGCCGACGTTAAGGAAACGGTCCTTCGAGAACTTGTTCAGCGACACCAGCCATTTGCCGTCGGCCTCGCGGGTCTCGCCCATGGTCGAATGGTTGTGACCGGGCTGATAGTGCACGTCCAGCTTCTGGATGATCGGGTCGACCTTTTCGCCCTTGTAGGCGCGCTTTGCCTTGTCGATGTTCCACTTGACCATCTGGCTGTCGATGAACAGCGTGGTGTAGGCGTTGCCGCGGCCGTCGAACGCCGTGTGCAGCGGCCCCAGGCCCAACTGCGGCTCCGCCACCACGCAGTCGCGCGGCTTGATCTTGTCGTCGAACAGATCGTCCAGCGTGCGCACGTCCAGCACCGTGACGGTGGGCGAGAGCTTGCCGTTGAGCACCAGGTGGATGCCGTCGGGCGCAGCGTTGCAGCCGTGCGGCGAGTTCGGCACGGGGATGTAGCGGGTGTACTTGGAACCGTGGCGTCCGTCGACGACCGGCACGCCGCCCATCATCTTGAAGTCGCCATTCTTGACGGCTTCCTCGATGCGCTTGATGTTGAACACCACGACCCAGTCCTGCTCGTTGGCCGAGGCTTCTTCCACCGTGACGCCCTTCTCCGAGTTGTAGCAGGTGGAGAACGAGTACTTGCCCTGGTAGTCGGCGTCGCCGTTGTCCAGGTTGCCGTCGACCAGCACCTGCCAGGCGACCTTCATGGTGTCGCCGTCCAGGGCGGTGTAGATGGCGAAGAAGTTCTTCTTGGGATCGTCCGTCACCTTGCCGTCGTTGGGCAGCGGGATGATGTGCTCGCCGTTGGCGAAAACGTAGCCCGTGCGCGGGTAGCGCTGCGGCCGCAGGCCATGCACGCCGGAGACGTTGGGTAGCTCGGTGATCTTGTCTGTCTTCATTACATCCAGGCGGATGCGCGCGACGCGGTTGTTGGCCTTGTCGTTGATGAACAGATAGCGGCCGTCGTAGGTGCGGTCGGTGAAGGACAGGTGCGGGTGGTGCGCGTCGCCGTTGATGAAGACGCCGCCCTTGTCCTTCAGGTACTCGCGGGTTTCGGGCGTGAGGCCTTCGGTCAGGATCTTGCGGCTTTCATTGGTGCGGCCCCAGCCGGTGGCGCTGCAATGGTTGAAGACCGGGATGCGCACCAGTTCGCGCATGGAGGGCAGCCCCAGCACGCGCACCTCGCCCGACTGGCCGCTGGAATTGAAGGCATAGTATTCGTCCAGCTCGCCGGGCGCGACGTGGCCCAGCACGCCGTTCGCGCCGCCCTTTGCATCCTTGCCGTGGGCGGTGGAGATCTGCGCCCCGGCCACCAGGCCGGCGGCGCCCGTGATGGCTGCGGTGCCGAGGAAGCTGCGGCGGGTGAGGCCGGCCTTGTCGGGATTCTTGTCTGACATGGATAACTCCTTGGTAGGGACGGCGCCCCGGGCGCCGCGGTGCGGAAAGCGGGATCAGGCGCCAGGTTCGCTATTCGGATTCGGCGCGCGGTGCATGACGATGACCTGCTCGGCGGGTTCGGCGGCGGGCGCGCGGCGGCGCTCCCGCTTGGCCTTCTTCTGGATCAGGTGTGGGCACTTCTGTTCGTGGTGGTAGAGCATCTGGCAGTGCAGGCATTGGATGCACTCGTTCGGATTGATCTCGCCGGTGGGGTCGATCGCCTGTACCGGACATTCGAGATTGCAGCGTTGACAGGGATTGCCGCAGTCGCGGTAGCGGCGCAGCCAGTTGAAGATGCGCAGCCGCGCAGGGATTGCCAGCGCGGCCCCCAGCGGACAGAGATAGCGGCAGAAGAAGCGCTCCACGAACAGGCCGGCGGCCAGCAGCGCCACGGCGAATGCGACGAACGGCCAGTAGCGCATGAAGCGCAGGATGATCGCGGTCTTGAAGGGTTCGACCTCGGACAACTGTTCGGCCAGCGCCAGGTCGTACAAGGAGAAGCCGAACAGCAGCAGGAAGATCACGTACTTCAAGGTCGACAGGCGCTGGTTCACGCCGTGGCTGATCTTGAGCTGGCGCACACCCAGGCGGCGGGCGATGCGGTTGCTGAGTTCCTGCAGCGCGCCGAAGGGGCATAACCAGCCGCAGAAGGCGCCGCGGTTCCAGAAGACCATGGAGATGGCCGTGGCGCACCACAGGATGAACACCAGCGGGTCCATCAGGAAGTATTCCCAGCGGAAGTCGCTGCGCATGGCCGAAAAGAAAGTCAGCACGTTGACCACGGAAAGCTGGGCCTGGCCGTACCAGCCGATCCAGAACAAAGCGAACGCCAGGAACGCCAGCCGCAGGCGGTCGTGCAGCAGCGGACGGCTGGCGAGCTGGTCCTGGAAGAAGAAGACGCCCACCAGCACCAGCAGCGCCACCGTCAGCACGGCGACCTGGCCGGCCTTGCCGCGCCAGATCTGTTTCCATAGCGCGGGCGCGGCGTCTTCTTCCTGCGCAGTCTGGGCCGGGGCGGCTTGATCGGCAGTCGGCGGGGGCGCGGCGGATGCCTGCGCGCCCGCCACCGGCCGGGTATAGGCCGCCGGCAGTTCATAGCTCAGGTCGAAGGTGACGAAGGCCTTGTCGCTGACGCTGAGCACGCGTTGCACCATCAGCTGCAGGCGCCAGGGCGCGACCGGATCCAGCGCGGCGTCCTCGGGCACGACGAACAGGGCTACTTCGCGGAACGCGGGCGCGCCCTGCGCGGCCACGTCGGCCAGGCGCTGGTGATTGCGGTCGCGGAAGCGGAAGCTGCTTTCGTCCTGGATGATCTCGATGCGGTCGAAGATGCCGCCGCGCACGTAGCCCGAGCCCTTGAACGAGTAGGCGCCGTTGCCGGCCACCAGCACGGCCTGCTGGCCGGGCTTGAGCCTTTCCTTCAGGCGCTGCCATTCCGTGTCGCCCAGCAGGCTGCGGCCGATCTCGGGTACGCTGACCAGCGCGGCGTACAGGTCGATGAAGCCGTCCGCGTCCGTGCTGCCTTCTGTATTGGCTGCGGCGTCGTTCCTGCCCGATGCGCGGAAGGCCTGGTTCACGTCCTCGGGGTTCAGCCGCAGATTGCGCACCGCTCCGGCATCCAGCAGGTCCTGCCAGGACTGGACGGCATCGCGCGCATCGTCCACGACGCGGGCGGCAACGGGCGCGGCCGACGGCGCCACCGTGGCGGTCTTGTCGATGCCATGGGCGCGCGCCACGGCGATGGCCGAGCGCGTGATGCTGTCGCCGATCACCATCAGCGTGACGGTCGCGCCGCTGATGATGTCCACGGGCGGCGGGGCGCCATGGCGGGGAGGGGAGTCCACGAAGTTCAGCCCGACGTAGCCGCTGATGAAATGGTCGACCTTGGACTGCGGAATGCCGATGAGCACGATGGGCTCGTGGTGCTCCACGAGGCGCGCGCCGACGATGCGTCCGTCGTTGGCCAGGCCGACCAGCACGTCGATGGGCTTGCTGGAGTAGCCGCGGGTGTTGACGACGTCGGACGTCAGATAGACCACGCCCAATTGGCGCGTGCCCGCATACACCTTGGCAACCATGGGCTTGCCGGCGGGCGGGTCGGCGCGGTCCGCGCCGGGGAAGATCTGTCCGATGGGGATGCTGCCCAGGAAATCCGGCAGGCGTTGGGCCTGAGCGGCGCTGAAGACCTGCGAGCACAGCAGCAGCAAGAAAAGAAAGACTGCATGCACGAACCACTTGTACCGACTGAACCCGCGCCCCGCCGCTGTGCTGCCTTGCATTTTCGTACTCTGCTGATTGTGTTTGTTTGCAGGCATCCTAAGAATGCTTGGCATCGGTCGTATTGCGGTTTGTCAATCGGCGTACGCGCGCGGACCGTGCGGAGGCAATGCCCCTGCGTTTTGTAGGGGATATCCCCGTTTTGGAGAGGTTGAACGAGGCGCTATTGATGCCGGTCAATAGCGCGCTTTGCGCTGCGCCATAGACTTGTGCGTGGCGGCAGCGACGCTAGGCATGTGCCTCGCGCGTGTCGGAAGAGCCGCCAACGTTTACGGAGAATCTCCATGCTGGCAAAAGCCACCCTCGCCATCGCTCTGTCCGCAGCCAGCCTGCCCGCGTTGGCCGCTCAGTGCGAAGCAACCATAGAAAGCAACGACGCCATGCAGTACAACCTGAAGGAAATGGTTGTCGACAAAAGCTGCAAGCAATTCACCGTGCATCTCAAGCACGTCGGCAAAATGGCCAAGGTCGCCATGGGCCACAACTGGGTGCTGACCAAGGAAGCCGACAAGACGGCCGTGGCCACCGACGGCATGAACGCCGGCCTGCCGCAGGATTACGTCAAGGCGGGAGACACCCGCGTCATCGCCCACACCAAGGTCATCGGCGGCGGCGAGTCGGATTCGGTTACGTTCGACGTTTCCAAGCTCACCCCGGGCGAGGCCTATGCCTACTTCTGCTCGTTCCCGGGCCACTGGGCCATGATGAAGGGCACGCTCAAGCTCAGCGACTGATTGGCTGTCCTGGACCTGAAAGCCGGCTGCAAGCCGGTTTTTTTTTGTCCGCTCCGGCAATGGCGCCAGACCCCGGATGTCCTGGTTCTACAGGCCTAAACCGCGTGCGCCTCAGGCATAAGGACGGGGTTCGTCACCGGCGTGTCACGGATTTTCCATGTACGATTACCGGTCGTGTAACTTCTGGAGCTCCTGATGGAGTGGCTGCTGGACCCTACTGCGTGGGTCGGCTTGCTTACCCTGGTCGTCCTTGAGATCGTCCTGGGGATCGATAACCTGATTTTCATCGCCATCCTGGCGGACAAGCTGCCCCCTGCGCAACGCGACCGCGCGCGCATCATGGGCCTGAGCCTGGCGCTCATCATGCGTCTAGGCCTCTTGTCGGTCATGTCATGGCTGGTCACGCTGACCACCCCCCTGTTTTCCATCGGCCCGCTGTCGTTCTCGGGCCGCGACCTGATCCTGATGATCGGCGGCCTGTTCCTGCTGTTCAAGGGCACGATGGAACTGCATGAGCGCCTGGAGGGCTCCCAGCACGGCGGCTCATCGGGGCCGCGCGTGTACGCGAGCTTCTGGGTGATCGTCACGCAGATCGTGGTGCTGGACGCGGTGTTCTCGCTGGACTCGGTCATCACGGCGGTCGGCATGGTGGACCACCTGGCCATCATGATGATTGCCGTGATCATCGCCATCGGCATCATGCTGCTGGCGTCCAAGCCGCTGACGCGCTTCGTCAACGCCCACCCCACGGTGGTGGTGCTGTGCCTGGGCTTCCTGCTCATGATCGGCTTTTCGCTGCTGGCTGAAGCCTTCGGCTTCAAGGTGCCCAAGGGCTACCTGTACGCGGCTATCGGCTTCTCGGTCGCCATCGAGGCGCTCAACCAGGTGGCGCGCCGCAACCTGCTCAAGCTGGATGCGCGCCGGCCGATGCGCGAACGTACCGCTTCCGCAGTGCTGCGCATGCTGGGCAAGCGTCCGCCTGCCGACGAACCCGACCTGCCCAGCGCGAACGGCCCGGCCATCCCGGCTTTCGGGGTCGAGGAGCGCAATATGGTCAGCGGCGTGTTGACCCTGGCCGAGCGGTCGATCCGTTCGATCATGACGCCGCGCACGGACGTGTCGTGGATCAACATCGACGACGACCCGGAAACCATCCGCCGCCAGCTGACCGAGGCGCCGCACAGCTTTTTCCCCGTTTGCCGGGGTTCCCTGGACGAGGTGCTGGGCATCGGCCGCGCCAAGGATCTGGTGGCCGACCTGATCACCGAGGGCAGGGTGCGCCGCAACCGTCTGCGCGACCCCATCATCGTGCACGAGTCCATCGGCATCCTGCGCCTGATGGACACGCTCAAGCGTTCGCGCGGCCAGCTGGTGCTGGTGGCCGACGAGTTCGGCGCCATCGAGGGCCTGGTGACGCCGATCGACGTGTTCGAGGCGATCGCCGGCGAATTCCCCGACGAAGATGAGCTTCCCGACATCGTCGCCGACGGCGAGAACACCTGGAAAATCGACGGCGCGGCTGATCTGCACCATGTCGAGCAGGTGCTGGAAACCGAGGGCCTGGTCGATGATGCCCAGGATTTTTCAACCCTGGCGGGGTACCTGCTGTCGCGCTTCGGGCACCTGCCCAAGCCGGGCGACGTCTGCGAGTACGAGATCCACCATGAGCATTTCCGCTTTGAAGTCCTGGAAATGGACGGCCGCCGCATCGCGCTGGTGCGCGTCGAGAAGCGGCCGCAGGAAATGCTTGCGGACGACGAATCCCTAGCCAACGACTAACTGGACCGACCTGCCATCGTGACCGAAAACACCCTATATCTGATCAAAGCTTTCGTCCTGGGCATCATCGAGGGCCTGACGGAATTCATTCCCGTGTCCAGCACCGGCCACCTTATCCTGGTGGGCGACTGGATCAATTTCGAATCCAGCCAGGGCAAGGTATTCGAGGTGGTGATCCAGCTGGGCTCCATCCTGGCGGTGATGTGGGTGTTCCGCGCGCGCCTGCTGACGCTGATCCGCGGCACGCTGACCGGGGTGCCCACCGAGGTCGCTTTCACCCGCAACCTGATCATCGCCTTCCTGCCGGCCGCCGTCGTCGGCGCCATCTTCATCAAGTCCATCAAGAGCATCTTCTATCACCCGGCCGTGGTGGTCGTGACCCTGGTGCTGGGCGGCCTGATCATGCTGTACGTGGAGCGCAAGACGCACCATACGCCGGGCGACATGCCGGGCGCGGCCGACGATACCGCCTCGGATGAGCGCGCCACGGCCCGCACGCTGGAGCAGATCTCCTGGAAGCAGGCCCTCGGCGTGGGCGTGGCGCAATGCCTGGCCATGATCCCGGGCACCTCGCGCTCGGGCGCCACCATCATCGGTGGCATGATCGCCGGCATCCAGCGCAAGACGGCCACCGAGTTCTCGTTCTTCCTGGCCATGCCCACGATGCTGGGGGCGGCCGTGTACGACATGTACAAGAACTTCGGCGTGCTCACCCAGCACGACCTGTCGGGCATCGCGGTGGGCTTCATCGCCGCGTTCCTGAGCGCGATGGTGGTGGTGCGCGCGGTGCTGCGCTTTGTCGCCAACCATACCTACCGCGTATTCGCCTGGTACCGGATCATCTTCGGCGGCGTCGTCGCGGCCTGGATCTTCACGCGCTGATGGCGTGGCCGGCGGTTCGCCGGCAGCAGCAATGACAAGGGCCGCTTGCGCGGCCCTTGCTGTTTTCCGTCACGGTGCGCCCGAGGGCTACGCTTCCGTTTCCAGGTCGTAGAACTGCAGGCCGTCCTGGTCGATGACCAGCCAGCCGCCGCGGGCGGGCGACACGTGGTCGCAGTCCCAGTCGGGCAGGACCCAGCGCTCGCGCTTCTTGCCGTCCACTTCCAGCACGTGGCGGGCGGGGCGATGGGTATGGCCATGCACCAGCACGCGTACGCCCGTCTCGCGGAAGACGGATTCAATGGCGGCGGCGTTGACGTCCATGATCTCCATGGACTTCATCTGGTTGGCGGCCTGGCTTTCGCCGCGGGCCTGCTGCGCCATCGCCAGGCGTTCGGGGATCGTCCTGGCCAGGAATTCGGCCTGCCAGCGCGGATCGCGGACCATCTTGCGGAACTGCTGGTAGGCGGCATCGTCCGTACAGAACTCGTCGCCATGGGTCAGCAGGATTTGCCCGTAATCCGTTTCCAGCAGCGCCGGTTCGGGCAGCAGCTTGGCGCCCAGGGCCTGGGCCAGTTCTTCCCCGATGAGGAAGTCGCGGTTGCCGCGGCCCAGCCAGACCGGAATCCGGCTGGCGGTGTCGCGCAGCGCCGTCAGCGCCGTGGCGAGCCACGGCGGCGCGGCGCGGATCACGTCGTCGCCGATCCAGGCGTCGAAGATGTCGCCCGGCAGCAGCAGGGCGCCGGCTTCCTCCCGCGCGGCCTCCAGGAAGGCCAGAAAGGCCTCCGAGGTGGCCGGCGTGGCCGGTCCCAGATGCAGGTCGGATGCCAGCCAGATGGGGCCGGACAGCGCGATCTTATTCAAGAACTTCGGCCTTCTCGATGATCACGTCTTCGTTCGGGACGTTCTGGTGGAAGCCCTTGTTGCCGGTCTTCACGCCCTTGATCTTGTCGACCACGTCCGTGCCTTCGGTCACGGTGCCGAACACGGCATAGCCCCAGCCGTTGGGCGTGGGCGCGGTGAAGTTCAGGAAGTCGTTGTTGGACACGTTGATGAAGAACTGCGCCGTGGCCGAGTGCGGATCGCTGGTGCGGGCCATGGCCAGGGTGTACTTGTCGTTCTTCAGGCCGTTGTTGGCCTCGTTTTCGATGGGGGCATGGGTCTGCTTCTGCTTCATGCCGGGCTCAAAGCCGCCGCCCTGGATCATGAAGCCATCGATCACGCGATGGAACACCGTGCCGTTGTAGAAACCTTCCTTGACGTAGGTCAGGAAGTTTTCGACGGTCTTGGGCGCCTTGGCGGCATCCAGGGTGATGACCATGTCGCCTTGGTTCGTTTGGAGCTTGACGCGGGGGTTGGTGCTCATGGCTTTTGTGCCTTCAGAGGTGGAGGTGGAGGAATTGGCCGCGGGGGCGGCGCTGACGAGCGCTGGGGCGAATGCAGCCAGCGCGAACGAGCACGCCGTCAGGCGCAGCAGGTGTAGGGGGGAGTAGCGGGACATCATTTGCCGTGTTTATCCTTCAGCATGGTTTCGACTTCGCGGACCTTTTCCTGCATGCCGGGCACGCCATCGCGGGCGGCCTTCTTGTAGGTGTTCAAGGCCTGCAGAAGCTGCAGATCGCCCATATTGGCGCGGGCGGCGGCATAGTTGGGATCGGCGCGCAGGGCCATCGACAGGGCGTCCTGTGCGCGGTCGAGTTCGCCGCGCCCTGCATATAGAGCCCCCAGGTTGTTCCAAGGTTCCGGCAGCTCCGGAAAGCGGTTGGTCATCTCGGTGTAGACGTCGATGGCTTCGTTGGTGCGGTTCAGGGCCGCCAGCGCGCGGGCGTGCTGGAACATCAGTTGCACGTCGGTGCCGCGCTGGTCCTTGATCTGTTCCTGGCGCTTTTCGATCATGGCAAGCGCTTCTTCGTTGTCGCCGTGGTTCAGCAGGCGCTCGATGTAAGTCGTGATCTGCGAGGCCGAGGGCGTCAGGCGGGTGTCGACGCTGGGCTTGGCGGCTTCCAGCAGCTTGGCCAGACTGTCCCAGCCACCCTCGGGCGGGATGGGGTCCAGGGTGGTGCGGCTGGCGTTGGGGTTGGTTCCCCCGCCGCCGGCCATCGACTGGGCCAGAGAGGCTCCAACCGGCGCGCCCGCAAGGGCCAGGGCGAGCAGGGCGACGCGAAAGCGCGGCTTGATAGTCACTTGGGCATCCGTTAAAAGTCTTGGCAGGCCGACGCTTACGCGCGCGACCGGGCCGCTTGCTATACTTGACGACCGCCATTTTAGCCCCGGTTGAGTTTTGGCTCGACATCGGGGACGAAGCCCCGGGATATCGTTGATGGAATGCGGGCTCGGAATGCGGGTTCGGGGCGGTCGGCGCCAGTGGGATTATGGCCCGAGGCAGAGATCGGGATCGAAACCGCGGGACCGAAATCGCAGGACCGAAATCGGCGGGATTGGAATCCGACCCGGCGGCACGCGCCGAAGGTATTTTCCTTCGGCAGCAACTTTCCGCAACCGCCACGGAAAACTTAGATAAAGCCTATAAGCGCCATGCTGCAAATCTACAACACGTTGTCGCGTACCAAAGAACCGTTCAAGCCGGCCCAGGCTGGTCAGGTGCGCATGTACGTGTGTGGCATGACCGTCTATGACTTCTGCCATCTGGGCCACGCCCGCATGCTGGTGTCGTTCGACGTCGTGCAGCGCTGGCTGCGCGCCAGCGGACTGGCGGTCGACTATGTGCGCAATATCACGGACATCGACGACAAGATCATCCGCCGCGCCGTCGAGACCGGCCGCCGCATCGGCGAAGTCACCGACTTCTACATCGACGCCATGCACGCCGACGAGCGTGCGCTGGGCGTCCAGACGCCGGACCGCGAACCGCGCGCGACCGAGTACGTCGGCGAGATGCTGGACATCATCGGCAAGCTCGAGCAGAACGGCCTGGCCTACCAGGCCGACGACGGCGACGTGAACTACGCCGTGCGCGGCTTTCCCGGCTACGGCAAGCTGTCCGGCAAGACGCTGGATGACCTGCGCGCCGGCGAGCGCGTGGCCGTGGGTTCGGCCAAGCGCGATCCGCTGGATTTCGTGCTGTGGAAGTCCGCCAAGGCCGACGAGCCTGCCGACACCAAGTGGGAATCGCCGTATGGCCTGGGCCGTCCGGGCTGGCACATCGAGTGCTCGGCCATGAGCAAGTCGCTGCTGGGCCTGCCGCTGGACATTCACGGCGGCGGTCCGGACCTGAAATTTCCGCACCATGAAAACGAGATCGCCCAGACCGAGGGCGCTTTCGGTGGCGCGCTGGCCAACATCTGGATGCACTGCGGCCCGCTCATGGTCGACTCGGACAAGATGTCCAAGTCCCTGGGCAATTTCCGCACCATCCGCCAGACCATCGCCCAGGAAGAACCGGCGGCCGATCAGGCCGTCTACCGCGTCAACCCGCGCGAAGCGGAGATGGTGCGTTTCTTCATCGTGCGCAACCATTACCGCAGCTCGCAGAACTACACGCCGGACAACCTGATCGACGCGCAGAACGCGCTCGACCGCCTGTACCAGGCGCTTCAGAATGTGCCCGCCGATACGCAGGGCATCGACTGGAACGAGCCGCAGGCCCAGGCCTTCAAGGCGGCCATGGACGACGACTTCAACAGCTCGGGCGCGGTCGCAGCCTTGTTCGAACTGGCCTCCGACGCCAACCGCAACAAGAGCGCGCGCAGCGCCGGCCAGTTGAAGGCGCTGGCGTCCCTGCTGGGCCTGCTGCAGCAGGATCCCGCGGCCTATTTCCAGTCGCCCACGCGCTATTCGGCGGCCGCCATGGAGCAGGGCGAGCGCCGTGCGCTGGACGCCGAGGCCATCCAGTCCCTGATCGACGCGCGCGCGGCCGCCAAGGCCGCCCGCAACTTCGCCGAAGCCGACCGCATCCGTGCGGAACTGCGCGAAGCCGGTATCGAACTCGACGACAAGCCGGGCGGCGTGACGCAATGGCGTCGCGCTTGAACCCGCAGGACCCGCCCGCCATGTCCACCGTCGACCTCGAGATTCCCAAGCCCGAGTACTGGGAAGCCGCCGTAGCCCACCTGATGCGGCGCGACCGCATCCTGAAAAAGATCATTCCCCAGCATCCCGAAGTCTGGCTGACTTCGCGCGGCACGCCTTTCGTGACGCTGGCGCGGGCGATCATCGGGCAGCAGGTGTCCAGCAAGGCGGCCGACACCGTCTGGACCCAGTTCATCGAGGCCGTGGGCAAGCGCCCGACGCCCGTCGCCGTGCTGCGCGTCGGCCTGGAGGGCCTGCGCGCGGCGGGGCTGTCGCAGCGCAAGGCCGAGTACGTGCTGGACCTGGCCGTGCATTTCGGCGAACGCCGGGTCCATCCCGAGAAATGGGCGGCAATGGACGACGAAGCCGTCATTTCCGAATTGACCGCCATCCGCGGCATAGGCCGCTGGACGGCGGAGATGTTTTTGATTTTCAATCTGCAGCGGCCTGATGTCCTGCCGCTGGATGATCCCGGGTTGCTCAAGGCAATCTCGCTACACTATTTCAGCGGCGAGCCTGTCTCTCGCTTCGAGGCTCGCGAAGTCTCGTTGGCGTGGCAACCCTGGCGTACCGTGGCGACCTGGTATCTGTGGCGCAGTCTGGATCCGACTCCGGTCCAATACTGACGCAAGCCAGGCAGCCCATCTACGGAACCACACTACATGCGCAATACATTTCTGGAATTCGAACAACCGCTCGCCGAGCTTGAAAACAAGATCGAGCAGCTGCGCTACGTGCAGGCCGATTCGGCCGTAGACATCTCCGACGAGATCGGACGTCTGCAGCAGAAGAGCCAGACCTTGGCCAAGGAAATCTACGCCAAGCTCACGCCCTGGCAGACGGCCCTGGTCGCCCGCCATCCCCAGCGTCCCTACACGCTGGACTACGTGCGCGAAATGTTCACCGACTTCCATGAGCTGCACGGCGACCGCATGTACGCCGACGACCAGTCCATCGTGGGCGGCCTGGCGCGCTTCAACGGCACGCCCTGCATGGTCATCGGCCACCAGAAGGGACGCGACACCAAGGAACGCGCCGCGCGCAATTTCGGCATGCCGCGTCCGGAAGGCTATCGCAAGGCCCTGCGGCTAATGCGCCTGGCCGAGAAATTCGGCATCCCCGTGTTCACGTTCGTGGACACCCCGGGCGCCTATCCCGGCATCGGCGCCGAAGAGCGCGGCCAGTCCGAAGCCATCGGCCACAACCTCTATGCCATGGCCGAGCTCAAGGTCCCCGTGATCTGCACCATCATCGGCGAAGGCGGCTCGGGCGGCGCCCTGGCCATCGCCGTGGGCAATGCCGTGCTGATGCTGCAGTACGCGACCTACGCCGTGATTTCTCCGGAAGGCTGCGCCTCGATCCTGTGGCGCAGCGCCGACAAGGCGCCCGAAGCCGCCGAGGCCCTGGCCATCATCGCGCCGCGCCTGAAGGACCTGGGCCTGGTGGACCGCGTGGTCAACGAACCGGTGGGCGGCGCCCATCGCGACCCGCGCGTCATGGCCCGCCTGTTGCGCCGCGCGCTGGGCGATGCCCTGCGCCAGCTCCAGGGCATGACGCCCGAGCAGCTCGTGGAGCAGCGCGTCCAGCGCCTGCTGTCCTACGGCGCCTACCAGGAAGTGCGCGCCTGAAGCAGGCAGCGCGCCGGCATCCCCGCCGGCGCCGCGGCCTAGCGCCACGCGCCATCCCGCCATGAACGCCCGCCCAGCGTCCGATCCTCCGCATCGGGCCTCGGCGGGCGTAGTTCATTCCCTTCCCGTGTCGGCCGAGCTTGCCGCGGCCTTGCGCCGCGCCTTGCTGGCCTTGCCCGAGCGTCCGGCGCGCATCGCCGTGGCGTTGAGCGGCGGCGCCGATTCGGCCATGCTGGCCGTGCACGCGGCTCCCGTGGCACGAGAACTCGGCATGGATCTGGCGTTGTTCCATGTGCACCACGGCTTGCAGGACGCCGCCGACGCATGGACGCAGCATGCGCGCACGCTGGCGGACATGCTCGCGCTGCCGCTGTCGGTGGCGCGCGTGGAGGTGGCGCAGGCCGCGGGCAAGGGCATCGAGGCGGCCGCGCGCGACGCCCGCTACGCCGCACTGGCGCAATTGGCGCGAGAGCAGGGCGTGACGCATATCCTGTTGGCCCATCATCGCAACGACCAGGCCGAAACCGTCCTGCTGCGTCTGCTGCGCGGCACCGGGCTGGTCGGCATGGCAGCCATGGCGCCGCTGTCCCGGCGCGATGGGCTGGTCTACCTGCGCCCCTGGCTGGAAATCGGCCGCGAAGCGATCCTGCATGCGGCGGACGAGGTGGCGCAAGCCAGCGGCTGGAGTCCGGTGCAGGACCCCACCAATACCGATCCGCACTACACCCGGGCTGCCCTGCGCGAACTGCTGGCGCCGGCGCTCGATGCCCGCTGGCCCGGGTGGCGCGCCATCGTCGCGCGCCACGCGCGCCACATGGGCGAGGCGGCCGAGATTCTGGATGAGGTGGCGCGGGAGGATTTCGCCGCGCTCGATCCTTCTGAGGACGGCGCCAGCTTTTCGCTGCAGGCGTGGCGCGGGCTGTCCGAGGCGCGGCAGGCGCACGTGCTGCGCCATTGGCTGGAACGCAATGGCGCCCGCATGCCGACCGACGCCAGGATGCGCGATCTGCTGCGTCAGCTGCGCGGGTTGCACAGCCTGGGCCATGACCGCCAGTTGCGGGTGGAACAGGCTGGCCACGTCATCCGCTGCCACCGGGGCAGGGTCTGGGTCGAACCCCGGGAATAAGCGGATCAGCGGCGCCAATGTCCCCAAATAATCGCGCTGTGGACAGAATTTTGCACAAGCTGCGCAAATTTTTACCGCCGCGCTAGAATATACGGCTTTGCCCGTCAACCTTTTGCGGCGGGTTCCCAGCCAGAGTACGAGATGTCCCTGATCGTTCACAAATATGGCGGTACTTCGATGGGCTCGGTCGAGCGCATCAAGAACGTGGCGCGTCGCGTCGCGAAGTGGCACGCTGCCGGCCACCAGGTTGTCGTTGTTCCGTCGGCGATGGCGGGCGAGACCAATCGCCTGCTCGGCTTGGCGCGCGAGATTACGCCGCAGCCCGACAGCCGCGAGCTCGACATGATCGCCGCCACCGGCGAACAGGCCAGCAGCGGCCTGCTGGCCATCGCGCTGCAGGCCGAAGGCGTGCCGGCGCGCAGCTATGCCGGTTGGCAAGTGCCTGTGCGCACCGATTCGTCGTTCACCAAGGCGCGCATCTCGTCGATCGACGACGAGCGCATCCGCGCCGATCTGGACGCCGGCCGCGTGGTCATCGTTACGGGCTTCCAGGGCGTTGACCCGGAAGGCCACATCACCACGCTGGGCCGCGGCGGTTCCGACACCTCGGCCGTGGCCGTGGCGGCCGCCATCAAGGCCGACGAATGCCTGATCTACACCGACGTGGACGGCGTCTACACGACCGATCCGCGCGTGGTGCCCGAAGCGCGCCGCATGGCCGTCGTTTCCTTCGAGGAAATGCTGGAAATGGCATCGCTGGGCTCCAAGGTCCTGCAAATCCGTTCGGTTGAATTCGCCGGCAAATACCGTGTGCCGGTCCGGGTCCTGTCCTCGCTGACCGACCCGCTTATCCCGCTCGCAGAAGAAATGGTCTCGGGCACGCTGATTACTTTTGAGGAAGACGAAAAAATGGAAGCCGCCGTTGTCTCCGGCATCGCCTTCAGCCGCGACGAAGCCAAAATCACCTTGCTGGCCGTTCCGGACAAGCCCGGCATCGCCTTCTCCATCCTGGGCCCGGTCGCCGCCGCCAACATCGACGTCGACATGATCGTGCAGAACCAGTCCGTGGCTGGCACGACCGACTTCTCGTTCACGGTCAACCGCAACGAATTCGCCCGCGCCGTTGATCTGCTCAAGCGCGAAGTCATCCCCGCCGTGGGCGCGCGTGAACTGTCCACCGACGAGAAGGTCGCCAAGGTCTCCATCGTCGGCATCGGCATGCGCTCGCACGTGGGCGTGGCCAGCCTGATGTTCCAGACGCTCTCGCAAGAAGGCATCAACATCCAGATGATCAGCACCAGCGAGATCAAGACCTCGGTGATCATCGACGACAAGTACATGGAATTGGGCGTGCGCGCGCTGCACAAGGCCTTCGGCCTGGACCAGGCGCCTGCCGAAAAGGCCTGATTCAAGACTCCGGCACGATTTTTTTTGCAATGAGTGCCCGATAGCGGGCAAGAGTGAAAAAAGTCGTGCTAGAATCTCGTTCTCTTCGGAGATGTGCCCGAGAGGCTGAAGGGGCTCCCCTGCTAAGGGAGTATGTGGCTAAAAACTGCATCGTGGGTTCGAATCCCACCATCTCCGCCAGATTCTCTCCGATCTGGCTTCGGTCAGCACCGGAGATAAAAAGCCCGCAATCGCGCAAGTGATTGCGGGTTTTTTCATGGGCTCGCGGCGGGTCTGCGCCGCATGAGAAAATCGCTGATTCCCTTCCAGGCGCAGATTCCTTGAAACACCTGCTTGCCACGCTAGACCGGCTGAACGATTTCGATGAAGTCATCGATGTACGCACGCCGCTCGAATTCGCCGATGACCATATTCCCGGTGCGATCAACGCGCCGGTGCTGAGCAATGAAGAGCGCGTGGTGGTGGGTACGCTGTACAAGCAGGTCTCGCCCTTCGAGGCCTCGCGCGTCGGCGCGGCGCTGGTGGCGCGCAATATCGCCGCGCATCTGGACACGACCTTCGCCGACCGGCGCCAGGGTTGGCGGCCGTTGATCTATTGCTGGCGCGGGGGCACGCGTTCCGGCTCCATGACGACGATGTTCAACATGATAGGGTGGCGCGCGCGGCAGCTGGACGGCGGCTACAAGACCTATCGGCAGGCCACGCTGGACGCGCTGGAAAGCCTGCCCGCGGGCTTGCGCTACATCGTGCTGGCCGGGCCCACTGGCAGCGGCAAGACGCGCTTGTTGAATGCATTGGGAGAGGCCGGCGCGCAGACGCTGGACCTGGAGCGCCTGGCCGCGCATCGCGGGTCGCTGCTGGGCGCCTGGGCCGGTGTTGCGCAGCCCTCGCAAAAGGGTTTCGACACGCGGCTTGCTCAGAGCTTGCGGGCGTTCGATGCGTCGCGGCCGGTGTTCGTCGAAGCGGAGAGCCGCAAGATCGGCGCGGTCGCGCTGCCCGCCGCGCTATTGAAGGCGGTGCATGCGAGCCCCTGCATCGAGGTCCGTTCCAGCCGCGAGGATCGCGCGGCCTTTCTGCAGCAGGACTACGCCCATCTGTTCGACGACCCTGCAACGTTCAAGGCGCAGCTTCAGCGCATGATCGGCCTGCACAGCCGCGAGCGCGTGAACGGCTGGCTGGCCTTGGTCGACAGCGGCGCGCGCGCCGAGCTGGCGCAGGAACTCATAGACCGGCACTACGATCCGGCCTATGCGCGCAGTTGCCATGCGCACTTCACGCAATTGCCGCAGGCGCTGCGCTTGGAATTCAGGCCCAATGACGGCGACGTGGTGGAGCAGGCGAGGGCGTTGCTGGCAAGAATGGATGCAAGGGCGGACGCCGCCTGACTGCGGTTCGTCGTGGGCGCCGTGGTCGGATAAATCGGTGCCCAACTTGCGCGCTTCACGAAATAACGCTATTATTCAAGGCTTGCTTTTAAACGCGAATGCGCCCGTAGCTCAGCTGGATAGAGTACCTGGCTACGAACCAGGGGGTCGTAGGTTCGAATCCTGCCGGGCGCGCCAAGTTTGAAGTAAGTGCAGTAGAAAACGCAGTAAAAACGGCAAGATTTTCTGATATAATTTTGCCTCTTTGCCGGAGCGCCCGTAGCTCAGCTGGATAGAGTACCTGGCTACGAACCAGGGGGTCGTAGGTTCGAATCCTGCCGGGCGCGCCAAGTTCACTTGGCCAATACAGCAAAGAAAATGGAAAGGCCTTTGATCTCGTATCGAAGGCCTTTTTGTTTTGCGCCGCCATCTAGAAGCGGATCGTCAGGCCCGCCATCGGCCCTTGCAGCACGGCGTCGAACTTGAAGCCGCCGCTGCTGTAGTCCACGCCCACTGCGCGATAGCCTATCGCCGCCGAGACATTCTTGCTGAAGTTGTAGCCGAGACCCAGGCCGACATCCCAATCCGCTTCTGCGCCGCCCGCGCCGATCAGGCCCCAGCCGGTGATGTAGTACTTCGAGCTCAGCATGTAGTTTCCGCGCACGCCCACCAGGCCGTCGACCCAGGTGGCGCCGTCGCTGCGCGTTCTGCCGTTCAGGTGCGAGCCCTTGAGCGTGATGTCGGTGTCGACCGACCAGACGCGCAGGCCTGCGACGACGTCCAGCTGATGCGGTGAATTTTCCAGCAAGGAATAACCGACGCCGAGCAGTCCCGCGAACGTGGATGCCTTTACGTCCGCACTGGAGGCCAGGATGCCGCGCGGCGTATCTCCCTGTGTGCCGATCTTGGTGTAGATCAGGTCGCCGAATACGCTGTAGCGTCCTTTGCGCGCCTCGCCGATGAGCATCGCGCCGAAGTCGAGGTTGTCGAACAGCTCGTCGAAGTCCGAGTGGATGTCGATGACGGGCGAGCGCGAATGGGATACCTTGCCGGAGAGGCCGGCAGCCCAGAAGTAGGGCGTGACCGAGAATTGCCATTCGTTCGAAGGCACGGTACCCGCTGCGGAAGCGGGCTCCGCTTCGGCGCCCAGCGCAGTCCCGGCTTGCAGCAGCCCGCAGATCAGGCAGCCCATGATTTTCTTTTTCATTGCAAACCCTCCCCAAACGGCAGGCGTGATGAATCGCATCCATCACGCCTGCGGTGAGCGCAAAACCGGCCAGGGGCCGGTGCGGCGTAACCCAGGTATCAGGTGACCCGTCTTACGGGAGGGATGGTCCAGGAGCCGTCGATGATCGACGGGTTGCTTTCATTGGGCCAGTAAAGACGCATCATCAGGATGAATGGCCCCTTGGGCGCAGGCAGCCAGTTCGACTCCATGTCCGGTCCGGGCGATTCATGTTGTATGAACAGGTCGATCGAGCCGTCGGGCTTGGCCTTCAGGGGCTGGCGCGCGCTGATCGAGTAGCGGTTCAGCGGGTTGTCGACGAAAAAGTAGCGCGCGTCATACATCGTCAGCGACCAGAAGCCCGACACTGGCGGCGTAAGCCCCTTCTTGAAGGTCAGCACGTACTTCTCCGAGCCGTTGTAGGTGCGCTTGATGGCGCCGGTGTCTGACTTCAGGGACGTGGGATAAACGGCGTCCTGGGGGCGGTTGGCGCCCAGGCCGATCGCGGTGACCAGCGCCCGTTGGAGGTAGTTGGTGCCGTATATGCCCGTCTTGGTCGTGAAGCCCCAGCCATCCACGTCCTGGATGTCGCCGCCGCTGGACTTGAAGTGCGTCATGATGCGTCCGAAGCCCACCTGCGGAACGCGCTTCGCAATGTCGGGGTCGAGCTTGCTCTTGTCGAAGTCCTGTCCTGGCACGATGCCTATCGAAGCCATCTTCGCGACGATGGGCGCGTCGGCGGCGCTGGGCGGATTGCGCTTGAGCAGCTGCGCAAACAAGCTGAAGTACTCGACCGCGTCCATGTTGTTGACCTGTTCGCGCACCGAGGTCTTCATGTCTATCGCAGGGTCGACCTTGCCCGCGGGCGGAGTCCAGTCCTTGCCCCATGCGCTCAAGGGACAGAGCTTCACTTCGTCCTGCAGCTTGTGCACTTGCGCATAGTCTTCCGGCGTGCCGGTGCAGTAGATGCGGCCCAGCAGCCACACGATGCTGGTGGGAGATTTGTACTGGACCATGCCTTGCGGAATCGAGCCCTCCCATCCGGGGCCGCTGACCACGAAGGTTTGCGCACCCGTGCCCGTGGTGCGCTTGCCAGGCACATCGAACACCGTCGTCCAACCGTCCAGCATCGGAAACAGGGCATAGCGTCCATTCATGTCGGGCAGGCTGACGACCCAGGGTTCGTCGCCGACGTCAAAGAAGGAAGTGGTGTACAGCGTGTCGGCGTTCGGCGCGGTCACGTCGCGGAACTTGGCGTCGGGATACTGGCGCAGCTTGATGAGATTCCCCATCGGCGCTCGCGTGCCCTTGGGCTCCGCAACGTTGGTGATGACTCTTCTGGTCATCTCCATGGTCACCAGGGGATAGGCGTAGATGTAGACATCGGTCGCCAGTCCGAACTGCTCGTCGCCTTCGGGCAGATCCGCGATCAGGCCATCGGCGGCCCGGGCGGCGGCGCCCAGGGCGCTGGTTGCGAGCAGAGCAAGACCACCTGCATTCAATGTGCGGCGCGTTAGCTTCATAGGATCACTCCAACGGACTCATGGGTTGAAAATCACGAAGTGCCGCGGCACAGACCAAGCTGTGCCGCGAGATGCCTTGCTCTAGCGTTGTCGTACGTACTTGCCGATTTCCCGGGCTGCGCCCGAGGTCCATTCATCGATCAGCGGCTGCAGTTTGGACAGGCGGACGCCGCCCGCGCCCTGGGTGGCGTTGGCGACCTTTTCGCCCGTGCCACCCCGCACGGATGCATACAGCAATTCATCCGACATGCTGTCCGTGACCCGCGACTCGATGGCGACGCTGGCGTTGCGCGCCATGCCTCCTTCCATGGCGGCGCGGGCCTCGGTCATTACCAACGCGACGGGAATGTATTGATAGGCTCGCAGCGCCTGCTCCGAGGTTCCCACCGCGGTGATGGCGATGCGGATACGGGCGACGCCGGGCCCGGCGCGATCGACCAGCCTCACCTGTTCGCCGACCTTGCGCCGCAGCGTCTCGTTGACCGCCACGCGTATCTCCGTGAGGGTTTCCATGGAAACGTCCGCGGATGGCTGAGGCTCCGGGTAGTACTCGATCGGATCAAGCCACACCGCGGTATAGCGAGACGCGTTGAAATCAGGATTCAGGTAGACCAGGCGGGTTCCGCCGTCGGGGGCGGGCATCTGGTGCAGAAGCGAGTAATCCGACAGGAAGCCGGACTCCGTTGTTTTTGGAGCGGTGGAACAGCCTGTGGCCAGGATCGCGGCAGCGAGGCCCAGAACGAACGCGCCCGAGGAATTCTTGGTGTCCATGCAAGTTCCTTCTGACAGATGGGGGGCAGGAGAGCCCCGACTGCAGGCGTCGGCGAGAGGTCCTGTGCAAAAGCTGCTTCTCCGCTCGTGGGCGCATTTTTTGTCCTACATGCACAGGAAACCAATTATTTTTCCAAGCGTGAAATTTCGCAACGCGGACGAGTGAACCGGGCTTTCTGAACTATTCCCTTTGTGCGCGTTTTGTGGAAGGAATCGCGCGGCCGAGGCGGGCCACGAATCGCGGGCACGTGATTCGGACGCGGCGCGGACACAGGCTTCGGCCTGTCCGATTTGCGCACCCTTAATTTTTCATGGTATAAACACGCCTCTTTCGGAGCGCCCGTAGCTCAGCTGGATAGAGTACCTGGCTACGAACCAGGGGGTCGTAGGTTCGAATCCTGCCGGGCGCGCCAAGCTTCTTGCTTGGATGAAATGGAAAGAAAACGGAAAGGCCTTTGATCTTCGATCGAAGGCCTTTTTGTTTTGCGGCGCGGATTGCGCTTCAGTGCGTGGAGGCTGGTTCCGCGGCCCGGACCTGGTCTCGGGCCTTGTCATCTTCGTCGTCGAATCCCCAGTCTCCAACCGTGTACCAATCGTCTCCCAGGGTCTCTGCGGGATGCATGGTGCGGCCGGACCCGTTGCCGCAGGCCATCGAGTCGGTGGCGCAATAGCGGTCGCAGCCCCAGCATATGCGTTCGGGGTGCTTCGGGTGCAAGGGAAACTTCTTGGCCATGCGAAATGCCTGTTGACGGAGGGCGCCGCGATGGCGGCGCCGATCTTTCCGGATATATGTCCAGCGTACTGCCGGGCGCGCCCGAAATTCCTTGATCTGGCTCAAGCGCAGAGCCTGCAGCCCGATGCGCGCAGTATTGCGCGTCGGGCCGCGGTTCTGGGGAATTGGGGTGGAGAAAGCGCCGCCCGGTGAGGCGCGGCGCCGGTCTCATGCGCCTAATGGCGTCGTCGGTCCACCGCCGTCAAGGATGTGCCGCTCTTGAGCAGCTGGTAGGTCTGTCCGCCCAGCCACGCGACTTTTTCGCCCGTGCTGGTGCGGCATACGCAATGCGTCTTCGGATCGAAGCGCGAGGTGCCCAGCGCGGAATACGCGTCGGGGTCTGAGACGAATCGTTCAATGCGGTAGAGCGTGCCGTCCGGCGCGGTGGCGAGGACGTCGGTCAATCGTCTTGCGGTGCCGAGCATATGCGATACCTCCATGCGCGGGCCATTGGATATACGGCGCCAAAGTCGTTCAGGCACTTCAGTATGCCAGGGCGGGAAGCTTGATGTTCCCGCATCAGGCGCTAATGAAGGTGCCCTCCAAACAATGAATCGTCGAGCTGGTCGGGAGTGACGCCCAGGGCTTCGGATACGCGGTCCAGGATAACCTGCCTGGGCCGCGGGCGCGGCCGTTCCAGTTCGATATAGATGGAGTGGTCCACCCCCAGTCGTGCAGCCATATCAGCGGTGCTGATTTTGAGATGCTCACGCCAGGCGCGTATCAGGCTCCAGTCGTTGCCGGTTTTTAGATTGACGACAGCTAATGGTAAATGACTCTGCCCCTGCGCGGGTGTTTTGCGCGGGGCGGATTTTCTGCGGGCGTCGCGCAGGCTGCTCTTGGCGGCAGCGCTCTTGCGGGAATCGCCGCGAGGCGTGGTGGTAGCGATTTCGGCGGTGAAAATGGCGCCGCCGTTCAATTGGCGATACTGGTTGTCGCCGATCCAATGCAGGGCTTCACCGTTGTCGAGCATGCACTCGCAGTCCAGGTGATAGTTGCTGGGCATGCTCTCGAGTTGGGCGATGGTTTCCGCGGTCGTGGCGTGGCGCACCACGCGGTGCAAGACACCGTCTGGCGAGCGCACGAATACGTCGGGAAGTCTCCAGGAAAACGGAATGATAATCTCCACGGCCAAACCTATCCCGCCACTGTATCCCGGGGTGCGGGTGGTGGGATTTGGGGTTTCCCCTCGCCTGACTTGAGCGGATGATTGTGCGCCACATCAGCCCTCAACATCTTCACAAATCTTCACGCCGCGCGAGGCTATCATCGCCGCGTTGCCCGGGGTTTTGGGCGTACTGTCCGAGTGTTGCCGATGTCTCTGGCCGCGGCTGGAATCGTGGATGCGCGACCGCGCGCGAGCAGGGCGGCGTGGTGGGCCGTGCTGGCGTCGTGCGCGCTGCATGCGATGGTGGCGGGGCTGTGGTGGCGCGACCGGATAGAGCCCGCAGCGCGCGCGCCGGAATTGCCGTTCTACGTGGATCTGTTGCCCGCCCGGTCGCCGCCCCTGCCACAGGAACAGCCGGCGAAGGACGAGCCTGCGTCCGGATCGGCGCCTGCTCAGCCTGCCCGCGTCGACACGCCGTCGCCGGCCGTGGCTGCAGGGCAACGATCCGGCGCGCGCAGGACACCCGCGCCATCCGCGCCGAGGCTGGACAGGACACCCGTGCCACCGTCGGGCGCTGCGGATCTTTCGCGCGATTTCGGTTGGCGCCCCGAAGATGCGCAAGCGGCGGGCATGCCGCGCGCACGTGGCGAGCCCGTCGTGCGACTCGGACCCAAAGCGCCGGTCGAACAATCCGAGATCGCGCGCGGCATCGCCAAGAGCGCGCGGCCGCCATGCAAGAACGCCCATGCGGACATGGGCTTGCTGGCCTTGCCGCTTCTGTTGGCGGATACCGTTACGGATCGGGGCTGCAAGTGGTGACGCCGAAGCCCTCGCTGCCTGCACGCGCGCCGTGGCGGCGCTGGAGGAATATCGAGATGCGTGCTTTTCATTTTCAATCTTGCCGCCAGTCCGATACGCTGCTCGCGCGGCCCGTGGCCTGTCAAGAAGAGCCAAGCGCGATTACCTGGGTAGCGGCAGGGGCAAGCATGCGCGTCTGTCCTGAATCGTGGATACTATTTTTTCAATCTGGGATTTCCAGAATTCATGGAGAGACGCAATGCCCGAATCTCAAGGCGGCCTGGACAGGCTGCGCCGCTTCATCGCCGCGGCGACCCGGCTGGCCACGCCCACAGGCCTGGCGCAGACGCCGGAGTTGCAGGCCGCATTCGCCGACCTGGTGCGCCATGACGATTGGCTGCCCGAGGCCTGTACCGCGCCCCATCCGCAGTACTACCAGCAGTATCTGCTGCACTGCGATCCCCTGGAGCGCTTTTCGCTGGTGAGTTTCGTGTGGGGGCCGGGCCAGTTCACGCCGGTGCATGATCACGAGGTCTGGGGCTATGTGGGCATGCTGCGCGGGGCCGAGGTCAATCAACGCTATGTCCGCGGCAAGGACGGCAGCGTCGCGCCCGCGGGCGCCGCGACCACTTTGCAGCCGGGCGACATAGAACGCCTGTCGCCCGCCGAAGGCGACATCCACCGGGTCTCCAATGCCCACGCGGACCGCGTATCGATCAGCGTGCATCTCTACGGCGGCAACATCGGCGCCGTGTCGCGCCATGTGTATGACCCCGCGACCGGGCAGACCAAGCCTTTCGTGTCGGGGTATTCGTCGGCCAGCTTGCCGAACCTGTGGGACCGCTCGGAAGCCGTGCGGGCCGCCATTGCCGGGGGCGCACGCTAGGGTCTGTTCGCGCGCGGCGTCCCATGCTATTTTCTTGTCCTAAATATTAGGAAAACAAAAAATGGACAAGACGCTGCTCAAAGGTCTGATGGTGCTGGAGGCGGTGACCGACGTGGACAATCCGCCGCGCACCATCGATGCGCTGGCCGCCCGGGTCGGACTGACTCGCAGCAACACGCACCGCACCTTGCAGACGCTGATACATGCGGGCTATGTGACCAAGGACGATGACGGCGGCGGCTATCGCGGCGCGGTCCGGCTGTTCGAGCTGGCGGCGCGTCAGCTTGCCCAACTGGACGTGCGCAAGCTGGCCGCGCCCTACATGCGTACGCTGGCCGACCAGACCGGCGAAACCGTGCACCTTTCCGTGCTCGACGGTTTCGACGTGGTCTACGTCGACAAGATCGACAGCCCCCAGCCGATACGCGCCTATTCGATGGTGGGCGGACGCGCGCCCGCCTATGCCGTCGCCACGGGCAAGGCGTTGTTGGCCTACCAGCCGGAAGGCTATGTCGAGCGCTACGCCGACAAGCTCGTGCGTCATACGCCGTCGACCATCGTGTCCATGCCGCTCTTGAAGGACGAACTGCGCAAGATCGCCCGCACCGGCTATGCGGTCAATCGCGGCGAATGGCGCGAAGGCGTGGGCGGGCTGGCCGTGACCTTGTTCAACAGCCTGGACCAGCCCGTGGCCGCCATCGGCATCTCCGGTCCGCTGGACCGCCTGAGCGCCGCTAGGATGAAGCAGCTGGCGCCGGACGTGGCTGCCTGTGCCCAGTCCATCTCGCAGGGGATGGGCTATCGCCGGGGCTATCTGGACCAGTAGCGGGCCGCGCCAGCGCCGCGCTGATGCGCTGCGCCTGATCGCGGGCCAGCCGCGCATTGACATCCATGGACGTAGTCCAGAAGTACGTGCCGCCCGCGAGGCTACCCAGCACCGAGATATCCGGCTCGATCCCGCCTGCGGCGTTCTTGAGGCATCCCGTGGCATAGTCCAGCGCCAGGCCGCCATGGGGATCGGGCTGCGCATGGCCCTCGCGCAATAGCGCGGACACCAGCGGGTCCTGCGTGCGCGGCGTGTCCACCGAGAAGCTGGTGGCATTGATCAGATAGCGGCTGGCATGAGTGCAGACGGCGCCCGTCGCGTCGCGCAAGCGCGTGTGGAACAGGCCGCTGACGCTATCGTGGCGGCTGTCCAGATAACCGCCACAGACCTGCAGCTGGCCGTTCTGGAACAAGGCTTGCAGCTTCAATGCGTTGCGCATCGGAAAGGTGGCGCGCCGCGCCATCCACAGCGAACGCCATTGCGACTGGAAGCGGCTGCGCTCGGCTTGCGGCAGGAGATGCCAGATCAGGTCGACGGCGGCATTGGTGGCGGCCGCCACCGCCTGCCACGGGCGCGGGGCCTGGCCGGACCGACGTATCTCCTCGTCCAGTGCGACGTGGGCCTCGCCCTCCATGCCGAACACGTCCGCGGTTTCCAGGCTGCCGCCCAGCGCCAGGACTTCTTCCTGGAGCGCGGTGACGATGATGTCCAGCGACAGTGCGCCTCCATGCCTGGCGGCCAGGCGCGGAACGCCCTTCGGGCTCAGTTGTTGCAGCGTGTCTGGCGCGCGGTTGTTGGGGCTGCGCACGGAAGGCAGGCGGCCATTGCGCGATACGCACAGGATGGGGCCGCGATGGGCCGTCTGTTGCAAGGCGGCGATGGCGTCCACGGCGCTCAGGCTGGTGCCGATGATGCAGACCGGCGCGTCGGCGGCGATGCCGCGGGTCAGCGCCTGGACCGGGTAGGGGCTGTTGAAGTAGCCGGGCGCATCGCGTAATTCCGGAAACGCCTGCGAAGGCAGGTTGCCGTTGCACAGCACGGCGTAACGCGCCAGGAAGGGCGAACCCGGTTCCGCTTCGACCCCCACGCCTCCGCCAGGCAGCGGCGCCACGCGGCGGACCCGGCCGCGCACGTGCGTGAGCGTGATGCCCAGCGCGCGGGCTAGCCCGCAAGCCCGTCCGTAGACTGCGCGCATGTAGGCGCCGAACAGCGGGCGCGGCAGGAAGTCCGCCGGCGCTATCGAGTCCGCGCCCTGCGCGCGCAGCCAGGCGGGATCCTGGGCGCGCAGCCAGTCCACGAAATCCATCCTGTGATCGGCCCGCGCCGACATGTTGCCGGCGGGGATGTTGAGCAGGTTGCTGGGCAGATCCTCCTGGTAGGCCTCGCCCGCGCCCGGTTCGGCCTGCGGCTCGAACAGCGCGATCGTCAGCGCTCGTCCAGCGGCAGGTTCCAGCGAGAGCAGGAATTGATAGAGGAAGCTGACGGCCACCGAGCCGCCGCCGACGATGGCCAGGTCCGCCGCTTGCGGTGTCGTGTCGGGCGCCGTCATTTGGCCGCCGACAAGCGGACCACGTCGGCCCAGCGGGCGACTTCCTGCTTGAGCACGCGGCTGGTATCGGCGGGCGTGGTGGCCACGGCGTCGGCGCCCAGCTTCTGTGCGGCCTGCTGCACGGAAGCCATGGCCGCCGCCTTCTGCATGCCGGCCGAGAGCTTCTCCACTACGGCGGGCGGCGTGCCCGCGGGAGCAAGCAGCGCGTAGGTGGTCGCGACCGAGTAGTCCTTTACGCCCTGCTCGGCGAGCGTGGGCAGGTCCGGCAGCGCCGTGGCGCGCGTGGCGGTGGTGACGCCCAGCAGGCGGATCTTGCCGGTCGCGACCTGGGGCAGCAGCGCCGGCAGCGTTTCGATCACCATGTCGATCTGCCCGCCCAGCAGGTCGGTGATGGCGGGGCCGCTGCCGCGATACGGCACGTGCATGAGCCGGGTGCCGGTGACGACCTGGAAGAGTTCGCCTGCCATGTGCTGTGACGTGCCGGGGCCGGCCGAACCAAAGGTGATGGTGCCGGGCTTGCTCTTGGCCAGGGCGATCAGCTCCTGCACGTTCTTCGCGGAAATCTTGCTGCTGTTCACCGCCACGGCCATGGGCATGCTGGTGGCCATCGACACGCCGACGAAGGCGGTGCCGAAGTCGTAGCCGGGCTTGTCGGGCATGGCGGCATGGATTGCGTGGCTGCCCACGGCGCCCATCAGCAGGGTGTAGCCGTCGGCGGGCGATTTGGCCACGTACTCGGCGCCGATCTCTCCGCCCGCGCCCGCCTTGTTTTCCACCACCACGCTCTGTCCCAGGTAGTCGCCCAGGTGCTGCGCATAGATGCGCGCGGCCGCGTCCGTCGCGCCGCCGGGCGGGAAAGGGACCACCATGCGCACGGGTTTCGTCGGCCAGTTGTCGGCCGCGGCCGCGCCGCCTGCCAAAGCCAGCACCATGCCCGTCAGGGCAATGCGCCACATTTTTTTCATGGAAGTCTCCTTGGTGTCGGTGCGGGCCGTCCTATGCAGCGTCTCGGCCCTTTTTTTAAAATCCTAAAATATAGGATTCAAGTATCAATAAATGATTTACTTAGAATTCCACACGGTGCTATGCTGGTCAACAATTAAGCACATCACCTAGGGAATGCACTAGGATTGACGCCAAAATACACAAGCATGCGCCAGAGATGGGCTGGATGATGCCAGTCTTGAAGGTCAGCTCTTATAATGTTTTCTTTGTCCCAAATATTGAATTTTCATAACGAGAGGTCAGACATGACACCCAGTTCGGCGCTGGCCGGCATCACGGTGCTGGAGATTTGCAATGTCGCGGCGGGGCCTTTTTGCGGCATGTTGTTGGCGGACATGGGCGCCGACGTGATCAAGATCGAAAACCCCGAAGGCGGCGACACGCTGCGCAGCTGGCCGCCCATTTCCGACGGCTACAGCGAAAACTTCGCGTCCCTCAATCGCAACAAGCGTTCGGTGACCTTGAACCTGAAGGATCCCGGCGACCTGGCCTTGGCGCGCGATCTGGCGCTGGCCGCCGACGTGCTGATCGAGAACAACCGGCCGGGCGTGATGGACCGCCTGGGCCTGGGCTATGCGCAGCTGCGCGAGGCCAATCCCAAACTGGTCTATTGCTCGATCTCGGCCTACGGCCAGTCGGGGCCCCGTTCGCAGGAAGGCGGCTTCGACCTGACCATCCAGGCCATGAGCGGCATCATGAGCGTGACCGGCGAAGCGGGCGGCGAACCCGTGAAGTGCGGCGTGCCCGTGGCGGACTTTTCGGCCGGCCTGTACGGCGCCTTCGCCATCGCGTCTGCCTTGCGCGCGGCCCAGGCCAGCGGGCAGGGCACGCATATCGACGTGCCCATGCTGGGCGCCACCTTGGGCATCGCGGCCTTGCAGACCTCGGAGTTCTTCGGCAGCGGCAAGGATCCGGTCAAGCTGGGGTCGGCCCATCCGCGCAACGCGCCGTATCAGGCATTCCGCTGCAAGGGCGGCTACTTCGGCATGGCGGCGGGCAACCAGGCCTTGTGGAAGGGCGTCTGCGCAACGGTAGGCCGCGAGGACCTGCTGGCCGATCCGCGCTTTACGGACACCAGCGCCCGTGCGCGCAACCAGACGGCGTTGCGCGAGATCCTCGAGGCGATCTTCGAAGCCGAGGACGCGCAGACCTGGCTGGCGCGTTTCCGTGCGGCGGGCGTGCCTTGTGCGCCCATCAACACCTATTCCGAGGTGCTGGCGGATCCGCAGGTCGAGCACATGGGTTGGGTGCAGCCCGTGGACCTGCCCAACGGCGTGCGCACGCGCACCTTCGGCCTGCCGGTGCGCTTTGACGGCCAGACCACGGCCTTGCGCCGCCGGCCGCCGGCCTTGGGCGAACACAATGATGAAGTGCTGGGCGCGCTGCGCGCCGCCAGAAAGGAGACGGCGGCATGAGCGAGGTCCTGCGCATCGACAAACAGGGCGCGGCGCATGTGTTGACGCTGGCGCGGCCCGACAAGATGAATGCGCTCTCGGCGCCGCTGGTGGAGGCGCTGATCGCCGCATTGGACGAGGCCGAGGCAGGCGGCGCCCAGCTCATCGTCTTGAAGGGCGAGGGCAGGAATTTCAGCGCGGGCTTCGACTTCGGAGGTTGGCAGGAACAGAGCGAAGGCGACCTGCTGCTGCGCTTCGTGCGCATCGAGATGCTGCTGCAGCGGCTGGCGGCTTCGCCGTGCCTGACGCTGGGGTTGGCGCATGGCCGCAACTTCGGCGCGGGCGTGGACTTGTTCGGCGCTTGCAAGTGGCGCGTCAGCGCGCCCGACGCCACGTTCCGCATGCCTGGGCTGAAGTTCGGCCTGGTGCTGGGCACGCGCCGTTACGCGGCCCTGGTCGGCGCCGAGCGGGCGCGCGCGGTGCTGGAGCAGGCGGCCACGTTCAGCGCGGAAGAAGCCTTGCGCGACGGCTTCGCCAGCCGACTTTCCGACGCTCAGGATTGGCATGCCGTCGAACGCGAGGCGCTGGACGCGGCGTCAGCGCTGAGCTGCGCCAGCCGTGTCCAGCTGTATGCGGCGCTGTCCTCTGAAACGCCGGATACCGATCTCGCCCGCCTGGTGCGCTCAGCCGCCCTGCCGGGATTGAAGGAGCGGGTGGCGGCTTATCTGCAGGCGCGTTGACCTAAGAAGAACACGCAGGGAAGGAGACATCATGGCATCGGGTTTCAATCAGAAGAACAAGCAGTGCACGCTGGCGGAGCTGGCGGCGTTGGTGCCCAACGGCGCGTCGATCGCCTTGGGCGGCAGCTTCCTGCACCGCGGACCGTTCGCCTTCGTGCGCGAACTGATCCGGCAGGGCCGGCGCGACCTGGAACTGGTCAAGCAGTCGCCAGGCTACGACGTGGACATCCTGTGCCGCGCGGGCGCGCTGCGCCGCGTGCGCGCCGGCATCGTCGCCATGGAAGGGAACTTTGGCCTGGCGCCCTGGTACCGCAAGGCGGTGGAGCGGCGCGAAATCGAACTTGAGGAACACGCGTGCGCCAGCCTAACGGCCGGCCTGCGTGCGGCGGCCTTCGGCGTGCCGTTCCAGCCTTGCGGCGGCCTGCATGGCAGCGGCCTGCCCGAACTCAATGGCTGGAAATGCCTGGACGATCCCTACGGCAGCGGTCAGAAGACCTGGGTGGTGCCGGCGATCCGGCCGGACTTCGCCGTGATCCATGCGTCCGAGGTGGACGCGCTGGGCAATGTGCGGGTGCATGGCACGGCGCATTGGGATCGCATCATGTCGCGCGCCGCGGGCAGCGTGCTGGTGGTGGCCGAGAAGGTGGTCGGCAGCGCGGTGTTCGAGGCCAATCCGGAATCCACGCTGGTGCCGTTCTTCATGGTGCAGGCCTATGCCGTGGCGCCGCAGGGCGCATGGCCGGGATCCTGCTGGCCTGACTACGCCATCGACTATCCGGCAGTGGAGGCATACATGGACAAACACAGCGATCTGCAGGCGCACATGGCTGCGGCGCCCGAAGCGCGGGAGGTGCAGCATGGCTGAGCAATGGTCGGGTTTTTCCTACATCGTCACCAATCTGGCGCGTTTCATCCGGCCGGACGAGATCACCTTCAGCGGCGTGAATTCCACCATGCCCATGCTGGCCTGCCTGCTGGCCAAGCGCGCCTACGATTGGGACTTCGTCTACATCAACGTGGCCGGCGGCGTGAACCCGCGGCCCTCGCATGTGCCGATCTCCAGTTCCGACCCGGTACTGGCCGAGCACACCGCGTCGATCTTCTCCAACGAAGACTTCTACGACCTGTGCACGCGCGGCCGTATGGATCTGACCTTTCTGGGCGCGGCGCAGATCGACGGCGCGGGCTGCGCCAACAACTCCTGCATCGGCGACTGGCATGAGCCCAAGGTGCGCCTGCCGGGCGGCGGTGGCGGCGCGGTGATGCTGCCCACGGCCAGGCGCGCCTGCACCTGGCGCACCGAGCACTCGCGGCGCACCTTCGTGCCGAAGCTGGACTTCATGACTTCCTGGGGCGGCTTCCACGGCGTGGTCACGCCGATCGCCGTGTTTGTCAAGCGCGACGGCCGGCTGGCCTTGCAGTCCTGGCACCCGGAATCCAGCCTGTCTGAAGTGCGCGAGCGCACGGGGTTCGAATTCGATGCGACGGGCGCCGAGCCGTCCGCGCTGCCCAGCGCAGCCGAGGCGCGCGCCTTGCGCGAGCTGGATCCCGACGGGCAGTTCGAACGCGACGCGGCCGTCGCGCTGCGCTAGGAGACTGCCATGACGATCGCCGATGCCACGCTGGTGGCCGCGTTCGCGCGCCTGTGGAGCCAGCCGCAATGGGCCGGGCGGCCAGCCATCGTGACCGCGGACGGCGCCTTGACGTATGCGGGCTTGCAGCGCGAGGTCGGGCGCATCGCGGGCGGCTTGCGCGCCGCCGGCGTGGCGCGCGGCAGCCAGGTGGCGATCGCGATGGAGCGGTCGCAGGCGCAGGTGCTGGCGATCCTGGGCGTGATGGCGGCGGGCGCCTGCCCGTGTCCCCTGGAGCCGCGCCTGTCGGACGCCGAGACCGCCAGGCGCGTGGCGGCGGTGGGTCTGGGCTGGATGCTGCACGACGCGGCCAACGCGGCCACGGCCCGGGCCAGCGGCCTGGCGCCGCAACACCTGCTGGACGCCGCCGCCGTGGCGCAAGGCCCGCTGGATTGGACGGGCAGCGGCGAGGCCGAGCCCGGCGACGCGGGCCTGCTGCTTTTCACTTCCGGCAGCACCGGCAATCCCAAGGGCGTGCTGTTGAGCCACCGCGGGCTGGCGAACAACGCGCGCGGGGTGCTGGCGCACACCGGCTTGACGCCGGCAGACCGGCTCCTGCACGTGATGCCGCTGCATCACACCAACGCGCTCAACAACCAGATCTTCGCGCCGTTGCTGGCGGGCGCCAGCGTGGCGCTGGCGGGGCGCTTCCGGGCCGAAGACATGCCGGGCTTGCTGCGCGCGTTCCGGCCCACCCTCATCACCGGCGTGCCCACCATGTATGCGCGCATGCTGGAACTGGAGTTCGACCCCGCAAGCCTGGCCGCGTTGCGCTTCGCGCGCTGCGGTTCGGCGCCCATCACCGAAGCGCTGCACCGGCGCATCGAAGCCTTCCTGGGCTGCCCGCTGGTGGTGTCCTACGGCCTCTCGGAGGCCACCTGCACCTCGACCATGAACCCGCCCGCCGCGCGCCGCGTGGGGTCGGTGGGCACGGTGCTGGCCGGCCAGAGCGTGACCTTGCGCCTGCCGGATGGCAGCGAGGCCGCGCCGGGCGGCGAAGGCGAGATCTGCATCGCGGGCGACAGCCTGATGCTGGGCTATGTGGGCGTGGACAGCGCCGACGCGGGCGCGTCGCAGCTGTTGCGCACTGGAGACTTGGGGCGTTTCGACGAGCAGGGCTACCTGAGCATCACCGGCCGCATCAAGGACGTGATCATCCGCGGCGGCGAGAACATATCGCCGGCGCTGATCGAGGGGGTAGTGACGGGTCTGCCGGGCGTGGCCGCCTGCTGCGTGGTGGGCGCGCCCGACGAGGACCTGGGCGAAGTGCCCGTGATCTTCGTGCAGCGCGCGGGCGAGGCCGCGCCGGATGCGCCCGGCATACAGGCCGAGGTGCTGGCGCGCCTGGGCCGCATCTACGTGCCGCGCGAGGTGTTGTGGATCGAGCGCCTGCCCGAGAACGCGGTGGGCAAGGTCGACCGCAAGGCGCTGGCGCGGCAGCTCGCGCCCGCCAGCCTGCGTTCATGAAGCGTAGGGACGCCTCGGGCGTCCCGTTACGCTATTCGACCTTGCCGATCCGGTTGACCGCTGTCTCCAGCGAGGTCGTGTCCTGCTTCCAGTATGCGTCGAACGCGGGCGCGTCCAGGTACTGCACGGGGCTCCCAGTGCCGGCGATGCGCGCCTGGACTTCGGGATTGCTGGCGACGTCCTTGACGGCTTGGCGCAGCTTGTCGATGACGGCCGGCGGCGTGCCGGCCAGGGCGAATACGCCTGACCACTGCACGAAGCTGATGTCGTAGCCCTGCGATTTGAAGGACGGTACGTCCGGCAGGCTGTCGAGCTTGCCGTCGCCCCAATGCGCCAGCGCCTTGACGCGCCCCGCCTGGATCAGCTGCATGACGCTGGACGGCCCGGTGGCCAGGGCATCGACCTGGCCGCCTACCAGCGCCTGCACTGCGGGGCCGGCGCCGGTGAAGGGCACATGCATCATCTTGATGCCGGCCGCGCTCTGCAGCATTTCCATCGGCACGTGCATGGTGCCGTAGATGCCGGAAGAGCCGTAGCTGAACTTGCCGGACTGCTTCTTCGCCGCGTCGACGAATTCCTGCAGCGTCTTGTACGGCGCGTCCGCGCGCACCACCAGCACGGTGGGATCGGCGGTGATGCGCGCAATCGGCACGAACTGGTCCAGCTGATAGGCCGGCTTGCGTTCCAGCAGGCGGTCGGCTGCGGGCAGGATGGAAATCGACGACAGGCTCATCAGCAGCGTATAGCCGTCGGGCTTGGCGCGCCCGGCCTGGCCGATGCCGATGGCTCCGCCCGCGCCGCCCTTGTTTTCGATGACCACGGCCTGGCCCAGCTTGTCGCCCATGGCCTGGGCCAGCGGCCGCGCGATCGTGTCGGCGACGCCGCCGGGCGGGAAGGGCACCACCATGGTCACGGGGCGTTCAGGGTAGCCGGCAGCCAGCGCATTCGCGGCTCCCAGCCATAGCAAGGCGGCCGCGGCCGCCCGGTAGCAACGCAGATTCATGTCTCACTCCTTGTGCTTCCTGCTGCCGAGCCGCCCCTTGTTCATTCCGGGGCTTGTACTCAGACGAAGCGGTTTTCGATATGTCCGATGCCGTCGATTTCCACGCGCACCACGTCGCCGTGCTTGAGGAACCGAGGCGGGTTCAGGCCCTGGCCCACGCCGGCCGGCGTGCCGGTGGCGATGACGTCGCCCGGATACAGCGTGATGCCGCGCGAGCAGGTTTCGATCAGCGTGGGGATGTCGAAGATCAGGTCCTCGGTATTGCCGTCCTGGCGCAGTTCGCCGTTGACCCAGCAGCGCACGCGGGTCTTCTGGCCGTCCAGCTCATCGGCCGTCACCAGCCAGGGGCCCATGGGGCAGAAGGTGTCGAAGGACTTGCCCAGATCCCATTGCTGGTGGCGCATCTGCACGTCGCGCGCGGTGACGTCGTTGACCACCGTGTAGCCGATCACGTGGCTCATGGCCTCGGCGCGGGAAATGTTGCGACCGCCCTTGCCGATGACCACCGCCAGTTCGGCTTCGTAGTCGATCTTGTCGGACACGCCCACGGGCAGTTGCACGTCGGCCCAGGGGCCGACCACGGTCTGCGGCACCTTGGTGAACACGATGGGCCAGGATTCGGGATTGGCGTCGTTGTCCTTGAAGACCGAGTCGCGCAGTTCCTTGGCGTGGGCGTGGTAGTTGCGGCCTACGCAGAACAGGTTGCGCCGCTGCGCCGGCAGCGGCGCTTCATGTTCCACCTGGTCCCAACCGTAGGACGAGCCGATCTTGCCCGGCAGGGCGCGGCCTTCGGCCAGCCACTCCACGGCGGTCAGCGCGCCGGCCGCTGCGAGTTCGCGCGGGAAGTCCAGGGCGGTCACGCTGCCGCCGTCGTCGGAAACCACGCCGATGCGGCGTTCACCGTTGATCCGGAATACTGCAATCTTCATGCTTGCTCCCTGGGCGGTCCGGCCGCCCGTGCTTAATACCAAAAAGTACCAATTGAGTGAATAGTCAGGCCCAATTGCGGAGAAGGATATACCAAATAAACCAATTTTCCTAACAGGATTAATAGTTTTTTAGGCGAGTATTGGTCTGTTTTGGTATCATCTGGCCGCTAGCCATTCTGGGACGGTCCATGGACAAAGCTTCCGCCTTGCGCGCGGTCATCATTGAAAATCTGCAATCCGGCGCCTGGCCCGCCGGCCATCGCCTGCCCACGGAACGCGCCCTGAGCGAACAATTCGGCATCAGCCGTTCAACGGTGCGCCGCACCCTGGCCGACTTGAAGGTCGAAGGCTTGATTTCGCAGCGCGTGGGTAGCGGCACCTACGCCAATCCGCCCTCGGTCCTGGCGCAGGCCGAAGGGCTGCTGCGCACCGAAGTGCTGTCCACCAGCCCGGCCGAACTGATGGCGGCGCGCTTGGTGCTGGAACCGGCGATTGCGGCCTTGGTGGTGCAGCACGGCAGCCCGGCCGATTTCGCCGCCATGCAGGACGCCTGCGCGCGGGCCGAGGCCGCCGACAGCTTCGAAGCGTTCGAGATCTGGGACGCCAAATTGCACGAATTGATGGCCACGGCCACGCACAATCTCTTCATCGAAAAAGTGTTCGCCTTGATGACGGCGGCGCGCTCGCAGGCGACCTGGGGCGCCTTGAAGCGCAGGAGCCTGACGTCCGAGCGGCGCCAGGCCTATCAGGTCGAGCATCGCGAGATCGTCGATGCGCTGCATGACCGGGACGCCGAACGGGCCATGGAGGCCGTGCGGCGGCATCTGCTGCACGTAAGGGACAACCTGCTGGGCTAGGGGTCGCAGCGTCCGCAGGCCGCAGGGGACTGCGGCGCGGCCGGGTCTTGGCCGCAGCAAGAGCGGCCGGCGCGGGATGCGCGCCTCAGGGCTGCGCGCGCAGCCTGGCCAGTTCGGCGGAAAGCTCGGCCACCAGGGCCTGGGCGCGCGCCAGCGGATCGTGGCCCTCGGGCGAGGGCTCCGCGGGCGTGTCGGGCGTCTGCAGCCGGGGCTGCACGCTTTCATGACCCATGCTGACGTCCACGTCGAACACCAGTTGTTCGGCGCGGTGCCAGGTGGTGAACCATTCCAGGGGGCGGCCATGCTGGTCCATGCCCTGGCCTTGCAGCATCAGCAACGGCGTGCCGGCTTGCGTGCCCAGCAGTGCGGCCAGCGTGTGGTCGGCGGCAACCGCCCGGATCTGATTGCGCCCGGCGCCTGGACGCAGGCCGAAGCGGCGCGTCAGCACGCCATGCAGGGACGCGTCGGCGAGATCTTCGGCGCGCAGGCCCGGTACCGCGTCGGCGGGCAGCCAGGTGCGCACGTAGGCCAGCGGCGCGTCGGCCACATGGCGCAGACGCTCCAGCATCAGCAATTGCGTGGTGCCGAAGAAGGCGGCTACGTCGGCGGGCGGCTCGGCGCGCGCGAACGCGAGCACGCGGGTCTGCAGGGCCACGCCGGACTGCGCGAACTGCTCGTACAGGCCGGTGGAGCGCTGTACCAGCCGGCGGTGTTCCTGGGGCGCGGCCACGCTGGCGGGACGCCCGGTTTCGCGCTGGATCAGGCCTTCGGTGGCCAGGGCCGCCAGCGCCTGGCGCACCACGCTGCGCGCCACGCCGAAGCGTTCGCACAGCGCCGCCTCGCTGGGCAGCACGGCGCCGGCCGCGAGCTTGTTCGTGCGGATGTATCCGCGCAGCAGGGTCGCCACCTGGGCGTGCAGCGGGATATCGCCGGAGCGATCAAGTACGGGCAATGCGTCGTGCGTGGCGGGCGCCATGGGAATCAACCTCCGGTTTGTGCCCGCGCAGTTTCCCACACATGCGTCCAGCCTGGGGCCAGATGCGCGGCGCGCTCGGCGGCCAGGATCAGGCTGTCCTCGCGGGCGATGCCGCGGCCGGCAATGTCGAAGGCGGTGCCGTGGTCGACGGACACGCGCACGACGGGCAGGCCCACCGTGATGTTGACGCCGTCGTCGCCGTAGACCGCCTTGAAGGGCGCGTGGCCCTGGTCGTGGTAACAGGCGATCACGAACTTCCACTTGCCGCGCACGGCTTGCGGGAACAGCGCATCGGCCGGAATCGGGCCTGCGGCCAGGATGCCGGCGGCATTGGCTTCGGCCACCGCGGGCGCCAGGATGTCGGCGTCTTCGGTGCCGAAGATGCCGTTTTCGCCGGCATGCGGATTCAGGCCCGAGACTGCCACCGGCTGGTCGCCGCGGCCCAGCGCCTTGGCGAACGAGCCGGCCAGGCGCAGCACTGCGCGCATGCGCGCAGGGGTCAGGTCTTCGATGGCCTGGCGCAGCGACACGTGAGTGGTGGCGTGGAAAATGTAGAGGTCGCCGGCCGACAGCACCAGCGAGAAGGTCTTGACGCCGAACTCGTGCGCCAGCAGTTCGGTGTGGCCGGGCCACTTGTGGCCGGCGGCGTGCATGGCGGCCTTGTTCAGCGGGGCGGTGACGATGCCGTCGACCTCGCCGGCGCGCGCCAGGGCGCAGGCCGTGGTGACAAAGCGCACCGAGCCGTCGCCCGCGTCCGCGCTGATCTCGCCCAGCTTTACATGGGCCAGCGACGGGCCGGCCTGCAGCACTTCGATCGTGCCGGGCGTGTTGGCGCAGTCGGCCGCGCGGTCCAGCTTGCGCACGATGGCGGGGTCGCCGCCCAGGCCGCGTACGGCGTTGGCCATCACGTCAACGTCGCCGACCACGAGCAGGCGGGCCTTCTGGCGCAGTTCGTCATGGCCCATCAGCATCTTGGCCGTGATTTCCGGCCCGATGCCCGCCACGTCGCCCAGGGTTACGGCCAGCAGGGGCAGTTTGCCCGGTTGGGGTTGTGTCATCGCTTGAATCTCCTGTCGCGGATCGCGCGCACCGCGCGAACCAGTACATCTTCGGTGCCAAAGCCGCCGGCCTTGGTCACCACGGGCAGGCCGGCGGCCGTGCCTCCGGTCAGCGTGCCCAAAGGCACGCCGCCCATCACTTCATCCACCAGCGCGATGCCGCGGGCGCCCAGCGCCACCAGCACGCTGCGTGCGCCGTCGCCGCCGGTGGCGACCACGCCGGCCGCGTTCGCGCTGGCGATCAATTGCGCGGCCAGGCCGCCCAGGCGTTCGGCGACGGTCTCGGAATCCAGGCCGTCCAACTGGCCTTCGGGCGCCAGCAGCAGCACCGTGCCGGCTTGCGCGGGCGACTGGGCATGCGCCTGCAGCAGCGGCTGGCTCCAGGCCTGCCATGCTGCGTCGTCGGCCAATTGGGCCAGCGAGGGCGTCCAGGTGTCGGCGCCCGAGGCTTGCAGAGCCGCGGCTTGCGCGCGTGCCGCGCTGTGCTGCGAGGTCACCACCACCACGACCGGCGCGGTCTGGTCGGCGCCGGCCCAAACGCGGGCCAGCGGTACGGCAAGGCCGCCCGCGCCCACGGGCAGGGCGTGCACACCCAGCAAGCCGATGGCGCGCGCCAGGCGTTCCAGGTCGGCTTCGGTGGCGGCGTCAACCACCACGGTGTTGCCGGCCGCGCGGATGCGCGCCGCCAGCGTTTGCGGCGTGTCGCCTGCCTGCGCCGCTACATGGGCGCAGCCCAGCAGGGTGGGGATATGGCTTTCGGTCACGGGGGTGACCGGATCGGTGGCCGCCGAGGTCTCGGTGACCGGCTTGCCATTGACGTAGAGCACGCCTTGTTCGACGGTGCGGCCGGTGGCCGGGAAAGCCGGGCAGATCACCGCAATGGTGTCCGGGCCCCAGGCCTTGCGCGCCGCATCGATCTCGGCCTTGAAGGCGCCACGCAAGGTGGAATCCACCTTCTTGTACAGGCGTGTGACGCCGGCCGCGCGCAGGCGGCGCACGTTGTGCCCGACGACTTCGGCCGCGTCGGCGGTCGACAGGGGGCGGCTGTTGGTCGTGACCGCCAGCACTTCCACGCCGGCGGCGCCAGGACCGGACAGCGCCTCGTCGGCGCCGCCGATGGACAGATGGGTGTTCCAGCCGGCGCGCACGAACTGCACCGCCGTGTCGCCGGACCCGGTCAGGTCATCGGCGACGATGGCGATGGCGGGATTCAAAGCGCCTCTCCGCGCGCTTCACGCAGGGCGGGCGCGACCGTGGGGTCGGCGTCCTCGGATTTGAGTTCGCCGGCGCGCTTGAGGAAGTACGAGGCCAGCATCGGCGCCAGGATCGAACTGATCAGCACGCAGGCGGCGACCTGCGCGGTGGCGGTCGACACGTACTGCTGGAAGTTGGGGTCTGCGGCCGCCACCACGGCCGGGGTCGCGATGGCGTTGCCGGCGGTGGTGCCGGCTGCGAAGCCCAGGCCGCTCTTGCCGCCGCGGCGCAGGATGTAGCGATAGCCCAGGTAGACCAGGCCGCCGGTGATGGGGCTGATGATCAGGCCCAGGATCAGGCCGCTGACGCCGCCGGAAACCACGGCGCCCAGGTTGATGCCGGTGCCCAGCGCGAAGGCGAAGAACGGGATGACGATGTTGGGCACGGGCTTGAGCACGTCGCGCCACTTGGGGTCCAGGTTGCCGACCACCACGCCCAGCAGGAACGGCACCAGCGCCGCCACCAGGGCGATCATGGGGATGTCGGCCAGGCCCGAGGCGCCCAGGAACAGCAGGCTGAAGAAGGGGCCGTCGTTGACCGCGCTGGCCACATAGGCGCCGCGGTCGCGGGCATCTCCGTACTGGCCGGTATAGGCCAGCCACAAGCCGCCGTTGCTGTTGTCGAAGGCGGCCAGCAGCGCCAGGATGGAGACGCCCAGCACGCCGTCCAGGCCGACGTAGCTGCCCAGGATGATGATGAGGGTGGCGGGCACCAGCGTCTTCATCAGCAGGATGGTGCCGGCGGTGGCCAGGATGGGGCCGCCGGTGCGCGCATTGACCTGGGTGCCGGTGGCGAAGATCAGCAGCGCGATCAGGGGCAGGGCGCTGTTCTTGAACAGTGCCGTGGTGAACCCGCCGATCGCCAGGGCGTCGGGAGCGAAGGTGCCGATCAGGGAACCCAGGATCAGCGGCACCAGCATCAATCCACCGGGGATTTTCTGCATCGTGCCAAAAAAGGGCGAGCGGGAAGTTTCGGTCGACACTATCGGAGTCTCCAGGACGGTTTTTCTGGGTTGCAGACGTTCGAGCGCGCGTCTGTCAGACGGTTGAACAGGGATGAAAAACCGTAGTGTACACCTGTACGTACAGCATGTACGTACAGGTTCCCAGGCCCGGAGGCAGTTCCGATTTTAGAAGCGGTAGGCGCCGCTCAGCATGACGGTGCGGCGCGCGCCGTAGAAGCAGTCGCCGCGATCCAGGCAGACCACCTCATAAGTGCGGTCCGCGATGTTGTTCACGTTCAGCGCATAGCGCCAGGGGCCATTGTCGTAGCTGAGCATGGCGTCGAACAGCGTGACCGCCGGGGTTTCCGGGGCGCCACCGTCGCGGAACGCCGACAGGTAGCGCACGCCCGCGCCCACCGCGAACCCGGGCTGGCCGGCCAGCGCGAAGCGGTACTTGCCCCACATGGAGGCGATGTGCTTGGGCTGGGCCTCAAGCTGCGGGTCCAGGTCGGTGTAGATATAGTTGGCGATCACGTCCAGTTCCTTGGTGACGCGGCCGCGCAGTTCCAGCTCCACGCCGCGGGTACGGGTCTTGCCGGCCTGGATCTGGTTGTTGGGATTGTCCGGGTCGTTGGTCTGGCGATTCTTCTCGCGCAGGTCATAGGCGGCCGCGGTGAATTCGATGTCGGCGTCCTTCGGCATGTACTTGATGCCAGCCTCCACCTGTTTGCCGCGCATGGGCTTCCAGCGCTGGTTGTAGAAGTCGGCGCCGGCGATGGGCGTGAACGATTCGCTGTAGCTGAGGTAGGGCGACCAGCCGTTGTCAGCGGCATACATGAGGCCGAAACGCTTGGTGGTGGCCATGTCGGTTTCCCGGTCCTGGCCTTCGGTGGTGCTGTCGGCGCGGTCGCGGCGGATGCCGGCCAGGAAGATCCAGTTCTTGTCGAATTTGATCTGGTCCTGCGCGTAGAAGCCGATCTGCTGCTGATTGATCTTGGGGTTGTCCGACAGTTCGTACTCGGGCACGTTGCCGTACACGGGGTGGTACAGGTTCAGCGGCGAGCCCGCGCCGCTGGCCGTCTGGCTGGTCTCGCGGTAGCGCGAATAATCCATGCCGAAGATCACCGTGTGCTCCGTGCGGCCCCAGTTCAGCTTGCCTTCCACGTTCTGGTCCGCCAGCAACGTGCGCATGCGCGGCTTGTTGACATAGAAAATGCGGTCGACGGTGGTCTGTTCCGGATCGATGTAGGAATCGCCGCGGCGCGCGCCGTAGACGTTGGGATAGAGCGTCTTGTAGTCGACGCTGCTGACCGTATTGCGGAAGTTCTGGCGCACCTTCCAGGTGTCGTTGAACTGATGCTCGAACAGCCAGCCGACGCTGAACTGCTCCGTGTCGTAGGCGTCGAAGCCCGGTTCGCTGGCGAAGCGACGGGTCGGGATGCGGCCGTTGGGATTTTCCTGCACCGAGCCGCTCCACGGCAGGAAGGATTGCGTGGTGCCGGCGCGATCCTTCTGCCAGGTGGCCTGCAATGTCAGCGAGGTGGCTGCGCTGGGGCGCCAGGTCAGGGACGGCGCCAGCATCAGGCGGTCGTCCGGCGCGTACTGGACCTGGGTATCGCTGTCGCGTCCCACGGCGATCACGCGGTATAGCCACTGGCCGTCCTCGCTGGCCGAGCCCGTGAGGTCGGCCTGGATTTCGCGGCGGTTGTGATTGCCCAGCACGACGCCGATCTCGCGCTGCGTTTCCTCCTGCGGGCGCTTGCTGACCAGGTTGACGATGCCGCCCGTGCTGCCCTGTCCGTACAGCATGGAGGCGGGCCCGCGCAGCACTTCCACGCGCTCCATCGCATAGACCTCGGTGCGCGGGTTGTTGAAACTGAAGTACTGGCGCAGGCCGTCCAGGTACTGCACCGGCTCCACGCCGCGGACGCGCACGTAGTCGGCGCGGTTGTCCACGCCATACGCGTTGGGGCGCACGCCGGCCGCGTAGTTCATGGTGTCCTGGATGTTCTGCGCGCCCTGGTCCACGATCTGTTCACGCGGGATCACGGTGATGGCCTGGGGCGTTTCGGACAAGGGCGTGTCGGTCTTGGTCGCGGTGGCGCTGCGCGTGGCGACGTAGCCTTCTACCGGACTGGTCGCGGTTTCGCCGGTGCCGGTGACCTGCACGGCGGGCAGGATGGTGGCGGGTTCGCCGGATGCGGCGGGCTGGGCCTGCGCTGCGGCGCCCATGCAGGCGGCAAGCGCGGCGGCAGCAGGCAACAGGACCAGCGGCCGCGCGCGCCGGGCGGCGGGATCAGGGTGGCGTTTCAACGGATTTCCCCTTCGGCCTGAGTTCGGCCGATTTTGGATGTAAATGACAACGATAACTATTATTAATTTAATAGATCAAGGATGTCAGAAAATCCGCGGTCCGCAGATGTAAAAAAGCCGTGCAAAGCTTGCCGGGCGGTAAGGTGGACGACGAAAAACGCCGTCCTATCAGTGGCTTGGCGAGGTCAGGGAAAGGCGCGCGGGAGCCGCTCGCCTGTTGGCGAGGCGCGACAGAACGGCTCAGGCGTGGCGCGGCCGGCGGGTGCCGCCGTCGCGCCGGCTGGCTTTTTCCGAGACGATATTGCCCTCGGCCATGCGGCGGCCGCGCTGTTCGATGCGGCCCAGGAGGTCGCGCAGCAAGGCGACCTCGTCGGCGCTCAGGTCCTGCACCAGCAGGTCGTTCAGGTGCGAGACTTCGGGCAGCAAGGCGTCGTACAGGGTGCTGCCTTCGGCCGTGGCTTCCACACGCACCACGCGGCGGTCGGCGCTGTCGTGCAGGCGGCGCAGCCAGCCTTTTTCGCATAGCGCGCCCAGGGTGCGCGAGGTGCGCGCCAGATCCAGTTTTGCAGCGGCCGCCAGTTCAGCCGAACTCATGATGCCGCCCTCGACGGCACAGGCCAGCACCCGCCATTCGCGCCGCGTGATGCCGAAGCGTCCTTCGCACAGGCGCAGGAATACGGGATTCGATTGCGACCATGCCTGGTATAGCCGGTACATCAGCATGTCCGAAAGCTGGCGCTGCCCGGACGCGGAATCGGTCGGCATGGCGTCTCCTCCTGGTGGTGTTGCAGTTCGCGCTGCATATCGTTATGGGAAGTCCTGGATTAGATCAACAAATACGGGCGTTGCTAAAGTCAATTTTCCTATTTGAGTATCGGCCAGGCAGTGACAACCATAATCGACAGCGGGCCGCTGTCTCCAGGAGTTGACCATGCGTAAATGGATATCGGGCGCTGCCGCGGCGGCAATACTTGCGGGGGCCGCACCGTTGGCCGGCGCGCAGCAGGCCCCGCTGGACGGGACGTTGACGGTGGTGGTGGGTTATCCGCCAGGCGGCAGTTCGGACCGCATTGCGCGGCTGGTCGCGGACCGGCTCAAGGATCGGGTAGGCGTGCCCGTGGTGGTCGAGAACAAGACAGGGGCGGGCGGCCGCATCGCGGCGCAGGCGCTACACACGGCGCCGGCCGGCCAGAACGTGCTGATGCTCGCGAACCCGGCCGTGATGGTGGTGGCGCCGCTGGTCTATGCCCAACCGGGCTACGACGCGCAGCGCGACTTCAAGCCCGTGTCGCTGGTCAGCAGCTACAAATTTGCGATGGCGGTGGCGGCGAATTCACCGATCCAGGACCTGGCTGGCCTGCGGCAGTGGCTGAAGGCGAACCCCAAGCAGTTCGCCGTCGGCGTGCCGGCCACCGGCAGCCTGCCGCACTTCTTTGCGCTGATGCTGGGACGCGAACTGGGCCAGGAGCCGGAAGTGGTCGGATACCGCGGATCGGCGCCGCTGATTTCCGAATTGATAGGCGGCATCCTGCCGCAGGGCATAGACACGCTGGACACCTTGCTGCCGCAGCACCGCGCCGGCAAGATCCGCATCCTCGCCGTGTCCGGCGAGGCGCGCGATGCCGAACTCAAGGACGTGCCCACCTTCAAGGAAAGCGGGGTGAACCTTGCGGCAAACGGCTGGAACGCCTTCTTCGCACCGGCAGCGATGCCGCAGGCCAAGGCCGACAGGCTGGGCGCGGACATCGCGGCGGTGTTGCGCGAGCCCGCCATGCAGGAGGCCGTGCGCGCAGCCTACCTGGAGCCGGTATCGCTGGATGCGCGCGGCACAGCCGACGCCTTGACTGCGTACCGCGAGCAGTGGGAGCCCGTGGTGCGTGCATCCGGCTTCACGGCCACGCAATAGGAGGACGACGATGAGCGATGTGCAGAACGTGCTGTTCATCATGGCCGACCAGCTGCGGGCCGACCACCTGAGCTGTTATGGCCATCCTTATCTGCAGACGCCCAGCCTGGATGCGCTGGCCGCGCGCGGGGTGCGCTTTGACCGCGCCTTCGTGAACTCGGGCGTGTGCGGGCCTTCGCGCATGAGCTACTACACCGGCCGCTATCCCTCGCGCCACGGCGCCACCTGGAACCGCGTGCCGTTGTCGGTCAACGAGATCACGCTGGGCGAATACCTGGCGGGGCAGGGCCGCGAACTGGCTCTGGCCGGCAAGACTCACATCATCCCCGACAAGGCCGGCATGGAGCGGCTGTCGATCGATGGTTCCTCGGAGCTGGGCGCGCTGCTTGGCCGCGGCGGTTTCACCGAACTGGACCGCTACGACGGCCACCACACGCCGGGCGACGAAAGCGGCTATCCCGCCTTTCTGCGGCGCCACGGCTACGACAGCGCGGACCCCTGGACCGATTACGTGATCGCCGCGGTCGACGCCGCGGGGCAGGTGGTCAGCGGGTGGAACATGCGCAATGCGCACCTGCCGGCGCGCGTGGCCGAGCCGCATTCCGAGACCGCCTACATGACGGACCAGGCGCTGGACTTCATGAAACGGCGCGGCAGCCAGCCCTGGGTGCTGCACCTGAGCTACGTGAAACCGCATTGGCCCTACATGGCGCCGGATCCCTACCACAAGCGCTACACCCCGGACCAATGCCTGCCAGTGCGGCGCAACCATGAAGAACTGGAGAACGCGCATCCGGTGGTCGCGGCCTACCGGCAGCAGGAAGAGAGCGTCAGCTTTTCGACCGACGAATGCGTGCGCGTGGTGCGTCCCGCCTACCAGGGCCTGATCCGGCAGCTGGACGACCATCTGGGCCGGCTGTTCGACTACATGGAAGGCGCGGGCCTGATGAAGAACACGCTCATCGTGTTCACCGCGGATCATGGCGATTTTCTCGGCGACCATTGGCTGGGCGAAAAGGAGTTGTTCTACGACACCGTGCAGCGCGTGCCCTTCATTGTCATGGACCCCTCGGCTGCGGCCGACGCCACGCGCGGCCGCGCGTTGGACGACATGGTGGAAAGCGTGGACCTGGTGCCCACGGTGCTGCGCGCGCTGGGCAAGCCTGGACCCGGCCATCGGCTGGAAGGCCGCGAATTGCAGACCCTGCTGCACGGCCGCGATGGCGCGACTCCTTGGCGCGATTGCGTGTATTCGGAGCTGGACTACAGCTTCCGCCAGGCCCGCCTGTTGTGCGGCAAGACGCCGCAGAACGCCCGCGCCTGGTCGGTGCGCACGGACCGCTGGCGCTACGTGTACTGGCTGGACGAGCGTGAACAACTTTTCGACCTGCATGCCGATCCGGACGAGTTCCAGGACCTGGGCGCGAGCAGCGCGCATGCGCAAACGCGCCTGGAGCTGCGCCAGCGGCTGCTGGAATGGATGCTGCGCGGCAAGCGCCGTACCACCATCAGCGACGAGGCCGTGGAAAAGGCGACCAACGCCCACAAGCGGGCCGGAGTGTTTTTCGGGCAGTGGTAGGCCGGGCTGGCCCCAGCCGCCGGCCCGCGTTCGGCGCGAGCCGGTGGCTGTCCAGGCCTAACCCGGCTGCCGGACTTGCGCCTGTACGGCTTCCTGCGCCGCCGGTTTCAGTTCGCGGCGCAGGATCTTGCCGACGTTGGTGCGGGGCAGGTCATCGCGGAACTCGATGTAGCGGGGCACCTTGTAGCCCGTCAGCTGCTTGCGGCAATGCGCGATCAGGGTCTCGGCGTCCAACGCCGGATCCTTGCGGATCACATACAGCTTCACGGCTTCGCCTGAGCGCTCGTCGGGCACGCCCACCGCCGCCACTTCGCGCACGCCGGGATGCAGCGCGGCCACGTCCTCGACCTCGTTGGGATAGACGTTGAAGCCGGACACCAGGATCATGTCCTTCTTGCGGTCCACCAGGAACACATAGCCCTTTTCGTCCACGTAACCCACGTCGCCGGTACGCAGGAACCCGTCGGCATACAGGACCAGCGCGGTTTCGTCGGGCCGTTGCCAGTAGCCCTGTGTGACCTGGGGACCGCGCACGCAGATTTCGCCGGTCTCGCCCACGCCCAGTTCTTGGCCCGCATCGTCGCGGATGGAAATGTCGGTGGATGGCACGGGCAGGCCGATGGAACCGGTGAACTCCTGCACGTCCAGCGGATTGATCGTGACCGCGGGCGAGGTCTCGGTCAGGCCATAGGCCTGCGCCAGTGAGCGGCCGGTGACGGCGCGCCAGCGGTCGGCCACCGAGCGCTGCACCGCCATGCCGCCGCCCATCGTCAGGCGCAGCCGCGAGAAATCCAGGCGCGCGAAATCCGGGTTGTTGAGCAGGGCGTTGAACAGCGTGTTCACGCCCGTGAAGGCCGAGAACGGCACCTTGCGCATTTCCTTGACCAGCCCGGGAATGTCGCGCGGGTTGATGATGAGCAAATTGCTGGCGCCCATCTTCATGAAGGTCAGGCAGTTCGCGGTCAGCGCGAAGATGTGATACAGCGGCAAGGCGGTCACGATGCACTCCTCGCCTTCGGTCACCAGCGGCCGGACCCAGGCATAGGCCTGGCTCAGATTGGCCACCAGATTGCCGTGGGTGAGCATGGCCGCCTTGGCCACGCCGGTGGTGCCGCCGGTGTATTGCAGGCAGGCCAGGTCGCGCTGGTCCAGTTCCACTTCCGTGAAGGGCGCGGCGGCGCCGGCGCGCAGCGCATCGCCCAGCCGGATGGCGCCGGGCAGCGACCACGCGGGCACCATGCGCTTGACGCGGCGGACCACGAAGTCCACCAGGCGTCCCTTGAGCGGTCCCAGCAGCTCGCCGATGGACGTCACCACCACGCGTTCTATCGCGGTGCCGTCCAGGGCCTTCTGCACGGTAGCGGCAAAGTTGTCGGCGACCACGATGACGCGGGCGCCCGAATCGGCCAATTGGTGCTGCAGCTCATGCGGGGTATAGAGCGGGTTGCAGTTGACCACCACGCAGCCGGCGCGCAAGGCGCCGAACAGGCATACGGGGTATTGCAGCAGGTTGGGCATCATGAGCGCGACGCGGTCGCCGCGGCCCAGGCCGTTGGCGTGCAGCCAGGCCGCGAAGTCGCGCGTCAGCCGGTCGAGCTCGGCGTAGCTGAGGGACTTGCCCATGCTGATGTACGAGGTCTTGTCGGCGTAGCGCCGGCAACTTTCGCGCACGACCGACACCAGCGTCGTCACGCCGTCCATTTCGATGTCCGCAGGCACGCCCGCGGGGTAGCTTTTCTGCCAGATTCGTTCCATATGCCGGATTTCCGTGTGTGGCCTGTACAGCAAGAGAGCCTTTGGGCCCTAGCCGCCCAGCAGGGCTTTTTTCAGGGAGGCTTGCGCGGGTTTGTCGCCCAGCCAGACCCTCAGCAGGGCGCGCGCGAACGCGGGGCTGTCGATGCGGCCTTGCGGCTTGCCGTTATCGGTGACCGCGACGCCGCGGGCGTCGAAATCCAGGTCGACCACGTCGCCTTCGCGCACCGCGCCGATTTCCGCCATCAGGGCGGACAGGCGGGCGGCCGGCGCCTTCAGCTCGGCCAGCTCTTGCGCTGATGTATTGTCGCGCAATCCGTCCTGCAGGGCTTCGTCCAGGCTTTTGCTGTCGACGTCGCGCAGTAGCAAGAGGCGCATGCGGCGCGGCTCGTCGCTGTTGACCAGCGCAGCCGCATCGCCGCTTTTCGCGGTGGCGTACAGCGCCGCCACGTAGACCTTGACGACGAACTTGGTGCGTACGCCGGCGCCGTTCAGCACCAGCGCGCGGCCGCCTTCCGACAGGCTGTCCGGAACGCGCAGGCCGGCGACTTCGACGTCGGCGGCCTGTGCGGGGGCGCCGGCCAGGCAGGCGGCAAGCATGAGGCTCAGGGCGGCGATTCGCCCTCCGGGGATGCGACGCATGATTCTCCTCCAGTGTTCTTCTGCTTGTAGAACTTCTTGTCTGCGATATAGATCGTGCGTTCCACGACGGCGTAGACCACGCCGTCTCGGTCCTTGAGTTCCACCGTATAGGTCCGGGTGGTTTCATGGTCGCGCGCGAGGATTGCGCGGATTTCCGCGATTTCGTCGGGCGGGAGCCGGAAGTCCACATACAGCGTGGCGTACGCCGGCTTGCGGAAGCGTATGGTGGCCGCCTTGTCCCACACGATGTGGTCCGCGCCCAGCGCGGACATCAGCATCGTGGGGTGGGCGCCGTCGGTCACCGCGAACAGCGAACCGCCGTACATCGAGCCGACGATATTGCGGGTACGCCGCAGCAGCGGCAGCTTGATGCGGATGTGATGGAAATCCGCGGATACATGCACCACTTTGCCGCCGGTGGCGCGGAACGCGGGATGCAGGTTGAAGCCCACCCGCATCAGGCGCGCCCGCCAGGTCGGCGACAGGTTCTTGAACCAATAGGGCTTCATGTTCCGCGCCGCTCCGCCTACATCGCCTCGAACAGGCCGGCCGCGCCCATGCCGGTGCCGATGCACATGGTCACCAGGCCGTACTTGCCGCCGGTGCGGCGCAGGCCGTGGGTCAGGGTGGCCGTGCGGATCGCGCCCGTGGCGCCCAACGGGTGGCCTAGCGCGATTGCCCCGCCCAGCGGATTCACCTTGGCCGGATCCAGCTTCAGCTCGCGGATCACCGCCAGCGATTGGGCGGCGAAGGCCTCGTTCAGTTCGATCCAGTCCAGCGCGTCCTGGCCGATGTCGGCGCGTTGCAGCACCTTGGGGATCGCGGCGACCGGGCCGATGCCCATGACTTCGGGCGGTACGCCGGCCACGGCGAAGCCGGCAAAGCGCGCCAGCGGGCTCAGATTGAATTCGCGCAGGATGCGGTCGGACACCAGGATCACGGCGGCGGCGCCGTCGGACATCTGCGAGCTGTTGCCGGCGGTGACGCTGCCGCGCGCGGCGAACACCGGCTTCAAGCGGGCCAGCGCCTCGGCGCTGCTGTCCGGGCGGGGACCTTCGTCCGTCTCGACCAGGCGGCGCGCGACGCGCACCGTGCCGCTGGCGTCGCCGGGCTGGCGCGACACCGTTTCATAAGGCGTGATCTCGGCGCGGAAGTGGCCGGCGGCGATGGCCGCGCAGGCTTTCTGGTGCGAGGCCAGGGCGAAGGCGTCCTGGTCCTCGCGCGAGACCTTCCAGCGTTCGGCGACCTTCTCGCCGGTCAGGCCCATGCCGAAGGCCATGCCGATGTTTTCCTGGTGTTCGAAGATGGCGGGGTTCATCGACACCTTGTTGCCCATGATCTGCGGCATGGCGCTCATGGATTCGGTGCCTGCGCCGATCATGATGTCGGCCTCGCCGGTGCGGATGCGCGCCGCGGCATCGGCCACCGCCTGCAGGCCTGATGCGCAGAAGCGGTTCACGGTGACGCCGGCCACGCTTTGCGGCAGGCCGGCGAGCAACAGGCCGATGCGGGCCACGTTCATGCCTTGTTCGGCTTCCGGCATGGCGCAGCCGGCAATGACGTCATCGATGCGCGCGGCATCCAGGCCCGGGACCTGCGCCAGCGCGCCATTGAGCGCGGCGGCCAGCATGTCGTCGGGACGGGTGGCGATGTAGGCGCCGTTGCGCTTGCCCACCGGCAGGCGCGTGGCGGCGACGATGTAGGCGTCTTGAATCTGCTTGCTCATGTCAGTTCCTCAGGGGCTTGCCGGTGTCGAGAGTGTGGCGGATGCGGGCCTGGGTTTCAGGCGTGCGCAGCAGCGCCACGAATTCCTTGCGCTCCACGGCCAGCAGCCATTCCTCGTCCACCTTGGCGCCGGTGTCGACCTCGCCGCCGCACAGGGCCACGGCGGCGCTGCGCGCCACGCGGTAGTCGTGTGCGCTGATCATGCCGCCTTCGCGCATGTTGACCAGCACCATTTCAAAGTTGGCGATGCCATTGCGGCCCGCGACCGGAATGTCGCGCAAGCGGGGCGGCGGCGTGTAGCCGGCCTCGGCCGCGGCGCGGGCCTGGCCGATGGCGACGTACAGCAGCTCGTCCGGATGGAACACGACGATGTCATGCTCGCGGGCGAAGCCCGTGGCGATGGCTTCCAGCGCGCTCTTGGCGACCTGCGCCGTGGCGATGGTCTGGAATACCGGTTGCAGATAGGGGAAGACCTCGCCCGGCGTGGCTGTCTTGGCGGCCAGCGCCGCGGCGCGGCCGGCGAATTCCTTGCTGCCGCCGCCGGCCGGAATCAGCCCGACGCCGGCCTCGACCAGCCCGATATAGCTTTCCAGCGCCAGCACCCGGTGCGAGGCGTGCATCAGGAATTCGCAGCCGCCGCCCAACGCCATGCCCTGCACGGCCGCCACGGTGGGAATCTGCGCGTACTTGAACGACTGCGAGGCGCGCTGGAACTTTTCAACCGTGGCCTCCAGCATGTCCCATAGCCCGGCGGCGCAGGCCTCGGAGACCTGCTGCAGGTTGGCGCCCACGGCGAAGGGCGCGTCATGCCAGATGACCAGCCCGTCGTATTCGCGTTCGGCGCGCGCCACCGCCTGCAGGATGCCGTCGAGCACTTCCGCGCCCAGGGTGTGGTTCTTGGAGGTGACCGAGAGGATGGCCACGCCGGCGTCGACCTGCGGCAGGTTCCACAGGCGCACGCCTTCGTTTTCCCAGATCGTGACGCCGCGCTCGCTGGCGCCTTCGCCGTACACACGCTCGGGGAACAACTGGCGGCGGTACACCGGCAGCGTCGAGCGCGGGCTCAGCTGGCCGGTACGCGCGGAGTAGGAGCCTTCGGGCGCATGCACGCCGTTGCGGCCGGGTTCCAGCGCCCAGGCCGGCAGCGGCGCGTCGCTCATGGCCTGGCCGGCGGCGATGTCCTCGGCCACCGCGGCGGCGATGGCCTGCCAGCCGGCGGCCTGCCAGGTTTCGAACGGACCTTGGGCCCAGCCGAAGCCCCAGCGCATGGCCAGGTCCAGGTCGCGCGCATTGTCGGCCACGTGTTCGAGCTGCACGGCGCTGTAGTGGAAGATGTCGCGGAACAGGCTCCAGAGGAACTGGGCCTGGGGATGGCTGCTCGCGCGCAGCGCGGCGAAGCGCTTGCCCGGGTCGCGTTCCTTGAGCAGGGCGGCGACTTCGTCGGCCAACTTGCCGGCGCTGGGCACATAGTCCTGCGCCTTCAGGTCCAGCACCTGGATTTCGCGGCCCTGCTTGCGGTAGACGCCGGCGCCGGTCTTTTGCCCCAATGCGCCCTTGGCGATCAGCGCGGAGAGCCACTCGGGCAGCTTGAAATAGCGGTGCCAGGGGTCGTCCGGCAGATTCTTTTCCATGGTGCCGACCACGTGGGCCAGCGTGTCCAGGCCGACCACGTCGGCCGTGCGGTAGGTGGCGCTCTTGGGGCGGCCGATCTTCGGGCCGGTCAGGGCGTCGACCTCATCGAACGCCAGGCCCAGGCGGGCCGTGTGGTGCATGGCTGCCAGGATCGAGAACACGCCGATGCGGTTGGCAACGAAGTTGGGTGTGTCCAGCGCGCGGATCACGCCCTTGCCCAGGGTCGAGGTCAGCCAGGTTTCGAGCTGATCCAGCACGGCGGGCTGGGTGTGCGAAGTGGCGATGATTTCCACCAGCCGCATGTAGCGGGGCGGATTGAAGAAGTGGATGCCGCAGAAGCGGTCGCGCAGGCCCGCGGGCAGGGCGTTGGCCAGCGCGTCGATCGACAGGCCCGATGTATTGGAGGCGATGATGGCGCCCGGGGCCACGTGCGGCGCGATGCGCTCGTACAGCGCGGTCTTCCAGTCCATGCGCTCGGCGATGGCCTCGATGACCAGGTCGCAGCCGCGCAGGCGTTCGAGGTCGTCGTCGTAGTTGGCGGGCGTGATGTACGCCAGGCGCGCCGCGCCGGCCAGGGGCGCGGGCTCCAGCTTCTTCAAGCCGGCGATCGCTTTCTTGACCGTGCCGTTGCGGTCGCCTTCGGGGGCGGCCAGGTCGAACAGCGTGACGGGCACGCCGGCATTGGCCAGATGGGCGGCGATCTGCGCACCCATGACGCCGGCCCCCAGGACGGCGACGTGTTTGACGACGAACTTGCTCAAGGCAGTCTCCTGAAAAAAACGAATGGCGGGCCGGACCGGGCCGGACCGCCATCCGGGGCGGGTTAGAAGCGGGACGACAGCTGTATGCCCAGGATGTGGGCATTGCTGTCATAGGTGCCCGCCACGCGGCCCTTGGTCAGCTGGTTGCCGGACGTGGTGTCGATGTCCGTCTTGCGCAGGTAGAGATAGGTATAGCCCACGTCCAGCGTGGTGTCCTTGGTGGCCTGCCACTGAATACCGGTCGAAAGCCAGTAGCGGTCGTTGTCCGGCAGCGAGGTCGGACGGTCGGCTTCCTTGTACACGGGCGATTGGTCGAAGGCGACGCCGACCTTCCACTTCCAGTTGGGCGCGAACTTGTAGTTGGCGCCCAGCGCGACGCGCCAGCTGTCGCGGAAGTTCAGCGGCAGGTCGTCGTCGCGCGCACCCGGCCCCGAGTTGCGGATCTTCAGATTGGGAATGCTGCTCCAGCCGGTCCACGAGACGTCGCCCAGCAGTTCCCAGCGTTCGTTCAGCTGGTGCGCCGCGCTCAGGATCAGGGTGTCGGGCAGGGACACGGTGGCCTTGGCGTCGAACGACACCGAGTTGCCGCGCGGATAGATGCTGGTGATGTCGGTGTCGCCCTTCGCGGTGTGCTTGATCTTCGAGCGGTAGGACAGGCCGATGCGGGTGTCTTCGGTGGGTTGCAGCATGAAGCCCACGTTCCAGCCCCAGGCATCGCCCTTGAGATTCAGGTCGGCGTCGCCGGTCGTGCCCAGCGGCATGCCGGGAACCGGCAGCACGGTCTTCTTCTTGTAATTGGCGTCGATGTGCTGCCAGTTCACGCCAAAACCCATGGAGAACTTTTCGTTGACCTTGTAGGCGATCGAGGGGTTGACGTTGATCGTCTTGATCTCGAACTTGTTGGAGTGGTACTGGCCCACCCAGCCGTCGTCGTACTCGGTCATGAGCCCGAACGGGGCGCCCACGCCCAGGCCGATGAACCATTGCTCGTTCAACTGCCAGGAGGCGTACATATTGGGCACCACGCCGAGGTTGCCCGCGTCGCCGCCGTTGCCGCCGGTCGGGCGCGATCCGCCCAGGCCGGTGCCCGGCAGGCCGGGAATGCTGGGGTTGCGGCTGTCGCCGTTGTCTGAAAACTTGAATGACGGCTTGATCAGGTTGACGCCGCCGGACACATTGAAGCCGGGCAGGTAGGTCATGCCGGCCGGGTTGTAATAGATGATGCTGGCGTTCTCCGGATTCGCCGCAGAGCCTGCATAGGCGTTGCCCAGGCCGCTGGCGTTCTGCTCCAGGAGCTGAAAGCCGGCCGAGTGCGTTGCCGTGGATGCGCCCAGGCCGACCACGAGGGCCGACAAGGTGCTCAGGGACAATGAACGTCTGCTCATGGTACTGCCTCCTCGTGATGGATGATGTCTCTATGGCACTGCCGGTCTTGTCGTTCCGGTTTAGGTTGTACAGGTCCTAATCGGCCTCAGCCGGTCTTATACTCCGCACCGCGTTGCTGCTTTGGTAATGCAAGGGACCGCCCGTGAATGGCGCGAACCCCGTTCCGAAAATCACGCCCGCGTCGGCCAGGTCGGCGTCGGCGACGATGCCCGCATCCACGCGCTGGCGCGTGGCGTCGATCAGCGGTTGTATCAGGCGCTGCGCCAATCCGGCGGGCGCGCCGGACTGGCTGGCGCCCTTGACCGGTTTGCCGTCGCGCCAGGCGTAGAAGCCGCGGCCGCTTTTCTTGCCCAGGTCGCCGCGCGCCAGGCGCTCGGCCAGGCAGCGCGGCGGCTCGGCGCCGCCAGCAAGTTCCGCGCCCGCCGCACGGGCAATATCCAACCCCACGGTATCGGCCAGCTCCAGCGGCCCCATCGGCATGCCGAATGCGACCATGGCCGCGTCCACGGCTTCGGGCGCCAGGCCCTCGTCCACGCTGCGCATGGCCTGCAGCATGTAGGGCGCCAGCACGGCGTTGACCAGGAAGCCCGGCGCGCTCTTGACCGGCAGCGCCAGCTTGTCGATCTGACCGACGAAGGCGCAGGCGCGGGCTTGCGCCTCGTCCGAGTCGCCGTCGGCGTGCACGACCTCCACCAGCGGCATCTTGGCCACGGGATTGAAGAAGTGGATGCCAACCAGCCGTTGGGGCTGCGCCAGATCCGCGCGCAAGGTCTCCAGCGACAGGCTGGAGGTGTTGGTGGCGAGCAGCGCATCGGCCTTCATGCGCGGCTCCAGGGCGCGGTAGAGCACGCGCTTGGCTTCGGGCTGTTCGCTGATGGCTTCGATGACGATGTCGGCCAGCGGCACGCCGCCGCCTGCGGGATCCGGCACCAGGCGGTCGAACGCCGCGCGCGCGAGTCGCGGATCCTTCAGGCGGCGCGAGAACAGCTGGGCGGCGCGCTTGATGGCGGGCGCGATGCGCGCCACGTCCTGGTCCTGCAAGGTGACCGTCATGCCCTTGAGCGCGCACCAGGCCGCGATGTCGCCGCCCATCACGCCGGCGCCGACCACGTGCACGTGGCGCGCGGGGGCAATGCCGGCCTGCTTGCCGTTGGCCTTCAGCCGTTCCTGCAGGCGGAACACCCGCAGCAGGTTGCGGGCGGTGTCGGAGGAAATGATGCGCTCGATCAGCGCAGGCGCCTGCAAGGCGTTGCCGCCGTGCTTTTCCCAGATCTCGACGATGGCGGGCGCGGCCGGATAGTGGCCCAGGGGATCCTTGGCCGCGATCTGCTTGCGGGCGCGGTTGGCGACGATGGCCTTGAGCGGCCAGCGGTTGGCCCAGGCGCCGAAGCCACGCGCGCGGCGTGGCGCCTTGCGCGACAGCACGGTCTGGCGCGCGGCGGCCAGCAGCAGGCGGGGCGGCACGCGCGCGTCCGCCAGGCCCAGCGCCGCAGCGCGGCGCGCGTCGGCGCCTCGGCCGGTCAGCATCATGTCCAGCGCGGCCGGTGCGCCGATCAGCCGCGGCAGGCGCAGCATGCCGCCCCAGCCGGGAAAGATGCCGAGCATGACTTCGGGCAAGGCGAGCGACGTGCCCGGCTGGTCCGCCACCAGGCGGTAGCGGCAGGCCAGCGCGAGTTCGAGGCCGCCGCCCAGGCAGTGGCCCTGGATCAGGGCCAGCGTGGGATAGCGCACCGCGGCCAGTCGGTTGAACAGGTCCCATCCGCGCGCCACCAGCGCGCGTGCCTGCTCGGGCGTGTCCAGGCTGGCGAATTCATTGACGTCAGCGCCCACGACAAAGCCCGTGGATTTGCCAGACCGGATCACCAGGCCCGCGGGCGGGGCCGCGTCCAGCGCGTCCAGCACCACCGCAAGTTCGTTCATGGTGTCGGCGGACAAGGCATTGACCGCGCTGCCGGCGCGGTCGAAGGTCAGCCACGCCAGGCCGTCGGCATCGCGCTCCAGGCGCCAGTGCGCAAGCGTGTCGATAGTCGTCATGAGCGGTCCTCGTCCAGGGTTTCGACCAGCATCGCGCCGCCTTGGCCGCCGCCGATGCAGATGGCCGCCATGCCGCGCCTGGCGCCGCGGCGCTTGAGGGCCGCCAGCAGGTGCAGCACGATGCGGGCGCCGGAAGCGCCCACGGGATGCCCGATGGCGATCGCGCCGCCATCGACGTTGAGCCGGGCCGGGTCGAGGTCGCCCCAGGCCGGCGTGCCGAAGTGTTCCTGGCAATAGGCATCGTCGCGCCAGGCCGCCAGGCAGCCTAACACCTGGGCGGCGAAGGCCTCGTTGATTTCCCACAAGTCCAGGTCATTGAGGCCCAGCCCGTGGCGCTGCAGGATGGGCGTGGCCGCATGCACCGGCCCCAGGCCCATCTGCGCGGGATCGAGGCCGGCCCATTGGCTGTCGAGGATGCGGCCCAGCGGCCGCAGGTTCCATTTGCGCACCGCTTCCTCTGAAGCGAGGACCAGCATGGCGGCGCCGTCGGTGACTTGCGAGCTGTTGCCCGCGGTGATGTTGCCCCAGGGCTTGTCGAAGACGGGTTTGAGCTTGGCGAGCTTCTCGGGAGTGGAGTCGTCGCGCACGCCGTCGTCATCGGGATACAGCTTGCCCTGCGTGTCGATCAGCGGCGAGATCTCGCCAAGGGCGCCGGCCGCGCGGGCCGCCAGCGCGCGCGCATGGCTCTGCGCCGCGTAGGCGTCCATCGCGGCGCGGTCGATGCCGAAGCGGGTCGCGACGTTCTCGGCAGTCTGCCCCATGGACAGGCCGACCACCGGGTCGGTCAGACCCTTGAGCAGACCGATGACGGGCGCAAGATTGCGCAGACGGAAACGGCCCAGCGCCGCGAGCTTGGCACCCGCGCCGCGCGCGGCATACCAGCTGGCCAGCCAACGTACCATCTCGTCCGAATACAGCACCGGCGCGCGCGACAGCGCATCCGTGCCGCCGGCCAGCACCAGCTCCGAACGGCCGGACTGGATGTTGGCCACCGCCGAATCCAGCGCTTGCATGCCCGAGGCGCAATTACGCATGACGGTCCAGCCTGGCACCTTGTTGCCGCAGCCCAGGCGCAGCGCGATCACGCGGCCGATGTTCACTTCGTCGGGCGAAGGCGCGGCGCAACCCACGATGACCTCGTCCAGGTCGGTGGGCGCATAGGGCTGGCGCAGCAGCAGGGCGCGTCCCGCCTGCACGGCGAGATCGCCGGCGGAGAAGGGGCCCGGGCCGGTGCGCGCCTTCAGGAAAGGCGTGCGGGCGCCGTCGACGACGTAAACCGGTTTGAATGCCATCCGATTCCTCCTGTTCAGGCGGCCCTGCGTTCGGCGGCGGGGCTGCCCTGGTCCGCGGCGCGCAAATCAAAGGGGAAATCATCCACTTTCACCACCGTGTCGCGCAAGCGGTTGCGGCGTTTCACCACTGCATATTCTTCGGCGGTGATGCCGCCGATGGCGAAGGCGGCATCGGCGATATCGCGCACGTTGGCCTGTGGATTGCCGTCAAGCGCGCCGCGCTTTTCGAGTTCGCGGATCTTGGCTTCGATGGGCTCGGCATCCAGTGTGGCGGCCAGCGCCAGCTCGATCGCGCCCACCGGATCGGCCTCGGTCGCGGGCAGGTGGCAGCCGGCGGTCAGGCGGTCGCGCGTCGCGCTGGGATTGATCAGCAATCGCGCCACGTCCTGGCCCAACTGGTCCGAGGGCAGGGCTTGCGTGCGGCCCCAGGGGAAGACCAGGCGGCGCAGGCTCCAGGCCACGAAACGGTTGGGGTAGTTGTCCAGCACGCCTTCGACGGCTTCCTGCAGCTTGTACAGCGCGTCCTGGATGGACCAGTGCGCCAGCGGCGCGTCGGCCGCCTGGCGGCCTTCGTCTTCGAAGCGCTTGAGCGTGGCGCTGATCAGGTACATCTGCGACAGCACATCGCCCAGGCGCGCCGACAGGCGCTCGCGGCGCTTGAGGCTGCCGCCCAGTACCAGCATCGAGGTGTCCGCCAGCAGCGCGAAGGCGGCACTGTAGCGGCTGAGCAGCTGGTAGTAGCGCTTCATCTCGGGAGCGACATCGGCGTTGACGCCGACCCAGCGCGCGCCCGTGAGCGCCGTGCCCAGCGCGCGCAGCTTGTTCTTCGCGACGAAGCCCACGTGGCCCCAGAAGGCGCGGTCGAAATCGTCCAGGCCCTGCTTGCGGTCGGACGATTGCGCGGCCTGCATTTCAGCCAGCACGTAGGGATGGCAGCGGATCGCGCCCTGGCCGAAGATGATCAGGCTGCGCGTGAGGATGTTGGCCCCTTCCACCGTGATGCCGATCGGAATCTGCTGGTAGGCGCGGCCCAGGAAGTTGGACGGGCCCAGGCAGATGCCCTTGCCGCCGATGACGTCCATGCCGTCGTTGACGACCTGGCGCGCGCGTTCGGTCACGTGGTACTTGACGATGGCGGACACCACCGATGGCTTTTCGCCCAGGTCCACCGCGCCTGCCGTCATGCTGCGCGCGGCGTCCATCATGTAGGTGTTGCCGCCGATGCGCGCCAGCGCTTCCTCCACGCCTTCGAACTTGCCGACGGGCGTGCGGAACTGGCTGCGCACGCGCGCATAGCCGCCCACCGCCCGGGTCGTCAGCTTGGACATGCCGGTGTTGGAGGAGGGCAGCGAGATCGAGCGTCCCGCCGCCAGGCATTCCATCAGCATGCGCCAGCCCTGGCCGGCCATGGCAGGACCGCCGATGATGAAATCCAGCGGCATGAAGACGTCCGCGCCGCGCGTGGGGCCGTTCATGAACATGGCGTTCAGCGGGAAATGGCGGCGGCCGGTGTCCACGCCCGGATGGTCGTGCGGCACCAGCGCGCAAGTGATGCCGAGGTCTTTCGCGCCGCCCAGCAGGCCGTCGGGATCGTACAGGCGGAACGCCAGGCCCAACAGGGTGCACACAGGCGCCAGCGTGATGTAGCGCTTGTCCCAGGTGACCCTCATGCCTATCACTTCGCGGCCCTGCCATTCGCCCTTGCAGACGATGCCGCTGTCGGGGATGGCGGCGGCGTCGGAGCCGGCCCAGGGGCTGGTCAACGCGAAGGCGGGCACTTCCTCGCCGCGCGCTAGGCGCGGCAGGTAGTGGTTCTTCTGGTCGTCGGTGCCGTAGTGCAGCAGCAGTTCGGCGGGGCCGAGCGAGTTGGGCACCATGACTGAAACCGCCAGCGCCGACGAGCGCGTGGACAGCTTGGTCACGATTTCGGAATGGGCATAGGCCGAGAACCCCAGGCCGCCGTATTCCTTGGGAATGATCATGCCCAGGAAGCCCTGGGTCTTCAGGTAGCTCCAGACCTCGGCCGGCAGGTCGTGGCTTTCCTGCGTGACATGCCAGTCGTTGACCATGCGGCAGGCCTCTTCGGCCTGGACGTCGAGGAAACGCTGCTCGTCATCGTTCAGGCGCGGGCGGGGATAGGCCAGCAGGCGGCTCCAGTCGGGCCGGCCGCGGAACAGTTCGCCTTCCCACCACACCGTACCGGCCTCCAGCGCATCGCGCTCGGTGTCCGACATCTGCGGCAGCACCTTGCGGTACAGGTTGAAGATCGGCGCCGACAAAAGGGCGCGGCGGATCGGACGTACGCCCAGCAAGACCGCCGCCAGGAGCGCGACGATGACCAGAGCGTAGATGACTGCGTTCATTTTCTTGTCTCCGTGGAGGTTCTGTTCCGTCTGCGGGCGCTTGGCGTTCAGGGCACGTGCGGCAGGGGCGAGCGCAGGCCGCCGAGCAGAAAGCTCATCAGGCGCGGCAGCAGCAGGTTGGGGTTATCCGGTTGTTCGGCGTCGTCGATGGTCCAGCCCGTGACCGAGCGCAACAGGTCGGTGCCGATGATGGCGTACGAGGTGGCGCCCAGCATGAACTGGAAGCGCCACATGATTTCCGCGCGGGGCACGTCGGGCAGGGCTGCGAACAGCGCGTTGCGGTAGCGCTCCAGCACATCCGCGTACTCCTCCGCGAACAGCGCGCGGATGAAGTCGGAGGGATCCGTCATGGTGCGTTCGAGCAGCGGCAGGAAGGTGCTGCCGGCCTGCGCGGGATCGGCCGCCAGGCGCAGCAGCGTGCCGAAAAAGGCGTCCACGATCTGCGACGGCTTCAGGGGCCTGCCTTCGGCTTGCGCCTCCAGCTCATCCAAAAGTCGCAAGCGCTCGCGGTTCAGCACTTCAAGGCGACGTTTGAGCACCGCCTGCACGAGTGACTCCTTGGAGCCGAAGTGATAGTTCACCGACGCCAGATTGACGCCGGCGGCCGCGGTGATCTGGCGCATCGAGGTGCCATCGTGTCCTTGTTGGGCAAACAAGGCCTCGGCGGTGTCCAGGATGGATTCACGGGTGAGGGACGGTCTGATTTCTTGCATAAGGTTGAATTCAAACGTTCGTTTAAAAACAATTATGCGTGAGAGATGGCTGAGACGCGAGCCTCGGCTATCCCCAATAGGGTTTACCACTAGCGGGCCGCAAGTCCCGCGTTCAGGACCGGCCGGATTCTCGCCAATCTCCACCAGAGGGATGACGAAACTCATGCGGAGGGAGTAACGATTTCCTAGTGTTTGCGCATGACCTTGAGCCTTTCGTCCTCGGACTGCCGACCTAGGATGAATGTGGTCTGGAAGGGAGGCGCAAAACCCCGCAGTATCAGCGCGAGGAGTTGAATCTGTCGCGCCCCTGAATACGCAATGACAGGCCCTAGTCCGTTCGCCGTAACGGACGGAAGGCCGACAAGCCCTGGCACAGGAGCAGGAGAAATGAAAACCTACAGAGTGGGACTGCTGGTCGACGGGTACGAGCAACCCGGCTGGATGCATGAGATGGTGGATTGGCTCACGCATAGCCAGGATTTTGAAGTCGCTGCTTTGCTGGTGATGAGTGAGGAGGGCGGCGAGAAAGCGCCCCGGTTGGGTGCGCGCGCGTTGTTTGGCGCCTTGTCGCGCCTGGAAGCGCGGCTGCTGCCGGCAAAGCAGCGGCAGGCGCTTGCGTGCCGCGACATGCGGGAAAGCGTGTCATCGGATACGGCTGCCGTCCTGTCGTTGACGCCTGGCATGCCCGCGGCCGAGGTGCAAAGCCAGGTTGCGGCGCTGGGCCTGGACCTGGTCATCACGCTGGGCGCATCGCCGGCCACCCGCGAACAAATGGCGGGCTGGGCGCGGCTGGGCGTATGGCAACTGAGTTATTCGGATATTGCGGTGGCGACCAGCCGCTATGCCGGCTTCTGGGAGGTCTATCAGCGTGAAGATCACACCACGGTGAAGCTCTGGCGCGTGGGGCCGCGGGAGGACCAGGACGAATTGCTGGACCAGCGCAGTTTCAACACCGAAGTGTTCTGGTTGAAGAATCAGGCGCGCGCGTTCAGCCTGGGCAATTTCATGGTGTACGACGCGCTGCAGGCGCTGGCCCGCGTCAAGCAAGGCGTTGCGCCGCCGGGCATGCAGATCATGAGCGGCTTGCGGCGCGAGGATCCGGTGGAGTGGGATAGCGCCGCATATATTGCGCGTCAGGCCTGGTTAATGTCGGATTTGATTGTGCGGCGCGTCATGAAACGCAATGTGCGCTGGCGGATAGGCATGTTTCCTTCTGCCCGGCAGCAGGCGGTGGTATCCGAGGCCATGGTATTGCAGCCGCCCAAGGGCAGATTCTTCGCGGATCCGTTTGTATATACCCAGGATAAAAAGCCGTATATATTTTTCGAGGATTACGATTTTACCTCCCGCAAGGGCACGATCTCGGTTGCGACCTACTCCGACGGGGCTTTCCGCCTGCTGGGCACGGCCCTGAACCTGCCCTACCATCTGTCATTCCCATATATATTCGAGCACGAAGGCGTCACCTACATGGTGCCGGAGACCTGCGGCAATCGCAGTATAGAGCTCTGGAAATGCACCGATTTTCCGCTCAAATGGGAGCTTGATGTAAATTTGATGACTAATATATCCGCCGTCGATACCATTATTTTCAAACACGGCGAATATTGGTGGTTATTAACCAATATCGATCGGACCGACGGTCAAAGCCATTGCGACGAATTATTCGCTTTCTTTTCGGATTCGCCGCGCTCGACCGAGTGGACGCCGCATGCCTGCAACCCCATCGTGCGCAACCCGATGCGGGCCCGCAACGCCGGAATCGTTGTGTCGCCTGGCGGAGAGGTGATCCGCTGCGCCCAGTACCAGGGCTTCTGCCACTACGGCAAGGGCGTGTCGTTGAACCGGATAGAGGAACTAACGCCGTCCACCTATGTGGAAACGGACGGCGAAATCCACTACGCGAGCTTCCTGAGAAAACGTCATGCTTCGATGCACCATTGGCATCATCAGGGCGGGCATACGGTATTTGACTTCGCCTATATGGAGTAAATCGTGCCGGAAACGCAAAAATAAAAATGTTACCTATATTTCGATTACGAGAAAGACGCACGGGCTTGATGTGTCCGCGGAAACATATAGACAGTTATTGTCCTGATTCCGGAACTTCCAGGCCGCGCCCGGCGGATGCCGCGGCGCGGCTTTTTTACGCCTGTAACAGCGGCCTGCCTTAGCCTGCGACCCGCGCCCGACCTGCATCTTCCATAGGGAAAGCGCAAGCTCCTCATGGGGAATTCCTGGTGAAAACCCTAGCGCCGGAATGGATGAGATGCGCGTCTCGTCCAGATTTACGATGATGATTAAGGCTAACGAATGATTTCTGTTTTTGTCGGATTATATCGAGCCGAAACGTCTTGATTTTGACAATTTCGAACCATAAGATGGGTCCATGCCATCCGTTATGTTGGCTACCAAAGTCTCCCAGCCCAAATGCTCCGGTTCAGCTTCATTAGATATTCCGGAATATTGCGGACTCGCATCGCAGGGTTGGAAAAAAAATAGTCTTCAGCACAGCGAAGATCCCTTCTAGGCCCGTCGAAAAACCGGGAGGACACCATGGCCAAGATGGTCCTGATTGAAGCCCATCCGCTCCTGCGGTTGGGGTTGTGGCAGATTCTGAGCAAGTTGGATGATGTGTGGGAAATCGAGGGGATGGGTTTGGCTGACATCTCCAAGGCGGACGGCGTGCACGCGGGCGCCGACCTGTTGATCTATGGATTGCCGGTGGATACCGACGAAGCGTGGAGCGCGCTGCATGAAATCCAGCGCGTGCTCACGCCCAAGCGGATCCTGCTGCTGACGGACGTCATGCCCCTGCCCATGCCGGTACAAGGGTTGCCCGGGGCAAGCGTCTACGGTTGCCTCATGAAGACGGCATCGGTGGAAATCCTTGAAGCGGCCATCCGCCTGGTCATGGCGGGAGGGCAATGCTTCCCCAGCGAACAGGCATTGCAGGCTCCCGCGCAAACGGTCTGCGCCTTGCCGGCCAGGGATGCCGACGATGCCGCTGCCAGCAAGGGTTCCATGCCCGTCAGCGCCGGCGCGCAGCTGCTGCAGATCACGCCGCGGCAATACGAAGTGCTGGTGTTGCTGGCGCGCGGCTATCCGATCAAGACGGTCAGCAGGATGTTGAACATTTCGGTGGCCACGGCCAAAACGCATGCGTGCACGCTTTACCAGCGCTTGCATGTGAAGAACAAGGGCGAAGCCGTATACGCGGCGCTGCAGCGTGGCGCGACCTTGGAATGGCATGAACCGAACGGCAGGGATGTGGATGCCGGGCAGCTTTATGGGCGCAAGCTCGGGTAGCCGGGATTGGTTTGCGCGGCCTGCCCGGCAGCCTGGAACAAAGGCGTTCCGTTGCTGCCGGGAGCGCGCATAGCCATCATGGCTAATTCATACACAGCAGTATCCGCGGTCGCAGTGCTGCTGCATTCCTCCACCAATCATCCTCCTGAACGAGATTCAGCGAACGTAGCCGCTGATAGCATGGGTTGTGTCCGCAAGACTGGATCGAGAAGGCGAACAACTCCGCCTCGCCATCGCGATTCCGTGCCGCGGACGAGATTCCCGTGAGGTCGGTGACGCCAGCAGCCTGCCGTTGCAGCAATGATGCGCCAGCGTCATGGGAACCGTGTATGGGCCATGCGTCACAAGGTTCCCCCCGGGATGACAACCGTACTGATCGAAGACTACGCTCTGCTCCGTGTCGCGATCCAGCATGTGCTGGAGCGTGCGCGGAACACCGACGACATTCTGGCCATCTCGCCAGCCCAATTGCTCACCATGTCCAGTTCGATCAACCGCCCAGTGGAGTTGCTGGTGATGGGTTGCAGCGGTCTGGCCGAGCAGGACGTCGGACTCCTGTCCCAATCGATGGCGTTCTTCATGCCGCGGCTGGTGCTGGTGCTTTATTCGGTGCTGGACCCGGGCGTCATGGCGGCGTGTGCGCGGGCAGGCGTCGCGGGCTACATGCCCAAGGCCTCCAGCCCCGATGCGCTGGCGGCGGCGGTCAGCCTCGTCATGGCGGGCGGCGAATGCTATCCGCAGCCCGCGGCCCGACCTCAGGGCGCCTCGCATCCGCCAACCCAGGAGCTGAGGGAGCTGACCCAACGGCAGGAAGAGATCCTGCAATTGCTGGTGCAGGGCAAGACCATGCGGGAGATCGGCCAGCAGGTCGGCATCTCGGTGGCCACCGTGAAGAGCCACGCGCGCACGCTGTACTGGAAGCTGAACGCGCGTAACCAGGCCGAGGCAGCCTACATCGCGGTGCAGATGGGACTGGTCAGAAGCGGCAACGGCGCAGCGCCCGCCAAGCACGACCCAGACGCGTAGGATGGGTCAAGCGCGAGAGACTTGATGCAAGAGCATCGGTCTCGAGTGCGCGTAACCCGTCGCCAACCGCCAAGAGAAAATTGAACTCATCGCAACGTTGACGGCCTGCGCGCAGCAGATGCGGCAGGCTTGTGCGGCGCCGTACGGACGTTCAAACGCCCGCGCCGCGGGCCGCATGTTTGCCCTTGGCCGCTATCAGCGCTTCGAATTCCTGTTCCGCGGCAGCCAGTACGCTGTCCACATGCAGATGCGTCTGCGCATACTGGCGCGCCGCGGCGCCCAGGGTTTCGCGGATCTGCGCGTTGTAGCTGAGCTTGCGCACCGCCTCGGCCATGGCCGCTCCGTCTTCCGGCGGCGTCAGCAGGCCGCAGCGCGCGACCACGCCGGCCAGCTCGGTGCCGGGCGAGGCACCGCACACCACGGGCCGGCCGCTGGCCAGCATGCCAGTCAGCTTGGACGGCATCACCAGGTCGGCGGCGCCGGCGCGTTGGGGCAGCAGATGGATGTCGGCGGTATTGAGCAATTCGCCCAGGCGTTCGGCAGGCTGCAGGTCCAGGAAGACGACGCGGGCCAGGCCCTCGCATTGCTGCTGCAGCGGCGCGCGTTCAGGACCCTGGCCGCAGAAGACGAACCACAGGCGCGTCTCGCGGCTGAGCCTGCGGGCCACGTCGGCCAGGGTCTGCAGGCCCTGCTTGCCGCCCATGTTGCCTGAATAAAGCGCAACGATCGCGTCGTGCGGAATGCCCAGTTCGGCGCGGTAGTTGCCGCCGCCGGCGCGCGGCGCAATCGCATCGACATCGATCCAGTTGGGCAGCAGCACCGCGCGGCCCGGGTCCACGCCCTTGGCCCGCGCCAGGTCCAGCATGCGGCTGGATATGGTCGACACGCGGTCGAAGCGGCGCATCAGCCAGCGTTCGGCCCTGAGCACCATGGCGCGCAGGCCGGCGCCCTTGAGCAGCCCCAGCTCGAACGCGGCGTCCACTTCATAGTCCTGGATGTGCAGCCAGGCGCGGGCGCCGCAAAGCCGCGCCGCCAGCCAGGCGGCGGGCGCGCAGAAGAGCGCGGGCTCCACCACCAGGATGATGTCCGGCCGCCCGGCGGCCGCGCGCAACAGCGAGGGCAGGCTGGACAGGGCGAAGCTGGCCAGGTGGATCAGGCGCTTGAGGCCGCCCGGCCGTCCGGGAACCCAGAGCGGCGCGCGGCGTACGGTGACGCCGCGCAGGGTTTCCTTGCGGTAACGGCTGGCGCGATAGCCTTCGTGCACCTGCCACTGCGGATAGTAGGGCGGGGCCGTCACCACGCTGACTTCGTGGCCGCGCGCGGCCAGCCATTCGGCCAGTTCGGCGCTGTATTTGCCGATGCCGGTGAGTTCGGGCGCGTAGTTGATGCCGTAGATGAGGATCTTCATGCCGGGCCAGCCTGGCGCGGGCGGATCGGACGGCATGGGTTGCCGTGGCACACCATGGCGGGCGGCATGTTGCGGAACACCGAGCTGCGTGCGCCGATCACGGCTTCACGCCCGACGGTCACGCCGGGGCCGATGAACACGTCGGTCGCCACCCACGCGCCGTCCTCGATGCGCACGGCGCGTTCGCGCAAGGGAAAGTCGGGTTGCGCCGCATCGTGGTCTGCAGCGCAGAGGTAGCTGCGCTGCGACACCACGGCGTGGGCGCCGATGTGGATGGGACCCAGGCTGTAGATGACCGCGTCGTCCCCAATCCAGGCGTAGTCGCCGATTTCGACCTTCCATGGATAGGTCACGGTGGCGGTGGGCCGGATCAGCACCTTGCGGCCGACCCGTGCGCCAAAGCACCGCAGCAGCCAGCGGCGAAAGCCATAGGCAACTTGCGGCGACCAGCGGAACAGCGTCGCCTGCACCGTCCACCAGAGCTGCACCGTCAGGGCGGAGCGGCCGCGCTGGCCGGGCGCCAGCGCAAAACGGTCGAGCTGTTGCAGGGCGCTCATTTGGCGGCTCCCGCCACGGCGTCGTCACGCGCCGCGGCGGCGCTGGCCTGCCGCGCCTTCTGGATCTCTTCGGTCTTGATGCGGATCTGCCAGTAGTACATGGCGCGCGCCACCGCGTAGTCGTAGCCCGCCTTGCCGTCCAGGAAGCCCAGGCGGAACACGTAGGAATGCAGGAACGAGATGGGCGCCTTGAACGGCATGGCCTGGAAGATGCGCTTGAGCAGGGCGCGCGCGCCCACGTTGGCCTCGCGCGGATCGTTCATCAGGCCCTTGGTGCGCAGGTTCGCTTCCCAATCGGAATAGCGGTTGTGCTTGTCGAAGTAGTGGAACAGCGAATCATGGTCGTTGTGCACCATGCGCTGGCGCAGGGCGAAGGTTTCGCCTTCGACCTGCGGCTGGTAATGGCCTTCGACCTCCCACATATGCGCCACGTCGAGATCGTCGTAGTCCAGGAAGCGCGAGCGGTCGCGCGCCAACAGGGCCAGCTTGTACACGCGGTGGCCGTGTTCCAGCTTCTTGCCGCAGAAGACGTAATCGAACGGCACGAAGGCGCCGCCCGCGCCCGCCGCGAAGCGCGGCAGGGCTTCGCGTATTTCCGCGGCCAGGCCGGGCGTCATCTCTTCGTCCGCGTCCACGTACAGCACCACGGGGTGCGAAAACGGCAGCTGTTCCAGGCACCACTGCTTCTTCTTGGGATACTTGCCGTTCCACTGGAAGTTCGAGACCTTGGCGCCCAGCGCCGTCGCCATCGCGCAGGTCGCGTCGGTGCTGTTGGAGTCCACCACGAATACTTCGTCGAATTCGACCAGCGCCTTCAGGCACTTGTTGATGTTGCGTTCCTCGTTCTTCGTCATGACGACGACCGATACCGGTATCTTCTGCATGATGCTGTCCTGTTCAGGGCGTGCCGCGCTGCATCAGCGGGCGGAAGAGGGCGATGACGTTGCGGCAGTGCCGTTCCAGCGAAAAGGCGTCGGCGCGTTCCGGGCCTTGCTCGGCAAACCGTTCACGCATCTCCGCGTCATAGGCCAGGCGGCGCACCGCCTCGGCCAGGGCTGCGGCGTCGCCCACCGGAACCAGCAGGCCGTAGCGGCCGGAATCCAGGATTTCAGCCGGGCCATGGGGACAGTCGGTGGAAATGACCGGCACGCCCAGGCACAGCGCTTCCACCAGCACATTGCCGAAGCTCTCGCGCAGGGAGGTCAGGGCGAATGCGCCGGCGCCCGCAATCACCGGGAACGGGTTGTCGATATGGCCCGCCAGGGTGACCGGGCTGCGCGAGCCGCGCTCATCGATGCGTTTTTGCAGGGCGGCATGCTCGGATCCTTCGCCCAGGATGGTGAAGCGGATGCCGGGGTCATCCAGCAATGCGGCCGCGTCGATCAGCGTCGCGTAATCCTTCACTGCTTCGAGCCGGCCCACGGCCACCACATGGTAGGGGGCGGGCTGCGCGGGGTCGTCGCCGCCGCGGCCGCCCTGTGCGCGCACATTTTCCAGCGGCACGCCGTTGTAGATGGTGTGGACCTTGCCGCGCAGCGGCGGAAACATGCTGACCAGGTCTTCCTTGACGCCGCGCGACACGCCCACCACCGCATCGTGGCGCCGGTAGGTCTGGCTGACCAGCCAGCATTTCAGGCGCCGCATGCGCGAGGCTCCGTAGTGGATGGCCGGGCTGCTGTGTTCGAAGGCGACGGTGGCGAACTTGCCGCGCAGCAGCTTCTTGGCCGCCACGACCAGCATGTTGCACAAGAGGCCGTGCGAGCAGACGATGGCGGGCTGGTCGCGCCGGATCTGCATGAGCAGCTTGAAAAAGGCCACGGGCAGCATCAGCCGCAGCGCGGTCGGGGATTCGTTGACAGGGAGCGCCCGGGTCACCTTCGGATTGGATACGGGATACTCGCGGATGCGCGAACGCAGCAGGAACAAGGCGGAATCCACCCCTTGTTCCGGCAAGGCATCCACGATGAAGGCGACACATCTTCCTACGCCGCCGTGCAGGTCTGGCGCGACAAACAAGACATCAGGCATGTGGGATCACTCTAGTTGGCGTCCGGCGCGCAACGTCCGGGCGGTGGCTGGGGGCGGATGTCGTTCTTTGTTCTGGCACGGGCATGATCTGGGCATTGCGCATGAGCGACAGGCAATAGCACAGCAGGAACCCGGTGAAGGCGGTCTTGGGCGCATAGGCCAGGCCGCCGGAAAGCGAGTCGATGAAGATATAGATCGGCGCGGTGGCAAGCAGGTATCGCCGGTGCAGCTCCAGGCCCGGATGCGCATATCGTCGCAACAGCGTGAGCAGCAGAATGAGCACGGGCGGAAGCATGATCATGATGGTGCCGACCACCCCGAATTTCATCAGGTAGAAGGCCCAGGAGTTGTGGGCGAAGGTGCTCAGCTCGAAGCCGTTCTCGCCCATGACCCAGCTGCGAAAGCCCGCGCCCTTGCCGAACACCGGACTCTCCGCGAAGAAGTCCATTTGCCCCTGCATTTCCTGGACGCGCGCGCCGTAGCTGGAGTCCTCGTCCAGGCGCTCGACGCTGAAGATGCGATTGGTGAGCACGTCCAGGTAGCCGATCGCGGCGAAGACCAGCACCCCGGCGACTGCCGCCGGCGCAAAGACCAGCACGGCGCGGCGCCGGATCTCGGGACCCGCGCCCAACAGCACGGCGATGAAGACCGAGATCGCCAGCTGCAGGTATTGGCTGCGGTTCAGCGAGAACACCAGGGCCAGCAGCATATAGACCGTCAGCGCGTAAGCCTTGGGTCCGGAAACGTTGAGCGTGCGCCGGAAGTACAGCAGAGACACCACGCCGAACGGAATGGCCCATACGCCCAGCCGCACGTTGCGCAGCGGATTCGCCACGCTGAAGCCTTGCAGCTGTTCGGCCAACATCAGCGTGGCCACGGCCAGGCAGGCCGCCACGATGTATTTCTGCAGCACCGCGTAGGCGGCCGGGCTGTCGATGTCCTTGTAGCAAAGAAAGGGCGTGCACAGAAAATAGAACACGATGCGCAGGTCCCGCGCGACATCGCCGGTCTCGATGCCGGGATGATGCAGCGACACCAGAAGCAGATAGATCACCGACACGCACTGGATACCCAGCAGCATGCCCAGCATGCCGCGGGGCAGCGCATAGGCCGCGGGATCCGCGAGCCGCAGCATCTTGACCACCAGCATGGCGACGAACAGGAAATCGAAGGGCGACAGCTTGAAGCTGCCGACGCCCAGGACGAAGTGATCGTCGTTCAGGGCCAGCGCCGTGAAGGCGAACATGCCCAGCAGATGCAGGGTCGATAAGCGGCGGTGCGTGGTCATTGTGGCTCTTCCCGGTATGGACAGGCGCTAGTGCGAAGCCCAGTCGTCTCGTCCGAAAATCCTGGTGGTCAGCTTTTCGAACAGATAGGACAGGTCGCCCTGCCGTGCGTGGGCGGCCACCTTGGACGCCCGGCACGACAGTTCGAACAGCTTTCCCAGGCCCGGCTCCGTGCGGCGGATGCGCGAGACGATCTGCTCGCGCTCTTCGAGCAGCACGTCCTGCATCAGCGCCGTCTTGGTTTCGTCATGGGCGGTGTACACGCCCATTGCGTCCGGGACGATCAGGTTCTTGCCTTCGCGCAGCAGCCGGCTCCACAGCTCCAGGTCCATGCAGTAGCGCATGCTCTCCTGCAGGAGCCCGTACTTCTGCAGCAGGTCGCGGCGGAAGATCGCGGACTGGTTCGGGATGGACGCCTTCACCACCGTCAGCGTGCCGCGGTTGACCGGCGTGTAATGGATCTTGCGGAAGATCTTGTTGTCGGCGTCCGCCACGAACAGGTTGCCGCTGACGATGGGCGCGCGTCCCTTGGAGGCGGCCGCGCCCAGCTTGCGCAAGGCGCCGGGGAAGTACAGGTCGTCGGAGTTTTGCCAGCCCACATAGTCGCCGGTGGCGCGTTCGAAGCCCTTGTTGATGGCATGCGACTGGCCGCGGTCGGGCGTGCTCTCCCAGTACGTCAGGTAGCGCTCATACTTGCGGATGATGTCCACGCTGCCGTCGGTGGAGCCGCCGTCGATGATGATGTACTCCAGCCGCGGATAGCCCTGGTTCAGCACGGACAGGATGGTGCGCTCCAGGAAGCGGGCCTGGTTGAACGAGGGGGTAACGATGGTCACTTTCGGCAACAGGCTGCCGGCAATCGGCGCCGGCGGCCGCAACTCGCGGACGAAGTCGATGAGCTGACGTGAATACTCGTTATGACGCTTGCGCATGTAGGACCTCAGCATATGAGTTAACGGGTGGCCGCAGGCAAGGCGCCCGGAAATTCTGGGCGGGATTGACGGATGGCGAGGGCCACGCCGGCCAGCGTGATCGCCGCGTAGGCCATGCGGCCCCATGCCGCGGCGTGTTCCCCCGCCGCGTGTACCAGTCCCGCCATGACGCACAGCATCGCCAGGCCGCCCAGGCCGTTCAGGATGGCGACGGCGCGTGAATTGCCCAGGCCCAGCAGGGAAAAGTGCGCAGCGGCGTTCAAGGACAGCAGCCCGGAGGCCACGATCAGCAACTGGAAGGTGCCCAGATGGCCGCTGGCGACGTTGTCCCCCAGCAGCAGGTTCAGAAGCGGATGACTGACCGCCAGCACCGCCAGCGTGGCGCTGGCCGACAGAGCCAGGTTCCACAGCATCATGCGGCGGATCTCGCGTTCGACGGCGCCCGGATAGGGCGGCGAAACCGACAGGCGGGTGACGCGCGGCATGGCCTTCTGGAAGATCGCGACCGACGCGGTATGGATGATCTGGCCGACCTGCACGCCGACCGTGTAGATGGCCAGCGCTGCCGGGCCCATGAGACTGCCGACCAGCACCCTGTCCACCGAACCGAAGGCCAGGGCGCTCAGGCTGTTCAGCCAGGACCAGCGGGAGAAACGGAAGGCGTCCATCATGGCGGCGCGGTCGCGCACCGGGCGCACCAGGACGCGTCCATAGGTGCGCGCGAATACGCGCATCTTCACGCTGCCCGCGATCAGGAGTCCCAGCGCCTGCGCCAGGCCGGTCCAGGTGGGGGAGGCCGTCAGCCAGGCCGTGGCGCAAGCCAGCCCCATCGTGCCGGTGCGGCTGAAGACCTCGCACAGCGCCGTGGCGCGGAAGTCTTCACGCCCTTTCAGGCATCCGGAAAACAGTTGGTCATATTGCTGCGTCAGGTAGATGGCCAGCGCGGGCATGGCAAGCATCGTCACCGCCACGCCGCCGAAGGTGGCCGCCGGCCAGCCCAGGCCCACCACTCCCCACAGCAGCACTGCGGCCAGGGTCACGACCCCCAGCGCGCAGCCGATCAGCGACATGCTTACGCCGGCTGCGCGATAGGCGCCGCCCGGTTCGTGCATGCGCTCGGAAACCAGCTTGGTCGCCGTCACCGCCGCGCCCAGGTTGGCGGCATTGCCGAAGCCGGCCAGGGCGATGATCATCGAGTACTGGCCGAAGCCCACCGTTCCCAGCTGCCGGAACAGGATGGGCAAGGCCACCAGCGCCGCGACGGGGCCGATGCCATACTCCACCAGCCCCCAGAAGGAGGCATTGCCGGCGATGTGTTTCCTCAGGAATCCGAACATGGCTGGGGCCTGTGGGCATAGGGGTTCTGGCGAGGCCGTCAGGCCACGGGCAGCGCATGCTGGGTGCGTTCACGCAGGAAGTGCCCGTAGGCCAGCGTGATGCCATGCGTCAGTGAGATCTCCGGTTTCCAGCCCAGCGCCTGCATGCGGGCCGAGTCCATCAGCTTGCGCGGCGTGCCGTCGGGCTTGCTGCTGTCGTAGACGATGTTGCCCTCGTAGCCGACCACGCGGGCCACCAGCCTGGCCAGGTCGGCGATCGAGATGTCCTGCCCGGCGCCGATGTTGTAGATGCCTTCCGCCTGCGGATGCTCCATCAGCATGACGCAGGCCTGCGCCAGGTCGTCCACGTACAGGAACTCCCGCAGCGGCGCGCCGGTGCCCCAGATGCTCACGCTTTCCTGGCCAGATTCCCGCCCTTCGTGGAATTTGCGGATCAGCGCGGGCAGCACGTGGCTGCTTTGCAGGTCGTAGTTGTCATGCTGGCCATACAGATTGGTCGGCATGGCGCAGATGAAGCGCGCGCCGAATTCGCGCTGATAGGCCTCGCACAGCTTCAGGCCCGCGATCTTGGCGATGGCGTAGGGCTCGTTGGTCGCCTCCAGCGGCCCCGTCAGCAAGGCGTCCTCGCGGATCGGCTGAGGAGCTTCGCGCGGATAGATGCATGACGAACCCAGAAACAGCAGCTTGCGCACGCCGGCCGCATACGCGGCGCGGATCACGTTGCACTGGATCATCAGGTTCTTGTACAGGAACTCCACCGGATGCGTCTGGTTGGCGAGGATCCCGCCCACCTTGGCCGCGGCCAGGTACACCACGTCGACCGGCGTGGTCGAGAAGAAGCGGTTGACCTGATTCTGGTTTTCCAGATCCAGCTCTTCCCGGCCGCGGGTCAGCACGTTGCGGTACCCGCGGCGTTGCAGCTCGCGGGTGATCGCGGCGCCCACCATGCCGCGGTGGCCGGCGACGAAGACGCGTTGCTCCAGGTTCGTCATGTCGTGCTACTCCTTGTAGGCGTAGATTTCGTAGCCGTTCTGCTCGACCAGCGCATCGCGCCGGGCGTCGCGCAGATCGCTCTCGACCATTTCCTTGACCAGTTGCGCGAAGGAGGTGCGGGGCGACCACCCCAGCTTTTCGCGCGCCTTGGTCGGATCGCCCAGCAGGGTCTCCACTTCCGTCGGGCGGAAGTAGCGCGGATCCACCCGGACGATGACCTGGCCGGGCTTGACGTCATGGACCGGCGAGAACAGCACGGTGGCGGTCTCTTCCAGTCCTTCGCCCTCCCACGCCAGCAGGATGCCCAGCTCGCGCGCGGCGGTATTGATGAACTCGCGCACGCTGTATTGCATGCCGGTCGCGATGACGTAGTCCTCGGGCGTGTCCTGCTGCAGCATCAGCCATTGCATTTCGACGTAGTCGCGGGCGTGGCCCCAGTCGCGCAGGGCGGACAGGTTGCCCAGGTACAGGCATTCCTGCAGGCCGAGCACGATGCGGGCCAGGCCGCGGGTGATCTTGCGCGTGACGAAGGTCTCGCCGCGCTTGGGCGATTCGTGGTTGAACAGGATGCCGTTGCAGGCATACATGCCATAGGCTTCGCGGTAATTCACGCTGATCCAGTAGGCGTACAGCTTGGCCGCCGCATACGGGCTGCGCGGATAGAACGGCGTGGTTTCCTTTTGCGGCGTCTCTTGCACCAGGCCATACAGCTCGGAGGTGGAGGCCTGGTAGAAGCGGGCCTTGTTCTCCAGTTTCAGGATGCGGATGGCTTCCAGGAGACGCAGGGTGCCCAGGCCGTCGGCGTTGGCCGTGTATTCGGGTTCCTCGAACGAGACGCCGACATGGCTTTGGGCGGCCAGGTTGTAGATCTCGTCGGGCTGCACCGACTGCACGATGCGGATCAGGCTGCAAGAGTCGGTCATGTCGCCGTGATGCAGCACGAAATTGCGGGGCTGGTCATGCGGATCCTGGTACAGATGGTCGATCCGGGCGGTATTGAACAGCGAAGCACGCCGCTTGATGCCGTGGACCTCATAGCCCTTGGCCAGCAGAAACTCCGCCAGATAGGCCCCGTCTTGGCCAGTAACGCCGGTAATCAGTGCCCGTTTTGGCATGGTTGTATCCTTAAGACTTAGTGACTGCACGAAAGGAGCCGAAGGCTGCGGTACCAATGTGCAATGAGATTACTGTTGCACCAGCCGCTGAGATATCGGCCAAAAGGTCTAATAATTCAGCCTGTCGATAGGGAAAAAGGGACTGGATTGCTTCATCCAGCGCACCCAGCATGGCAATCGCCACCAAGGCCGTCAGCGCCGGGCGCCGGTTGACCGAGAAATAGATCAACGTGGTCAGGAAGGCGTAAGCCGCAAGATGCAGACGCTTGTCCCCAAAGGCGTCCGACATCTCGGCGGCCAGGCCCGGCAGGTTGCCTATCGTTACCAGTACGGCGAAGAACAGCCCGGCAAGCGGCAGGCAGATCCGGGCCATGCCCGGTCTGAAGAAGGGCGGGGGCACCTCTTTTTCAAACCCGGCCATACATGTCCTGGAATCTGACGATGTCGTCTTCACCCAGGTAGGCGCCCGATTGCACCTCGATGATTTCCAGCGGGATCTTTCCCGGGTTCTCCAGGCTGTGGATCTCGCCCAGCGGGATGTAGGTCGACTGGTTCTCGGTCAGCAGGTATTGCTTGTCGCCGTTGTAGATGCGCGCCGTGCCGGAAACCACGATCCAATGCTCGGCCCGGTGATGGTGCATCTGCGAGGAGAGGCGCGCGCCGGGCTTCACCGTGATGCGCTTGACCTGGTAGCGCGGACCCTGGCCGACCGAGTCGTAGGATCCCCAGGGCCGCTGCACTTCGCGGTGATGGTTCAGTTCCGAGCGGTGCTGCGTCTTGAAGATCTCGACCAGCCGCTTGACGTCCTGCGAGCGCGATTTGTGCGCCACCAGCACGGCGTCAGCGGTTTCGATCACGACGATGTCGTCCAGGCCCACCGAGGCCACCAGCCGGCTGGTGGAGTGGATCAGGCAGTTGCGCGAATCCTCCACCATGACGTCGCCGGTGGTGGAGTTGCCTTCCACCGTCTTCTGGGCGATACCCCAGACCGCGTCCCAGGCGCCCACATCGCTCCACGAGGCGGCTAGCGGGATGACCACGGCGCTGTCGGTGCGCTCCATGATGGCGTAGTCCATGGAATCGCTGGGGCAGGCCTCGAAGGACGGGCCGTCCAGGTGGAAAAGCGAATTCTCGCCATGTCCGATGGCCACCGCCGCCTGCACCTGTTCCAGCATCTTGGGCGCCAGGCGCGCCATTTCCGACAGGAATACCGAGGCCTGGAAGGCGAACATGCCGCTGTTCCAGTAATAGCCGCCATCGTCGATGAAGCGCTGCGCCACCTCGGGCGAGGGCTTTTCAACGAAGCGGCGCACGCGGCGGGCGGGGGCCATGACGCCGGGCTCGTCCGCCTGGATGTAGCCGTAGCCGCTGAGCGGCGCGGTGGGCGTGATGCCGAAGGTCACCAGGGCGCCTTGCAAGGCGGCCTTGTAGGCTTCGGCGAAGGCGGCGCGCAGTACCTCGCCGTCTTCCAGCACGTGGTCCGACGGCATGATCAGCATGACCGGGTCCTCGCCGTCGCGCATGGCGCGCAGGGTGGCCGCGGCGATTGCCGGCGCCGTGTTGCGCGCGAAAGGCTCCAGGATCACTTCCACGTCCTTGATGCCCAGCTCCAGCGCCTGCTCCGCCGCGATATAGCGGTGCGCGTCGTTGCAGACCAGGGTGGGCCGGGCCTGCGCATCCGCCGAACCCAGCCGCAGCAGGGTGTTCTGCAGCAGGCTGCGGTCATCGGTCAAACGGATGAACTGCTTGGGCAGCAGCTCGCGCGACAGCGGCCACAGGCGCGAGCCTGAACCGCCGCAGAGTATGACTGCCCGGTACGGGGGAGGGGGATTGGTCATGGCGCTCACTCCTTGAAGTAGGCCTGGGTGTAGGGGTGCACGCCGGGATCGGCGGCGAGGGCCTTCGCGGGCAGCCAGCGGTAGCTGCGGTGCTGGGCCTGGGGCAGGCTGGAAATGTCCAAAGAAAGCTCGGCCTCATAGGCGAGGACGACGTAGTGGGTGGAGCGTCCGGCTTCACCCGCAAAATTGGTGCCATAGAAGTGTTCGTACACGCCGCGCGGGGTCCAGGCCAGCTCGCTGACCGGGATGCCCAGTTCGTCGCGGGCGATGCGGCGCAGCGCGGCGTGCAGGGTCTCGTTCTTGCGGATCCGTCCGCCCGGCACGAACCAGGCGCCCTGGGCCGGGGGATTGGCCCGCAGGCCAGTCAGGTAGCGGCCCGCGGCATCGCGCAGCAGCAGGTCGATGGAAACCAGCGGCAACATCTCTACCGCCTGGCGGAACTCCGCCTGCGCCAGCAAGCCGTCGCGGGCCGCGGCCTTGCGTTGCTCGGGCCATCCCAAGGGTTTAGTAGACATTGCGGCCCGTCCATCCCGACAACGCCGTGCGGGCGATGATCTGCAGGTCCATCCTGAACGTCCAGTGCTGGATGTAGTAGATGTCGTACTCGACCCGGTCGCTCATCTTGCGCAGCGTGTCCGTCTGCCCGCGCAGGCCGTTGACCTGCGCCCAGCCCGTGATGCCCGGCTTGACGCGGTGGCGCATCATGTAGCGCTGCACCAGGTCCTTGTACATTTCGTTGTGTTCCAGCGCGTGCGGACGCGGACCCACCACCGACATGTCGCCCATCAGCACATTCAGGAACTGCGGCAGTTCGTCCAGGCTGGTACGCCTGAGGAAGCCGCCGATGCGCGTGACGCGGGCATCGTTGCGCGTGGCCTGGGTGACCACGCCATGCTCCTGATGCACTGTCATGGTGCGGAACTTGTAGACATGGAAGACCTTGCCGTCCACGCCCAGCCGAGGCTGGGTGAAGAACACCGGGCCGCGCGAAGTCGCCTTCACCAGGATCGCCACCGTCAGCATCACGGGCGACAGCCCGACCAGCGCGCAGAAGGCGAAGCCGCGGTCGAAGAGTTCCTTGGCCCAGCCTCGCACGCCGGCGGCCGGCAGGCTGTTGAGCTGTATGGCCGGCAGACCCAGGAATTCGCCGATGCGGTGCCCCAGCAGCTGGATCGACATGACATCGGGAATCCAGCGGATATCCACCAGGTCGTTGCGCAGGTGATAGAGGACTTCGCGCAGTTCCTGGCCCGCTTCCATCGGCAGCACGATCCAGATCTCGCGGACGTTGTGCTCATGCACGAAGCCATGCAGCTCGTCCAGGTCATGCAGGCGGCGGACTTGCGGCGGCAGGTTCTCATGGGGCTCGGCATAGATGCCCGCCACTTCGTAGCCCGCGCCGCGGTATTGCTCGACGCGGCGCCACAGGTCATGGCCCAGCGCGCCAAAGCCCACCAGCAGTACGCGCTTGCGGTCCAGCCCGCGGTCGCGCGCCGCGCCCAGGATCGCGTAGACCGCAATGCGTAAGCCGGCCAGCGTCAGCGCCGACATGCCGAACCACGTAGCCGCCCATATGCGCGATATCGCCGCGGTCTGGTGCATGAGAAAACTGATGCAGATGCCCAACGCGAACACCAGCGCCCAGGCCGCCAGGCTGCGCACGACCAGGTCGGTCAGCAGGCGGCCGCGCCAGGATACATAGAGGCGGAAGGCCGGGAATATGGCGACCACGCCCAGGCCGCACAGATACACAAGGAACAGATGGATCTGCGGAGGATCCGCCAAGGCATCGTCCGAGAATTTCAAGCCGGTGGCAGTCAGGCCGCAGGCGATCACGATCGCGGCATCGAGCAAGCGATAGAGATAGCTTGCTCCGCTGAATCTAGACGACGTGTCCGTTTGGGACGGGTCCATCGCGCACTCCTGTTCGTGGGGAGCCGCCGTGCGAAAGGCAAAGACAGTGCACCGCCGCAAAGCTTGTGGCTACCGACAAAATCTTATTGAGTGCGCAAGGCACCCGAAACCTCCAAACGATGTAGGAGAAGGCTTAGGACATCCGTCGAATGTGCGGGGCTAGGAAAAGAGAGTGGAATGTCGCAACCCGTTACGCATCGGGCTCACTCCAAGCAACGAAGTCATTCACAAGTGGATTTGCCATGACGACATTTTTCGGAACGTTGAGCCGAGGCATAGCAGCTATCGCGCTCGTGTCCTCGCTGGGCGCTTGCGCCTTGTCTCCCGGTATGACCTTTGACGCCAATCAACTTGCGGATCCGCTGGATCCGAACTCCAAGGCTGTAATCAAGGAAATCACGCCGTCGCTGGTGCTTGAAGACCAGCGCGCGCGCCAGGCATTGCTCGACAACGAAGGCGTCGACAAGCTCTACGGCAAGTCCGGGCCGTACCTGATCGGGCCCGGAGACATCCTCTCGATCGTAGTGTGGGATCACCCTGAACTCGTCCTTCCGACGCAAACCTACGCCATCGGGACTGGGGTAACGGAACTAGCCATTGGAGACACCGCCTCGGGCATTCCGGGCTATACGGTTTCATCCACTGGATATATCCAATTTCCCTATGCGGGATTGCTGAAAGTGGCCGGGTTGACGGAACTTCAGGCGCGCAATCTCATAGTGAATAGTTCGAGCAAGTACATCCAGGATCCGCAGATCACCGTACGCGTTCTGGGATATCGCAGCAAGCGTGTTTACGTCGATGGCGAAGTGAAGACGCCGGGCGCAATCGCGATCAACGATATCCCGATGACCCTGTTGGAAGCGATCAACAGGGCCGGAGGCATTCTGCCCACGGGCGATCGCAGCGCAGTCTACGTGATCCGTGACGGACGCCGTACTCGCGTGAACGTGCCTGCGCTGATCGAGCGTGGCCAAGACCTGAACCAGGTGCTGCTGAAGTCCGGCGACATCGTCAGGGTCACGCCGCGCGATGACAGCAAGGTGTTCGTGATGGGCGAGGTGACCTTGCCCACCGCGGCAGTGATGCGTGACGGACGCATGTCGTTGACCGAGGCGCTGGGCTTGGCCGGAGGACCGAACCAGCTGACCTCGAATCCGTCTCAAATATTCGTTGTGCGCAGCACTGAGCAAGCGACGCCGCTGGTGTTCCACCTGAACGCCGGATCGCCGCAGACTCTTGCGGTGGCGGAGAAGTTCGAGTTGCAACCCAAAGACGTGGTGTTCGTGGATACGGCGGCCCTGGTGCGGTGGAACCGCTTCATCAGCAATCTGTTCCCGAGCGCCCAGACCGTACAGACCGTGAAAGCCATAGATTAGTCCGCCTTAAACCACGCCTGGGGACGCCGCGACCGCGGCGGCGTCTTCTCTTGGAGAGCTGCATGTCGTTGCCCATCGAATCGTTCGAGCCGTCCGTGCCGGCTCGCCAGCAGGAAACTCCGTTGTCGTCCCATGTGGACGCCATCTTCTCCAACCGGTGGATGATCATCGCGATCACTCTGCTTGCATTACTGGGGGCGCTTACCTATGTGATGATCACGCCCAAGGTGTACTCGGCCGACATCATCGTGCAGGTGGAAGAGGAAATGCCGCAGGGGCAGAGCCGCAGCCTGCTCGGCGATGTGTCCTCCATGTTCGATACCAAGGCGGAGACCTCGGGCGAAATGGAAGTGCTGCGTTCGCGCATGGTGGTTGGACCCGCAGTCGACAAGTTCCTGCTGTACATCCAGGCCAAGCCGCGCTATTTCCCCGTGATCGGCGAATGGCTGGCGCAGCGCTACGAAAGCCTGCCGTATCCGTCGAGCCTGCCGCGCGGCGGTTATGCATGGGGCGGCGAAGCCATCGCGATCTCGCAGCTGGACGTGCCCAACGAATGGCTGGGCAAGCCCTTTCGCGTGACCACGCTGGGCGAAGGGCGCTACACGCTGAGCGACAAGTTCACGGGCGCGACCTTCAACGGCACCGTGGGCAAGCCCGAGCATTTCCGGCTGCCTGGCGGCGGCGCGATGGACGTGCATATCGACGCGCTGACGGGACGCCCCGGAACCGAGTTCACGGTGTCGCGCAGCTCGCGCCTTGCAGCCATCGAGGATGTGCAGGCGCGTCTGGGGATCTTCGAGCGCGGCCGCACGTCGGGGGTGATCGGCGTCACGCTGGAAGGCAATGATCCCGCGCTGACGACTGCCGTGCTCAACCAGATCGGCCAGGAGTACGTGCAGCAGAACGTGAACCGCAAGTCGGCGCAGGCCGAGAAGTCGCTGGTATTCCTTGAACAGCAGCTGCCGGTGCTCAAGGGCGAGCTGGACGCGGCCGAGACCAAGTACAACTCCCTGCGCAACAAGCGCGGCACCATCGACCTGAGCGAAGAAGCCAAGCTGATCCTTGCGCAATCGGTGGATGCGCAGACCAAGGTGATGGAACTGCGCTCCAAGCGCCAGGAGATGATCACCCGCTTCGCGCCAACCCACCCCAGCATCGTGGCGCTGGACCGCCAGATCGCCGGGCTGACCGGGGACGTCAACCGCATCGGCAACAACATCCGCCAGTTGCCTGACCTGGAGCAGGACGTGGTGCGCCTGGTGCGCGACGTGCGCGTCAACACCGAGCTCTACACGGCATTGCTCAACAACGCCCAGCAGCTGCGCCTGATCCGCGCCGGCAAGGTGGGCAACGTGCGCATCCTGGACTCGGCGGTGCAGCCGGACAAGCCGGTGCGTCCCAAGGCCGCCATCATCATCGGCGTGGCGACCGCCTTCGGCCTGATCTTCGGCATGCTGTGCGCGTTCGTGCGCAATGCGCTGTTCGGCGGACTGTCGGAACCCGACGACGTCGAACGCCATACCGGCCTGCCGGTGTTGGCCGCCATTCCCTATAGCGACATGCAGGACAAGCTGTGGCGGCGCAGCCGGCGCAAGAACGCCAGCGTGCCTGCGCTGCTGGCGCAGAGCCAGGGCAACGCGCCGCCCATCGAAAGCCTGAGGTCGTTCCGCAACGTGCTGCAGGCGTCGCTGCGCCAGTCGGCCAACAACATGGTCATGTTCACCGGGCCCGTGGCAGGCGTGGGGAAGTCCTTCCTGTCGGCCAACTTCGCCTTCATCCAGGGCGGCGTGGGCAAGCGCGTGCTGCTGATCGACGCTGACTTCCGCAAGGGCCAGCTCAACCGCTACTTTGGCGTGCCCAAGGAAGACGGCCTGTTCGAAGTGCTGTCGGGCACGATACCGCTGACCCAGGTCCGCAAGCACAGCGTGTCCGAGGGCGTGGACTTCATCGCCACCGGCGCGGTCACCTTCGACCCGTCCGAGTTGCTGGCCTCGCCGGTGTTCGGCGAAACCCTGCGCGAACTGGCCTCGCAGTACGACATGGTGATCCTGGACACGGCGCCCGTGCTGTCGTCTCCGGACGCGGCCGTGGTCGGCACGCATGCGGCGGCGGTGATGGTGGTGGTGCGTTCGGGCATGAACACCGTGGGCGAGATCCGCGAGACGGCCAAGCGCCTGATCCAGGCGGGCGCGCCGGTGGACGGCGTGCTCTTCAACGGCCTCAAGCTCCTGCCGGAACGCTTCGGCTTCCGGTCCAAGTACGGCAGTTACCGCTACTCCCGTGCGGCGTATTACGGCGATTTCAAACAGAACGGCCCTAAATAACGCCACCCGGAGAAACTGGCATGCACGGAACTTTTGGCTGGGACACGCCGCAAATTCTGGATGCGGTTTTCAAGGCTTATGACATACGCGGCACGGTGCCGGAAGAAATCGATGCGAGGTTCGCGCACAGCCTGGGGATGGCGGCGGGAACCCAGGCCCGCGAACAGGGAGCGCGGTCCATCGTGGTGGGGAGGGACGGCAGGCTGAGCAGCGTCGAGCTGGCGGCCGCCTTGCAGGCGGGCCTGCGCTCGGCGGGCATGCACGTCATCGACATCGGCATGGCGACCACGCCGATGGTGTACTTCGCGACGCGCCTGATGGACACGGGCGCTGGCATCGCGGTCACGGGTAGCCACAACCCGCCCGCGCACAACGGCTTCAAGATCGTGCTGGACGGCGCCTCGCTGTATGGCGAAGGCATCACCGCGCTGCGCGATGCGATGCGCCTGCCAATCGAGTCGGCCAGCGCCTCGGGCGGACGCACGCAGATGCAGATCATGCCGTGCTACACGGCGCGCCTGATGGGCGATATCCGCATGGCGCGTCCGATGAAGATCGCCATCGATTGCGGCAACGGCGTGGCGGGCGCCGCGGCGCCGGCGCTGTTCCGCGCCCTGGGCTGCGAAGTGGTCGAGTTGTTCTGCGAGGTCGACGGCTCGTTCCCGGGCCATCACCCGGATCCAGCCGATCCGCAGAACCTGCAGGACCTGATCTATTGCCTGCGCTATTCCGACTGCGAGGTCGGCCTGGCGTTCGACGGCGACGGCGACCGGCTCGGCGTGGTGACCAAGACGGGGCAGATCATCTGGCCCGATCGCCAGCTGATCCTGTTCGCGCGCGACGTGCTGTCGCGCAATCCGGGCGCCGAGATCCTCTATGACGTCAAGTGCAGCCGCCACGTGGCGCGCGCCATCACCGAGGCGGGCGGCAAGGCCACCATGTGGAAGACGGGGCACTCGCTGATCAAGGCCAAGATGCGCGAGACCGGCGCGCTGCTGGCCGGCGAGATGAGCGGCCACATCTTTTTCAAGGAGCGCTGGTACGGCTTTGACGACGGCATCTACGCCGCCGCCCGGCTGCTGGAGATCCTGTCCGGCGCGCCGGATCCCTCGGCCCTGCTGGAAAGCCTGCCGCAGTCCTGCGCTACGCCCGAAATCAAGCTGGAAACCGCCGAAGGCGAGCAGTTCGACCTGGTGGAAGCGCTGCGTGCGCAGGGACAGTTTCCCGGCGCGCAGTCCATCAACGACCTGGACGGCATCAGGGTGGATTACGCCGACGGCTTCGGCCTGGCGCGTCCGTCCAACACCACGCCGACGGTGGTATTGCGTTTTGAAGGGGACACCGTGGCCGCATTGGCCCGTATCGAGGAGGATTTCCGCAACGCGTTCCGACGCATTGCCCCTCATGTTCGTTTACCGTTTTAAGGAGCATCACGCGATGGGAAAGGCCAAGTATGCGATTGAGGCGCTAAGGGCGAATTCGGGCCTGGCGGACAGCCCGGAGTGGCAGGCGTTCGCGCAGGCCGCGCACGGCGCGGAATTGGACGGCGCGGCGCTGAAGGTCATCGAGGCGGCGGGTCTTTGCGTGGACCTGAGCATGCAACGGCAGTCGCCGGCGCTGGAAGCGGCGGCCATGTCGCTGCTGCAGGCGCGCGGCGTGGCGGATGCGCGCCAGGCATTGTTCGCGGGCGAGCCGGTCAACTGGACCGAAGGCAAACCGGCATGGCATACGGCGCTGCGCGCCGGGCGCACGCGGGAACAGCCTGACGGCCAGGACGCTGACTCCGTCTGCGAGCATTCGCGCATGACGGACTTCGTGCGGCGGGTGGACCAGACGGCCGATTTCAACACGGTGCTGCATATCGGCATCGGCGGCAGCGATTGGGGACCGCGCCTGGCGGTCCAGGCGTTTGGCGGGGCGCAGCAGCGCCGTCAGATCCGCTTCGTGTCCAACATCGACGGACACGCGTTCCATGATGCGGTGGCCGGGCTGGACCCGCGCCGCTGCCTGGTGGTGGTGTCTTCCAAGTCCTTTACCACCGCCGAGACGCTGCACAACGCGCGCGCGGCCATCGCCTGGCTTAAGCAGGGCGGCGTGGCCGACGTGTCGGAACATCTGGCCGCGGTCACCGCCAACGTGTCGGCGGCGCGCGCGCTGGGCGTGCCGTCCAGCCAGATCTTCAAGATGTGCGACTGGGTGGGCGGGCGCTATTCGGTCTGGTCGGTCGCCGGCCTGTCGATCGCGCTGACGGTCGGCGCCGACGTGCTGATCGGCATGCGGGCGGGCGCCGAGGCCATGGACCAGCATTTCCAGCAAGCGCCGTTCGCCTCGAATGCGCCGATCCAGCTGGCGCTGGCGGGCCTGGTCAACTGCAGCGTGCTGGGCCACAACTCGCTGAACATCGCGGCCTACAGCGCGCGGCTGCTGCACCTGGTCACCTATCTGCAGCAGCTGGAAATGGAATCGCTGGGCAAACGGGTCGCGGGCGACGGCGCGGCGGTCGGCGTGCCGACGGCTCCCATTATCTGGGGCATGCCGGGCACCGATGGCCAGCACACCTTCTTCCAGTGGCTGCATCAAAGCGAAGAGGGCGCGCCGGTGGACTTCATCGCCAGTCTGCAAGGCCATGCGGATAGTCCCGATGCGCACCGCATGCTGCTGGCCAACTGCCTGGCGCAGCGCCAGGCGTTGCTGCGCGGCAAATGCCTGGAGCAGGCGCTGATGGACGTGGCGCACATCGACGACCAGGAGCGTGCGCTGAGCCTGGCGCAGCACATGGTCCATCCGGGCGGGCGCCCTTCGACCCTGATCGTGTTGCGCCAGCTGGATCCTCGCGGCCTGGGCGCGCTGCTGGCGTTGTACGAGCACAAGGTGTTCGTGCAGAGCGTGGTCTGGGGCATCAATCCCTTCGACCAGTGGGGCGTGGAACTGGGCAAGCGCCTGGCCACCGGCATCGAGCGCGAGCTGGCGGTGCCGGTGTCGGCCGGCGTGGTGGACTGGGGCCACGACGCGTCCACCTCGTACTGGATCGACCGCTACCGCAGCCATGCGCAGGCGCCGCGGCCGCGCCATGCCTGGGTGCCGGGCGTGGCGGCGCATCTGTGAGGGAGACCATGCCGGATCTGCATGTGTTGGTGACGGGCGGCGCCGGCTACATCGGCACGCACACGCTGGTCGCGATGTTGGCGGCGGGCCAGCGGCCGCTGGTGCTGGATAACTTCAGCAACGGCAGCCGCGAGGCCGTGCGCCGCGTCGAGCGCCTCTGCGGCGTGGAGATTCCTCTGGTGGAAGGGGACATCCGCAGCCCTGGACTGGTCGAATCGGTGCTGGCCGAGACGGCAGCGCGCGGCGCGCCGGTGCAGGCGGTGCTGCATCTGGCCGGCAGCAAAGCGGTGGGCGAGTCGGTTGCCGATCCGCTCAAGTACTACGACAACAACGTCGGCGGCTCGGTGACGCTACTGCGCGCCATGCGCGAGGCGGGCGTGACGCGCATGGTGTTCAGTTCTTCGGCCACAGTCTACGGCGAGCCCCGCTACCTGCCGCTGACCGAGGCGCATCCGCTGGCGCCAACCAACCCCTACGGCCGCACCAAGCTGATGGTGGAGGAAGCGCTGCGCGATGTCTGCACGGCCGATCCCGCGTTCAGCGCGGTGACGTTGCGCTACTTCAATCCCATCGGCGCGCATCCGAGCGGCCAGATCGGGGAAAGTCCGCGCGACATTCCGAACAACCTGTTCCCGTACATCACCCAGGTGGCGGTAGGTCGCCAGCCTTTCCTGCGGGTGTTCGGCGACGACTACGAGACGGCCGACGGCACCGGCGTGCGCGACTATCTGCACGTGATGGACCTGGCGCAGGGGCATGTGCAGGCGCTGGCCTATTCGGAGCGCCACCCCGGATTCGTGGCGGTCAACCTGGGTACCGGGCAGGGCACCAGCGTGCTGGAGCTGGTGCATGCGTTCGAACGGGTCAACGGCTGCCGCATTCCCGTGCAGGCGCAGGCCAGGCGTCCCGGCGACGTCGAAAAGATGTGGACCGATCCCACGCTGGCGGCTTCCTTGTTCGGCTGGCATAGCACGCATGACGTGGATGCGATGTGCGCGGACGGCTGGCGCTGGCAGCAGGGCAACCCTCAGGGCTACGACCTCGGCACAGGGACATAACCCCTGCGCCGTATCGGATGGATTCCTCGAAACCGGCGCGAGCGGTTACAGTTGACGGAAATATTGCGAAGCAGCATTGCCCGGCGGCCTGGCCGCCGCGGCCGTGCACCGTCAACGAGGCGCACCCATGTTTGAATTCAATCCCTCTACCGGCCTCCTGCAGGAGCTGCAGTCATGAGCGGGCCGACCTACAGCGCGCCGGCCCACTGGAACCTGGACAGCATCGTGTCCGGCCTGCGCGAAGCGCGCGTGGCCTGGCGCGGTCCCCGCGGCCGCCTGCGCGAAGACGCCGGCCTGCGCGAATTCCCGTCGCAGGAAAGCCTGCGCCAGATCGTCAAGGATCTCTGTGGCGCGCTGTTCCCGATGCGCCTGGGTCCCATCGACCTGCGCGAAGAGGTCGAGGACTTCTACGTCGGCCATACCATCGGCGCGGCGCTGGACGCGCTGCTGCACCAGGTCTGTCTTGAATTGCAGTACGTGGGCCGGCCCGAACAGACCGAGCCCGCGGATGCGCGCCAGCGCGCCATCGAGATCGTGCGCCAGTTCGGCGCGGAGCTGCCGCGCGTGCGCGCCGCGCTGGACCTGGACGTGACCGCCGCCTATCAGGGCGACCCGGCCGCGCACAATGTGGACGAGGTCCTGCTGTGCTATCCGGGCGTGGCGGCGATGATCCACCACCGTCTGGCCAATGTGCTGTACCGCCTGGGCGCGCCGATGCTGGCGCGCATCGTGGCGGAAATCGCGCATGCGGATACGGGCATAGACATCCACCCGGGCGCGACCATTGGCCGCAGCTTCTTCATCGACCACGGCACCGGCGTCGTGATCGGCGAGACCGCCATCATCGGCGACCGCGTGCGCCTCTATCAGATGGTCACGCTGGGCGCCAAGCGCTTCCCGCCGGGTGAAAACGGCGAACTCAAGAAAGGCCTGGCGCGTCACCCCTTGATCGAGGACGACGTGGTGATCTACGCTGGCGCGACGATTCTCGGCCGCGTCACCATCGGCAAGGGTTCGACCATCGGCGGCAACGTCTGGCTGACCCGCAGCGTGCCGCCGGGCAGCAACGTGACCCAGGCCAGCCTGGTCAGCGACATGCCCGACTGCGGCCTGGGCGGCTGAGCAGCTTGAGGCCGCAGCCTTTCGCGCAGCGGCCGCCTTTTAGCGCGGGCGCCGATGCGCGCCCGCGTAACGGCCGGCCCTGAGGAGCCTGGATGGACACACGAGTCTCTGATCTGGCCGCGCTGCGCGGCTTTGTCGACCGCCACCCGCGGCTGTTTGTGCTGACGGGGGCGGGCGTCAGCACCGATTCCGGCATCCCCGACTACCGCGACACCGAAGGCGAATGGAAGCGCAAGCCGCCCATGACGCTGCAGACCTTCATGGGCGGCGAACTGGCGCGGGCGCGCTATTGGGCGCGCAGCATGGTGGGCTGGCGCCGTTTCGGCCATGTGCAGCCCAATGCCTCGCACCGGGCGCTGGCGCGGCTGGAATCGCGCGGCCGCGTCTCGGTGCTGGTGACGCAGAACGTCGACGGCCTGCACGAGGCCGCCGGCAGCCGCGACGTCGTCGACCTGCACGGCCGGCTGGACGAGGTGCGTTGCATGGCCTGCGACTGGCGCGGCGGCCGCCAGGCCTGGCAAGAGGCGTTGCAGGACGGCAACCCGGAATGGACGCTGCTGGATGCCACGGATGCGCCTGACGGCGACGCCGACCTGGAAGGCGAGGACTTTGCGCAATTTCAGGTGCCGCCCTGTCCGCGCTGCCGCGGCATCGTCAAGCCGGACGTGGTCTTTTTTGGTGAAACCGTGCCGCGCGAACGCGTGGACCGCGCCAACGCCGGCCTCATGAACGCCGACGCGGTGCTGGTGGTGGGGTCATCGTTGATGGTGTATTCCGGCTACCGCTTCGTCAGCGCCGCGTCGCGCAACGGCATGCCGGTAGCTGCCATCAACCTGGGGCGCACCCGCGCCGACAGCATGCTGACGCTGAAAGTGGAACTGCCTTGCGCCGTGGCGCTGGACGCTCTGTAACACACCCCGGGGCCGGCCGGTTTTTGACCGGTCTAAGCAAGTACTTGCCCTGCAAAGGTTTTTTTCGGCTGTTACAGACCTTTCCATAGGGTTGTCCACAGGAACTGGGGATAACTCCTAGGGATAACCCCGAGTTTTCGACCTTTTTAGAGCAGCGTTTGTCAAGTCTCGGGGGCGTCCGCCATGTCCCCCATTAGCGCCTTGCGGGCCGCGTGCCAGCTGCCGGCGTCCGGCGCATATAGCAGGCCGCCGGTGCGATGCGTGGGCTTGTAGGGCGAACCGTCGAAGTGGGCCGCGTAGCCGCCGGCTTCGCGGTGCAGCAGCCAGCCGGCTGCGTGGTCCCAGGCCGTCAATTGGTTGTAGAACGCGATGTGGCAGTGCCCGGCGGCCAGCATGCGGTACTCATGCGCGGCGCAACGCAGCGAGGCGGTGCTGCCCAGGCGCGACAGGTTGCTGTTGACGGTGGTACGCATCGGCTCGGGCAGGGCGCCGGTCGAGATCAGGCCGTCCATGTCTTCGGGCGGCGCGGGGCTGGCCACCGCGAGCTGGGCCTGCTTGCCGTTTTCATATTCCATCCAGGCGCCTTCGCCGCGCACGGCGAGCGCGCTGTCGCGGCTGACCGGGTCGTAGATGACGCCCGCGATCACGTCGCCGCGATGGCAGGCGGCGATCATCATGCCGAAGAGAGGCAGGCCCGCGACGTAGTTGCGGGTGCCGTCGATGGGGTCGATCAGGAAGGCCAGGTCGGCGTCGACCAGCATGTTCAGCAGCGCGGGATTGCGGGCCGAGGCCTCTTCGCCGATCAGCACGGCGCCCGGATGCAGCTTGGCCAGGCGCGCGGCGATCAGGCGTTCGGCGGCTTCGTCCGCGTCGGTCACGAGGTCGCGGGCGGAGCTTTTGCCGCGCACAGCGCCTTCCGGCAGATTGCGAAAGCGCGGCATGACTTCCGTCTGCGCGGTTTCGGCCAGGATGGCGGCAAGCCGGCGAGTGTCCTCGCGGGTGAAGGTTCTGCTCATACGGACTCGTTCGGTCAGGGAACGCGCAAATCTACCATGCCGGACGCGGGGCGGGATGCCACATATCGGACTCCCGGAAACCCGCGCGTCAAATGCGCGCGGCCCCCGCCGGCAGAAGCCGGCGGGGGCCGCGGCGCGCAAGGGGCCGTCAGGCGCCCAGGTCCACGCAGAGGTACTTGATCTCCAGGTACTCTTCGATGCCGTACTTCGAGCCTTCGCGGCCCAGGCCGGATTGCTTGACGCCGCCGAACGGGCCGACTTCATTGGAGATGATGCCGGTGTTGATGCCGACGATGCCGTACTCCAGCGCTTCGGACACGCGCCAGATGCGGGCGTAGTCGCGGGTGAAGAAGTAGGCGGCCAGGCCGAAGATGGTGTCGTTGGCCATGCCGATGACTTCCGCTTCGGTTTCGAAGCGGAACAGCGGGGCCACCGGGCCGAAGGTTTCCTCGGTCGCGAAGCGCATCGACTGGGTCACGTCGCGCACCACGGTCGGTTCGAAGAAGGTGCCGCCCAGCGCGTGGGGCTTGCCGCCAGCGATGACCTTGGCGCCGTGCGCGGTCGCGTCGGCGATGTGCTCCTGTACCTTTTCCACGGCGCTGCTGTCGATCAGCGGACCCTGGGTCACGCCGTCGGCGAAGCCGTCGCCGACCTTCATGGCTTCGACCTTGGCGACCAGGCGCTTGGCGATTTCTTCGTACACGCCGGCCTGCACGTAGATGCGGTTGGCGCAGACGCAGGTCTGGCCGGCATTGCGGTACTTGGAAGCCAGGATGCCGTCGACCGCGCGGTCCAGGTCGGCGTCGTCGAACACGATGAAGGGCGCGTTGCCGCCCAGCTCCAGCGACAGCTTCTTGATGGTGGGCGCGCACTGCTCCATCAGCGTGCGGCCGACTTCGGTGGAGCCGGTGAAGCTCAGCTTGCGCACCACGTCGCTTTCGCACAGGGCCGCGCCGATTTCGCGCGAGCTGCCGGTGATGACATGGAACACGCCAGCGGGCACGCCGGCTTCTTCAGCCAGCACGGCCAGCGCCAGCGCGGTCAGCGGGGTCTGTTGCGCGGGCTTGACCACCATGGTGCAGCCGGCGGCCAGGGCCGGGCCGACCTTGCGGGTGATCATGGCGGCCGGGAAGTTCCACGGCGTGATGGCGGCGGTGACGCCGATGGGCTGCTTGAGCGCCATCAGGCGCTGGCCGGCCTTGGGGCTTTGCAGGATGTCGCCGTCGATGCGCTTGGCTTCTTCGCCGAACCACTCCAGGAACGAGGCGGCATAGGCGATTTCGCCGGCGGCTTCGGTCACGGGCTTGCCCTGTTCGGACGTCATGATGGCGGCCAGGTCCTGCTGGTTCTGCATCATGAGCTGGGCCCACTTCAGCAGGATCGCGGCGCGTTCCTTGCCGGTCTTGGCGCTCCAGGCGGGCAGGGCGGCCTCGGCGCTGGCGATGGCTTGTTCGGCTTCCTTGCGGCCCAGCTTGGGCACGGACACGATGGTCTTGCCGGTGGAGGGATTGTCCACGGGGATGGACGGGCCATTGCCGGCGGCTACCCACTTGCCGTCGATGTAGCAGGCGTCGCGCAGCAGATCGGGGCGCGCCAGGGGATGGGTCAGTGCGGTCATTGTTGGAGTCTCCTTGAAGGGAAGCGGTGGGCCAGGAAACGCTTGCGGGCGTGGCGGCAGATCCGCTACGCCCGCAAAACTTGTGCCTGCCCGCCGGAATACCGGTAGTTCAGGTCCTGTGCGTCAGGCGGCGAGCGCCTCGGACAGGATGGCCAGCGCGCGATCGAACTGGGCGTCGGGGATGGTCAAGGGGTACAGGAAGCGCAGGACGTTGCCGTACACACCGCAGCTTAGCAAAATCAGGCCCTTTTCGATGGCGCGGGCTTGCACACGCTTGACCGCTTCCGCGTCCGGCTTGCCGGTGGCGGGATCGTTCAGTTCCAGGGCGACCATGGAGCCCAGGCCGCGCACGTCGGCGATGCCCGGCACCTTGGCGCGCAGGCCTTCCAGGTGCGCGCGCAGCTTGTCGCCCAGGGTGACGGCGCGTTCGCACAGCTTTTCCTCGGCGATCACGTCCAGCACGGCATGCGCCGCGGCGACCGCCAGCGGGTTGCCGGCGTAGGTGCCGCCCAGGCCGCCGGCCGCAGGCGCGTCCATGACGTCGGCGCGGCCGACCACGCCCGAGATCGGGAAGCCGCCGCCCAGGCTCTTGGCCATGGTGATCAGGTCGGCCTGGACCGAGTGGTGTTCCATGGCGAACAGCTTGCCGGTGCGGCCGAAGCCGGTCTGGACTTCGTCGGCGATCAGCAGGATGCCGTGTTCGTCGCAGATCTTGCGCAGCGCCGTCATCAGTTCCGGCGGGGTGATGTTGAAGCCGCCTTCGCCCTGGACAGGTTCCAGAATGATGGCCGCGACGCGCTTGGGATCGATGTCGCACTTGAACAGCAGGTCCAGCCCCTTGAGCGAGTCCGCCACGGTGATGGACTGGGTGGCGTTGGGGAAGGGCACGTGATAGATGTCGCCCGGCATCGGACCGAACGACAGCTTGTACGGGGCGACCTTGCCGGTCAGCGCCATGCCCAGCATGGTGCGGCCGTGGAACGAACCCGAGAAGGCGATGACGCCCGAGCGGCCGGTGGCCGAGCGCGCGATCTTGATGGCGTTTTCGACGGCTTCGACGCCGGTGGTGAAGAAGGCGCTCTTCTTCAGGCCGTCGATGGGGGCGAGGCGGTTGATGCGCTCGGCCAGCGAGACATAGCCTTCGTACGGCACGATCTGGTAGGCCGTGTGCGTGAAGTTGTCCAGCTGCGCGGAGACCGCGGCCTTGATCTTCGGGTGCAGGTGGCCCGTGTTCAGGACGGCGATGCCGCCTGCGAAATCGATATATTCCTTGCCATTGGCGTCCCACAGGGTGGCGTTTTCGGCGCGCACCGCGTAGAAGTCGCACATGACGCCGACGCCGCGGGGCGTGGCCAGGGAACGGCGGGTATTCAGGTCCTGATTCTTCATCTCAGCCTCTGCGAGCATGATGGGGCGGGAAAACCTTATTTAATGCTACGATGGCCCCATTTGTGGGAACCACTTTTATAAATCGGGTAGAACCAATTGCGGTCCATAGTCGGTGACTTGCTGCAGCTGCGGCTGGCGGACGGCTCCAGCGAGCCCATGAACAAGCGGCTGTACCGCGGCATCCGCGAAGCCATCCTGGATGGAGCCATTGCCGCGGACTCGCGCCTGCCCGCCTCGCGGGACCTGGCGGCAGAGCTCGGCATCGCCCGCAACACCGTGGTCCACGTCTATAGTCAACTGCTGGCTGAAGGCTACACCCGCAGTCGCCAGGGCAACGGCACCTTCGTCAACGCCTCGGTGCCGGATTCCTACCTGGCCAGCGGCCGGCGCAAGCGCCAGCCGCCGCCCGCGCAGCCGCGCCCGGCGCTGTCGCCGCGCGGCGCCGCCATCGTCGACGGCGTCTCGGCCTCGCCCTACCAATGGGGCGCCTTCATGCCCGGCGTGCCCGACCTGACCGAATTCCCGCACAAGAAGTTCGGCCGCATTTTCAGCGCCCTGTGGCGCAATCCCTCGCCCGACCTGCTGACCTACGCCTACGGCGGCGGGCTGCCGGCCCTGCGCGAGGCGCTGGCGCAGCACCTGGCGCTGACGCGCTCGATCGATTGCGATCCCGAGCAGATCATCATCACCGAAGGTTCGCACCAGGCCATCGACCTGACCACCCGCATCCTGGGCGAAGCCGGCGAGACCGCCTGGGTCGAGGATCCTGGCTACTGGGGCGCGCGCACCGTGCTGCAGGCCAACGGCCTGCACACCGTACACCTGCCGGTGGACGAGGAGGGCATGCGCCTGCCGGAGACCGTGGGCACGCCGCCGCGCTTCATCTTCGTCACGCCCTCGCACCAGTATCCGCTGGGGCCGGTCATGTCGCTGACGCGCCGGCGCCAGTTGCTGGCGGTGGCGCGGCAAAGCGGCAGCTGGATCATCGAAGACGACTACGACAGCGAATTCCGCTTCTCCGGCCGGCCCATCGCTTCGCTGTTGGGCTTGGAACCCGACGCGCCCGTGATCTACATGGGAACCTTCAGCAAGACCTTGTATCCGGGCCTGCGCGTGGGCTACCTGGTGCTGCCCAAGACCCTGACCGCCGCGTTCCAGGCAGCGCACGCCGAGCTCTACCGCGAGGGCCACCTGATGACGCACGCGGCCCTGGCCACGTTCATCTCGGAAGGCCACTACGCCGCCCACATCCGCCGCATGCGCATGCTATACGGACGCCGCCGCGCCATGCTGGTCAATCTGATTGAACGCAGGCTGGGGCCGGATTGGCTGCATCGCGACGCCAGCATGGCGGGGCTGCATCTGGTGCTGACGCTGCCCGAGGACATGGACGATCTGCGCGTGGTGGATGTGGCGCGCAGCAAGGGCGTGCTTACGCGCGCGCTGTCGCGCTACTACGTCAACGACGAGGGCCGCCGGCCGGGCCTGCTGCTGGGCTATGCCTGCGTGCCGGAGCACGACATTGCGCGCAAATTCGAGGTGCTGCTGGACAGCCTGAACGAAGTGGCGCGCGCGTCCGTCGCGCTGGCGGCGTCAGGCGGGCGCTAGCGCCGCCGCGAAGGCCGCGGCGTTGCGCATGCCCTGGTCTTCGAAGTTGGTGTTGAACACCGCGTGCGCCTGGGCGCTTTGCGCCGCCAGCCGCGCGAAGCGCTCGGCCAGTTCGGCCAGCTCCTGTTCCGAGTATTCGTATTGGAAGCGGCCCGAGGACGCGGCGCCGGACACGTTCCAGGCGGCCGTATTGCGTCCGTGCAGGCGCAGCAGCGTCAGCTCCGGATGGGTGCACTCCCAGACCGCGGGCACGGTGTTGTCGAAGCCTTGGGGGCTATCGACCACCGTATGGACCACGCCGAGATCGCGTTCGAAGGCCAGGGTGTCCGTGGTGGCGGAGGGCGACTCGAACCAGCTGCGGTGGCGGAATTCCACCGACACCAGGTGTTCTTCCATGCGACGCGCGCAGTCGGCCACCCGCGCCCGGCCGCGCGCGTCGCGCCGGATCCAGGGCGGAAACTGGAAATGCACCGCGCCCAGCTTGCCCGTCATGCGCAAGGGTTCCAGCGCAAGCTGGTAGCGGCGCCAGAGTTCATCGCGCAGGTCGGCGGGCATGCGGTCGTGGTAAATGACGGGTTCCGGCCAATCGGGCAGTTCGCGCCGGATGTCCGCGGGCAGCGCGGATAGCGGCGTCTGATGGCCGGTGAACAGCCGGAAGGCCTTGATGTTGAAGACGAAATCGTCCGGCGTGCGCTGCGCCCACAAGTAGGCGTTTTCGGCCGTGGGCATGGCGTAATAGCTGGAATCGACCTCGGCCATGGGAAAGCGCGAGGCATAGAAGCGCAGCCGCGCTTCGGCGCTGCGGACCTCCGGCGGGTAGAAGCGGCCGCAGGCCAGCAGGGTGGGATCGGTCCAGGAGGCGGTGCCGGTCAAGAGGCGCATGGCCACAGGCGAATCAGACTTTATTGAAAAAATTCTGTATAAATATACAGTGTTCATCCGAAGCCCGGCAATGTCCGGGCTCGCCGTTTTCAGCGGCTGCCTTGCTGCGGCCCCGCCCCATGTCCGACCAAACCGATACGTCCAACCCGTCCGCCGAACGCCCTGATCCCCTGGCCGATCTCAACCCCGCCCAACGCGAGGCCGCCGAATTCGGCGTGGCCGGCGCGCCGGGAGACGACGGCCCCCTGCTGGTGATCGCCGGGGCAGGCTCGGGCAAGACCAATACGCTGGCCCACCGGGTCGCGCACCTGATCCTGAACGGCGCCGATCCCCAGCGCATGCTGCTGTTGACCTTCTCGCGCCGCGCGGCGCTGGAAATGGAGCGGCGCGTGGGCTCGGTGCTGCAGCGGGTGATGAGGCTGCGCGCCACGCAGCAGGCGCCGTCGCTGCCCTGGGCCGGCACCTTCCACGCCATCGGCGCGCGCCTGCTGCGCGATTGCGCGCAACGCATCGGCCTGTCCGAGGCCTTCACCATCCACGACCGCGGCGATGCCGAGGACCTGATGGGCATGGTGCGCCACGAACTGGGCCTGTCGTCCACCAAGTCGCGCTTTCCGCTCAAGGGCACCTGCCTCGCCATCTATTCGCGCGTGGTCAACAGCCAGACCCCGGTGGCCGACGTGCTGAAGACCTCCTTCCCCTGGTGCGCCCAATGGGAAGAGGAACTCAAGAACCTGTTCCGCGCCTACGTCGCGGCCAAGCAGGACCAGCAGGTGCTGGACTACGACGACCTGCTGCTGTACTGGGCCGAGATGATGGGCGACCCCGGCATCGCGGCCGACGTGGGCGCGCGCTTCGACCACGTACTGGTGGACGAATACCAGGACACCAACCGCTTGCAATCCGCCATCCTGCTGGCGATGAAGCCCGACGGCCGCGGCCTGACGGTGGTGGGCGACGATGCTCAATCCATCTATTCGTTCCGCGCGGCCACGGTGCGCAACATCCTGGACTTTCCGAACCAGTTTCCCAACCCGGCCAGGGTCATCACGCTGGACCGCAACTACCGTTCCACCCAGCCCATCCTGAACGCGTCCAATGCCGTGATCGGCCTGGCCACGGAACGTTACGCCAAGGACCTGTGGACCGATCGCCAGTCGTCCCAGCTGCCCGAACTGGTGACGGTCAGCGACGAAGCCGGCCAGGCGCGCTGGGTGGCCGACCAGGTGCTGGCGCAGCGCGAAGGCGGGGCCACGCTCAAGTCGCAGGCGGCGCTGTTCCGCACCGCCAGCCACAGCGCCGCGCTGGAACTTGAACTGACCCGCCGCAACATTCCCTTCGTGAAGTTCGGCGGGCTGCGCTTCCTGGAGGCCGCGCACGTGAAGGACCTGTTGTCGCTATTGCGCTGGGCGGAGAATCCGCGCGGCCGCATGGCGGGCTTTCGCGTGGCGCAGTTGCTGCCCGGCATCGGCCCGGCCACGGCGGGCAAGCTGATGGACGCCATGTCCGCCTCCGCCGAACCGCTGCGCGCGCTGCGCGAATTCAAGCCGGGCGCGGCGGCGCAGGAAGAGTGGGGCGCTTTCGCCGATACGTATGCGGCCTTGTGCGACCCCGCGCTGAAATGGCCCGCCGACGTGGACCTGGCCCTGCGCTGGTATGGCGCGCAGCTGGAACGCCTGTATGACGATGCGCGCGTGCGCCGCGCCGACCTGGACCAGCTGGTGCGCATCGCCGCGGGCTACGGCTCGCGCGAACGCTTCCTGACCGAACTGACGCTGGATCCGCCGGACGCCACCAGCGACGAGTCCGGCGCGCCGCATCGCGACGAGGACTACATGATCCTGTCCACCATCCATTCCGCCAAGGGACAGGAATGGAAGGCGGTCTATGTCCTGAACGTGGTGGACGGCTGCATCCCGTCGGACATGAGCACCGGCACGGCCGAGGAAATCGAGGAAGAGCGCCGCCTGCTGTATGTGGCGATGACACGCGCCAAGGAACGCCTGCAGCTCATCGTGCCGCAGCGCTTCTACGTGCACCAGCAGACCGGCATGGGCGACCGGCACGTCTACGGATCGCGCACGCGCTACATCACCAATGCGATGCTGCCGCTGTTCGACCACCTGCCCAAGCTGCCGGACCTGCCGGCCGGGCGCGCCGCGCCGAAAGAGCCTCAAGCGCCCAGCGTGGACGTGGCCAAGCGGGTGCGGAACCTGTTCTCGTAGGCTGGGCTATCATCGGCCGATACGCATAAGCTGTCCGGCAGGGATCGCATTGCAAAAGGGTGTTTATGTCTACTGAAGAACATACCGCCGACGACTCGAAACGAGAGGTCGTCGCATCGATCGCCTATGTGAACGGACGGCGGGAACGCGAGGTTCCCATCGACGAAGTCGCCCAGTACGTCAGCCAGGACCACGGCATGCTGTGGATCGGCCTGCGCAATCCGCGCCCGGAAGTGCTGGCGAAGGTCGCCAGCGAACTCGGCGCCTGCGACAAGAACCAGGAAGAAATGCTGGAATCCCACCGGCGGCCGAAGATCATCGACTACGGCAACATGATCCTCATCGTCGCCATCACGGTCGAGGTCGAGGCCGAGCGCCCCATCTTCGGCGAGACCCAGTTCCTGATCGGCGATGGCTTTTTGGTCACGGTGCGGCGCGGCGCCACCGCCGGCCATAGCCCCTTGCGCGAACGGCTGGAAGCCTCGCCCGACCTGCTCAAGCGCGGCAGCGATTATGTGGCTTCCGAACTGCTGGACTGGCTGGTGGATCGCTATGTCGCGGCCGCCGGCAAGATCGAATCCGTGGTCGAAGGCGCCGAACAGAAGCTGCTGATCCGAGGCGCCAAGGACTCGGACATCCGCAGGCTGTACCGGCAGCGCCGCGACCTGCTGCGCATCCATACCGTGGTGTCGCCGCTGGCCGAAATCTGCCGACGCCTGGCGCGGGTCGAGATGTCCGCGGTGGACGAGCATGCCCGTCCGTATTTCGGCGAGGTCGCCGACCGCGTGCTGCGCGTGGATGAACTTTTCAACTCGCTGCGCGAATCCCTGGCCTTCGCCTTTGAAGCCAGCCTGATGATAGGTCAGGCCGCGCAGAACGACACCACCCGCAAGCTGGCGTCCTGGGCCGCCATCCTGGCGGTGCCCACGGCCATTGCCGGCATCTACGGCATGAACTTTGAATTCATGCCCGAACTGAAATCGCCCTGGGGCTATCCGATCACGCTGGGCGTCATCGTGTCGATCTGTTCGGTCCTGTATTGGCGCTTCCGCAAGTCGGGGTGGCTGTAGCGGGCGACTTCACGCCTCGCCTTTATGGCAAACTGCCTGCGTTTTCCTTCCTGGAGCCTGGCTGGTGCGTGGCAAATCCCCTTTACGCGGCGGCAGCAAGCTGACCGCCCTGATCGTCGCCGTGATCCTTGCGGCGGCAGGCGCCATCGTCAACTGGCTGCAGCCTTCGGGAAGAGAGGGGCAGGACCGGGCTGAACGGCAGGCGCCTTCAGCCCAGGGCCGGCCCGGCGCGACGCTGGCTGGCGGCATTCCGCAGGGCAGCTATACGCTTACCGGCATGATCGTCAACGTGGCCGACGGCGACACCGTGACGCTGCGCGCGTCCGACGGTCAGCACCGCATCCGCATGGACAGTATCGATGCGCCCGAAGAGGGCCACGGGTCCGACCAGCCCGGGCAACCCTATGCCGAGGCCGCGCGCAAGAACCTGGCCGGCCTGGTCGCGGGCAAGACGCTAAGCGCGCAATGCTACGAGAAGGACCAGTACGGCCGGGAAGTCTGCGCCCTGATCCTGGATGACGGCCGTTCGGCCAACCGCCTGCAGGTGGAGGCCGGCTACGCCTGGGCCTATACGGCGCGCCAGGGCGACTACCTGCGCGACAAGGCCATGCCGGACCTGCAACGCCAGGCCAAGGCGGCCGGGCGCGGCCTGTGGGCGCAGCCCGGCGCCATGCAACCCTGGAAGTGGCGCTACGACTGCTGGCGGCAGCGCCAGTGCGGCTGAACCCGCGCGGGCCGGCCCGGAACGCCGCGCCCGAGCGCCGCCAGCCCTGGGGGATGCCTGGGTATGGTCCCCGGCCCGTGTTTGCTATCCTCTGTCGCAACGATTCGAAGGGAAGGTTTCCATGCGTGCATTGAAGCGGCTCTGGGCGGCGGCCATGCTGCTGTCGCTGGCGTTGGCGGGCTGCTCGCAAGAAAGCCCCATCAACAGCCCCTATCCGTCCGGCGCCGAAAGCCAGAACACGCTGTTTTCCGCCTTCGTCAAGCGATCTCCGAAGTACCTGGATCCGGCCAGCTCTTATTCCGGCGACGAGACCCCTTATACGTACAACATCTATGAGACGCTGTACGGCTACCACTACCTGAAGCGGCCCTACGAACTGGTGCCGCGCGCGGCGGCGTCGATCGACCCGCCCGTCTACCTGGATGCGCAGGGCAATACGTTGCCCGCCGACGCGCCCGGCGAGCAGATCGCGCAAAGCATCTACGACATCAAGATCCGGCCGGGGGCGCGCTACGCGCCGCACCCGGCATTCGCCCGCAAGACCGATGGCAGCTACGACTACTTTCCGCTTGCGCCGGGCGAACTGGACGACAAGTTCTACATTCCCGATTTCCCGCGCACCGGCACGCGCGAACTGACGGCCGACGATTACGTCTACGCGTTCCGGCGCCTGGTCAGCCCGCGCGTGGTGTCGCCGATCTCCAGCCTCATGACCGAGCACGTGACGGGCCTGAAGGAGTATGCGGACCGGCTGCGCCAGCGCGACCAGGCGCTGCGGCAAGACATGCCGGGCGGTGCCGGTGCGCCCTGGCTGGACCTGCGCGAGGCCGACGGCTTTACGGGCGTGCAGGCGCTGGATCCGCACACGCTGCGCATCCGCGTGAACGGCAAGTATCCGCAGTTCAAGTACTGGCTGGCCATGACCTTCACCGCGCCCATCCCCTGGGAAGCGGACCGCTTCTACAGCCAGCCCGGCATGGCGGCGCACGACCTGTCGTTCAATACCTGGCCAGTCGGCACCGGCCCCTACATGCTGGTGGAGTCGCTGCAGAACCGCCGCCACGTGCTGGGCCGCAACCCCAACTTCCACGGCGAACCCTATCCCTGCGAAGGCGAGCCCGGCGACGCGGCCGCGGGGCTGCTGGCCGACTGCGGCAAGCCCACGCCCTTCATCGACCGCGCGGAATTCAGCGTCGAAAAGGAAGCCATCCCGCTGACCGGCAAGTTCCTGCAGGGCTATTACGACGTGCCGCAGATCGAGCGCGGCGAGTACGGCGTGGCCATGCTGGTCGCGGCGGGCGACAGCCAGGACAAGGCGCGCCTGTACAACGAACACGGCATCAAGCTGCCCACGACCGTCGAGACCGCCAACTGGTACATGGGCTTCAACTGGCTGGACCCGGTGGTGGGCAAGGGCGACACGCCGGAGCAGGAAGAACGGAACCGCAAGCTGCGCCAGGCCATCAGCATCGCCTTCGACTGGGAAGAGTACGTCGCGGTGTTCGAAAACAGCCAGGCTTCAGTGGCCTACGGCCCGGTGCCGCCGGGCGTGCTCGGCTACCGCGAACCGCCCGAGGGCGTGAACCCCGTGGTCTACAACCTGGTCGACGGCAAGCCCGTGCGCAAGTCCGTGGACGTGGCCCGCCGCCTGCTGGCCGAAGCCGGCTACCCAGACGGCCGCAACGCCAAGACCGGTGCGCCGCTGGTGCTCTATTACGACTCGATGCAGGGCGGCGGCTCCAATCCGCAGTTCGACTGGATGCGGCGCCAGATGGCCAAGATCGGCGTGCAGCTGGACGTGCGCGCCACCGACTACAACCGGTTCCAGGACAAGATGATGCGCGGGTCCGCGCAGATCTTCCTGTGGGGCTGGAACGCCGACTATCCCGACGCCGAGAACTTCCTGTTCCTGCTGTACGGTCCCAACGCCAAGGCCAAGGGCGGCGGCGAGAACGCGGCCAACTACGCCAGCCCCGAATACGACCGCCTCTTCGAGCAGATGAAGTTCCTGGACGATGGCCCTGAAAAGGAACAGCTCATCGCCAAGATGACCGCCATCGTGCAGCGCGACGCGCCCTGGATGTTCGGCTATTTTCCGATGTCGGGCGGCGCCTACCAGCAATGGGTTGGCAACGCCAAGCCGACCCAGATGGTGCGCAATACGCTGCAGTACATGAAGATAGACCCGGTCCTGCGGCAGCAGAAGATCGACGAGTGGAACTATCCGAGGTGGTGGCCCATAGGCCTGTTCGCGCTGTTGCTGGCGCTGGCGATATGGCCGTCGTATGTGGCGCTGAAGCGGCGTGAACGGCAGACGGCATTCGCGCCGGCCCTGGGCAAGGAGCATCAATCATGATCGGCTACGTGATCCGCCGGTTGCTGTACGGCGTGCTGATCCTGATCGGCGTGAATCTTTTCACCTTCATCCTGTTCTTCGCCGTGAATACGCCCGACGACATGGCGCGGCTGGCCATCGGCGGGCAGCGCGCCAACCAGGAAGCCGTGGAGAAATGGAAGGTCGAGCGCGGCTACGACAAACCGCTGTTCTTCAACGCCAAGGCGCAAGGCGCGGCGCAGCTGACCGACACGGTGTTCTACCAGCGTTCGGTGCCTCTGCTGGTCATGGACTTCGGCGCGTCGGACGGTGGACGCGACATCGGCCGCGAGATCAAGACGCGCATGGGGCCTAGCCTGGCGCTGGCGGTGCCTACGTTTTTCCTGGGGCTCTTCGTCAGCATCGTCTTTTCCCTGACGCTGGTGTATTTCCGCGCCACGCGGCTCGATTTCTGGGGCGTGGTGGTCTGCGTGCTGCTGCTGTCCATCTCCAGCCTGTTCTACATCATCGCCGGCCAATGGGTCTTTGCGAAGCTGCTGCGGCTGGTGCCGTTCTCGGGCTTTTCGGGCGGGCTGGACGTGGTCAAGTTCCTGGCGTTGCCGGTGCTGGTCGCGATCGTGTCGCGGCTGGGTCCGGAGGCGCGCTTCTACCGCACCCTGTTCCTGGAGGAGATCGGCAAGGACTATGTGCGCACCGCGCGCTCCAAGGGCCTGGCTGAACGCATCGTGCTGTTCCGGCACGTGCTGCGCAACGCCATGCTGCCCATCCTGACCAGCACGGTGGCCGCGCTGCCGCTGCTCTTCATGGGCAGCCTGATCGCGGAGTCCTTCTTCGGCATTCCCGGCCTGGGCAGCTACACCATCGACGCCATCAACGCGCAGGACTTCTCCATCGTGCGCGCCATGGTGTTCCTGGGCGCCGCCCTCTATATCGTGGGGCTGATCCTGGCCGACATTTCCTACACGCTGGCCGACCCCCGCGTCCGATTCGAGTAGCCGCCATGCCCAAGTTCGTCTTCCTCTGGACCGATATCGCGCTGTGGCTCATGGTGCTGGGCGCGCTTGCCTATGTCTGGCACGTGCGGCGCAGCCCGAACCTGCGCGCGACCTGGGCGCGCGTGGCGCGCGACACGCCCGCCATGTGCTCGGCGGTGATTCTGGCCGCGTTCGTGGTGGTGGGTCTGCTGGACTCGGTGCATTACCGGCCGCTGCTGCCGCCGGCCCCCGGCGCGGCCGCCGACGCACCGCCGGCCTATGCGCCCGCGGTGCGCTCGGCGCTGGACGGGCTGCTCACCGGCTCGGTGCTGACGACGCCGGAAAAGACCTATTCCGAGCCCTTGGCGATACGGCAGTTCACCAAGGAAACCATGCTCGTCAACGACAAGCCGGTGCGCGACTTTCCCCGGCTGCGAGGGGCGGGCGTGCATCTGGAGGACGCCGATCGCGACCACCTGGGCGATGTCGCCAAGCGGCTAGGGCTGGGCCTGGCCGCAGGGCTTGCGGTGTCCGCCGTCGTGATCGGGCTGATGTATGCGGGCTTGGCCAGGCGGCGCGCCGCAAGGCCCGCCGACGAGGCGGCTTCGGACGTGCCCTGGCGCGCCATGGCCGTCACCTTCACGCTGCTGTGCCTGACGGCAGGCGCCCTGGCCGGCCTGTCCAGCGGCTATCACGCGCTGGGCACCGACCGCATCGGCAACGACGTGTTGTGGCAGGCGCTCAAGAGCATCCGCACCGCGCTGGTCATCGGCAGCCTCACCACCATAGCCATGCTGCCGCCGGCCATCGTCTTCGGCATCGCCGCCGGTTATTTCAAGGGCAAGGTCGACGACGGCATCCAGTATCTCTACACCACCATCACCTCGATTCCAGGCGTGCTGCTCGTGGCCGCCTGCGCGTTGATGATGCAGGTGTACATCGACAATCACGCCGACCTGTTCGACACCTCGGCCGCGCGCGCCGACCTGCGGCTGTTCCTGCTCTGCATGATCCTGGGTTTCACGGGCTGGGCCGGGCTGTGCCGCCTGCTGCGCGCCGAAACCCTCAAGCTGCGCGAGCTGGAATACGTGCAGGCGGCGCGGGCCTTCGGTGTCTCGCACTGGCGCATCATGACCCGCCATCTGCTGCCCAATGTGGCGCATCTGGTCCTGATTACCGTGGTGCTGGAATTTTCCGGCCTGGTCCTGTACGAGGCGGTGCTGTCCTATCTGGGCATAGGCGTGGATCCCAGCATGAACTCCTTCGGCTCCATGATCGATGGCGCCCGTCTGGAAATGTCCCGAGACCCGATGATCTGGTGGAACCTCTTGACCGCATTCCTGTTCATGCTGGCGCTGGTGCTGGCCGCCAACCTGTTCGCCGACGCGGTGCGCGATGCCTTCGATCCGCGTACGCGCCGCTACAAGCCTGGCCGCATGGCGCGGTTCGGCCTGTTCGGCCGCGCACCGCGTACGGCCCTGGCGACCGATACGCGCCAGTCCCGTCCGGGAGATGCGCCATGAGCCAGGCTCCCTTGCTTGAAGTGCACGGCCTGGACGTCGATATCGCCGGCGAAAGCGGCATGACGCATGCGGTCAAGCGCCTGCAGCTGGCGATCTCCAGGCGCCAGACCTTTGCGCTGGTCGGCGAATCGGGGTGCGGCAAGAGCATGACGGCGCTGGCGCTCCTGCGCCTGCTGCCCGACGCCGGCCGCATCGTGGGCGGACAGATCGACCTGGACGGAGAAGACCTCAACCGCCTGCCGGAAAGCGCCATGCGCGGCGTGCGCGGCGGGCGCATCGGCATCATCTTCCAGGAGCCGTCCACCAGCCTGAACCCGGTCATGCGGGTGGGCGACCAGATCATCGAAACGCTGATCGCCCATACTCCCTTGCGTGGCGCGGCGGCGCGCGCCCGAGCCGTGGACTGGCTGCGGCGGGTAGGCATCCCGGAGCCCGAGCGGCGCATCGACGACTATCCCTTCCAGTTCTCGGGCGGCCAGAAGCAGCGCGTCATGATCGCCATCGCGCTGGCGGCCGAGCCTGTGCTGCTCATCGCCGACGAGCCCACCACCGCGCTGGACGTGACGGTGCAGGCGCAGGTGCTGGACCTGCTGGCCGACATCCAGCGGGAAATGGGCATGGCGGTGCTGCTGATCACCCACGACCTCGCGGTGGTGAAGAACGTCGCCCATCATGTGGCGCTGATGCGCGGCGGCGAGATCGTTGAAAGCGCCGACGCCGAGGAATTCTTCCGCGCACCCAAACATCCCTATGCGCGGCAGTTGTTCGAAGCGATCCCCACGTTTGAAAAGCGCGGCACGCCGCTCACGGCAAGCGGCCGCGAGGCCATGGCGCGCGACGAGGCCCGGCTGGCCGCCAGCGCCCAGGCGGGCGAAGCGGCAGTGGTGCTGGACGTGCAGGACCTGAAGGTCCATTACCCCGTGCGCAAGGGGCCGCTGCGGCGCATCGCAAGCTGGGTCAAGGCCGTGGATGGCGTGACCTTCACCCTGAAGGCGGGCGAGACGCTGGCCTTGCTGGGCGAGTCCGGCTGCGGCAAGACCACCACGGGCAAGGCGCTGCTGCGCCTGATCGACGGCGCGCGCGTTTCAGGCCGGGCCATGCTGCAAGGGCAGGACGTGCTGTCCGCGGACCGGCGCACGCTGCAGCGCCTGAGGCAGGACATCCAGATCGTGTTCCAGGATCCCTATGCCTCGCTCGACCCGCGCATGCGGGTGGGCGACATCCTGGATGAGGGGCTGGCGTCCCTGCGCAGCGGCATGGACAAGGAATCGCGCCGCACGCACGCCGCGAGGCTGATAGAGCGTGTGGGCCTGCCGTCCAATACCCTGGCGCGCTATCCGCATGAATTCTCGGGCGGCCAGCGTCAACGGATCGCCATTGCGCGGGCGCTGGCGGTCGAGCCCAAAGTGTTGATCTGCGATGAGCCCACATCGGCGCTGGACGTTTCCGTGCAGGCCCAGATCCTGGACCTGCTGCGCGAGCTGCAGGCAGAGTTGGGCATCGCCTACCTGTTCATCACGCACAACTTCGGCGTGGTCGAATATCTGGCGGACCGCATCGCCGTCATGGACGGCGGGCGCATCATCGAATTGGGACAGGCCGATGCGGTTCTGCACGAACCGCGCCAGGACATGACGCGCAGGTTGCTGGCCGCGGTGCCGCGCCTGCACTTCGGGCCGCGCGAAGCGGCCTGATCGGGCGTTCGAAGCAGCGGGGGCGGAGGCCCCCGCCGTCTTGCTACCCGGCCTGATGCGCGCTGCCTGTCTCCAGCCAGGCCAGGGTGTCGCGCTTCAGGTTGCGGCCGCAACGCGTCAGGAACGCATGCACTGCCTCCAGTTCCGCGGTGTCATACCCGCGCGCCGTCGTGGCGATGGCCTCGGCGATCCACTGCCGTTCCTGCGCCAGCGCCTGGCACGATTCCTCGACCGGCCGGATCACGATCATCCGGCGGTCCAGCGGGTGGCGGCCGCGCTGGACATAACCGGCCGCCTCCAGCCGGTTGATCAAGGCGGTCGCGCCGCCGGAGCTGATGCCCATCAACTGAGCCAGATGGCCGGTTGGAAGCGCATCGAACTCCATGACCAGCTCCAGCGCCTTCAGATCCGCCAGGGGAATGCCCAGCTTCTCCGCCAGGGCCGACTGGCATGCCGCGTTGTAGGCGGCGAACTGCCGGCCCAGCAGCAGGACGATTTCGTCCAGCATGCCGGACCGCCGGTTGCTTACTGCTGATTCAGCCATGCCGGTCACATGCTCGTGGTGAAAGTAGGTCTGTTGTTGCAGCATGATGTGGGTTCCTGGCGGTTGCGATGGATTACTTCTTGCCGGCCAGGCCACCGAGCAGTCCGCCCAGCAGGCCGCCGTTGGCGGTCCCGCCGGAAGATCCGCCCGCCGCCGTGCCGCCCGTCAGGCTGCCCGTCACCCCGCCCAGCAAACCACCGAGCAGTCCGCCGTTGGCCGCGCCGCCGCTCGTGCCGCCCGATCCTCCCGTGGCGGGAGGCGCGCCGGCGGAGGCGCCCGCGCCCGCACCGGCGCCCGCGCCGGCCGCCACGTTCACGCCGCCCACCAATCCGCCCAGCAGGCCGCCGCCGTTCGTGCCGGCCGCGGCGCCCGCGCCTGCGCCCGCCGCGGCGCCGCCGGCTCCGGTCAATCCGCCGACCAGTCCACCCAGTAATCCGCCGCCAGCAGCGCCTCCCGCCGCACCGCCGGCCGTACCGCCGACGGCGCCGGTCACGCCGCCGAGCAGGCCTGTCACCGGAGCCAGCAGACCACCATTGGCGCCGCCAGTCGCGCCGCCCACGGCTCCGGTTACGCCACCCAGCAGACCCGTCACGGGCGCCAGCAGGCCACCCGTGCCGTTGGCGCCGCCGGTCAAGCCGCCCGTTACTCCGCCCAGGCCCAGACCGCCGGTGAGCGAGGCGACCGCGCCCGTGGCGTTGGCCAGCGTCGAACCCAGCGGATTGGCGTTGCCCGGCGTGGCATGCAGCAAACCGCCCGCGCTGGCGACAGCGCCGCCAAGTCCTTGCAGCACGCCGTTCAAGCCCGGCGTGCCGCCCGGCAACGCGCCGCCCAGATTCGTGACCGTGCCACCCAGACTGGTCAGCAGGCCGGCCACTGGCGCGCCCAGTTTGGTTGCATCGCCCACTTGCTGCGTCAGGCCCGTGACCTTGCCGGCCAGCGGACTGGCGGTGGGATCGAGCGCGCCGCCCACCCCGGCCAGCACGGGCTGCAGGCCCAGCGGCAGCACGTTGTCGACCGTCTTGCCGACATTGCCCAGCGCGGGCTCGAGCAGCGGGGTGGTGGGGCCGCCAAGCACCCCGCCGGTCACTCCGCCCACCACCTGGGTGATGGGCTGCAACAGGCCCCCCTGGCCCGACAGCGCTCCGGTCAAGGCGCCTACCGCGCCGGTGGCGTTGCCCAGCACGGTCGTCAGGGGATTCGGATTGTTGGGATTCGCGTTCAGCAGGCCGCCTGTGCTGGCCACGGTCTTGCCCAGGCCGTCCACGAGGCCGCCCACGCCGGCACCCAGGCCTCCGGGCAGTCCTGAGCCTTTGACGTTGGTTCCCAGGTCGCTGACCAGGCCGCCTACCTGCCGGACGATGCCGTCGGCCGGCTGCCCCAGACCGGTAGTCGCGCCGATCTGCTGGGTCAGGCCGACGACGGTGTCGGCGACCGGCTTGATCGTGGGATCCAGCGCCTTGCCCACGCCGCTCAAGGTCGTGTCCAGATTGAGGGGCAGGGTGTTGTCGAGCGCCGCGCCGGTATTGCCCAACGTGGTTTCCAGCAGGCCGCTCACGCGCGGCGGGTTGGTGCCGCCGCCAGGATCGGTGCCGCCTCCGGGGTCAGTGCCGCCGGGGTTGGTCCCGCCGCCGGGGTTGGTCCCGCCACCGGGATTGGTACCACCGCCCGGGTCGGTGCCGCCGCCAGGGTTGGTACCGCCGCCGGGGTTCAGACCGCCGCCGGGATCCAGGCCGCCACCGCCAGGATTGGTCGGAATGTCCGTCCCGGGCAGGCCCGCGGTTTTCTTTCCGCCGCCGCCACCGCCGCAGGCGGCCAGGGCGCTTACCAGCGCGGTGGCAAGGACGGTGGCGGTCAGGACGCGTTGCAGGCGGCGCGTGTCGGAATGGGTATGCATGGCGAGCTCCTTTGGTTGGAAGAGTCAGGCGTCGAAACAACCCGATACGCTTCCTCATGCACAAACCATGCCAAGATTTTTCAGGCCCGCTTCAAGACGCCTGCTTCGGTAAATTCTGAGGAAATAAATCGCTTCATTATCAATGGGATATGGCGGTGATTAAGGGTTTTCCTTAAATCTGGAAAATCCTCACTTTTGCGATCGCCAGGAGCCTGCGAATGTTACGGAAAGCCGCCCATCCGACGTAACGTTACGGCGGGCGTTACGTAACGCCGGTGGCGTCGCCCAAGAAAAAACGCCCGTCATGGCGGGCGTTCATCGGCTTGTCGGGCGCGCTGTTCAGGACGGCTAGAACGCGTCGTAAAACAGCGAATAGTTGGCGTTGAAGCGCACGTCGCGGTTGTCGTTCACGGTGGCCGATCCCACCGGCTTGGCCACGTTGAAATCGAACAGATAGTATTTGTCGTCGGTAAAGCGCAAGCCGAGAGCCACGGAAGACAGGTGCCGCTGGTTCAAAGTCTGCAGGTCCTTGTTGTTGTACCAAGTGCGTGCGTAGTCGACCAGGGCGTAGGGCTGCACGCTGGAAAGGTATTCCCAGCCCACGCCGAAGCGGCGATTGATTTCCGCCGATACGCCGACGCCCTTGTCACCGCTTTGGTCGCCCTGCGGATAGCCCATGGCGTAACGCCAGCTACCGTACGAGATCTGTTCGGACGACGGCAGGATATTGCTGGAGTACTGCGCCGCACCCGAGAAAACCAGGCCGATCTGGGCGGGCAGCACGAAGGTCTGCCTGGCGTTGAGGTTGTAGCGGGTGAAGTCCAGGTCCAGCAGCGGGGTGGCGGAATAACCGTAGTTGGTCGCGATGTCCTTCTTTGCCCCCGCCGCGTCGAACCCCTTGGCCACGCTCAACGTGACGTCGGTGGCCTTGGTCTCGGACACCTGGATGTAGCGCATTTCGGCGGTCGCCGCACGCACCTGCGCATCCTGCTGCAGCCACCGGTCGGTGCTGTGTGCCTCGTACCGGTCCTTCGAATTGGCCGCGTATACGCCCAGCGTTCCCGTCAGCGATCGGGTGTTGTTCAACAGGAATGGATAGCTCACGCCAACCCCGATGCGGTCGTTCTTCACGCGGCGTTCGAAGCCCAGCATTTCGATCGCGTCGTCCTGGGGCCGGGCGTCGTAGTGGTAGCCGTCGATCTTGATCGCCAGGCCGTCCGCACCAATCGGCACGCGGATTTCACCCGACACGTACTTCACGTCATCGGTATTGAAGGGCACCGAGGCTGTCAGCTTCACTTGCTCGCCCAGGGGCGTCAGGCTGTTGGTCGCCAGGTTCACGATGGGCTGCATGCCGGTGCCCAGGTCTGCGATGCCGCCGGTCAGGCTGACGGGCTGGCGGCTGGCCGCCAGCACCAGTTCGGTCGCGCCGTCCGCGCGGCGCGGCAAATCCAGGCTGGGCGTGAACTTGACGCCGGGCACGGTGCGCATCAGGTTCAACTGACGTTCCAGCGTGGCCTGCTTGAGCGGCCTTTCTTCCTGCATCGGCGCGGCCAGCGCTTCAAGCCGGTCCTGCGCATTGCCGATGTCGCCTTCGATCCGCACGTTGGCGATGTAGCCCTCGACCACTGTCACTACCACCAGCCCGTTGGCGAAGGTCTGGTTCTGCAGCAGTGCGAAGGAAAGCGGAAAGCCCTTGTCGCGGTAGAGCTGCGTGATCTTGTCGACTTCCTGGACCAGCTCGCCCAGGCTGATTTCCTTGCCAGCCAGAGGGCTGAGCAATCCGGACACTTCCTCGAATGGAATGGCGCGCACGCCGCTGACGTCGAAATTGCGCGGCACGATGCGTTGAGCCAGCCGGGCCTGCAAGGCCAGTTGTTCCGGCGTTGCGGTCTGGACGTAGGGCGGGGGTTGCGTTGCCGAGGGCGGACGCTCCAGCCGCGGCATGGCGTCCACCGGGTTGCCGCGTAGCGGGCCTTCCGCCCTGGCCTGAGAGCTGGCCGCCAATATGCACAAGAGGGCGAGGCAAATCGGACTCGCCGGAAACATGCATCTCTTGCCTTTTTCGTCTCTCATTTCCGCTGGCGCTTCTGAACGGATAGCTGATCCCGATCGAGTATCGGATGGAAAAGGGCTGCAACAGTGTTAGGAAAAAGTTGCATTTGCCGGTGCGCATATGGTGCCAGCAATCCCGGCAGAATGACAATTAATTTCAAATTCCGCCTCCCTCGGCTCATCGCGTCGACATTATTTCGGAATATTCTTCCGCTGCGGAAACTATTTTCGGGTCAAGATAACCGCCGTTCAGCCGGATTTAATAATGTTTTCGAAAACTTAGGAGCGTTCGTTACACATCTTATGTCGCAATATAGCGAAATTCAGTGAAAACCCTGATGTGTATGATTTGGCAATATATAAACTAAAGATACGTATCAAAAATACGCAAAATGTGTGGCCCGCCCGGAGGTCAAGATGGCTGGGGATTACCGCAAGAATTGCTGCAACTGCCTGACGGCCGCGTATTGCCGTCATGGCTCGCCACAAGCGGGGCATTCATGAGCCCGGGCGATATCGTTCCGCTTTCATTCAATGGCGGTCTGGTGGCGCTTTCGTTCCTGATCGCCGCCTTGGGTTCGTATGTGGCCCTGCTGGCCGCAGCCGGTATTCGGGCAGAAACCCAGGACGGCGAAATCCGCATCGGCTATATCGTCATCGGCGCGGTGGCGATGGGCGGCGTGGGTATCTGGAGCATGCATTTCATCGGCATGCTGGCGCAGAACCTGCCGTTTGAAGTGGGTTACCAGGTCGGCCTGACGATACTCAGTTTCGTGGTTGCCGCAGGATTTTCCGGCTGGGCGTTCTGGTATGTCGGCCGCGAACGTTTCAGCTTTATCCGATGCCTGGTCGGTGGCTGTGCCGCAGGGTTTGGCGTGGCCTCCATGCATTATGTCGGCATGAGCGCGGCGCGCATGCCGGCGGTATTGCTCTGGAACCTGCCGCTGGTGGTTTTGTCGGTGCTGATCGCCGTCATCGCGGCTACCGCGGCCTTGTGGCTTGCCTTCAATACCCAGAATGAACGCCAGCGCATCGGCGCGGCCGTTTTGATGGCCATCGCGGTTTGCGGCATGCACTACACCGGCGCGGCCGCCGGCGCCGTCATCTGCACGACCCAGAATGACGCCGTCGGCCTGCATATCGGCGGCGCCAAGCTGCCATACATCGCTTTCGCGCTCTCGATCGTCACCTTGTTCCTCATGCGTTGGCATTTGCAGCGCGCTTCCGAACGCTTTCGCGCGCGCACGGCGCAGCGCATCGACTCGATCATTGAATCGGCACCTGGCGCGGCTCCGGACAGATTGCCCGGAGCCACGCCAGGGCCGGGTTAGCTGGACCCTGGACGCGCGCCGTGCAAACAAGGGCGGCGCGTGGGCGGTTCCAGGCTTTAGGGGGCTGGCTCTGCTTCTTGAAGAATGTTGAAGAACGGCCCCGGTCATCAATCGAGACCCATGGAGCTCGACATGAAAGCAACACTCTCGCAGTTCTGGAATGACGAAGAGGGCATCACTGCCCTGGAGTACGGGCTGATCGCGGGCATGGTGGCGGTAGCCCTCATTGTCGCGGTGGGGGCGTTTACCGGCGCTTTGCAATCGATGTTCTCGGACCTCGGGACCAAGCTCGACACTGCCCGGACCACGCCTCCCGCGGAGTGAGCCGCAAGCCGATCCGCGCCGCGGCGGCAGCGTATCCATAGCCGCCGCGGCGCGTGCCCGCAACATCGCATCACTTGATTGAAGGAGTCCGCGCCGATCCGGCGCGCCCGTTGTCGCATTCGTTTTTTCAGAAGGTCTTAGCCTTGTATCCAGGGGTAGTGCTGTGGTGGCTGTTGTTCACATGCTGGATTCTGGCGCTGATCCACGCCGATCTGCGCTATCGCCGCGTCCCCAACCGGCTGATCATCGCGGGACTTGCGGGCCAATTGCTATGGCTGCTGGCGGCCTTGCTGGCGCCTGGCTGGGCCTATCCGCCGCGATGGTCGGGATGGTGGATGGCGCTGGCCGGCTTTTTGGTCGCGGCGCCATTCCTGCCCTTGTGGCGCAGGCGTCTCATGGGAGCAGGGGATATCAAGGCCATCGCCGTGCTCGGACTGCTGCTGGGCTTCGCGCCGCTGATGGTGACGCTGGCGCTGGCCAGCGTGCTGGCCGGCCTGCATGGCCTGCTGTATCTGGCGGTGTCCCGGGTCTGGGCGCTGAGCAACCGGGCGCGGCAGATCCCCTATGCCGCGTATCTGGGCCTCGCCGCCGGCATCGCGGTTCTTATTCCGTGGAGTTCGCCTTGGTATTCGTGGTGTTCTTCCTGGTGTTTTACGGGATCCTGACGTATTCCCTGGTGGTCGCCGCGCAGCATTCCGTGACCTTGGCCGCGCAGGATGGCGCGCGCAAGGTCTTGCAGTGGCAGGCGGGTTCCGCGTCGCTGACGGCGCGAGCCGACGCCGGCCGCGATTCCGCGCTGTACCAGGCGGAGTGGATCAGCACGATGTCCGCCGCGCCGGTCCAGGTGGCGGTCTGCGGCAGCGCGGGCGCGCTCAGCAGCGCGGCCGGCGGCGCCTGCAGCGGCATGCCGTTGGCGCAGGACCAGATCGAAGTCACCGTGTCCTACGCCTATGGCGCCCATCCGCTCATCCCCTCGGTGCCGCTGCTGCAGGCGGCGTTGATGCCGGCCTCCAGCGTGCTGAGTGCGCGCGCCACGGTGCATCTGGGCAATGCCCTGGGCGGGGGAGGCTGAGATGCGAGCCTGCGTGCAACTCCCTGCCGGCCAGACTTCACGCAAGCGCCAGCGCGGCATCGCGGCGTTGGAGTTTTCGCTGACGCTCACCTTGCTGCTGCTCTTCATCTGCGGCGTGGTCGGATTCGGCGCGCTGTTCTGGATGCAGCAGCAGTTGGCCGCCGCCGCGGCCGACGGCGCGCGCGCCGCGGTCTACGCCCGCTTCACTGGTCAGGCCGATGTGCCTGCGGCGGCCTGCCTGGCGGCGATGGGCACCTTTTCCGCCGGCTCGGCGGTGCTGTGCAGCACCACGCGCGCGCCGTGTGCATGGACTGGGGCGGGCGGCAGGCCAGCCGATTGCGCTACCGTCGCCATGACCTACAACACGCAGTCCTGGCCGCTATTGGAGACCGTGCGAGGGCTGATCACGGCGTTGCCGGGCACGAACCGGAACTGGATACCCAACAGATTGCATTCGCAGGCCGTCGTGCAGATATCGCAGGGGACACCATGAGCAGTCTGAGCAAGATCATCGCGGGCATGTTGCTGGTGGCGGGCCTGGTGCTGGCCTTCGTGGCCTGGCGGCTGGCCTCGGCGCCCGCGAGTCCCCCGGCCAGCGTGGCGCCTGCGCCTGTCGCGGCGACGCCGGCGGAACCGCTCAAACTCCATCCGGTGGTGGTGGCGCGAGAGCCGATTCCGGCCGGTTCGCGCATCGACAGCGCAAGAATGCTGACGGTGGCGCAGTGGCAGGTTGCACTGTCCGGCGGGTTTGCCGACGTCGCGCCGCTGGAGGGCGCGGTGACGAAGGTCGACATCGCCGCAGGCGATCCGATAGTGCCCAGCCTGTTGACGCAGGGCCTGGCGCGCCAGCTCAAACCGGGCGAACGCGCCGTCGCCATCGCGGTGGACGAAGTGATCGGCGGCGGCAATCGCATCGTTCCCGGCGACATGGTGGACGTGTTCTTCATGATCGAGAAAAGCGCCGAAGTGGCCGTCGGCCAGGCCCGCCTGCTGCAGTCGCAGGTGCGCGTGCTGGCATATGGCAAGGCGACGGTGGAAGGGCCGGACGAAAAGTCGGCGCTGCAACAGGGCGGTCCCGGCCAGCCGGCGCGCACCGCGGTGCTGGCCGTGCCGGTCGATCGCGTCAACGAGCTGATGCTGGCCAGCCGCGCCGGGCGCCTGCAGTTGGCTTTGCGCCCGGTGGGCGATGACAGCATGCCCGACGCGCAGTTGTTCGCCCAGCGCGGCACGGTGCTGCCGGTGCGGGCCGACTTGACCCCTGCGCAGCGCGAATCGCTGCTGACGGGACCGAACCGCGCCTATGCCGGCGAGAGCCTGGTGCAACTGGACGGCACGACGGCCGCGGCGCTGGCGCCCGCCGCCCGCGCCGCCGGCCGGCCCCAGGGTTCCGGCGGCGGCAGGACTGTGGAAATCATCCGAGGAGAGAAATCCGAGCGCGTGCGCTATTGAACGGGGCTGCGGGCGGACCAGGCGCTGGCCGCAGCCGGACTTATTCCATCATCGGGTCCAGCACTATGAAGAAACATCAGCGCACCACCATGATTTGCCTGCTGTCGGGCGCGGCAGCGATGATGCATGGCGCCCTAGGCCTGGCACAGACCGCAGCGCCCGCGGCAGGCGCGAATGCGCCGGCCCGCGACATCTCGATGGCGGTGAAGGGACAGCAGACCCTCATGCTGGATGGCGGCGCACCCACGCGCATCGCCATCGGCGACCCGGATGTGGCGGACGTGAAGGTATTGCCCGCTTCCGGCAAGCGCGCGGGCTCAGTACTGCTCTATGGCAAGAAGCCCGGCACCACGCAATTGCAGGTCTGGACCGGCAACAACGCGGCGCCGCAGATATGGAACGTCCGCGTCGGCGGCAGCGTGCAGGGCGCGTTGGCGAGCCGCGGCCTGGGCGGCGGCGCCAACGTGGACATCGCCGACGGCCATGCCGTGGTGTCGGGCCACGCCGAATCGCAGCTGGGGCAGATCGCGTCAGCCACCATGGCAGCATCCGCCGTGGGCGGGGAAAAGAATGTGGTGGACATGTCCACCGCAGGCGCCGGCGGCGTGGTGCAGGTGGAAGTGAAGGTCGTGGAAGTGTCGCGCTCGGTGATGAAGGCGGCCGGCATCAGCTTCACGGCCAGCAACGGCCCCTGGAGCGGCGGCAGCTCCACGATGCCCGCCAGTCTGGGCGGCGCGCTGGCTTCGGGTTTCTCGCTGTTCTACGACTCCAACAACTTTGCGGCGCGGCTGCGCCTGCTGCAGACCAATGGCATGGCGCGCGTCCTGGCCGAGCCGACCCTGGTGGCCCTGACCGGGCAGAGCGCCAGTTTCCTGGCCGGCGGCGAGCTGCCGATTCCGCAGGCCGGCGGCCTGGGCACGGTCAATGTGACCTTCAAGCCCTTCGGCATCGGCCTGACCGTCACGCCGACCGTGCTCTCGCGCGACCGCATCTCGCTGAAAGTCGCGCCCGAGGCCAGCGAACTCGACTACACCAACGGCATCGCCATCAATACCAGCGCGGACACCAGCACCATCATTCCCGCGTTGCGTACGCGCCGCGCTGATACCACGGTGGAACTGGGCGATGGCGAAAGCTTCGTGATCAGCGGCCTGGTATCGCGCCAGACCAAGGCCATGGTCAACAAGGTGCCCATGCTGGGCGACCTGCCCATCATCGGCGCGTTCTTTCGCAGCGTTGATTACTCCCAGGAGGACACCGAGCTGGTCATCGTCGTGACGCCGCGCCTGGTGCGCCCCATCGCGCGCGGCGTGGCCCTGCCGCTGCCGGGAGCCAAGCAGGAACAGACGGACACGGCATTCAACGCTTGGGGCTATTACCTGACCGGCCCGGTGGGCGGCCAGCAGATGCCGGGCTTTTCACGGTGAGCAATATGAAGACACATGCCAGCGAATGGGTGGGCCTGCAAAACGGCACGCGGTTCCTGTTCTGCTCCCAGGGCAACGCGGTTGCGGCGCAGTTGGGACAGGCTTTGGGCGACCTGGGGATGCTGACCCAGGAATCGCCGCGCATAGAGGAACTGGCGCGGCGCCTGACGGAGATCGCGCCGCAGGTGGTGTTCCTGGACTTCACCCTGAGCGACGACGAGCCCGGCAAACTGTTCAAGTCCGCCGAACTGGCGCGCTTGCTGGCCCGCATTGCGCCGACGTTGCCGCGCGTGGCGGTGGGCTTCCTGAGCCAGCCGGAAGGGGCGATCGCCGCCTTGCGGGCAGGCGTCAGCGATTTTGTCGATCCCTCGGTTGCGCCGCAGGAAATCAAGGAAGTGGTGCTGCGCCTGCTCGACCGGCCGTCCGATGGCCGCATGGACGGCACGCGCCGCAGCGTCGTGCTGCTGGGCGCGCGTCCGGGCGTGGGCGCCAGCACCCTGGCCGTGCATCTGGCGGGCATGGTGCAGGACCGCCTGAAGCTTGCGCACGGCCAGCGCGCCGCTGCCTTGGGAGCCAAGGCGGCCAAGCCTTCCGGCGAACCGCTGCCCTTGTCCAGCCGCGTGGCGCTGATGGACCTGGGCTGGCCCGTGGGCGATTGCCAGCTCTATCTGAATATCGGCGGTGACTTCGATTTCGCCGAGGCGGCCCGCAACCTGCGCCGCCTCGACTCGACGCTGCTGGGATCGGCCATGGCGCATACGGCCAATGGCTTGAGCGTGCTGTCGCTGCCGCGAGACCTGGGCCAGATGCGTGACGTGTCGCAGTCGGATTCGCTGCTGGTGTTCGAGCGCATGCGCCAGCACTTCTCGGTCGTGGTGGCCGATGCGGGCGGTTTCAGCAATCCCGAATTCGTGTCGGGGTTGGCGCGCGCCTCGCAGCTGAACTGGATCGTGACCGACCAGAGCGTCGGCGCGCTGGTGTCGCTGGCCGGCGTACTGCAGGAGCTGGAGCAGCAGCACGTGGACCGGCGCAGCCTGGGCCTGATCGTCAACCGCTATGACGAACGCTACGGCATGACGGCGCAGCAGATCGCCGAACGCTTCCAGCTGGAACTGGTGGGCACGCTGCCGGACCGCACACTGCCCTTGATGGTGTGCACGAACCGGGGCCATCTGCTGCACGAAGAGGCCGAACGCGATGTCTACGTGCGCGCGGTGCAGGCGCTGGCGGAACGCCTGTGCGCCGAAGAGAACTCGCCTGGCGGGCGGGCAGGCTGGCTGGCCACCTGGCTGCCCGGCGTGCACCGCCGCATGGTGGTCGGTTGACGGACAGACAGACGGACGGCTACGGGATCCGACATGATCATGACAGCGACGATAGAGTTCGGCGGCGATGGCGACAAAGGCTTTTCGGCGTCGGACCGCTACCAGGAAGTGAAGACGGCGGCGTACGAGCACCTGCTGTCCCGCATCGAGGAGCTGGGTGCGGAGTTCGGCCGCTGGGCCAGGTCGGCGATCCAGGAATTCGTGGACATCGAGGTCGCGAGCTTCGTACGCCTGCGCCGGGTGCCGATCAATGAAGGGGAAATGCGCGCCATTGCCGAAGCGCTGACCAAGGAACTGGCCGGCCTGGGCCCCCTGGAGGATCTGCTGGCGGACCCGGCCGTGGAGGACATCCTGATCAACGGCTATGACAATGTCTTCGTCTCGCGCCGCGGCGTGCTGGCCCGCGAGACGCTGCGCTTCACCGACAATCAGCATGTGCTGCGCATCGTGCGCCGCATCCTGGCGCCGATCGGCCGGCGGCTCGACGAATCCAGCCCCATGGTGGACGCGCGCCTGCCCGACGGCGGCCGCCTGAACGTGGTGATCGAACCATTGGCGGTCGACGGCCCCATGGTGTCGATCCGCAAGTTCCGCCAGGACCCGCTCAAGCCGGCGGACCTGCTGACCTTGGGCAGCTTCGATGAAGAGATCTACCGGCTGCTGAACGAGGCCGTGAAGAACCGCTGCAACATCCTGGTGTCCGGCGGCACCAGTTCGGGCAAGACTTCGCTGCTGAACGCGCTGGCGTTCTTCATTCCGGAAACGGAACGCGTGGTGACGGTGGAGGACACCGCCGAACTGTCGCTCAACCATCCCCACGTGGTGCGGCTGGAGTCGCGTCAGGGCGGCTTTGACGGCAGCGGCGCCGTCAGCATCCGCGAGCTGATCCGCAACAGCCTGCGCATGCGGCCGGACCGCGTGGTGGTGGGCGAAGTGCGCGGCGCCGAGGTCATGGACATGCTGCAGGCCATGAACACCGGACACGAGGGATCCATGGCGACCATCCATGCGAACTCTCCGCGCGAATGCCTGTACCGGATCGAGATGCTGGCCGGCTTCGCCGGATTCCAGGGCAGCGAGGACAGCCTGCGCAGGCAGATCGCCAGCGCGCTGGACTTCATCGTGCAGATCGGCCGCCTGTCCAACGGCAAGCGCCGCGTGCTGTCGGTGACCGAGATCACGGGCATGGGCGACAACGTGATCTCCACCCAGGAACTCTATCGCCACGAATCCTACGCAACGCAGGATGGCGAGGAGAAAGATCGCTGGAACTGGCTGGGCATTCATCCTCACACGCCCAAGCTGGCCAAGCTGCGCAACGAGGCGCGCGCCAGCGACAACCCGCCGGACGACCGCGATGGCGGGGGTGGCGGATTCTGGAGCAGGAGGCGCTGATGCAGGAAGCCCTGGCGCTTGCGAGCCTGGCCGTGGTGCTGGCCATAGGAGCGGTGCTGCTGTGGCGCCATGCCGACCGCCGCGCCCGCCGGGCGGCCAGTTCCGCCTTTCTGGAGAGCCAGCTGCAGCGGGGCCGCGACGAGGCCGCCGCCGACGCGCCTTTCGCTGAGAACACACGTGAGTTCCGCAGCGGGTTTTCCGGTTGGGACCGCTTGCTGCGCCTGGCCGGCCTGCGGCAAAGCGCCGGCTTGTATGTGCGCATCGCGCTTCCCGTCGTGGTCGGCGCGGCGCTGGCATGGACATTCCTGGGGGCGCTTTCCGGCGCGGTGACCCTGCTACTGCTGGCGGTGTTCGCCTACTTCCTGCTGTGGCTGAAGGCCGACAAGCGCCAGCGGCGCATGATCTCGCAGCTGCCCGCGTTCCTGGACAACATCGTGCGCCTGCTCACCATCGGCAACAGCATGGGCGCCGCGTTCCAGACGGCCGCCGCCGCTGCCGACGAACCTTTGCGCGAAGTGGTGGAGACGGCGGCCGGCCTTAGCCGCTCCAAGGAGCTCGACGCGGCCCTGGCGCACGTGTCGCGCCTGTATGGGCTGAAGGAGCTGTACATGGTGGCGGCGGTGGTGTCGCTGGCCCTGCGCTTCGGCGGCCGCAGCGACCAGGTGCTGGAACGCATGGCGGCCTTCATGCGCGACGTGGCGCAGGCGCGAAATGAACTGACCGCCAGTTCGGCCGAGGTCCGCTTGTCAGCCTGGATTCTGGCCTTGCTGCCGGTGGGCATTGCGGGCTTCATCATCGTCGCCAACAACAACTTGTTCATGGGCCTGTGGCAGGACCCGCAAGGCTTCAGGATGCTGCTGACCGCGGTTTGCCTGCAGATCGGCGGCTGCTATTGGCTCTATCGCATGGCCAAGGCCATTTGACCGGAGGGGCGCCATGCAAATCCTGCAATCCTGGAACGCTTCCACCGTGCTGGCGATGGCGCTGATGCTGGTGGCGGCTGGCCTGGTGGTGCTGGGCCTGGGCATGGCGCGGCGCCTGCGCAGCCAAGGCCGCAGTCGCCAGGTGGTGGATCAGGCGCTGGCCGCGCGCGACGGCGCGAGGGCGTCGGCGGCCGCGCGCAGCGAAGGCGGGCAGGGCAGGCTGGCGGCGGCCGCGCGGGCGGCCGACACATTCGGCAAGCGCCTGAGCGAAGGCCGGCTGGCCGATGCGCTGCTGGCCGCCGAGGACCGCAAGCTGGTGGACATGGCCGGCTATGCCAACCCCGGCACCGCGCGTTCGCGCTTTGTCCTGATCCGGCTTGGTCTGGCGATTCTGCTGCCCGTGGCGGCGGTCATGCTGGACTGGCACAAGCATCTTCCGGATATGCCGCTGGGCGCTTTTGTCGTGGCCTTCGTGGCTTTCGCTGTCGGCTACATGCTGCCCAAATGGATCGTGCAGCGGCGCCTGGCGCGCCGTCGCAGGCAAGCGGCCGATGAGTTGCCCTTGCTGATTGACCTGCTGCGCCTGTTGCAGGGCGTGGGCCTGTCGATCGACCAGAGCCTGCAGGTGCTGGTCAAGGAGTTCGGCCAGGTGCTGCCGGTGCTGTCATTCGAATTGCGGCTGGCGTCCGAGCTCTATGTGCGTGGCCGCACGCGCGAACAATCGCTGGCCAGGATGGCCACGGGCTTCGACAACGACGACCTGTCCGCCATCTGCCGCCTGATCGCGCAGGTGGACCAGCACGGCGGCGCGGTGCAGGAGCCCTTGAACCGCTTCGGCGAACGCCTGCGCGACAAGCGGCGCCTGGAACTGAAGGAGAAGGTGGGCAAGACCACGGTCAAGATGACCGGGGTCATGATCGTGACGCTATTGCCCGCGCTGTTGATCGTGACGGGCGGGGCTGGGTTCATCGCGGTGTTGCGCGGTTTGTCGCGCATGGGGGGGATGTAATGAACGGCGCAACGGAAAGCAGCTCGCGCGCATGGCGCTGCGTGCTTGTCGTCACGGTGTTGGCGGCGGGCGCGGGGTTGAGCGGATGCAAGACCAACAACGCGGAATCCGCCTGGCAACTGATCCAGCAACAGCAGCAGGAGCAGGCGCTGTTGCGGCAGAAGGAGGACGAGGCCCAGAGCAAGAGCCGGCCCAAGGAACCCGAGATGATGCTGTCCATGATCGTCGAGGCGCAACGCCAGGAACGCTATTTCGCGTCGCTCGCGTACATCGACGGCTATCAGCAGAAGTACGGCAACGACGCGCGCGTGGCCGTGCTGCGCGCCGAGGCGCTGCGCCAGACCGGGCAGGCGGCGCTGAGCGAACAGGCCTATCGCGCGCTTACCGCCACCGACCAGGCGGCCGAGGGCTGGCACGGCCTGGGTCTGATCGCCGGTTCGCGCGGGCAGTTCGACCAGGCGGCCGATTATTTTTCGCGGGCGGCCAAGCTGGCTCCCATGGACGCGCGCATCCTGGGCGACCTGGGCTATGCGCGCCTGCGCGCGGGCGATCCGGCGGGCGCGCGCGTGCCGCTGGGGCAGGCGGCCGAACTGACGCCGGAAAGCGGCAAGGTGCTGGCGAACCTCGCGGTGTTGCTGCTGGTCGAGGGCGATCCGCTCAAGGCGCAGCGCCTGATGGAGCGGGCGCAACTGAATGAAGAGGCGCGCGGACAGGTGCTGCGCCTGGCCGCCGAGATCCGCGGCCAGCTGGCCCCGGCGGCGGGCGCTTCCTATGCGCCTGCCACCCGGGTGTCCAGCGGCGAACAGGCCGTCATGCCGTTGATGAGCCCCTTGATGGACGGCTTGGGTAACGGACCCATCGTGCGCTAACCCCGTTTTGAGGAAGACTGCCATGTCCCATTCGACCCAGCACGCCTTGTTCATCGTGGCCTGCGCGCTTGCGGCGCAGGCGCCCGCGGCCGTCCTGGCGCAATCCAATGCGCCGTTGACGGGCAGCATGTCGGGCGCCGCGGGCAGCGCGCCGTCCGCTCAGGCGCCTGCCGCCGTATCGGCGCCGGAACCTGTGTCCGCCATGCCGGAGCGGGCCGTGGTGCAGCAGGTGCAGACTCCGCTGCCGCAGGCGCCCGCCGCCGCGCCTGCGGCGCAAGAAGGCTTTGGCGACGTGACGCGCGGGCTGCTGGCGGCGCAGGCCGACGGGCGGCGCGCTGGCAATGCCTTGCCCGTGCTGGGGCCGGTGTCTACCGCCGCCTGGAACCGCTATCTGGAGAGCTTCAAGCATCCCATTCCCGTGTGGTTCGACCGGAATGTGGAAATTCCCAACGTCCAATAGGTTCCGGGCGTTGGTATTCCCCGCCGCATGCGGGTATGGAGTCGCAAGAGCATGTCAGCCGGCCGTCCACATCCTTCCTCGCCGTCGCGGCAACGCGGCAGCATGACCGTCGCCGTCGTCTTCGCGGTGCTGGTGGGGGTGGTGTTGCTCGGCGTGCTGCAGCTTGGCTACGGCTTCTACATGAAGCGCGAAATGCAGAAGGCGGCGGACCTGGCGGCGCTGTCGGCCGTCCAGGTGCTGAGCCTGGGCTCCAGCGCGGATTGCGCCCGGGCCGCCGCCGCTGGCCGCGCTTCCGCCCTGGCCAATGTGCCGAACATCCTGGATGCGTTCACGGCCGCCGATTTCACGGTGGAATGCAAGGTGTGGGATCCGACGCGGTCCGATCCCTCCGGCATGCACGTCTTCGACGCGGCGGGCGGGCAGGCCTATAACGCAGTGCGGGTAGCCGCGCGCAAGCAACTGGCCAATCTTATCCCTGGCGTGGGCGGCGTCACGGCGTCGGTGGCGGCGGTGGCGACCAACACCCAACCCGTGGCGACCTTCACAGTGGGGTCGCGGCTATTGCGCCTGGAACGCGGCGGCCTGCTGTCGCAGCTGCTGGCCACGGTGGGGGCGTCGCCCACGCAACTGGACGTGCTGGACGCCGCCGGCCTGGCCAATGTCGGCATTACGCCGGCCGGCCTGCTGGAGGCGCTGGGCCTGCCGCTGTCGGTGGCTGCGGGCGTGGGCACGCCCGAGCAATTGACGGCGCTGAGCAACCTGACCCTGGGTCAGCTCTTGCGCGCCACGCTGAGCGTCATCGACAAGCAGAGAACCGCCAACGCCGATGTCGGATTGTTGAGCGAAGCCATCAACACGGTGTTGGACTTGATGCCGCTAAACCTGCCTGTGAAGCTGTTCGGCGATGGCGGCGTGCTGAATCTGAACGTGGTGGGCGGCGACCCCACCGCTGCCTTGCAGGCCCAGGTCAACGCGCTGAACATCCTGGAAACCGGACTGGCCATCGCCAACGGCAGCAACCTGATCAATCTGGGGCTGAGCGTGCCGCTGCTGGGCCTGGACGCCCGGGTGCGCATCGTCGAGCCGCCTGCCGTGGGCGTGGGCGGTGTCGGCGCGCAAGCCATCAGCGCCGGCATACGCGTGTATCTGCGCGTCAACACCGGCAACATCCCGCTGGTCGGGCCCTTGCTGGCCAACACCCTGAATACCAAGGTGGATCTGCCCATCATCATCGACGTGGCGCAATCCACAGGTACGCTGCGCAAGCTGTGCGAAGCGCCGCTGGCCGAGAACCAGGCGATGATCGATGTGACGTCGGCTGCGGCCAGCGTCTGTCTGGGCCGCTTCCCCGGCATGGCGTCAGCCACCGACCCGAGCGCCGCGAATTTCCAGTCGCTCACGAACCGCTGCGAGCCCAGCGCATTCGGCGCCATAGGACGGCATCAGGTCTTGAACGTACTGGGCATATTGCCGCTTACCGCCCGGTTCACGCTGCCGGTGTTCAGTTCCTCGGCGCCCGTGTCGGTGACGCTCACTGCGCCGCCATCGCCCAACGCCACCGCCACCGTCAATGCCACCAACGTGGACCTGTCCAAGCTGGCCTCCAACCTGACGGACGCGCTGATCGGGGGCATCCTGGGGGATTTGTTCAACACCGGCACCCCGCTGACCGAAACGCAACGCACAGAGCTGGCGACGCAGTTGGTGGGCGGAGACAAGAACAACGCCGGCAAGACCATCTCCAAGGTCGTCAACGACATGCAGTGGTCCAAGACGGCGATGGACCAGCTCGGGGCGCGTCTGACCACGGGTGGCTTGACGGGGGTGTTGGGCGGCACGCTGCAACTGGTTGGCGGCATCCTGAACTCGCTCTTGTTGGCCCCCCTCAGCGACGTGACCTGCGCGCTGGCGCTGGTGCCGGACGCGATCCGGCAGTGCCGCGTCAACGCCGTCGGCGCGCTGGCCTTGAACGGCAGCGGGCAGGTGGGCGGCGTGCTGTCGGTCGTCATGGTGCTGCTGGATCCCTTGCTGAGTTCGTTGTCCGTGGCGTTGCAGCAACTGCTTAATGTGCTGGGCCTGAGCGTGGGCCAGACCGACGTAGCGCTGATTTCCGTGGATTGCGGCAAACCCCGCCTGGTGTATTGATGATGAAGCCTCTGACCCCTGTCCTTTCCATCCCCGCATGGTCCAAGCGATGAGCCAGAATTTCGCGCGCGAAGAATTCGACGTGTACGTCTGGGAAGGCACCTCCGACATTGCCAGCCGCGCCGAGCGTTGCCTGGCGGGCATGGACGTGTCGCTGCTGCGGGCGGATGCCGGCACCGCGTTTCCGCCGCCCCGCGACCTGGCGCGGCCTGCGGTGGCCCTGGTGTCGGTGTCGGTGATGGGCGACAAGCGCTTCAGCGGCTACGACTGGCTGGCGGCCCAAGGCCTGCCGGTCATCTGGGTCGCCGCGGAAGCGCGCGGTCGCGACCCGCGCTACTACCCGCCGGAATACTCCTACACGCTGCCGCTGACCTTCACCACCGCGGACCTGCGCAAGCTGTTGTATGAGCTGCTGGGCACGCTGAATCAACTCAATCGCGCCGCGCCCCGGCGCGAACAGCCGCTGATTGCCGTCTCCGCGACCATGCGGGACCTGCTGGCGGAAGTGGACATGTATGCAGACTGCCGCAGCAACGTGCTGATCCATGGTGAAACCGGCGTGGGCAAGGAACGCATTGCGCGCCTGCTGCATGAGCAGGCCGCCTGGTTCGACGGCCCCTTCGTGGCGGTCAACTGCGGCGCCATTCCGGAGGGCCTGTTCGAGGCGCATTTCTTCGGCCATGCCAAGGGCGCGTTCACCGGCGCGATCGGCGCGCACAAGGGGTATTTCGAGCAGGCCAGCGGCGGCACGCTGTTCCTGGACGAAATCGGCGACCTGCCGCTGTACCAGCAGGTCAAGCTTTTGCGCGTCCTGGAGCAGAACACGGTGACGCGACTGGGCTCGACCGTGGAAGTGCCGGTGGACTTCCGCCTGGTCGCCGCGACCAACAAGGATTTGCGCGTGCTGGTGGGGCAGGACGAGTTCCGCGCGGACCTGTATTACCGGCTGGCGGTGATCGAACTGCGCATACCCAACCTGGAGCAGCGCGGCCCGCAGGAGAAGGCGGCGATCTTCCGCGCCTTGCTGCAACGCCTGGGCGTGGAGGACGAACCGCCGCAGTGGTTGCTGGAGCGCGTCTCGCGCACGCGCTACGAGGGCAATGTGCGTGAACTGTCCAACGTGGCCGAGCGCGTCGCGATCGTGCGGCGGCAGCTCCAGGCCTGGGACCCGCCGCGCATCGAACGCATCTTCGACCAATTGGCCGAGCCGCTGCACTCTGCTCCAGCCTCGGCCGCCGCGAGGGTCGAGCCCGCCGCCTTCACCGATGCCGAGCGCGCAGAACGCGAGCGCGTGCTGGCGGCGCTGGACGCCAACGGCTGGCGCCGTCAGGATACCGCCCACACCTTGGGCATCAGCCGCAAGGTGTTGTGGGAAAAAATGCGCAAGCTGCAACTCGGGACGGGCCAGGGAGAACCCGCCGATGGTCTCGCCGAGACGACGATGTGAACACGCAATAGGTAATGCCCCGTAGTGGGCGACAGTTGCGGAGCCGGCGCATGTAAGCGGGTCTGTCCCGGCCGAAATAAATTGCTATAGTTCCGCAACGATTTTTTTGGGGAAGGCATGAACGTCCAATTTATCCGTGGCGCCGCCCGCATGGCGCTGTTGGGCACGGCCCTGTCCGGCCTGGCCGCTTGCGCCAGCGCACAATCCGAAGCGCCCCGGGCCACGGTTAAACAGGTCGAGGACACGCAGGCGGCCTCCACGCCCGTGACTCCCCCCGCGCCGCCGCCCGCCGCGCGTCCGGCATCCACGCTGTCGGAGCTGCAAGGCCTGATCCAAAGCCGCCAGGTGTCGGAGCTGCGTACTGCCTATAACGGCACCTACGGCGCCAGCCTGCTGTTCAAGCCGGACGACCTGACCTATTACGTTGCCTTGTTCCAGCAGAAGGATTTCTGGCGCGTGGTGAAGAGCAAGTCGGACAAGCAGGCCGAAGCCACCTACCGCGCCTTCGTCGCCCAATCCGCCGAGCTGGCCGAGGTGGACATCAAGCGCATCAAGATGCAGGCTGAATACGCGCACGCCGAGAAGCTGCTGGCCAGCCGCAGCGCCGAACTGAGCACCCTGCAGGCCGACCGCGCGGTGCGCCTGCAGCAGGAAGAGCAGGTCGCGGCCCGCCAGGAGCAGTCGCGCCAGGAAGCCACGGCGCTGGCTGACCAGCAGAAGGACGTGCGCCAGCAATTGCGCGATCTGCAACGCCAGATCGACGCCTTGCAGGCGCAGCAGGCGCAAGTGGGGAACCCGGCGGCCCAGAACCGCGGCAAGTAACCCGCAGGGCAGGCTGAGTAGCGGGCCTGCGGGCCCGCTTTGTCTTGGCCGGCCGTGAATAGGCATTGCGCACGCAGGGGCTAAGCGCCTGCCCTGGGGCGCTTTCTTGTATTCTGGGAGTTGCACCCCATATAGACGCCATGGCACTTAAAGTTTTCGACCTCCAGTGCGAACACAGCCACATTTTCGAGGGCTGGTTCGGTTCGCACGAAGACTATGACGCGCAGCAGGCGCGTGGCCTGGTCACGTGCCCGGTTTGCGGTTCGGCCAGCATCACCAAGCGGCTGTCCGCGCCGCGCCTGAACGTCGCCCACCTGCACGCGCCAGCCGCCCAGCCGCCGGCGTTGCCGGCCAACGCGTCCGACGCGGAAAAAATGGCCGCATTGCAGGCAGTCGTCATGCGCCAGGTGCGCGCCTTGCTGCGCAACACCGAAAACGTCGGGCCGCGCTTCGCCGAAGAGGCGCGCCGCATCCACGAAGGCGATGCCGACGACCGTCCCATCCGCGGCACGGCAACGCCCGAAGAACGCGAATCGCTGGCCGAGGACGGCATCGACGTCATGGCGGTGCCGGATTTCCTGGACGACGAGCGCCTGCAGTGACCCGCTGCGCCGCCCCTAGCCGATTCGGACAGGGGAACGGGCGTACGGAATGTCAGGTGGTATGCCTGCGTTCACCGATCTTGGCCGAGAAGCGCAGCAGATAACCATCAGGGTCCTGAACCAGGAACTCGCGCACGCCGATTTCAACGTCATTGCCCCGATACCACTGCTCTACCGGATTCCGGAACAGGGGCCATTTGGCGTTAGCAAGCGCGGCAAGAAAGGGCTCCACAGAGGGCACATCGATTTCGAAATTGATTCCCCTGCCCAGCGGCACGCTCAACGGACCTGTGATCCAACCGTTGTCGCCGCGCCGTTCGACGAGCATGACTTGTGCTCCGTCGAGGTCCAAATATACGAAGCCGTCTTCCTCGCGGCTGTACATGATCGAGAATCCACAGAGACCAACCCAGAATTGCAGACTTGCCGCGATATCTGCGACAAGCAACTCGGGCACCAGCTTTGCACGGCGAATTTCCACAGTCGCAGTTCTCCAGCTTAGGCAGAGTGTTGCCGCGGTCAGCGCAAGCATTCCGCTTCGTCAGGAAGTCGTCGATGAATGAGCGCGTTTCAGTTATTAGGCGTGAGCCGGTGGCCGAATAAGGCTTTCTGCGGGAATGCCGAGCTCGGTGTGCAAACGCCAGATCATTGGCAATGTCAAACCGCGCTTGCGGTTCAGCACTTCGTATACACGGTTGCGCTTGCCGATCATAGGCTCCAGATCCTTAGGGGTCAGGCCGCCTTGCTCCATCCGGAATTTAATGGCCTCGACAGGGTCTGGCAGATCGACCGGATAGTGCTTCATTTCATACGCTTGCACCAAGGTGGCCAGCACGTCCAGGCGGTCACCGTCAGGTGTGCCCAGTTCAGGATCAGACTCCATCAACCGGGAGATTTCCTTGAGCGCCGACTTGTAATCGGCCTCGGTATGTACGGGGCGGATTTCCATGTTCATTCCATTTCCACGGTTTCGGCGTCAATCTTGTCGTACTCCGCGTGAGTGCCGATGAACTTCACGTAGACGATGCTCAAGTTGAATGCGATTGCCACAATCAGGCGGAAATCATTGCCTTTGATGTTGAACACCACACGCCGATTCTTCAGGATGCTGGCGTGGCGATACTGAGCCTTGATATCCGCAGGCTGCTTCCATTGCGCCTTGCTGGCCTCGTCCACCCACGCCTTGAGGGGTTGTTCTGCCGCTGGGTACCTTTCCCAGAACTGGCGGAGGGTGCTTAAGGCTATGAGTCGCATAGCGCAATGTTAGTCCCAATTTGGGACTGGGGGCAAGTCCCATGTGGTCCGGCTATATGCCTTCAAGCAAGGGCCGCAAGATTGGTCAGGCAGACGGCAATAAAAAAGCCAGACCCGAAGGTCTGGCTTTTTCTTGCCTGCTTGCCGGATCAGTTGTTGACGCGGCTGCGGTATTCGTTCGTGCGGGTGTCGATTTCGATCTTGTCGCCGATGGCGCAGAACAGCGGCACGTTCAGTTCGTAGCCGGTGTTGATCTTGGCGGGCTTGGTCACCTTGCCCGAGGTATCGCCACGCACGGCGGGTTCGGTGTAGGTGATTTCGCGCACGAGCGTCGTGGGCAGTTCAACCGAAATGGCGCGGCCGTCGTAGAAGACCACTTCCACGGGCATCGCTTCTTCCAGGTAGTTCAGGGCGTCGCCCATGCTTTCGGCTTCGATTTCGTACTGGTTGTACTCTTCGTCCATGAAGACGTACATCGGGTCGCCGAAGTAGGAGTAGGTGCACTCCTTGCGGTCGAGCTGGACGACTTCGAACTTTTCGTCGGCCTTGTAGACCGATTCGCTGGCCGAGGCGGTCAACAGGTTCTTGAACTTCAGCTTCACAACAGCGGCGTTACGGCCCGACTTGTTGTATTCGGCTTTCTGGACCACGAGGGGATCCTTGCCGACCATGACCACGTTGCCGACTCGCAATTCCTGAGCGGTTTTCATCGATAAAACTCCGGGGGTGATGGGTGCACTCGCCGTGCTTGCAAAAAGCCGCCGCAGCTATAGCTTCTAGCGGCTTCGTGCACACCCCGGGAGGCGTCATAGTTGAGGCCCGACAAATACAGGGCGCTCGGAAAACTCTCTATTCTAACGTTTCTTGGCCAAGTCTGCGCAAAAATCAGCCAGATTTTCGGCAAGATCCGGTAGCGCCGCCTGGCTTGCGTCCCAGGCCCGCGCGGCGGCGGCCCAGTCCCCCCAGGCGGCTGGCGCCAGGGCGGCAGACAGCGCCGCAGCGGTTGCGCCCGTTTCCGGCTCGTTCCAGGCCCGGATCAGCGTCTGGGCGGTTTCCGGGGCCGGATAGCGCGCCAGCCACGCTTCCAGTTTCTCCAGATGCACGTTTTCGTCCTGGGGATAGATCTGCCAGACGAGCGGGCGCGCGGCCCAGGCGGCGCGGACGAAGGAATCCTCGCCCCGCACGAAATTCAGGTCGCAGCACCACAGCAGACGGTCGAAATCCGGCTGCGCCACGAAGGGCAGCCGGGCCACCGCCGGCGCGCCCGGCACCGCGCAGGCAGCTTCCAGCCCGGGGGCCACGCCTTCGGGGGCAAGCAGCAGGGTGGGCCGCGGATCCGCCGCCAGAGCCTCGGCCAGCGCCGTTACCGGCGCCGTCGGATAGCAAAACAGGGACACGGTGCGCGCGCCGTCGCGGCGGCGCAACAGCAGGTCCTGTGGCACGCCCAGCGACCGCAGGAAGGCTTCCTGGTCTTGCGGCGATGTCTGCAGGGCGTCGCGCTCCGCCGACAGGCCCGGCTCGCGCAGCAGTCCGCCGGTGGCGCTGGTGAAGCCGGGAAAGAAAAAGTGCTTGACCAGCCCGTCCGGCCGCTGCGAGGGCAGGCCGTGGCAGCTTTCCACCCAGGACTCGGCGCTCAGGTATTCCAGGTTGACCCAGGCCGGATGCTCACGCCGCATGCTCTCCAGGAATGCCTCGGGGGGATCGCAGGCGAATGCCTCGATCACCACATCGCGCGCGGCGAGCCCCGGATCCGGGGATTCGGTCCAGTGCACGATGTCGATGCCCGCCAGTTGCTGGCGCGGGCTATCCGTGGCGATCCCGGGCTGGATGCGGGCGAAGCTGGCCAGGTCGTCGACCCACAGGCGCACATCCCAGCCGCGGCCGTGCGCCAACCGGCGCGCCAGCCGCCAGCAGACGCCGATGTCGCCATAGTTGTCGACGACCAGGCAGAAGATGTCCGCTTGCATTGCCGCCTAGTGGAACTTGGCCGGCGAGGCTTCCGCGTCCTCGGGCAGTTCGGCGTGCACCAGTTCGCCCAGCGGATTCGGGAAGTAGGGCGCGCCGCAGTCTTCACAGTACTCGGGAGGCAGCACGCCGGGGATGCGGCGCACTTCAGTGACGCCGTATTCCTTGAGCAGCGCGGCGATCTCGTCCACCACGTCGGGCTGGCCTTCGTCAGCCGGCAGGTCTTCCTCGCGCCCATACAGCGGCCAGACGCAGCCGTAGTACACGTCGTTGCTGCTGCGCGCGGTGAAGCCGATGCGGTACTCGTCGATGCGGCTTTCGCCGCAGCCGGCCACCACCGCGCGCAACTGGGAGGCTTCCAGGCTGACCGCGCCCTCGAGCCAGCTGACCGCTGCACGCAGCGACAGCGGGCGCACGCGCCGGTCGGCTTCACGGTTGCTGACATAGTAGGCGTCGGGCAGCAGGGCTTCGAAACCGCAGCCCGGCAGCAGATTGGCGAGGGTCGGCTGGGCCTGCGCCGCCCATTGTTCCTGGCAGGCATCGCGGCTGGCGTCGGCTTCGCCCAGCTGTTCCTGCCAGCGGAAGATCGGCTCGCCTTCGGGCACCGCGACGGCCGCCACGATGTAGCGCGTATCGGCCAGCATGTTGGCCGTTTCGGTCTCGGTGTTCAAGGCGGGCTTGGCGGTTTCTGCGCCCAGCGCCTGGGTGCCCAGGCGCTGCAGCCATTGCCAGGTTTCGGAGAAGGTGCGCGGCATCTGGTCCACGCTGACCAGCATCGGCATCAGCGAGCTGCGGGCCTTGCTGGACAGGACATGCCCATGCAATTGCGCCATCAGGGCCTGTTGCGCGCCGGCGGCGATCGGGCCGGTCGGAATGGCGTAGCGGGTCCAGGCGACGATGGGGGCCACGACCAGCAAAATGTCGTAGTGGACGCCATTTTTCTCGATCTTCATCGATTCGGACAGGGTTTCGGCCTGTTCGATCAGGATCTCGTATGCGCCCACGTCGCTCTGGGCGAGGTGGTCCAGGGCCGCTTCCAGGGGGGCATCCTGCCCCGCCTTCAGCAGCTTCGGAATCGCTACGCCAAGCTGGTTCTCCCAGAACACGTCTTCGAGGCGGCTGCCCGAGCGGTTGAGCGCCTGGGCAAGCGCGACCAGTTTGGCGGCGTCACGGGTGAGGCGGGGAGCGGATTGGCTGCGGGATCGGGCCATAACTTCGGGGAGCGTCCAGTAAGTGTGCAACTGTGTAGTTTAACGCCCGGCGCGGACGGCGGCGCGCACCTCCGGCGGCGGGGCGCAACAACGGCGCCACGGAGTGATTGATGCTAAATAAGCAACAGATAATGCCGAGTCAAGGGGTTTATTGCTGAGAAGAATCGGCGGAAAATCTAGCCATCTATTCAATATCAGGAGGCACCGCCATGCGTTGGCCTACGCTTTTCGTATCCCATGGATCCCCCATGCTCGCCGTGGAACCCGGACTGACCGGCCCGGCGCTCGCCGCCTGGAGCGCCGAGCAGGGCCGCAAGCCCAAGGGCATCCTGGTGGTCTCGCCGCACTGGATGGGCGAGGGCCTGGCGCTGTCCACCCGCGACCGCCAGGTGGCCTGGCACGATTTCGGCGGCTTTCCGCCGGAACTCTATGAATTGCAGTACACAGCCCCCGGTTCGCCGGAGTTGGCGGCGCGGGTGCAGGCCCTGCTGGCCGACTCGGGTATCGCTGCAGACCTGGACCCCCGACGGCCGCTGGACCATGGCGCCTGGGTGCCACTGCGCTACCTCTATCCGGAAGCGGACGTGCCGGTGGTGCAACTGTCCCTGGACATGGGGCGCGACGCGGCTGGCCAACTGGAACTGGGCCGCGCGCTGGCCCGGCTGCGGGACGAAGACATCCTGGTCATCGGCTCCGGTTCGCTGACGCATAACCTGCGCCACGTGCGCATGCCGCAAGACGCGCCCGCGCTGCCTTACGTGCCGGCTTTCCAGCAGTGGTACGCGGACAAGCTGGGCGGCCATGACCTGCCGGCGCTCTTGGATTGGGAGGCCCAGGCGCCGGGCGCGGCGCAGGCCCATCCGCACGACGACCACCTGATGCCCTTGTATGTGGCGCTGGGTGCGGGCGGAGCCGGTTTCCGGCGCCTGACCGACGAAATCTCCTACGGCGCGCTGGCGATGGATGCCTACGAGTTCGCGGACTGATCCCAAGCGCGGCCGCGGCGCCGCGCAGGCCGCAATGAAAATGGCCCGGGAACCTCGCGGTTCCCGGGCCATTGCCTTGCCTGTCAGGAGATCAGGCAGCCAGCAGCTGGCGCAGCACGAAGGGCAGGATGCCGCCGTGCTGGTAGTAGTCCACCTCGATCGGGGTGTCGATGCGCAGCAGCACCGTGACGTCCTGCTTCGATCCGTCCTTGCGGGTGATCGTCAGCGTCACGTCCTGCATCGGCTTGATGCCGTTTTCCAGGCCGGAAATGTCGTAGGTTTCCTCGCCGGTGATGCCCAGCGACTGCACGCTGTCCGCGCCCTTGAACTGCAGGGGCAGCACGCCCATGCCGACCAGGTTGCTGCGGTGGATGCGTTCGAAGCTGCGGGTGATCACGGCCTTCACGCCCAGCAGCTGGGTGCCCTTGGCCGCCCAGTCGCGCGACGAGCCGGTGCCGTACTCTTCGCCGCCGAACACCACGGTGGGGGTGCCCGCGCCGACGTACTTCATGGCTGCGTCATAGATGGACATCTGTTCGCCGGTGGGCTGGAACAGGGTGTCGCCGCCCTCGAAGCGGCTGCCGTCCGGCAGCGCCGGAATCATGAGGTTCTTGATGCGCACGTTGGCGAAGGTGCCGCGCATCATGATTTCGTGGTTGCCGCGGCGTGAGCCGTAGCTGTTGAAGTCGGCCTTCATGACGCCGTTTTCCTTCAGCCACTTGCCCGCGGGCGAGGTCTCCTTGATGGAGCCGGCCGGCGAGATGTGGTCGGTGGTGACCGAGTCGCCGAACACGCCCAGCGCACGGGCGTTCTTGACCGTCGGCATCGCGCCCGGCGTCATGCCGAAGCCGTCAAAGAAGGGCGGCTCGGCGATGTAGGTGGAATCAGGCCAGTTGTACGTGTCGCCGGTCACGCCCTTGATGTTCTCCCAGAGTTGGCCGGGATTGCTCTTGACCTGGCCGTAGTTGGCCTCGAAGGCCTTGGGATCCAGGGCGTACTTCAGCAGCGATTCGATTTCCTCGGTGGTCGGCCAGATATCGCCCAGCCACACGTCGCCGTTCTTGCCGCGGCCCACGGGCTCGGTCATCAGGTCGCGCGTGACGGTGCCGGCCAGGGCGTAGGCCACGACCAGCGGGGGCGAGGCCAGGAAGTTGGCCTTGATGTTCGGGTGGATGCGGGCCTCGAAGTTGCGGTTGCCCGAGAGCACGGCCGAGCAGATCAGGTCGTTGCCGGTGATGGCTTCGTTCAGGTCCGGGGTCAGGTCGCCGGCGTTGCCGATGCAGGTCGTGCAGCCGTAGGCGGCCACGTCGAAGCCCAGCTTTTCCAGGTAGGGCAGGAGGCCCGTCTTGGTCAGGTATTCGGTGACCACGCGCGATCCGGGGGCCAGCGAGGTCTTGATGTGCTTGGGCACCGTCATGCCGGCTTCCACGGCCTTCTTGGCCAGCAGGCCGGCCGCCAGCAGCACGCTGGGGTTGGAGGTGTTGGTGCAGGACGTGATGGCGGCGATCAGGACGTCGCCGTTCTTGACCTGGGTGCCAGCGCTGGTGGTGAAGGTCTGGCCCAGCTTTTCGGCGGGCTGATTGAAGCCGTTTTCAGCTACCGGCTTGGAGTACAGGTCGATGAAGGTGTTCTTGACGTTGCCGATCTCGATGCGGTCCTGCGGACGCTTCGGGCCCGCCAGCGACGGCGCGACGGTGGACAGGTCCAGCGTCAGCAGCTTGGTGAAATTGATGTCCTTTGCCTTGGGCACGCCGAACATCTTCTGGGCCTTGAAATAGGCCTCGAAGGCGGCGATTTCGTCTTCGGTGCGGCCGGTGCCGCGGAAGTAGTCGATGGTGCGCTCGTCGACCGGGAAGAAGCCCATGGTGGCGCCGTACTCCGGCGCCATGTTGCCGATGGTGGCGCGTTCGGCCACCGACAGGCTGGCGGTGCCTTCGCCGCAGAATTCGACGAACTTGCCCACCACCTTCTCGCGGCGCAGCATTTCGGTGATGGTCAGCACCAGGTCGGTGGCGGTGACGCCGCCGCGCAGCTTGCCCTTGAGTTCCACGCCGACCACGTCGGGGGTCAGGAAGTACACGGGCTGGCCCAGCATGCCGGCCTCGGCTTCGATGCCGCCCACGCCCCAGCCCACCACGCCGATGCCGTTGATCATGGTGGTGTGGCTGTCGGTGCCCACCAGGGAATCCGGGTAGTAGACGTTGTTCTTCTTGTCCAGGTGCACGCCGCGCGCCAGGTATTCCAGGTTGACCTGGTGGACGATGCCGAAGCCCGGAGGCACGACGCCGAAGGTGTCGAACGCCTGCATGCCCCACTTCATGAACTGGTAGCGCTCTTGGTTGCGCTTGAATTCCAGCTTCATGTTCAGGTCCAGCGCATTCTTGGTGCCGAAGTAGTCGATCATGACCGAGTGGTCCACCACCAGGTCCACCGGCACCAGCGGCTCGATGCTCTTGGGGCTCTTGCCCATCTTGTCGGCCACGGAACGCATGGCGGCGATGTCGGCGAGCAGCGGCACGCCGGTGAAGTCCTGCAGCACCACGCGGGCCACCACGAAAGGAATTTCGTCTTCGCGCTTGGCATTGGCCTGCCAGTTCGCCAACTGCTTGACGTGCTCTTCGGTGACCTTCTTGCCGTCGCAGTTGCGCAGCACGGATTCCAGCACGATGCGGATCGAAACCGGGAGCCGCTGCACGTCGATGCCGAGGGACTTGCCCAGCGCCGGCAGCGAATAGTACTGACAGGATTTATTGCCGATCTTGAAATTCTTGAGGGTGTCTAGGGTGTTGTGCGGCATGATGGACTCCGTGGTTTTGCCCGGTTGAAGCCGGCATTTTCTGGCGTTTTTGCGCATTTGTCATTCTATGTGAGACTGGCGCCTGCGCGGCCGTATGTCTTATATCTTATATAAGACTTGAGCGAACCGCCAAAGTTCCCCTACTGCGATCAGGGGCGGGCGGCCGTTGGCCCAAACCGATACTCTGGCCGAGGCGTGCGCGGGTCGCAAGCCTCTTTTATCAAGAAAGTCCTACGCGGATGTTGCGGCCCTGCGAGGGAAGGCGGGTCTACGCAAGGAATTCGCGCAGCAGCACGGTCAGCTCGCTGCGCAGGAAATCGACGACCGCGCGCTGGGCGGTCGACGGATAAGGGTTGGGCGTGGTCAGGATGAACAACTTGTCGCCTGGCCCCAGGGCTTGGTATGCGGGCAGCACCGGCGTCAGCCGGCCCGCGGCAAGGTCCTCATGCACCACGTAGGCCGGCAGCAGCGCGACGCCCGCGCCGGCGCGCGCGGCTTGCGCCAGGAACGGGAAGTACTCTGATTGCAGCCGCGGCGCGAGCTTGGCCTCATGCAGCTGGTCCTTGCGGCGCAGCCGCAGCGTGACCTGGGGCCTGGGGTCGGGCGGGCCCAGGAAGTGCAGGCGGCCGAGATCGCGCGGATGAGCCGGCGGGCCGAACTGCTGCAGATAGGAGGGCGCCGCGCACAGTACCCATTTGACGTCGCCCAGCGCGCGCGCCACGTAATCCTGCGGCGGGGTCGTCATGACCCGCAATGCCACGTCGATTTCCGACGAAATCAGGTCGCTCACCCGGTTTGAGAACAGCACGCGCAAGGTCAGCGACGGATGGCGCAGGGCGAAGCTCACCAGCAGCGGACGCAATTGGTCCAGTTCCCCCAATCCGGTGGGGATGCTCAGCCGGACGTGGCCCGCGGGCTCGGATCCGAGCTTCTGCAACGCATGGCGGGCGGATTCGACTTCGTGCGCCATGCGCGCGCCGTGCTCGTACAGCACAGAGCCTTGTTGCGTCAGTTCCAGCCGCCGGGTGCTGCGGCGGATGAGCTGGGCGCCGAAGGCGCGTTCCAGCTTCTGCAGATTGCGGCTTACGTGCGAACGGGTCACGCCGTGGCGCACCGCCGCCTCGCTCAAGGTGCCGGCGTCGACGATGGTGACGAACAGCTGTATCAGGTTGAGGTCCAGCGCGGGCAGGGCGGGCATGCGCAGTCCTATTGTTGACTGTGAGGAAACATAGTTTACGCAAGCTGCGGGATTGTCGCGGCGTGGCGGCGGTTGATATTCTGGCCACCATCGCAAAGGAGACCAGACCATGCCCCATAACCCATCCGGCGGGATGTCCCCGCAAACCATGTTCCGCGCCGATCTATTTCGCGGCGAGCGCATCCTCGTCACCGGGGGCGGCACCGGCCTGGGCTACGCCATGGCCGAGCGCCTGGCGTCGTTGGGCGCTGCGCTGCACCTGTGGGGACGCCGCGCCGCCGTGCTGGAAGAAGCCGCCGCCGGGCTGCGCGCACGTTACGGCGCCGAGGTCCACGTTCAGGCGGTGGATATCCGGGATGCCGAGGCCGTGGACGCCGCCGTCGACGCCATCTGGACCGGGCACGGTCCGCTGACGGGCCTCATCAACAACGCCGCGGGCAATTTCATCAGCCCCACTGAAAAACTGTCGCCGCGCGGCTTCAACGCCATTGCCGACACCGTGTTCCGCGGCACCTTCTACACGACCCAGGCCGTGGGCAAGCGCTGGATCGCGCAAGGCACGGGCGGGGCGGTGCTGTCCATCGTGGTGACCTGGGTCTGGACCGGTTCGCCGTTCGTGGTGCCCTCGGCCATGTCCAAGGCCGGCATAGACGCCATGACCAAGTCGCTGGCCATCGAATGGGGCCGCCACGGCATCCGGCTGAACGCCATCGCGCCGGGCGTGATTCCGACCGAAGGGGCCAGCGCGCGGCTGCGGCCCAAGGACTCGGGCGCGGACGCGCAGACGCAGCAGAATCCGATGCGGCGCCTGGGCACCGGACATGACATCGGCGAGCTGGCGGCCTTCCTGCTGAGTCCGGGCTATGACTGGATCAACGGCCAGACCATTGCGCTGGACGGCGGCGACTATCTGGCCAACGGCGCTTACTTCAAGCAGTACGCGGAATGGAGCGACGCGGACTGGGCCGCCGCGCGCCAGGCCATCGAAGCGCGCACCGCGCAGGACAAGGCGCAGCGCAGCACGGGGGGCGCATGACAGGCAGCACCATCCACGCGGGCGGCGACCGCCTGTCGGGCGCGGCGCTGGCCGCACGCGGCGAACAGGTTGCCGCCGGGCTGGCGGCAATGGGCGTGCGAGAAGGCGACGTGATCGCCGTGCTATTGCGCAACGGCCTGCCTTATCTGGAGATCATCCAGGCCTGCAAGCGGCTGGGCTGCTACTACTGCCCGATCAATTGGCATTTCACCGCGGCGGAAGTGGCATTCCTCATCGAAGACAGCGGCGCCCGCCTGCTGGTCGCGCACGACGACCTGTGGCTTCCGCTGCGCGATGCGCTGCCCGCCGGCCTGCCGGTGCTGCTGGCCGGTCCCGGCGCGGCGCAATCAGGGCATGCCGACTACGACGCCTGGCGCGACCGCCAACAGCCCTACGACGGCCCGCGCGTGGCGCCGCGCGGTCATATGGCCTATACCTCGGGCACCACCGGTCGGCCCAAGGGCGTGGTGCGCGCGCCGTTCCCGCTGGAACACCTGGGGCGCCACCTGCAACAGGTCGAAGCGGTGGTGGAGGCGGCCTACGGCCTGCGCTCGGGATCGCGCGCGCTGCTGCCCGCGCCGATCTACCACAGTGCGCCCAGCGTATTCGCGCAGGTCGCCCTGCGGGTCTGCGAGACCTTCGTGCTGACGGACAGGTTCGATCCCGTGGAAGTCCTGCGCCTGATCGAGGCCCACCGCATCGATACGGTGTATCTGGTGCCCATCATGTACGTGCGCCTCTTGAAGCTGGACGCCGCCACCCGCGCCGCGCACGACCTGTCGTCGCTGCGCTTCGTGGCTTCGACCGGCGCGCCCTGCGCGCCGGAAATCAAGCGCGCCATGATCGAATGGCTGGGACCGGTCATCCATGAAACCTATGCGTCGAGCGAGGCGGGCATGGTCACCGTCATCGATTCGCACGAAGCGCTCGCCCGTCCCGGTAGCGCCGGCCGGCCTATCGGCGGCGCGCAGGTCAGGATCTATGGCGAAGACGGATCGCCCTGCGCGGCGGGCCAGGTCGGGCGGATCCACGTGCGCCAGCCGGCCTACGCGGACTTCACCTATCGCAACAACCCGCAGGCCCGAGCCGACGTGGAGAAGGACGGACTCATCGGTCTGGGCGACCTGGGCTATCTGGACGCGGACGGCTATCTCTATGTGTGCGACCGCGAATCGGACCTGGTGATCTCGGGCGGCGTGAACATCTATCCCGCCGAGGTCGAGCACCAGCTGATGCAGTATCCGGGCGTGGCGGATTGCGCGGTGTTCGGGGTGCCCGACGACGAATACGGCGAGCGGCTGATGGCGCTGGTGCAGCCCTCGGCGGGCGCCGCGCCCGACCCCGAGGCGCTGAGGCTATGGCTGGGTGAACGGATCGCGCGCTACAAGGTGCCGCGTGAACTGCAACTGCGCGCGGAACTGCCGCGCGACGACAACGGGAAGATCGCCAAGCGCCGGCTGCGCGCCGAATTCTGGGCGGGCAGGCAGCGCCAGGTATAGCAGGGCGGCGCATCGCCGCAACAACAAAACCCACAAGGGAGACAGGCATGGCAATCAGGCTGAACCTCAGGCTGCGTCGCATCGCGACCGCGGCGATCGTCGCGCTCGCGGCTCCGGCCGCCGCGCTGGCGGCATTTCCGGACAAACCGGTCAAACTGGTCGTGCCCTATACGCCGGGCGGCTCCGCGGACCAGTTGTCGCGGGTGCTGGCCGAAGGCATGTCGCGCGACCTTGGGCAACCCGTGGTGGTGGAGAACAAACCCGGCGCCAATACCATGGTCGCGGCGACCCAGGTGGCCAGGTCGGCGCCGGACGGATACACGGTTTTCCTCGCCAGCAACGCCAGCATGGTGCTCAATCCCATGCTTTATCAACGCATCGCCTATGACGCCGCGCGCGACTTCCGCGTGTTCGGCATCGCTGCCGAGCTGCCGCTGGTGGTCGTGGCGAACAACGAGGTCCCAGCGGGCACGCTGGCCGAGTTCGTCACTTATGCCAAGGCCCGGCCCGGCAAACTGAACTACGCCTCCGTGGGCATAGGCAATCCGCTGCAGTTGGCGACCGAACTGCTGAAATCGCGCACGGGCATGGACGTGGCGCATATCCCGTATAACGGCAGCGCGCCGGCCCTGACCTCGCTGATGGGCAATGACACGCAGCTCATGGTGGACGTGATCAGCACCTCGCTGCCGCTGGTGCGGGAACGCAAGATCAAGGCGCTGGCCGTCACGACCAGCGAGCGGCTGGCCGTGCTGCCGGAGGTGCCGACCGTGGCGGAAAGCGGCTTTCCGGGATTCCGCGCCGCCACCTGGTTCGGTCTGGCCGTGCCGCGCGCCGTGCCGCAGGCCGAAGCGCAGCGCTTGCAGGCGGCGCTGGACAAGGTGCTGAAGGATCCGGCATTCCGCGGCCGTTTTGAACCCCTGGGCCTGGTGATCCAGGCGCCCCGCAGCCAGGCAGAAATCGATGCCTACGTGCAGGAAGACCGCCAGCGCTGGGGGGCGGTGATCGAAGCCAATCACATCAAGCTGGACTGAGGCGGCAACGGCCGCCTGGCCCACGCCGCCTGGCCGCCGGCGCCGTCAGGCCTTCTTGCCGCCGCGGCGCGCCTTGCGCGTGACATTGCGCCGCGACATCTCTGAATCCAGGATCAACCGGCCTTCGAGCTTGCCGTGCATGCGCTTGACCGAACGCATCGCGTCCTGCATGTGTTCGCTCATCAAGTCGCGCACCTTCTCCACGTCGCGCTCGCGCGCCGCAGCCAGGATCTTGCGGTGAAAGCCCGTATTGGCGCTGCCGAAACGCTGCTGCTCGGATAGCGGCATCTCGTTGTCGAACACGGTCAGCTGCCGGATCATTTCGTTGGTCATCTCGCAGCTGAAGCGCAGGAACGGGTTGGGGCAGGCCGCCGCGAAGATGTCGTGGAAATTGATTTCTTCCTGGCGCTGCGCCAGCGGGTCATCGACGTGCTCGGCCGACGGATCGCAGCAGGCGATGTTCTCCTCCAGCGCAGCGAAATGCGCGTCCGTCAGGAACGGCACCGCGCTGGCCGCGAGCTCGGGCTCCAGCAGCTTGCGCACCTGGTAGATGTCCTCGATCCGCACTTCCTTGAAGAACAGGTAGTTCTGCATCAGCTGGAAGGTGCGGTCCAGCGGCACCTCGACCACGGTGCCGCCGCCGCCCGGTCCGGTGCTGACCTTGACCAGCCCCTGCACCTCCAGCGACTTGAGCGCTTCGCGCATGGTGCTTTTGCTGACCGAGAACATGCTTTGCAGCTCGCTTTCGCGCGGCAGCTTGTCGCCCGGCAACAGGTTCTTGGCCGTGATCAGCCGCTTGATCTCTTCGGCGACCAGGTCGCTGCGCTTGGGCGGACTCGACGCGCCCGCGGCTTGTAGGTCGTGACTGTTGAACGCCATTGCGTTCCTCCGTTGCTGCGTGGTGTGCGCGGGGCATGCCCCGGGCGGGTTCTGCGCGGACCCCGGGTTATACCTGATGCGCCCGCTATTGACAGAGCCGGCTCGCCAAACTGATCATGATAATAATCCTATTTATCATGATAAATAGGATGGTAGTCGCAGTATAGGCATGAGCGCCGGGACTTGCGAATACGCCCACGCGGCGGCAGCCCTGGCACGGGAGCTTGGAGCAGACAGAGTCGGAATGGGGACGCGCATGGTGCGCGCTCGACATCGTCAATATGCCGCGGCACCGCCAGCGGCAGCCAGGGAGAACCATCTTGAATCGCCGCAACCTGCTGAAATTGGCCGCGCTTGGCGCCGTGCCCGGATCACTCTGGACCGCCCGGTCCGCGCTGGCGCAAGCCGACGCCATCCAGTTCGGGTGTCCGGTGCCCATGTCGGGCGCCTTTGCCGCCAACGGCAAATACGCCGACCTGGGCATGAAACTGGCGCTGGAGCAGTATGGCCGCGCGCTGGACCGGCCGCTGGCCTATACCGTGCTGGATACCGAGGGCAAGCCGGCCACGGCGGTGCGCAAGGTCCAGGAAGTCTCGCAACAGAAGGGCGTCAAGTTCTTCGCCGGCGGCATCCTGTCGTCCGAAGCGCTGGCCATGGGCAAGGAAGTCGAGCGCGCCGGCGGCGTCTTCATCACCACCGCGGGCGCGGACGAAATCACCGGCAAGGACTGCAACCGGGCCACCTTCCGCTGGTCCGTGCCCACCTTTGGCGCCATCGAGCAGACCGTGCGTCCCTTGCTCGAAAAGCTGCCCAACGCCAAGCGCTGGTACACCATCACGCCGCAATACGTGTTCGGCGACGGCCTGCTCAGCGCGGCCAAGGCGATCTTCAAGGAAAAGGGCATCGAGCATGTGGGCAACAGCTATCACTCGCTGACCGAGAAGGAATTCAGCGGCTACCTCACCAACGCCATGGCCGCCAAGCCGGACGTGCTGCTGATCCTGAACTTCGGCTCGCAGTCCTCCGACACGCTGCGCCAGGCCGTCAGCTTCGGCATGAAGCAGAACTGCACCATCCTGGTGGCCTGGGCTTCGGGCCTGGAACAGTTCGAAGGCCTGGGCGCGGACCTGTGCGAAGGCGTGTACTTCGGGGCGCAGTACTGGCACGGCATCGACTCGCCGCTCAACAAGGAACTGGTACAGCTGTCCCGCGACAAGACGCGCGCCAATCCCAATTACAGCCTGGCGGGCTCCTACATCTGCACCCGCATCATGCTGGACGCCATCGCCCGGGCCGGCAGCGCCGACCCGGCCAAGGTGATCGCCGTCATGGAGGGCATGGCCTACGAGGGCCTGACGGGCAAGGAGGAAATCCGCAAGGAAGACCACCAGGTCCTGAAGAACTACTACCTGCTCAAGGGCCGCGCCAAGAAGGACATGAAGGACAAGGACGATTACGCCGAGATCGTGCATAGCGGCCGTTCCTTCCTGCCGCCCGCGGAAACCGGCTGCAAGCTGTAGCCCGCCCCTGAGGCGGGCGGCCGTGGGCGCGCCGCGTCCGCGGCCGCCGCGCGCCCCGCGGCCTTCCGTTACCTCCATCGGGCATACCCATGAACGTCTATCTCCTCCAGATCATCAATGGGATCGGGGTAGGCATGCTGTACTTCCTTCTGGCAGTCGGCCTGTCCATCGTCTTCGGTCTGTTGCGCTTCGTGAACTTCGCCCACGGGGCGTTCTATCTGCTGGGCGCCTACTTCTGTTTCCAGGCCATCCAATGGGGCCTGAATTTCTGGCTCGCGCTGGCCATCGTGCCGCTGCTGGTGGGCGCCGGCGCCTGGGTCGTGGAGAAAGTGCTGCTGCGCCACGTCTACGCGCAGGCGCATGAATTCCACATCCTGATCACCGTCGGCCTGGCGCTGGTCCTGCAGGAACTGGTCATCGTGATCTGGGGGCCGATAGGCGACAACGTCGCCGCACCCTCGGCCCTGCAGGGCGTGGTCATGTGGGGCAGCTTCATCTATCCCAAGTACCGTCTGTTCGTGATCGGCTTCACCGCTGTCTTCTCGTTGCTGCTCTGGTATGTGCTGGAAGGCACGCGGCTGGGCAGCGCGGTGCGCGCGGGCAGCGAATCGACCGAAATGGTGTCCATGCTGGGCATCAATGTGTTCCGCATGTTCAGCCTGGTCTTCGCGCTGGGCGCGGCGACCGCCGCCCTGGCCGGGGTGTTGGCCGCGCCCATACGCGGCGTCGAACCCTTCATGGGCATCGAGGCCCTGGGCATCGCCTTCGTCATCGTGGTGGTGGGCGGCATGGGCAGCTTCTTCGGCGCGCTGGTCGGCGGCCTCCTGATCGGCGTGGTGCAGAGCGTGATGAGCACGCTCTGGCCGGAAGGCGCGCGGCTGATGATCTATGTGGCGATGGCGGCGGTGCTGCTGCTGCGTCCCCACGGCCTGATGGGGAGAGGATGATGACGCGCTTGAAATCTCATGCCCAATTGCTGCTGGCGCTGGCCGTGGTGCTGCTGTTGCCGCTGTGCATGCAGTCGGGCTCGCTGGCCACGGAAGTGCTGATCTACGCGCTGGCGGTGCTGGGCTGCAATCTGCTGCTGGGTTTCACCGGGCTGTTGTCGTTCGGCCAGGGCATCTTCTTCGGCCTGGGCAGCTATGCCGTCGGCATCCTGTTGACGCGTACCGGCCTGCCGATGCCGCTGGCGTTGCTGGCGGCGATGGCGGTGGGCGCGCTGGGCGCGACGCTGGTGGGCTGGTTCGCCATCCGCCAGCGCGGCACCTACTTCGTGATGCTGACGCTGGCCTTCGCGCAAATGTTCTACTTCCTGGCGTACAGCCTGCCTGACCTGACCGGCGGCGACAATGGCCTGCTGGACGTGCCGCGTCCGGCGCTGTCGGTGGCGGGCCTGCAGCTCATGCCGCTGGCCACGCCCTGGCAGTTCTACGCCTTCGTGGCGGTGTGCTTCCTGGCGATATTCTGGCTGCTGCTGCGCGTGACCAACTCGGTGTTCGGCCGCACGCTGCTGGCGATCCGCGACAACGAGGCGCGCGCCATGGCGGTGGGCTACAACGTGCGCCTCTTCAAGTTGGCGGCTTTCGCCATCTCGGGCGCCGTCACCGCGCTGGCGGGCGCCTTCCTGGCGATGATGACCGGCATCGCGCCGCTGTCCAGCATTGAATACCACAGCAGCGAGATGATCCTGGTCATGACGGTCATCGGCGGCACCGGCAACCTGTTCGCTTCAGTGCTGGGGGCAGCTTTCTACGTGCTGTTCGCGGACTGGCTTTCCACCTTGTGGCCGCGCTGGCTGATGCTGCTGGGCTTCCTGCTGATCGCGGTCAGCCTGTTCATGCAGAAGGGGCTGTGGGGGCTGGGAGAACGCATCTGGCTGGCGCTGCGGCGCAAGCCTGCCGGCGGCGAGCCGGCCGCCAAGGAGGGACGCGCATGAATCCGCAACATTCCGCGCCGCTGCTGCAGGCCAGGGGCATCGTCAAGCGCTTCGGCAAGTTCGTGGCCCTGCATGGGGTCGATCTGCAAGTGCAGCCGCGCACGGTGCACTCCGTCATCGGCCCGAACGGCGCGGGCAAGACCACACTGTTCCATACGCTGACGGGCACCTTGCGCACCAGCGAGGGCAGCATCGTGTTCGACGGCCATGACGTGACGCAGGAGGCCGATTATCAACGGGTGCAGCGCGGCATCGCGCGCTCTTTCCAGGTCACCAGCCTGTTCGCCAACCTGTCGGTGCAGGAGAACCTGCGGCTGGCGGCGCAGGGCGCGCATCGCGCCGGCGCCTTCGACTGCTGGCATCCGCCCACCGGCCCGCGGGCGCAGCGCGAGATCGTCGACGCGGCGCTGGAACGGCTGGGCCTGTCGCGGCTGGCCAAGGTGGCGGCGGGCGCGCTGTCGCACGGCCAGCAGCGGCGCCTGGAAGTGGGCATGGCGCTGGCCGCCCGGCCGCGCGCGATTTTCCTGGACGAGCCCACCTCGGGCATGGGGGTGGACGACCTGGATGAGATGAAGCGCTTGATCCGCAGCCTGCGCGACGATCACACGGTGGTGCTGATCGAGCACAACATGAACATCGTGATGGATATCTCCGACACGATCACGGTGATGCAGCAGGGCCGCGTGCTGGTCGAAGGCACGCCTGCCGCGATCCGCAGCGACGAGCGGGTGCGCGCCGCGTACCTGGGCAACATGATCACGGGAGGCCGGGCATGATGCTGCATGTCGACGCCGTACACAGCTATTACGGCAAGAGCCATATTCTGCAAGGCGTGTCGCTCGAGCTGCCGCAGGGCGAGGTGATCACGCTGCTCGGGCGCAACGGCGCGGGCAAGTCGACCACGCTCAAGACCATCGCCGGCGTGATCGCGCCCAAGGGCGGCGCGGTGCGCTACGGCGGACGCGACATCGCCGGGCTGCCGGCGCACAAGATCGCGTCCATGGGGATCTGCCTGGTGCCCGAGCACCGCGGCATCTTCAAGCTGCTGACGGTCGAGGAAAACCTCAAGCTGGGCATGCGCCGCGATTCGCCCTGGCAGCTGGAAGACGTCTACCGCATCTTTCCCCGCCTGAAGGAGCGGCGCAGGAACGGCGGCGGCCAGTTGTCCGGCGGCGAACAGCAGATGCTGGCCATCGGGCGCGCGCTCATGAACCATCCGCGCGTGCTGATGCTGGACGAGCCGGTCGAAGGCCTGGCGCCGGTGATCGTCGAGGAGATCGTGGCGCAGATCAAGTCCATCAAGCAGGCCGGCGTCACCATCCTGCTGGTGGAGCAGAACCTGGAAGTCTGCACGCAGCTGGCCGACCGTCATTTCATCATCGAGCAGGGATCCATCGTCTACCAAGGCAGCAACGCGGCCTTCATGGCGGACGAAAACGTGAAGGACCGATACCTGGGCGTGGGCGTCTAGGGACCGCCTGCGCCGCGCAACCGAAGCAAGGGAAACACCATGGAAATGAACACATTGGAGGCCGTCAGCGGCATCCGCATCGATGGCAGCCGCCTCTGGAATTCGCTGATGGAATTGGCCCGCATCGGCGCCACCGACAAGGGCGGCGTGTGCCGGCTGGCGCTGAGCGACCTGGACCGGCAGGGTCGCGACCTGGTCTGCGCCTGGGCCCGCGAGCTGGGCTGCAGTGTGCGCGTGGACGCCATCGGCAACATCTTCATGCGTCGCCCCGGCCTGCGCGATGACTTGCCCGCCGTGATGACCGGCAGCCATATCGACACCCAGCCCACCGGCGGAAAATTCGACGGCAACTATGGGGTGCTTGCAGGCATCGAGGTCCTGCGCACGCTGCACGAACGCGGCATTGCCACCGAGGCGCCGCTGGAAGTGGTGGTGTGGACCAACGAGGAAGGCTCGCGCTTCGTACCCGTGATGATGGGTTCCGGCGTGTACGCCGGCGCTTTCACGCTGGAGCACGCGCTGGCTGCGCGCGACCGCGACGGCGTCAGCGTGGATGAAGCGCTGCGCACCATCGGCTACGCCGGTCCGGAACCCGCGCGGCCCGGGGATGTCGGCGCCTACTTCGAGGCACACATCGAGCAAGGCCCCATCCTGGAGGACCGCGGCATCACCATCGGTTCGGTGCAGGGCGCCCTGGGGCAGCGCTGGTACGACGTCGCCATCACCGGCCAGGAGGCGCATGCGGGGCCCACGCCCATGGAACTGCGCCGCGACGCCTTGCTGGCCGCGTCCAGGCTGGTGCTTGAGGTCAACCGGATCGCGCTGGAGCATGCGCCGCATGGCCGCGGCACGGTTGGCTGCATCGACAGCTTCCCGAACTCGCGCAACGTGATTCCCGGCCGCGTGGCGCTTACCGTAGACCTGCGCGCCGCCGACGACGCCACGTTGGACAGCATGGCCGCGGCGTTTGCGCGCGTCTGCGAGGAACTGGCCGAGCCGGGCCGCTTCCAGGTCGACAGCAAGGAGGTCGTGTACTTCCCGCCGCAGCCCTTCGAGCCGCGCCTGGTGCAGGCGATCCGCGACGGCGCGGCCACGCTGGGCCTGGATTCGCTGGACGTGATCAGCGGCGCGGGCCATGACGCCGTCTACATGGCGCGGGTGGCGCCCACCGCCATGATCTTCGTGCCGTGCAAGGACGGCATCAGCCACAACGAGATCGAGGACGCGCAGCCCGAGCACCTGGAGGCGGGCTGCAATGTGCTGCTGCACGCCATGCTGCGCTGCTGCGGGCGCATCCAGTTTTCCGATGGGGGCGCGCAATGAAGGCGCTGATCGCGAGGTTGAACCACGAGACCAACACCTTCTCGCCGGTTCCCACGCCGCTGTCCGCCTTCGGCAACGGCGGCCCCGCCTACGATGCGGCGGCCTATGAAGAGAACAAGGGCAAGCGCACCGCGATGTCGGCGTTCATCGACCTGGCCGAAGCGCGCGGCGCCGAACTGGTCACCCCCGTGTCGGCCACCGCCTATCCCAGCGGCCGCGTCGATGGCCAGGCCTATGCCGAGCTATGCGACCGCATCGTGGCCGCAGCACCGGGCTGCGACGTCATCCTGCTGGACCTGCATGGCGCCATGGCGGTGGAGACCACCGATGACGGCGAGGGCGACCTGCTTGAACGGCTGCGCGCCGCCGCGCCTGGCGTGCCGGTTGCCGTGGCGCTGGATCTGCACGGCAACGTCACGCAGAAGATGATGGACAACGCCGACGTCATCGTCAGCTTCAAGACCTATCCCCACATCGACATGTACGAAACCGGCGAACACGCCGGCAGGCTGCTGTTTGCGGGCATCGACGGCCGATGCAAGCCGGTCATGGCGTGGCGCCGGTTGCCGCTGGTGTCGCATTCCCTGCGCAGCAACACGGCCGAAGGCGCCATGCGCGCCGCCGTCGTAGCGGCGCGCATGGCAGAGGCCGCGGGGGCGCTGGGCGTGTCGGTGCTGGCGGGCTTCGGCCTGGCCGACATCCCGCATCCCTGCGTCAGCGTGGTCGTGGTGGCCGACGGCGACCGCGCCGAGGCGGAGCGCGTGGCGGGCGAGATCGCCTCCCTGATCTGGGAGCAGCGCGACGGATTCTTCTATGACAGCGAGCCGCTGGCCGAGTCGCTGGCGCGCGCCAAGGTCCTGGCCGAAGGCGCAAGCAAGCCGGTGCTGCTGCTGGACCATGGCGACAATTGCATGAGCGGCGGCACTTGCGACACCCTGGACGTGCTGATGGCCGCGCTGGATGCGGGCCTGGAAGGCATACAGGCGGGGCTGTACTGCGATCCCGAGGCGGTAGCCGAATTGACCCGCGCCGGCGTCGGCGCCACGGTCGAGCTGCCGGTAGGCAACAAGCGCGCCATCGGCGAAATCGGCCGGGAGGCGCAGCCCGTCACGCTGCGCGGCACCGTGCGCGCGCTGAGCAATGGCGAGTACCTGATCACCGGGCCGACCTATACCGGGCAACTGGCCTGCATGGGCCGCAGCGCGGTGCTGGACATAGGCGCCGCGCAGCTGGTGCTGACCGAGCAGACCCACGAACCCTGGGATCTGGGCGTGTTCCAGAGTCTTGGACTGGATCCGTCCCGCGCCCGTTACGTGCTGGTGAAGTCGCGCATGTACTGCCGCCCGGTGTTCGTGCCGATCTCCCAGGCGCTGGTCGAATGTGACAGCCCCGGCGTGACCAGCTCCGACTGGTCGCTGTTCGAATTCCGCAGACGCGCGCGGCCGCTGTACCCGCTGGAACCCATGGCGGCGGCGGACTACGATCCTCGCGCGGGCGGCCGATAGACCCGCCGGAAAGAGCAGGGCGCCACAAGCGGCAGCTGTGGCGCCCGGGCAACGAACATTCTCAAACAAAAAGTAACATAAATGAGAATGATTCCGTTTGCCGTAGAATGGGGCGCTCAGCAATTCCAGTCCCCTTTGGTGCAGCCGGCCCGGCAAGGCCCTGGCCTTCCGGCACATTCCAGACGCATCCGTAATTCTTAGTGCGCGCGTGACCCCATCGGGATTTTGATCTCTGCCTGCGAACTTCCCGACATGAAAATCCGAACTCTTGCCTGCATGGCCGCCGCGCTGCCGTGCTATCTCCCCGTTGTCCACGCCCAATCCGCGTCCGATCAGGCCGGCTCCGTCGTTTCCATGGACGCCATCAAGGTCGAAGCCAGCGCCGATGCCTCGGCCGGCGGCCTGGCCGAACCCTTTGCCGGCGGGCAGGTCGCCCGGGGCGGCCGCGTCGGTTTGCTGGGTACGCAGGACCTGATGGACACGCCATTCAGCATCACCAGCTACACCAATGAACTGATCCAGGACCGGCAGGCCCGCAGCGTGGGCGACGTGCTGCAGAACGACCCGGGCGTGCGCGTGGCGCGCGGCTTCGGCAACTTCCAGGAGTCGTACTTCATCCGCGGCTTCATCCTGGGTTCGGACGACGTGGCCTACAACGGCCTCTACAGCCTGCTGCCGCGCCAATACATCGCCACCGAATTGTTCGAACGCGTGGAGGTCCTGCGCGGCGCGTCCACCTTCCTGACGGGCGCAGCGCCCGGCGGCGGCGGCATCGGCGGGGTGATCAACCTGGTGCCCAAGCGCGCGCCGAACGAACCTCTGACCCGTGTTACCACCGGCGTGTCCAGCGGCGGGCAGTTCCAGTTGTCCACCGACATTGCTCGCCGCTTTGGCCCGGGCGACAGCACCGGCATCCGGCTCAACGCCGCACAGCGCAGCGGCGATACAGGTATCGACGATGAACATTCCCGTACCAGCCTGGTATCGCTGGGCCTGGATTGGCGTTCGGCCGACACCCGTTTGTCTGCCGACATCGGCTGGCAGGAGAACAAGCTCAAGCGCGCGCGTCCCAACGTGACGCTGGGCGCCGGCGTCACCAAGGTGCCCGACGCGCCCGACGCCAGCTCCAACTATGCGCAGCCCTGGTCGTATTCGAACGAGCGGGACGTCTTCGGCACCGTGCGCGGCGAACATGATTTCAGCGACAAGCTGACCGCCTACGTGGCCTTTGGCATGCGCCGCAGCGATGAAGCGAATTCGCTGGGCAACGTCACGCTGACCAACGGCAGCACGGGGGCGGGCACCTTCTACCGCTTCGACAATACCCGCGAAGACAGCGTGAACACGGGCGAACTGGGCCTGCGCGGCAAACTGCGCACGGGGCCGGTAGGCCACGAGTTCGTCGTGTCGGCATCCTTCTTCGACCTGAAGAAGAAAAATGCCTATGTGATGGACTGGCAGAACACGTATCCCACCAATATCTACAACCCGATTTCCTATGACAAGCCGCCATTCAGCGCCACCGCGCTGCGTGGCAACGACCTGGACGATCCGGCGCTGCAAGGCCGCACCCGCCTGAGCAGCTACGCCATCGGCGACACGCTGTCGTTCCTGGACGACAAGGTGCTGCTCACGGCGGGCATCCGCCATCAGCGCTTGTCGCAACGCGACTACGCGTACAACACCGGCAAGGAAAACGGCGCCTACGACGCCAGCCATAATTCGCCCGCCGCGGGTCTGGTCGTCAAGGTCGCGCCCAGCGTTTCGCTGTACGCGAACTACATCGAGGCGCTGGTCGCGGGACCGACCGCCCCGGCCAATGCCGGCGGCAAGCCGGTGCCCAACGCCGGCCAGAGCCTGCCGCCCTTCGTCTCCAAGCAGAAGGAAATCGGCGCGAAGTATGAAGGCGACGGACTGGGCGCGGGACTCGCGCTGTTCTCGACCGACAAGCCGCGCGCCATGTACAACGCCAGCAACGAACTGACCACGTCCGGCAAGGACCGCCATCAGGGCGTCGAGCTCACCATGTACGGCGAGCCCGTCAAGAGCGTGCGCCTGTTGGGCGGCCTGACTTGGCTGGACGCCACGCAGCGCTCCACCGGTAACCCGTCCATCGACGGCAACCGCGTGATCGGCGTGCCGCGCTTCCAGGCGAACATGGGCGTGGAATGGGACATCCCCGGCGTGCCGGGCCTGGCGGTGGATGGCCGCGTGGTCTATACCGGTTCGTCCTACGCGGACGACGCCAACACGCTCAAGGTGCCGGGCTGGACCCGCTTCGATGCGGGCCTGCGCTACATGATGGACGTGGACGGCCACGTCGTGACCCTGCGCGCCCGCGTGGACAACATCGCCAACCGCAACTACTGGTCGTCGGTGGGCGGTTATCCGGGTAACGGCTATCTGGTGCTGGGTGGACCGCGCACCTTCTCGCTCAGCGCGAGCATGGACTTCTGAGTTCAGGCGGCGGCGTTCACCAGAACCAGCCGCCGCGCGTGAGGTCGCTCTCGCAGCTCTTGTACTGCGCGGCGAACTTCTGGGCCCGTGCCTGCACTTTCTGCGACACGGTCTTGAGCCAGGCCTTGCGGTCGTAGCTGCGGTTGCGGTAGCCGGTCCAGCCTTCGTGGTAGTTCAGGTATTGGCCATAGGCGTCGGACTTGGACACGCCGTTGATGCGCTGGGTCTTGTTCATGTACCAGCCCATGAAATCCAGCGCGTCGGCGAAGTCGTCGCGGCTGGAGCCCCAGCCGCCGGCATCTTTCTTGTAGTCGTCCCAGGTCTCGTCCTTGACCTGGGCGTAACCGTAGGCGGAACTGACGCGTCCCCAGGGGATGAAGCCCAGGAAGTAATAGCGCGGCGGCACGGCGTCATGCTTGAAGGAGGACTCCTGGTACATCATGGCCATGGGCACCGGCACGGGCGCACCCCATTTCTTCTGCACCTTCAGGGCGGCATCGTGCCAGTCCGGCTTTTCGCGAAAGATGGCGCAGATGTTCTCGGGATTCGAGGGCGGCGCGGTGGCGCAGCCGGCAAGCGCCAGCAATAGCAGCGGCGGCAGCAAAAGCCGGGTCATTGGCGGTCTTCCTCCGGAGATCGGGGCAGGGTTGGGGGCGGATGTCACAAGTTACCGCGATTGTATGAAAACGTATCGCGGAAAAAGTTCCGTCCCTGAAATTCTCCGACCTGTGCCGCATGCGCCAGGCAAAGAAAAACGGCCCCGGATTGCTCCGGGGCCGTCCTGCAGGCGATGCAGCCAGGCTGCGCTGCCCGATGCTTAGACTTCGATGACGTCAGCCACGTCCTTGTAGTCCGCGATCTTGTCGAAGTTCAGGTACTGGTAGATCTGGTCGCCGCTCTTGTTGATGACGCCCATGTCGGCCATGTACTCGTCCTTGGTCGGGATGCGGCCCAGCTTCGAGCAGATGGCGGCCAGTTCGGCCGAACCCAGGTACACGTTGGTGTTCTTGCCCAGGCGGTTCGGGAAGTTGCGGGTGCTGGTCGACATGACGGTCGCGCCTTCGCGCACCTGTGCCTGGTTGCCCATGCACAGCGAGCAGCCCGGCATTTCCGTGCGGGCGCCGGCGGTGCCGAACACGCCGTAGTGGCCTTCCTCGGTCAGCTGGGTGGCGTCCATCTTGGTCGGGGGGGCGACCCACAGCTTGACCGGGATGTCGCGCTTGCCTTCCAGCAGCTTGGAGGCTGCGCGGAAGTGGCCGATGTTGGTCATGCAGCTGCCGATGAACACTTCGTCGATCTTGGCGCCAGCGACTTCCGACAGCGTCTTCACGTCGTCAGGGTCGTTCGGGCAGGCCACGATGGGCTCGTGCACGTCGGCCAGGTCGATCTCGATCACGGCGGCGTACTCGGCGTCGGCGTCCGGCTCCAGCAGCTTGGGGTCGGCCAGCCAGGCTTCCATGGCCTTGATGCGGCGGCCCAGCGTGCGCTCGTCTTCGTAACCGTTGGCGATCATCCACTTCAGCATCACGATGTTGCTGTTGATGTACTCGATGATCGGTTCCTTGTTCAGGCGCACCGAGCAGCCGGCGGCCGAACGTTCGGCGGAAGCGTCCGACAGTTCAAAGGCTTGTTCGACCTTCAGGTCGGGCAGGCCTTCGATTTCCAGGATGCGGCCGGAGAAGATGTTCTTCTTGCCTTGCTTGGCAACCGTCAGCAGGCCTTGCTTGATGGCGTACAGCGGAATCGCGTTGACCAGGTCGCGCAGGGTCACGCCGGGCTGCAGCTTGCCCTTGAAGCGGACCAGCACCGATTCCGGCATGTCCAGCGGCATCACGCCGGTGGCGGCGGCAAAGGCGACCAGGCCCGAGCCGGCCGGGAACGAGATGCCGATGGGGAAGCGGGTGTGCGAGTCGCCGCCGGTGCCGACGGTGTCGGGCAACAGCATGCGGTTGAGCCACGAGTGGATCACGCCGTCGCCTGGGCGCAGCGAGACGCCGCCGCGGGTGCTGATGAATTCCGGCAGCGTGTGGTGCGTCTTGACGTCCACGGGCTTCGGATAGGCGGCGGTGTGGCAGAACGACTGCATCACCAGGTCGGCCGAGAAGCCCAGGCAGGCCAGATCCTTCAGTTCGTCGCGGGTCATGGGGCCGGTGGTGTCCTGGCTGCCGACCGAGGTCATCTTCGGTTCGCAGTAGGTGCCCGGGCGGATGCCCTTGCCTTCGGCCAGGCCGCAGGCGCGGCCGACCATCTTCTGGGCCAGCGTGTAACCGCGGCCGGTGTCGGCGGGGTCCTTGGGCAGGCGGAACAGCGTCGAGGCCGGCAGGCCCAGCGCTTCGCGCGCCTTGGCGGTCAGGCCGCGGCCGATGATCAGCGGAATGCGGCCGCCGGCGCGCACTTCGTCGAACAGCACGTCGGACTTCACTTCGAATTCGGCGATGACTTCGCCGTTCTTCAGGGCGCGGCCTTCATAGGGGCGCAGTTCGACCACGTCGCCCATTTCCATCTTGGAAACGTCGAGTTCGATCGGCAGGGCGCCGGCGTCTTCCATGGTGTTGTAGAAGATCGGGGCGATCTTGTTGCCCAGGCACACGCCGCCGAAACGCTTGTTCGGCACGAAGGGGATGTCTTCGCCGGTGAACCACAGCACCGAGTTGGTGGCCGACTTGCGCGACGACCCCGTACCCACCACGTCGCCGACGTAGGCGACCAGGTGGCCCTTTTCCTTCAGGGATTCGATGAACTTGACCGGACCGCGCTTGCCGTCTTCTTCCGGTTCGAACGCGGCGCCGTCGCGCTTGTTCTTCAGCATCGCCAGGGCGTGCATCGGGATGTCGGGGCGGGTGGTGGCGTCGGGAGCCGGCGACAGGTCGTCGGTGTTGGTTTCGCCAGGCACCTTGAAGACGGTGATGGTCAGGCTCTGCGGCAGTTCCGGACGGCTGGTGAACCATTCGGCGTCGGCCCAGCTTTGCATCACGGACTTGGCGTTGGCGTTGCCCTTGTCCGCCTTTTCCTTCACGTCGTGGAAGGCGTCGAACATCAGCAGGGTCTTCTTCAGCGCATCGGCGGCGATGGTGCCGATTTCAGCGTCGTCCAGCAGGTCGACCAGCGGGCCAATGTTGTAGCCGCCCAGCATGGTGCCGAGCAGTTCAGTCGCCTTGGCGCGGCTGATCAGCGCACAAGCTTCCTTGCCCAGCGCCACGGCAGCCAGGTACGAAGCCTTGACCTTGGCGGCGTCGTCCACGCCGGCGGGCACGCGGTGGGTCAGCAGGTCGACCAGGTTCTGCTCCTCGCCAGCGGGCGGGTTCTTGAGCAGTTCGATCAGTTCAGCGGTTTGTTTGGCCGTAAGGGGCAGCGGGGGGATCCCCAGAGCCGCGCGTTCGGCAACGTGTTGGCGGTAATTATCCAGCATGTGAGGCCTGCTCAAAGTCGGGTTGGAAGAAGGGTTGTTCGCCGAATTGTAGAGGGAACAGGGGGACGCAAGCAAATGTCTTATATCTTATATAAGACTTGAGCCCATAGCTGTTGCTTAAGGGCGACGCAGGACGGCACCCTAGCGCGGTCCGGCGTCGTACACCACGCCCACCCGGGCGAAGTTGCCGCCGTATTGCTTGACGTCGACCTGGAACGGCGCGCTTTCCTCCGGCTTGAGCTTGGGCAGCCGCAATTCCTGGAAAACCGCGCCGGTCAGCTTGTCCTGGGCGTCGTAAAGGCTGATCCAGACCTTGACGTTCTCGACCTCGGCCTGGCTGTCATTGCGCACGCGGCCGTGCACGGTCACGTACTTGTAGCGGAAGCGGTGGGTGAAGTTCAGGGTGCCGGTGCCGACCTGGGCCTCGGTGTTCTCGACCGTGACCGCCAGCTTGGGGCGCGGGCCGGGCAGGGCGGCGCGCTTGGCGGGCAGCCAGTCGGTCTTGACCTCGGTATAGCGGTCGACGCGGCCGGTCAACGCCACCGGCACCCGCTCGCCGGGGTACAGGCGCGCCGGCAGGCTCCAGCTCTGGCGCAGGTCCAGCCGGTTGGAACCGTCGAACACCGTAATGTTGGCTTTCGGCGACAGGACGACGTACTGGTCGCTGGTGTTGACCAGTTCGGCGTACAGGACCGGGCGCTCGATCTCGTCGAGCAGGCGGCGCGGCGCGGACAGCTTGAGCGCGCTGGCGTCGAACAGCGCGAAGTCCGGATCCAGCAGTTCCGCGGTCGTCAGGCGCACGTGCTCGATGATTCGCGGGTCGGCCGGGCTGACGCGCACGATGCGGCTGGCGGGCGTTTCCGCCTTGGACGCGGCAGACGCTGCGGTGTGGGTCTCGCTTTGCACCATGTAGTCGTAGGTGGCGACCCGGCCCTCGGTCAGCATCTCGCAGCGCACGTCAAAGGAGGTCAGCGCGTTCGGCGCCAGCGGGCTGGCGGCGCCGTAGCCGTTGCCGGTGCCGATCAGCTTGCCGTCCTCGCCGTACAGCATCACCGTGATCTGGCTGCTGTTGGCTTCGTTGGCGCCGTTGTTCTTCAAGAGGCCGACCAGGCGGTAGGCGCCGTCGTTGCGCACTAGCTGCACCTTGCTGGCGGCCACGTCGTTGTTCCTGTCCCGCGCCAGCGTCGGCTGCGAGACCTGCAGCGTATAGCGGCTGTAGGCCTGGCTGGGCGTGGAGATGATGACAGGTGTGTACTCGCCCGGCTGCAGCGAACGCGCCGGCGCCGAGCCGGAGTTCGACGGCAGCGACAGGTCGCCCTGGAAGAACGAAGCCGTGACGCGCGGCACGTCGATCTTCTTGCCCGTCTCGTTGCGCATGATCATGACCAGCTGCGTGCGGTCGCGGACCCGGATCTCCTGCACGTCCGTCAGCTTGACCAGCGAGGCGTCGATGGGAGGCGGCGCAGGCGGCTGCCGCGTGACGGTCGGTTTGGACCCGATCATGGAGGCGACCAAAGGCACGGCGATTACGGCGGCGACGGCGACTGCCACCGCCGCGATGGCGCGCGGACCGAGCTGCGGCTTGGGAGCCGGCTGCTGCATCCCGCGCAGGATCTTCTCCAGCCGTTGGGCGACGTTGTCTTCGACCAGCGTGACCGCGTGGCAATGGCTGCAGCGGTATTCGTTGGTGTCCAGCTTGGTGAATTGGGCGCTGCCGCAGGTCGAGCAGGTCAGCGTCACCGTGTTGATCGTGGTCTGTTTGGGCGTCATTCTCGCAGCCGTGCGCGCCGTATCCAGACGGCGCGGCGGATGGCGCGGCGGGAGCAAGGCGCAAGGGATTTACAGGGCGGCAAGGATAGCGGCAGGGCGCGCCGGTCATGGTGCACGAGCGCATCCAGTTGTGACAAAGTGTGAGTCGGCGCATCCCGGTGCTATGATCGCCGGCGGAAAAAACCCGATCCCAAACCCCTAACGCTGTTCCCCGTCGATCCGCTCCCGCGCCGCGCAACGCGCCGCTCCGGGCAGAGCCGAGGCAGGTCAGGCTCTCCCATTAGCATGAGCATTTCCCAATATTTGCTGTTCCTCGCCTGCGTGGCGCTCGCCACCTATGCGCAGACCATGACGGGCTTCGCCTTCGGGCTGGTGTTGTTGGGCCTGTCGGGCGTGTTCCAGCTGGCTTCCGTGTCCGAAGTGGCCAACGTGGTCAGCGTGCTGTCGCTGGTGAACGCGGCCGTGACGCTGGCGCGCGCCAAGCCGCAGGTGAACTGGTCGTTGATGCGGCCCGCGATGGCCAGCAGCCTGGTCGGCGTGGGGGCGGGCGTGGCGGCGCTGGCCTGGATCAGCGGCTCCATGGGCGTGCTGCTGCAACTGCTTTTGGGCTGCACCATCCTGGGCTGCGCGGTGCTGTTGATCGCGCGTGCGCAGCCGCTGGCGCATGTGTCCTCGCGCGGTTCGTTCGTGTTCTTCGGCGCGATTTCCGGCGTGCTGGGCGGATTGTTTTCCAGCGCGGGTCCGCCCATGGTCTATCACCTGTACCGCCAGCCCCTGCCGCTGGCCGCCATCCGCAACAGCCTGCTGATTCTGTTTTCGCTTAACGCGGTCGTGCGCCTGGCGCTCGTGACCGGGCAGGGGGCCTTCATGGCCTCGTCGTTCTGGTTGAGTCTGCTGGCGTTGCCGGTTGTGATCGGCGTCACCTGGGTGGCTCGCCGCTACAGCACGGCGGGCTCGATGAAGACCGTCAAGCGCATGGTGTTCGTGCTGTTGCTGGCGGCCGGCATGGGTTTGATCGTGCCGGCATTCAAGGCGCTCGCGGCGGGCTAGCCGCGAGTCCGTCGCATGGACCGCGCGGCGTCAGCCGCGTTCGCCGGTGATGTAGCGTTCGAGTTCGTGGATGATGAACTTCTGTTCGCTCATGACGTCCTTGACCAGGTCGCCGATGGAAAGCAGGCCGACCAGCTTGCCGTCCTCGATGACAGGCAGATGACGGAAGTGGCGTTCCGTCATCATCGCCATACAGTGTTCGCGCGTGTCCGCGCGGCTGACGTAGTAGACGGAATCGGTCATGATGTCGCGCACCTTCGTGGTACGCGAGGAGCGGTCCTGCAGCACGATCTTGCGGGCGTAGTCGCGCTCGGTCAGCATGCCCAGCACCGCGTCGCCCTGGACCACCACCACGGCGCCGATGCTGCGTTCCGCCATGATTCTGACGGCTTCGAAAACCGACGCGTCGGGTGAAACCGTCACGACGGAATGATTGGCTTTTTCCCTGAGTATCTCAGCAACTGTCTTCACGATGCGCTCCCGGATCGCTGGTGAGGATAAAACCCATGCTCCATCCTAAGCCTGGCGGCCGTGTTGCCGCAAGCGGCGCGCTTATTTCGCGTTCTTGTCCCGGAACGCCTGGCTGGCCATTTCGCGCAGGTTGCGCGTGGCGCTGCGTTCGGTCGCAGGGTTCCATGCCAGCGAAATGCCGATCGTTGCATCCGCGGGAAAATCGGCCAGCGTCTTGTAGACGACGTTGGTGCCGGGCAGGCGCCGGCCGCCGGCCGGTACCAGGGCCACGCCCAGGCCGCTTTCCACCAGGCTGAGCAGCGTCTGCACCTGCACCGCCTCCTGCGTGATGCGGGGCGTGAAGCCGCGCAGCTGGCAGGCGTTGATGGCGGCCATGCGCAGGCCGGCAGCCTCGGTGGCGGTGTACATGATGAAGGCCTCGTCGGCCAGGTCCGCCAGGCGGATGCGGCCGCGCCGCGCCAGCGGATGCGTCTTGGGCACGGCCAGCGCGAAGTTCTCGGTCGTCAGCGGCGCGAGCCGCACGTTCGATCCCATCGCCACCGGCACGCGCACGATGCCGATCTCCAGCGTGTCTTCCTCGAGTTCCTGCATGATGCGTATGGAGGTGGCTTCGCGCAGCACCACGGTGACGCCGGGATAGCGTTGCCGGAACTGCGGCAGGATGCGCGGCAGCACGCCGTGCGTGGCCGAGCCCACGAAACCGATGCGCACGGTGCCGCCTTCGCCCGCGGCGCCGGCGCGCGCCGCCTGCCGGAACTGTTCGGCATGGAACAGGGCGCGGCGCGCCTCGTCCAGCGCGGCCAGGCCGGCTTCGGTGAGTTTCACCCCCTGGCGTCCGCGCAGGAACAGCGGCACTCCCACCATCTCTTCGAGCTTGCGTATCGAGACGGACAGGGGCGGCTGCGACATGTGCAGTTTTTCGGCAGCGCGGTGGAAATTCAGCGTTTCGGCCAGGACCAGGAACTGCTGCAGATGACGGAAATCCATGCGGGCGCTCCAGATGGCATTGGGCATGGATGATATGAAGTTCGTATCGATAGGGGTATTGGTGCTATCCCTTCGGTATCGGGCATTCACGCCGCGCCAGCCCCGGGCACAAGACGGCGGCGGTATGATGGAACGCATTACAAGGAGGAAACACCATGAATGAAGTCATCGTCGCGTCCGCCGTCCGCACCGCCATCGGCGATTTCGGGGGCGCGCTGAAAGACGTGCCGCCGTGCGACCTGGGCGCAACCGTCATCAAGGCCGCGCTGGAACGCGCCGCCGTCAAGGGCGATGAGGTCGGGCACGTCGCCGTGGGCCACGTCATCAACACTGAACCCCGCGACATGTACCTGTCGCGCGTGGCGGCCATGAACGCCGGCATCGCCAAGGAAACCCCCGCCTTCAACGTCAACCGCCTTTGCGGTTCGGGCTTGCAGGCCATCGTGTCGGCTGCGCAGACCATCATGCTGGGCGATGCCGAAATCGCCATCGGCGCGGGCGCCGAAAGCATGAGCCGCGCGCCGTACATCGCGCCGGCGCAGCGCTGGGGCGCGCGCATGGGCGATAGCGTGATGCTGGACATGATGACCGGCGCGCTGTCGGATCCGTTCGGCCGCATGCACATGGGCGTGACCGCCGAGAACGTGGCGGCCAAGTTCGGCATCAGCCGCCAGGACCAGGACGCCGTGGCCGCGGAATCGCATCGCCGCGCCGCGGCTGCCATCGACGCGGGCTACTTCCGCGACCAGATCGTGCCGGTGGTCATGAAGTCGCGCAAGGGCGAAGTGGTGTTCGACACCGATGAGCATGTGCGCCGCGACGTCACGGCCGAAAACCTTGCGGGCCTGAAGCCGGTGTTCCAGAAGGAAAACGGCACGGTGACGGCGGGCAACGCCTCGGGCCTGAACGATGGCGCGGGCGCGGTGGTGCTGATGAACGCCTCGGTCGCGGCCAAGCGCGGCGTCAAGCCGCTGGCGCGCCTGGTGGCCTATGCCCACGCGGGCGTGGACCCCAACATCATGGGCATCGGTCCGGTGCCGGCCACGCAGGCCGCGCTCAAGCGCGCCGGCCTGACGGTGGATCAGCTGGACGTGATCGAAGCCAACGAAGCGTTCGCGGCGCAAGCCTGCGCGGTGTCGCGCGAACTGAAGCTGGATCCGGCCAAGGTGAACCCCAACGGCAGCGGCATCGGCCTGGGCCACCCCATCGGCGCCACCGGCGCGATCATCACCGTCAAGGCGCTGCACGAACTGCAGCGCGTGGGCGGGCGCTACGCGCTGGTGACCATGTGCATCGGCGGCGGCCAGGGCATTGCCGCCATCTTCGAGCGGATCTGAAGCGCCTAGGGGCGCCTCTGGGCGCCCGGCCGCAAGACTGCCCCCTCGCTGCGCGAGGGGGCTTTATTTTTCCAGGTAGTCCTGGGCCCACGCCTGGCACTCGGCGCGCAGCAGCGCGCCCATCTGCGCCCGCCGCGGCGCGTCCAGCCGGCTGCTGATCGCGCCGAAGCTGAATGCCACCCAGGTCAGTTCCGACACCCGGAACGCCACGCCCACGCCCGACACGCCGGGCGTGATGGTGTCTACGATTTCCGAATAGCCCGCTGCGCGCGCCTGCCTGACCGATTTCATCAGGGCAGCGCTGGATGCGCCGATCTGCGCGTAAGTGGCGGAGTGCCGCGCGTACAGCGCGGCGATTTCCTCGTCGGGCAGGGTGGCCATCAGCGCCAGGCCGCCCGCGCCCACGCCCAGAAGACGCCGCTCCCCCTGGTCGATGGTGAATACCTTGACGGGGAACGAGCCAGCCTCGCGCAGCAGGCACAGGGCGTAGTCGCCCTGGCGTATCACCAGGAACACCGTGTCGCCCGACAGGCGCGCGAGCTTCTGCGCAAACGGACGCAGCGCGTCCAGGAGCGGCGTGCGCCGCAGCGCCGCGAATCCCAGTTGCATGGAATCCACGCCCAGGCGGTAGCGCCGGGTTGTGGCGTCGCGCTCGGCGAATTGCTCTTCCAGCAGGCAACTGAGCAGCCGGTGCGCGGTGGAGCGTTCCAGTCCGGCCTCGGCCATGACGCCTTGCAGGTCTATGCCGTCTTCCTGGTGCTGCGCCAGTACGCGTAGCAGGCCGAGGGCGCGCCGCATGCTCTGGGTACCGCCAGTGGATCCACTGTTGTTCATAATGTGGGAAATATTGATTGAATATTTTGTATTTTAGGATTCCAGGTGCGTTAATTCAATCCAGTCGACCGCGCCGCCTCTCAAGGCGCGGCAGAACAAGGACGAGGAGACCATGGAATACGCCACCCTGGCCGTCGAGCGGCACGACTCGGTATGCCGCATCAGCCTCGCGCGCGAATCCGCGCGCAATGCCCAAAGCCAGCAGATGCTGGACGAACTGGATGACGCGTTGACGCGCGCAGAACAGGACGACTCGGTGCGGGTCGCGGTGTTGGCCGGGCGCGGCGCGCACTTTTCCGCGGGCCATGACCTGAAGGAAGCCCAGGCCAAACGCGCCGACTTCACGGTGGAGGAGCGCTGGGATTACGAGTCGCGCCGCTACTACGGCTATTGCATGCGCATCTGGGACTTTCCCAAACCGACGGTGGCGCAGGTGCAGGGCGCCTGCGTGGCGGGCGGTTTCATGATCGCCAATATGTGCGATCTGGTGGTGTGCTCCGACACCGCCTATTTTTCGGATCCCGTCGGCCACACGCTGGCGGCCGCCGCCACCGAGGTGCTGATCCATCCCTGGGTCATGGGGCTGCGCAAGGCCAAGGAAATGCTCTACACCGGCGAAAAGGTGGACGCGCAGGAAGCGCTGCGCATCGGCATGGTGAACCGCGTGGTGCCCGAGGCCGAGCTGGACGCTGCGACCCTGGCGCTGGCGCAGCGCATCGCGCAGGCGCCGCCTTTCGGCCTGCGCCTCATCAAGCGTTCGCTGAACCGCACCGCGGACGCACAGGGTTTCCGCACCGCTCTGTCGGCGCATTTCGATACGCACCAGCTGTCGCATCTGAGCGAGGAGTTCCAGGCCGTCCGTGCACGCGGCCTGGCGCAAGCCATCCAGCGCAACAAGCAAATGCCCCCACGCGACGCAAGCGCGCTGCCCCCCGAGGGGGCGCCTTTTGCCTTGGGGCGGCCCGGCGGCAAAACGGGCGAGGCAGCATGACTCTGGACCCCTTGCTCAACCCGCGCTCCATCGCGATGATCGGCGCCAGCGCCGACGCAGGGCGCATCGGCGGCATGCCGCTGGATCTGCTGACGCGCTTCGGCTATGCGGGCGGCATCTATCCCGTGAATCCGAAGTACCAGGAAGTCTTCGGCCGCCGCTGCTGGCCGGACATCGAGTCCGTGCCCGAGGCGGTGGACCTGGCGGTGCTGGCCATCGCGGCCGCGGACGTCACGCCCATGCTGCGCCGCTGCCACGCAAAGGGCGTGCGCGCCGCCATCGTCTACGCCGCGGGCTTCGCCGAAGCGGGCGGCGAGGGCGCGCGCCTGCAGGACGAGCTGGAGGCCTTTGTGGCCGAAAGCGGCATGGCCGTGGCGGGCCCGAATTGCATGGGCTTCGCCAACCTGAACACGCAGGCCTACACGGCGTTCGCCTCGGTCTTCAAGACCGCGCCGGCGCAGACGGGGCCGGGCAAGGTCAGCCTGCTGACGCAAAGCGGCAACGTGTGCGCGGCGGTGTACGCGATCGCGCGCCGGCTGGACCTGCCGTTCTCGCATTTCATCAACACCGGCAACGAAGCCTGCCTGGATTTCTCGCAATACCTGGAGTACCTGGCGGCCGACCCGCAGACGGAAATCGTCCTGGGCTACATAGAACAGTTGCGCGATGGCGAGCGCTTCAAGCGCGCCTGCCGCGAACTGGAGCGCCAGGGCAAGCTGCTGATCGCGCTGAAGGCCGGCACCACGGACAAGGGCGCGCAGGCGGTGCAGTCGCATACCTCGGCGCTGGCCGGGGACCGGCGCGTGTACGGGGCGGCCTTCCGCCAATTGAATGTGATCGAGGCCACCGATTTCGCGCAGATGGCGCATCTGGCCAGCCTGGCCACGCTGCGTCACCGCTCGGCGGGCAAGCGCGTCGCGGTGCTGACCATGTCGGGCGCGCTGGGCGCCATCCTGGCGGACAAGTTCATCGGCGCAGGACTGGAGTTGCCCGATCTGCCGCCGGACCTGCAGGCGGTACTGCGCGGCGGGATTCCCGACTACGGCATGGTCGGCAATCCGGTGGACGTGACCGGCAACGTGGTCAACGATCCCGCCTTTGTGCATACCGTGCTGGAAGCGCTGGCCACCACCGATGCGATCGACGCGGTCGTCGTGTATGCGCCCGGCTACATGCTGGACCGCATGGCCGACGCGCTGACGGACGTGTCGCGCCGGCACAAGCGCCTGTTCGTCGCCATCGATACCGGCGTGGCCCAGAGCCGCGCGGCCTTGCGCGACGCCGAGGTGGCCGTGTTCGAGGACTTGGGTCTCGCGGTCGCGGCCCTGGCGCCTTACCTGCTGTGGTGCGAGGCGCGCGGCGCCAAGCGCATCGCGGCGGCGCCGCAACTGGACGCGCCAGCGGTGCCGGCTGTGCCCTGCAATGAAGCGGATGCGCGCGGGTACGTGGCTGCTTTCGGCCTGCCGCAAGCGCGGACCAAGGTGGCCGCGAACGCGGATGAAGCCGTCGCGCAGGCGCGGGAGGCCGGATATCCGGTTGCCCTGAAGATACTGAGCGCCGACATCGCCCACAAGACCGAGGCGGGTGGCGTGGCGCTGAACCTGGCCGACGACGACGCCGTGCGCCGCGCGTACGGCGAGGTGACGCGGGCGGCGGCCGCGGCGCAGCCAGGGGCGCGGATCGACGGCGTGATGGTGCAGAAGATGGAGCGCGGCGTGGCCGAGATCATCGTCGGCGCCACGCGCGATCCCGTCTTCGGTCCGGTGCTGACCGTGGGGCTGGGCGGCGTGTTGACCGAGCTGTACCAGGACACCAGCCATCGCCTGCTGCCGGTGGACGAGGACATTGCGCTGCAAATGCTGCAGGAGCTCAAGGCCTACGCGCTGCTTGACGGTTATCGCGGCAAGCCCCAGGCCGACGTGGCGGCCGCGTGCCGCAGCATCGTGGCCGTGGGCAATGCCTTGCTTGCCGCGCCCGCGCATGTGGCGGAAATCGAAGTCAATCCATTGCTGATCAAAGAGGCTGGACAGGGCGTTGCGGTACTGGACGCGCTGATCCTGCCCGCAACCCGTAGCGCCTAGCGCGCAATCCATCCCAGGAGGAGACAAGCATGATGAAGAAACTATTGGTTGGCGTCGCGCTGGCTTGCATCGGCGTCACGGGTCCGGCCATGGCCCAGGACAGCTATCCCAACCGTCCGATACGCATCGTGGTGCCGTTCTCGCCAGGAGGCGCGACCGACATCATGAGCCGCCTGCTGGCGGAAAAGCTCAGCGGCAAGCTGGGCCAGCCGGTAATCGTGGAAAACAAGCCGGGCGGCGGCACCATGATCGCGTCCGACTACGTGTCGCGCGCCGAACCCGACGGCTATACCTTGCTGATGGCGGCTTCGTCGCTGGGCATCGCGCCCAGCATCTACGCCAAGGTGAACTACGACCCGATCAAGGACTTCGCGCCCATCAGCCAGGTGGCCTCGGTGGTGCACGTGCTGGAAGTGCATCCCTCGGTGCCGGCCAAGAACGTGGGCGAGCTGATCGCCTACCTGAAGGCGAATCCGGGCAAGGTCAGCTACGGTTCGGTCGGCACCGGCAGCTCGACCCATCTGGAAGCTGAACTCTTCAACAGCATGGCGGGCGTGCAGATGACGCACATCCCGTACAAGGGCAGCGCGCCAGCGCTCAACGATCTGGTGGCGGGCCGCCTGCAGGTCATGTTCGACGCCTGGGCCTCGTCCGGCCCCTTCGTGAAGGACGGCAAGCTGCGCGTGCTGGCGGTGACTACCGCCCAGCCCTCGGCCTCGGTGCCGGACCTGCCGACCGTCGCGGCCTCGGGCCTGCCGGGCTATTCCGCCATGCCCTGGCTGGGCCTGGTGGCGCCGGCGCGTACGCCGCAGCCGGTGGTGGACAAGATCTACAGCAATCTCGCGCAGATCCTGCAGCAGCCCGACGTCAAGGCGCAATTCACGGGCCTGGGCCTGGACATCATCGGCAGCGATCCCAAGACCTTCGCCGCTTTCATCCGCCAGGACGTGACCACGTGGGCCAAGGTCGCGCGCGATTCGAACATCCGCCTGGAGTAATGGCATGACGCAGTTGGAAAGCGCCGCGCGGGAAGACGAGGCGTTCCGCCTGGACTTGCGCGGCTGGCTGGCATCGGCCTACGCCGGTTTCGTCAAGGATTGGCCGGGCGGGGCCGAGCCGCGCAACCTTGATTTCCGGCGGGCATGGGAAGACACCCTGTGCGCCAACGGCTGGTCCGGTTTGGGCTGGCCCAAGGAGCATGGGGGCCGCGCCCTGCCGCTGTCGCGGCAGGCGGTGTTCCACGAAGAGCACGCGCGCTGCGGCGCGCCGCTGGGCGTGAACCTGATCGGACACGGCATCCTGGCGCCGACGCTGCTGCATTTCGGCACCGAGGCGCAGAAGCGCCGCTTTTTGCCCGGAATCCTGTCGAACCGCGAGGTCTGGTGCCAGGGCTATTCGGAGCCTGGCGCCGGCTCCGACCTGGCGTCGGTGCGCACGCGGGCGGAGGCAGCGGCGGGCGGCTATCGCTTGAACGGCCACAAGATCTGGACCTCGTTCGCCGACCGCGCGCAATGGTGCTTCGTGCTTGCGCGCACCGATGCGCAGGCGCCCAAGCACAAGGGGCTGAGCTTCCTGCTGGTCGACATGCGCAGCCCCGGCGTGCGGGTCGAACCCATCCGGCAGATCACGGGCGAGGCCGAATTCTGCGAGGTGTTCTTCGAGGATGTGTTCGTGCCCGAAGACTGCCTGCTGGGCGCGCCGAACCAGGGCTGGAAGATCGCCATGGCCGCCGCCAGCTTCGAGCGCGGCACCTACTTCATCCCGCGGCTGGTGCGCTTCGCGCAGGAGCTGCGCCAGGTGCGTGAGCTGGCGTTGCGCGCCGATGCCTACGGCCACGTGCCGGCGTCCTCGGCCGCGGTGCGCCATCAGTGGGCGCGGCTCGCGGCCGACAGCCATGTGCTGGCGTTGAAGTCGCAGCGCGCGCTGGCCGGCGCGATGCGCGGCGATCCGCCGGGGCCCGAGGGGTCTTCCACCAAGATCCATTGGAGCGAAGCGCATCAGCGGCTGCTGGAACTGTCGCTGCAACTGCTGGGCGAGGATGCCTGCCTGGCGGACGACGCGAGCGACGCGCATGCCGCCGAACTGACGCATGCCTATCTGTGGTCGCGCGCCGAAACCATATTGGCCGGCACCTCCGAAATCCAGCGCAATATCATCGCCGAGCAGATGCTCGGCCTGCCCAAGGCTTGAACCTCATGGATCTGCATCCGACCGAAGACCAGCGCATGCTGGACGACGCGGCCCGGCGCTTTCTGGCCGACCGCCATCCGCCCGCCACGGCACGCGCCGCGGCCGGCAAACCCTATGAAGCGCGCCTGGCGCAATGGCGCGAGATCGCCGCCCAGGGCTGGCCGGCGTTGCTGGCGCCGGCCGCGCAGGACGGACTGGGGCTGGGCATGCGCGAAGCCTGGATCGTGGCCGAAGCCGCCGGGCGGCACCTGTTGAGCCTGCCGCTGGCGGCCAACATGGCGATACTGCCGACCCTGTGCGCGGCGGGGCCGGCCGCGGGATGGGCTGCCGCCGTGATGGCGGGCGACACCTACTTTGCTGACGCTGCCGTGCGTCCCGACGGATCGGTCTTCATCGAAGGCGCGGGCGAGGGCGTGCGTGCACTGGCCGTGCGGCGCTTGAGCGCCACCGCCCTGCGCCTGGAGGCGCTGGCGCCCGTATCCGGCGAGGCGCGGCTCGATCCCACCATGCCGGTGGCGCGCGTGACCCGCCCGCAATTGCTGGACAGCGTCGATCTGGAGGTCGAGGCGGGAACCTGGGAGCGCCTGCGGACGCGCCTGCGCCTGTTGCGTTCGGCTGAGCTGCTGGGCGCTGCCTCGGCCGCGCTGGACATGGCGGCGGCCCATGCACGCGAACGCCGGCAATTCGACCGCGCCATCGGCGCCAATCAGGCGATCAAGCATCGGCTGGCGGAAGACTGGATGGCCCTGGACGACGCCAGGCTGGCGGGCGTGGCAGCGGTTGCGGCGCATGACGCGGACGCGGCTTCGGCGGAACGCGACAGCCTGTTCGCGCCATTGCTTGCGGTGGAGGCGGGCCGGCGCGCGGCGCAGAACGCCATCCAGGTCCACGGCGCGTTGGGCGTCACCTGGGAGTGCGATGCGCACCTTTACCTGAAGCGGGTGCTGCGGCTGGCGGCCGGCCTGCAAGCCGAAACGTCCCGCGCGGAACTGCTGGAACGCATCTGGGAGAGCGGGGACGGCCGGCTGGCCGCCTGACGCAGAGGCGGCGTCCGACCTACAATCGCCGCCATGCATAAATCGAACTTTCCTTCCGAGCTGGACCAGCCGACCCTGTCCGAGGTGGACGGCGTCCGCTATCTGCACTTCAACACCGTCTGGGTCCAGGGCGCCATGCGCATCAAGAACCCGTCGGAGCTGGTGCTCGAGTACACCGCCCAGATGATGGCCTGGCTGCTGTTCCTGGAGCCGCCCAAGGACGAAGCCATCGGCATGCTGGGCCTGGGCGCCGGCTCGCTGGCGCGCTACTGCGTGAAGCACACGCGCAGCCCCTTGCTGGCGGTGGAGTGGAATCCGCGGGTGACGGCGGCCTGCCATATGTTCTTCCGCCTGCCGGGCGCGAACCGCCTCGAAGTCGAACACGCCGACGCCGGCGCCTGGGTGGCCGATCCGCTCAACGCGGGGCGTTGCCCGGTGCTGATGGTGGACTTGTACGACGCCATGGCCGAGGGACCGGTGCGCGACAGCGTCAAGTTCTATCGCGACTGCCGCCGCGTGCTGGGCGAGGTCGGCGTGCTGGCCGTGAACCTGTTCGGCCGCCACGAGAGCTTCGGCAAGAACATCGACAATCTGTCCAAGGCCTTCGACGACCGCATCGTGCTGCTGCCCGAGGTCGAGGCGGGCAACCAGATCGTGCTGGCGTTCTCCGGCCCGCGCCTGGAAGTCACCCCCGCCGAGCTGTTGGCCCGCGCCGAGGTGGTGGAGGCCAAATACGGCCTGCCGGCGCGCCGCTGGGCCCGCTCCCTGACCCGCCACGCGGTCGATGGGGTGCTGCACTTCTGATTTTGCCCCCATTTTTCGGGATGAATCGACGGGCCTCCGGATGCCGGAGGCCCTTTTTATTCCTAGGGTAGCTACCGAGGAGCAAGGGGTTTTCTTTTTCCCGCATCCAGCACTATCATGGCCTTATTCATAATTATGAATTACGGTGCAGTCCAGGCCGCTGACCCATGACCCTTCCCATCGTCCGGCAAGCCCTCTACCTGGAAGTCGCGGATCGCCTGCGCGGCATGATCCACGCGCGTTCCCTGCGCAACGGCGAATGGATAGACGAACTGCGCCTGGCGGGCGAGCTGGGCATCTCCCGCACCCCCTTGCGCGAGGCGCTCAAGGTGCTGGCCACCGAAGGGCTGGTGCGGCTGGAGCCGCGCCGCGGCTGCTTCGTCAATGAACTCTCGGCGCAAGACCTGGAAGACATCTTCCCGCTGATGGCCATGCTGGAAGGGCGCTGCGCCTTCGAGGCCGCGCGCAAGGCCAGCGATGCCCAACTGGCCGAGCTGGAACCCCTGCACGCGGCGCTGGCGGGCCATGCCCAGGCTGGCCGCATCGATGCCTACTACAAGACCAACTACCTGATCCACGAAGCGGTGCAGGCCCTGGCCGGCAACCAATGGCTGTCGGACATGGTGGGCAATCTGCGCAAGGTGCTGAGCCTGTCGCGCCACCGCAGCCTGTCCCAGCCCGGCCGCATCCAGCAGTCCTGCGCCGAGCACCTGGCCATATTCGAAGCGCTCAAGGCGCACGACAGCGAGGCCGCGCAGGCGCTCGCGCACAACCACCTGATGCGCCAGCTGGAAGCGCTGCGCGCATTGAGCCATGCGGACGCCGCCGATGCGGCGCCGTCCGATCCCATCGTCATCGAGGAGCCCGCCCATGTCCGCACCCGCCAATCTCGCACCCGCGCGCGGCGCACGCACGCCTGAGCCCGAGGCCGATGCCATCGATGAAGCGGCCGCCGCCGAAAGCGCGGGCCTGATGTCCCGCCTGGGCAAGCTGTGGGAACGCGGCCGGCTGCCCAGTGAATCCGAAGTCCGGCGTTTGTTCGAAGCGCGCCTGACCGACGTGGCCGCCAACAAGCTGGCCCGCCGCTGGTGCGAACAGTACAGCGCCGCGGACGGCAAGGACCGCCGGCTGATGCTGACCGCGCTGGCGCAGGCGCGCGGCAGCTACGCTGGCGAAGGCGGCGAGGGCGCGCGCCTCTTCAAGCGCTTCAATGCGCAGCCCCAGGGCCTGCGCTTCCTGGTGGAGCTGCGCGCGGACATGCTGCGCTGGCGCAAGCAGGTGGCGGGCATTCAGATGCTGGACAAGGACCTCGAGGGTCTGCTGTCCGCCTGGTTCGACGTGGGCCTGCTGGAACTGCGGCCGCTGACCTGGGATTCGCCTGCGTCGCTACTGGAAAAGTTGATCCTTTACGAAGCCGTGCACGAGATCACCTCCTGGGACGACCTGCGCCGCCGCGTTTCGCCGGACCGTCGCTGCTACGCCTATTTCCATCCGCAGATGCCGGGCGTGCCGCTCATCTTCGTGGAAGTCGCCTTCGCCAGCCAGATGGCCGACAACGTGCAGGTGCTTTTGGACAGCACGCTGCCGCCGCAGGACCTGGACAAGGCGCGCTGGGCCATCTTCTATTCCATCTCCAACACGCAACCCGGCCTGAAGGGCATCAGCTTCGGCAACTTCCTGCTCAAGCGCGTGGTGGAGCAGCTGCTGCATGAACTGCCCAAGCTGAAGTCCTTCGCCACGCTGTCGCCCATCCCGGGCTTCGCCGACTGGCTGGGCAAGCTGGACGCCGAGGCGGTGGAGGCCATCGTGCGCGAGGACAAGGTGCGCGCCAAGGCGCGCAAGCGCGAGGGCGTGCCCGACGGGCGGCGCTGGGTTGCGCGCCTGGCCAAGGCGGCCCAGGGCAAGGCCGCCGACGTGGTCAAGCGCGCGGGTTTCCGCCTGACAGCCAATTATCTGCAGTCCATGAAGAACGGCATGCCGGTGGACGCGGTGGCGCGTTTCCACCTGGGCAATGGCGCGCGCATCGAACGGCTCAATTGGGCCGCGGATACCTCGCCCAAGGGACTCAAGCAGTCCTGCGGCTTGATGGTGAACTACCTCTACGACCTCGACGAGCTGGACGACAACCTGGCCCGGCTGGGCGAGGGCAAGCCCCAGGTCAGCCGCGGCGTGGGGCGGGTGGCATAGGCGTCGCGCCCGCGGCGCAACTACATAAGAAAGAGGGCAGGAGACATGACGGACAACGTGGCCGGCCGCGTGCTGCTGGAACGCGAGGGCGATCTGGCGCGGGTGACGCTATCGCACCCGGGGCGCCTGAACGCGATCACCGTGGGCATGTGGCATGAACTGCGGGACGTATTCACGCGCATTGCGCAGGACGATACCGTGCGCTGCGTGATCGTGCGCGGCGAGGGCGGCAACTTCGCCGCCGGCGCCGACATTCGCGAGTTCCCCGCGCAGCGCGGCGACATGGCCGGCGTGCAGCGCTACCACCGCGAGGTGCTGGCGCCTGCCTTGCAGGCGGTCGCCCGGTGTCCGCATCCGGTCGTCGCGCAGATCGAAGGCGTATGCGTGGGCGGGGGGCTTGAGATCGCCAGCCAGTGCGATCTGCGGATCGCGGGCGAATCCGCGCGTTTCGGCGTGCCGATCAACCGCCTGGGATTTCCCATGGCGCCGGACGAAATGAGCGGCCTGCTGGCCTTGGTCGGACGCGCCGCCACCCTGGCCATCCTGCTCGAAGGCCGCGTGTTCGGCGCGGCCGAGGCCCGCGAGCTGGGCCTGCTGACGCGCGTCGTTCCGGACGACCAGGTGGTTGACGCGGCCAAACGCAGCGCCGAGCGCATCGCGGCTGGCGCGCCGCTGGCCGCCCGCATCAACAAGCGCCTGTCGCGCAGGCTCGCCGCCGGCGGCGCCTTGACCGAAGACGAATACCAGGATTATTTCTCGTACGCCGACAGCCGGGACCACAAGGAGGGCGTGCGCGCCTTCCTGGCCGGCGTGGACCCTTCCTTTTCCGGAGACTAGACAAGGTGACCAACGCTAATCTATATGCTGTCCTGCAAGGCGGCTTTCCCAAAGACCGCAGCAAAGTCGCGCTGGAAACGCCCGACTTGCAATACACCTGGGACGACATCGATCGCGCCACCGCGTGCCTGGCCAATCTGCTGACCTCGCTGGATCTGCCGGCCGGTTCGCGCGTGGCGGTGCAGGTCGAAAAGTCGCCTGAAGCGCTGCTGCTGTACCTGGCCACCTTGCGTGCCGGCCTGGTCTACCTTCCGCTGAATACCGCCTACCGCGAATCGGAAATCGAGTACTTCCTGGGTAATGCCGAGCCGGCCGTGGTGGTCTGCGCCAGTAAGAACCTGGACTGGGTGCAGCGCGCGGCAGACAAGGCGGGCACCGCGCACGTGTACACGCTGGATGAAGACCGCAGCGGCACGCTGCTGGATGCCGCGGGCGGCCTGCCGCAGACTTTCAAGACCGTCGCGCGCAAGCCCGACGATCTGGCTGCCATCCTGTACACCTCCGGCACCACCGGGCGCAGCAAGGGCGCGATGCTGTCGCACGGCAACCTCGCCGCCAACGCCCGCGTGCTGCAGGACTATTGGGGTTGGCGCCCGGACGACGTGCTGCTGCACATGCTGCCGATCTTCCATGTGCACGGCCTGTTCGTGGCCTCGCATGGCGCCTTGTTGGCAGGGGCCAGGATGATCTGGCTGCCCAAGCTCGACGTCGACCAGGCCTTGCACTACCTGCCGCAGAGCACCGTGATGATGGGCGTGCCAACGTACTACGTGCGTCTGCTGGCCGACCCGCGCTTTGACCGCAGCGTCTGCGCCAACATGCGCCTCTTCATCTCGGGCTCGGCGCCCTTGCTGGCAGAGACCTTCTCGGACTTCCAGAAACGCAGCGGCCACGCCATCCTGGAACGCTATGGCATGAGCGAGACGGTCATGCTTACCTCCAATCCCTATGACGCCAAGCTGGGCGAACGCCTGGCGGGTACCGTGGGCCGCGCTCTGCCGCAAGTGCAGGTGCGCGTGGTCGACGATGCCGGCATCGCGCTGGCGCCGGGCGAGATCGGCAACGTGCAGGTGCGCGGGCCGAACGTGTTCTCGGGCTACTGGCGCATGCCGGAAAAGACCGCCGAGGAATTCACCGCCGACGGCTGGTTCAAGACGGGCGACGTGGGCCGCTGGGGCGGCGAGTCCGCGGGACGCGACGTGCCCGCCGACTACCTGTCCATCGTGGGCCGCAGCAAGGACCTGATCATTTCCGGCGGCTTCAACGTGTACCCCAAGGAAATCGAAACGCTGATCGACGACATGCCCGGGGTGGCCGAATCGGCGGTCATCGGCGTGCCGCACGCCGACTTCGGCGAGGCCGTGGTGGCCGTGGTGGTGCCCAAGGAAGGCGCGGCGCTGGACGCGGATGCGATGCAGGCCGAGCTGAAATCGCGCATCGCCAATTTCAAGGTACCCAAGCGCGTGCACATCATCGGCGAACTGCCGCGCAACACCATGGGCAAGGTGCAGAAGAACGTGCTGCGCGAAACCTACAAGGCGCTCTGACGTACGCGCCGACCGCTCCCCGATCTGGGGAGCGGGTTTTCTTCAGGCCCAGCGTGTGATGCGCAGGCCATCTTTCAGGAGCGCTCGCCCCCAAAAAAACCGCAAGTCCCAGCAGCCCATTCCATACAAAAACTTCAAGAGACGAGACGCACATAACCGCGCCGTCCCCATGCTGCAGCAAGAGGAGACAATATGAAATATCGCACCACCGCCGCGGCCGTATTCGCCGTGGCCGCCCTGGGCTTTGGCGGCGTCGCCGCCGCACAATGGCCCGAACGCCCGATCACGCTGATCGTCCCGTTCCCCGCAGGCGGCGGCACGGACACCTTTGCCCGTCCGCTGGCCCAGCAACTGACCACGCAGCTGGGCCAGCCCGTGGTCATCGACAACAAGGGCGGGGCGGGCGGAACCGTGGGCGCGGGCGTCGCGGCCAAGGCCAGGCCTGACGGCTACACCTTCTTCATGGGCGGCGCGCACCATGCGCTGGCCCCCTCGCTGTACAAGAACCTGAACTACGACATCCAGAAGGACTTCGTGCCGGTCGCGCTGGTCGCCCAGCCGCCGCAGGTCATCGTCATCAATCCGTCCAAGCTGCCGGTGAAGACGGTGCAGGAATTGATCGACTACGCCAAGAAGCGTCCCGGAGAAATCAACTTCGGCACTGCCGGCAAGGGCAGCACGCATCACCTGGCCGGCGAGCTGTTCGCCATGCAGACCGGCATCAAACTGGTGGACGTGCCCTACCAGGGCGCCGGGCCCATGCTGTCGGCCCTGATCGGCGGACAGGTGGACCTGGCGTTCGACGGCCTGGGTTCGTCCGCCGGCCATATACGCTCCGGCACGATCAAGCCCCTGGCCGTGGCTGCCACCGAACGCTCGCAATCGCTGCCCGACGTGCCCACCGCCGCCGAGGCCGGCGTACCGAACTACGTGGTGTCGACCTGGTACGCGATCTGGGCGCCCGCTGGCACGCCCAAGGAAGCGGTGGATCGGATGAGCGCCGAGATCACCAAGGCCCTGAATGCGCCGAAGATCAAGGAAACCTGGGCCGGCAACGGCTCGGCCGTGCCCACCCTGACCGGCGCCGAGTTCGGCAAGTTCGTCGATAGCGAGGTTGGGCGTTGGGCCAAGGTGGTGAAGGACTCGGGGGTGAAGCTGGATTGATGGCCGCGAGTCAGGCGTGCGCCACGTGGCGCGCGCCCTCCCTCACCGCCATTCACTCGCCTGGCTCAGCTTGGCCAACTGATCATGCGTCAGCGCCAGGCTGGCCGCCTTGACCAGTTCGTCCAGTTGCTCGAGCGAGGTCGCGCTGACGATGGGCGAGGTGATGCCGGGTTGCGCGATCTGCCAGGCCAGCGCGGCCTGGGCGGGCGTGCAGTTGGCGTCCTCGGACACTTCGTCCAGCGCTTTCAGGATCCGGTAGCCGCGGTCGTTGAGATAGGTGTCGACGATCTTGCGTCCGCGCGGGCTCTTGCCCGCGTCCGAGGGGCTGCGGTACTTGCCGCTGAGGAATCCGCTGGCCAGGGCGTAATAGTTGATCGTGCCCATCTGCTGCGTCTTCACCAGGCTTTGCAACCCGGACTCGAAGGGTTCGCGGCGGTACAGGTTGTATTCCGGTTGGATGCTCTCGTAGCGCGGCAGGCTGTGCCGTTCGCTCGCGATCAGCGCTTCGGACAGCCGCACCGCGGTGTAGTTGGAGGCGCCGATGGCGCGCACCTTGCCGGACTCGATGTGCTTGGCGTATTCGGCCAGGGTGTCGGTCAGCGGCGTGTCGGGGTCGTCCTGGTGCGACTGGTAGAGGTCGATGTGGTCCGTCTGCAGCCGGGCCAGAGAGGCTTCCAGCGAACGGCGGATGTAGGCGGGCGCCAGGCCCTTGGCGTCGGGTCCCATTTCCATGCCGACCTTGGTGGCGATCAGCACGCGGTCGCGCTTGCCGGAGCGCTTCAGCCATTTGCCGATCAGGGTCTCGGATTCGCCGCCCTGATTGCCCGGAACCCAGCGCGAATACACGTCCGCCGTGTCGATGAAGTTCAGGCCGGCGTCCACCAGCGCGTCCAGCAGCGAGTACGTGCCGGCTTCGTCCACGGTCCAGCCGAAGACGTTGCCGCCGAAGGTGAGGGGAGGAATCTGCAGGCCGGAACGGCCCAATGCGCGTTTGATCATGGTGAGGCCTCTGGATGCTGCGGTTGGCGGCGCGAAAGAAGTCCGGTTTCTGCGGATCCGGCCGCTGCGATTCCGGGCTTTTCAGTATATTGACGCCGCTGCGCCCCGCTGCGGGGCATGCTGTTGCGGCATGCACCATTTCAGGGATTCCCCCGAAACGCTTTGGGTGGGCGGCAAGTTAGACTATACGGCTTTATGGCTAGTCCGGCCGGCGGGGAGCCGCCAGCGGCGCCGTAATAATGAGCAAAAACAAGGGTTCAAGGAGCTTATCTATGCTGATCGGAAAAAAACATTTTCTGACGGTTGGCGCCATGGCGCTGGCGATGGCTATCGCCGCGCCTGTGTCCGCGCAGCAGAAATCCGTGGCGGTCACCGCCATCGTCGAGCATCCGGCGCTGGACGCCGTGCGTGACGGGGTGCAGGATGCCCTCAAGCAGGCCGGCTACGAGCCGGGCAAGAACCTGAAGTGGCAATACCAGAGCGCCCAGGGCAACAACGGCACCGCCGCCCAGATCGCGCGCAAGTTCGTCGGCGACAAGCCCGACGCCATCGTCGCGATCGCCACGCCGTCGGCACAGGCCGTCGTCGCCGCTACCAAGGACGTGCCGGTGGTGTATTCCGCCGTGACCGATCCGGTCGCTGCCCAACTGGTCGCCAGCATGGACGCCTCGGGCACGAACGTGACCGGCGTGTCGGATCTGCTGGCCCTGGACAAGCAGGTCGAACTGATCAAGAAAATCGTCCCTAACGCCAAGCGCGTGGGCATCGTCTACAACCCGGGCGAGGCCAACTCGGTCGTGGTCGTGAAGAAGCTGCAGGAAATCCTGCCGAAGTCTGGCATGAGCCTGGTCGAAGCGGCAGCGCCGCGCTCGGTGGACGTGGCTTCCGCCGCCCGCAGCCTGATCGGCAAGGTCGACGTCATCTACACCAACACCGACAACAACGTCGTGTCGGCCTATGAGTCGCTGGTCAAGGTCGGCAACGACGCCAAGATCCCCCTGATCGCTTCCGACACCGACAGCGTCAAGCGCGGCGGCATCGCCGCCCTGGGCATCAACTACCGCGACCTGGGCGTGCAGACGGGCAAGGTGGTGGTGCGCATCCTGAAGGGCGAGAAGCCCGGCGCCATTCCCTCGGAAACCATCTCCAAGCTCGAGCTCTACGTGAACCCGGGCGCTGCCGCCAAGCAGGGCGTGACCCTGTCCGATGCGATCATCAAGTCGGCCGCGGTGGTTGTGAAGTAATAATCAGCCGTACCCGCCCCGCCATGCCTACCCGGCGTGAGCGGGGCTTGTTTTATGTTCTGGTGTCTTGCCTTACCCCATGGTCTTCAGGGCGGCAGCATTCACAAGATGCTCGCGGCCCGGCGCAATGTGCTGGTCTTGAATGGCCGGCGGCCCGCCTTACGGCGTTGTGCCCGCCCGGCGTTTTTGCTCCCTGAATGGTCCTGCAGACTCATGCTGGCGGCCCGGCCGTCCGGCACGGGAAGGCTTTGGCAGGAAACCGGAGAAAATCCCTCGCAGGGAAACGTTTCTTGCGAAAGCTGGGGTAAAACTGACCCCGAAACGCAAGATATCCGACGCGGCAACTCTTTAATATGCTCGTTTCTTGCCTTCGTGCAAGTTTTTAATATGCCCGCTTCTTACTGATTGGATTTGACCCATGTCATTGTTCTCGTTGTTAGGTGCGTTGGAGATCGGCCTGATCTTCAGCCTGGTGGCTCTGGGCGTGTATATCTCGTTCCGCCTGTTGCGCTTCCCGGACCTGACCGTTGACGGCAGCTTCCCGTTGGGCGGCGCGGTCTGTGCCACGCTGATCGCCTCGGGCACCGACCCGTTCATGGCCACCGTCATCGCCACCATCGCTGGCGCCGCAGCCGGGCTGGTCACCGGCTGGTTGAACGTCAAGCTCAAGATCATGGATCTGCTGGCCAGCATCCTGATGATGATCGCGTTGTACTCGGTCAACCTGCGCATCATGGGCAAGCCCAATGTCCCGCTGATCACCGAACCCACCGTATTCACCATCCTGCAGCCTGAGTGGTTGTCGGACTACGTCGCCCGCCCGTTGATCCTGATCGTGATCGTGATCCTGGCCAAACTGGCGCTGGACTGGTTCTTCGCCACGCAGACCGGCCTGGCGGTGCGCGCCACCGGTTCCAACGGCCGCATGGCCCGCGCCCAGGGCGTCAACACCGGCCGCATGATTCTGGGCGGAATGGCGCTGTCCAACGCGCTGGTCGCGCTGGCGGGCGCGCTGTTCGCGCAGACCCAGGGCGGTTCGGACATTTCGATGGGCATCGGCACCATCGTGATCGGCCTGGCCGCGGTGATCGTGGGCGAAAGCATCCTGCCGTCGCGCAAGCTGGTGCTGGCCACGCTGGCCGTCATCATCGGCGCCATTGTCTACCGCTTCTTCATCGCCCTGGCGCTGAACAGCGATTTCATCGGCCTGAAGGCGCAAGACCTGAACCTCGTCACTGCGGTGCTGGTCACGTTTGCCCTGGTCATTCCCATGCTAAAGCGCCGCCTGGTCGGCAAGAAAGGATGAGGCCCACCCCCGAAGCGCCTGCGGCGCTTCCCCCTCAAGGGGGCGCCGCGCGCGGACCGGCAAAGCCGGCTCCGCGGCGGCCCCGATCGGGCTGTATGGAATTGATGTGGCCTGTGTGCTGCGATTGCACAATGGAGTACTGAAATATGTTGTCCGCAAAAGACCTCAAGATCACGTTCAACGCGGGTACGCCCATCGAAACCCGCGCCTTGCGCGGCCTGTCGCTGGAGATCCCCTCGGGCCAGTTCGTGACCGTCATCGGCTCCAATGGCGCCGGCAAGTCCACCTTCCTGAATGCAGTGTCGGGCGACCTGCCGGTCGACTCCGGCCGCATCGACATCAATGGCGTCGACGTCACACGCCAGCCGGTGTGGGCGCGGGCGGGCCGTGTGGCCCGCGTGTTCCAGGACCCCATGGCCGGCACCTGCGAAGACCTGACCATCGAAGAGAACATGGCGCTGGCGCAGATGCGCGGCGCGCGCCGCGGCTACAGCCGCGCGGTCAAGGCCTCCATGAAGGAGGGCTTTCGCGAGCGCCTGGCCACGCTGGGCCTGGGCCTGGAAAACCGCCTGACCGACCGCATCGGCCTGCTGTCTGGCGGTCAGCGCCAGGCGGTCAGCCTGTTGATGGCGGCCTTGCAGCCCTCGCGCATCCTGCTGCTGGACGAGCACACCGCGGCGCTGGACCCGCGCACGGCGGACTTCGTGCTGCAGCTGACCGCGCGCATCGTGGCCGAAAGCCAGCTCACCACGATGATGGTGACCCACAGCATGCGCCAGGCGCTGGACGTGGGCGACCGCACCGTCATGCTGCATCAAGGGCAGGTGGTGCTGGATGTGTCGGGCGACGAGCGCCGCGGCATGGACGTGCCGGATCTGCTGGCCATGTTCGAGCGCGTGCGCGGCGAGAAGATCTCGGACGACGCCCTGTTGCTGGGGTAAGCGCCAGGCGCCGGTTGTGTGAACCACAGCCGGCGGCTTCCTGCCGCCCTAGATGAACCGACCGGGCCGGAAGGCCTCGTGGCGCGAGGCAGCGCCGCCATCACACATCAGTTCTCCCAGTATCCTGGCCGTGCCGGGCGCGGTGCTGAAGCCGATGTGCTGGTGGCCCAGCGCCAGCCACAGGCCGGGATGGCGCGGCGCTTCGCCTATCATCGGCCGGCTGTCGGGCAGCGTCGGACGCCGCCCCAGCCACGCCTCGGCGTCCAGCCGCCGGTCCAGCGGAAACGCCTCGCGGGCCCGCGCCTCCGCCAGGTCCAGCTGCAGCGGCCGGGCGGGCGCTTCGCAGGCGTCCAGTTCCACTCCCGTGGTCAGGCGCAGCCCGCGTGCCATGGGCGACAGCACGTAGCCGCCGCCGGTGTCGTAGACCGGGCGTGTCAGGCTGGCGCCGTCTGCGCCGCTGTAATGCATGTGGTAGCCGCGCTCGAACGCCATGGGCAGGTCTATGCCCGCCGTTTTCAAAAGGCCCTTCGACCAGGGACCCATCGCCACCACCAATCGATCCGCCGCTACTGACCCGGACCCCTGCGCGCCTTGCACGATCCAGCCCTGGCCCTCGCGGCGGATGGCGCTGGCGGTCAGGCGTTGGAACGCGCCGCCCGAGCGCCGGAACAGGGCGGCATAGGCCGCGACCACTTCGTGCGGGTCATCGACAGAGTAGGAGCCCTGAATCCACAGGGCGCGGTGGAAGATGGGCGCAAGCGCGGGTTCGATCTCCGCGAGTTCCGCGGGCTGCAAGACCTGGGTCGGCACCTGGTACTGGGCAAAGGTCTTGCGCGACAGTTCGCCGCTGTTCCAGCCCTGTTCCGAGCGGTACAGGAAAACCCAACCCGTATCGCGCAGCCGGTGCGCCGCGCCCGATTCGTTCAGCAGCCGCAGATGCTCGGGCGCCGAAAGCCGGATCAGGCCATCCAGCGCCTCCACGGTCTGCCTGAACACCGCCGGCCGGGCGTTGAGCAGGAAGCGGGCGGCCCAGCCCAGGTTCCGCGCCAGATAGCTCAGCTTGTAGCGGAACTGCACGGTGTCGTTCTTCAGCAGCCGCGGCAACTGCGGCCACAAGCCGGGGTGGTTGAACGGCATCAGCGAACTGCGCGCGATCACGCCGGCGTTGCCCAGCGAGGTTTCCAGGCCCGGCTCCTGCCGGTCCACCAGCGTGACGGACAGGCCGCGGCGCTGCAGTTCCAGGGCGCAGCAGACGCCCACGATACCCGCGCCTAGGACAACGACGTGCTTTCCCATGTCTTTTTATCTGAGTCCGGTCAGGAGGTGCCGTGATGCCCGGCAAGCTCGCGGAATTGTATTGCAGGCGGCCGGAGAAAATGCGGCGCGCGAACTTCAGGCCTGCGGCGGCTTCTGGCCCATGATGCGTCCTGCCGCGGCCACGCCCCACCACGAGGCCTCCTCGAAGACGGAATAGCCTGAAAGGTCTGAGTGCGCGAACAGCACCGGACCGTCCACGTCGCGCAGCGCGGCCAATCCCCGATTGGACAGGTAGCCGCATAGCGGCGAGGCCATGGCGTGGCCGCGCACCGTGATTTCCAGCTGGCGCGCATGGCGCCAGAACTCCTTGCCGTAGGCCGCGACCAGGTCGGACGCGGCCTCGGCCCGCAGTTCTTCCGGACTGGCGCGGGTCAGCCACTCGCGCGCGGCCTGGGGCGTCCGCCCGCTGAGCGCGTGATACGCCGTGAAGACGCAGCGCGGCGTGCGGGCCACGCGCAGCAGCTGGTGCGTGGAGACGACATAGCCCAGCGCCTTGCCCTGGTAGACGACGTTGTCCCAGGACAGCGGTTCGCCCGGGGCTTCGGCCGGGTAGCCTTCCATGACGAAGTTCGACACCATCCAGGGCGCGTGCGGCGGCGCGTGCACCGCTGGATCGTAGCCATAGGAGCGGATGTCGGGCAGGATGCGCTGGGCCACGAACAAGGGCATCGCGCACACGGCGCGGCGCGCCTGCACCGTGTAGGCGCTGGAAGACGAGGCGAGGCAGGTGACCAGCGCGCCAGCAGGCGTCTCCTGTACCCGGACCGCCGTGCCGGCGGCCAGCCAGTCGGCATGGCCGAGCTTGTTCGTGATGGCGTCGCGCATGCGCTGCATCAACGTCGACAGGCCTCCAGGCCAGGTCAGCACCGCGCCTTCGCCGGCATTTTCGGCATGGCCGTCGCGGCTGGCGAAGTAGTGCAGGCCCGCCCAGGCCGAAATCGCGTCGTACTGTGCGCCGTAGTCGTCGCGGCAGCAATAGTTCAGGTACCAGTGCAGCGCGGGCGAGGTATAGCCCTCGCGGTCCAGCCATTGCTTGAACGTAATCGCGTCCAGCGCGCGCCAGGCCGGGTCCTGCGACGACAGCGTGAGCGGAATGCTGAAGACCTTGCGGCCGTCGTTGCCGGTCTGCGTGTGCAGACGATCGATCAGCGCAAGAAATTTGCGGTGCTGCGCCAGGTCCGCTTCCGGCAGCCCGCTCATGGGCAGCAGGTTCTCTTCCCAATGGCCGCCGCGCAGCAGGCGCTCCTGGGGCGAGTGCACCAGCGCGGTCTCGTCGTAGTAGGGGCGGGGGGTACTTGCGCCGCGCTCGATGATGCCGAAATCGGCCAGCATTTCGCGTATGTGCGTGGAGGCCAACGAGGGCAGCGGCAGGTAGTGCGCGCCCAAGGGGTAGTCCAGGCCGTCGCGCTGGCCGGCGGCCGCGTTGCCTTCGAGTTCGGGGCCCTGCACCACCAGGAAATCCGTGTGCCCTTCGCGCGCCAGCTTCCAGGCGCAGGACAGGCCTGCCACGCCCGAGCCCAGGATCACGACGTCGCGCTGGCGGCTGGCGGAGGGCTGCGGCCAGGCCGCTGCGTCGCGCAAGGCATGGCCTGCCTGCATGCCCGGGTAATGGATTTCCGGCGTGGTCTCGACGATGCGCGAACGGTAGTACCCGGCGGTGCCGGCGACGGCGGCCGTGGCCGCGCCCAAGAGGAAGCTGCGCCGCCGCATCAGCGGATGACCTTGCGCCAGTCCTCGTCGAAGTAGCGCACGAGCGATTGCTCGTTCAGACGGTTCGGAGGCATCGCCAGCGCGGGCATGTCGGCAGGGAAGTGGAACAGTTCGCGCGTCGTGACCGGGTCCAGGTAGCGCGTGGGCACGGTAATCGTGGTGGGCGGCTCGTAGTCGCGGCGCTTGCTGGCCAGAATGAAGCCCCAGTCGCCAAAGGACGGCACGTAGGTATGGTACGGCCAGGTGTTCAGGCCGGCTTCCTTCAAGGTGGCGTCCACGCTCCAGAATGAGCGCGGCGCGAAGTAGGGCGAGGTGGACTGCACCACCATATAGCCGTTCTCGGCCAGGTGGCGCGCCATCAGGTGATAGACCGGGACCGAGTAGAGGCGGCCCAGGCCGAAGTTGGACGGGTCCGGAAAATCCACCACGATGTAGTCATAGACCTCGGCGTGGGTTTCCAGCCAGCGGCCGGCGTCGTCATTGATCACCGTGACCCGGGGATCCTTCAGCGACCCCTGGTTCAGCTTGACCAGCGGTTCGGAGCGGGAGAACAGGCCGGTCATGGCCGGATCCAGATCCACCAGCGTCACATGTTCGATATTCTTGTACTTGAGGATTTCGCGCACCGCCAGGCCGTCGCCGCCGCCCAGCACCAGCACATTGCGCGCCCAGGGCAGGGCTTGCAGGCCGGGGTGCACCAGCGCTTCGTGATAGCGGTGCTCGTCGCGCGACGAGAACTGCAGGTTGCCGTTGATGTACAGGCGCAGGTCGTCGTGCCAGCGCGTGACCACCAGGCGCTGGTACTGCGTGGTTTCCGCGTGCACCACGTCGTCGCCGTACAGGCCTTTCTCGGCCCAGGCCGTCATGCTGCCGGAATAGATGAAGCCCATCCCCAGGAACCCGATCACCACCCCAGCACGGATGGCTTTTTCGCCGGGCCTGCGCAGTTCCGCGCGGAACAGCCAGGTGGTCCACAGCGCCACGCTGGCGTTCATGATGCCGAACAGGAAACTGGTGCGCAGCAATCCGAGCTTGGGCGCGAGCAGCAGGGGAAACACCAGCGACACGGCCAGCGCGCCCAGGTAGTCGAAGGTCAGCACGCGGCTGACGATTTCGCGGAACTCGGCCTTGCGCTGATTGAACACTCGCATCACCAGCGGAATCTCCATCCCGACCATCAGGCCGATGACGAAGACGCCGACATACAGGGCGGCGCGGAAGGGCGCGGAAAGCCAGGCGAAGACCAGGAACAGCACCGCGGCGGAGACGCCGCCCAACAGGGCGACCAGCAGCTCCACGTCGATGAAGCGATTCAAAACGTCTTCGTCTCTTACATATTTTGACAACCACGAACCTATGCCCATGGCGAAGAGATAGCAGCCGATGACGGAAGAGAACTGCAGTATCGAATCCCCCAGCAAATAGCTGGCCAGCGCGCTGCTGATGAGCTCATAGCCCAAACCGCAGGAGGCGACGATCAATACCGAAAGGATGAGAACGCGGTCGCGCATGAGGTGTCCGACACGAAAAATGCGTTCGCAGTATATCGAACGCGCCGTATATACTGCGCGCAATTAGGAGGGCGGCAATGGGAGAAGCAATGCATCCGGTGGTGACCTATCTTATCTACATGGCATCTGCGCTTGCCATGCTGGGTGTCTTCACCTTGGTCTACACGGCCGTCACGCGCTACAAGGAATTCGAGCTGATCCGCGAAGGCAATATCGCCGCCGCGCTGTCGTATGGCGGCGCGCTGGTCGGCTTCAGCTTCACCTTGTGCTCCAGCATCGCGATCCATGCCAGCTATGCCATGTTCCTGCTGTGGGGCCTGGTGGCCATGCTGGTGCAGCTGGTCGTGTACGTGGGCGTGTCCCAGACCGTGCGCGGCATGAACGAGGCCATCGAAGAAAACAACATCGCCATGGGCGGGCTGATCGGCTCGATTTCCATCGCCGCGGGCATCGTCAACGCCGCCAGCCTGACCTGACGCGGCCGCGCGCCGCACTCGATCTGACAGGAGAACGACTCATGAGTCTCGGTTCATTCATCCGCAAGCAGTTCATCGACATCCTGCAATGGAACGAGGACCGCGACGGCGTGCTCGCCTGGCGTCATCCCATGCAGGATTTCGAAATCCAGTACGGCGCCAGCCTGACCGTGCGCGAATCGCAGATGGCGGTGTTCGTCAACGAAGGCAAGGTGGCCGACGTGTTCGGCCCCGGCATGTACAAGCTGACCACGCAGACGCTGCCGATCCTGACCTACCTGAAGAACTGGGACAAGCTGTTCGAGTCTCCCTTCAAGTCGGATGTGATCTTCTTCAGCACGCGCCTGCAACTGGGCCGGCGCTGGGGCACGGCGCAGCCGGTGACGCTGCGCGACAGCGAATTCGGCATGGTGCGGCTGCGCGCTTTCGGCGTGTATTCCTATCAGATCTCCGATCCCGCCAAGTTCTACCGCGAGATCAGCGGCACGCGCGACGAATACACCGTCGACGACCTGGAAGCGCAACTGCGCAACATGGTGGTCGCGGCGATGACGACGGCGCTGGGCGGCTCCAAGGTGCCGTTCCTGGACATGGCCGGCAACCAGGGGCTGATGTCGCAAAGCATCGCTGAACAGCTGGCGCCGGTGTTCGACCGCTACGGCGTCAAGCTGGACAACTTCACGGTCGAGAACGTGTCGCTGCCGGAAGAGCTGCAGAAGGCGCTGGACACGCGGATCTCCATGGGCATGGCCGGCGACCTGGGCAAGTTCACCCAGTACCAGACCGCCACGGCCATACCGATGGCCGCGCAGAACGAAGGCGGCATCGCCGGCATCGGCGCGGGCCTGGCGGCCGGCGCGGCGCTGGGCCAGACCATGGCCGCGGGCTTGGCAGGCGCCCAGGGGCAGCCGCAGGCCGCGCCGCAGCCCGCCCAGCAGGCGCCCGCCGCCGCGGGCGCGGATCCGGCGCAACGGCTGCAGCAGCTCAAGGATCTGCTGGACAAGGGCCTGATCACGGCCGCGGACTACGATTCGGCCAAGGCCGAAGTGCTGAAGAAACTCACCAGCTAAGGCTCCATGCAGCAGGTTCTGTGTCCGCAGTGCGGCGCCCCAGTCAAGTTCACGTCCGCGGCATCGGTCATGGCGGTCTGCGGCGCCTGCCGCAGCACCTTGCTGAAGGACGCCGAGTCGGTCAAGCGCATCGGCGAGGCGGCCGAGGTCCTGGAGGACTACTCGCCCTTGTGCCTGGGCGCGGCCGGCACTTATGAAGGCAAGCGCTTCGACCTGATCGGCCGCGTCCAGCTGCGCTACGACGACGGCTTCTGGAACGAGTGGTACCTGTGGTTCGAGGACGGTTCCGACGGCTGGCTGTCGGACGCGTCGGGCCAGTACGCCGTGACCCGGCGGCGCAAGGTCAAGTCTACGCAGGGCATGCCGGCGTTCGACGACATCGCGCCCGGCGATGAACTGAAGCTGGACGGCCAGCGCTTCACGGCCGCCGACGTGCGCGCCTGCCAGGCGGGCGGCACGCAAGGCGAGTTGCCCTTCGTGCCGGGCGAAGGTTGGTTGGCCAAGGTGGCCGACTACCGCTGCCTGGACGCGTTCCTGACGCTGGACTTTTCCGACGGGCCCGAGCCCGAGCTGTATATCGGCAAGGCATTCGACCTGTCCGCCATGCAGGCGGCATCGCTGCGGACCAACGAGCAGGTCGAGGAGACCGCCGGCCGTTTCCGCGGCCAGATCAAGGCGCTGGACTGCCCCAACTGCGGCGGCCCGATAAGCTTCGTGGCCGCCATGGCCACGCAAGTGGTCTGCCCCTCGTGCGCCGCCGCGGTCGACTGCTCGGGGCCCACGGCCGAAGTCATCGAAAAGGCCCGTAAGGTCAAAGCCATCAAGACCACCTTGTCGCTGGGCGCGGTGGCCAAGATCGATGGCGCGTCCTATACGCTCATCGGCCTGATGAAGTGCGCCGATCCGGATCCCGAGGAACCGTCCGACTGGATCGAATACCTGCTGTTCAATCCCGCAAAGGGTTTCATCTGGCTGGTGGAAACCGACGAGGGCTGGGAGCGGGCGCAGGTATGCGACACCTGGCCCAGCCACAACAACGCCAGCAGCGTGCGCTGGCGCTCCAAGCTTTATCAGAAGCTGTACGACTACACCTCGCGCGTGGAACTGGCCCTGGGCGCCTTCAACTGGCGCGTCAAGGTCGGCGACAGCACCAAGATCACGGATTACAAGGCCGGCAACCTCAAGCTGACCCGCGAACTGAGCGAGTCCGAATTGGGCTGGTCCGCCTCGGGGCCGGTGGCGCCGGCGCAGTTGGCTGAATGGTTCGGCGATCCTGAACTTGCCAAGCAGAAGGCCATGTCGCTCAGCGGCAAGCCCGGGGGCTATCGCAAGTTCGCCTGGACGGCCATGATCGTGCTGGCCTTCCTGAATATCGACACCATTTTCAGTGGCGGCATCGTTCCGATCCTGATCGGCGCGGCGTTCCTGTGGATTCCGGCGGCGGTGGCGGACAAATTATCTGGCAAGGACGAATAACAGGATGGGCAAGCTCTTTTACACCGTCTACGCCATCGTGGTGGTGATTTTCGCCACCGGCTTCAACACCCCCGGTGCGCGCATGTCCAGCGGCGGCTCCGGCAGCAGCTGGGGCAGCAGTTCTTCGGGCGGATCGGGCTGGTCCTCGGGCGGGTCCCACAAGTGACCCCGCATGCCACACCCGGCCGCCACGTGCTGGCGGATTTCCGCGGCGTGCCGGCGGATCGCCTGACCGACGCGCAAGCGCTGGAACGCGACCTGATCGCCGCGGCGCAGGCGGCGGGCGCGCACGTGCTGAGCGCGCATTTCCATCATTTCGGCGTGGGCGCGGGCGTGACCGGCGTGGTCCTGCTGAGCGAATCCCACATCAGCATCCACACCTGGCCCGAGCATGCGTTCGCGGCGCTGGACATCTTCATGTGCGGCGCGGCGCGGCCCGAGCTGGCGCTGGAGCACCTGCAGGCGCGGCTGGCGCCCGAGGCGGTGCACGCGACCACGGTGGCGCGCGGCTGAAGCCCGCGCCCGCCACTCCTTGATATTGCTCAATGCTCCCTGGGTAGCCAAATTGACGAGCGTTATATACCTATATATATTTCGTTACCGACTTAGCGATTTCCCCGGGAGAAGAACATGTTCCGCAAACGTCCGATCGTGGCGCTGTCCTTGGCGCTGGCCGCCGCATGGAGCGCCAACGCCACTGCCGGCGACCTGGTGGTGTCGGCCGCCGCCAGCCTGACCAACGCCTTCAAGGAAGTCGCGCAAGGCTACGAAAAAGAGCATGCCGGCACCAAGGTCATCCTGAACTTCGGCGCGTCCGACGTGCTGCTGCAGCAGATCGTCAAGGGCGCGCCGGCCGATGTGTTCGCCTCGGCGGACCAGAAGGCCATGGACAAGGCGGTCGAGGAAAAGGCCGTCAAGCCAGCCTCCCGCGTGGACTTTGCCGCCAATCAGGTAGTGCTGATCGTCCCGACGGACAGCAAGGCCAACATCACCGCGCTCAAGGACCTGACCCGCGACGACATCAAGCGCATCGCCTATGGCAACCCGGCATCGGTGCCGGTGGGCCGCTACACGCAGGGCGCGCTGGAGACGGCCGGCCTCTGGAGCGCGGTGCAGGCCAAGAGCGTGCTGGCCCAGAACGTGCGCCAGAGCCTGGACTACGTGGCGCGCGGCGAGGTCGATGCGGGCTTCGTGTTCGCGACCGACGCGGCCATCATGGCGGACAAGGTCAAGGTCGCGGTTCGCGTGCCTTCGCAGACGCCGGTCACTTATCCCATCGCCGTCACCACCCGTGAAGCCGCTGCCAAGGAAGCCGAAAGCTTCGTTGCCTATGTGCTGTCTCCCGCAGGTCAGGCGATACTGTCGCGCTACGGCTTCCAGAAGCCCTGATATCCGTTGAATCGTAGGCATTGATGAGTGATCCGGTTTGGGTGCCCCTGCTGCTTTCCCTGAAAGTGGCGGGCTGGGCAACGCTGTTGGCGACCGTGGCGGGCACCGCCGCGGCCTATGGCCTGTCGCGCTGGCGCTGGCCGGGGCGCGACCTGCTGGACGCGCTGTTGACCTTGCCGCTGGTGTTGCCGCCCACGGTGCTCGGCTACTACCTGCTGGTGCTGCTGGGGCGCCGCGGCATCATCGGCGAGACGCTGGCGGGCTGGGGCATCGAACTGGTCTTCACCTGGCAGGGCGCGGTGATCGCGGCTTCGGTGGTGGCTTTTCCGCTGGTGTTCAAATCCGCCCGGGCCGCCTTCGAGAACGTTGATAGCCAACTGGAAAGCGCGGCGCGCGTGTTGGGCGTGTGCGAAGCGGGGGTCTTCTTCCGCGTCACCTTGCCGCTGGCCGCGCGCGGCATCGCCGCCGGGGTGCTGCTGGCCTTCGCGCGGGCGCTGGGCGAATTCGGCGCCACGCTGATGATCGCCGGCAACCTGCCGGGACGGACACAGACTCTGTCGGTCGCCATCTACGAGGCGGTGCAGGCGGGCGACGACGCCACGGCCAACATGCTGGTGCTGGTCACCTCGGTGACCTGCGTGGTGGTCCTGCTGCTGGCCGGCAAGCTGGTGCCCGTCAGCAGCGGCCGGCGCAACGGGAGCGCGCTATGAGCGTCAGCATCCAGGTGCGCAAGCAGATGGTGTCCGGCGACCGGCGCTTCGCGCTGGACGTCGCATTCGATTCGTCAGCCAAGCGTATAGCGCTGTTCGGCCCCTCGGGCGCGGGCAAGAGCCTGACCCTGCGTGCGGTGGCGGGCCTGCTGCGCCCTGACGCGGGCCGCATCGAGATCAACGGCCGCGTGCTGTTCGACACGGACGCCGGCGTCAACCTGCCGGCGCAATCGCGCCGGGTGGCCTACCTGTTCCAGGACTACGCCCTGTTTCCCCACCTGACAGTGGCGCAGAACATCGCTTTCGGGCTGCGCCGCGGCTGGCGCAACCCGCCCCGGCGCGAGGTGGGGCCCGAGGCGCAGCGCTGGGTGGACGCGTTCGAGCTGGGCTCCATCGTGGGCAGCTATCCCAGCGAGATATCCGGCGGCCAGAAGCAGCGGGTGGCGTTGGCGCGAGCCCTCATGCTGCGGCCCGACATCCTGCTGCTGGACGAGCCCTTTTCAGCGCTGGACTCGCAATTGCGCGGCAAGATGCGGCTGGAACTGAATGCCTTGCAGCGCCAGCTGGACGTGCCGATGCTGCTGATCACGCACGACCCGGCGGATGTGGATGCGCTGGCCGACGAGGTGTTCGAAGTGCGCGAGGGCAGGGTGCGACGCCACGACGAAGACGTGGGCGTCTGATCGGCTCAGTCCAGCACGCCCAGAATCACGCTGGAGGCCTTGAAGATCGCCACCGCGTCGGCGCCTACGTCCAATCCCAGGTCCTGCGCGCTTTCATTGGTGACGATGGCCGCCAGCGTCATGCCGCCGTCCAGTCCGATCAGGATCTCGCTATTGACGGCGCCCGGGCGCAATGCCGTGATCTTGCCCGGCAGCTGATTGCGCGCCGACAGGCGCAGGCCGGGGCCGGGCGCGCCCACGATGACGGACGACGCCTTGATCAGCGCGATGGCTTCCTTGCCGGTCGCCAGCCCCAATTCCTGCGTGCTTTCACGGGTGATGGTGGCCGTGATGGTCAGGCCCCCCGCGATGCGCAGCACGATTTCGTCATTGACGGCGCCGGCGCGGATCTGGATGACGGTGCCTAGCAGTTTGTTGCGTGCGCTGGTCTTGAGCATGAAACGCCTCATGAGATCGATGTCGCCACTGGCGTTCACGCCAGCGCGGGTCAGGTTTTCCATGAACTTGCGGTGTTCGGCTTCCAGGGCGCGGAAGGTGCCGATCAGGCCGCGCGCGCGGTCCGTCAGGCGCGTGCCGCCGCCGCCCTTGCCGCCGGCGGCCCTGATCACCAAAGGCTCGCCCGCCAGATTGTTCATGGCGTCGATGGCGTCCCATGCGCCCTTGTAGCTCATGCCCACGGCGCGCGCGGCGGCCGTGATGGATCCCGTGGCGTCGATCTGCGCCAGCAGGTCTATGCGGTTTTTTCCGCCCCAGGTCTGGGCGCCGGAGCGAAACCAAATCGAGCCGTCGAGTTCCAACATCTTTGTCGTGCCGTGGTCAGGGTATGGGATAGCTGAAAGTGTAATGGACGGGGGCTGTGCCCGTGGTTCACAGCGGACGCGATGCGAATGAGATTCTGTTGAAATTTTGCAGGCTTCGCGGCACTATGTTCAGGCATCGGGCTCACGGAGAAAACGACATGAAAGCGTTCAAATTGCTGGCTGCGGGTTCCATGACGGCGTTGTTGGCGGCCTGCGCCACTGGCCCTGACGTCAAGAGCGACTACGATCATCAGGCAAATTTCGCGCAGTACCGAACCTTCGGGTACATGACGCCGTTGGGCACCGACAAGGCCGGCTACAGCACCTTGCTGACCGAGCGCCTGAAGAACGCCACGCGCGGCCAGATGGAAATGCGCGGCTATACCTATAGCGCAGCAAATCCCGACCTGCTGGTCAACTTCAGCGCCAAGCTGCAGCAGAAGGTGCAGGTCACTCCGGCCGCGCCGCCCATGGGTCCGTACTACGGCTATCGCGCCGGCTTCTATGGCGGCTGGCCCGGCTACGGCTGGGGCGATGACGTCTACCAATATACTGAGGGCACCTTGAACATCGACCTCGTCGACGCGCGCCGCAGACAGCTGGTGTGGGAAGGCGTGGCGGTGGGCGAGGTCCAGCCCGATGCCAGCGCCTCGCCCGAGAACACGGACAAGGTGGTAGCGCAGATCTTCTCCAAGTATCCGTTCCGCGCGGGCGTGGCTGCGCCGCAGTTGCCGGACAAAAGCAAGTAGGGCGGTCCGCCGGCCCTGCCTAGAGGAAGCCGCATGAGTACTCGCCGCAAGGCTCCGAAGCAAGACACCGGCGATACGCCGCCCTATGAAGTCGTCGCCCTGGTGCTGCAAGGCGGCGGGGCGCTGGGGGCCTACCAGGCCGGGGTGTACCAGGGGTTGCACGAAGCGGGTATCCGGCCCAACTGGATTTCCGGCATTTCCATCGGGTCGATCAACGCGGCCATCATCGCGGGGTCGCCCGAGGACGAGCGCGTGGAGCGCCTGCGCGGCTTCTGGGAAGCCATCTGCCGGCCGGCGGGTTTCGCTTCGGTACCCTGGGGCGAGACGCTCGGCCCCATGTTCGAAGGCTTGCCGTTCGGCTTTGGTTCGCCGGTCATGAACGGGCATGTGTCAGCCTTCCAGGCCTTGTTCTCGGGCCAGCCAGGCTTCTTCAAACCGCGTTTTCCGCCGCCCTACCTGGTGCATGGCAGGGGCGCGGCGTCCACCAGCTTCTACGACACCACGCCGCTGGCTGCGACCTTGCGGGAGTTCGTGGACTTCGACCTGCTCAATAGCGGGGCCGTGCGCGCCAGCTTTGGCGTGGTCAACGTGCGGACCGGCAACTTCGCCTACTTCGACAGCCTGAAGGACACGCTGCGGCCCGAGCACATCATGGCCTCGGGCGCCTTGCCGCCAGGCTTCCCTTCCGTCGAGATCGACGGCGAACACTATTGGGACGGCGGCGTCGTGTCCAACACGCCGCTGGCACAAGTGCTGACCACCGACAGCATGCGGGACACGCTGGCGTTCCAGGTCGATCTGTGGCCCGCGCGCGGCGGCCTGCCGAGCAACCTGGAGGAAGTGGCCGAGCGCCAGAAGGATATCCAGTACTCCAGCCGCACCCGCCTGGTCACGGACCAGCTGCGGCGCGTGCTCAAGCTGCGCCACGGCCTGCAACGCCTGCTGGCGAAGCTGCCGGCGGCCGAGCGCAACGCGGCGGAGTTCGCCGAGATCCGCAAGCTGTCCCATACGCCGGCCACCAACATCATCAACCTCATCTACGAGTCCAAGCACCGCGAGCGCTTTTCCAAGGACTACGAATTCGGCACCGAGGCCATGCGCGAGCACTGGGAGTCGGGCCTGGCCGACATCCGCGCGACGCTCGCCAAGCCCGGGATCCTGGCCCGTCCGACCCAGGACAGTTGTTTCGTCACTCACGATATCCATCGCAACGGCAAGCGCACCTGAGCTGGCGGGCAGGGGGGGCGAGTGCGGCACATCTGGACAAAGTCCGGACGGATTTCCTGCCGGATTGGTCTTATAGATGCCTTGCAATTTCAACGCCCACGGGTTCCAGCGGTAGGCTTTCGGGGCCAATTGCAACCTTGTTCCGGGAACCGGCCGCCACCCCGTGCGGCGCGGGCCTTCCTGGTGGAGATCCGTCGTGAATGCCCCCGCTCGCCTTGCACAGGTCGCGCCCGCCCGCGCGGCCGACACTTCTTACGCCATGGACGGCTGGTGGTCCCTGGTCTACCAGGGCTGGACACTGCTTACGCCCCATGGAGCCCGCATCGGCCTGACAGCCCTGGAGCGTACCTGCCTGCTTTGCCTGGCGGGCAATCCCGCCAGGGAATTGCGGCGCGATGAATTCATGGCGGTGCGCAAACGCACCACCATGCGCACACTGAATGTGGCGATCTGCCGCCTGCGCGGCAAGGTCCTGCTGGCCGGCGCCAGGCTGCCGCTGCATACCGTGCACGGCATGGGCTATGTGTTCCTGGGCAAGTTGCGGGAGCTTTCCGAGAGCTGATCTGTTGTATGAAATCCCCGCGCGCGTGGCATTTGAAGCACTAAAAATCAGTGATTTCCCCAATAACTGAGTTACATTACTGGGCTGATTACGTGCCTTGATGACGCATGCTTCTTATTTAACGTGGCCAATGCCGCGCTTAAATACTGCGATTACATGACGCGATTACGGTTAATTACGCTACGCGGGGGTTTCAATGCGGTTTTCGCCTAAACGTGTTTCAGGGCTGGCTTTTTCCGGCGGGGTCCTCGCACTGATATTGGCTGGTTGCGGCGAAAAGCCGCACATGAATCCAGGCATGCCCCAGGTCAGCGTCATTACGATCCAGCCGCAGCGCGCGCCCATCGTGTCCGAATTGCCCGGCCGCGTCGACGCCGTCCGGGATGCGCAGATCCGTTCGCGGGTCACCGGCATCGTCCAGAAGATCGCCTTCGAGCAAGGCGGCGACGTCAAGGAAAACCAACTGCTCTTCAAGATCGATCCGGCGCCCTACAAGGCTGCCTACGATCAGGCGACGGCGCAGCTCAAGCAGGCGCAGGCCAACCTGTTCAGCGCCAAGCTGCTGGCCGACCGTTACGCCCCGCTGGTCAAGGCCAACGCCGTCAGCAAGCAGGAATACGACAACGCCGTGGCTTCGTACCGCCAGGCCGACGCCTCCGTCGCCGCCGCCAAGGCGGCGCAGGACAATGCCGCCATCAACCTCGGCTACACCGACGTCACCTCGCCCATTACCGGCCGCATCGGCAAGCCGCTGGTCACCGAAGGCGCGCTGGTCGAGGCCACTTCGGCCACGCAGATGGCCACGGTGCAGCAGCTGGATCCGATCTACGTCGACTTCACCCAGTCCACCGCGGAACTCGCATCCTTGCGCCGCGCCTTCGCCAGCGGCCAACTGCAACAGGTCGGCAAGGATACGGCGCGCGCCACCATCGTGCTGGAAGACGGCTCCGAATACGGCCAGCCGGGCAAGCTGCTGTTCACCGGCATCACCGTGGATCCGACCACGGGCCAGGTGAACCTGCGCGCCGAAGTCCCCAACCCCGATGGCATCCTGCTGCCCGGCATGTACGTGCGCGTGCGCCTCGAGCAGGGCGTGGACGACAAGGCCCTGATGGTGCCGCAGCAAGCGCTGCAGCGTACCGCGGACGGCCTGCAAAGCCTGATGCTGGTCAAGGACAACAAGATCGAGCAGATTCCGGTCACCACCGGCGGCGCCCTCAAGAGCAACTGGATCGTCACCAGCGGCCTGAAGGCCGGCGACGTGGTCGTGGTGGAAGGATTCCAGAAGGTTCGCCCGGGCGCTCCGGTTCAGGCCAGCGAATGGAAGAACGGCACGCCCGCCCCGGGCGGCCAGGCGCCCGCGCAACCGGGTGCCAAGCCAGCGGAATCCGCCCCGCAGCCTGGCGCCAAGCCGGCCGAACCTGCGCAGCAGGACAAGGCCGCAGGCCAGAAATCTTAAGCGGCACGCGGCGCAAGCGCCGCGTTCCTCTTTGGTGAGCATCGCTTTCAGAGTCAGCCCACATGCCGCAATTTTTTATTGATAGACCGATTTTCGCCTGGGTAGTCGCCCTGTTCATCCTGCTGGCCGGGGTGCTGGCGATCCCGAACATGCCGATTTCGCAGTACCCGGACGTAGCGCCGCCCGCGATCACGATCACGGCCACGTACCCCGGCGCGTCGGCCAACGAAGTGGCCGAGCAGGTCACCAGTATCATCGAAGACCAGCTCAACGGCGCCAAGGGCCTGATCTACTACGAGTCGGTCAGCGATTCCTACGGCACCTCGACCATCACCGCGACCTTCGCTCCGGGCACCAATCCAGACTTGGCGCAGGTGGACGTGCAGAACCGCGTGTCCAACGTGGTCGCGCAGTTGCCCACCGCCGTGCAGCAGCAGGGCCTGCAATATGAGCAGACCAGTACCGGCTTCCTGATGGTGGCGGCGGTGTCGTCCACCGACGGTTCGCTGGACCAGACGGCGCTGGCCGACTACATCACCCGCAACATCAAGAACCCCGTTTCCCGCGTGCCCGGCGTGGGCCAGTTCCAGCTGTTCGCGGCGCCGCGCGCCATGCGCGTGTGGGTCGATCCCGCCAAGCTGGTCGGGTTCAACCTGAGCATGTCGCAGGTCAACCAGGCCATCGCCCAGCAGAACGTGGTGATTTCCGGCGGCAGCATCGGCGCGCCGCCCAACCCGGATTCGCAGCGCATCACCGCCACGGTCACGGCCAACGGCCAGCTGAGCACGGTGGAGGGCTTCGGCAAGATCGTCCTGCGCGCCAACACCGACGGCTCCAAGGTGCTGCTGCGCGACGTCGCCCGCATCGAAGTCGGCGCGGACAACTACCAGTTCGGCGCCCGCCTGAACGGCAAGCCGACGGCCGCATTCGCCATCGTGCTGTCGCCCAACGCCAACGCGCTGGCCACCGCCCAGGGCGTGCGCCAGCAGATGGAAGAGCTGTCCAAGTACTTCCCGGGCAACATCACGTACTCCATTCCGTACGACACGGCGCCCTACGTCAAGGTGTCCATCGAGCAGGTGGTCCACACCCTGGCGGAAGCCATGGTGCTGGTGTTCCTGGTGATGTACCTGTTCCTGCAGAACGTCCGCTACACCCTGATCCCGGCCCTGGTGGTGCCGGTGGCCATGCTGGGGGCGTTCGCGGTGATGCTGGCGCTCGGGTTCTCCATCAACGTGCTGACCATGTTCGCCATGGTGCTGGCCATCGGGATTCTGGTGGACGACGCCATCGTGGTGGTGGAAAACGTCGAGCGGATCATGTCCACAGAGGGCTTGCCACCCAAGGAAGCCACCAAGAAAGCGATGCCGCAGATCAGCGGCGCCATCATCGGCATTACGCTGGTGCTGGTGACGGTGTTCCTGCCGCTGGCCTTCATGAGCGGTTCGGTGGGTGTGATCTACCGCCAGTTCTCGATCGCGATGGCCGTGTCGATCTTCTTCTCGGCACTGCTGGCCCTGACCTTCACCCCGGCGCTGTGCGCCACCATCCTCAAGCCGGTGCCCAAGGGCCACCACGAGGACAAGAAGGGCTTCTTCGGCTGGTTCAACCGCAAGTTCGACGCCACCACCCACAACTACCAGAACTGGGTGTCGCGCATCCTGCACAAGGGCGGCCGCATGATGCTGGCGTTCCTGCTGCTGGTCGTGCTGCTGGGCTGGCTGTACCTGCGCCTGCCTTCGTCCTTCCTGCCCGAGGAAGACCAGGGCTACGTGGTCAGCAACATCGAGCTGCCCACCGGCGCTACCGCCAACCGCACGGTCGAGGTCATCGAGCAGGTCGAGAAGTACTTCTCGGACGTGCCCGCGGTCGAGAACATCATCGCCGTGCAGGGCTACAGCTTCAACGGCAACGGCCTGAACGCCGCTATCGCCTTCGTCACGCTGAAGGACTTCAGCGAGCGCAAGTCGCGCCAGGACTCGGCGGGCGCCATTGCCTTCCATGCCTTCGAAAAGCAGCTGATGGGCATCCATGACGCGCAGGTGTTCACCTTGGTGCCACCCGCCATTTCGTCCCTGGGCAACGCGACCGGCTTCGACTTCCGCCTGCAGGATCGCGGCGCGGCGGGTTCCGCCGCCCTGGCCGCGGCCACCGGCGAACTCATGGGCCTGGTCATGAAGAGCCCCGTGCTGTCGCAGGTGCGCATCACCGGCCTGGGGCCGGGCGCGCAGCTCAGCCTGACCATCGACCGCGAGAAAGCGGCTGCGCTGGGCGTGGACTTCAACGAGGCTGCCTCGCTGATTTCCACCGCGGTCGGTTCCGCCTACCTGAGCAAGTTCCCCAACCTGGGCCGGATGCAGAACATCTGGGTGCAGGCCGACGCGCCGTACCGCATGCAGCTCAATGACGTGCTGCAGCTGAACGCCCGCAACAGCCAGGGCGGCATGGTGCCGCTGTCCACCTTCGTCAAGGCCGAGTGGAAGCAGGGTCCGGTGCAGGTGGTGCGCTACAACAGCTACGAGTCCATGCGTATCGGCGGCGACGCCGCCCCTGGTTACACCACGGGCGAGGCGATGGCCGAGATGGAGCGTCTGGTGGGCCAGTTGCCGCAGGGCTTCGGCTACGAGTGGAACGGCCTTTCCTACCAGGAACGCCAGGCCGGCAACCAGGCTCCGATCCTGATGGGCCTGTCGCTGCTGGTGGTGTTCCTGGTGCTGGCCGCCCTGTATGAAAGCTGGGCCATCCCGATTTCGGTGATGCTGGTGGTGCCGCTGGGCATGCTGGGCGCGGTGGCGTTGATCAGCGCGCTGGGCATGTCCAACGACGTGTACTTCCAGGTGGGCATGGTGACCGTGATCGGCTTGGCGGCCAAGAACGCCATTCTTATCGTGGAATTCGCCAAGGACCAGTACGCTCGCGGCATGGGGCTGTATGAATCCGCGGTGGAAGCCGCGAGGCTGCGGTTCCGTCCCATCTTGATGACGTCGCTGGCCTTCATCCTGGGCGTGGTGCCCCTGGCCATGGCGACTGGCGCAGGCGCCGCCAGCCAGCGCGCCGTGGGTCTGGGCGTGCTGGGCGGCATGTTGGCCGCCACGCCGTTCGCGGTGATTTTCGTGCCGACCTTCTTCGTGGTGGTGCTGGGCCTGTTCAAGACCCGTCCGCGCCTGTTGGGCGCTGAACTGCGCGCCTTCGAAGAAGAGCAGGCGGCCAAGAAGGCCGCAGCCGGACAGGCTGCGCCGGACGCGCCCGCGCAACACCCCGCACAACCCAACGGTGGCCAGGAGGGCAAGGAATGAAAGCCCTGAAGTTCAAACAGACCGCCTTGTCCGCTTTCGTGGCGGTGGCGTTGGCCGGCTGCTCGCTGGCGCCCGATTACAAGCGCCCCGATGCGCCGGTTTCCGGTACGTGGCCCGATCAGCCCAAGGTGCAGTATGGCGGCTACGCCAAGCCCACCTCGCTGGGCACCCAGCCGTCCACCGCGGTCATGCCGCAGGACGGCACGCCGGCGGCCAATCTGGGCTGGCGCGAGTTCTTCCGCGATCCGCGCCTGCAAAGCCTGATCGAGCTGGCGCTGGTCAACAACCGCGACCTGCGCGTGGCGGTGGAGCGCGTGGAAGAGGCTCGCGCCCAATACGGCATCCAGCGCGGCGCGCAATGGCCCAGCATCGGCGCCGGCATCCAGGGCCAGCGTCAGCATCTGCCCCAGAACATGCGGCAGCCCGGCGCGGGTTCGATCAGCAGCTCGTACCAGGCAGGCATCGGCCTGACCACCTTCGAGATCGACCTGTTCGGCCGCCTGCGCAACCTCTCCGAGGCGGCGTATCAGCAGTACCTGTCGACCGAGCAGGCGCAGAAGAGTGCGCAGATCACGCTGGTCGGCGCGGTCGCGCAGTCGTACTTCAACCTGCGCGCCGCCGAGGTCCAGCTGGACCTGACGCAGCGCACCCTGGCGTCGCGCCAGGAATCCTATGACCTGGTCAAGCGGCGTTTCGACGGCGGCGTGGCTTCGGAGCTGGACCTGAACCAGGCCAAGTCGCTGCTGGATACGGCCTCGTCCGATCTGGCTCAACTGGCCCGCGCCCAGGCCCAGGCCATGAACGCGCTGGTGCTGCTGGTCGGCACGCCCTTGCCGCCGGACCTGCCGGCGCCGGCCGTGTTCGGCCGCGACCAGCTTCTGGCGACGGTGCCAGCCGGCCTGCCGTCCGATCTGCTCGAGCGCCGTCCGGACATCATGGCCGCGGAAAACCAGCTGCTGTCCGCCAACGCCAATATCGGCGCGGCGCGCGCGGCGTTCTTCCCGACCATCTCGCTGACCGGCCTGCTAGGGGTGGCCAGCCCCTCGTTGGGCGACCTGTTCAAGGGCGGCCAGGGCTATTGGAGCTTCTCGCCGTCGATCACCACGCCGCTGTTTGCCGGCGGCAGCATCCGCGAAGGGCTGAACCTGGCCAAGGCGCGCGACAATATCGCCGTGGCGCAGTACGAACAGTCCATCCAGCAGGCGTTCCGCGAAGTGTCGGACGCGCTGGCCGGCGAAGCCACCTACGGGGCGCAACTGGATGCCCAGCGCGCCCTGCAGGACGCGTCCGGCCGCACGCTGGAACTGTCGAATCTGCGTTATACCAATGGTATCGACAGCTACCTGCAGGTGCAGACCGCGCAGGTGGACTTTTTCAATGCCCAGCTCGCCCTGGTCCAGACTGGCCTGGCCGCGCTGATCAACCGCGTGGAGCTGTACAAGGCCCTGGGCGGCGGCTGGGAAGAAACAACGAAAGTGCAATGATAGAACTTGGTGTAAACATCGATCACGTTGCCACGCTGCGGCAACAGCGCCACACGACCTATCCGGACCCGGTGCTCGCCGCGCTGCGCGCGGAGGACGCCGGCGCCGATCTGATCACGCTGCATCTGCGTGAAGACCGGCGCCATATCCAGGACAAGGACGTCTACGCCATGCGTCCGCAATTGCGTACGCGCATGAACCTGGAATGCGCGGTGACGGCGGAAATGCTGGAGATCGCCTGCGCGGTCAAGCCCAGCGACGTTTGCCTGGTGCCCGAAAAGCGCACCGAACTGACGACCGAAGGCGGCCTTGAAGTCGCGGGCGCCATGGGGCCGGTGTCGGATGCGGTGGGCCTGCTGGCCGAGGCCGGCATCCGCGTGTCGCTCTTCATCGATCCGGATCCCGTGCAGATCGCGGCCGCGGCCAAGGCCGGCGCGCCGGTGATCGAATTGCACACCGGCGCCTACGCCGAAGCTGAAGGCGAGGCCGCCGAGGCCGAACTGCAGCGCTTGCGCCTGGCCGTGACCGAAGGGCTGCGCCACGGCTTGCGCGTGAACGCAGGCCACGGCCTGCATTACGGCAACGTCAAGCCGGTGGCCGCGCTGGAAGGCATTTCCGAACTCAACATCGGCCACGCCATCGTGGCGCAGGCGGTGTTCGACGGCTGGGAAAAAGCGGTGCGTGACATGAAGGCGCTGATGGTGCAGGCCCGCCTGCAAGCGCTGCGCGGGCTGTGACCGCGAGCCCGGTATCCCGTTTTTTCCTGCGGCCGCGCGCTGATTCCCATGTCTGACGCTTCCCGCCCCGCTGCGCCCGCAGGCGCCATTGCCGGCATCGGCATGGACCTGCTGCGCATCGACCGCATCGAGCGCGCGCTGGCGCGCCACGGCGACCGTTTTGCCGAAAAGATCCTGGGCGTCGAAGAACTGCAGAAGTTCCACGCGCGCCGCGCCCGCGACCCGGTGCGCGGCCTGCGTTTCCTGGCTACGCGCTTCGCGGCCAAGGAGGCGTTTTCCAAGGCCATAGGCCTGGGCATGCGCATGCCCATGACATGGCGGCGCGTGCAGACGCTGAATGCGCCCGGCGGGCGTCCCGTGCTGGTGATCGCGCCCGAACTGCTGCAATGGTACGAGCAGCGCTTTGGTGCGGCCCACGTTTCCATTACCGACGAATCCGACATGGCCGCCGCTTACGTGGTGGTCGAACGCAAGCCCTGATCGGCGGACTCGTGTCTGCCGCCGGCTTGCCAGACTTAGACAGAAGGACAGCCTGACATGGCCAAGAAGAAATCCAGGGCGGTCCTGCCGCCCGGCCCCGTGATGGTCGATGTGGCGGGACACTCGCTGACGAAGGCGGAGAAGAAGCGCCTGCGCCATCCGCTGGTGGGCGGCGTGATCCTGTTTGCGCGCAACTTCGAAAGCCGCAAGCAACTGACCGAGCTGACGCGCCAGATCCACAAGGCCCGCAAGGAGCCGCTCTTGATCCTGGTGGACCACGAAGGCGGCCGTGTGCAGCGCTTCCGCGACGACGGCTTCACGGCGCTTCCCGCCATGCGCGACCTGGGCGCGTTGTGGGACCGCGATCCGCTGCAGGCCATGCGCCTTGCGACCGAAGCCGGCTACGTGCTGGCCGCCGAGCTGCGCGCCTGCGGCGTGGACATGAGCTTCACGCCGGTGCTGGACCTGGACTACGGCGTCAGCAAGGTGATCGGCACCCGCGCCTTCCACCAGGACCCGCGCGTGGTCACGATGCTGTCGCGCGCGCTGATCCAGGGCTTGCAGCTGGCGGGCATGTCGGCCTGCGGCAAGCATTTCCCCGGCCATGGTTTCGTGGAGGCGGATTCGCACCACGAGATCCCGGTGGACCCGCGTCCGCTGGACAAGATCCTGCAGGACGATGCCGCGCCGTACGCCTGGCTGGGCGATGCAGTGCTGCCGTCGATGATGCCTGCGCACGTGATCTATCCCAAGGTCGACAAGCACCCGGCCGGCTTCTCCAAGCGCTGGGTGCAGGACATCCTGCGCACCCGCCTGGGCTACGATGGAGTGGTGTTCTCGGACGACCTGACCATGGAAGGGGCCTCGGTCGCGGGCGACATCCTGGACCGCGCCAACGCGGCGCTGGGCGCCGGCTGCGATATGGTGCTGGTGTGCAACCGGCCGGACCTGGCGGACGAATTGCTCGAACGCCTGAAGTTCGAGCACGCGCCCGAGTCCGTGGCGCGCATCCGCCGCCTGATGCCGCGCTTTGACGCGCCGGACTGGGATACCTTGCAGGCTGAAAGCCGTTATCAGAATGCCCGACGACTTCAATCTCAAATCGTTCCTGGCTGACCTGCCGCATCTGCCGGGCGTGTACCGGCATCTGGATGCGGCCGGAGAGGTCATGTATGTCGGCAAGGCGCGCGACCTGAAGAAGCGCGTCTCGTCGTATTTCCAGAAGAACCTGGCCAGCCCCCGCATCGCCCAGATGGTGGCGAAGGTGGCGCGGCTGGAGGTGACGGTGACGCGCTCCGAAGCGGAAGCGCTGATCCTCGAAAACAACCTCATCAAGACCCTGAAGCCGCGCTACAACATCCTGTTCCGCGACGACAAGTCTTATCCCTACCTGCTGATCACCGGCCACGAATGGCCGCGCATTGCCTATTACCGCGGCGCCACCAACAAGCGCGGGCAGTACTTCGGGCCGTTCCCCAATGCCTGGGCCGTGCGCGAGACCATCCAGATCCTGCAGAAGGTATTCCGCCTGCGGACCTGTGAGGACTCGGTCTTCGCCAACCGTTCGCGACCCTGTCTGCTGCATCAGATCGGGCGCTGCTCGGCGCCCTGCGTCGGCGCGATCGAAGCCGCCGACTACGAACGCGACGTGCAGCGCGCCGTGCGCTTCCTCAACGGGGAAGCCAAGGAGGTGATGGGCGAAATCGAAAGCCGGATGCAGCAGGCGGCCAGCGAACTGCGCTTCGAGGAAGCGGCGGCGCTGCGCGACCAGATGGGGTCGCTGGCGCGCGTATTGCACCAGCAGACCATGGAAAACGTCAGCGGCGAGGACACCGACATCATTGCGGTGGCGATCGCGGGCGGCAAGGTCTGCGTCAATCTGGCCATGGTGCGGGGCGGCCGCCATCTGGGCGACAAGCCGTTCTTTCCCACGCATGCCGAAGGCGAGGCCGCGCCGCAGGTGCTGGAAGCCTTCGTGGCCCAGCACTACACCGACAATGCCATGCCGCCGGTGCTGGTCTGTTCGCACGCCTTGCCGGATCCTGACCTGATCGGCCTGTTGGTGGAACAGGCGGGCGGACGCCCGTCGCGGGTGCTGACGCGTCCGCAAGGCGCGCGCCGCGCCTGGCTGGAGCAGGCGGCCAAGAACGCCGAAATGGCCTTGGCCCGCGCCTTGACCGAGTCCGGCGCCCGCGCCGCCCGGACACTGGCGCTGGCCGAGGCGCTGGACCTGGACACGGACGAAGCCGCGCTCGACGCGTTGCGCATCGAATGCTTCGACATCAGCCACACGGCGGGCGAAGCAACCCAGGCGTCCTGCGTGGTGTTCGAACACCACGACATGCAGCCGTCGCTGTACCGCCGCTACAACATCGCCGGCATCACGCCGGGCGACGATTACGCCGCGATGCGCCAGGTACTGAGCCGCCGCTTCGCCAAGGTGGCGGACGGCGAGGCGCCCATGCCCGGCCTGGTGCTGATCGACGGCGGCAAGGGCCAGGTGGAAGTCGCCCGCCAGGTGTTCGTGGAACTGGGCCTGGATATCCAGACGTTGGTAGGCGTGGCCAAGGGGGAAGGGCGCAAGGTCGGCCTGGAGACCCTGGTGTTCGCCGACGCCCGCCCGCCGGTGGCGCTGGGCGGCGAATCCGCCGCGCTGATGCTGATCGCCCAAGTGCGCGACGAGGCGCACCGCTTCGCCATCACCGGCATGCGCGCCCGCCGCGCCAAGGCCCGCAACGTTTCTCGCCTGGAAGAAATCGAAGGCATCGGCGCCCGCCGCCGCCAGCGCCTGCTGGCCCGTTTCGGCGGCTTCTCGGGCGTGGCTTCGGCCAGCATCGAAGACCTGGCCTCGGTCGACGGCATCTCCCAAGACCTGGCGATTCGCATCTATGAAGCCCTGCGGTAGCCGCCATGCATAAATGCCGGCGGTTACTCACCCTCTGCTCGGTTACAGACGCAGCAACCGGCGTAGCGCCAGCCAGGCTGCGCGGATCCGGCTCCGCCGGTCCGCAGCGGCGCCCCCCTGGGGGGGAAGCGCCTCCGGCGCTTCGGGGGGGCGTCTTACTGTTAGCATACGGACACTATGCCAATTAATGTACCCATTATCCTGACATGGCTGCGCATCGCCATGATTCCGCTGGTGGTCGGGCTGTTCTACCTGCCCGAAAGCTGGATGTCGGTCCCTGTGCGCGACACTTTCGCCGCCTGGGCTTTCATTATTGCGGCGCTGACCGACTGGTTCGATGGCTGGCTGGCCCGCCGCTGGAACCAGACCTCGGCGTTCGGGGCCTTCCTGGATCCGGTCGCCGACAAGCTGATGGTCTGCGCGGCCCTGATCGTCCTGCTGGACCTCAGCCGCGTCGACGCCTTTATTTCCCTGATCATCATCGGCCGTGAAATCACGATTTCCGCGCTGCGCGAATGGATGGCCAAGATCGGCGCCAGCGCCAGCGTGGCGGTGCACCGGCTGGGCAAGTTCAAGACGGCCGCGCAAATGGTGGCGATTCCGTGCCTGCTGTACAACCAGCCGATCTACGGCGTCAGCTCGCGCCTGCTGGGCGATGTGCTGATCATCGTGGCGGCGGTGCTGACGGTGTGGTCGATGCTGTATTACCTGCAGCGCGCGTGGCCCGCCATCCGCGAAAAGGCCATGTAGTCCAGAGTCCGTATTTTTGTTTGACAGAGCGGCGGCACGGCTCGCGCAAGGCGGCCGCCGTTACATACCAAGAGCGATCCGCCGGCGTGTCCGGGACGGCGCCTAGAGTCCAACGCCCGGAACATCCGGACGTTGCCGGAGACAACCCGCGCACCGCCGCATCGGCGCCGCGCCACCTGCCGCTGACCGCGGCCGCCTGCAATGAACACCGCTGCGAATACCCTGGCCCTGGACGCCGCCGCCCGCCGGCGCGACTGGAAGATCATTCTGCTGATCGGGGTCGCCCACGCTTCCTCCCACTTCTTCCAACTGGTCCTGCCCTCGCTCTATGTCTCGCTGGGCAACGAGTTCGGCCTGGACTTTGCCCGCCTTGGGCTGCTGGTGTCCACGTTCTATGTGGTTTCCGGCATCGGCCAGGCGTCCTCGGGCTTCGTGGTGGACCGCATCGGCGCGCGGCCGGTGCTGTGGTTCGGGCTGGCGTGCTTCGTGTTGTCCGGCGTGCTGATCGGATCGGCCAACGGCTACGCCATGCTGGTGGCGGCGGCTGTGGTGGGCGGCATCGGCAATTCGGTTTTCCACCCGGCCGACTATTCCATCATCAACCATCGCATTTCCGCGCCGCGCCTGGGACATGCCTTCTCCACGCACGGGCTGACGGGTAATCTGGGCTGGGCGCTTACCCCGGTTTTCATGACCAGCATCACCTTGCTCGCAGACTGGCGCGTAGCGGCCTATAGCGCCGCCGGGCTGGTGGCCTTGGTGCTGTTGTTGACGATTCTGGGTCGCGATCTGATCGGCGGCCCGTCGCCGCTGGAAGGCCACGCGGACGTGGAAGCCGGCAAGGCCGCTCCCAAGCCCGCGGCAAAGCCGCAGGAAAGCGTGCTGACGACGCTGACCACGCTCTTGTCCAAGCCGGCGCTGTGGGGCGCGTTCCTGTTCTTCGCCTGCACCTCCATTGCGCTGTCCTCGGTGCAGAACTACACCATCCCCTTGCTGGGCCAGCTGTACGACCTGTCCAAGGTCGCGGCCAGTTCGGCGCTGTCCGGCTACATGGTGGCTTCGGCCGTCGGCATGGCCGCGGGCGGCTTCCTGGTGTCGGCCAATCCGCGTACCGAACGCACCGTGATGGTGGCCCTGATCCTGGCGGGCCTGACGCTGGTGGTGCTGGCGCTGGGTTTGGTGCCGGCCGTGATGGCCGCACCGGTGGTGGCCCTGGCGGGCTTCTGCTCCGGCGTCGCGGCGCCGTCGCGCGACATGCTGATCCGCCGCGTCACGCCCAAGGGTTCCACCGGCTCGGTCTACGGACTGGTGTACTCCGGCATGGACGTGGGCTCGGCCCTGGGGCCGCTGGCCTTCGGCCTGCTGCTGGACGCCGGGCTGCGGCAGGGTCCCTGGGTGGGCGCGGGCGTCGCATTCGCTGCCGCCGCCTTCCTGGCGCAATGGATCGCGGTGCAGGCGCGGCGTGCGGAACCCGCCGCTGCGGCTTCGGCGGCTGTGCGTTCCTGATCATGGCGGGCCCTGCACGGGCCCGGCGGTTTGACCCGGCGCAAGGTTCGACCCGTTTCCCTCTGATGTAATGACCTTTATGGGATAAAGGTTATTCACAGGAGAAGCGAAATGAGAAGGGCAAGCGCGTTGCTGGCGGCCGGGGTCGCCTTGGGCAGTTGGATGGGTCTGGCCCAGGCGGCTTCGCAGGAACCGATACAGCCGGTGGAGCCGGCGGTCATCAAGGAGCCGGCCAAGGTCGAACTGGGCAAAAAGCTCTTCTTCGATCCGCGCCTGTCCCGGTCCGGCGCGATTTCCTGTAATTCCTGCCACAACCTGGGCATGGGCGGTTCGGACAATCTCAAGGCCTCGATCGGGCACAAGTGGCAGCAGGGCTCGATCAATTCGCCGACGGTGCTCAACTCCAGCCTGAACATCGCCCAGTTCTGGGACGGCCGGGCCAAGGACTTGCGCGAGCAGGCGGGCGGCCCTATCGCCAATCCCATGGAGATGGCGTCCACTCACGAACTAGCGGTGCAGGTGCTGAATTCCATTCCCGGCTACCGGGCGGAATTCAAGCAGGTCTTCGGCAAAGACGACATCACCATCGACGAGGTCACCGGCGCCCTGGCCGCGTTCGAGGAAACGCTGGTGACGCCCAATTCGCGCTTCGACCAGTGGCTGCGCGGCGACCAGAAGGCGCTGACGGTGCGCGAGCTGGCCGGCTACGAACTATTCAAGAACAGCGGCTGCGTGGCCTGCCACAACGGCGTGGCGGTGGGCGGCAATTCGTTCCAGAAGATGGGCCTGGTCACGCCTTACGTCACCGAGAACAAGGCCGAGGGCCGCGCGGCGGTGACGGGCAAGGACGCCGACCGCTTCAACTTCAAGGTGCCGACGCTGCGCAACGTGGCGCTGACCTATCCGTACTTCCATGATGGCGAGGCAGCTACCTTGACGCAGGCCGTGGACGTGATGGGCCGGTTGCAGCTGGGCCGGACCTTCACGCCCGATGAGAACGCGCAGATAGTGGCGTTCCTGAAGACCCTGACGGGCGATCAGCCGGCGATCCAGTACCCGGTGTTGCCGCCGTCGGCGGACGATACGCCGCGGCCTGAGCCTTTTGTGAAGTAACGCGGTTTCCGGCGCCTACTGGCGGACGGTACGCACGTCCGCCGGCGGCCCGGCTTCGAAATTGCTGCGCCAGGGGTTGATGTCCAGCCCGCCGCGGCGCGTATAGCGCGCGTAGACCGTCAGTTGCTCCGGCCGGCAGGCCTGCATGATGTCGCTGAAGATGCGTTCCACGCAATGCTCGTGGAATTCCGCATGCTGGCGGAACGAGATCACGTAGCGCAGCAGCGACTCGCGGTCTATGGGCGCGCCACGGTAGCGGATCTGCACGCTGGCCCAGTCGGGCTGGCCCGTGACGGGGCAGTTCGATTTCAACAGGCGCGACGCCAGCGTTTCCTCGACCACGTCGCCCGCGCGGGTGCGCAGCACTTCGGGGGCGGGCTCGTAGGTATCGATTTCGATATCCAGCTTGTCTATATAGACGCCATCCATTTCGCCCATCTGCAATTCGGAGAAGCGCTGCGGCAGGAAGAAATCCAGCCCCACCGGCGCGCCGGCGGCGGCGCTCAGGTCGCGCTCCAGGCGACCGCGCAGGGCGGCCGAATTGACCAGGCGGGTCTGGTTGAACGAGTTCAGATAGAGCTTGAAGGACTTGGACTCGATGATGTTGGGGCTGTCGGCCGGCACCGAGAAGGTGGCCATGGCCACGCGCGGCTTGCCCTTGGCATCCAGCCAGGACAGCTCATAGGCATTCCACAGGTCCACGCCGGTAAAGGGCAGCTTGCCGGCTTCCAGGTTCAGCGCCGCGCGATTGTGCGAACGCGCGATGGGGAAGAGCAGGGAGGGGTCGTATTGCGAGGCGTAGGCCACGCTCTGGCCCAGCGGGCCGTGGGACAGCGTCATAGCGGAGTCATCGGAAACTTGAAGAATGAACGCATTGTAGGCGGTCGAAAAAAAGGCCGATTTTCCACATTGTGAAATGCAACCTTCGTCATGTGAAAGCCACTGCTGCGCAGCAGCGGGAGCCCATTTCACAGATGATAATTGCGTTCCGCAATACGAAATCAAGTTTGTAATTTATTGATTTATAAGAATAATATTTTTCGTCTTCTATAAGACATCAGTCCACATTGCTCCGCAGCAGAGGCATAGACTTTGTTCAACGATTCACGCAACGCAGGACGCGAATCTTTTGAAGTCTTCCCATCACTGACCAGGAGCATCAACATGAGCAACCGCGAAACCGAAATCCGCAATCTGCAGAAGGACTGGGCTGAAAACGCCCGTTGGCAAGGCATCAAGCGCGACTACAGCGCCGAGGACGTCATCCGCCTGCGCGGCTCCATCGGCGTGGAACACACGCTGGCGCGCCGCGGCGCCACCCGTCTGTGGGAATTGCTGCATAGCGAGCCTTTCGTGAATTCGCTGGGCGCCCTGACCGGCAACCAGGCCATGCAGCAGGTCAAGGCCGGCTTGAAGGCGATCTACCTGTCCGGCTGGCAAGTTGCCGGCGACGCCAACCTGGCCGGCGAGATGTATCCCGACCAGTCGCTGTACCCCGCCAATTCGGTGCCGCAAGTGGTCCGCCGCATCAACAATTCGCTGACCCGCTGCGACCAGATCCAGTGGATGGAAGGCAAGAATCCGGGCGACGAAGGCTACATCGATTTCTTCGCCCCGATCGTGGCGGACGCCGAAGCCGGCTTCGGCGGCGTGCTGAATGCGTTCGAACTGATGAAGGCGATGATCGAGGCCGGTGCTTCGGGCGTGCACTTCGAAGACCAGCTGGCTTCGGTCAAGAAGTGCGGCCACATGGGCGGCAAGGTGCTGGTCCCGACCCGCGAGGCCGTCGCCAAGCTGGTGTCGGCGCGCCTGGCGGCCGACACGATGGGCACGCCCACCGTGCTGCTGGCCCGCACCGACGCTGACGCGGCCGACCTGGTGACCAGCGACGTCGACGAGAACGACCGTCCCTTCATCACCGGCGAGCGCACCGTCGAAGGCTTCTTCCGCACCAAGGCCGGCATCGACCAGGCCATCTCGCGCGGCCTGGCCTATGCGCCGTACGCCGACCTGATCTGGTGCGAAACGTCCACGCCCAACCTGGAATACGCCCGCAAGTTCGCCGAGGCCATCCATCGCCAGTTCCCGGGCAAGCTGCTGGCCTACAACTGCTCGCCCTCGTTCAACTGGAAGAAGAACCTGGACGACGGCACCATCGCCAAGTTCCAGCGCGAGCTGGGCGCCATGGGCTACAAGTTCCAGTTCATCACGCTGGCCGGCTTCCACGCGCTGAACTACGGCATGTTCGAACTGGCCCACGGCTACGCCCGCCGCCAGATGAGCGCCTTCGTCGAACTGCAGCAGAAGGAGTTCGCCGCCGCTGAAATGGGCTTCACCGCCGTGAAGCACCAGCGCGAGGTCGGCACCGGCTACTTCGACGCCGTGACGCAGACCATCGAAGGCGGCCAGTCCTCGACCACCGCGCTGACCGGTTCGACGGAGGAAGCGCAGTTCGAACACGGCAAGGAACAGAAGGCCGCGTAAGCATCGCAGGAGAGTTATGCAGTTGTAGTTGCTGTTGTAGGGTGGATTCGGGTGCCTTCGGGCACCCTTTTTTTTTAGAGCCCGAAGAACGCCGAATACACCAGCCTTTCCTCCACCACGCGACGCTGCTGGATGGCGCCGGCGCGCCGTTCGGGCACGGCGTTGTCGGTGTAATAGCGTTCATACTCGCGCACCGCGATGCGCGCGGGCTTGCCGCCGCGGTCGGGCAGCGTGACGCTGGCGGACCAGATGACCGGGTCCAGCAGTTCGCCCAGCAGAGGCCCCTCCAGCACCGGCGGAAAACGCACCACCGGGCCGACCGCCACGTTGCCCAGGCGCGATAGATCGGCCAGCGTCGCGGGCGTGGCGGTTTCCAGGATGGGCAGTTCGCGCATGCGGTCTATGAGTATGGGGCCAGGTATCGGGCCGGGCGGCTGGGGCGCCGGCCCGGACGGGTCCAGCAGGCCCGACGCCAGCACGGCGGCGTCGCTCCAGGCCAGGTCGCTGTCCAGCGCCGGGTCGCGCGTCTGCAGCACCAGCTCTACGCGGTTGCGGCCGCTTTCGGCGGTCTGGCCTATGCCAGGGATGAAGGAGATGTTCAGGTACTCGGAGTCCAGCGGGAACTTCATGGGTCCATGCTTGGGCACCACGCCGCGCAGGCTGAACGCCAGCCGGCCGCGTTTGACCTCGAACACCGCGCGGCGGCGCGGCAGCACCTGGGAGAACTCGGCCTGCACCACCCGCGACAGCTTGGCCGAACCGATGGCGTTGGGCTGATAGCGCGCCAGCGCCAGGCGCACGAAGGGCATGTAGGTCCGGCCGGGATCGAGCTCGATGTCGCAATACCAGCGCGCGCGTTCCTCGCTCCAGCGCACGCGGTGTCCGACCACGTGGACCAGCTGGGCCGGGATTTCCTGCAGATAGACCTGCTCGTCGGTGACGCGCGCCGAGAAGTCCGACACGCGCGCCTTGTGCTTGGGCGGGGGCGTCTCCCAGAGCGGATCCATGCCCCATTGCGTCACCAACGGCGTCAGCGGGTTGGTGATGTCGGTGAAGTTCTGGCCGTCGCCCGCGATCACCACGCCCAGCAGCTCGCCGTCGCCGGAGGAGAACCAGGGCCGCTCCAGCCAGACCCGCAGGCCGTTGCCGAGTCGCGTCACGTCCAGCTTGCCGTTGCTCGCCGTTTCCTCCCAGCGGAAGGTCGGCACGACGTAGGTCAGGACGGGGGCGTCCGGCGGCGCGCTGGCGCGCACGATGGTGTTCTGCGCCGTGCCGTCGCGCCTGAGCACCGGAGCGCCCGGGTCATCGTTCGCGCCTGTTTCCACCAGCGGGCCGTCGGCAACGGGCCCCAGCCGCGTGACCTTGTCCGTCTGCGCGTACAGCGAGGGCGGCAGGTATTCGCGGAACCGCGTGGCCGCGCGCAGGCGGTAGCGGATGAGGCGAAAGCGGGTGTCGCCGAATTCATGGCGGTCGCCGCGCGCGCGCAGCTTGCCGTCCGCGTTCAGTTGTTCCTTCACCGCATTGCTCAGGGTGAAGAGGTTTGCGTAGTTCTCGGACAAGGGAACCTCCGCCAGCACGCCATGGCCGGCCTGGCGTTCCGGACGCGGCTTCTGCAGGTCATCCACCCATTCGTGCCAGTCGGCCTCGATCTCGACCTTGCCGGTGGTGGGGCCGTGCAACCGCACGCGGGCATACAGGTTTGCATGGGCATCGCCAGGTCCGCGCTGCGGTTCCTCGGCCATCAGCAGCAGGGGCTCGCAGATCGGCTGCTGGGTCGCATGGACCAGCACCAGCGAGCGGTACGGCGTGACCATCCAGCAGCCGCCCAGCACGGACGACAGGCGCAGCGTCGCGCGCTCGCCTTCGTTGCTCGCCCAGGCGGGGATGCCGAAGGTGTTGGCCAGGCCGGGATTCACAAAACTGGAATAGCGCAAGCGGGCAATGCGCCCTTTGGGCAGGTAGAAGGTCAGGACCCGCTTGGCCTCGTCCCAGCTTGGGAGTCCGTCGTCGAGGAAATCCTCCGAGCAGGGCGGGTCGGCCAGGGTGGCGCGGCGCTCTTCCAGCACGATGCGCAAGCCCAGCGTGTCCGGCCATTTGGACGCATGCGCCACCAGCAGCACAAGTTCTTGCGCGGGCGTTAGCGCGATCACCGCGCTGGGTCCCAGCACCTTCGGTCCCGTGACGCCAGGCAAGGCATGGCCGGGCTGGGCGCGCAGCGCGATGCCGCCCGCAGCGGGGTCCGGCAAATAGGGCGTGAGCACCTGGGCTTCGCGGTGGATGACATATTGCCCGGCGGCCAGGCGCTCGCCGGTGGGGTGCTCGGGCGAGGGCTCTTTCGGCGGCACCTGTGCGGTGGTGGCGACCTGGTCCAACGCCTGCGGCGTCACGAGTTCTATGTCCGTGCCTGGCCCCTGGTCGTAGAGCGTGCCCGCGTCGCGGGCTGCGATTTCATAGGCCTGCTTGATGTTGGCGGGGTTGCCCATCATGCCGTCGAACAGGCCATGTGTTTCGCATTGCAGCTGCGAGGCCTTGGGCGGCACCACGTGGCGTTCATTGATGGCGGTATACGCGTAGTCCTTGGATGCGTCCTCCTGGCGTGCAGCCTTGAAATCGGGGCTGTCGAGGTAGGCCGCCGGGTCCATGCCGGTATTGCTGCGGATCACCATGCGTTCCAGCGACTCGCCTTCGCTCAGGCGGGCGCGCTGCACCAGCGCGGGCGGATCCACCGGTTCGAAGCGCCAGTAGACGACCGGCTGGGTGGCGTTGTCGTCGCGCTCAAGCGATGGATCGTCATGCGCCAGGCTGTTGCCGGCCAGGTCCACCAGGCGCGCGCGGAAGCGGTAGGGCATGCCGAAGCGCAGGCGCGGCAGGCTGCCCTTGGCCGCCGCGAAGCTGACCGCCAGGCCGTTGCCTTTTTCCGTGGCCGTGTCCTGCACGTCTTCCGGCGTTTCGCCCTGCACGCCGCTGTCCGGATCCACGCGGTCGCGCAGGGTGCGTCCCGGACGCGGCGCCACCAGGCTCCAGCCAGTCCAGCGGAACAGGGATTCATGCAGGTATTGGTCGTCCGGATTCTCACCGCCGCTGGTGGAGGCGCCTTTCACATAGCCCTCGTCATCAGGAAATTGCAGCGGCGCGCCGCCGTCCGTGCAGCGGTAGGTGCCGGCGCGCTGGCACAACGAGCGCCATTTCGGGGAATCGCCTGGAGCCTGCGCTTGCGCATCCACGCGATAGCCGCGCAGCAGATCCTCGGCATAGAGCACGATGCTGCCCGGCGCGCCCGACAGGGCGGCATTCTTCAGGGCCGCGGCCGCCGCGTTCTGCGCCACTTCCCAGGCGCGGCCGCGCCGCGCCACGCCCAGGCCGCCCGAGCGCAGCGCGGCCACGCCCTGTTTGTCGCCGGTGGTGTAGGTCACCGCGCCGTCGGCGCCCAGCGCCAGGCTCCTGGCGATCAGATTTTGTGCGCTGAGCACGAAGTCCACGGTCTTGAGCGCCGCGCCGTCGGCGTCGACCTGGTAGACGTCGAACGGCGTGCGGGGTTCGTACAGGTTCCAGCTGTCGTCGGCGCGGCGCAGCTTCAGCATGCCGCGCTCATGGTCGGCGGGGTTTCGCGGACGCGTGGTGAAGCGTTCCGCGTCGCCCGTCCAAGCGGTGGCAGGGCAGGCGTCATCGCCGGCGTCGTGTCCGTCCTCCCACCGCAGGGTCAGGAAGAAATAGCCCTGCGCGGCGGGCGCCGCCGCCAACTGCTGCTCCAAGGCCGAGCCCGCCGGGACCAGGCAATCAATGACCAGTCCGAGCTGGCGCAGCAGCGCCGGGTAATCGCCGTAGGACGCCACGATGGCGTGGAAATCCATTTCCGGCTGGACGGGCGGCGCGGGTACGTTCTCGCCGTCCGGCCGCCGGATGCTGCGTTGTTGCGCCGTGGGCGGATCGCGGCGATAGAAGCGGTTGGCCTGGAACAGGGTGTACTCGGCCTGTGAGTTCCATAGCTTCATCAGGTTCTGGTCGGGGCCGGCGAGCCCGCCGTCGTTCCAGCGGGTGGGTAGGGCGCGCAGCGGAAAGCTCACCCCGGGCTGGGGATTGCCTTCGGCGTTCACGCCCGGCGCGGCGGCGTGGCCTTCGTAGACGCTGTGCGGGCCGTAGACCTGCGAGCGCAGCACGCGCTCGGCGCCGTCGCCGCCGTCGTCGAAGAAGCGGTCGAAGCCAGGCAGCGGCATTTCGACGCGCCGGTCGCCCAGCGAGATGAAGGTCGTGCGCGTGCCGCAGTCGCCCAGCATGTCCTTTAGGCCCGGATGCGCGTCGCGCCAGGGCAGCAGGGTGGGCGGCGTGCCGGTGGCCTGCACCGCCAGCCTGCCGTAGTGCTTGCGCGCCAGGCCCAGCACACCCGACACCGAATACGAGAACAGGTTGACCTTGCTCATGTCGCGGAACACGAAGCCGGCGACCGGCGTGGTCTTGGGCAGCAGCCGTTCCCAGAGCGCCGCGTCGGCCTGCGCCTGCGGCTCCAGTTCGATCTCCGCCGCGCCGGTGTTCAGCGCAAAGCGCACGCGCTCCAGCGTGCGCGGCCAGTTGACCCAGTCGGCGAACGCGTGCAACTGCTGCTCGTTGACGGCCTGCGGCGTCAGGCGCGGCGAGGCCACGATGGAGATGCGCAGCCGGCCGGCGTCGGGGCCGGCGGGCACGCGGCCGTTGGGGATCGCGGTCCAGACTATCGTTTGCTTGGCCATGGACGTTCCTCAGGCAAAGGCTTCGGCGTATTCGCGCCAGGCGTACTCGCTGCTGTCGTCGATCTGCGCCAGTTCCTGCGCCAGCGGCAGGTCGGGATGCGGCCCCATCAGGTCGCGGAAGCCGGGGTCGCCATTGGACCCGGCGAACTTGCGTTCGCATGACAGCGACACGCTCATCGAGAACATGAAGACTTCGATCTCGACGGTGATGGTGGCGCGCCCCGCGCATTTGCCGCTTTCGAACTCGTAGCGCAGTTCCAGGTAGATCTCTATGGAAATGCTGACGATGCCGAGCACGCTGACGCAGCCGCCCATGCGGAAGTAGCCGGCCAGCGAGCAGGCGTTCTTTTCCATGCGGAAGTAGATGCCGGCCATGACGTGCACGCCGCCGGAGGCCACCCCCAGATTCACCGACACGCTGGCGCCGAACTCGAAGGCCGCTTCCATCAGCTGGATGCCGCTGGGATCCAGGGTGATGCCGAAAAACCCGCCGCCGCCGAACATGCATACCGACAGGTTGAAAGGCTGTTCGCGCGTGCAGAAATTGAAGCGCACGGACAGGGGCTGGCCGATGAAGGGCACGGTGAAGCCCGCGCCCAGACTGAGGTTGGACAGATTGAAGACGCCGATGGCGACGGCCGGCAGCGCCAGGTCGAAGCCGGCGTCCACGCCCTTGGCCGAGATATCCAGATAAGGCGGATCGGAGAATCCGTCCAGCGGGATCAGGTCGCGCAGCGTTTCGACGAAGGATAGCGGGCCCACGAACTTGATGTCTGTCAGCAGCACGTCCACGTCCATCTTCGCGGCCGTGTCGATGCGGAACTCGATCTTCTCGAAGTTCAGCTCCATGAAGCTGGCAGGCGCGATCAGGACCAGGTCGAAGTCCTTCAGCGAGCAGACCACCGACATCTTGGGCGCGCTCTGCCCGTTCTTGCGCACACGCGCTTCCACCGCCACGCGAAAGCCATGCGTATCGTTGACGCGGAACAGCGGCGGGTCGCCAGGCTTGATCGACCAGCTCTTGATCACCGGATTCCAGTCGAAGCGGAGGGTGAGCTCATCGCCGGTCAGCAGTTCCAGCAGCTCCGCGCTGGCCAGCACCGCATCGACCGCCAGCTTGACCGCCTGCAGCGCTGTCTGCGCGATCTGGCGCGGCGCGCCTTCCAGCAGGCGTGCGCCGCCTATGGTGCCGGACAGCGGATCGACCGCGGCCGTGATGGCCTGCAGACGCGGCCTGAGCGTCGCGGCGTCGGCGAACAGGTCGTCCAGCTGGTCGGGGTGGCCCACAACCGCGTCGAGCGCGTCGTACAGCGCCTTGCCCTGCACCAGCAGCGCCGGCACGACGCCGACGCTGTCCAGGAGCGTCTGGGCGGTGTTGGCGGCCTGGCGCAGCGATTGCCGCAGGCCATCAGGCAAGTGCGCGCCGTTCACCTGCGCGTCCGCCGCGGTGCTCAACGCCCGCGCGGCATCGCGCGCGGCGGTGAGCACGGCGGGCAATCCCGGCAGCGCGGGCGCGGCGTCGAAGGACAGTCCGGCCAGCAGCGCGACCTGCGCGCGCACGGCGTCCAGCGCGGCGATCAGATCGTTGACGCGGGCCTTTGCGTCCTGCACCAGGTTCTGCGCGTAGGCCTGCGCCTGGCCGAGCAGATCCTGCAAGGTGTCTTTCAACACCTGCAACGCGGCCTCGGCGATGCGGCCTGGTTGCTGCGCCAGGTCCGCCACCAGGGCGTAGAGCCGGCCCATTTCGTTGACCAGGCTTTCCAGCTGGGAGCAGGCTTCCGATACGAAGCGCGGCACCCGCTCCGGCGTGCCGGCGGCGTTGGACACCGCTTCAATCACGTCGCCCAGCGGTATGCAGCCGAACAGCAGCGGAAAGGGCAGGTCCGAGGACATGACCTTGGGGAAGATATCCGGGCCGCTCATCTTGCCGGCGACGAAGTCCGAGACCTTGCCGCTGACCGGACCCGCCATGCGCGACAGCGCCGTGGGGCGCAGATTCGGCTGGACGAAGCCGCCCGCGCGGTCGCCCTGCGCGGAGAAGTTCAGCACCGCGTCGCCGCGATAGCCGGGCTCGGCGTCTATGTTGCCGAAGACCTGGCCGACGTTGCCGGAATCGAATCCGAACCGCAGGTAATGGTCGTTCCAGCTCAGCACGCTGTTGCTGTCGCTGCCGGTCAGTTCAGCCAGCGCGGCGATGCGTATCTCGGCGCGCTTGATGCCGGGATAGAACAGCGGGCCGTTCAAGGAGTCGCTGTAGGCGCGCAGCTGGGTATTGCCCGGATCGACCAAACCGTCGAACTCGATCGTCTCCGCTTGCGCGGCGGTATCGCCGGGCTTGAGCGGGGAGGCGAACGTGACGCGCTGCTGCTTGAACTGCGCGGTGCGGCGGCCGGATTCGGCATCGCGCCAGGCCTTGCGCGTCTGCTTCGCGAAAATCTCCGCGTTCACGTAGTCCGGCGTCAGCCATTGGCCGCTGAGCTTGCGCGGGCAGGCATGGCCGCCGTCCATGAAGATCATGGGCAGGTCGAACTGCACGATGCGGCCATCGATGTCGGTGGCCGAACAGGCGAAGCGGAAGGGGGTTCCGCCTATGCACGGCCAGAACAGCAATTGTCCCAGGCCATCGATGTTGCTGGCCTGGGAGGTAGGGGCATCCAAACTTGGCGTGACGGTGGTCAGGATGCGCACGCTGGAGAATGGCATCTGCCGATGCAGGAAGATCATGTTCCCCGAGTCGTCCCGCGCCTGCAGTTGCGGATCGGCATACACGCGTTCGCGCTGGCGCACGATGATGAACAGGCGTTGGCGCAGGTAGGCCGGGTTACCCGCCCTGGCCGTATGGAACTTGCGTTCGCTGACCTTCACCAGCGAAGCGCGGTGGCCGAAGGGGAACAGCAGGCCCTTGTAGACCACGCGGACGTAGTGGTCGCGGCCCATGGCGCCGCGATGCGTCCATTCTTCCAGCGACAGCCCGGGCGCGTCCCAGTTGCCGCGCGAGTCCAGCCAGGCGCCCAGCGCGGACAGCATCAGCAGCTTGGCGTCCACCGGCTGCGGCGTGTAGTTGGCGACGGAAAAATTCGACGACAGGTGCGCGATCTGGAACCGGTCGAAATCGTCCATCGGCATGCGGAAGGGCGAGGTGTTCGGTTGCGGCAGATAGGTCGTCGCCGGCACGGGAAACGCTGCCTGCATGGGCTTGGTCGTGCCTTCGCCGCCCAGCGCCCAGATGGCGCGCAGGGTCGGCTTGGGATCGTCCGCCTGCGGCGCCGTTGCGCTGTTCTGCGGCTGCGCGGCCAGCAGCTGGGTATGCCAGAGCTCGGTGTGCTGCGTGGCGGCGGAAGTCGCTGGCGCCTTGGCGTGGCGCCAGCGTTCGTCCGCATGCGGGCTGAGGATCAGCCGCCACGGCAGTTCTATCGCCGTCTGCTGCGCGGCGGGCAGCGCGGGCTTGGGGCCGCGCCTGAGGATTTCGATCAGGGCGCTGGTGCGCTGAACCTCACGGACCGGCGCGCCGCCGCCCAGGCGCAATGCGCGCAGGCCTGGCGCGCCGCCGGCCTGCCGCAGCAACAGCGCACCGGGCGCATTCTGCTGCGTGGCGATGCGTGCGCTGCGCAGCGCGAAGCTCGATAGCGCCGCGCGTTGCACCGGCGAGAGCTTGTCGATGCGGGTGTCGAACAGATCGCGCAGGTTCAGGCGCGGCGCGCTGGGCCCGGGCGGGCGCGCATTGGCGGCCACGGTCAACGGCAGCGACTCGATCGCGGCCAGCACGCCTTCCAGCGTGTAGGGCACGTCGAAGCCGTCGGGAACGTCAAAGGCCAGCCGCGATTCGCCGGCGATGCGCGCGCGCACCGGCGGACCGGTGGGATCTTCCACGCCGCCTGGTTCCGGCTTGCCCGGCGTAGGACGGGGCGGCGGCTGGTTGGCGGTGCCGGGAGGCGGACGTTCGAAGAACGTCTCTTCGCTGATCGACTGCGGCGGGAAGTGAACGATGAGCGTGGCGGCCCCGTCGCCAGCCTTTTTCAGGCGAGGAGGTTGGCCCGGCGTGACCGTCAGGTTGCGCAGCTCCAGCCGCAAGGCCAGCAGATCGGCCGGGCGCAGCACGGCATGGCCGGGGCGGGTGCCGTCGAAGAAATTACGGTTGGGATTGGGGGCCAAAACAGGAATGTTCAGCCTTCTGGTGACCATGCCAGTTCTCCTGCAAATAAGGAAACCCAGGAACGAAATCCTGCACGTCCAGCTACCTGCGAATCGAACTGCCAATGTGGCGAAAATTATCGTTGTGTTGCGTTAGTAGTCAACAACGCACGAGCATGCGGCCGCTGTCGCCGCGGCAGCGCCGGCTTGAGAATCCGGATGTGGCTGAAAGATGTAGGAGAGGCGTGCTTACGCGGGGGAAGTTCATGCTTTGCATGAGACTTTTGCCGCCATCCTCAGCCACGCGAAGTGCTGCGGCGGAACCTGTCCGCGTGGGGGACGGGTGGCCGTCAGCGGAATTTATTTTGTACGAATGCGTAACGGCTACGGCCCCGGAAATCACGCCATCCGCGGCCGCGCCAGGATCTCAACTGGCGACCGCGGGCGCACCGCCCAGCGCCTGCAGGCATTCCGCCAGCGGAGGAATGGCGCTGGCCAGGGCCTGGACGGTTTGCGCGTCGACCTTGGCCAAGGGCGGAATCTCGGCCAGCACGCGGACGTCGCCAAAGCGCTCGATGGCTTCCTTGTTGCCCGCCGAAAGCGGTCCGCTCATGATCACGCCCAGAACCGGAATGCCGCGGCGCTTGAGGGCCTCCAGGCTGAGCAGGGTGTGGTTGATGGTGCCCAGTCCGCTGCGGGCGGCCAGCACCACCGGCATATCCAGCCTGGCGATCAGGTCGATCATCATGTGGGTGTCGTCGATCGGCACGTAGAGGCCGCCCGCGCCTTCCACGATCAGCGGCGCCTGCGTGGCCGGCGGGACGATGCTGGTGGCGTCGACGATGGTGTCTTCCAGCGTGGCCGCGGCCCAGGGCGACAGCGGCGCCTGCAGCACGTAGGCGGGCAGGTGCAGGCGTTCGGGCGGCAGCCCGGCCAGTTGCGCCACGGTCTCGGTGTCGCCGGGTTCTTCCGCCACGCCCGTCTGCACGGGCTTCCAGTAGTCGGCGTTCCAGGCGCGCGCCAGGATCGCGGACACCAGGGTCTTGCCGATGCCGGTATCAGTGCCGGTCACGAAAACGCCGGCGGGGGATTGGTTCGATTTTTTCCACATACCGTAGGCCAGGTGATAGGTCACCCCGGCTCCTTGTTCGTCAAACGCCGCCAGCACCCGCCGCAGTTGCGCCGCGCCCAGCGGCGCGCGTCCTGGAGCGGGCGTGGTGGCGCCTATGCCTTTCAGGGCGCGCAGGAAATGCAGCCCGTCAGGATGATTTTGTATCAGCCGTTCGCTGCGCACGCCACCCGCCAGATTGCCCCTGTCCGGATGGATGGAGGCGGCGGCCGGGTAACGCGGCGTGGCGGCGGCAAGCCCTGCCGCAGCATGGGCGGCCTGCCATTCCTGGAATGTGCCGTCCGCCAGCGTCGCCACGGCCAGGCAGCCGCCCGGGGCGAGCAGCGCGGCCAGCCGGCCCAGCCCGGCATTCAGGTCGGAAAACCATTGCACCGCCAGGCTGGAGCAGATCAGGTCGTAGCCGCCTTCGAGCCCCGCGGGGTGCTCGCCGTCCAGCAATTGATAGCGGGCCTGGCCTGGCAATGCGGGGCCGCGCTGCGCGGCCGCGAGCATGCCGGCAGCGATGTCGGTGACGGTCCAGTCGGCGGGACCGATGCGGCGCGCCAGCGCCTGGGTCAGCAGGCCGGTGCCGCAGCCGATCTCCAGGATGCGCGGGCGGGATGGCAGGGGCAGCAGCGCGATATCGCCGGCCAGCCGCTCGGCTGCCAGCCGCTGGACGGACGCGTGGTTTTCATAGGCCGGGGCGGCGGCGCCAAAGCGCGCGCCGATGCCAGCGTTGCGGGGGGCTTGCGTCATGCGGCGTGCGCCAGTCCGGCAACGAAGGCGCGGATCCGCTCCGCGCACCAGGGCGCATCCGACACCGGCAGCAGGTGGCCGCCGCCAGCCCGCTCATGGATCTCCGTGTCGGCCTTGCCGGCAAAAACTGCCTGCGTCATGGCCGGGGGCACGATGGGATCGTCGGCGCCAGCCAGGACCAACAGCGGCACGGGCAGCGCCGCCAGGGCCTCGCGCCGGTCCTCGTCGCGCAGGGCTTGCAGGTCGCGCGCCAGCGGCGCCAGCTGCGGCTCGCTGAAATCGGTGGCGTCGCCGCAGCGCTGGCGGAAGTCGCCCAGCACCGCCGCGGGGTCGGAGGACAGGCGCCTGGACATGCGATCCAGCACGCGTGGCGCCACGCCGGCCTCGAAGCCGGGGCCGGCGGAAAAGCGGGCGAAGCCGTTGATCGACACCAGGCCGAGGCAGTCTTGCGGCAGTTCGCGCAACAGGCGCAACACGCCCAGCGAATGGCCGATGGCGATCACCGGGCCGGCCATGGCAGGCCCCTGCGCCAGCCCGAAGTAGCCCGCGTCGAAGACGGCTTGCGGCCAGTCTGCGAGTTCGGCGCGCAGCGGCGTCCAGACGGAGGCGTCGAAGGCCCAGCCGTGTACGAACAGCAGGGTGGGGCGGGGCATGCCGGCTTGCATGGGAACGGCGGCCATCACGCCAGCGCGGCGGCGAAACCGTCGATCAGCCGCGCCACGTCCACGTCGCGGTGCGCGGCGCTCAGCGTGACGCGCAGGCGGCTGGTGCCGGCGGGGACGGTGGGCGGGCGGATCGCCACGGCCAGCAAGCCGCGCTGTTCCAGTCCCGAGGCCAGCGCCAGGGCGCGGGCTTCGTCACCCACGATGGCCGGCACGATCTGGGTGGAGGATGCCCCCGTGTCCAGCCCCATGCCGCGCAGCGCGGCGCGCAGGTTGTCGCCCGCGGCCGCCAGGCGGGCGCGTTCGGCGTCCAGCGTGGGCACCAGGTCCAGCGCCGCGTCCATGGCGCCCAGCACCGCGGGCGGCAGCGCCGTCGTGTAGATGAAGCCCGAGCAGGCGTTGACCAGGTAGTCGCACAGCGCGCGCGAACCGGCGACGTAGGCGCCGAATCCGCCCAGCGCCTTGCTGAACGTGCCCATGGCCAGGTCGATGCGGCCGGGCGCCAGCCCTGCCAGCCCCATGCCGCGGGGGCCCAGCACGCCGGTGGCGTGCGCTTCGTCCAGGTAGACGAAGGCGCGGTAGCGGTCGGCCAGGGTTGCCAGCCGTTCCACGTCGGTCCGGTCGCCGTCCATGCTGAACACGCTTTCGGTGACGATGAATCGCGATACAGGCTGGCCGGCCGCGCTGTCCGCCCTGGCGGCCAGCAGGCTTTCCAGATGGTCCAGGTCGTTGTGCCGGAAGCGGATCTGCTTCACGCCCGCCGCCTGGCAGCCATGGTGCAGGCTGGCGTGGTTGAGCTTGTCGGCATACAGCTCGACCTCGCCCTGGCTGGCGGCCGCGCGCAGCAGGGCGGGCAGCACGGCGGCGTTGGCTTGCCAGCCCGAGGCCAGCAGCAGCGCGGCTTCGGTGCCTTTCAGCCGGGCCAGCTTGGCTTCCACCTGTTCGTGCAAGTCCAGGTTGCCGGTCACCAGGCGCGACGCCTGGGCGCCCGCGCCGTGGCGGGCTGCCCATTCGCGCGACCGCTCGACCAGCAGCGGATGCCGCGACAGGCCGAGGTAATCATTGCTGGAGAAGTTCAGGACCGGCTCGCCCTCGAGGACGAGGCGTCCCGGGGCGGCGGCGGAGGCCGTGCGCAGGCGGCGGCGCACGCGGCGCGCTTCCGCGCGCGCCAGCTCGGAGGAGAAAAGCGGATCCAGCTTGGACATCTATATTTCCGGCAGCGGCCGGGCAGGGGGAGGCCGCGCCAGGCCGTAGAATGCGGGCCATTGTAGTGGAGGCGGACGCTGCCCCCGTTCCGGCCGGATGCGCCGGGCGGACCCGGCTCGCGCCGCCGGTATCGAGAGGTGAATCATGCACACGCCCGACTGGTTGGCCCAGGGCCAGCCCCATATCTGGCTACCCTATGCCCAAATGAAGACGGCCACGCCGCCGCTGCCCGTGGTGCGCAGCCATGGCAGCCGGCTTGAGCTGGCCGACGGCCGCAGCCTGATCGACGGCGTCGCGTCCTGGTGGACGGCCTGCCACGGCTACAACCACCCGCACATCGCCCAGGCGGTGCGCGCGCAGCTGGACGCCATGCCGCACGTCATGTTCGGCGGACTGACCCATGAACCCGCATTGACCCTGGCCCGCCGCCTGGCCGGCATGCTGGGGCCGGGACTGGACCGCGTCTTCTATACCGATTCCGGCTCGGTGGCGGTGGAAGTCGCCATGAAGATGGCGTTGCAGTTCTGGCTCAACCAGGGCGAACGCGGCCGCAGCCGTTTCCTGGCGTTCCGCGGCGGCTATCACGGCGACACCTTCGGCACCATGGCGGTGTGCGATCCGGACGAGGGCATGCACAGCCTGTACCGCGGCATGCTGGCCGAACACGACATCGTCGACCTGCCGCGCGGCGAAGCGGAGCTGGTTGCGCTGGAGGCCCACCTGGAATCCCATGGATCGCGGCTGGCCGGCATCCTGGTCGAGCCGCTGGTTCAGGGCGCGGGCGGCATGCTGCTGCACGACCCGGAAGTACTGCGCCGTCTGCGCCGTTTGGCCGACCGGCACGGCCTGCTGCTGATCTTCGACGAGATCTTCACCGGCTTTGGCCGCACTGGCACCATGTTCGCCTTCGAGCAGGCCGGCATCCGGCCGGACATCGTGACCTTGTCCAAGGCGCTGACCGGAGGCACCCTGCCGCTGGCCGCCACGGTGGCCAGCAGCCGGGTATTCGAGGCGTTCTGGTCCGACGATCCTTCGCACGCGCTGATGCACGGCCCCACCTTCATGGGCAATGCGCTGGCCTGCGCCGCAGCCAACGCCTCGCTGGATCTCTTTGAGACCGAACCGCGGCTGGCCCAGGCGCAAGCGATCTCCGCGAGCCTGACGGCCGGCCTGGAACCGTGCCGCGAGCTGCCCTGGGTGCGCGACGTGCGCGTGCTGGGCGCGATCGGCGTGGTGGAACTGGACGGCATCGCCGACCGCGAGGGCCTGAAGCGGCGCCTGGTCGAAGCCGGCGTGTGGGTGCGGCCGTTCGGCAATGTGGTCTACCTGACGCCGGCGTTGACGATCGCCGACGGCGAACTCGCCAGCCTGATGCGGGCGGTAGTGGACGTGCTGCGCCGCCAGCGTCCCTGAGCCGGATCGCGCCCGGTCGGCGTTGCCGGGGCAAACCCGCCAGATCCGCCTTGATCCAGATCAAGGCGGCTTTGTAACGCGCTGAGTAACATCGGCGCATGCGAGCAAAATCGATCTTCGCCGTCCCGGCCGGCCTGTCCGACGCCGACCGCCAGCAGCGCCGCCATGCGCTCGTGCGCCTGTCGCTGGCGTGGCTGGCGATGATGCAGGTGATGATGTTCGCCTGGCCCGGCTACCTGCGGCATGAAAGCATGCCCGCCGATGCGCTGGAAACGCTGGACTGGGCCATCGTGCTGATGAACTGGGCCAGCTTTGCGCTGACCGTGCCGGTCGTGGTGTATTCGGCCTGGCCGATCTGGCGCCACGCCGGCGACAACCTGCGCCATGGCCGCGCCGGCATGGACGTGCCGGTGGCCCTGGGCATCGTCGCCGCCTTCATTCCCAGCGTCCACGCCACCTACACGGGGCGCGGCGAGGTCTACTTCGATTCGGTCACGATGTTCGTGGCCTTCCTGTTGACCGCGCGCTACCTGGAGCTGTGCGCCCGCCAGTCCTTCGGCGGCGCGGCAGGCGGCTTGCGCCACGAGCGCGTGGAGGCGCAGCGCCTGGAACTGGGCGCGCGCGCCGACCGGCTGGCCTCGCGCTTCGTCATGGTCCAGGTCGCGCTGGCGCTGGCCGCCGCGGCCGCCTGGGCCTACATCGATCCGGCGCACAGTATCCCGGTGATGGTGGCGCTCCTGGTGATGAGCTGTCCCTGCGCCATGTCGATGGCGGTGCCCACCGCCATGGCCTCCGCCCATTCGGCGCTGGCGGCCCATCCCAACATGTCCGATGCGGCGCTGGACGAACTGCTGGGCGAGGCGCGCCGCCGCGCTCGCCAGAACCTGAACGGATCGGTGGTCTGGCACCTGCTGATGACCCCGCTGGCGTTGGTCGGCTGGGTCACGCCATGGCTGGCCGCGATCACCATGCTGGTGTCCTCGCTGGCGGTCGCCTACAACTCGTGGCGCCTGTGCCGCCGCGACTGGGCTGGCGCGCCCGCGCCCGCCGCCGCGCTGGAAGCGGCGCAATGACCATCCTCTATCTGCTCCTGCCCCTGTCCCTGCTGTTCGTGCTGGCCATCGGGGTGTCGCTGTGGTGGGCCGTGTTCAACGGCCAGTATGACGACACCGATGACGCCGGCCGCGCCATCCTGCTCGATGACGACAGCGGCCCCGCCAGCCGCGGCTGAGCGGCGCGCTTGATTTCGCGCCTGGACCCGTTGCGCCGGCGCCGCGTTCCCCGCCGTGTAACCAGATGCTTGATCCAGATCAACGCTGCCTTGTTTGACTAGTCCCATCATTGCAGCCTGGAGCTATCTGTAACTTTAGGGGAAGGGCGATGAACGATTGCGCCGCAATCGCAAGCAAGGCCGATACCTTCAACTACAAGATCGTGAGGCAATTCGCGCTCATGACGGTAGTGTGGGGCATCGTCGGCATGGCTGTGGGCGTTTTTCTCGCTGCGCAGCTTATCTGGCCGCAGCTGAACTTTGACACCGCATGGCTGAGCTACGGCCGCCTGCGCCCGCTGCACACCAACGCGGTGATCTTCGCCTTCGGCGGCAGCGCGTTGTTTACGACGTCGTACTACGTGGTCCAGCGCACCTGTCAGGCGCGCCTGTTCTGCGGCCCGTTGGCCGCCTTCACGTTCTGGGGCTGGCAGATCGTCATCGTCGCCGCCGCCATCACCTTGCCCATGGGCTTCACCAGCAGCAAGGAATACGCCGAACTCGAATGGCCCATCGACATCCTGATCACCCTGGTCTGGGTGGCCTACGCCATCGTGTTCTTCGGCACCATCATCAAGCGCCGTTCCAAGCACATCTACGTGGCCAACTGGTTCTTCGGCTCGTACATCCTGACCATCGCCATCCTGCACATCTTCAACAACATTGAAATGCCGGTGTCGATGTGGAAGTCCTATTCCGCCTACTCGGGCGTGCAGGACGCCATGGTGCAGTGGTGGTACGGCCATAACGCCGTGGGCTTCTTCCTGACCACCAGCTTCCTGGGCATGATGTATTACTTCGTGCCCAAGCAGGCCGGCCGTCCCATCTATTCCTACCGCCTGTCCATCGTCCACTTCTGGGCGCTGGCCTTCACCTACATGTGGGCGGGCCCGCACCACCTGCTGTACACCTCGCTGCCCGACTGGACCCAGTCGCTGGGCATGACCTTCTCGCTGATCCTGCTGGCGCCGTCCTGGGGCGGCATGATCAACGGCATCATGACCCTGCAGGGCGCCTGGTACAAGCTGCGCACCGATCCGATCCTGAAGTTCATGGTGACGGCGCTGTCGTTCTACGGCATGTCGACCTTCGAAGGCTCGATGATGTCGATCCGCACGGTCAACGCGCTGTCGCACTACACGGACTGGACCATCGGCCACGTGCACTCCGGCGCGCTGGGCTGGGTCGCCATGATCTCCTTCGGTTCGCTCTACTACCTGATCCCGCGCCTGTACGGCCGCGAGAAGATGTACAGCGTCAAGGCCATCGAACTGCATTTCTGGATCGCGACCATCGGCGTGGTGCTGTACATCGCCGCCATGTGGATCGCCGGCGTGCAGCAGGGCCTGATGTGGCGCGACACCGCCAGCGACGGCACGCTGGTCTACAGCTTCGTGGAAGAGCTGAAGACGCGCGTCCCGTACTACCTGATCCGTTTGCTGGGCGGCACCTTGTTCCTGTCGGGTGTGTTCGTCATGGCCTGGAACGTGTGGATGACGGTGCGCGGCGCGCAGCCGGTCAACCCCGCCATTCCGCAAGACGATCCCCATGCCGCACGCCAGCCGGTTCCCGCGACCGCCGTGCCGGCCACTGTTTGACGAGGACATCATGGCCAACAATAAATCTGGTTTCTTTTCGCACCAGACGCTCGAGAAGAACATCGGCTGGATGATCATCGCCAGCATCCTGGTGGTGTCCTTCGCGGGCCTGGTCCAGATCGTGCCGCTGTTCTTCCAGCACAGCACGACCCAGCCCATCGCGGGCGTGGAACCCTACAGCCCGCTGCGCCTGATGGGCCGCGACGTCTACATCCGCGAAGGCTGCGTCGGCTGCCATTCGCAGCAGGTGCGGGTGCTGGCGGCCGAAGTGCAGCGCTACGGTTCGTACTCGCTGGCCTCGGAATCGGTCTTTGACCATCCCTTCCTGTGGGGCTCCAAGCGCACCGGTCCCGACCTGGCGCGCGTGGGCGAACGCTATTCCGACGATTGGCACCGCATCCACCTGCGCGACCCGCGCAAGGTGGTGCCGGAGTCCAACATGCCCGCCTATCCCTGGCTGGAAAAGACCGTCATCACCGGCGAGAACGTGAGCGACCGCATGCGCGCCCTGCGCAAGCTGGGCGTGCCCTACACGGACGAGGAGATCGCCGAGGCGCCCAAGGCCATCGAAGGCAAGACCGAGGAAGACGCGCTGGTCGCCTACCTGCAAGGGCTGGGCGTGGGCGTGCGCAAGGCGAAGCAGGCCGAGCAGGCCAAGAAGGCGGAAGAGGCCAAGAAGGCCGCCGCACAACCTGCGGCGCAACCCGCCACCCAAGCCGCCGCGCCCGCGGCCGCGGGAGGCTGACCATGCTGGGCTATCTGAGCGCTGTCGTCACCGCCATTTCGATGGCAACTTTCTTCGGCATCGTCTGGTGGGCCTGCTCGCGCGGCCGCCAGAGCGCCAACCGCGAATCGGCCATGCTGCCGTTCGCACTGCCCGATGAGTTCGGGCAGGGACAACAAGATGGAGCGAATCGGTCATGAGCGATTTCGTTAGCGGCTTCTGGGGGTATTTCATCTCGATCGTCGCCGTGGGCGGCGTGGTCTGGTGCGTGTGGCTGCTGTACACGCAGCGCCGCTGGCTCAGCACCAAGCCGGCCAACGGCAAGGTCGAGGACACGGGCCACGTCTGGGACGGCGACCTGACCGAGCTGAACAACCCGGTGCCGGGCTGGTGGACCTGGATGTACCTGCTGGCCTGCGCCTTCGCGCTGGGCTATCTGTTCTTCATGCCGGGCCTGGGTGAGTACAAGGGCCAGCTGGGCTACAGCAGCACCGAGGAAGTGGCCAGGCAGCAGGCCAAGATGGCCGAAGCCGTGCGTCCGATCTACGCGCGCTTCGAGACCATGGACATTCCGCAGATCGCCCAGGATCCAGGCGCTCGCGAAATCGGCCAGCGCCTGTTCCTGAACACCTGCGCGCAATGCCATGGCTCGGACGCCAAGGGCGGCCCCAGCTTTCCCAACCTGGCCGACGGCGACTGGCTGCACGGCGGCTCGCCTGAAGCCATCATGCAGACCATCACGCAGGGCCGCGTGGGCGTGATGCCGCCCTGGAAGGCCGCGATCGACGCCAAGACGGCTGCCGATATCGCCCAGTACGTGCGCTCGCTGTCGGGCCTGACCGCGGATCCGGTCCGCGTGTTCCGCGGCAAGCGCGAGTTCGCCAATTACTGCGTGGCCTGTCACGGCGTCGACGGCAAGGGCAACCAGGCGCTGGGCGCGCCCAACCTGACGGACGACGTCTGGCTCTACGGCAGCTCTGAAGCGACCATCGTCAAGACCATCCTGGATGGGCGCGACAATCGCATGCCGGCGCATGGCGACATCCTGACGCCGGAGCAGATCAAGATCCTGACGGCCTGGGTCTGGGGCTTGTCGAACAAGCCCGAAGCGACGGCCAGCGCCGCGCCGGGCACGGCAACGAAGTAAAGGCTTTACAGCGCGTTTTTGGGGGCCGCGCCTGGCGTGGCCCCCATATCACTGGACATACAGCAGGGAGCAGGAAATGGAAGATGGGTCAGCCGCAAGGGTCGGCACTACGCCTGACGGCGACCCGCCGCCCTGGCGGCCGCATGTGAGGCCGCCGCGTCCGGGGACGGAAACCCTGGAGCAGACGCTGGCGGGCGTGCGCAGCAAGATCTACCCGCGGTCCGTCAGCGGCATCTTCGCGCGCTGGCGCATCGCGTTCGTCTTTCTGACCCAGCTGATTTTCTACGGCCTGCCATGGCTGCAATGGAACGGCCGCCAGGCCGTGCTGTTCGACCTGGGCGCGCGCAAGTTCTATCTCTTCGGCCTGGTGCTGTGGCCGCAGGACGTGGTCTACCTGGCGGTGCTGCTGGTGATTTCGGCGCTGGCGCTGTTCCTGTTCACGGCGGTAGCGGGGCGGCTGTTCTGCGGCTACGCCTGTCCGCAGACCGTGTACACCGAGATCTTCATGTGGATCGAGCGCAAGGTCGAAGGCGACCGCGTCGCGCGCATCCGCCTGGACGAATCGCCCTGGACCTGGCGCAAGGTGCGCCTGAAACTCACCAAGCATTTCCTGTGGATCGCGCTGGCCTGGTGGACGGGCTCCACCTTCATCGGCTATTTCGCACCCATCCGCGAACTGGGCCATGAGCTGTTCGCGCTGCAACTCGGCCCCTGGCAGTGGTTCTGGATGCTGTTCTACGGCTTCGCCACCTGGGGCAACGCCGGCTTCATGCGCGAATCCGTGTGCAAGTACATGTGCCCGTACGCGCGCTTCCAGAGCGTGATGGTGGACCCCGACACCTTCGTGGTCACCTACGACAAGCGCCGCGGCGATCCGCGCGGCGGCCGCTCGCGCAAGGTGGACCACAAGGCCGCCGGGCTGGGCGACTGCGTCGATTGCAGCCTGTGCGTGCAGGTCTGTCCGACCGGCATCGACATACGCGACGGCCTGCAATACATGTGCATAGGCTGCGGCGCCTGTATCGACGCCTGCGAACAGGTCATGGACAAGATGCAGTACGAGCCCGGCCTGATCCGCTATACCTCGGAACGCGCCATGTTGGACGGGCTGTCCGCCAAGAGCGCCCGCTCCCATCTGCTGCGTCCGCGCGTGCTGATCTACGGCACGCTGATCCTGGCGCTGGCCATCGCTTTCGTGGCGTCGCTGGCCATGCGCAACCCCTTGCGGGTGGACGTGATCCGCGACCGCGGCGCGCTGGGGCGCGAAGTGGCCGGCGGCATGATCGAAAACGTGTACCGCCTGCAGATCATCAATACTTCCGACCAGCCGATGCGCCTGCAGCTCTCGGTCGAGGGCATGCCCGGCCTGAAGGTGATGATGGGACAGCAGGGCTCGGACACGGTCGACGTCGAGGCGGCTGCCAACAAGCTGGTGCCCATGGTGATCCGCGCGCCGGCTGGCGCCGAGCCGGGCGCCCATGCCATCACGCTGCGCGCGCGCGGCCAGGACGGCGAGAGCCGTCCGGTCGAGACCGACGAGCCCGCCAGCTTCTACGTACCCGATTGAATACTGAAAAGGACAAGCCCATGACCGCCGCCCAACCCGCCAAGACCGCCAAGCCCTGGTACCGCGAGCCCTGGCCCTGGATCCTGATGGCCGGCCCGTTCGTGGCCATGATAGGCTGCTTCGTCACGATCTATTTCGCTTTCACCAACTTCAGCAATCAGCCGATCCAGGAGGGCGTGGTCAAGCGCGGCCTGGTCATCGAGCAGGCGGCGTCCAGCGCCAATCCGTAATCGGGGAGAACACAGATGGGCTTGCGATCATTGATGTGGATCCTGTGGCCGTCCTTCATGGCGGCCGCGGCGGGGAGCGCGCTGATCTTCGCCCTGATCGACCCCCTGGATGTGGCGATCTTCGGGCATGTGCCTACCGGACGCACCGGCTTCTACACCGTGTCTTTCTTCGTGCTGTGGGTGATGGCGGGGTTGTCCAGCACGCTGACCGCTTACCTGATGCCCAAGGCCGAGGAACCCGAGGACCTGTAGCCGGGGCGCGGCGTGGCCGCGGCCCGGGGCCGTCGCAAGCGGCGGCCTATACCTTCTTCACGAACTCCGACTTCAGGCTCATCGCCCCGAAGCCGTCGATCTTGCAATCGATGTCGTGGTCGCTATCGACCAGGCGGATGCCCTTGACCTTGGTGCCCATCTTGACCACGCCGCCGGAACCCTTGAGTTTCAGGTCCTTGATGACAGTGACGGTGTCGCCGTCCTGCAGCACATTGCCGGCCGAGTCGCGGTAGACGCGCGCGGCTTCATCGGCAGATTCCGCGGCCTGCGCCGGCCATTCATGCGCGCATTCCGGGCAGACGTAGAGGGCGCCGTCTTCATAGGTGTATTCGGACTGGCATTTGGGACAGGCGGGCAGTGCGCTCACGTGTGGACCTCAGTGTAAAAAACGCGCGATGCGCAACACGCGATTGTACTGCGCGGCATGCTGTTTTCCCCTGCGCCGCGAGAGTTTTCCCCCTTTGCATTGCGCGCTCTCAAGCTGTTGCGTCGCCATGCAGCAAGCCCACGAAATGCCGCGCGGCGGCGCTCAGCGGACGGTCGCGCGGCACGATGCTGCCGAAGGCCGTCAGGCTTTGCCGGATCTGGTAGGGCAGTATCGCCAGCAGGCCATGCGCCGCGTAACGGCTGGCCACCGATTCCGGAATCACGCCCAGCATCGTCGATTTCATCGCCAGGTTCGTCGTGGTCAGGATGGACGCTGATTCGATCAGGCCCCTGGGCGTGGAGGCGTTGTGCGAACGGAACTCCTGTTCGATGACGTCGCGCATCGGACTGCCATGCGGCTGCAGCACCCAGGGATAGTCCAGCATGGCGTCAAAGCTCACGCGCTTGCGGCCGGCCAGCGGATGGTCCACCGACGCGATCACCGACAGCGCCTCGTCGCCGATCGGGCGAAAGACGTACTGGCTGTCCGACAGGGTCAGCATGCGGCCGATCACCACGTCCAGCTTGCCTTCGTTCATGCGGCCGATCAGCAGGTCGCTGGTGCCGGTGGAGATTTCTACCGCCAGCAGCGGATAGGTCTGTTTCAGGCGCAGCAGGGCGTCGGTCAGATGGCCGGGCGATGCGGCCATGATGCTGCCGATGAACAGCTTGCCCGCGCTGCCCAGGCGCAGCTCCTCCAGTTCGCGCGCCAGCGACGAGACCGTGCCGCGCATGCCCCGGAAGTACCCCATCACGCATTCGCCCGCCGCGGTCAGCGCCAGCCCGCGGCCGACCCGTCCGTATAGAGGCTGGCCGATGGCCAGTTCCAGCTCGTGCAGCATCTTGCTGGCCGCGGACTGGGTCATGTTGAGCTGGCTGGCGGCGGCGCGCAGCGTGCCGCGTTCCTCGATCGCCAGCAACAGGACGATCTGCCGCATGCGCAGCCGGGCCAGCAGGGAAGGGACGTGGATCGCGCGTTCCATGATTGATCGCCTCAGGTGAACGATTAGTGCAAAAGTTTCATTTTACGGAAACAGCGCTTCTTTCTAAGATGGACTCACAAAAGATTGCCTCTTCAACGGGCAAAAAACCAACCAAGGAGACAACCATGAAGACTAGGCTATTGGCCGCGATGGCGGCCGGCGCCCTGTGCCTGTCGGCCCTGGCGCCCGTCCAGGCGCAGACCGCCGACTGGCCCAACAAGCCCCTGCGCCTGCTGGTGGGATCCGCGCCGGGCGGCGGCACCGACGCCATGGCGCGCGCCGTGGCCGACAAGCTGGGGCCCTTGCTCAAGCAGACCGTGGTGGTCGAGAACAAGCCGGGCGCGTCCAATACGCTGGCGGCCGACCTGGCGGCCAAGTCCACGGACGGCCACACCATGGTGATGGGGGTCTCTACCGCCCATGCCATCGCGCCGCACCTGCTGAAGCTGGGCTATGACAACGACCGCGACCTGACGCCGGTGGTGTTCGTGGGCGCCGTTCCCAACATCCTGGTGGTCAACAACGACGTGCCGGCCAAGTCGGTGCAGGAACTGATCGCTCTGCTCAAGAGCAAGCCTGGCACCTACAACTTTGCCAGCAGCGGCTCGGGCAGCACCCAGCACATCGCCGCCGAGCTGTTCAAGGACGCTACCGGAGTGCAGATGATCCACATCCCGTACCGCGGCAGCGGCCCGGCGCTGGTGGACCTGATGGGCGGGCAAGTGCAGATCGCGTTCGAGACCGCGTCTTCCGTGATCCCCCACATCAAGAGCGGCAAGGTGCGCGCGCTGGCCGTGCTGAGCGCCAAGCGCAACGCCCAGTTGCCCGACGTGCCGACGATGGCCGAGGCCGGCGTCCCAGGCGTGGAAATGAGCGCCTGGTACGGCATCTACATGCCCAGCGCCACGCCCGCTGCCAACCAGAAGCGCATCCATGACGCCGTCAACGGCATCCTGGCCCTGCCCGACACGCAGGCCCGCCTGCAGGCGATCGGCGCCGACATCAACCCGATGAGCCAGGAGCAGTTCGCGCAGTTCCACAAGAGCGAAAACCAGCGCTACGCCGGCGTCATCAAGAAGAACAACATTTCCGTGGAATGACCCAGACATGAGCAAGCAGCAGAAACCCGTCATCGCCCTGACCCTGGGCGACCCCGCAGGCATCGGCGCCGAACTGATCGCCCGCCTGCTGGCCAGACCCGAAGCCATGCAACAGGCGAACATCGTGCTGGTGGGCGACGAGTGGCTGTGGCGCGAAGGCCAGCGGGTGGCAGGCGTGCAGGTCGCCACCCAGCCCGTGGACAGCATCGAGGCGGTGCGCGGCCGGCCGGACACCGGCGCGCCCGCCTGGCTGGGGATGGATACCATCGACCCCGGCCAGGTGCATGTCGGCCAGGCCGAGGCCGCGGGCGGCGCGTCGGTGCTGCGGGTGCTCAACGCCTGCATGGATGCCGCGCGCGACGGCCACGTCGACGCCATCTGTTTCGCGCCCCTGAACAAGTACGCCATGAAGCTGGGCGGCCTGGGGCACGACGACGAACTGCACCACTTTGCGCAGTACCTGGGCGTGACCGGCTACTTCTGCGAGTTCAATACCCTGGGCGACCTGTGGACTTCGCGCGTGTCCTCGCATATTCCGTTGAAGGACGCGGCGGCGGCGCTCAGCATCGACGGCATCAAGGACGCTACCCGGCTGATCTACCGTTCGTTGCAGGCCAACGGCATTGCCGAGCCGCGCGTGGCGGTGGCGGCCTTCAATCCGCATGGCGGCGACGGCGGCACCTGCGGCCGCGAAGAGGTGGACATCATCGCGCCCGCCGTGCGGCAACTGAACGATGAGGGGCTGCCGGTGCAGGGCCCGTTCCCCGCCGACACTATCTTCCTGAAGGCCCAGGCCGGCGAGTTCCAGGCCATCGTCACCATGTACCACGACCAGGGCCAGATCGCGATCAAACTGCTGGGCTTTTCGCGTGGAGTGACGGTGCAGGGCGGCCTGCCCATTCCCATCACCACGCCGGCCCACGGTACCGCCTACGACATCGCCGGCCAGGGCCGCGCCAATCTGGACGCCACCTGGCAGGCCTTTCTCATCGCCTGCCGCATGGGCCTGTCGCACCGCGCATCGCGCACGCGGGCGGGCTGATCCGCCGCTTTCATTCCATACCCTTATTCCAAGCAGGAAATCCTCATGAAGATCAAATCCGTCCGCGCCCGCGTCTACGAGTGGACCGGCAAGACCGTGCCGCCGCAGGGCAATTTCTGCTCCAACGCCATGGACCTGCTGTATTCCAAGCAGGAAACCATGAGCACCTTCCGCTTCCACGGCTGGACCGTGGTCGAGGTGGAGACGGACGACGGCATCGTGGGCCTGGGCAACGTGGCGCTGGCGCCGCGCGTGGCCAAGGCCATCATCGACCAGTACCTGGCCCCGCTGGTGATCGGGCAGGATCCCTGGGATTACGAATACCTGTGGCAGCGCATGTACCGCTCCACCCACGCCTGGGGCCGCAAGGGCGTGACCATGGCCGCGATTTCGGCGGTGGACCTGGCCATCTGGGACATCCTGGGCAAGTCGGTGAACAAGCCCGTCTTCAAGCTGCTGGGCGGCCGAACCAAGGAAAAGATCCCGGTCTACTACTCCAAGCTCTACCGCACCGACCTGAAGGCCATGCAGGAAGAGGCCCAGACCTATCTGGACCAGGGCTTCACCGCCTTCAAGATGCGCTTCGGCTACGGTCCGGCGCACCTGCAGAAGGGCGTGTCGGAGAACCTGAAGTCGGTGGAGGCGGTGCGCGAGGTGATCGGCTACGACACCGACCTGATGCTGGAGTGCTATATGGGCTGGAACCTGGAGTACGCCAAGCGCATCCTGCCCAAGCTGGAAAAGTTCGAGCCGCGCTGGCTGGAAGAGCCCGTCATCGCCGACGACATCGACGGCTATGCGGAACTGAACCAGCTGACCTCGATCCCGATCTCCGGCGGCGAACACGAATTCTCGCTCTATGGCTTCAAACAGTTGCTGGACCGCAAGGCGGTGTCGGTGGTGCAGTACGACACCAATCGCGTGGGCGGCATCACGGCGGCGCACAAGATCAACGCGCTGTGCGAGGCCTACAGCGTGCCGGTGGTGCCGCATGCCGGCCAGATGCACAATTACCACCTGACCATGAGCACGCTGGCCTCGCCCATGAGCGAGTACTTCCCCATGTTCGACGTGGAAGTCGGCAACGAGCTGTTCTATTACATCTTCGACGGCGAGCCGGTGGCCAAGGAAGGTTTCATCGACCTGGACGACGACAAGCCCGGCCTGGGCCTGACGTTGAAGACGGAATACCTCAAAGACTTCAACATCATCGAATGAACATGGCTACCTACCAGAACCCGCGTTATCGCGGCATATTCCCGGTCGTGCCCACCACCTTCACCGAATCCGGCGAGCTGGATCTGCCCAGCCAGAAGCGCGCGGTGGATTTCATGATCGACTCGGGCGTGGACGGCCTTTGCATCCTGGCCAATTTCTCCGAGCAGTTCGTGCTGTCGGACGACGAGCGCGAAATCCTGACGCGGACCATCCTGGAGCACGTCGCCGGCCGCGTGCCGGTGATCGTGACCACCACGCACTTCAGCACCCAGGTCTGCGCCGCGCGCAGCCGGCGCGCGCAGGAGCAGGGCGCCGCCATGCTGATGATCATGCCGCCTTACCACGGCGCGACGATCCGGGTGTCCGAGGAACAGGTGGCGGGATTCTTCCAGCGCGTGTCGGACGCGGTGGATATCCCCATCATGATCCAGGATGCGCCGGTCGCAGGCACGCCGTTGTCGGCGGCAGCGCTGGCGCGGATGGCGCGCGAGATCGAGCACGTCGCCTACTTCAAGATCGAAACCGCGGGCGCGGCCAGCAAGCTGCGCGACCTGATCGCGCTAGGCGGCGAGGCCGTGGAAGGGCCCTGGGACGGCGAGGAAGCCATCACCCTGCTGCCCGACCTGGATGCCGGCGCCACCGGCTCCATGACCGGCGGCGGCTTCGCCGATGGCCTGCGGCCCATCATCGAGGCCCATCGCGCAGGCAGGCGCGACGAGGCCTACCGCCTGTACGAGCGCTGGTTGCCCCTGATCAATTACGAGAACCGGCAGGGCGGCATCCTCACGGCCAAGGCCTTGATGAAGGCCGGCGGCGTGATCGCGTGCGATGCGCCGCGCCACCCTTGGCCGGCCATGCGCGCGGAGGTCCGGCAGGGCCTGCTGGAGACCGCGAGCCGCCTTGATCCGCTGGTCCTGCGCTGGGCACGCTGAGCAGGGATTGATCAGCCTGCCAAACACACTGTTCCGTCACGGCGAACAAGCCTGTCACGCGTGACGGTTAAAATCCCTGGCTATCCATCCAGTCGGGGGCGCGTGTGCAGCCGGTCATTTCAGTTCAGGATCTATCCAAACGGTACGCATCCGGATTCCAGGCGCTCAAGAGCGTGAACCTGGATATCCGGCGCGGCGAGATCTTCGCCCTGCTCGGGCCCAACGGCGCGGGCAAGACCACGCTGATCAGCATCATCTGCGGCATCGTCAATCCCACCGCCGGCCGCGTGCTGGCAGACGGCCACGACATACTCACGGAGTTCCGCGCGGCCCGCGCCAAGATCGGCCTGGTGCCCCAGGAAATTTCCACCGACGCGTTCGAAAGCGTCTGGAACACCGTCAACTTCAGCCGCGGCCTGTTCGGCAAGCCGACCGACCACGCCTACATCGAAAAGGTGCTGCGCGACCTGTCCCTGTGGGACAAGAAGGACAGCCGCATCATGGCGCTGTCGGGCGGCATGAAGCGCCGCGTCATGATCGCCAAGGCGCTGTCGCACGAACCCGCGATCCTGTTCCTGGACGAGCCCACCGCCGGCGTGGACGTCGAGTTGCGGCGCGGCATGTGGGAAATGGTGCGGCGCCTGCGCGAAAGCGGCGTCACCATCATCCTCACCACGCACTACATCGAGGAAGCCCAGGAAATGGCCGACCGCATCGGCGTGATCCGCAAGGGCGAGATCATCCTGGTCGAAGAGAAGCACGCGCTGATGGCCAAGCTGGGCAAGCGCCAGCTGGCGCTGACGCTGAAGGCGCCGCTGCCGGGCATCCCCACGGCGCTGGACGCCTTCCAGCTGGACCTGTCCGACAACGGCCACAAGCTGGTCTACACCTACGACAACCAGGGCGGCGGGGAAATCTCCCGGCTGCTGCATGAGCTCTCGCGCCTGGAGATCGAATTCACCGACCTGAATTCGTCGGAAAGCTCGCTCGAGGATATCTTTGTCAGCCTGGTGCACGGTCAATCATGAACTTCTACGCCATCCGCGCTATCTACCTGTTTGAAATGGCCCGCGCGTGGCGCACGCTGATGCAGAGCGTGCTGTCGCCCGTGATCTCCACCTCGCTGTATTTCGTGGTGTTCGGTTCCGCCATCGGTTCGCACATGGTCGAGATCGACGGCGTGAGCTACGGCGCCTTCATCGTGCCCGGCATGATCATGCTGTCGCTGCTGACGCAAAGCATCGCCAACGCGTCCTTCGGCATCTACATGCCGCGCTTCTCGGGCACCATCTACGAAATCCACTCGGCGCCCATCTCCTACGTGGAGATCGTCATGGGCTATGTGGGCGCTGCCGCCAGCAAGTCCATCATCCTGGGGCTCATCATGCTGGCCACGGCGCGCCTGTTCGTGTCGTTCGAGGTCGCGCATCCGTTCTGGATGCTGGGTTTCCTGGTGCTGACGGCCGTGACCTTCAGCCTGTTCGGCTTCATCATCGGCATCTGGGCGGATGGCTTCGAAAAGCTGCAGATCATCCCGCTGATGATCATCACGCCGCTGACCTTCCTGGGCGGCACCTTCTATTCCATCAAGATGCTGCCGCCGTTCTGGCAGACCGCCACGCTGTTCAATCCGGTGGTGTATCTGGTCAGCGGCTTTCGCTGGGCCTTCTATGGCGTGGCGGACGTCAGCGTCGGCGTCAGCGTGGGCATGACGCTGGTGTTCCTGCTGGCCTGCCTGATCGGCGTGCGCTGGATCTTCAAGACCGGCTACCGGCTGAAGACCTAGCGCAGACGGACAGGGGGACGGTGGCTCAGGCTTGGGCCGCCGGCGCGCGGCGGGCCAGGCCGTCATGGGCATCGAGCAGGCGCTCGCGCCAGGCGTGGACCGGATCGTCCTGGGCCAGCAGTTCCAGCGTGCTGGTGCAGCGCGCCCACATGAACATGCCAAACACCGCGTAGTCGGCATAGGCCGGCTGCGCGCCCGCCAGATAGGGCTGCTTGCCCAGCATCTGCCGCAAGGGCAGCAGCGCCGCGCGCAGCGCGGCGATCTGGTCTTCATAGCCCGCCGGCAGGTCTTCCAGCCGGCCGAAGCGCTTCTCCCGCGTGGCGCGGAAATAGTCCCGGTCCTTTTCATGGATCAGGCCGTGGATGCTGGGCAGCAGCAGCCGCGCCAGCGTCGGCACCAGGGTTGTGTCCGACCATGAATTCACGAAAAGGCTCAGCGCACGGCCGCTGGCGCCGCCGAACAACGAGGGCCGCTCGGGGAAGGTGTCTTCCAGGTAGCACGCGATCTGCCAGGAATCGCTGACGACATGGTCGCCGTGCACCAGCACCGGCACCAGCTTCTGGCCGGAAAAGTCTATGGCTTCCTTTTCGGTGAAGCGCCAGGGCACGGTCGCCGCGGTCAGGCCCTTGTGGGCCAGGGCCATGTGGGTCTTCCAGCAATGCGGGCTGAAGCGCAGCGAGGCGTCGGCGCCCGCCAGGTCATAGAGAGTGAGATCCGGGGTCAAGATACTGCGCTCCTTCTACGTGTCGGTGAGGGAATCCGGAACAGGATAACCGGTTGCGCAGGGCGGGTGGCTCAGGCTTGCCGGACCCGCTATTTGCCGGCGTCGGGCCGGGCCAGCGTGCGGCCTAGCAATTGGCCGGGCCAGCCATTCACGTCGAAGGTCGAAATCCGTTCGTAGCCGCAGGATTCGTAGAAGCGCACCAGAGCGCCGCTGCCGCCGCCGTAGCAGTCCACCCGCATGCGTTCCACGCCGGCGGCGCGCGCCTGCTCATCGGCAAATGCCAACAGGCGCCGGCCCAGGCCGCGCGCCCGGTCGTCGCGCGAGGCCACCAGCAACCTTACGTAGATTTCTGGTGCGGTCGCCGCAGGCACATAGGGCATGGATGCGCCCAGCACCAGCGCGCCATGGATGCCCCCGCCCGTTTCCTCGGCGACCCACGCCCCGGGCAGCGCGCAGGCTTCGGTCACGTTGGCGATGCGCTTGGGCAAGGCCGACCAGGGCTCGCTGCCCCATTGCCCCTCATTGCCCATGTCCACGAACCAGGCGATCACTTCGTCGAAGACCCGCAATACTGCGGGGGCATCTTCCATGCGTGCGCGGCGGATCGTCAGCTGGTTTGTCTCGTTTGCCGTCAAGGTCACAACGCCTCCTGGTTCCTTTCGCTCGGGTATCCCGAACTGGCGTCATCATAGTTGCGCCGCCAGGAGCCTGGGCGATTCGCGCTCAGTTCCACAGCAGCCTGAGCGCCGCCGCCGACAGATAGAGGCCGCAGCCGAACACCGCATGCGTCGCCAGGCTGCGCAGGCGGTTCCTCCAGGGCGTGGGCGTGCGGGACGCTGCAATCCCCGCGCCCATGGCGGGCTGCATGACGAAAAACGGCATGACGACGGTTGCCACGCCCACGGCCAGCGCGGGCAGCCATGTGGGATCACGCAACCATGCCGCGCCCTGGACGCCGACGAGCAGCGCGGCGAAGGCTACGCCCACGGCGTAGTGGATCGTCCACCCCAGCGCCGATTCGCCCGCGATGGGCTCGGCCCGGCCGATATTGGCGTGGGCGAGCTTGCCCCGGCACAGGTGGCCGGCCCACCGGCCGACCAGCGCGTAGCCCATCGTGGGCATGCCCAGCGCTTTCTGGAGCATGCCCCACAGGTCCATCACGACCGTCGCGCCGATCCCGATCAAAACCACTTTCGCCGCCAATTCCATCGATTCCATGTCCTGTTCCTTCCGTTGATGACCGCATCGTTTGCAGGCATGATAGAAGTTGAAGTCAACTTCAAGTCAAGGAGGACGCCATGGATATCTCGGAAGTCGCCCGGCGCACGGGCCTGCCGGCCTCCACGCTGCGCTTCTATGAAAACAGGGGCTTGATCGCAGCGGTCAGCGCCGCCGGCGAGCGCCGGCGCTTTGCGCCCGGCGTGCTGGATCAACTGGCGCTGATTGCGCTGGGGCAGGCCGGCGGCCTGTCGCTGGACGAGATCCAGGCCATGCTTGCGCCCGACGGCGCGTTGCGGGTGGACAGGCAGTTGTTGCTGGACAAGGCCGACAGCATAGATGCGACCATCAAGCGCCTGCGGGCGATGAGTCAGGGCCTGCGCCATGCGGCGGTATGTCCTGCCGCCAACCATGCGCAATGCCCGACTTTCCAGCGCTTGCTGAAGGCGGCTTCCGGCAGGGTGAAGCAAAGCAGAACGGCTCCGGCCGTCGCAAAGAAAAAAAACGCCATCCGTTCCTGAGGACGGATGGCGCCAACACTAGCTCTCGGAGAGCCTTACCCTACTTCGCGGCGGGGGCGCCCTTGCCCATGCTCATCAAACGTTGCTTGAGCTGGGGGTCCTGCTGGATGGCCTGGCCGATGCCGTTGAATTCCTCGACGCTCAGGCCGTCGGCCTGCACCAGCTTCACCATCTTGGCGTCGGCTTCCTCGACGACCTTCTGCTTGGCGGCATCTGTCTTGGCGGCGTCGACCTTGGGACGGTATTCGTCGACGACGCCGGAAATCTTCTGCGAAGCCGAAGCGAAACGCTGCAATTGCTGGTCGGTCGGCTGGATCGCGGGTGGGGGCGCCATGCGCGGTTGAGCCTGGGCCTGGCCTTGCGCCTGGCTGGCTTGCTGCGCAAGGGCGGGAGCACCGGACAGCGCCGTCGCCAGCACGGCGGCGGACAGGAATGCATAAGTGGAACGCTGCATGAAACCTCCTTGTTCCGGTTGAATGTCGGGCCATGATGACGACCGGGGCGGTGCGGGGGCAAGTTTCGCGATGTGTTTTCCTGTTTCGGCAGGCCACGGGATCGGCGCGCGCCCCGGGAGGGAGTCCCCCGGGGCGCGGCGGAAACGTTTTGCGCGGTTTCGTAGTCGCTGCTGGCCGCGATGTTTCCTTAAATTTATGCGGGACGGGTCTACACGATCAGCATGCTCAGCATTACCAGCGCCAGCAGCAGCACGTAGACGCGGGCGTGCAGGCGGTCGGGGATGCACGGGATCAGCGGCGCGGCCAACCGGATGCCGACCAGCGAGCCCAGCGCCAGCGCGGCGAAGGCCAGCAGGTCCACATAGCCCACGATCCAGGGCGCCAGCGGTTCGGCCAGGCCGCCGGCCGCAGCCATGTAGGCCAGCGTTCCCACCACCGCCACCGGCAGCGTCAGCGGGTTGGCCATTGCCGCCGCCTTGGCCATGGGCAGGCCGCGACGGCGCAGCAACGGCACCGTCATGACGCTGCCGCCCACGCCCAGGAAGGCCGCCACCGCACCGATGATCACGCCGCCGCCGACCAGGACGCCACGGTCCAGGGGCTGGGGAGACGCGTCCTGCTGCGCCATGAAACCCTGGCGCAGCAGGCAATCCAGGATGGTCACGCCCAGGTAGGCGATGAAGGCGTAGCGCACGAAGTCGCCGCTGGCGCGCGTGGCGGCGAGCGCGCCCAGCGCCGCGCCTGCGGCGATGAAGCCGGCCAGGGGCCAGACATAGGCCCGCAGGATGTTGCCGGCGCGCTGGTGCTTGCGCGTGGCCGCCACCGAATTCACGATCATGACGCAGGTGGAAGTGGCCACCGCGATGTGCATGGCCGCCAGGCCGATGGCGTCGTGCGCGCCGTGCGCGGCCGTCAACACCGCGTACAGCACCGGCACCACGACAAAGCCGCCGCCAAAGCCGAACAGCACGGTCGTCACGCCGCTCAAGCAGCCGAACAGGGCCAGAACCAGATAAAGCATTGCTGCGTCCTTCCAGGGGAAAACGCCACGATACGGCGGCCGGCCTTGGCCCGCTTTCGAGGATGAGACAATAATGTTCGAGTTTCGGCCAATCGACCTGCCGTGAAGGCGCTTGAACGGGCCATGATTCCCAGGCTATGCGCCCCAGGCTATGCGCCCCAGGCTATGCGCAATACCCACATCGACCGCTACGACCATCTGAACCGCGCCGTCGTCGCCATCGGCAACGACTATCCGCCTGGCCGGCTGCTGCCGGCCCACGCCCACCGCCGCGCGCAACTGCTGTATGGCGCCACCGGCGTCATGCACGTGGTCACGCGCGACGGCAATTGGGTGGTGCCGCCGCAGCGCGCGGTATGGATCCCGGCGGGCGTGACGCACCAGGTCCGCATGCTGGACGTCAGCACGCGCAGCGCCTACATCGAGCCGGGAGCGGCGCGCGCGGACCGCGAGGCCTGCGAAGTGATCGAGGTGTCGCCGCTGCTGCGGCAGCTGCTGCTGGACGCGGTCGACATGCCACCCGCCTACGATCTGGCGGGGCGTGACGGCGCGCTTGCAGCGCTGCTGCTGCACGAGGTCGAGCGCGCGCCGGTGCTGCCGCTGCATATCCCGCTGCCGCGCGACAGGCGCCTGGCGCCCTTGTGCAAGGCCTTCATCGCCGCGCCTGACGCGCGCGCGGCGCCGCAGGCCTGGGCCGAGCGCCTGCACATGAGTCCGCGCACCTTCAGCCGCCATTTCCGACAGCAGACGGGCATGGCGTTTTCGGAATGGCGGCAGCGCGCCTGCGTGGTGCTGGCCCTGGCCCGCCTGGCCTCGGGCGAGTCGGTAACCGCCATTGCGCTGGATTTCGGCTACCAGAGCCCGGCGTCGTTTTCGACGATGTTCCGGCGGGTGCTGGGCCGTCCGCCCACGGAGTATCTGCGCGAGGGCTGAGGGCAGTTGGTACTATGCCGGCTCCCGTGGCGGCCCCTTCGGGCCGCCGGGCCACGCCATTCCATGACCATTACACATACGCCGCTATCCATCGGCATCGCCGGCGCGGGCAGCGCCGGACTGGCCGCCGCGCTGGCGCTGGCGCAAGCTGGCCATCAGGTGCGCGTCTTTGAAAAGCACCAGGGGTTCACCACCCTGGGCGCGGGGCTGCTGCTGCAGCCGCCCGGCGTGCGCGCGCTCAAATCGCTGGGCGTCGACGTCGCGGCGCTGAACGTAGGCGCGCCGATCGATCGCCTGCTGGGCCTGTCGCATCGCGGCTGGCGGGTCGTGGACATCGATTACGTGGGCGACGGCGCGCGGGCCGTGACGCGGGCGGCGCTGGGCGGGGTGCTGTTCGAGGCCGCGCGGCGCGCGGGCGCCGAGTTCTCGTTCGGCTGTCCGGTCGAGACGCTTGCGACCCGCGAGGGCAGGGCGCACGTGACGCATGGCGCGGGCGCAGCCCGGGCCGAGTCCAGTTTCGATGTGTTCGTGGTGGCCGACGGCGCCGCGTCCGCGCTGCGCGAGCAGGTCGGATTGGCGGCAAGTTCGCGCGCCTACGCCTGGGGCGCGTTGTGGGGCCAGTTCTGGACGCCCGGATGGCACGGCGCGACGCAGCTGTTGCAGCGCTTTCGCGGCACCCGCGAAATGATGGGCTTGCTGCCCACCGAGATCGGCCCGCAGGGCGTGCGGCTGTCGCTGTTCTGGAGCATCCGGCACGACGCCTTGCCGGCCTGGCGCGCCGCGCCCATCGGCGCCTGGAAGGACCGCATGCTGTCCCTGTGGCCGGAGGCCGCGCCCGTGGTCGATCAGATTTCGCGGCACGACGACCTGGCGGTGGCCACCTACCGGCACACCTGGCCGCGCGGATTGGCGGCGGGCCCGTATTGCGCCGTGGGCGATGCGGGCCACGCGATGAGTCCTCAGCTGGGATTGGGAACGACGCTGGCGGTGCTGGATGCGATGGCGCTGGCGCGGGCCCTGGGGCAGCATGGCGCCGCCGCGGGACCCGCGCGCTACGCCCGCAGCCGCTTATTGCCTTCGCGCCTGTACCAGAGCCTCAGCCGGGCGCTGACACCGTGCTTCCAGGCTTCAGGGCCGGGGTTGTGGCGCGACCTGCTGTTCGGCGGCGGGCTGCTCGTGCCGGGGATGAAGTCATTGATGAAGCGCGGCCTGCTCGCCATGCCGCAGCCGGGGGAATCGGGCCGCGGCTGAGCGGCCGCGCGGCGGCCCTCAGGCCGCGTACCAGAGCACGGCGAAGAAGTGGCACACGGTGCCGGCGAGCACGAACAGATGCCAGATGAAATGGCTGTAGCGCCAACGGTTGTCGAGCACGAAGAAGGCCACGCCGCCGGTGTAGGCCAGTCCCCCCGCCACCAGCCACCACAGGCCGCCCGTGGGCACGCGCTCGATCAGCGGATTGACTGCGATGATCACCAGCCAGCCCATCGCCAGATACAGGCCCGTGGAGATGGCCGGGCGGTTGAGCCGCTTGCTGGCTTTCAGCCCGACTCCCAGCAGGGCCATGCCCCAGACCAGGCCGAACAGGGTCCAGCCCCAGGGGCCGCGCAGGGCGCCCAGGGCGAAGGGCGTGTAGGTGCCCGCGATCAGCAGATAGATGGCGGAATGGTCCAGCACGTTGAAAAGCTGCTTGGCGCGGCTTCTGGGCAGCGCGTGATAGATGGTGGACGCCAGGTACAGCAGGCACATCGTCGCGGCGAAGACCGCGGCGCCCGCGATGAAGGCGGCATCGCCCTGGCGCACGGCGGCCAGGATCAGGATGGGGGCAGAGGCCACGGCGCCGGCGGCGCCGACGCCGTGGCTGATGGCGTTGGCGATTTCCTCGCCCAGGGTCTGGGGTCTGTCGTTGGGAAACATGAATGCGTCTAGGTTGGTTTAGCCTACACCTTAGGCGCTTTGGGGCGGCGGCTCAAGGCGGCGTGCCGGTTGGCCGCGGTCGAGGCGGTATCCGTTTGATCTACTGCAAATCGACCTGCGCGTCGGCGTCCCGAAAGCGCTGCCTGGAAGTTACTCTGTGATACATTCAGCGCGCAAGCAAACGCAGGTTTACTGGCCGAGGCCCAGCAATGGCGCGCAGTTTCACCAACTTGTTTTTCAAGGCCGCGAAGAAAATCGGCAAGCTGCAGCGCGCCGCCATGCGCATGGCCACGCCCAAGGCCGCCAAGAAGCGCAGCGCGCCCAAGCGCCGGGCCGCCAAGCCCGCTGCGGCCTCCGCTTCCCGCAGCGCCGCCGCGCCTTCGCTGGGGACGGGCCGCTGGGAAGCCTCCCGGCAATTCTCCGACGCCCAGGGCCGCCGTCTCACCTTTGCGCGCTACACGCCCGCCGCGGCGCCGCGCGCCGGCATGCCGCTGGTGGTGATGCTGCACGGCTGCAGGCAGACGGCGCTGTCGTTCGCCCGCGGTTCGCGCATGAATCAATGGGCCGACGCGGGCGGCTTCATGGTGCTGTATCCGCAGCAATCCATGACCCGTCAGGTGCAGCGTTGCTGGCGCTGGTTCCAGCCCGACGACGCGCACGGCGGGGCGGAAGCCGACCTGATTGCCGCCCTGATCCGCGCGGAGTGCGCCAGGCATGCGCTGGACCCCGAACGCGTCTACATCGCGGGGCTTTCGGCCGGGGCCGGCATGGCCGCGCTGGTGGCATTGCGGCATCCGCGCCTGATTGCCGCCGTGGCCATGCATTCCGGGCCGGTCGCGGGGGACGCCCACAGCGCCACCGGGGGCATAGGCACCATGCGGCGCGGCGCGCTCAAGCCGTTATTGCCCTTGCTGGAAAAGGTCGCGGACCCGGCGGTGTTCCGCCTGGGCATGCCCGCCATGATTCTGCAGGGGCAGCTGGATCCTACGGTGGCGCCGCGCAACGCGCGGCAGTTGTTCGAACAGTTTCGCGCCGTGAACGATCTGCCGCCCGAAAGCGTACCGGTCGAGCGCGTGCTGGGGTTGGGCACGGATAAGTCCTACCGCCGCGTCGACATGCTGCGCGGCAGCCGCACGCTGCTGCGGCTATGCGAAATCACGCTCGTGGAGCACGCCTGGAGCGGCGGCGACGCCTCGGTGCGCTATCACGCGCGCAGCGGGCCGGATGCCTCGGCGCTGATCTGGCGCTTCTTCCAGACGCACCGTCGCGTGGCGCGCGGGCAGGCGGAATAGGCCTGGGGCAGCCCGCGCAGCAGGTGGCGGTTCCGTAACCGCCTCGGCAGTAAGATCAGCGTGTTCCCGGCGTATTCCGCGCCAACCGCCTCGTCCCTGTAGGGAGCTCCGACATGTCACTATCCATGTATCAGGCCAGCGTGCCTGCCTTCGTCCGCGGCCTGAAGGTGCTGGCCGCGCTACTGCAAAAGGCCGCCGACCACGCGGCCGCCGCCGGCATGGATCCGGCCGAACTGATCAATGCCCGGCTGGCGCCGGACATGTATCCGTTGAGCGGCCAGATCCAGCGCGCCAGCGACGCGTCCAAGTTCGCGGTGCAGCGCCTGTCGCGGGTGGAAGCGCCCAAGTTTCCGGATGAGGAAACCACGTTCGAGCAATTGCAGCAGCGCATCGCCGCCACGCTCGCGTATCTGCAGGACGTGCCGGCGGACCGGCTGGATGGCGCCGAAGGCCGCAAGGTTTCGCTGGCGTTCGGCGACTTCAAGCAGGAATTCCGCGGCGACGACTACCTGCTGACGTTCGCGCTGCCGAACTTCTACTTCCATGTCACGACGGCCTACGCCATCCTGCGCCACGCGGGCGTGAAGATCGGCAAGCTGGATTTCCTGGGGCCGTATCCGCAGCCGGCCGCTTAACTCTGTTTCTTGGACGCGTCGCCGCAGCCTTCCATCGGCCCCATCTTCGCCATGTTCTCCTGCACTTCTTGCGGCGTCAGGTCGAACTTGTGCGTGGCGATGGACCAGCGGTGTCCGCAAGGGTCCACCACCTGGCCGTAGCGGTCGCCCCAGAACATGTCCGCCACGGGCATGGTCACCTGGGCGCCGGCCGCCACCGCCTGTTTCATCGCCGCGTCCACGTCGGCCACGTACAGGTGCAGGGTGACGGGCGTACCTTTGAGCGCCTTCGGGCCCAGGCTGCCCCATTCGGGGAAGTCGTCCATCAGCATCATGACGGAATCGCCGATGCGTATGGCGGCATGCATGATCTTGCCGTTGGGGCCGGGCAGCCGGGCCAGCTCCTCGGCGTTGAAGGCTTTCTTGTAGAAGTCGATGGCCTGCGCCGCGCCTTCGCACACGATGTGCGGGGTGAGCGTATGCATGCCTTCGGGTATGGGTTTGCTTGCAGGGTTAGCCATGAGGTATCTCCAGATTGTTGCGTTTGAACGGGCGGGAAAGATCCTGCCGCCTCAGTTGCCTACCAGTGTGGCGAAGCCGCCCCAGCACATGCGCTTGAAATCGAACACGCCTTCGCAGCAGTTCTCGGCCAGGCGCGGGTCCGACATGACCTTGGCGTTGATCCGGTCGCGCTCCGCCTTGTTGGCGTAGGTGATCCAGGCGAACACCACCGTCTCGTCCTCGCGCGCGCCGGCAGCGGCGCTGAATGCGGCGAAACCTTCCTTGTCGATCTCTTCGGCCACGCATTCCCGGTAGTCGAGGGCGCCGTGCTCCAGCCACACTGTCTGCGCCTGCTGCGCCATCTTCCGGTAGGTTTCGAGGTTGGCCTTGGGCACGGGCAGCAGGAAGCCGTCTACATACTTTTCCATCAGTAACTCCTTGATCCACGTTGTTCTGTTCCGCGCCAGGACGCCCCGCAAGCCGCCCCTGGCGCTGCCCGGATCTCATTCCGGTAAGTGTCACTGTATCGGGATCGGCGGCGATCTCAGATAGGCGATTGCGACAATCTTGAGGGTGGATTGCGACAGCTGGCAGGCGTATGCTTTGCAGGATGAAAAACGTCGCCTTCCTACTGCCCCTGGGGGCGAACATCGCCTCGCTGGAAACCGCCAGGCATGGCTTCCTGGTCGCCAACGAATACCTGGCTGCGCACGGGCGCGAACCCCGGTTCACGGTGCGCACCCTGGCCGTGAACCGCGAAGTCCGCCTGGACCAAGGCCGCATCACGGTGCAGGCCGACATGGTCCTGGCCGATGCCCACGACATCGACATCTGCATCGCGCCGCCGCTGCTGGGCTCGGTGTCCGACGCGGTGTTGTCCAACCGCGAACTGATCGAATGGCTGTCACGCCATCACCGCGATGGCGGCGAAGTCGCCAGCCTGTGCATGGGCGCCGCGTTGCTGGCGGCGGGCGGCGTCCTGGACGGCCAGCAGGCGGTGGTCCACTGGGTGGCGCAGAACCTCTACGCCAGCATGTTTCCCAACGTGCAATGGGTCAGCGACCGCGTCGTCATGGCGGACAACGGTATCTACACCAGCGGCGGCGCGTTCTCAGCCGCGCACCTGGTGCTGCATCTGATCGAAAAATACACCGACCGCGACACTGCCATCTGGTGCGCCAAGTACTTCCAGCTGGACTGGAGCCGCCAGAGCCAGTTGCCATTCGCGGTGTTCGTGGGGCAGAAGGCCCACGCCGACGAGGTCGTGCGCGCGGTGCAGGATTACATCGAAGGCCGCTACACGGAAAAAATCACCGTCGAGGAACTGGCGGACCGCCACGCCATGGGACGCCGCACGCTGGAGCGCCGCTTTCGCCAGGCAACCGGCAACAGCATCGTCGAGTACGTGCAGCGGGTGCGGGTGGAAGCGGCCAAGAAGCGCCTGGAGACCTCGCGCAAGAGCGTGGCCGAAGTCATGTACGAAGTCGGCTACAACGACACCAAGGCCTTCCGGGATATTTTCAACAAGTACTGCGGCATGTCGCCGGTGGGCTATCGCGAGCGCTACCACTTCCAGTAGCGGCTTTAGCGCAATGCGGTGCGACCGGGTATCGCGCGCCGCGACATCCGCGGGTTCGGGCGCGCTACCTTAGCGTGGTCGCCGACACCCTGTCCGGATACCAAGCGGTGAATTTCATTGCGCCGGCCAGCGCCGCCACCGTCACTGCGATGGCGACCGCCTGCGGCAATTGGGGCTTGTACAGCAGCAGCGCGTCGGCCGCCACCATGCTCGCAAACGCCAGCGCCCAGGCCGTGGCCACGGCATAGTTCATGCGGGCATAGCGGCGGTTCTTCCAGACGTATTCCGGCTCTTTTTCCCGCGCATATTCCAGTGTGAACGGCCGGCGCAGCGCCAGGGTCAGCAACACCAGGACCAGTATTCCGGCGTCGACCCGCAGGCGCGCCTGGGCGATCGTCCAGGAATCCCCGTCCGCCATCGGGGCATACAGGGTCAGTCCTGTGAACAGCAGCAGCGTGCCGGTTTCCAGGATCTTGATGCGCCGTTCGGGGCTGAGCCAGTCGCGAAGCACCAGCCCGGCGGATACGAAGGTGCCGGCAGCAAGCCCTTCCAGCACACCGACGGTTCTTTCAATGATGACAAACACGATGAACGGCGCGAACGCCAACAGGATATTCATCTTGGTTCCCCGACCTCGAGCGCGCGCCCCCGCGCGTTGTCAGCGTCGCCTTGAGAATCAAGACGCGAACTTGTCTATTTACGCCTGTCCGCCAGGGTGCGGGATATGACGCCGTTCGCCTATCGGCAAGGTGACCGTGCACGTATGGACGATTGTTCCGGCGGCGCAGCGATGCATCGGCCGTCTGGCCGGCGCCGGCTGGCGCAAAGAAGTAGTTCGATGGGCGATGGCCGGCTGGCGCGCGGCGCACAGGACGGACCACCTTCGGCGGACCTTCCGCCGCGACGACGCAGACGTTGATCCGCCAGCGGACGTCGGCTAAGGTCATGGGCTGATTACAACCCCGCCGCCGAGGAAACCATGACATCAGCCCTTCCGTCCACGACCCTGAGCGTGGATCCCGCCTGGATCGACGAGTACGGCCACATGAATGCCGCCCATTACGTGGGCATCTTCGACCGCGTCGGCTTCCAGTTGCTGCGCGAGGTCGGGGTGGGGCTGGACTACACCGAGGCCACGCGCTGCGGCATCTACACGATGAACGTGCACGTGGCTTATCTGCGTGAAGTGCTGGCGGGCGATCCGCTCGCGTTGCGCATCCGGCTGCTGGAAGCGGACGACAAGCGCCTGCTGTGCCTGATGGAGCTGATGCAGACCCGCGACGGTTACGTCGCGGCCACCATGGAGCAGCTGTCGCTGCATGTGGATCTGGAAACGCGGCGCGCCAAGCCGTTTCCGCCGGAGTTGGCGCAGCGGCTGGCGCGCACCGTCACGGAGCACGCCGCACAGCCGCTGCCGGCGGGCTACCGGCGGCTCTTGCCGCTGAAGCCGCCGCGTTGAGTCATCCCGCCTGACCGGCCCGACCGTTCAGCGCGCGACCGCGATCGGCCGGTCGCCCGAGATCGTGGTGCGGTGCATCTCGCGGTCGAAGCCGTCATAGTCGTTCATGGCCAGGTGCTGGGTGCAGCGGTTGTCCCAAAGCGCCAGCGAGCCCGGCGCCCAGCGGAAGCGGCAGGTGAACTCCGGCCGCGCCGCGTGGCGGTACAGGAACTGCAGCAGGGGTTCGCTTTCTTCCTGGGTCATGCCGTCAAAGCGCAATGTATAGGTGCTGTTCACATACAGCGCCTTTTTGCCGGTGGCCGGGTGCACGCGCACCACGGGGTGGACCACTTCGCTGGCGGCGCGGTCGTCGGTGCGCACGTCCATCTTGTGGGCCGGGTCGCCGTTGTTCACCACCGCGCCACCCGCGCCATAGGAGCGCACCGCGCTGTGCACAGCGCCCAGCCCGTCCAGTATCTGCTTCAGCCGGTCCGACAGCGCGTCGTAGGCGCGGTACATGTTCGCCCACATGGTGTCGCCGCCGTAGGGCGGAATGACGCGGCCGTATAGCGCCGAGCCCAGCGGCGGCTCTTCGGCATAGCTCATGTCCGTGTGCCACAGGCCGCCGAACAGGCGCCGGGTGGTTTCCGCGCGGCCTTTCATCACGGGCAGGATGGTCGGGTGTCCTTCCAGCGCCCGCACGAAGGGCACTTCCAGCAGCTCGCCGAAGCGCGAGCTGAAATCGATGTGCTGCTGCGGCGTCAACTGCTGGTCGCGGAAGAACACCACCAGGTGCTCGTGCAGTGCGTTGCGCACTTCGTCGAACTGATCGTCCGATAGCGGCCGCGACAGGTCGATGCCGCGGATCTCGGCGCCCAGCGCGCCGGCTATCGGTTGGGTTTCCAGATGGCGATACGTGGTCATGCTTGTCTCCTTGCCTATTGAAGCTTGATCTGCGCCTTGCTCACCAGCGCGCCCCACTTGTCGGTTTCCGCCGCGATGTAGCGGCCGAAGTCCGCCGGCCCTTCGGCCGAAATGATGCCGCCCATGGCGCCTATCTGTTCGCGCACGTCGGGCATGGCCAGCACGGCCAGCAGTTCCTTGTTCAGGCGTTCGATGATGGGCTTGGGCGTGGCGGCAGGCGCCAGCACGCCGAACCATCCGGCGATCTCGTAGCCCGGCAGGCCTGCCTCGGCCATCGTCGGCACGTCGGGCAGCTGCGGCGAGCGCGCCGTGCTGGTGATCGCCAGTGCGCGCAGCTTGCCGGCCTTCACCAGTTGCAGCGCCGAGGGCATGTTGTCGAACATCATCGGCACGTGGCCCGCCACGGTGTCGTTCAGGCCCGGCGCGCTGCCGCGGTAGGGCACGTGGGTCAGGCGCACGCCCGCCGACGCGGCGAACAATTCGCCCGCCAGGTGCAGCGAGGTGCCCGCGCCGGGGGTGGCGTAGTCCAGCGGCGCTTTCGATTTCTTCGCGTAGGCGATCAGTTCCTGCACCGAACGCACCGGCAACGCGGGATTGACCACCAGCAGGTTGGGCACGCTCATCAGCATCGTGACGGGCGCCAGGTCCCGCTGCGGCTTGTAGGGCAGGTCCGGGTAGAGGGCGGGGTTGATGGAAATGGGGCCGATATTGCCCATCACGATGGTGTAGCCGTCGGCCGGCTGCTTGACCGCGAAATCGGTGCCTATGTTGCCGCCGGCCCCCGCCTTGTTCTCGACGATGACTGGCTGGCCCAACCGTTCGCCGAGCTTGTGGCTGACCAAGCGGGCCAGCATGTCGGTCGATCCGCCCGGCGGGTAGGGCACGATCCATTTGACCGGCTGCGCGGGCCAGCTTGCTTGCGCTGCGGCGGATCCCGTACAGAACACGAGACCCGCCGCCAAGGCGAGTGCGATGCGTTTCATAGCTATGTCTCCTTCCCGGGCTCGCCGGTCTTGCCGGGAGCATCGTTTATGTGTATTGTTCACCTAGTGATCAATATGTTTATTAGGTGAACGATTGAAGAATAATAGATCGATTCAGCGGTGTCTATCCATCATGCGGGCCTTCCGCGGCAACGGCCGACCCACGCTGGCCGAACTTGCGCGCGCGGTCGACCTGCCGCACGCGACCGTGCTGCGGTTTCTGCAGACGCTGGAAGAAGAGGGCTACGCGGCGCGCGAAGACAGCCGCTGGCGGCTTACGCCGCTGGTTTTCGAGCTGGGGTTCGCGGCCATGGAGAGCCTGGGAGTGACGGACGCCGTGCAGGAGATCCTGCAGAACCTGGCCGACGCCTATTCAGGCACGTCCAACCTGGGCGAGGCCAACCCCGAAGGCGTGATCATCATCGGCCGCGCCATGGCGCCGGCCGAGCGCCGCCGCCTGGTGGTGATGAACCTGCGCGTGGGCAGCGTGCTGCCGCCGGCGAGCGCGTTGGCCGGCGGCTTGCGCCTGGGGCCGGGGGAGTGGACCCGGTTCGACTACCCGGACAGCAACCAGGTGTCGGTGGCCGTGCCCGTGCCGCAGGCCGGCTCGCGCCTGTTGTCGGTGGGGATTTCGGTGGCCGCCCCGGAAGTGGCAGGGAACCGGCTGGAAGGGGACATGGTGCCCGCCTTGCAACAGGCGGCGCAGACCATCGCTGGTGTGATCCGGGTCGGCGTGGTGTGAGCGCGACGGCCCGGATCAGTCCTGGGCCGTCTGCGGCAGTTTCGCGATCACCTTGATCTCGAAGTCGAAACCATTGAGCCAGGTCACGCCCACCGCGGTCAGGGCCGGGTACGGCGCCACGCCCCAGAATTCCGGCACCACCTGCCAGATCGTCTCGAACCGGGATGCCGGGTCGACCATGAACACCGTCACGTCGACCACGTCATCGAAGCTGCTGCCGGCCGCCGCCAGGATGGCTTGCAGATTGCGGAACGCAAGCCGCACATGCTCCTGCAGGTCGGGCTCGGGCGTGCCGTCCTCGCGGCTGCCCACCTGTCCCGAGACGAACAGGAATCCATTGGAACGAATTGCGGGTGAATAGCGGTCGCGCTCATACAAGGCGTGACGCCCCGGGGGAAAAACAACGTCGCGTTGGGTCATGGCTATCTCCATCTATGGGCCGCATCCGGCCCGGGATTGACGATGTAGGCACTTTAGGTGCCCCCGTTGCCGCGATAAACGGGCAAGTCCGTCCATCACTGTTTGTAGAATCCAAATAATCAGGAAGAGCGGGAGCAGAGATGGACCGTTTCGACGCGATGCAGGCCTTCGTCCGCGTGGTGGAAACCGGCAGCTTCACCAAGGCGGCCGAGACCTTGCACATGAGCAAGACCAGCGTGACGCAACTGGTGCAGCAGTTGGAGGCGCGCTTGCGCGTCAAGCTGCTGAACCGCACCACCCGCAAGGTCAACGTGACCGCCGACGGCGCCGCCTACTATGAGCGCGTGCTGAGGCTGCTGGCCGACATGGACGATGCCGAGACCAGCCTGTCCGGGGCGTCGGCGGTGCCGCGGGGGCGTTTGCGCGTGGACGTGCCCAGCCCGCTGGCGCGCATGATCCTGGTGCCGGCCTTGCCGGCGTTCCATGCGCAATATCCCGACATCCAGCTGGACATGGGCGTGAGCGACCGGATCGTCGATCTGATCGGCGAGAACGTCGACTGCGTGGTGCGCGGCGGCGAACTCACCGACCAGTCGCTGATGGCACGGCGCGTGGGCGACTTGCTGCTTGGCGTGTACGCGGCGCCGGAGTACCTGAAGCGCGCAGGCACGCCCGCGCATCCGCGCGAGCTGGAGGACACGCATCACCGTATCGTGGGCTTTCTGTGGGCGCGCAACGGCAAGGCTTTGCCCTACGCCATGCGCCGCGGCGGCGAAAGCCTCAAGGTGCACGGGCGCTATGTGCTGGCGGTCGACGACGGCAACGCCTATCTGGCGGCCGGCCTGGCCGGGCTGGGCGTGCTGTGGTTGCCGGACTACATGTCACGCGCCCACGTCGACAGCGGCGAGCTGGTGCCGCTGTTCCAGGACTGGCGCCTGGATTCCATGCCGATGTACGTGGCGTTTCCGCCCAACCGGCACGTGAGCGCCAAGCTGCGCGTGTTCATCGATTGGGTCGCCGGGCTGTTGGGGCAGTACACGCCGGACCGACCGCGCGCCTGAGACTGGCGCGCGGCGCGGGCCGGCTTCGCGTCTTTCAAGCCTGCTGGCTGCGCGCTCCGCGCAGCAGCTTGCCCGGCAGTTCGCCGGTGGCCGCGCCGCCTTCGAAGATCGGCAGGCCATTGACCAGCGTGGCCACGTAGCCGTCGGCGCGCTGGATCAAACGGCGGCCGCCGCCCGGCAGGTCGAACACCATCTCCGGGCAGTGCACGCGCACCGCATCGGGATCGATGATGTTGACGTCGGCCTTGTAGCCGGGCTGCAGCAGGCCGCGATCCAGCAGCCCGTACACGCTGGCGGTGTCGCGCGTCTGGCGCTTGACCACATGCTCCAGTTCCAGCAGCGGGCCGCGGCGGCGGTCGCGGGTCCAGTGGCTGAGCATGAAGGTGGGCATGCTCACGTCGCAGATGTAGCCGCAATGCGCGCCGCCGTCGGACAGGCTGTTGACCGTGTAGGGCTGCTGCATCAGCTGGTGCAGGTGGTCCAGGTTCTCGTACGAATAGTTGAAGGACGGGTAGTAGAGGATCGCCTGGCCCTCGTTTTCCAGCATCAGGTCATAGACGATCTCCAGCGGCGCGCGGCCGCTGCGTTGCGCCATTGCGGCCACGCTTTCCCCGGGCAGCGGTTCGTAGTCGGGATCGCTGCCCAGGCGGAAGATCTTGTGGAAGCTGCTGAACAGCGTTTCAGCGCGGCGGTCCAGAAGGCCGCGCTGTTCGTTCATGATGCGGCTGCGCGTGGCGGGGTCGCGCAGGCGGGCCAGCTTTTCCGCCAGCGGCAGGGCATGCAGCGCCTGATAGCTGGGATGCGCGATGAACGGGTGCAGCGTGCTCTGCCACGAAAACAGGATGCCCAGCGGACGTCCGCTGATGCCTGCCAGCAGCGGCACGCCTGCGCGGTGCGCGCGGTCCAGGCTGCCGGCGATCTGCTTCCAGACGTCGGGCGCGGCGTCGGTCTGCTGCAGGTTGAACAGCACGGGCAGGCGGTTGTGGCGCGCCAGCTGCTCCAGCCACGGCATTTCGCCTTCCATGGCGGGATGGTTGGCGGTCATCTGGAACACGCCATGCCCGACTTCGCCCATGACCGAGCCCAGGGCGGTGATCTCCTCGCCGGTGGCGAAGGTGCCGGGCGGATACTTGCGTTCGTCGTACTTGTGCAGGAAGGTGCGCGAGGTGGAGAAGCCCACCGCGCCGGCGGTCAGCGCTTCGCGCACCACTTCGCGCATGGCGATCAGGTCGCTGGGCGAGGCCTCGTCGTGGTGGATGGCGCGTTCGCCCATCACGTAGGCGCGCACCGCGCTGTGCGGGATCTGTGCGCCCACGTCCAGGGCCTTGGGGCGGCGGTCCAGCGCGTCCAGGTATTCGGGAAAGGTCTCCCAATCCCACTGGATGCCTTCGGAAAGCACCGAGCCGGGTATGTCCTCGACGCCCTCCATGACCTTGATCAGCCATTCGCGCCGTTCGGGTTTGACGGGGGCGAAGCCCACGCCGCAGTTGCCCATGATGGCCGTGGTGACGCCGTGCCAGGTGGAAGGGCTGAGATACGGGTCCCAGGTGGCCTGGCCGTCGTAGTGGGTGTGGATGTCCACCCAGCCCGGGGCCACCAGGCAGCCGTCGGCGCGGATCTCGCGGCGCGCCGCGCCGGCCCGGCCTTCGGCCTGGACCACGCGTCCGTCCTCGATCGCCAGGTCCGCCTGGTAGCGGGGCCGTCCCGATCCATCGACGATGGTGCCGCCGCGTATGACCAGATCATGCATTGCGCTCTCCTTTCGATACGTGCCGCGGTTACTGGAGGACCAGGCCGATGCGCTTGATCACCGCGCCCCAGCGTTCGCTGTCCTGCTGGACGATCTGCGCGAACTCCTTGGGACCCGCGCCGCTGACTTCATTGCCCTGGGACACGATGCTCTGGGTTACGTCGGGCGAGTCCAGCGCCTCGCGGAACACCTGGGCCACGCGCTCGGCCAGCGCGGGCGGCATGTCGCCGGGGCCGAAGATGCCTTGCCAGCCGACGATGTCCAGCCCGGGTATGCCTTGCTCCTTCAGGGTGGGCAGGTCCGGCAGCACGCTCAGGCGGCGGTCGGTGGCCGGGCCCAGCAGCTTGACCTTGCCGGCGCGCGCGTTTTCCACGGCGGTGGCCGTGCCGTCGAAGTAGACCTGGACCTCGCCCGCCAGCAGCGCGCGGCTGGCGTCGGCCGTGCCCTTGTAGGGGACGTGCACGATGTCGATGCCGGTCTGCTGCTTGAGTATTTCGCCGTTCAGATGCGAGGTGGACCCCGGGCTGTAGGAAGCGAAGTTCAGCTTGCCAGGATTGGCCCGCGCGTAGTCGATCATCTGCGCCGTGGTCGAAAAGGGCGCGTCCTTGTTGGCGACCAGCACGGTGGCCGAGCGCACCACCTGGATGACCGGAGTGAAGTCCTTGACAGGGTCGTAGGGCAGCTTCTTGTACAGATGCGGATTCTGCGTGTGCGTGACGACGATGGTGTAGAGCAGGGTGTAGCCATCGGGGTTGGCGCGGGCCACTTCCTGCGCGCCTATCATCGTGCCCGCGCCGGGCTTGTTGTCGACGATCACCGGCGCCCCGGTGCGTTGGGTGACCTTCATCGCCAGCATGCGCGCCAGCGCGTCGGACCCGGAACCGGCCGGAAACGGCACTACCAGGCGGATGGGCTTGCCGCCGCCAGGCCAGGGCGGCGCCTGGGTGACGGGGGCGGCGGCCGCCGAAAGACAGGCCAGGGCGCCCAGCATGGCAGCCCCGCCGCTACCCAACAGCTTCAAGAACGACTTGCGGTTCATCTTGTCTCCTCCTGGGGGTAGGCAATGTCTGGCATTGCTCTGGAATGAGGTTCACCACAGGGCGCCGGCGCTGCAATCTTCCGTCGCTGCAAGTCTTTTGTAGTCTTGCCTTTGTGCTCAATCAAATGCATATTTGGCGCAATATTGATGAGAAAAATACATGAGCCTCACAATACGGTCGCTCCAGCACTACGCCGTGCTCGTCGAGGAAAAGCACTACTCCCGCGCGGCGCAGCGGCTGCATCTGACGCAGTCCGCGCTGACGCGCAGCATCCAGTCGCTGGAGGACTCACTGGGCCTGGTGCTGGTGGACCGGGCGTCCACGGGCGTCACGCCCACGCAGGCCGGGCGCATGGTGCTGGAGCGCGCGCAGCGCATCCTGGCAGAAACCCGCGACCTGCGGCGCGAAGCCGAGTTGATCCGCGGCCACGACACCGGCCGGGTGAACCTGGGCGTGGGGGCGTTTCCGGCGGCCGGATTCCTGTCGCCGCTGCTGGTGCGCATCGCGCGCGAGCATCCGGGCCTGAGCGTGCACGTCGAGATCGAAAGCTGGCAGCGCCTGCTGGACAAGCTGCTGCAGGACAAGCTGGATTTCGCGGTGGCCGTGACGCACAGCCTGCCGCCGCCCGACGACTTTTCGGTGCGGCCCTTGCCTCCGCAGCATGGCGGCCTGTTCACGCGCGCCGGCCATCCGCTGCAGGGCCTGGGCAAGCCGCGCCTGCGCGCCGCGCTGGCGCAGTACCGGCTGGCCGCCACCGACCTGCCGCTGCGGGCGCGCGAGTACCTGGCCCGGCTGTATCAGGTGGCACGGCCGGAAGACCTGCCCATCGCCTTCGAATGCGATAGCGTCGCCACGTTGCGCGAGGTGGCGCTGGGCAGCGACGTGGTGCTGTTCTGCACGCGCGAGGCCATCGCGGCCGAGCTGGCGCAGGGCGTGCTGGAGCCCTTGCCGCTGTCCTATCCCGCCGCCGGCCCGCTGACCTACAGCGTCATCCACCGCGCGCGCCGTACCCTGTCCCCGACCGCCGAGCGGGTCATCGAGCTGGTGCAGGACCTGCTGTCGGGCGCGGCCGCGCCGCAGGCCGTCTCCGGGAAAACGCGCCGGGCGCGGCGCTAGCGTCGCGGCCCAAGGGGGCTGAATGCCTGGGGCCGCGCCTACATCCGCTCGCCGGGCAGCGCGCTGGCCTGCTGCACCCAGTCCATGAACTGCGCTTCGTCCAGCTCATCGTCCTCACGGATATCCAGATAGCGCGTGTCCTGGCTCTTGGACGGTCCCGGCGGCACGGGCCGCAGCTGCGCGCCGCGAAAGAACGCCACCTTCACGTACTTGGTAAAGCAATGGATGCTCAGGAACCAGGCCTGGCCGTCCATGCCATACAGCGGCGAATTCCACTTGACCGCCTTCTGCACGCCGGGCGCTGCGCGCTCGATCAAGGCGTCCAGGCGGCGTCCGAGATCGCTCTTCCAGCCAGGCATGGCCGCGATATAGGCCTGCACCGGCGCGTCGCCCGCGCCCTTGGCGATCTGCGGATTGCCGCCGGACAGCAGGACGGGTTGCGAATCTGCTTTCTTGGTGGCCTTCACGGATTTCGCCGTGGATTTTTCTGCCATGCGTGGGCTCCTTTCGCTTGACCTCAAGTCGACTTGAAGTGAAAGACTATCTGCATTCCGGCACGAGACGGACGGGAGTGTTCCCTTGCTCTGAGCCGTGACCAACAACCTGGGAGTTCAAGCATATGTGGGATGAACGCTACGCCGTCGACGAATACGTGTATGGAACCGAGCCGAACGCTTTCCTGGCGGAAAACGCCGGCCTGCTGTCCGGGCCGGTGCTCAGCCTGGCCGAGGGAGAGGGGCGCAACGCCGTCTTCCTGGCCTCGCTGGGCCTGGACGTGCTTGGCGTGGACGGTTCCGCCGTTGGACTCGCCAAGGCGCGCAGGCTGGCGGGGGCGAAGGGCGTATCGATCCGCACCGAAACGGCGGACTTCGCCGGGTACGAGCCGCCGCCGGCATCCTTCGGCGCGGTGGTGTCGATCTTCGCCCACATGCCCAGCCACGTGCGCAGGAGGCTGCACCGCCTGGCGGAACGCTCCCTGCGGCCAGGCGGCATCATCCTGCTGGAGGCATACCGGAAAGCGCAGTTGGGTCGCGGCACGGGCGGGCCTCCAGATGCGGACATGCTCATGGCGCGCGAGGACCTGGAGCAGGACTTCCCGAATTGCCAGGTGCTGCTTTCGCAGGAAATCGAACGCGACGTGGTCGAAGGCATATTCCACACGGGTCCGGCATGCGTGGTGCAGTTCATCGCCAGAAAGACGTGAGGGCGGCCAGGCCCACTCCTCAATCGGGAATCTCCGGTTCGACCAGCCGCATCAGCTGCGCCAGCGACTCCTGCCAGCCCAGGTAGCACATCTCCGGCGGTATCGCCGCCGGAATGCCTTCCTGCACGATGCTTACCTCCGTGCCGCAGGCGACCTGCCGCAGCGTAACGGTAGTCTGCATGCGGCCGGGCAGGTTCGGATCGTCGAACTGGTCCGAGTACCGGATCTTCTGGCCCGGCGACAATTCCAGGTACTCGCCGCCGAAGTCATGGCTGTGGCCCGTGCCGAAGTTGCGGAACGACATCTTGTGCATGCCGCCGACCTTTGCATCCAGTTGATGGACCTGGCAGGTGTAGCCGTAAGGGGGGAGCCAGCGCGCGATCGCGTCGGGTTCCAGGAAGGCCCGATAGATGCGTTCGGCCGGCGCGCGCATGACGCGATGCAGGGTTACGGTTCCGGTAGTCATGGTAAGTCCGCCTTTCAGGAAAGTTGTGCGTACTGACACGACGTACGAGTTGACCGGAAATCGACAACCGAAATCCTGGGGGAAACCCTTAAACGGCACATCTGGTCACGATTGGCCGGGCCGATGCGGACCTTTATTCGATGGGCTCGCGCATCACCAGCACGGCGATCGTATGGTTCTTCCAGAACACCTGGTGTATGCGGGGCGCCAGCGCGCGCAGCTCCTCGGGCCCGGCGCCATCGAACGTCACCAGGACCGCGGGCCGTTCGCCCTCGCTAGGCACCCGCTGGATGCGGTCGCAGGATGGAAAGCCGTATTTCATGAGAAAACCGCGGATGTCCTCGTCGGAGGTGCTTTCTTCCACATGGTTGATCAGCAGGGCGGCCATGAGCGTTCTCCTTGGAAGCCTGCGGGCGTCAGAGGCGCACCGCTCAGAATTTGGCGGGGACCATGCGCAAGGGATGTCCCGGGTCGCGGTAGCCGCCGGCTTTCTGCCGCTTGGGCAGCTTCACCTTGGCCCGCGGCATGCGCTTGTACGGGATGCGGGCGAGCAGGTGGCTGATGATGTTCAGGCGCACCTTTTTCTTGTCGTCGGATTGCGCAACATACCAGGGCGCCACGCCGGTATCGGTGGCCGCGAACATGTCGTCGCGGGCGCGCGAGTAGTCGTACCAGCGGCTGTACGAATCCAGGTCCATTTTGGTCAGCTTCCAGATCTTGCGCTCGTCGTTGATGCGGGCCTGGAGCCGGCGGGTCTGTTCTTCTTCGCTGACCTCCAGCCAATACTTGAGCAGGATGATGCCCGAGCCCACGATGGCCCGTTCGACCAGCGGCACGCCTTTCAGGAAGATCTTGACGTCGTCCTTGGAGCAGAACCCCATTACCCGTTCGACGCCGGCCCGGTTGTACCAACTGCGGTCGAAGATCACGACCTCGCCCGCCGCCGGGAGGTAAGGCAGGTAGCGCTGCATGTACATCTGGGTTTTCTCGCGGTCCGAAGGGGCGGGCAGGGCGATCACGCGGAAGACGCGCGGGCTGACCCGCTCCGTGATCGCCTTGATCGTTCCGCCTTTGCCGGCGCCGTCGCGTCCTTCGAAAATGATGCAGACCTTGGCGCCCGTCTGGCTGACCCATTCCTGGAGCTTGACCAGCTCCACGTGCAGCCGGGCCAGTTCCTCGGCGTATTGCTTTCCCGAAAGCTTGGCTTGCGCCGGCTGCTTGTCCTCTGCTGCTGCCTTCTTCTGAGCGTTCATGATGGCACTCCAGAATATGCTGCGGGGAAACGGTCGGAACGTTGGAATTTTTCACTTTAGCGCCGATCGTTGCCCCTTGTACACAGGCAGGTAGGAGCAGTTCGTTTTATTTAGTGCTTGCATCGATACTATCCTCTGGCGAGAAGCGGAAAAGGCCAATAGAATCAATTCGCGCACAGCGCTCCGGCAAGGTCGGAGCTGCGTCGTGGACCATGGCGGTCAGGCTCTACACGGACCCGATAACCGATGTCGCCGCTGATCTGTTTGAATCGGCTGTTGCTGATCGGCATGCTCTGCCTGGGCGGCTGCATGCGTGTGGGGCCGGACTTCGAGCCCCAGCGCACCAGCTGGGTCGCGGACTGGAGCACTCCCGCGCTGCAGCAGGCCAGCCTCCAGCAACAGCAGCCGGACGCCCGGCAGTGGTGGCAGATTTTCGGCGACCCCGTCCTGGAAGCCCTGATCGCCCAGGCCGATGCCAACAACGCGGGCCTGCGCATCGCCGGCCTGCGCATCATGGAAGCGCGCGCGCAGCTGGGCATCGCCCAAAGCGGACGCTACCCGCAATCCCAAGTGATCGGGGCCAATGCCCTGTATCAGCACCGGTCCTCGCGCTCGGCCGAAGGCAATCCGCGCCCCAGCAGCTTCTGGCAATACAGCGCCGGCTTCGACATAGGCTGGGAGCTGGACTTCTGGGGCCGGTTCAGCCGCGCCATCGAGTCGGCCGACGCCCTGTACTTCGAGGCCCAGGCCAATCGCGACGACGTGCTGGTGCTGCTGCACGCCCAGGTGGCCGAAAGCTACTACGCGCTGCGCACCGCCGAGGCGCGGCTGCGGATCGCCCGCGACAATGCCGCCATCCAGAAGCGCAGCTACGAGATCACGCAAAAGCTGTTCCGCAGCGGCGAGACCGACGAACTGGACCTGCAGCAGGCCCGCACGCAGTACCTGAGCACGCTGGGCACCATTCCCGAATTCGAAAGCCAGATCATGCGGACCCGCAACGCCCTGGCGGTCCTGGTCGGCCGGCCGCCCGGACCCATGCCGGAACTGGACAACAAGACGGCGGAGGTGCCGCTGATCGACCGCGCCGTGCTGCAGGACGTGCCCGCCAACCTGCTGCTGCGCCGTCCCGACATCCGCGCAGCCGAACTGCGTATCGCCGCGCAGTCGGCGCAGGTGGGGGTGGCCGCGGCGGACCTCTATCCTTCGCTGACCCTGCTGGGCAGCATCGCCTGGTCCGCCACCTCGCTGGCGGGCACGGCGGGCGGCGCGGCGCTGCTGGCCGGCCCGGTCCTCAGCTGGAACGTATTCGACCACGGCCGCCTGCAGAACAATGTGCGGGTGCAGGACGCCCGGCTGCAGCAACTGATCGTGGCCTACCAGGACGACGTCCGGCAGGCGGCGCGCGAAGCCGACGACGCGGCCAGCGGCCTGATCAAGGCGCTGGAGCGCGATGGCATCCTGCAACAGTCGGCGCAGGCCGCGGGGCGTTCGCTCACGCTGGCCAACGCGCTCTACCGCGAAGGCTATACCGATTTCCAGCGGGTGCTGGACGCGCAGCAGGCGCTGGCCGTCCAGCAGGACGCCTACGTCGTGAACCGGGGCGGCGCCGTAAGCGACCTCATCGCCCTGTACAAGGCGATGGGTGGCGGCTGGTATAGCGCGGAACCGGTGCTCGACCCGGCGACCCGCGAACAGATGCGGCAGCGCACCGATTGGGGCGATCTGCTATCCGAGCCGGCGCCTGCTTCCCCAACTGCCCTGTCCGCGCAAAAGGTGCGACCCGATGAGTGACTCGCCGTCCCAGCCCGCCGCAGCCCCCGCGCCCGATCCCGCGAAAAAGGGCGTCCGATGGACGGTTCTGTTCATCGTGCTGAGCCTGGCCTGGTATCTGCTGGCCGACCGCTATACGCCTTACACGCAGCAGGCGCGGGTGCAGGCCTTTGTCGTGCCGGTGGCTTCCGAGGTATCGGGGCGCGTGACGCGGGTGTACGTGCGCAACAACCAGGATGTCGAGGCCGGCGCGACGCTGTTCGACGTCGACCCGGAGCACTACCGCATCGCCGTGGATCGCGCCCGCGCCGACCTGGAGTCCACGCGCCGGCAGATCGGCGCCGGCACGGCGGGCATCGATTCGGCACAGGCTTCCTTGCGCGCGGCGCAGGCCAATGAGCTGAAGGCCCGCCAGGACAGCACGCGGCTCGAACGGCTGTACCGCGAGGACCAGGGCACCGTATCGCTGCGGCGGCTGGAAATCGCGCGGGCGAATCTGACGCAGGCCATCAGCCAGGTCGCGGCCGCGCGCGCCGAGGTGCAGCGCGCGCGCGAACAGGAAGGCGGCAGCGAGGAAGACAACGCCAAGCTGCGCAGCGCCGCCGCTGCCCTGGAAAAGGCCGAGCTGGACCTGGCCAACACGCAGGTGCGGGCGCGTTCGGCGGGCCTGATCACCGACCTGCGCACCGACACCGGGCAGTTCGCGGCCGCCGGCAACCCCGTCATGACGCTGATCGCGATCCACGACGTCTGGATCAGCGCTGAAATGACCGAGAACAACCTGGGCCACGTAGAGCCCGGCACGCCGGTGTCCATCATCCTGGACGCGCTGCCCGGGCAAATCTTCAAGGGCCGCGTGCGCAGCGTTGGGTATGGCGTCAATGTGGGACCGGGCACGCCGCCCGGCGCCTTGCCCACGGTGCAGAACAGCCGCGACTGGCTGCGGCCCGCGCAGCGCTTTCCCGTGATCGTGGAATTCGATCGCGACGACCTGCCGGCCTTGAGCGGCGTGCGCGTGGGCGGCCAGGCCGAGGTCATGGCGTTTCCCAGTTCCGGCAATCCGCTCAACCTGCTGGGCCGCGCGTACATGCGGCTGATGAGCTGGCTTTCCTATGCGTACTGATCCCGATCCTCGCGGACGCCGCGCGCTGCGTGTGGGCGCGGGCGCGGCTTTCTGCACGGCCATCAGCTATGGCCTGGACCTGCCCATCGCCATGGTCGCGCCGGTGCTGGGCGTCATGTTGCTGGCGTCGATGAACCGGCCCCTCTCGTTCAAGAGCGGGCTGGGCCTGATGCTGATGGCGCTTCTTACCACCGCGATCGGATTGCTGCTGAGTCCCTTGCTGCGCTACTACCCCTTTAGCGGCGTGCTGCTCATCGCGCTTTGCCTTTTTTTCGCTTTCCGCCACGGGCTGCGCGGCGGCAATGGACTGTTGTCGACCTTCCTCATCATCGGGCTGACCATGATCTCCGCCGCCGGCACCGTCGACTTCGCCTTGGCTTCCCTGGTGATCGAGGCGCTGGGCAAAGGGTTGCTGGTCGCGGTCCTGGTGTTGGGCGGCTGCCACCTGCTGTTTCCCGAGCCTGCGGCCGCGCCCGCGCCGCCGGCGGCGCCCGTGCTGCCGCCCGACCAGGCCAGCCGCCTGGCCTTGCGCGCCTCGCTCGTTGTGATGCCGGCGTTCCTGCTGGCGCTGACCGACCCGCTGGGCTACATGCCCATCATCCTGAAATCGGTCAGCCTGGGGCGGCAGAGCTGCGTCACCGCCGCGCAGGGCGCGGCCCGCGAACTGCTGGGCTCGACCCTGCTGGGCGGCGCGCTGGCAGTGGCTTTCTGGTGCGCCCTCAGCCTGTTCGTGAACCTCTGGATGTTCTTTCTCTGGATGCTGCTGTTCGGCCTCATCGCCGCGCGCAAGCTCTACCCGCTGAGTCCGACCCGCCATCCGCCCAGCTTCTGGCTGAACACGCTGGTGACGCTCATCATCCTGCTGGGCCAGTCGGTGCAGGACAGCGCCGCCGGCAAGGACGTCTATACCGCGTTCGCGGTGCGCATGGGCTTGTTCATCGGCGTCACGCTCTACGCCTGCCTGATGCTGCGCCTGCTCGAATCGCGGGCGTCGGGCAGCCCGAAGCCTGGAGCGAATCCCTCAACCGCAGTCCCCTCAAACGCTTGACCAGGAGGCAGCCATGCCATTGCCAGACGAACCGGTCCAACCCGCGCCCGCAGCGGGCTGGCGCTTCAAATGCGGGATAGGTTTGTTCATCATCGCCTTCGCCCTGTGGTTCCTCATCCCGGTGGCGGGCTACCTGGACGTGCCAGGCCCGCGCATCGCCGCGCTGACCGGCACCATCTTCATCGCCAACAAGGTGCTGCTGCTGAGCTGCATCGCCGTCATGGGCAAGGAAGGCTTTCAGCGGCTGAAGTCCATCGTGTTCGGCCATGCCAAGAAGCTGGCGCCCGTGCAGAAGGTCGGCCCCGTGCGCCATGCCATCGGCCTGGTCATGTTCTTCCTGCCCATCCTGACCTCGGTGCTGGAACCCTACATCGACGAAATGTGGCCGGGCCTGCGGCCCAATCTGTGGCAGGCCCAGCTGGTCGGAGACATCATGCTGATCGCCAGCTTCTTCGTGCTGGGCGGGGATTTCTGGAGCAAGCTGCGCGGCCTGTTCGTGCGGACGGTGTAGCGGGCGGGCCGCCACGGCCGGAGCCGGCGTTTTCATAGGAAAATGCCGGCTTGCGTTCCGACGCGTAACCTCAGCCATCAACCAGGATCCGCCATGCCGCAACTCGACATCTATCAGGTAGACGCTTTCACCGCCGCGCCCTTTGGCGGCAATCCGGCGGCGGTCGTGCCGCTGCAGGCATGGCTGCCGGACGAAACGCTGCAACGCATCGCGGAAGAAAACAACCTGTCCGAAACCGCCTACTTCGTGCGCAAGGGCGATGTCTACGAGCTGCGCTGGTTCACGCCCGCGGTGGAGGTGGACCTGTGCGGCCATGCCACGCTGGCGTCGGCCTGGGTGCTGTTCGAACAGCTGGGCGCAACGGAAGACGTGCTGCGCTTTGCCACGCGCAGCGGCGAACTGCAGGTGCGCCGTGCAAGCGACCGGCTGGCGATGGATTTTCCGGCCAAGCGGCCCGAAGCGCAGGAGATCCCGCCGGGTCTGCTGCAGGCGCTGGGCCTGCCGGGCGCGCAGGCGTTCTACAAGACGGACGACTATCTCGTTGTGATCGACGATGAAACGCGGATCGATGCCTTGAAGCCGGACTTCGCCGCGCTGGCGGCTTTCGAGACGCGCGGCGTGGCGGTGACGGCGCCGTCGGCGCAATTCGATTTCGTGACGCGCTGGTTCGGGCCGCGGGTGGGCGTGAACGAGGATCCGGTGACCGGATCGGCGCACACCTCGCTGGCGCCGTACTGGGCCCAGCGCCTGGGCAAGCGCAGCCTGAGCGCGCAGCAGGGCGGGGCGCGCAAGGGCCAGTTGCAATGCGAGGTGCTGGATAACGGCCGGGTGATCATCAGCGGCCAGGCGGCGTTGTACCTGCGCGGCTCGATCTTCATCTGAGGCCTAACGGGCCGCGGCGCAGGCGCGCGGCGGCGTAACAAAAGAGACGTTGACACGGTTTATGCTCAACACTAGCATAAACCGTGCTCTTTTTTTGACCATTAAATGCTCAATATGAGCATAATATTTCGCGAGGAGACGCGTCCATGGACACCCCCAACCGCCGGTACGTCGAATTCGATCTGCCTGCCACGACTAGCTGCCCCAGCGCCGTCGGCCAGGCCTGGGCCCGCGTGCCCGAACCCTTGCCAGCCAATGAACGCGCCGCCTGCGTGGCGCGCATACGCGAACTGCTGGCGCGTGAACGCGCCGTGCTGGTCGCCCACTATTACGTCGATGCGGAGTTGCAGGAGCTGGCCGAACAGACCGGCGGCTGCGTCGGCGACTCGCTGGAAATGGCTCGCTTCGGCCGCGACCACGAGGCCCGCATGCTGGTGGTGGCCGGCGTGCGCTTCATGGGCGAGACCGCCAAGATCTTGAGCCCGGACAAGCGCATCCTGATGCCGGACCTGGACGCCACCTGCTCGTTGGACCTGGGCTGTCCGGCCGCCGATTTCGCCGCCTGGTGCGATGCCCATCCGGACCGGACGGTGGTGGTCTACGCCAATACCAGCGCGGAGGTGAAGGCGCGCGCGGACTGGGTCGTCACCTCGTCGATCGCGCTCGACGTGATCGCCGACCTGCATGCGCGCGGCGAGAAAATCCTTTGGGCGCCGGACCGCCATCTGGGCGACTACGTGCAACGCCAGACCGGCGCCGACATGCTGCTGTGGCAGGGGTCCTGCCTGGTGCATGACGAGTTCAAGGGCACCGAACTGGAGCTGCTGCGCGCCGAGCATCCCCAGGCCAAGGTGCTGGCGCATCCGGAATCTCCCGCGGCGGTGCTGGCGCAGGCGGACGTGGTGGGCTCGACCACCCAGCTGATCGAGGCCGCGCGCAAGTTCGACGCCGGGCTGCTGATCGTCGCGACCGACCAGGGCATCCTGCACAAGATGCGCGCGCAGGCGCCCGGCAAGACCTTCCTGGCCGCGCCCACCGCGGGCAACAGCGCCAGCTGCAAGAGCTGCGCGCATTGCCCCTGGATGGCGATGAACGCCTTGGGCAACCTTGCCGAGACACTGGAGCACGGCCGCAACGAGATCACGCTGGACCCCGCGCTGGGCCTGCGCGCCAAGGCGCCGATCGACCGCATGCTGGACTTCGCGGAACAACGCAAGCGCCGCGTGCAGGCCAGCGGCGACTTCGCACGCGACACAGCGCTGTACGCCAGCGTCGGGCCGGCCTAAGGACTACCGGAGGTCCGCTCATGGAATTCGACGTCATCATCATCGGCAGTGGCCTGGCCGGCATGGCTGCGGCGCTGGAGCTGGCCCCGCGCAGGCGGGTCGCCCTCGTGTCGAAGGGCGAGTTGCGCGACAGCGCCAGCAACCGCGCCCAGGGCGGCATCGCCGCGCCGCTGGGCGCGGACGACAGCATCGAGGCGCATGTCAGCGACACCCTGGTCGCGGGCGCAGGCCTGTGCGACTTGCCGGCCACGCGGCACATCATCTCCCGGGCCTGCGGCGCGATCGTCTGGCTGCAGGAGCAGGGCGTCGCGTTCACGCTGGAGCAAGGCGGCTTGCATCTGACGCGCGAAGGCGGGCACGGCCTGCGCCGCATCGCGCACGCGGCGGACGCGACCGGCAGCGCCATCGTCGCGGCGCTGGAGGACCGAGTGCGGCGGCAATCCGGCATCACGCTGCTGCAGGCGCATTGCGCCGTGGACCTGATTCTGGACGGCGCCGCGGGTACGGCCGCGGCGCGCTGCCGCGGCGTGCGCCTGCTGGACCTGCGCAGCGGGCGGATCTTCGACGCAACGGCCGGCCATGTCGTGCTGGCCACGGGCGGCGCGGGGCAGGCATACCAGACGACGACCGCGCCGCCGGCCGCGACCGGCGACGGCATCGCCATGGCCTCGCGCGCGGGCTGCCAGATCGCCAACATGGAGTTCACGCAATTCCATCCTACCGGCCTGCACCACGCGCAGGCGGGCGGATTCCTCATCTCCGAGGCCGTGCGCGGCGAGGGCGGTGTGCTACGCCTGCCCAACGGCGCGCGCTTCATGCCGGCGCACGATGCGCGCGCCGAACTGGCGCCGCGCGACATCGTGGCCCGCGCGATCCAGGGCGAAATGGAACGCCATGGGTTGGAATGCGTGCAGCTGGACATCAGCCACCAATCGCCGCAATTCCTGCGGGAACACTTTCCCACCATCCAGGCGCGCTGCCTGGCGCTGGGCATCGACATCACGACGGCTTCCATCCCGGTTGCGCCCGCCGCGCATTACACCTGCGGCGGCATCGCCGCCGACATGGCCGGGCGCAGCAACCTGCCCGGCCTGTACGCGGTGGGCGAGGCCGCCTGCACCGGGCTGCATGGCGCCAACCGCCTGGCCAGCAATTCGTTGCTGGAATGCGTGGTGACGGGGCGGGCTGCGGCGCAAGACATACTCGGGCAGAAGCGGGCCGATGTTTCCCGCAGAACTCCGGCACCCGACGCAATCGCCGTGCCGGCGTCGCCCGATCTGGCGCGGCTGCGGCGCGACCTGCGACAACTGATGAGCCGGGACGTGGGCGTGCTGCGCAGCGATGCATCGCTGGCGCGTGCGGCGGCCTTCATTGGTCCGCTGCGAGCACAGACGGAAGCGCGGCTGTTGCGCGAGGGCTTGAGCCTGGAACTGCTGGAGCTGCGCAACCTGGCTCTGGCGGCTGATCTCATCGTGCGGGCGGCGAGTGCGCGGGGTGAAAGCCGCGGGGCGCATTTCAACCGCGATCGTCCGGGCCAGGACGCCGTGGATTTGCGGCTGCGCGCGCCTGCCGCAACCGCCTAGGCGCGGGCAGGGCAGTGTCCGGCCGGCCAGCGGCTCAGGAAACCCCGGTCAGCAGATGCTGCGCGGCGCCCGTCGCCGCGCGCCTGAAACGCGACGGCGAAACGCCCATGTGCTCGCGGAAGAAGCGGGAGAAATTGCCGGGCGTGGAGAAGCCCAGGTCCAGCGCTACGGAGGTCAGGGGCTGCTCCTGGTGTACCAGCAGGCGCACGGCTTCTTCGACGCGCACGGCGCTCCAGAAAACTTGCGGCGTGGTGTTGAGCTGATCGCGGAACAGCGCGAAGAAATGGCCGCGCGACAGGCCCACGCGGCTGGCGACTTCTTCGGCCGTGATGGGTTCATGGGCGTGCTCGCGCATGTAGGCGATCGCCGCGCGCAGCCGGCGGTCCAGCGCCGGCGTCGCGGGCATCTGGTTGCGTGGGCGCTCCGGTTCGATCGACGATTCGATTGCCGCTTGCAGCAAGGCCTCGACTTCGGCATCCAGGTCCGCGCCGGGGTGGTCCTGCGGCGCCACGATCTTGTCCAGCAAGCGCCAACAGCCCTGGCGCACCGCCGCGTCGATGGGCACGCCCGGCGCGGCGAAGTGGAATGGCCGCCCCGTGGCGGCCCGCCGTTCGTCCAGCCAGGGCTTGGCGATGTAGAGCACCAGGAAGATGGCCGGGCCCGACCGTTCGAGCAGCCTGGCGTCGTGCGATTCGTACGTATTGGTGCCTAGCGCCAGGTGTTCGCTGTAGGGGACCGGAGTCTGGCCGACATGCCCCAGCACGCGCGCGCCGCCCAGCCACAGGGCCAGCTGCACTTCCGCATGCGCGTGCGCGATCAGGTCGTCGCGCAGTTCCAGCACAACGGCGCGGCCGAACGCGCCTTCGTGCAAGGCGTAGGTCTCCTGCATGTCTGTCTCCCGTTTTTCTTATCGCCTCGTCGCGCAAGCCTGGGCCTGCGTGCGGGCGGGTGCGGCGCTCAGGGAATTTTATGGGCGTTTACGCGTTTGTCCGCGCTAGGTGTATTCACTAGGCACAAAATCTGACTCTGCGATAAGTCCGCGCACGCAGCGATAAGCGCGCCACCGCCTGCGCCGATACAGTCCTGAAAAATTGCCGGCGCGGTGCCGATGCAAACAGCGACTGTTCAGATAAAGGGAGGCGGCAGCATGAGCACGCAACACGTCAACGGCATGGCCGTGGAAATCGACGGCGAGGGGCCGGCACTGTTGTGCATACACGGCCTGGGCGGTTCCTCGAATACCTGGACGCCCGTCATGGGCGCCTTCGACGGTTTCCGCGTGATCCGTCCTGATCTACCGGGCAGCGCTCGTTCGCCGCTGGGCGAAAAGCGCCTGTCCATCGCTACCTACGTGGACGCGTTGGTCGGACTGCTGGACGCATTGGATATCGATGTGGCGCATGTCGCCGCCCATTCGCTCGGAACCGTCGTGGCCCAGCATCTTGCCGTGGCGCATCCGGGCAGGGTCAAGTCGCTGGCCCTGTTCGGCCCGCTGGCCGCTCCGCCCGACGCGGGCCGGCCCGGCATCCGCGCGCGTGCGGAGCTGGCGCGCGGCGGCGACGCGGCCATGCAGGAGATCGCCGACGCCATCGTCAAAGGCGCGACCAGCGCCCAGACCAAGCAGGATCAACCCGCCGTGCTGGCGCTCGTGCGCGAGAGCGTGATGCGCCAACCGCCGCAAGGCTATGCGCAGAGCTGCGAGGCGCTGGCGGATGCGCAGCCGGCCGCCGTCGAGACTATCGGCGCGCCGGCCCTGCTGGTCACCGGCGATCAGGACGGCGTGGCGCCGCCCGGCAATGTCGAGGCCCTGGCCGCGCGCATGCCAGGCAGCCGCCGCATCGTGCTGGACGGATGCGGCCACTGGACCACCTACGAAAAGCCCCAGGCCTGCACCGAGGCCCTGCGGGAGTTCCACGCGGCGCTGCGCTAAGCCACGTTTTCCTGGCGTTTCAACATAAGAAATCGGCCCCAAACGCGGGCCGGAGGAGACCTGTCATGTCCAGAATTGCCATTACCAACGTCGTCATCTTCGATGGCAGCGGCAAGCTGCCTTTTCAAGGCGAGGTGCTGATCGACGGCGCGCGCATTTCGCAGGTCGCGCGCACGCCCGAGCAGGTGAGCCGGGAGGGCGCGCGCATCATCGATGGGCGCGGCCGCTTCCTGATGCCGGGCATGACGGAAGCGCATACGCATTTTTCCTGGAACGACCAGCCCACGCTGGCCGCGATCCAGTTCATGCCGCCGGAAGAGCACATACTCTGGTGCGTGCACGTGGCCAAACGCTATCTGGAAATGGGCTGGACCTCGGCCATCGGCGCGGCCGCGGCCAAGCCGCGCCTGGACGTGGTGCTGCGCAATGCCATCAATGCCGGCGAATGCCCGGGGCCGCGCTACCTGGCGGGCAGCCAGGAGATCACCACCATAGGCGCGCTGGGCGACAACTCGCTGCCGCACATGCCGTTCGACGAACTGAGCTTCGGCAGCGTGTGCTGTGGCCCCGAAGAGATCCGGCGCTCGGCGCGCACCTTCATCAAGTACGGCGTCGACCACCTGAAGATCAACCTGTCGGGCGAGTACATCGCCGGCCTGCCGGCCGAGATGTCGCCCTTCGCCGAAGACGAGATCGCCATGCTGGCGAACGAGGCCAAGCGCTATGGCAAGCGGGTCGCGGCGCACGCGCGCTCCAGCGAGTCAGTCAAGCAATGCGTGCGCCATGGCATCGAGATGATCTACCACGCCAGCTTCGCCGACGAAGAGGCGCTCGACATGCTGGAAGCCAACAAGGACCGCCATTTCGTTGCGCCCGGCATAGGCTGGCTGATCCGCACCGCCTTCAACGCGTCCGAGTACGGCATCACGCCCGCCATCGCCGAACAGATGGGCTACAAGCGCGAGTTGGAAATCGCCTCGGAGTCGCTGCGCAAGATGCACAAGCGCGGCATCCGCATCCTGCCCGGCGGCGACTACGGTTTTGCCTGGATGCCCCACGGCACCAACGCCCGCGACCTCCAGTACTTCGTGGACTACATCGGCATGACCCCGACCGAAGCGCTCGTGTCCGCCACCCGGTTGGGCGGCGAGATCATGCAACGTCCGCACGAATTGGGCATGCTGCGTCCTGGCTATCTGGCGGACGTGGTCATGGTCGATGGGGATCCGCTGAAGGATCTGTCGTTGCTGGTGGATCCGGAGCGGATCTTGCTGGTGGTGAAGGATGGGGAAGTGTGTAAGGGTAACGCTATGTGCGGACAGTTGGGGGCGTCGGGAGCGGGAGTTTTTGCGGATGGCTCGGCGAACGATCAAAAACAGAAGGAGGTCGCGCCGGCGTGAAACGGGACGATGCGGCGGCATGGTAATTCGCCCAATGGGGCTCCGCGGACTTTTAAATCAGTGCCATACGATGGTGTCGAATTTTCCATGCGGAGTATTACTTGACCTTTCCCGATGGTTGCATTTTCGTGGTCGGAATATCCGGTCGTTGGTGACTGCTGGTGCCGGAGCCGCCGCTGCCGCCAATCGTGCCGGGGCTCGTTGGTAAACCTGGATTGGTTGAGATAGGCTTCTTTTTACTCGGCTGCCCTTCTACGTCAGGGCTCGGCCTTTTCGACCTCGGGATCGAACCGTCGCGGCATGCATTGTTGATGGCGGGGGTGTCGTCTGGCGGGCACACAAGCTCCGCATTGGCCCAAGAAGGTATGAGCAAATTCAGCGCAAGAAATAGAGGAGGGATTTTCATTGCAGGCGTCCAGTGATTATTCGAGGCTCTTCACAAAACACGTGGCTATCTGATCTTCCGGTAGCACTTTGCAGTCATTCAGGATTGAGCGGAAATCCACGGTCGAATAGGCTCCGCTCTCCGCTGAAAAAGACGGCACGCCAACGGTGGAGTAATCATTTTTGAGCAACCCGCCGGCTGCTGCCATCAAGGCACCGATGACGAATGTGGCTAGTCCTGTTGAGCCTGTCTTGAAATCGAATTTCAAATCGGTTGCCGCCAAGGCGGCATCGAAACCGCCGTCTTTGATGCCAAGCAGAAGAAACATGACGCCAACGCTCATTACGGCAAATCCAATTTGCATCACTCCGATTTTGAGTCGGGTTTTTGTAGTGATTACGGTCTTATTTGAATGCTCTGAGAACACAAATGCTGCCAGAACATACGAATTGGGATCCGAAGCCCGGGATACCGCATTTTGTGTTGCCTCAAATGTTGTGACAAATTCACCTGCGGTTGGATTGAGCGTTCTCTGAAGATCGGTCAGTCCAACCGCTGCGAGTCCCAGCAGCAAGGCTGGAATAGCAGCGCCAAACATGATCACTACGATCGTCTGCACCATCTGGTAGCGCGTTTTACGCCTGGCCGGCTTCCGGCCTGCATTGACGGACTCGTCGAGGGCTGTTTTTGGTTCGCCAGTAACGGTTTCCATTGGGGGTCTCTCAAGAGAAACGTGGAATTCGGTCGCGGTACCGGAGCTTTCCGAATGTAATCCCCAGCCGTACCATTCGCTTGACGCGTCGGCCTCAGGCGAGCAATGGCCAGCCAATGGCACTGGAAATGGCCTTCCTCAATACAGCCATTGCCGCGTTCCATGAGTTTTGGATGACGATATTCGAGAGATCCACAATGGCAAAAAGAACTGCTTTTGCGGCCAGCCGGTATTGATCCATTAAGAAATGGGCGTTTACCTCCGTTATGGTTTTTTCGGCCTGGCGCTTTTGAATCTTGGAGGCAACGCCAACTAGCGTCTGAAACTCCTGTTCAGCGTAGCTCTCCAGCTTTGCCCAGGCGCCGCCAGCAGATTTTTCGGCGGCGGTCAGCATATCCTCAAGTACTTTTGTCCAGTTCATTTATTGTCTCCCTGTTATTTTAATTCGGCTTTCTCACCTGCCTTTCTCGCGCTCTGTGTAGTCATTATTGCTCGGAAATGAATATTTATTAATTGTTGGGCCAGTTGTATGGTTTGAAGGTCTAGGGGAGTGTTGCGGGAGTTTCTGCCTTCAAGCGAATTGAGCGGTGAAAAGGGCTGCGTGAATTCCCTTTCGCCTTGAGCCTCTGCTGTTGCGGAGTCTTCGAGCGGCAAAGGAGGGTCGAGTAAGAGTGCTTGGCCGGCCCGATATAATTGGGTGGTTGTTCCCTTGTTTCGTGCGTCGGCGGTAGACCGTACGATCATGACATCAAGCTTGTTTCTTATCTCGGAGTAATTTTCAGGGGCGTATGTCGTACTCGGATCTGCGCAGACCCCTTTCCCCTTGATTGCGCACTGCCGCAGTTTTCCGAAAATACTTGCGGTCATAGAGACGAGATCCATTGCTCCTTTATCCAATGCTTCGTCGTAGTTGGATACTATGTTTATGGAGCAGCTGGAAAGAAAAGTAAGAACAAGTGCCGCGAGGGTGGCTTTGGCCTTCGCCGTGGTTGGTTTCATTGCACTCCCCCAAGTGGAATAATTATCTGCGCAAGATTTTCACGGCCGTAGGCGGAAGGCTGTACTGGTTGTGGCGGCTTGTTTTCAATCCAGATGTTTTCTGGATTTTCATGTTGCGAAACAGTAGGCGGGTTTTGGCCGGAAATCCATTGGCCTTTGGTATGAGGCGAGGGCGACAGATACCAACCGACTGGTTTTTTTTGCGGGCCGCGCGATGCGTCGCGCGGCCCTCGACTCATGCCTCGCCCACCCCCTCCCTCACGCTCGCCGCCAGCATCTGCGCCGTCGCTGCCGACAAGGTCCAGCCCAGGTGCCCATGCCCCGTGTTGTAAAACACGCCGGGCCGCCTGCCTGGGCCCACGCGGGGCATCATGCTTGGAGTCATGGGGCGCAGCCCGCACCACGGCACCACGCGAGAGGTGCGGATGCCGGGGAAGTGCTTGCGGGTCCAGTCCACCAGGGGCTGCACGCGCTCCGCGCGGATGTCCATGTTGAAGCCATTGAACTCCGCCGTGCCGGCCACGCGGAAGCGGTCGCCCAGGCGGCTGGTGACGATCTTGGCGGCTTCGTCCAGCAGGCTGACGCGCGGCGCGGCCGCCTGGCTGGCGGCGTCGTCCAGATGCACGCTGATGGAGTAGCCCTTGACCGGGTAGATGTTGAGCGTGTCGCCCAGCTGCCTGGCGAACTGCCGGCTGACGGCGCCGGCGCAGACGACGATGGCGTCGGCCTCGTGCTGTTCGCGGCGCGTGCCGCCTTCGCGTACGACGTCGAGCACGTAGGGCGCGCCGTCCAGGCTGATGTTGCGGATGTCCGCGTCCTGCGCGAAGCGCACGCCGCGGCGTGCGCAGGCGCGGGCCAGGCCGCTGGTGAACTTGTGGATGTCGCCGGTGGCGTCCGAAGGCGTGTAGAAGCCGCCATGGCAGGCGGTTTGCAGCGTGGGCTCGATGCTGCGCGCTTCCTCGGGCGACACCGCGTAGCGCTCCAGCCCGCCTTCCTGCAGCAGGGCATTGGCGCGGCGCGCGGTCTCGAAGCTGGCGGCGTCGTGGTAGATGTGCAGGATGCCGCGGCGCTCCAGGTCGAAATCTATGCCTTCTTCTTCCGCCATGGCGTACAGATGCTGGCGCGCGGCGATGGCCAGCCGGGTGGTCTCGATCGTGTTGCGGCGGTAGTTGCGGATCTGTCCGATGAACTGCGCCAGCCAGGAGTACTTGTGCCAGCTGAAGCGGGGATTGAGCAGCAGCGGGGCGTTGTGGCGGCCGAGCCAGCGCAGGCCTTTCATGATGGTGGCGGTGCTGTTCCAGACCTCGGCGTTGCTGGCCGACAACTGGCCGCCGTTGGCGTAGGAGGTCTCCATGGCCGGATAGCGCTGGCGGTCATAGACAGTGACGTGATATCCCAGTTTGCTCAAGGCATAGGCGGACGTGACGCCGGTGATACCGGCGCCAATGATGGCGATGCGGGGCATGATGGCTCCAGATTGAGTGGCCGCGGCCACCCGGCCGCAGCACCCCATCTGTCTCTGTACCTGAGAGCTTCACCCGCGGCGCAGACGGCGGCGGGTTCCCCTTCGGTGGGCGCGCTTGGCGCCTCTCTCCAGATTGTCTAGACCGCGCAGTCCTGTTTGCCTGAGAGTTTCCGGGGCGGTTGCTCCGTCGGCGCCTGCCGCGGGGGCAGGTCTCTTCTGCGGGGTTTTGGATCGACGAGGCGAGAATAGCCAAATTCCCCTGGGATGAGACCAAGGGTTAGTACCAATAAGGCGTCGCATCGCGCTACGATGCATGCGCGCCGCCGTCGCGGCGCCACGGATCCGACACGACAGGGAATGACGAGAATGCGCTTGAACAGCATGCTGCGCACGGGATTGTTTGCGCTGATGGCCGCAGGCTGCGCGCTGGCGCAGGCCGGCCAGGCAGAGACGGACCGCAAGGTCGACGAGGCGGTCCAGGCCGTCATGCGCGAACACGGCATTGCGGGCATGTCGATCGCCGTGACCCGCAACGGGACACAGCATTTCTACAACTATGGCGTGGCGTCCAGGCAGACCGGCAGGCCTGCCGGCAGCGATACGCTGTACGAGATCGGCTCCATCAGCAAGACCTACACGGCAACCCTGGCAGCCTATGCACAGGTGCGCGGCCGCCTGGCCTTGAGCGACAGTCCGGCCAAGTACCTGCCGGAGCTCGCCGGCAGCGACTTCGCCAAGCTGAGCCTGATCAACCTGGGGACGCACACGACCGGCGGCTTCCCCTTGCAGGTGCCCGACGCGATCAAGAACCAGGCGCAGCTGATGGCCTATCTCAAGGCCTGGAAGCCCGAGCATGCCGCTGGCACGTATCGCACCTACGCCAACCCCAGTATCGGCATGCTGGGCATGGTGGCGGCCAAGAGCCTGAACCGGCCGTTCAAGGCGGCCATGGAGCGGGACCTGTTTCCCAAGCTGGGCCTGACCAGCACCTACATCGACGTGCCCGCCGCCAGGATGGCGGACTACGCGCAGGGCTACAACAAGCAGAATGCGCCCGTGCGCGTGAATCCGGGCGTGCTGGCCGACGAAGCCTACGGCGTGAAGACCAGCGCACGCGACCTGATCCGTTTCGTCGACGCGAACATGGGCTTGAACCTTGCGGATGCCGGACTGCGCGGCGCAATCGCGCAGACGCACGTCGGTTATTACCAGCTGGGCGACATGACCCAGGACCTGGCCTGGGAGCAATTGCGCTATCCGGCAACGCTGGACGCGCTGTTGACGGCCAATGCCGGCAACTACAACAGCCAGAGCCAGCCCGTGGCGGCGTTGAACCCGCCGCTGCCGCCGCAGGAGACCGTGTGGATCAACAAGACGGGTTCGACCAATGGCTTCGGCGGCTATGTGGCGTTCGTGCCGTCGAAGAAGCTGGGCATCGTGATACTGGCCAACCGGAATTATCCCAACGAGGCCAGGGTCCGGCTGGCGTACCGGATCCTGGGCGAACTGGAGCAATAGGCCCGCTATCGCGCGGGCGGCTGCCTCGCCGCGCCGTAGCGGGGCAGCAGGTCCATCACTTCCAGGCGCTTGCACAATTGCGCCAGCCGCTCCATCTTGTAGGCATTCACGTCCATGCCGGCGTAGTCATAGAAGCCCTGGCCGTCGCGCAGCCCGTTGCGCCCTTGTTCCATATTGCGGGCGATGACCGCAGGCGAGGCGAAGCGCGGATCGATGGCATCGGCGAGGTAGCGCGAGGCGTAGTAGAGGATGTCGCCGCCGCCCCAGTCGATGAACTCCAGCAGCCCCAGAACCGAAAAACGCAGGCCGAAGCCCAGGCGCACGGCCGTGTCGATGTCTTCGGCGCTGGCCACGCCTTCCTCCACCATGCGGGCCGCTTCGTTCATGGCCAGGGCCTGGATGCGGGGCACGATGTAGCCCGCGGCGGGGGCGCACTGCACGGGCTTCTTGCCCGCCAGGCGCAGCGCTGCCAGCAGCCCTTGCGTCGCGGCCTCGCTGGTCTGCGGGCCGCGGCTCACTTCCACCAGCGGTATCAGGTAGGCGGGGTTGAGCCAGTGCGCGTTCAGGAAGCGCTGCCGGTTTTGCACCAGTTCCGCCAGCTCGGTGACCAGAAAGGTGGACGTGGTGGACGCGATGATGCTGTCCGGCGCGCAGGCCGCTCCCAGCCATACAAAGGCATCGCGCTTGGCGTCCAGGCGTTCAGGCACGGCTTCGAACACCACGCGCGCCTGCCGCAGGTCTGCCTCCGCATCCTCGCGCGTGCATAGGCGCACGCGCGCCAGCGCAACCTCCGCCTGCGCGGCGTCGAGCAAGCCCAGCCTGCACAGGATGCCGAGCTCGCGGCGCAGATCGTCCCGCACACGGGCGAAGTACCCGGCCTGCTCGGCGGACGTGCGCGATTTGATGTCTATCAGCGTGACGTCCAGTCCCGCATGGATGTATGACAGCGTGATGCCCACGCCCATGCGGCCGGCGCCGACTACGCACATTTTTTCATTCATGGCTTGTATCTCCGTGTCAGCAGCCTTCGGCCAGAAGCTGGCGCATGTCCGCGTGCGACAGGCGGTCCAGGCCCAGGCGTTCGAATGTGCGTCCTTCCGCGTAGAGGTCGCGGCCGGTGACCGCGCTGGCCAGGCTCAGCAGGCCTTGCGCGACCGGCGTCGGCACGCCCGCCCAGCGGCCGGCGGACACCAGGAATGACAGGCCGAGCCGCGTGTCTTCGAGCATGTAGCGGTGCGTGTGCAGGTCTATGTCCTCGCGCCAGTCGCCGCTGTCGGTGAGCTTGCCATGGGCGCCGCGGCCGTACATCCATTCATCGCCTTCGGCGGCATAGTGGTCGGCCAACGGGAAGTGGGGCGCGGCATAGCCCAGGGCCACACGGATGGCGATGCGCTCCGCGTCCAGCGCGTCGGTCACGCGCCGTATGGAGGCCTGGGTGCCTTCGTTGTGGATGTCCCATTTGTCGAAGTGTTCCAGCGGCCCTGCATTCATCATGATGAGCGGCGGATGGATGATGGGGCCGGCGTTCATCAGTGCGCCCGAAAGTCCGTCCTCTATCGGTTCGATGCTGGGGTAGGCGCGCTGGACCACGGCCAGCGCCTGCTTCGACAGCCGCCGCGGAAAGACGCCGGTGGGCAGACGGGTGGCGTAGCCGCTGATCACGACCTTTTCGCCATGCTTGCGGGCCAGATAGGGCAGGGTGCCGGTTTCGGCGAAGGCCGTATCCGCGACGTTTCCCGCGTCTTTCATGGCGCGGGCGAAGACGTAGCAGCCGAAGGTGCCAGGCGGCAGGAACACGACCTGGCCGTCGCGCAGCAGCGGCGCCAATTCCCGCGCCAGCGCTTCGTGGGTGGTGGAAGGCAGGGGAATGACCAGCAGCTCCGCATGCTCCACGGCTGTGGCCAGGTCGCGCACCAGCTGCAACTGCCGCGGTCCGTCGCCCAGCGGAACCTGGCGGCTGCCGCGATAGTCGGTGACCGTCAGCGCGCCCGCATCCCGCAAGCCCTGGAAGGCCGACCAGTCCCTGCGCCACCAATGCACGTGATGGCCTTTCTCAAACAGCTCGGCCGCTGCCGCGTAGCAGCCGTGGCCGCCGCCTATGACGCTGATTCTCATGGTCAAGCTCCGTCAGATGGAGCCTTGATCCTAGCGGCGGCGTGCAGGCGTGGCTGCGCCGAACGCGCAAGCGGCGTTCCGATCCGGCAAGCGAATCCGGCGCTGCCGTGCGACGCCTAATGCCTGCTTTGGCGCAGGGTGTCCGACGGCAGGCAGCCGTAGCGCTTGCGGTAGTGGGTGGCGAAATGCCCGAAGCTGGAAATGCCGTGCCGCAGCAGGATGTCGGTGACGCTATCGCCTTCGCCGGCTTGCGCAAGCGCCGCGTGCACCTGGGCCAGCCGCTGGTTGCGCACGTAGTCGCTGGGACTCTGCTTCAGGAACTGCGAAAAGCCGTTTTGCAGCGTGCGCACGGAGACGCCGCAGTAGGCCGCCAGGTCCATCAGCGATAGCGGCTGGTCCAGATGGCTTTCTATGTAATCGCGCGCGCGCCGCACGTGCAGCGGCAACGGCTGGCGGCGGTCTGCCTGCAAAGCCTCGGAGTAGTTGTGCGGCAGCTGGGTCAGCAGCAGCGTCAGCAGGTAGTCTGAAAAGCCGGCGGCCAGCGTTTGCGTGACGCCTTCAATGGCGGGATGGCGGTACAGCCGGCACAGATAGTCCAGCGTTTCGCGCACCGCCACCGGTCCGGAAGCGTCGGCATCCATTTGCAGGTCGAACACCAGCGCCTGCTTGATAGGGCGTTCAAGCAGCCGCTGCAGCTGGCGCTCCAGCGCCTCGCGCTCGATGCGCAGGATCAGGTTGCGGCAGTCGCGGCCGATGCGGATCACGCTGCGCTCGGACGGCGAGGAAATGGTCAGGCTGCCCGCGCTCATCGACGCGCTGCGCTTGCCCAGCGTGATCAGCCCGGAGCCTTGCAGCGTGATTCGGATCAGGTAGTAGCTGGCGATATCGCCGGCGTCGATCTCGACTTCCGCGCCATAGTGCAGATCGAACAAGGCCGCATTGCCGAAGAAGACGCCGTACAGGCGGGATTGCAGGGGTTTTCCCGGGGGGACGCACATGCGGTGCGACCAGAGGTGCTGGCTGACCTGGTCCTTGATCTCGGCGATGTTGCCCGAGTCCAGCAAGCAATGGCGGTCCAGCGGATTGGTGTCGTTGAACATGCTTTCCTGCGCAGCGGGAACAGTCATTGCGTCAGGCGTATAGAGGCTGGCTGCGCAAAGACCTACAAAAGATGGGCCTGCAAGCAAGTGAGACGCGACCCGGTCCTTGGGCATGGGCAGATCTCACCACCATACAAGGGAAACAAACCATGACTGACGGCAGCCCGCGGCACGGATCAAAACCTAGCTACGCCTACGAGTGGTATGTCGTGGTGATATGCATGCTAGCGTACATATTTTCCTTCGTCGACAGGCAGATCCTGGCGCTGATGATCGAGCCCATCAAGCATGACCTGCAGCTGTCCGACACGCAATTCAGCTTGCTGCACGGCCTGGCGTTTTCCTTGTTCTACGCCTTCATGGGCATACCGATCGCCTTGCTGGCGGATCGCTATTCGCGGCCCAAGATCATCGCGATCGGCGTCGCATTCTGGAGCCTGGCCACGGCGGCCTGTGGCCTGTCGCGCAATTTCGCGCAGATGTTTCTTGCGCGGATCGGCGTGGGCGTGGGCGAGGCGGCGCTGTCGCCTGCCACGTACTCCATGCTCAGCGACATGTTTCCGCGTGAAAAACTGGGGCGCGCAGTCGGGATATATTCGATCGGCTCGTTCATCGGCGGCGGCATGGCATTCCTGATCGGCGGCTACGTCATCAACCTGCTCAAGAGCGTGGATACCGTTGCCTTGCCCTGGATAGGCGCGATGCGGCCCTGGCAGGTGACCTTCTTCATTGTGGGATTGCCAGGCCTGCTGATCGCGCTGCTGATCCTGCTGACGGTGCGAGATCCGCAGCGGCTGGGCTTGCGGCGCAATGCCTCGGGGCAGGTGCAGAAGCCCGCCATGAAAGATACTTTCCGCTTCCTGGGCCGCCACCGCAGCACCTTTTTCTGCCACTACCTGGGCTTCTCGTTCTATGCGATGGTGCTGTTCGCGCTGCTGGGCTGGACGCCGGCGTTCTACATGCGCAAGTTCGGCATGTCGCCTTCCGAAGCCGGCTACATGCTGGGCGTGGTGGTGCTCGTCGCCAACACCGCCGGGGTGTTCTGCGGCGGCTGGCTGATGGACTGGCTGGCCAAGCGCGGCTACAGCGATGCGCCGCTGCGCGCCGGCGTGATCGGCGCGGCCGGCATGGCCTTGCCGGCGGTGATCTTCACCCAGGTCGATTCCCTGTGGTGGTCGGTGGGCTTGCTGCTGCCGGCCATGTTCTTCGCCTCGTTCCCCATGCCGACCTCGACGGCTGCGATGCAGATCCTGCCCCCCAATCAGCTGCGCGCCCAGGTGTCGGCGCTATTCCTGCTGATCTCGAACCTGATCGGGCTGGGCCTGGGCACCACCGCCGTGGCCATGCTGACTGATCGGTTGTTCAAGAACCCGGCGGCAGTCGGGCAATCCATCTCGGTCCTGATTGGCGTGGCCGCGGTGTTGTGCATCGGCCTGCTCGCCGCTGGCTGCAAGCACTACCGGCGCAGCCTGAACCTGGAGGCGCAGGAGGCGCCGCCGCTTGCGCCGGCGCGCGTGTCGCCCTGAACGCGGCTGCCCGGGTCGCGATGCGGCCCTTTTTTGAACTCTGTTACCTCTCCGTTGAACTGCACATTCCTCGTAAAAGAAATGGTGCCGGGGATGCGCTATAACGGACGCTTGACGCATTACTGTTCCTCCAATTCATGCCCCGTTTTTCCCGCAGTTCGTCGCTGGCCCTGTCCGTTGCCCTGGTGGGCGTCCTGGCGGGATGCTCATCCCCCAAGCCAGAGTTCGAAAAAGAAGACTTCACCCAGAACAACACCTACTCGCGCACCGTCGAAGCAAGTAACGTCGCCGCCTGCGACGCGGGCCGCCGCGCCTTGCTGAGCCAGGGCTACAACATCGACAAGTTCGAGGGTTCGCGGGTCACGGGGCACAAGAATTTCCAGGACGAGAACGGCCAGCATACGCAGATCGCCTTCAACATCGAATGCGCCTCCGACGGCAGCGCGAACGAGCGCGCCACGGTGTTCGCCAACGCGGTGCAGGACCGCTATTCGATCAAGCGAACCAACAGCTCGGCCAGTGTGGGGGTGAGCGTGCTGGGGCAGGTGTCCATGCCGTTCGGCTCCAGCGACGATTCGCTGGTGAAGACGGGCAGCCAGACGGTTGCGCGACCCAAGTTCTACGAAGGTTTCTTCCAGTTGCTGCAGCGTTTCCTGCCGGACGCGCAGGCGGCCGCCGCGCCTCATCCGCCCGCGAGCCGTGCCAAGGCGCAGCCCAAGGCCGCGCCGGCCGAGCCCGCGGAATCTCCGGACAAGCCAGCCGATACCCTGAATCCGGCCGCGGCCAACGGCGGTAGCGAATCTCCAAAAGCGCCTGCACCTGGTGGGCCCGCGTCCGCCGCTCCGGCAAGCGCCGCGCCGGCAAGCGCCGCGCCGACATCCGCCGCGCCCGCTTCGACCGCTCCCGCTCCGGCGTCGGCCCCTGCATCCGGCGCGGCCGCCCCGGCCAGCCCCGAGGCGGCCAAGTAAGGCAGCCTTGCGGGGCACCGCTTGCCGTAGCGCAAACGGATGCGCCGCGCCGACTCGCGGCGCGGTCCGCATCCGGCGATAATCGCGGGCATCATGACCTATCAACTCCTGAAAATGCTCCACGTGGCGGCCGTGGTCGCCTGGCTGGGCGGATCGCTGTTCGTGTCCTTGTTCCTGCTGTCCTCGCAGCCGCAGGACAGCGAAGAAGCGCCCAAAGAACGCAAGACGCTGGGCGCCTTGCGCCGTTGGACGCTCTACGTGACCACGCCGGCCATGGTGCTGACCTGGCTGGTCGGCCTGCACCTGGCCATGACTTTCGGCTGGTTCGCGATGACCTGGATCTGGGTCAAGGTTGGCTTCGCGCTGGCGCTGTCGGCGCTGCTCGGCATCCAGAGCGCGGCATTGCGGCGCATGGCCAATGGCAGCGCCAAGCGTCCGCCGCTGGTGGATCTGTACGCGCCTTTCACCGTCATCGCTTCCGCGGCCATCGTGACGCTGGTGGTCGTCAAACCCTTCTGATCTGCGCGGCGGCGCATGTGCCGGGACCATATGCCCAGCCGCCATAACCAAACGCCCCTGTAATAAGGACTCAACGAACTATTCGTTCGCGGGGTCCGTCCCCCTCCCTAGAATCGTTTCTCTCATAACCGCATAGCCTGAGAGGCGATTCCAACATGACTTCCCGTTTCTTCAAGCGCCTGCTGGGCGCGGTGCTGGCTTCGGCGGCAATGTTCCATGGCCCGGCTTTCTCGGCCGATCCCAAACCCCTGAAGGTGGGCGTGCGCGGTGGCGTCGACGAGCAGATCTGGGAGGTGGTGGCCCAGGTCGCCAAGAAGAACGGCCTGGCCGTGGAGCCCGTGGTGATCACAGGCACCGCCAGTCCGAACGAGGCGCTCAACAATGGCGACCTGAACGCCAACGCCTTCCAGCACATCCCCTTCCTGAACGACCAGATCAAGCAGCGCGGCTACAAGCTCGTATCCGTGGCCAACACGCTGATCTCGCCCATCGCGTTCTACTCCAGGAAGTACAAGTCGCTCAATGAGCTGCCCGAAGGCGCCCGCGTCGGCATTCCCAACGACCCCAGCAACCAGACGCGCGCGCTGGTCATCCTGCGCGACCAGGGCCTGATCACGTTGAAGGACGGTTTCGATCCGGCCACCGGCACGGCGACCTTGGCGGACGTGACCTCCAACCCCAAGAAGCTCAATTTCGTGGAAAGCGCCTCCGTGGTGCTGGCGCGCTCGCTGCCGGACGTGGACACCGCGGCCATCGTCAACAGCTTCGCCTATCAGGCCGGGCTGATCGCCACGCGCGACGGCATCGCGGTGGAGAAGAAGGAAAACAACCCCTACGTGAACATCATCGCGGTTCGCGAACAGGACAAGAACGCGCCCTGGGTGCCTGAACTGGTCAAGGCCTATCACTCCGAGGAAGTGCGCCAGTTCATCCTGAGCAAGTACGAAGGCTCGGTGATTCCGGTTTTCTGAGATCGGAATCGGGCAATGATGCAACACGAATTCTCCATGGCCGAGCTGGCCGACGCCGCACCGCGACCGCAGGCCGTTGATGCGCACGTCGTGTTCGAAGGGCTGCAGAAGCGCTACGAGGGCGCGCAGGGGCCGGTGGCCGCGCTGTCCGACGTGTCGTTTTCCATCGCCCGCGGCGAGGTCTTCGGCATCATCGGACGCAGCGGCGCAGGCAAGTCCACGCTGCTGCGTTCCATCAACATGCTGGAGCGGCCCAGCGCCGGCCGGGTGCGGGTGGACGGCGTGGATGTGGGCGGCCTGGACGAGAACGCGCTGGTGGGGCTGCGCCGCCGCATCGGCATGATCTTCCAGCACTTCAACCTGCTGTCGGCCAAGACCGTGGCCGAGAACGTGGCCCTGCCTTTGCGCGTGGCGGGCGTCAGGCCCGCCGCGGCGCGGGCTCGGGTGGAGGAACTGCTGGAACTGGTGGGGCTGCGCGACAAGGCCGATGTCTATCCGGCCAAGCTGTCCGGCGGCCAGAAGCAGCGGGTGGGCATCGCCCGCGCGCTGGTGCATGAACCGGAGATCCTGCTGTGCGACGAAGCCACGTCGGCGCTGGACCCGGAAACCACGCAGTCGATCCTGGCCTTGTTGCTGGACATCAACCGCAAGCTGGGCCTGACGGTGGTGCTGATCACGCACGACATGGCGGTGATCCGCGAGGTCTGCCACAGGGTGCTGGTGCTGGACGGTGGCCGCAAGGTCGAGGAAGGCGAGGTCTGGCGCGTGTTCGGCAATCCCCAGGCCGATGCCACGCGGGCCTTGCTGCGGCCCTTGCAGCACGACTTGCCCGCCGATCTTGCCGGCAGGCTGGTGCCCGACCTGCAGGGCCGCGCGGGCATAGCGGTGCTGCGGCTGCGCTTTACGGGGCAGGGGCGTCCGGATGGCGTGTCCCTGCAGGCGTTGGCCGCGCTCGGCGCCGGTGCGACGTTGCTGCATGGCGGACTGGACCGTTTGCGCGGCCATGCGCAGGGCAGCCTGCTGGTGTCCGTGCCTGCGGACGCATTACAGGAAGAGGCCGCGCGCGCCGCGCTGGTGGCCGATCAGATCAAGGTGCTGGGTTATGTCGCTGCCGATGCTTGATAAATACCTGCAGGCATTCCTGCAGACCCTGGCGATGGTGAGCGTCTCTGCCGTCATCGCCATCGTTTTGGGCCTGACGCTGGCTGTGGTGCTGACCGTCACCGCGCCGGGCAATCTCTATCCCAGGCCGCGCTTCAACAAGGTCCTGTCGGTGACGGTCAATACCTTCCGCGCCATCCCCTTCATCATCCTGCTGGTGGCGATGCTGCCGTTCACGCGCTTCCTGGTGGGTACCACGCTGGGCACGTGGGCCGCCATCGTGCCGCTGTCGGCCAATCTGGTGCCGTTCTTCGCGCGCATCGCCCAGGTCAGCCTGAACGACGTGGACCACGGGTTGGTGGAGGCCGCCAGGGCCATGGGGTGCCGTCGCTGGCACATCGTGCGCCACGTGCTATTGCCGGAAGCCTTGCCGGGCATCATCGGCGGCATGACCGTCAGCGTCATCGCAATGATCAACGCCTCGGCCATGGCAGGCGCCGTAGGCGCCGGCGGCCTGGGCGATCTGGCGATCCGCTATGGCTACGAACGCTACGAGACGCGCGTGATGTTCGAGGTGATCGTGATCCTGATCGCGCTGGTCTCCATCGTGCAATTCACCGGTGAATGGCTGTCGCGCCGCGCCGACCACAAACGCTGATTCCGCGCCGGGGCTGTGCGCCCCGGCCTTACCCGAACATACAGGAACGCTGAAATGTCCGAGTCCCCGCAACACGGTTTTGCCACGCGCGCGATCCACCTGGGCTATGACCCGCTGGACGAGCAGGGCGCCTTGTCTCCGCCCCTCTACCTGACTTCCACATACACCCAGGACAGCATCGAATCCTTCGACCAGATCCGCCTGGGCGAAAAGCAGGGCTACGTCTACGGCCGCACCCGCAATCCGACGCAGGCGCTGCTGGAAGAGCGCCTGGCTTCGCTGGAAGGCGCCGAAGCCGGCGTGGTGACCGCGTCCGGCATGGCGGCGATTTCGGCGACCCTGTTCTCGCTATTGCAAAGCGGCGATGAAATCGTCGTGGACCAGATCGTGTACGGCACCGCCTTCACCCTGTTCACGCAGGGACTGGCGCGCTTTGGCGTGCGCGCGGTATTCGCCGACTTCACCCGACCCGAGACCGTAGCCGCGGCCATCGGTCCCAAGACACGCGCGGTCTATTTCGAGACGCCGGCCAATCCCAACCTGCGCCTGGTGGATATCGCGGCGGTGTCCGCCATTGCCCGCGGCAAGGGGCTGCTGACCATCGTCGACAACACCTTCGCGACGCCGGTGCTGCAGCGTCCGCTGGAGCATGGCGCCGACATTGTGCTGCATTCGGCCACCAAGTACCTGGGCGGCCACGGCGACCTGCTGGCCGGCGCCGTGCTGGGGCGCAAGGAACACATCGACGCCATCCGGCTGCAAGGGCTGCGCTACTTCACGGGCGCCACCTTGTCGCCGTTCACCGCCTTCCTGGTGCTGCGCGGCATCAAGACGCTGGAGCTGCGCGTGGCGCGCCACAGCGAATCCGCCTTGAAGGTGGCCAGGCTGTTGCGCGAGCATTCCGCGGTGGCCGACGTGTTCTATCCCGGCCTGGCGGATACGGCGGGCGCGGAGATCGCGCGTCGCCAGCAATCGGCCGGCGGCGGCCTGGTCGCGTTCGAACTCAAGGGCGGACTGGCGGCGGGGCGCGCGCTGCTCAACAGCCTGAAGCTCGCGCGCATCGCGGTCAGCCTGGGCGATCCCGAAACCCTGATCCAGCATCCCGCGTCCATGACGCATGCCAGCTACTCGGCCGAGGATCGCGAACGCTACGGGCTGTCGGAGGGCTTGCTGCGGCTGTCGGTGGGCCTGGAGACGTCCGAGGACATCCTGGCCGATCTCAAGCAGGGCCTGGACCGGGTGTAGCGGCTGCGCGCCGCCACGCCACCCATTCCCCACTGTCCTCGAAGTTGCGTGGCCCGCGCGCGGCGGCGGCCAGCCCCGCGCGCAGCGCGCCCATGTCCAGCCCGGGCATGTTCCGTTGCAGGGCGGGAGGCAGCCGTTCGGCGTCCAGCGTGGCCTCGTCGAACTCCATGGCCATCAGCCCGCCGCCGTCGCTGGGCACGCGCAGGAACCACAGGCCTTCCATGTAGTCGCCCGACCAGGGGTCGGGAAAGACGGCCTGCGTATAGCGGAAGCCGAATTCATGGATCTCGCTCCAGGGCCAGAATTCCCGCTGGCCCAGCGCGCGCGCCAGTTCGCTGCTGCGCGTGAAGCCGGCTTCATCGAAGCTCAGGGTTTCGCGCAGGGGATCTTCGGGCGGCGTCGGGCCGGCTAATAGCCGTTTGATGAATGACCACATGGCGCAGGGGCGGGTGACGGGAGGCCAGTGTAGCGGCCTTGCGCTCTGCAAAAATGTTACAACGTTTGATCGAAGTCAAATCCGCAGGGCAGGGCTCGGAGTAGCGTTTGCGCTTTTCCCGACAGCGGCCCCAGGCGCAAGCCTGACAGGCGCGGACAGGACGATCAGCGTAGCGAGGACAGGATCGATGACAGACAAGACGACGCCAGCCACCGAACAAGCCGTAGCCGAGACGCCGCGCAAGCGCGCGGCCAAGCGGACCGCAGGCGCTGCCACCAGGGCGGTCACCAAGCCGGCCGTCAAGACGGTAGTCAAGACCGTCGTCACGCCAGTGACCACCAGCCGCAAGCCGCGCGCGGCCAGGACGCCCGCGGCTGGCGACGCCGTGTCGGCCGCGGCCGCCGCCGAGCCGGCTCTCGATGTGCGCAAGCGCGTCGTCGCGCGCCAGGACGCTGCGCGTCAGGAGACGGTGGCCGTGCTGGCCGATATCGCCCGTCGCTACAACGTCAGCGCACCGGCCCAGGCGCGCGAGGCGCTGCGCTCGGTCATCGAGGAACTGTCGCCGGACGACGCGCAGGCCGTGCATCGCGCGCTGCTGGAAGCCAATTCGGCAGCGCCGCGCACGCGCCGCAATCCTGACGATGAACTGGCCGCGGACTGGCGCGAAGGCATCTATCCCTATCGCCACCGCATGCTGCGCCGTAACTACGAAAAGCAGAAGTACAACCTGCAGGTCGAACTGCTGAAGCTGCAGGCCTGGGTCAAGGCCACCGGCCAGCGCGTCGTGATCCTGTTCGAAGGCCGCGACGCCGCCGGCAAGGGCGGCACCATCAAGCGCATGATGGAACACCTGAACCCGCGCGGCGCGCGCGTGGTCGCATTGGAGAAGCCCTCCGATACGGAAAAGGGCCAGTGGTACTTCCAGCGCTACGTGCAGCATCTGCCCACCGCGGGCGAGATCGTCATGTTCGACCGCTCCTGGTACAACCGCGCCGGCGTGGAGCGCGTAATGGGCTTCTGCACCCAGAACGAATACCTGGACTTCCTGCGCCAGGTGCCGGATTTCGAGCGCCATCTGGTCAGCAGCGGCATTCACCTGATCAAGTTCTGGTTCTCGGTCAGCCAGGAAGAGCAGCGCCGCCGTTTCCTGCAGCGCAAGGTGCATCCGCTCAAGCAGTGGAAGCTCAGCCCGGTGGACCTGGCCTCGCTGGACAAATGGGACGACTACACCCGGGCCAAGGAGGCGATGTTCGCGCACACCGACACGGCCGATGCGCCCTGGGTGGTGGTCAAGTCCGACTGCAAGAAGCGCGCGCGTATCAACGCGATGCGCTACGTGCTCAGCCGCCTGCCGTACGAAGGCAAGAGCAGCGATCCCATGATGGCGCTGGATTCGCTGATCGTGGGCCGCGCGCTGTAGCTGCTCAGGCGCCCAGCGCCTGCAGGTTCAGCGTGTAGCTGCGTCCGATCCACACCGCGCAGTCGCGGTGGTCGCGCAGGGAGTCGCCTGTGTTGGGATGCATGAAGACATCCAGCGCCCCGTGGTGCAGCGTCAGCCAGGTGGCGATCTCCGCGAAGCGCTCGGGCGTGAAGGCAATCTGGTAGCTCCACTGGGGATGCGGGCCGACGGGGCGCTCATGGAAGCGCCCCAGTTCCATCTGGCCGGCAAAGCGCGCGGCGATCCGTTCGCGCAGGGCGTGGGCGGCGTCGCGGCTGGCGGCGTCGAAATAGACATGGGCGTGCCAACTGGCGACGGCGCTGGTTTGGGGTTCGGTCATTGCTGGTGCTCCGTCGGTGTCAGCCGCCCGCGCGCTTGGCGCGGATGCCTTGTTTTTGCAGGGATTCCATGACGCGCTCGCAGTGGTCGCCCTGGATTTCGATCACGCCGTCCTTTACCGTTCCGCCGGAGCCGCAGGCGTTGCGCAGCTGTTTGCCCAGCGCATTCAGCGCCGCGCCGTCCAGCGCCAGGCCCTTGATCACGGTGACGCTCTTGCCGCCGCGCCCCTTGGTTTCGCGCGACACGCGGGCCACGCCATCGCCGGCGGGAATCGTCTGTGCCTGTTTGCACAGGCACTGCGCCAGCGGCTTGCGGCATTCGGGGCACATGCGGCCGCCGTCTGTGGAATAGACCAGGCCGCCTGTAGAACTGCTTTTCATGATGGACACGCGCAAAAGTCCCTATCTTAATCGCCGGCAGGCCAGCCAGTCCCGGCCTTACAGCAGACCGGCTTCGCGCGCCAGGGCCACGGCGCGGGTGCGGCTGTCGGCGCACAGTTTTACGTTCAGGTTGCGCAGATGGGTGCGCACGGTGCTTTCGGATACGAACAGGCGCTGGGCGATGGCGTTGTTGGAATGGCCGTCCGCGACCAGGCGCAGCACGTTCAGTTCCTTGGCCGTCAAGGCGTCGGCCGGCGCGCGCTCGGCGGCTGGCGCGGCCGGGCTGGAGTCCACGGGCATCCCGGCATGGCGTTGGAAACGGTTGAACCAGGCCTGGGCTGACGCGCAGCCATTCAACCATGCGCACCCGACTGGCGAGGAGAAAAAGCGCGGCAATAGCGAGAGGAAGGCGCTGCCTTCGTCAGCCAGCACGCGGCATAGTCCCTCGCGCTGCGCCGTGTCCAGCAAGGTTGTCAGCTGCTGGTGGGCTTGCGCTTCATCGCCCGCGCGCGCCAGGGCGACGGCGCGGAATATCCCCAACTTGTAGGCGCGCCGGACGCGGCGGGCCGATACGGCGCGCGCAATGTCCGCATCCAGCTGGCGCAACGCATCCCCGGGCTTGCCCGTGTAGGACTGCACGCGCAGCATCCCCAGCCGCGGGTACAGCAAGTCGTTGGAAGGCAGGCGCAGCGTTTCGATGCGAGCCCACAGATCGTCGTCTTCCGCGCGCCTGAGCTCGTCGTGCGCGGCCTGCGGGTGTCCTTGCAGCAGCAGCACGCGCGCGCGCTCCACGCGGGCGCTGCCGGCAATCCGGGGCAGGCGGCGTTGATGGCCGAGGTACTCCAGTTCGCCCAGCAGATAAAAGGTCTGCACGATGTCGCCCGACAGAAAGGCGATGCGCGCCAGCATCACATAACCGAGTATCAGATGGTCCGGGTGTCCCGTGTCCCGCCCCAGCGGCACGTAGACGCGCAACAGCCGGGCAGCCTGCTCCAGATCGCCGGCTTCGTAGACCCCGGCCGCGTACAGCACGCCGGCCCAGGCGTTGCCGTTGGCCTGGCCGTACGCGCCTTTGCGGGTGGAGTGGACCGCCATGCGGAAATGCGCGCCAGCCTGACGCATGCGGCCCTCCTGCAAGTCGATGATGCCCTCCACCGCTTCGGAGTACATCTGATTGAAGGCGCTGGCGGCCAGGCTCTGCGCGCGGCGGGCGGCATCCAGCAGTTGTTGCGCTTCCTGGTAGCGGCCAAGCACGGCTGCGACGTTGGCCATGGCGTTGGCCAAGGCAGTCGCGGCGAAGGTGGATGCGTTTGCCGCGGCGGCGATGCCGGGCATGCCGAGCGCGTAGGCCTCTTCGTGGCGATCGGTCATGGAGAGCAGCAAGGGCCGCAGGGCCTGCACATGCGCGCGGACGTCGGGATCGGGGCTGCAAGCCAGCCTCAGCTCGTCCATTTGCAGCGAAGCCTCGCTGGCGCCCCGCGTAAAACAGGTTGCCCACACCTGCACCGCCTGCAGCGCCGGGCGGCGGGCCAGGACGGCCGCGGGCAATTGCGTGAACCAGCGGGAGAGCAGCCGCATGCGCCCCTCGGCCAGCAGCGCTTCCGCGTGTGTCGCCAGCAAGGCGAGGGCCTGATCGAAGTCGCCGCCTTCGATGGCATGATCGATGGCAGGAACGGGACGGCCCTGCTCGGCGTACCAGCGGGAGGCCGCCAGATGCAGCGCGGGAATGTCCGCTGGATCCTGCTGCCGCAGTCTGGATTGCAGATAGCTCGCGAACAGGCCGTGGTAACGGTATTGAGCCGCATCCGCGGAGGAGCGCGACAGCAGGATCTGCCCGTCTTCGAGTTCGCGCAGGATGCTGCCGCAGTCCAGGTCCGGCAGCAAAGCCTGGCATAGCGCCGCGTTCAGTTGCTTCAGGATGCTGGTGCGCAACAGAAAGCGCCGCAACTCGGGCGTCTGTCCGGCGAGCACATCCTGGGCCAGATAGTCGGAGACGGACTGGTCGCTGCCCGAAAAGCGTTCGATGAACGCCGAGGCGGAGTCCTGTCGCGCCAGCGAGGCGCAGGCCAGCCAGAGCGCGGCGATCCAGCCTTCGGTCTTGTGATGAAGCTGGCCGATTTCGGCGCGCGTGATCGCAGGGTTGCGCCGGGCGAAGAACAGGGTGGTCTCGTCCAGCGAAAAGCAAAGCTGGGCGGCGTCGATTTCCAGCAGCCGGCCGTCGGCCCGCAAGCGTCCCAGTTCCAGGCCGGTGGCGTGACGCGACCCGATCAGCAGCCGGCCCTGTGGCGGCAGGCGGTTGATCAGGTTCTGCACGAAGTCCAGCACGCCTGGCGCGACGATGGACTCGAACTCGTCCAGCACCAGCGCAAAGGGGGCGGTTTGCGTAGCGATGGCTTCGATGAGGGCGAGCGCCAGCGCGTCGTCGGCCTCCATGTTCGCCAGCGCCCCGGGCGGTGCGGCCAAGGGTTCCAGCGCGGCGGTCAGGCATCGCAGAAAGCGCGGCAGATCGTTATCGCCGCGGTCCAGCGTCAGCCACGCACCGCGCACGGATTGCGCGCTCAAGCGGGCCAGGCACTGGGCTAGCAGCGTGGTCTTGCCATAGCCGGCGGGGCCGCGCGCGAGGACGCTCTTGGGACTGCCGGGCGCACAGGCCAGTGCACACAGCGATTCACGCGGGATGTGGTCGGCGTGGGCAGCGGGGATGCCGAGCTTGCCGCTGGCCAGCGCATGTCCGGGCGAAAACAGAGGGCGCATGATCTGCCTGTTGGGTGAGGAACGACTGCGCGCCGGCTCGGGGGAAACCCGCAAGCAACACGAAAATCGTCGCTTTGGACGAAGCTGAAAAATGCGTGCCTACGATACAAAAGGACTCGGGCCGGGGCAATAGGCCAGTTGCTGCGCAAATGGCGTTTACTCATAACGGAGACATATCGATGGCAATCGTGAAAACGGTGTACGCGTTGGCGGGCGCCGCTATCGTTGCGGCAGGCGCACAAGCGCAGCCAGCCGGCGGCCCAGTGAAGATCGGCGTAATGGCGGACATGAGCTCGGCGTATTCCGACATCGGCGGCAAGGGCCTGGTAGAGGCCGCGCGCATGGCGGTGCAGGATTTCGGCGGCAGCGTGTTGGGCCAGCCGGTCGAGCTGGTGTACACCGATGGCCAGAACAAGGTCGACGTCGCCAGCGCGGCGACGCGGCGCTGGTTCGACCAGGATGGCGTGGACATGGTCACCGACTTGCCCACGTCGGCGCTGGCGCTGGCCATCAGCGAACTCGGCCGCGAAAAGAAAAAGATCGTCATGGTGACGAGCGCGTCGACCTCGGAATTGACCGCCAAGGCGTGTTCGCCCTACACCGTCCATTGGACCTACGATACCTACGCGCTGGCCAACGGTACGGGCGCGGCGGTGTCCGCACAGGGCGGCAAGGAATGGTATTTCATGACCGCGGATTACTCGTTCGGCTACGCGCTGCAGGCCGACGCCTCCGCGGTCATCGAGAAGAACGGCGGCAAGGTGCTGGGGGCTGTGCGTTCGCCCCTGAATACGCCGGACTTCAGTTCCTATCTGCTGCAGGCGCAGACTTCCAAAGCGGGCATCATCGGCCTGGCGCTGGGCGGCAACGACGTGATCAGCGCGATCAAGCAGGCGGCGGACTTCGGTATCGGCCGGCCGGGCGGCCAGCAGAAGCTGGTGGCGCTGCTGGCGTTCCTCTCGGACGTGAAGTCCATCGGACTGCCCCTGGGCCAGGGGCTGCTGTTGACCGAGGCGTTCTATTGGGACCAGAACGACGCCACGCGGGCCTGGTCGCAACGCTTCCAGGACAAGGTCGGGCGCAAGCCGACCATGACCCAGGCCGGTACCTACGGCGCGGTGCTGCATTATTTGAACGCGGTCAAGGCGGCCGGCACCAAGGACGCCGACGCCGTGATGGCCAAGATGCGGGAGACGCCCATCAACGATTTCATGACGCGCAACGGACGGCTGCGCGCGGACGGGCGGGTGGTGCGCGACATGTATCTGTTCGAAGTGAAGAAGCCGGAGGAATCCCGCGGCGAGTGGGATCTGTACAAACAGGTGGCGGTCATCCCGGGCGACGTCGCATTCCGGCCTGAAGACCGCGGCGGCTGCCCATTGATCAAGCAGGCGATGCGATGATCAGCTATGACGTAACCGAATTTGGTCAGCCGCTGGTTCCCATCGAGCGCCCGGCGCCCGAACCGCAGGGCGCGCAGGTGTTGCTGCGGGTGCTTGCCGCGGGCGTATGCCATACCGACGTGCATACGTGGGAGGGCTACTACGATCTGGGCGGCGACAAGCGCCTGCGCGTGGAGCAGCGCGGCGTCACGCTGCCGTTGACTCTGGGCCATGAGACAGCGGGCGTGGTGGTCGCCGCCGGGCCAGACGCAAATGGGGTTGTCGCGGGACAGCGCTTTCTGGTGTATCCATGGATCGGTTGCGGCGACTGCAAGGTCTGCCGGCGCGGTCGCGAAAACCTGTGCGCCTCACCGCGCTTCCTGGGGATCTTTCGGCCGGGCGGCTATAGCGACCATATCCTGGTGCCGGACGCCCGCTACCTGATCGATATCGGCGACCTGCGACCAGAGCAGGCCGCGCCCTACGCATGCTCGGGCCTGACGTCCTACAGCGCCATCCGCAAGATTGCGCCGGAGGTGCTGCAGGCGGAAACGGTCGTAGTGGTCGGCGCAGGCGGCCTGGGCCTCATGTGCGTGAGCTTGCTGCGCGCCTTGGGGTGTCCGCAGGTGATCGTGCTGGAACCCGATGGCGCGCGCCGGGGCGCCGCGCTGGCCGCCGGCGCCAGCCTTGCCGTGGACGCGCATGCCGCAAACGCGCTGGACGAGGTTCGACGCGCCGCTGGCGAGATCTGGGCGGTGATCGATTGCGTGGGCGCGGCGGGCACGGTGAAGCAGGGCATGGATCTGCTGGCCAAGGGCGGGCAATTGATTTTGATCGGGCTGTTCGGCGGGGAATTGCCGCTGTCGCCGGCCTTGGTGCCCATGCGCGCCATCAGCATCGAAGGATCCTACATCGGCACGCTGGCCGAACTGCAGGAACTCATGGCCTTGGTGCGGGAACGCGGGCCGCGCGCCATTCCGATTTCCTGCCGCTGCCTGCAGGACGCCCAGGCAGCGCTACTCGATCTGGCGGCTGGCCGCGTGGTGGGGCGCCAGGTCCTTTGTCCCGAACAACCCAACGCGAAACAGGCATAGGACCATGCAGCTGAATCTGGATTCCGGTTACACCATGACGGTGGATGGCCGCGCGGAAACGTCGGTGCAAACCTTCGATGTGCTCAATCCCGCCACGGAGGAACGCATTGCCACCGTGCCGGACGCGTCGCTGGCGCAGTTGAACGAAGCAGTCGCGGCCGCGACGCGCGCATTTGCGCAATGGAGCGAGACGCCCTTGGAACGGCGCCAGGCAGCGCTTCTTGCCATGGCTGACAGACTGGAGGAATACACCGAAGGCTTCATGCGCCTGCTCACGCGCGAGCAGGGCAAGCCTCACGCCGACGCGCGCGCCGAGGTCGGCCGTTGCGTCGCCTGGCTGCGCGCGACCGCGGCGCGCGATCTGCCCGCCACGCGGCTGGACGACGGCGCCGGCCGCGTGTTCGAGACTCGCCATGTGCCTATCGGCGTGGTGGCTGCGATCGCGCCTTGGAATTTTCCGATGACGCTGGCCATCTGGAAGATCGCCCCGGCCTTGCTGGCGGGCAACACCGTCGTGTTGAAGCCGTCGCCATTCACGCCGCTGACTTCGCTCAAGATGGGCGAACTGTTTCGCGACCTGCTGCCGCCAGGCGTGCTGAACGTGGTGTGCGGCGGAGACCGGCTGGGGCCCTGGCTGACCGAGCATCCGGGCATCGACAAGATCGCCTTTACCGGCTCGACCGCGACGGGCAGGCGCGTCATGCAGAGCGCATCCGGCAGGCTCAAACGCATCACGCTGGAACTGGGCGGCAACGATGCCGCCATCGTGCTGCCGGACGTGGACGTGCGCGAGACGGCCGCCAAGCTGTTCTGGGGAGCGTTCCGAAATTCCTCGCAGTTTTGCCTTGCCACCAAACGGCTGTATGTGCATGAATCCATCTATGACGAGTTCGCCGCGGCGTTGGTGGAACACGCCCGGGGCGTGGTCATGGGAGATGGCGCGCAGCCGGGCACTGGCCTGGGGCCGATCCAGAACCGCCCGCAGTACGAGCGGGTCAAGGATCTCATCGCGGATGCGCATCGCAACGGCGTGCGCTTTCTGGCCGGTGGCGACATTCCGCAAGGCAAGGGTTATTTCGTGCCGGTCGCCATCCTGGACAATCCGCCGGACGATGCGCGCAGCGTGGTGGAAGAGGCGTTCGGACCGGTGCTGCCCTTGCTGAAATACCGGGACATCGACGAGGTCGTCCAACGCGCCAATGACACAGACTATGGACTGGGCGGGTCGGTATGGTCCAAGGACCTGGCGCTGGCGCGGTCCATCGCGCGGCGCCTGGAAACCGGCACGGTATGGATCAACCATATCCACGCCATGTCGCCGGACGTGCCGTTCGGCGGGCGCAAGCAGTCCGGCCTGGGCGTGGAGAATGGGCTGGAAGGGCTGCTGGAGTACACCAGCGTGCAGACAGTGGCGGTGTTGGCGGACGAGGCTGCTTGAGCGCCGTGGAAGGCGGCCGGGACATGCGTACGCGTTCCGGCGGCGCCCGGGGACTTACTTGCCCCGCATCTGGTCTATCAGCCGCCGGTCGCGCTTGGTCGGGCGTCCGGCTTCTATGCCCAGCGCGGGCTCGGGCGCCAGGCGGCGCATTTCCGCTGCGCGCTCACGCGCCGACACGCTTTCGGGCGTTTCCTCGTAGAGCTGGCGCGCGACGGGGGCGGGGCCGCGCACGCCGCTGACGGCCATCACCCGTACATGCAGCGCCGGGTCCTCCTTGCGCACTGTGACCAGATCGCCTGGCGCGACTTCGCGCGCGGGCTTGGCGGGCTGGTCGTTCACCAACACCCGGCCCTTGCCGATTTCCTGCACGGCCAGGCTGCGCGTCTTGTAGAAGCGCGCGGCCCATAGCCACTTGTCTAGCCGGATCTTGTCCATGGTTCCTTACCTGCCGGTATTGCTGCTCAGGCGCTCATGATAGCCGCCGTGGCCCGTCTTGCTGTCAGACGGCTTTCGATCGCCCCGCCGGAACGCTTAAGCCAGGCTTAAAACGGCTCCTGCGCCGGAACTCGATGCGTGCGTCTCGTCTAACCAGAAACGCGTATCGGAGGGCAATCGACTCATGGACCTGAACTGGCAGCAGCAACTGGCGGAAAGCGGGCTCTGGTTGGCGCGCGCGTTCGGCATTTCGGCCGTCGCGCTGGTGCTGGTCGGGGGCTTGCTTGCGCGCTACACGGACTGGGGACGCAAGTTCTGGCGGTTGGCGCGTCCGTATCTCGATCCCAGGCGCAGCTGGCGGCCCTTGTTGACGCTGGCGCTGCTGTTGTTCCTGGCGATGTTCGCCGTGCGCATGACGGTGCTGTTTTCGTTTTGGTACAACGGCTTCTACAGCGCGTTGCAGGCATTGGATCAGAGCGCCTTCTGGCGCTTTTTGGGCATCTTCTCGGTGCTGGCCTGTGTGCACGTGATGCGCACCCTGGCCGACAGTTATGCCGGGCAGGCTTTCGACATCCGCTGGCGCGTGTGGCTCAACGACAGGCTGACCCGCGACTGGCTGGGCGCGGGCGCCTACTACCGCGGCCATTTCGTCGACTCTCCGGTCGACAACCCCGATCAGCGCATCGAACAGGACATCGCCATGTTCGTGACGGGGTCGCGCACGCTGGCGATCGGCGCGCTGAGCGCGGTCGTCTCGCTGGTGGCGTTCACGTCCATCCTGTGGGGCCTGTCCGGCGCCTTGACGGTGGCGGGCGTGGAGATCCCGCGCGCCATGGTGTTCATGGTGTACCTGTATGTGATCGTGGCGACGCTGTTCGCGTTCAAGATCGGGCGTCCGCTGATCAAGCTGAATTTCCTGTCCGAACGCCTGACGGCGAACTTCCGCTACGCGCTGGTGCGCCTGCGAGAGAACGCCGAGAACGTGGCGTTCTATCAGGGCGAGAACGTGGAGCGTGCCACCTTGTGGACGCGTTTCTCGGCCTACATCGCCAACTTGTGGGCGCGCGTGTACCGGGGGCTGAAGTTCGACGGCTTCAACCTGTCGGTGAGCCAGGTGGCCGTGGTGTTCCCATTCATCCTGCAGGCGCCGCGCTTTTTCAGCGGCGCGATCAAGCTGGGCGACGTGATCCAGACTTCGCAGGCCTTCGGGCAGGTGCAGGATTCCTTGTCGTTCTTCCGCACCTCCTACGACACCTTCGCGCAGTACCGCGCGACGCTGGACCGGTTGAACGGCTTTCTGGACGCCAACGAAGCTGCGCGCGTGTTGCCTTCGGTGCGGACGGAGAGCCTGCCGGACGGCCTGGATATCGAATCCGTGCAAGTGTCGCGCCCCGACGGCACGGTGCTGTTGCGCGACCTGAACCTGAACTTGCGGCCGGGCCAGGCCCTGCTGATCAAGGGATCGTCGGGCAGCGGCAAGACCACCTTGCTGCGCGCGCTGGCGGGCCTGTGGCCCTATGCGCAGGGTGCGGTGCGCCGGCCGCAGGGCGCCTCTGCCTTGTTCCTGTCGCAGCGGCCCTATCTGCCCCTGGGCGACTTGCGCGGCGCGGTCGCGTATCCGGGATTGGCGCAGCCCGAGGACGATGCGCGCCTGGCCGACGCGCTGCGGCTGGTCAACCTTGGACATCTGGCCGGGCGCCTGGATGAAGTCGCGGATTGGTCGCGCATGCTTTCCATCGGCGAACAGCAGCGCGTGGCGTTCGCGCGCGTGCTCTACAACCGGCCCGCCATCGTGTTCCTGGACGAGGCCACGTCCGCTACCGACGAAGGGTTGGAGCATGCGCTGTACAGTCTGCTGCGCGAGGCGCTGCCGTCATGCATGCTGGTCAGCGTGGGACATCGCAGCACGTTGGACGTGTTCCATACGCACAGACTGGACCTGGATGGCGCCGGGAACTGGCGGGCGGGACCGATGGCGCGGGCGGGCGCTCCGGTAGAGCGCTTGCGCCCGGTGGACGGGCCGCGGCGGGCGGCGGCCTAGCGCGGCGCCCGCCGCGATTCAGGTACCCACGCGCAGCGGACCGGTCAGCTTGCGCAGCGCGGCGACCACGCTTTGCGCGGTGATGCGGCCGGTCTTGGGATTGGCCGAGGGAATGTTCTGGATTTCCATCGAAAACGAGGCCGAGTCGGACACGACCTCGACGCGGTGCAGATTGCGTTCCAGCGAGGGATCGGCCCAGATTTCCAGCGTGGTCTTGTCCGGGCCGATGCCGGCCAGCGACACGCTGACCGCCACGTTCAGGTTGGCCGGAAAGCCCACCGCCGCTTCCCGTGGCGAGCCGCGGAAGATCAGGCGTGGCTCGGTGATGTCCGCGATATCGATGTTGTTGTCCGTCAGGTAGGGCGCGCCCAGCAGGCCGCGCACCGGCTTGCGCGTGATCATGGTGACGGAATGGATGACGCCCTCGGCGGCAGCCGTGATGGCGTCCAGGCCCAGGATGGCGCCCGAGGGCACCAGGATCTGGCCGTGGTGCTGGCGGGCCAGTTCGATCAGGTCGTCATGGCGCAGCAGCGCGCCCGAGCTCAGCACCACCATCTTCTTGCCGGCGCGCAGCACGGGTTCGGCGATGTCGCGGAACACCGCGGCGGGGGCGCATTCCACGACCACGTCACAGTGTTCGTGCAGCGCATCGATGGTGGTGTAGGCGGGCGCGGCCTGAGTCCAGGCAAAGGCCGGCGGAGCCTTGGGATCGCGCACCGCGACGGCGGTGAGCGTCAGGCCGGGCACGCCGGCATCCAGGGATTGCGCCACGGCCTGGCCGATGGCGCCGAAGCCGGCGATGCCGACACGGTAGCTGTTCATAGGGGTCCAGAGTAGGGCCGCGGCGCGCCGCGGGCGGTTCGGAAAGGGGCTGGGCGCCGATGCGATGACGCGGCGCCGGGCTGCCGGCCACTGTAGCCACCGTGCCGGCAGGCGTCAATGCGGAATGGCGACTATGCCCGGCTACACTTTGCGCTTGAGCCTACAGGAGTCGAGGCATGCACATCCTTCCCGAAACACCGGACGACCGCGAGGCGATCTTCACGCTGACGCAGGCCGCCTTCAAAGACAATCCCCACAGCCAGCAGACCGAGGGCCACATCACCAACGCGCTGCGCGAGGCCGGCGCGCTGACGCTGTCGCTGGTGGCGCGGGTGGACGGGCGTGTCGCGGGCCATGTCGCGTTTTCTCCGGTGACGATCAGCGACGGTTCGGCGGACTGGTACGGCCTGGGGCCGGTCGCGGTGCTGCCGGAACTGCAAGGCCGGGGCATAGGCGCGGCCTTGATCCGGGACGGTCTGGCGCGCTTGAAGGCATTGGGTGCGGCGGGCTGCGTGGTGATGGGCGATCCGGCGTACTACACGCGATTCGGTTTTGCGCAGACGCCCGCGCTGACGTATCCCGGCGTGCCGCCGGAGTACTTCATGGCGCAGGCCTACACGGGTGCGGCGCATGGGGACGTTTCCTATCACCAGGCGTTCGAAGCGACCGCGTAGCCGGCGCGGGCAGGGGGCGGCAGCGTGAATTCCGGCCCCGCGTAGTCGGATGCAATGTCCAGGGTTCCCGCTGCGAGCCGGCCCGCCCACTCATCCAAAATACGGCGTTCTTCCGCGCCGACTTTCGTGCCCAGCACCAGCCGCAGCGACGCGGCTTCCTCCAGGCCGTAACGGGTCACGCGGCTCACCGCCAGCGCGCCCGCGGCATGGTCGGCGGCGGCGCGCTGCACGCACAGTCCCGAATCGGCCAGCGCCGATGCCAGATAGACCTGCGGGTCGCGCGCCACCCAGTCCAGCACATTGCCGATCTGCCACACGCCCGTTTCGCGGCACACGCGCGTCACGCCATCGCGGCCGCCGTCCATCATGGCAAACAGTACGCGGGCGTCGCGTGCGGACAGCGCGCGGGCCCAGGCCGCGCCCAGCGCCGGATCGTGCTGGTTGCCGCAGAAGGCGGTCAGCGGATCCTGGCCCGTGACGCGCCGCACGCCATCGGCATAGGCGGCGCGGCCCTTCAGGCCGGGTCGCACTTTTTCGCCGGACAGATGGGCGGCCCGCCCGTTGGCCGCGCGCAGGCCCGCCAACACCCCGGCAAGAAATGCCGAGTGCTCTTGCAGGATCTCGTATGACGCGACGTTGGCGGCGGTGTGGTGCCCCTGCGTGATGGCGAACTGCGTGCGCGGATAGCGTGGCGCCACCTCGGCCACGGGCGCATCGCCCTGGCCGCCATGCACGATGACCAGGTCGGGAGCGGTGGCGCAAAGCTGTGCGAGGCGTTCGGCGCGCGCGGCGGCGTCGTGGTCGGCGATCCATTCCAGCTGCAAGGGCTGGCCCGCCTGCGCGGCGCGTTCCGCGCCACGCACGGCCGCTTCGTTGAAGCCGCCGCGGCCCGGATGGCCGAACAGCACAAGCATGCGGCGGGCGCTCACAGGCTGGCTCCCGTGGCGCGCACCACCGGTCCCCAGGCTGCGGCCTGGCGGCGGACGAAGTCGGTGAACTCGGCGGGGGATTTTTGCGCCAGCACGAAGCCCTGTCCCTCCAGCCTGGCGCGGATGTCCGCGCTGGCCAGCGTCTGCGCAATGGCGTCGTTCAAGCGCTGCGAGACCGCGGCCGGCAAGCCGGCGGGACCGGACAGGCCGACGAAGTTCTCGGCGATCAGGCCCGGATACCCCAGCTCGCCCACTGCGGGGATGTCGGGCGCCTGCGGCACCGGCTTGCTTGTGGTGACCGCCAACAGGCGCAGTTGGCCGGATCGCAGGAAGGGCAGGTTCTGCGGCAACGCGTCCACCGCGAAGCGAATCTGGCCGCCCAGCAGATCGTTGCGCATGGCGCCAGATCCCTTGTACGGAATGTGCTGCAGGCGCGCGCCGGTTTGCCGGGCATACAGCTCGCCCACGATCTGGCCCACCGACGCCAGTCCGCCGCTGCCGTACTGCACCGGCTGGTCCTGCGCGCGGATCCAGGCGGTCAGCTCCGCAAAGCTGGATACCGGCACGGAAGGATGGACGACGAACACGGTGGGCACCGCGCCCAGGTACGCGATATGGTCGAAGCTGGCGAGCGCGTCGTATCCGCCTTGGGGCATCAGGGCGGGAGAAATGGACAGCGGCGCCGAGTTCGACATCAGCAGCGTGTAGCCGTCGTTGGGCGCCTGCGCGACCAGGATCGCGCCTATGGTCGAGCCCGCGCCGGGCTTGTTTTCGATGACGATGGGCTGGCCCAGCCGTTCGGCCAGCGTGGGCGCGATGAGGCGCGCGGCGATGTCGCTCGCGCCGCCGGGCGGGAAGGTGACGATGAGCCGGATCGGACGCTCGGGCCAGGCGGATGCGCGCGCGATGCGCGGCCGCGCCAGCGGCAGCGCCAGTGCGCCGGCAAGCATGAAGGTTCGACGGGAGATCGGCATGGCGTGGCTTCTACGTGACTGCCGCGGGGGCGGCAAAGGGGCGTACTGTAGAAAGCCGGGCCGGGCCTGACAAAGAATTTGTAGCCGTTTGCTTATGCCCGCCGCATCGCGCGGCGGGCATTTTTCAAACGCGCGCGGGGCGCGCGGATCAGCTGCCTTTCTGCGCCTGCGCCATGTAGTCCACGGTCAGGTTCGACAGCGCGCGCACGCCGTTGATGAGGCCGGACTCATCGACGTAGAAGCGCGGCGAATGGTTCGGCGCAGCCTTCTCGACGTCGGTGCCCTTGGGCGTCACGCCCAGGTAGAAGAACATGCCCGGCACCTTCTCTTGATAGAACGAGAAGTCCTCCGACGCGGTGGACTTGGGCTGCAGGCCGTAGTTGCCTTCGCCCGCCACCCGCCGCAGCGTCGGGCCCATCTGCTCGGTCAGCGCGGGATTGTTGACGGTGGCGTTGTACAGCTCCACCACGCGCACGTCCGCCTTGGCGCCCGCGCTCTGCGCGATCATGTCCGCGGTGCGCGCGATGCGTTGGTGGATGTCCTTCTTCATGCCTTCGTCATACGTGCGGATGGTGCCGGTCATGGCCACGTTGTCCGGCACGATGTTCATGCGGTTGCCGCCGTGGATGGCGCCCACGGTGATGACCGCCGGCTCCAGCATGCTGTTGATCTGGCGGCTGGGGATGGTCTGCAGGCCCAGGATGATCTGCGAGCTGACCACGATGGGGTCGATGCCGGACCAGGGCCGCGCGCCGTGCGTCTGCTTGCCGGTGACGTCGATCCAGAACTGGTCGGCGGCGGCCATGGCTGGGCCGCTGCGCCAGCTGAGCTTGCCCGCCGGATAGGCGCTGGACACGTGCAGGCCGAAGATGGCGTCCACCTTGGGATTCTCCAGCACGCCTTCCTGCACCATCATCTTGGCGCCCCAGATCTTCTTGCCGTCGGGCTCGAAGTCGGCGGGGCTTTCCTCGGCGGGCTGGAAGATGAACTTCACGCTGCCGGGGAGCTGGTCCTTCATGCCGGCCAGGACTTCGGCCGTGGCCATCAGGATGGCGGTGTGGGTGTCGTGGCCGCAGGCATGCATCACGTCCACTTCCTTGCCCAGGTAGGTGCCCTTGGCCTTGGACGCGAAGGGCAGGTCCACTTGCTCCTTGACGGGCAGCGCGTCCATGTCGGCGCGCAGCGCCACCACCGGCCCGGGCTTGCCGCCCTTGAGCACGGCGACCACGCCAGTGCCGGCAACGCCGGTTTTCACTTCCATGCCAAGCGCGCGCAGGTGATCGGCGACCAGCTTGGCGGTGCGGTTTTCCTGGTTGCCCAGTTCGGGGTGTTCGTGGATATCTCGGCGCCAGGCGATGAGCTTGTCTTCGATGGCCTTGGCGCGTTGATCGATCTGCGCGGCCAATGCCGGATTGGGCGCGGGGACCAGCGGGCCTTGCGTGCCGGGCGCGCTTTGCGCGGCGGCCGGACCCGCCATCAGCAGGTGGGCGGCGAGCGCCAGCGGGGCCAGGCGGAACAGGGGTTTGCGGTAAGGCATGCTTTGCTCTCCTCGTGGTTGTTAACCTGTTATTGGACGAGGATCTTACCGAAGCGCAAGACGGCGCGAGCGTTTGTTACCAACGCTTAAAAACAGGCTGTTTTGATTCCGGCCGATGGAATTCCGCGCGCCGGAATCCGCGAGTCATGCGGCGTGCAGGACGTTCTTTGCGCCGCGCGCGAGGAACAGCAGCAACAGTGCCGCCAGCAACGATGCGGCGCCCGCGAAAAGCATGGCGGCATGGAAGCCGCCGGCCAGCGCGGCGGCGGCCAGTTCGGCCGCATTGGCGGGTTGCGCCGGCAGTTCATGCAAGGTGATGGCGGCCCGCGCCAGCGCCCGCGCGTCGGGCGCGCCCCGTTGCGCGAGCGAGGCCGTCAGCGCTTCGATGGCGCGTCCGCTCATCAGCGCGCCCAGGAGCGCGATGCCTATCGTCATGCCGGTCTGGCGCAGCGCGTTCATGGTGGCGGAGGCCATGCCGGAACGCTCGCGCGGCACCGTGGCCATCACGGCCATGCTGGTCGATGGCACGGCCAGGCCGGTGCCCAGGCCCAACAGGACCAGCAGGGAGCCGGACACGAGGTAAGGCGTGTGCGCTTCGAAGCGCGTCATGCCCAGCATGGCCAGGCCGATGAAGGCGAAGCCCGCGATCATCAGGCGCGGCAGGCCAAAGCGCAGGTTGAGCCGGCCGAACACCAGCGACACCAGCCCGGCCGCGGCGAACTGCGGCGCCAACTGCCAGCCAGTGGCCAGCGGCGACAACCCCTGAACGTGTTGCAGATAGAGCGAAAAGAAGAACAGGCTGCTGTAGGCGGAAAAGCCCAGCACGAAGGAGGCGAAGTTGGTGATGGCGAAGCCTGCGTCGCGGAACAGCCCCAGCGGCAGGATGGGCCGCGCGGCGCGGTGCTCGACCCACAGGAAGGCGAGCAGCCCGGCGGCGGCGATGGCGAGCGCGACCGTGGCTTGCGGTGCAGCCCAGCCGTGTTCGCCGGCGGCGATCAGCCCATAGGTCAGCGCGCCCAGCCACAGCACGCTAAGCGCCTGGCCCGCGGGATCGAAGGCTGCGTGTTCGGGATGGGCGCTTTCCGTGATGCTCCAGGCGCCCAGCGCGATGGCCAGCGCGCCCACCGGCAGGTTGATGAGGAAGATGCTCTGCCAGTTGAAGTGGGCGACCAGCACGCCGCCCAGCATGGGCCCCACGATGAGCGAAATTGCGTTGCACGAGGCCCAGATGCCGATGGCCTGGGCGCGTTCCTTGGGATCGGGAAAAGCCTGGGTCAGGAGCGACAGCGCGCCTGGAACCAGCAGGGCGCCGGCCACGCCCTGCACGGCGCGGCCGATCAGCAGCGCTGTAAGGTTGTCCGCCAGCCCGCAAAGCGCGGAGCCCGCCGTGAACAGCAGCACGCCCGCCAGCCAGGAACGCTTGCGGCCATAGCGGTCGCCCAGAGGTCCCGCCGACAGCATGAAGGCCGACAGGAACAGGGCGTAGGCGTCCACCACCCATTGCAGCCCCGCCATGTCGATGCGCAGGGCCGCCTGCATGGTGGGCAGCGCCACGTTGACGATGCTGATGTCCAGGATGGTGATGAAGCTGCCCAGGTTGACGGCAAGGACCAGGGCGCGGCGGCGTGCGGGATGCATGGCGGGACGCAGAGTGGGGGAAGGGGTATTCTATGCATCGACCGACCGTCGGTCAATGAAAAGAAGAACGATTCTCAGCTTTTGATTCCGGCCCAGTGCCTCCTCTACACTGGCGCCTTGCTGCTGACCTGACCCCTGGACGATATGCCCGCTGCTCCCGACGACCCGCTTTCCCTGCCTGGCCCGGACGCCGCTCCCAAGCCCCGCACCAAGCCGGCCGCCGTGCGGCTGGACGAATTGATGGCGGCCGCGCAAGCGCTCTTCATCCAGAAGGGCGTCGAGGCCACGACCATCAACGAGATCGTGGAACGCGCCGGCGTGGCCAAGGGCACCTTCTATCACTACTTCACGTCCAAGAACGACATGCTGGCGGCGCTGCGGGCCAAGTTCTCGCAAGGGTTCCTGGACCATATCGACCGCGAAGTGCAGGCCTGTGCGCCGGAGGACGGCGTGGCGCGGCTGCGCGCCTGGACTCGCGCCGGCGTCGAGGCTTACTTCGACGGCTACGAACTGCATGATGTGGTGTTCCACGACGCCCAGCATCCCGACCGCGGCGTGGCCGAAAAGAGCGCCGTGCTGGAACAGCTGGAAGCCATACTCGAGGCCGGCGCGCGCGCCGGCTGCTGGAAGCTGGACGACGCGGCGCTGGCCGCCATCGTCCTGTACCACGGCATGCATGGCGCGGTGGACGCTTCCATCGCTCAGGGCCGGCGGGACGCGCAAGCGCTGTCCGGCCCCTTGTCGGCGATGTTCCTGCGCACGCTGGGCGCGGCCTGAAGGGCGCGTCTTCAAACCCGCGCCGCTGCAAGCGCCGCTATTGCAGCTTGATGCCCAGCTCCTTGATCAGCGGTCCCATGTCGGCGCGGTCGGCTTCGATGGTCGCGGCCAGTTCCTCTGGCGTGCTGCCGATGGGAATCATGCCCAGGGTTTCCATCTGCGCGCGCATCGCGGGTTCCTTCAGTATGTCCGCCACTGATTTCTGGATCAGCGCCACGCGGTCGTCCGGAATGCCGGCGGGCGCCATCAGTCCGATCCAGGGCTGCGGCGCGTAGTCCTTCAATCCGGATTCCTTCAGCGTGGGCGTGTCGGGCAGGCCGCCGAAGCGCTCCGGGCTGGTGATCGCCAGCGCGCGCAGGCGGCCGCTGTCGATCAGGCCCTTGGAACTCGAAGGCGCGTCCAGGCCCACGTCGAGCTGGCCGCCGATCAGGTCGTTCTGCGTCTTGCCCGACGAAGACGAGGGCACGTACAAGGCCTTGATGCCGGCGCGCCGCGCCGTCTGTTCCCAGACCAGGTGGAACGCCGTGCCGATGGAGAACGAACCCACGCTGAGGTTGCGCGTCTTGCTTTCGCGCACGAAGTCTTCCCAGCTTTTGAGCGGACTGTCCTTGGGCACGATGAAGATGAAGGGCGTGCGCGCCACCAGCGAGATCGGCTTGAGGTCCTTCTGCGTATCGAATGGCAGGCTGTCCACCGCGAAGGGCACGATGGTGACGGACGAGGCCACGACCATGCCCAAGGTGTAGCCGTCGGGCGCGGACTTGACCAATGCGCCGGTGCTGATGATGCCGGACGCGCCCGGCTTGTTCTCCACCACCACGGGCTGGCCCCAGGCAGCGCCCAGTTTGCTGGCCAGCACGCGCAGCATGACGTCCACGGGACCGCCGGGCGGGTTGGAGACGATGATCTTGACGGGTTTGTCGGGATAGGCGGCGGCAGCCGCCAGCGGCGCCAGCAGCGCCAGCGCGAGCGCGGTTTGCTTGAACATGGAATTCCCCTTGTTTTGGTGTGTTTGATGCGCGGGCAGCGTCCGCCCGCGGCCCCGCACATGCCGTCCCGGTTCAGGCCAGGATCTGCATGTGGGGGGCCGGCGGCCAGCCTGGCGCGTCGCCGCGGATGAACGCGATCCACGCCTGCTGCGTGGCGTGAGCAAGCTGCCGCGCCTGTTCCGCCGGCAGGCCGGCAAGCATGGGCGCGCCGGCGAATGCCGCCAATGTGTCGAAGACGAAGGGCAGCTCGATGCAATGGCAGGCGCCGAAGGCCGCCGTGGGCGCCACGTCGAAGCGCGCCAGCCAGGCTTGGCGGCCTTGGGCCGCGGCGTCGGCGGCCCACTGGCGCGAGGGCGCACCGAATACCGCGTCGCCCAGGTCCTGGTCGGCGGCAGTGCGGCCATTGCCGGGAAAGGCGGCCATTTCGTCGCGCGTGTAGCAGACCAGCACGTCCGCGCGGGACGAGGCCCGCTTGAGCGCGGGGGCGATATCGTGCGGCAGTATTGCGCCGTCGAGCACCGGCGCGAACTGGCTGCGGCTGCTGCCTTCGGCGCGCAGCGTTTCGGCGACGGCGGGCGCCTGCTGCGCCGCCAGCAATGCCGCCACGGGCAGTTCGCGCGCGGCATCCAGGGAATCGGCGCCCGCGGCCGCGAGGAAGGCCTGTCCCAGCGCATCGGCCTGCTTTGCGCTGCGAAACCCCCGGCCCAGCGCCGCGCTTTGCAGGATGGCGCGGGAGAAGCGCGGCTGGCGCGCCAGCATGGCGCAGATCGAGGATGCGCCCGCCGACTGGCCCATGACGGTGACTTGCTCGGGATCGCCGCCCAGGTCCTGGATGTTGTCCAGCACCCAATCGATGGCGGCTTCCTGGTCCAGCAGGCCTGCGTTGGCCGTCTGGCCAGGCACGTACAGCCAGCCCAGCGCGGCCAGCCGGTAGTTGACCGCGACCACCACCATGTCGCCGCGCTGCGCGAGGTTCGCGCCGTCATACCAGTCCAGCGCGCCGCCGCCGCTTTGCCAGGCGCCGCCATGCAGCCACACGACCACCGGCCGCCGCCTGCCGTCGGCGGCGGGCGTCCATACGGTCAGGTGCAGGCAGTCCTCGGATTGTTCGGCGTCGAAGTCGCCCATGGCGCCGCGCAGGCGCGAGGGCTGTTGCGGCGCGACCGGTCCCGGCCGGGTGGCGTCAAGCTTGCCGCGCCATGCTGCGGGCTGCGGCGGTGCGAAGCGCAGGCGGCCAACGGGCGCCTGCGCGTAGGGAATGGCGCTGTAGCGGCACACGCCGCTCTCCTGCACGCCGGTCAGCGTGCCTGCCTGCAGCGACGCTTCCACGAACTGACTCATATCCTGCCCCTTGTTTCTGGTCTGTAGCCCGGCCGCGGCAGGCGCCGCGGCGGTCGGACTATGGTAGGGAGGAATGGGCCGCGCCAGGCATGCAGGTTTTGAACATTGCCATGCGCAATCCGCATGGCTGGGGCCGGAGCGCCGGCTACTTGAGGATGCGCGCGTCCAGGCTGTTGTCCGCCAGGGCCTGGGCCTGCGCCCGCGACATGCCCAGATGCTCGTACAGCGCGTGGAAGTTCTCGTTGACGTAGCCGCCGAAATACGCGGGATCGTCGGAGTTGACGGTGACCTTCACGCCCGCGTCCAGCAGCGACAGGATGTTGTGGCCGCGCATGTGCTGGAACACGCGCAGCCGGGTGTTGGACAGCGGACAGACCGTCAGCGGGATCTGCTCGTCGATCAGGCGCGCAATCAATTTCGGGTCTTCGGCGGCGCGCACGCCGTGGTCGATGCGCAGCACCTTCAGCAGGTCCAGCGCTTCCCAGATGTATTCCGGCGGGCCTTCCTCGCCGGCGTGCGCAACGCCCGGCAGTCCCTCGGCGCGGGCGCGGTCGAACACGCGCTGGAACAGACGCGGCGGAAAGCCCATTTCGCTGCTGTCCAGGCCGACGGCGATGAACGCGTCGCGGTGGGGCAGGGCGGCTTCCAGCGTGCGCATGGCCTGCTCTTCGGGCAGATGGCGCAGAAAGCTCAGGATCAGTCCGCTGCTTACGCCCAGCCGCTTGCGGCCGTCTTCGAGGGCCTGGTTGATGCCGGTCAGCACTACGTCGAACGGCACGCCGCGATCGGTATGGGTCTGCGGGTCGAAGAACGGTTCGGTATGAACGACGTTCTGCTCGCGGCACTTGAGCAGATAGGCCCAGGTCAGGTCGTAGAAATCCTGCTCGGTGCGCAGCACGTCCGCGCCGCGGTAATAGAGGTCCAGGAATTCCTGGAGATTGCCGTAGTCGTAGGCCGCGCGCAGGGACTCGATGTCCGGCCACGGCAGCGCCACGCCGTTGCGCTGCGCCAGCCGGAACAGCAGCTCGGGTTCGAGCGAACCTTCCAGGTGCAGGTGCAATTCCGCCTTGGGCAGTGCGTTGAGCCAGTCGTACATGGGTGCTCCGATCAAAAAGTGTTGCCTGTCCAGAATAACGCGCAACGCGCCGGCAGGCTCAGGCGGTCAATGCGACGGCGTCGGCCTGGATGGCGAGCTGGAGCTGGGCGGCGAAGGCGCGCGCCTGCCGCGTGCTGGGGCGGTCGCGGCGCCAGATGGCCGCCAGCGGCGACTTGCGCAGGACCGGCCGGTCGGCCAGGACCACCAGCTCGCCGCGCGCCTGCCGGATAGCGGCCACGCTGCCGGGCAGCATCCACAGATACAGGCCGTCCAGCAGCATTTCGCGGCCGAATTCCAGCGACAGGGCGCCGATCATATCCGGAATCGCCAGCCCCGCCTGGCGCAGCGACATTTCCAGTTCGCCGCGGATGCGGCTGCCGGGCAGGGCGGTGATCCAGGGATAGGCCACGTAGTCGGCCAGCGTGGCGCCGGGCTGGCCGGCCAGCGGATGATGCGTGGCGCAGGCCAGCACTACCGGATCTTCCAGCAGCGTGGTGGAGCGGTAGACCTGCGGATTGACGGTGGACGAGAAGCGGCTGATCAGCACGTCCAGCGCGCCGGCGTCCAGGTCTTCGATCAGCCGTTCATGCGTGCCGATTTCGATGGTGAGCGTGATGCGCGGATAAGCCTGGCGGTAGGCGCGCGCGGCCTCGGCCACCGGCCAGCCCGCGAACATCGAAAAACAGCCTACCGTCAGGCTGCCCTCGTCGCCGCGCGAGACCGCGGCGAGATCGATCTCGGCCTTGCGGAAGTCGGTGAGCAGCAGGCGGGCATGGCGGCACATGGTTTCGCCCAGCGGCGTGCAGGTGGTGCCGCGGGCGGTGCGTTCGAACAGCCGCGCGCCGACCAGCTCTTCGATCTCGGCGATGGCGCGCGACAGCCCCGACTGTGTGCTGTGCAATTGCGTGGCGGCCTTGGACAGGTTGCCCAATTCGGCGACGGTCAGCACGATTTCCAGATGCCGGATGCGGAGCTTACCTCGGAACGGTGTCATGGCGCGGGTCGGAGGGGAGTAGCCGATTATTCTCTCCCGGCGCGCGCTTGGCAACGCGGTGCGGGATTCGGCCGGCCGGGATTCGGATATAGTTCGCGCCAGACCGATAGTCGGACGCGCGGCCTGGGCCAGCGCGGCGGCCGGCAAGAGCAGAGGGCAGGCATGAAGGCAGCGGTGTGCGGCGCGTGGAGAGTGAGCAGGCTTGCAGCGGCTGCGCTGGCTGCGCTGGCCTTGAGCGGCTGCGGCGCATCCCGGGTCGACGGGGTGTCGGTTGCCTGGCCTCCGTTCCGGGACGGGACGCTTGCGGCGCTGCCATCGGATCCGGCCCAATGCCCGGATCTGGCCGGCGTCTATCGGGCGCAAGGCGAGTTCGTGTCTGGCGACCGCGAGGCCGGCGTATCGATGGACCTGCGCAAGTTCCTGCAGTATCCCCTGGACCTTCCGGGCATGTCCGACAACCCGTTGCCGGAATGGCGTTCCGGACCCGAGGCCACTGTGGCTTTCACGGCCGCCGCGGACGGATGGGAGATATTGGCGCTGGACGGGCAGGGCGCGCGCGCCTTGGGCCGCCTGCCGCAGTTGAACGGCGAGCAGGATCCTGCCGCCCTGCCTGGCGCGGCCCAGCCTTCCAGGCCGGATGGCATCCGGCGCCTTGGCGGTTGCACGCAGGGCCGGCTGTGGATCAGCGTGCGGCACGACTGGCGCCAGTACGAGTCCATGGGTGTGCGGCGCCACGTGGCGCTGCTGCGGCCCGAGGCGGGAGGCCTGCTGGTGACGGTGGGGCGGGAATCCGACACCATCGGCCTGTTGCCCTGGTATTCGAATGAGGGCAGCGTGTACCAGTATTGGTTCGCGCCCGCGGGCCGCTGAACGCGGGCCTGGCAATTCACCGCGCGGTCTGACCGCGCTCCATCCACGAGCCTCATGACCTCTGAAAACCTGTCCACCGCCGCATCCGACCCGCGCGCCCGCTTCGTCTCCGGGCCGATGGGCCCGCATGTGCTGGAAATGGTCCTGACCGGCTGGGCCAGCATGCTGGCCGTGTTCGCGGTGGAGTTCCTGTCGCTGCTGTACCTGGGCACGCTCAAGGACGAGGCGGTGCTGGGCGCGGTGGGCTTCGGATCGATGACGCAGTTCACCATCATCTCGGTCTGCATCGGCGTGAGCGTGGGCGGCACGGCCCTGGTGTCGCGCGCGCTGGGGGCGGGCGATGCGCCGCGCGCCCGCGCGCTGGCGGGCGCCTCGCTGGTGCTGATGGTTGCCGCCGCGCTCGTGTCCGGCGCGTTGTTCCTGGCCGTGATCGGCCCCTACACGGCAGCCATCGACCTGGCGGAGGACGTGCGCGCGCATCTGCTGTCCTACGTGCTCATCACGACCCCGTTCGCGGTCGTGATGGGCGTGGGCATGATGCTGTCCAACCTGTTGCGCGCCGCCGGCCATGGCCGCCAGTCCATGTGGGTGCTGCTGGCGGGGACGGCGGCGGTCGCGGCGCTGGACCCGCTGGTCATCTTCGTGCTGGACGGCGGCATGGAGGGCGTGGCCTGGGCCGGCGGCATGGGCCGCCTGGTCACGGTGGCGCTGGGCGCCTGGCTGGTGTTCGGCAAGCATCGCCTGGTGACTTGGCCCGCCGGCGCCGCGCTGCGCGCGCACCTGGCCGCAATTGGGCGGATCGCCTTGCCTGCCGCGCTGACCACGCTGGCCACGCCCGCGGCAGTCATCTTCACCCTGTCCACATACGCCGGCTTCGGCTCCAGCGTGATGGCGGGCGCCACCGTGGTGGACCGGGTGCTGCAACTGGCCTACGCGCTGTTCTTCGTACTGCCCGGCGCCATCGGACCCATCCTGGGGCAGAACCTGGGCGCAGGGCAATGGGACCGCGTACAGGAGACGGCGCGCGTGACCGCGCGCTGGTCCTTGACGTATGGCTTCGGCGTAGCGGTCCTGCTGGCCTTGCTGGCGCCCTGGATGCCGGATCTGTTCCAGGTGACCGGACCTGGGCGCGACCTGATCGTTTTTTTCTGCCGCTACGGCAGTTTCGCCTGGGCGCTCAACAGCCTGTACTTCGTCGCCGTCGCGGTGTTCAACAACCTGGGCTATGCCACGTACTCCACCGCCATCGGCTGGCTGCGCGCTACCGTGGGCACCTTGCCCTTCGTCTGGCTGGGCGCGCATTACGGCGGCCCGGAAGGCGTGTTGGCGGGGCAGACCGTGGGCTTTGCCCTGTTCAGCCTGATCGCCATGCTGCTGTGCCGGCGCGTGCTGCGCGCGCCGCCCGCGAGCGCGGCGGCGCAAGCGCGGCAGGCTGCCTAATGCACTGTTTTCGGATCCCCTTCATGGGTAGATGCCGTGAGCCGGTGACCGGGCGGAGGGATCCGAAGCGCAGCCCCACCGGGGCGAGCATCGGAATCCCGCAGTCCGGACGCCGGCGGCTCAAGAACCGTGCTTCCCAAAACCGAAGTGCGGGTGGCAGGGATTCGAGCTTGCGGATGTCAGAGTCCTTTAGCCGCCGAGGCCACCCTGCGCCATTCCGATGCTCGCCCCGGTGGGGCTGCGCTTCGGATGGCTCCGGGCAGCCTCGGCTGAGAGTCGTCTAGGGCGCCGCGAAGTCGCTTCCAGCCTGCAAGGCGTTTGGGCGGCAATGCGGGCGGGCCTGCCCAGGAGGCCGTTCGATTTTGACGGCCGGTCGCGGTACGATCCCGGCTGACTTCGATTTTTCAGGATTGCCATGCGTCAGCGTTCCGTACGCCTTCGAATCGACACCTTCTCCCGTGTGCTGCTGGCCGCGGCTTTTGCCGCCGCCGCAGCCGGCGCCGCTCAGGCGCAGGGGCCTGCTTCAGCCACTGGATCGCGCGCCCAGCCGTCGGTGCCGGTGCAGACCCTGCCGGCCCTGACGCCCAAACGCAGCTTCGACGACGCTCCCGCGCCAGCCGCCACCGCGCCGGCGGCTCCGGCCGATGACCGGGCCGGCCAGGTGTTGCCTCCCAGGTCGGCTGCGCCCGCGCCGGCAAGCTTGCCCGCGCCCGCGACCTTGCCTGCGCCCGCGGCGGCTCCGGCCGCTGCCGTCCCGGCGGCGACCGCTGCGCCTGCCGCAACGGCTGCGCCGGCTGCCACCGCGGCGCCCGCCGCCACCGCCACCCCCGCGCCCACGGTCATCATCCCGACCGAACTCGACACCAAGGCCTGCATCGCCAAGCTGCGCAAGGGCGCCACGGCCAACGGCCTGACCGTGGCCGATTGGGACAAATACACCGCCAACGCCAAGCTGCTGCCCACCACGGTCGCATCGGCCAAGGGCCAGCCCGAGGGGCGCGAGGCCTGGTGGGACTACATCGCCAAGACCGTGGACGAAGAGCGCGTGCGCGACGGCCTGGGGGTGCTCGCCAAGTATGGTCCGCAACTGTCGGCCATCAGCCAGCAATACCAGGTGGATCCGGCCACGCTGGTCGCGATCTTCGGCATCGAGACCAACTACGGCCGCCAGGTCGGCAGGACCAATGTGCTGGACGCCTGGCTGACGCGCGCCTGCACCGAGAACAAGTCGCTGTGGGAAAAGAACGCCTACGCCTCGGTGCGCCTGCTGCGCGACGGCGTGGTGCCGGCGGACAGCTTCGTCGGTTCCTGGAGCGGCGCCTTCGGCATGACGCAGTTCATCCCGACCTCGTTCTATGAACTGGCCGCCGATGGCGACGGCAACGGCAAGATCGATCTCTACAACTCGCTGCCCGACGCGTTGGCGTCGACCGCCAATCACCTGCGCAAGCGCCGCGCCAAGTGGACGCACAGCCTGCCCGCCGTGATCGAAGTGCGTGTGCCGGCCGAGCTGGCCTCTGCCATTCCGGCCTCGCCCGAAGCCGAATACGTGGGCTCGCAGGACCGCCGCACGATAGCCCAGTGGGCCCAGGCCGGCGTGAAGCAGGGCAACGGCTCGGCCTTGAAGTTGGCGTCGGGCAACGAGGAGCAGGCCTATCTGTTCGCGCCCACGGGTTCCGCTGGCCCGGTGTTCCTGGCGACCGTGAATTTCGACGCCATCCTGCATTACAACCAGTCGCGCCGCTATGGCTTGGCGGTGTCGATGCTGCTCAATCGCCTGCAAGGCGGTCCGGATCTCGTCGCGGCCTGGCCCACGGACGACCCCGGCCTGTCGCGCGCGCAGATCAAGGAGCTCCAGGAGATGCTCTACGGCCTGGGCTATGACGTAGGCGTGGCCGACGGCATTCCGGGCAGCAAGACCCGCGATGCCGTGCGCGAAGAACAGGTCAAGCGCAAGCTGCCGGAAGACGGCCGCGTGGGCAAGCGCATCTACGACGCCATCAAGGCCACCTGGCCGCCCGCGGCGATCCAGGCTCGGCCGGCAGCCCAGCAATGACAGGGGCTTCCGGCACGCAGGGCTACGGTGAAAACGCCGCGGCCCTGGCGGACCAGTACGAGAGCATCGCGTTCGCGGACGTGCACCGCGACGTGGCCCACCTGATCCCCGCAGCGCCGTCGCGCATCGCCGACATAGGCGCGGGGTCGGGGCGCGACGCGGCCGCGCTGGCGCGGATGGGGCACTCGGTGGTGGCGGCCGAGCCCACGCCCGAGCTGCGCCAGGAGGGCCAACGCCGCCACGCGCTGCCCAACCTGGAATGGGTCGACGACGCCTTGCCCGAATTGACCGTGCTGCGTGGTCAGGGCCGGGCGTTCGACGTGATCATGCTGACGGCCGTGTGGATGCACCTGGACGCCGACGAACGCCGCCAGGGCATGCAGGCGCTGGCTGCGCTCTTGGCGCCGCAGGGCCAGATCCTGATGTCGCTGCGGCACGGTCCGGTGCCGCCAGGCCGCCGCATGTTCGACGTGTCCGCGCAGGAAACGATCACGCTGGCGGCCGCTTACGGCCTGTCCTCGCACCATCTCAGTTCGCGCGAAGACATGCTGGACCGCGCCGACGTGCGCTGGAGTTTCCTGGGCCTGCGCCGCAACTGAAAACCACGCCCCGGGGCCGGCCTCGGCCCGGGGGATTCGTCCGTTGGACGATGGGCCGGCGGGCCGTCCGCCGGTATCATTTCCGTCACGCCATTCCTTCCGCCCGCCATGTCCGCCGCACTGCTCCCCGACACTTTCCAGACCGCCCGGCTGCAAGCCCGGCGCATGGACGAAACTGATTTTTCCTTCATTGCCGCGATGCATGCGGACGAGCGCCTCATGGCCACCATGGGCGGCACCCGGACGGACTCGGCCAGCCGCCGCTATCTGTTGCAGAACGTCGAGCATTGGGCCGAGCTGGGCTACGGCATGTATGTGCTGGCCGACCGCGCCAGCGGCGCGCTGGCGGGCCGCGCGGGCTTGAAGCGCACCCAGTCGCGGGGCTGCGACGAGGTCGAGGTCGCCTATGCCTTCCTCCCCGCGAGCTGGGGCATGGGATATGCCACCGAAATCGCCCAGGCGCTGCTGTCGTTGGGATTCGGGCGCTTGCCGGTCGAGGCGCTGTCGGCCGTGGCGCTGGAAGAGAATGCCGCGTCCTGCCGGGTGCTGGAAAAATGCGGCATGCGCCAGATCGGCGGCGCGGGAGCGGGCGGCGCTGGCAAGCGTCGCTACGAAATCCGCCGCGCCGAATGGCCGCTGCCAGAGGCGGACGCGGCGGCTGGCGCAGGGCATCGGCGCTAAGATTCGGGTATGAGCACCAAGCAGATCCCCGACGACGACCCGCAACCCGTTCCGCCCGTCGCGCCCGAACCCGAAGAGTGTTGCAACAGCGGCTGCATCCCCTGTGTCTATGACACCTACAACGAAGCCATGGACGATTACCGGGAAGCGCTGAAAGCCTGGCGGGCCAGGCATCCGGAGCAATCCAAAGGCTAGGCGCCTGGCGGGGCGGGCAGGCGTCAGCCCGCCAGCTTCATGTGGATGATGGGACGAGGGCGACCCGCGTCGTCGTGCTCCGAGCGGCCCACGTCCTCGAACCCGTAGTGCTTGTAGAAGCCGTGGGCCTGGGGATTTTGTTCGTTGACGTCCACCACCAGGGTGCCGTGCAGCGAGCGCGCGAAGTTCAGCAGGCGCCGGCCAGCTCCCTTGCCGCGCTTGTTGGCATCCACGAACAGCATCTGGACCTTGTTGCCGTTCAGGCCCATGAAGCCAGCGACTTCGCCGGCATCGTCCTCACAGACCCAGACCCGCACCGAAGGCAGGTCGGTATTGAGCACCTGCGGGTACATGGCCTGGATTTCCTTTTCCGTCAGGAACGTGTGGGTGGCGCGTACCGAACGGAGCCAGATGTCCACCAGGGCCAGGTCATCGCCGTGGTTGCGTTCTCGGATATTCATTTTTCTAATGGTTTTACAGGTCGGGTGCCGGCGCGGTCCTTGGCTACGCCGGTCTTTTTGCCGCTAGAGCCCTGCGCGGTAGAGCTCGGTCGCCGCCAGGACGGTTTCCATCTGCACAGTATGCGCGAAAACGAAGCGGTCGCCGTAGACGGTTTCATCCGGAAACTCGGAAATCAACGCCATGGGCAGGTCCTCGCGGTCGCTTTCGCTGATCTGCACCGGGATGCCGTTCAGCACGTCGAATCCGGTTTCGAGCGCGTGCGCCTGGAATAGTTCAAGTTGCCGCGCATTGAACTCGACCAGGCCGGGAACATTGCGGGCCAGCCGGGCGGTAACGCCTTCGATCAGGCGGCGGGCGCGGTCGCCCCAGCCCGGATGATGGCGCAGCACCAGGAAGAAGCCCTTGGGGATGGTCCACAGCTCGAAATGGCGCGGCAGGTAGCCGGATAGCGGCCGGGTCCATTCATGGGCGGGATAGCCGTGCAGGTTGATGTGCAGCTGCGCGCCGCTGATCGCATGCGCCTGGTGGCGGCCTTCGCGTTCGAAGAACGGGGCGCGCTCGCGGTAGGCGATGTCGTCGCCCAGCGCGCTGTAGCGCGAGGCGTGCAGCATGTGGCGCGGATGGTGCGCGCGCAGGCGGTTGAACAGCGCGTAGCCATCGGGATTTTCGGCGGCGATCAGAGCGAAGTGCGCGTCGCCGCGCTCGGCCAGCGTCTGCGCCGCGCGCAGGGCGCCGACCACGCCAGAGGTTTCGTTGGCGTGCTGCGCGCCCGAAATGAAGACCGCGGGGCCGGGGCCGCGCAGGTAGGTGCCCAGCACCGGACGGCCCTGGCGCGATACGGCCTGAAAGGAGTCTCCGCCGAACGCCGCCATGCAGCTGGCGATCTGGCCTGCCGACAGCGGTTCGCGGGCCTGGGCCAGCGGTGCAGCCAGCGGCGCGGGCGCAACGGGCGCCAGGGCGCCGAAATGCTCCAGCGAGATCTGCACGCGCGCCGCGCCGTCGTGGCGGCGGATGTCGGGAATGATCTGGCCGGGTTGCAGGCCGCGGTCGCCGGACGGGCGGCCCGAGTGTTTCTGGAAATGTTCCAGCAGCGAAAAATAGATGTCTTCGTGCAGCGCCTCGAAGGTGCTGACGATTTCCTCGTCCACCGGCAGGGCGAAGTCGATGCCTGGCAGGTCCACGCGGATTTCCAGGCGTTCGAAATAGGGCTCGTGCGCGCCCCAGGCATGGTTGCGCACCGTGTCCAAGATGGCGCGGAACGCCTGCTGGTATTCGGTGGCCTGGGCGGCATCGGTCTGAAGCGCGCCTTCGGCGTCGCGCACGCGCAGCCAGCCGGTGGGCGACAGTTCGGGCGTGCCGTCCTGGGCGTACCCGACCTGGTTGGGCGCATAGACGCGGGTATCGAGCTCTCGGCCATCGGCGTAGCGCAGGCTGACGTCATAGTGCAGGTCATCGGCGCCGGGCTGCATGGCGACGTCCACGCCTTGCAGCAGCGCGATGAGCGGATAGGCTTCCAGCGTGAAGCGCTTGGCCTGCGCATGTTTGTGCAGCGGATAGCGCACCACGACGGACGCCAGCCCTTCGCGCTCGACCTCTTCCAGGAAGTAGTGCAGCAGCGGCTTGTAGGCGCTGCGAAAGCGCGCCGTGACGCCGGCTTGCGCCAGGCGTTCCTGGGCCGCGCGGCGCGCTTCCACGCCTTCGAACAGCCAGCCTTCCACGACCGCGCCGCGCCAGGCCGGCGCCATGTAGGCGTGGGTCCAGGCGTCCAGCGTGCGGTCGAATGTTTTTTCCAGCAAAGACATACTCGATATTCCTTTCAGGCGGACCGGGGCGGCTTCAGACCTTGCCGGTCGGATCCAGGCGGTCGCGCAGCCAGTCGCCCAGCAGGTTCAGGCCCAGCACCGTCAGCATGATGGCCAGGCCCGGGAAGACGCTGACCCACCAAGCCGTCTGCATATACGTGCGGCCGTCGGCAAGCATACCGCCCCAGCTCGGGATCATGGGGTCCACGCCCAGGCCCAGGAAGGTCAGGCTGCTTTCCAGCAGGATGTTGTTGGCGACGTTCAGCGTCATCAGGATGACCAGCGGACCGAGCAGATTGGGCACGATGTGGTGGCGGATCATGGCCAGGTCGCGCACGCCGAAGGCGCGGGCGGCCAGCACGAACTCACGCTCGCGCAGGGCCAGGACCTGGGCGCGCACCAGGCGCGCGTATTGCACCCACTGCGACACGATCATGAAGAAGATGACGTTGAACAGCCCGCCGCCCAGGATGGCGATGAAGGTGATGGCCACCAGGATGAACGGCAGCGCCAGCTGCACGTCGGCAAAGCGCATGACGATCATGTCCCAGAAGCCGCGGTAGTAGCCGGCGATCAGGCCCATGACGATGCCCAGCAGCGCGCCGCCGACGACCGAGACGAAGCCCACCGTCAGCGAGATCTTGCCGCCGACGATGACGCGGGCCAGCACGTCGCGGCCCAGCGGGTCGGTGCCGAAGGGGTGGGCCGCAGAGGTAAAGGGAGCCATCAGGCGGGCGGCCAGGTCCATGGCTTCGCCGCCGTCGGGAAACAGCCAGCCGGAGGTCAGCACCAGCACGATCATGGTGCCGGTCAGCAGCGCGCCCAGCACGAATTCCAGCGAGCGGTAGCGGCTGCGGGGCTTGGCCGCCTTGGCAGCGGCGGCGGTGGGGGTAGTAGTCTGCATAAGGCTCAGCGCGTGCGGATGCGGGGGTCGACGATGCCATAGGCGATGTCGACGATCAGGTTGACCAGGACGATGACGGAGGCCAGCACGGTGACCGTGCCCTGCAACACCGGGTAGTCGCGGCCGGAGATGGCGTCGAACGCCAGCGTGCCCAGGCCGGGCCAGTTGAAGACCATTTCAATGACCACGATGCCGCCGATCAGGCCGCCGAACTGCAGGCCCAGGTAGGTGATGAGCGGAATCGCGCAGTTGCGCAGCGCGTGCTTGTACAGCACCACGCGTTCCTTCAGGCCCTTGCTGCGCGCCACCATGATGTATTGCGCCGATAGCGTTTCCAGCATGGTGGTGCGCACCAGGCGGATGTTGGTGGCGCTGAGGATGATGGCCATCGTCAGCGACGGCAGCACCAGGCTGGCCGGCCCGCTCCAGCCGGACGGCGGCAATAGCGGGAAGGTGATCGACAGCAGCAGCACCAGCATCAGCGCCAGCCAGAAATTGGGAAAGGACAGCCCCACCAGCGACAGGATGCGAATCGCCTGGTCCGTGGTCTTGCCGCGCTTGATCGCGGCCTGGATGCCCAGCGGCAGCGAGATCAGGATCGACGCCAGCAGCGAGGTGAACGCCAGCATCAGCGTGGCGGGCAACGCATCGCCGATCAGCTTGGCGACCGACGTGCCGCCCATGAAGCTGCGGCCGAAATCGCCATGCAGCAGCCCCTGCATATAGGACAGGTACTGCTCGTAGAAGGGACGGTTCAGCCCCAGCGCCTGGCGGATATTGGCCAGGTCCTGCTCGGTGACGCTGCCCGAGCCCTGGCTGAGCATCAGCGCAGGGTCGCCGGTCAGGCGCACGGCATAGGAGACGAGCAGCGTCACGGCCACGATCACGAAGACGGCCTGCAACACGCGTTTGATGAGAAATCCGGTCATAAGTCGCCGCCCCGGCTTGCGCCGGAACGGGTCGGTAAGGTTAATGCCTCAAGGCAGCGCCAAAAGCATTCCAAAAAAGTGCCGGTTGTTCATAGCGTCATCACGCCAATAGCAACCGGTCCTCCCCCAGCGGGATGCCACGGAGCCGGCTCTGCCGGTCCGTAGGCATGCCCCCCTTGGGGGGGAAGCGCGTAGCGCTTCGGGGGGGACCTACTCTACTCCACAGAGGCGTTGAGGAACCGGAAGCGGATGTCGCCCGGAACCTCCAGATCCTTCACGCGCTTGTTCACCCCGACGATCGTGTTCAGGCTGTACAGCGGCATTTCCAGCGCCTGATCGGCCACGTAGCCGGCGATCTCCTGCAGCATGGCTTCGCGCTTCTTCACGTCATAGACCGTGCGCTGCGCTTCCAGCATGCCGTTGAGCTTGGCGTCGTTGTCGTACGGGTTCCACTTCTGGCCCGTGTGGTACATCAGGTAGGCCGTGTTGTCGTAGTCGTAGGTCCAGCCGCCCCACTGGTTCTGCCACATTTCGCCGGTCTTGCCGCCGGGGATGATGTCGTTGAGCAGCACGCCGGTTTCATACGGCTTGATCGTGGCGCGCACGCCCACGCCTTGCAGATAGCCCGACACGGCCTGGGCCACTTCGCGGAAGTTCGAATCGCTGCCGCGCACGTCGATCTGCACGGTGGCGCCCGGCTTCACGCCGGCGGCGGCCAGCAGCTTCTTGGCTTCGGCGGGGTTGAAGGGCAGGGGCTTCTGCTCGGGGTTGTAGCCGAAGGACTGCGGACCCTGGAAGCTGGCGATGGTCTTGGCCTGGCCCAGCAGCAGCTGCTTGACGATGGCGTCGCGGTCCACGGCCATGATCAGCGCGCGGCGCACGTCGCGGTTCTGCGTGATGCCGCTCTTGGTGTTGTAGCGCAGCGCGAAAGCGACCGGGCCGCCGGTGGAGATGACATCGGCGTTGCCGGACTTTTTCACGGTTTCGATCAGGCCCAGCGGGATCAGGGTGGCGACGTCGATGCGGCCAGCCTGCAGCTCGGCGACTTGCGTGCCCGGCTCGCCGATGAAGCGGTAGACCACCTTGTCCAGCTTGGGCTTGCCGCCCCAGTAGTCGTCATTGCGCGCCAGCGTCACGTTGACCTTGGGCTGGTAGCTTTCGAACTTGAACGGACCGGTGCCGACCGGATTGGTGTTGAAGTTCTCTTCGCCCTTTTCCTTGATGTACTTGGGCGGCACGATCATGGCGCCATAGCCGGCCAGCTTGGTCAGCAGGACCGGATCGGGCTGCTTCAGGATGAAGTCCACGGTGTATTCGTCCACCACCTTGATCTCGCCGATCGAGTCGTAGTTGGACTTCTGCGGACCCTTGGCGCCTTCCGCGCCCAAGAGGCGCTCGAAGGTGAACTTCACGGCTTCGGCGTTGAAGGGTTCGCCGTTGTGGAACTTGACGCCTTCGCGCAGCTTGAAGCGCAGGCGCTTGTTGTCGTCCAGGTATTCCCAGCTGGTGGCCAGCCCCGGCTGCAGCTTCAGGTCGGCGCCGCGCATGGTCAGGCCGTCATACAGGTTGCTGCCCACCGAACCCCAGAAGGTCACGAAGGTGTCGATCGGGTCCCAGCTGCCCGGGTCCTGGTTGATGGCGACATTGAGCGTGCCGGCGGCGTGAGCGGTCGTGAAGACTGCGGGCAGCGCGCCGCCCAGCGCCAGAGCCAGGGCGGTGGCGGTGTAGGTTTTGCGTAGGGAGAGCATGTTCAACTCCAGGAACGGGAAGCCGGACGGGCCGACGTGAAAAAGGATATGCGGCTCAAGCCGCGCGGGCCACCTGGTGGCCGGGCGCGAATTCAACCAGGGGAATGATGGCGGGTTCGTCGCCGACGCGCCGCACCGGGCTGGGAATCTCGCCTTCGATCAGCGAGGTGTCGATGTGGCGGCCGGGCTCGGCCACCGGCACGGCGGCCAGCAGCTTCTTCGTGTACGCGTGTTGCGGCGATTCGAAAATCTGGCGGCGGGTGCCGAGTTCGACGATCTGGCCCAGGTACAGGACCGCGACGCGGTGGCTGACTTTCTCCACCACCGCCATGTCGTGCGTGATGAACAGATAGGACAGGCCGCGGTCCTTTTGCAGGTCCATCAGCAGGTTCAGGATCTGCGCCTGGATCGACACGTCCAGCGCCGACACGGATTCGTCCGCGATGATCAGTTTGGGATTGCTGGCCAGTGCGCGCGCAATGCAAACGCGCTGGCGCTGCCCGCCCGAGAATTCATGCGGGTAGCGCTTGGCGTGTTCGGGCTTCAGGCCGACCTGCTCCAGTAGTTCGCCGATGCGGCGGGCAATGGCGTCTTCGCTGGTCAACAGGCCGTGCGTGCGGATCGGTTCCGCGATGCTGAACGCCACCGTCTTGCGCGGATCCAGCGAGGCGTAGGGATCCTGGAAGATGTACTGGATCTCCTGGCGCAGGCGTTGGCGGCCGGCGCTGTCCATCGAGAAAATGTCCTGGCCGTTGTAGCGCACGGCGCCCGAGGTCGGCGCCACCAGCTGCTGCAAGGTCTTGCCGATGGTGGACTTGCCGCTGCCGGACTCGCCCACCAGCGCCAGCGTTTCGCCAGGGTAGACGTCGAAGCTCACTTCCTCGACGGCGTGCACGCGGTGCGTGACCCGGCCGAAGAAGTTGTGGCCCACGTCGAAGCGGGTGGTCAGTTTTTCCACGCGCAGCACGGGCTCGTCGTAGCGCGCGGTGTCCTGCTCGCGCGTCTCGCCCACTTCGCGCAGCGTGTCGCCTTCCAGCACGGTCTGCGGCGTGCGCAGCGGCAGGTCGCGGCCCGTCAGGCTGCCCAGGCGCGGCACCGCCGCCAGCAGCGCGCGGGTGTAGGGATGCTTGGGCGCGTTGAAGATCTCGTCCACGGTGCCTTGCTCGACCTTCTTGCCGCGCAGCATCACCACCACGTCGTCGGCCATTTCCGCGACCACGCCCATGTCATGGGTGATGAAGATCACTGCGGTGCCCAGGTCGCGCTGCAGTTCGCGGACGGTGTTCAGGATCTGCGCCTGGATGGTGACGTCCAGGGCCGTGGTCGGCTCGTCGGCGATCAGCAGGCGCGGCTGGCACGACAGCGCCATCGCGATCATCACGCGCTGGCGCATGCCGCCCGACAGCTGGTGCGGGTAGCGGTCCAGCATCTGTTCGGCGTCCGGCAGGCGCACCTTCTCCAGCAGTTTGCGCGCCGCCTGGCGCGCGGCCGAGCGCGACAGCTGCTGGTGCAGCATGATGGCCTCGACGATCTGGTCGCCGACGGTGAACACCGGGTTCAGCGAAGTCATCGGCTCCTGGAAGATCATCGCGATGTCGTTGCCGCGGATGGCGCGCATGTCTTCGTCGGAAGCCGCGGTCAGGTCGATCTCGCGGTCGGCGCTGTCGCGGAACAGGATCTGTCCCGTGGCGATGCGGCCGTTGGTGTAGTCCGTCAGGCGCATGATGGCCATGGACGTGACCGACTTGCCCGAGCCCGATTCGCCGACGATGGCCAGCGTCCTGCCGGGGCGCACCTCGAAATCCAGGTTGTCGACGGCGCGGAACACGCCGTTTTCGGTATTGAAGTCGACCGACACGCCGCGCACGGACAGCAGCGGGGCGGAAGTAGATGCGGTGGTGCTAGACAACTTGGATTCTCACAGGGAGGTGGCGGCGCGGGCGGCCTGGTCGTACAGGCCCGAGAGGGCGCGCAGAGTGTTGGCCAGTTGATGGCTGGCGTCGTCCGCCGCGGGGGAGTCGATGAAGGGTTTGACGAGGCATTGCTCGCGCACTTCGGCGTAGCGCTGGATGGCGGCCGCGCCGGCGTCGGTCGCCGTGTAGATCACTTCCTTGCCCGTCTTGGCGCTTTGCACCACGCCCAGGCGCTCGAGTTTCTTCAACGAGTAGTTCACCAGATGGGTGTCCTCGACGTTGAGCGTGAAGCAGATGTCCGCCAGCTTCTTGCCCCGGCCGCGGTGGAACACGTGGTTGAGCACCAGGATGTCCAGCGAGGTCAGCTCTGGCAGTCCCGCACAGGCCATGCAGCGCACCATCCAGCGGTTGAACGCGTGCGAGGCGATGATCAGGCCGAATTCGACTTCGGAAAGCTCGGGGGCTGAAGAGGCCAGATGGGAGGAGGAAACAATGGCGTCCCGGACGGATACAGGCATGGGCTGGGAGGGGAAGGGGACGGATCGGCGATAAAACGTTGGCGAATTATTGACGATTTGTTGATATGCCCGTATCGGGGATAACCCGTGTGCAAGCGGCCGGTCCTAGGTTTTGCCGCCAGATCTCGAACTTCTCCTATTTGCCCGCGACGCGTGTCCGCGTAAAAAAAAGCTGCCGGCTCGCGAACTTCGAACTGCTTGCGATTTGTTTCACATCAAATCGCTTCTACTGCGATCGTGATAGTTCCGGGCTACGGAACTATGGCATTCACGCATGAATTTGCGCTTCTTTATGCTCTAAATTCCACCAATTCCGTTAATTTATGAGCTTCTACATTCAGATATTTATTGTTATTAATTGTGTTTTAAGGCAAACTCGAAACACATTTAGTTTCATAAAGCGATAACAAGGAGCGCCGCGCACGTCCGCAGGCGCCATACCGGCATGAATCACTATTGGCGCCTGCGCATGGCCGCGGGCATGTTGGCGGCTGGCTTTTTCCCGGCTGGATCCGGTGCGCAGCAGCTGCCCGAAGCAGCGGTGCGCGCCACCGAAATCGAACGTCGCCAAGAACAGGAACTTGGAGCGCAGCGCGCCCGAGCGGCCGAACGGCCGGACGTGCTGTCGCCCGCCGCGCCCACCGCCGGCGGCCTGGTCCTGCCGGTCGAAACGCCTTGCTTCGCCCTGAAGGAAGTCGTCTGGGACGGAGCGCAGCCCGCTGAATCGCTGGCGCGCGCAGCCGATGCCGTCGTTGGCCATTGCGTGGGCGGCCTGGGGTTGCGGGCCTTGCAGGAACATCTGATCGGCCTGCTGATCGATCGCGGACTCGTCACGGCGCGGGTGGTCGTGCCGGAACAATCCCTGGCCGCGGGCACGCTGACGCTGCGCTACCTGCCGGGCCGCATATCCGCCGTCAAGGGCGAGGGCGCCATCGGCTGGTGGCGCACGGCCTTGCCCACGGGGCCGGGCGGCGAAGTGAACCAGCGCGACCTGGACCAGGCGCTGGAAAACATTCGCAGGCTGGGCAGCCAGGCCGATGCGTCCATCGACGTCGCGCCCGGGCCGGAGCTGGGCGATTCCGACATCCTCATCCGTCCCGGCACCGGCAAGCGCTGGCATGGATACATCGGCGGCGACAACGCCGGCATGGACGCCATCGGCAAGTACCAGGTCAACGCCGGCCTGACCCTGGATTCGCCCCTGTTCCTGTACGACCAGCTGTCGGTGTCGTGGAACAGCAATGCGCGCTGGCGTGACGCCGAGTCGAACACGCGCGCCGCCTCGCTGAACTACAGCATTCCCTTCGGCTACTGGACCTTCTTTGCCGGCGCCAGCAAATCCACCTACCGCCAGACCGTGGCCGGCTTCGATGAACCCATCATCTACGGCGGCACGACCAAGCAGGTGCAGGCAGGCGTCTCGGTGGTGCCGTATCGCAGCGCCACCTACAAGGGCACGGCATCGCTGACGCTGCTGCGCAAGCGCACCACCAGCACGCTCAACGACGTGGACATCGAGGTGCAGCGGCGCGACGTCACCGGCTACGAGTTCAACCTGGGGCATCGCCACTATCTGGGCCGCGCCGCGCTGGACGTCGGCGGGGGCGTGCGCGGCACGCTGACCGGGCTGTCCGACCAGCCGGGCTACGTCTATGGCGATCCGGATTGGAACGGCCGCAGCACCATACTTTCGGCCAATGCGGGCCTGTATCTGCCGTTCGAACTGGCGGAGCAGCCCTGGGCCTACCAGCTGAATTGGCAGATCCAGCACGCCAAGACGCCCATCGTGCCGTCCGACTACTTCACCATCGGCAACCGCTATGCGGTGCGGGGTTTCGACGGGCAGATGACGCTGGCCGCCGAGGACGGCTGGACCTTGCGCAACGACTTGTCGCTGGGCCTGGACAAGCTGCTGCGCGTGCCCGGCCACCAGTTGTACACGGGCCTGGACGTGGGCCGGGTGGGCGGTCCGTCGGCGGCGTCGCTATCCGGCCGCACGCTGGTCGGCGCCGTGGCCGGGCTGCGTGGACGGCTCGCCATGCCCTATGTCAATGCCAGCTATGACCTGTCTGCCGGCTGGCCGCTGAAAAAGCCCGAGTCCCTGAAAACCGCTTCGACCATGTTCGCGGCGGTGCTGATGTTCGAGTTCTGATCCGGCGGCCTTGCGCCGCGAAACCGCAGTCCATCCTTAGTCCAACCGGATACGCATGATGTCCAAGCTTCGCTCCCTGATAGTCTGGTCCGTCGTCTTCACCCAGGTCTGGTCGCCAGTATTGGCGCAGACCTTGCCGATTTCGGTGGACAAGAGCGTGGCGGGAGCGAAGCCCTCCGTCGGCGTCAGCAACGGCGTGCCGGTCATCAACATCGCGCCGCCGTCGGCGGGCGGCGTGTCCAACAACCGCTACACGCAGTTCAACGTCGGCCCGTCCGGCGCGGTGCTCAACAACAGCGGCGGCGCCAGCCAGACCCAACTGGCGGGGCAGGTCGGCGGCAACCCCATGCTGGGCAATCAGCGCGCCAGCACCATTCTCAACCAGGTCACCGCGCCCAACCCGTCGCAACTGCTGGGCACCTTGGAAGTGGCCGGCAACCGCGCCAATGTGATCGTCGCCAACCCGGCGGGCATTACCTGCAACGGCTGCGGCTTTCTGAATGCGGACCGCGCCACCTTGACCACGGGCAAGCCCCAGGTCGGACCGGACGGCAGCATCGGCTTCGATATTGCTTCGGGCAAGATCCGCGTCGAAGGCGCCGGCTTGAACGGCTCCAACCTCAGCCAGGTGGACCTGCTGGCGCGCACGCTGGAGATCAACGCGGACGTGTGGGCCGACAAGCTCAACGTGACCGCAGGCGCGGCGCGCGTCGACTATGCCACGGGAGCAGTGTCCGCCCAGGCGGGCGAAGGCGCGGCGCCGGAGGTGGCGCTGGATACCGCGGCGCTGGGCGGCATGTATGCCAATAGCGTGCGCCTGATCGGCACCGAGGCCGGCGTGGGCGTGAACATCGGCGGCAACCTGGTGGCGCTGACCGGCGACCTGCAGGTCACGGCGGCGGGCGACGTCCGCATTGCGCCGCGCGGCACCGCGCAGGCGGCCGGCAATCTGCGCGTGGACAGCGGCGGCGATCTGTCTGTCCAAGGCGCGGCACAGGCCGGCGGGACTGCCGCGCTTGCGGCTACGCGCGACGTTTCCGTGCAGGGCGCGGTCGGCGCCGGTGGCGCCTTGACGCTCGATGCTGGCGGCGATGTGGCTGTCGGCGCGCAGGGCAGCCTGCGCACGCAAGGCGTCTTGCGCGTGGCGGCGGGCAAGGATCTCTCCTTGTCGGGAGGCTTGCTGACTTCGGATCAGGACTTGCGTGCGCAAGCCGGACGCAATCTGAAGGTAGCGGGCCAGGCGGTCGCGCCGCAGCCGGGGCAAGGCGGGAACACGGGTGGCGGGACCGGCGGGGGGGCGGGAACCGACAATGGTTCGGGCTCCGGCGCCGGATCGGGAACTGGATCTGGATCGGCCACCGGCGGCGAGCCCGGCAAGACTCCCGACCCGGCCGCGCCGGGCGAGCCGAGCGGCGGCGTTTCCACGGCGGGTGGCGTGGTTTCCGCGAAGGAAGGCGTCACGCTGCAGGCGGGACGCGACATGCTGTTGTCGCGCCAGGTTTATGCGTCCGGCGTGTTGCAGGCGCAGGCGGGCGCGGACGCGGTGTCGGAGGCCGGCGCGCAGCTGCAGTCGGCAGGAGGCATGACCATACGCGCGGGTTCAGGCGTCACGCTGGCCGGCGCGGCCCTGACCGATGGCGCGATGCTGGTCGAATCCACGCGCGACCTGCGCCTGGACGGCAGCGCGCTGGCTTATGGAGGTGCGCTGGATCTGAAGAGCGGCGGCGATCTGCGCATGGGCGCGGCCAGCAAGGCGCAGGGCAAGCGTGTGGGAATCGATGCGGCGCGCGATCTGCGAGCAGATGGCGAACTGGTGTCGGAGACGGCAGCTGAACTGAAGGCCGGACGCGAAGCCGCGGTGGACGCCCGGGTGTTGGCGCGCGGCGATCTGGACCTGAGCGCGCAAGGCGCCACGGCCGTCACCGGACAGGTGGAAGCGCTGGGCCGCGCGCGGCTGCAGTCCGGAGCAGGCATTTCGCTTGCGGGTAGCCTGAGCGGCAATCAGGGCGTGGACATGCGCGCGGCGGGCCCGCTCGCCATCAGCGGCGCGGTGGGCGCGGCAGCGGGTGAACTGACGCTGGCTTCCGGCGGCGACCTGTCGGTCAGCGGCAGCGCGCAGGCAGGCGGCCCGGTCAGGTTGAGCACGCAGGGCGCGCTGAACGTGGCGGGTACGGTCTCCTCGCTGTCCGGATTGACGGCCCAGGCCGCGCGCGATGCCGCGATCGACGGCAAGCTGCTGGCCGGCGGTCCGCTGCTGCTGGAAGCGATAGGCCAGATGGCGGCGGGCGCGGACTCGCGTCTGCAATCGGACGGCGCCATGCAGCTGCGTGCTGGCCAGAGCATGCTTCTGGCCGGCGTGGCGGAAACCAATGCTGGCCTGACACTGGGCGCGGGCCGCGACCTGCGCGTGGACGGCGCGGCGCTGGCTTATGGCGGCGTCTTGTCGATGGATGCGGGCCAGGATCTGCGTTTGACCAATGCCAGCCGCACGCAGGGCGAGGGCGTGTCGGCGCGCGCGGGCGGTGACCTGCAGTCGGACGGCGCGATGGCCGCGCGCGGCGATATCGCGTTGACCGCGGGGCGCGATGCGCAGCTCGGCGGCAAGACGGTCGCCACCAACGATGTGACGCTGGCGGGAGGACGCAACCTGGCCATTGCGCAAGGCGCGCAGCTGGAGGCGGAACGCTCGGCGCAAATCCAGGCTGGGCAGGACGCCATGCTGGCTGGCGCTGTGCGCACCAATCAGGGCATACGCATCGACGCCGCTGGCAAGCTGCGGCTGGACGGAGAAACCTCCTCGGTCGCGGGCGCCATCGATTTGCTCGCGGGCGGCGATCTGTCCGTGGGCGCGCAGGGCAAGGCATACGCGGGCGGCGCGCTCAGCGGCGCAAGCGGCGGCGCGTTGCGCGTGGACGGCGAACTGGCCGGCCAGGGCGCGTTGACTTTCGTATCGGTGGGCGGCGCTACGGTGAACGGCAAGCTGCTATCCGGCGACGCCGTGTCGCTGCGCGCGGGCACGGACCTGCGCACGAGCCAGGCGGCGCAACTGCAATCGTCCAAGAACATGACGCTGAGCGCGGGCCAGGACGCCAGCCTTGCGGGCGCTGCCTTGAGCGATGGCGGCATCGCGATCAACGCAACACGGGAGCTGCGCGTGGACGGCAGCGCGCTGGCCTACGGCGGCGGCCTGTCGATGAGTGCCGGTCGCGATCTGTGGCTGGGCGATATCAGTAAGACCCAGGGCAAAGGCATCAGCGTTCTGGCTGGGCGCGACTTGGGCGCTGGCGGCGAGATGGTGGCGCCGGGCTCCGTGACGCTCACCGCGGGCCGGGACGCGGTCATCGGTTCCAGGCTCAGCGCCGACGGCGGCATAACACTGCGTGCGCAAGACACGGCGCAAGTCACGGGCCAGCTGGAAGCGACCGGCGTGGCCAGCCTGCAAGCCGGCGGCGACATGACGTTGTCGGGCGGCGTGCTCAGCAACCAGGGCACGGAACTGCGTGCTGGGGGCGCGCTGGGCGTCAGCGGCACGGCGGGTGCAGCGCAGGGCGCATTGACCCTGGCCTCCGACGGCGACATGACGGTGGGCGGCAGCGCCCAATCCGGCGGTCCCTTGTCCATGGTCGCGAAGGGCGCGCTGAACGTGGCGGGCACGGTGTCCTCGCTGTCCGGCTTGACGGCTCAGGCCGCCGGCGACGCGACGGTCAATGGCAAGCTGCTGGCCGGCGGTCCGCTGCTGCTGGAAACGCTGGGCCGGTTGGCCGCAGGCGCGGATGCGCGCTTGCAATCGGAAGACGCCATGCAGTTGCGCGCGGGCCAGGATCTGGTCCTGGCAGGCGAGGCGGAAGCCAACAAGAGTCTGACGTTGGACGCCGCGCGCGATCTGCGCGTGGGTGGTGCGGCATTGGCCTACGGCGGCCAACTGTCGATGGACGCAGGCAATGATCTGCGCTTGGGCGATGCCAGCCGCACGCAGGGCGAAGGCGTAGGCGCGCGCGCCAGCGGCGATCTGCTGGCAGATGGAACCATGGCTTCGCGCGGCGATATCGCATTGGTCGCGGGCCGCGATGCCAGCCTCGGCGGCAAGACCGTGGCCGCAGGCGACCTGAAGCTGGATGGCGGGCGTAATCTGGCCATCGCCCAAGCCGCGCAACTGGACGCGGAAGGCAAGGCGCAACTCAAGGCGGGGCAGGATGCGATGCTGGCGGGTGCTGTGCGCAGCAACCTGGGCAACCGCATCGAGGCCGCCGGTGCGCTGCGCTTGGACGGTACGACTTCCGCGGCATCGGGCGCAATCGAGCTGCTCGCCGGTGGCGATCTGACGGTGGGCAGCGCAGGCAAGGCGCTGGCAGGCGGCGCGCTGCGTGGTGAGAGCGGCGGCGCGTTGTCGGTCGCGGGCGAACTGGCCGGCCAGGGCGCGTTGACTTTCGTATCGGTGGACGGCGCTACGGTGGACGGCAAGCTGCTGTCCGGCGACGCCTTGTCGCTGCGGGCAGGCAAGGACCTGCGCACGGGACAGGCCGCGCAACTGCAATCGTCCAAGAACATGACGCTGAGCGCGGGCCAGGACGCCAGTCTCGCGGGCGCTGCCCTGAGCGATGGCGGCATCGCAATCGACGCAACACGCGAGTTGCGCGTGGACGGCAGCGCGCTGGCCTACGGCGGCGAATTGTCCATGACTGCCGGCAGCGATCTGCTGCTGGGCGCTGCCAGCAAGACGCAGGGCAAGGGCGTCACGGCCCAGGCGGCGCGCGATCTCGTCACGGCCGGCGAAATGGTGGCCGCGGGATCGGCCGCCCTCACGGCGGGCCGCGACGCGGTGTTCGGCGCCAAGCTCGGCGCCGACGGCGACCTGACGCTGCGCGCGCAGGAGTCGGCGAAGATTACGGGCGAACTGCAAACGACGGGCGCTGCAAGCCTGCAAGCCGGCGGCGACGTGGCGTTGTCGGGCAGCCTGCTCAGCAACCAGGGCACGGAGTTGCGCGCGGGAGGCGCGCTGGACGTCAGCGGCACGGCCGGCGCAGCCTCGGGCGCATTGACCCTGGCCTCGGACGGCGACATGACGGTGGGCGGCAGCGCCCAATCCGGCGGTCCCTTGTCCATGGTCGCGAAGGGCGCGCTGAACGTGGTGGGCACGGTGTCTTCGCTGGCCGGCTTGACGGCGCAAGCGGGAACCGATGCGTCGGTGACGGGCAAGCTGCTGGCTGGCGGCCCGCTGCTGCTGGAGGCGATAGGTCAGTTGCAGGCCGGCGCGGATGCGCGCCTGCAATCGGAAGGCGCCATGGCCTTGCGCGCCGGCCAGGATCTGGTGCTGGCCGGAGAGGCGGAGACCAACAAGGGCCTGACGCTGGATGCCGGGCGCGACGTAAAGGTGGACGGCGCGGCGCTGGCCTACGGCGGCCAACTGGCCATGAACGCGGGCAAGGACCTCCGCTTGGGCGACGCCAGCCGCACGCAGGGCGTGGGCGTGGAGGCGCGCGCCATGGGCGATCTGCTGGCGGGCGGCGTGATGGCCGCGCGTGGCGACATCCTCTTGAACGCGGGACGCGATGCGCGCATCGATAGCAAGGCTGCAGCCACCGGCAACACGTCGCTGATTGCAGTGCGTGACCTTGCCATGGGCAAGACGGCGCAATGGGACGCCGAAGGCGCGTCGCGCGCCCAGGCCGGCCAGGACATGACGCTGGCCGGCGTCTGGCGCGGCAACGGCGACATGAACATCGATGCCGCGGGCAAGCTGTCCGTGGACGGGACGCTTGCCGCCAGCGCCGGCGGCCTGAGCTTGAACGCCGGCGGCGACCTGTCGATGGGCGAGCTGGCGCGGGTCGCGGCCAAGGGCGCGGTCAACGTCACGACGCTGGGCGATCTCCGCGTGGCGGGCGCGCTCAGTTCGCTGGACGCCCTGACGCTACAGGCCGCGCGCAACGCGGCAGTGGCGGGACAGGTCTACGCGGCACGCGGCCTGGACCTGAAGGCGGGCCAGACGCTGACGGCGGCGGGCGGCTCGCACCTGCAATCCGACGCATCGATGACGCTTGCGGCCGGGCAGGATCTGAACCTCGCCGGCACGGCGCTGGCCGAAGGCGGCATGTCGCTGGACGCGTCGCGCGACCTGCGCGTGGACGGCAATGCGCTCGCCTATGGCGGGGCGCTGCAGCTCAAGAGCGGCAATGACCTGCTGCTGGGCGCGGGTAGCCAGCTGCAAGGCAAGGGCGTGCAGGCTGACGCCGGGCGCGACCTGGCGCTGGGCGGCGTTCTGGTGTCCACCGCGGACGCGGAACTCCAGGCGGTGCGCGATGCGCGCGTGGACGGCAAGCTGGGCGCCGACGGCGCGCTGGATCTCGGCGCAGGGGGCAATCTGCGCATCGGCGCGGCGGCGCAACTGGACGCCGCGGACCAGGCGCGGATCGCGGCTGCGGGCAATCTGGAGATGGCCGGCGTCGTGCGTGGCGACAAGGGGGCAAGCCTGGACGCCGGGGGGCGACTGGATATGTCCGGCACGGCGGCATCCGCCAACGGCGCCCTGAATCTGAAAGCGGGTGAAGACCTGGTCTTGACGGCCGGCAGCCGGGCGCTGTCCGGCGGCGCGCTGCAAGCGCGGGCGGGCGGTTCGCTGACGGCGGCAGGTACGATTTCCTCGCTGGCCGATCTGATCCTGGAGTCGGTTGGCAACATCAGCCTCGACGGCCAGAACCTGGCGGCCGGCAATCTGGCGCTACAGGCCGGCGGCGCGCTGGCCACCGGCGCGAACGCGCGCCTGCAGGCCGATGGCTCGGTCGATGTGCAGGCCGACAGCGCCGCCTTGGCGGGCACGCTGGTGGCCGGGCAAGCGGCGACGCTGCGGATCGACAAGGATCTGGCGGTGGACGGCACGGTCCTGGCCGATGCGGGCGCGCTCAAGGTGGACAGCGGCGGCGCCATGACGCTGGGCGCCGCAAGCGCGCTGCAAGCAGGCGGACTGCTGCAAGCACAGGCCGGCGGCAAGCTGCTGGCAAACGGCACGATTTCGGGCGCGCAGGACATCACGCTGAAGGCAGGCGCGGACGCCGAGCTGAACGGCAAGACCGTCGCCAACGGCACGCTGCGCGCGGACGCGGCCGGGAACCTGAGCATCGGCCAGGCCGGCCTGGCCCAGGGCAGCAGCAAGCTGCTGCTGGGCGCGGGCCAGGACTTGCGCATCGCAGGCACGGCGGGCACCGCCACGGGCGCGGGCGCCGCGGGCGGCGTCTTGCAGGCGCAGGCGGGCCGCGACCTCTTCATCACGGGCACGGCGACCGCCGGTTCCCCCATCGTCCTGGGCGCGCAGCGCGACATCCGCATCGACGGCATCGCCACCGCGCTGGAAGGCGGCCTGACCGCTGACGCAGGCGCGAACCTGCTCGTCGGCGCGGGCGGCAGGATGCAGGCCTTCGACGGCCTGAGCGCGCGCGCGGGCGGCAACCTGGAGTCAGACGGCGTCATTGCCGCGGGCGGCGGCCTGACGCTCGCCGCAACTGGAGACGTCCTGTTGGGCGGCCTTGCTGCCGCCCTGGGCGAACGCGCGGCGGGCAATGCCTCGATCACGGCGGGACGCGATCTCGTCGTCAAACAGAACGGCCAACTGCAAGCCGCTGGCACGCTGACTGCCCGCGCGGATCGTGACCTGTACGCAACGGGCGCCCTGAGTTCGGTGGGCGACATGCTGCTGGCTGCCGCTCGCGACGCGCGAGTGGACGGCACTGCCGCCACCGATGCCAATCTGACGCTGACGGGCCGCGACGTGACCGTCGGTGCGGCCGGGCTGACGCAGGCCGGCCGTACGTTGAACGCCACCGCGCAAGGCGCGCTGCAGGCGGCCGGGCGCATGCTGGCCGGTGGCTCGCAGGCCTTGACAGCGGGCGACAAGATCACGGTCGACGGCACGGTCGCCGCCTTGCAAGGCGACCTGTCGCTCACCGCGCAGCGCGGCGATATCGCATTAGGCGCGGCGTCGCGCTTGCAGGCTGGGGGCTCGCTGACCGCGCAGGCGAACGGCGCGTTGACCGCGCTCGGCTCGGCTGCGGCGGAACAAGGCATGACCTTGCGGGCCGGCACGGACGCAACACTGGGCGGCATCGCCGCCACGCAGGCTGGCAACCTGGTCGCCAGCGCCGGCGGCAAACTCACCATCACGGCGGACGGCCGCTTGCAGTCCGGCGCGGCGCTGGACCTGAGCGCGGGCGGCGCGCTGCTCAACGCGGGCATCGCGTCCGCGGGTACGAATGCCAAGCTGTGGGCGGGATCCACGCTGGACAACACCGGCTCAGTGCTGGCCGGCGGCGATCTCATCGCCACCGCCTTGGGACAACTTTCCAATGCCGGCCGCTTCGTGGCGGGCGTGGGCGCCGACGGCGCGCTCAGCCAACCGGGCAGCATCAGATTGACCGGGGGTTCCATCGTTCATGGCGGCACCAGCCTCGCCGGCCGCGATCTGAGTCTGTCGGCGGGCAGCCTGAACCTGGCGGGCGGCAAACTGTCTGCCATCGGCAAGGTCACGCTGGCCACGGCGGGCGACGTCGACAGCCGCAACGCGGTCGTGCAGGGCGGCGCCCTGGACATCAGCGCCGCCAATCTCTACAACCAGGGCGGCAAACTGACGTCGACGGGCGATGCCGCGATCAAGCTGGGCGGCGGCCTGAACAACACCGGCGGGGTGATCGCAGCCGCAGGCGATGCGAGCATCGAAGCTGCAGGCGTCGTCAACCGCGACGGCACGCTGGCCGCTCGTGACCTGACCATCACCGCCACGGGCGCGGTGGACAACCGCGGCGGCCTGATCCAGGCCGACAACGTGCTGACCCTGAAGGCCGACAGCCTGGACAACAGCGGCACGGTGACCGCGGCCGGCACGCCGCCCAAGGGCGTGCTGGGCAAGGTCGTCTCCATCGTGGCCGACCGCGTCAACAACCAGGGCGGTTCCATCGAGGCAATCGAGGACCTGACCCTTACCACCAAGGAACTGGACAACACAGGCGGCGCCGTCGCTTCCCAAGGCAACGCGCGCATCGTCGCGGACACGCTTAGGAACACCCAAGGCACGCTGCAGGCGGGCAAGAGCCTGACCGTCATCGCGCAGGCGCTGCAAGGGCTGGGGGTGCTGCAATCCGCGGGTGACCTGTCGTTCGCCTATGCCGGTCCGCTGAACCAGGAGGGCGACATCTCCAGCGGCCGCGATCTCAATCTGTCGGTCGGCGGCGCGATGGACAACCGCGCCAAGATCAGCGCCGGCCGCGACCTGAGCATCACGGCGGATTCGCTGAACAACCAGGCCTCCGGCCAATTGCTGGCCGCCGGCCAGAACCGCATCACGGTGACGCAGGGCCTGACCAACGCCGGCCTCATCGACGGCGGTTCGACTCGCATCACCGCGGGCCGCGTCGACAACACCGGCCGCATCTACGGCGATGCCGTGTCGATCCAGGCTGGCACGCTGGTCAACGGCGCGGGCGCAGGCGGCGGCGCCGTCATTGCGTCGCGCGGGAACATGGACCTGGGCGTGGGATCGCTCATCAACCGCGACCACGCGCTGATCTACGCGGGCGCCGACCTGCGCATCGGCGGCGCGCTGGATGCCGCCGGCCGTGCCATCGGCCAGGCCGGCTCGCTCCTGAACGCCTCCGCGACCATTGAAGCGGCCGGCAATGCCAACATCTCGGCCGCGTCCATCCGCAACCAGAACGACCGCTACACCAACGAAACAGTGCAGGTGTCCAGCACGTCCAAGGTGTACTTCACCCCGGCCGGCACCACCGACATGTACGACGCCGAGACCAATTGGCTGTGCGACGAAGTGACGCCTATGTGCAGCAAGGATCCGGCGTGGCTGGACGATGATCCGGAACGCATGTTCCTGCTGCCGTCGACCAAGTATCCGGCGTCGCGTTATGGGCCGCCGTTTGATTACGCGCCTAGTCTGAAAGGCAAGGGCGGCACGACTTCGCCCATCACTCCTACCTATACGCCGGTCACCATGGTGTGTGACGGTCCCGGCGGCGATGCGGGTGCGACCTGCTCGGACGTTCCGGAAAAATTCCGGTACGGCGCCCAGGAGCGCATCTGGTCCGTCTTTGGCGTGACGCCGCCGTCCGGCCCCATGCCGGTCTGGACGGAGCCTGAGCGGGCCTGCTACAACCGCGCCACCTGCGACGCCGAGAAAGCGCGTCGCCAGGCCTACGAAGAAGCCTATGCTGCGTACAAGGCGCCGCACATGGTGCTGGATGCGCGCATCCGGGAATTCAACGCCGACTTCAATAATCGCCTGGTCGGCACGTTCGTGTACTACCGGGTGCAGGAGACCGTCACCGAGACCCGCACCCTGTCCTCCGATCCCGGCAAGATCCTGTCGGGCGGGTCCATGACGCTCACCGGCGACGTCACCAACGACAAGAGCCAGATCGCCGCGGGCGGCGCGCTCACGGTGGCGGGGCCTGCCATCAACAACATCGGCGCGGGCGGCGTGCGTACTATCACGCGGACCGGGACCATGACGGAAACCCAGGCGCGTTCGCGCGACCGCAAGGAGTATTCCAGCGCTTACAACGCAACCCTGGCCGGCCAGCCCATCGAACTGCCGGTCGGCACGTCCGGCGGCAACGTCGCCGTCCAGCTCAACGGCTCCAAGCCCGGCGCCAGCAATGGCGGCACCGCGCCCGGGCCGGTACTGGTCGCCAGCGTCGGCCTGCCCGGCGGCACGGTGGTGCGCACCGTCTCCAATCCCGCCGGCATTCCGGACAGCCAGCTCTACACCGTCAACGGCAGGCCGGATGCGCCCTACGTCGTCGCCACCGATCCGCGTTTCGTCGGCCAGCGGCCGACCGTCTCCAGTGACTACCTGCTGGACCTGCTGAGCCAGCCGGGCGCGCTGCCCGGCACCACCATCGGCAACGGCGCCGGCTCGGGCGGCGGCCTGGCAGGCCAACGCAACGACCAGCCCGGCACGGCCGGTACGGTAAATGCCGGCGTGGGCACCGGTTCGATCTCGACCCCGGGCCAAGGCGGCGCGTCCGTTGGCGCCAGCAGCGGCCTTGAAGGCCAGCGTATGGACGGCCAAGGCGGCTCCGGCCCCGTCAACGCCGGCGTCGGCGCGGGTTCAGTTTCGAATGCGGGCCAAGCCGGCGCCACCGTCGGCGCCAGCGGCGGCCTGGACGGCCAGCGCCTGGACGCGCAAGGCGCCTCCGGACCCGCCGGCGCCACGCTCGGCACGGGCGGCTCGCTTTCCGCCAGCGGCGCCACCGCCGCGGCCGACGGCCAGAACCTGTCCGGCGCGCGTCTGGGCAGCTGGGATTCCCTGGTACCCGCAGGCGCCAAGTTCCTGACGCCCTCGGGCCAGCCCAAGCGCCTGGGCGACGGCTTCTATGAACAGAAGCTCGTGTCCGACCAGATCCTGGCCACCACCGGTCAGCGCTTCCTCGACAAGTACAGCGACAACGACAGCCAGTACAAGGCCCTGCTCGCCGCCGGCGCGCAATTCGCCCGCGACAACGGCATCCAGCTCGGCGTCGCGCTGACCGAGGCGCAACAGCGCCAGCTCACCACCGACCTGGTCTGGCTGGTCGAACAGACCGTCACGCTGCCCGACGGCACCACCGAGACCGTGCTGGTCCCGCAGGTCTACCTGCTGGTGCGCGAAGGCGACCTGAAGGGCGACGGCACTCTCATGGCCGGCCGCAACGTCAAGCTGGAGGCCGAAGGCGACATCGTCAACAGCGGCACCATCGGCGCGCGCGAAGCCACCGTCATGACCGCCGGCAACATCGTCAACCAGGGCGGCGGGCTGATCCAGGGCTCCACCGTCGACCTCGCCGCACGCGAGGACCTGACCAACCTGGTGTCCCTGATCAAGGGCGACAACGTCGCCCTGAAGGCGGGGAACGACATCGCCCTGACGTCCACTGCGGCGTCCGAGAACTTCGGCAGCACCTGGGGCACGCACGTCAGCGGCGTGGCCCGCGTCGACGCCGGCAATCTCAATATGCAGGCCGGCCGCGACATCACGCTGACCGCGGCGCAAGTCTCGGTCAAGGACGACGCACGCCTGCAGGCCGGGCGCGATATCGCGCTGGAGACGCTTACAGAGAGCCATGGCGAAACGCTGGTCTTGAACAAGAACAACCGCCACGACCTGAGCACCAGCTCCGAAGTCGGCTCGACCATCGCGGCGGGCGGCAACCTTACGCTGGTCGCGGGACAGGACGTCAACGCACGTGCGGCCGAAGTCACCGCCGGCAAGCAGCTGGCGGTGGGCGCCGGACGCGATATCAACCTGGTCGCTGGCGTGGAAACCGGCTCGGCCTACGACGAGGTCCGCTACAAGACCAAGAGTTTCCTGTCGTCCAAGACCACGCACACCATCACCTCCAGCGACTGGGAACAGGCCAAGGGATCGACCTTTACCGGCGATACGGCGGTGTTGATGGCGGGGCGGGATTTGAATGTGGTGGGGTCGAATGTCGGCGCGCAGAAGGACCTGGTCATGTCCGCTGAACGCGACGTGAACATCCTGCCGGGCCAGAACGCCGAGGACAGCTACAACTACAAGATGGTCAAGAAGTCCGGCTTCGGCGCGATGGGAGGCATCAGCTACGGCAGCAGCAAGCAGACCGACTGGATCGACGGCAAGAAAGTCTTCAACACCGCCAGCACGGTGGGCAGCGTCGAAGGCGATGTGCTGATCAAGGCCGGTGAAGCGCTGAACATCACGGGCAGCAACCTCCTGGCGCGCCAGGGCGACATGACGCTGATCGGCAAGGAGGTCAACATCGCCGCGGCGCTCGATACCGCGCGCGAGAAGGAGTTCCATGAGATCAAGCAGACCGGGTTGACGCTCACCGCCAGCAACCCCTTGGTCAGTGCCGTGCAGACCGGCGCGCGCATGGCCGACGCGGCAGGCAAGACGGACAACACCGTCATGAAGGGGCTCGCCGGGGTAACCACCGGCATCGCGGGCGTCAACGCCTACGACGCCGTCCGCAAGTCCGCCCTGGCCGCCCAAGCGGCGGAGTTGGTCGAGCCTGGTTCTAGCAACAAGATCGACCAGGTGGGCGGTATCAGCATCAAGCTCAGCCTGGGTACAAGCAAGAGCACCAGCACCACTGATCGCAGCTCGTCCAACGCCTATGGCTCGACCGTCACTGCGGGCAAGGACTTGACCATCGTTGCGCAAGGCGCGGGCAAGGACTCCGACATCACAGTTACGGGCTCGAACGTGTCGGCAGGCAACAACGTGGTGCTCAAGGCCGAAGGCGACGTAGTGCTGCAGGCCGCGCGCAACGCCTTCGAGCAGAAGACCGAAAGCAAGAGCAGCAGCGGCAGCATCGGCATCGGCTTCTCGACTGGCGGCGAGCGCAACGGCTTCACGTTGGAACTGGGTGCCTCGGTTGGCCGGGGTTCGGCCAACGGCAAGGACGAAAGCTGGACCAACAGCCATGTCACGGCAGGCAACGTGCTGGCGATCCAGTCGGGCGGGGACACCACGCTCAAGGGCGCGACAGGGGAGGCTGATCGCATCATCGCGTCCGTCGGCGGCAACCTGCTGCTGGAAAGCCTGCAGGACAGCAGCAAATATGACTCCAAGAACAAGAGCGCCGGCTTTGGGCTGAGCTTGTGCATCCCGCCGTTCTGCGCCGGGGCCAGTAGTTTCTCGGCCAACGCCAGCACCGGCAAGATGAACAGCAACTTCAAGTCCGTCATGGAGCAGACGGGCTTGCGGGCGGGCGACGGCGGCTTCCAGATCGACGTCAAGAACAACACCACCCTGATCGGCAGCGTTATCGCCAGCAGCGACCAGGCCGTGGCGGAGGGGCTGAACAAGCTCGACACCGGCACGCTGATCACGGAGAGCATCAAGAACAGCGCCAAGTACAGCGGCGGCCAGGTCTCGATAGGCGGGGGCTTCGGCTTCGGCGCGTCCAAGGGCGCGGATTCCGGATTGGGGACCACCAAGGACGGCCAGGTGGCAGGCGGCGCCAGCAAGGACCATGCCACGTCCATCACCACCGGCAGCAGCGGCTTCGGCATGGGCACGCCCATCGTCGTGGCCGCCAAGGGCAGCGGCAACTCGACCACGCAAAGCGCCATCAGCGGCGGCACGGTCGTGATTCGCGATGAGGCTGCGCAGCAGGATCTGAGCGGGATGACGGCGGCGGAAACGATCGCGGCGTTGAACCGGGATACCTCGGATACCTTGAATGCGCTGAAGCCGATTTTTGACAAGGAGAAGATCGAGGCGGGGTTTGAGATTGCGTCGGAAGCCCAGCAGCAGGTGGGGCAGTTTTTGACGAATCGGGCGAAGGAGGCGAAGGCGCTGAAAGATGCGCTGGATAACGAGCCCGAAGGTCCGCGCCGGAAACAGCTTGAGCAAGCCTATGCGGACGCCAAGGAGTGGCTGCCTGGCGGTGAGAGCCGTCGTTGGCTGACCGCGATCATGGGTGCCGTGAGTGGCAATGTGACTGGGGCTGCTGGCGAGGTGGTGCAGTCTGTTGCGGCGAACTATCTGCAAGCATTGGGCGCAGGCAAAGTGAAGCAGATTGCGGATGCGTTGGACAGCGAGACGGCCCGGACGGCATTACAAGGGTTGGTGGGGTGCGCTGGGGCCGTTGGTCAAGGAAGCAGTTGTGGTGCTGCCGCGGCTGGGGCTGCTGCGAGTGTCGTACTCAACAACATTATCCAGGGTCTCTCTGGCCCCGGGGCTAAGGAGTTGACGGCTGAGCAAAAGGAAGCACGAGTTAACTTGGTCGCCAGCCTCGTCGGGGGCCTTGCAGCAGCCTTGGGTGGAGACAGTGCGGTTGCAACTTTAGCCGCCCAGATCGAGACCGAGAACAACTATCTTGGACAAAAAACTGAGGGGTTCAGGGCGTCCGAACAACGCCAATTCGACGCAGCGATCGCTTCTTGCAGTTCGGAAAATCCAGACAGCTGCAATCGGGCGCGAGAACTGAGCGGCATGTCAGCACAACGCGACAAAGAGTTAGCAAGCGCTTGCGCAAATGGTGAATATTCCCTGTGCCGTGCTGCAATCCAACTAGCAACTGCGAGCGGCAATGTCGTGTTCTTCGATCAGCGCGGCGTACCGTTTGCTGTGCCGGCTGATTCCCCTATGATTCAAGCCACGCCCGATCCTCGGGACGGTTCGTGGCATTACACCATCGCTGCCGGCGTTGCTGAAGGGCTGGCGATCGACAGTGGAGGCGGGGCGCTGAGCGGGGTGGGATCCGCAATTCGTGGCTTAATTAAGCCTGGCGTGGCCGAAATTGTTGTTGGTGCAAAAGGGGCTGCTGTTCCTAAGGGCTTCTCAGGTGCGGAAGAATTTGCACGCTTTAGTGCTGATGCGCGGGATGGTTTAGCGAAAGCTGGCTATGGAAACGTAGAGCCCATTCTTCAAGGAAGCGCTGTAACGGGGCAGAGCTTCAAGACTGGGCAACCGTTTGATGTTGGGAGGGTGAGTGATTTCGATATCGCCTTGGCGAGCCCTGAACTATTACAGCGTGCTCAGTCGTTAGGAATAGGCTTGCGTAGCGGTGGTTCTCGTACAGGTCCTCTAAGTGCTAGAGACTTGCATGCTCTTGGGCTAAAGGATTTAGCAAGTAAGCTGAGTACTCAGGCGGGCCGTGAAGTTAACTTTATGATTTATGACTCTGTTGCAACAGCTGCAAGTCGTTCTCCAAGTGTGGTTCTTCCGAAATGAACAATGCATATGATCTATATGGTGCCAAAGATATAAGCCTTCTGCTGGCAAGAAGTCGTATTGAAGAAGTTTTTGGGATTTCTTTTGAGGAAAGAAATAGCACCTATCATGGCGGTGATTACTACATGTTCGGTAGTAATGATTCGGAAAATTTTGTTCTGAAGATGAATCTTGATCCGTTTGATGAGGAGCCAGTTGAACAGGGTTTTCCGGATTACCCGGTTTTGCTGTACATAAATGCTACTGATCGATCCTCTGATATAGAGGAAGCTATCAAGAAGAGTGATTGCTTTAAACGACTCAGACACGAAGTCTTCTAGATGTATATAAATAGCCCCGGCACAGCCGGGACTATTTATTTCTGCCGCTGTAATTCCCTACCGCCCAAATCGCCGCCGCTCATGCGTCGGCTCGACCATCGCGGCGGGCGGCAACCTTACGCTGGTCGCGGGACGCGACATCAACCTGGTCGCCGGAAAATAAGGTGTCAGACTCTGAGGTTTCCCCAGGCGGGGATATGGTGTCAGACTACATTTTCCAAAGCTGAAAATGTAGTCTGACACCTTTTTTTATTGAGGCTGCCAAAATAATGGGGCGAGTTGTGGATATTAAGTTGGATAGTAATTTTTGTCTTGAAGAAGCGCCCTGGATGCAATGGGGCGATATAAAATATGGGTTGGAGCGCGGTTTCTTGAGTCCTCGTGGCGCCGTTCAGTATGCTGTTAAAAATCTTACTGTAGATTCTTCTGCTGAACATTATGAGTTGGCCTGCTTGGCCGGTGATGACGTAAATGAGGTGATGCAGCACGTTAGTAATCTTGCTTCAGAATTCCCGAGAGATACCGAGCGGGAGGAAAAGGTATGGATTTTCTTGATTTTTCTTTGGGTATTTAGAAATAGGAATTCATATCGAGATCCCTTGGGGGTCGTTGAGGAGTTGTACGCAGATTTTGGTTATCCTGTGTCTGTCTCTTCTTTTGTCAGATATATGCCGACGGCAAATGCTTCTCTCGAAGGGGATGAGTGGCTTTTTAAAAACTGGTCCGACATGTTGGACGTGCTTAGAAGGGAACTTCAGGTTAAGGGAACGAAATGAAACGTTGCTCAGAAAAAAAAGAAGTCGGGCTACGAAAAAGGTGTCACGAAAAAGATACCGTCTTACTCGTCAAGAGATTAGGCGTAATCCGAGAGAAATAAGGTGTCAGACTGAGCTGACCCGGATTTCTCGGACATTTTGGTTAAGGCACGGAGGCCTCGACCTGGGCAGGGGTTCGATAACCTAGCCCCTGGTGGATTCGCTGGCGGTTATAGAAGACCTCGATGTAGTTAAAGATCGCCAGCCGCGCATGCTCCCTGCTGTGGAAGACCTTATGATGCGTTAATTCGTTCTTTAAGTTGCTGAAGAAGCTCTCTGCCACGGCATTATCGTAGGGATCCCCCTTGGCGCTCATGCTGATGATGATGCCGTGGTCCTTAAGCATGCCTCGGTACTCTGCCGAACTGTACTGCGCACCGCGATCGCTGTGGTGCAACAGTCCAGGATCGGGACGGCGCCGGGCTAGGGCCATTTGAAGTGCATGGACCAACAACCTGCGGTCGGCCTTCTCGGCCATGCTCCAGCCGATCACCGACCGAGAGTAGAGATCCAGCAGTACGGCCAGATATAGCCAGCCTGTCCGTGTTGGTACAACCGTTATGTCGCCCACCCAGACTTTATTGGGACATTGCACGGTGAACTGACGTTGCAGGCGGTTCGGGGCCGGCCCCAGCAGCGAATGCTTCTCCAGCCGACGAAAGCGCTGCTTGCGCAGCGCCTCGATGCCGGCCTGGCGTCGCAGTCTTGCGACGCGATGCTTGCCGCACGCCACGCCGTTGGCGTTAAGCGCGCGCCAGGTCTTTTCCGTGCCATACGCTTGCCGGCAGGTCTGATGGGTCTGCTCGATGGCCGCGAGCAGCTTGACGTCCTCTTGCTGCCTTGCCGAGGGTTCACGACGTTGCCAGTCGTAATATCCGCTGCGGCTGACGTGCAAGGCCCGGCATAACCGAGCGACCCGGAACTGCTGCTGATGAGCCTGCACAAAGGCGTACCTCACGGCAGTTCCCGCGCAAAGTACGCTGCCGCTTTTTTTAGGATATCGCGCTCTTCGGTGACCTCGGCCAACTGACGCTTGAGGCGCTGAATCTCGGTCTGCTCGTCGGTGCGAGCCTTGCCTTTACCGGGAAATGAGACGTCTGGGCAGTGTGTCGCCAGCTCTTTCTTCCATCGGTAAATAATCGACCGCTTCACGCCCAGCATCAGCGATAGTTGCGTGCCGCTGACCTTGCCTTCCTCCAGTTGTCTGACCGCCTCGATCTTGAACTCTCGACTGTGATACTGGCGTTTGGCTTCAAGCGGCTTGCCTTCGGGTTTGGATTTATCCATGGGACACCTCCTTCAAGTATTGTCTACTTCTTCGGGTGTCCGGAAAACCCGGGTTAGCTCAGTCTGACACCTTTTCTTACTGAATCTGGTTGTGAGCCCTGCTACTAAGAGTGTGGCCAATAAACTTGCAACCCAGATACGAGAGACTGGTGGTGATGTTTATAGATATAATCCTGCAACTGGTGAATTAACGAAGTTCTAATATGAAAAAGCCATATGTTCAGGTGTCAATAAAGACAAGGGCCGAGACTATTGGGTGGGATGTCGGTAGTCGGTTTTTCGAGTCATTAAGTTTGAATAATGGAGTTCTTTCGCCAGAATTTGTTTCGAAATCCTGGGGAAGGACAACAACGCCTTTTGAGGGTAAGCCTCAAGCGGGAACGCTTTGGGCGGAAAAGGCGGAAATGCGCTCCAATGGAGGTTACTCAGAATTCTTCCTTGATTTTGTTTGGAAAAGGAAGAGAGCAGTTAAAAGTTCTGGATACGTACAGCATACGAAGAGAAATATCCGAAATCAGATTGTGCCCGGTGGTCCGTACCTGACCTCAGCCTTTAGCGAAAAGGTTGACTGGTATCAGCTCTTCAAAGTCTGGTGCGAAATCTTTCCGCCTCAGTTGGGCATGCTGCATTACTTCACCGAGCCTGAGCTTGCTCCGCATCAAGTGAACGATAGTTTCCAGATTGGCTCGTTCAATGCGGCACTGAACCCGAATATACCTAATGCCGGCTGGGCAATGTTCTATGGCAATGAATTCGCTGAGAAAGTCGATGCCGATCGAATCGCCAGGGCCGGTTTCCTAATCGAAAAGATCGGTGACGGATATTTGGTGAGAGTCACAGAAGAAATTCAAGAAATTGTTCGTGATTTTCCGCTGTTCGCACAGCGACGAACTGAGCTCAAAAGTCTATTCGCGGAAGGCTTCTTCGTAAATTAATACAGCAAATAAAAAAGGTGTCAGACTGCATTTTTCAAACAAAAAATATAGTCTGACACCTTTTTTATTTGTGGCGCAAAATTATCGAAAAATCCCAGTCATCTAGAAAAAACGCGAATAATGGGTTGGGGGTGTGCGCATGAATTGTTTTTCTGAGTCTAGTTCCGAGCTTGGTCATTTTGTCTATTTTAATGAGTATGAAGAAGAAAGATTTGAGGAATTTGTTGGTGTTGTTTTGAAAAAACTAAACGCAGAGGAAATAATGCGTGAGCAAGGTCCTTACTCAATTCTAGTTGCTATTGAATATGCAGGGCATAGGCTTGTTTTGACAAGCGGCTCATTCGAAGGATGCTACATATCTATAGATAAAAGTGAGGCATGGTTAGCGAAAAAAATTATAGAGTTATTCTGACTTAACTAGTTGGTTCAAATGCGATAGGTGCTGCTGGAGACGTTGCTGGTACGGGTGCTCAAAAAAAGGTGTCCAAAAAAGATACCGTCTTGCCCGTCAAGAGATTAGGCGTAATCCGGGCGATAGGGTGAACGCGTTTTGAGCACGCCGAAGCACAGGTGAGCGTGATAAGAAAAGGTGTCAGACTACATTTTCCAAAGCTGAAAATGTAGTCTGACACTTTTTTGCGTGGTTTTGGCCAATGCTGCCAACTATGATGGCTTCTATAGCAAGGCTGGGTCAATAATAAGAGATATTGCTGGTGGGCACTTGTTCGATAATGGAAACAAGAGGACGGCAGTAGAGATTGTTGAGCAATTGATTGTTAGAAACGGCGTTGGTGGTCCGGCAAAACAAGTCATATGGAATGTGGTGGACAAAGTGGCTACTGGTGAGCTGATTGATGTCAAAAATATTGCAAGAGCATTGAGAGGATTGGATTAATGTCCACTTTTATCCTGGCTGGAAAATATGCGGAACGATTTGGATTTTCTAGTGTCGAAGCTATTTCTTTGGAAGATCCTTTTCAAATCTTGATGTTGATATCAAAAAAAAATAAAGGGTTCTTTTTGCTGAAAGTCGACGGGGGGCGGAGCGGAAATATCTATACGGTGGTGTTGAATGTTTCTGCGGTGGGGGTCATTTTGAGAAAGGATGTGGAATGCATTGAAGAGGGGGTAATGTACATTTTCTCAGAGCTGGAGGAGAAGGGGATATATCCATAATAAAAACGGTGCTAGCCTCTGAGACCTCCCCAAAATAAGGTGTCAGTCTGACACCTTTATCAAAACGAAAATTAAGAAACTCCATGCTCGGCCGTTATCAACTAGAAGAACCATAGCCAGGTTCTTGGCCGATTGGGATGCAAAGACCCTGGACAGGCCTGGTCTGCCACGACGCAACCCATGCGAAGCAGTGACGGCCAACGCACTTCATGGAGCAATAAATGCGGAAAAAACTCCCAATACTGCGGATCATCCGCCAGACGCTGGACTATCTGGGCGACCACGGCGGGCCATTGATCGGAGCATCGCCGCTATTGATCCTGATTCTGCTGGGGGGTGTGGTTTTGGGCATGCACCTGAACCACATGGCATATGTCGAGCAAAGCAAGCTGCTGGAGCTTGCCGGCTGGGTGGTGAGTACCGCCGCGCCAGTCCTGGCGGCGGTGGCTTGGCATCGGTGCATCCTTCTGGGCGAAACTCCTGCGCCTCGTCTTGTGGCAGGCAAGCCCGAACGCATGTATTTCATCGTACTGTTGGTGAGTGCCGCGTTAGCGTTCGCGGTTGCGCTTCTGGGCTACATCGTGATGCTGTTTTCCGAGGGATCAGCCGGCCCGCATTGGCTTGGCATGGTGTTGGTGCTGTTGTTGATATTGTCGCCATGCTTTTTCCTGGGGTATTTCTTTCTGGCGTTGCCGCACGCAGCCTTGACCGGCAGGATGGACATGTCGCGGATTGCGGGGCTGGTGAAGGGCAACCGGTTACGCCTGTTCGCGGTGGCCATGTTGCCCGTGCCGCTGTTGCTGCTGTTGGAGGCTGTTCGGATCTTTCTGCTGCAGGTGCCGCGGGCGCCGGGCATCTCGTTTTATCTGTATACGGCCATATCGACCTTTGCTTTCACTTTGGTTTCCGTGACGTCGATGTCTGTCAGCTATCGGACGCTGGCGTTGACGTCAACGGAAGAGCGCGCAGACTCCCCGCTCGTATCGTGATCGGTCGGCAATAGTGCCATGCCAGGCCACCTGGTAAGGCGTGAGACTACATTTTCCTCAGCTGAAACGGTGGTCTCCGCTTGATGCATATGTCGAAATTTATCTTGTGCCGAGGTTTTTGAAGTGTCGAATTTGGTGTTTCGAATATTGGTTCCCGTGTTAGTGCTATCTGGCGGACTCTCAGGTTGCTCAGCAACCAATCCTAATATTCTCAAGAGCTACGACGTGACCCAAGCTTCACGTGTCCGTGTTTTTGTCTACACCGCCGATCGAATTCGTCTGGACTTTGATCGTACCTGCTACACCAGTCCTGGCCTGTTTGGGCATGGGCAAGGGTTGGAGACCATTCAGCGGGGCCATTACCAGGGTAGTCGCAGTATTGGCATGCCTCCCACTTCAAAGCATGGCGACGCTGTCTTCGATGAATTCATCATAAAGGCCGGCATCCCCTTAACCATATATGGCCAGGTCGGCGGTACGTATCATTCGCCGGCAGTCTCCATTTATATGCGCGAAACGCGTGATGCAGGCTATTTCACCCCGAGAGCCGGCGCCGACTACGAGATATATGTGCGGGATCGCAAAGTGGTCGTCGAAGATCTGGGCGCAACTGGCACAGGCAAGGTTGGTCGAGTCGTTGAACTCACCCCCACGAAGGCTTGCGCTGCCAATGGAAGTTAAGGGGAATAGCCAAGACCCGGAGTCTGCCCGACTTCAAAGAATGGAACATTGAGGAAGGCCATTCTTCGCCGTTAGTAGCTGGCAGAGGAAAGCCGGTCTGGCCCCGATCGGCATTGAGATGCGGACGAATCAAGACGCCGGTTGCATCTCCCACATTGAACGTTCACTCGGCTCTTTGGGCCGGCTGCCGGGCTTGCCCCCAAAGCCTGGGATGTTTGCGTTTCACAAGTCTTTGCGCACAGGCGCCTGCTGACGATTTCTTGCTTAGGCGGATGGATAGTCAGTGTTTCCCTTTCAACGGCCCCGTAGTCGTGATTTTTGCGCTTCCTGCGCCATCGTCTGCGAATTTTTCGTCAATTCCGTTCAACAATAGTCCTTTGTTGCGAATTTACAAAATGAAGTTTATTGTGATTTATTGTTGTTTAAGGCAAAATAGCCAAACAAATAGTTTCAATGTGAAACGCAAATCGCGACATGGCGAAGCTCCTCCGTAAGGCACCGGGCGACGGGTTTTCTGCCCTGGCGCATGGTTGCGGGGGGGCCTGCGCCAGGACTTTGGCCGCCTTTTACGAGTTGATATATGAAGAAGTTGCTTTGTATCGTTCTTATTTTCCTGAGCGGTTGCGCAGTCAAGCAGCCGCCGCCCAAGTACCAATTGGATAAACAGGCCAATCAAGCCTTCATCCAGTCCGGTAAATCGGTGGAAATTTTCTATCACGATGACAACTTCGTGGTCATGGATCTAGGCGGATCCCAAGCGGCCGGTTTGCTCGGCATTCTCGGCCCGGTAGGTCTCTTGGTCGGCCTTTCGGCACACGCGGCACACAAACTGGATTTCAGGGCGCGCACCGAACGGCGCTCCGAGGAGTTTTCCAAACTGGTCGGCGAGAACATTTCCGATCAGAGCATCAACCAGGCGTTCGCACGCCAGATTGGCGACTTGCTAGCCAAGGACGGCCGGGAAGTAAAGGTCACGAAGGTGACGCGTCCCTCGGGCAGTGACGACCTGGCGGCGAGTGTGTCCGAGGACCTGGTGCCCACCGAAGGGCATATGCAACTGCTCTTGCGATTGACCACGGGATACGCCGCTGCCTCCGCGACGGATAGCTACAAGCCCATGACCGTCATTGAATACGCGCTGAAAGACGAGCATGGCAAGCCGCTCATGGCACGATCCTTTAACCGCTTTTATGGCGACTCCGACAAGACCTTCCTTACCTTTGCAAGCTTGATTGAAGACTACAAGGGCGCGCATGGTGAGCTGGGCGCGAGGCTGAGCTATTGGAGCGAGCCGGTCTACACGGAGATCTTCCGTTTTCCAGATCAAGTCGCCGCGAAATAAGTAACGCTCGACGGTTCAACTTCCCGGTGCGCCGGCGATCACAGTCGCTGGCGCACCGGGCACAGGCTGGAGGGCCTATCCATGCAGAAGTTTTTTTTCGTGCGCAGCAGATACTGCGGCGTGGGTGCAGCGATCCTGACCTTGGCCATGTTGGTTGGATGTACGACGGCCGGGCAGAGTTCGGCGCGATACTCGGTCGCCGCGCTGGATCCGGCAAAAGGCGTCGTCGTCGGGACGGTATTCGAACGCGCGGTGTTCGTACCATATGGCGCCTATTTCTATCTGCAATCCTCCGACGGCAAGCGCATCATGCTTGAGAGCGGAGGGGGCGGCGGAAAGCCCGCCATCGTCAACAATCCGCCCAAAGTGCCTAAAGGGGTGGGAAGCACCTTCGCATTGCAGCTTGCGCCAGGGAAGTATCAGATTACCCGTTGGGCGCTGGATTACGGCCGTCGGATCAAGGTATCGGAGGGCTTCGCGCAGGCGATTGAATTCGAGGTCATTCCAGGGCAGATCGCGTATTTGGGACGGTTGGACGCCAGCCGTTTTCTGGAAGTTGCGTCCATACACGACAACTACGCGGAAGACCTTCCTTACTTGAAAACCAGGCACCCCAGCCTGGAATCGGTGGAAATCGTCAATCGATCGCTGCGCGTGCAAGGGTGGTGGCTGCCCGACCCCACCGGCAAAGCCATTCTTGAACGTACGGGCGGCGGGACTTGCGATCAATGCTAGCGCCTTGCGGCATGGCAAGGCGGGGCAGCGTCGCTACGTCATCCATCGCAAAAACGTAAGCATGGATGGCGAGATTGATGTGGTAGCGCACCGTTCCATCCCGCTGTTTCAAATCAAGAAAAAGCAAACACCAGTTCATAAAAACTCCGGTTAGAGAACCTCTCCCAAAAATAAAATCTGAAAGCGCGACGACTGGCCGGCAGGATGCCGCTAGCGGGCCTGGCGCTTTTCGGGTTTTTGAGATTTGGGGGATCATGAGGTTCGCTAAAAAAATAACTTACGTCCTGAAGCGCGCTGTTTTCCGGGTTTCTCCAGCTCTTTTGAGAATGTCAGGCGCCGATTTCCGGCTGCGGGTGCCCAGCCGGACGTTCATGGAGCAAGAGGTCTTCGACTACGTCAATGAACATTTCCGCCGCGGCGCGGCGGCGCCGGCGGCCAGGTGCCTTTTCATTGGCCTGGACAAGCACAACTGGCATTACGACCGGCTGCTGGATCTGGACTTCTATTCGATCGACCTGAATCCGCGCAACGCCGCCTACGGCCCACCCAACAGGCACGTGGTGGGTTCGGCGACTGAACTGTCTTCGTACTATCCGCCGCATGGCTTTGACGTGGTGTTCGCCAACGGACTGATCGGCTTCGGCCTGGATACGGAAGACGCATTCAATCAGTTGATGTTTGAATGCCATCACGTGCTGGCCGACGACGGGATGCTGGTGCTTGGCTATAACGACAAGCCCGATCGGCTGAAATTCAAGGTCGAGCAGGCGAAGGGATTTCAGGTCTTCAAGACATTCGAGCCCGGAATAGTGGGAATGACGGGCGCGCGCCACGTCGTGGCGGACGGGTTTCAGCATTGTTATGTGTTCTTGAGGCCGCGGCGCCTTGGACTGGCGCAGCAGGGCGTGGCTTGGTAGGGGCATCGCAAAGCGCAAAGCGGCCCGCCATGTCAAAAACGTAATCCCGCTATCCGCTTTCTGTCCGCATCGCTTTCCTAGAATTTGATCGTGCAGTCCCCTCCACGATACATAGGAAACAAGCATGCAGATCATCCGCAAAGCCGCATTCATCCTGGCACTGTCGGCCGCCGCTACCGGCGCGGCGCTGGCGCAGTCCGCGCCGCCGCCCGCTGGTTTGGCCAATCCTTATGGCCCCTCGTTGACGCGCGCCGAAGTGCTGGCCGACCTGGCGCTCTGGAAGCGCGCGGGGGTGGACCGGTTCTGGCGCGGCGAAGAGACGCCGGACATCTATAGCCGGGAGTACAAGGCGGCATTCACCGAATACTTCCGCCTGCGTTCGGGGCCGGAGTACCAGGCTGAAGTGCAACGCCAGAACGCGTCGCGGCGATAGCCGTCCGCGGGGCAGGAGCGCCCGGCGTGGCCGAATCCTCCGTGATCAATCCCCCCCAGTCCAGCCCCAGGTTGCAGCTTGCCGACCTGGAGCTGGACTTGTTGCGTTGCCGCGCCTACCGCGACCGGCAGTTCCTGCCGCTCACGCCCAAGGAATTCGGCTTGCTGGCCTTTCTGATGCAGCGGCCCGGGGTCGTGTGCTTGGGATGGGAGCTGGCCGAGCAGGTCTGGAAAATGAAGCTGCATATCCACGACAAGCGCAATTTCAAGTCGCATGCGGTTGCGGTCGCCATGCGCAGGCTGCGCAAGAAAGTGGACGCAGGCCCGGGGCCCAAGCTGCTGCATACGATACGGGGCGGCAGCTATATGCTGGCGGCGGGTCCTTTGTGATCGGCACAAGCCTTCATGCGCGGCCGGCAACTGCGCGGTGTCAAAAAAACGCGCGCCGGAAAGGCGCGCGGCGATCATCTGGCCTTCCCTTCGCGGAGGAGGGCGCGATCAAGGGACTCCCTGCATACAGCGTCTTGTGAAAGCGTGCGCTAGAACCGGTGGCGGATGCCCATGTTCACTTCGGTCGCCTTGACGTTGTCCAGGAACGCCCAGTTGGTGGTGTAGGACGCCACTGCGTACAGGTCGGTCCGCTTGGACAGGTTGTAGTTGTAGCCCAGGCTGTAGGTGTTGCTGGTGGCATCGCCGCCCGTGAGCAGCTTGTTGTTGGCGTCGGCGCGCTGCCACGATGCGAACGCGCCGCCGGATTTGCCGACCGGGGCGGCCAGCGCCAGCATGTAGGCGTTGGAGCGGAAGCCCTTGACGAAGGCGTAGGACGGCGTGCCGGTGAAGCCGCCGATGCTGCCGCCATTGGGGAAGCCTTTGCCGGCGAACCAGCCGTCGGTCGTGCGGTTATAGGCCAGGGCCAGCTTGACGACCTCGAAGTCGTAGGAGCCGCCGACGATGTAGGAGCGCGGCGTGGCGTCGGTCTGGCTTGGGCTCAGCTTGTTCGAGGCATTGAGCTGGTCGTAGGTGGCAAAGCCCATGATGGGGCCGCTGTCGTAGCGCAGGCCGGCGGTGATGGCGCGGGTGTTGTCGGCGGTGGCGAAGCCGGTCTGGGCGAGGCGGCGGTCGTCGGCATTGAAGGCGTAGCCGACGGCGCCCTTGAAGCCGCCCATCGACGGGGTTTCATAGACGACCAGGTTGTCGTAGCGCACGAAGTAGGCCGAGCTGAAGCCCAGGCCCGCGCCGGTGTTCAACTGATTGAAGCCGCCGCCGAACGACGAGCCGAACATGCCGGTGAAGTAGCGCGCGGCGACGTTGTATTGCCGGCCCAGGCGGACTTCGCCCCAGTCGGCGCTGCCCAGGCCTACGGTGGCTTCGCGGCCGAACAGGCGGCCGCCTTGCAGCGAGTTGCCGTTGCGGCTGTCGTAGCCGGACTCCAGCTGGAAGAGCGCATACAGGCCGTCGCCCAGGTCTTCCTTGCCGCGCAGGCCCCAGCGCGAACCCGCGGTGGTGCCGGTGGTGGATCCGATGCGGCTGCTGTCGACGCGGGTGCGGCTGCCGGTGGCGGGATCGGTGTAGGCGCCGTCGACGTTGGCGTAGCCGATGCCGGTGTCGATAAGGCCATAGAGCGTGACGGAAGAGGGCTGCGCATAGGCGGCGCCAGACAGTGCCGTGGCGGCCGCCGCGGCGTATAGCTTTTTCATGGGGACTCCGTGAGCGGGGAAGATCGATATGCGTCATACCGACCGGAAGCCACGGAAACCATGTCTTCTGGCGGATTGGCAGGGCCAGTGTGCAGGCCGTCGCCCGACAATCCGCAGTCATTGGAATTACAAATCCGATCGTCCCGGCGTCACGGTTCTGTCATGTCCGCATGGGTCGTACCCCGCCTGCCTTATCCCTCCAATCCCCCCAGATCCGGAGGCCGGTTCTCGATGATGGCCTCCATGCTGAAGAACCCGGTCACCGTGGAAAGCTCGAAATCCGTGATCAGCTTCTGGTAGAAGCGGTCGTACCCGGCCATGCCGCGGCAGACCACCTTGATCAGGTAATCCCAGTCCCCGCCGATGCGATAGAACTCCGTGACTTCGGGCAGGCGTTCCACATGTTGGCGAAAGCCGTCAGCCCAGGCCTTGGCGTGATGGCTGGTGCGGATCATCACGAAGACCGTCAGGTCCAGTCCCAGTTCGACCAGATTGACCTCGGCCCGGGTGCCGCGAATGATGCCGCAGGCGTTCAAGCGCTGCAGCCTGCGCCAGCAGGCGTTTTGCGACAGGCCGACGCGATCGGCCAGCTCGCGTTGCGACAGCGCGCCGTCCTTTTGCAGGCAGGAGATGATATTCAGATCAAATTTATCTATTTTTTCCATTTAAAAGATCAAATGACCCAATTTATTAGGTTTTTGGCAAAATTTAGGTGAGGTTTCAAATTTCTTTCCATCGTATGATATTTCGGTGTGCCCAGGAACATCCCCGACATGAATACGCCTACCAAAACGACCCCCGCCAAGATCACTCCGTTGCAGCAATTCCAGGAAAGCCTGAAGACGGACGACGTGGCCGCGGCGCTGGCCGAGGGGCTGATCGGCAAGGATGCGGTGGTCGAGGGGCCCTATGGCATCAAGCCGCTGGTGTACGCCGACTACGTTGCGTCCGGCCGGGCGCTGATGCAGGTCGAGCGTTTCATTCTTGAGCAGGTGCTGCCGTACTACGCCAACTCACATACCGAGGCGTCATACTGCGGCGGTTTCATTACCCGCCTGCGCCGCGAGGCGCGCGCGGCGATTGCGCGGTGCTGCGGCGCGAGCGATGAGCATGCCGTGATTTTTGCGGGGTCTGGCGCGACGGCGGGGATCAACCGGCTGGTGCATCTGTTCGGCGTGCGCGAGGCCATCGCCGCGGGCCGCAAGGTGCGCATCATCATCGGCCCCTACGAACACCATTCCAACATCCTGCCGTGGCGCGAATGCGGCGCTGAAGTCGTCGAGCTGGCGGAAAGCCCGGAAGGCGGCCCCGAGCTGGCCCAGCTGGACGCGGCGCTGCAAGCCGGGAAGGGCGCGCTGGTCGTCTGCGCGCTGTCGGCGGCTTCGAACGTGACGGGCATCGTGGCGGACGTGGCGGCAGTGACCCGGCGCGTCAAGGCCGCGGGCGCCAAGATGCTGTGGGACTACGCAGGCGGCGCGCCCTATCTGCCGATCCGGATGACGCCCGCCGCCGACGCGGCGATCGACGCGATTGTTTTTTCGCCGCACAAATTCATCGGCGGTCCGGGCGCGTCTGGGGTGCTGATCGTGCGCCGCGACGCGGTGCTGGACACCAAGCCCACCTGGCCCGGCGGCGGTACGGTGCGCTTCGTTTCGCCCGCGGGCCACGACTACAGCGGCAGCCTGGAAGCGCGCGAGGAAGCGGGCACGCCCAATGTGGTGGGCGATATCCGCGCCGCGCTGGTGCTGCTGGTGAAGGAAGCCCTGGGCGCCGACTTCATGCGCCAGCGCAATCAACACTTCGTGGAGCGTGCGCTGGCCAGATGGCAAGGCATCGCGCAGCTGGAGCTGCTGGGTTCGCTGACGGCGGCGCGCCTGCCGATTTTCTCGTTCCGGGTGCGCAATGGACGCGGCGGCTTCGTGCACCAGCAACTGGTGACGCGCATGCTGAGCGACCGCTTCGGCATCCAGGCGCGCGGCGGTTGCGCCTGCGCGGGACCCTACGTGCATCGCCTGCTGGATATCGACGCTGAAGAATCGCAGCAGATGCGCCAGGCCATCCTGGACGGCCGCGAGATGGAAAAGCCGGGCTTCATCCGGCTGAACTTCAGCGTGCTGCTGCCAGACGAGAAGGCCGATTTCATCCTGGATTCGGTGCTGGCGCTGGCCGCGGATGCGACCGAGTTCGAGCACCGCTACGGCTTCGATCCAAGCCGGGCCATCTTCTTCCCGCACAGCGCTGAGAAGCAGGCCGCCTGAGCCGCGCGCCCGCTGGCTGGCGGGCCGCTCAATCCTTCATCTGCAGGCCGCAGGTTCTGATCCATGCGGCCTTTTTGTCGGCCAGTTCCTCGGACGCGTCGCTCAGCGCGCGCGCCATCTTCGCCGGAAACTCGACCCCCTTGCGGCGGCAGGCCTCGAAGTCGTCGACCAGGGCGTAGCGCGCATCCAGCAGGTCCAGCCGGCCCTGGCACAGTTCGCGATTCAATTGCAGATCGTTGGATGCTTCGCGCGTGCGCTGCACGTCCTGCGCGCGGTCGATGCGCGCCTGCTCTGCCTGGACCTGCGCAACGCAGTCTTGCGCGACGGCGGGGGCGCTGGCGGCGCAGAGGAGCAGGACGGCGAGGGAGCGTCGGTCAAGAGCGGCCATGCGGGGATACCTTGGGAATGCGACTGAATGGGCAGCATCATAACTGCCACGAGCATCAGTGCGCCGGATGGGCAGATCCGTCCGAACCCGCTGCCGCCAGATGCTTCCAGATCGCCTCGGCCACTGTCTGCGGCGCAATGCTGGCCATGTCGCCCTTTACGGCGGCTTCAATCGGATGCAGCCAGGGCACATACCGCAACGCAGGAGTGGCGCCGAACAGACCTATGGTCGGTATTCCGTGGGCCGCCGCAATGTGCATGCCCATGCTGTCGTTGGAAACAAATACCGAACAGCGCGCGATCAGCGCCTGGCTATCGCATATGTCCGTGGCCTGTTGCGTTGCGTCCAACAAAACAATGGACTCGGGCAGCAAGCTGCGAATTTCTTGGGCGATCTCCTGGACATCGCTGCCGCCCACCAATGCAAAACGCAGTCCGCTATCTTGCGCATGCAAGATGCGCGCGACCTCCGCAAATGCTCTGCCGCTATAGCGTTTGCAGGGTATCGATCCATTCAAGCCGAAGCCAACCGTCCGCGATTGCGCTTGGCAGAACTGGATGGCCTTGCTGCTCGCCGAATCCGTACAGAATAGCGACGGATAACGTGGCTCATACTGATAGCCAGCCTTGGCATACAGCAACGGCAGCCATGTATAGATGTCGGGGTGCGGGGTTCCTTTGCGGCGTACCCAGAGACGATGCGTGAGCAGTGCCGCGAGATGCGGATGATGCATGCGTACGAAACCGATGCGCCGTGGAATTCCTGCCAAGCGGGCCGCCAGCGCAATGTGAGTACGGAAGGTAAAGAGAAACAGGCTGTCGTAGGCGCGATCCGCCAGGACCTGCTTCACCCGTGTGATTCGTTCCCAGCCTTGCAGCCGGTTTTCCGATCGCAGCGAGATGACTTCCCCTACATAGGGCTGAGCGCGGAACAGTTCTTGCGCGGACTCATTTTGAGTCATGAGCAATGAGACCGTCCCTCCGGCTTGTTCGGCCAATGCCCGGGCAAAAACCATGCTGAGCACTCCGTCGCCGATGCCGCCGGAAATATAAATCGCACAATTTCGCGCAGTGCTGCACGAGACGGAGGGGGCGGTCGACATGGCATCCAATAGATACGCTCACTGCCCTTTGAAAAGGAACTGAATTTCGGATCCATTAGTCTGGCGGAGGTATGTTTCCTGCGTGTGTAGTTTTTTGTATTGAATATATGGAAAGAGTGTTGTGCGATGGCCCCAGGATCAGGTGATGGCAGGTGGGGATGCGGCGGGCGCATGACGCATCCCATGCCTCTTAAGTTCTACTCCAATTTATCCCCTGGTTACTGGTCGAAAACCCAGTTTACGGTTGCCTGAAACTCGCCTACTGTTCTTTACATATCAACGACTTGCAACGCCGCCTGGCGCGCTCGCGAGACAGTCGGAGATAGAAATTTCTGTTTTATCAACAAGTTACGTTGGAGATGAAAGAGAATGACCGATACCCTCATCAAGGTCGACCTGGCCCAATCCCCCTACGAGAACGCACAGATCCACAATCGCTGGCATCCGGACATTCCGATGGCCGTGTGGGTCAAGCCCGGGGATGACTTCGTGCTGGAAACCTATGACTGGACCGGCGGCGCAATCAAGAACGACGACAGCGCCGACGACGTCCGCGACGTGGACCTGTCCACGGTGCACTTTCTCTCGGGGCCGGTGGGCGTGGAAGGGGCCGAGCCTGGCGACCTGCTGGTGGTGGACCTGCTGGACATCGGCGCCAAGCCGGACAGCCTGTGGGGGTTCAACGGCTTCTTCAGCCGCAATAACGGCGGCGGCTTCCTGACCGAGCATTTTCCGCACGCGCAGAAATCCATCTGGGATTTCCATGGCATGTTCACGTCGTCCCGCCATATCCCGGGCGTGAACTTCGCCGGGTTGATCCATCCCGGGCTGATCGGCTGCCTGCCGGACAAGAAGCTTCTGGATACCTGGAACCGGCGCGAGCAGGCGCTGATCGACACCAATCCCAACCGCGTGCCGCCGCTGGCCAATCCGCCCGCGCCGAAGACGGCGCACATGGGCGCCATGCAGGGAGCGGAGCGCGACAAGGCGGCGGGCGAAGGCGCGCGCACGGTGCCGCCGCGCGAGCACGGCGGCAACTGCGACATCAAGGACCTTTCGCGCGGCGCGCGCGTGTTCTTTCCGGTCTATGTGAAGGGCGGCGGCCTGTCGGTGGGCGACCTGCATTTTTCGCAGGGCGACGGCGAGATCACGTTCTGCGGCGCCATTGAAATGGCGGGCTGGGTGCACATGCGCGTGTCGCTGATCAAGGGCGGCATGGACAAGTACGCGATCAAGAATCCGATCTTCAAGCCCAGCCCGATCACGCCGGCCTACAAGGACTTCCTGATCTTCGAAGGCATTTCGGTGGACGAATCCGGCAAGCAGCACTACCTGGACGTGAACGTCGCGTACCGGCAGGCCTGCCTGAACGCCATCGAGTACCTGAAGAAGTTCGGCTATTCGGGCGCCCAGGCGTATTCGTTGCTGGGCTGCGCGCCGGTGCAGGGGCATATCAGCGGGGTGGTGGACATCCCTAACTCCTGCGCCACGCTGTGGCTGCCGACGGAGATTTTCGACTTCGACATCCAACCGTCGGCGTCCGGCCCCGTCAAGCACATCCAGGGCGGCGTGGACATGCCGCTGTCGCGCGACCGCTAGGAGCCATCCCATGCCCATGTATGACTATGCCTGCGGCGATTGCGGCGAGTTCGCGGCGCTGGTGCCCCTGGCCCAGTGGCGCGATCCCGCGGCCTGCCCGCAATGCGGCGCGATGTGCGGCCGCATCCTGGGCGGAGCGCCGGCGATCTCGGCGCTATCGTCCGCGGTGAACCGGGCGCGCGCGGTCAATGAACGCAGCGCCCACGAGCCGCGCAGTTCGCGTTCCGGCCACGGCATGAATTGCGGATGCTGCTCCGGCGGCAAGACGGCGGGCAAGACGCGCACCACGCCCGATGGGGCGAAGTCGTTCGCGGGCGCAAGGCCCTGGATGATCAGCCACTGAGGATGCGACGATGGCGCATAAAACAAGGCCCCGCTCGAGCGGGGCCTTGTTCTTGCGAGGCGCGAGCAACGGGTTCAGGCCTCCAGTGGCGCCACCGCGGCGCCCTGGATCTTGTGGCGGGCCAGGGCTTCGGCGACGAAGCCCGATTTCTTCATGGCCTCGACGAAGGCGGCCAGGTAGGCGCAGGCCTTGTCGCCGCGGCTCTTGGGTACGCCCATGGCCTGGCGGATCAGCATGAAGTGACCGTCCAGCAGGCGCAGGCCGCCCAGGCGCTGCGCATCGGCTTCAAGCTGCTGCTTCACGCCTGCGGCGACTTCCATGTTTTCCTGCATGAAGGTGTCGACGACGGCGGGCGAGGTCGGTGCGCGGAAGATCTCCGCCTGCTTGAGTTCGCGCGTCAGATACAGGTCGTAGGCGCTGCCCTTGCCGACCACCACGCGCTGGCCCTTGCGGTCCACTTCGTCCATGCTGGCGATGGGCGAGTCCTGGCGCACCAGGTACGCGCCTTCGATGACCACGTAGGGCGCGGTGAATGCGATCTGCGCGCCGCGCAGCGGATCGATGGCGAAGAAGCCCACGTCGGCCTCTTCTGCGGCCACGGCATTGACGGATTCGCCGGCCGACTTGAAGACCACCAGTTCCAGCTGCACGTCCAGGCGCCGCGCCAGTTCAGTTGCCAGGTCGACCGAGACGCCGCCGGCCTGGCCGGTGACGGGATCGGCGTGGGCGAGGATGGGATTGCCCAGGTTGATGGACGCGCGCAACGCGCCGGTGGGGGCGAAGGCGGAAAGCAGCTCGTGGTCGGTCTTCATGGTTTCCTTGGGCGTAGGGGCGCGCGCTGGCGCGCACGATGCGGCAAGCATAGCCGCAAGCGCGCGCGTTGCGCGATGCCTTATTGTGCGCGGCGCAGTACGTAGTGCGGGGCCAGCGGACCTGTAGGTCGGGTGCCGTCGCGGTACAGCATGGTCACCTGGTTTTCGCCCACGAAGTAGCGCTGGCTGTCGCCGGACGCGTCCAGGCGGATGGTGCTGCCGTCGGACTCCCAGCTGAATGTGCCGGTTACCACCTCGGGCTGCGGCTGGCGGTCCAGGTACTGGGTCTGTCTTTCGTAGCGGCCATCCTGTTCCAAGGTCAGGCGGGTTCGGATGCCCGGGCAGTCGGCGCAGGGCAGGGTGCCTTCGTAGCTGCCGGCCCAGTCCAGCGAATCGCGGGCGGTGTGGCTGTCGACGGGGGCGGAACCGCCGGCGCCGGGCCGGGAGGGCGCGCAGCCGGCGAGCAGGGCTAGCGTCAGGGCGCAGGTCAGGGTGGTTTTCATCATGGCGAGCTCCTGTTTGGCAAACCGGTCACGATACGGACAGTAACGGGGCGGTGCTGAAACGGGATGTAAAGCGCGGGGGCCGGCAGCGGCCGTGCATGCGCTACGCTACCTTATTTTCCAGGCGCACCGGCCCGGGCCTTCCCTCTTGAACAGGACGATTCCGATGAAAGGCGAACACCGTTACAACGTCACCGTCGACTGGACCGGCAACACCGGCTCCGGCACGTCCAGCTACGCGGCCTATTCCCGCGACCACGTGATCCGTGCGGCGGGCAAGCCCGACGTGCCGGGTTCGTCCGACCCGGCTTTTCGCGGCGATCCCGCGCGCTGGAATCCCGAAGACATGCTGGTGGCGTCGCTGTCCGCGTGCCACAAGCTCTGGTATCTGCACTTCTGCGCGGTCGAAGGGGTGACGGTGGAGGCCTACCGCGACGAGGCCGAAGGCGTCATGGTCGAGGACCGCGAGCGTGGCGGCTTCTTCAGCGCCGTCACCTTGCGCCCCGAAGTGACCATCCGCGCTGGCGACGACGCTGCGCTGGCGGCCGAACTGCACGAGCGCGCGCATCATTTCTGCTTCATCGCCAATTCGGTCAACTTCCCGGTGCGTTGCGAGCCGCGCATCGTGCAAGCTGCCTGAGGACCATCGCCATGCTGACCATTTGGGGACGCCGCAGTTCATTCAATGTGCAGAAGGTGCTGTGGCTGGCGGGAGAGCTGGGCCTGGAATACGAACATGTGCTGGCTGGCGGCGAGCACGGGCTGCTGGACACGGCCGAGTTCCGCGCCATGAATCCGCACGGCAAGGTGCCGCTGCTGCGCGATGGCGCGACGACGGTCTGGGAGTCCCATGCCATCCTGCGCTATCTGGCCGCGCGCGACGGCGCCGGCCGCTTCTGGGCGGACGACCCCGCGCAGCGGGCCGGCGCCGACGGCTGGATGGACTGGGCCCAGACCGCCTTGCAGCCAGCCTTTCTGATGGGCGTGTTCTGGGGCTATTACCGCACCCCCGAGGCGCAGCGCGACACGGCGGCCATCGAGCGCTCCATCGCCGCCACGCATGCCTGCCTGCGGCAACTGGACCGCGCGCTGGCGGACCGTCCGTATCTGGGCGGCGAAACCCTGGGCCTGGCCGACATTCCGGCGGGCACCACGCTCTACCGCTACTTCGAACTGGACATCCCGCATCCGTCCATGCCCCATCTGCAGGCCTGGTACGAGCGCCTGCAGGCCCGTCCAGCCTATCGCGAACATGTGATGGTGCCGTTCGGGGAGCTGCGCGGGCGGCTGGCTTTCTAGCCGGATTTACAAATTTTCCGACGGGCGATGTCACGTCGTGGCAGGCTGTCTCGTCCTACGGGTAATGGCGCCGCATCCTGCGGCGCATGCCTACCTTGCCGGAGACCCGCCATGAGCACCGCCCGCCTGAACGCCTACACCGCCTCGCCCAAGGCCATGAAAGCCATGATCGCCCTGAACGACTTCGTCGAAAGCTGCGGCCTGGAACACAGCCTGCTCGAACTGGTGAAAATGCGCGCTTCGCAGATCAATGGTTGCGCCTACTGCCTGCACATGCATTCCACCGATGCCCGTAAACAGGGCGAAACCGAAATGCGCCTGTACCTGCTGGATGCCTGGCGCGAATCTTCGCTGTACAGCGAGCGTGAGCGCGCCGCGCTGGCGTGGACGGAGTCGTTGACCAGACTTGCCGATACTCGCGCGCCGGACGCGGACTACGCCGAAATGGCAAGGCATTTCAACGAGGAAGAGCAGGTCAACCTGACCGTCGCCATCAACATGATCAATAGCTGGAACCGCATCGCAGTCGGGTTCCGCTCGCAGCATCCCAAGCACTGAGGCCAGGCCGTATGAGCGCGTCCGCCATTCCCGATGCCGTTGCCGACTTCGAGCCCCATCGCAGGCATTTGCAGGGCCTGGCCTACCGCATGTTGGGGTCATGGGCGGAGGCCGAGGACATCGTGCAGGACGCGTGGCTGCGCTGGCGCGACGCGGACCGCGGCCGGGTCGAGACGCCGCGCGCCTTCCTGTCGCGGACGGTCACGCGGCTGTGCCTGGACCAGTTGAAATCGGCGCGCGCGCGGCGCGAGGAGTACGTGGGGCCATGGCTGCCCGAACCCTTGCCCGACGCGGGCAGCTATGAGGCGGCGGGTGCGGGGGAGATTGCGCACGATCTGTCGGTGGCGCTGATGCTGGCGCTGGAGCGCCTGTCCGCATTGGAACGGGCCGCTTTCCTGCTGCACGACGTGTTCGACATGCCGTTCGCGGAGATCGCGGCGACGCTGGGCCGCAACGAGGCAGCCTGCCGCCAGTTGGCCGCGCGGGCGCGCAGCCGCGTGCGCGACGCGCGTCCGCGGTTCGCAGTGACGGAGCAGGAAGGCGCGCGCATCGCCGATGCCTTCTGGCAGGCATCGCGCGCGGGCGATGTGGATGCCCTGCGCAGCCTGTTGGCGCATGACGCCGTGCTGCATGCGGACGGCGGCGGCAAAAAGCTGGCCGTGTTCAGGCCCATTCTGGGCAGCGACAAGATCGCGCGTTTTTTTGCCGGTCTGGCGAAAAAGCCCAGCGGCCAGTTCCTGGACGCCGTGGTGACGCAATTGAACGGCATGCCGGGGGTGCTGGCGACCGAACTGGACGGTTTGCCCCGGTCCACCACGCTGGAGGTGCGCGACGGCAGGATCGCCGCCATCTACATCGTGCGCAACCCTGATAAGCTGCGCCATGTCGCGGCGCCGCCGCCGCAGCCGACCGCGCCCCAGGATGATTCCGCACCTCACTGACTATCCGCAGGACCTGCCCGTACTGGGGCTGGAAGGCTTGCGTCTGCGCCCATTGCGGGAAGCAGACGCGGCCGATTGGCACGCATATCTGCGCGACGAGGCGGTCACGCGCCATACCAGCTGGCAGTTGGACGGACCGGATACGCTGGTGCGCCTGATCCGCGGTTATGGTCAGCCAGCGGTATCGCACAGCCTGCGCCTGGCCATCGTCACGCTGGACGGCGTCTTGGCGGGCACCATAGGCTTGAACGAGATCGCTGCGTCCGCGCGGCGCGCGGAGATCGCCTATGACGTCGCGCCGCCGTACTGGCGGCGTGGCATCGCCACGCGCGCCTGTGTGTCCGTGACCGAGTGGGCCTTGCGCGAGCTGGGCTTCGCACGCATCCAGGCTACCGTGCTGGATACCAACGTGGCGTCGGCCGGCGTGCTGGAACGCTGCGGATTTCAGTGCGAAGGACTGATGCGCCGCTACCGCCTGGTGCGCGGCGAACCTCGCGACTTCTGGATGTACGCGCGGGTCGCTGCCGCGCAGGACTGAAGCCCAACCAATTTGAGAAAACCATGACCTCCGCTTTGATCGTGATAGACGTGCAGCGCGCGCTGTTCGAGACGAATCCCGCGCCAGCCGATGCCGAGGCGGTGCTGGCCCGTATCAATGCGCTGGCCGGGCGTGCGCGCGCGGCTGGCGCGCCCGTCATCTACGTGCAGCACGAGAGCCCCGGCAGCGCCATGGATCACGGCCAGCCGGGCTGGCAGTTGGACTCGCGGCTGCAACCGGAGGACGGCGACGTCCGCGTGCGCAAGACCACGCCCGATTCCTTTTTGCGCACCGGTCTGGCCGATGCGCTGGCGCAAGCCGGCGCCACGCAACTGGTCGTGTGCGGCTACGCCAGCGAGTTCTGTGTGGACACGACCGTGCGCCGCGCGGCCGCGCTTGGATATCCCGTCACGCTGGCTGCCGACGCCCACACCACCCAGGACAAGCCGCATGCGCCGGGCGCGCAGATCCGCGCGCATCACAACGCGACCTTGTCATCGATCTCCAGTTTTGGCGTGAAGATCGCCGCCGTGCCTGCGGCGGACATCGTCTTCGCCGCCGCGGCTGCCCGGTGACCGCCATGGATCCTGAACTGCTGTCCTTGCTGGTCACGCGCACCATGCCCTTCGGCAAGTACCAGGGACGCCTGATCGCGGATTTGCCCGGGCCCTACCTGGCCTGGTTCGCGCGCAAGGGCTTTCCGCCGGGTGAATTGGGGCGTCTGCTGGCCCTGATGCACGAGCTGGACCACAACGGCTTGTCTTCCTTGCTGGCGCCGCTGCGCCAGTCCGCGCCGAAGAAGTAGGGCGCGGCCCGCGTAGGGCGGCCCGCCAGAGAAACCCCGGGAAACAACTGTGGCGGATTGTGTAGCGTCTTGGCACGCCGCGCGCCAGCGGCCGGGGATACCATAGTGCGGCATGTCCAGGGGCCCCGGAGCGCGCCCTGGACGTCAGTCCATTGAAGAGAGGTCGTCATGAAGAAACTCCACATTTCCGCCTTCCTGCTTGCCGCCTTGTGCGCGGCCGGCGCCGTACAGGCGCAGAATGCGGCGCCCGTCACGCAGGAATACCAGTACCCCAGCGTGCGCTCCAAGGACGGCAGCCTGTCGCCGCCTTCCACGTTGCGCATGACGGTCACGCCCGAAGCCGGCTCCGCGCCCGCGGTCATCCGCGACACGCCGGAAAGCCAGGCCCAGTACGTGCGCTGCCGCGAAGTGTCGGACCGCGCCGCCGTGTCGAACGCGCAGATGCAGGCCGGCGTGGCGCAGTGCCTGAAAGAGCTGGAGCAGCGTCGCCAGCAATAAGGCGCGCGCCGCCGCCCAACGGGCGGCTTTCCGTTCTGGTCAAACGGTAATAATATTCAATCCCATCAACAGCGCTGCCCGCCGCGACGGAGCCGCCATCTTGACCGCCGCCCATCCCGAACCTGATTGGACCGTATCGGCCGCCACGCCCGCTATTTCGCTGGCGGGCGGCACGCTGCGCTTTGGCCGCGACGAGCGCGTGCAGGAGCGCCTGGAGCCGGGCCTGAAGCTGGTGCTCGTGCTGGACGGGGACCTGCGCTATAGCGTGCGCGGCGCCGCGTCCACCCGCGTGAGCGGGCCCGCGCTGCACCTGAGCGTGTGCCAGGACGCCATGGGCATGGAGCACGAGTTTGGCGCCCATCAGTCCTTGCGCTTCGTGTCCCTGCGCACGGGACTGGACCATCTGCGCGATGCCTTTGCCATGGATCCGGCCCAATTGGCGGGCCTGCTGCGCGCGCCGCGGGCCGTTGGCGCATACGCCGAGGCCAATATGCGGGCGGACCGCAAGCTGGAGGCCTTGGGCCACCAGATGCTGGCCTGCCCGGTGCAGGGCGCGCTCAGGCGCATGTACCTCTCGGCCAAGGCGCTGGAACTGACCGCGCTTGCCTTGGGCGCGCTGCAGCCGGCGGAGCAGGGCGCTCCCGTGCGCGGCCTGACGCGCGCCGACGTGGAACGCCTGCATCACGCGCGCGACCTGGTTGCGGCGAACCTGCAGGACCCGCCCTCGCTGCCCGAACTGGCGCGACGCGTGGGCGTGAACGTCAACAAGCTCACCACCGGCTTTCGCAAGCTGTTCGGCCAGAGCGTCTACGCCTACGTGCGCGAGCGGCGCATGGAGCAGGCCCAGGCGCTGCTGGCCGAAGGCGCCTATACCGTGTCCGAGGCGGCCTACGCCTGCGGCTATACCGATTCGCACTTCACCAAGGCGTTCCTGCGCCGCTACGGCGTGCTGCCCAGCAGTGTCGCGCCGGGCCGCTAAGGCGTCGAAACTTCCGCAATCGCCAGCAAGACTTCCGCAATCGCCAACGCGCGGCCGCTGTCGTTCCTAGAATTACTTGAGAATTATTCTCAATAAAATTCTAAGAGGACAGGCAGTGCGAAAACAGGTGAATACGGGGGCGCCGCGCAGGAACGCGGCGCGGGCGCGGCATTGGCCGCTGTGGCTGGCGGTGGCGGCGGGGCCGGCGCTGGCGCAGGAGGCCGCGTCGCTGCCGGCGGTGACGGTCAGCGGCGAGGGCGTGGCGCAGGACATGGCGACCCTCGGCAAACTGCCGCTGACGCTGCGCGAGATTCCGCAGTCGGTGACGGTGATCGGGCAGGAGCGGATGCGCGAGCAGAACCTGCAAAGCCTGGATGAGGTGATGCAGCACGCCACCGGCATCACGGTGCAGCCCTATCAGCTGCTGACCACCGCGTACTACGCGCGCGGCTTCAAAGTAGATTCGTTCGAGCAGGACGGCGTGCCCGTGCTGATGGGCAACATGGCGGCATCGCCGCAGGACATGGCGGTGTACGAACGCGTGGAGATCCTGCGCGGCGCCAACGGCCTGATGCATGGCGCGGGCAATCCCGCCGCCACGGTGAACCTGGTGCGCAAGCGGCCGCAACGCGAGTTCTCGTTCAACGGCTCCCTCAGCGCCGGCAGCTGGGATCGCTACCGTGCGGAGGCCGACCTGGGCGGCCCCTTGAACGACAGCGGCAGCGTGCGCGGCCGCATCGTCGGCGCCGTGGAAGACCGTGGTTATTTCTATGACGTCGCGGATCAGCAATCGGCGCTGCTCTACGCGATAGGCGAGGTGGACCTGGGGCCGGACACGGTGCTGTCCGCCGGCCTGCAGACCCAACGCATCCGCTCCACCACCAACATGGCCGGCGTGCCGCGCTACAAGGACGGCGGCGATATCGGCCTGAAGCGCTCGACCTACCTGGACGTGGCCTGGGACCGCTTCAACTGGGATACGACGCGTGTGTTCGCGGACCTGGAGCATCGCTTCGGCCAAGGCTGGAGCGCCAAGATCAGCGCCAATTACCTGACCGCGGACAGCAACCTGAAGTACGCCGGCGCCTATGGCGCGATAGACCGCCAGACCGGGTTGGGTTCCTCCTTGATGGGCGCGGCCTACAAGTTCGACAACACCCAGGCCAGCGTGGACGCCTATGTCGGCGGCCCGGTGCAACTGTTCGGCCGGCGCCATGAACTGCTGCTGGGCGGCAATGCCCAACGCACCACGTCCGAGCAGTACAGCGCGGACCTGACGCCCTATCCGAACGTGCCGGTCAATGTCTTCGACTGGGATCCGCACAGCGTGCCCGAGCCTGGCGTGGGGCCGTACACCTCGCCCGGGGAGACCCGGCTCAAGCAGCAGGGCGTCTACGGCATGGGCCGCTTTTCGCTGGCCGATCCGGTGACGCTGGTGCTGGGCGGACGCATGAGCTGGTGGAACCAGAGCGCGCCCCGCGCGCGCCAGCGCATCGATCCGGAGTTCACGCCCTATGGCGGGCTGATCGTCGACCTCGACCGCCAATGGTCGCTGTATGGCAGCTATGCACAGGTCTTCCAGCCGCAGGGCGAGCTGACGCGCGACGGCCAGCCGCTGGATCCCATTACCGGCACCAACTACGAGGCCGGCGTCAAAGGCGAACTGGCGGACGGCGCCTTGAACCTGTCGCTGGCCGTGTTCCAGATACAGCAGAAGAACCGCGCGCAGGAGGACCCGGCATGGCCATGCGTGGGCCGCAACTGCTACTACATCTCGGGTGGGGAAGTGCGCAGCCGTGGGATCGAGGCTGAAGCCTCCGGCAGCATCACGCCCTACTGGACGGTGGCCGCGGGCTACACCTTCAACACCAGCAAGTACCTGACGGATTCGGAATCCGGCGGACAGCCGTTCGCGCGCTTCACGCCCAAGCACATCTTCCGCCTGTGGACCAACTATGCCTTGCCCGGCATGGAGCGGCGGCTGAGCGTGGGCGGCGGGCTGCAGGTGCAGTCGGGCTATTCCACGGTGTCCGGTCCCGTCACGCTGCGCCAGGGCGGCTATGCGCTGGTGGACCTGCGCATGGCCTATCGCGTGGACAAGCACGTGACCGCGGCGCTCAACGTCAACAACCTGTTCGACCGCGGCTATTACCAGAGCCTGTCGGGCACGGCCTGGAACAACCGCTACGGCGAGCCCCGCAACGTCATGCTGACCCTGCGCGCCGAATACTGATGACCCGCGGCGGACGCCCACCGCGCGCGTCCGCCGGCAACCAGAAGGAGAGATCGATGAGTGCACCCGATACCGGGCCGGTGTTCGACTGGCTGGACCACTTCGTGGCGCTGGGGCGCGACGGCGCCATGCGCGACGTGGGCCGTCTGCGCCGCCTCGCGCCGCAGGACGAATGGTTGGTCGGCATCAAGGCCGTGGCCAGCGACGCCGACGTGCATGGCGATGTGTGGGAGCGCCACCCGGCCGGCGATGAAATGCTCTGCGTGCTGGAAGGGCGCGTGGTGGTCACGCTGATGGCGGAGGACGGCGTCCAGACCGACATGCTGCTGGATACCCGGCGCAGCGCCATCGTGCCGCGCGGCGTGTGGCACAGGCTGCACGTGGCCTGTCCCGGCAAGATCCTGTTCGTGACGCCGGGGCAGGGCAGCGAACACCGTCGCGCGGATGCGCCGCAATCCCGCAGCCCCTTGTTGAAGGAAATCTGAAGTGAACCGTATTGCAGACGCACGCATGTTCGTGATGATAGGCGCCTTGTATTTTTCCCAAGGCATACCGCTGGGCGTGGCCATGGAGGCTTTGCCCACGCTGCTGCGCCGCGACGGCGCGGACCTGCACGCGCTGGCCTGGCTGCCGCTGGTCGGCCTGCCTTGGGTGCTGAAGTTCCTGTGGGCGCCCGTGGTCGACAACCGCTGGACCCGCGCCATGGGCCGGCGGCGCAGCTGGATCCTGCCGATGCAGGCCGTGGTGCTGGCCTGCCTGCTGGCGCTGTCCTTGCTCGGCATCGATGCCGCGGGGGCGGCGTGGGTGGTCGCTTTGATGGCGCTGGCTTCGTTGGCCAGTGCGACGCAGGATATCGCCACCGACGGCCTGACGGCGGAGCGCTTCCAGGGGCAGGATCTGGCGCGCGCCAATGCCGTGCAGGTGGGCGGCACCATGGTGGGCTTCTTCTTCGGCGGACCGGGTTGCCTGGTACTGGCCGGCCATATCGGACAGACCGGCGCGTTGCTGACCCTGGCGGCCGTGGTGGCGTTCAGCCTGCTGCTGGCGGCCGCCTGGCGTGAAACCGAACTGGCCATGCCCGCGGCCAGGCGCCGCGCCACGCTGGGCGCCTTCGTGCGCCGCCCCGGCGCCTGGGCCCTGGCCGCGGCCGCCTTCCTGTCGGCCATGACGGCGGTGGCGGGCTATGGCTTGTCCAAGCTGTTCCTGGTGGATGCGGGCTGGGCGGTCGAGGCCGTGGGGCGCGTCGGCATGGCGGGAGGCGTGGTGACGGTGCTGCTGGGTTGCGGCGGTGGTGCATGGCTGATCGGCCGGCTGGGTGCGCGCGCGGTGCTGGCGCTGGGCCTGGCTGCCTCGGGCGCGGCCGCACTGGCCTGGCTGGCGCAGGCCCAGGGCTGGATGCCGTCGCAGGCGGGCAGCGCCCTGGGCGCGCAGGCGCTGGGCGCGTTCGGCGCGGGCGCCGCGTCCGTGGCCCTGATGACGCTGGCCATGCGCTTTGCCAGCCGCGGCGAGCAGGCCGGCACCGACATGACGGCGGTGCAGAGCGCGCGCGACCAGGGCGAGATCCTGACCTCGTCCCTCATGACCGGGCTGGCGGCCCAGGTCGGCTACGCGGGGGGCTTTGCCAGCGGCCTGCTGGTGGCGGCCGCGACGCTGGCGTTCACGGCCAGGGCGCTGGCGCGCGCGGGCTGATATGGCGATTCTGGCGGTTGCGGCTACACTTATGCGCCGTTTTGCTTTCAGCCCCAGAATTCCCCATGATTTCCACCGCATGCGGCGTCGACTTCGGCACGTCCAATTCCACCGTGGGCTGGAGCCGCCCCGATCAGCGCGCGCTCCTCGCCCTGGAAGACGGCAAGACCACCTTGCCCTCGGCCATTTTCTTCCATGACGAAGACGCCGAAGTCAGCTATGGCCGCGCCGCCATCTCCGACTATCTCGCGGGCTACGACGGGCGCCTGATGCGCTCGATGAAGAGCCTGCTGGGCAGCTCGCTGATCGACGGTTCGACGGAAGTGCAGGGCCGTTCGATTCCATTCCGCGTCCTGCTGACGCGCTTCATCGCGGAACTCAAGCGCCGCGCTGAAACGGCGGCGGGGCGCGGCTTCACGCGCGCCGTGCTGGGCCGGCCGGTGTTCTTCGTGGATGACAATCCGGCCGCCGACCAGACCGCCCAGGACACGCTGGGCGAGATCGCACGCAGCGTCGGCTTCACCGATATCGAGTTCCAGTTCGAGCCGCTGGCCGCCGCATTCGACTATGAATCGCAGATCGACCGCGAAGAGCTGGTGCTGGTTATCGACATCGGCGGCGGTACTTCCGATTTTTCGCTGATCCGCCTGGGACCCGGCCGCGCCACCAAGGCCGACCGCCGCGAAGACATCCTGGCCTACGGCGGCGTGCACATCGGCGGCGTGGACTTCGACAAGCAGCTAAGCCTGGCGCACGTGATGCCCATGCTGGGGCTGGGCAGCCAGCTGCGCAGCGGCAAGGACGTGCCGTCCACGCAATACGGCAACCTGGCCTGCTGGCACACCATCAACCAGGCCTATACCCGCAAGGCCGCCGAGCACTTCGCCTACATCCGCGCCGAGGCCGGCGACCGCGAGAAGATCGACCTGCTGCTGAACCTGGTCAAGCAGCGCGCCGGCCACTGGGTGGCGGTGCAGGTCGAAGAGGCCAAGATCGCACTGTCGGAGACGCCCGCCGCGCGCATCGACCTGTCGCGCATCGCGCCGGAGCTGGGCGTGGACGTGACGCGCCCCTCGTTTGACGCCTGCGTGGGCCGCCTGATCGAAAAGGTCGAGACCACGGTGGGCGCGTTGCTGCGCGACGCCGGCGTATCGACCGCGGACGTGGATACGGTGTTCTTCACCGGCGGTTCCAGCCGCGTGCCGCGTTTGCGCGAATCGGTGTCAGCCCTGGTGCCGGGCGCGCGCAGCGTCGAAGGCGACCTGTTCGGCAGCATCGGCGCCGGCCTGGCGCTGGACGCCCGCCGCAAGTTCGGCTGAGCCGCTCAGGCGGCCAGCATCGAGGGTACGCGGGCCGCCAGCGCGTCGATGGCGGCGCGCGTCTTGGACGGCAGGTAGCGCGCTTGCGGCCAGACGGCGTGCACCTCTTGCGCGGCCAGGCGATCGCCGTGCATCAGCACGTCCAGCTCGCCGGTGCGCACATAGTGCGTCAGCATCCAGCAGGGCAGCCAGGCGAGCCCCGCGCCGGCGATGGCGGCGTCCGCGATGGCTTGCAGGTCGTCCAGGCGCAGGCACGGACGCGGGCGCAGCTGCAGTACCTGGCCGTCGGGCCCATGCAGCGCCCAGGCCTTGTCCACGCCGTTGCGCGTGTAGACGATGGCGGCATGCCGCTGCATCTCATCCACGGTGACCGGGCGGCCATGTGCCTGGATGTATGCGGGAGAAGCCCCGATGCCCATGGTCTGCATGCCCAGCCGCCGCGCGGCCAGGCTGGCGCTGTCGGGCAGCTCGCCCACGCGGATGCCCAGGTCGTAGCCTTCCTCGATCAGATCGACCACCCGGTCGTTGAATGAAACCTCCACCTGCAGTTGCGGATGCTGCTGTGCCAGTTCGCGCAGCACGGGCGCGACGCAATGGCGGCCGAACACCAACGGCGCGCTGACGCGCAAGCGACCCTGGGGCTCGCGCCGGCCGCTGTCCAGCTCGGCCTCGGCGGTCTGCAGTTCGGCCAGCGCGCGCACGCAACGGTCGTAATAGGCCTGGCCGTCGTCGGTCAGGCTTTGCTGGCGGGTGGTGCGGTGGAACAGCCTGGCGCCCAGCCGCGCCTCCAGCCGCGCGATGGACTTGCCCACCGCGGAGCGCGTGAGGTTCAGGCGTTGCGCCGCGAGCGCGAAGCTGCCTGCTTCCACGGCCTGAACGAAGACTTCGATGCCGCTCAGCCGGTCATAGGTGATCGCTGTAGCCATCATGGACTCCCTGCATTTATTGGTTCCTAGCAGGATTCGATGAAATGAAAAACATTCGCCACTAGGGAAATTGGTTCCCATATATCTTATCGGTACTTGACCGTCACGGATAGCCGCCAATGGCGGGCGGCGGTCTTTTTTGCCGCCGGGCCGCCCCAAGGCAAAAAAAAAGCCCCCTTTGGGGGCAGCAAGCCGAAGGCGCAGCGTGGGGGCCTTTTTTGAATCGATAGGAGAAACAACATGCAGGCATACACCGTCACCAGCGGCAAGGACATCGCTTCGCTGGAGCGCGTCACGCGCCAGCCTCGCAGCCTGGGGCCGTTGGAGCTGCGCGTGCGCATCAAGGCCGTGTCGCTGAACTACCGCGACCTGATGGTGGCGCGCGGCGAGTATCTGAAGGGTTCGGGCGATCCGGTCATACCCGCCTCCGACGCCGCGGGCGAGGTGATCGAGGTGGGTGCGGGCGTGAGCCGGTTCAAGGTCGGCGACCGCGTCATGGGCGCATTCATGCCGGACTGGATCGATGGCGAGCCCACGCCTGCCACGGTGGCGCTGGCGCCGGGCGCCGCCACCGACGGCCTGCTGTCCACCGAGAGCGTATTTGCCGAGCACGCCCTGGTCGCAACGCCGGCATCCTTGAGCGACGAGCAGGCCTCGACCCTGCCTTGCGCCGCCGTCACCGCATGGAACGCGCTGTTCGTCGCCGGACGCGCCAAGGCGGGCCAGACGGCTTTGTTCCTGGGCACGGGCGGGGTTTCCATCTGGGGCCTGCAACTGGCCAAGGCAGCCGGCATGCGCGCCATCATCACCTCGTCCAGCGCGGACAAGCTGGCCCGCGCGCGCGAGCTGGGCGCGGACCTTACGATCAACTACCGTGAAACGCCGCAATGGCAGGACGAAGTGCTGCGCCTGACCGGCGGCGAGGGCGCCCACGTGGTGGTGGAAGTCGGCGGCGAAGGCACGCTCGAACGTTCCGTCGCGGCCGCGCGCATGGGAGGCACCATTGCGGTCATCGGCGGCGTCAGCGGCTTCGCGGCCGTGCCGGTCGCGCCCTTGGCGTTGATCGCGGGCGTCAAGCGGCTGGAAGGCATCTTCGTCGGCAGCCGCAAGATGCTCGAGGACGTGGCGCGTTTCGTCGACGTGGCGCGCATCGCGCCGGTCATCGACCGCGTCTACTCGTTTGCCGAAGCGCGCGAGGCGTTCGAGCACCTGGCGTCGGGCCGGCACTTCGGCAAGCTCGTCATCCGCGTCGCGGAGTAGGCGTCATCGGGGAAGGCGGGCGGCGATGGTAAGCTCGTGCTGCCCGCGCGGACTGGCCATCATCCGCGCGTCCCTTGAGGTATCCGACCCGCCATGACCCGCAAGCCCGATTCCCATCTCGAAGAAAAACTCGTCGCCAGCGAGGCGCCATACAACGGCGCCTTCCTGAAGATCCGCCGCGACACGGTCAGCCTGCCCAACGGCAACACGGCCACGCGCGAGTACGTGGTGCATCCGGGCGCGGTGGTGGTGATCCCGCTGCTGGACGATGGCCGGGTCCTGCTGGAGCGTCAGTTCCGTTATCCCATCGGACGCGTGATGACCGAGTTCCCGGCCGGCAAGCTGGATCCGGGCGAGGATCCGCTGGCCTGCGGCAAGCGCGAGCTGCTGGAGGAAACCGGCTATACCGCGGATCAGTGGGCGCATGCGGGAGCGCTGCACCTGGCCATCGCGTATTCCACCGAGATCATCCATATCTACTTCGCCCGCGGCCTGCGCGCCGGGCCTCGCCAATTGGACCAGGACGAATTCCTGGATGTGATCAGCGCGGATCCCGCCGAGCTGATCGAGGCTTGCGCCAAGGGCGAGGTCACCGACGCCAAGACGCTGACCTGCGTGCTGTGGATGCAGAACGTGCTGTCCGGCGCCTGGCAGCTGGACTGGCAGGACAACGCGGGCTGAAGCCCGGTCCGGAATCTGTCCAGACATGTCCGCATTTCCCGTTCTGGTGCAGCCCGCCGGCCTGCGCTTTGACGCGCCGGCCGATACCTCCGTGCTGCTGGCGGCGCAGGCGGCCGGCATCAAGCTGCCCAGCTCGTGCCGTAACGGCACATGCCGCGCCTGCATGTGCCTGCTGCTGGAAGGCGAGATCTCGTACCGCATCGAGTGGCCGGGGCTGTCGCGCGACGAGAAGGAAGAAGGCTGGATCCTGCCCTGCGTGGCGCAGGCCGAGTCCGCCCTGGAAATCCAGGCGCCCCTGGCCGCGCCGATCGAGGCCGCGCCCGTTGCGCCACCGCGCCCGCTTACCGGGGCGCGGCGCTAGCGCCTGCAATCAGCGCCGCGGCGGCCATGGCGACGCCCATTCCCAGCGCCATGCCGGCCGCCATTCCGCCGAATGGCGCGACGCTCGCGGCCAGCGCCGCCGCCATGCCCCATTGAGCCCCTGCCAGCATGCCCAGCCCCATCGCCAGCGCGCAGGCCAGCCGCGCTGCCATGCGCGGCGCGCCCGGCAGCGGCAATAGCGCGGCAATCAGCATGGCTGCGCTGCTGGCGGGCATCAGGGCCGCATGGCGCCAGGCTTGGTCCAGCAGCCCGCCGGACGCCCCGCACAGGCTGGCCAGCAGCGCCGCCGGCGTGCGCAGCGTGTCTGCCCACAGCCCCGCGGCCATGGCTGCGGTGCAGGCCAGCCACAGGACGGCGGAGTCGGAGGCCACGCGGACTGCATCGCCGGGCTTGCGCCTAGCCGCAGGCGTGGCAGGCGTGCGGCCGCGCGTCGTCGTAGCGGTCATGATGGCGTACCCAGTCGCCCAGGTTGAAGTGCGGGCCGTTCTCGTTGCGGCCCAGGGGCGCCAATTCCAGGTAGTTGTAGGCCCCGGCCAGCCTTTCCACGCCGCGCGAGAAGCTTGAATAGGTATGAAAGATCTCGCCGTCCGGGTCGCGGAAGAACGCGCTGGCGCCGGAGTTTTCCTCCATGCTGCCGTCGGCCTTGGGCACGGAGGCCGGCAGGTCGAAATTGAAGTCGCAGCCTTCGGACGAGTACCAGGGGAACTGCCAGCCCATGCGGCGCTTGAAGGCCTCCAGCTTGGCGTAGGGGGCTCGCGACACGGCGACCACCGTCACGTCATGCTGGCGCAGGTGCATGAGCGCGCTGTCCATGTGGTCGGCCAGGAACGAGCAGCCCACGCAGCCTTCCTCCCAGTCCGGGCCGAACATGAAGTGGTAGACGATGAGCTGGCTCCTGCCCTGGAACAGCGCGGCCAGGTCCACGGAGCCGGCCGCGCCCTGGAAGCGATAGGGCTTGTCCACTTTGACCCAGGGCAGGGCCATGCGCTCGCGGGCCAGCGCGTCCTGGGCACGAGTCAGTTCTTTTTCGCGGCGCAGCAGCGCCTCGCGCGCGATGTCCCATTGCGCTCGGGATACGACGGGGTGATCGGTCTGCATCGTGTGTCTCCTTGGAACGGGCCGGCAGGCCCGGGTAGGGCGAACGGCGGGGATTCAGGCCGGCTTCGCCAGATGGGCCGCCAGCCGTTCCAGCGCGCCCAGCCAGCCATGCTGGTGGCTGTCGCGGGTGGCCTGGTCGACGAACGGGGTTTGCAGGAAGGCAAGCTCGGTGCCGCCGCCGGCAGGGCTGAATTCCAGGGTGATCAGCGAGACTTCCGCGGGCGTATCGCGCCAGGCCCAGGTAAACACCAGGCGGCGCTGCGGTTCGACTTCGCGGTAGTGGCCGCTGGCGTGGTGCTCCAGCCCGTCCTCGGTGGCGAATCCCACCTGATAGGCGCCGCCCACGCGCACGTCCGTTTCCGCTCGCAGCACCTTGCGGGTTTCGGCGGGACCGAACCAGCGCATCAGCGCTTGCGGGTCCGTCCAGGCGCGCCAGACGCGTTCGACGGGGGCGTCGAAGCGGCGTTTGAGGCGGAGTTCGATGGGGGCTGTTTCGCCTCGGGTGCTTCGTTTTTCCATGGGTGGACCTCTTCCTCGTGGTACAGGTAGCGCGCCAGCGAATCCAGCTGCCCGTTCCAGAACTTCTCGTAGCGGGCCAGCCAGTCGGATGCCGCCCGCATGGGTTCGGGCGATAGCGTGCAGTTCACGACGCGGCCGTCTTTGGCGCGGGCGATCAGGCCGGCGTCTTCCAGCACGCGCAGATGCTTCATGAAAGCGGGCAGGGACATGGCGTGCGGCCGGGCCAGCTCGCTGACCGAGGCCGCGCCTTGTTCCAGGTCGGCCAGCACCCGGCGCCGCGTGCCGTCTGCCAGGGCCGAAAAGATGCTGTCCAGTGTGTCGTCTTTAAACTTAACCATAGGGTTAAGTATTAAGCCGAAGCCGCGGGACTGTCAAGCAACAAAGTTGGCGCGAAAGGAATCAGGCGTGCTGGTGCATGGCCGACCGGTGCTTGGTGTCGCGCATGGTGGCGTACACCAGCAGCGACAGGAAGATGATGCCGGCGAGGTAGTAGTAGAACCACTCCTCGTGTCCCTGCTGTTTGAAGAACAGGGCAATGGCCGGCGCCGTGCCGCCGAAGATCGACACCGTCACGGCGTAGGGCACGGCCACGCCGGTGGCGCGGATGTTGGTGGGGAAGAGTTCCGCCTTCACCACCGCGTTGATGGAGGTGTAGCCGGCCGTGAACACCCAGGCGCCGCAGATCAGCAGGAAGGCCATCAAGGGCGAATGCGTATGCGACAGCGTCATCAGGATGGGCACCGTGAGCGCCGCGCCTGCCACGCCGAAGAACACCAGCAGCGGCTTGCGCCCGATCTTGTCGGACAGCGCGCCATACACCGGCTGCAGGATCAGCGCGAAGATCAGCGACCCGGCGATGATGTAGGTCGTGACGATGTCGGAGAAGCCCGAGGTCTGCCGCACGAAGGTCTGCATGTAGGTGGTGAAGGTATAGAACGCCGCGGTGCCGCCCGCGGTCAGGCCCACCACGATCGCGACCTCGCGCGGATATTTCAGCAGGCCGCGCAGCGAACTGGTCTGCGGCTTGGGTGCTTTCTGCGCCTCCTTGTAGGAATCCGTCTCGGGCATGTCGCGCCGCATCAGGGCCGTGATGATGGCCAGCATGGCGCCGATCACGAAGGGGATGCGCCAGCCCCATTCCACCAACTGCTCGTGGGTCAGGAACACGTTCTGCAACAGCAGCAGCACCAGGATGGCGCAGAGCTGGCCGCCGATCAGCGTGACGTACTGGAAGCTGGAATAGAAGCCGCGATGCTCGGGGTCCGCGATCTCGGTCAGGTAGGTGGCGCTGGCGCCATACTCGCCGCCCAGGCTCAGCCCCTCGATCACGCGCGCCAGGGCCAGCAGCGCGGGCGCGGCCAGGCCGATGGTGGCATAGGTGGGCGTGACCGCGATGATCAGCGAGCCCACGCACATCATCCCCACCGACACCATCAGCGACAGGCGCCGCCCATGGCGGTCGGCCAGATGGCCGAACAGCCAGCCGCCGAGCGGGCGCACGATGAAGCCGGCCGCGAACAGCGTGGCCGCGTTCAATTGCTGGACGACGGGGTCGTGCGAGGGAAAGAAAGCGGGGGCGAAGTACAGGGCGAAAGCGGTATAGGCGTAGAAGTCATACCATTCCACCAGATTGCCCATGGAGCCGATGAAGATCGCCTTGATGCGGCGCTTCGCGTCGGGGATGTCGAGATACGCTTGTGTCATATCCATCCTTCGGGTGCGTTTGTCGGGGGACGCCGGACACGCGATCGCGGGTGGGCCGCGAATGGAACATGCATTGCGTTATGTTGCGCCTGCGCGCGCGGAAATGCACGCGTATCAATATCGCTTCTTGTTCAGCTTTTTGTCAGGCCTGGCCGCGCCGGCTCACTTGCCGCGTGGCTTGATGACTTCGCAAGGCGCGGCGCCGTCCGCCGCCTGGGCCTCGTCGCCCAGCAGCGCCTGCGTGCCGCAGACCGAGCCGAACATGCCTTTGCTGTTGTGGCCGATGCCGGCCACTTCGAAGGCGCGCCGGTGCAGCGTCACGGGTTTGGCGCCGCGGGCGGCCAGCACGTGTTCGTATTGTGCGTAGCCTGTGCCGCGGGCCAGCCGGGTCGCGCCCTGGGCTTCCGCGCCGCAGGTCTTGTCCAGCAGGCGGTCTTCGGGATTGTTGTCGGCGCCGCCCAGCAGATAGGTGACGTCGCGCGCGGCGTAGCGCACGAAGAGCTTGGATTCGTCGGTCTCGCGCGAGTACGCGGGCAGCTTGTCCGGGCCGTACTTGTACTGGTTGTAGGTGGGGCAGATGCCGCGCTCGTAGGGCGCATAGCCCTTGCCGTCGGCGCGGGGGCGCTCGTTGCTCAGGTACAGGTAGGACGAAGGATTGGCGACGACGTAGCGCAGCGCCAGCCCGTCGCGCCGCAGCGGGCCGTCGATGTTGTTCAGCACCGCGTAGCGTTGTACCAACTGCCCGCCGGCCGAGTGGCCGGCCAGCACGATGCCGGCCAGCGAGGCCAGGCGCTTGCGGTCGTCCAGGCTGCGCAGCAGGTCGTCCAGCACCTGGAACGAGCTGACGGGCGCGGGGCGTCCCGCGGCCTGCACGCTGTCTTCCCCGTCTTCCCAGCTGGCCTTGCGCCAGGCCGCCATGCCGCCGAAACCCGAATCGATGGAGCCCGAGAAGCGCGGCGCCAGGATCAGGGTGTCGCGGGCCCGCTCGGGGTTGTGCGCCAGCAGCGCGGCGACAGATTCGTAATAGCGGTCGGCGTCGCGCTTGACGCCGTGGATCACGACCACGACCTGCTTGATGTTGCGCAGGTCGTCCTTGGCCAGGTCGCGGTTGGCGTAGACCGGCATCTTGTAGCGGTGGCCGGGCTTGCCCAGTTCCACGGACTGCCAGCGCAAGGGCGCCGTGCGCTTGGGCGCGGGCGCGGTTTCGCTGTAGTCGTAAGGGTCGGGCAGGGGAGTCTGCGCGCGCGCGGCCAGCGGCGCGAGCGCCGCCAGGGCGAACAGCGCGGCCAGGCCGCGCATGCGGTCCGGCCGCGCTACAAGCAAGGGGAGGATGGGTGCGCGGCGCATGGCGCGGCGGAAATTCAGCAGCTCTCTTGGCCCAGCAACTGCTTGAGCGCGGGCAGGTCCAGGATGCGGACCTCGCGCTGGTTGATCTTGATGAGGCCGTCGCGCGCAAAGCGCGAGAACAGCCGGCTGACCGTTTCCAGGGTCAGGCCGAGGTAGTTGCCGATTTCCTCGCGGCTCATGCGCAGCACGAATTCGGTGGAGGAATAGCCCAGCGAAGCGTAGCGCTGCGACAAGTTCAGCAGGAACGCGGCCAGGCGCTGCTCGGAGCGCATGGAGCCCAGCGATGCCAGCATCTGGTGCGAGCGGTTGATTTCGCGGCTCATCAGGCGGCGGAATTGCTGCTGCAGCGAGGGCAGGTGGGCCGCGACCCGGTCGATGTCGGCCAGGCGGATGACGCAGACCTCGGAATCTTCCAGCGCCACGGCGGTCGAGACGTGCTTGCCGTCCAGCATGCCGTCCATGCCGACGATTTCGCCGGGCAGATGAAAGCCGGTGACCTGGATCTGGCCGGTCGCGTCTTCCAGCTGCGTCTTGAGGCTGCCGAAGCGCACGCTGTAGACCGCGTCCAGCGGGTGATTCAGCGAATAGAGCGGCTTGCCTTTTTCAAGGCGCACGCGTTCCCTGACCAGTTCGTCCAGCTTTTCCACTTCCGCGGCTGCCATGCCCACGGGCACGCATACATGCCCCAGCATGCATGTGGAGCAATGGGCGGCATCAGGGGCAACGGGGACCCGTTTTTGCATACGATGACCTCTATAGTGCCCATTGCGCGGACGGATGCCGGCATGGGTATAAAGCTTAAGACAAGCTGTATTGTAGTCCGTTGTTACTACGGGCGTCTTACGGGGCGTCCGATAGGGGGCGCGCAAGGCGGTAAGCGACCCAGTCGTCGGCGGCTATATCGACCGCCGCGCCGCGCAGGGCTGGGTCTATCGGGTAGTACTGGCAGCGCAGTTCCGGGGCTTGCGCGGGCGGTTCCAGGCGCGCCACGACCTCGCGCCGCACGAAGCAGCAGGGCTTGCCGGATTCGTACTCCTCGATCTCGTCCATCAGCGCCACCAGGGCGGGCTCCACCTGGAAAACGTCGCCGCGCACGCGCCGGCCGTCGTCCACCGGGATCAGGCCGGGCCAGTCGCCGAAGTCCACCAGGCGGCCCGGCACGCTGGCCGGACCGACATGGCGGGCCGCCGGCAGGCCGCGCCGGGCGGCGGCTTGAGCCAGGTCATTGATTTCGCCCGCGCGTAGGGTGCCGTAGACAAAAACGTATATGCTCATAGGTCAGGTTGTTGCTGCACGTCGAAAAAACCATGGCGCGGGCAGGGTGTTGAAATTCTCGCATCTGGCCGCATATTCAGGATATCGAGCCAGCCGGCACGTATCGGTCAGGCTCCCCAACAAGCCAAACGACCATTATGCGATTCGACAAACTGACTACCAAGTTCCAGCAAGCCCTGGCCGACGCTCAGAGTCTGGCCGCCCGCAACGACCATCCCTACATCGAGCCCATCCACGTGCTCTCCGCCTTGCTGTCGGAGTCCGACAGCGGCGCGGGCAGCCTGCTGGCGCGCGCCGGCGTGGCCGTCAACCGGGTGCAGTCGGCCATCGACAGCGCCCTGAAGTCCCTGCCGCAGGTGCAGGGCGACGACAACGTCCAGGTCGGCCGCGACCTGCAGGCGGTGCTGACCCGCACCGACAAGGAAGCCGCGCGCCGTGGCGACACCTATATTGCCAGCGAACTGTTCCTGCTGGCGCTGGCGGACGACAAGGGCGACGCCGGCCGCATCCTGCGCGACGCGGGCCTGCAGAAAAAGGCCCTGGAGGCCGCGATCGACGCCGTGCGCGGCGGCGAGAACGTCTCCGGCGCGGAAGGCGAATCCAACCGCGAAGCCCTGTCCAAGTACACCATGGACCTGACCGAGCGCGCCCGCCAAGGCAAGCTCGACCCGGTGATCGGCCGCGACGACGAAATCCGCCGCACCATCCAGATCCTGCAGCGCCGCACCAAGAACAACCCCGTGCTGATCGGCGAACCCGGCGTGGGCAAGACCGCCATCGTCGAAGGCCTGGCGCAGCGCATCGTCAATGACGAAGTTCCCGAAACGCTGCGCGGCAAGCGTGTGCTGTCGCTGGATCTGGCCGCGCTGCTGGCCGGCGCGAAGTTCCGCGGCGAATTCGAAGAACGCCTGAAGGCCGTGCTGAAAGAGCTGTCGCTGGACGACGGCAGCAACATCGTCTTCATCGACGAACTCCACACCATGGTGGGCGCGGGCAAGGCCGAAGGCGCGATGGACGCGGGCAACATGCTCAAGCCCGCGCTGGCGCGCGGCGAGCTGCACTGCATCGGCGCGACCACGCTGGACGAATACCGCAAGTACATCGAGAAGGACGCGGCGCTGGAGCGTCGCTTCCAGAAGGTGCTGGTCGACGAGCCCGACGTGGAATCCACCATCGCCATCCTGCGCGGTCTGCAGGAGCGCTATGAAATCCACCACGGCGTCGAGATCACCGACCCGGCCATCGTGGCCGCGGCCGAGCTCTCGCACCGCTACATCACCGACCGCTTCCTGCCTGACAAGGCCATCGACCTGATCGACGAGGCCGGCGCGCGCATCCGCATGGAAATCGATTCCAAGCCGGAAGTGATGGACAAGCTGGACCGCCGCATCATCCAGCTCAAGATCGAGCGCGAAGCCGTCAAGAAGGAATCCGACGACGCTTCCAAGCGCCGCCTGGGCGTGATCGAGGACGAACTCGAAAAGCTGCAACGCGAGTACAACGACTTCGAGGAAATCTGGAAGGCCGAGAAAGCGGCGGTGCAGGGCACGCAGGCCATCAAGGAAGAAATCGACAGCGTGCGCGCCGAAATGGCGGAACTGCAGCGCAAGGGCCAGTTCGACAAGCTGGCCGAGCTGCAGTACGGCAAGCTGCCGGACCTGGAAGCGCGCCTGAAGGCGGCCGAAGTGGGCGCCGCGGAAGCGGCCGAGGAAGCCGAGGGCGGCGAAGGGCGTCCGCGCCTGTTGCGCACCCGTGTCGGCGCCGAGGAAATCGCCGAGGTCGTGTCGCGCGCCACCGGCATTCCGGTGTCCAAGATGATGCAGGGCGAACGCGAGAAGCTGCTGCACATGGAGGAATACCTGCATAAGCGCGTGGTGGGCCAGGACGAGGCTGTGCGCCTGGTGTCCGACGCCATCCGGCGTTCGCGCGCCGGCCTGGCGGACCCGTCGCGCCCCTACGGCTCCTTCCTGTTCCTGGGCCCCACGGGCGTGGGCAAGACCGAGCTGACGCGTGCGCTGGCCGAGTTCCTGTTCGATTCCGAAGAGCACATGATCCGCATCGACATGAGCGAATTCATGGAGAAGCACTCGGTGGCCCGCCTGATCGGCGCGCCGCCGGGATACGTGGGCTACGAAGAAGGCGGCTACCTGACCGAAGCCGTGCGCCGCAAGCCGTACAGCGTGGTGCTGCTGGATGAAGTCGAAAAGGCCCATCCGGACGTCTTCAACGTGTTGCTGCAGGTGCTGGACGACGGCCGCCTGACCGACGGCCAGGGCCGCACGGTGGACTTCCGCAACACGGTGATCGTGATGACGTCCAACCTGGGTTCGCACCATATCCAGAGCCTGGCCGGCAAGCCTTACGAAGTGGTCAAGGAAGTGGTGTGGGACGAGCTCAAGCAGACCCTGCGCCCCGAATTCCTGAACCGTATCGACGAAGTGGTCGTGTTCCATGGCCTGGAAGCGCAGCACATCGAGTCGATCGCCCGCATCCAGCTGCGCCGCCTGGGCGAGCGCCTGGAAAAGCAGGAGATGCGCCTCGAAGTGAGCGAACCCGCGTTGGCGGAACTGGCCCGCTCCGGCTTCGATCCGGTGTTCGGCGCGCGCCCCTTGAAGCGCGCGATCCAGCAGCAGATCGAAAACCCGGTGGCGCGCCTGATCCTGGAAGGCCGCTTCGGCCCGCGCGACGTGGTGCCGGTGGACTGGCAGGACGGGCAGTTCGTCTTTACGCGGACCTTGCAGTAAACGGGTCCGGCGCGGCGAGATCCCGGCCGCGCATGAAAACACCCCCCGGAAGCTGGACTGACGTCCAGTTTCCGGGGGTTTTTTACATGCGTCTTCAGCTTGCGTCGGCGTAGTCCTTGCGTTGCGCCGCCATCTGCCTGCCCAGCGTCTGCAGCGCCCGCAGCACCACGGCCATGCCGCGGCGGGTGTCCTCATCGCGCATCAGGCCGATGAGGCCGGTCAGGCTCGGAGGGCGCGCTTCCTGCAATGTGCGCGTGTGGGCATCGCGCAGCGTATTGGCGGCGGTCCAGGCGGCGCTGCTGGCCTGTTCCGACAGCAGCGCCAGCTTTTCCACCATGGACTGATCCAGCAGATCCACCAGATCGGACGCCAGCGACAGCAGGTCGGCGATGTTGTCCAGCCGTCCCGCTTCGGCCAGCAGGCCCAGCCTGTCGGCCAGCGCGCGTGCGCCCGGCCCGCCGCCCAGGAACGGAGCGGCCGCGTCGGCGGCCTGCGTGGCGCTTGCTTCGTGCGGCGCGTTCATAGCATTCCCCTTGCGACGGCCCAGTACAGGCCGCGGTTGAACCCGTGGCGCAGCAGGCCGCCGAGTTTGGTGGGCGGCGTGGGCAGCACGTCATGGGTGTAGTCGTACCAGAGCGGCATGCCGGCGTTCAGCCCCATCTGGGCCACCGCCTGCACCCGGCCGTCATAGGCGCTGCACGGTTGGCCCAGCCGGATCTCGCCGGCGATGTTGTTGGCGATGACCGGCGCCTGGTTATGGCAGGAGCCGCCCGCCTTGCTGACCGGCAGGTCGACGGTGTCGCCGATGACGTAGACATTCTGCAGCCCGTAGACCTGCAGCGTCTCATGGTCGGTCGGCAGCCAGCCTTCGTTGTTTTCGGCTTGCGACACGCCGGACTCCAGCACGACATCCACCGCGCGTATCGGCGGCGTGGCCATGAGGATGTCGAAGGGCTGTTCGCCGCCTTCCTCCGAGTAGGCGATGCGCCGGTCGGGATCGACCCGCGACAAGGTGAAGCCGCGTTGAAACTGTATGCCCTTCTGCTCGAAGATGGCGGGTAGCACTTCGCAGGTTGGCCGCTGCAGGAACAGGCAATTGCGAAGCAGCTGCGAGGTGGTGGGGTAGGTGTAGATGATCTCCACCTTGTCGCGCACGCCGCGCCGCCGCAGGTAGTCGTCCAGCATCAGCGTGGTTTCGATCGGCGCGATGCCGCACTGGTGCGGGACGTTGGGCGTCTTGGGGAAGGTGACGCTGATGAATACCCGCCCGCGCTCGATGCGCGACAGGCGGTCCGCCAACTGCCTGGCGGGCGCGTATTGGTAGAAGTGGTCTCCGGCCTCCTTCAGGCCTTCGATGCGTTCGGGCGAGGGTACGCAGCCGGTGGCGATGACCAGATAGTCATAGCCGTAGCGCTTGCCGCCCTGCGTGGCGACCTCTTGGCGGTCGAAGTGGAACCGCGTGACCTTGTCGACGCGGAATTCGATCTCGGGGCGAAGCAGGGAACGTTCCGGCCGTTTCAGTTCCTCTTGGAAGAAGAGGTTGAAGGCCACGTACATGAACGCCGGTTTGTAGTAGTGATCCGGCGTGTCCGACAGCAGCGTGATGGAGACTTCACCGCGGCTGATTTCGGGGTACAGCTTTCCGGCGAGCTGATTGGCGAGCATGGTGCCGCCTACGCCGCCGCCTACGACAACAATACGCTTGTTCATAAACCACCTCTTATGGAGAGATTCTGAGGGCAAGTGCAATGCGTCTGTGTGTGTAATAACTGTTGTCGGCGGCGTCAACCTTTCAATCGATTTTCAGATTCGAATCGGCCGCGTAGACGCGTCCCGCGTCCACGCGCAGCGGTTGCGGATCGAGCGCCGCGCCCTGGCAGGGGCCTTCGATGCACAGCCCGTCCTCGAAGCGGAACAGGGCCGAATGATGCGCGCACATCAATACCTGGGCTTCGTAGGTCAGGACCGCGCCGTCGGCCGCGTTGAGCGTCACCGAGAAGTGGGGGCAGCGGTTGACGTAGCCCCAGACCGTCTGGCCCCGCCGCAGCAGGACCACCTGCTGCGCGCCCATCTCCGCCGTCAGCGAGCCGCCATCCGGAATGTCTTCGACCCGGCACAGCGCCGCCCCGGCGGCGTGCTCAAGCGCGGGGCAGCACGAAGTCATAGCGCCCCTCGTGGAAGTCCGACCCGAAGCCGTAGCGCTTGCCCAGCGCGGAATCCGCAGCTTGCGGGCGGTATTGCAGCACCAGCGAGGGCTTCACGCCGAACACCGCGTCCGACGCGAGATACGGATCGCCGGCGTTGAACAGATGGGTTACCAGCCGCTGGTGCCCAGGCGCATCGATCATGAAGTGCAGATGCGCCGGCCGGAAGATGTGCCGGCCGGTCGCCGCCATCATGCGGCCGACGGGACCGTCGCCCGGGATCGGATAGGACACCGGCAGGATGGTGCGGATCGCGAAACTGCCGTCTTCGCCGCTGCGGTAGCGGCCGCGCAGATTGCCCTGCGGCTGGTCCAGGTCCTGGCCCGAATACATGCCGTTGGCGGCCGTCTGCCACACGTCGAGCACGGCGCCGGCCAGCGGCCGGCCTTCGGTGTCGCGCACATGACCATGCACCAGCGCGGGCTCGCCTGGCGTCTGCGCCATGTCCTCGCCCGCCGCGCGCTCGGGCATGCCGGCCATGTAGAAGGGGCCGAACACCGTGCTCTCGGTGGCCTGGCCCGGCTTGCGGTGGTTGATGGCGTCCACCAGCATCGACACGCCCAGCGTGTCGGACAGCAGGATGAATTCCTGCCGCACCGCGCCGTCACAGATCTGGCCGGTCTCGGTCAGGAACCGGATCGCGGCCATCCATTCGGCCTCGGTGGGCTCGACGTCGGCAACGAAGGCGTGCAGATGCCGCACCAGGGACTGCATCAGCTGACGCAGCCTGGGATCCGGCGTCTGGGCGAAGGCGGCGGCGACCGTGTCGGTCAGGGCGGTTTCGGCGTTCGGCATGGCAGGGTTCATGGCGGCTCCTCAGCGCTTGAAATGCGGCGGCACGGCGGCGTCCACATTGACCCACACGGACCTTGCCTCAGTGTAGTCATGCATGGCCTCGAAGCCCATTTCGCGTCCGTAGCCGGACTGGCCCACGCCGCCGAACGGACTGCCGGGATTGACCCGCTTGTAGCAGTTGATCCAGCACATGCCGGCGTGGATGGCGCCTGCCATTTTGTGGGCGCGGGCCAGGTCGCGCGTCCACAGGCCGCTGCCCAGGCCGTAATCGGTGGCGTTGGCGATGGCCAGCGCTTCCTCGTCGCTGCCAAAGCGCAGCACGGTGACGAAAGGGCCGAAGACTTCTTCCTGCGCGACGCGGTCCTGGGGCCGGGCTTCGACGATGGTGGGCGCGACGTAGTAGCCGCGGGCCAGTTCGCCGCCGGGCGCCTGGCCGCCGGCCAGCAGGCGCGCGCCCTGTTCGGCGGCAATGCCCACGTAGGACAGGACCTTGTCGCGATGCTGCGCCGAGGTCAGCGGACCCATTTCGGTATCGGGCGAACGCGGGTCGCCCAGGCGGATGGAGTTCGCCAGCGCCGTGAAGCGCTCCAGAAAGGCATCGGCGATCTTGTCGTGCAGCATCAGGCGCGAACCTGCGATGCAGGCCTGGCCCTGGTTGTGGAAGATGGCCCAGGCCGCGCCGTTGATGGCGGCGTCGAGGTTGGCGTCGTCGAACACGATATTGGCGCCCTTGCCGCCAAGTTCCAGCTGTACCCGCTTGAGGTTGCCCTGGGACGCCTGCACGATGCGGCGGCCGGTGGCAGTCGACCCCGTGAAGGCGATCTTGCCCACGCCGGGATGCTCGGCCAGGCGTTGGCCTGCGGTGTGGCCGTAGCCGGGGACCATGTTGACCACGCCTTCGGGAAAGCCCGCCTGGGCCATCAGTTCGGCGATACGCAGGGTCGACAGGGGGGTGAGTTCGGAAGGCTTTAGCACCACCGTGTTGCCGGCCGCCAGCGCCGGCCCCAGCTTCCAGCTGGTGAACATCAGCGGGAAGTTCCACGGCACGATCTGGCCGACCACGCCGATGGGCGCGCGCTGCACGTAGTTGAGGAAGCCCGCTTCCACCGGAATGACGCTGCCTTGCAGTTTGTCGGCCATGCCGCCGAAGTAACGGAAGCAGCCTGCGGTGCGCGGCACGTCCAGGCCGCGCGTGTCGCGTATCGGATGGCCGGTGTCCAGCGTTTCCAGCTGCGCCAGTTCTTCCGCGTTGGCTTCGATCAGGTCGGCCAGCTTGAGCAGCAGGCGCCCGCGTTCGGCCGCCGCCATGCGCGACCAGGCGGGAAAGGCGCGTTGCGCGGCCGCGACCGCGCGGTCCACGTCTTCGGCTTCGGCCGCGGCGATGGCAGTGATGAGGGTTCCGTCGTGCGGGTTGAGCACGTCTATCGTGCCGCCGGCGGCTGCGTCCACGAAACGGCCGTCGATAAAGAGTTTGTTCTGCATGGCTCTGGATACGTGATGGGTGGAAGGAGGCGGATTCAGAACTCGACGGGGTAGGGCGCGAGTTCGCCGCTTTCGTAGCGCTGGGGCAGATCGGGGGTGGCGTTCTCCCAGACCAACAGCATCGAGCGCTTGGTCGAATAACCCTGATGGCGGATGTCGGCGGGCATGGCGCAGATGTCTCCTGCGCGCATGGTGACGCGGGCGCGCGGCGCGCCGGTGTCCTTGTCGCCGATGTCCCAGACGATTTCGTCGGACAGTTGCAGGAACCATTCGACGCGGTCATTGCCATGGAACACCGGCAGGATGAACTCCTCGGTGGTGGGGCAGAACAGGCTGGCGCCGCAGACGGAGGTGACAGAGGGGTTCCAGGTCACGTCCGAGCGCGACAGGTACTTGAACAGGCTGAACGCGTGCAGCGCGCCTTCGTAGCCCGGTTCGGCGTGGATCTGCGGCTCATCCTGGGTCACGTCGGCGAAGGCGCGGTTGACCGGCAGGTCGTCGCGCAGCGGCGAGTCTTCCGGCAGGCCGGGCATGCGGCGCGTGGCGATGCGCGAACGCTCGATGGCGGCGATGTTGTCGCCGTGCTTGCGGCCGAAGGCGGAGCCGGTTTCCTCGGGCGCGGCGAACGGATCGAAGCCTTCGTTGGTCCAGTCGTGCAGCATGGCCTTGAAGGTGGCCATGATGAGCGGCGTGTCGAAGGTTTCCGTGTAGTCCACGCCCGCGGCCTTCATGACGCCGTTGAACGAGCCGGCGTAGACGTCCACCTTGCCGTAGTGGTTGCGCGTGCCGAACACGTGGTCGAAGTTGACCCAGCCGTAGAAGAAGCCCCAGGCCACGTCGCGCATCAGCGCACGCAGGAAAGCGTCGGCCGCGATGGCGTGGGTGCGCGTCTGGCCCTTGGAAGGCCAGTGCACCTTGACGAAGTATTCGTCACGGGTGAAGGTGAACGCGCCGAGATCGAAGCGCTTGTAGCCGGTGACGGCGTCGGCGGGCCCAGCCGCGACTTTGCCGGCGGCGAAGGAAGAGGCGGGAGCGGGGGTGTCCAGCATGGCCATATCGGTACTCCAGAAAAGGAAAAAGGGGGGCGGCTTACTGCAGGCAGATGTCCGCCCACTTTTCGACGGACAATTCGCCGGCGCGGGTCTGGATCAGCAGCACGCCCGGATACGGTGCGGTGAAGCGGTAGGCGCAGCCGGCGGGCAATAGGCATTGGTGTCCGCGGCCCAGCAGCACGCGGCCCATGGGCTTGCCGGCGGGGGCCGTCCCCGCCAGCACCGTGCCGTCAGCGGCGGGGGGCGGCTGGTCCAGCGCCAGGAATTCGACCTGGGCCTGGCCGTCCATCAGGATCGCGAACTCGTCGTGGCTGCAGGCGTACCAAGGCGATACGCCTTCGGCGCGCAGCGTTTCGATGACGTATTCCAGGTTCTTGCCGACGACGACCTTTTCGTAGGGCGCCGAGTTCGCGGCCACCTCGAAAATGTTGGAAAAGACGTAATGGCGCGGCGAGCCTTGCGTGATCTCGATCGAGCCCTTGCGGTAATCCTTGAGCGAGCCGAAGACGGTGGTCGGTGTTGCGGTGTTCATGGTGCCTCCTGTGTCGGGTACTGCTGCCCGCGCGGCGGAAAGGGCGCGGACGGGGGAAAGGGGCGGGCGTCTCAGTCCACCTTGAGATTGATCTTGCGGATGACGCCGGTCCATTTGGCGGCGTCCTCGCGCAAGCGCAGCGCAGTGGCGTCGGGCGATTCGGGCTGCGGATCGAGGTCGTTGCCTTGCAGCTTCTGCTTCACCTCCGGAAGCGCCAGGGCGCGCGCCACCTCCGCATTCATGCGTTGCACGATGGCGGCCGGCGTGCCTTTGGGCGCGAACAGCATTTCGCGGAAGGTGGCGTCGTAGCCGGCCACGCCGGCCTGCTGCATGGTCGGCACGTCCGGCGCCTGGACCGAGCGCGCGCTGCCCGACACCGCCAGCCCGTAGAGCTTGCCGGCCGCAACGTAGGGCGCGACCACCGGCGAGGCCAGATAACCGCAGGGCACCTGGCCGGCCAGCACGTCCTGCGTGGCGGGCGACGGCCCCTTGTAGGGGACGTGCAGGATGTCCAGGCCGGCGCCCGACAGATAGAGCTCCATCGCCAGATGGCCAGGCACGCCCTGGCCGCCGGAGGCATAGCTGAGGGCGCCGGGCGTCTTCTTGGCTTGCGCGTCCAGCTGCGCCAGCGTGCGCAGGCCCGAGGCGGCCGAGCACACCAGCATCTGGTTGAAGTTCGCCAGCGCGACCACCGGCGTCAGGTCGTCGGCCTTGAAATTCAGCTTGCGGTAGATGGCGGGGTTGATGGTGACGACGGTGTCGGGCGCTTCGAGGAAGGTGTAGCCGTCGGCAGGCGCACGGACCACCGCTTCGGCGCCGATGTTGCCGCCCGCGCCGGGGCGGTTCTCGACGATGACCGGCTGCTTGAGCGACTGCCCCACGGCGTCGGCCACGATGCGCGCGGCGGTGTCGCCCGGCGATCCCGCGGGGAAGGCGACCACGATGCGGATGGCGCGCGTGGGCCACTCCTCCTGCGCCTGGACGTGCGACGCCGTGCTGGCGGCCATACAGGCTGCCAGCGCAAGTAATTGCGATTTCATGCTGTCTCCTGAGTTTATTTTTTCAGGCGCCCTGGTCCGGGCGCGCTGCGCTACCACCTGCCGATATGGATGCCGACCGAGTCCTCCTTGCGTGTCCATCCCGTCATGGCGGCGTGGCTGACGGTGGGGTGGATCCTGCGGTTGCGCAGCCAGTCGAACAGCATGGCCTGGTAGCGTTCCCGCACGGACGCGTGCGCGGGATCCGCGCCCAGGTCGTCGTACTCGTCCGGGTCGGCGCGCAAATCGAACAGCTGCGGACGCAGGCCTTCGAAATGGACGTACTTCCAATCGTGGTCGCGCACCATGATGGTGTGGCAGCCGTCGGCGGGACGGCCCAGCGGTTCGCGTACGAAGTCGCGGAACGCGTAGTTGTTTTCCGAGAACACGGCGCGGCGCCAGTCGGAGGGTTCCTCGCCGCGCAGCAGCGGCAGCAGGGAACGGCCTTCGAGGATGTGGTCGGGGATCTCGGCGCCCAGCGCGTCCAGGATGGTGGGCACCAGGTCGATCGCTTCCACCAGCCGCGATTCCACCACGCCGCGGCGCGCGCCGTCGCCGGGCAGGCGCACGATCAGCGGCACCTTGGCCACGCAATCGTGAAACAATTCCTTCTCGCCCAGGTAGTGGTCGCCCAGGTAGTCGCCATGGTCGCTGCAGAAGATGACCATGGTGTCCTGGTCGCGGCCGCTGCGCCGCAGGTAGTCGAATAGCACGCCCAATTGGTCGTCGACCTGCTTGATGAGGCCCATGTAGGTGGGTATCACGGTCTCGCGCACCTGGTCGCAGGAAAAGTTCCTGCTGACCTCGGCCTGGCGAAAGCCCTGCAGCACGGGATGCGCGTTTTCGAGTTCGCGCGCCGCGCGTTTGGCGGGTTGCATGTCGTCGGCCGAGTACATGGCGTGGTATGGCGCGGGTGCGACATAGGGCCAGTGCGGCTTGATGTAGGACAGATGCAGCACCCAGGGTTGCTCGCCGCTTTGCTCCATGAATTCGATCGCGCGCCGCGTCATGTAGGGCGTTTCGGAGTCGGCTTGCGCGACGCGCGCCGGCAGGCCGGCATAGCGCATGTTCCAGCCGGACAGGATCTCGCCGTTGGCGCCCAGCGCCGAGTTGGCGTGGTCGTGCCAGGGATTGGCGCCGTCGTAGCCTTGCTTGCGCAGGTATTGCGTGTAGTGGTGCGATTCGTCGCTGAAGCCCGGCGGCCAGATGCCGTCGTCGCGGTCGTAGGGCTCGAAGCCGCCTTGCGCGGCCAGCAGGCCGCTGGCGCTTGCCGGATCTATGCCCAGGCGCCGCATGCCGGACCTGTCGGCCTCCACGTGGGTCTTGCCCGCCACCGCCACGCGCACGCCCAGGGGGCGCAGGTAGTCGCCCAGCGTCATTTCGCTGACAGGCATGGGGACGAAGTTCCACACCGCACCGTGGCTGGTGACATAGCGGCCGGTGTAATAGGACATGCGCGACGGCCCGCAGACCGGGCCCTGCACGAAGGCATTGTCGAAACGCATGCCTTCGGCGGCCAGACGATCGATATTGGGGGTGCGCAGGCGCGGGTGCCCATAGCAGGACAGGTAGTCCCAGCGCAGTTGGTCGCACATGATCCAGAGCACATTGCGTACAGCCTGTCCGCTCATTCCCGCCTCTCTTCCCGTTCCGCCAGCCACCGCGGCTTGCGTTAGACGCCACGATATTTCGCGGGGGGTGGGCGGCTCAAGCAGGTTTTGCTAGAGTTTCACTGAGTGAAATTTCCGGTTGTGCTGAAAGAGGGGGCGCAATGAGCCGTTGGACGCCGAAGGTAAAGACCATAGACGCGCTGGAGCGCGGCCTGATCGTGCTGGACGAGGTGCGCGCCACGCAGGGCGCAAGCCTGCAGGAGCTGCATGTGCGCACCGGCTACGCCAAGGCCACGCTGCTGCGCATCCTGGCGACGCTGCAACTGCGCGGACTGATCTGGCGGAGGATCGCGGACGACTATTTTTGCCCCGCCAGCTCGCTCAACGAGCCCAGCCGGCGCGCGCGCGTGCTGGATCTGCTGGGCCAGTGCGCGGCGCCGGAGCTGGACCGGCTGCAGGCGCAGGTGCTGTGGCCGTCGGACCTGACGGTGCGCCGCGGCACCGCCATGATCGTGCGCGAAACCAACCGCAGCCAGTCGTACTTCACCATCCGCCGCGACAACATCGGCTTCCAGATCAACATGCTGCGCTCCGCAGTGGGGCGCGCGTATCTGGCGTTCTGCGCCGACAAAGAGCGCGATTCGATCCTGGCCGCGCTGCGCCGCAGCCGCCGCGAGGGCGACGCGCTGGCCCACGATTGCGCCGCCGTGGAGAAAATGCTGGAGCAGACACGCCGCCAAGGCTACGGCCTGCGCGAGCAGCGCTTTGGCGGCGACTACGACAAGACCCGCAAGGACCAGAACGACAGGCTGGAGGCCATCGCCCTGCCTATCCTGGCCGCGCCGGGGCGGCTCTACGGCTGCGTCAACATCGTGTGGATCCAGGGCGTACGCACGGCCGAGCAGATGGTGGAGCAGTGCCTGGAGCCGCTGTGCCGCACGGCGCGGGCCATCTCCTCCGGGATGAACCGGCGCGATTGAAGCCGTTCAGGCTTTGGCGGCCTTCGCCTCTGCGCGCGCCTGCGCGATGATGGCGCGGGCGGTCCAGCGCGCTACGTCCGTGAGTTCGGCCAGCTCCAGTTTCCAGATGTCCTTCAACACCAGGAACACCTCCGTCCCATAGACCAGCGACAAGGCCTGGGCCACGCGGTCCAGCTGGGCCGGGGTCAGCTCGGGCGCCAGCGGCGCGATGGCGCGCCTGAGGATGTCGACGCGATGGCCGCGCACCAGCCGCGGTTCGGTTGCGGCGCGTCCGGCGCTGGCTTCGGCGTGCTGCTGCAGCGACACCATGATGGCGGCGCGCAGCGGCGCTTCGTGCGCTGCCAGCCGGGGGTAGGCGAAGCGCAGCAGTTCGTCGATGCGGTCGGCGGCGTCGGGCGCGGCAGAGTCCCAGGCCAGGATGGGCCCGAGGCTCTCGTCCACCACGGCTGCGATCAGCGCGCTCTGGCTGGGAAAGTAGCGATAGGCGGTGGCGCGCGATACCTGCGCGTGTTCGGCCAGTTCGGCCACCGACGGCGTGATGCCCTGGGCCATCAGCCGCTGCGCCGCATCCAGCAGGATCTTGCGCATGCGCGCGCGCGGCCCGTGCGGCGGTTCGCCGCTGGCGGCGGCTTGCGGACTGGCCGGCGCGATCAGGCGCGCCGTGCCGGCCGCGGAGGGGGCGGGAGTTTGACGTGAGACAGGTGTCTCAGTATGATTCTTTCGTCTCATTTCTAGATTCTACAGGCCTCGCGGCCTCACATATCGAGGCGCGCACCGAGTGTAGCCGCCCGCGGAGGAGTCATGACGCATACGAATCGGCGGGTCTACGTGGCCGCCACCTATGACACCAAGGGCCAAGAGGCTGAGTACGTGATGGACCTGCTGCGCCGGGACGGACTGGATCCGGTGTCGGTGGACGTGTCCACTTCCGGCGCCGCCAGCGCGGCACAGGTGCAGGCCAGCGAGGTGGCCGCCAGCCATCCGGGCGGCGCCGGCGCGGTCTTCACCGGCGACCGTGGCACGGCCATCGCGGCCATGGCGCTGGCGTTCGAACGCTACGCGGCCGGCAACGCCGGGATAGGCGCGCTGCTGGGCCTGGGCGGCTCGGGCGGCACCGCGCTGATCACGCCCGCCATGCGCGCGCTGCCGATCGGCACGCCCAAGCTGATGGTGTCGACGATGGCCTCGGGCAATGTCGCGCCCTATGTCGGGCCCTCGGACATCGCCATGATGTATTCCGTGACCGACGTCGCGGGCCTGAACCGCATTTCCCGCCGGGTGCTGGCCAATGCCGCCGGCGCGATCGGCGGCGCCTTCAAACAGGCGGCGAGCGCCACGGCCGATGACGGCCGGCCCGCCGTGGGCATCACCATGTTCGGCGTCACCACCGCCTGCGTGCAGCAGGTGACGCCGCTGCTGGAGTCCCGCTACGACTGCCTGGTGTTCCATGCCACCGGCACGGGCGGGCAGTCGATGGAAAAGCTGCTGGACAGCCATCTGCTGGGCGGCGTGCTGGACCTGACCACCACCGAAGTCTGCGACTTCCTGTTTGGCGGCGTGCTGGCCTGCACCGAGGACCGCTTCGGCGCAGTGGCCCGCACCGGACTGCCTTACGTGGGCTCCTGCGGCGCGCTGGACATGGTGAATTTCGGCGCCATGGACACCGTTCCGGAACGCTACCGCGGCCGCAAGTTCTATCCGCACAATCCGCAGGTGACGCTGATGCGCACCACCGTGGAAGAAAACACCCGCCAGGGCGAGTGGATCGCCGCCAGGCTGAATCAATGCCAGGGTCCGGTGCGCTTCCTGATCCCGGAGGGCGGCGTCTCTGCGCTGGACGCGCCGGGACAGGCGTTCTGGGATCCGGAAGCCGACGCCGCGCTGTACGCGGCGCTGGAGGCGAATCTGGTGCAGACCGCCGACCGCCGCCTGGTGCGCGTGCCGTGCCATATCAACGACCCGCTCTTCGCCCAGACCGCGGTCGACCAATTTCTTGAAATCGCTACACACTGAGGACCGCCGCCATGCCGCGCTTTGACCGCAACGAACTCCTGGACAAGTATCGCGCCATGGTGCGCTCGCGCACGCCCATCGTCGGCGGCGGCGCGGGCACCGGCTTGTCGGCCAAGTGCGAGGAAGCGGGCGGCATCGACCTGATCGTGATCTATAACTCGGGCCGCTACCGCATGGCGGGGCGCGGGTCGCTGGCGGGGCTTCTGGCTTATGGCAACGCCAACGAGATCGTGGTGGACATGGGGCGCGAAGTCCTGCCGGTGGTAAAGAAGACGCCGGTGCTGGCCGGCGTCAATGGCACCGATCCGTTCTGCGATTTCGACGTGTTCCTGGACGACCTCAAGCGCCAGGGCTTTGCCGGCGTGCAGAACTTTCCCACCGTGGGCCTCATCGACGGCACCTTCCGCGCCAACCTGGAAGAGACCGGCATGGGCTACGCGCTGGAAGTGGACATGATCCGCCTGGCCCACAAGAAGGGCATGCTGACCACGCCCTACGTGTTCAATGAGGACGACGCCGTCGCCATGACGAAGGCCGGCGCCGACATCATCGTGGCCCATATGGGCCTGACGACCGGCGGCTCGATCGGCGCCGAGACCGCGCAGACGCTGGACGGTTGCGTGGCGGCCATCGACCGCATCGCCGCGGCCGCGTTGGCGGTGCGCCCGGATATCATCGTGCTGTGCCACGGCGGTCCCATCGCCACGCCCGAAGACGCGGCCTACGTGCTGCGCGCGTGCAAGCATTGCCATGGCTTCTATGGCGCCAGCTCGATGGAGCGGCTGCCCACTGAACAGGCACTGACCGCGGCAACGCGCGAGTTCAAGAGCCTGACGTTCTGATTCCGTCGCTTCCGACGTTTTCTCCATCCCTGGGCCGCGCGCCCGCAGGAGTCCGCATGCCGCATACCGTACACGTCAGCGCCATCATCCACGCGCCGCTTCAGAAAGTCTGGGCCAGTTTCCGCGACTTCAACGGCCTGGCCGCCTGGCATCCCGGCATCGCCGAAAGCCGCCTGGAAGAGGGCGGCCGCCATGACGCCGTAGGCAGCGTGCGGCACCTGTCGCTCAAGCCTTCCGGTTTCGTCCGCGAGCAGTTGCTGATGCTGGACGATCCGGGCACGGCGCTGCGCTACTCCATCATCGAGACCGACCTGCCCATGCGCGACTACATCGCCGGCGTGTCCCTGCATGCCGTCACCGAGGGCGGCCACACGCTGGTGGAGTGGTGGGCGGATTTCCGCGTCGAGGGCGCGGAGCTGAGCGACGTGGCCAACGCCGTGGGCCGCAACGTGTTCGCGGCGGGGCTGGCGGCGCTGGATGAGAAGCTGCGCGGAGCCTGATCGCGCCGAGCCTGTCTTTCAGGCTTTCAAACCCTTGGCCGGCATGCGCTTGCAGCCGGCCGGCAGCGGCGCGCTGCGCAGGTAGTCGTGGATGGCGCGAATCAGCGCCTGCGCGGCGGGGCTCAAGGGGTATTCCTTGTGCCGGATGATGCAGACCGTGCGCACGACAGTGGGCCGCGCCAGCAATGCGTAGGCCAGTCCCGGCTCCATTACCCGCTGCGCGGCCAGCGCAGGCAGTAGCGCCACGCCCAGGCCGGCCTGGACCAGCGCCGCCTGCGAGGTGGTGCTGGACGCTTCGTAGAATGGCGCGCCGGCTTCTATCGGCAGGTCGGCGCGGGCGCGCAACAGCGCCATGATGCCGGTCTCGTCCACCACCCCCACCAGTTTGCGGCCGGCCAGGTCCGACCAGCGCATCGTGCCGTCGCGCGCGGGGCGCAGGCTGGCGTCGTCTTCCCGGTACAACACGCCGAAACGATCTTCCAGCAGGGCGTCGAACTGCAGGCCGGGCGCGTCGGCCCAGCGGCTGGTCAGGCCGAAGTCGACCTCGCGCGCGGCGACCTTGCGCTGGATGCGGCCGGAGTTGTCATCGCTGAGATACAGGCGCACCGCCGGGTAGCGGGCGGAAAACGCCGCGGCGGCGGGCGCGATGATCTGCGTGATGGCAGAGGGCGCTGCCGCCACCCCGACCCGACCGCGCTCCAGCGCGCCATAGCGCTGCACGTCGTCTATCACCCCATCGAAATCCGCCAGCAGCCGCATGACGCGCGGCAGGAATTCCTCGCCGGCCGCCGTCAGCAGCACGCGCCGGCTGGTGCGCGCGAACAGTTGCGTGGCGAGCGCGTCTTCCAGCTGCCGCACCAGGCTGGTCACCGACGACTGCGTCTGGAAGAGGCGCTTGGCCGCGTGCGTGAAGCTGGATTCCTGGGCCACCGCGACGAAGGCGGTCAGGTGCTTCAGGGTGACGTGCTTTGGCAGACGATTCATTTCAAATAGCGATAGATGGATCAATAAAAACAATTTTCCCAGATTGATCCGGCCGACGATACTAGACCCTTTCGGCGTCCGCTGGCCTGGCGTATCCGCCGGCGACACCCTCAAGGCGGGAGCACCATGCGGCAGGAACCTCTGGATCTGATCATTGAAGGCGGCTGGGTCATCGACGGCCTGGGCGGCCCACGTCGGCGCGCCGACGTGGGCGTGGCGGGCGAGCGCATCGCCGCCATCGGCGACCTGTCGGGCAGGACTGCCACGCGCCGGGTGGACGCGCGCGGCAAGATCGTGGCCCCCGGCTTCATCGATGTGCATGGCCACGACGACCTGATGTTCGTGGAGCGGCCCGGCCTGGAATGGAAGACCACCCAGGGCATCACCTCGGTGGTGGTGGGCAATTGCGGCGTGAGCGGCGCCCCGGCGCCCTTGCCGGGCAATACGGCCGCGGCGCTGGCCCTGCTGGGGGAGACGCCGCTGTTCGCCGACATGCAGGCCTATTTCGGCGAGTTGCGCGCGCAGCAGCCCATGATCAATGTGGCGGCCCTGGTGGGGCACGCCAACCTGCGACTGGCCGCCATGCGCGACCCGGCGGCCCAGCCTACGGCCGAAGAACAGGACAGCATGCAGCGCATGCTGGACGAAGCCCTGGCCGCGGGCGCGGTGGGCTTCAGCACGGGCCTGGCCTACCAGCCTGGCGGCGCGGCGCGTCCCGCTGAACTGGAGGGGCTTGCGCGGGTGGCGGCGGCGCGCGGCGCCATGCATACCAGCCATATCCGCAACGAAGGCGACGAGGTCGAGGCGGCCGTCGACGAGGTGCTCTCGGTTGGTCGTAACACGGGTTGCGCCACCGTGCTGTCGCACCACAAATGCATGATGCCGCAGAACTGGGGCAAGAGCCGCGCCACGCTGGCCAACATCGACCGCGCGCGTGGCGAGGGCGTCGAGGTGGCGCTGGACATCTACCCGTACCCCGGCAGCTCCACCATCCTGATTCCAGAGCGCGCCGAGACCATCGAGGACATACGCATCACCTGGTCCACGCCCCATCCCGAATGCGGCGGCCAGTTTCTCAGCGACATTGCGGCGCGCTGGGGCTGCGACAAGACCACCGCGGCGCAGCGGCTGTGTCCCGCGGGCGCGATCTACTTCGCCATGGACGAGGCCGAGGTCCAGCGCATCTTCCAGCACGAATGCTGCATGGTGGGCTCGGACGGCCTGCCCAACGACGCCCATCCGCATCCCCGGCTGTGGGGCAGCTTTACGCGCGTGCTGGGCCGCTACGTGCGCGAGGCCGAGCTGATGACGCTGGAGACCGCGGTCGCCAAGATGACTTCCCTGCCGGCCCGCGTGTTCGGCCTGGCCGGGCGCGGCCAGCTGAGCGAGGGCGCCTGGGCCGACATCGTCGTGTTCGACGCCGACACGGTCGAGGACCGCGCCACCTGGGAGGCGCCGACGCTGGCTTCCGCGGGCGTGGAGCACGTGCTGGTCAACGGCCAGCAGGTCTTCCCGGCCGAAGCCGGCATGGCCCGCCCCGGGATGGCCCGCCCCGGCAAGATCCTGCGCCGTGAAGCAATGGCGCAAGCCGCCGCCGGCGCGGCCACATAAGAATTCCAACCATCCGTACAGGAGACATACCCATGATGCGCAAGACTTGCGTAGCCCTGGCGCTGGCCGCCATGCTGCCCGCCGCCCACGCGGCTTTTCCCGACCATCCCATCACGCTGATCGTGCCGTTCCCTGCGGGCGGCCCGACCGATATCGTGGGCCGGCTTGCGGCCGCCAAGGCGGGCGAGATCCTGGGCCAGCAGATCGTCGTGGAGAACCGCACGGGCGCGTCCGGCACCATAGGCATGACCGCCACTGCACGGGCCAAGCCGGACGGCTACACCGTGGGCCTGGCCACCGTCAGCACGCACGGCACCGCGCCGCACCTGTTCCCCAAGCTGGCGTACGATCCGGTGAAGGATTTCACGCCCGTCAGCAACCTGGTCACCAGCCCCAACATCCTCAGCGTGAATCCGCAGTTTCCAGCCAAGACGCTGGCCGAGTTCGTCGAGCACGTGCGCGCCAATCCCAACAAGGACGGCTATGCCAATGCCGGCGCGGGCGGCGTGAACGACCTGGGCATGATCTGGTTCCTGCAGATCATCGGCGGCAAGATGAACAGCATTTCCTATCGCGGTTCGGCGCCCGCGCTGACCGATACGGTGGGCGGCGTGGTGCCGGTGATCTTCGACAATTTCCCGTCGTCGCTGCCCTATCTGAAGAGCAATCACCTGCGCGCCCTGGCCATCACCGGCGCCCAGCGCAACCCGCGTCTGCCGGACGTGCCGACGTTCGCGGAGCAGGGTTACAAGGATTACGACGTGACGGCCTGGTACGGCGTGGTGGGACCTGCCGGCATGCCTGACGACGTGCGCGACAAGCTGGCCGACGCCTTCGCCCGCGCCGTGCGCGATCCGGCGACCGCGGCCAAGATGGAAGAGACGGGCGCGTTCCCGCTGGGCAATACTCCGGCCGAGTTCGGCCAGCAGATCCGCGCCGAGCGCGACCGCTGGAAGACAGTGATCGAGAAGGCCGATATCAAGCTGCAGTAAACGCAGCTCAGTACACGTCGCGGCGGTAGCGGCCGTCGCGCTGCATGGCCTGCAGGCGCGCGGCGCCCAGTATGTCCTGCAGGGCGGCGTCCACGCCGCCGGCCATGCCTTGCAGGCTGCCGCAGACGTAGATCGCGGCGCCGGCATCGGCCCAGGCGCGCACGGCCTGGGCCTCATCGCGCAGATGGTGCTGCACGTAGCGGCGGTCGGCCTGGTCGCGCGAGAACACCGCGTCCACGCGCTCCAGCGTGCCGTCGGCGCGCCAGGCGTCGATCTCTTCCTGGCAGAACCAGTCATGCGCCGCATTGCGTTCGCCGAACACCAGCCAGTTGCGACGGCGGCCCGCGGCGCGGCGCGCCTTGATCAGCGCGCGCAGGCCGGCCAGGCCGGTGCCGTTGCCCACCAGCAGCAGCGGACGGTCGTCGGCAGGGGCGTGGAAATTGCGGTTGACGCGCACGCGCAGGTCGATCGCGTCGCCGGGCTGGGCGATGTGGGTGAGCCAGCCGCTGCCCAGGCCCAGCGCGCCATCGGCGCCGCGCATCTGGCGCACCAGCAACTGGATCGAACCGTCTTCCGGCAGCGATGCGATCGAGTATTCGCGATGCGCGAGCAAGGGGCCGCCGGCTTCGCGCCGCGGGCCGATCTCGGCGATGTCGCCGGCCTGCCAGCCGCGCACGCCATCGGCTGGCGGCGTCAGCGTCAGCAGGTAGCAGGGGCCGCCCTGGCTATGTGGATTGAGCTGCTCGCGCGCGGCCAGGCGCCAGGATTCGTACACCGGCGCCTGCCAGTCGGGCAGGTCGCTGCGTCCGGCCAGCAGGCCCAGGTGGTGTTGCCAATGGCGCAGGGCGGCGGGGTCGCCGTTGTCGACTTCCACCAGGTCGAACAGCGGCGTCGCGCCCTGCGCGTGCAGCCAGTCGTCCAGGCGATGGCCGAAGCCGCAGAACTGGGCGTATTCGCTGTCGCCCAGCGCCAGCACCGCGTAATGCGCGCCGGCCAGCGCCGGGGCCGTCTGCTGCATCTGTTCGGCGAAGGCCGCGGCGGCATCGGGCGGATCGCCTTCGCCATAGGTGCTGACCACGAACAGCATGCGGCGATACGCCGCAAGACGCTTGGCATCCAACTGTTCCAGCGAGGCCACGCGCACGGCGAGGCCGCCCGCGCGCAGGGATTCGGCGGTCTGCGCCGCCAGCGATTCGGCATAGCCGGTCTGCGTGGCATAGGCGACCAGCAAGGTGTCTTCAGGGACGGGCGCCTGCAGGGCCTGCAAGGCCTGCTCCTGCTGCGCCTGATGGCGCTTGGCGCGGCGGCGGGCCCAGACGCACAGAAGCAGCCAGGCGCCCACCACGCATGCTGCCGCGATCAACCGGGTTGCTGGCATGTCGTCAGGCTATGGCGGCAAGCGCCTGGAATGCGGGCGTGGCGACGACGCGCCAGGCGTCGCGCTCGCGCAGGATGAACAAGGCCGCCAGATCGTGGCGGCGCGCATAGGCCAGGCCCTCGTCTTCGCCCAGCACGGTCAGGGCGGTGGCGAGCGCGTCGGCCTGCATGCATCCGGAATGCAGCACGGTGACCGAGGCCAGATTGTTGCGCACCGGCAGTCCGGTGCGCGGATCGATGGTGTGGGCGTAGCGCTCGTCGCCGTTGCCCGCGTGGCGGCGGTAATCGCCCGAGGTGGCGATGCTGCGGTCGGATAGCGGCAGGGCCAGCGCATGGTCGTCGCTCGCGTCCGGCACTTCGATCGCGACGCGCCAGGGCTGGCCGTCGGGCCGTTTGCCGCGCGCGCGCAATTCGCCGCCCACTTCGACCAGGTATTGGGTGATGCCCAGGGCATCGAGCGCCATCGCGGCGCGGTCCACGCCGTAACCCTTGGCGATGGAGGAAAGATCCAGATAGGCGCCGCCCGGCTGCAGCGCGGCGTGGCGTTCGGTGTCGAGCCGCACGCGGCGCCAGCCGCAGCGCGCGCGCGCCGCCTCGATGGCGGCAGGCGCGGGCGGCTCGAAGGCGCGCTGGTGCGGTCCGAATCCCCAGGCGTTCACCAGCGGTCCTACCGTGGGGTCATACGCGCCGCCAGTGTCCCCGGCCAGCGCCAGCGCATGGCTCAGCACATGGAAGAATTCCGCGGGCAATTCCTGCCAGCCGGCCGCGGCCTGGTTGTAGCGCGTGATGTCGGAATCCGCTTCCCAGGTGCTCATCTGGGCGACCACTTCGTCCAGTGCCGCCTGGATGGCATGGCGCGCCGCGGCTTCCGTGCGTCCGGCCGGCAGCGCCATGCGCGCCGACCAGGTGGTGCCCATGGTGGCGCCGGCCAACGCCGCGGGCGCCGCCGGCATTGCCGGCATGGCGCCATAGGCGACGCGCACGGCCGCGGCCGGCGCGCCGCGCTGGGCGTAGGAAGGAGAGTTGGCCATGCGCCTGCGGCGGCTTAGGGCTGCAGCACTTCGACCGTGCCCGCGTAGGACAGGCGGCGCTTCTTGGCTTGCGGCACGCTGACCTTGGCGTCTTCCATGCCGGCCTCGATCCAGTACAGGCCGGGCTGCGGCCACTTCACGGAGAACTTGCCGTCCTTGTCCGTCTTCAGCTGGATTTCGCCGACCTTGTCGCGATAGCGGCTGCCGCCGGGCACCACGTTGACTTCCAGTTCGGCGGCGGGCTTGCCGTCCAGCAGCATCTGGAAGGTGGCGGGCTCGTCGGTGAACAGGTCGTTCGGGTGGGTCACGGGCGCCAGTTCCAGGCCGCGGCCGACCGGCTTGACGGCCGAAGGCTTGCCGGCGGTCACGAAGGTTTCGACGCGGCCCAGGCTTTGCGAGACTTCCAGTTCATCGGCCTTGGCCGGAACGGCCTGCGCCAGGCCTTCGGGCTTGCCGAAGTAGCGCTTGTTCTTGCCGTCTTCCTTCCAGCGCGCGAACACGCCGTCGTTGACCACGGCCACGCGGTAGGTGCCGGCCTGCTTCAGTTGCAGGTCGAAGGTGCTGCGCAGCTTGCCCTTGTTGATGTTCTCGGCTTCGGCGGCGCTGCCGTCCGGGGCCGTCACGGCCAGGCCGTCCAGGCGCAGCGGGGCGTGGTTGAAATAGAACTTGTCGTTGCCGACGGCGGCGTCGACGGTGACCCAGCTGTCGGTGCCCGACAGCACCGTCGAGGACGGCACCATCCAGACGTCATGCGCCTGGGAGGCGAAGGGCAGGCACAGCGCCAGGGCGGCGGCCAGTTTGGCGGCGGATTTCATCGTTGCGCTCCTAGGGGATCTCAAGGTTTCAGGTCGAGCGCGATGGCGCCCAGTTCGTGTTCGCCGCGCGCGGTCAATTGCTCGGCTTTTTGCGGCGGCCATTGGAAGGGAATGCGCAGCAGCTCGCGGCCGCCGACTTCGCGTGCGGCTTCGACCACCACGGCGTACTGGCCGGGCTTCAGGCCCGACAGCGGCTTGCTGGCCGCGTCAAAGCTCAGCGCATGCTTGCCCACGGGCTTGGTCGCGCCGCTGACGCCGTCCACCGGGAACTGCTGGTTGCGGCCGCTGCGGCGCCACCATTGGCGCATGTCCTTGAGCCATTCCGTGCCTTCGTTGTTCTTCTTGGCCACGTCGTACCAGACGGCCAGGTCGCTCGCGACGCTCTGATCCGGGTTTTCGATCCAGATCGCGACGTAGGGGCGGTGGTACTCCGCCACGTCCAGGCGCGGGATCTCGATGGACAGGCCGATGTCGGCCGCTTGGGCCGTTCGGGCGATCAGGCCGGCCAGCAGGGCCGACAGCAACAGCTTGCGCATGGAAATCTCCAGGGGCGGATCGTTGGAATCAATGTATGAAAAGCAGGGCCAGCACCACCGGGATCACCACGCCCAGACCGACCATGGGCCAGGTCGCGCTGCGGTTGCCAGCGTGCATCTTGAGCAGCACCAGTCCGGTCAGCGAAAAGACCAGACAGGCGACGGCGAAGATGTCCAGGAACCAGCTCCAGGCCAGGCCGGTGTTGCGCCCCTTGTGCAGGTCGTTCAGGTACGAGATCCAGCCGCGGTCGGTGCGTTCGTATTCCACGTCGCCGCTGGCCAGGTCGATGGACAGCCAGGCGTCGCCGCCGGCGCGCGGCAGCGACAGGTAGACCTCGTCGGCCGACCACTCGGCCGGTTTGCCGGCGGCGGAGGCATCCAGCGTCTGGTCCAGCCATTGCGCGACGGGCGCGGGCAGCGGCGCCTTTTTTTGGGCTGGCGCGGGGGACAGTTGCTGCAGCACGGCGTCCGGCATGCGGGCCTCGCGGCTGGTCACGACCGCCCGGGACTCGATATGCGAGGCATTGTTCAGGGTCAGGCCCGTCACCGCGAACAACAGCATGCCCAGCAGGCACAGCGCCGAGCTGATCCAATGCCATTGGTGCAGCGTCTTGAGCCAATAGGCCCGGCGGCGGGGAGTGGGTTGACTGTCCATGGGGTATAGGGTGAAAGCCCGCGGATTCTAACATTTAATGAGAATGACTCTTATAAATGCCTCCGTGGTCCGCCCAAGGAAATTTCAATTGGTTTCGGGGCAAGCGTCGGCAGAAAAGGGCGCGTCGTGGCGCCTGCCTGCCAGCGGCGATAAGATAGGCCACCCGTTACAAACACCGGAGGTCGTCATGCTTGAACAGCAAGTCGTGGATCAGATCGGTCGTCATTGGGGTTGGGTGGCGTTGCGCGGCGTCGTCGCCATCCTGTTCGGGCTCATGGCCTTGCTCATGCCTGCCATCACCTTGTCCGCGCTGGTGCTGGTGTGGGGCGCTTTCGCGCTGGTGGACGGCGTGCTGGCCCTGGTCGCCGGCGTGCGCATCCGCGACAACGGCAAACCTTTGTGGGCGCTCATCATCGTGGGCCTGCTGGGGATCGCGGCCGGCATCGTCACCTTCCTCTATCCAGGCCTGACCGCGCTCGTCCTGCTCTACATCATTGCGATCTGGGCGCTGGTGTCCGGCATATTCCAGGTTGTCGCCGCCATCCGTTTCCGCAAGGACATCCGCAACGAGTGGTTGCTCGGCCTCTCGGGCCTGGTGTCCATCCTGTTCGGCGGCATGCTGATCATGCAGCCGGGCGCGGGCGCGCTGGCGCTGGTCTGGGTCATCGGCGCCTACGCCGTGTTTTTCGGCATACTGCTGCTGGTCTTTTCCTTCCGCCTCAAACAGCACAAGGCGTCCTGAAATCCGATGTCCGCATACCAAACCCTGATTCCCCTGAATTTCCTGGCCGTGGGCCTGGGCGCCATGTTCGGCGCCTGGACCCGCTGGCTGGTCAGCATGTGGCTCAACGTGGAGTCCTGGCCCTGGGGCACCTTCGCGGTGAACCTGGCCGGCGGGTACCTGGTCGGATTGGTCCTGGCGCTGGTGGCCGGGCATCCCGAATGGCCGGCCTGGGTGCGGTTGGGCGCGATCACGGGTTTCATGGGAGGCTTGACCACGTTCTCGACCTTTTCGGCCGAGACGGTGGCGATGCTGGAGCGCGGCGCCTACGCCAGCGCGCTGGGCTATGCCGGGTTCAGCCTGATCGGGTCGCTGCTGCTGACGGCGGCCGGGCTGGCCACTGCCAGCCTGCTGCGCTAAGGCCTGCGGGCGGCGTTCAGGCTGCTGCCGGATTCAGCACGCGGGCGGCCTGCAGGCCGCTGCGCACCGCGCCTTCGAGCACGCCAGGGTAGCCCGTGTCGGTCCAGTCGCCGGCCAGCGCCAGCGTGGGCCAGGGCGTGGAATTCAATGGCCGGGTCAGGCCCGGCACCGCCGCGAAGGTGGCGCGTTTCTCGATGAACAGTTCCGCGGCCGTCACTTCCGGCATGGCCGGCAGGCGCGCGGGATGGCGCGCCGCCTGTTCGGCCACCTGGTCGATCAGCGCTTCGATGACCTGCCGGCGGTTGCGTTCCGCGATGCCGGTGGCCGCGCTGGTCACCACGGCCAGTTCGCCGGCCTTGGTGTCGCCGGCCAGCTGCGCGCGGTCGAACAGCCATTGGCCGTAGTGGTCGCGGGCGGATTCCTCGCGCAGCATCATCATGGGTTCGGGCAGGCGCCAGGGATCCTGCAGCCGCAGGTTCAGCGTGGCGATGGGCATGTACTCGAATGCCTTGAGCGCATCCAGCAGCCCGGTGGCGCCCGCTTCCCGCAGCGGGGCGTCGAGCAGCCGCGCGGCAAAGGCGGGCGGCACCGCCAGCACGGCCGCGTCGAACCGTTCCTGGTTGATGTCGATGCCTTCAGCGGACGGGCGGAGCTGGCGCACGGTGCTGCCGTAGCGCATGGTCACCTGGCGCGCGGCGGCGTCGGGCCAGAGCGCGGACAGGTCGGTGCAGGGCAGCAGCATGTCGCTGTTTTCGCGGCTGCCGGTCAGGCTGTCGCGCAGCACGCGCGCGAACAGCGCGGCGCTGGCCGTGGCGGTTGGCGTGTTCAGCGCGGCCAGGCATAGCGGTTCCCAGACCTGGCGGATCAGTGCATCCGATTGCGCGTGGTAGTGCAGCAGGTGCAGGACGGTCCATTCGCGCGGCGGCGTCCAGGCCATGGTCTTCAGGCCGCGCATCAGGCGCAGCGTCGCCAGGCGGTCCTTCCAGGCCAGGCCGCGCGCGCGCAGGATCGCCGCCGCCATGTGCAATGGGGCCGGCAGCCGCGGCGCGGCCAGGCGGAAGCGGCCGTCCAGGCTGGCCAGCTGCAGCGGCCGGCGCATCAGCAAGGCGTCCGGGTTGCGGCCGACGCGGCGCATTAGCGCCAGCGTGTGCTTGTAGGCGCCCGACAGCAGGTGCTGGCCGTTGTCCAGCGGCGCGTCGAAATCGGTGTGGAAGACGCGCCGGGCGCGGCCGCCCGGCGTATGGCCGGCTTCGAAGACGGTGACTTTGGCGCCGGCTTCGCGCAGGGCGACGCTGGCTGCCAGGCCAGCCCAGCCAGCGCCGATGACCGCGGCCTTCACCGCGCCAACCGGCGGACCAGTCCGCGTCCGCCGCCCACCCAGGTCTTCCAGGCGAGCCACAGCTTGCGCAAAGGGGTGAGCGAGATGCGCTGATGCAGCACCTGCCAGTTGTCGCGCTCGATCTCGTCGAGTAGCGCGTGGTAGATGGCCGCCATCATCAGGCCCGGGCGCTGCGCGCGGCGGTCCGCCTCGGGCAGGTTGCTCATGGCCTCGCGGTACAGTCCGCGGGCGCGCTCGGCCTGGAACTTCATCAGCGCGCTGAAGCGGTCGGAGTACTCGCCGTTCAGGATGTCCGAGGCCTTGACCTCGAATTGCTGCATGTCGTTGACCGGCAGGTAGATGCGGCCGCGCCGGGCGTCGTCGCCCACGTCGCGGATGATGTTGGTCATCTGGAACGCCAGGCCCAGCTTTTCCGCGTAGACCAGGGTCTTGGGGTCGGAGTAGCCGAAGACGCCGGCCGACAGTTCGCCCACCACGCCGGCGGCGTGCCAGCAGTATTTGCGCAGGCCCGGCCAGTCCAGGTAACGGGTCTGGTCCAGGTCCATTTCCATGCCGTCGATGACGGCCAGCAGGCGTTCGCGCGTGATCGAACAGCTTTGCAGGTGCGGCTGCAGCGCGCGCGTCACCGGGTGGTCCGGATTGCCGTTGTACATCTGGTCGACCTGCGTGCGCCACCAGGCCAGCTTGACGCGGGCCAGCGACGGGTCGGTGCATTCGTCGACCACGTCGTCCACTTCGCGGCAATACGCATACAGCGCCGTGATGGCGCGCCGCCGCTCGGGCGGCAGGAAGAGGAACGAGTAGTAGAAGCTGGAACCGCTCTTGGCGGCTTTCTCCTGGCAATATTCGTCAGGGGTCATATCAGGTAATTGCGCGCCACAACATGATGGCCCAATCTTTGGCGCCCAATTCGGGGCGATTCATGAATACATCGTAGCCGCCCGCCTCGATACGCTCCAGCACGCGCAGCCCGCCTTGCACCACCAGACGCAGCTCCAGGCCCATGCGGCCCGGCAGGCGGCGCGCCAGCGGAGCGCCGAAGTGTAGCAGTGCGCGGGCGCGTTCGACTTCGAAGGCCATCAGGTCGCGCCAGGCGGGTGTCAACCGGCAGGCGGCCAGGTCCTCGTCCGTCACGCCGTGGCGGCGCAGGTCTTCCTGCGGCAGGTAGACGCGCTGCTTGTGCCAGTCCACCCGTACATCCTGCCAGAAATTCACCAGCTGCAGGCCGGTGCAGATGGCGTCGGCCTCGGTCACGTTATGCGGATTGGTGGCTTCGAACAGGTGCAGCATCAGCCTGCCCACAGGGTTGGCGGAGCGGGTGCAGTAGTCCGCCAGCGTGGCGTAGTCTTCGTAGCGCTTGACGCTGATGTCCTGTTCGAAGGCGGACAAAAGGTCGTAGAACGGCGTGATGGGCAACTGGTGGCGCGCGATGGTGGCCGCGAGCGGCACGAAGATGCCGGCCAGTTCGGGCGAGCCGGGTTCGGGCGTGGCGCCTGGTTCGGCGCCGATGCGGTGCAGCTCGGCGCGGAACGCGGCCAGCTGGCTCAGCCGTTCCGCGTCGGTGGCGCTGCCTTCGTCGGCGATATCGTCCGCTGCGCGGGCGAAACGGTAGATATCGGTCACGGCGCCGCGCAGCCTGCGCGGCAGCAGCAGCGAGGCGACGGGAAAGTTCTCGTAGTGATCGATGGGCATATTTGGAATTGCGGATCTGGCCCTGGGGGCCTGGACCGATCCATTTTAGAGTAGTCGCATTCCGGCGGCACGGCGCCATGCCGTGCGGGACGCGGATCAGTTAGACTTAAGCGCCACAGGATCCCACACCATGCCGCGTCCCATATCCGCCACCGTCTCCGTTTCCGCGCTTGCGCACAATCTTGCGGCCGTGCGCCGCCACCTGGACCAGACGGCCGCCGCGGCTTCCGGCCTGCCGCCCTCGATCTGGGCAGTGATCAAGGCCAATGCCTATGGACACGGCATCGAGCAGGCCGTGGCCGGCTTCTCCAAGGCCCAAGGCCTGGCGATGCTGGACCTGGACGAAGCGGTGCGCTGCCGCGAGGCGGGCTGGGGCGGCCCCATCCTGCTGCTGGAAGGCTTTTTCGAACCCTCCGACCTGGACATCGTCGACCGCTACCACCTGAGCACCACGGTGCACAACCGCGAGCAACTGGACATGCTGGCCCGCGCGCGCTTCTCGCGCCGCGTCGACATCATGCTCAAACTGAACAGCGGCATGAACCGCCTGGGCTTCAGCCCCGCCGCCTACGCCGCGGCGCATGAGCGCGCCATGCTGCTGCAACAGCAGGGCGTGCTGGGCTCGGTGGGCAAGATGACCCATTTCGCCTGCGCCGACGGCCCCCAGGGCGTGAACGAGCAACTGGCGGTATTCAATTCGGTGACGCATAAGATGCCGGGCGCCATCAGCGTCTGCAATTCGGCTGCCACGCTGCGCTTCGCGGAGATCGCGGTTGCCTCGGAAACCCAGGCGCACTGGGTGCGCCCGGGCATCTGCCTGTACGGCGCGTCGCCGTTCGCGGACGCCGAAGCATCTTCCTTCGGTCTGAAACCGGCCATGTCGCTGCGATCGGAAATCATTGCCGTGCAGGATTTGAAAGCCGGCGATTCGGTGGGCTATGGCGCCATCTTCCGCGCCGACCGCTCCATGCGCATCGGCATCGTGGCCTGCGGCTATGCCGACGGCTATCCGCGTCACGCCACCACCGGCACGCCGGTGGTGGTGGCCGGCATCCGCACCCAATTGGTGGGCCGTGTTTCCATGGACATGCTGATCGTCGATCTGGGGCCCGTCCCCGCCGCCGGCGTCGGCTCCCCCGTGTCGCTCTGGGGCGAGGAAGGCCCCTCCGTGGACGAGGTGGCCCTGGCCGCCGGGACCATCGGCTACGAGCTGCTGTGCGCCCTGGCGCCGCGCGTTCCGGTCACCCGGGACGTCTGAAAAGGGCCGGTCCCTTGCGGCCGGGCAGGCTGTCCGGCAGGCAAGAATTGCTACGCAATTTACAAGACAGGTGGCGCCGGATGGTGTCTACTTGGAAGACCGGGCGCCCAAGCGCCCGTTTTTTACCAAGAAAACAGAAGCGAGGTTTCAACCCATGAAGGACAAATGCGTGCTCGTCACGGGCGCCACCAAAGGCATAGGCTGGGCGCTTACTCAGCGGCTGTCCGACATGGGCTGTCATGTGGTGGGCATCGCGCGCAACACCACCGACGTGGACTTCCCGGGCTACCTCTATGCCTGTGACCTGGCGGACGCCGGCCGCACCGAAGAGGTGCTGCGCGAGATCCGCGAGAAATTCCCGGTCGACGCCGTGGTCAACAACGTCGGCATCGTCTCGCCCCAGCCGCTGGGCGAGATCGATCTGGCCACGCTGTACAACGTGCTCGACCTGAACGTGCGGGTGGCGGTGCAAGTCACCCAGGCCTTCATCGAATCCATGAAGGTGCGCCGCGCAGGGCGCATCGTCAACGTGGTCAGCCGCGCCATCCACGGCGGCCTGGAGCGCACCGCCTATTCGGCCGCCAAGAGCGCGTTGGTCGGCTGCACGCGCACCTGGGCGCTGGAACTGGCCGAATACGGCGTCACCGCCAACGCGGTGGCCCCCGGCCCGATCGAAACCGAGATGTTCCGCGCCACGCGGCCTGCCGGCAGCGACGCCGAAAAGCGCGCGCTGGCCTCCGTGCCCATGAAGCGTTTGGGCACGCCCGCCGAAGTGGCGGCCGCGATTGCATTCCTGCTGTCGGACGACGCCGGCTTCATCACCGGCCAGGTGCTGGGCGTGGATGGCGGCGGCAGCCTGGGCGGCCGTTCCTGACGTTTTCAGGCTTGTTTTCAGCCTTTCACTGCGCTGCGGAACGCCGCGCCCAGGGCCGTCAGCGCATCGCGCGCGCGGCCATCCCTGACCCTGGTGTGCAGTAAGACCGGCAGTTGCGGCAGGGCAGGCAGTCCCATCCTCGGGCCCGCGTCGACCGCGCCGAAGGGCAGCATGCGCGGAGACAGCGCCGCAACGCCGAGTCCCGCCATCACGGCGGACGCGACCGCCATTACGCCGCCGCCCACAAAAACTTCCGTCCACGGTATGCCCGATTCGTCGAGCAGTTGTTCGGCGATGGCGCGCACGCCGCAAGGTTGCGCCATGGTGGCCAGGGGCAGCGGTTCGCCTGCCCGGTGCTGCCAGTCGGGCGCCGCGTACCAACCGAATTTTTCCTTGGTCAGGACCTGGCCGTCGTCGCGTCCCGCATGCAGGCGCACGATCACCGTATCGAGTTCGCGCCGGTCGTAGCTCTGGAGCAAATCGCCGGATGAGGCAATCCGGATTTCGATCAGCAACTGGGGATCCGCCGCGTTCATGCGCGCGATCAGCGCCGGCAGTTCCGGTCCCGCCACGTGTTCGCTGATACCGACGGCAAGGCGCTGCCTGTCCTCGGCAGCCGCGGACAGCGCACGGTCATGCGCCGCCAGCAGTTCGCGCGCCTGTCCAAGAAAGGCGGCGCCCCTGGCCGAAAGCTCCACATACCGCGGCGTGCGTTCGATCAGGCGGAAACCGAGCCGGTCCTCGAGCCGCTTGAGTTTCAGGCTGATGGCGGCCTGCGTCGTCTGCAGGACTTCGGCGGCGCGCGTGAAGCTGCCCAGTTCGGCAATGCGGACAAAGGCCCTGACCGCGGCGATATCCAGTGGGCGTTCAGTCATTTCAGATGCTTATCATTGAAATATAGAGCCATAGCTTATCAGAATGGCTAACATGAAATGGCACAACAACGGAGAACCACCATGCCGCTAGTCCATGTCTCATTGCGCGCTGGCAAGCCGCAAGCCTATCGCCAGGCCATCTTCGACAATATCTATCTGGCCATGCGCGAAACGTTCAATGTTCCCGAAGACGACCAATTCATGACCATGACCGAGCATGAGGCGTCGAACATCCGCTATAGCCCGACCTACATGGACGTGGCGCGCAGCGACGACCTCGTCTACATCCAGATCACGGCGAACAACACGCGCAGCCTGGAACAGAAGAAGGCGCTGTTCCAGCGGATCGCGCAGCGCCTGGGCGAAGATCCCGGCCTGAGGCCCGAGGACGTGTTCGTGAACCTGGTGGAGGTGGCGAAAGAGAACTGGTCTTTCGGTTACGGTCTCGCGCAATACGCTTGAGACCGGGAGGCGGCTGCGGCGCTACGCGCCCAGCGCGCCAGCTTCCACCCGCAGCGCGTCCAGAAAGCGCTGCAGCGCCGGCGCCGCTTCAACCTGCGCGCGCTGCACCACGCCTACCGGCGGCAGGTTCCAGTCGGGGCGGAATCTCAGGATGGCCAGCACGCCCAGCGCGGCATAGTGCTGCGCCACCGCGCGCGGCATGGCCGAAAGCAGGTCGCTGCTGCGCAACAGCACCTCGTTGGCCAGCAGCGATACCGATTCGGCCATGGGCGCGCGCAGCGTCAGTCCCTGTTCGGCGAAGTAGGAGTCGATGCGCTGGCGCAGTGGCGCCTGGGGCGGCGGCAGGATCCAGTCCTGCCGCGCCAGCGCAGCGGCGGTGATGCGGGTGGACTTGGCCAGCGGATGGCCGACGCGCGCCACCACGCAGATGGGCTCTTCGTACAGGACCTCGGTACGGAACACGGGCTGTGTCGCGTCCAGCATCAGGCGGCCCAGTACGCAATCGAGTTCGCCGCGCGCCAGGCCGGCCAGCAGCGCGTCGTGCGCGCCTTCCTGCAGCATGACGGTGACGCCGGCATGGTCGGCGCGCAGGCGCTGCAGGGCGCGCGGCACCAGCACGGGCAGGGCCACCTGCTGCACGCCGACGCGGATGCGGCCGCTGGCGCCGGCGGCCAGCGCGGCGATCTCGTTGCGCGCGCCGGACAGGTCGGACCAGAGCACATCCGCCTTGCGCGCCAGCGCATGGCCGAAGCCCGTGGGCACGATGCCGCGGCGCGTGCGCTGGAACAGCGGCACGCCGAACATGTCTTCCAGTTCCAGCAGCTGCTTGCTGGCCGCGGGCTGCGTCATGCCGAGCTCGGCCGCGGCCTTGTGCACGCTGCCCAGGGCATAGAGGGCGCGCAGCAGGTCCAGGTGGCGCATGCGCAGGCGTCCGCCAATGTGGTGCAGTTCGGGAATGCGGGACGTGGCAGGCATTTTTTGCAATTCCTGTTGGTTATCACAGCATTCTAATAATTGATTAGATTGTATGCACCCCATCCCTATACTGGATCGCAGTTCAACCGACCTGTGCAAAAGGGGAAAACATGAAGATCACGATGCTGGGAACCGGAGCCGCGCTGCCCGATCCCGACCGGGGCCAGTCCGCCATCCTGCTGACCCTGGATGACGATACCCACTACCTGTTTGACTGCGGCGAGGGCGCCACGCGCCAGATGGTGCGCGCCAACGTCGATCCGGCCAAGGTCGGCTTCGTGTTCCTGACGCACCTGCACCACGACCACATCTGCGACTATCCCTACTTCGTCATCTCCAGCTGGATGTTGAACAAGACCGGCGCGCCGCTGGTGCTGGGGCCGAAGGGCACCCGCCATTTCGTCGACCACCTGTTCGAGAACGGCGCCTACCACACCGACTACCAGGCGCGCAGCGCCTATCCGGTACGCCAGGCCAATCTGGAAGCCATGCGGCCCGAGGTGCGGGAAGTCAGCCCCGGGCCGGTGTTCGACGACGGCAGGGTGCGCATTTCGGTCGATTGGGTGGAGCACATTCCGCGCGACGTCTGCGAATGCTTCGGCGTGCGGGTGGAGGCCGAAGGCAAGGTCATCGCGTTCAGCGGCGACACCGCGCCCTGTGAAGCCATGGTGCGCCTGGCGCAGGACGCAGACCTGTTGATCCATGAATGCACCTTTCCCGAATCATTCATCGCGCACCGCGCCAAGACCGGCGTGGGCACCTATGCGCACACCAGCCCCACGGACCTTGGCATCATCGCCAGCCGCGCCGGCGTCAAGAGCCTGGTGGCGACGCACTTCGGCCATTTCGATTCGACCAGTCCGGTGATCAAGCGCGCCGCGGCCAAGCATCTGCCGGTGGAACTGATGGGACCGCACTTGATGGACGAGATCGTGGCCGACATCCGCAAGAACTATTCGGGCCCGCTGCGGCTGGCCCATGACCTGATGCGCATCGACCTGTAGCATCCGCGAGGAAAACCTGCCGGCCGCCGGGCCGGCGCGCGCGGGCACGGCCCGCCGGCCAGGGAGAACACCATGACGTACCGGACTTGCGCCGTATCCGTTTTGCTTGCCTGGGGCCTGGCGGCATCGCCGCTGGCCGCCCGGGCGCAGTATCCCGATCATCCCATCCGCGTCGTCCTGCCGTACGCGCCGGGCGCGGCGGGCGACGTGGCCATGCGCCAGATCCAGCCCCTGCTGGAAAAGCGTCTGGGCCAGCCTCTCGTCGTCGATTACAAGACGGGCGCCGGCGGCAACATCGGCGCGCTGGAGGTGGCGCGCGCCAAGCCCGACGGCTACACGCTGGTGCTGGGCGCGACCAACAACTTCGTCATCAACCAGTTCCTGTACCGCAAGCTGGGCTTCGATCCGCTGGCCGACCTGGAGCCGGTGGGCAAGCTGGCGGACGTGCCGGCCTTCGTCTACGTCAGCGCGCAAGTGCCGGCGCAGGACTACGCGCAGTTCGCGCAGTATGCGCGCGCGCAGGCCGGCAAGCTGAACTACGGATCGCCGGGCATGGGCACTACGCCGCATCTTTCCGGCTACCGCCTGTCGCATGCCATGGGTGCGGGCATGACGCACATCGCCTACCGCGGTTCCTCGCCGGGGGTGCAGGCCTTGCTGGCCAACGAGATCCAGATGTACATCGGCGGCTACAGCATCGCCGCGGCCTACATGCCGCAGGGCAAGGTGCGGGCCTTGGCGGTGGCGGCTCCCGAGCGCTTTGCCGGCCTGCCCGACGTGCCTACCGCGGCCGAGGCTGGCATGCCGGACGTGGTGCAGGGCAACTGGTGGGGCTTTGCCGCGCCCAAGGGCACGCCGCCCGAGCGCGTGGCGCGCTTTGCCGACGTCCTGCACGAGGTGCTGGCCTTGCCGGAGGTGCGCCAGGCGTTCCTGGCGGGCGGCTTCGTACCGGGACAGGACACGCCCGCGTCGTTCGCCTCGGCCTGGCGCAGCGAAGCGCCGCAATGGCAGGCGGTGGTGCGCGAATCCGGCGTGGTGCTGGACAACTGAGGAGCGGGACATGAAGTACACGCGCCGCGGTTCAGGCCGCCCGCTGTTCCTGCTGCATGGTTTCTGTTCATCGTCCGAGATCTGGAGCGGCCTGTTGGGCGCGCTGGCCGATGAGCATGACGTGATCGCCGTGGATTGGCCGGGCTTCGGGCGCGGCGCGCAAGCGGCTCCCTTGCAGGGTTTGCCGGCCTACGCGGACGCGCTCGTCGCGCTGGCGGATGAACTGGGCATCGCCAGCTTCGACGTATTGGGGCATTCGTTCAGCGGCTTCGTTGCGCAGCAGCTGCTGTGCGCGGTTCCGGGGCGCGTCGGCCGTGCCGTGCTGTACGGCGCGGGCTTGAGGGTAGATGGCGCCGCGCGCTTTGAGCCCATGGACCAGACCTTGGCGCGCCTGCGCGCGGACGGCCCGCGGGCCACCGCCAGGCGCGTGCTGGGCGCCTGGTTCCGGCAGGGGGAGCAGGCGCCGGCCTACGCGGGCTGCCTGGAAGACGGCATGACCATGAGCGCGGCCGGCGCGGCCTCGATGATCGCGGCAGTTGCGGGCGTGGACTACACGCAGGCGCTGGCGGCGGTGCGCGCGCCGGTGCTGGTCATATCGGGCGAACTTGAACGCAGCCATCCGCTGCCCTCGGCGCTGGCCTTGCGCGCCGCCTTGACCCACGGCAGCCTGTGCGTGCTGCCGGACTGCGGGCATGCCGCGCACCTGGAGCGCCCGCTATTGTTCAATACCGCCGTGCGCGAGTTCCTGGCGGGCCGGGACGGTGCGCCCCGGCCTGCGGGTCAGTAGGGACCCTTGGCCGCCACGGGGGCGGCCGCGTTCTTGAATTGGCCCGCCAGCTGTTCGGCCGCGCGCGCCAGCAGGGTTGCGTCCACGCCCACGGCGACGAAGGTCGCGCCCAGCGACAGATAGTGCTTGGCGCGGTCCACGCCGCTATGCAGGATGCCGGCGGCCTTGCCGTTGCGCACGATGCGCAGGATGGCGTCGTCGATCGCCTTGACCACTTCCGGATGCTCCGGCTGGCCCAGGTAGCCCATGCTGGCCGAGAGGTCGGCCGGGCCGATGAAGGCGCCGTCCACGCCGTCCACCGCGAGGATCTCCTCCAGCGCGTCCACGCCGCGCGGCGTTTCGATCTGCACCAGCACGCACATTTCGTCATTGGCGCGGCGCAGGTAGTCGGGGATGCGGTTCCAGCGCGACGAACGGGCCAGCGCGCTGCCCACGCCGCGCACGCCTTGCGGCGGATAGCGCACCGCGGCCACGGCGGCCGCGGCTTCTTCCGCGGATTGCACCATGGGCACCAGCAGCGTCTGCGCGCCGGTGTCCAGGATCTGCTTGATCTGCACCGCGTCGTTCCAGGCCGGCCGCACCACCGGAGCGACCGGATAGGCGGCCATGGATTGCAGCTGTTGCAGCGTGGTCTGCAAGGTGTTGGGCGCGTGCTCGCCGTCGATCAGCAGCCAGTCGAAGCCCGCGCCGGCGATGATTTCGGTGGAGTAGGCGCTGGCCAGGCCCGCCCACAGGCCGATCTGGGGCTTGCCGCTGCGCAGGGCCTGCTTGAAGGTGTTGGTCAATATGTCCATGGATGGTGGCGTGGTCAGATGAAATGGCAGTTGACGGAACCCAGCACGCCGTAATCGACGTTGAAGGTATCGCCAGGGCGGGCCAGCACCGGCCGGGTAAAGGAGCCCGACAGGATGATCTCTCCCGCTTCCAGCGCCACGTCGTGGGCGGCCAGCTTGTTCGCCAGCCATACTACGCCATTGGCGGGATGGTTCAAGACGCCCGCGGCCACGCCGGTTTCCTCGATCACGGCGTTGCGCGACAGGATGGCGCCGACCCAGCGCAGGTCCAGCTCGCCGATCTTCACCGGCCGTCCGCCCATCACCACGCCGGCGTTGGCGGCGTTGTCGGCGATGGTGTCGAACACCTTGCGCGGGCGCTTGCTGTCGGGGTCGATGCTGTGCGAGCGCGCGTCGATGATCTCCAGCGCCGGGACCACGTAGTCGACCGCGTCATAGACCTGGAACAGCGTGACGTCGGGGCCTTGCAGGCGCTTGCCCAGCACGAAGGCGAGTTCGACTTCCAGCCGCGGCAGGATGAAGCGGCCCGCGGGTATGTCCGCGCCGTCATTGAAGAACATGTCGTCCAGCAGCATGCCGAAGTCGGGTTCGTCGATCTGCGAGGCCTGTTGCATGGCGCGCGAGGTCAGGCCGATCTTGTGGCCGCGCTTGATGCGGCCTTCGGCCAGCTTGATGTCCATCCAGGCGCGCTGGATGGCATAGGCGTCGGCAATGGTGATGTCGGGGTACTCGAGCGAAATCTGGCGGATCTGCTGGCGGTTGCGTTCGGCTTCGTGCAGGCGCGCGGCGATGGCGCGCACGGTATCTTTATCTAGCATCGGAGTTCCAGGTGTCATGGAGTTGGAGTGGAATCAATTGGGGAAGGGGACGAGCGTGTTGACCAGCCGTCCCACGCCTTCGATCTCGGTCACGACTTCGTCGCCGGGCTGCACGTTGACGATGCCGTCGGGCGTGCCGGTCAGGATCAGGTCGCCGGGCGAGAGCGTCATGAAGCTGCTGAAGTACTCGATCAGCGCGGGCACGTCGAACACCATGTCGCGGGTATTGCCGCGCTGCGTCTCCACGCCGTTGACGGTGGTGCGCAGGTTGAGGTTCATGGGGTCGGGCACGTCGTCGCGGTCCACCAGCCAGGGGCCTAGCGGTGTGCAGGTGTCGCGGCTTTTCACGCGCAGATTGGGGCGGTACCAGTTTTCCAGGTAGTCGCGCAGCGCGTAGTCGTTGGCCACGGTGTAGCCGGCCACGCAGTCATAGGCCTGGGCGCGGCTGACCTTGCTGGCGGTCTTGCCTATCACCACCGCCAGTTCGCATTCGTAGTGCATGAAGGCGACGTCGGCGGGGCGCAAGGTCTGGGCGCGGTGCCCGACGAAGGTGTTGGCGGCCTTGAGGAAGCCCAGCGGCTCGTCCGGGGCCTTGAACGCCAGTTCCTTGGCGTGGTCGGCATAGTTGATGGCCAGCGTGAAGGTGGTGCGCGGCTCGAAGGGCGGCAGCCATTGCACCGCGTCTTCGGCATACACGCGTCCGTCGGCCAGGCGGACCTGGCCGGGGCCGGCTTCGGTGGCGGCATGGATGACGCCGTCCAGGGAAATACGGGCATGTTTCATGGCGGGCTCCTGGGCTATCGGGCGGCGGCCAGCGCATTGCCCAGCGTGCCAACCCGGGAAATGCTGATCTCGTAGCGCTGTCCGGCGCGCGCGCGCGGCGCGCCGTGAGGCGTGCCGGCCAGCAGGATGTCGCCCGCTTCCAGCGTCATGAACTGGGTCACGTCGGCGATCAGCCGCGCTACGGGACGGATCAGGTCGGCGGTGCTGGCGCGCTGCGCCACCTGGCCGTCGATGCGCACTTCGATGTCCAGGGCATCCACGTCGCCGACCGCGGCCACGGGGGCGAGATCCTGGCCGATGGGGCAGAAGCCGTCGCGGCATTTCTGCTTGAGCGCGGGGCGGAAGTAGCTGGCGTGCGGCACGGACAGGTCCGCCACCACGCGGTACCCCGCCACATAGTCCAGCGCCTCGGCTTCGCTCACGCGGGTCGCACGGCGGGCGAACACCACGCCCAGGCAGGCGCCCACTTCGACCTCGTCCACGCCGGCGGGCAGGGCGATCACGTCGCCATTGCGGGCATAGGTATTGGCCGGCTTGATGTAGAGCACGGGCGCCTTGGGCGCGGCCTTGTAGGGGGGCGCGTCCACGGCCTCGCCCAGCGCGGCCAGCGCCTGGCGCGTGTTCAGCGCCGCGCCCACCACGGTCCGCGGCCACGGCGCCGCGGCCGCGGCTGCGCGCGCGGCCAGGTGTTCGCGGTAGTTGTTGAGCTTGTAGTTCAGCACCGGGTCGGCTTCCTCGATCTGCATCGAGATGCCGAGCGGGCGCGCCGCCATCTGCGGCGCGAGCGCGGCGGTCAGCGCCTGGAACACCCGCTCGCCCAGGGCGGCTTTCTGTTCGGCATTGCGGCCGTGGCCGATGCGCAGCACCACGTGGACGAAGGCGTTGTCGGGATGGCCGTCGACGATCAGGCAGTCATCCACGCGCAGCGCGCGGGTGCGCGCGCCGGCCAGCGGGAACAGGCTGCCGTCGCCCACGGCGGCGTCCTGCACGGTCCGCATCAGCGCCTGCGTATCCAGGGCCAGATTGCCGGAGTATTCGATCCAGATATGGGGCATGGCCTTGCTCCGCATGATGTAATTATCATGTTAACTAGTTTAATGAAAAACTGCGATGGCAACAATCGGCCATAGGGTTGCCAGGGCCTGTTCCGCCTGGGGGTTTCCCGACGTTGACAGCGCGTTCCGGCAAGCATAATGTTAACTGGTTAATTAAATTTGCGCCGGACGGTCCGGCGCGGACAGGACGAGGAGCCGCGCGTGAGCATCAAGCACTGGATCAACGGCAAGCAGGTCGACAGCCGCGACCGCTTCATCACCAGCAACCCGGCCACGGGCGAACCCATCGCCGAGGTGGCCGCGGGCGGGCAGGCCGAGATCGACGCGGCCGTCGCGGCAGCCGCCGAGGCCTTCCCCAAATGGGCCAACACGCCTGCCAAGGAACGCGCCCGCCTGATGCGCAGGCTGGGCGAACTGATAGACCAGAACGTGCCGCAGCTGGCCGAACTGGAAACCCGCGACACCGGGCTGCCGATCTCGCAGACCCGCAAGCAGCTGATCCCGCGCGCCTCGGAGAATTTCAATTTCTTCGCCGAGGTCTGCACGCGCATGAACGGCCACACCTATCCGGTGGACGACCAGATGCTGAACTACACGCTGTACCAGCCCGTGGGCGTGTGCGCGCTGGTGTCGCCCTGGAACGTGCCGTTCATGACCGCCACCTGGAAGACGGCGCCTTGCCTGGCGCTGGGCAATACGGCGGTGCTGAAGATGTCCGAGCTTTCGCCGCTGACGGCGGACCAGCTCGGGATGCTGGCGCTGGAGGCCGGCATTCCGGCCGGCGTGCTGAACGTGGTGCAGGGCTACGGCGCCACCGCTGGCGATGCGCTGGTGCGGCATCCCGGCGTGCGCGCAATCTCGTTCACCGGCGGCACCGTGACCGGCAAGAAGATCCTGGCCAGCGCTGGCGGCGTCAAGAAGTATTCGATGGAACTGGGCGGCAAGTCGCCCGTGCTGATCTTCGACGACGCGGACGTGGAGCGCGCGCTGGACGCGGCGCTCTTCACCATCTTTTCGCTCAACGGCGAACGCTGCACCGCGGGTTCGCGCATCTTCATCCAGCAATCCATCTACGACGATTTCGTGCGCAGGTTTGCCGAACGCGCGCAGCGCCTGGCCGTGGGCGACCCCACCGATGACAATACCCACGTGGGCGCGATGATCACGCGCCAGCACTGGGAAAAGGTCACGGGCTACATCCGCCTGGCCGAGCAGGAAGGCGCGCGCATACTCGCGGGCGGCGCGGACCGGCCCGCAGGCTTGCCGGCCCATCTGGCGGGCGGCAATTTTGTCAGCCCGACGGTGCTGGCGGATGTCGACAACCGCATGCGTTGCGCGCAGGAAGAGATCTTCGGACCGGTCGCCTGCCTGCTGCCGTTCAAGGACGAGGCCGAGGGCCTGGCGCTGGCCAATGACGTGAAGTACGGTCTCGCGTCCTACATCTGGACCCGCGACATTGGGCGGGCGCACCGACTGGCCCGCGGCATCGAGGCGGGCATGGTATTCATCAACAGCCAGAATGTGCGCGACCTGCGCCAGCCCTTCGGCGGCACCAAGGAATCGGGCACGGGACGCGAAGGCGGCGAATACAGTTACGAGGTCTTTGCCGAGATCAAGAACGTGTGCGTGTCCATGGGCAGCCACCACATCCCCAGATGGGGCGTCTGAATCCGGCCCCGACCACAAGAATGAGGAGACTAGCATCATGGGCAAGCTCGCGCTGGCGGCCAAGGTAACGCATGTGCCGTCCATGTATCTTTCGGAACTGCCTGGCAAGCACCAGGGTTGCAGGGAGGCGGCGATCCAGGGACATCGCATCATCGGCCAGCGTTGCCGCGACCTGGATGTGGACAGCATCGTGGTGCTGGACGTGCACTGGCTGGTCAACGGCGGCTATCACGTGAACTGCAACAGCGGCTTCAAGGGCCGCTACACCAGCAACGAGCTGCCGCATTTCATCAAGGACATGGATTACGCCTACCGCGGCAATCCGCAACTGGGGCGCCGCATCGCTGAATGCGCCAACGCCGCGGGCGTGGGCACGCGTTCGCATGAAATCGACAGCCTGGAACTGGAGTACGGCACACTGGTGCCGATGCGCTACATGAATGGCGACGGGCGCTTCAACGTGGTGTCGGTAGCCGCCTGGTGCGCCTGGCACTCGCTGGACGAAAGCCGCCGCTTCGGCGCGGCGTTGCGCCAGGCCATCGAGGCCAGCGACAGCCGCGTGGCGGTGCTGGCCAGCGGTTCGCTGTCGCATCGCTTCAACGACAACGGCAGCCCCGAGGCCGCCATGCACCAGATCAGCCGCGAGTTCTTCCGGCAGGTGGACTTGCGGGTGGTGGAGTTGTGGCGCCAGGGCGACTGGAAGGCCTTCTGCGCCATGCTGCCCGAATACGCGGACCTGTGCGTGGGCGAGGGCGGCATGCACGATACCGCGATGCTGCTGGGCCTGTTGGGCTGGGACGGCTACGACCAGCCGGTGGAGATCGTGACGGATTACTTCGCCAGTTCCGGCACGGGGCAGATCAACGCGATCTTCCCGGTGCCGGCCTGATCATTCTTCTTCGGAGGCGCGCGCGTCGGCGGGCTCGCGCTTGATCAGCTCGACCATGGCGTCGACGTCGCGATACAGGCGGTCCAGCAATTCCTTGCCGATCCGGGCCTCGATTTCCTGGTACTTCGCGTCCACTTGCGGACGCATGCGGTCGATCAGCTTGTTGCTCTTGGGCGTCAGCGAAATTTCCTGGCGCCGCTGATCGGCGCTGGAGCGCGTGCGCTTGATCAGGCCCTGTTCCTGCATGCCCGCCAGCATGCGCGTGAGGCTGGGGCTGAGAATCTGGCAGGTGCGGGCGATCTGGTTGGGTTCCATGGAGCCCACTTCGCTCAGCGTGCGCAGCACCCGCCATTGTTGTTCGGTGACGCCCGCGGCGTGCAGGATGGGGCGGAAGTGCGCCATCAGCGTTTCACGCGCGTAGAGCAGCAGATGGGGGAGATTGCGGTGGTGGAAGCTCGGACTCATGGCGGCTATGTTAGCAAGAAGCCGGGCCGCGCCGCAGCGAAATCGGACGCGCGCGCGCATCGGTCCGCGCCGGGCGCGGCGCCGATGGGTGGCGGTGATCAGGCGGGGTTCTGCTGGGCAAGTTCCTGCAGGTCGTCGGGCAGGGTCAGGTCGGGGGCGGCCTGCTGCAATTCGCGCAGCGCCTGTACTGCCTCTTCCTGCTGTTCCTCGCGCACCAGCGCCCGGATGTGGGTCACGCGGGCTTCGATGTCTTGATCGCTGAGGGCGGGCGTTTCCGGCGTGGCGGGCTCGGCGGCTGGTTGTTCCGCGGGCGAGGTTTCCTGAGCGACGGGGGCGGCTTCCTGGGCAGGAGCGGCTTGCGGCGCCGTTTCTTGCGGCGGCGCGGCCACGCGTTCGGTGACGGGCGCGGACTGTTCGGCGGGCGCTTGCGCAGGCGTGGACAGCAGCGCGGGCGCGCGTTCCGAGCTTGTCCCTATTTCGTGGGGGGTGATGACAGGCGTGTTCTGCTCGGGAAAGTCCTGGGCTTCGCGCATCTCGGTCCAGGCGAACAGGCCGAAGACCATGGCCGCGCAAGCGGCAGCGCCCCAGGCGGGGTGCCAGCTATGGCCGGGATGCCAACGGCGGCGCACTGCCGCGTCCAATTCGGGATTGGCGCCGGGACCGTGCCTGCGATACAAGGCGCGCAGATCCCGTTCATCGTCTTCGTCGAAAGGGGGGCGGTAGGTAATGCTCATGCGCGTACTCCTCGCACATGCGCCTGGTGGCAAGGCGCATCCGCGTCTGACCTCTGCGCACGCCGCGCCGGTGGTCCGGCGGTCTCGTCGTAGCTCGGGTCCTGTTCCGGTTTAGGCGGCTTCCTGGAAAGCCGCGGGTGATTGCGCCGCGATTCCCGCCGCCGCGCCCCGAGGGCGTCTGGCTGCAGGTATGCCGCCCTGGGCCGGGCGGTTCGTCAATGCGCTGCACCTGATGATTATGCGCGATTTGGAGAAATCCGCCAGAGAATTTCTTGAGTTTGCATCATGTAACTTCAGCACGTCCCTGTTTTTGAAAGCAGAATGACAGATACCGCCCCATCAAGGGGCGTGCGAGGACGAAAGCGCGCGTGTGCGCGCGCATGCCGCCCTGGCTTGCCGGTACACTTTCGCGCATGGCCAAATCCCGAACCGTATATGTGTGCTCCGATTGCGGCGGCACCACCCCCAAGTGGCAGGGCAAATGCCCACATTGCAACGCCTGGAACACGCTGGAAGAAACCGTGGAATCGTCGGCGCCGGCCGCCGCCTCCCACCGTTATGCGCCGCTGGCGGCCGCCAGCCCCGTGCGCAGCCTGTCTGAAATCGAGGCCCGCGAAACGCCGCGCCAGCCTACCGGGCTGGAAGAATTCGACCGTGTGCTGGGCGGCGGCCTGGTGGCCGGCGCCGTGGTGCTGATCGGCGGCGACCCGGGCATAGGCAAGTCCACCTTGCTGCTGCAGGCGCTGGCCTCGCTGTCCGAAGTCACCAACGTGTTGTACGTGACGGGCGAGGAATCCGCCGAACAGGTGGCGCTGCGTGCGCGCCGCCTGGGCCTGCAGACGGGCAACGTCAACCTGCTGGCCGAGATCCGGCTGGAGTCGATCCAGGCGGCGGTGTCGGAGCAGAAGCCCACTGTGGCGGTGATCGACTCGATCCAGACCCTGTACAGCGGCGAACTGACCGCGGCGCCGGGGTCGGTGTCGCAGGTGCGCGAATGCGCGGCGCAGCTCACGCGCCTGGCCAAGCAGACGGGCATCGCCATCGTCATGATCGGCCACGTCACCAAGGACGGCGCGCTGGCCGGGCCGCGGGTGCTGGAGCACATCGTGGACACCGTGCTGTATTTCGAGGGCGACACGCATTCCTCGTTCCGCCTGGTGCGCGCCTTCAAGAACCGCTTCGGCGCGGTCAATGAACTGGGTGTCTTCGCCATGACGGACCGCGGGCTGCGCGGCGTGGCCAACCCTTCCGCGCTGTTCCTGTCGCAGCATGAACAGCAGGTCGCGGGATCCTGCGTGATGGCCACGCAGGAAGGCACGCGCCCGCTGCTGGTGGAGATCCAGGCGCTGGTGGATAGTTCGCACGCGCCCAACCCGCGCCGGCTCACGGTCGGCCTGGAGGGCAACCGCCTGGCGATGCTGCTGGCGGTGCTGCACCGGCACGCCGGCGTGTCCACCTTTGACCAGGACGTGTTCGTCAACGCGGTGGGCGGCGTGCGCATCACGGAACCTGCGGCCGACCTGCCGGTGCTGCTGGCCATCATGTCCTCGCTGCGCGACAAGCCGCTGCCGCGCGGCCTGATCGCTTTCGGCGAGGTCGGCCTGGCGGGCGAGATCCGGCCCGCGCCGCGCGGACAGGAACGCTTGCGCGAAGCGGCCAAGCTGGGCTTTTCGATTGCGCTGATCCCCAAGGCCAACGCGCCGCGCCAGCCCATCGAAGGACTGGAGATCTGGGCGGTGGACCGGCTGGACGCCGCGCTGGACAAGCTGCGCTGACGCCGAGAGCGGCGGCCTGCGGCGGTTTCATATCGACATTCTGATTGCCCGGCCTGCACTGGCCGGGCCTGCTGGAGCAAGAAGTGAGTCTGTTAGTTATCGCCGCGTGCCTGGCTGCGGGCGGCCTGATCGGTTTCATGGGCGGCGTGCTGGGCATCGGGGGCGGCCTGATCGCGATTCCCGCGCTGGTGCTGTTGATGGGCATGTCGCAGCAGTTGGCGCAGGGCACGGCGCTCATCATGGTCCTGCCCACCATCATGATGGCGGTGCGCAAGTACAACCAGCAGACCCGCATCGACAAGCGCGTGGCGTTGGCGGGAGCGGCCGGGGCCGTGGTGTTCACCTGGGTCGGCGCGCAACTGGCGCTGGGCATAGATTCCGGCATCCTGCGCCGCAGCTTCGCCGTGTTCCTGTTCTTCATTGCGCTGTTCTATGTGTGGCAGACCTGGCGCGCCTCGCGTCCCGTTGCGGCGCGCAAGCCGGCGGCCAAGGGCGATGCGCCGGTCTTCACGCCGCGCCGCGCCAGCGTGCTGGGCATTTTGTGCGGCACGCTGGGTGGCTTCTTCGGCGTGGGCGGCGCGGTGCTGGCCGTGCCCATCATCACGTCCGTGTTCAGGTTGCCGCAGACCACGGCGCAGGCGCTGGCGCTGAGCATGGTGATTCCGGGATCTTTCATCGCGTTGATCACCTACTCCTGGGCGGGGCAGGCCGATTGGCTGGTCGGCGCGCCGCTGGCGATAGGCAGCCTGCTGTTCGTGCCGGTGGGCGTGAAGCTTGCGTACCGTCTGCCTGAACGCAAGCTGAGAGCCTGCTTCGCACTGATGCTGTTCGCCACCGTGGCGCTGCTGGCGTTCGAGAGCTGAACCGTCCGCGCCATATTTCGAAGCGTTAGCGACCGAAATTTTCTGGTTCCGCGCTGAACCTTCTGGATGGGGCCGGTTCAAACGGGAACGGGTAAAGCGGCGATGTTGCCGCCCCGTGTCGAAAAAAGGACTTCGGTCCTTTTACATTCAGGAGTTCATGAAATGACGACTCACTCCCGTATTGCTGCGTTCCTATCCACCTCGGCCTTGTGCCTCGGTCTGGCTGCCGCGCCTTCGGCGTTTGCGGCGGGCGCCGATGCCACGTCCAAGACGGGTGAAACCAAGACCCAGGCGCAGCACAAGCATCACAAGTCCGACAAGACCTCCGCCAAACCGGCGGCGGCCAAATCGGGCGGGGCCGCGAAGACGGATCATTCCGGCGCAGCGGCTCCAGCGAAGTAAGCACTGAGGGCCTGAGCGCCCGGTAGTTCCTTTGCGCAAACGACTTCCGATTCCCGCGGGGGCCGGAAAGTCGAAAGCCTCTCGGTATGGGCGCCGAGAGGCTTTTTCATTTGGCGCGCCGCGGCTGCGGCGCAGGGCGGGCCTTACTCCGCAGGAGTGATCACGCGGCCGGTCTCGAAGAACGCCTGCAGGTTTTCCAGCATCAGGTTCTCCATGGCCACGCGGGTTTCCAGCGTGGCGCTGCCGATGTGCGGCAGCAGCACTGCGCGATCGGTCTTGAGCAACGCTTCGGGCACCTTGGGCTCGTGCTCGAACACGTCGAGCGCGGCGCAGCCCAGCTTGCCGGCTTCCAGCGCGGCGACCAGCGCGGTCTCGTCGATGACGGGGCCGCGCGCGATGTTGACGATGATGCCCGTGGGGCCCAGCGCTTCCAGCACTTCGCGGTTGACCAGATGGCGCGTGCTGGGACCGCCGACGGTGGCCACGACGAGGAAGTCGGCCCACTTGGCCAGGTCGGTGAGCGAGGCTTCGTAGCCGTATTCCACGTCATCGCGCTTGCGGCGGTTGTGGTAGCGCACGTCCGTGTCGAAGCCCATGCCGCGGCGGGCGATGGCCTCGCCGATGCGGCCCAGGCCGACGATGCCCAGCTTCTTGCCGCTGACGCGCTGGCCCAGCGGGATGCCGCCATGCACCTGGCCCCACTGGCCCGCGCGCACGAAGCGTTCGCCCTGGCCCATGTGGCGCGCGCCCGCGATCAGGAGGCCCCAGGCCAGATCGGCGACGCAGTCGGTCAGCACGTCGGGGGTATTGCTGACCTGCACGCCGCGCTGCTTGGCGGCCTGGACGTCGATGGTCTCGTAGCCCACGCCCCAGCTGCAGATGGCCTTCAGGTCGGGCAGGGCGTTAATGAGTTCGGCGTTGGCGCCGTAGGTGGCGGACGTGACGACGGCGGTGACGCCCTTGCCATGCTCGGCCAGCGCCGCCTTGCGGTCCGGGTACTTCCATAGTTCGACGACGTCGTAGCGGTCCGCGAGCGTCTTGTTGGCGTAGGGGGAACCGGCCAGCGAGCCGACCTGGATGATGCGATGCTTGGTGGTCATGTTGTCGTACAGGTGGGTGGCAAAACGTTGATGCTACTTGATCCGGCCTTGATGCAGGCTGACAGGATGCCCGCCAGGGGCATCCCGGGTCCAGATCGCGACCTTACTCGAGCTGGATGTTGGCTTTCTGGATGACGTCCTTCCAGCGCTTGACCTCGGCCTGCTGGAATGCCGTGAACTGCTGCGGCGTGTTGGCCACGACCTCGAAGCCCAGGCCTTGCAGGGTCTTCTCGGTCTGGGGATCGCGCAGCGCGGTCTGCAAGGCCTTGGACAGTTGCTGGACGATGGGCGCGGGCGTGCCCTTGGGCACGGCAAAGCCTTGCCAGGAGTACACCACCATGTCCTTGATGCCGGCCTCGGCCAGCGTGGGCACGTCCGGCAGGTCGGCGGCGCGGGCGTCGCCCGTGATGGCCAGCGCCTTGAGCTTGCCGGCCTTGATGTGGGTCTGGACCGCGCCCAGGTTCTGGAATGACACGTTGACCTGCCCGCCGATCAGGTCGGCGATGGCCGCGCCGCCGCCGCGGTAGGGGACGTCCACGCCCGTGCTCTGGGTGCGCTGGCGGAACAGCACGGCGGACAGGTGGTCCGACGAACCCGTGCCCGACGAGGCATAGGACACCTTGCCCGGATTCTTCTTCGCGTATTCGACCAGCTCGGCGACGGTGCTGGCCGGAAACGTCGGCGCTGCCACCAGCACGTTGGGATTGCGCACCGCCTGCGTCAGGTATTCGAAGTCCTTGCTGGGGTTGTACGACAGGTTCTTGTAGAGCGCCTCGTTGATGGCGAAGGTGCCGATGGAGCCGACCATCATGGTGTACCCGTCAGGCGTGGAGCGGGCCAGCGCCTGCGCGCCGATGGCGCTGTTGGCGCCGGGCTTGTTTTCGACCACGAAGGTCTGCCCCAGGATTTTCGTCAGCCCCGGCGTGACCGAGCGCGCGGTAATGTCGGAAGAACCGCCCGGCACGAAAGGCACGATCATCGTCACGGGTTTGTCGGGATAGCCGGCGGCCTGCGCCGCGGGCATCCCGGGCAGCACGGCGCCTGCGGCGACGGCGGCTGCGACGGCCGCGGCGCTCATCAGTTTGTTCATGGTGTCTCCTGGTTCGCGTGCTGATGAAGAGCCCGCCGCCCACGCGTTGCGGACGGACCCGGATCGGCTTGGGGTCAGTCGACCTTGGCGCCGGATTTCTTCACGACCTCCGCCCATTTGGCGGATTCCTGCGCCATGAACTGTTTGAACTGGGCCGGCGTGTTGCCGGAGGGCGTGGCGCCTTGCGCCTGCAACTGCGTGCGCACGGATTCCTGCTTGAGGGCCGCGGCCACGTCGCGCTGGATCTTGTCGACCACCGCCTGCGGCGTGCCGGCGGGCGCCAGCAGGCCGAACCAGCTGGACGCGTCATAGCCCTGCACGCCGGCCTCGGCCATGGTGGGGACGTCGGGCAAGGCGGGTGAACGCTGGGCGCTGGTGACGGCCAGCGGGCGCAGCTTGCCGCTCTTGAGGAACCCCATGGAGGACGGCAGGTTGTCGAAAATCAGATCGGCGGAACCGGCCATCACATCGGTCAGCGCGGGGCTGCTGCCCTTGTACGGCACGTGGGTCATGCGCGTACCCGTCATGTTCTGGAAGAGCTCTCCCGACAGATGCGTGGAGGTGCCGTTGCCGGTGGACGCCATGTTGACGCTGCCCGGATTGGCCTTCAGGTACTTGATCAGGTCGGCCACCGTGCGGATGCCGTGCTTGTCGGCAAACGCGGGGTTGAGTTCCAGGATGTTGGGTACGGGGATCACCAGCGTCACCGGCACGAAGTCCTTGACCGGGTCGTAAGGCAGCTTGGCATAGACCGACTGGTTGATCGCATGGGTGCTGACGGTGCCCATCAGCAGCGTGTAGCCGTCCGGCGCGGCCCGGGCGGCTTCGGCCGTGCCGACGTTGCCGCCTGCGCCTGCCTTGTTGTCCACCACCACGGCCTTGTTCCAGGTCTTGCCGAGTTCGGCGGCGACGATGCGGGCCGCGATGTCGGTGGTGCCGCCGGCCGGGAAGGGCACGATGATCTTGACGTCCCGTTCCGGGTAGTCTGCCCGCGCCGGCGCGGCCGGCGACAGGAAGGCGGCCGCCGCCAGGGCGGCGCTGCAAAGAACGGCCAAGGCGGACCGGCCTCGCGCAGGGGCTGCATGCATGGAATTCGTCTCCTCGGTGTGCGCGTGGCCGCGCATCGTTTCTGGGGGTATTCCGCCCCTGGCATGGCCCGAGGCTTTGACGCCGCATGGCACCCCGCGGCGCCCTGCGTTTTGCTGCCGGACTACTTGTAAAACAAATATATGTATTGAGCTTGTGCTTGTCAACCAAGTATACTTTTTCGAACCCCCACACCCGATAGCAGGATCAGCCAGGAGCCCCGTCCATGAAAACCTCCCCGGTCACCGCGCAGGATTTGCAGCGTTCGGTCATCGCCGTGCCGCCGCTGGCGCGCCACGACGATCTTTCCCTGAACGAGGCGGCCAACAAGGCCTTGCTCGGCCATCTGGAAGCGGGCGGCGTGCGCAACGTGATGTATGGCGGCAACGCTAACTTCTACAACGTGGGCGTGGGCGAGTACGCGCGCATCGTCGACATGCTGGCCGGACTGGCGGGCGCGGACACGTGGATCCTGCCTTCCGTGGGGCCCGACTACGGCAAGATGATGGACCAGGCGGCGATCCTGCGTACGCGTGCGTTTCCCACGGCCATGTTGCTGCCCATGTCCTTTCCCTACACGGACGCGGGCCTGGCCGAAGGCGTGCGCCGCTTCACGGACGCGCTGGGCAAGCCCGCGGTGATCTACATCAAGTCGTCCGGCTACCTGGCGCCGGAAAGCGCCGCGCGCCTGATCGAAGAGGGTCGCATCGTGGCCTTCAAGTACGCCGTCGTGCGCGATGATCCGTCGCAGGACGCCTACCTGTCATCGCTGCTGCAGGCGGTGGACGCGCGCTGGATCGTCAGCGGCATCGGCGAACGTCCGGCCATCGTGCACTACCGCGATTTCGGCCTGAAGAGCTTCACCTCCGGCTCGGTCTGCGTGGCGCCGCGCGGTTCGATGCGCCTGTTGCATCTGCTGCGCGACGGCCGCTATGACGAAGCCGAGGCTGTGCGCCAGCAGTACCTGGGCCTGGAAGACTGCCGCGACAGCATCAGTCCCATCCGCGTGCTGCACGATGCCGTGACGCTGTCGGGCGTGGCGGACATGGGGCCGATGCTGCCCCTGCTGACCGGCATCTCCGCCGCCGAGCGCGAGCGGGTGGCGCCGGTGGCGCGCGCCCTGGCGGCCTGGGACCGGGAGGCGGCTGCTGCGTGAGCGCACTGGCGCCGCGCATTGACGGTACGATGAGCGCTGTCCCGCCATCGCGGACAGCGCCATAGCATCGAGGAGGTTTCGTGGCCCGACCCAAAGCAACACCCGCGCCAGCGCCGCAGGCGCCCGCCGAACACGATGCCGCGGGCGCGCTGGTGCTCGAACGCGGGCACCGGGTGCGGCTGGCGGATCAGCTGTACGGCCAGATCTTCGAGCAGATCGTCTCTGGCGGGTTGAACGTGGGCGACAAGCTGCCTTCCGAGAACGAAATATCCGAACGCTTCGGCGTCTCGCGTCCGGTGGTGCGCGAAGCGCTGCTGCGGCTGCGCGCCGACGGCCTGATCACCGCGCACCAGGGGCTAGGCACCTTTGTCAGCCATGCGCCCGCACCGCGCCTGAAGACCTTCAACGACGTGCAGAACGTCAGCGCCTACCTGCGGGCCCAGGAGGTCCGGGTGGCGCTGGAGGGCGACGCCGCGCGCCTGGCGGCGCTGCGCCGCACCGACGAGCAGCTCAGGAAGATCGCCGATGCGCATGCGGCCTTCGCCGACAGCCTGGCGCGCGGCCAGGTGTCGGCCGAGGCCGACCTGGCCTTCCATGCCAGCATCGCCGAAGCCAGCGGCAACGACTTCTATCTGGGCGTGCTGGAAAGCATCCACGAATCCATCAGCGGCTTCATGCGGCTGACCTTGAACCTGACCCGCACCGGTTCGCGCCAGCGTGCGCAGCGCGTGGTGGACGAGCATGCCGCGATCCTGGACGCCATCCGCGAACAGGACAGCGAGCGCGCCCGCGTGGCCATGCAGTTCCATCTGGGCCAGGCCCGTCACCGGCTGGTGGACCGCGAGCGCGATTGATCCCTTCCGTCCGCCCGCTGCGATCAAACCAAAACTACAGGAGACCAGAGTGCAAGGGAATATCGCGGCGGAAGTGCCGGTGGAGCAGGTCCGCGAGCAGATCCTGCAGGTGCTGATGGCCTGGGGCATGGCGCAGGACCTGGCGCACATCACCGCGGGCCTGATGGCGCGCACCGACCTGCTGGGCATCGACTCGCACGGCATCTCCATGCTGCCGGCATACGAGGACAAGCTGCGCGCTGGCGCCCTGCGGCTGGACGCCAGGCCGCGGATCCTGCGCGACGGCGGCGCCAGCGCGCTGATCGACGGCATGGGCGGCCTGGGCTATCCGGTGGCGGCGCAGGCCATGAACCTGGCGGTGGACAAGGCTTTGGAGCACGGCGTGGGCGCCGTGTCGGTCTGTAATTCGCATCACTTCGGCGCGGCCGGCGTCTATGCGCGCATCGCGGTCGAGCGCGGCGTGGTCGGGCTGGTGACCAGCAGCGCCAACGGCGTCATCATGGTGCCCACGCGCGGCGCCATGCCCATGCTGGGCACCAATCCCATCGCCTTCGGCGCGCCGGCCGCCTACAACGAACCCTTTGTGCTGGACATGGCGACCACCACCGTCGCCGCCAACAAGGTCAAGGTCTACGACTTCCTGGATCAGCCCTTGCCGCCAGGCTGGGCGGTGGACGGGCAGGGCGGCGCGGTTACCGATGCGGCGGCCGCCATGCAATTCATCTTCACGCATCCCGAGGGCGGCCTGACCCCGCTGGGCGGCACTGCCGCCATGAGCAGCCACAAGGGCTACGGCCTGGCGATGATGGCGCAGATCCTGGGCGGCACGCTCAGCGGCAGCGCCTTCGCCGCGCGCCGCGCCCCGACCCGCCGGCCGGGCGAACCCGACGATGTGGGCCATTTCTTCCTGGCCTTGAACCCCGACGCCTTCCGCGCGGCGGGCTCGTTCGAGTCCGACATGGACGACATGATCGACGCCATGCACGATACGCCGCCCGCCAACCCGGACGAGCCGGTGCTGGTGGCGGGCGAGCCCGAAGCCGCCGAGCGCGCGCGCCGGCTGCGCGCCGGCATACCCATTTCCGCCGCGCTGGCCGAACGCCTGCGCGCCATCTGCGAGCGCGCCGGCACGCCTTATCTGCTGGACCCGGCGTGATTCCGTTTTCCCTATAAACCCTTGCCCAAGAGCACAGGAACAGAGACATGAGCAATTCAGACAAGCGCAAGAAACCCGAAGAACTGCGCAGCCACCGCTGGTATGGCGTGCGCGACCTGCGCTCGTTCGGCCACCGTTCGCGCACCGCGCAGATGGGCTATCACCGCTCGGACTACGCCGGCAAGCCGGTGATCGCCATCATCAACACCTGGAGCGACATCAACCCCTGCCACAGCCACTTCAAGCAGCGCGTCGAAGAGGTCAAGCGCGGCATCTGGCAGGCGGGCGGCTTCCCGGTGGAAATGCCCGCCATGAGCCTGTCGGAACCCTTCCAGAAGCCGACCACCATGCTCTACCGCAACCTGCTGGCGATGGAGACCGAAGAGCTTCTGCGCTCCTATCCCGCGGACGGCTGTGTGCTGATGGGCGGCTGCGACAAGACCACGCCCGCGCTGCTGATGGGCGCGGTGTCCATGGACTTGCCCACCATCTTCATGCCGGCCGGCCCCATGCTGCGCGGCAACTGGAACGGCAACACGCTGGGCTCGGGCTCGGACACCTGGAAATACTGGGCCGAGCTGCGCGCCGGCAACATTACCGAGGAAGACTGGCAGGGCGTGGAGGACGGTATCGCCCGTTCGCCCGGCCACTGCATGACGATGGGCACCGCGTCCACCATGACGGGCGCGGTCGAGGCGCTGGGCCTGTGCCTGTCGGGCGCTTCGTCGATCCCCGCGCCGGATTCGCGCCACGCGCAGATGGCCAGCCTGACCGGCAAGCGCATCGTGGAAATGGTGTGGGAAGACCTGAAGCCGTCGGACCTGCTGACCGCCGCGTCGTTCGACAATGCCGTGCGCACGGTGCTGGCGCTGTCCGGCTCAACCAATTCCGTGGTGCACCTGATCGCCATGGCGCGGCGCAGCGGCTTCGGGCTGGACCTGGACCGCTTCGACCATCTGGCGCGCACCACGCCGGTGCTGGCCAATCTGCGGCCGGCCGGCAAGTACCTGATGGAAGACTTCTATTACGCCGGCGGCCTGCGCGCCATGCTGGTGCAACTGGGCGACCTGCTGGACACGACGCAGCGCACCGTGGATGGCCGCACGCTGGGCGAGAACATCGCGGGCGCGCGGATCTTCAATGAAGACGTGATCCGGCCGCGCGCGCAGGCGCTGATCGAGCGCGACGGGCTGGCGGTGCTGCGCGGCAACCTGGCGCCCGACGGCGCGGTGATCAAGCCGCCCGCGATGGAGGCGCATCTGCAGGTGCACACGGGCCGCGCGGTGGTCTTCAAGGACTACAACGACATGGCGGCGCGCATCGACGACCCCGACCTGGACGTGGATGCCGACAGCGTCATCGTGCTGCAGAACGCGGGGCCGCAGGGCGCGCCCGGCATGCCCGAATGGGGGCAGTTGCCGATTCCGCAGAAGCTCCTGAAGCAGGGCGTGCGCGACATGGTGCGCATTTCGGATGCGCGCATGAGCGGCACCAGCTATGGCGCCTGTGTGCTGCACGTGGCGCCCGAGGCCTATGTGGGCGGCCCGTTGGCGCTGGTGCAGGACGGCGACCGCATCACGCTGGACGTGCCGGCGCGGCGCCTGGAACTGCTGGTGTCCGACGAGGAGCTTGCCGCGCGCCGCGCCGCCTGGCAGGCGCCGCCGCCGCGTTTCGAGCGCGGCTATGGCGTGCTGTACCTCAAGCATATCGGCCAGGCCGACACGGGCTGCGATTTTGATTTTCTTCAGACCGAAACGCGCGCTCCGGCCGCGGGCGAGCCTGAAATCCACTGACCCGGACACCGGGCGCACATACTAAAAAAACCATAGAGGAGACAACCATGCAACAGAAGAAACCGGCGGCGCGCGCGCGCCTGGCCATCCTGGCGGCGGCGGGGACACTGGCCATGCTGCCCGGCATGCTGATGGCGCAGGGCGCGGCCTGGCCCGCCAAGCAACTCAAGCTGGTGGTGCCGTTCCCCGCGGGCGGCAGCACCGATTCGGTGGGGCGCCTGCTGGCGGCCGAACTGTCCAAGGAACTGGGCCAGACCGTGGTGGTGGAGAACAAGGGCGGCGCCAATGGCAATATCGGCTCCGACATGGTGGCCAAGGCCGAGCCCGACGGCTATACCCTGCTGCTGTCCGGCGTGGGGTCCAACGCCATCAGCTACGCGATCTACCAGAACATGCCATACCGCAACAGCGACTTCGCGCATATCTCGCTGCTGGCCACCGGCCCCAATGTGCTGGTGGCCAACAATGATTTCCCGGGCAAGACTTTCGCGGACTTCATCAAGCTGGCGCGGGAGAATCCGGGCAAGTACACGCATGCGAGCTCGGGCAGCGGCTCCTCTGGCCACCTGGCCATGGAGATGCTGAAACAGGACGCCAAGATCGACCTGGTGCACGTGCCTTACAAGGGCGGCGCCGCCGCCATCACCGACACCATCGGAGGCCGTGTCTCGGTATTGTTCCTGAACCAGGACGCCTTGCTGCCGCAGGTCACGTCGGGCAAGCTGCGCGCACTGGCCGTGGCCAGCGCCAAGCGCAATCCCGCCTATCCCGATACGCCGACGGTGGCGGAATCAGGCTATCCGGGTTTTTCGGCCGAGTCCTGGTTTGGCTTGTCGGCGCCAGCGAAGACGCCGCCCGCCGTGATCCAGCGCCTGAACCAGGCGACGGTGAAGGCGCTATCCTCGCCCGAGATCCGGCAGAAGCTGGAGAGCGTGGGGTTCGTGGTGGTGGCCGACGACCCGAAATCGTTCTCGGCGTTCGTGGATAACGAGATCACGAAATGGGGCAAGGCCGCCAAGGCCTCGGGCGCGAAAATGGATTGAATGCGTGGATTGAATGCGCGGCCGGGCTTGCTGGCCCGGCCTGACCTGTTTTTCTTGATGAAGTGAAAAGTGCAATGAACTCACCCCTACCCAACCGTTTCCGCCAACGCATCCTGGCGCGCGAACGGCTCATCGGATTCTGGATGTGCATGTCCAGCCACATCACGGCCGAGCTCGTGGGCCTGGCCGATTTCGACTGGCTGTTGCTGGACGGCGAGCACTCGCCCAACGAGGTGCCGATGTTCCTGCAGCAGCTGCAGGCCTTGCAGGGCAGCGCCAGCGCCGCTGTCGGGCGGCCGTCGTGGAACGATCCGGTGGAGATCAAGCGGCTGCTGGATATCGGCTTCTACAACCTGCTGATTCCGTTCATCGAATCCGAAGAGGACGCGCGCCGGGCCGTGGCCGCCACGCGCTACCCGCCGCAGGGCATGCGCGGCGTGGCGGGCGCCCAGCGCAGCAACCGCTATGGCACGGTGCCGGACTACCTGCACACCATCAACGACAACATCTGCGTGCTGCTGCAGATAGAAAGCCGCCCGGGCATCGCCGCGGTGGACGAGATCGCTTCGGTGGAAGGCGTGGACGGCGTGTTCATCGGGCCGTCCGACCTGGCCGCGGCGCTGGGACATATCGGCAATCCCGGCCATCCCGAAGTCCAGGAGGCCATCCGCCATCTGTACCAGCGGGTGTCCGCCCAAGGCAAGGCCGTGGGCATTCTTGCGCCGGTGCATGCGGATGCGCGGCGCTACCTGGACATGGGCATGCACTTCGTGGCGGTGGGCACCGACCTGGGCGTGTTCAAGCAGGCAACCTTCGCCTTGCGCGAGGCGTTCCCGACCTGATGGCGCTCAGGCGTCTTCCAGCGCCAGCAGTTCGCCTATCGTCTGGCGCCGGCGGATCAGCCGCGCCGCGCCGTTGTCCAGCAGCACTTCGGGCGCCAGCGGGCGGCTGTTGTAGTTCGAGGACATGGACGAGCCGTAGGCGCCCGCGTCGTGGAACACCAGGAAGTCGCCGATGCGCGGCTGCGGCAGCAACTGATCCGACACGACGCCGCCGGCGTCCTGGGTGAACACGTCGCCCGATTCGCACAGCGGGCCGGCCACGGCGATGCGGGTCTCCGCCGCGCCCTGCGGCTTGCCGCCATCGGGCGCATGCACCGAAATGCGGTGATAGCTGCCGTACATGGCCGGGCGCATCAGGTCGTTGAAGCCGGCATCGACCAGCGCGAAGTCGCGCTCCGGGCGGCGGTTGATCGAATGCACTTCCGACACCAGCGCGCCGGCCTCGGCGACCAGGAAGCGGCCCGGCTCGATCTCCAGGCGGATCTCGTGGCCCAGGCGTTCGGCGATGCGGCGGCGCGCCGCGTCCCATTGCTCGAAGTAGTGGTCGCAGTCGATACGGGCATCGCCTTCGCGGTACGGGATGGACAGGCCGCCGCCCGCCGAAATGGCTTCGATGTCATGGTCCAGCGAGGCGACCACGTCGACCATGGCGTCGCACACGCTGGACAGGTGGGTGTAGTCCACGCCCGAGCCGATATGCATGTGGATGCCGACCAGCTTCAGGCCGTGGCGGCGCACGATGGCCATGGCTTCGGCCACATCGCCGATCCAGATGCCGTGCTTGCTTTGCGGGCCGCCGGTATTGGTCTTGTTGCTGTGGCCGTGGCCGAAACCCGGGTTGATGCGCAGCCAGACGCGATGGCCGGGCGAGGCCTGGCCCACGCGGGCCAGCATGTCCAGGGAACCGGCGTTGACGGTGATGCCGTGCTTGAGCACCGCGGCCAGCGTGGCGTGGTCGATCAGGTCCGCGGTGAAGACGATGCCTTCCGGCTCGCCCTGGGGCTGGAAGCCGGCAGCCAGGCTGCGCTCGATCTCGCCCAGCGAGACGGCGTCCACCACGGCGCCTTCGGCGCGCATCAGGCGCAGGATGTGCAGGTTGGAGCAGGCCTTCTGCGCATAGCGGATGGTGTCGAAGCGGCGCAGTTGCGCAATGCGTTCACGGATGACGGCGGCGTCGTACACCCAGAGCGGCGTGCCGTGCTCGGCGGCGAGTTGGGTGAGTTGGCGCGGATCGAAGGCCATGGCGGGCGAAACCTTGTTGGTGGAAGTGAAAACAAGGCGGCATGATGCCCGGCTTCGGTCATCCAGTAAAATGCTTAAAATTCCTTGATCGATTCATTTTTGATATGGGTAGGCGATGCTGACGCACCGGCAAATCGAAGTCTTCCGTGCGGTCATGATCGCCGGCAGCGTGACCAAGGCGGCCGAGCTGCTGGGCTCTTCCCAGCCGACCGTCAGCCGCGAGCTGGCGCGCATGGAGCAGGGCATAGGCTTCACGCTGTTCGACCGGGTGGCAGGGCGGCTGCGGCCCACCATGCCGGGCCTGGCGCTGTTCGACGAGGTCCGCCAGTCCTACGCCGGCCTGGAACGGGTCGCTTCGGCCGCGGCCCGCCTGCGGGCCTACAAGGGCGGGCAACTGTCGGTGATCGCGCTGCCGGTCTTTTCCCATTCGATCCTGCCGGACGCGTTCCGGCGTTTCCATGAGCGCCATCCCGGGGTGAGCCTGGCGCTGGAAACCCAGGAATCGCCCTTCCTGGAGGAATGGCTGAGCGCCCAGCGTTACGACCTGGGCCTGACCGAGCACGACGCGGCGCCGGCCGGCACGCGCGTGGAGCTGCTGCTGGAAGTGGACGAAGTCTGCGTGCTGCCCGACGCCCACGAACTCCTGGGCAGGCAGCGCATCGAGCTGGCCGATTTCGAAGGCCATGCGTTCGTCAGCCTGTCCTCCAGCGATCCCTATCGTATCCAGATCGACGAAGCCTTTGCCGAAGCCGGCGTGCTGCGGCGGTCCATCGTCGAGACGACGACTGCCGTGTCTGTGTGTACCTTCGTGCGCCAGGGCCTGGGCCTGGCCATCGTGAACCCGCTGACTGCGCTGGATTTTGCCGGCCGGGGCCTGCATATCCGCCCCTTGGCGCGCTCGTTTCCGTTCCGGGTCAGCGTGGTGTTTCCAGAGCACCGGCCGGGCAATCCGCTGGTGGATGCATTGATGGCGTCGTTGCGCGAGGCGGCGCAGGCGGCCCGGAGCCGCCTGGCGTCTGGCCTGGATCAGGAAGTGCCGCGCAGTCGTCGCTCTGCCGCCAGCCGGTAGGCCTGCAAGCGCGCCTTCAGCAACGGGTCGCCCGCGAACTCGATGCCGGCAGGCAGGATGGAAGGGTCGAATACCAGGGTGCGCTGTGCGTCCTGATCTGGCGCAAGGCGTTCCAGCATCAGATATCCCAGGAGCAGCGAGCCGCCATGCCCTGGCCAGCCCGTGGACGGGTCGTCCGTCGTGCCTCGTTCCGGCTCCGGGGTAAACGCCAGTTCCAGTGCCACCGGGCCCGCCGCCATTGCATGGCGCAAGGCCTCGTCCATACAGTTCCGACCGGTCAGGGCCTTGTGAGCGCCATCGGCGTTCCTGCCCCGGATCGTCAACCTGCCAGTTCGCGTTCCGCCATCCGCGGCGGTCAGGCGGTAGGAATGAAGCATGTGATAGCTGCGGGAGGCGTAGCCCGTGGGCAGGGCGTCTTGCTGCAGTTGGCCGAAGCGTTGCGCCGGCGCATTGGTCGCCAGATGGGCTTGCAACGCCTCGGGGGCGGTGTGCTGCGTGTTCAGGGCCTGTATGAATGCAAGAAACGTCTGCGGGTCTTGTGCGGGAAAACCTTCGATCGAGTGGCCTACGAGCACCAACTGCGAACCCTGTCCGATACGCACGGCCAGGCCGCGCGGTTCGGCTTGCGGACTGTCCTGGCGAATCCGCGGGTCGGGGCCGGAGTCCGAGAATCGGGCGAGGAGCGGCTGCTCAGCGTCGTTGAACATGGGCGAAGCGCAGAATTGCGCTGCCCGGGGCACGCCAAGGAATCTGCCTTCCACAAGCAGTCCGCGCGCGTGATTGACGCGGCAGCCTGGCGGGACGTCCGCGCCCGCATGGAGCGCGTCAATCAGCTTTGCGGCGATGGAATCCGGCATGGGAGCCTCCTTTTTTCTAATGGATGTTCTGGCTGGTCGGCATTACCCGAGGCCGGATTTGAGCGCGATGTGCTTGTATTCGATGAAGTCCTCCAGCGCGGCCACGCCATTCAGGCGTCCCAGCCCGGATTGCTTGAAGCCGCCTTCCTCGGTGCTGTCGTAGACTTTGGCCCAGTCGTTGATCCATACCGAACCTGCGTCGATGGCTTGCGCGACACGCAGCGACCGCTCGACGTCGCGGGTCCAGACGCTGGCGGCCAGGCCGTATTCGCTGTCGTTGGCCAGGCGTATGGCTTCGGCCTCGTCGGCAAAGCGCTGGATCGTCAACACCGGGCCGAAAGTTTCTTGCTGGACGATGGCCAGGCTGTTTTCGGTCACCTCCAGGAGCGTGGGGCGGTAGAAGGCGCCGCCGACCAGCGGGCCTGTGTCCACCGGCCCGCCGCGCTCGACTGCGGTGGCGCCCGCCGCGATCGCAAGGACGACGGCATGGTCGACGCGTTCTACGCTGGCGCGGTCGATCAGCGGCCCCATGTCGCTGTCCGGATCGGCAGCCGGGCCGACCTTGACCTTGCGCAGCCGGCAGGCCAGTCCGTCGCGAACCTCGGCGTAGATGCCGTCCTGGACCAGCAAGCGGGAGCCGGTCATGCAGAACTGGCCGCTGAAGACAGTCAAGGCCTTTTCAAGCACGGGCAGCGCCGCGTCCACGTCCGCGTCATCGAACAGGATCATGGGAGTCTTGCCGCCGAGTTCCATGCCGAAACGCTTCAAGTGCCTGGCGCCGGCGGCGCTGATCGCGCGGCCCGTGCGGGTGGAGCCGGTGAAGCTGACGACGGGAACCTCGGGCGAGTCCACCAGATAGGCGGAGCCATCGGGTCCGCTTTCGAAGAACAGATTGATCACGCCGTCCGGAAGGTCCTCCGCCTCGGCCATGATCTCGGCCATGAAGCTGGCTGTTTGCGCCACCTGGCCTGGCAGCTTGACGACCGCCGTGCAGCCGGCCGCTAGCGCCGGCGCCAGCGACCGTATCGTCAGCACGGCCGGTGAATTCCAGGGCGCGATCACCGCCGCTACGCCCATGGGTTGGCGCAGGACCATGGAAATGCTGCCGGGCCTGGGCGTCAGCGCCCGGCCGCTTTCGAGCAGGGCGGCGGCGGCCGCGTAGCGCAGCTTGCTTGGAATCATGTCGAGCTCGAAGCCCGCTTCGCCCTTGATCTTGCCGTTTTCGAGGGAGAGGATGTCCAGCAGCCGGTCGCGGTTGCGCTCGAATGCCCGCGCCAACTGCTCCAGCACGCGGGCGCGCAGTTCGTGGTCATGGGCCCAAGGCGTCGTGCGGAAGGCGCGTACGGCTGCCGTGACGGCCGACTTTGCCGCCGCCAAGCCGTTGTCGGGGTAGTGGCCGATGATGTTGTAGGTGGCAGGGTCGATCGATTCCCTCAGGGCGCCTTCGGAGCGCTGGACGCCGCCGATCCAGTTGTAGGCCTTGCGGGTCCAGGCGGTGTTTGCGGCATCTTTCATGATCTGGCCTCCGTGTTCCTGATCCAGTGGCTGACGCGTTCGGCCAGCATGACTACGGTGGGATTGGTGGCGACGGAGGGGACGTCCGGGAAACAGGATGCGTCCGCGACTCGCAGTCTGGCGATGCCGCGCACGCGTCCCTGATAGTCCGTTACCGCGCCAGGATCGCCGTCGCCGCCCATGGGGGCGGTCGAGGTGGGGTGGTGATAGATGTCCAACGCTGTCGGCAGGGCCGCTTCCAGCGCCGCAGCGTCCGCTGCGGCGGGGCCCGGCACGAGCTCCTGAGCGATGATCTCGGACAGCGGGCCCTGGCTCGCGATCCGGCGGATCAATTGAATGCCTTCGACCATCAGTTTCCGATCGCGCGCAGTCCCCAGGATGTTGAGGTCGATGAGCGGCGCAGTGCGGGGATCGCGGTCTTGCAGCTTGAGGCTGCCGATGGAGCTGGGGCGAGTCAGCGCCAGGGCCAGCATGAAGATTGCGCCGGTGGGCGAGTCGGCGGGGTCGCCATAATGCACTGCGCTGACATGCAGGTCGCCGTCGCCGGGCCCGGCCCGGGATGACCGGGTCCACAGGATGGCGCCAACCGGCGGGATGGGCAGCCCCAGCCGGTCGGGGTGCGCGGCCCAGACCGTGAAGTAGAAGGGATGCTCCTGCAGTCGCAGGCCGACCGGAAGATCGGCGACCAGGGGGATGTCCAGTGCCTTGAGGCCCGCCGCCGGCCCGATGCCGGAACGAAGCAGGATGGCCGCCGATCCATACGTCCCAGCCGCGAGTACGACTTCGCCGGCTGCGATCCGCTCGCCATCGGCCAGGATCACGGCCTGCGCCCGGCCATTTTCAATCTCGACGCGGTCCGCCAGCGTCTCGCTGTAGATCGTCAGGTTGGGTCGGGCGCGCACGACGTCCGACAGGTAGGTCATACCCGTGTTCAGCCGTTGGCCCATGCGGTTGTTCATCGGGTAGGGGCCGACGCCGAAAGGCGCGTCGCTGTTGAAGTCCTGCACGCGGGCATGGCCCGCCATCTGGGCCGAAACCAGGAACGCGCGCTGCATGTCGGAGATTTCGTCGTCCTGCAACTGGTGCACCGGCTCCGGGCCGGTGCGGCCATGGCATTGGTCCGCGCCCGAGGCGGTCCATTCACTGCCGCGGAAGAATGGCAGCGCGTCGGTGATGGACCAATGCGGCAGTCCTGCTCGGGTCCAGCGCTCGAAGTCGGCTGCGGGCGCGCGCATCCAGACGCCGGCATTCACGGCCGAGGAGCCGCCCAGCACCTTGCCCCGCGGAACCAGGAAGGACTTTCCGCCCCAGCCTGGCTGGGACACGTATCCCCAGTCGTGTTTGGCGTCGCCGCCGATGATGTTCTGGGCGCGGACGGCGTCCGGGTAGGCGTGGGGCGGATAGGCCTGGCCGGCCTCGAGCAGCAGTACCCGGCGGGCGGGATCCTCGCTCAGGCGGCTGGCCAGCACGGCGCCCGCCGAACCGCCTCCCACCACGATGATGTCGAAGGCAGCGTGCTGAAAGTCTGAATTTTCTGACGCCGAAGGGTGGCGTAGTCCTGTATTCATTGTGGTCTCCTCTAAAAATCCAGCCTTGTGTCAGGATCGGAGGTTCAAGCGCATCGACGGCTGATCGGATCAGCTGTAGCCAGCGTTCAGCCCGGCATCCCATTGGGATGCATCATTCATCGGTACCGCCTCCGACAGAAGACGGGTGGCGGTCTTTAGAGTCGCGAACATATGTCCGGAACCTTTTCGATCGAATCGTTCAGTGGAATGGTGGCCTTCGCGGCCACGGTGGAGTCCGGCAGTTTCGCTGCGGCCGGGCGCAAGCTGGGCCTGTCCGCGTCCGCGGCGGGCAAGGCGGTTGAAAGGCTGGAGCTCAAGCTGGGCGTACGGCTGCTGCATCGCAGTACGCGCTCTCTGGGGCCGACCGGTGAAGGCGAGGTCCTGTACCGCTATGTCAGCAAGATCCTGAAGGATCTCCAGGAGGCGGAGCGCGAGTTGCAGCTGGTGCAGAACGCGCCCCGCGGCCGGCTCAAGATCAGTGTTCCCACGGTGATGGGCCGCAGGATCGTGTTGCCGGCGCTCAGCGACTTCCACGCGCGCTTTCCCGAGGTGATGGTCGACATCAACCTGGACGACCTGATCGTCGACGTGATCGAGGACGGATACGACCTCGTATTGCGCCTGGGCGAACTGGAGGATTCAGGGCTGCAGGCCCGCAACATCGGCCCGCACGCGTTCACGACTTGCGCCTCGCCCGCTTATCTGGCCCAGCGCGGCACGCCGCGCACGCCTGCGGATCTCGGTGAGCATTGCTGTATCTACTATCGGTTTCCAACGACTGGCAGGACGGAAACCTGGGCTTTCAAGGGAGAGCCGTCGGGCAGGGTATTCAAGCCCTCCAGCATATTGAATGATGGCGAGGCCCTGGCGTCCGCGGCGATCGGCGGCTTGGGGATCGTGCAGGCGCCCAGCTACCTGGTAAAGGAAGACGTGGCAGCGGGGCGGCTGCGGCCGGTGCTCGAGGACTACACGGAAAACCGGGGCAGCGTTTCGCTGCTATGGCCGCCCCGATCGGCGGAGGTTGCCCGGGTGCGCGCGTTCATCGATTTCTTCGCCGAGCGGATCGCGGCGCAGTTATAGCCGCGGCGGGCGCAAGGGGGCAAAGGGGAGTATATGGACGCCGAAAAATAGAGGCTTTGCGGCGGCCCGAAACGCAAAAAAGGATGCCCATGGGCATCCTTTTTCATTTGCCGTATTCGTGACGCCCTGAAAACAGGGCGGCAGAATGGCTTAGGCCAGCGCCTTGATGGCGGCAGCCAGGCGGCTCTTGTGGCGAGCGGCCTTGTTCTTGTGGATGATGTTCTTGTCGGCCACGCGATCGATCACGCTGGAGGCCTTCTGGAACACTTCGCCAGCCGCAGCCTTGTCGCCAGCGGCGATGGATTGGCGAACGCGCTTGATGGCGGTGCGCAGCATCGAGCGCAGGCTGGAATTGTGCTTGTTGCGCTCAACGGATTGGCGAGCGCGCTTGCGGGCTTGGGCGGTATTGGCCATGTTGCTATATAAGTTGAATTCGGCAAAGTCGAACATTGTAGCAAGTCCCTACGGGAATGCAAGCTTTTAATGTTTGATCAGCCGATGGAGCGCCCGTCAACCGGGCGGGGGGCGCTGCGGGAGGAATTCCCTGGGCTGGAGAGCCCTTGCGGATGGTCCTCATGCGTTTGAGGAAAACCCGTGGCGCCTACTGGATAAAAACACCGTGCTTAGTATACAACGAAGCCGCTCCGGCGGCACGGGGCGAATGCCGGCGTTGTCAGGTGGCGACGCTGATGGAGACGAACCAGGGCGTGAAACGGCGGACGTGGATGGGCATGATGTCGCGCAGCGTATCGAGCGCTGCGTCGGTGTCGTCCAGCGGGAAGTGGCCGGATACCGGCAGGCCGCCAGCGGCCATGGACACGCGCAGCGTGCCGCTGCGGTAGGGGCGCAGGGCGGCGATCACTTCGGCCAGGGGGCGGCCGCGGGCTTCGACCCAGCCGGCTTCCCAGGCGGCTTCGGCCATGAGTTCGGCGCGCGGGGTGTCCATGCGGGCCGCGTCGAACCGGGCGCCGGTGCCGGCGCGGACGGTGCCGTGGGCCCCGGACATGGTTTCGACCTCGACCTCGTGCTCATGCACCACCACCAGGGTGCGCTGGGCTTGCTGGCGCACCATGTAACGGGTGCCCAGCGCGCGGACCGTGCCTTCTGCCGTCTGGACCAGGAAAGGGCGGCGCGCGTCAGGAGCCACCGACACCGTCACGGCGCCGTCCAGCAGGCGGACCTGGCGATACGCGGGAGTGAAGTCCAGGTTGACGCGGCTGCGCGCGTCCAGCAGCAGTTGGCTGCCGTCGGACAGCACGTAGCGGCGACGCTCGCCCGTGGCCGTGGCGGCATCCGCCGCGACATTGCCCAGGGGATAGAAGGCATTGCCCACGTAGGCGGCGCAGGCGCCGGTACCGGCGAGCGCCAGCGCGCCGGCCAGAAAACGGCGGCGAGGGGGCGCAATGGCGGGGCCGGGAGGGGCCGCGAGATGCGGGATGGCCGGGCCGGTGGTCGCGTAGCCGGCGGGATAGGCGTCGCCAAGCCGGCCAAACGTCGATCCTTCCAGCGAGCCGGTCAGCTGCTGCCAGGCGTTCTCGTGGGCTGGGTCGGCAGCGCGCCACGCCAGGAAGTCGTTATAGTCCTGGGCGGTCGCCTTGCCGGAGCGCAATAACAGCAGCCAATTGATTACCTGGTCCGCCATGGGTTGTCCTTGGGCGTACTTCACTTCATGTCCCCGCAGTGCTTCAAGGGGGATCCTTTCGATGGCAATTTGTAAATAATAAAGGTTTTTTACCAAAGATTACCGGCTGATTGTCAATTCTTGACGAATCTAATGCAAAAAAAGCCGGTACTAGACCGGCTTTTGACGTGTATATAGGCAGATTGTCCGAACTTAGCGCGCCGGACGTCGGCCGAAGTCCCTAGGGCGGAAGCCAAACAGTAACAACATTCCGAAGTAGACCGCGCCGCTGGCCGCCAGCACGCCAGCCAGCCAGGCCACCCGCTGACCGGAGTGGGCCTGCAGGGCGATCCAGTCGATGCGTCCGTCCGCATACCAGAGCAAGGCCGCCAGCGCCGCCAAGGCGGGCAAAAGGCGCAGCGCGAACGCCGCCCAGCCGGGCCCGGGCTGGTAGACGCCGCGGCGGCGCAGGCCGATCAGCAGCGCCAGCGCATTCAGGCAGGCGCCCAGGCCGATTGCCAGGGCCAGCCCGGCATGCGCCATCAGAGGCACCAGCACCAGGTTCATCAACTGCGTCATGATCAGCACCCCGATGGCGATCTTCACCGGCGTGCGGATGTCCTGCTTGGCGTAGAAGCCGGGCGCCAGGATCTTCACTGCCAGCAGACCGATCAGTCCGGCGGAATAGGAAATGACCGCCAGCCGGGTCTGGCTTACGTCCTGGGCGGCGAAGGCGCCGTAGTGGAACAGGGTGGCGACCAGGCCGTCGGACAGCAGCGCCATGCCCACCGCCGCCGGCAGGCCCAGCAGCAGCACCAGGCGCAGGCCCCAGTCCAGCAGTCCGCTGTAACCGCCGTGGTCGTCGCGGGCATGGGCGGCCGACAGGCTGGGCAGCAGCACCGTGCCCAGCGCCACGCCCAGCAGCGCCGTGGGGAATTCCATCAGGCGATCGGCGAATGACAGCCAGGTAACGCTGCCCGGCGTGAGCCAGGTGGCGATGTTGGTGTTGATCAAGAGCGAGATCTGCGCGACCGAGACGCCCAGGGTGGCGGGCGCCATCTGCTTGAGGATGCGCTGCACCGTGGGGTCGCCCCAGGCCTCGCGGAACCGCAGGGTGAAGCGTGGCGTCAGGCCGAGCCGGGCCAGGGCGATCCATTGCACAGCCAGTTGCGCGACGCCGCCGATCATGACGCCGATGGCCAGCGCGTAGACCGGCACGTCCATGCGCGGCGCGAGCCAGATGCAGGCCGCGATCATCGCCAGGTTGAGCAGCACCGGCGTGAAAGCCGGCACGGCAAAGCGCCGCCAGGTATTGAGCACGCCCGAGGCGAACGCGATCAGCGACATGCAGAAGATATAGGGGAACATCACCCGCGTCATCCATACCGCGGCGCCGAATTCGGTGTCGCGGGCGGCTCCTCGCAGGCCGCTGGCCATGGCCGATACCACCCAGGGCGCGGCGACGATGCCGATGAGGGTGATGAGCATCAGCGCCGCGGTCAGCAGCAGCGCCACGCGGTCCAGCAGGGTGCGGACTTCGGCTTCGGAACGGTTGTTGCGCGCGGCGCCCAGGATGGGCACGAAGGCCTGGGCGAAGGCTCCTTCGGCGAACAGGCGGCGCAGCAGGTTGGGAATGCGGAAAGCGACCCAGAAGGCGTCGGTGATGGGGCCGGCGCCGAAAGCGCGGGCCACCAGGATGTCGCGGATCAGGCCGGAAATGCGGGACAGCAGGGTGAAGCTGCTGACCGTGGCCGCCGAACGAAACAGGCTCATGGAGGACTACGTAAAAAGGGGGCCGGCAGGCCCCATAACCAACATTGCCCCTTGAATGGGGCAACACTTCGCCCTACGTTTTTTCTCTACGCCGGAGCGCCTTTTTCCCTTGGGCCGCCCCAAGGGAAAAAGAGCCCCCTCGGGGGGCAGAGAGCCCGCGCAGCGGGCGAAGCGTGGGGGCATTATTTCGGCGGCATGCGGATGGCGCCGTCGAGGCGGATGGTTTCGCCATTGAGCATGTCGTTGGTGATGATGCTGTGGACCAGCTTGGCGTAGTCTTCCGGGCGGCCCAGGCGGGCGGGGAAGGGAATGCTGGCGGCCAGCGAGTCCTGCACTTCCTGCGGCATGCCGAAGATCATGGGCGTGCCGAAGATGCCCGGGGCGATGGTCATGCAGCGGATGCCGGTCTTGGACAGGTCGCGCGCAATGGGCAGGGTCATGCCGGCCACGCCGGCCTTGGAGGCGGCGTAGGCGGCCTGGCCGATCTGGCCGTCGAAGGCCGCGACGGAGGCGGTGTTGATCATCACGCCGCGTTCGCCGGTGGGTTCGGGCGCGTTGGCGCTCATGGCCTCGGCGGCCAGGCGCATCATGTTGAAGCTGCCGATCAGGTTGATCGACACGACCTTCTGGAACAGTTCCAGCGGATGCGCGCCGTTCTTGCCCACGATCTTGGCGGCGGGCGCGACGCCGGCGCAGTTCACCAGGCCAAAGAGCGAGCCCAGCTCGAGCGCGGCAGCTACGGCGTTCTTGCCGTCGGCTTCCTGGGTCACGTCGCAGTGGACGTAGCGCTGGCCCAGTTCCTTGGCCAGGGCCGAGCCCGGCTCGTCCTGCACGTCGGCGATGACGACCTTGGCGCCGTTTTCGACCAGCATGCGCACCGTGCCGGCGCCCAGTCCGGACGCGCCGCCCGTGACGATGAATACCTTGTTCGCGATTTCCATGTGTCTACCACCAGTAGTTCTAGGGATGAAAGCGGCGCGGCAGGCGCCGGATATGACTAGGCCTTCGGGGCCGGCCGGACGCGTTGCGTTCCGGTGCCAGCGCCGAAGGCCTGTGAGCCATCGAGGCGCCGATCAGCCTTGGACGGCTTCGAACAGGCGCGCCTTGATTTCTTCGACCGCGCCGACGCCGGAGATCTTGCGGTACTTCGGCGCGTCGGCGGGATTCTGCTGCGCCCAGGACGAGTAGTAGTCGACCAGGGGGCGGGTCTGGTCGCGGTACACGGCCAGGCGGTTGCGCACGGTTTCCTCGCGGTCGTCGTCGCGCTGGATCAGCTCTTCGCCAGTGACGTCGTCACGGCCTTCGACCTTGGGCGGGTTGAAGCGCACGTGGTAGCTGCGGCCGCTGGGCTGGTGCACGCGGCGGCCGCTCATGCGTTCGATGATGTCTTCTTCGGGGACTTCGATTTCCACCACGTAGTCCAGCTTGACGCCGGCGCTCTTGAGCGCGTCCGCCTGCGGGATGGTGCGGGGGAAACCGTCGAACAGGTAGCCGTTGGCGCAGTCGGGCTGCTTCAGACGGTCCTGTACCAGGCCGATGATGATCTCGTCGGAAACCAGACCGCCGGCATCCATGACCTTTTTGGCTTCAATGCCCAACGGCGTGCCCGCTTTGACCGCGGCGCGCAGCATGTCGCCGGTGGAAATCTGGGGAATGCCGAAGTGTTGGGTGAGAAACGCGGCCTGGGTGCCTTTGCCGGCGCCGGGAGGTCCGAGCAAGATGAGACGCATGAGTGCTCCTGAAGGGGTGTATTTTTTGTGATCCGGGGAATTATGCCGCAATGCAGCAGCCGATGCGGAGCCGCGCCATAGGAAATAACCCTTATATCTGCTTGCTGTAGACCAGTCGGACGCGTTCCAGATCTGCCGGGGTATCTACGCCTGCGGCAGGAGGGTTGGACGCCCGATGGACGACGATGACGTGGCCGTGTTCCATGGCGCGCAGCTGCTCCAGAGATTCGAAACGTTCCAGCGCGCCCTGCGGCAGGGACGGATAGCGGCGCAGGAACGACACCCGGTACGCGTACAGGCCGATGTGGTGCCAGGCCGGCAGGCCGTCGGCCAGCACGCGTTCGCCCGAGGCCAGCGCATCGCGGGCCCAGGGGATCGGGGCGCGTGAAAAATACAGCGCGCGGTCGTTCGCGGCGCAGACCAGCTTCACCACGTTGGGGTTGAACAGGGCCTCGGCGTTGGCCAGGGGACAGGCGCAGGTCGCGATGTCGGCCTCGGGGCTGGCTTGCAGCTTGGCCGCGACCGCGTCGATGAGTTCGGGTTCGATCAGGGGCTCGTCGCCCTGCACATTGACCACGATGGCGTCGTCAGGCAGGCCCAGTTGCTCCACGGCTTCGGCCAGGCGGTCGGTGCCCGTCGGGTGGTCGGCGCGGGTCATCAGCGCCTGCAGCCCGTGCGCCTGCGCCGCCTGTTGCACGCGGACGTCGTCCGTGGCCACATAGACGCGGGAAGCGCCGGACAGCGCCGCGCGTTCGGCGGTGCGCACGACCATGGGCTTGCCGGCGATGTCGGCCAGCGGCTTGTCGGGCAACCGGGTCGAGGCGGTGCGCGCCGGGATCAGGGCGATGAAGCTCATGCTCGGCGGTTCAGTGGGAAGCGGGGGCGTCGTCCAGCGCGCGGGCTTCCGATTCCAGCATGACGGGGATGCCGTCGCGCACAGGGAAGGCCAGGCGGTCGGCGCGGCAAACCAGTTCGGCTTGCTGCCGGTCGTGTTCGAGGCGGCCCTTGCACAGCGGGCAGACGAGGATGTCGAGTAGGCGGGATTCCATGACCGGAATTCTAAAGCAGTTTGCCGAGGGCCGGGCCGCGCGGCGCTGCCAGGCGGACGGTTTGCTAGGCCCGGACTGGCTGGCGCAGCGCCTGCGCCAGCCAGTCGAACAGTTGCGGATCGGAGAAGCCGGCGCGCACGGGCACTTCCCACAGCCGCGGATCGTCCAGGGCGGCGCATTTGATCGCGTCCTTGGAGGTGATCAGGATGGCCTCGGCTGTCAGCGCCTGGAAGGGCGACTCGGCGTAATCGTGATGATCGGGCAGGGCGAGCGCGGTTTCCAGCTGGATGCCGGCGCCGCGCAGGGTGGTGAAAAAGCGTTCCGGATTGCCGATGCCGGCCGCCGCCGCGATGCGCGGCTGGCCGGCAAAGGCGGCCAGGGGGCGCGCGCCGCGGCCCGAGACCTGGCGCGTATCGCCCGGTTCCAGCCACATGCGGACTTGCCGCGGCCGGACGCTGCCCCCGGTTTGGGGCTGGCCGTCGGGGGTGCCGATGTTCGTCACGACCACGTCGACCTCCCGGAGCCGTTCGGCGGGCTCGCGCAGGGGGCCCGCCGGCAGCAGGCGGCCATTGCCCACGCCGCGCTCGTCCTGCACCACGATTTCGATGTCGCGCGCCAGCGCCAGATGCTGCAGGCCGTCGTCCGACACGATCACGTCCACCTTGGGGTGCGCCTGCAGCAGGGCCTGGGCCGCCAGGGCGCGCTTCGGGTGCACGGAAACCGGCGCTCCGGTGGCGCGGGCGATCAGCGCGGGTTCATCGCCAAAGCGGGCGGCTTCGAGTTGGCCCAGCCCGACGCGGGCGTGCGGCCCGACCTTGACGCCGTAGCCGCGGCTGACGACCCCGGGGGTGTAGCCGCGGGCCCGCAACGCCTCGACGGTGGCGATGACCATGGGGGTCTTGCCCGTGCCGCCGACGTAGACATTGCCGATCACCACGACGGGAACGGGGGCGCGGTACGAGCGGCGGGTGCCGTCCAGGTAGCGCTGGCGCTTGCGCGCCACTTCCCAGGCGGTCAGCCTGGACAGCGGCAGCAGCAGATTGGAGAGCCAGCCGCCGTGCTGCCATTGGCGCGCCAGCAGCGTCGAGGCGCGCTTGGCGGTCACCGGGTGGTCTGCGCGGCGAAGTTGACGCGGCCGATGCCAGCCAGCCGGGCGGCTTCCATGATGTTGATCACGGACTGGTGGGTGGCCTGGGCGTCGGCGTTGATGACGACCAGCGGTTCGGTCTTGCCGGCGGCGGCCTGGCGCAAGGCCTCGGCGATTTCGGGCGGCGTGGAGACGTCGATGAGCGTGCCGTTGAGCGCGTAGCGCCCGTCCTGGCTGACCGCGACTTCCAGCGCCGGAGGCGTGTCCTGTTCCATCGAGGCCTGGGGCAGCGTCACCTTCAGCTGGGTGAAGCGCGCGAAGGATGTGGTTGCCGCCAGGAAGATCAGGATGACCAGCAGCACGTCGATGAGCGGAATCAGGTTGATATCCAGCTCATCGCGCTCGCCGCGGGGGCCGCGGAAATTCATGAACGGCCCTCGCGCATGGCGGACCCGGGGGAGACGGCGCGGACCAGGCGCGACGCGGTCTGTTCCATGGCGCTGAGGTAGCCGTCCACGCGGCCGCGCAGATAGCGGTGCGCGATCATGGCGGGAATGGCGATGAGGATGCCGAAGCCGGTGTTGTACAGCGCCATCGAGATGCCGCGCGCCAGTTGCGCGGGATCGCCGCCGCCGGGGGTGTAGGAGCCGAAGATCTCGATCATGCCGACCACGGTGCCGAACAGGCCCATCAGGGGCGCGACCACGGCGATGGTGCCGATGGCGGAGATGTAGCGGCTGAGGTCGTGGGCGACGGCGCGGCCGGTATCCTCGACCACGTTGCGCAGTTCCTCGCGCGGCAGGTGGCGGTGACGCATTACCTCGGCCAGGATCCGGCCCAGCGGCGAGTTGCGCTCCAGGCGGTTGATCGCGTCGGGAGTGTCCTGGCGGTTGCGCAGCATTTCAGCCACTTGGTCGCTCAGGCCGCGCGGCATGACCAGGCCGCGGCGCAGGGAGAGGAAGCGCTCGAAGATCAGCGCCAGGCCCAGGACGGATGTCGCCAGCAGGGGCCATATCGGCCAGCCGGCCTCGCGCAGTATGGAAAGCAAAGCGTTCAACTCCCGGGGGACCGGTGCGCAAAGCGGCGCGAACCGGCATCTGATCAAGCCGAAACTGTAACGGTGCGGCGGGGGTGTGGCAAGTCGGTACGACCCCCAATCTATCCACAGATCTTGTGGATAATTCTGTGCAAAACTTCCCGGAAGTGCTTGTGGGCACAGGGCTTGCACTTGTTTGCTTCAATTTCGAGCAGCTTTGTTTTCAATAAAGTTATATAAAAATCAATGATTTAGTTCGAATTTGCTGGCTTTCGGGCCGGTTGGGGAAAATCTGCTGGGACGCGGTATGATTGCGGCCCGCTACGCGGCTCCTGTGGACAGGTACGCATCGGAAAGCCCCATGACAATTGAATCTACAGTCACAAACAACGTATTTGCGCGGGATATCCTGACGGTTGCCCAGCTGAATCAAGCTGTGGGGCAGTTGTTGGAGCGCAGCATCCCGGCGCTATGGGTGCGTGGAGAGATTTCCAACTTCACGGCGGCGGCTTCCGGGCATTGGTACTTCACGCTCAAGGACAGCCGGGCCTCCGTGCGGGCAGTCATGTTCAGAAGCCGCGCCAGTGCGGTGGGTTTCACGCCGCGGGCCGGTGATCAGGTCGAAATCCGGGCCCGCGTGTCGCTCTACGAGCCCCGTGGCGACTATCAGCTGCAGGCTGACGCCATGAGGTGGGCCGGACTAGGCAATCTGTACGAGGCGTTTCTGCGCCTGAAGGAGCAACTGGCTTCCGAAGGCCTGTTCGATCCCGCCGCCAAGCGCGAACCCGTGCGCCTGCCGCGGGCGATCGGCGTGGTGACGTCCCTGCATGCCGCGGCGTTGCGGGACGTGCTGTCAGCGCTGGCGCGCCGCGCACCCCAGGTGCCCGTGTTCATCTACCCCGCGCCGGTCCAGGGGGCGGACGCCGCCGGGCGGCTGGCCGCCCAGGTGCGCATGGCCAACCAGCGCGCCGAGGTCGATACGCTGCTGCTGGTGCGCGGCGGGGGCAGCATCGAGGATCTTTGGAGCTTCAACGACGAAGCCTTGGCCCGCGAGGTTGCGGCCAGCGCAATCCCCGTCATCAGCGGGGTGGGGCACGAGACGGATTTCACCATCGTCGATTTCGTGGCCGACGTGCGCGCGCCGACGCCGACCGCAGCCGCCGAACTGGCCTGCGTGCCGCGTTCGGAATTGCTGGGCCGGGTCATGCAGGCGGCAGAGGCCATGACGCGCGGTCAGCAGCGCCGCCTGGAACGCGCTGCCCAGCGGCTGGACCGCGCCGCCGCGCAACTGGTGTCTCCGGCCCAACGGCTCGAACATCAGCGGGAGCGCCTGAACAGCCTGCGTTTCCGCCTGGCCACCGCCTGGTCCGGTCCCCAGGAGCGCCGCTCCGCGCGCGTCAATCTGCTGACGCAGCGTCTGGCGCATCGCGTACCCGACACGGGCCGCGCGGCCGACCGGCTGGCCGGCGCGGCGCGCCAGCTCGGCCAGGCGCATGCGCGGCTGCTGGTGCAGCGGCGCAACCGGCTGGCCGCCGCCACGGCGCAATTGCGCGCGCTGGATCCGGGCAACACACTGGCCCGCGGCTACGCCATCGCGCGCGACGAACAGGGCCGCATCGTGCGGGACGGGACCGCGCTGACGGCGGGGCAGGCGCTGGACCTGAGCTTCGCGCAGGGCGGAGCCGAAGTCGCGGTCACGCGCAGCCGCGAGACGCGCGAGGCTTCCTGAAAGAGGGCGGTCGCGCGCGCTTGGGGCCGCTGTCATGAACACATGCTTCCAGTCATAAGCAGATGCGTCCCTTAACCCCGCGCGGGCGGGGGGTTAACGCGGTATCCTCAGTAGTTGCCGATACAATTGAACGGCTTGATCGTGCACTCAACAGAAGGAACCTCACATGGCACATACTCTTCCCCCCCTGCCTTACGAACTGGACGCGCTGGCTCCGCACATCTCCAAGGAAACGCTGGAGTTCCACTACGGCAAGCATCACCAGACCTACGTCACGAACCTGAACAACCTGATCCCGGGCACGGAATTCGAAACGCTGTCGCTGGAAGACATCGTCAAGAAGTCCTCGGGTGGCATTTTCAACAACGCCGCCCAGATCTGGAACCACACGTTCTACTGGAACAGCCTGGCTCCCAAGGCCGGCGGTGCGCCGACCGGCAAGCTGGCTGACGCCATCAACGCCAAGTGGGGCAGCTTCGACGCTTTCAAGGAAGCTTTCAACAAGTCGGCCGCCGGCAACTTCGGTTCGGGCTGGACCTGGCTGGTCAAGAAGGCCGACGGCTCGGTCGACATCGTCAACACCAGCAACGCCGCCACCCCGCTGACCACGGCCGACAAGCCGCTGCTCACCTGTGATGTGTGGGAACACGCCTACTACATCGACTACCGCAACGCCCGTCCCAAGTACCTGGAAAACTTCTGGGCGCTGGTGAACTGGGAATTCGCGGCCAAGAACTTCGCCTGATAGGCAAAGCCAGGCCCGCCGCGGCGTCAGCGTCGCGGCTCCTGCTGATCAACCCCTCGCGCAAGCGTGGGGTTTTCTTTTTTGTTCAGGAAAAATTCAGCCTGCGAAATCCCTGTCGATTGTCGAATTCATTGCGGGGAAATGAAGAACAAACCGGCTTTTCTTCCGGGTAATCCCTAGGTTTGCCAGCCACTATCGTTGGCCCCGGTCGGCGACTGAACCACGGGGTCCACGGCCGCGGCATGCCCGCCATAAACCGTGGTACTTACAGGGAAGGGAAGCATGTTGCGGTTATTTTCGGGTTTGCGCATCGGCGCGCGCCTGTCGGGCGCGTTTTTGCTGGTGGCGGTGATAGGCGGTGCGATTGGCGGCTTCGGGGTCTGGGGCCTGGCGCGCATCAATGAAATGAACGACCGGCTTTACGACACCGAGCTGCGCGGCATCTCGGACGTCAAGGAAGCCAACATCAATCTGATCTATGCGGGCCGCGCCCGCAACGGCTACCTGGCCGCGTCCACCGACCAGGAACGCCAGGCCTTGCGCAAGCAGTTCGACGACGCCGTCGCCAACATGGACGCGCTGCGTGAAAAGGCTGCGGCCAACTTCTATTCCGAAGAAGGCAAGCGCGCGCTGGCGCAGTTCACCGAGACCGAGCAGGTCTGGAAGCGCGAGTCCGCGGCCTTCTTCGCCGCCGCCCAGGCGCGGCCGCTGACCCAGGCCGATCCGCGCGTTGCCGAAATCGAGGCGCGTGTGATCGCTTCGTCGCAGAAGCTGGATGACCTCATGACGACCTTGGCGAAGACCAAGGAAAACGCCGCCGCCCAGACCGTGCAGAGCGGCACGGATCTGTATGAAACGTTGCGCGCCGTCATGGTCGCCCTGGCCGTGATCGGCGTGGCGGTCGGCATGTTGCTGGGCTGGCTGGTGACACGCGGCATCGTGCGTCCGCTGGAACAGGCCGTGACGGCGGCGCGCCAGGTTGCGGCCGGCGACCTGACGACCGACATCCAGGTCGCCACGCGCGACGAAACCGGCGACCTGATGGGCGCGCTCAAGACCATGAACGAAAGCCTGGCGCGCATCGTCAAGGACGTGCGCGACGGCTGTGAGAGCATCGCCTCGGCGTCCTCGCAGATCGCGCAGGGCAACGCAGACCTGTCGCAACGCACCGAGGAACAGGCCTCGTCGCTGGAGGAAACCGCGGCGTCGATGGAGCAGCTGACCAGCACCGTGCAGCAGAACGCCAACAACGCCAGCGAAGCCGACCGGCTGGTCAACCAGGCTTCCAGCGTGGCCGTGCGCGGCGGCGAAGTGGTGGAGGGCGTGGTCCAGACCATGAGCGCGATCTCCGACAGCTCGCGCCGCATTGCCGACATCACGGGCGTGATCGACGGCATCGCCTTCCAGACCAACATCCTGGCGCTCAACGCCGCCGTGGAAGCGGCGCGCGCCGGCGAGCAGGGCCGCGGCTTCGCCGTGGTGGCGGGCGAGGTGCGCACGCTGGCGCAGCGCTCCGCAGTGGCCGCGAAGGAGATCAAGGCCTTGATCGACGAGTCGGTCACGCGCGTCGAGGGCGGCACGCGCCAGGTCGACGAAGCTGGCCGCACCATGCGCGAAGTGGTGGACAGCGTGCGCCAGGTCGCCACGCTGGTGCGCGAAATCGCCAGCGCTTCGGAAGAGCAGTCCGCCGGCATCGGCCAGGTCAACCAGGCCGTGGCGCAGATGGACACCGTGACGCAGCAGAACGCCGCGCTGGTGGAAGAGGCGGCTGCGGCGGCGGCCAGCATGCAGGAACAGGCCACGCGCCTGGCGCAGGAAGTGCGCCGCTTCAAGGTCGAAGCCGGCAGCGGATCGGCCCGTGAAGCCCAGGTCCGTCTGGTGCAGGCGGTGCCTGCGGCGCCGCGCAAGCCGGCCGCGCCGGTGGCGCGTCCCGCGCTGGCGCAGGCCTCTGACGACGACTGGTCGACGTTCTGATCCTGCGCTGTGGGCTGGCGGTCAGGTGGGAGTGGTAAGGTTAGCCACTTTCAACCGCGCCGGCTTCTGCCCATGAACCTGCCCGACCCTCTACGCCGGCTGCTGGCCGGCCCGCGCCGATGGGCGCATCGCAAGGTGCGCCAGATCAACCGCCTGTCGCGCAAGAGCGTGCAGATGGGGCTGTTGCTGGGGGGCGCCGGCCTGGTGGCGCTGATGTCGCTGGGCTTTGCCTATCTGGCCGACAAGGCGCTGGAATGGAACCGCGAGTGGGTCGCCTACAACGGCTGGCTGGCCTTGCTGGTCCTGCCGCTGAGCCTGGCGGCCTTGCGCTGGCTGACTTTGCGCTTCGCGCCCAATGCGTCCGGCAGTGGCATTCCGCAGGTCATCGGCGCCTTGTCGCTGCCGCCGGGCGCCAGCCAGAACAGCCTGGTGGCGCTGGGGCAGACCCTCTGGAAAATTCCTCTTGCGTTCGGCGGCATGCTGGCCGGCGCCTCGATCGGCCGCGAAGGGCCGTCCGTGCAGGTGGGCGCGGCCTTGATGCTGGCCTGGGGCGACTTCTGGAAACGTCGCGGCGTGCAGCTGCGCGGCTTTCACGCCAACGAACTGATTGCCGCCGGCGCCGCGGGCGGCCTGGCGGCCGCCTTCAACGCGCCGTTGGCCGGCGTCATCTTCGCCATCGAGGAGCTTGGGCGCGGCACGGTGCTGCGCTGGCAGCGGCTGGTGTTGATCGGCGTGCTGGCCTCGGGCTTCCTGGTCGTGGCCGTGGTCGGCAACAATCCCTATTTCGGCGTGTTCGGCGGCGCGCCGCTGACGCATGGCATGGTGATGTGGGTGGCCATCTGCGCGGCGCTCAATGGCGCATTGGGCGGCATATTCGCCCGCCTGCTCGGCAAGGGGGCTGCTGGCAGCGCGCCACAGTCCTGGCGCGCCTGGATCCGCGCCCATCCAATCTGGACCGCCTTCATCATGGGCCTGATCCTGGCCATGATCGGACTGGCTACCGCCGGCAGCGTCTACGGCACGGGATATGGCGTGGCCGCGGACCTGCTGTCGGGCAAGGACACTGCACCCGCGAGCTTCGGGCTGGCCAAGCTGGCCGCGACGGTCGCCTCCTATTGGGCGGGCATACCGGGCGGCATCTTCACGCCGGCCCTGACCACCGGTGCCGGCATCGGTCATCACATCTGGCAACTGGCGGGAGAGGGCGTCGACCATCGCGTGCTGGTGCTGATCTCGATGGCCGCATTCCTGGCCGCCGCGACCCAGGCGCCGCTGACCGCCAGCGTGGTGGTGATGGAAATGACGGGCAGCCAGCCCATGCTGTTCTGGCTGCTGGTCGGCTCTCTGCTGGCTTCCGGCGTGTCGCGCCAATTCTGCCCGCAACCCTTCTACCACCTGGCTGCGGGGCGTTTCCGCCGGCAAGCCATCGTCGATGCCGGACGCGCCGCCAAGCCGCCGGCGTGAGTCCATAAGCCGCGCCCGCGCCCCGGCGCGGTGCACGGGGCGCGCACAGGCAGGGTGAACAGCCATTGGACACTGTCCGTGCAGCGGACATCCCGCAGGCGCACCAACTTGGCGCGAAAGCGCTGCGTTAAGATCGCCCGATCCGGATTTTTTCTCACTGACTTCGAGCCTCCCATGACCGTGCATGCTTTTATTTGTGATGCGATCCGCACTCCCTTCGGCCGCTACGGCGGCGCGCTGGCTTCCGTGCGCCCCGACGATCTCGCTGCCGTAGCCATCAAGGCGCTGGTGGCGCGCAATCCTGGCGTGCGCTGGGAAGAACTGGACGACGCCATCATGGGCTGCGCCAACCAGGCGGGCGAAGACAATCGCAACGTGGCCCGCATGGCCACGCTGCTGGCCGGCCTGCCGATCGAAGTGCCCGGCGCCACCGTCAACCGCCTGTGCGGTTCGGGCCTGGACGCCATCGGCGGCGCTGCCCGCGCCATCCGCGCTGGCGAAGCCGGCCTGATGCTGGCCGGCGGCGTGGAAAGCATGAGCCGCGCGCCCTTTGTCATGGGCAAGGCCGACAGCGCGTTCTCGCGCAATGCCGCGATTTACGACACCACCATCGGCTGGCGCTTCATCAACAAGCTGATGAAGGCGCAATACGGCGTGGACTCGATGCCCGAAACGGCCGAGAACGTCGCCGACGATTTCAAGATCAACCGCGAAGACCAGGATCTGTTCGCGCTGGCCAGCCAGCAGAAGACCGCGCGCGCGCAGAAGGAAGGCTTCTTCGACACCGAGATCGTGCCGGTGTCGATCGCCCAGAAAAAGGGCGACCCGATCATCGTCGGCAAGGACGAGCACCCGCGTGAAACCACGCTGGAAGCGCTGGCCAAGCTGAAGGGCGTGGTCCGCGAAGGCGGCACCGTCACCGCCGGCAACGCCTCGGGCGTCAACGACGGCGCGGCTGCGCTGCTGCTGGCCGACGAAAAGGGCGCCGCCCGCCATGGCCTGACCCCGCGCGCCCGCGTGGTCGGCATGGCCACGGCCGGCGTCGCGCCGCGCATCATGGGCATCGGCCCGGCGCCCGCCACGCTGAAGGTGCTGGCCCAGACCGGCCTTACGCTTGCGCAGATGGACGTCATCGAACTGAACGAGGCGTTTGCCGCCCAGGGCCTGGCCGTGCTGCGCCAGTTGGGCATCGCCGACAACGACCCGCGCGTGAACCCCAACGGCGGCGCGATCGCCCTGGGCCATCCGCTGGGCGCCAGCGGCGCACGCCTGGCCACCACCGCGATCAATCAGTTGCACCGCACCCGCGGCCGTTACGCGCTGTGCACCATGTGCATCGGCGTGGGCCAGGGCATCGCGCTGATCATCGAACGCGTGTAATCGGGCTGGCGCGCAGCGGCTTGCTGCGCGCAGGAACGAAAAGGGAGCCTGCAGGCTCCCTTTTCATATCCGCCGGCGGTTCGCCTCAGGGCAGGCCGTCCAGCTTCTTGCCGGCCTTGATGCCGTGCTGTTCGAACCAGCCCTGGGCCATTTCCAGCGCGTAGCGCACCGGCTTCTTGGCGCAGTGCGGGTCTTCGGTCTGCGGCGCCATGTCTTCAATGTTGACGATCGTGCCATCGTCGGCGATAAAGGCAATCGAGAGCGGAAGGATGGTGTTGCGCATCCAGAAGCACTGCACGTCGGGCTGTTCGAAGACGAACAGCATGCCGTCGTTGCCGGGCAGCTCCTTGCGGAACATCAGGCCGTCGCGGCGGGTCGCTTCCGTGTTCGCGACTTCTGCGCGGATAATATGGATGCCGGCCGAAAGCTGGGTGGTGGGCAGCGGGGCTTGCGGTCCGGTTTGCTGTGCGCTGGCCGCCAGAGGCAGGGCCATGGCGATGGCTGCCAGGGCTTTCGGCAGGAAGTTTCTGAAGAACGCTGTCTTGAACAACGTGAGGCTGACAGGATTTAAAACGGCGTTCTTGGGCATGACCTGGCGCAATGAATGAAAAATAACAAGGCGGGGCTCGAAAGCCCCGCCTGAATAATGGCGCAACCTTACCGTTGCGCTTTAAGGGTAACTCAGGCAGCTGTGATATTAAGCGCCTGTTTGCCTTTGGGCCCCTGGATAATCTCGAAGGCCACTTTCTGGCCTTCCTTCAGGGTTTTAAAACCATTCATCTGGATGGACGAAAAATGGGCGAACAGATCTTCACCGCCGTCGTCGGGCGTAATGAAGCCGAACCCCTTTGCATCGTTGAACCATTTGACGGTGCCCGTCGATTTGGGATTGTCCCCTTGGACGGCGGTTGCGGTCGTATCAGACATGCGGACTGCCTCATTGAATCGTATGTTGACGAAGGGCATCGCGGCCTAGACCCCTGTCCCCCCTCCGGCTTCCTGGCAGATTTTCGGTGCTTTGAAAACCCCAGAATGCGTGGATAATGCGCCGCTTTTCTTTGCGGCGTCAAGTATGGAAACTACGCATTTCTACGTGTAATTTTCCGTAAGTTACACGCTAGCCGTCCCCCGTTTAAATAGAATAGCGGCCCTATGAGTTCTACCTTGGATACCCAGCATGATTTGGCCGTCGAGAAGGCTCCGGCGCGCGCCGCGCCGCCTCCGATGTACCAGGTCCTGCTGCTGAACGACGACTACACCCCGATGGAGTTCGTCGTGAAAGTACTGCAAAAGTTCTTCAATAAGAATCACGAAGAGGCTACGAGGATCATGTTGCAGGTGCATCACGAAGGGCGTGGTGTATGCGGGGTTTATCCCCGGGACCTCGCCGCCACGCGCATCGCGCAAGTGGCCCAATACGCACGGGCGCGCCAGCACCCCCTGCAATGCGTGATGGAACCCGTCTGAACCCCAGAATCAATGCGCCGCCTGTCATGGCGGCGTTGTGTTGTCCGGTTATTTTGTTTTGACAAGCAGTATCCGCGTACCCGAGAAGCGCGCGGAATGATCAGGTCGGCAGCTCCGCCGCTTAGGAGCGGTGCGTCTGCATTTGAGTAAGCGGGAGATTTACCGTGAGTGGAAAGATAAGCAAGGCCTGGCTGGCGACAGCCGGGGTCGTTGTATTGGCCGGCGCCATCGGCGTGGGCTGGTGGATGGGCAAGGAACGTCAGCCCGCCAATCCGGCGCCAGCCGTCGTGTCGCAGCCTGCTGCCCCGGCGGGTGGCGGAGATGCCAAGCCGGCATTGCCCGCCAGCGCGGTGGTCGGCGCGGCCGACCCGTTTGCCGCGCTTTCCTGCCAGCCGCGCCAGTACAACGATACGCTGGCGCTGGCCGTGACCTTCACGCAGCCGGTGGATGCCAAGTCCGACCTGGACAGCTTTCTGCAGGTGACGGACACGGGTTCGGCCTCCGACAAGGACAGCGAATCGGCCGCCAGCAACGGTGACCAGCCCGCCTCGGTCCGGCCGGGCGACTCGGCGCCCAAGGGCAAGATCCTGAAGGGCAACTGGGTGGTGGGCGACAACCCCCGCATGGTTTATTTCCCCTACGTGCAACCGCAGCGTTCCTACGCGATCTCCGTGCGTGCCGGGCTGCCCGGCGCGGGCGGCATCAAGCTGGCGGAAGCGTCGAATTGCGAGGTGAACACGCAGGCCATGCCGCCGTCGTTCTATTTCGCCAGCCGCGGCGTGGTGCTGCCGGCCGGCCAGAATGGTGGCCTGCCCGTGGCCACGGTGAACGTGCCAGAAGTGGACGTGCAGTTCCTGCGCGTATCGCCTGAGCGCGTGCCTGAACTGTTCGACACCGTGCTGGGCATCGGCCGCAGCACCGGCTCCGGCGAAGAAGAAGACAGCAGCGACGAAGATGACAACTGGCGCTATTCCGACAACCGCAGCCTGAAGGGCTCGGTCAGCAACTGGGACCTGGACCGCCTGAACTCGCTGACGACCAGCGTCTATCAAGGCCGCTTCGTCACCGACGACAAGCCCAACCGCCGCCATGTCACGTTCCTGCCGGTCGAAGGCATCAAGGAATTGCAGGAACCCGGCATCTACATCGCGGTGATGAGCCAGCCCGGCCGTTTCCGCTACGAATACCAGGTGACGTATTTCTACGTCAGCGACATCGGCCTGCACGCGCGCCGCTACAGCGACCGCATCGAAGCCTATTCGGTATCCCTGAAGAGCGGCACCGCCATCTCGGGCGCCGTGTTCGAACTGGTGGACGGCGCCGGCAAGTCGCTGGCCAAGGCCGCGGCCGATGGCCAGGGCCATGTCCGCTTTGACGGCAGCTTCGCCAATGCGCGCGTCATCCGCGCCTCGCGCGACAAGGAAATGACGGTGCTGGCCCTGGGCGAACCCGCCCTGGACCTGTCTGAATTCGACACGGGCGGCCATGTTTCCCGCCCCAACAACCTGTTCGTCTACGCTGGCCGCAATCTGTACCGCCCCGGCGAAACCTTCAACGTCTCGGTCCTGCCGCGCGATCTGGACGGCCGCATGCTGGCGCCGTCGCCCCTGACCGCGACCATCAAGCGCCCCGACGGCCGCACGGTGCTGAGCACCCTGTGGCAGCCCCAGAAGGATCTGCCCGGCTATATCGAGCGCAGCATCGACCTGCCGCTGGATGCGCAGACCGGCACGTGGCTGCTGGAACTGCGCGTGGACCCCGCGTCGCGCGCGCCGGACGCGTCCTGGAAGTTCCAGGTCGAGGAATTCCTGCCTGAACGCATGAAGATGGCGCTGACCTCCGACCAGGAGGTGCTGTCGCCGGAGGAAACGCTGACTGTCGACGTGCAGGGCGACTATCTCTACGGCGCGCCCGCCGCTGGCAACCGCCTGCTGTCCAGCTTCCAGGTCAAGCGCGACCGTTTTGCGCTGCCCCAGCAATGGCCCGGCTTCATCTTCGGCGACGTTGCCGACGATGCCCGCCGCCATTTCGAAGAGCTGCCCGAAACGGCCCTGGACGACAAGGGCCGCGGCCAGCTCGAGGTCGATCCGCGCACCGGCGGCACGCGTTCGCCGATGAAGGTGCGGGTGTCGGCCAGCCTGCTGGAGTCCGGCGGCCGTCCGGTGGTGCGCTCGATCGAGCGCAGCGTCTGGCCCGCCGACCGCCTGATCGCCGTGCGTCCGCAATTCGACGGCGACGTGGCCCGCGAAGGCGCGCCCGCCGGGTTTGAAGTGCTGCGCGTGGATGCGCAGGGCAAGATTGCGCCGCTGGCGCAGGCGCAGATGCGCCTGTACCGCGAAGATCGCCAGTACTACTGGCGTTTCGACGACCAGCGCGGCTGGAACAGCGGCTACACCGAAACCGAGGAATTGCTGGATTCGCGCGAGATCGCGCTGAACGACCGCTCCCAGCTGACCGTGCCCGTGAAGTGGGGCCGCTACCGCCTGGAAATCGCCGATCCCGAAACCGGCCAGACCCTGCGCTACCGCTTCTACGCGGGCTGGAACGCGCAGGACTCCGACGCCATGGGCAATCGTCCCGACCGCGTGCAGATGAAGCTTGAAGGCGTGCCGGCCAAGCCGGGCGACACGGTCAAGCTGACCCTGACGCCGCCGCATGACGGCCAGGCGCTCATCACCGTGGAAGGCGACCGCATGCTGTGGTCCACCTGGGTGGCCGTGAAAGCGACGGGCACGCAGGTCGAGATCCCGGTCGACAAGAGCTGGAAGCGACACGACCTGTACATCGCCGCCGCAGTGTTCCGTCCCGGCAGCGAAGGCGACCGCGTGACGCCGGCGCGCGCGCTGGGCCTGACCTTCCTGCCCATCGCCAGCGCTGACCGCAAGCTGGACGTGAAACTGACGGCGCCGCCCAAGGCGGTGCCAGAGACCAAGGCGACCGTGCGCGTCAAGGTGGACGGCGCCCAGGGCAAGCAGGCCACCGTGACCCTGTCGGCGGTCGACGTGGGCATCCTCAACATCAACCAGTACAAGACCCCCGATCCGCTGGACTACTTCTTCGGCAAGCACCGCTACGCGCCCGAATTGCTGGACATGTACGGCAAGCTGATCGAGAAAATGGACGGCACGAAGGGCAAGCTGAAGTGGGGCGGCGACGCCGCCATGCGCGGCGACAGCAAGAGCCTGCCCAAGAAGGTCAAGCTGGTGGACCTGTTCTCCGGTCCGGTCAAGCTGAACGAGCAGGGCGAGGCGGACATCCCGCTGGACCTGCCTGATTTCAACGGCACGCTGCGCCTGATGGCCGTGGCCTTCACGCCCGACAACTACGGCAGCACCGACACCGAAATGGTGGTGGCGGCGCCCATCGTGGCCGAGCTGAACACGCCGCGCTTCATCACCCCGGGCGACCAGGCCGCGATTGCGCTGGACGTGACCAACCTGAGCGGCGCCGAGCAGAAGGTGACGGTCAAGCTGGAAGCGCTGGACCCGCTGGCCATCGTCGACGGCGTCAAGACCGTGACTCTGAAGGACAAGCAGCGCACCACGCTGCGCTTCACCGCCACCACCACCGGTTCGTACGGCCTGGGCCTGATGCGCCTGACCGTCGACGGGCAGGGCGGCGGCAAGCCCTTGCGCATCGTGCGCGAATCGGTGCTGCAGGTGCAACCGGCCTACGCGGCCGAGCGCCAGGTGCGCCGCCTGCGCCTGAATCCGGGCGAAGCCAACGCGCCGCAGGCGTCGTGGGTGGCGTCCTACTACCCGGACTCGACCACGGTCAGCATGACGGTATCGAACCGTCCGCCGATCAACGTCAATCGCCTGGTCGAAGGGCTGCTCAACTATCCCTACGGCTGCACCGAGCAGACCATCAGCGCGACCCTGCCGTGGGTCATGCTGGATGAGGCCGCGGCCAAGCAGTTCGGCCTCAAGCCGCGCACCAAGGCCGAGCGCGACGCCAAGGTGGCCGGCGCGATCGGCCGCCTGGCGGGCATGCGCAACGCCGTCGGTTCGTACAACCTGTGGAGCAGCTCGTCCTCGCGCGATGTGTGGCTGACGGCCTACGCCGTCGGCTTCATGCAGGACGCCCGCGACAACGGCTTCGAAGTGCCCGAGGCATCGCTGGACCGTTCGCGCCAGTGGCTGCTGGAGCAGGTGCAGCAGAGTTCGGGCGCGTTCGGCACCTGGTCGGCCAACCTGAAGCGCGGCGTCGAATCCGGTCGCTACGACTCCAGCGACGCCAACATCCTGCGTGAGGACCATCGTCGCTTCGCCGGCCTGGCCACTGCCGCCTTGGCGCTGGCGCGCGACAAGAAGGCGCCGCTGTCCACGGTGCGTCAGCTGTACGACAACTACCAGGAGCGCGCGCGCTCGCCGTTGCCGCTGATCCAGCTGGCGGCCGCGTTCAAGCTCATGGGCGACGAAGGGCGCATGAAGAGCGCGCTCGACCAGGCCGTGGCGCGCGAGTACGGTCTCAACAATCGTCGCAACTCCGGCTATTACGACGAATGGCTGGGCGACTACGGCAGCGGCGTGCGCGACTATGCGCTGGCCTTTGCGATCGCGGAAAAGTACGAGCTGCGCCATGAGCGCCTGGACAACCTGCTGACGCAGCTGGCCAGCCGTCTGGGCAACCGTTCGTACCTGTCGACGCAGGAACAGATGTCGCTGTTGCTGGCCGCCCGCGCTATGGGCGGCGACAAGGCCACGCCCTGGTCCGCCACGTTGACCGTCAACGGTTCCACCAAGGCTCTCGCTGGCGGCACCAGCGACCAGACCGTGTCGCTGTCGGCGGCCGACCTGGCCGGCGTGCAGTTGCTGAACACCGGCAACCAGTCCCTGTTCGTCGAATACGACATCCAGGGCAGTCCGACCACCACGCCTGCGCCGCGCAATGACGTGATCCAGCTCAAGCGCGGCTGGTACCGTCCGGACGGCCGCCCGTGGGATGGCGGCAGCCTGCAGACCGGCGACATGCTGGTAGTGTGGGTGCAGGCCAGCGCCAACCAGAACATTCCGGATGGCTTGCTGGTGGACCGCGTGCCGGCGGGTTTTGAAGTCGAAAACCTGAACCTGTCGCAAAGCCCCGAGATGCAGGAATGGACGATCGGCGGACGCCGCGTGGCCGAAGCCATGTCCGATCCCAACATCAAGCACCGCGAGTTCCGCGACGACCGCTATGTGGCCGCGGTGTCGCTGGGTCGCGGCAAGGTGGACGTGTTCTATCTGGTGCGCGTGGTGACGCCGGGCCGCTATGCGGTGCCGTCGACGGTGGCCGAAGACATGTACCGGCCTGAAATCCGGGGCGTAGGCGAGCAATGGAGCACGGTAGAGATCCGCGACCGCGGCGCCAAGCGTCCTTGAACCCCGCCGCCACCCCGGTGGCGGGCGCCTCGCGCGCCCGCCGCTGGCGGCGGCGAGGAATCTTCGCGGCCAGCGCGTTGTTTGCGCTGGCCGCGTTGTTATTCACGCTCGACCGCCTCTATCCCTTGCCGCCCGTGGATTCGGGCGGCGCCGCCGTCGTCGTGGCCGCCGATGGTACGCCGCTGCGCAACTATCCCAGCCGCGACGGCATCTGGCGCTATCCGGTCAAGCCCGACCAGGTGTCCGAGCGCTATCTGGAAACGTTGCTGACCTACGAGGACCGCTGGTTCTACTGGCACCCGGGCGTCAACCCGGTGGCGATGGCGCGCGCCGGCTGGCAGTGGGCCACCAACCGCCGCATCGTGTCGGGCGGGTCCACCCTGACCATGCAGGTCGCGCGGCTGATCGATCCGGAACTGGCCGGCAAGCCCTCGCGCTCGATGTCGGCGAAGCTGCGGCAGGCCTGGCGCGCCATCCAGCTGGAAATGCACTACAGCAAGGACGAGATCCTGTCGCTGTATCTGACCCACGCACCCATGGGCGGCATCGTCGAGGGCGTGGAGATGGGCTCGCGCCTGTGGCTGGGCAAGCCCGCCCGCGATCTGAGCCCGGCCGAAGCGGCGATGCTGACCGCCTTGCCGCAGGCGCCATCGCGGCTGCGGCCGGACCGTCACCCCGAGGCCGCGCAGGCCGCGCGCGACAAGGTGCTGGACCGCATGGTCGAACTGGGCCGCTGGACCCCGGCCGAGGTGGCCGACGCCAAGATCGAGAACGTGGTTGCGCCGCCGCTGCGCGCGCGCTGGCTGGCGCCCCTGGCCGCGCAGCGGTTGCTGCAGGAGGCGGGCAGCCAGCGCAAGGCGGGCCGGCGTCCTGGCGAGCGGCCCGCGGTGGTCACGTCCACCCTGGACGCGGACATGCAGGCGGCGGTGGAGCGCATGCTGCAGGATCGGGTGGACGGCCTGCCGCCTAAAGTGTCGATGGCCGTGTTGGTGATGGACAACGATACGCTGGAGGTCAAGGCCTATGCCGGCTCCGCCGATTTCTCCGACGAAAGCCGGGCGGCCCACGTGGACATGGTGCGCGGCGTGCGTTCGCCGGGCTCCACGCTCAAGCCTTTTCTGTATGCGCAGGCGCTCGACGAAGGCCTGATCCACTCCGAAAGCCTGCTGATCGACGCGCCGATGTCGTTTGGCGGCTACGCGCCGGGCAACTTCCAGGCCGCGTTCGCCGGCCCGATCAGCGTCGCCCAGGCTCTGCAGCGTTCGCTCAACGTGCCGGCGGTGGATCTGCTGGACCGCGTCGGGCCCAGCAGTTTCGCCTCGGTCATGCTGGCCGGCGGGGTACGGTTACGTTTGCCCGCGGGCGCGGAACCGAATTTGAGCTTGATTTTGGGCGGGGGCGGCACCACATTGGAAGAACTGGTGGGCGCTTACCGGGCCCTGGCCCGCGGCGGCGTCTCAGGGCGGCCCCGGCTGCGGCCGGAGCAGCCGCGGGTCGAGTCCCGTATGATGAGCCCTGGGGCGGCCTGGATCGTCCGTGACATTCTGGAGAGCGGCGGCCATCCCGACCGGCCGTTCTACCAGTCGGGCAGTCCGGCGCGGCAGCTGGCCTGGAAAACCGGGACGAGTTTCGGATTCCGGGACGCCTGGGCCGTTGGAGTGACCGACAGGTGGACGATGGGCGTTTGGGTCGGCCGTCCGGACGGGACGCCCAACCCCGGATTTTTCGGGGCCAACGTGGCGGCGCCGCTACTGCAGGATATCGTGGCGGCCTTGCCCGAAGGCGCTCAGCAGGTCCGCGTCAGGCCCGAAACGGTGCAGGCCGCGGTGACATGCTGGCCCCTGGGTTACAAGCTCGGCAGCGTGCCGTCCGGCGAATGTCCGGAGCAGCGCGCGGCCTGGGTGCTGAATGAAACGGCGCCGCCGTCCTTTGCCGGCTACGCCGACGCCTCGCGCGGACCGTTGCGTCTGGGCGGCGTGGCCAGCGGCTCGGTGCTGCGGCCCGTGCCGGGCGGGCGCGAAGTGGCGCTGGATGTGGATGTGCAGGGAACTGAAGGCGAAGTATGGTGGATGCTGGACGGGCGCGTGGTTGGCCATGGCGCGTCGGGTCATCCGTTTAAATTAGTGTTGGCCATGGACGGCCGGTATACGCTTACCGTCATGGATGCGCAAGGCCGCCACGACAGAGTGGTTTTTGAAATCTCTGGCGTTACGCCATGATCGGCATAGAATATGAATCGTGTATTTGCCCGCTTCGATGCGTTACGGAGGAAGCGTGATTTCTCAAGAGCTTGAAGTCAGCCTGCATATGGCTTTCGTCGAGGCCCGTTCGGCCCGGCATGAATTTATTACCGTCGAGCATCTGCTGCTCGCGTTGCTCGACAACGCTTCGGCCGTTGAAGTGCTGCGCGCCTGCGCCGCGAACCTGGACGACCTGCGCCGCAATCTGCGCCAGTTCGTCTCGGAGAACACCCCGGTGATCCCGAGCGGCGCCGAGGTCGACACGCAGCCCACGCTGGGATTCCAGCGCGTGATCCAGCGCGCCATCATGCACGTATCCGCGGGAGGCACCGGCAAGAAGCCGGTTACCGGCGCCAATGTGCTCGTGGCCATTTTCGGTGAAAAGGATTCGCACGCTGTGTACTACCTGCAACAGCAGGGCGTGACGCGGCTGGACGTCGTCAATTTTCTGTCGCATGGCATTACCAAACAGCCCCAGGTGGAGTCCGCCGCCGTGCAGAAAGAGCAGCAGACCAATGGTGAAGAGCAGGGCGAATCGCGTCAGTCGCCGCTGGACCAGTACGCCACCGACCTGAACGCCGCCGCGCTGGCGGGTCGCATCGATCCCCTCATCGGGCGCGAGCACGAAGTCGAACGCGTGATCCAGGTGCTGTGCCGCCGCCGCAAGAACAACCCGCTGCTGGTCGGCGAGGCCGGCGTGGGCAAGACCGCGATCGCCGAAGGCCTGGCCTGGCGCATCACGCGCGGCGAAGTGCCCGAAATCCTGCAGGCCGCCCAGGTCTTTTCGCTGGACATGGGCGCCTTGCTGGCGGGCACCAAGTACCGGGGCGATTTCGAGCAGCGCCTGAAGGGCGTGCTCAAGCAGATCCGCGGCAACCCCGACGCGATCCTGTTCATCGACGAAATCCATACGCTGATCGGCGCCGGTTCGGCTTCGGGCGGCACGCTGGACGCGTCCAACCTCTTGAAGCCCGCCTTGTCTTCCGGGCAGCTCAAGTGCATCGGCGCGACCACCTACACCGAATACCGCGGCGTCTTTGAAAAAGACCACGCGCTGTCGCGCCGCTTCCAGAAGATCGACGTGGCCGAGCCCAGCGTCGAACAGACCGTGCAGATCCTGCGCGGCCTGAAGAGCCGCTTCGAAGAGCATCACAGCGTGCGCTACTCGTCCGCCGCCTTGTCGGCCGCGGCCGAACTGTCGGCGCGTTTCATCAATGACCGCCATTTGCCGGACAAGGCCATCGACGTGATCGACGAGGCCGGCGCCGCGCAGCGCCTGTTGCCGCGTTCGCGCCAAAAGAAGGTGATCGGCAAGGTGGACATCGAGAACATCGTGTCCAAGATCGCGCGCATCCCGCCGCAGTCCGTCTCCAACGACGACCGCAGCAAGCTCGCGACGCTGGACCGCGACCTGAAGACCGTGGTCTTCGGCCAGGACAACGCCATCGAAGCCTTGTCCGCCGCCATCAAGATGGCGCGCTCGGGCCTGGGCAAGCCGGAAAAGCCGATCGGCGCCTTCCTGTTCTCCGGCCCCACCGGCGTGGGCAAGACCGAGGTCGCGCGCCAGTTGGCGTTCACGCTGGGCGTGGAGCTGCTGCGTTTCGACATGTCCGAATACATGGAGCGGCATGCGGTGTCGCGCCTGATCGGCGCGCCTCCGGGCTACGTCGGTTTCGACCAGGGCGGCCTGCTGACCGAGGCCATCACCAAGCAGCCGCACTGCGTGCTGCTGCTCGATGAAATCGAAAAGGCGCACCCGGATGTGTTCAACATCCTGCTGCAGGTCATGGACCACGGCACGCTGACCGACAACAACGGCCGCAAGGCGGACTTCCGCAACGTCATCCTCATCATGACGACCAACGCGGGCGCTGAAACCTTGAACCGTCCGTCGATCGGTTTCGCGAATTCGCGCGTGGTGGGCGACGAAATGGCGGAAATCCGCCGCATGTTCACGCCCGAGTTCCGCAACCGCCTGGACGCGATCATCCCGTTCGCGCCGCTGGACCGCGAAATCATCCTGCGCGTGGTGGACAAGTTCCTCATGCAGCTGGAAGACCAACTGCACGAGCGTCGCGTGGAAGCCATCTTCACCACGGGGCTGCGCGAGCATCTCGCCAAGGAAGGGTTCGATCCGCTCATGGGCGCACGCCCCATGCAGCGTCTCATCCAGGACACCATCCGCCGCGCGCTGGCCGACGAGCTGCTGTTCGGCAAGCTGGTCGATGGCGGCACGGTTACGGTCGACCTGGACGAGGAGGGCAAGGTCAAGCTGGACTTCGACGACAACGGCAAGCCGCCCTCGTCGGATGCGCCTGACAAGCAGGAAGTCGAACTGGTCGATTAAGGCTCTCAATGACCGCGGACCGCCAGCCGCTGATCGAGTGCGAACACTGCGCGAGCATCTATCGCCGGCATCAGCTTGAACCTGGAGAGACCGCCAATTGCGCCCGCTGCGGCGCCACTCTGTGGCGTTACAGCGGGCTTACTTTGTCCAATTGGCTGGCGCTCGCCATTTCCGCCCTGATCGTGTTCGGGGTGGCCAATGCCTATCCCGTCGCTTCCATGTCCGTGCAGGGCATGGTGCAGCAGGCATCCTTGCTGGACGCTATTGCCATCACCTGGCGCCAGGACCATTGGGTCGTCGCCATCATGACCGGCATGGCCGGCTTTGCGCTGCCGATGCTGCAGCTGTCGGTGTTGCTGTGGGTGTTGGGGCCGCTGTCGCGCGGCCGGGAACCCCTGGGCTTTCGTACTGCGATGCGTTTGTTGGGCATTCTGCGGCCCTGGTGCATGGTTCCGGTGTTCCTCCTGGGCGTGCTGGTGGCGGTGGTGAAGCTGGCGGGCATGGCCGCCGTGACTCCGGGTATCGGGTTGGCGGCATTCGGCATCCTGACCATCCTGTTGACGATGCTGGGGCGGCTGTCGCCGCATGTGCTGTGGCGCTACGCCGAGAGCGTGGGCGTGGTGCCGGTGCATATCCCCCAGGCTGCGCCGGACACGGTTCTGACCGGATGCCATGTCTGTGGGCAGGTGCAGGCGTTGCCCCGCGCGGCCGATCCGGAAGAGCACCACCACTGTGTGCGTTGCGACGCCCTGGTGCATTTCCGCAAGCCCGATCATCTGGCGCGCACCTGGGCGCTGTTGCTGGCGGCCGTGGTGTTCTACATCCCCGCCAACGTGCTACCAGTGATGCAGGTCAGGTCGGTGCTGGGGGACAGCGCCCACACCATTCTGGGCGGCGTGGTCGAACTCTGGGAAATGGGTTCCTGGGATATCGCGCTGATCGTCTTCATTGCCAGCGTGGCGGTGCCGTTGACCAAGCTGCTGGCGCTCATGCTGTTGCTGTTGACCGAACAATGGCGCAGCACCACCAACCTGCGTCCGCGCACGCGCCTGTATCAAATGGTCGAGTTCATCGGCCAATGGTCGATGCTGGATGTTTTTGTCGTTATATTGCTGGCGGCGTTGGCGGATTTCCAGGGCTTGATGGAAATCAGCGCCGGCGCGGGTGCGGCGGCGTTCGGGCTGACAGTGATCCTGACCATGTTGTCGGCCATGAGTTTCGACCTGCGCCGCAGTTGGGATCTGGAAGGACAAAGTGAAATAGAATCGCCGCCAGTGGGAGGCGGGCGCCAGCCGGCGTCTCTCGCCGGCAAGGAAATGGGCTAGGAAGCGCCGCGGCTTCCGTCCACGAACAAGGAAGAGTAGATGTCCGAGCAAGCACCCGGATCCGGTGAAGAGAAGTTTGCGTCACCCGCGATCTCGCGCAAGAAGAAGAGCCGGATTTCATGGATCTGGCTGGTGCCCATCGTGGCGGCCCTGATGGGCTTGTCGCTGGTCGTGCGAACCTGGATGCAGGCGGGGCCCGACATCTCCATTTCGTTCAATACCGCAGAAGGGCTGGAAGTCGGCAAGACCCAGCTGCGCTACAAGGACGTCAACATCGGCACCGTGAAGTCGATCGGCTTCAACGAAGACCGCACCAAGGTGGTGGTGCAGGCCGAACTGTCCAAGGATGTTTCCGATCTGGCGCGCGAAGGCACCAACTTCTGGGTGGTGCGCCCGCGTCTGGACGTGAGCGGCGTGTCCGGCCTGGGCACGCTGTTGTCGGGCGCCTATATCGGCGTGGACGCGGCCGAAGGCAAGGACAGTTCCAAGAAGGCCACCAAACTGCATTTCGAAGGGCTGGAAGTGCCGCCCGCGGTCACGCATGACCGCGCCGGCAAGCGCTTCAAGCTCAAGGCGTCCGACCTGGGTTCCCTGGATATCGGTTCTCCCGTGTACTTCCGCCGCATCAACGTGGGCCGCGTGATCGGCTACGCGCTGGATGAAACCGGCAAGGCCGTGAACGTCGAGGTGTTCGTGGACGCGCCCAACGACAAGTTCGTGACCCAGGGCACGCGCTTCTGGAATGCCAGCGGCGTCGACTTCAGCGTCAATGCGGACGGCCTCAAGGTGCGCACGCAATCGCTGGTGTCGATGGCGGTGGGCGGCGTGGCCTTCGAGCCGGTCATCAGCGCGCGCGATGCCGGCAAGCAGGCGCAGGCCGACGCGCAATTTGACCTGTACGCGACCGAGGCCGCAGCCAAGGCCAATCCGGACGGCGAGGCCTTCCCGATCCGCATGCGCTTTGACCAGTCGATCCGCGGCCTGACGGTGGGCGCGCCGATCGACTTCAGCGGCATCACGCTGGGCAACGTCACGCAGATCAACATGGACTTCGATCCGGTCGCCAAGCGTTTCTACTCGATGGTGGATGCAACCCTGTATCCGGAACGCCTGGGCCGCGTGTTCGACGAAGTGCGCGATCGCGCCACCAAGGACGGCGACGTTGCCGGCAACCGCTTGTTGGGCGGCATGATCAAGCACGGCCTGCGCGCGCAGCTGCGCACCGCCAACCTGCTGACCGGCCAGCTGTACGTGGCGCTGGACGACTTCCCGAACGCCAAGCCGGTTGAATTCAAACCCTCGGATCCGGCGCTGATCCCGACGGTGCCAGGCAACCTGGATCAGTTGCAGCAGCAGATCAGCAACATCGTCGCCAAGATCGAGAAGATTCCGTTCGACAAGATCGGCGAGGACCTGCGCACCACCTTGGCCAGCACCTCCAAGCTGATGAACCGCCTGGACAAGCAGGTCGCGCCTGAAGCGCAGAACATGCTCAAGCAGGCCAAGGAGTCCATGGCGCAGGTCAACGCGCTGCTGGCATCCGATGCTTCCTTGCCGGTCAATACGGAAAAGGCGATGCAAGAGCTGGGCCGCGCGGCCCGTTCGCTGCGCGCCCTGGCCGATTTCCTGCAAGCCAATCCCGAGGCCTTGTTGCGCGGCCGCGGCCCAGACCCGATCCCCGGCGCCGGTCCTGTCAGGAACTGAATCCCATGATGAATAGACGCCCGTCCCCCCACGCCCGCCAGGCGGCCCCGAGTTCCGAGCAGCCCCGGTCCGCGGGCAGGCTGACGCCCCGTCTGCGCCCGGTCCTGTCCTTGCTGGCCTTGTCGGCGGCGCTGGCCGGCTGCGGGGCGTCCTCGCCCGTGCACTATCACACCTTGCAGTCGCCGGCGGCCCAGGCTCCGGGCGGTGCGGTGGCGCCGGCCAGCTTCCTGATCGAGGTGCAACCGGTCAATATCTCGACGCAGGCGGATCAGCCCCAACTGATGGTGCGCACCGGCGAAGGCAGTCTGTCCGCGTTGTATTCCGAGCGTTGGAGCTCACCGCTGGGCGACGAGTTGCGGGGCGCGCTGTCGGACGCGCTGAAGCGGGAACTGGGCGCGCTGGATGTGCAACTGGTCAAGCCAGGCCCCGGCGCTGCGGTCTGGCGGGTGCAGACCGACGTACAGCGTTTCGAGCTGGAGCCGGGCCGCATGGCCCAGCTGGATGCGACCTGGCGCGTGCGGCCGGTCAACATGAAGGGTTCCGGCCTGCTGTGCCGCAGCGTGGTGACGGAACCGGTGGCGGAAGAGGGCGTGCCCGCCATGATCGCTGCCCAGCAGCGCGCAGTGGTCAGTCTGGCCGGCGCCATGGCCTCGGCCATACGGGGGCAGACCCCGGCGGGATCGGCCTCGGTGCAGATGCTGGGCTGCGCGGCGCTCAAGGATTGATAGCCCTGGGCCAAAATTCCGCCTGATCTCAAATGGTTAACCTAGGGTTAACCATAGTGCAAACCAAGTTGCAACCTGTCTAGCATACGGTCCTACCCATGCCGGGTCCCGTCGGGGCCCGGTACTACCTTTGCCATGCGACAGGAAGCAATCTCTTATGGCCAGCACGACCCTAGGCGTTAAAGTCGACGACGCGCTCCGCGACCGGCTGAAGGCCGCCGCGCAAAAGCTCAACTGCACGCCGCACTGGCTGCACAAGCAAGCGATCCTTTCCTACCTGGACAAGATCGAGCGCGGCCACCTGCCCGCCGAGATGTCGCACCTGGGCATGGACGCGGGCGGCGAGGACGAGGCGGGCGAAGGCCATTCCGCGCCGACGCCGCCGTTCTACGAGTTCGGTCAGGACGTGCAGCCGCAGTCGGTGTTGCGCGCGGCCATTACCGCCGCCTACCGCCGCCCCGAGCCCGAGTGCGTGCCGCTGCTGCTGGGCCAGGCCCGCATGCCCAATCTGGAAAAGATCCACGCCATGGCCGCCGACCTGGTCCGGAAGCTGCGCGGCAAGCGCAGCGGCGGCGGGGTGGAAGGGCTGATCCAGGAGTTCTCGCTGTCCAGCCAGGAAGGCGTGGCGCTGATGTGCCTGGCCGAAGCGCTGCTGCGCATTCCCGACCGCGCCACGCGCGACGCGCTGATCCGCGACAAGGTGGCCCGCGGCGACTGGAAGTCGCACATGGGCGGCTCGCAATCCCTGTTCGTCAACGCCGCCACCTGGGGGCTGATGATCACCGGCAAGCTGGTGGCCGTGAGCAGCGAGCAGTCGCTGTCCAAGGCGCTGACCCGCCTGATCGGCAAGGGCGGCGAACCTTTGGTGCGCAAGGGCGTGAACATGGCCATGCGCATGATGGGCGAACAGTTCGTGTCGGGCCAGACCATTTCCGAAGCTCTGGCCAACAACCGCAAGATGGAAGCACGGGGCTTCCGCTATTCCTACGACATGCTGGGCGAGGCCGCGACCACGGCCGAGGACGCCGACCGCTATTACGCCTCGTACGAGCAGGCCATCCACGCCATCGGCAAGGCCGCGGCCGGCCGCGGCATCTATGAGGGACCGGGCATCTCGATCAAGCTGTCGGCGCTGCATCCGCGTTATTCGCGCGCCCAGCGCGAACGCGTCATGGCCGAGCTGCTGCCGCGCGTGAAGGCGCTGACCGTGCTGGCGCGCAGCTACGACATCGGCCTGAACATCGACGCCGAGGAAGCCGACCGCCTGGAAATTTCGCTGGATTTGCTGGAAGCGCTCTGTTTCGAGCCCGAGCTGGACGGCTGGAACGGCATCGGCTTCGTCATCCAGGCGTACCAGAAGCGGGCTCCCTTCGTGATCGACTACGTGATCGACCTGGCCCGCCGCAGCCGCCATCGCGTGATGGTGCGCCTGGTCAAGGGCGCGTACTGGGACAGCGAGATCAAGCGCGCCCAGGTCGACGGCCTGGAAGGCTATCCGGTCTATACCCGCAAGGTCTACACGGACGTGGCCTACCTGGCCTGCGCCCGCAAGCTGCTGGGCGCGCCGGAAGCGGTGTTCCCGCAGTTTGCCACGCACAATGCCTACACCCTGTCCGCGATCTACCAGCTGGCGGGCCAGAACTACTACCCGGGCCAGTACGAATTCCAATGCCTGCACGGCATGGGCGAGCCGCTGTACGACGAAGTCGTGGGCGCGCTGTCGCAGGGCAAGCTCAACCGTCCGTGCCGCATCTACGCGCCGGTCGGCACGCATGAGACGCTGCTGGCCTACCTGGTGCGCCGCCTGCTGGAAAACGGCGCCAACACCTCGTTCGTGAACCTGATCGGCGACGACAGCATTCCGGTCGAGCAACTGGTGGCCGACCCGGTGGAAGCCGCTGCGCGCATCACGCCGCTGGGCGCGCCGCACGAGAAGATTCCGCTGCCGCGTGAACTTTATGGCGACCCGCAGGAGGGCGCCCGCGCCAACTCGGCGGGCCTGGACCTGAGCAACGAACATCGGCTGGGTTCGCTGTCCGCGGCCCTGCTGGCCAGCGCCGCCATGCCGTGGCGCGCCGGCCCCATGCTGGGCGAGGGCGACGGCGCCTGGGACGCCTCGCGCGCCATGGAAGTCCGCAACCCCGCCAATCTGCGCGACGTGGTGGGCCACGTGGTCGAAGCGCAGGCAGACGAGGCCGAGACCGCGCTGCGCGCCGCCGCCAATGCCGCTCCCATCTGGCAATCCACGCCGGTGGCCGAACGCGCGCAGTGCCTGCGCCGCGCCGCGCAACTGCTGGAAGAGCAGATGCAGACCCTGCTGGGCCTGATCGTGCGCGAAGCCGGCAAGTCGCTGCCCAACGCCATCGCCGAGGTGCGCGAGGCCGTGGACTTCCTGCGCTATTACGCGGACCAGGCCGAATCGGAATTCAGCAACGACACGCATCGTCCGTTGGGCACGGTGCTGTGCATCAGCCCCTGGAACTTCCCGCTGGCCATCTTCACCGGGCAGGTCGCGGCCGCGCTGGCCGCCGGCAACACGGTGGTGGCCAAGCCCGCCGAACAGACGCCGCTGATCGCCGCGCAAGCCGTGGCCATCCTGCGCGCTGCCGGCGTGCCTGCCGGCGCCGTACAGCTGCTGCCGGGCCGCGGCGAAACCGTGGGCGCGCAACTGGTCGCAAGCCCTGGCGTGCGCGGCGTGATGTTCACCGGCTCCACCGACGTGGCACGCATCATCGCGCGCACGCTGGCGGATCGCCTGGATGACGCCGGCCACACCATTCCGCTGATCGCCGAGACGGGCGGCCAGAACGCCATGGTGGTGGATTCCTCGGCCCTGTCCGAACAGGTCGTGTTCGACGTGCTGACCTCCGCCTTCGACTCGGCGGGCCAGCGCTGTTCGGCGCTGCGCGTGCTGTGCGTGCAGGAAGACAATGCCGACCACGTGCTGACCATGCTGCGCGGCGCGATGCGCGAACTGAGCGTGGGCAACCCCGACCGCCTGTCGGTGGACGTGGGCCCGGTGATCGATACGGAAGCGCGCAACGGCATCCAGCGGCACATCGAAACGATGCGCACGGCGGGCCATCGCGTGGACCAGGTGGAACTCAACGGCGAATGCCGCCACGGCACCTTCGTGCCGCCGACCATCATCGAAATCGACAACGTCAGCGAGCTGACGCGCGAAGTGTTCGGGCCCGTGCTGCACGTGGTGCGCTACCAGCGCGACGAACTGGACGCCTTGCTGGATGCCATCAACGGCACCGGCTACGGCCTGACTTTCGGCGTGCATACCCGCATCGACGAGACCATCGCGCACGTGACCGGCCAGGTCCATGCGGGCAACGTCTACGTCAACCGCAATATCGTGGGTGCGGTGGTGGGCGTGCAGCCCTTCGGCGGCGAAGGCTTGTCCGGTACCGGCCCCAAGGCCGGCGGTCCGCTCTACATGTATCGCCTGCTGGGCACGCGTCCGGCGGGCCTGCCGCCGGCGCTGGACGCGGCGGCGGCGCTGCCGCAGCGCATTGCGCTGCCGGGGCCGACCGGCGAGACCAATACCTATGTGGTCGAGCCGCGCGGCGCCGTATATTGCGTGGCCGCCACCGAGGCCGGGGCGCGGGCGCAGTGGTCCGTCGCCAAGCTGACCGGCAACCACGCCTGGTTCGCGGACACGCCCGCGGCGCAGGCGCTGCTGGCCTCGCTGGACGCCGGCCAGCAGGAACAGGCGGGCATCCTGGCCGACGGCGAGGTCGACCAGGCGGACTACCAGGCCGTGCTGTTCGAGGGTGATGGCGACGCGCTGCAGGCGCTGAACCAGCGCATCGCGCAGCGTCCGGGCGCCATCCTGTCGGTCCATGGGCTGACCCCCGACGCGATCGCGGCGGGCGCCGGCTACGTGCCGGAGCGCCTGTTGGCGGAGCGCTCCGTCAGCGTCAATACGGCGGCGGCGGGCGGCAACGCCAGCCTCATGACCATAGGTTGAGCCTGGTATAGGACAACCCTTGGGTATCCAAGGGTTATCTCCAATATCGGCAAAGGTTGCACTGGCACGAAAATTCGGTCGCACCTCAAATCCGGAAGTCGCAACCCGGCTTCCGGATTTTGCAGAACATGCACACGCAAGCTTCCGCCATATCGGACTTGCTAGTAGTGAAAAACCAAAAGCCTGGTTAAAAGCTCAGGTATAACAAGGTCTTAAGTCCGACACTCGGAGGATACCCATGAAGTTCCGCACCACTTTGAAGCTTCTCGCCGCCAGCATCGCCGCCGCCGGCATGGCCGCCTCCGCGCAGGCTGCCGACGTCAAGTTCGGTTTTGCCGCGCCGCTCACCGGTCCGCAATCGCACTATGGCGAGGACATGCAGAACGGCCTGAACCTGGCCCTGGAAGAAGCCAACAAGAAGGGCATCAAGGTCGACGGCGAAACCGCCAAGTTCGTGCTGGTGTCGCGCGATGACCAGGCCGATCCGCGCGTCGGCGTGCAGGTTGCCCAGCAGCTGGTCGACCAGGACGTGGTCGGCATCCTGGGCCACTTCAACTCGGGTACGACCATCCCCGCTTCGCGCGTCTACCATGAAGCCGGTCTGCCCCAGATCGCCATGGCGACCTCGCCGGAGTACACCAAGCAAGGCTACGAAACCACCTTCCGCATGATGACCAGCGACACCCAGCAGGGCGCCGCGGTCGGCAAGTTCATGGTGGAAAGCCTGAAGGCCAAGAAGGTCGCCATCATCGACGACCGCACCGCCTACGGCCAGGGCCTGGCCGACGAGGTCGAGAAGGCGGTCAAGGCCGCTGGCGGCCAGGTCGTGCGCCGCGAGTACACCACCGACAAGGCCAACGACTTCACCGCCATCCTGACCAACATCAAGGGGTCGGCGCCCGACGCCATCTTCTACGGCGGCCTGGACGCGCAATCCGGTCCGATGAAGCGCCAACTGGCTACCCTGGGCCTGAAGGCGCCGCTGGTTTCGGGCGAAATGACGCGCAGCGACACCTTCATCAAGCTGGCCGGCGACGCCGCCGACGGCACCTACGCCTCGCTGGCCGGCGTGCCGCTGGACAAGATGGCCGCGGGCAAGGACTTCGAGCAGCGCTACCAGGCCCGCTTCAAGAAGGCCCCCGGCGTCTACGCTCCCTACGCCTATGACGGCGCCTGGAACATGATCGCCGCCATCGAGCAGGCCGGCTCGGCCAAGCCCGAGAAGTACCTGCCGGCCCTGGCCAAGCTGAACCGCAAGGGCGCCACCAGCGAGCACATTTCCTACGACGCCAAGGGCGACCTGAAGGAAATCTCGGTCACCATCTACGAAGTCAAGAACGGCAAGTGGGAGATGGTTGAGACGATGGTCAGCCAAGCCAACTAAGGCGGCTGGACCGGGGCGGGGAGGCGGCTGAGCGCCGCGTCCCGCCTGTATTGCAGCGTGCGCGCCGTCAGGCGCGCGCCACGCGCGGCGCCGTGGCAGGCCCGAGGGCCGTCACCGCAAGGTCCGCGCGATTTTTCCAGGCTTATTCAGCGGCCCCTATGGATATCTTCATTCAACAACTGATTAACGGCGTCACGCTAGGCAGCGTGTACGCCCTGGTCGCCCTGGGCTACACCATGGTGTACGGCATCATCGGGCTGATCAACTTCGCCCATGGCGACGTCGTCATGATCGGCGCGATGGCGGCGACCACCATCGCCATCTCGCTGGTGGGCGGCGATCCTTCCACGTCCGCCTTCGTGGTGCTGGGCGTCGGCCTGCTGGTGTCCGTGCCGCTGTGCATGGCCGTGGGCTGGACCGCCGAGCGCGTGGCCTACCGGCCGTTGCGGCGCGCGCCGCGCCTGGCTGCCCTGATCACCGCGATCGGCGTGTCCATCATCCTGCAGAACGTGGCGATGATGGGCTGGGGCCGCAACTACCTGAACTTCCCGCAGGTGCTGTCGCCGCAGGTATTCGAGATTGCTGGCGCGCGCATGAGCTCGCTGCAGATTGCCATCGTGGTGATCGCGGCGCTGATCATGGGCGGACTGCTGGCCGTGGTGCACAAGACCCGCCTGGGCACGGCGATGCGCGCCACCGCGCAGAACCGCGAAGTGGCCGGGCTGATGGGCGTGAATATCAACACGGTCATTTCGGCGGCGTTCCTGATCGGCTCGGCGCTGGCCGCGGTGGCCGGCATGATGGTCGCCACCTACTACGGCGTGTCGCAATACACCATGGGCTTCATGCTGGGCCTGAAGGCCTTCACGGCCGCGGTGCTGGGCGGCATCGGCAATCTGGTAGGCGCCATGGCGGGCGGCCTGTTGCTGGGCATCATCGAATCGCTGGGCGCCGGGTACATCGGGGACCTGACCGGGGGCTTCCTCGGCAGTCACTATCAGGACGTGTTCGCGTTCTTCGTGCTGGTGCTGGTGCTGATCTTCCGTCCGTCCGGCCTGCTGGGCGAGCGCGTGGGAGACCGGGCATGAACGCAACCCTGAAAAGCAGCGGGTTCTCCACCCGCAACCTGATCGGCATCGCGCTGATCGGCGTGGTGCTGGCGGTGCTGCCCTTCGTGATCGGCATGGCCGGCCAGAGCTGGGTCCGCATCCTGAACTTCGCGCTGCTGTATGTGATGCTGTCGCTGGGCCTGAACATCGTGGTGGGCTTCGCGGGCCTGCTGGACCTGGGCTACATCGCGTTCTACGCGGTGGGCGCCTACACCTGGGCGTTGCTGGCATCGCCGCATTTCGGCCTGCACCTGCCGTTCTGGGCGATCCTGCCGATCGCGCTGGCGGTGGCCTGCCTGTTCGGCGTGCTGCTGGGCGCGCCCACGCTCAAGCTTCGAGGGGACTATCTGGCCATCGTGACGCTGGGCTTCGGCGAGATCATCCGCATCTTCCTGAACAACCTGAACGCGCCGGTCAACATCACCAACGGACCGCAGGGCATCAACCGCATCGACACCTTCAAGGTCGGCGAGTTCGCCTTCGGCCGCACGGAAAGCCTGCTGGGCCTGCGCGTGACGGGACCCGAAAAGTATTACTACCTGCTGCTCGCGGTGACGCTGATCATCATCGTGGTCTGCGTGCGCCTGCAGAATTCGCGCATCGGCCGCGCCTGGGAAGCGATCCGCGAAGACGAGATCGCGGCCAAGGCCATGGGCATCAATACCCGCAACATCAAGCTGCTGGCGTTCGCGATGGGCGCGTCCTTCGGCGGCGTGGCGGGCGCCTTGTTCGCCTCGATGCAGGGCTTCGTCAGCCCCGAGAGCTTTTCGCTGATGGAATCCATCTCGATCCTGTGCATGGTGGTGCTGGGCGGCATGGGCCACATCCCGGGCGTGATCCTGGGCGCGTTGATCCTGGCCGCGCTGCCCGAGTTCCTGCGCGCGGTGGTCGAACCGGTGCAGCACATGCTGTTCGGCGCCGTGGTGCTGGACCCCGAGGGCATACGCATGCTGCTGTTCGGCCTGGCCATGGTGTGCGTGATGCTGTTCCGTCCGGCCGGCCTGTGGCCGTCGGCGGTGCGCAAGCGTGAACTTGCAACCAAGACCCAGGGAGGCGGAGCATGAGCAAACTGCTGCAAGCCCAGGGACTGGGCAAGCGCTTCGGCGGCCTGCAGGCGCTGTCGGACGTCAGCTTCGACATCGAGCAAGGCGAGATCTACGGCCTGATCGGCCCGAACGGCGCGGGCAAGACCACGCTGTTCAATGTGCTCACCGGCCTGTACATCCCGGAAGAGGGCAGCTGCACGTTCAACGGCGAGTCCATGTCCGGCAAGAAGCCGCATGAAGTCGCCTATGCGGGCCTGGCGCGCACCTTCCAGAACATCCGCCTGTTCGCCAACCTGAGCGCGATCGAGAACGTGATGATCGGCCGCCACATGCGCACCAAGTCGGGCGTATTGGGCGCCGTGTTGCGCACGCGCGGCACGCGGGCCGAAGAGGCCGCCACCGAAGCGCGGGCGCAGGAACTGCTGGACTACGTAGGCATCGGCCATCGCGCCAACGACGTGGCGCGTTCCTTGCCCTACGGCGACCAGCGGCGCCTGGAGATCGCGCGGGCGCTGGCCACCGATCCCAAGCTGCTGGCGCTGGACGAACCGGCGGCCGGCATGAACGCATCGGAAACCGTGGTGCTGCGCAAATTGGTCGAGAAGATCCGCGCCGACGGCATCACCGTGCTGCTGATCGAGCACGACATGAAGCTCGTCATGGGCCTGTGCGACCGCGTGCTGGTGCTCGAATACGGCAAGGTGCTGGCCATGGGCAAACCCGCCCAGGTGCAGCGCGATCCCAAGGTCATTGAAGCGTATCTGGGCGCAGGCGCCGCGCAGGATCCGCAGATTCATCAGGAGCGCCCGGCATGACGGCAGCATCCCAACCCCTACTGGAATTGCGGGGCCTGCAGGTCTCTTATGGCGGCATCCGCGCGGTGCGCGGCATCGACCTGCGCGTGGATCAGGGCGAACTGGTTTGCCTGATCGGCGCCAATGGCGCCGGCAAGAGCACGACGCTGCGCGCCATCTGCGGACTGGTGCCGCTGGCGGGCGGTGAAGTGGTCTACGGCGGCCAGTCCGTCGGCGGCCAGAAGTCGCATGAGCTGGTGCGCCGCGGTCTGGTGATGGTGCCGGAAGGGCGCGGCATCTTCGGCCAGCTCACGATCGAGGAAAACCTGGCGATGGGGGCCTATATCCGTCGCGATGCGGCCCAGATCCGCCAGGACACCGACCGCGTCTTCACGCTGTTCCCGCGCCTGGCGGAGCGCCGCAAGCAGGCGGCCGGCACGCTGTCCGGGGGCGAGCAGCAGATGGTGGCGATGGGCCGCGCGATGATCGCGCGCCCGAAGCTGCTGTTGCTGGACGAGCCTTCGATGGGCTTGGCGCCGCTGATGGTGGAGAAGGTCTTCGAGGTGGTACGCACCATCGCCAGCGAAGGCGTCACCATCCTGCTGATCGAGCAGAATGCGCGCCTGGCGCTGGAAAACAGCCATCGCGGCTACGTGATGGAATCGGGCGAGATCATCCTGTCTGGTCCGGCCGGCGACATGTTGCACGATCCCAAGGTGCGGGCGGCCTATCTGGGCGAGTCCGAGTAGGGCGCGGCCGGGATCTTTGGAGCGGGCGCGGCAGGGCTTCGAGCTTGCCGACGCCAGGGTTCTTGAGCCGCCGAGGCTGCCCTGCGTCATTCCGATGCTCGCCCCGGCGGGGCTGCGCTTCGGATGACTCCGGGGTCCTCGGCTGGCAGTCGCTTAATGCGCTGGCTTTGGACCCCGTTCATGGGCAGACATCGTGAGCCGGTGGCCGGACGGAGGGATCCGAAGCGCAGCCCCACCGGGGCGAGCATCGGAATCCCGCAGTCCGGACGCCGGCGGCTCAAGAACCCTGCCGCACAAAAGAACCCAGCCTCACAAAGCCGAAGCGGCAGGGCTTCGAGCTTGCGGATGTCAGGGTTCTTTAGCCGCCGAGGCTGCCCTGCGCCATTCCGATGCTCGCCCCAATGGGGCTGCGCTTCGGATGGCTCCGGGCCGCCTCGGCTGGCAGTCGCCTAATGCGTTGGTTTCGGACCCGTTCGTGGGCAGATGCCGTGAGCCGGTGACCGGACGGAGGGATCCGAAGCGCAGCCCCACCGGGGCGAGCATCGGAATCCCGCAGTCCGGACGCCGGCGGCTCAAGAACCCCAGCCGTACAAAACCGAACGTCAGCAATTCAGCCAAAAACGTCCTAAGCCGGCGCGCGTTCACGGTCCACGGCCGCGACCACGCCCGCATCGATCAGCGCTTCGATTTCCTTGGCGTCGTAGCCGAACTCTCCCAGAATCGCGATGCTGTCCTCGCCCAGCCGCGGCGCCGCGCGGTGGTATTGCGCGGGCGTGGCCGACAGCTTCACCGGCATGCCTACCGTGCGCACCGTGCCCGCGACCGGGTGCTCCTGTTCCACCACCATGCCGCGCGCCAGCGTCTGCGGATGCGATAGCGCCTGGGCGATGGAGTGCACAGGGCCCGCAGGCACGCCGGCCGTGTCGAATACGTCCAGCCACTCCTCCGCGCTGCGCGTCTTGAGGATGGCGGACATATCCTCTACCAGTTGATCGCGGTTCTGCATGCGGTCGCGATTGCGGGCGTAGCGGGCATCCTCGGCCCATTCCGGCTTGCCCAGCGCCTGGGTGATGCGCTGCCAGTTCTTCTCGTTGGCGCCGCCGATGATGATCCAGTCGGTCGCGGTGGGGAAGGCCTGGTAGGGCGCGCTCAGCACGTGCGCCGAACCCGTGGGGCCGGGGGACACGCCGCTGCCGAAGTAGATGGCGGCGTGCCAGTACAGCTGCTGCAGGCTGGCTTCCAGCAATGACGTTTCCACGATCTGGCCTTCGCCCGTGCGCTGCTTGTGCTGGTAGGCCGCCAGCACGCCGAAAGCCGCCAGCAAGCCGGCGTTGATGTCCGCGACGGAGTTGCCGGTGCGCAGCGGCGGCCCGCCAGGTTCCCCGGTGATCGCCATCAGGCCGGAGAAGCCCTGCGCCACCAGGTCGAAGCCGCCCTTGTCGGCATAGGGGCCGGTGGTGCCATAGCCCGACACCGCGCAATAGATCAGGCCCGGGTTTTCCTGGCGCAGCCGGTCGTAGCCCAGGCCCAGCTTTTCCATCGTGCCCTTGCGGAAGTTCTCGGTCACCACGTCGGCGTCGCGGATCATGCGCAGCAGGACCTTCTTGCCCTCCGGATGCTTCAAGTCCAGCGCGATGGCGCGCTTGTTGCGGTTGAGCATGAGATAGGGCGCCGAGATGCCGTTGATCTGCGGGTCCCGGTACTGGCGCGAATCGTCGCCGCCGTCGATCTTCTCGACCTTGATGACGTCGGCGCCCATGTCGGCCAGCATCATGCCGCAGGTCGGGCCGGCCATGATCTGCGACAGCTCGATCACGCGCATGCCGGAAAGGGCGCCGGCGGGGCGCTGGGTATCGTTATGCATGAGTCCTCCTTGCATGGGGTTCAGCGGGCGTTGAATTGCGGCTTGGCCTTGGCCAGGAAGGCCTGGTAGCCCGTGCGGAAATCCTCGGTGTCGAAGCAGTCGAAGGCTTCGTCGCGGTCGGCGTCGGTCAGGGCTTTGCCCTGCACCAGATTGCGGATGAACTTCTTGTGCCAGCGCGCGACCAGCGGCGCGCCGTCGGCGATGCGGCGGGCGGCGGCCTGGGCTTCGGAGGCGACCTGATCGTCGGGCGCCACGCGCGTGACCACGCCCAGGCGCAGCGCTTCCTGCGCGTCGAAGATGGTGCCTTCCAGCAGCACCTGCAGCGCGGCGGTCGGGCCCACCAGGCGCACCAGCGGCGCCAGTTCCGAGTACGACATCACCAGCCCCAGGTTCTTGATGGGCACGCCGAAGCGCGAACTCTGGCCGCAGATGCGGATGTCGGCCAGGCTGGCGATCTCCAGCCCGCCGCCCACGCAGATGCCGTGTATCTGCGCTACCACCGGATGGCGGCAGTTGCCGATGGCTTCTATGGTCCGGCGCATCACGGCGCCGTACTCGATGGCCTGGCGCTTGTTGCTGCGCGCGGTCTCGAATTCGCTGATGTCATTGCCCGGGGAGAAGGCCTTTTCGCCCGCGCCGCGCAGCAGCACGCAGCGCACGCTGTCGTCGGCGTCCAGCTCCAGGAAGGCGTCGCCCAGCAGCCGCCAGCTGTCTATGGTGAAGGCGTTGAGCTTTTCCGGGCGGTTCAGCACCACGGTCGCGATGTCGCCGTCGCGCTGGCACAGGATGGGGGAGGTGTCGGAAGTGGGGGTAGCGCTCATGGTGTTCCTTTGCGTGGGCGGGGGCGCACCCCCCGCCGGGTTGCTGCCGGCTTACTGCTTGGTGAGGCCCAGGCTGGCGGTGAGCTTGCCGTACTTGCTCCATTCGTCCTGGACGTAGCTGGCGAAGGCCGCGGGGGTGGCCGGACCGCCGCCCAGTTCCATGCCCTGGTCGGCCAGCTTGGCCTTGATCTCGGGATCGGCCAGCGTCTGGCTGAGCGCTTGGTCGAGCTTGTCCAGCACCGGCTTGGGCAGCTTGGCCGGGGCCAGCACCGCATACCACTGCACGATGTCCAGACCCTTGATGCCGGACTCGGCCAGCGTCGGCACGTCGGGCAGGCGCTTGCTGCGTTCGGTGCTGGTCACAGCCAGCGGCCGCAACTTGCCGGCCTGGATCTGGTTGATGGCGCCGGGCAGGGTGTCGAAGTTCATGTCCACGCTGCCGCCCAGCAGGTCGGTCATGGCCTGGCCGCTGCCCTTGTACGGCACGTGCTCCATGCTGACGCCCGCGATCTGAGAGAAGCGCGCGGCGCTCAGGTGTTGCGGGCTGCCCATGCCGGAGGAGGCGTAGGTCAGCTGCTTGGGTTTGGCGCGGGCGTCGTCCACCAGGTTCTGCACGCTGGCGTAGCTGTGCTTGGCCGGATTGACCACCAGCACGTTGGGCACCGACCCGATGTAGCGCACCGGCGTGAAGTCCTTGATCGGGTCGACGCTGGACTGCACCACATAGGGCGCGGCGACGGTGGACTGCATATTGGCCAGCAGCAGCGTGTAGCCGTCCGGATCGGCCTTGGCCACGAAGTCGGCCGCGATCAGGCCGGAAGCGCCGGGCTTGTTCTCGACCACGACCTGCTGGCCGAGCAGCGCCGACAGGCGCGCGGACAGGATGCGCGCCGATACGTCGGTGCCGCCGCCGGGCACGAAACCGACGATCAGGCGTACCGGCCGTTCCGGCCATTTGGATGCGTCCTGCGCCAGGGCGGGACTGGCGGCGGCCAGGCCGGCGGTCAACGCCAGGGCGCCGGCCCAGGCGCGAGCGTGCTTGTGCATGTGGGTCTCCTTTGGTGGTTGTCAGCCTGCCCGCGTGTTGCTTGATCTATGATGGGGTCAGGTTGGTATGCCTTTGGTGTTTGGTATACCAGATACAAAAATAGTCGAAATAGCGAGTGGCAACAACTCATGGCTAACCCTGAAGTTATGGACCAGTCCGTCCCCGATTTGGCCATTCATCACCCCACGCTGCCGGCCGTGGTGGCGGAAAAATTGCGGCAGCTCATCATCGACGGCACCTTCAAGCCGGGCACCTGGCTGAACGAGCGGGACCTGTGCGACCAGTTGAAGATTTCACGCACGCCGCTGCGCGAGGCCTATCGCATGCTGGCTTCCGACGGCCTGGTGACTCTGCAGCCCAAGCGCGGCGCGATGGTGATCGAGTTGTCGGCCGACGATGTCGAGAACATCTTCGATGTGCTGTCGGTGCTGGAGGGGCTGGCGGTGCGCAGTGCCGCCGAACGCGCCACGGACGCGGAACTGGCGCATATCGCACAATTGCACGCGCAGATGCTGCAAGGGTATGAACAGCGCGACATCCGCGCGTATTTCGCGGCCAGCATGGGCACGCATATCGCCATCAACCGGGCGGCCCACAACCCGGCGCTGACGCATTCGTATGACCGCTTGAACCTGCAGGTGCAGGCGTTGCGCTACAAGTCGAACTTCGATATCGACGAATGGACGGCGGCGGTGGCCGACCACGAGGCCTTCGTGCAGGCGCTGATGCAGCGCGACGGCGAGCTTGCGGAGTCGCTCATCCGCAGGCATGTGGGCAGCAAGAAGACCTACAACCTGCGCGGGCGCGGGGCCCAAGGCTTGAAGTGAGCTGTCATCGGCGCGGACGGCGCGGGCCCAGGGCTCGGCCGTCCGCCCGCTGGCGCGCTCAGGCCGGCTGCGCCACCACGCGCTTCCTGCCTATCATCAGCGCAATGACGGCGGCGATCAGGCCCGTCATGCCGGAGATGACGAAGGCCATCAGATAGCTGCCCTGGGCTTCGCGCACGGCGCCCGCCATCCAGGCGGCGCTGGCGGCGCCCAGTTGGTGGCCGGCGACGATCCAGCCGAACACGATGGACGCGTCGCGCTCGCCGAAGGCTTCGGTCGTCAGGCGCAGCGTGGGCGGCACCGTGGCGATCCAGTCCAGGCCGAAGAAGATGGCGAAGATCGACAGGCTGTAGAACGAGAAGTCGGAATAGGGCAGGTAGATCAGCGACAGTCCGCGCAGGCCGTAGTAGACGAACAGCAGCTTGCGTGGGTCGTAGCGGTCGGTGAGCCAGCCGGACGCCGTGGTGCCGATCAGGTCGAAGATGCCCATCAACGCCAGGAGGCCCGCGGCCTGCACCTCGGGCATGCCGTGGTCGCCGCAAAGCGCGATCAGGTGCGTGCCGACCAGGCCGTTGGTGGTGAATCCGCACACGAAGAAGGTCGCGAACAGGAACCAGAACGTGCGGGTGCGCGAGGCCCGGGCCAGCGCGCCGAAGGTGGCCGCCAGCATGCCGGTGCGCGGCGCGGCGGGCGGGGGCGGGGCATGCGGATCGCTGCCATAGGGGACCAGCCCGACGCTGGCAGGCCGGTCCGGCACCAGCCACCAGGCCAGCGGTACCAGCGCCGCAGCAGCAGCCGCGACCGTCCACACCACGCGCGTCCAGTCGCCCGACGAGGCCAGCGCGGCCAGCACCGGCAGGAACACCAGCGTGCCGGTGGCGGAACTGGCGGTCAGCAGGCCCATCATCACGCCGCGGTGCTTGGTGAACCAGCGGTTGACGACGGTGGCGCCCAGCACCACGGCGACCGCGCCGGACCCCAGGCCCGAGAACACCCCCCAGGTCAGCAGCAGATGCCAGGACTGGGTCATGAAGGCGCTGGCTGCGCTGGACGCAGCCATCAGCATCAGCGCGCCGATCAGCACGCGCCGCAAGCCAAAGCGCTCCATCGCGGCGGCCGCGAACGGTCCCACCATGCCATACAGGAAGATGCCGACCGCGGCGGCCAGCGAGATGGTGCTGCGGCTCCAGCCAAAGGTTTCTTCCAGAGGCACCAGCAACACGCTGGGCGAGGAACGCAGGCCGGCGGATACCAGCAGGGACAGGAAAATCACCGCGACGACGACAAAAGCGTACTTCTGGCCGGCGCGCCGGAAAGGGACGGGAGGGTGGGCTATACTCATGTTACTGACCGGTACGTATTGGGGTTTGCGAATAGTACGTACCGGTCAGTAACATCGTCAAGCGATTTTTAGTCGATCCGTCATCCGGAAAGGAGCCCATCCATGGCCAGTAAAACCTCGAGCGCCGATCGGCCCGCATCCAAGCCGCCGCTGGCGGCCGAGCGCATCCGCAAGACCGCGCGCGAAATGTTCTACCGGGACGGCATCCGGGCGGTGGGCGTGGACGCCATCGTCAGCGAAGCGGGCGTGACCAAACCCAGCCTGTACCGCAGCTTTTCGTCCAAGGACGAGCTTGCGGCGGCCTATCTGCGCGACTATGACGCTGAATTCTGGGCGCGTTTCGACGCGGCCTGCGCGGCGCATCCGGGCGATCCCCGGGCCCAGATCCTGGCCTACCTGACCGGCCTGGGCGTGCGCGCGGTGCAGAGCGGCTACCGGGGCTGCGGACTGACGAACGCGGCGGTGGAATACCCCGAGGCCGGTCATCCCGCCCGCGCCGTGGCGGTGGAACACAAGGCCGAGCTGCGGCGGCGCCTGGCCGCCATGGCGGCGGAAATGGGGGCGGCCGATCCCGACGCGCTGGGCGATGGCCTGTTGCTGTTGTTCGAAGGGGCCTTCGTCTCCAGCCAGCTATTTGGCGAAGGCGGGCCAGCCGGCCGGGTCGCGCAGATGGCGGACATGCTGATCCAGGCGCATCTCGCACAGCCCTGACGGGCGTCTTCGGAAGGGGCAGCACAAGAAAGGTGCAGGCAGCAGTGCACATGTGCACCATTTTTGGTGTTTGTACCCATTGCGCAACGCACAAAAAAATGGTTAAGAAATTTATTGCGGCGCAGCAAGCACAGGTCTAAGATGGACTCGTGTTGTTCCACATCGCTTTCTCAAGGAGAGAACCATGAGCGATACCGCGCTGAAGAATGCCCGCATGTCGGATGAGCTGGAACGTACCCTGATCCATGACGCGATCATCGCGGAAAGCCTGTCCGGCCACGCTTCCGGCTCGCGCTGGCTGCGCCTGAAAGTGCGCCTGGCCGCCTTCGGCGGCGCCGTGGGCGAGGTGTTGCATGACATGGACGCCGGCCGCCGCCAGCACCCCGTGGTCTCCGCCTACCACTGAGCCCGATAGCGGGTACGAGAAAAACGCCAGCATCGCTGGCGTTTTTTTATTCCAGGCTATCCCTGGGGCTCAGACCAGCATGTCCGCCACCAGATAGCCATCCAGCAGCAGGATGCCGACCGTGGCCGCAACCGCGGCCCAGGCCCAGGCGCCGCGCAACACGTACTTGCCCATCAGGCTCTTGCGGCAAGCCAGCAGCACCAGCGGCCCCAGCGCGAAGGGCAGGGCCAGGCTCAGGATGACCTGGCTCAGCACCAGCAGGCCGTCCGGATCCTGGCCGCCGGTGAAGGCCAGCAGGCCGACCGCCGCGGCGCCCGCCACCAGCCGCGTCGCCAGCGCGCGGCGGCGGTCCGACCAGCCGCTGCCCACCTGGAAGCCCTGGGACAGGATGCGTCCGGCCAGCACGCCAGTGATGGTGGAGCTTTGGCCCGCGGCATACAGCGCCACGGCGAACACGATGGCCGCGCCGATGCCCAGGGTCTGGCCGATCACGGCATGCGCGTCGTCCAGGCTGGACACGATGATGCCCGAGCCCGACAGCGAGGCGGCGGCGACGATCATGATGGCGGCGTTGATCAGCATGGCCAGGCCCAGCGACACGACGGTGTCGTTGCGCGCCACGCGCATGGCCAGGTCGCGGGCGCTGGGCGGCAATTGCTGCGCACGCTGCGCGAGCGATCCGGAATGCAGGTACAGGTTGTGCGGCATCAGGGTCGCGCCAAGTATCCCCAGCGCGATCAGGAAGCCCTGCGGGTCGCGCAGCGCGCGGCCGGTCTGCGTGACGCCGTGCGCCACTTCCGTCCAGGCCGGGTTGGCCTTGAACAGCAGGAACACGAAGGACATGGCGACCACCGACAGCAGCAGGGCAATGAAGCGCTCGTGCTTGTCGGCGTTGCCGCGCGTCAGCGCCAGCACGGCAAACGTGCCGACGCCGGTCACCGCAACGCCCGCGATCAGCGGCAGCCCGAAGAGCAGGCGCAGGGCGATTGCGCCGCCGATGAGTTCGGCCAGGGCAGTCGCCAGGATCGCCGCCTCGCCCGCGAGCCAGGCGGCCTTGGCCAGGCGCGGCGACAGGTGGCGGGCCGTCAGCGTGGCCAGGTCCTGCCCCGTTGCCAGCGCCAGGCGCGACACCAGGATCTGGAAGCCCAGCGCCAGCAGCGCCGAGGTGATGACGACCAGCAGCAACCCGTAGCCGAAGCCGCTGCCGCCCGCGATGTCGGTGGCCCAGTTGCCCGGATCGATATAGCCCACGGCCACCAGGATGCCAGGGCCGGCGATGCGGCGCAGGCCCGCCGATACTTGGACGTCCTGCGCCAGCGCGGTCCTGCCGCCGGATATCGCGTAGATGAATTGGCCCATGCTCGCTCCTGAGAATGATTCTCATCATCCTCTTGAGGGACGGCATCGTCAAATTGATTTTTGGCAAGCAGGGGATAGGGCGGCCCAATGGCGCCATCCTTCGCGGACGGGCCATGGGCTGCACCGGGGATCAGGACTTGAGCTTGGCGTCCATGGAGATCTTGGCGTTCAGCACCTTGGACACGGGGCATCCTTTTTCCGCCTTGCGGGCCGCGTCCTCGAAGGCCTGGGCGCTGGCGCCGGGGATGACGGCTTCCACCGTCAGATGGACAGCGGTGATGGCAAAGCCGTCATCCACCTTGTCCAGCGTGACCTCGGCCTTGGTGTCCAGGCTTTGCGCGACCATGCCTGCTTCGGACAGGATGTTGGACAGGGCCATGGTGAAGCAGCCGGCGTGAGCCGCGCCCAGCAATTCCTCGGGATTGGTGCCCGGGGTGTCGCCGAAGCGGGTGTTGAAGCCGTAGGCCTGTTCCTTGAGCGCGCCGCTCTGCGTGGAGATCGTGCCCTTGCCGGTCTTCAGGTCGCCCGACCAGTGGGCGGTTGCGGTTTTCTTCATGCGTGACTCCTGTAGAAGGACCGCGCCCGTCGCGCGCGCGGCCGGTGTGGGAGGGCGCGGGCCGCCCGCTGGGGGCGGGGCGCGCTGCCTGGAATGGCATGAACGATGATAAGGCGGCTGCGGGCGCCAGGCGCGGAAAGCGTCTGCGCGCAACGGCAAGCCTATGTAACCGCAGACCGGCTTTCTTGATGCGCGTCGCAAGGCGGCACGCGGCCATCAGGCAAAATACAGGCATCTGCTCACACCTCGCCGAGAACTGCTGTCATGTCTTACAAGCTCGTCCGCTACGCCTGCGCCATTGCGCTGGCCGTCCCCGCCTTGTCCGCCCAGGCTGAAATCGTCATCGGCGTGGACGTGTCCACCACCGGTCCGGCCGCGGCCATCGGCATCCAGACCAATAACGCGATCCGCTTGTGGCCGGCCACGCTGGGCGGCGAGCCGGCCCGCTACGTGGTGCTGGACGACGGTACCGACGTCAGCCGCGCGGTGAAGAACATGCGCAAGCTGACCTCGGAAGACAAGGTCGACGCCATCGTCGGCCCCAACACCACGGCCGCCGCGCTGGCCGGCCTGGACGTGCTGGCCGAAACCGGCACGCCCATGATTGCGCTGGCCGCCTCCAGCGTCATCGTCGAGCCGCTGTCCGATCCGAAGCGCGCCTGGGCCTTCAAGATGCCGCAGAACGATTCGTTGATGGCCACCGCGCTGGTCGCGGACATGAAGAAGAAGGGTCTGAAGAACGTGGCTTTCATCGGCTTCGCGGACTCCTACGGCGACAGCTGGTGGAAGGAGTTCACCGCCGCTGCCGGGACCGACCTGAAGATCGTGGCGCAGGAGCGCTTCCAGCGCACCGACGCGTCGGTGGTCGGACAAGTGCTGAAGGTCATCGCCGCCAAGCCGGACGCCGTGCTGATCGCCGGCGCCGGCACCCCGTCTGCCTTGCCGCAGAAGACGCTGCTGGAGCGCGGCTACACCGGCGCCATCTACCAGACGCACGGCATAGGCACGCTGGAATTCCTGCAGGTCGGCGGCGCGGACGTGGAGGGAACCCTGTTCCCCACCGGCCCTGGCGTGGTGGCGCGCGAGCTGCCCGACGACAACCCGGTCAAGAAGGTGGCGGTGGCCTTTGCCGACAAGTACGAAGCGCGCTACGGCGCCAACACGCTGACCCAGTTCGCGGGCGACGCCTATGGCGCCTGGATGCTGCTGGACTCGGCGGTGGCGCGGGCGCTCAAGACCGGGGCCAAGCCCGGCACGCCGGAATTCCGCGCGGCGCTGCGGGATGCCCTGGAAAACACGCGCGACCTGGTCGTGCCCAATGGCGTGCTCAACATCACCAAGGACAACCACCAGGGTTTCGACGAGCGCGCCCGCGTCATGGGCATCGTCCGGAACGGCCGTTTTTCCTACGCGGAATAAGTGGGGACATATAAGTCTACGATTCGTAACTTGTCCTGACGCCCATAGGGCGGCGAAGCAAAAAGCAGGCTGCGGCCTGCTTTTTTTCGGGCATATGATTCGTGTCGAAATCATTTAATAGCGTATTATTTTTAGTGAATCCATATACCTCGAAATAAATACAGGAGAAACTGCCATGAGCCTGATCCGATCCAGACGTATGCTGGCCGCCTTGAGCCTGGGGGTGCTGGCGGCATGTTCCGACTCGGGATCCGACAAGGCTGCTCCGGCAGCGAATGCGCCCGCCGCGGCGTCCACCCTGGAAGCCGCCAAGGCCGCCGGCAAGATACGCATCGGCTACGCCAACGAAGCGCCGTTCGCCTTCATGGACAGCAAGGAAGCCAAGGTCACGGGCGAATCCGTGGAGATCGCCCGGGTGGTGCTCAAACGCATGGGCATCAACGAAGTGGAGGGTGTCCTGACCGAGTTCGGCTCGCTCATTCCGGGCCTGCAGGCCAAGCGCTTCGACATCATCGCCGCGGGCATGTACGTCACGCCCGAACGCTGCCAGCAGGTGGCGTTCTCGGACCCCACTTATGGGGTGGGCCAGTCCTTCCTGGTCAAGCAAGGCAATCCCAAGAATCTGCACAGCTATGAAGACGTGATGAAGAATCCCGACGCCAAGCTCGGCGTGGTGGTCGGCGCGATCGAAGCGGAGTACGCCTCCAAGATCAAGGTGCCGCCTGCCCAGGTGGTGGTGTTCCCGGATGCGGTCAGCGCGCTGTCCGGCGTGCAGGCGGGCCGTGCCGACGCCTATGCGGCCACGGCGCTCACGGTCAACGACCTGATGGGCAAGACCAGCGCGGCCAGCGGCCTGGAGAAGGCCGATCCGTTCAAGGATCCCGTCATCGACGGCAAGGACGTGCGCGGCTACGGCGCCTATGCCTTCCGCAGCGACGACAAGGCCTTTGCCGACGCCTTCAACGCTGAGCTGGGAAAGTTCATCGGCACCGAAGAACACCAGAAACTCGTGGCGCCTTTTGGCTTCACAGCAGAGGAACTGCCCAAGGGGGTCACGGCCGCCAAGCTGTGCGCCGGCCAGTAAGGGGGCGCGCATGCGGCTGATATCCGAGCATTTCGCCGAGCTGGCGCCGCCGCTCCTGCAGGGGCTGGCGGTGACCCTGGAGATCATGGCAGGCGCCGTGGTGCTGGCAGTTCCGCTGGCACTGGCTGCGGGCATCGGGCGCCTGTCGTCCGTGCGCCCGCTGCGTTGGATCGCGGCGGTCTACGTCGAGGTGTTTCGCGGCACTTCGGCCCTGGTGCAGCTCTTCTGGTTCTACTTCGTGCTGCCGCTGTTCGGCGTGCAACTGCCGGCCATGCTGGTGGGCATCGTGGTGCTGGCGCTGAACGCCGGCGCCTATGGCGCGGAAGTGGTGCGCGGCGCCATCCGCGCGGTGCCGCCGGGCCAGCGCGAAGCCGGCATCGCGCTGAACCTGACGCGCGGCCAGATCATGCGCCGCATCGTGGTGCCGCAGGCCGTGCCGGCGATGCTGCCGCCTGCGGGCAACCTGTTGATCGAGCTGTTGAAGAACACCGCGCTGGTGTCCCTCATCACCATCACGGACCTGACCTTCCGCGGCCAGCTGCTGCGCAGCGAGACCCTGCGCACCACCGAGATCTTCACCCTGATGCTGCTGATGTACTTCGCCGTGGCGCTGCTGATCACGGCCGGCGTGCGTCTGCTGGAACGCAAGGTGCGCGTGCGATGAAGCCGGTATTCGATTGGTCCTTCGCCCTGGAGATCCTGCCCACGCTGGGCTCCGCGCTGGTCATCACGATCGAGGCCACGCTGCTGGGCATGCTGGTGGCTGTGACGCTGGGCCTGGTGTTGGCCTTGCTGCGGCGTTCGCGGCTGCGCATCGTGTCCCTGCCCACCGCCTTCGTGATCGAGTTCGTGCGCAGCACGCCTCTGCTGGTGCAGATGTACTTCTTGTTCTACGTGCTGCCGCTGACCGGCGTGCGGATGTCGCCGCTGGCCACCGGCATCACCGCGCTGGGCCTGCACTACGCGACCTATTGCGCCGAGGTCTACCGCGCCGGCATCGAAGCCGTGCCGCGCGGCCAATGGGAGGCCGCCACCGCGCTGAACATGTCGCGCTGGCGAACGGCCGTGGGCGTGGTGCTGCCGCAGGCGATTCCGCCTGTGGTGCCGGCGCTGGGCAATTACCTGGTGGCCATGTTCAAGGACACGCCGCTGCTGTCGGCGATCACCGTGGTGGAACTGCTGCAGCAGAGCAAGATGATCGGCTCTGCCACCTTCCGCTACACCGAGCCCCTGACCCTGGTGGGCCTGCTGTTCCTGGCGTTGAGCCTGGTGGCGGCCTGGGGCGTGCGCGGCCTGGAGGCCCGCCTGCAACGATATGGAGGAAAGCGATGAGCGCGAGCGTAAGCATCAAGAACCTGCGCAAGCAGTACGGAGAACTGGAGGTGCTGCGCGGCATCAACCTGGAGATACCGGCCGGCCAGACCGTGGCAGTGATCGGCCCCTCCGGCTCGGGCAAATCGACCTTGCTGCGCGTGCTGATGACGCTGGACCAGCCCACCAGCGGCGACATCGAGATCGACGGCGTGCCCATGTGGACCGACGCGCAGGGCCGCCCCGCCGGCCTCAATTCAGAGCATCTGCGCAAGGTGCGCGGCAAGATCGGCATGGTGTTCCAGCACTTCAACCTGTTCCCGCACATGACGGCGCTGGCCAATGCCATGGAGGCCCCGGTGCACGTGCTGGGCATGTCGCGCGACCAGGCGCGCGAGCGCGCCGTGGAATACCTGGAGATGGTCGGGCTGGGCGACAAGCTCGATGTCTATCCCGCGCAGTTGTCGGGCGGGCAGAAGCAGCGCGTGGGCATAGCGCGCGCGCTGGCCATGTGCCCCGACATCATGCTGTTCGACGAGGTGACCTCCGCGCTGGACCCGGAGCTGGTGGGCGGCATCCTGCAGATCCTGCGCGACCTGTCGGCCCGGCGCAGCATGACGATGATCATCGTCACCCACCAGATGAAGTTCGCAGAACGCAGCTCGGACCGGACCCTGTTCTTCGACGAGGGCAACATCGTCGAGGACGCCGAATCGGCGGTGCTGTTCAGCCAGCCCAAGGAAGCGCGCACGCGCCAGTTCCTGGATTCGGTGATCGAAGGGCAGTAGCGCGGCGCTTGCGTGCCAGCCTTGACCCCGCCCGGGGCTGCGGTATTCAGGTTCCCGGGCGGGTCGGGGCGCTATGCTGTCGCATCCCACGCCCCGGAGGCTCCAGCATGTCCCTGCTTTTCAGTCCCACGTCCATCGGCCAGCTGGAGCTGGCCAACCGCATCGTCATCGCGCCCATGTGCGAGTACTCGGCTGAGGAAGGCCTGGCGACCGACTGGCACATGATCCACCTGGGGCATCTGGCCTTGTCCGGCGCGGCGCTGCTGTTCGTGGAAGCCACCGCCGTGGAGCCCGACGGCCGCATCACCCCGGGAGACCTGGGCCTGTGGTCCGATGAAACCGAGGCGGCCATCGGCCGCGTCGTTGCAGCCATCCGCCGCTATGCGCCCATCAAGCTGGGCATACAGCTGGGCCACGCGGGCCGCAAGGCGTCCAGCGAAGCGCCCTGGAACGGCGGCCAACTGGTGCCGCCCGAGGCCGGCGGCTGGCAGGGCTGGGCGCCTTCGGCCGTGCCGCACAATGCGTCGGAACCGCCGCCCCACGCGCTGGACACGGCGGGTCTGGCCCGCGTGCGCGACGCCTTCGTGGCCAGCGCCAGGCGCGCCGTGCGGCTGGGCTTCGACGCAATCGAACTGCACGCCGCGCACGGCTATCTGCTGCATCAGTTCCTGTCGCCGCTGTCCAACCGGCGCGACGACGCCTACGGCGGTTCGCTCGAGAACCGCATGCGCTTTCCGCTGGAAGTCTTCCAGGCGCTGCGCGAGGCCATTCCGCCGTCGGTGACGCTAGGTGTGCGCGTGTCGGCCACCGACTGGGTCGAAGGCGGCTGGGACCTGGAACAGACCTTGGTCCTGGCGCAAGCCTTGAAGGAACGCGGCTGTGAATTCATAGACGTGTCCAGCGGCGGCGTCTCGTCCCAGCAGAAGATACCCGTGGGGCCGAACTACCAGGTGCCGTTCGCCGACGAAATCAAGCGCAAGGTGGGCATGCCGACCATCACGGTGGGCCTGATCACCGAGGCGCAGCAGGCCGAAGACATCCTGCAGAACGGCCAGGCCGACATGGTCGCGCTGGCGCGCGGCATGTTGTACGATCCGCGCTGGCCGTGGCACGCCGCGGCGCAACTGGGCGGCCAGGTCAGCGCGCCGCGCCAGTACTGGCGTTCGCAGCCGCGTGACCAGAAGGCGCTGTTTGGCGATACGCGCTTCGGACAACGCTAGGCGCAACCGGCAGGCTGGCAGCCTGCCGGACCCTGTCTATTGAGGCCGCCTGCCTTCGTAGGCGTTTTGCAGCAGCGCCCGCAAGGCCTCGCGTTCCAGCGGACGCGGATTGGGGTAGGGCGTCTGCATGGCGATGTCGCAGGCGCGGTCCAGGTCTTCCTGGCGCATGCCGATGTCGCGCAAAGCCGTGGGCGCGCCCAGCGTGCTGGCCAGATCGAACACGCCTGCCGCCGCAGCCGGCGCGCCCAGCGCTGCGGCGATGCGCTCCATGGCCCGCGGCGCGGCCGCGGCGTTGTAGGCCAGGGCATGCGGCAGCACCACGGTGTGGACTTCCGCGTGCGGCAGGTTGAAGCTGCCGCCCAGCGTATGGCAGAGCTTGTGATGCAGCGCCATGCCCACGCTGCCCAGCACCGTGCCGCAAAGCCAGGCGCCGTAGAGCGCGTCGCTGCGCGCCTGCAGCAGGTCCGCGCCGCGGGCGCCGGCATGTATGGCGGGCAGCGCCTGGGCCAGCGCGCGTATGCCTTCCTGCGCCATCAGGTCCATGATGGGATTGCCGTCGCGCGCGTACAGACCCTCTGCCGCATGGGCGATGGCGTTGATGCCGCTGGTCACGCTCATCGACACCGGCAGCGACAGGCTCAGTTCTGGGTCGTACACCACGCTGCGCGGCAGCACCCGGTCATCCTTGCCGGTCTTCTTCAGGCCGCTCTCTGTGAGACCGTAGATCGGCGTCATCTCCGAGCCCGCATAGGTCGTGGGAACGGCAATGACCGGCAGGCCCGAGTCCAGCGCGATGGCCTTGCCCAGCCCGATGGTGGAGCCGCCGCCCACGGCCACCGCGCAATCGGCGCCCAGCTCGCGCGCCGCTTCCCGCGCCTGGCGCGCGATTTCCATCGGCACGTGCATCACGGCCTGGTCGAAGATCCCGGCAACCCGCGCTTCGCCCAGCAGCGCCGCGACCCGTTCGGCCTGCGCGCGCTGCGGCGGCGTGCAGAGCACCAGCGCGCGCTGCAGCCCCAGCGCATCGAGTTCGGCCGCCAGGCCGCCCAGGCTGCCCGGCCCGAAGACCACGCGCTGGGCGCGGCTGGCGTAGATGAAGGATTGCATGGCGTTCCCCGTCTGCATGTCGGTCATTGTGCAACGATTCCGCGGCTCTTGATGAGCTCGCCCCAGCGCTGGGACTCGGCCTGCACCAGCCGGTTCATGTCATCGCGGCCGCCGGCCACCACTTCGAATCCCGATTCGGTGATGCGTCCGGCCACGGCCGGGTCGCGCAGCGCGGCGATGGTGGCGTCGGCCAGCTTGTCCAGCGTCGCCGCCGGCGTCCTTGCGGGCGCCACCATGCCCACCCAGGAATAGATCTCGAAGCCCGGATAGCTCTCGGCGATGGCGGGCACGTCCGGCAGGGCCGCGACCCGCTTGGGCGCCGTCACCGCCAGCGCACGCAGCTTGCCGCTCTGGATGTGGGGCAGCACCAGCGGCAGGCTGGCGATGATGGACTCCACGTGTCCGCCCATCAGGTCCGATACCGCCGGGCCGCCGCCGCGGTAGGGCGTGTGGATGCCGCTGGTGCCAGCAGCCTGGTGGAACATTTCAGCCGCCAGATGGTTGGAACTGCCCGCGCCGACCGAGGCGTAGGACACGCTGCCCTTCTTGCCGGCCGCGACGTAGTCGGCCAGCGTCTGGTACGGACCGCTGGCGGTCACGGCCAGCACCATGGGCGAGCGCACCATGTACGACACGCCCGTCAGGTCGCGCGCCGTGTCATAAGACAGCTTGGGGTAGATGTGTTGCTCGGTGGCGTAGGAATCGAACACCATTTCCACCGTGTAGCCGTCGGGCGCGGACTTGGCCACCAGCGCCGTGCCTATGGTGCCGCCGGCGCCGCCGCGGTTGTCGATGACCACCGTCTGGCCCAGCTTGTCCTGCAGCGCCTGCTGCACCTGGCGCGCCACCCGGTCCACGGTGCCGCCCGCAGCAAAGGGCACCACCACCGTCACCGGCTTGCTGGGATAGGAATCCGCCAGCGCGGGCAGGGCGGCAGCCCAGGCGCCTGCGGCGAGGGCGGCGCTGGCCAGCAGGGCGCGGGGCGAGCGGCGGGGGGCGTTGATCGGGGGCATGCGGGTCTCCTGGGCTTATCGTCGTTGTGTCCGGCCGTCTATCTTTGTCTAAATTGCCAAAGTGCGTCCATGCGCAGTATCGTAATTGCCAAATCTCCCAGGAAAGCTGGCGTGCCACGCCAAAGCCTTTTGCGCCACACGCACAAATGAAAACCGTCAAATTCGCGGAAAGCCTCTCCATCTTCGTCGACGTTGCCCGCGCCCAGAGCTTTTCCGAGGTGGCGCGCCGCCGGGGCATGGTGGCCTCGTCCGTGGCGCGGCAGATCGGCGCGCTGGAGTCCGAGCTCAAGGTGCCGCTGTTCGTGCGCTCGACCCGTGCATTGATGCCCACCGAGGCCGGCGAGGTGCTGTACGAGCGCGCCGTGAAGATCCTGCACGACATGACCGAGGCGCGTTCCGAGGTCATTTCGCTGGAGCAGACCGTGCAGGGCCTGTTGCGGGTCAGTTGCCTGCCGGCGTTCGCGCGGCGCTACGTGGTGCCCATGCTGCAACAGCTGGGTGAACGCCATCCGCAATTGCAGGTGGAGCTGGAACTGACCGAGCGCGTGGTGGATCCGGTGGTCGAACGCATGGACGTGGTGGTGCGGGTGGGGCAACAGCCAGACAGCAGCCTGATCGGGCAACGCATCGGCAGCCATCGCTACCTGATCTGCGCCGCGCCCTCATACCTGGAACGCCATGGCGTACCGCGCACGCTGGCGGACCTGTCGCGCCATCGCCTCATCGACCGGCGCCACAGCACCAGCGTGCGCGGCTGGCGCGAACTGGGCGACGGCCAATGGGCCCAGGACGCCAGGTTCGTCCTGGAGTGCGACGACTGCGACGCGCGCCGGTTCGCGGCGCTGGAAGGGCTGGGCATCGCGCTCATGCCCAACTGGTCCGCGGGCGCGGACCTGGGCGCCGGCCGGCTGGTGCAGCTGACCTTGCAGGACGCCAGCCCGCCGCCCGAAAGCGGCATCTACCTGCTGCGCGCCATGCCGCGCGCCAATGCGCGCATCCGCGCCTTCACCGAACAATTGCGGCGGCAGATCGGCTCGCCTTCCGTGTGGGATGCGGCCATCGAGGCTGCGCGCGCGGCCTGACGATCGCGCAGCCTTACGTGGCATCGTGGAAGATGATGCCCAGCGTGTGCCGCTCTCCGTTGCGCAGCCGGCCGACCCCATGCCGCAGATTCGCGCGGTAATAGCCGCGCGCCGACCGCACCGGCCTGTGATTGACGGCAAGCACCACGGCATCGCCTTGCCGCAAGGGCACCACGTCGGCCCGTCCGGGTTGCTTGGGATTGCTTTCGGCCAGCAGCAGCTCTCCACCTTCGAAATCGCGTCCCGGCTCATTGAGCAGGAAGATGGCCTGGAACGGAAAGACATGGTCGCCGTACAGGTCCTGATGCAGGCAGCAGTAGTCGCCCGCCTGGTAGCGCAGCAGCAGCGGCGTGGGCCGGCGCTGTCCGGCGGCGTGGCAGATACTCCGGAATTCTTCATGCGTTGCGGGAAAGCGCGCTTCGAGGCGCATGGCCGCATGCCAGCGGTTGGCGATGGGCGCCAGGCGTGGATAAAGCGACTGCCGCAAGCTTGCGACGATATCCGGCAGCGGATAGCTGAAGTATTTGTACTCGCCGCGGCCGAACGCATAGCGTTCCATCACGATGCGGCTGCGAAAGCGCGTTTCGTCGCCGTAGCCGGCCGCAAGTTCCTCGCACTGGGCCTGCGTCAGCAGTCCCGGCAGCACGGCGTAGCCATCGCGGCCCAGATCGTCTTCGACGTCCTGCCAGTCCGTATCCGCAATCCGGGTTTCAGGCAGGCCGTGCAGCATGGTTGATGTAGGCATGGCTGGGGCTGGCATCAGGGCGCATCGTGGAAAAACAGTTCAAGGCCGATGCGCGTGCCTTTGCGCACGCGGCTGACGGCATGCTTGAGGTTGACGCGGTAATAGCCCTTGGAACCGTGAAAGGGGCGTTCCCCCGTGGCGATGATGGCGACGTCGCCGAAACCGAGCGGCGCCACCAGCGGACGCGATTGCATGCGCGGGCGCTGCTCCGTCATCACGAACTCGCCGCCCTGGAAGCCGTCTCCCGGCTCGGACAGGAGCGCGACCGCCTGCATGGGGAAGACCTGTCCGCCTGTATTGCGCTGGTGCAGCGCGATGTAGTCTTCGACGCCGAGCCGGCTCAGGTGCGATTGCGCCCGGGTCTGGCCGGCGTCGCGGTTGCGCTGAAGAAAATCTTCCAGCTCATCGGGATAGCGCGCGCGCACGTCCAGAAGCTCGTTCCAGCGATTGGCGTGTACGACGAGCCGACGGTACAGCGCCGAGCGCCATTGCTCCAGCGGCGGCGGGATGCCGGCATCGAAGTAATACAGGTCGCCGCGCCCCAGGCCGGCGGATGCCAGGCTCACCCGCCGGGCGTCTGGCGCGTCGGCTTGCCGCGCCAGACTGCGCGCCGGTTCCGCGCCCAGCAGTCCTGGCAGCACGGCATAGCCTTCGGCGTCGAGCTGCGATCCGATGTCCGGCCAATCCAGGCGGTCCAGGCTGGTTTCGAGGGCGGTCATGCCGCTGTGATGCATAGGGTCCTCATCGATGGTCGCAAGCGTGCGCGGCATCATGCCGCGTCATGAAAAATGATGCCCAAGGTGTGGCGCCGGCCGCTGCGCACGCGGCTCACGCCATGCCGCATGGCGACCTTGCGCGGCCCGCGCGCGCCCGCCGCGGGCCGTTGATTGACGGTGAACACCACCGCGTCGCCCTGGCCCAGCGTCACGACGTCGGCGCGCTGGCTTCTGGCCGCAAGCTCGGTCATGACGAATTCGCCGCCGGTGAAATCCTTGCCCGGCACGGCCAGCAGGATGGCGACCTGCAGCGGAAACACATGTTCGCCATAGAGATCCTGGTGCAGGCAGTTGTAGTCGCCCTCGCCGTACTGGAGCATCAATGGCGTTGGACGCGTCTGGCCCGCCCGGTGGCAGCGTTGCAGGTAGGCGTCCAGTTCGGGCGGGTACTGCGTATCCGCGCGCAGCCGCTGGTTCCAGCGGTTGGCGATCGGCGCCAGCCGGGCATAGAGCGCGTGGCGCAATTGATCGAGCAGCGGCGGCAAGGGGTAGGCGAAGTACTTGTACTCGCCGCGGCCGAAGCCATGCCGCGCCATGACGATGCGCGAGCGAAAGCGCGCTTCATCCGGGTAGAGGGCGGCGAGGGCGCGGCATTGCGCGGGCGTCAGCAGTCCGGGCAGCACGGCGTTGCCGTGGGCATCGAGCGCTTGCTCCACGTTCTGCCAGTCATAGTCGGCTGCTGCTGTCATGTCCTTGTCTCCGCTTGCCGCGGCGCGCATGCCCGGTCCTCCCTGTGATTACAGGCGAGGCCAGTGTAGAAATCCACCGCCTTTTTGAAACTCCGTTTGTTGCGCTTGCTTTCTCCAAAACAAAAAACGCCGCGGATGGCGGCGTCTTCAGGCGGGCAGGAACCGTCGCGGCTCAGAGGCGCGAATAAGCCTGCTCCAGTTCGCGGTGCAACTGGTCGGCGAAATCCTCGCGCGCGGGATCCAGCTGCGACAGCAGGCGGGCCAGCACGACGTTGTCTTCCTCGCCATTCCAGATCTTGATGTAGGTGCCTTCCTTGTAGCCATGCTGCTGGCGGAAGATGTTCAGCACGTTCTTGGACACGTATTGCGTGTAGGCGTCGTTCCAGCTCATCTCGCAGGACGTCATGGTCTGTTCCAGGACCTTGAAGCTGGCGCGTCCGCACACGGCCAGGCCGCCGATCAGCTCCAGCAGTTCGGGCACGTTCAGCTGGTCCAGCGCATGGGTCTTGCCGTCCAGCGCGACCGAGGCCGGGCCGGACAGGTCCGCGACCAGCGCGTCGGCGGCGGCGCCGATGTCGCCGCGGGACTGGACGATGGTGTGCGACAGATAGAAGTGCAGGATGTCCACCAGCTCCATCTGCACTTGCGGCAGGTCGATGGTCTGCTTCTTCCACCATTTCCAGCCGTAGTGTTCCAGCGCTTCGGCGGATTCGACGAAGGCGGCGCGCAGGAAGCGGGCTCCGCCGTTGACCCAGTCCGGATTGATCATGCTGTTCAAGTGGCCCTGCAGCTTCAGCATCGTGGCCGCCTGGGCCTGGTTCAATCCGACTACGTTATTCACTTTCACTCCGTGGTTCATGGGTCTTTCGACAGCGGCGGAAATGTTAGCACCATTACCCGCGGGGGCCGCGCCGCCGTGATGCCGGAATCAGGCGTCGCCGTCCTTGCGGTAGGAAGAGCGCTTGAGCGGAGGCAGCGGCGTCTTGCCGCGCGGATTGCGCGCGTTGCGGGCCGCCTTGAACAGCATCATGGCAAAGAAGAACAGGAAGACGGCGGGCATGGCCTCGTCCAGGTCGAACCCGGGGCCGCGCAGGGCTTCGAAGATGATGCGCGCCCCGGCCCAGCCGGCCAGGATGCCGCCCACCGTCAGGATGACGCCGATCTTGCGCTGGGTGGCTTGGCGGGCCATCGATACCTCGGCGGCATCGGTCTGGCCCGGGGCCGCGGGCGGCGCTTGCCGCGATTGCAGGGGCGGCGGGGCCGCCTTGCCCCAGGGCGCGCCGGATAGCGTTTCAGACGGAGAAGCGGGGGGCGGGGGCGGCGGAGCTGCCGGGCGGGATTGCGCCCGCTTGTCGGGAACCTGTCCCGGCGATGCGCCGCCGGCGCGCGTCAGGTTTTCGACGTAGCGCGCGAAATCGCCATTCCTGGGTTCCCCATCTATGGCCATTGCCCCTCTCTCCGGTTCAGTTGCCGCGGCGTTGGCGTGCCGGGACCCGGCGCTTGCGCAGCATGGCTATCAACAGCCCGCATCCTAGCAGTACCGAGAGGCCCGCGCCGATCATCATGGCAATCTGTTGCGCATTGTCCGCCGTACCCAGGCTGCGCGCGGTGATATAGCCCGGGGCCAGCATCAGCGGCATCCAGAGGATGGCCGAGGCGACGTTGGCCATCTGGAAGCGGCTGTGCCCCATGCCCATCACGCCGGCGACGGTGGGAATGGTGGAGCGGATGGGGCCGAGAAAGCGGCCGATCAGCACGGAGGCGAAGCCGTAGCGGTAGAAGAACAGGCGTGCGCGCGCCACGCCGCTGCGCTGCTGCTTCAGCGGCCAGCGGCGCAGGATGCCAGGGCCGGCCCAGCGGCCCAGCCAGTAGGACAGGGCGTCGCCCACGATGGCGCCGGCGATGCCCCAGGCGATGATGGCCCAGGGATTCAGGGTGCCCGCGCCGATCAGGCCGCCGGTCAGCAGCATCAGGGCCGTGGCCGGGATGAACAGGCCCAGCAGCACCATGGATTCGCCCAGCGTGAGCAGAAAGGTGATCGGTCCCGCCCAGGCCTGGTTGGCCTCGATGAACATCGCGATCTGGTCGATGTATTGGTCCATATTTACGAAGTTGAAAATTAGCTGAACGCAATCAGGTATGTTAACGCCTGCGGAACTGCCGGTGCACCGTATAGTCCGTCTGGATGAAGCTAATTGTTGGAGAGTTATGGATTCGGTTACGCAGGCGGTACTGGGCGCGGGCATACAGGGCGCCCTCCTGGGGCGGGTGCAGGGGCGGCGGGCGTTGATCTACGGCGCGGCGCTGGCCACGGTGCCGGATCTGGATGTCCTGATGCGCTATCCGGACCCGGTGTCGCTCATGACCTACCACCGCGGCTTCTCGCACTCGGTCTTCGTGCTGACCGGCCTTGCGGTTTTCCTGGCCTGGCTGATCCGCAAGTACTGGCCGCAGGCGCCATACAGCGGACGCCGGCTGTTCCTGACCTTATGGCTGGTGCTGGTGACCCATCCCGTGCTGGACTCCTTCACGGTCTACGGGACGCAGCTGTTCTGGCCGCTGGCGCTCATCCCCGAAAGCTGGGCCGCCGTGTTCATCATCGACCCGGTCTATACCGTGCCGTTGCTGCTGGCGGTGTTGTTCGCCATCGGCTTCGGCATGACGCTGACGGCGCGCCGGCTGCTGGCCGCGGCGCTGGTGTTCAGCACGGCCTACCTGGGATTCGGGCTGGCCGCGCGCATCGCCGCCGAGGACCGCGTGCGCGAGGCGATGCAGGCGCAGGGCATTGCGCTGAGCGAACTGCGCGCCGTGCCCATGCCCTTCAACACGCTGGTGTGGCGCGTCATCGCCAAGACGCCCGACGGCCACTATTACGAATCGGTCAGCAGCCTGTTCGACAGCGATCCGCCGGAATGGCTGCGCCAGCCTCTGAACCTGGATGTGGTGCGGGCGCTGGCGGACGTGCCGTTGCACCAGCGCCTGCGCTGGTTCACGGACGACTGGCTGCGCTACGACGTCATCGGCAATGCCTTGGTGGTGACGGACCTGCGCATGGGCATGGCCGGGCATTACACCTTCCGCTTCAAGATGGCCGAACGCGCCGCGGACGGCAGCTGGCAGGCGGTGACGCCGTCCATCTGGCCCACCGAGCGCGGCGGTTGGGCCGAACTGAAGCTGGTGCTGGCGCGCATCCTGCATGCGCAGCCGCCCTTGCCGCTGGCGCAGTGGTCGGAACTGTCGACCAGATAGGAACGTGATTCAGGTTACCGCCGGCGGCCGCGGCAGCGGAGTGCCGGCTTGCTCATAGGCTTCGGCCGCCTGCAGCAGCTGCAGGTCGGCGTGGCAAGGGGCAACCAGCTGCAAGCCTATCGGCAGGCCATCCTGGCCCAGACCGCAAGGCACGCTGACGGCGGGGTGCCCGGTCAGGTTGAACAGCATGGTCCACGGATACCAGTGCGCGCGGATGTCGCCGTACGAGCGGCCGTCGATGTCCATGGTGTCGAATATGTCCGTGCCCAGCGGCAAGGCGGTGCGTGACATGGTCGGCATGGCCAGCAGGTCGGCCTGGCCGAACAGCGCCTGCACCTTGCGGTAGAGCGCGGTGCGGGCAAACATGGCTTCCTGGTATTGCTGGGCGCTGAACGCCGCGGCGGTGGCGATCTGCCGCCGGAAGGTGGGGCTGTAGGCGTCGGGCTCGCGTTCTATCAGTGGCAGGAAGCGGGTGCGCCAGACCGTGTGGTTGATGACGCGCCAGATGGGCTCGACATCGAAGCCCTCGCCGTCGAACGGTTCTACTTCCGCGCCCAGGTCGGCCAGGCGCGCCAGCGCCGCTTCGAATGCGCGGCGCACGTCGGCGGCCACGGGGCGGCCGGGCGGGGCGGCGCAATAGCGGACGCGCTTGCCGCGCAGCATCTCGGGATTGGCCGCCGCGCCGGCGTAGTCGGTCCTGGGTACGCCCAGTGACCACGGATCGCAGTCATGCGGGCCGGCCATGGCCGCCATCATCAGGCGGGTATCGGCCACGGTGCGCGTGGTCGGCGTCACGTAGGTCTGGTTGCCGATGGCGTCCTGCGCCTGGCTGTGCGGTATCGCGCCCAGGCTTTGCTTGAATCCCACCACGCCGTTGCACGCCGCGGGGATGCGGGTGGATCCGCCGCCATCGCTGGCCACCGCAAGCGCCGTGATGCCGGCGGCCGTTGCCGCCGCGGCGCCGCCGCTGGAGCCGCCGCAGGTGCGTTCCAGGTTCCAGGCGTTGCGGGTGTGGCCGAACAGCGGCGAATCCGTCATGGACTTGGAGCCGAATTCCGGCGTCGTGGTCTTGCCGATCAGGACGGCGCCTTGCTGGCGCAGCCGCGCCACGGCCACGGCGTCCTCGGCCGGCACGTTCGCGCTGAACGGCACGGCGCCGAAGGTGGTCCGCACGCCCGCGGTATTGACCAGATCCTTCACCGTGTAGGGCAGGCCATGCAAAAGGCCCGGCGCATCGCCGCGCATCAGCGCGGCCTCGGCAAGCCGGGCCTCGGCCATGGCCTCTTCGGCGCACAGCGTGATGAAACAGTTCAGGACGGGCTGCAGGCTTTCGGCCCGTTCCAGCGAGGCGCGCACCAGCTCGACCGGGGACACTGCCTTGGTCCGGATCAGGCTTGCGGCCTCTACCGCGCTCAAGTCGCAAAGGGAATCGCTCATCGAAGCCACGTTGCGCCTATTCGTCGAAGGAAATGCCGGCGGCCTTGACGATGGGGGCCCAGTGCGCGCGCTCGACGCCGATGCGGCGCTTGGCGCTCTGCGCGTCCTGGGGGTCGACCAGGAAGCCCGCGGTCTGCAGTTTTTCCACCAGCGCCGGCCGTTTGCCGGCGGCGACGAAAGCCTGTTCCAGTTGGGCGATCGTGGCGTCCGGCGTGGCCGCGGGAGCGTACACGCCATACCAGCTGGCGGCATGCTGGTACTGCGGGTAGCCCTGTTCCAGCAGCGTCGGCACATCGGGCAGGGAGGGCAGGCGGCGGCTGCCAGCCACGCCCAGGAATTTCACCTTGCCGGCGTTGTAGAGCGGCAGCATGCTGGCGACGGCGTCCCAGCCCATCGACACTTCGCCGCCCGCCACGTCCACCAGCATCGGCGCCGCGCCGCGGTAGAGCACGGGCACGACCTCCAGGCCGTTCTGGCCGCCCATTTCTATCGTGCCCAACTGGCCGGGGCTGCCTTGCGTCGCCAGGCCCAGGGTCGCCTTGGCGCGCGCCTGTTTGGCCCATTGCACGTATTCGGCCATGTTGCCGTAGGGTTGGGCGGCGCCCGTGACGGCGCCGGTGGGCACGTCGGCGACCAGGGCCACCGGGCGCAGGTCATGGTCCGGGTCGTATCCCAGCTTCTTGTAGGTCAGCGGAAAGATCACGAACATCGGCGACGAGCCCAGGTACAGGGTGAGCCCGTCCGCCTTGGCGCGCTTCACCACGTCGAAACCCAGGCGTCCCGATGCGCCGGGACGGTTCTCGACGATGACATTGGCGTAGCCCGCCGTCTGCAACTGTTCGGCGTAGGCGCGGGCCACCGCGTCGGCGGCGCCGCCCGCGGCGTAGCCGACCACCAGGCGCACGAGCTTGTCGCCGCCGGCTGGCTCTTGGGCCATCGCGCAGGGTTGCAGGCCTGCCGTCGTCGCGGCGGCAAGGATGAAGGCGAGAAGTCGGGGGCGGGCTAGCAAGGCGGTCTCCTGTTTGCGCTCTGTTGCTCCTGCGGCCTGGCCGGCCGCGGATCGGCTCACGGCCAATGCGCTATGCCGTTATCATCGGTCCGCCCGGGTTTACCGTATAGTGAATTATTCGACTAATGGATTGAGAAAATGGTCAAGTCGCAGCCCATTGAGTCGCTGGCTTCGCGCCTGAAGCTGCGGCATCTGCAGATCGCGCTGGCGTTGCGCGATGCGCCGTCGGCCAAGGAGGTGGCCGCGGCCGCGAACGTGAGCGAGTCCGCGGTCTCCAAAACCTTGGCCGAGCTGGAATCGCAGCTGGGTTTCAAGCTGTTCGAGCGCATCGGCAATGCCAAGCGCCCGACGAAAATGGGCCGCCAGATCCTGCCCATGATGGAGGCCGTGGTGGCGCAATCGCGCGGGCTGGCCCAAGCCGTAACGGACGTACGCAGCGGCCGCCTGGGCGAACTGCGCATCGGCGTGGCGACCGACATGGGCAAACTGACGCTTGCGCCCTTGATCCATGCCTTCAACCAGGCCCAGCCCGGCGTCGCGCTGGATGTGCAGGCTGGCGGATACCGCGCCATGGCGGACCTGTTGCTGGACGACAAGCTGGACGCGCTGGTGTGCTACGACGCGCCCGAGCTGACAGCGCCTGGCCTGGGACGCCTGCGGCTGGTGCCGCCGCAGCCGCTGGTGGTCGTCGCCAATGCCCGGCTGTCGCCGCTGGCCGCCCGCCGCCGCCTTACGCTGCCGGAGTTGCATGCAGAACCCTGGTGCAAGCCGCGTCCGGGCACGATGATGCACGACAAGCTGACCGCGCTGTTCCTGGGATGCGACCTGGGACTGCCGCCGCGCGGCATTCAGGTAAGTGATCTTTTGCTGACCGATGAATTCGTGCGCACCACGGATTACCTGGTCATGCTGCCGCTGGCGGCGGCCGAGCGCCTGACCGTCGCGGCAGAGGCGGTCATCCTGCCGGTCGAGCTGCGTGAACAGAATCCGCCCACGGTCGTCGTATGGCAACGTGCCGCCGAACGGCAGACTCCGCTGCATCGATTCCTGCAGTTCTGCGAGACGCCGGTTGGCTGAGGCATTCCGTTGATCTACATCGGGGGCCGGCGGCTCCCGCGACCAGGCCCCGGGCGACCCCGGGGCTTTTTCATGCTGTTCCCATATTGACCGCCGTCGAGCCCCGCATTATTCTTGTTCAACTTACAGGAACATAAGTTCCGTTTTTTGGAACAAACATGAGTATTCTCGATGGCGTCCAGCGTGTGCTGGGGCTATACGCGGAAGGCGCGTCGGAGCTGAGCTTCACGGAAGTGGCGGCGCGCCTGTCCATGCCCAAGAGCAGCGCGTCGCGCCTGCTCAACCAGATGCAGCACTACGGCTTGCTCGACCAGGACGCCGCCACGCGCCGCTACCGCGCGGGGGCGATGCTGGCGCAGGCGGTGCGCGCCGGCATGGCGGCCACGCCGCTGGACGACGCCTGCCGCGCGGTGCTGGCCCGGCTCTCCGACGACAGCGGCCTGACCGCCTATCTCTCCACCCTGAACCAGCGCGAGACCGTGGTGCTGCAGCGCCTGAACGGCTCGCACCCGGTGCAGGTGCTGTCGCCGCCCGGTTCGCGCCGCGCCGCCTCGGGCACCGCCATGGGCCGGGCGCTGCTGTCGCGCCTGAGCGAAGCCGAGTTCCAGGCGCTCTACGGCGCCGACGCCGACCAGCCGCTGCCCACCGAAGGCCGCGACTGTCCCGCCACGGTCGGCGATCTGGCCCGCCTGGTCGCGCAGACCCGCGCGGACCATTGCGGCGTGGCCATCGACCAGGCCATGCCGGGCATAGGCGCGGTGGCGGCCGCCGTGCGCGACCCCGCCACCGGCGAACTGCGCGGCCTGTGTTTGTCCTTCGTTTCCTTCCAGGCCGATGCCGCCCGCGTCGCGCGCTTGCGCGAGTCGGTGCTGCGGCAGGTGGGGGCGCTGGGCCGCGAACTGAACGATCCCTATTGGCTGGCCTGAACGCTTTCAGGCCCACAGATGCGTCCGCGCCGCCGGACACCCAGAAAATCCCCTTACGGAAATCCTCCACATGAACCTACTGCTCCTCAGCAATTCCAGCAGCGACGCCGGCTATCTGGTCCACGCGCTGCCCGACATCCGGGAACTGATCGCGTCGCTGCCGCAAGGCGCGCCGGCCGTCTTCGTGCCGTACGCTGGCGTCACGCGCGACTGGGACGACTACACCGCGCTGGTGGCGTCGGCCCTGGCGGATACCGGCCTGGACATCCAGGGGCTGCATCGCGCCGAGGATCCCGTGGCCGCGCTGGAAGGCGCCGCGATCATCATCGTGGGCGGCGGCAACACCTTCAACCTGCTGGGCCAGCTGCGCCGCCAGGGCCTGCTGGACGTCGTGGCGCGCCGCGTGCGCGAGGGCGCGGCCTATCTGGGCTGGAGCGCAGGCTCCAACCTGAGCTGCCCCAGCATCTGCACCACCAACGACATGCCCATCACGGACCCGCAAGGCTTCGACGCCCTGGGCTTGCTGTCGTTCCAGATCAATCCGCACTACACCAATGCCCATCCGCCCGGACACCGCGGCGAAACCCGCGCCCAGCGCCTGGCCGAGTTCTGCACGCTGAATCCGCAGATGCCCGTGCTGGGCTTGCCGGAAGGCTCCGCGCTGCGCGTGCGCGGCAATCGAATCGACCTGGTCGGCCCGCACGACGCGCCGCTGTTCCTCGGCAACGAAGAGCCGCGCGTGTTCCGTCCGGGTCCCGTGGAGATCCCGGCATGAAGCACGTCATCGACGCCATCGAACTGCTGTCCTCTGCGCACATCACGGGCGAGGCCGTGGCCGAACAGCTGCGCGCGGCGGGCAACTGTGAAGTCGAAGTGACCCGGCTGGAGCGCGACGGCGCGGCCACCGAATTCCTGTCCATCGTCATTCCGGGCCTCGACGACACCGCGCCGCAACTCGGCATCGTCGGCCGCCTTGGCGGCATCGGCGCGCGTCCGGCGGTCACCGGCCTGGTGTCCGACAGCGACGGCGCGGTGGTCGCGATTGCCGCGGCGTTCAAGCTGATGGCCATGGCGCGCCAAGGTGACGTCATGCCGGGCACCGTGCGCATCCGCACCCACATCTGCCCGCGCGCCGGCACGCGGCCGCACCATCCGGTGCCGATGATGCGTTCGCCATTCCCGATGCGCGAGATGATGTCGCATGAAGTCGACCCGCGCATGGACGCGATCCTGTCCGTCGACACCACGCGCGGCAACCGCCTGGTCAACAAGCGCGGCGTGGCGCTGACGCCGGTCGCGCGCCAGGGCTATCTGCTGCGCATTCCCGAGACCATGCTGGACGTCATGGGCTGGGTCAGCGGCGAACTGCCGGTGACCTTGCCGCTGACCACGCAGGACATCACGCCTTACGAAAACGGCCTGTGGCACGTGAACTCGTTGATGCAGCCCACGATCGTCACCGGCGCGCCGGTGGTGGGCGTGGCGCTGACCGCGCAGACCACTGTGCCGGGCTGCGCCACGGGCGTGACCAACGCCGTGGACGCCGACGTCGCCATGCGTTTCTGCATCGAGATCGCCAAGCTCTACGGGCAGGGCGCGATGAGCTTCGTCGACGAAACGGAATGGGCCGCCTTGCAGAGCCGCTACGGTTCGATGGCGCATCTGCAGACCGTGGGCCGCGAAAGCGCGGGCGAGGCATGAGCGCGCAGCCGCGCCGCGTGGCGTTCTTCACCATCGGCCAGTCGCCGCGCAGCGACGTGGTGCCCGAGATGGCCCCGCTTTTGGGCGCGCAGGTGCGCATCGACGAATTCGGCGCGCTCGACGGGCTGGACGCCGCGGGCCTGGCCGCGCTGGCGCCCAAGCCGGGCGAATACCGCTTCGCCACCCGCATGCGCGACGGCTCGCAGATCGAACTGGACGCGGCCGCCGCCGAGGCGCGCTTGGCCGAGGTCATGCGCCAGGCCGATGCCGCGGGCTACGACGTGCTGGTGCCGCTGTGCACCGGCACCGCGATCGCGCCGATGCGCACGCTGGTGGTGGAGCCGCAGCAGGTGGTGGACCACCTGGTCGCCGGCCTGGCCGAGCATTGCCGCAAGGTGGGCCTGGTGGTGCCGCTGGAGGCGCAGGTCGATGCCTTCCACATGGTCGTGCCGCTGTCCTGCGAGACCGTGGTCGTGCATGCCTCCCCCTACGAAGCCGACGCGGCCCTGGCCGCACTCAACTTCGAGCGGGCCGGCCGCGAACTCGCGTCCTGCGACCTGATCGTCATGCATTGCATGGGCTACGCCGAGCGCATGCGCCAGGCCGTGGCACAGGCCTCAGGCCGGCCGGTGCTGCTGTCCAACCGCATGGTGGCGCAGACGCTGGCGCAAATACTGGAATAACGCCGCGGGTACCGCTCCGCGACCCGGCCGCGCATGGATGCGCGGCGCGACGCGGACGGGCGAGCGGCGAGAGGAGACGAAGCGGGCTTCGTCAATCAATCGTTGGGAGTGTTTTTCATGTTCAGCCGTAATCTGCATCGCGCCGCTGGCGCACTGTTCGCCGTCACAGCCCTGACGGCCGCGCCGGCCTTCGCCGCCGACGCCTGGAAGCCCGCCAAGCCGGTGCGCCTCCTGGTGGGCTTTGCGCCCGGCGGTTCCGCCGATACCCTGGCGCGCCTCCTGGCCGAGCCGCTGTCGCAGCGCCTGGGCCAACCCGTCGTGGTCGAAAACCTGGCCGGCGCAGGCGGCAACATCATGGCGTACCGCCTGGCCCAGTCGCCGGCCGACGGCTACACCATCGGCATCGCCGCCGCCGGGTCCATGGCCATCACCCATGTCCTGAACCCCAAGGGCACCAACTACAAGCCGGCGGACTTCACGCCTGTCACGCTGGCCGCGGTGCAGCCCAACGTGGTCATCGTCAACAAGGACGTGCCGGCCAACAATCTGGCCGAGCTGAAGGAATACTTCCAGAAGACGCCGACCGCCACCTACGGCACCGCCGGCGTGGGCATTTCCAACCACCTGATCGCCGAGACCATGCTCTACAAGCTGGGCGTGAAGGTGCCGCACGCCGCCTACCGCGGCGCCGCGCCCGTCGTCACCGACCTGCTGGGCGGCCACATCGCCATGACGATGGACAACATCTCCACCGCCGCGCCGCTGGCCTCGCAAGGCAAGGTCAAGGCCATCGCCGTGGCCTCGATCAAGCGCGCGCCGCAGCTGCCCAACGTGCCGACGCTGGACGAGCAGGGCCTGAAGGGCTTCGACATGCCGACCTGGCAAGGCGTGTTCGCGCCCGCCGGGCTGCCCGCCGACGTGCTGGCCGCCTACTACGCGGCCATGCAGGACGTGCTGAAGCAGCCGGCGCTGGTCGAGAAGATGGCCGGCCTGGGTTCCGAGCCGGTCACCGGCATGACGCCCGAGCAGTTCGGCCAGTTCCTGGAGAAGGACCGCCAGCAATGGGCCGATATCGTCAAGGCGGCCAACATCAGCCTGGAGCAGTAAGCCGGGTTGTCCAACAAAAACCCTCCGGTGGCACGGAGGGTTTTTTTCATGGCGCGAGCCGCCGCGCTTGACTCTGAAGCCGCTACAGGCTTTGTCATGGTGCCTTTCCCCGACCAGGACAGCCATGAGCGACAGCCATCAGCACGGCGACGTGCGCGCCTTGCCCGAATCCCGCCTCTGGATCGCCTTGGGCCTGACCGGCAGCTTCATGCTGGTCGAGATCGCGGGCGGCCTGATCACAGGCAGCCTGGCATTGATTTCCGATGCCATGCACATGATGACCGACGCCATGGCCTTGCTGCTGGCGCTGGTGGCGATACGCGCCGGTCGCAAGGCGGCGGACCTGATGCGCACCTATGGCTACGCCCGCTTCGAGATACTGGCGGCGGCGGTCAATGCGCTGGTGTTGTTGGGCGTCGCGTTCTACATCCTGTACGAGGCCTACCAGCGCCTGTCGGCGCCGCAGGAGATCCAGTCGCTGGGGATGCTGGCCGTCGCCGTGGTGGGGCTCATCGTCAACCTGATCTCGATGCGCATGCTGGCAGGCGCCAAGGACGAAAGCCTGAACGTGAAGGGCGCCTATCTGGAGGTATGGGCCGACATGCTGGGCTCGATCGGCGTGATCGTCGGCGCTGTGCTCATCTGGTTCACGGGCTGGCGCTGGGTGGATTCGGCGCTGGCGGTGGGCATAGGCTTCATGGTGTTCCCGCGCACCTGGGTGCTGCTGCGCGAGTGCGTGAATATCCTGCTGGAAGGCGTGCCGCCGGGCATGAACCTGCAGGCCGTGCGCGCCGCCATCGCCGGCACGGCCGGTGTGGCTTCCATCCATGACATACACCTGTGGGCGGTGACGCAGAGCAATCCCATGCTCACGGGTCACGTGGTGCTGGCGGCCGGGGCCGACGGCGAACAGGTACGCCGGGCCATCGAGGACAGGCTGCAGGCGGATTTCGACCTGCACCATACGACGCTGCAGATGGAGCGCGAGGATCGTTCCTCGCAGGAGCATATCCACTGACGACGGCCGCATGAGCGGCAAGCCCGCAAGCAAATAAAAACCCCTGTCCGCAGACAGGGGTTCATCGGCAGCCAGGCCAGGCCGCGAGGCCTGCTCTTTTTATTTGCCTGGCACTCTGGCCGCGATCTCGGCGATCAGTCGCCGCGCGGCGTCCAGCTTGTCGGCGGCGGGCAGGGGATGGGTGCCTTGCTCGTCGAACAGCACCAGTTCGGTGGTGTCCGCATCCATGACCTTGTGCGCCAGGTTGCCCACCAGCAGCGGAATGCCCTTGCGCGTGCGCTTGGCTTCGGCATGCTCGGCCAGCTTCTCGGTTTCGGCGGCGAAGCCGACGCACCAGGGGCCGTCGGGCAGCTTGGCCACTTCGGCCAGGATGTCCGGATTGGGTTCGAATTCCATCACGGGCGCGCCGCCGCCTTCGCTGGTCTTCTTCAGCTTCTGGTTGCTGACGTTCTTGACGCGCCAGTCGGCCACCGCGGCCACCGCGATGAAGATGTCCGCGTCGGCCGCGCTGGCCATCACGGCGTCGTGCATCTGGCGCGCGGTCGTGACCGACAGCGCGGTGACGCCGCGCGGCACCTGCAGGAAGGTGGCGCCGGTGATCAGCGTGACGCGGGCGCCGGCCTCGCGGGCGGCGCGCGCCAGCGCGTAGCCGGTCTTGCCCGACGAACGGTTGCTCAGCACGCGCACCGGGTCCACGGGTTCGGACGTGGGACCGGCGGTCAGCAGCACGTGGCGGCCGGCGAGCAGCTTGGGCTGGAAGAAGGCGATCAGGTCGGTCAGCAGTTCATGCGCTTCCAGCATGCGGCCATCGCCCGTTTCGCCGCAGGCCTGTTCGCCGGCGGAGGGCCCCAGCACGCTGATGCCGTCGGCGCGCAGTTGTTCGACGTTGCGCTGCGTGGCCGGGTTGGCCCACATCTCGCGGTTCATGGCGGGCGCCACCAGCAGCGGACAGGCGCGCGCCAGGCATAGCGTGGACAGCAGGTCGTCGGCCATGCCGTGCGCCAGCTTGGCCATGAAGTCGGCGCTGGCCGGCGCAATCAGCACCGCGTCCGCGCCGCGCGTCAGGTCGATGTGCGCCATGTTGTTGGGCACGCGGGCATCCCAGGCATCCACGAACACCGGACGGCCCGACAGGGCCTGCATGGTGACCGGCGTGATGAAGTGCGTGGCCGCCTCGGTCATGACCACGTCGACGGTGGCGCCTTGTTCGGTCATGCGCCGCACCAGTTCGGCGATTTTGTAGCAGGCGATGCCGCCGGTCAGGCCGAGGACGATGCGTTTGCGGGCGAGGTCGAGCATGAGGGAGGCGGCGGGTTCAGCGCCGTGTAAACGAGGAACGGACAGTGATTTTATTCTGCATTGCGGCATTGCGCCTTTCGCGATGCGTTCAGGGGGCATCAAGCAGGACAAAAACCGTGGGAAATGCTGAAGGAAGCCGGGGCGTCGCGCCCCGGCCGGGCCATCTTCAGGCCTGGGTCTTGGCCTTGCGGCCGCGCAGGAGTTCGTCCAGCACCAGCAATATGGCGCCGCAGGTGATGCCCACGTCCGCCAGGTTGAAGGCGGGGAAGTAGGAGGTGTTCCAGTAGAACAGCAGGAAGTCCACCACGTGGCCATAGACCACGCGGTCGATGACGTTGCCGATGGCGCCGCCCAGGATCAGGGTCAGCGCCAGGCTGAAACGCGGCTGGCCATGGGTACGGCGCAGGATGATGGTGATGACCACCGCCGCCACGCAGCCCAGGCCGGTGAACAGCCAGCGCTGCCAGCCTTCTTCGGACGCCAGGAAACTGAAGGCGGCGCCGCGGTTGTACATCAGCGTGAAGTCGAAGACCGGCAGCACGTTGACGCGTTCTCCGTACTGGAACGAGGTGTTGAAGTAGACCTTGGTCAACTGGTCCAGCACGATGATGAGCAATGCCAGGGCCAGCCAGCCGCCCACGCGCGCCGGCGCGGCGCGGACGGGGGCGGCGCCCGTCACTCCGGGGTCGGAGGGGCGGGCCATGCTCAAGCCTTGTCGCGGGCTTCGCCCGTGCCGAACAGGTTGGACACGCAGCGGCCGCAGATCTCGGGATGATCCGCGTCCTGGCCCACGTCCAGGCGCCAGTGCCAGCAGCGCTCGCACTTCTTGTGCGTGGACGGCGTGACCTCGATGCGGGTTTCGCCTTCGCCCGCGTGCACCGTGGCGCGCGAGACGATCAGCACGAAGCGCAGGTCGTCGCCCAGGCTGGCCAGCAGTTCCTGGTCGGCGCCGTTGGCGTACAGGTCCACTTCGGCCTGCAGCGAGGAGCCGATGTCGCCGGCCGTGCGCACTTCTTCCAGCTTGCGCTGGACTTCGGCGCGGATGGCGCGCAGACGCGCCCACTTGGCCGACAAGGCGTCGGCATCGGCGAACGGGGGCAGCGCGTGGTAGACCTCGGTGAAGATCGTGGTGCGGGCGGCGTCGGCCTGGTTCTTCAAGGCCGAGTTGACCAGTTCCTTCCAGGCTTCTTCAGCGGTGAAGGACAGGATTGGCGCCATCAGCTTGAGCAGCGTCTGCGTGATGTCCAGCAGGGCCGTCTGGGCCGAGCGGCGCGCGCGGCTGTCCTCGGCCGAGGTGTACAGGCGGTCCTTCAGGATGTCCAGGTAGAACGCGCCCAGGTCTTCCGAGCAGAACGTCTGCAGGCGCGAGACGGCGGGGTGGAAGTCGTAGCGTTCGTAGTTGGCCTGGACCTCGGCCTGCATCTGCGCCGTCATGGCCAGCGCATAGCGGTCGATCTCGAACAGTTCGCCATAAGGAACGGACTGCGTCACCGCGTCGAAGTCGGCCAGGTTGGCCAGCAGGAAGCGCAGCGTGTTGCGGATGCGGCGGTAGCCTTCGACCACGCGCTTCAGGATCTCGTCCGAGATGGACAGTTCACCCGAGTAATCGGTGGACGCCACCCACAGGCGCAGGATTTCCGCGCCCAGCGAGTCGGACACCTTTTGCGGGGCGATCACGTTGCCCACCGACTTGCTCATCTTGCGGCCCTGGCCGTCCACCACGAAGCCGTGCGTGAGCAGGGCCTTGTAGGGCGGTTGGCCGTAGAGCATGCAGCCAGTCAGCAGCGACGAATGGAACCAGCCGCGGTGCTGGTCCGAGCCTTCCAGGTACAGGTCGGCGGGCCAGGCGAGTTCAGCGCCATGCGAGCCGGCGAAGTCGCCGTCCTTGCCGCCCAGCACCGTGGCGTGCGTGCTGCCCGAGTCGAACCACACGTCCAGCGTGTCGCGGTTCTTTTCGTACTGGTCGGCTTCATCGCCCAGCAATTCGCGCGGATCCAGCGTCTGCCAGGCTTCGATGCCGCCTTGTTCGACGCGCTGCGCCACCTGTTCCAGCAATTCGGAGGTGCGCGGGTGCAGTTCGCCGGTTTCCTTGTGCACGAAGAAGGCCATCGGCGTGCCCCATTGCCGCTGGCGCGACAGCGTCCAGTCGGGGCGGTTGGCGATCATGGCGTGCAGGCGGGCGCGGCCCCAGGCCGGATAGAAGGCCGTGGCGTCGATGCCGGCCAGCGCCGATTCGCGCAGGGTCGGGCCGCCGTCCTTGGGGGCCACGTCCATGCCGGCGAACCACTGGCTGGTGGCGCGGTAAATGATGGGGGTCTTGTGGCGCCAGCAGTGCATGTAGCTGTGCTTGTGCTTTTCCACGTGCATCAGCGCGCCGGCTTCCGTCAGCGCCTCGACGATCTTGGGGTTGGCGTCCCAGATGGACAGGCCGCCGAACAGCGCCAGGCTGTCCACGTACTTGCCGTCGCCCATGACCGGGCTGATGAAGTCGGTGTCCTTCATGCCGTGCTCCTTGCACGAGATGAAGTCCTCGATGCCGTACGCCGGCGCCGAGTGCACCACGCCGGTGCCGGAGTCGGCCGTCACGTAGTCGCCCAGGTAGGCGGGCGACTTGCGGTCGTAGGCGGTGTTGAACTGCGCCAGCGGGTGGCGGAATTCGATGCCCGACAGCGCCGCGCCCGGGGCCGTGGCGATCACTTCGCCTTCCAGGTTCCAGGCTTTCAGGCAGGCTTCGACGCGTTCCTTGGCGATCAGCAGGAGCGGACCGAACTTGGGAACCGGCGTCACGCGCACCAGCGCGTATTCGATTTCGGGATGCAGGTTCAGCGCCTGGTTGGACGGGATGGTCCAGGGCGTGGTGGTCCAGATGACGATGGCGCCGTCTTCCACCGAGTCCAGGCCGAAGGCGCTGGCCAGCTTGGCGTGCTCGGCGAACGGGAAGGCCACGTCCACCGCCGGATCGACGCGGTCGGCGTACTCGACCTCGGCTTCGGCCAGGGCCGAGCCGCAGTCGAAACACCAGTTCACGGGCTTCAGGCCGCGGAACACGTAGCCCTTGTCCAGGATGCGGCCCAGCGCGCGGATTTCGTCGGCTTCATTGCTGAAGTTCATCGTCATGTAGGGACGATCCCACTCGCCCAGCACGCCCAGGCGCTTGAAGTCCTTGCGCTGGCGGTCGATCTGTTCGAGGGCGTAGGCGCGGGCCTTGGACTGCACTTCCGCCACGGGCAGGTGCTTGCCGTACTTCTTTTCGATCTGGATTTCGATCGGCATGCCGTGACAGTCCCAGCCCGGCACGTAATGCGCGTCATAGCCGGCCATGTTGCGGCTCTTGACGATGATGTCCTTCAGGATCTTGTTGACCGCGTGGCCGATGTGGATGTCGCCGTTGGCGTAGGGCGGGCCGTCGTGCAGCACGAAGCGCGGCCGGCCGCGGCTGGCGGCGCGGATCGCCTGGTAGACGTGGTTTTCTTCCCACTGCGAAATCCAGGCGGGCTCGCGCTTGGCGAGGTCGCCCCGCATGGGGAAGGGGGTATCGGGCAGGTTGAGGGTCTTTTTATAGTCCATGAACGGCAAAATAGGCGCGCGCGTTTCGCGCGTCTTCGGCGATGGCGGCAGTCAGGGAAGGGAGGTCAGGAAATTTTTCTTCGTCCCGCAGCTTTTGCAGGAATTCGACGCGTACGAGTTTACCGTAAGCGTCGACGGTCTCGTCGAGCAGGTGCGACTCCAGCAGCACGCGGCCGCGGTCTTCGACCGTGGGGCGCACGCCCAGGCTGGCGACCGCCGGCAGCGGGCGGTCGGCCAGGCCGTAGACCTGCACCACATAAATGCCCGAGCGCGCGGCGCAGCGCTCGGCCACCCGCAGATTCATGGTGGGAAAGCCCAGCGTGCGGCCCAGCTTCTGGCCGTGGATCACGTGGCCGCTGATGTGGTACGGGTGGCCCAGCAGGTGGCGGGCGCGCTCCAGGTCGCCCACCGCCAGCGCGGTGCGCACCTCGGAACTGGAGATCCGGTGCCCTTGCTGGTCGGTCACGTCCGCCAGGGTCTGCACCTCGAAGCCATGGCGCAGGCCGGCCTCGCGCAGCAGGTCGATGTCGCCGCTGCGCTTGTGGCCGAAGCGGAAGTCCTCGCCCACCAGCAGCCATTTGGCATGCAGGCCCTGGACCAGCAATTGTTCGATGAAGGCGTTGGCCGACATTTCGGCCAGGCGGGCGTTGAAGCGCTCCACCACGACCTGGCTGATGCCGTAACGCGCCAGCGCCGCCAGCTTGTCGCGCAAACCCGAAATACGGGTGGGCGCCAGCTCCGGGCGTTGATTCAGGGTGGCGAAATACTCCCGCGGATGCGGCTCGAAGGTCATCACGGCGGGCGTCAGGTTGCGGTCGCGAGCGACTTGGCAGACGCGCGCCAGCATGGCCTGGTGTCCGCGATGGACGCCGTCGAAATTGCCGATCGTCAGCGCGCAAGGGGCGCGCCGGTCGGGCGGGGGCAGGGATCGGTAGATGCGCAGCGATGGTTTCACGAGCGAGAGTTTACAATTTTGGATTCCGGGTTTGTTCCTGTCCTTACCTGCCGCGCGTCCAGGCTGTCGCCGCGCGCGGGATTGCGTAGGGCGGACGGGCCCGATTTCCCTTGGAATTCCTTATCTTGCCGGAAATATCTACCACCAAGCGCCGCATCGTCATCCTGATTTCGGGACGCGGCAGCAATATGCAGGCCTTGGCCGAGGCCTGCCGCAATGAAGGCTGGCCGGCCGAAGTCGCCGCCGTCATCGCCAGCAAGCCCGATGCCGCCGGCCTGGAGTGGGCGGCCCAGCAGGGCATTCCCACCGGCGCGCTGTATCACAAGGACTACGCCAGCCGTGAAGCCTTCGACGCCGCGCTGGCCGCCGAGATCGACCGCTACGAACCCGATTACGTCATTCTGGCGGGCTTCATGCGCGTGTTGACGCCGGGCTTCGTCAATCACTATGCCGGCCGGCTGGTGAACATCCACCCGTCGCTGCTGCCGGCGTTTCCCGGGCTGCACACGCACGCCCAGGCCCTGGCCACCGGGGTGCGCGTGCACGGCTGCACCGTGCACTTCGTCACGCCGGTGCTGGACCACGGTCCCATCATCGCCCAGGGCTGCGTGCCGGTCCTGGCGGGCGATACGCCCGAATCCCTGGCCGAGCGCGTGCTGGCGGTTGAACACCGGGCTTTTCCGGCGGCGGTGCGCTGGCTTGCCGAAGGCCGGGTTACCCTGACCAGCGACCACCGCGTCAATGTGCAGGGCGATCCCGATCGCCTTTTCGCTTGGTCGCCGGCCGCCTGAGCGGCCCCGAATCGAATTTTTCGGGCGGAAGCCCTCCGCCCCACTGGAATACACCATGACCAAACCCCAATCTCCGCGTTCCCGTCCGGCTGGCACCGCCAGGGCCGCGTCCGAAGGCCGCGACGGTCGGTCCTTCTTCTCGCGCCCCAAGGGCGACGCGCGCGCGCCGATCGCACGCGACAGCGCCCGTGACGACCGTTCCGGCGGCAGCCGCGACGAGCGCTCGGGCGGCCGCCCGACGCCTCGCCCGTCCTACGACGCGCCGCGCGGCGAAGGCCGTGGCGGCGAACGCGGTTCCTACGGTTCGGACCGTCGCGAAGGCCGTCCGAGCCAGCGTCCGTCCTACGACGCCCCGCGCGGCGAAGGTCGTGGCGGCGAGCGAGCTTCCTATGGTTCGGAACGCCGCGAAGGCCGTCCGGGCCAGCGCCCGTCCTACGACGCCCCGCGCGGCGAAGGCCGTGGCGGCGAACGCGCTCCCTATGGTTCGGAACGCCGCGAAGGCCGTCCGGGCCAGCGCCCGTCCTACGACGCCCCGCGCGGCGAAGGTCGTGGCGGCGAACGCGCTTCTTATGGTTCGGAGCGCCGCGAAGGCCGTCCGGGCCAGCGTCCGTCCTACGACGCCCCGCGCGGCGAAGGTCGTGGCGGCGAGCGCGCTTCCTATGGTTCGGAACGCCGCGAAGGCCGTCCGGGCCAGCGTCCGTCCTACGACGCTCCGCGCGGCGAAGGCCGTGGCGGCGAGCGCGCTTCCTATGGTTCGGAGCGCCGCGAAGGGCGTCCGGACTCGCGTCCGTCCTTTGACGCCCCGCGTGGCGAAGGCCGTGGCGGCGAACGCGCCTCCTATGGCCCGGATCGTCGCGAAGGCCGCGCGGACTCGCGTCCGTCCTATGGCTCGCCGCGAGGCGATGATCGCGGCGGCGAGCGCGGCGGCGAGCGCGGCGGCGAACGCGGCCAGTATGGCGGCCCGCGCGGCGGCGACGGCGGCCAGGACCGCCCGCCCAAACCCCAATTCAATCGCCCGCGCCAATCGCACGCGGCGATCCGCATCGACCAGGTCCAGCGCGTCCTGGGCGAAATCCTGCAATGGACCTATCCGGCCGACGCGGCCCTGTCGCACTGGCTGCGCAATCATCCGAATCTGGGCGCGCGCGATCGCTCCGAGGTCGCTGAAGCCGTCTACGACGTGCTGCGCCATCTGCGCCGCTACCGCCAGTTCGGCGAAAGCGGCGTCGGTCCTGCTTCGCGCCGCCTGGCAATCCTGGGCCTGGCCGCGACGCTGGGCGCCGAGGCGCTGGCCGAAGGCATGGACGCCGGCGAAGCCGAATGGCTGCAGCGCGTGTCGCAGATCGACCTGGCGACACTGCCGCGCGCCGTGCGCGGCAGCATCCCGGACTGGCTGGACGAACGCCTGGGCGCCATGGACAGCCCGGAAACGCTGATCGAGGCGCTGAACCGCCAGGCCAGCCTGGACCTGCGCGTCAACCCGCTGAAGGTCGAGCGCGACGCCATGCTGGCCGAATTGCAGCAGGGCGCCGGCCGCTACGAACCTGTCGCCATGCCTTATTCGCCCTGGGGCATCCGCATGGAAGGCCGTCCGGCCATCAACCGTTGGCCGCAGTTCGAGAACGGCAGCATCGAAGTCCAGGACGAGGGCAGCCAGTTGCTGGCGCTGCTGGTGGCGCCGCGCCGCGGCGAAATGATCATCGACTTCTGCGCCGGCGCGGGCGGCAAGACACTGCTGCTGGGCGCGCTGATGCGCTCCACCGGCCGCCTGTACGCGTTCGACGTGTCCGCGGCCCGTCTGCAGCGCGCCAAGCCGCGCTTTGCGCGCAGCGGCCTGTCCAACGTGGTGCCGGTGGTCATCGACAGCGAAAACGACGCCCGCGTCAAGCGCCTGGCCGGCAAGGCCCAGCGCGTGCTGGTCGATGCCCCGTGCAGCGGCATTGGCACCCTGCGCCGCAATCCGGATCTGAAATGGCGCCAGCACCCCGAGGCGCTGGCCGAACTGGGCCAGCTGCAGGAACGCATCCTCAACAGCGCGGCGCGCTGCGTCGCCCTGGGCGGCCGCCTGGTGTACGCCACCTGCAGCCTGCTGGCCGAGGAAAACGAGGTCCAGGCCGAGCGTTTCCTCGCCAGCCATCCGGATTTCGAGCGCCTGGACGCCGCCGAGATCCTGGCCGCGCGCTGTGAAAACCTGAAGCTGGACGGCCCCTACGTGCAGCTGCGCCCCGACGTGCACGGCACCGACGGCTTTTTCGCCGCGGTATTCGAGCGCAAGAAGAAGGGCGCGGCGACCGTGGCCGAAGAAGCTTCGGAAGCGGACGAGGTTTCGACTGAAGAAACGTCCGACGGGGACGCGGCCGGTCCGCAGGACCAGCCGGCCTGATCGGGAGCGCCAGGTCAGGGACCCGGCGTCACCACCACCGTGGCGCTGTAGCGGCGCGTGCCCAGGGTCTTGTTCTGGTACTTCACTTCCCAGGCCAGGCTGTCATTGCCTGGCTGGTCCGCCTGGTAGACCACCTGGGACACCGGCACGGTCTGGTAGGCGCAACGCCCGGAATCGCTGGACTGGCCCCGCGTCTGCATGATGTTGGCCTTGCCCAGGCGCGGCGTCATGGTGAGCGATACGCGCGGCGCGCGCAGCGCCAGGCAGTCCGATCCGCGGATCTCGTAGTACGAGGCCAGCACGGCGACGTCGCCCGATTTCAGCGTTTGCGCGGAAACGGTGGCGGGCAGGACGGTGCCCAGCGCGGCCAGGGCGTAAAAAAATTGGGGACGGATTTTTTTCAGCAACATCAGTGGGACAAAAGAGACAGTTTGGTCGGTAAAGCACCCGCAGTGTGCGCCAGCCGCAAGTCCGCTTCAAGACCGGACGCCAAGCTGACAGGAACTTTAACGGCGAAATCGAGCCCAAACCTTGCGCCTTCGCGTATGCCCCCCACCTACCCTGGGGAGGACGGCCCTAGCGCCGCGTGCCGCAAGGCTCGGCCTCGCAACCCGCATTTTTGGTGGCGAGAGTGGGTTTTTGCCCTGAAAAACCGGGGCTTAGTCCTTGATTTCGCTCAAAAACTATTTTGAAACTACCTTGTCATAAGTCAGCCAAGGTAAGCTAAACTCCAGGCACTTCTCTAGCGAGGCTCCTAACAGCTTTATGGATTACATCCTTTCCTTCATTGCCGGCGGTCTGACCCAAGCCACTTGGTGGCAGGTTGTCGTGTTCACTCTGGTTGTGACGCACATCACGATTGTGTCGGTCACGGTCTTTCTCCATCGCAGCCAAGCGCACCGTGGTCTGGATCTGCATCCGGCCGTCATGCACTTCTTCCGTTTCTGGCTCTGGATGACGACCGGCATGGTCACCAAGGAATGGGTGGCCATTCACCGCAAGCACCACGCCAAGTGCGAAAAGGAAGGCGATCCCCATTCGCCCATCCTGTTCGGCATCTGGAAGGTGCTGTTCCGCGGCGCGGAACTGTACCGCGAAGAATCGAACAACAAGGAAACCATGGCCAAGTTCGGCCACGGCACGCCTGACGACTGGCTCGAGCGCAACGTCTACAGCAAGCACAGCCTGTGGGGCGTGCTGACCATGCTCGCCATCGACATCGCCCTGTTCGGCGCCATCGGCGTCACGGTATGGGCCGTGCAGATGGCCTGGATCCCCTTCTGGGCCGCCGGCGTCGTCAACGGCATCGGCCACTACTGGGGCTACCGCAACTACAACAGCCCGGACACCAGCACCAACGTGTTCCCCTGGGGCATCGTGATCGGCGGCGAAGAGCTGCACAACAACCACCACGCCCATGGCACGTCGGCCAAGTTCTCGGCCAAGTGGTACGAATTCGACATCGGCTGGTGCTACATCAACATCCTGAAGTTCTTCGGCCTGGCCAAGATCAAGAAGGTTGCGCCCAAGCTCAAGCTGGACGACAGCAAGACCGGCATCGACCTGCGCACCCTGCAGGGCGTGATCACGCACCGCTACGAAGTCATGGCCCGCTATGCGGACGTGATCAAGAGCGCCGCCCGTGAAGAGCTGGCCAAGCTGAAGGATTCGCGCAACAAGGACAGCGCCGAGTGCGACTGGACCAAGCTGCACAGCGTGCGCCGCGCCATCCACCGCAACGAGGACATCCTCCAACCCGAACAGGTTGCCGCCGTGGATCAAGCCATCGCCCGCAACAAGTCGCTCGCCACGCTGGTACAGATGCGCCGTGAACTCGGCCGCATCTGGGAAAGCTCCAGCGCCAGCAGCGAACAGCTTCTTCATGACCTGCAGGCCTGGTGCCAGCGCGCCCAGCAAAGCGGCATCGCCGGGCTCGAGCAATTCGCTCAACGTCTGCGCCGCTACGCGGCATGATGCTAGAGAAGCTCAATCCTGAACAACGCGCCGCAGTAACGTTAGAACCGCAGCACGCCCTGGTCCTGGCCGGGGCGGGCAGCGGCAAGACCCGGGTGCTCACCACCCGCATGGCCTGGCTGATTCAAACCGGCCAGGCCTCGCCTTTTGGGCTGCTGGCGGTCACGTTCACCAACAAGGCGGCGCGCGAAATGCTCGCGCGCATGTCGGCCATCCTGCCGATCGATACGCGCGGCCTGTGGATCGGCACCTTCCATGGCCTGTGCAACCGCATGCTGCGCGCGCATCACCGCGATGCCGGCCTGCCGCAAAGCTTCCAGATCCTGGACGTCACCGACCAGCTCGCGGCGATTAAGCGCCTGATGAAGGCCAATGGCGTCGACGACGAAAAGTATCCTCCGCGCGATGTGCAGCGCTTCATCAACGGCGCCAAGGAAGAAGGCCTGCGTCCCGCCGACGTGGAAGCCTACGACGCCCATCGCCGTCGCCTGATCGAGATCTACCAGCTCTACGAGGCCCAGTGCCTGCGCGAAGGCGTGGTGGACTTTGCCGAGCTGCTGCTGCGCGCCTACGAACTGCTGTCGCGCAATGCGCCGGTGCGCGAGCACTACCAGCGCCGTTTCCGCCACATCCTGGTCGACGAGTTCCAGGACACCAACACGCTGCAGTACAAGTGGCTGCGCCTGTTGGCCGGCGGCGGCGCCGCAATCTTCGCGGTGGGCGACGACGACCAGTCGATCTATGCCTTCCGCGGCGCCAACGTCGGCAACATGGCTGACTTTGAACGCGACTACGCGCGCGGCACCGTGATCCGCCTGGAGCAGAACTACCGCTCTTTTGGCCACATCCTGGATTCCGCCAACGCGCTGATCGGCCATAACACCGGCCGCCTGGGCAAGAACCTCTGGACCGAGCAGGGCGACGGCGAGCCGGTGCGCGTCATCGAGCAGCCGTCCGACGGCATGGAAGCGCAGTGGATCGTGGACGAGATCCGCTCCCTGATCCGCGAAGGCAGCCTGCGCCGCGAGATCGCCGTGCTCTACCGCAGCAACGCGCAGTCGCGCGTGCTGGAACACGCCATCTTTTCCGCCGGCATTCCCTATAAGGTGTACGGCGGCCTGCGCTTTTTCGAGCGCCAGGAAATCAAGCACGCGCTGGCCTACCTGCGCCTGATGGCCAATCCGCACGACGACACCTCGTGGATGCGGGTCGTCAATTTCCCCACGCGCGGCATCGGCGCGCGCACGCTGGAGCAATTGGGCGACGCCGCGCGCGCGCACGACACCAGCCTGTACGCGGCCGTGGCCCTGGTGCCCGGCAAGGGCGGCTCCAACCTGGCGCAATTCGCGCAGCTGATCCATCGCCTGATCGAAGAGACCCGCGACCTGCCGCTGCCGGAAATGGTCGAGCACATGCTCGAGGCCAGCGGCCTGAACGCGCATTACAAGGCCGAACGCGAAGGCGCGGAGCGCCTGGAAAACCTGAGCGAACTGGTTACCGCCGCGGCGGTGTTCGCGTCCGAGGAAAACTACGACGGCATGCCTGCCGGCGTGGTGCCCGAACAGGACACGGCCTCCACGCTGAACGCGGGCGTGGTCGACGCGCCGGTCGTGGCATCCGACGGTTTGACTCCGCTGGCGGCGTTCCTGTCGCATGCGGCGCTGGAAGCGGGCGACAACCAGGCCCAGCAGGGCCAGGACGCCGTCCAGCTCATGACCGTGCACGCGGCCAAGGGCCTGGAGTTCGACGCGGTGTTCATCACCGGCCTGGAAGAGGGGCTGTTCCCGCACGAGAACAGCGTCCTGGAAGCTTCCGGACTGGAAGAAGAACGCCGCCTCATGTACGTGGCCATCACGCGTGCGCGCCAGCGCCTGTACATCAGCCTGGCGCAAAGCCGGATGCTGCACGGCCAGACGCGCTACGCGATGCGTTCGCGCTTCCTGGAAGAAATCCCCGAACAGCACCTGAAGTGGCTGTCGCCCAAGGCCGGTCTGGCCCAGGTTGGCGGCACGGGCGCCGGCTGGGGCGGCGGCAATCGCGGCGACGCTTTCGGCCGCAAGCCCACCAATACCATTGCGCCGCGTCAAGCCCGCAGCGTTACCACCGGCGTCACGGTGGGCGACAAGCAGTATCGTGTAGGTCAGGGCGTGCACCACGCGCGGTTCGGCGAAGGCACGATCATCGGCTTGAGCGGAGCAGGGCAGGACGCCCAGGCTGAAATCCAGTTCCGCGACGTGGGCGCCAAGACCTTGGCGCTGGGCATCGCCAAACTTGACATTGTTCAGGGTTGATACTCATGGCCGACAACGATACTTCCAAAGCCGAGCTGGCGTCGCTGCGCGCCGAGGTCGATGAAATCGACCAGCAGATCATGCTGCTGCTGGGCGTGCGGTTCCGCTGCACGGACATGATCGGCGAGCTCAAGCGCGATCTGGGCATGGACCTGGTGGATCCCAAGCGCGAGGAGCAGCAGGTCGCGCGCATCCGCCGCCTGGCGCAAGAGGCGGGCGTGCCGCCCGCGCTTGCCGAAACCATCCTGCGCGAAGTGATCGACACCGTGGTCGACCACCACACCCGCCTGCGCGAGCGCCCGTACTCGTAATGCCAGGCCGGCGGCGCATGGGAGCCTGCATCTGCAAGCTGCCGGGCGCCGCCTCTCCCTTTCCTACAAGACCTGCATGAACGCCAGCAAGGCGTCGATCTCGTCCGCGCTCAACGCGAGCGGCCGGATGTGTTCGGACTTGCGCGGCGCATACGGGTCGGGCGGATCGCTGGGCACGGGATCGCGGCCCATGCCGGCGTTGTACATCCGCAGCAGGCCCTTCAGGTCGGGAAACAGTCCGTTGTGCATCCACGGTCCGGCGCGCGACACATTGCGCAGGCTGGGCGTGCGGAACTTGCCAAGATCGGCGGGATTGCGCGTCGCTTCGTAGCGCCCCAGATCCTGGTTGCGGCGGCCATAGAAGGACAGGCCGATGTTGTGGAACTGGTGATCCGTCAGCATCGCGCCGCTGTGGCAGTTCATGCAGCGCGCCTGGGTGCGGAACAGGTGCATGCCGATTAACTCGCTGTCGTCCAGCGCATTCGATTGTCCATCGAGGAACTTGTCGAAGCGCGTGGTTTCGGGCCGCAGCGTAGCGACATAGGCGGCCAGCGCGCGCGCCAGGCGGTCGGCGTCCACAGGCGGCTGCGCTGCCGGGGCGGCGCCGAATGCTTGCAGGAACTGCGCAGGGTAGGGATCGGCCGCCAACAGGCGCGCCACGGCGCCGTCGGCGTCATGGTTCATTTCGCGGGGATCGTGGATGGGGCCCAGCACCTGTTCCTTCAGGCTGGCGGCGCGTCCGTCCCAGAACAACCGGGGCGCGAACGGCGCCGCATACAGCGGCGTGGAGCGCCGCCTGCCCATCAGCTTGTCTTCGCCCACGGCCAGCGCGAGGCCGTCGGTGAAGGCGCGCTGCGGCAGATGACAGGAGACGCAGGACACCTGCCCCTTGCGCGACAGCCGGGTATCGAAGAACAGCATCTGCCCCAGCGTCACCACCGCCGGGCGCGCGACGTCCGCAGCCAGTTCCGCTTGGCCGGCGTTGGCCGCGGTCCAGGATAGGGGCGGATTGGAGGCCGGCGGCACCGGCCCCCATTCGCGCCAGGCCACGCCAGGATCGATCGTGGGCGCTGGCCACGCCGAGGGCGGCCCAGCGTACAGCGGCCGCAGGCACGCGGCATTCCAGCCCGTGGGCGTGCGGCAGGCGGCCTGATCGTCCTGGGCGTCTGCGTCGGCGTGGGATAGGGACGCCGCCAGCGCCAGCGCCGCGCCCAGGATCAGAAGCGGTAACCGACTTGCAGCCATAGCTCCCGTCCCGTCTGATAGGTACTGCGGTTGGTCTTGACGTTGGGATTGCTGGCCGTCACGGCGGGCCTGCGGTCCAGCACGTTCAGGACTTCGACCGTGAATTCCAGACTGCGCGCAAACGTGGGATTCCAGGAAAGCTTGGTGTCCCAGGTCCAGTAGGACGGGATCTCGCCGGATTCGAATCGATCCAGGTAGTCGGGCCGCGGACCGCGCCCGACGTAGACGGTGGCGTCGCGCTTGCTGCGCCAGTTCACCATGTTGCTCCAGGTCAGGCCGGCGCGCGGCCACGCGCCGGTCAGGCTGAGGGTGGCGATCTGTGGCTGGTAGAAGGAGCTTGGAGGCAGGTCGATGGCGCGCAGGCGCGAGCCGTTGTAGATCACGTATTCGCCGGGGTCGCGCGCGTCGCCGTTGTAGCCTTCGACCAGGTCCGCGTTGGTCTTGCGCTTCTGCCAGCTCCAGCTTGCCTGCATGTTCCAGCGCGTCTCGCCCAGGCGCCAGGGCTCCAGCGTGCGCAGCGACAGGCTGACCCCGTCGGTGGTGGACAGGCCGTCGTTGGTGTAGCGGTAGCCGTCCTTGTCGTTGCCGGTCGTGGCCCACTGGTCGCGGCCGTTGCGGCGCACGTAGCTCAGCACGCCTTCCATGCCCGCCATGCGCTGGCGCAGCGAGACCGCCCATTCATCGTCATAGGGCATGCGCAGGCCCTTGTACTCCACGTAGTACTCCTTGCTGCCGTCCGCCACGGGCTTGCCGTTCTTGTCCAGCACCTGGCGCCGCAGGCGGCTGCGTTCTTCCTTGAGCGCCGTCTCCAGCACGCCGGCCCCGTAGTACCGCGACCAGCCGGCGCTGAGCAGGGTATCGCCCGAACCGAACATGTCCCAATCCAACCGCGTACGCGGCGACAGGTTGTTGTTGCCGAGGAACGTCTCGCGGTCGTAGCGCAGGCCGGCGTCCAGCGCCAGCCGTTGCCATTCGATGCGGTCCGACAGATAAAGGCTGGCCATGTTGTAGTTCACGTCCACGGTGCCGGGCAGGTAGCGGACCTTGCTGAAATCCCGATAGCTGCCGTCGCGGTTGTAAGCGCGCTGGTAGGAGTGGCTTTCCTGGAAACGCTCGAAGTTCGCCTGCACCTGGTTCAGTTCCGCGCCTGCATAGGGGATGTGCGTGAACACGCCCGTGCGCACCGGATCCAGGTCGACCCGGCCCTTCAGCGTCCAGGTGTCCTGCCGCGTCTGCTCCTTGCCGAAGCCGCCCGCCGTGTACCGCGGCAGCAGGTAGGGGCTGAATGTCACCAGCTCGTCGCCGACGGATTCGCGGTTGCTGAGCGACCGGTCCCAGCCCGCCTGCAGCGCAAGCCGGCCGCCCTGGAAGTAGTGGTCTACGTTGACGCCTATGCCGCGCGCCTCATGGTTGTTGTCCCAGCGCGTGTGCCGGAACAGGTCGCTGGCCAGGGTTTCGCTGCGGTCGCTGTATTTCAGCGTCAGGTCGGCCGTGGTATCGGCGCTGGCGCGCACGCTGAACTTGCCCAGGAAGTTGTCGATCCGGTCGCTATAGGCGGCCTGGCCCGGCGCCGGCTGTCCCTTGTCGTCCACGCCCATGTTCCAGCGCGTGATGTCCGATTCGCGGCGCGACATGGCCAGCACGGCGCCTGATTTTTCATTGAAGGCGAGGTCGCCCACGGCGGAGTAGAAGCGCTTTTTCCATTCCGGCGAATAGCCCGGCTTGCCCTGCGCCCAACTGTTTTGTTCGCCCTCGGCGACCTCCTGCCGCGTCATTTTGGAAGTGTTCCAGCGGTAGTCCAGATTCAAGCGGTTTTCGCCGGAAAAGCGGCGCAGCCTGGCGTCGACGACGCCGCCCGTGAAGCGGCCGTACTCCACCGGCACGAAGCTGTCGTGCACGCGCACTTCCTCCAGCAGGCTCGTGTCCACGAAGTACGACTGCGGGTTGCTGGGCACGTTGCCGACCTGCAGGTTCAGGTTCTTGCTGGCCGGGTCCACGCGGTTGGTCGCGTCCATGCCGTCGAGCTGGAACAAGTTCTGGTAGGGGCTGGAGCCGTGGAAGGAAATGTCCTCCACATTGAGCGAGCCGCGGTTCTGCGAGCCGGCGGCGCCCGGATTGGTGCGCACCGCCGGATGCGTCGCCACCAGTGTGCTGAGGTCGCGGTTGGAGCTGGGCGTTTCGGCGATGTCCTCGCGGGTATAGATGCGCTCGCCCACCTGCTCGCCGTAGACCCGCACGGCATCCAGGCGCAGGGCGGAAAACTGGTTGGTCTTGTCCACGTAGACGATGTAGCGGCCAGGTCCGTCCGCGCGCAGCGCCAGTCCGGACCCCGCCAGCAGGTGGTTCAGCGCGAGCAGCGGCGAATACTCTCCTTGCAGCGGGGGCGAAGTCTTGCCCGCCACCGCCGCCGGCGGAAACGAGATCTCCAGGCCCGCCTGTCGGCCCAGCGCGAGCAGTGCGTCGCCCAGGGGTTGGGCCGGCAGGTCATAGGCGACGGGCGCGGTCGACTGAGCGGGGGCCGGCGAAGCCGTTATCAACGCGGCGATGAGCAGCGCCGCCGAAGCGCCAGACCGGCGGGCGCGCCGGTTGAAGTGGGGAAACAGCATGAATGCGTCCAAGCGGGTGTTGATGTCAGCCGTAGGACGTGTGCAGGCACGGATTACCTCAGCGGATTGCCGATGAATAATTTATATCGATTCTCATTTACTGATTGGCAATCGGCTTCAACGCAGGATCAGCAGGCCTGGCAGCTCGGTAATGCCGACTTTGGTCTGCGCCAGCAGCAATTCCAGCGCTCGCTTGGGATCGTCGATACTGGCGATGCCCGAGACGCGCAAACGCCTGGCGGTTTCGCCCAGCACCAGGATGTGCTTGCCGCCATAGCGGGATAGCCGCGCAGCGGCCTCGGGCAATGCGACATCGTTGAAGGCCAGCAGGCCCTGGCTCCAGTCCGGCGCCGGTTCCTGCGACGCGGCGAAGCGCGTGATGCCCGTCGCCGACACGGCAGCCTCCTGGCCCGCGTCCAGCGCCAAGGCGGCGTCATCCTGGCAGACCAGGCAATGGACTGCCACGCGATGTTCGTACACCGCCACGCGCGTGCCGCCGGCCTCGCGCGCCACGACATAGCGGGTGCCTAGTGCGGCTGCGGACGCGTCCGGCGTCACCACCGTGAAATCCGGACCACCAGGCGCGCGTGGTGCGGCCGTGAACAACGCTCGCCCGGCCAGGAGCCGTACTTCGCGCTTGCCCGGCGCGAAATCGATGGCGATGGCCGAGTCCGCATCCAGGGTGGCGCTGGAGCCGTCGGGCAGGGCCACGCGGCGCACTTCGGCGCCGGTCGTGTAGTCGGCGTCAGGATGGACCGTACGCAGCAATTGCCAGGCTGGCCAGGCGGCCAGCAATACAAGCGCGGCCGCCGCGCCGCGCTTATGCGCGCGCCGTGGCGCCAGCAGCTTGCCGCGTTCGATCTCGCCCATTCGCCGCCACAGGCGCGCCAGCCGTTCATAGGCGGCGGCGTGGCTGGCGTCAGCGCGGTACCAGGCTTCGAACTCCGCCTGGGCTTGCGCATCCATGCCCTGACCGCTGTGGCGCACGACCCAGCGCGACGCTTCTTCCTGGGCGCTGCCGGTCTTGGGGGCGGCCATGCTCAGGATGCCAGCGCCTGGTCGCAGGCCAGCAGGATGCGCATCATGTGTTTCTCCACCGCGCTGACCGAAATCGCGAAACGCTCGGCGATGGCGCGGTAGCTCAGGCCCTCGTGCCGGTGCAGCACGAACACGTCCAGGCTGCGGCGCGGCTGGGCCAGCAGCGCGGTTTCCAGCCTGCGCAGCATTTGCCGCGCGGCAGCCACGTCCAGGGTGTCGGGTTCATGCAGGGTAGGGCGCGAAGCGGCGTAGTCGGCGGTGGCGGCCTGTTCGCGGCTGCGGCGCCGGTGCCAGTCGGTAGCGATGTTGGCGGCCACGCGGAAGACGTAGGCGCGGTCGTTGTCGGGACGCGTCCTGTCCTTGAATTCCGCCAGCTTGATCCAGGTGTCCTGGGCGCAGTCTTGCGCGACGTCGCGCGAGCCGGTGCGCAAAGAGAGAAAACCCAGCACCTCTCGGTAATGGCGGAGAAATACATCCGTGAGCGTAGACATGTCGCCGGCGCCGGGCGCCAGATAGAGTCAAATTCGCGCCAGAGTATAAATGATAACGATTTCTATTTCTAGATAAGGAGAGAGCGCAGGAAGCGGCGGCGGGCAGGGCGCCCGCCGCAGGCCGTCAGGCCTCGGACTGTTCGATCTCTTCCAGCGAGCCCTGGATTTCGAGCCACTGTTCTTCCAGCTCGTCCATGCGCTTGCCGTGTTCGCCATGCTCGGCCATGACCTTTTGGCGTTCGGCGCGGCGCGCATCCGAGTACAGGTCCGGATCGGCGATGACGGCGTCCAGCGCATGCAGCTTGGCGCGCAGCTTCTCCATCTCGGCCTCGACCTTGGCGAGCCTGGATTCGAGCGGCTTGCGCAGCGCGGACAGGCGCTGGCGCTGTTCGGCTTCGGCGCGGCGCTGGGCCTTGCGGTCCACCACCGGTTCGTTGCCTTCGGCGTTCTCGCGCGCGGCTTCCGCGCGTTCGCCGGCGTTGCGGGCGGCGAGCCAGTCGCGGTAGTCCTCCAGGTCGCCGTCGAACTCGCGTACCGCGCCGTCGGCCACGATCCAGAAGCTGTCCACGGTGGTGCGCAGCAGGTGGCGGTCGTGGGATACCAGCAGCATGCTGCCGCCGAAGTCCGCCAGCGCGGCGGCCAGGGCCTCGCGCGTTTCCACGTCCAGGTGGTTGCTGGGTTCGTCCAGCAGCAGCAGGTTGGGCTTTTGCCAGACGATCAGGGACAGCGCCAGGCGCGCCTTTTCGCCGCCGGACATGGGGCCGACCTTGCTGGTCACCGTGTCGCCGGAAAAGCCGAAGCCGCCCAGATAGTTGCGCAGTTCCTGTTCACGGGTCTCGGGGGCCAGGCGCGCCAGATGGGCGATGGGCGTGCTGTCCACGTCCAGCATGTCCAGCTGGTGCTGGTGGAAATAGCCGATGGCCAAGCCGCGCGAGGCGCGGCGCGTACCCGCCTGCACCGGCAGTTCTTCGGCCAGGGTCTTGATCAGCGTGCTCTTGCCGGCGCCGTTGGCGCCCAGCACGCCGACGCGGCTGCCCGCGCGCACCATCAGCGTCACGTCGCGCAGGATGGGCACGGCGTTGCCGTCGGCGTCCGTGTAGCCGGCCGACAGGTGCTCCAGGGTCAGCAGGGGATCTGGCACCTGGTCGGGCGAGGGGATGCGGATGTCGATGCCGGCCTCGGCGTGCAAGGGCGCCAGCACCTGCATGCGCGCCAGCGCCTTGACGCGGCTCTGCGCCTGCTTGGCCTTGGAGGCTTTGGCCTTGAAGCGGTCGATGAAGCCTTGCAGCCGGGCCGCTTCGCGGGTCTGGCGTTCGTAGGCGATATTGGTCTGGCGCAGGCGCTCGGCGCGCTGTGTCAGGAAGTCGCCATAGCCGCCGCGGTAGCGCACCAGCTTGGCGTGGTCGAAATGCAGGATGGATTTGGCGACCGCATCCAGGAACTCGGTGTCGTGGGAAATCAGCATGACGGTGCCGGGGTAGGCGGCCAGCCATTTCTCCAGCCACAGCATGGCGTCGAGATCCAGGTGGTTGGTGGGCTCGTCCAGCAGCAGCAATTCGGACGGCGCCATCAGCGCGCGGGCCAGGGCCAGGCGCATGCGCCAGCCGCCGGAAAAGCTCGCCACCGGCTGCATCCATTCGGCGGGCTTGAAGCCCAGGCCGGCCAGCAGTTGCTCGGCGCGCGAGGCCGCGCTCCAGGCGCCGGCTTCCACCAGCGCCGCTTCCACTTCGGCGATCTGCGTGCCTTGTTCGTCCGTCAGTTCGGCGCGGCGCGCCTGCAGTTCGCGCAGATGCGTGTCGCCGTCGATGACGAACTCTCGCGCCGGACGCTCGTCAGCTTCGATTTCCTGCTTGACGCTGGCGATGCGCCAGCCGGCGGGCATGGCGAGGTTGCCCGCGTCCAGGTCCAGCGTGCCGGTCAAGAGCGCGAACAGCGAGGACTTGCCCGCGCCGTTCTTGCCGACGATGCCCACGCGCTCGCCCGGATGCACGACGAATTCAGCGCCGTCCAGCAGCACCTTGGTGCCGCGGCGCAGGGTCAATCCAGTAGCGCGTATCACAGGCTGAGTTGCTCGCGGGTAAGCAGCAGAAGCTGGTCGGAGGCTTCTTCGGTGTCCAGCCACACGGGCGAGAGCTGCGGGAAGGCGGCCTCGAAGAAGTCGCGTTCGTGGCCGATCTCCAGCACCAGCACGCCTTCCGGCCTGAGAAAGCGCGGCGCGGCTTCCAGGATGCGGCGCACCAGGTCCATGCCGTCGTCGCCGCCAGCCAGGGCCAACTGCGGTTCATGGCGGTACTCCTGGGGCAGGACGTCCATGGAGCCGCTGTTCACGTAGGGCGGATTGCAGATGATGACGTCGTACAGGCGTGGCGGCAGGCTGTCGAACAGATTGCTTTCGTGCAGGTCCAGCCGGTCCGCCAGGCCGTAGTCGTCGACGTTGCGGCGCGCCACTTCCAGCGCGTCCGGCGACACGTCGACCGCGTCCACATGGGCATAGGGGAAGGCCAGCGCCGACAGGATAGCCAGGCAGCCGGACCCAGTGCACATGTCCAGCACGTTCTCAACCGCCAGCGCATCCTGCACCCAGGGCGCAAGGCCCTGGTCCAGCAATTCAGCGATGGGCGAGCGCGGCACGATGACGCGCTGGTCCACGTAGAAGCGGTGGCCGCGCAGCCAGGCCTCGTTGGTGAGGTAGGCGGCGGGCAGGCGCTCGGTCACGCGGCGGTCGATCAATTCGAGCACGCGGTTGCGCTCTTCGCTGAGCACGCGGGCGTCCAGAAAGGGCTCCAGCGTGTCCAGAGGCAGATGCAAGGCGTGCAGCGTCAGGTAGACCGCCTCGTCCCAGGCGTTGTCGCTGCCGTGTCCCAGCGCCACCTGGGCGGCGTTCAGGCGCGATACGCCGTAGCGGATCAGGTCGCGCAGGGTCAGCAGTTCTTGGCGGGCGGATTGATACATGTGAGGCTTTTACTTGGGCGGCAGCAGGAGGTTTTCCAGCGTGCGCCGATAAATGTTCTTCAACGGATCCAGCGAGGCCAATTCGATGCGTTCGTTGACCTTGTGGATCGTGGCGTTGCAGGGACCGAATTCGATGACTTGCGGGCAGATCTTGGCGATGAAACGGCCATCGGACGTGCCGCCAGTGGTGGAGAGTTCTGCCGTCACGCCGGTTTCGTCGCGGATGGCCGAGACCAGCGCGTCCGTCAGCGAACCGCGCGGCGTCAGGAAGGGCTCGCCGCCCAGCTCCCAGTCCAGCGTGTACTCCAGGCCATGGCGGTCCAGCACTTCATGTACTCGCGCCTGCAGGCTTTCCGGCGTGCTGGCGGTGGAGAAACGGAAGTTGAACAGCGCCACCGCCTCGCCCGGCACCACATTGGTGGCGCCGGTGCCCGAGTTCAGGTTCGACACCTGGAACGTGGTGGGCGGAAAGTACTCGTTGCCCTGGTCCCATTCGATGCTGACGATGTCGGCCAGGGCCGGCGCCAGCTGGTGCACGGGGTTGCGCGCCAGGTGCGGGTAGGCCACATGGCCCTGGATGCCCTTGACCGTGAGCTTGCCCGACAGCGAGCCGCGGCGGCCGTTCTTGCAGGTGTCGCCCAGCACGTCGCCCGAAGTGGGCTCGCCGACGATGCAGTAGTCCATCTGTTCGCCGCGCGCCTTCAGCGCGTCGCAGACGATGGCGGTGCCGTCGATGGACGGGCCTTCTTCGTCAGAGGTGATCAGCAGGGCGATCGAGCCGCCATGCTGCGGGTGGGCCGCCACGAATTCCTCGGCCGCCACCAGGAAGGCGGCGATCGAGCTTTTCATGTCGGCCGCCCCGCGGCCGTACAGGTAGCCATCGCGCTCGGTGGGAACGAAGGGATCGCTTTCCCACTTCTCGCGCGGACCCGGAGGCACCACGTCCGTGTGACCGGCGAACACGGCCAGCGGCGCCGCGTTGCCGCGGCGCGCCCACAGATTGGTGACACCGCCCTGTGCGATGGTCTCGCAGGCGAAGCCGATGCGCTCCAGGCGCGCGGCCAGCGTCGCCTGGCAGTCTTCATCGGCCGGCGTGACCGAAGGGCGGGCGATCAGGTCCTTGACCAGATCCAGTACAGCCGTCGTGCTCATTTAAGCCCTCAGCAGATCGTTGATGCTGGTCTTGGCGCGGGTCTGCGCGTCGACGCGCTTGACGATGACCGCGCAGGCCAGGCTGTGCGAACCGTCGGCCGAAGGCAGCGAACCCGGGACCACGACCGAACCCGAGGGCACGCGGCCGTACGTGATCTTGCCGGTGGCGCGGTCATAGATCTTGGTGCTTTGCGACAGGAACACGCCCATGGCCAGCACCGAGTTCTCTTCGACGATCACGCCTTCCACGACTTCCGAGCGGGCGCCGATGAAGCAGTTGTCTTCGATGATGGTCGGGTTGGCTTGCAGCGGTTCCAGCACGCCGCCGATGCCCACGCCGCCGGACAGGTGAACGTTCTTGCCGATCTGGGCGCAGGAGCCGACGGTGGCCCAGGTGTCGACCATGGTGCCTTCGTCGACGTAGGCGCCGATATTCACGTAAGAGGGCATCAGCACCACGTTGCGGGCCAGGTAGGCGCCGCGGCGGGCAACGGCCGGCGGCACCACGCGGTAGCCGCCCTGCTTGAAGGCGTTGTCGCCGTATTCCGAGAACTTGAGCGGCACCTTGTCGTAGAACTGCAGCGGAGCCTGGCCCATGATGGCGTTGTCGTTCAGGCGGAACGACAGCAGCACGGCCTTCTTGATCCACTGGTGCACGACCCAGTCGTCGTTGATTTTCTCGGCCACGCGCAGGCGGCCCAGGTCCAGGCCGTCGATGGTGCGCTCGACCGCTTCGCGCACTTCGGCGCTGGCGTCGGTGGGCGACAGGTTGGCCCGGTCGTCCCAGGCTTTTTCGATGGTGGTCTGCAGGTCGAGAGTCATAGCGGCTCAGCTTTTAAAGGTTGATCAAACGGAAGTATGCACAAAATGGGCGATGCGCTCGGCTGCCTGTACGCAGTCAGCCAAGGGCGCCACCAGAGCAATGCGGATGCGGCCCTGGCCGGGATTCACGCCATGCGCCTCGCGTGCCAGGAAACTGCCCGGCAGCACGGTAACACCAGTACGGCCATAAAGGTCGCGCGCGAACGCCGTATCCGAACCGGGCGTGGCAGCCCACAGGTAGAACGAAGCCTGCGGCCGGGACACGTCCAGCACCTTCTGGAGGATGGGCACGACGGCGTCGAATTTTTCGCGGTACAGGCGCCGGTTGTCCTTCACGTGCGCCTCGTCCGTCCAGGCGGCGATGCTGGCCGCCGACACGATGGGGCTCATGGCGCTGCCATGATACGTGCGATACAGCAGGAAGCGGCCGATCAGCGCGGCGTCGCCCGCCACGAAGCCCGAGCGCAGGCCGGGCACGTTGGAACGCTTGGACAGGCTGGAGAACGCCACCAGGTTGCGGTAGGTGTCGCGGCCCAGGCGGCGCGCGGCCTGAAGGCCGCCCAGCGGCGGGTTGCCTTCGTCCAGGTAGATTTCCGAATAGCACTCGTCCGAGACGATCACGAAGCCGTGGCGGTCGGACAGTTCGAACAGCGTTTTCCATTCGTCCAGCGACATGACGTTGCCGGCCGGGTTGCCCGGCGAGCAGACGAACACCATGCGCGTCTTCTTCCAGATTTCGTCCGGCACCTGGTTCCAGTCGCTGGCGAAACTGCGCACCGGATCGGCGTTGACGAAGTAGGGCGTGGCGCCGGCCAGAAGCGCCGCGCCTTCGTAGATCTGGTAGAAGGGATTGGGGCAGATCACCACCGAGCCGGCGGCCGGGTCGATGACGGTCTGCGTGAACGCGAACAGCGCCTCGCGCGAGCCCAGCGCCGGCAGCACCTGCGTTTCCGGATCCGGGGCAGGGATGCTGTAGCGCCGCGCCAGCCACTCCGAGATCGCCCGGCGCAGCGCCGGGTCGCCCTTGGTGGACGGGTACACGGACAGGCCTGCGAGACTGTCGCGGATGGCCTGTTCGACGCACGCGGGCGCGGCGTGTTTGGGCTCGCCGATCGACAGATTGATGGGCGTCAGACCGTCCGGCTGCTGGCTGGCCGAAGCCAGCAAAGCGCGCAGTTTTTCGAACGGATAGGGGTGTAGGGCATCGAGGCGCGGATTCATGACGCAAGATTTTAACAAGCAAGCTACAATAGCGGGCTTGGCCTATAGCGAAGGTGGCGAAATTGGTAGACGCACCAGGTTTAGGTCCTGACGCCGTAACAGGTGTAGGGGTTCGAGTCCCCTCCTTCGCACCAAGACTATTCAAACCGTTGATCGGCTATGATCAATTTCATTCAAATCAACGGTTTAGCAGGGTGAGTGGGTGACCGGTTGACTGCCAAAAAGCAAGAATTCGCAGTCTCCGGCCCCATCTGAGCCCCGCTCTCGGCCCCACATGGCAAGCATCCAGAAGACCGCAAAAGGGTATCGGGCACAAATAAAATTGCTTGGCGTCCGCGAGAGCCAAGTATTCCCCACGCGGCGCGAGGCCGTCGAGTGGGCGGCAAAACGCGAATCGCACATCCGGGATCACGCCACAAAGCCGGCCGGCGACCTGCATACGCTGCGGCAAGCGTTGCGAAAATACAGCGATGAAGTGTCCCCGCAGCGGAAAGGTGAGCGGTGGGAGCAGGTGCGCCTGGCTGCCTTCGAGAGCTACAAGCTGCCGCTCGACCTGGCCATGTCCAAGGTGACCGCGCAGCATATCGGGGCCTTCCGGGATGACCGGGCCAAGACAATTGGGCCATCATCGGTCCTGCGGGAACTGAGCCTACTGGCGTCGGTGTTCGAAGCGGCCCGGCTGGAATGGGAGTGGGTGGACCTGAACCCAGTGCGCGGGATCCGTAAGCCCGCCAAGGGCAAGCACCGCGACCGAACGATCAGCATGTCCGAGGTGCGCAAGATGCTGCGCGAGATGGGCTATCAGCGCGCCGGGCGCATTGGCAGCACGGCGGAGGCGGTGGCCAACTGCATGCTGCTGGCGCTGCGCACGGGCATGCGTGCAGGAGAACTGTGCGGGCTGACCTGGGCGAATGTGCATGACCTGCATGCGCACCTTCCCGACACGAAGAGCGACCGGCCGCGCGACGTGCCGCTGTCGACCCGGGCGCGGGCAATTCTGAGGCGCATGAAAGGCTGGGATGAAGATCTAGTCTTCGGCATCCGGCCGGCGTCGCTGGATGCCTTGTTCCGCAAGTACCGCGAGCGGGCCGAGTTGTCGGGCTTCACCTTCCACGACACCCGGCACACCGCGGCGACGATGATCGCCAAGAAGATCGACGTGCTCGACCTGTGCAAGATGTTCGGCTGGACCGATCCGAAAATGGCCATGGTCTATTACAACCCGCACGGCTCAAGCATCGCGGCCAAGCTGGGCTAGATAGCGACGGATTTCGGCGCCGGTAATCCTGCCGTCTACCGCCTGGATTTTCCCCTCCAGGATGCGCTTCTTCAGCGTGTTGTAGCTGATCCCCAACCGCGCGCACGCGTCTTTCAGGTGGTAGCAAACCAGGTCCTCGATGGCATGGTTGGCGCCCAGGCGCGCCGCTTCGACCAGCAGGCGCTGCAGCTCGTGCTGCTCGATAGTGACGACCATTACTGCTCCTTTTTCGCTGGTACGCAAGAAGTGCTGATTCCGCGCAACTTCGGACCTTTCGCGTTCCAATCGGCCTCAATGATCTGCGCAGCATTGCGGCAATCGGCCTCAGACTGAAACGGGACAGACAAAACGCCGCCGCCGAACTGGATGAGTATCAGAAACCATGTGGCCATTACTGCTCCTTGTTGTCGGTGGCGCGGACGGCTTGACGTAGAGCGCGCAGGATGAGACGTGCCAGGCGTTGGCGCACCTTCACCAGGGCGTGGTCCTGAGTCCAGTGGTAGCCGCCGCCGCATTCGGGGTCGTCGCGCTCGGTGGGGTATTTCCGCTCCAGCATGGCCGCGGCCTCACGGTTCGCGGCGGCGCGGGCAGTCAGATAGGTGCGGCCGGCGGTGGGCGCGCGGTACACCGTGCGGCTGATTGGCTCAATCCTGGCCATTTTCGCCTCCGTCCTTGTTGTCGGGGTGGGCCTGGGCGCCCAAATCCAGCGCGCTGGTGTGCGGACAAGGCGCTTCCGGCAGGCGTTCGCCCTTTGGGACAAAGGCCATGCAGAAGCAGCCATCTTCTTCGGTGTGGCGCCATTCCACGGCCTCGCCACGGAACGACCTGGCCAGGATGTCGCAGTCCTCGTCATGGTCGCGCGCGCAGTCGCCACAGACGTCCTCGACGAACAAGAAGCCAACGGTCCCATTGCTGGGCTTCCACTGCTCGCCCGGCAATTTCGCAGGCAGGATGAAGGCGGTGATCTGGCTGCCCATCATTGCTCCTTCTGCGCGCCCGGTTGCGCGGACAGAGCGGTGATCCGGTCAATCTTTGTCAGCGCCTGATTGACGATGACGCTGCGGTCATCAGCATCCACATCCGCCAGATCGGCAATTTCCATCAGCGCCTCGCGGGCAACCTCCAGCGCTTCGGCGGCTACCGCCTCGCTGGCCTGGGGCGCGGCATAGAGCGGACGAATGGACATGACCTTTGGATAAAGAGCTTTCGCGATGCAATCTCCGGCGGCAGTCTCCGTTTCGAAGATGCCGAAAAGCGCTTGCCCATGCATCACGGCGTAGTAAGTCGCCTCCCCGGCTACAGGGGCGCTTGCCAGGGCCGCGCGGGCGGCCCGTTGCAGGTGGTCGGCGAACTGCTGCGGCGTGGCCGTGCGGTTGACCGTGTAGGCGATATCGTGCAACGCGGATTGCAGCGCCTGGATAGCGTCCGAATGCTGCCTCTCCGCGCCTTTGGCTGGCTTGCACTCGTGCAGCGCGTTGAACGCGAGATTGGCCGCGCCGCGAAGGCTGACCCGCTCATCGGCTACAGGGGCGCGCAGCTTGGACAGCAGCTCGATAGCGGCATCAAGGGCGCGGAGCTTGGCGTTGCCGTCGTCCAGATTGTGGCGGTCCATTTCGACGCCCAGGCGTAGGTCACGCAGAGCTTGGACGGCCTCCTGAGGTGCCGGGGCGGGGGTGTGGGTGGTCATGACAGAAGCTCCTTGGCATCCTTGTAGTTCTGGTAGGTGAGGCCGATGGCCGGATCCACCTTGACGAAGTGCGGCATCTGCTCGGGCAGCATGTCGGAGTCGTCGTCAACGATGGCGTACTTCTCGACGCCCGGGTGTTCGTCCAGCCACTGCTGGATCTGAGGTCCGCGATGTCCGCCACCGCCAGGGGTGGCACTGCTGATGACGTATCCCAGGAATTCGCCAAGCTCGGTAGCGCGCTCTTGATCCATACCGATGCGCCAGGTGGAACTGAGAACGACGTGTGCCTCGGTCTCTTGCACCAGACGCGCCATCAGCTTGACGGCCACCTGGTCGAACTTCTCCCAGTCGGCCTGCATGTTGCGATTGCGCGGCCATGGGCAACCACCTAGGGCAGCGGCAGAGCGGACGCTGTTCAGCACGCCGTCGATATCGAGGAATAGGACTTTCATCTACCCCTCCTGCTGCTGAGAGGCTGCATTCTTCTCGCGCAGGCGCTTCTCGATGCTTTCGACGACCGAGTACAGCGGCGCGACGAAGTCGGTGCCGTAATCCACCAGCTCGCCCACATAGCCGTCGCGCTCTGCGTCCGTCAGCCCTTGCCAAGCCCGCGCATCGCCAGCAGCGGGAGCGGCTCGGCGCAAGATGTAGTCGCGGATGAGCTGCATGCTGAAGGCGTCAGCGTCGGCGGTCGCCCCGCTGAGAACGGACGTATGCAGCGGCGTGCACATACGGTCCAGCGCGGCCATCACGTCGACGGGGACGTCCTTCGCATCGTCCTGTGCGCCAGCCCGCGCCTCGGCGCGCCCGTGATCAACCCCGGCGAACCAGCCGTTCTGGTGGTCGGCCGTGTTGCCCGTGCGCGCCAGGGTGTCGTCCTGGGTGGTGGCGGGCTCGTAGGTCGCGGCGAAGATATCCGGCTTGCAGGGGTACAGCTCGCCCTGCACGCCGCGAATGATCCAGTCGCCCTGCACACCGGTCATGACGCCTTCGAGCGTCTGGATTTCGACCATCGGTAGGTCGCGGGTGAATTTGCCCATGCCGCGCAGAATCACGCGGTTCTGCTGGACTGCCTCGGCCCACCAGGGCGGCGAGGTCAGATCCATCCGCTTGGCGATCTGCACGGCTTCGATGACGACCGGCTTCTTGCGGAACAGGCCGGCGGGGAGGGTGGTGGTCATGGTCAGGCTCCAGTGACGCGCGCGGCGTCCATTTCGGCGAGGATTCGGGTCTGCTGCAGCAGGTCGGTAGCGTCGGCCTGGTCGAGGCTGGCGCCGATCCTGCGCAGGGTGGGTATCTCGGCGCGCAGGGCGGCCATCAGCGGCCCGTCGATGGGCATGCCGACCTCCAGGCGCTTGGCAAGCTGGCGCAGGGCCACGGCCTTGAATGCCCGCCCGTGCCGCGTCGCCCACATGTCGAAGAAGTCGGCCATGCCGTTGATCGCCGGCGCGCTGGCGTACCACTCGCCATCCGCGACGCAATGGAAGATCGGCACGCCGCGGTCATCGGTCGTCACCGTGCCGTCACGGTCGATCTGATCGATGATCGATTCCAGCGGCGCCAGGGTCTGCTGGGTCTTGATCAGCATGGGCAGGCGGGCCGGGCGATCAGGCCGGCGCGTGGCGCGCACGCGGGCCTGCTGCTTTTCCATCATGCGGCGCTGCTGGCGGTTCATGGCGGGGATCATGTGGTTCTCGGTATAGGAGGCCGGGCACCGGCAGCGGTCGGAGTAGGGAGGGAGTCCCGCCGCCGGGCCGGCCGAAAGGGTTACTGGTCCAAGCCCAGGGATGCCTGCGGTTCCTCGGGAGGCCTGACCGAGAAAACGACGTCTTGCCCGTTCTGCATGAAGATCCGGCCCGCGGCCTGCTCGCTCGGCACCATGTCGATGTCGATGGAGCATTCAACCGTGCCTCCGTCCTGTGGATCGAACTGGAAGTTGTCGACGTTCACGTCGCTGAGGACGGTGTCACTCGGGCCGCCCAGGCCGTAATGCAGGGTGAACTCGGCGCCGACGATCTTTTCGTCGATGACGACCTTGTTTTTCATCTTCGGGTGGCGCAGGCGGGGGAGGTAGTTGGGGTCCTGCATGCGTTCGTCGGCTTCGTCGGCCATATCGTTCTCGCCCGGATGCGGACGGCGATAGAGCGACGATTTCAGCGTGGAATCGACTTCCGACAGGATGTCGTTGGGCGCGCGGAAGGTGAGGCGGCACGTCATCGCGGGGACATTGGATTGGCCGTGCTTCTCAAGCCGGTTGGTGACCTGGAGGCGGGCGGTTTGCTCGGTAATCGAGAACATTCGGGATTGCTCCGTAGGTTGTGCTGCTGGGGAAGGGTTAGGCGGCCTTGCGGCGCAGGGTGTCGACCATCGCGCGCAGCTCAGCTTCGAACTGCAGCAGGTCGGTCAGAAGGCTGTTGATGTAGGCGTTGTCGCGCGGGATACGCTGCACGTACAGGCGCCAGGGTTCGGCCATGCGCGGGTCGTAGCTGACGAAGTCCCACCACTGGCGGCCGGTGACGAGCATGTTTCCCTGCACCTGGGGCATGTGGCCTTCTGGCATGCCTTCCAGCCAGGTCTGGATATGCACCTGCTCGTCGTGCGGACACTTCATTTCGATGCCACCGTCCACGCCTATCAGGCCGTCCGGGCTGGCACCGATGAACGTGTGCACCGGGTGCAGCACGAAGCCGCTGTCCTCGACCAAGGCGCCGCGTTCGACCATGTAGGCTTCCTTGGCGGCGTCTTCCAGGTCGCGGCCCCAGGACAACGACTTCGCGCCGATCTCGCGGCGCGGAATACCGGCCAGCCGCTCGAATGCCAGCGTGCGCATCAGCTTCGTGCGCTCCAGCGTCGGCTCGGCCACCTTCTGCTGGCCCTTGCGCGGGCCGCTCTTGTAGACACCCTCGCCGGGCGTGACCGCGATGGCGGCGGCGAAGTTGCTGGCCGTGATCTTGCCGGCTCGCTCCTGCCGCCATTCCTCGGTTCGTTGTTCGGCGGGCGCGTTCATTCTTGGGCGCCTTCGAACGGGTTGTCTTCGGTGGCCTGCGCGGCCGGCGCGCCATCCTGCTGCACGGCCTGCGCCGGCGTGGCGTCCTCGGCGGCGGCCAAGTCCTTCAGGCGCTTGATCTCGGCGGCGCCGACGGCGGCGCGCTCATCCTTGGTGAGCCTCTTCCAGGCGGATTCCAGATCGGCGATGCGCTGCGGAGCGGCGTCGTCGCTGCGTGCAATCATCTCCAGGTCCCGGACGACCTGGTCGCGGTCCACGTCGGTGGCTGGCTGCGGGCGGGCCTGCTCCGCGAACTCCTGCGCCGTGCGCGCCACCTGCTGGGCGGTGCCCATGTCCTTTTCGATGATGGCTTCCGCCTCGTCGCGGTCGTAGATCCCGGTAAAGCCGAAGGCCAGGCGGCCGCACTGCATGAACGCCTTGTGACGCAGCATGCGGCGCGGGTGGGATTGCCAGGGCTGCGTGCCGCGCTTGCATTCGGCGAAGTATTCGGTCGTGACGGTGGGCTTCGAACGGTCCTTGCGGTAGATCTTGCAGGTGCACTCGCTGCCATCTGCGGCCATCTCGAATTCCACCCCGTCGTACTGCGGATGGTCGTTCACGATGCGGGCCCAGCCGTCCACGCCCACCACAGGGACGATGCTGCCCTTGTCCGGGAAAGCGTAGATTTCTTTGACCCAGGGATTCAGGCCGTACTGGTTCGCAACGACCAGCAGCGCGCCCATCTGTGCGTCCGACACGTCACCCTTGAAGGCGGTCTTCTTGAGGACGTCGATGATTTCCGGGTTGGCGTCCATGCCGAAGCGTTCGGCCAGTTTCGTGGCCAGGGACGAAGTGAAGTTGCTGACGGTGAGGGCGGTTGCCATGTGGTTCTCCTGCCCGAGACTCGGCCGGGCGTGGTTGGGTTTACTGTTTCGCGGCCACGGCGGTCTTGCCGCAGCCTTCGCAGGCGGTGAGGGTGGATTCGTCGCGCTGCTGGCGCTCGCCGTAGCCGAAGACCAGGGCGGTAAGCACAGCGGCGACGATGAACGCGGACAGGCGCGCGTCGCGGTCGCGCAGGAGGCGGCGGATCATTGGGCACCTCGGGCTTTGCTGATGACCGCGCGGGCGAGCTCGGCATCCGCTTTGGCAACCGCCACGGCCCGACCGAAGTTATCGGGCTTGCGCTCGTAGCAGTAGACGAGGGTGTTGATGTCGCATTCCAGCGCGCTCAGCAGGTCCAGCAGCTCCGGCGCGGCGGCGATCAGGCGGGCGTTGGCCAGCAGTTCCTGGTCGGCCGGGTTGCTCTCGCTGGGATAGTCCGCGTATAGACAAGCGTGGCGCGGCTTGTCGTCCTCTCGCCGCCCGGGGAACGGGCCAACCTTATGGCAGACGCCGCTAGATGTGCGGACGGTTTCGAGGCTCCACGGCCCCTCTGTGTGATTCGTCGTCATACATTTCTCCTGCGGCGCGCGGCGATTTCGTCGCCTATCAAGGCAATCAGGTACAGGCCGCACAGGCCCCAGATGGCGTAGGTGGCGGTCATTTGCCGGCCCGCCAGTCGACGATCGCGTCGTAGAGGCACAGCACGCCGATGAGAAGGAAGCCGATCATTTGCAGGCCTCCGCTTCCTCGGGGTCCATTTCGGCAAGCTGGCGGTTGGCTAAGCCCTCGATGCAGTCGCCCAGATGACCGGCCAGGAACTCGCCCACGCTCGGCACGCTGGCGCCTATCAGCAGCACCAGCAGCACCGCGCCTTGGTTGTCGGCCAGCTCGTTCATCAGGTGTTCGGCCCAGTCCTTGGCGGACAGACCAAAGGCGGTCGGCTCTTCGTTGGCGAGGCAGGCCACCACCAAGGCCACCGCGCGCGCCTTCGTCACCGTGGGCGCGTCCTCGTCCGGCTCATGCGGCAGAGAGTGAGGCGGCGCGACCCGCAGCAGGTCGTCCATCAGTTGTGCGTGATAGGCACCCATGGCATCAGTTCCTGGCAGCCAGCTCAGCCTCGCGCGCCATGCCCTGGTAATGCTTCAGGATCTTGGCGTCCTCGGCGTACTTGTCGAACTCAGCGCGGAAGGCCAGCTGCAGGCGGCCGCGGTTGACCGGGTCAGCCACGCACCACAGGTGCGCAAGCTGCTTGATGAACGTGCCGCCATAGGCCTCCATCGTGCTGATGGCCTGCTCGGCGGTGGTCGCTTCGAAGATGATGGACATGGATGTCTCCTTGCCCCGGCACCCGGGGCGGGGTGGGGGTTAGGCCGCTTCCTGCTGCTCGACAGGTTTCTCCGTGCCAGGAACGGCCGGCGACATCGTGACGATCGTGTGCAGCACCGGTTTCCACTTCTGCCACCACGCGAGCGCCCACGAATCCATGCGGGCTATCTGCTCATCGGTGAAAGACCACCAGCGCTCCAGCGTGTGGAATTGGCAGCCGATTTGCATGTGCGTGGCTGTGTAGGCGACGGGCCACGTGTCGCACTGGAGAGCCTTGATCTCGCGTAGGTTTCCGCTGGCGCCCCAGATGTTGCTGAGCTCGCCCAGGTAGGCACCGTCCAGGTTGGCACCGCCCAGGTAGGCACCGCGCAGGTAGGCACCGTCCAGGTTGGCACCGTCCAGGTTGGCACCGCCCAGGTAGGCACCGCGCAGGTTGGCACCGTCCAGGTTGGCACCGTCCAGGTTGGCACCGCCCAGGTAGGCACCGCGCAGGTTGGCACCGTCCAGGTTGGCACCGTCCAGGTTGGCACCGCCCAGGTTGGCACCGCGCAGGTTGGCACCGTCCAGGTTGGCACCGTCCAGGTTGGCACGGGCTTCTACTGCCTGCTCCAGCGCCACACGAGCAATCAGCCCGCTCTCGGTGCCCTCAGGCACGTCAGCCGTGAACAGCACGGCGCCGGTGTAGCGGTTCTTGATCTCGTGTTTCAAGGCTTTCTCCCTGTCTGCTCACCGGGTGGTGAGTGCGTGGGATAAACTATAGGACAGCCAATATTTGTTGGCAATAGGTTGGCCTATATTTTTATGTAACAGAACGCCGCCCTGTAGGCGGCGCTGGGAGTTCAGTTGCTTTTTGGCTTGACGATGACCGTCGACGCCGATTGTGTGTGACCGATAAATGGTCCTATCGCTTCGACCAGAACCCAGAAGTCGTCTCGGAGATTTGTATCTGAGGATATGCCGGTGGCCGTTGCATTCCAAACCTCATGGTTCGTCCCCTTGAACAGCATGCGCATGTCATAGGCTGAAAGGCGCAGGCCGTGCACGTAATAGACGCTGGTGTTGGTGATCGGCATGTACCCAGTGATGCCGTACTTTGGCGTGTAGGTGGTGGTCCCGGAATAACCGCCGAATTGATCGATGGTTCCATATGTTTGGGACGATGAGTATCCAGTTTGCCCCCAGAGAGGCATGACAGATGTGCTGGTGCTGGTGTGGGGGCCGGTGGTCTGATACTGAAGAAACACGGCGACATCAGCATCCGTGGGGGACAGTACTTGGGTGTAGCCTCGGCGTGTCATTTCTCTGCCGATTTGCTCGGCATACCCCCGAAACTCCAGATTCCCACTGTTGACGTTGGGGACCCCTGAAACGAGCACAAATCGTCGCATCTGCTGGGCTGCGGGGTCGGCAATCGATTCGACGCGGATCTTCGCCTGCTGTGTCGCACAGCCAGCGAGTAGCCCCAAAGTCAGTACGCAAAGCGCAAATCGCTTCAACCTAGCCTCCTTGGCGGTAAACAAATTCACCTTGAATTTTCAGGAACTCCAGCTTGTCGGGTTCGACCCGCTCATCGGGGTATTTCCGCTTGTCGGGGTTGCGGCTTTCCAACAACCAGGTGCCGTCAAGCTCGCGGCGAAACTGTTTTATTCGCAGCCCGTCCGGGTGTTCGATCAGAAAAATCTTTCCTGACCGCGGCTCCGTCTTGGACGTATCGAAGATCACGATATCGCCGTCGACAATGAAATCCGACATGCTGTCGCCATCTGCATAAATCGCTACAGCATGAGCAGGGGACAGGCTGTACTTTTTGAAGAACGACGCTTCTTTGACTAGATGTCCCACAGGCAGCTGCTCATAGTTGAGAAAGCCACCTCCACATGAGCCGCGTGCGTCCCAGTATGGAATCCTCCCCACCTCACCGTCGTATGCATCTTCCTGCAGAACCTCCTTGGTTTTCGCCGTGGCGTTTGACAACCCCTTGCCCGTTGCCAGCCAGGTCGGATTGACTCCGTACACGGTCGCCAGGTCAACAACAGCCACGGATTGCTCGTAGGCCGCGTTTTCGAGTTGCGACAGCGTGGGCTGCGTGATTCCCGCAAGCTTGGCCGCCCGGGCTTGGCTCAGTCCGGCCGCTTTGCGGGAGTCTTTCAGGCGTTTGGCGAAGTCTATTTTGCTCATATAGGGATTCTTATACAGGGACGCATTGGATGGCCTATTGACAAAACATAGGACAGCCTATACTCTTCGTGCCATGGACTGGAAAACGCTCATTCAAGACCTTCTCGACTCCGGACTGACCCAGGTCGAGATCGGCAGGCGCGTCGACTGCTCGCAGCCGACCATCGCGGCGCTCGCGTCTGGCGCCCAGAAAGAGGTGCGCTGGACGACGGGCGACAAGCTGCGTCGGCTGCATCTGCGCGCAGTGGGGCGACGTAAACGCGCCGACCCCGCGCCGGTGCAGCAGGAGGCGGCGTAGATGGACCTGATCCTTTTCCTGCTGGCGCTCATTGCCGCCGTCTTCATGGGCTACGCCGTGATCGCTACCGCCATCCTGTGGCGCGCTTACCGGCGTATCAAGAGGCTGGTCAAGAAATGACCTCATCAATGCACCGTCGCGCTCTCGCGCCCCTCGGTCGCCCACGCCATGCGGTCACGCTCGGCGCGCAGCTCATCAAAGATGGCCAGCACCGCGGCCTCGCTCGGGTCCACGAAGGCCCGGCGGGCGATGTCCTGGGCGTTGTTCAGCAGCTTTTCGGTTTCGGTCATGTCGTTCGTATCGGGTTGTCGGTACGAAAGATTTTTGCCCTGGTCCACGCTGTAACTCACGTTGTAACCCGATGATTTTTTCCTAAAAGGAAGCGAAGTGCACACCCATCCCGCAGTTGTATATGGCGCCAGTACGTTGCCGGCGCCTGCCGGAAAGCGATTCCTGCCGCTGTCTGCTGTGGCGGCATGCAAGACCTTCCGCGAGGCCGTGCGCCTCGCCTGGGAACATCGGGCCCGGCCCAATATGACGCAGCGCAGCCTGGCGGAAGAGTGCGGCCTGTACGCGCCTCACGTCAGCAGCTACCTGCACCCGGAGCCGCTGGACAACAAGAAGCGGCCGCGCCTGGACCTGCCAGCCGACTGCATCGACGCCTTCGAGGAAGCCGTGGGCAACCACGCCATCCGCCAGTACCTGAACCATCTGGGCCGGCTGACGATCATGGAAGAAGTCATCGCCCAGAGGGCCGCATGAGCTATGACGAAGCCCTGGCCCTCACCAAGCGCGCTTTCGAAGAAGCCCTGCGTCAGCACGGCTGGGACCGCGTCAAGGCATACGAGGAAATGATGCTGCGCGAAGACCTTAATCCCCAACTGCGGGAGGCCTTCCTGGTGATCGGCCGCCATACCGCATTCTCGACGAGGCACTGATGCGCTACCCGTTGAACTCCCGGACACGCCAGCGCGCGCATCAGGCGATCGATGCGGCGCCCGATGGCTTCTTCTTCCTGCCGCCGGCCGAGCCCACGCGCAAGCTGTCGCTGAACGCCAAGATGTGGGCGATGCTGAACGACGTAGCGCGCCAACTGCGCTGGCCCGTCAACGGTGTGGAAGAGCGGCTGTCGGCCGAGGCCTGGAAGGAAATCTTCACGGCCAGCCTGAACCAGGAACAGCGCCTGGCCGCCGGCCTGCGCGGTGGCTTCGTCATGTTGGGCGAAAGCACCAGCGGCATGAGCCAGCGGAAGATGAGCGAGCTGATCGACCTGATCGATGCCTTCGGCTCCGAGCGCGGCGTGCGCTGGTCTGGGCCGGACGATATCCCGGGATGGGTGCGCTGATGCTTCGCCGCTCCGAACTCAAGCGCAAGACCCCGCTGCGCGCCACCGGATTCCGGCGGCCCACCCCCTACGCCGCCGGTATTGAGCGGCAGGCACCCCTCCAGCGTGCCTCCATCAAGCGCCGCGCACCGAAGAAGCGCGCCGGCCACGAACCGAAGTACCTGGCCGCGTGCCGCGGCGAGTGCTGCTACCTGAACTTCCCCGGCTGCAAGAGCTACCAGGACGACCCCACGGTCGTACCGGCGCACCAGAACGAAGGGAAGGGCATGGGCCTCAAGGTGCCCGATCGTTTCACCGTTCCCGCTTGCCACTTCTGCCACGCGCTCTATGACCAGAGCGGGATCGACCGCGAAATCAAGCGCGCCACCTGGAACTGGGGATACACGCGGTGGGAACCCGTGCGCGCCCGGAAGATGGCCGCGAACAGCGACAAGTTCAAGGAGGCCGCGTAATGGCCCGCATCCGCACCATCAAGCCCGAGTTCTGGACCAGCGAACAGGTGATGAACTGCTCGCCGATGGCTCGACTACTGTTCATTGGCCTGTGGAATTTCTGCGACGACGCGGGCAACCACGTGGCCAGCGCCAAGACCATCAAGGCCAATGTGTTCCCAGGAGACGACATTACCTCGTCGAGCATTCAGGAACTGCTCGACGAGTTGTCGGTGAATGATCTGATCGTCTATTACTCCTTTGAAAACAAGGACTTCCTGCATGTTACGGGCTGGCATCACCAGAAAATCGACCGCCCAACGTTCAAGCACCCCCCCTACAAACCCGAAGATTCGAGTCTGCCTCGTCGAGTGCTCGTCGAGTCCTCACCCCCGGAAGGGAATGGAAGGGATAAGGAAGGGAAGAAAGAAACCACTCTGTCGGCTGGCGCCGACGTGCCGGTCGTGCCACCCGGTTTCGTTCGATTCTGGGATGCCTGGCCACGCTCACCGCGAAAGGTCGACAAAGCGGATTGCTGCAAGCGTTGGAAACGGCACGGGCTGGAGTCCATTGCCGACCAGATCGTGGCCCACGTCGAAGCGATGTGCGAGTCGGACCAGTGGAAACGCGGTTTCGAACCAGCGCCCGCTACGTACCTGAACGGCCGCCGCTGGGAGGATGAAATGCCGCCGGCTTCGCTGAGCCTGCTGTCGGGCGCGGCCGGTGAGCAGCCATGGGTGGGGGCAGTGTGATCGGCCATCAATCCCTCATCGCTGCCCGCATGGCGGGCTACCAGCCTGCCGACGTCTGGGTGTCCTGCGTGCCGGAAGGTGTCGAGTGCGGCAGCTTCACGCACCCCGATGCGCAGATCGGCCGGATGACGAACGGGCGCTGGGTTGGCCTGCCCGAGATCCACATCTACGACGGCGAGAACGCGGCGCTGCTGGACCTGCGTGTCGTCGCTGGCCTGACCGTCCACATCCTCGCGCCGAATCGCCGGCGCGCCCTGCAACTGATGCGCCAGGTGTCGGACTGTTCGCCGGCCAAGGTCATCGCCTCCGGCCCGTGGGGCCTGATCGTCTGGCACCCGGCGCAAGAAACCGAGGAATACCCCGCATGAGCCAGATTCTCACCCCCAACGATTTCGACTTCCGGGCGTACATGGAGGAAACCGAGCCACAGGCCAAGGTGCTGGCCGCCGAGGCGTGGCGCGACGATCTGGTCCGCTCGGTGGAGCATGGCGACCAGCTCACCGGCGCGAAGCTGCCGTGGGCCAAGACGCACGACCTGCTGCGCTTCCGCGCTGGAGAGGTGACCTTGTGGCAGGGCATCAACGGCCACGGCAAGTCCGAGCTGCTGGGCCAGGCCTGCATCGGCTTTGCCACCCAAGGCGAGCGCGTCTGCATCGCCTCGTTCGAAATGAAGCCGCAGTCCACCCTGAAGCGCATGCTGCGCCAGACCGCCATGAACGGGCGACCCAGCGTGCAGGCCGTCGACCGCCTCATCGACTGGTCGCGCGATCGCCTGTGGCTGTACGACCAGCAGGGGACGGTAACGCCGCCCATGCTCTACGCCGTCGCACGGTACTGCGCAGACCGCAAGAAGGTGCGCCACATGGTCATCGACAGCCTGATGAAGTGCGTCCGCGGCGAGGACGACCACAACGGCCAGAAGGACTTCGTGGACATGCTGTGCACGCTGGCGCGCGACCTCGGCATCCACGTGCACCTGGTGCACCACGCCAAGAAACAGGCCGACGAGGACCAGGTGCCGGGCAAGTTCGCCGCCAAGGGCTCGGGCGCCATCGTCGACCAGGTGGACCAGATGCTCACTGTCTGGCGCAACAAGCGCAAGGAGCGCATCGCCGAAGCCGAGCTGCGCAAGGACGGCGAGGTATCCGCCGACACCGCCGACCTGCCAGACGCGATGCTGATCTGCGACAAGAACCGCCACGGCGAGTGGGAAGGGCGGATCAACCTCTGGCGCCACGCCGAAAGCCTGCAGTTCACCAGCGACAAGCGTCGCCAACCCATGGACATGATCGGAGCCCTGGCATGAACCTCACCCCCACCGAATCCTACGACCCCATGGCGGGAACGCTGGCGAGCATGCAGGAAGCGCCGGACAGCTTCGCGCGCGTGCAGACCCGGCCTCTTGGGCTGGACGCTGCCCAGGCCGGCCTGTTCGCACCCGAGGCGCCGGCCGCTGCGGTCAACGTCTGCATCCTGGCGCTGGACCTGGGCACGAAGACGGGATACGCGCTGCGCCGGCGCGACGGTCGGATCGGTCATGGCACGCAGGACTTCACCCCGCGCAAGTCTTGGTCGGAGGGGCAGAAGTGGGCCCGGTATCGCGCCTGGCTGACCGAGACGATCCGCGAGGGCCAAGTCCATCAGGTGGTGTACGAGCTGGTCATCCGCCATGAGGTGAAGGGCCGGCCCCTCTGGGACGCCGCCCACGCTTACGGGGCCTTCCAGGCAATCACGCACATGGTGTGCGACAGCTTCAACGTGGACGCCATCGGCGTGAATCTGGCCACCGTGAAGAAGAGCTTCACCGGCAGCGGTCGGGCGAAGAAGGCCGACATGGTCGCCGAGGCGAATGCCCGCGGCTTCCGGCCCGAGACCGACAACGACGCCGACGCCCTGGCGATCCTGCATTGGGCGGTGGAACAGGAGCGCAAAGCGTGAGGATCTGCATGGGAATGAGCGCAAGGCGCGGGCGCTTTCGCCGTGCATGGTTCTACTGGTGGCCGCGCGCTGTATTCCGCCGTCCGGACATTTTCAGCAACTGGAGCCTGAGTGTTTTCTGGCTCTGCTTTCACATCCATGCCGAAGGCGGCGGGAAGGGGTTGGCATGAACAAACCGCACATCAAGCTCATCGGCGGCGTCTGGCGCTGCCAGTCCGCAGACGTGATGAACACCGGCCAGACGCCACGCCAGGCGTTCAATCGCTGGCTGGAAGCCACGATCAAGGGCGGCCTGGAGCATTACGGCCAGGCCGAGGCCATCGTGCCGTTGCCCAAGGAGAAGCCGCAACGCACCCGCAGCCGCCCGCAGAAGCCCAAGGCACTCAGCGGGCTGGACATCCCGGTATTCGTCGCCGGCCCGCGCACCACCAACGCCATGGCGCGCCCGGCGCTCAGCCTCTCGTCGGTTGGCCTGCGCCTGAACGGCGACCGCGCGCTGCAGGCCCAGCCGAAGACGCCCTCGCTCTCGGGCGGCCGGCGGGGAGGGGAGTGATCATGCAGAACCCATTCCGCGAAACGCTGGAAGACCTGCTGACCACCTGGTACCACTGGACGGCGGCGCAGCGCCCGCACCTGGGCGATGCGCGCTGCTCGCCGATGTTCCGGGACGCCAGGCCGGCAGCCGGTAACGTGCATGACGATGACGACGTGGTCGCCAGCCGCCTGCGCGCCATCAAGGCCAGGGCCATGGACCACCTGATCGACAAGCTGCCCAGCTGGGAATACCGGGTGGCGGTGGAGCTGCACGTGGCCAACCGGGTAGGCCCGCGCGTGTGGCGCAACGCCCGCCTGACGCCGGAGCAGTTGGCCGAGTTCTGGGAGGAAGCCCGTGGCAGGCTGGCGGCGGGGTGCGTCGACGCCGGCTTGCTGGACGAGGCTGATGTCTACCCGCCCGCCTCATGGAGACTTGCAAACGGCGAAATTCGGCAGTAGCATTGCGCCAAGTCTGGAAAAGTGCGCCCGCAACCGAGAGGTTGGCGGGCGTTTTTCATTGCAGCCCTCGTTCTCTGGTGGTCCCAGAGGCGGGGGCTTTTTACTTGAAGAGCCATGGCCACGAAACCAACCAGCGCGAATCCTCCCGCCGCTGGGGGGAAAGTCGCGCCTAAAGAAGGCGTAAATAGGGGCAATGCCGGGAAAGGACGGCCCAGGGGCTCCTTGAACAAGGCTACGTCGGAAATCAAGGCCCTGGCCCAGCAGCACGGGCCCGACGCGATCGCCACCCTGGTGAAGATCATGCAGGGAGCGAAGCAGCCGTCCGCCTCGCGAGTGGCCGCTGCCAAGGAGCTTCTGGACCGCGCCTACGGCAAGTCCGTCCAGCCCATCGAGGGCGGCGACCCGGAGAAGCCCATCAACATGGCGTTGCGGATTGCTTTCCGCCGCCCTGGGGAATGACATGGGCGCCCGCGACCTGCCCGAGCTGGAGTTCCCCGAAAAGCTGCAATGCCTTTTCGAGCCAGCCCGGTACAAGGTCGCCCACGGTGGGCGAGGCTCGGCCAAGTCCTGGTCGTTCGCTCGCGCGCTGCTGGCACTCGGCGCCCAGCGCAAGCTGCGCATCTTGTGCACGCGCGAAGTGCAGAAGTCCATCAAGGACTCGGTCCACAAGCTGCTGTCCGATCAGATCGAGGCGATCGGCCTGGGCTGGTTCTACGTGGTCCAGAACAATGAGATCCGCGGGGCCAACGGCACGGAGTTCCTGTTCGCCGGCCTGGCCGACCATACCGTCGAGTCCATCAAGTCCTACGAGGGCGTGGACGTCGTCTGGGTGGAAGAGGCGCACAAGGTCAGCAAGCGCTCGTGGGACATCCTGATTCCGACCATCCGCAAGGAAGGATCGGAGATCTGGATCTCGCTGAATCCCGAGCTGGAATCGGACGAGACCTACAGCCGCTTCGTGCTGGACCCGCCGCCCAACGCGGTGGTGGTCCAGATCAACTATTCCGACAACCCCTGGTTCCCCGACGTGCTGGAACAGGAACGGCTGGAATGCCTGCGGCGCGATCCGAAGGGTTATCCGCAGATCTGGGAAGGGAAGTGCCTGCCGGCCGTGGCCGGCGCCATCTACTACGACGAGATGGCCGCGGCGCAGGAGCATGGCCGCATTACCAACGTCCCCTACGATCCTATGCTCAAGGTTCACGTGGTCGTCGACTTGGGCTGGAACGATGCCATGTTCATCTCCCTGGTCCAGCGGGGCCTGTCCGACCTGCGCGTCATCGAGACCCTGGAAGACAGCCACAAGACGCTCGACTGGTACTCGGCGGAGCTGCGCAAGCGCAATCTGAACTGGGGGACGATGTTCCTGCCGCACGACGGCCGCAACAAGGACTTCAAGACCGGCAAGAGCAGCCAGGAAATCATGGAGGCGCTCGGCTGGTCTGTCGATATCACGCCCAGCATGTCCGTCGAGGATGGCATCCGGACCGCGCGCATGGCGTTTCCCCGCATGTACTTCGACAAGACCAAGGCCGCGCGCATCGTGCAGTGCGCCAAGCGTTACCGCCGCAGCGTGAACCAGCAGACCAACGAGCCGGGCGCGCCACTGCATGACGAATTCAGCCACGGCGCCGACAACCTGCGCTACATCGCAATCAATGCCGACCGGATGACCAATGAAACCTGGGGCGGCGCCCTCAACTACCCGAACCTGGGCCTGGCCTGATGGACAAGATGGACGACGATACCTTCGACGGGCTTGTGGACGACGAGGTCCAGCAGTCCGTCTTCTGGCAGGATTCCGCGATCCGCGGCGAGCGCGAGCGCAACTACCAGTACTACCTCGGCCTGCCGTTGGGCAATGAGGTCGAGGGGCGCTCTCAGGTCGTTTCCTGGGACGTGTTCGAAACGGTTGAATCGGTGCTGCCGGACCTGCTGGAGATCTTCCTGGCCGGCGACAACATCGGCGAGTTCGAACCGAGCGGGCCGGAGGATGAGCCGGGGGCCGAGCAGGCGACCGACTACATCAACCACATCGTGCGTAAGCAGAATCCTGGCTTCCTGGTGTTTAACACCTGGTTCAAGGACGCGCTGCTGGCCAAGCTGGGGATCGTGCGGGCCTACTGGAACGCTGGCAAATCGGTCAAGAAGGAGCGGTATCGCGGCCTGACCGAAGAGCAGCTGACGATGCTGCTGGATGCCGAGGGCGTCGAGATTGTCGCGCAGGAAGAGCGCCCGGACCCGGCCGACGAGGCCCAGCGGCAGGACGCCATGCAGCAGATGCAGAGCATGCCGCCCGAGCAGGCGCAGCAGGTCCAGCAGATGCTGGAGCAGCCGCCGAAGATGCTCTACGACGTGGAGATCAAGGTCACGCGCCCGGCGGGAAAGGTCTGCATCGACGGCGTGCGGCCGGAAACCTTCATCATCTCCAAGCGCGCCACCAAGCAGGCGGACGCCATCCTCCAGGGCGAAATCCGGCCGTTCACCCGCTCCGACCTGGTCGAGATGGGCATCGACCATGCGGAGGCCTACGAGGTCCAGGACTACGACTACCGCGTGCTGGAGACGGGCGATTCGCTCAAGGAGCGCGCCGAGCATGAATCCAGCACCTGGCGCTTTGGCGAGCCCGAGAGCGTCGACAAGTCCACCGAGGAAGTTGTCCTGTTCTGCGGCTACATCAAGGCCGATTTCGACGGCGACGGCGTCGCGGAGTGGCGCTACGTGCTGCGCGGCGGCAACAAGACGCTCAAGAACGTCGAGGCGGACGATGGCCCGGATTACTGCCTGCTGACGCCCATTCCTATCCCGCATTCCGTCTACGGCATGGCGCTGGCCGACCCGGTCGCGCCGATCCAGACGACCAACACCGCGCTCCAGCGCCAGTATTTGGACTCGCTGTACCTGGCGAACAACCCGCGCACCTTCGCGATCGATGGCCAGGTCAATCTGGACGACCTGCTTTCGAATCGCATCGGCGGCGTCGTTCGCATGAAGCAGCTCAACGCTGCTGGCCCGCTGCAGACGACGAACGTCTCCGGCGAAGCTCTGCAGGGCATCGAGTTCATGGACAGCCGCCGCGAGGCGCGCACGGGCGTCACCCGCTACAACCAGGGCCTGGACGCCGACAGCCTGAACAAGACCGCCACTGGCGTCACCAAGATCATGGGCAAGGGCGATAAGCGCATGCTCATGATCGCCCGCATCTTCGCCGAGACGGGCGTCAAGGATCTGTATCGCCTGGTGCTGCGCCTGGTGTGCCAGTACCAGGACAAGGCCGCGGTGGTGCGCCTGCGCAACAAGTTCGTGGCCTTCGACCCGCGCGAGTGGTCCCACGAGATGGACGTGACCATCAACGTGGGGCTGGGCACGGGTGACAAGTCCGAGCAGGTCGCGATGTGGCAGCAGGTCATCGCCATGCAGCAGCAGGCGATCGGCGCGGGCTCCAGCCTGGCCGACGAGACGAACGTCTACCACTCCCTGCAGCAACTGATGAAGGCGATGGGCATCAAGGGCGCCGAGCTGTATTTCACCGACCCGGCCAACGCCAAGCCGAAGGAGCCGCCGCCGCCGTCGCCGGAGGAAGTGCAGGCCAAGGCCCTTGTCGAAGCCGAACAGGTCAAGGCGAAGGCGATGCTGGAGGGAAAGCAGATCGATCTGGAATCCAAGAGGGTCGAACTGCAGATCAAGATGCTGGAGCTCCAGCAGAAGCAGGAAGAACTCGGCATCAAGAACCGCGATTCTCTGGTCAAGGCCGCCACGGCCGCCGACGAGCAGGAGCGCAAGGACCGTCAGGAACGGCGCGACACGTTCCAAACCTTCATGAGCCCCGGATATGGACCACAAGGACAGTATTGATCTGGCCCGCGCCGAGCGCGCGCGGCTGATCCTCGAAGACCCGCTGGTGGTGGATGCGCTGGCGGACATTCGCGCGGAGCTTCTGGCCGCCTGGCAGGCATCGCCCGCACGCGACACCGAGGGCCGCGAGCACCTTTTCCGCTTCTTCAAGGTCGCCGAGAAGTTCGAACTGGCCCTGAAGACCCACATGGAGACTGGCGCGCTGGTTTCCGCCCATCTGAAGGCCGAGGAAGAGCGGAAGAACGCTCTGGCCCGCGCAAAGGAGTTTTTCCGTGGCTAAGAAACCGCAAATCCCGGCCGCCGAGCCGCAAGACCAGACCCAGACGCCGCTGGCGCAGCACGAGGACGCCGCCATGGCGCCGCAGGAGTCGGTGGAGGTCGCTGTGCCTGTCGAGCCTCCGGCGCCGCCAGTGGTGCCGCCTCCCGCGCCTGTGCCGGCCGAGCCGCTGGGCGCGTTCATCGCCCGGCACGAGGACGCCGCCATGGTGCTGGGCATCGTTGTCACCCTGGCCGCCCATCCCGACGCCGCCGAGAGCGTGCACGCCGGCCGCTACGGCGGTATCCGCTTGGCCGCGGGCGACGCGCTGGCGACGTACAGCGACGGGACGCAGCACCAATGATTTCTTGGGCAAGCCGCCGGCCTTTGATGGCGGCCCGTAGAAAGACCAACCGATTGGCCCGCAGATAGCGGGCCTTTTTGTTGTCGGAGTCAAACCTCACGAGGTATTTGCAATGGACGAAACCACCACCATCGAGCAGCTTGTAGATCAATGGGAGCAGCCGGATAACACCGAGCTGCCGGAAGGCGATCCCGCCCAACCCGAAGGGGAGGCGAACAGCGCAGGCCAGCCCAGCGACGAGCAGGAGGAAGACCCGCAGGGCGACCCTGACGGCGGTACCGACGACCAACCCGCAGGGGAGTTGTCGGATGAACAGGTCATCGAGTGGGAAACGGGCTCGGGTGAAAAGTTCTCCGCGCCGGTGGCCGAGCTGAAGGCCGGCTACATGCGCAACCAGGACTACACGCACAAGACGCAAGAATTGGCGCGTGAGCGTGATTCGTTCAACGAGCGGGTACAGCAGCAGTTCCAGCAGATTCACCAGTACGCGCAGGAGTTCGGCGCGCTGCAGGTGCAACACCGGATCATCCAGCAGTTGGAGGCGAACATCGCCCAGATCAACCGCCACGACGACCCGGTGGGCTACAGCAGCGCGGTGAGCGAATTGATGATGGCCCGACAGCAGCGGGATGGGTTGGCCGCCCATCTCCAGAATGTCCAGCAGGCCCGCACTCAAGAGCAAAGCCAGGCTTTCCGGGCTGCTCAACAGCAAGCGGCGGCTGAACTTTCCACGGGGCCAACCGCGATACCGGGATTCGGCAAAGAACTGGTTCAGAAATTGAACGTGACCGGACGGGATTACGGCTTTTCCCCCGAGGAAATGTCGACGATCACCGACCCGCGCCATATTCGGGTGCTGCATGACGCGATGAAGTACCGCGAACTGCAGGCGAAGAAGCCCGAGGCGCTCAAGAAGGTGCAGGCGGCGCCGAAACCGGCCCCGCAGACCCGTTCTGTCCCTCCCACCACCGTGCAAAAGGCAGCCAAGAGCTTCGCCAATAAGCCCTCTCTCGAGGCAATGGCCGTGCTCTGGAATGCCGCCAAATAGTGAGGTAATCATGGCAAAACTCGCCAACTCTTTCGCCACTTTCGACGCGGTCGGCAACCGCGAAGCGCTCTCGGATCAGATCTACAACATCTCGCCCCAAGACACCCCATTCGTCTCGTCCATCGGCAAGGGCAAAGCCACCGCCGTGTACGAGGAATGGCAGACTGAGGCGCTGGAGCCTGCGTCCAACAACAAGGTCGTGCAGGGTAACGAGCCGACCCCGCAGGTGATCACGCCGACGATCCGTCTGGGCAACCGCACGCAGATCTCCGAGAAGACGTTCGCCGTCACCGGCACGCAGGAAGTCGTCAACAAGGCCGGCCGCAAGTCGGAAGTGTCCCATCAAGACATCAAGAAGATGATCGAACTGAAAAAGGACATCGACTTCGCCTGCCTGCAGAACACGACCTCCATTGCTGCCGCCGCGGCCACGGCGCCGCAGTCGCGTGGGGCGCTGGGTTTCATCAAGACCAACACCAACAAGGCCAGCGATGGCGTAGACCCGGATCCGGTGACGAACACCGCACCGACGGACGGCACGCAGCGCGCATTCACCGAGGCACTGCTGATCGACGCTGCGGCGAAGGCATGGGAAAGCGGTGGCAATCCCACGCTGTTGTTTCTCCCGAAGGCGCAGCGCGGCGCATTCAGTGGCTTCAATGCTGGCGCTCAGAAGCAGTACGCCATCAATGAAAAGGAACTGACGGCGACCATCGGCGTGTACGAGGGTGACTACGGCATTTACAAAGTCGTCAACAGCCGCCACCAGCGTGGGCGCGATGTGTTCGGTATTGACCCCACCATGTGGGAAGTGCTGACACTGCGTCCGTTCAAGTCGATCGAGCTGGCCAAGACGGGCGACAACATCAAGAAGATGGTCAACACCGAGTGGACGCTGAAGTGTGACAACGAAGCTGGCAACTTCGCGGTGCGCGACCTGACCGTGGCATAAACCCACCCTGAAGGAAGGCCCCCGGCCAATAACCGGGGGCCTTTTTTATGGAAAAACACCTCCTTTCCGCCTCGCGCGGCACGCAGACCATCTTCCACAAGGCAGACGGCAAGATCGGGCTGCAGACCGTGGCCGACGTGGAGAAAATCGTCGATTTCGCGCACGACTTGGCCGCCTCTGGTCAGACGCGCGCGGCCAACGGCGACCGCCATGTGGCGGAAATCCCCATCGTGGTGGTGAACGCCTGGGCGCAGAAGCGCGGCGTCACCTTCGACGCGGTCATGCAGGACGTTCGCCTGCTGCGCGAGTGCGTGAACGACCCCGAGAACGCCGCCTTCCGCGTCCATGGGGGCCGGGTATGAGCATCACGAACTACGCCGAGTTGCAGGCCGCAATCGGCCGCTGGCTGAGCCGTACCGACATGGCTATCGTGGCGCCGGACCTGATCACATTGGCCGAGACACGGCTGAACCGCAATTTGCGCGTGCGCCAGATGGAAACGACCGTCACGCAGACGATTTCCGGGCCGGTGAACGCGTTTCCGGCGGACTGGCTGGAGCTGCGCGGCGAGCCCACGGTGGACGGGGCGCCCCTGCGCTTCGTCACCAGCGACCAGATGCAGGAACGCAGCGGCGGCATGGGCCGCTACGAGGGCGATTTCTACACCATCCGCGGCAATGACCTGGTGGTGGGATCGCGCATCGCCAACACGGTCGAGCTGGGATACACCTACTACGCGCGCATCCCGGCGCTGACGGACGCCGCGCCGCAAAACTGGCTGCTGGCCACCGGCCCCGACATTTACCTGTACGGCTCGCTCCTAGAGGCAGAGCCGTACCTGAAGAACGATCCCCGCATGGAAACGTGGCGGGCGCTGTTCCAGGTCGCGCTGGGCGATCTGCAAGCTTCGAGCGATAAGGCCCGATTCTCGGGTGGCTCCCTGGAGATTCGGTCGTGATTCCCTTTATCGGCTTCGCGCCAGACCTCGATCCGACCACGCCGGGCGTCATCACCGACTGCTCGATGCTGGTGCCGGGCACGAAGGGCATGCGCGCGGCGCCCAAGGCGGTCGATGCGGGTCTGCCGGCGTTGCCTGGTGCAGTGCATGGCGCCGCCGCGGTGACGCGCCTGGACAACGCCAAGCGCCTGATCGTCGGCACGAGCAACCGGCTATATGAGCGCGTGGCGTTCGCCTGGAATGACGTCTCGCGCGGTGGCGGGTACACGACGATCACGGACAACCGCTGGCGCTTCGCCCAGTTCGGCAACGCCACACTGGCCAGCAACAGCGCCGATCCGATCCAGCAGAGCGTGGCCGGAGCCTTCTCGGACATTGCCGGCGCGCCCAAGGCCCAGATCATCGAGGTGACGCAGGGCTTCGTGTTCGCGTTCAATACCGATGACGCGACCTATGGGGATAGCCCGGATCGCTGGTGGTGCTCGGGCATCTACGATCACACGGTCTGGACGCCCGCGATCGCATCGCAGTGCGCCACGGGCCGCTTGCTGGACTCGCCAGGCGAGATCCGCGCCGGCCGCGCGCTGGGCAGCGACATGATCGCCTACAAGGAGCGGTCCATGTACATCGGCCGCTACCAGGGGCCCCCCGTCGTCTGGGCGTGGCAAATGGTCCCGGGCGAAATCGGCGCGACCAATCAGGAATGCGTGGTGTCCATCGGCACGGCGCATGTGTTCATCGGCTGGGACAACTTCTACATCTTCGACGGCACGCGGCCGCAGGCCATCGGCGATTCGGTGAAGTCGTGGTTCTTCCGCGACCTGAACCAGACCTATCGCTACCATGTCATCGGGCAGCATGACCCGATCAGCGGCCTGGTCATCTGGTACTACCCGTCCAATTCCAGCGCTGACGGCTCGATAGATTCGGCCATCGTCTACAACTACCGGCGCAACCAGTGGGGCCGGGCGAACCGCAGCATTGAGGCGGTCATCGACTATGCGTCGGCGCAGATCACCTACGACACGCTGGGCGACCGGTACAGCACCTATGAGGATCTGCCACTGATCCCCTACGATTCGCCCTTCTGGCTGGCGGCATCCATCGTACCGGCCATCGTCGACACCAACCACAAGGTGATGTCGCTTACGGGCGATGGCGAGGACTCCATGCTGATGACGGGGGACTTCGGGGACGATTGGCAGTATTCGACCCTGCAGGGCATCCGGCTGCGGTTCGCCCTGAACCCGACGACCGGCGCATGCCAGACCTTCCACCACAGCGGCGTGGGCACGGATCTGGAGTATGGCGTGTCCAGCGTGCTGGCTGATGGGAAGTTCGATGTGCTGCGGTCCGCGCGCTTCCACCGGGCGCAGATGACCTTCACGGGCAACACCGAGGCGATCGGGTACCAGCCGCGCGTCCAACCGGACGGGGAGCGATGATGAAAATCCCGGTGAACTCGAATCTCCCGTCCGCGAAGGACGGCGTCAGCTACCTGCAGCAGTTGACCTTCGCGATTTCCCGTCTCTGGTCGGGCATGGCCATGCAGGTCAACAACCTGGCCGAGGGGCGTATTTCGGCCGCATACAACGCGCTGGCCGCGCCTCCCACTGCGGGCGAGTACAAGCAGGGCGATTTCATCCGCAACGTGGCGCCGGTGGAGACGGGAACGGCCGGCGCGCGCTATGTCGTCATCGGCTGGGTATGCGTGGCGAACGGCACGCCCGGCACCTGGCGGGAAAACCGCGTTTTGACGGGGAACTGATGCGCACGCTTACCCATTTCGACCCGGCGCGCCTGGATACGGTCTGGCCGGAGGTCGCTCCAATGCTGAACGCCGCGCTCTCGAAGGGCGAGGGAGAGCTGGACCTGTCGCAACTGCGTTTGTTGATCACCGCCCGCCAGGCTGAGCTGGTCCTGGTGGTCGACGAAGGCGCGCTGGTGGGCGCCATTGCCATCGAATTCATGCAGTACCCCAATTACCGTGTGGCGAATTTCATTGCTACGGGTGGCCGGCGCCTGTTTGCGCGTGCGGGCGATGTGGACCAGCTGAAAGCCTGGCTCAAGGAGCGGGGCGCGACCAAGATCCAGGGGTACTGCCCGCCGGCCGTGGCCAGGCTCTGGTGCCGCCTGGGCTTCCATGTGGCCTATCAAGTGGTGAGGTGTGACATATGAGTCGATATCGCGACGATGGCGGGTTCTACGACCCGCAGGACCAAGGCCCCGGAAATCGGGGCTTTTCTTTTGGCCGAAGCCGGCCGGCGTTCAAGGGCGGCGGTGGCGGTGGCACGACCACGACGCGGGTGGAGCTGCCCGACTACGTGCGGCCCTATGCCGAACGGCTCATGGACTGGTCCTACAACCTCGCCCAGCAGCCTACGCCGCAATACGGCGGCCAGCTTACGGCGGGGCTGAATCAGGACCACACCACGGCCATGAACGGCATCCGGGATCGAGCGCTGAACGGCTCGCCGGATATCAACGCCGCGCGCGAGGGGCTGACTTCGACGTTGCAGGGCCAGTACATGCGCGGCGCCGAGGCCAATCCGTACACGGGGCAGGCGAACACCTATATGGGGCAGGGCAACGCCTATATGGGCCAGGCCAATGCCTACGCAGGGCCGAATGCCTACCTGGACAACGCCATTCAGAAGACGCAGGGCGATATCGCGCGCAACTACGCGGCAGGCACGGGCGCCCAGACGTTGGCCCAGTTCCGCAACTCGGGTGCGTTCGGTGGCTCGGCCATGCAGGAGACGCAAGACACGCAGAACCGCGCTCTTGGCGACGCGTTGGCGAATGCGAGCAGCAGCATGCGCATGCAGGACTACGACATTCAGCGCCAGATTTCGGCGCAGGACCTGGCGCGCAATGCCCAACTGGCTGGGCAGGATCTGGACCGCAACGCTTCCATGGCCGGCCAGGATCTCGCCCGGAATGCGCAACTGGCCGAATCCCAGCTCTCGCGAGGGGACTCGCTCTGGAACTCCGAGCGCCAGCGGCAACTTCAGGCGATGGGCCTGGCCCCGAATCTCGCGAACACGGACTACCAGGACTACCAGGCGCTGCTGGGCATCGGCGATATCCAGCGCGACTACAGCCAGAGCCAGCTCAACGACGCGTTGACCCGCTGGCAACAGGCTGCCAACCAGCCGTACCAGCAGATGGAACTGCTCGCTAGCGGGATCATGGGAGCGACCGGCGGCGGCGTGGCGAAGAACCAGGTCGGGCCGAACCCCAACCAGGTCAACCGCACGGCGGGCGCGCTGGGTGGGGCGATGAGCGGGGCGGGCCTGGGCTCGATGTTTGGCCCATGGGGCACGGCAATTGGCGGCGGCCTTGGCCTGCTCGGCGGTCTGTTCGGATAAGGGGCGGCAATGGGACTTCTCGACGGACTTTTCGATTCTGGCAATAACGAATCGATCCTCGGCGCGATCGGCGCGCCTATCCAGAAATGGACGGATCCACTGGCGTGGTTGCCGGGCGGGCTGGGCGACAAGTGGGTGGATCTGACCAGCCACAAGATCCCGGAACTGACGAACAAGGTAGGGTCAAAGATCATGACCCCCTTCGATCGTATCGACGAGACGATCAACCCAGTGCGCCAGATCCCGATTGTGGATCGCGTGGGCGACGTGATTCGGGACAAGCCGGGTGATGCGGTCGGCATCGCGATCGGCAGCATGTTTGCGGCTCCGGCGCTGGCCGGCGCAGCAGGGATGGGCGGTGCTGGCGGCGCTGGCGCGGCCGGCAGCGCAGGGGCAGGGACTGGGGCGGGCCTGGGGGCTGGCGGCATGGGCGCGCTGGGTACCGGCACCTTCAACACCATGGGCGCCTACGCCAGCCCGCTGATGCAGGGCCTGGGAACGGGCACGGCCGGCATGGGCATGGGCGCGACAGGAACGAGCGCTGCCACGCTTGGCGGCACGGCAGCGGCCGCCAGCCCGTTCTCGGCCATGGATGCAATGCAGTTGGGCCAGAACATGATGGGGCAGCAGCGCCAGCAGCAGCAACAGCCTCAACAGGCCATGCCCATGATGGGCGGCAGCGCGCCGGGCAACATGCAAGGGCTGTTTTCGAGGTTTGCCCCTCAGATGGCGCCGCGCCAAGTCAGCCGCACTTCTGGGCTGCTCGATCAAATTCTTGGAGGTCTTCGATGAACGGACTTCTCAGCGGCGTGATGGGCGAAGCTGACCCGCAGACCGCACAGGTGGCCCCTCAGATGACGCCCGACCAGCAGCGGCAGAATCTGTACGACCAGATGCAATGGGCCATCTATGGCGGCGACATCGGCGCGTTCAGCACGCTGAACCAGCAATTGCAGCAATTGAATGGCGCGGCCGCGGCTCCTGCTGGGCAAGTCCTGGCCGCGCCGCAGGCGAACCAGGCGATGCTAGGCCAGCTCTTTGCCCCACAAGGTGCGGGCAACGGCTTCACGCCAGCGGTGAATCTGTTCCGGGGAGGGTTCTGATATGGCTGGCCTACTTGATTCGCTCTATGCCAACGACGGCAACAATCCCATGGCTATGGGCCTGCTGGGGATGGGCGCCGGGCTGCTTTCGGGTGCGAATGGAAACTACGGCGCATTCGGGCCGGCGCTGGCGTCAGGAATGATGGGCGCGGCGCAGGGTATGCAGAACGCCCGAGACTTCGAAATGCAGAATGCCTACCGCCAGGCGCAGATCGGGAAGCTGGAGCAGGACGCGGCGAAGCAGAGGGGGATTCAGTCTCTTCTGTCGTCCCGCTTCGGTGGGGCCCCTGGCGGCCAGGGCGCGGCCCCGGCCGGTGGGCCGGGCACGGCAGGCGTCGGCGGCAGTGCGTTCCCGCTCAGCCTGCAAGATGTGACCATGCTCAAGGCCCTGGGCGGCCCGGACCTTCTGGACCAACTCAAGTATGCGAACGAAGGGGCGAAGCGCGAGGCTGGCGCCACCTATCGCAACCCGATGACAGGCCAGATGGAGTTCGTGCCCAAGGTGGCCGAGGGCATGCAGGTCATCTACGGGCCGGATGGCTCGCCTTCGGTGCTACCGATCCCTGGCTACAGCGCGGCGAACGCCGGCGCGGAGGGCGCGCGGGCCGGCGCTATCGCCGCGGCACAACTGCCTTACAACATCGCCCAGAACCGTGACCAGCAATTGACTGGCGCGCAGCTCGATATCGTGCAGGTCCCTGACGGGCGCGGCGGCACCATTTCCATGCCACGCGCCGCGCTCGCGCAGGCGTTGTCCGGCCAAGCGCCGGCCGCTGGCGGTGGTGGTCAACCGGGCCGCACTGGTGGCCTTGGCTACAACCCGGGCCCGGTAACGCAGGACGCCGCGAAGAGCATCAACAACGATTGGCTGACGAACAGCTACCGGCCTGCGCTGGATGACGGCAAGGCAGCGTCGGACCTATCCAGCAGCCTGGCGGCGTTCCGCTCCATTCCGCTGGAAACGGGCTGGGGTACGGAGACGAAGGCGGCCGCGGCGAACATGCTGACCAGCCTAGGCATCGCGCCGGAATCGGTCGCGCAGTACGCCACCGACGCCCAGCGCTTCCAATCCGTCGCCATGGACCGGTTGCAGAACGCGCTGATGCTGCAGAAGGGGCCGCAGACCGAAGGCGATGCGCAGCGCGCTGCCCAGACCTTCGCGCGGTTGTCCAACACGCCGGCCGCCAACCGTTTCATCGTCGACTTCGCGCAGGCGCAGGCCAACCAGCGTATGCGCAAAGCCCAGTACTACGAGGCGGCTCTGCCGCTGGCCCAACGCGCGGGCGACCTGGCGCGGGTTGATCGCGAGTGGCGCAAGATCCAGGGTTCGATATGGAACGACCCGATTCTGGCCCCGTATCGTCCTCAGGAGCGCCGGTAATGGCGCAGCCCCTGTTTGCCTCGCTCGAAGAGCAGTACCGGCTGCCGGCCGGCCTGCTGGACAGCGTCTGGGCTGCAGAGTCGAGTCGTGGGCAGAACATGCTCTCGCCGGCGGGTGCCAAAGGTCATTTCGGCTTCATGGACCCGACCGCCGCCCAGTACGGTGTGACGGACCCCAACGACCTGCCGCAGTCTGCCCGCGGCGCGGCCAGGATGTACCGGGACATGATCGATCAGACGGGCAGCCTGGACAGCGCGCTGGCCGCTTACAACTGGGGCATCGGAAACCTGCAGCGCAAGGGCATCGAGAATGCGCCGGCCGAAACCCGGGGCTACATCCAGAAGGTGAGGGCAGGCATGGCACAAGAGAATGACCCGTGGGACGAGCTGAACCGCCAGTTCTCCCAGCAGACGGCGGCGCCGGCGCGCCAAGAGGCGGACCCCTGGGAGCAGTTGAACCAGCAGTTCGCGATGCCGGCCGCGCCCGCGCAGGAGCCGCCGCGTGGCCAACAAGCCGGGGCCGGCGACGCGACAACGAGCCGCGGCCCGGATGGGGTACTGCGCGTGGAAATGGGCGGAACTGCCTCAGCGACACCTGCGGCCGAGAAAAGGGGATTCTTCGACGGCATCGGCTCGCCATCCGAATGGGCGCGGCAGCTCGGTCTGACGGCGCGGTATGGCCTGGAGGGCCTGGGCCAAGCATCTCAGCTGGTGACCGAGCCGCTGCGGCATTACGTGGTGAACCCGGCGGCAAACATGCTGGGCCTACCGCCCGCTACCTCGTCTGGCAGCACGATGGCCTCGTTGGCCGACACGCTGGGGCTGCCTGAACCGCAGGGGCGCCAGGAGCGCATCGTAGGCGATGCGGCGCGGCTCATGGCAGGCGCCGGCGGCATGATGGGTGCGCTGGGAGCGGCAAGTGGCGGCGCTGCGGCGGCCGGTGGTCTGTTGCCCACGGCCAGCACCGCAGGTCTTGGGCAAAGCGTCATGGCGGGTTTGGCTGCAAATCCGGGTGTGCAGCTAGGCTCTGCAGCCGGTGCTGGCACGCTGGGCGGATTGGCCCGCGAGAACGGGGCCGGCGCGCTCGGGCAGTTCGGCGCATCCTTGGCCGGCGGCCTGTTGGGCGGCGGCGCGGTCATGGCCGGAAGCAGCCTAGCCAACAGCGCGCGCAACGCCGCGACGCGCATGGCGACCCGGCCGGCGGATCTCGATATCCGCTTCAATCGGCTCATGGATGAGGCAGGCATCGACCTGTCCACGATCCCGGCGAACGTGGCCCGGGGGCTGCGCGCGGAAATGGAGGCCGCGCTGCGCACGGGCCGCGAGCTACGCCCGGACGCTGTGCGCCGCCTGGCGGACTTCCGAGCGGTCGGCGCGACGCCGACACGTGGGTCGATTACGCTGGATCCCGTGCAGCTGACGCGCGAGCAGAATCTGGCCAAGATCGCCGCCAACAGCGCCGACGACCAACTGGCCGGCCTGCCGCGCATGCAGAACGAGAACAACGCCACGTTGATCAATCGCCTGAACGAAGCAGGGGCAGCGCGTGCGCCGGAGGCAATCGATGCAGGGGAGGCCGCCATCGGGGCACTGGCGCGTAACCTGGACGCACAGCGCGGCAACGTCAGCGCGCTGTACTCGAACGCGCGTGACAGCGCGGGTCGCAGCTTCCCACTTGATGGCGCTTCCTTCACGACCCGCACGGCGCAGGCCCTGGATGACCGCCTACTCGGCGGCGCGCTACCGGCGGACGTGCGCAACCACCTTAACCGGATAGCCAGCGGCGAAGTGCCGTTTACCGTCGATTATGCCGAGCAGCTGAAGACAGCCATGGGCAATCTGCAACGGGCATCCTCTGATGGCCAGGTGCGCATGGCGCTGGGCGTGGTGCGTAACGAGCTGGACAACACGCCTGTTCTGGGTCTGGGGCAGCAGACCGGCGCGGCCGGCGCGCGTGCGGTCAACCCGGGCAACCTGGCCGCCGCGCCCGGGGCTCCACAGCTTGGCGAAGAGGCGATCGCCGCGTTCAACCAGGCGCGCGCCGCCAATCGGGCGATGATGCAGAACGTCGAGGCGAGCCCGGCGCTGCGCGCGGTGTTCGAAGGGACCGCGACGCCCGACCAGTTCGTCAATCGCTTCATCCTCGGGAAAGGGGCTACAGCCGCTGACGTGGCGGCGCTGCGTCGCGGGCTGGGTGACAATCAATATGCGGTCGGCGCGGTGCGCGATCATTTGGTCGACTACCTGAAGGGCAAGGCTCTGAACGGAGCGGCCGACGAGGTTGGCAAGTTCAGCGCGGCAGCCTACAACAAGGCGCTCAACGCCATCGGCAATCGCAAACTGGGGCAGTTCTTCAGTCCGGCGGAAATCTCACAACTGCGCGCGGTCGGTCGGGTGGGCAGCTACATGCAGGCCCAGCCGGTCGGATCTGCCGTGAACAACAGCAACTCCGGGGCGCTGCTAGCCGGCCGCGGCTACGACTTCCTGAAAGGCGTGCTGGGGAAAATCCCGTTCGGCGAATCGGCGTTGCTGACGCCCCTGCGCAACATAGAGGTGTCGATGCGCCAGCGCGGCGCTCAGAACGTGCTGCCGGGATTGCTTGCCGAGGAAATGAGGCGCCAGGGTAGCGTCAGTGCGCCGTTTCTGCTGCCGGGCGCGGCCGCTGCGGGTGGCCTACTTTCGGCGCCAGGCGTCTATGGCCCCTAGGATGACGGCCGCCGCCAGATAGCCCAATAGGATCGGATCGAAATTCATCCGCAAATTCTACGATCAAACCGCCGCCGCAAGGCGGCATTTTTATTGGTGAGCCATCATGCCTGTGCCGAATTACATTTCTGAGCTTGCCCCGTCGCCGACGACCAACAGCCCGATCGGGACGGAGACGGTAGGACCGAACCTCGACGACTACCTGCGCACGGCGTACGCATTTGTCCGGCAGGTTTCGGGGGATCAGGCAGGCGCCAGCGCGCCGCCGCAGCCGCACGCCTACCAAATGTGGGCGGATACCGGCACGGGTCGGATGCGGCGACGCAACGCGGATAACACGGGCTGGGTCGACGTCGGGGCCATACTCGGCAATGACGCCTCGGGCAAGGCAGACCGGGCAGGCGACACCTTCACCGGTCAGGTGTCGATGACGGGCGGCAACTTCCCGCTGCGCCTGGCGCCGACCGTGTCAGGCAACGACGTTCTGACCGCCCTGGATAACGTTTCCGTGCGGCGCTGGAGCTACGGCCTGAACGGCACGAACAACAATTTCGTCGTGAACCGCCACGACGTGACTGGCACCTATCAGGACACGCCCTTGTCGCTGGATGTCGTGACGGGCCTGGCGCGCTTCAGCGTGCGGCCGTCTTGGCAGGGGGGATTGACGCCCTGGGACACGGGCAACCTCCCGAGCCCGGTTCAGGCGGGCAGCGCATCGTTCACCGCGACGGCGTACAGCAATGCCGTGACCTATGCGGGCGGCGCGTTCCGTATCTCTGCTGACATAGGCGGCCCATTCGCCACCTGGTCGAGCACGCGCATAGCCGCGCTTCAGGTGGACAGCCTGGACCCGGCGAAGGTGTATATGGGGCTGCGTTGGACGCGCTGGGGTGGCCGGAATATCGCCGGGATCGACGCTTACGAAGGTGGAACCACGTCCTCCGAATGCTCGATCGTCCTGCATGTCGGCTCGCAGAACAACGCATGGACGTTTGGCCGACTCGGAATCAGCCGCGGCGCCGGCGGCAGCCTGCTGGGCACCTGGGATTTCACGCCTGGCGCGGCGTGCCAATACAACACGAGCGTCGTGGAGACCGGCTACATCAATTTCAACTCCATGGGGGATCTCACGCTAGATGGGTCTACGCAAGTCGGGCCTGGCTACGTGATGATCGGTGTGCGCTCCACGGTCGGGAAGCTGCTCTATCCCCGCTTCGTCCAACTGAAAAACATCTGAGGTGATGATGCTGACGCACGATCAAATTATCTACGCGCTCGGGCGCGAGCATGGCCTGGTGCACGGGCAGGACTTCATTGCAGGGCAGCGCATCGATCAGCAGACCGGACAGCAACTGGATGACGCGTTCATCGTTCGCTGGAACGCAGCTATCCCCGAGCCCACGAAGCAGGAGCTGGCGGCCCTGTGCGCGCGCTACACGCTCGGCTACGCGCGGGAGGCGAAGCTGTCTGAAATCAACGCGCGCTTCTCTGCCGAGGCGGCCGCCGTCCTGGCGCCGTACCCGGAAGAAGAGCGCGCAACCTGGCCATTCCAGCAGCGCGAGGCGCTGGACTGGGGCAACAATCCCGCGACGCCCACGCCCTACCTGGACGGCCTGGCTGCGGTGCGCGGGCTGGATCCGGCGGTCATGCGCCAGAAGACGCTCGACCAGGTCCACCAGTTCGTCGCCATCAGCCAGCAGTTGGTCGGCAAGCGTCAGCGCCTGCGGGATGCTGTCTACGCAGTGCAGGACGGCCCGGGCGCCGCGGCGGAACTCGCGGCCATCGAGTGGTAGACGCGAATGCCGGGTGAAAAGGTGTTCGAAACCGCCCCGGGCTTGAGCCCAGATGCCCGCGCGATCCTGGCGGCGCTCCATGAAATGAACGCCGATGCGCGCCGCGAGACAGACGCCAAATTCGAGTCGCTCCAGAAGGAAATGCTGGCGGTGTCCGCGAGCGTGAAAACCGGTTTCCCGGGTGGCGACTATGACGGGCACCGCCGTTATCACGAGCTGGTCATTGAGCGGGAAGAGCAGCGCCGCCAGTTCTGGCAGGGAATTCTGCTGCACCTCGCCAAGACCGGCACCTGGGCGATGCTCGCCGGCCTGTTCCTGTATCTGGTCCCGATGATCGGGGCGCGCCTCAAGGAGTGGATCCTGAAATGAACTTTGACCAAGCATTTGACCGTCTCATCGGGCATGAGGGCGGCTACGTGAACCATCCGGACGACCCAGGCGGGGAAACGAATTGGGGAATCACGCTGCGCACCGCGCGCGAGGCTGGCTACACCGGGACCATGCGCGCACTGACGCGCCAGGAAGCGAAGGCCATATATCGCGAGGCTTATTGGAACCGGGCAAAAGCCGACCAGTACGACGGCGCCATTGCATTTCAACTCTTCGACGCCGCGGTGAACCATGGCATCGGCCAGGGAATCCGTTTCCTGCAGCGCGCCGTGGGCGTCGCCGATGATGGTGCTGTCGGGCCCGTGACGCTCTCTGCGGTGCGGGCAATGTCTGTGCCCGACGTGCTGGCGCGTTTCAATGCTGAGCGGCTGGATTTCTACACGAAGCTGACCACCTGGCCGACCTTTGGCAAAGGCTGGGCGCGCCGGGTTGCCGGCAATCTGCGGTACGCCGCTGAGGACGCATGATGAATTTCGACTGGAAGGGCGCGCTGGGCAATCTGGCGCCGATGCTGGCGACCGCGCTGGGTGGCCCGCTCGCCGGTGGCGCGGTGGCCGCGATCACTGAGGCGCTGGGCCTGGGCGCGAATGCCTCTGACGCCGAAATCGCCAAGAAGCTGGCCACCGCCAGCCCTGACACCCTGCGCGCGCTCAAGGAGGCCGAATTCCAGTTCTCGGCGCGCATGGCCGAACTGGGATTCAAGAGCGAGGCCGACTTGGCCAGGATCGAGGCCGACGACCGCGCCAGCGCGCGCCAGCGGGAGGTCGAGCGCCAAGACTGGACGCCGCGCATCCTGGCCTACCTGGTGACGGCCGGCTTCTTCGGCATGCTGTCGGTGATGGTCTTCGCCGAGATCCCCGCGGCCAGCAAGGAGCCGCTGTACATCCTGCTGGGCTCGCTGGGTACCGCCTGGACCAGCATCATTGCTTACTATTTTGGCAGCACGGCCGGCGGCCAGAAGAAGTCCGAGCTGCTGGCCAAGACGAAGCCCTAGCGCGGCGCCATTCCCTTACGCAGCTTGCGCGGCGATTCCAGCAGCTCTGCTGTCATCTGGTCCCGCTCCAGCACACAGGGCTCCTTGGCCAGGCCCGCCAGCAGGTCGTCGTAGATGTCGCCTGTCAGGCCGGCGGGCCGCTTCAGTTCGAAGGACACCTGATGCAGGCGCAGTAGGGCCGCGCGCAGGCGCTTCACCTCCCATAGCAGGGAGAGCACATCAGGGTTCCAGGGCTGACGCTCCCGGATGGCCCGGAGGTCGGCGAAGGTGAGCGGGTCTTTGAACGGCATGGCGGAAAACACTGGTCAGGCATCCAGTATATTCCGTCGACAATCGGGGTCAGCTATCGGGCTTTCCCGTCCCCATGGGCGTGGCCACTAGCCGGTCGGCCGGGTAGGGGACCAGGAAATCGCGGGTGTCGGCCACCGGCGCGGTGAGCCAGTCCTGGTAGGCTCCTTCCGGCAGGATCACCACCATGCGCTTTTCCTTGCCCGCCTGGTGGTAGTTCTGGAAAAGCGGATCCTGGTCGGCGTTGATGGTGAGCATGGTGTAGCTCTCTTGCCATTGGCCGGCGGCGTCTCGGTAGCGATCCCACAGACCGGCGATGCCCAGCGGCGCGCCGTCAGCCCGGGTGAACCGGGTAGCCACCGCGGCGCCCGACCGCCAGTCTGGTTCGAAGATCGCATCGGCCGGGATGATGCAGCGCAGTGCCCGGCGCCAGGCGTTGCCGAAAGTGAAGGACTTGGCCGCCGTCTCGCTGCGGGCGTTGAAGGTCGACAACTTGCCGGCCTTGTCCAGGCCGTCCGCCTTGGTCATGGCGCTGATCAGCCCCCAGCGGCCCACGATTGCCTCCCGCTCCGGCACGGCCTCGTCGCCCGCGTCATGCTCGGGCGGCCGCCGCACGAACAGCCCCTGATACTTCGGCCACATGTCGTACTTGCCTACGGCCTTCGGCTTCTCCGGAACCCCGAATTTCTTCAGCAGGTACTCCGCATCCTTCAGGGTCTGATAGTGGCTGCACATGGTCCCTCCGGGAGAGCCGATCACGTGCCGAGTATACGGGTGCGCGTTCGAGTCGGAGCCGTTGAGGCGAAGCGTGGGGCCAGCCCCAAAAAGGCCCCAAAAATTACGCGAAGCCGCTCCAATACTAGCTCCGAGAGTCCCCTCCTTCGCACCAACCTTATTCAGGCACTGATCCGGCTTCATGCCACCAGTGTCCCGCAAGCCCCAAGGCATTGAATGCCTTGGGGCTTTTCCTTTGCCGGCGCGCCCTTGCGCTTAGGGATAACCTCCCGTGCCGAAAGCGCATTTTTGATATATCTTCGCGCTCTTCGGTGGAGGCTTGCCGCTGGCCGGCATCGCAACAGCCTCTCCAACAGCCCCGTACACAGCACGATAAGGAGAGCCTCCCATGGCGCTCAAGCACGCTGCATTTCTGGATGTCATCGATATACGCACCCCGCATCGGGAACACGGGGAGGCCGTCAGCGTCAGCCTGATGAAAACGGCGCATATGCAACTGCTGCAATTGGCGCTGCCCGCCGGCAAGGGCCTGCCGCAACATGCCGTGGCGGGCGAAATCACCATTCATTGCATCGCCGGAGAGGTGAGCTTGGCATTGCGCGATGGCGTGCGCCAGTTGCGCGAAAACCAGCTCGTCGCGTTGGCCGCGCACGAACCGCACGCGCTGCAGGCCGTGCGCGACGCGACCGTGCTGGTGACGGTGCTGCACGCCCCGGCCTAGTACTCCGATTCCTGACGCAGACGTGTTCCCTGAGAGGTGAGCCGTGCATGAGCTGTTGGCCGACTGGTGCGAAATCCTGAACCGCTTGCTGCGGGACGTGGCCGATGCGCACGCCACGGCGCAGGCGCGCGACAGCGCGCTGCGCCATGCCCACCGGCATTCCTGCCAGGCGCCGATCTGCTTCCGGATGTCCGGGACCACGGTCAGCCATCTGGCGGAAACGCTGGATTGCGCCATCCGCGCGTCCTGCGCCCGCCACGACAACTCCGCCTGGGTGCAGGCGCTGGACGTGGCGTACACCAAGTTCCTGCTGTATCTGATCCGCGACGTGGACCGGTGGTCCAGCGGCGGGCTGCACCAAGAGGCGGCGTAGGAGAGGTTTGGTACTTCATAATTTACTGGATAAATAAACAGTAATTTGGTTCAATCCCATCATGCCTCCGGCGCATGCACCTGCAAAAGCGCCATTTCCCACGATCAGGACGAACCATGAAATTCGGATACACCATCATCTACGTACCGGACGTCGCCGCATCGCTGTCCTTTTTTGAACAGGCATTCGGTTTCGCCAGGCGTTTTCTGCACGAGTCCCAGACTTACGGCGAACTGGACACCGGCGAAACCACCTTGTCGTTCGCGGCGCATGAACTGGCCGACGCCAATTTCGGCGGCGGCCATGTTGCGGCTTCGGCGTCGGCCGAGCCGTTGGGCATGGAAGTGGCTTTCGTGACGGACGACCTGGCCGCGGCGCACGCCCGCGCGCTTGCGGCGGGCGCCACGGAAATGAGCGCGCCTGTCTCCAAGCCGTGGGGGCAGGTCGTGTCCTATGTGCGTTGTCCGGACGGCACGCTGGTGGAGCTTTGCACTCCCATGCAGGGCTAGGCACGCCGCTCGTCGCCGCGGCCGGGGCCAAGCGCTCCGAGACGCTGCCGCTGCGGCCCGCATCATCGGTGTCCGTGCGGCGTGCGCCTTTCCGTCTAGCCGGTCCGGACGATCCCCGAGTCCGCCCTACGCCGTTACCTTGGTTGCGGCAGGGGTGTCCGCGTCCGGCTGCGCTCAAGAATTGTCAAGAATTTACATTGCTTTGAAGTTGCCGTCGCCGCCCCGCGATACCGTGGCATTTTCGTTTTTCGGGAGTCGACATGTATCCGCTTTCCAAGCGTTGCGGCGCGGAGTTCTTTGGCACGTTCTGGCTGGTATTAGGGGGCTGCGGCGCCGCTGTGCTGGCCGCCGGTTTCCCGGAACTGGGCATCGGTTTCGCAGGCGTGGCGCTGGCCTTCGGCCTGACCGTGCTGACCATGGCGTTCGCGGTCGGCCATATTTCCGGCGGGCATTTCAACCCGGCCGTCACGGTGGGCCTGGTGGCGGGCGGCCGTTTTCCCGCCAAGGAAATCCTGCCTTACGTCATTGCCCAGGTCCTGGGCGCGATCGTGGCCGCTGCGGTGCTGGCCTGCATCGCCAGCGGCAAGCTGGGTTTCGATCTGAAGGGCAGCCATTTCGCGGCCAACGGCTACGGGGCCTATTCGCCGGGCAAGTACTCGATGGTGTCCGCCCTGGTGACGGAAGTCGTGCTGACCGCTGGCTTCATCTTCGTGATCCTGGGGGCGACCAGCAAGCGCGCGCCGGCCGGCTTCGCGGCGATTCCTATCGGACTGGCGCTGACGCTCATCCACCTGATCAGCATTCCGGTGACGAACACCTCGGTCAATCCGGCCCGTTCCACCGGCCCGGCGCTGTTCGTGGGCGGCTGGGCGTTGGAGCAGCTGTGGCTGTTCTGGGTCGCGCCCATCGTCGGGGCGATCGTCGGCGCCATCGCCTACCGGCTGGTCAGCGATCCCGCGCAGGAGCGTAGCTGAGCCAGGCGCTGCACCGGGCGATAATGGGGCCAAGTCTCTGATCCTGGTCCCATGAACGAATTTTCAATCGCCATCAATCTTGTGCTGGCCATGCTGCTTGGCGCCGCCATCGGCGCCGAGCGCCAATGGCGGCAGAACTATGCCGGCGTGGTCACGCATGCGCTGGTCTCGCTGGGCGCGGCCGCCTATACCGCCTTGCCGGCGCTGCTGGACGCCGGCAACGACATGCGCCTGGGCAGCCAGGTCGTGACCGGCATAGGCTTTCTGGGTGCGGGCCTGATCATGCGCGACGGCCTGACCATACGCGGCCTGAGCGCCGCGGCCACCATCTGGGCTACCGGCGCCGTAGGGGTACTTGCCGGCTATGGCTTCCAGGCCGAAGCCAGCGCGGTCACGGCGCTGATCCTGGTCACCAATGTGCTGCTGCGGCGCGGCGCCAGGCTGATGGACCGCTACGTGCCCGATGCGGAAACCGAAGAGCGTTACTACAACATCGCCTTGACCTGCGCCTCCACGGACGAAGCCATGGTGCGGGCGGAATTGCTGAACGCCTTGGGCAAGCACAGCCTGCGCCTGCGCGGCGTGGAAAGCCAGCAGCGCGACGGCGGCCGCTCCGAAGTGACCGCGGTGGTCTATTCCATGCGCCAGGAAGACGAGCGGGTGGAGCAACTGGTGGGCAGCCTCAGCCTGCTGCCGCAGACCTACTCGGCCAGGTGGACCTCCGACACCGGCAACGCCTGAAGCCGGCCCGAATCAGGACGCCGTAAGTCCGATCTCAATACGCTTGCACTCCGATTCCAAGAAGATGAGCGTATTCCGTGACGACAACGATTCCCCCTGCCGGGCCCGCCGGCGTGGCGCACTATGACCGCGTCAGCATCGCGTTTCACTGGCTGACGGCGGCGCTGGTGGTGGGCCTGTTCGCGCTGGCCGAAATCTGGGGGTTCCTGCCGCGCGGCACGCCCAGGCGGCGCCTGCTGCAGCACCTGCATATTTCGTTCGGCCTGCTGTTTGCCGCCGCGTTCGTGTTGCGCGCCATCTGGCGCGTGAGCGCGGGCAGGCGCCTGCCGCCGGCCGCCACGGGCTGGCTGCGCACGGCTAGTACGGGCGTACACGGATTGCTGTACCTGTTGATGGCGGCGCAGATCGTGCTGGGCTTTCTGTTCCGCTGGGCGCAGGGTGAGCCGTTCGCCTTCTTCGGCCTGTTCGACGTGCCCACGCTGATCGCCATCGACCACGAGCAGCGCCGCTTCATCGGCGGACTGCACAACACCGTGGCCTGGTGCATCATCGTGCTGGCGCTGCTCCATGCCCTGGCCGGCTTGTTCCACCACTATGTCCTGCGTGACGGTGTGCTGCGCCGCATGCTCTCCAGCCGCTGAGGAGCGCGCGGCAAGGGCGGGACGTGAAAGCCGGGCCGGGCAGGTTGTACATTACGCACTATCACTGCCTTACTTCCACAGGATGTACCCATCATGACCGCCCCTGAAGTGTTTATCTCCTCCTCGATCAGCTGCGCGAACGACCGCCCCTTCGTGCTGTTCGGCGGCATCAACGTGCTGGAATCCAAGGAACTGGCGCTGCGCGCCTGCGAGGAATACCAGCGCGTCACCCGCAAGCTGGGCATCCCCTACGTGTTCAAGGCTTCCTTCGACAAGGCCAACCGCTCGTCCATCCATTCCTATCGCGGCCCGGGCCTGGAAGAGGGCATGAAGATCTTCGAGGCGGTCAAGAAGGAATTCGGCGTGCCCGTCATCACCGACGTGCATGAACCCTGGCAGGCCGCGACCGTGGCCGAGGTCGTCGACATCCTGCAACTGCCGGCCTTCCTGGCGCGGCAAACGGACCTGGTGGTGGCGTTGGCCAAGACGCAGCGCATCATCAACATCAAGAAGCCGCAGTTCCTCAGCCCGACCCAGATGCTGAACATCGTCGAGAAGTTCACCGAGGCCGGCAACGACAAGCTCATCCTGTGCGACCGCGGTACCTGCTTCGGCTATGACAATCTGGTTGTAGACATGCTAGGGTTTGGCGTGATGAAGAAAGTGTCCGGCAACCGGCCGCTCATTTTCGACGTCACGCATGCCTTGCAGCAGCGCTCGGCGCTGGATGCGGCATCGGGCGGCCGCCGCGAGCAGGTGGCCGAACTGGCGCGCGCGGGCATGGCTGTGGGGTTGGCCGGCCTGTTCCTGGAAGCTCACCCCGATCCCAAGAACGCGAAGTGCGACGGTCCCAGCGCCTTGCCGCTGGACAAGCTGGAGCCCTTCCTGACCCAGTTGAAGATGCTGGACGACCTGGTGAAGTCCTTTGCCCCTATCGACATCGAACCCTGAATCCCGCGGTCATAACGGCTGCGCAAAGTTGTTATACGATCCGGGCCAAACATTGGGGAGGCCTGGATGTCTTTGTATGTGATCGTCGCCGTTCGAAAAGAGCCCGTCAGCGGGCACGTGGCCTATGTGCGCTGGGGCCAGGCAGAACGCGGCGTCCCCGGCTGGGTCACCGAGCCGGTGACGGCGGCGGCATCCGAGGTCATCGAGGCCATCAAGGACGGCGTGGAAGTCGAAACCGCCATCAGCCAGGACGGCATGAGCGTGGCGTTGCGGCCGGTGCGCGTGCTGGTGGATGACGACGGACGCGAACACCTCGCGTCCGCGCCGGTTCCCAGCTCGACCTTGTACACGCTCTTCGACCTGCCCGAATTCTGATGCGGGCAGCCCGGCAGGCGCCTAGCGCCGGCCCTGCGCGAAATTGAGCAGGGCGTCTCCGGCCATCCGGTAGCGCACCCATTCATCCTGCGGCAGCGCGCCGATCGACTGGTAGAAATCGATGGCGGGCGTGTTCCAGTCCAGCACGCTCCATTCCAGGCGGCCGCAGCCATTGGCCACCGCCTCTTGCGCCAGATGGCGCAACAGATCGCGGCCCGCGCCGATGCCGCGCTGCTCCGGCGTGACGTACAGGTCTTCCAGATAGATGCCGTTCTTGCCCAGCCAGGTCGAGTAGCTGTAGAAGTAGACGGCGTAGCCGATGGGTTTGCCGTCCAGCAGGCACATCAGGGCCTTGGCCGGCGCGTTCTCGGCGAACAGGGTGCGCTCGACGTCCACGGGGCTGGCGATCACTTCATGGGCGGCGCGTTCGTACACGGCCAGCTCGGTGATGAAGGCATGGATCTGCGCCGCGTCCGAGGCGACGGCGGGGCGAATTTCGATAGTCACGGGTACTTCCTGCTGCTGCTTTTGGGGGCCTTATCCTACCCGTGAATCGGGCGGCGCGCATTTTTGGCCAGCGCGTCCATTCCGGGAATACCCTTACTTGCGCGCTGACCCTGCGGGCGCGATTCTTGAAAGCGTTCTGCCCTCGAGTCCAATGCGTACAACAGGGGACATCTCCCATGCCTGAATCTGGGTCCGCCGTTGCCAGCACGCCTGCCGCAAGCCGTAAAAGGCGTCGCCTGTCCTGGATCTGGCTGGTGCCTCTCATCGCAGCCGTGGGCGGACTGGCGCTGGTCGTACGCGTCTGGATGGAAGCCGGCCCCACCGCCACCATCAGCTTCCAGACCGCCGAAGGGCTGGAGGCCGGCAAGACCCAGGTCCGCTACAAGGAAGTCGTTGTCGGCGTGGTCGAACGCGTGGCCTTGAACTCGGACCGTTCCGGTATCGTCGCGACCGTGCGCATCAACAAGGACGCCGGCAGCCTGCTGCAGGAAGGGACGATGTTCTGGGTGGTCCGGCCCAGGCTGACCCTGAGCGGCGTATCGGGCCTGAGCACCCTGTTCTCCGGCGCCTACATAGGCGTGGACCCGTCCGACCAGTTCCGCCAGGAAACCGAAACCCGCGCCACCAAGTACAGCTTCGTCGGCCTGGAGACGCCGCCCGAGGTGCAGCAGGACCGCGCCGGCAAGCGCTTCACCCTCAAAGCCCACGACCTGGGTTCGCTGGACATAGGTTCACCCGTCTACTTCCGCCGCATCGCGGTGGGCGAGGTGGTCGCCTACCATCTGGACAGCAGCGGGGAAGGCGTCAACGTGCAGGTTTTCATCGACGCACCCAATGACGACTTCGTCAACAGCGCCACGCGCTTCTGGAATGCCAGCGGCGTGGATTTCAGCGTTGATGCGCGCGGCCTGCAGGTGCGCTCGCAGTCGCTGCTGTCCGTGATCGTGGGGGGCGTTGCGTTCGACACCGTCGAGCAGCATGCGCATGTGGCGGCCAAGGCCGATGCCGAGTTCACCATCTTCTCGTCTGAAGGCGCGGCCCGCGCGCAACCCGATGGCACGCCGCTGCACATCCGCATGCGCTTTGACCAGTCGGTCCGGGGGCTGGTGGTCGGCGCGCCCATCGACGCGTATGGCGCGTCCATCGGCCAGGTGGACTCGATCCGCCTGGAGTTCGATCCGGCGATCAAGCAGTTCTATGCGCTGGTCGGAGCCACCGTCTACCCCGAACGCCTGGGCGCGCAGACGGTCGAGGAAATCAAGGAATACTCGGGTTCGACGCTGCAGCATCCCAGCGGCAAGCTGCTGGCCGCTTTGATCCAGCAGGGCCTGCGCGCGCAACTGCGTATCGGCAATCTGCTGACCGGGCAGCTATATGTCGCCTTGGCGGTGTTCCCCGACGCCAAGCCGGTGACGTTCAAGATGGAAGAGGATCCCTTCATTCCTACCGTGCCGAACAACCTGGATCAGTTGCAGCAGCAGATCAACAGTATCCTCACCAAGCTGGACAGGGTGCCGTTCGAAGGCCTGGGCGCCGATCTGGGCCAATTGCTGCGCGCCACTTCCAGCCTGATGAAGCGGCTCGATACCCGCCTGGCGCCCGAGGCGCAAGCCATGCTGCGCCAGGCCAGCAAGTCCTTGGCTGCCGTGGGCGGGGTGTTGAATCCGGACGCCGGCCTGCCGGTCAATGCCAATGCAGTCTTGCAGGAACTGTCGCGGGCGGCCCGGTCGCTGCGGGAACTGTCGGACTATCTGCAAGCGCATCCGGAGTCGTTGCTGCGCGGCCGCGCTCCCGATGCCCAGTATCAGCGCCAGCCGGCGCGCTAGGCTAGGCCGCGAGCCACTGCGCGATCTGGCGGGCGCTGGTTTGCGCATCCGTGCCTGAAGTGTCCAGCACCAGGTCGCTGAACGGACGCGTGGCATAGCCTTCGCGGTACATCTGCGCGACGCGCTCCCGCTCCCAATCGGTCAATACCCGTCCGCCTCTGTCCGATTGCGCGGCCGCCAGCGTGGGGGCCAGGGTCACTACGCGCAAGCACGCGCCGCGTTGCCGGCACGCAGCCAGGATTTGCTCGTAGCTATCCTGCTCCAAGGGGTAGGCGATGACCAGATAACGCTCCTGCGCCTCGGCGATCAGCCTGGTGAGGCGGGCCAGCGCCAGCGCCCATTGCTCGGTGTATGGCAGATGGCTGGGGGCGTCGTGATCGTCGCCGTCGATGAAGCGTGCAGCGGGCAGCAGGCCGGCCAACGCTGCGCCGACCGTGGATTTACCGCTGTTGATCGGGCCGTTGAGATGGATGACGGTGGTGTCGGGCGTTGAGATGGCTGTTCCTTTCAGTGCAGGCGGGCGCGCGAGGCGTCCGCGCCGGCCGAATCAGAACAGGCATTGTCGCAAAGCGAACTTGCGGCCGAAAGCCCGCACTTCGTCGCCGTCCACGGACGCCGCCAGGTCCCAGCGGTCGCCGCGCGTCACCAGGAAGGACCGGCCGGTCGCGGCATGCCGCAAGGCGAATTGCCAGAAGGCTGCCTCGGAGCCTACCGGTTCGAGGTCGTGCGGCCCGATCAGCAGCCGGCTGGGGCGGGGCGTTGCGCCCAGAGTCCAGCGCAGGGCGATACCCAGGAACGCGAAACGCGCCGAGAACGACGACGGCTGGACGGTCAGCACGCGGATTCTGTTGATCATGGCCAGGACCCCTTGCAGATAGCGTCCAGCGTAGCAAAAGCGGCCCGGGCCATCCATACCGCCTTTGGCGGAAATTGGCGGGCCCGGCTGGCTGCTATTGCTGGATGGCGTCCTGCGCATGGCTGCGCGTGATGCGCCCGAGCAGCAGCAGGGCGCCGGCCGGCGCCAGCGCGAATGCAGCAAACAGCCATTGCGCCGCATGCTGTGCGCCCGCGACGCCTCCGGGATCCGCCAGGCCTGCGCTATTGGTGATGACGCCGGCCAGCGCCGCCGTCAATGCCGTCGCGTAAAGCTGCACCGTCGTGATGGACGAAGATGTCAGGGTTTCTTCGCCGGCAGGCGCCGCGGTGAATATGCGCGTCAGCAGGTGCGGCCAGCTCAGGCCGATGCCGAAGCCCACGCCGGCCAGCGCCAGCACATAGAGCGCCAGCCCCGGGTAGGACTGCAGTTGCGCCGTGCGCGGCGTCATATAGGCCAGGGCGGCCAGCGCGGCCAGGATCACCATGGGACTCAGGCGCACCAGGAAATTCGCCGCCGGGCCGCTGCGGGTGGCGCTGGGCATGGCGGCCAAGGTCCAGCCCGCCGCCATGGCCGCCGTCATGTAGCCGGCCGCCAGCGGTGTCATGCCATGGATGACCTGCAGGAAATACGGCACGAAGATTTCGGTGGTGATAGCCGCTACCACCAGGCACATCACCGCGTACAGCGCGCCCAGCGGCGTGGCTATCGAGTAGGCGCCGGTCGGCAGCAGCCGCTTTGCGGCGCGCTGGTCCACCGCCGCGATCAGCGCGGCGATCGCCAGTCCGGCGGCGATGCCCGCCAGATTCCAGCGCAGGTCCGTCGACAGGCTGGCCAGCGTGATCGCCAGCACACTGGCCACCAGCAGGCCCAGCGTGGTCACGGGCAGCGGGCTTGGCCGCGAGGCCGGAACCGATTCCTTGCCGCCTACCTTGAGGGCCACGATCGCCGCCAGGGCGGCGGCCACGGGCAACAAGGCCCAGAACGCCAGCCGCCAGTGCCCGGTCTGGGCGAAGACGCCGCCGATGGCGGGGCCGCACAGGGTGGCGACGCCCCACATGCCGGACACCAGGGCCATTGCGCGCGACCAGAGCGGCGCCTCGAATACCAGGCGGATCAGGGCATAGCTGAGCGCAAACAGGATGCCGCCACCCAAGCCCTGGATGCTGCGTCCGGCCAGCAGCGCCGGCATGCTCGGCGCCAGCGCGCACACCACGGAACCTGCGGTGAACACCGCGACGGCGAGCAGGTAGGCCGCGCGCGGCCCCAGCGATTCGATCAGTCTGGCCGACAGCGCCGACCCGACGATGGAGGTCACGACGAACAGTGTGGTGTTCCAGGCGTAATACTCCAAGCCGCCGATGTCCTTGATGACGCTGGGCAGGATGGTGGTGACGATGTAGACGTTGATGGCGTGCAGCGCCACCCCGCCCGCCAGCGCGATCGAGCGCAGGGCATTGGTCCCGTGCAGCAGATCTGCCCAGGACGCGCTTGAAACATGGGTTGTGCCGGTGCTCACGCGGTCTTCCGCCTTCGAGAAAAATTATTTAAACAAGATATTTATTGGATAATACGCATGCCGGCGTGCAACAGCAAACGCTGTGTACGAGCGCCGCAGTCCTCGCCGCGGCGGCGGTCAGCGCTTGAGCAAGCCGCGCAACAGCAGGTCCAGCGCCTGCAAGGCCTGCGCCAGACGCGGGCCGTCCTCGGCGTCCTGCGCGATCCAGAAGGCACTTTCGACCAGGCTGCCGTTGATCAGCCGCGCCAGCGCCTGCGGCGCGGCGGCTTCGATCAGGTCCTGATCCATCATCGTCTGCAACAGCGCGGCGAGGGAAGCAATGCAGTGTTGCTGCGAGCCGTCCGCCGCCCCGCCCAGCACCGCCCGTGCATCTTGCAGCACGATGCGCCGGATCTCGGTTTCGGCCGCCATCTGCAGATACGCGCGGCAGCGTCCCTGCAAGGCGGACCAGGCATCGGGCGCCCGCGCTGCGATGGCCGCCAGGCGCTGGTCCATTTCGCCGTCGATCTGTTCGACCACGGCGGCGAGCAGGCCTTTCTTGTCGCCGAAGTGGTGGTACAGGGCGCCTCGGGTCAACCCCGCCGCCGCCGTGAAGTCGTCCATGGACGTGGCCGCATAGCCGACATCGCGGAAGGCTTGCCGGGCCGTGGCCAACAGTTTCGCGCGGGTGGCTTCGATCATCTCGGCGCGGGAACGCGTCATGCTCTCTCCATGCACATACGATACGTATGTAAATTGACATACGCATCGTATGTGAATACGATGCCGCTGTCCATGGCAATCAAAGGTTTCCGGTGTCGAATCCGTATCGCGAGTTGTTCCAGGCGCCCGGCGCACTGGGTTTTGTCCTGGCCGGCGCCATCGCCCGCCTGCCTTTGCCCATGATCGGCATCGGCATCATCACCATGCTGTCCGAGGTTCGCGGGTCCTACGCGTTGGCGGGCGCCGTCGCCGCCACGTTTGCGCTGGCCACGGCCTTGCTGGCGCCGCGGATTTCCCGCCTGGTGGACCGCCATGGCCAGGGCAGGGTGCTGCCGGTAGCCGCGGGCCTGTGCGTCGCGGGGCTGGTTGGCCTGGCGGCCTGCGTGCAATGGAATGCGCCCGAGTGGACCCTGTTTGTCTTCGCCGCGCTGGCTGGCGCCTTGCCCAGCATGCCGGCGATGATACGCGCGCGCTGGACCGAGATATTCAGGGACCAGCCGCAGTTGCGCACTGCCTACGCGCTGGAGTCCGTGGCCGACGAGCTGAGCTTCATCGTCGGCCCGCCGCTGGCCGTCGGGCTGAGCGCGCTGTTCTTTCCGCAGGCCGGCCCCTTGTTCGCGGCGCTGCTGCTCGCGGTGGGCGTCACGGCCTTCGTGCTGCAGCGGGCCACGGCGCCTGCCGTGCGGTTTACGCAGGAAGGGCGTCAGGCGTCGGTGTTGCGCATGCCGCCGATGCGGTCCCTGCTGGCGATGATGGCCGCCATGGGCGTCATCGTCGGCACCATCGACGTCCTGAGCGTCGCCTTTGCCCGGCAGCAGGGCATGCCGGCCGGCGCCAGCCTGGTGCTTTCCGCCTATGCCCTGGGTTCCTGCGTGGCCGGCCTGGTGTTCGGCGTACTGAAGTTCCAGGTGCCGCTGGCCCGCCTGCTGGTGGTCGCGGCGGCGGTCACGGCGTTCACCACGGTTCCGCTGCTGCTGGTGAACGATCTGCCGACCCTGGTGCTGGGCGTGCTGCTGGCCGGCCTGTCGTTCGCGCCGACCATGATCATCGCGATGGCGCTGGTGGAAAGCAGCGTGCCTGGCCATCGCCTGACGGAAGGCCTGACGTGGCTGGTGACTGGCCTGGGTGCGGGCGTCGCGGCGGGCGCGGCGCTGGCGGGCTGGGTGGTCGACCACTACGGCGTGGGCGCGGGATTCTGGACGGCGGTAGGGGCGGGCGCCATCGTGCTGCTGGCCGCCATGCCGGTGGGACGCAGTCCCGTGGCCGGTCGCGCCGGCGCCTGACCAGGCCGGCCGATAGAATGGGGAGTCCGGCGCCCTCCCCAGGCGCGCCGCAAGGAGAACCGCATGTCCAGAACAGTCGTCAATCCCGACACCGTGTTCAACACCGTCCAGTATGGATTCAGCCAGGCCGTCATCGTCACGGGGCAGCGCCGCATGCTGCTGTCCGGCCAGGTTGGCGTCGACATCAACGAGCGTACGGCGGGGCCGGGCCTGCAGGAGCAGACCGAAGCCGCGCTGGACAATGTCGAGCGCGTGCTGGCTGCGGCCGGCGGCACTTTGGCGCAGGTGATCATGCTGCGCATCTACATCTGCGAAACGGCCAGGGAGGATCAGGAAGTCATTGCGCAGGCGCTGCGCGACCGCTTCAAGAAAGATCCTCCGCCCTCATCGTGGATCATCGTCAGCGGCCTGTCGCTGCCGGAATGGCTGATCGAGATCGAGGCCGAGGCCATGCTCGACTAGGCGCGCCAGGGCGCCGTTGCAAAGGCGGCGCGCAGATGCGCCAGAAAGCCGGCCGTGCGCGCGGGCAGTTCCTGGCGCGATTTCACCAGGGCCACCACGTCGGCCGACGGCAAGGTCCAGCCGGGCAGCAGCGGCACCAGCGCGCGCGCCTGCAGATGCGTGGCCACATCCCATTCCGAGCGCACGATGATGCCGTGCCCGGCCAGGGCCCACTCCACGGCGGTTTCCCCGGCATTGCTGGACAGCACCGGCGCCACGCGCACCCCCACGGCCGGGCCGCGTCCATGCTTGAAGCGCCACAAGGTCACGTCTTCATCGTTCTCGCGCAGCGCGATGCAGTCGTGCCCGCGCAGGTCCTCGGGCTTGGCAGGAGCGCCGTGGCGCGCCAGGTAGGAGGGCGCCGCGCACAGGATCCGGCGATTGGGCGCCAGCGGGTACGCGACCAATGTCGAATCGCGCAGCTCGCCGATGTGAACCATCACATCCCAGTCATCGGAAGCCAGCCGCGGCGGCCCGTCGGATAGCGTCAGGCTGGCGGTCACGTCCGCGCTTTGGCTGCGGAACTCGGCGACCAGCCCAGCGATGTAGCGCTGCCCGAATCCCAGCGGCGCGACCACGCGCAGATGGCCTGCCACCACGCCCCTGCGGCCTGCCAGTTCGTCGGCCAGGTCGCCCAGTTCGCCGCAGATCTGTTCCGCCCGCAGCGCCAGCAGCCTGCCTTCGTCGGTCAGCGCGGTGCCGCGTCCCGAACGGTTGACCAGCCTGACCCCCAGCCGTTTTTCCAGCGTATGCAGTCTTTGGGTGACTGCGGGCGGCGTGACATCCAGCGCGCGCGCCGCTTCGGCCAGCGAGCGGGTGGCGGCCAGGCTAAGGAAGAAACGCAGGTCTTCGGTCGTAATCATGCAGGCATGGATTAATGGATGATTAAGTCTAGATTAAACACGCGGAACCGCCGCCGCGCCATACTTCAGCCATTCCGATACGCCATGCCGAGAACGCCATGAACCAGAACGCCACGCCTTCCTCCCTCGAGACCCTGGATACCCCGTGCCTGCTGCTCGACGAGACGCGCATGATGCGCAACATCGAGCGTCTGAATGCGCTGATGGCCGGGCACGGGGTGCAACTGCGTCCGCACCTGAAGACGCCCAAATCGATAGATGTCGCGCGCCGGCTCATGTCTACACCCCAGGGGCCGGCCGCCGTGTCCACGCTGCAGGAGGCCGAACAGTTCGCGGCTGCCGGCGTCACCGACCTGCTGTACGCCGTGGGCGTGTCGCCGGCAAAGCTGGACCGCGTGCTGGCGCTGCGCCGCCGCGGCGTGGATCTCACCGTGGTGGTGGACAGCCTGGAAGCGGCGCGCGCCGTCGCCCAGCGGGGGAGGGATGCTGGCGACGCCATCCCGGCACTGATCGAGATCGACTGCGACGGCCATCGCGCCGGGGTGCAGCCGGGTAATACGGCACAGTTGCTGGCGATTGCGCGCGTCCTGCATGAGGACGGCGCGTGCCTGCGCGGCGTCATGACGCACGCCGGCGAGTCGTACGGCTGCGATAGCGTCGACGCCATTGCCGACATGGCCGAGCAGGAGCGCGTGGCGGCCGTGAGTTGCGCCGAGGCGATCCGCCAGGCTGGCCTGCCATGTCCCGTGGTCAGCGTGGGATCCACCCCCACCGCGCATTTCGCCCGCAAGCTCGATGGCGTGACCGAAGTGCGCGCGGGCGTATACGTATTCTTCGATCTGGTGATGGCCGGGCTGGGCGTGTGTACGGTCGACGACATCGCCGCCACGGTGTTGACGACCGTGATCGGCCATCAGCCGGACAAGGGCTGGATCCTGGTGGATGCCGGATGGATGGCCATGTCGCGCGACCGGGGCACGGCCAAGCAGCGGGTGGACCAACTGTACGGCCTGGTGTGCGACGCCAGCGGCACGGTCTATCCCGACTTGCTGCTGGCCGAGACCAACCAGGAGCAGGGCATCATCAAGGTGCGTCCTGGCAGCGGCGCCGCCTTGCCCGAGCTGCCGCTGGGGGCGAAGCTGCGCATCGTGCCCAATCACGCCTGCGCGACCTGCGCCCAGCATGATGCCTACGAGGTCGTGCGTCCGGATTCGTCCGGGGTGGTGGCGCATTGGGAACGCTTTCGCGGCTGGTAAGCCGCCTTTCACGAGGAGGCATGCATGGATCTCATCCATACGAATCGGGCCACGCCGCCCGCGGGCCATTATTCGCAGGCGGTCCGCGCCAACGGTTTCATATTCGTTTCGGGGCAATTGGGCTTCCTGCCGCCCGCTGCGCCGGGCGCGCGACCAGCGCTGGCCGATGGCGCCGCGGCCCAGACCCGGGAAGCGCTGCGCAGTGTTCGCGCCATACTCGAAGCGGCCGGCGCGTCGCTTGCCGCGGTCGCCAGCGTGACCGTGTACATCCCGGACGTGGCGCTTTGGGACGAGGTCAACCAAGTCTACGAGGAGTGCTTCGGCGCTCACCGGCCCGCGCGGGCCATTGTGCCCACCCGCGAGCTGCACTACGGCGCCCAGGTGGAGATCAGCGTGGTCGCCGTCGCCTAGCCCGCGGCGGACCGCGCAGGCGGACGCCTATAATGCCTGCGCCTCAATACCCTCGGGGGAGACCGTCCGCATGCAGTACGAATACCTGTTCTGGTCCATGGCCGCTATGGTGGCGGCGGCGCTGGCAGGCGGCTCGCTATGCGGGCGCCTGGGCTCCGTCAAGCGGGTGCTGCTGGGGGTTGTCGCGCTGGCCGCGGCGGTGGGCGTGGCGGTGTTCCTGCTGTCCCGCCACGGCGGCTTCAGCGAACTGTCGGCGATGCTGTCGATCGCCGCCTTCATGTTCAGCCTGGTGATCGGCGCCGCCGCATCGCTGCTCACGCGGCGCATACTCTTGCGCCGCTGAGCGCTTCGCGCCTTATTCTTCGGCGTCGAAATCTTCGTCGTCTTCGTCTTCTTCATCCTGTTCCAGGGCGTCGTAGCCCTTCCAGGTGATGCGCCAGCGCGTCGCGCCCGCGGTGGCCGCCGTCTCGCTGATCTGCTTGACCAGGCCCGCGTCTTCCAGCAGGTCGAGGTGATGCGCAATCAGTTGCAGGCCTTGCTCTTCGGGATGCGGCGCCAGGGCCACGTTCTTGATGTCGTGCGTGCTCAGGTTGGGGCCGGGGGCGTCGCGCAGGGCGCCCAGGATAGTGACGACCAGGTCGAAATCGCGTTGCATGTTGTCCACCATTCATTGGGGGTAAAAGACAGGCCGACGATAGCAGAGATCCATTGCCGCGACGCGACAGGGGCCGCAGCCGGGTTACAGTCCAGGGTTCTCGATAACCGATACATGCAGATTCCATGAAGAAACCCGCAGAGCGCGATTGCCTCGCGCTGATCCCCGGCTACACGGGCCAGGCCGCCAAGCTCTTTCTCACGCGCAGCGAGGACGGCCGCATCGAAGGCGTGACCGTGTTCGATCTGCTTGGCCATATCAAGCTGCAGGGCGATGCGGATGCGGCGGCGGCGTGGGTCGGCGACTGGCTGGCCCAGGAGGCCGGCAACCGCAAGGCCCGCCGTACACAGCTCCTGGCCCAGATGTTCGTCTGCAAGCTCGCCGGCGAGGAGAAGGACCGCTTCCTGGCGGCGCAGAAGCCGCTGGTCCGGGTTCTGGCCGATGCCGGGGTGCGGACCCGTTCCGTTGCCGCCACCTCCGGCGCCGCGCGGCAGTCGCTTGGTCCTACTGTCAAGAAGCATTAGCCCAAGGCTGTTATAGTCGCGCCTGGGCGTGCGAGTGCACCTGCAAGGTGCGTGCCCAGGCGGGCAGCGCCCGCAAGTCAAGGAAGAGTGATCATGGAAATAGTAAGTCGGCAGGTTGCCGACGTAGCGGGCGGCGTCGAGCTGCACACCACGCTGGATGGCGAGAGCATCAGCGTCTACGTCCTGGAAGGCGTGGCGGATCTCAATGCGATCGCAGACATCGTGCCGCGTGAAAAAGTCGAAGCAGGGGCTGACATACACGCCTCTAGTGTCGACAATGTTGATAATGCGCAAGAACAGATCGACCAAGTCCTGGAGAATATGAATCCCGGCGACGTGGCGGTTTTCCTTTGCTCGGGTCCCGATGCTTTCGGCGCGGCGCTCGATCTGCTGGGTTTACCTATCGACGAGTAAGCCTGGCGGCAAACCAAAGTGCTAGCCCGAACGGCGTATGAAGAAATCCTCGTACGCGGGCAGGCGGCATTTATATAAGCCTAGATTGTTTTTTTATGATGCGTGGGTGTAAACACCTATGCAGGACTTCTTATTGCCTATGAAAATGTGTGGAATCCGCGTGCAGTTTCTCTTTGTTGCATTATTGGCACGCATTTTTTAGGATTATGTTGACTTGTGAGGGGAACCTAACGATAGTGTCGGCACACGATCACAAGCGTTGCGATTTTCGTTCAGTGCCGTGCCTTTTCCGGCTCAGCGTTATTGTTCTACTGTCCCCTCCTTGATTGATTCGTGACCTCCGGGCATTTGCCCATTATCTCTAGGAAATACAGTATGGAAACCGGCGTCGTTAAGTGGTTCAACTCGGAAAAGGGCTATGGCTTCATCACTCCGGAAGCGGGTGGTAAGGATCTGTTCGCTCACTTCTCCGAAATTCAGGGCTCGGGCTTCAAGTCTCTGGAAGAGAACCAGCGCGTCAGCTTTGTGACGGCCAACGGCCCCAAGGGCCCGCAAGCTACGAAGATCCAGGTCCTGTAAGGGTCTGAGTTTTCGATAGAAGCCCCCTCGTGGGGCTTTTTTGTTTTCTGCCGCAGCGTTCCTAAACATGGAAAGTATCGCTGCGCTTGTAATCTCAGGGTAATCCCTAGATTGCGTTATTCAGGTTTCCAAGTCACACCCGATTCATTCATTCGGTGTATGGATCCTAATATGGTGCGCGTCTCTGTTATTGTCGGCCTTGCTTTCGACTTCAGGATATGCGCGCTCATGACTTCTACCCCCGCCACGCAAATCGTTCCGCAACCCCACGAGGTGGTGGCGTTCTGGCGCGATGCCGGCCCGCAACAGTGGTTCAACAAGAGCGCGGACTTCGACGCAGCCTTCCGCGCCCGTTTCGAGGCCGCCCACATGGCTGCGGCCGCGCGCCAGTTGGATGCGTGGCTGGACGATGCCACCGGCGCCTTGGCCCTGATGGTCCTGTTGGACCAGTTTCCGCGCAACGCCTACCGGGCGACGGCGCACATGTTCGCCACGGACCCTTTGGCCCAGTACTTCGCCGACCGGGCCATCGCGGCCGGCCATGATCTGGGGGTGGACCCGCAACTGCGTCAGTTTTTCTACCTGCCCTTCGAGCACGCGGAGAACCTCGCCGCGCAAAACCGCGCCGTGGCCTTGATGGAACCATTGGACGCCGACTCGCTGCGCTGGGCGGTCCTGCATCGCGACATCATCAAGCGCTTCGGGCGCTTTCCCCATCGCAATGCCGCGTTGGGCCGGCAAACTACGCAGGCGGAGCAGGAGTTTCTCGATTCCGGCGGGTTTGCGGGGTAGGCGCACCGCGCGCGGCACGTGGGTCCAGGCGCCTTTCCGGCAGCAGGTATCCGCATGTGTCTACGCGTGCCAAGTTGAAAATTCCTGGCCTGCCTGGCGGTGTCAAACCCGCGCCGGCCTTGCCTCTCCGCTGCTTTGGCGGTACTCCTGAAATTGCGGATGTTTGACGTTTTTCGGGGTTCGCCAATACACTGGGTTCAGCGAGATTTTCAAGCGACGCGGTCTGCGTTTCACTTGTCGCCGTCAGTGGTACTGCGGTTGCTTCCTCTCCCATCCTTGATGATCTGGCGCCCCGCGAGCAATCGCTTTTTCTAGGTTCAAGGACACTCCATGGCAACCGGCATCGTTAAGTGGTTCAACGCCGAAAAGGGTTATGGTTTCATCATGCCCGATGATGGCAGCAAGGATCTTTTCGCTCACTACTCGGAAATCCGCAGCGAAGGCTACAAGTCGCTGCAGGAAAACCAGCGCGTCACCTTTGAGGTCGGTACCGGCCCCAAGGGTCCCAGCGCAAAGAACATCAAGGTAGCGGCCTGACCTTCGCAGGGCAGCGCCCCGGGCCGGCCCGGCGCTCCGCCCAGAAAAAAGCCCCCGCACGCAATGTGCGGGGGCTTTTTTTGTTGCCGGGCGGGCGCGCCTCTGGGGCGCTTGCCGGCGTCAGTGCTTCGCGTGGTTCGCCGGTGGCGTGGCCAGCTTGTCCACCAGCGCAATTCCCAGCGCCGACAGGATGAAGAGGGCGTGGATGATGGTCTGCCACATCACGCCGGCCTCGGAGAAGCGCGCGTTGGGCGTGCCCAGCGTGCCGGCCTCGATGAAGGTGCGCAGCAGGTGGATCGAGGAGATGCCGATGATGGCCATGGCCAGCTTGACCTTGAGCACGCTGGCGTTCACGTGGCTGAGCCATTCCGGCTGGTCCGGGTGGCCTTGCAGGCGCAGGCGGGACACGAAGGTTTCGTAGCCGCCCACGATCACCATGACCAGCAGGTTCGAGATCATCACCACGTCGATCAGGCCCAGCACGATCAGCATGATCTCCATTTCGCCGAAGCTGCTGGCGTGCGTCACCAGGTGCCAGAGCTCTTTCAGGAACAGCATGACGTAGACGCCTTGCGCGACGATCAATCCCAGGTACAGGGGCAGTTGCAGCCAGCGCGAGCTGAAGATCAGGCTGGGCAGCAGGCCCAGGCGGGGAGGGGTGTTGGAGATCATTTGGGTGCGAGCCCTATGGTGTGTGCGAAAAAATGGCGGGCGCAATTCTATCAACGCCGCGTTGCCGCAGATATCAGTTTCTTTGAGAGGGTCTGATCCAAGGGAATACCCGCTAGCACGATTGCGCAAATCCTGTTCGGGTTTTATGTAAGGAAAACTGGCATTTGCGAAACTGTGTGGCGAAACGCTTGGTGCGCATTGGTCGTATATAGAATTGCGGCCTCGTTCGCATAGAGCCAGTAAAGAGGAGTTTGTTCCCATGAAGATCCGCTACACCGTCGCCGCCCTGGGCGTTGCGCTCGCCCCTTTCTCCGCCTCCCACGCTTTGGACATCGGCGGCCTGGTCGGCGCCGGCAGCAAGGTCGTTCAAGCTGCCACGCTGAGCGATGCCGAGATCAAGACCCTGTCGGACAAGGCTTGCGCCCAGAGCGATTCCCAGGAAAAGATCGCCGCTCCCGGCAGCAAGTACGACGCCCGCCTGCAGAAGATCGCCAAGCAACTGGGCGGCACGGTCAACGGCCAGAAGGCCAGCTACAAGGTCTACATCACCAAGGACGTCAACGCCTGGGCCATGGCCAACGGCTGCATCCGCGTCTACAGCGGCCTGATGGACATGATGACCGACGATGAGGTGATGGGCGTGGTGGGCCACGAAATCGGCCACGTCGCGCTGGGCCACAGCAAGAAGGCGATGCAGACTGCCTACACCGTTTCCGCCGCGCGCGATGCCGCCAATGCGGCAGGCGGCGCCACCGTGGCCGCGCTCAGCTCTTCGCAACTGGGCGACCTGACCGAGAAGTTCATCAACGCGCAGTTCTCGCAGTCGCAGGAAAGCGCCGCCGACGATTACTCGTTCGACCAGCTGCAGGCCAAGGGCTTGAACACCCGCGGCCTGGTGACCGCGTTCCAGAAGCTGGCTGAGCTGGACGGCGGCAAGAGCGACATGATGAGCTCGCATCCGTCCTCGGCCAAGCGCGCGCAGCACATCGAAGAGCGCATCGCCAAGGCCAAATAAGGCTTTCTGGCTGACGTATATTCTCCCGTCCCGGGTGGAAAACGGGGCGCGAGTATCCGGACTTATCCGGGTGCTCGCGCCCCTTTGCGTCAGGGGACCGGAAGTTTCCGGTAAAATGCCCCGTTTATCCGCCCGTCATCTCTTTATCTCTCGGAAAATAGGTCTTTTAATGCAGCCTGTGGTTGAAACCCTCTCCGGCCTGGAGCGCCGTGTTGATCTGGCCGTCTCGGTGGCCGACGTCGAAAAGGAAGTCCAGGCGCAATTGAAGCGCGTGGCCCGGACCGCCAAGGTCCCCGGCTTCCGTCCGGGCAAAGCTCCGCTCGCCATGCTCGAGCGCAGCCATGGCCCCGGCATCCGCTACGACGTGATCAATAGCCAAGTTGGCCGTGCCTTTGAACAAGCTGTCGATGGCGCCAAGCTGCGCGTCGCCGGCGCCCCGAACCTCGAGCCCAAGACTGAAGGCGTTGCCGACGACACGCTGGCGTTCACCGCCACGTTCGAGGTCTACCCCGAAGTCGCCGTGCCGGATCTGTCGGCCCTGGCCGTCACCCGCTACGAAACGGCCGTCACCGACGCCGAAGTGCAGCAGACCCTGGACGTCCTGCGCAAGCAGCGCGCCACGTTCGAAGCCCGTGAAGGCCGCGCCTCGCAAGACGGCGACCGCGTCACGCTGGACTTCGCCGGCACCATCGACGGCGTGCCGTTCGAAGGCGGCAAGGCCGAAGCCTTCCCGTTCGTGCTCGGCCAAGGCCGCATGCTGCCCGAATTCGAAGAAGCCGCCCGCGGCCTGAAGGCTGGCGAAAGCAAGGTCTTCCCGCTCAAGTTCCCCGATGACTACCAGGGCAAGGAAGTTGCCGGCAAGACCGCCGAATTCACCATCACCGTCAAGGAAGTGGCTGAAGGCGTGCTGCCCGAACTGAACGGCGAATTCGCCAAGTCCCTCGGCCAGGCCGAAGGCGACATCGAAAAGCTGAAGGCCGACATCCGCAGCAACATCGAGCGCGAAGTCAAGGTCCGTTCGGCTGGCCGCACCAAGTCCAGCGTCATGGACGCCCTGGTCGAAGCCGGCAAGTTCGACGTGCCGAAGGCCCTGGTCGACAACGACGTGCAAGGCCGTGTCGCCGCCGCCCGCGAAGAGCTGAAGCAGCGCGGCATCCCCAACGCCGAATCCGTGCCGATCCCGGCCGAAGCCTTCGCCACCGAGTCCGAGCGCCGCGTGCGCCTGGGCCTGCTGGTGTCGGAACTGGTCAAGCAAGCCCAGCTGCAAGCCAAGCCCGAACAAGTCCGTGCGCGTATCGAAGAGTTCGCCGAGAACTACGAACAACCCGCACAGGTTGTCAGCTATTACCTGGCCGACCGCCAGCGTCGTGCTGAAATCGAGGCTATCGTGCTGGAAGACAATGTCGTCGCGCACGTGCTTGAAAAGGCCAAGGTCACCGAAGAGAAGGTGCCTTTCGATCAGTTGATGGGGATGGCGTAACACTATGCAGAGATTCACCGATTTCTATGCGGCAATGAATGGCGGGTCTTCGGTGACCCCCACCGGCCTGGGCTACATTCCCATGGTGATCGAGCAGTCGGGGCGCGGCGAACGCGCCTACGACATCTATTCGCGTCTGCTCCGCGAGCGGCTCATTTTCCTGGTGGGTCCGGTCAATGACGCAACGGCCAACCTGGTCGTGGCGCAGTTGCTGTTCCTGGAATCGGAGAATCCTGACAAGGACATTTCCCTGTACATCAACTCGCCCGGCGGGTCGGTGTATGCGGGAATGGCCATCTTTGACACCATGCAATTCGTCAAGCCGGACGTGTCCACCCTTTGCACCGGCCTGGCGGCCAGCATGGGCGCGTTCCTGCTGGCGGCAGGCAAGAAGGGCAAGCGCTTCACGCTGCCCAACTCGCGCATCATGATCCACCAGCCCTCGGGCGGCGCCCAGGGGCAGGCTTCGGACATCCAGATCCAGGCTCGCGAGATCCTGGACCTGCGTGAACGCCTGAACCGCATCCTGGCCGACAATACCGGCCAGACCATGGAACGCATCGGCATAGACACGGAGCGTGACAACTTCATGTCGGCCGAAGATGCGGTATCGTATGGACTGGTGGACAAGGTTATGACCTCCCGCTCGGAAGGCTGACTTCCCGGTTGACCCGAACCCGCTGCCACCACGTTTGAGTAAGCGCATGCGCTAGGCCCTTTAGCCGGCCTGGCGCATCTTTACCTGAGATACGAACATATATGCCTGAAAAAAAGGGATCGGCAGACGCAAAAGTGCTGCATTGCTCGTTTTGCAATAAAAGCCAGCATGAAGTCCGCAAGCTGATCGCGGGTCCGTCGGTATTCATCTGCGATGAATGCATAGATCTTTGCAACGACATCATCCGCGAGGAGGCGCAAGCCACCGCGCGCGCGGCGATTCGTTCCGAACTGCCCACTCCGGCTGAAATCAAGACCTTCCTCGACCAGTACGTCATTGGGCAGAACTCGCCCAAGCGCATGCTGGCCGTGGCCGTCTACAACCATTACAAGCGCATCCGCCACGGCGAGATCAAGGGCGACGAAGTCGAGCTCTCCAAGAGCAACATCATGCTGATCGGCCCCACCGGGTCGGGCAAGACGCTCCTGGCCCAGACGCTGGCGCGCATGCTGAACGTGCCCTTCGTCATGGCCGACGCCACCACGCTGACCGAGGCCGGTTACGTGGGCGAAGACGTCGAGAACATCATTCAGAAGTTGCTGCAGAACTGCAACTACGAAGTGGAAAAGGCGCAGCGCGCCATCATCTACATCGACGAAATCGACAAGATTTCGCGCAAGTCCGACAACCCGTCCATTACGCGCGACGTATCGGGCGAGGGCGTGCAGCAGGCCTTGCTGAAACTGATCGAAGGCACGGTCGCCTCGGTGCCCCCGCAGGGCGGCCGCAAGCACCCGAACCAGGACTTCGTCCAGGTCGACACGACCAACATCCTGTTCATCGTGGGCGGCGCCTTCGACGGACTGGAAAAGGTCATCCGCGACCGCACCGAGAAATCGGGCATCGGCTTTTCGGCCTCGGTGCGCGCCAAGTCGGAGCGCGGCGTGGGCGAACTGTTCTCCGAAGTCGAACCCGAAGACCTGATCAAGTTCGGCCTGATCCCCGAACTGGTTGGCCGTCTGCCGGTGGTCGCAACCCTGGACGAGCTGGACGAAGCGGCCCTGGTGCAAATCCTGACCGAGCCCAAGAATGCCTTGCTCAAGCAGTTCCAGAAGCTGTTCGCCATGGAAGGCGCCGAGCTCGACGTGCGTCCCGCCGCCCTGAAGGCGATCGCCCGCAAGGCGCTGCGCCGCAAGACGGGCGCGCGCGGTCTGCGTTCCATCATCGAGCAGGCCCTGCTCGACACCATGTATGACCTGCCTTCCCAGGGCAACGTCAAGCGCGTGGTGCTGGACGAGAACGCGATCGAAGGCGAGGGCAAGCCATTGCTCATCTACGCCGACGAGGACGCGGCTTCAGACAAGCCAGAGCGCGGAGAAGTCCGCGACGCCGCAGCCTGATATTTCAAAAAAGCCCGTTCCTGTAACGGGTTTTTTTGCCTAAGGCACATTCCCGGGTGCAAACACGCTTTTCCTGCAGGCGCGACGCTTGCATACTGAGGGTGCCGCCCCGCGGTTTTTTTCAGCCTTTGGGGGATCCAGGCGCCGAGATCTTGAATTTTCGGCTATTGTTCCCATAACAGACGTAACCGACGTGGATTGTCCGGGTATACCCAGGCCTCCCGTCCCCGATACGCCGAGTCATACCGAGGAACCTCCTATGTCTGCCAGCCAGACCCTGCCTTCCGACCCGATCGACCTGCCCCTGCTTCCACTGCGCGATGTCGTGGTGTTTCCGCACATGGTCATCCCGCTGTTCGTCGGCCGTCCGCGCTCTATCCGCGCGCTCGAGGTTGCGATGGAAGCGGGCAAGAGCATCATGCTGGTGGCCCAGAAATCCGCCGGCAAGGATGATCCCACCCCCGAAGACGTCTACGAGATCGGCTGCGTAGCCGGCATCCTGCAGATGCTCAAGCTGCCCGACGGCACCGTCAAGGTGCTGGTCGAAGGTACCCAGCGCGCCCGCATCAACAGCATCGAAGATGCCGATTCGCATTTCACCTGCCAGGTGTCGCCGATCGAACCGGACGCCATGCAAGGCTCCGAGACCGAAGCCCTGCGCCGCGCCATCGTCGCGCAGTTCGAGCAGTACGTAAAACTGAACAAGAAGATCCCCCCGGAGATCCTGACCTCGCTGGCTGGCATCGATGATGCCGGACGCCTGGCCGACACGATCGCCGCGCATCTTCCCTTGAAGCTCGAGCAGAAGCAGAAGATGCTCGAGATCGTCGGCACCTCCGAGCGCCTCGAGGGTCTGCTCACGCAACTCGAAACCGAAATCGACATCCTCCAGGTCGAGAAGCGGATTCGCGGCCGCGTGAAGAAGCAGATGGAAAAGAGCCAGCGCGACTACTACCTGAATGAGCAGGTCAAGGCCATTCAGAAGGAGTTGGGCGAAGGCGAAGAGGGCGCGGACATCGAAGAGCTCGAAAAGAAGATCATCGCTGCCCATATGCCCAAAGAGGCGCGCAAGAAGGCCGATGCCGAGCTCAAGAAGCTCAAGCTCATGTCGCCCATGTCGGCCGAAGCCACCGTGGTGCGCAACTACATCGATACGCTCATCAACCTCCCCTGGAGGAAGAAGAGCAAGATCAACAATTCCATCAGCAACGCCGAAACGGTGCTGGACAACGACCACTACGGTCTGGAAAAGGTCAAGGAACGGATCCTGGAATACCTTGCCGTGCAACAGCGCGTGGACAAGGTGAAGGCGCCGATCCTGTGCCTGGTCGGCCCTCCGGGCGTGGGCAAGACCTCGCTCGGCCAATCCATCGCCAAGGCGACGAACCGCAAGTTCGTGCGCATGGCGCTGGGCGGCGTGCGCGACGAAGCCGAGATCCGCGGCCACCGTCGTACGTACATCGGCTCCATGCCGGGCAAGATCGTCCAGAACATGTCGAAGGTCGGCGTGCGCAATCCCTTGTTCCTGCTCGATGAAATCGACAAGCTGGGCATGGATTTCCGCGGCGATCCCTCGTCGGCGCTGCTCGAGGTGCTGGACCCGGAACAGAACCACACGTTCCAGGACCACTACATCGAAGTCGACTTCGACCTGTCCGACGTCATGTTCGTGGCTACCAGCAACACGCTGAACATTCCGCCGGCGCTGCTGGACCGCATGGAAGTGATCCGCCTGTCGGGTTACACCGAGGAAGAGAAGATCCACATCGCCCGCGACCATCTGCTGCCCAAGCTGATGAAGAACAACGGCGTGAAGGATAGCGAACTCACGGTCGACGACAGCGCGCTGCGCGACATCGTGCGCTACTACACCCGCGAAGCCGGTGTGCGTGCGCTCGAACGCGAAGTGGGCAAGATCTGCCGCAAGGTCATCAAGCAGTTGCTGACCCAGAGCGACCGCGCCAAGGCCGAAGGCAAGACCGCCGAGGTCAAGCCGGTCAACGTCACGGGCGACAACCTGAGCGATTTCCTGGGCGTGCGCCGTTACGCCTTCGGCATGGCCGAAAAGGAAAACCAGATCGGTCAGGTGACGGGTCTGGCCTGGACGGAAGTTGGCGGCGACCTGCTGACGATCGAAGTCGCGGACATGCCGGGCAAGGGCGTCATCCAACGCACCGGTTCGCTGGGCGACGTGATGAAGGAGTCGGTCGAGGCGGCCCGCACCGTGGTGCGTTCCCGCGCCCGCCGTCTGGGCTTTGCCGACAGCGTCTTCGAAAAGCACGACATGCACGTGCACGTGCCGGAAGGCGCCACGCCCAAGGACGGTCCGTCCGCGGGTATCGCGATCACCACGGCCATGGTGTCGGCCTTGTCGCGCATTCCGGTGCGCGCCGATGTCGCCATGACCGGCGAGATCACGCTGCGCGGCGAAGTCCTGCCCATCGGCGGCCTGAAGGAAAAGCTGTTGGCGGCTCACCGTGGCGGTATCAAGACGGTCTTGATCCCGGAAGAAAACGTCAAGGATTTGGCGGAGATCCCGGACAACGTCAAGAACCACCTTGAGATCGTGCCGGTGCGCTGGATCGACAAGGTGCTGGAACTGGCGCTGGAGCGTCTGCCGGAGCCCCTGGCCGAGGAAGAAGCGGTCAAGGAACCCCTGGTGGCCAAGCCTGCCGAACCTGGTTCGACCGACCCGGTGCTCAAGCACTGATGGACACCGGGAGGGACGCCGCCGGTAAGCGGCGCCCCTTCTGGATAGCTTCCAACAAAAAACCCCGTCAATTTCTTGGCGGGGTTTTTTTCATGCCGCGCGCAAACGCGGGAGTAATGGGGGGGGCTAGTGCAGCGCGTGCGTGCGGATCAGGCCCACCGCGATGCCTTCCAACGCGAAATCCTGGCCGGCTTCGACCACGATGGGTTCGAAGTCGGGATTTTCGGGCAGTAGTTCGATGTGGCCGTTCTGGCGCTGCAAGCGCTTGACCGTGACGTCGTCGCCCAGGCGGGCCACCACGATCTGGCCGTTGCGGGCTTCCGAGGCTTTCTTTACGGCGAGCAGGTCGCCTTCCAGGATGCCGGCGTCACGCATGCTCATGCCGCGCACCTTGAGCAGGTAGTCGGGCGTCTGGGCGAACAGGTTGGGATCGACGCCGACCTCGCGTTCGACGTGCTCGGCAGCCAGGATGGGGCTGCCCGCGGCCACGCGGCCGACCAGCGGCAGCAGCAACTGCGCCAGGCCCGGCATGGGCAGCGAGCTTTGCGTGGGAGCAGGGGAGGTGTCTTTCAGGCGGATGCCGCGGGACGCGCCGGCCGTCAGTTCGATGGCGCCCTTGCGGGCAAGCGCCTTGAGGTGATCTTCCGCCGCGTTGGGGGAACGGAAACCCAGGGCCAGGGCAATTTCGGCACGCGTCGGCGGGAAGCCGGTGCGAGTGACGGTCTGCCTGATGAGATCCAGGATTTGTTGTTGGCGATCAGTGAGTTTGCTGGCCATGGCGATGATCCGGTGCTAGCGGACTGTACATATATACAGCGCCATTCTGGGGGACGCAGCGCAAAAAAGCAAGCCGGTCTGGACCAAAAGAAAAAGCCGGTCCGGACCAAAAGAAGAAGCTGGTCCGGACCAAAAGAAAAACGGGACCCGAAGGTCCCGTTCCTGACGGCAGGCCCGCGTGGGCCTGTGCGCTGCAAATGGCTTACAGCACGGCCGCGATGCCCTTGGCGACCTTGTCGATGTTGCCGCTGTTCAGCGCGGCCACGCAGATGCGGCCGCTGGAGACGGCATACACGCCATGCTCTTCGCGCAGGCGATCCACTTGCGCCGCGGTCAGGCCCGAGTACGAGAACATGCCGCGCTGCTGCAGCACGAAACTGAAGTCCTGCTTGCCGCCGTGTTCCTTGATCTTGTCGACCAGTTGCTTGCGCATCAGGCGGATGCGGTCGCGCATGCCGGCGAGTTCCTCTTCCCACATCGCGAAGAGTTCAGGCGTGTTCAGGACCGTCGACACCACCGTGCCGCCATGGGTGGGCGGGTTGGAGTAGTTGGTGCGGATCACGCGCTTGAGCTGGCTCAGCACGCGGGTGGCTTCGTCCTTGCTGCCGGCGACGACCGTCAGCGCGCCGACGCGCTCGCCGTACAGCGAGAACGACTTCGAGAACGAGGAGCTGATGAACATGGTCAGGTCCAGATCGGCAAACATGCGCACGACCGAAGCGTCTTCGGTCAGGCCGTCGCCGAAGCCCTGGTAGGCGATGTCCAGGAACGGGACCAGATTGTTTTCCTTCACGACGGCCGCGATCTGCTTCCACTGGTCGGCGGTGGGGTCCACGCCGGTCGGGTTGTGGCAGCAGGCATGCAGCACGACGACGGTCTTGGCCGGCGCGGCCTTCAGGTCGGCCAGCATGGCATCGAAGTTCAGACCGCGCGTGGCGGCGTCGTAGTACGAATAGGTACCGACTTCGAAACCGGCGCGCTCGAACAGGGCGCGGTGGTTTTCCCAGCTGGGGTCGCTGATCAGGACCTTGGAGGTCGGCAGCAGCTGGCGCAGGAAGTCAGCGCCGATCTTCAGCGCGCCGGTGCCGCCCAGGGCCTGAGTGGTCAGCACGCGGCCGGCGGCGGCCAGCGCGGAATCCTTGCCCAGCAGCAGGGCTTGCGCGCCGTTGTTGTAACCGGCGATGCCTTCGATCGGCAGGTAGCCGCGGGCGGCGGCGGCTTCGATGCGGGCGGCTTCGGCCTTGCGGACCGCGCCCAGCAGGGGGATGCGACCCTGATCGTCGTAGTACACGCCCACGCCCAGATTGACTTTACCGGGACGCGTATCAGCGTTGTATTGTTCGTTCAGGCCAAGAATGGGGTCGCGCGGGGCGAGTTCGACGGAATCGAAAAGGGTGCTCATGGGAGTCTGATGAGGTGGGTGGACGCAGTACAGGCTGCTGTGGATAATGAGGGGTTTACCCTGGAAGAGTCTAGCATGCCTAAGAGCGCAATAGACCCGATTACGGCGGGGGCCGCAGCGAACCTGGCGGCCGATCCCGCGGCGGCATCGGCCGTGGCGGATCCGTCCGCGCCAGGCCCTGGATTCATCGATTTCCCGGGCAGCCCGTTTCATCTGTACCAACCCTATCCGCCGGCGGGCGATCAGCCCACCGCCATCGAGGGGTTGACCCAGGGGGTCGAAGACGGCCTGATGTTCCAGACGCTGTTGGGCGTGACGGGCTCCGGCAAGACCTACACCATGGCCAACGTCATCGCCCGCATGGGGCGCCCGGCGCTGGTACTGGCCCCCAATAAGACCCTGGCCGCCCAGCTGTACGCCGAAATGCGGGAGTTCTTCCCGAAGAACGCCGTCGAGTACTTCGTTTCGTACTACGACTACTACCAGCCCGAGGCGTACGTCCCCACGCGCGACCTGTTCATTGAAAAGGATTCGTCCATCAATGAGCACATCGAACAGATGCGCTTGTCGGCGACCAAGAGCCTGCTGGAACGCCGCGACACCATCATCGTGGGCACCGTGTCCTGCATCTACGGTATCGGCAACCCCGGCGACTACCACGCCATGGTGCTGATCCTGCGCGCCGGCGACCAGATCTCGCGCCGCGAGATCCTGGCCCGCCTGGTCGCCATGCAGTACACCCGCAATGACGCCGAGTTCACCCGCGGCGTTTTCCGGGTGCGTGGCGAGACCATCGACATCTTCCCGGCGGAAAGCCCGGAACTGGCGCTGCGCCTGACGCTGTTCGACGACGAGATCGAAAGCCTGGAGCTGTTTGATCCGCTGACCGGCCGCATCCGCCAGAAGCTGCCGCGTTTCACTGTCTACCCCGGTTCGCACTACGTCACGCCGCGCGACACCGTGCTGCGCGCCATCGAGACCATCAAGGAAGAGCTGCGCGAACGGGTCAAGCGCTTCGTCGACGACGGTCATCTGGTCGAAGCCCAGCGGCTGGAGCAGCGCACCCGTTTCGACCTGGAAATGCTGCAGGAGCTGGGCTTCTGCAAAGGCATCGAAAACTATTCCCGCCACCTGTCGGGCGCGGCGCCGGGCGAACCGCCGCCCACCCTCATCGACTACCTGCCGTCCGATGCGCTCATGTTCATCGACGAAAGCCACGTCACCATCGGCCAGTTGGGCGGCATGTACCGGGGCGATCGGGCGCGCAAGGAAACGCTGGTGCAGTACGGTTTCCGCCTGCCGTCGGCGCTGGACAACCGGCCGCTGAAGCTCGAGGAATTCGAGGCCCGGATGCGCCAGTGCGTGTTCGTGTCGGCCACGCCGGCCGCCTACGAGAAAGAGCACACCGACAATGTGGTGGAGCAGGTGGTCCGGCCTACCGGCCTGGTGGACCCGCTGGTCCAGGTCTTGCCCGCCCGCACCCAGGTCGACGATCTGCTCGGGCAGATCAAGGCGCGCGTGGCGCAAGCGGAGCGCGTGCTGGTCACTACCCTGACCAAGCGCATGGCGGAGGATCTCACCGACTTCCTCAGCGAGCATGGCGTGCGCGTGCGCTACCTGCATTCGGATATCGACACTGTCGAACGTGTCGAAATCATCCGCGACCTGCGTCTGGGCACCTTTGACGTGTTGGTGGGGATCAACCTGCTGCGCGAAGGGCTGGATATTCCCGAAGTGTCGCTGGTGGCGATCCTGGACGCCGACAAGGAAGGCTTCCTGCGTTCGGAGCGCAGCCTGATCCAGACCATCGGGCGCGCGGCGCGCAACCTCAATGGCCACGCCATCCTCTATGCGGACCGCATCACCGATTCAATGCAACGCGCCATGGAGGAAACCGAGAGGCGGCGTGCCAAGCAGCTGAAATTCAATGCCGACCATGGCATTACCGCCCGGGGCGTGCAAAAGGCCGTGCGGGAACTGATCGATGGCGTTGTCGCTCCAACCCAGCACGATGCGCTCGAGGCCGCGGTTCCGGCCGAGTTCCTGAAGGACGAAAAGGCCCTGGCTCGCGAGATCAAGCGCCTGGAAAAGCTGATGATGGATCATGCCCGAAACCTGGAGTTCGAACAGGCTGCCGCGGCGCGCGATGCGCTGACCGCGCTGAAGCAGCGCGTGCTGCTGGATGGGGCGGTGTAGCGGCGAAATCATGTCTGAATGTTTCTATATGCTGACAGGCGGCTGAATATGCCGGAAATCTGCTGCGTTGCAATCAGGCTGCCACGATTCGTCCGAATATCCGGATTCAGTGTTCACAGGCTGGATCCAGATTTCTTCCTAAGTATTTGATTTCATTGAATAAATATTGGGGTCATATTCGCCCGGTCAGAATCCCGCAGACGCAAAAAAAGCTTGCCTTATCTCGGGTTTTCCCGCACACTTACTTCCATGATGACCAAGGTACTTTTCGTTTGCATGGGCAATATCTGTCGCTCGCCGAGCGCAGAGGGCGTGTTTCGCCATTTGGTGAACGACGCGGGTTTGGGCGATGTGGTTCGCATCGACTCCGCGGGCACGCACGCGTTTCACATCGGCGAGGCGCCTGATGCCCGGGCGCAGGCCGCAGCGCGCAAGCGCGGCTACGAGATCACGCACTGCGAAGCGCGTCAGGTCACCGCGGAAGATTTCCGCGATTTCGACCTGATCCTCGCCATGGACTGGGACAATCTGTCCGCCATGCAGCAGCAGTGCCCCAAGGCCTACCAGCACAAGCTGATGCTGCTGATGCGCTTTGCCAATGAGTTCGAAGAGGCCACCGTGCCCGATCCGTACTATGGCGGCGCCGATGGCTTCGGCAAGGTCCTGGACTACCTGGAAGACGCCTGTCAGGGCGTCCTCGAGCTGGTGCGCAAGCGCGCTACCCAGTACCAGGCGGCTTGATCCGCTTTTGCCGCAGGGCTGCCCGCCGGGCGGTTCTCGGAGGTGCTTGGCAGTAAAAGACCGCGCGAATGCGCGGTTTTTTCTAGCCGGGAGCCATACCAAATTAGTCGGGAATAGGCTATACTTGAGGCAATTACTCGGGTATTGACCGCTGGATTCGCCTGCGGCCATTGCCGAATCACTGGGAACCTACCATGCGGCTAACTACCAAGGGGCGTTTCGCCGTGACTGCCATGATCGATCTGGCTATGCGGCAGCATAGCGGTCCGGTCACTCTTGCGGCCATCAGCCAGCGTCAGAACATTTCGCTGTCCTATCTGGAACAGCTGTTCGGGAAACTGCGTCGCCACGAACTCGTGGACAGCGTGCGCGGCCCCGGGGGCGGCTACTCGCTCGCGCGCCTCGCCCGCAACGTTACCGTTGCCGACATCATCTTCGCCGTCGATGAACCCCTGGACGCCACCAGCTGCGGCGGCAAGCGGGACTGTACGAGCGGCAACGACGGCAAGCCGGGCAAGTGCATGACGCACGAACTCTGGGCTACGTTGAATCGCAAGATGGTGGATTACCTGGATTCGGTGTCCCTGCAGGATCTCGTCGATCAGCAGCGCGTGCGCCAATTGCAGGAAGCCAACAATCAAGCGCAGGCTTGCGCGGTGCGCGTGAACCGGGTGGGGGGCGCCAACAATGCCGCCAACGCCCCGGCCGCGACCGTCGCCGCCAACGCCACCGTATAAGCAGTATCAGGAGTTGTAGAAATGACCACCCGCCCGATCTATCTGGATTATTCCGCCACGACGCCCGTCGACCCCCGCGTCGTGGACAAGATGGTGCCCTGGCTGTACGACAACTTCGGCAACCCGGCATCCCGCAGCCATGCGTTTGGCTGGGAATCCGAAGAAGCCGTTGAACGCGCCCGCGAAGAAGTCGCCAAGCTGGTGAACGCCGATCCGCGCGAAATCGTCTGGACCTCCGGCGCCACCGAATCCAACAACCTGGCGATCAAGGGCGCTGCCAACTTCTACCAGGAACGCGGCAAGCACATCGTCACCGTCAAGACCGAGCACAAAGCCGTGCTGGACACCTGTCGCGAACTCGAGCGCCAGGGCTTCGAAGTGACCTACCTGGACGTCAAGGACAACGGCCTGATCGACCTGGACACCTTCAAGGCCGCGCTGCGCCCCGATACCGTGCTGGTATCCGTGATGATGGTGAACAACGAAATCGGCGTGATCCAGGACGTGGCAACGCTGGGCGAGATCTGCCGCGAAAAGGGCATCATCTTCCACGTGGACGCCGCCCAGGCAACCGGCAAGGTGGAAATCGACCTGCAAAAGCTCAAGGTCGACCTGATGTCGTTCTCGGCTCACAAGACTTACGGCCCCAAGGGCATCGGCGCGCTGTATGTGCGCCGCAAGCCGCGCATCCGCATCGAAGCGCAGATGCACGGCGGCGGCCATGAGCGCGGTTTCCGCTCGGGCACGCTGGCCACGCACCAGATCGTCGGCATGGGCGAAGCTTTCCGCCTGGCCCGCGAAGAAATGGGCACCGAGAACGAGCGCATCCGCATGCTGCGCGACCGCCTGTGGGCTGGCCTGTCGCAGATCGAAGAGGTCTACCTCAACGGCGACATGGACCAACGCGTTCCGCACAACCTGAATGTCAGCTTCAATTATGTCGAAGGCGAGTCCCTGATCATGGCGATCAAGGAACTTGCCGTCTCCAGCGGCTCGGCCTGCACCTCGGCCAGCCTGGAACCGTCCTACGTGTTGCGCGCCCTGGGCCGCAACGACGAACTGGCGCACAGCTCGATCCGCTTCACGCTGGGCCGTTTCACGACCGAAAAGGAAGTGGACTACGCCATCGAGTTGCTCAAGAGCCGCGTCGGCAAGCTGCGCGATATGTCGCCGCTGTGGGAAATGGCCAAGGAAGGCATCGACCTGAACACCGTGCAGTGGGCTGCGCACTAAGCGCCCGCGCCTTGAAATTCGTGGAGAATTAACATGTCTTACAGCACCAAAGTCCTGGATCACTACGAAAACCCGCGCAACGTCGGTTCGTTCGACAAGTCGGACGAGTCGGTCGGCACCGGCATGGTCGGCGCACCCGCCTGTGGCGACGTGATGAAGCTGCAGATCAAGGTGAACGAAGCCGGCGTGATCGAAGACGCGCGCTTCAAGACCTACGGCTGCGGTTCGGCCATCGCTTCCAGCTCGCTCGTGACCGAATGGGTCAAGGGCAAGACGCTGGACGAGGCGATGAACATCCGCAACACGCAGATCGCCGAAGAACTGGCCCTGCCGCCCGTGAAGGTGCACTGTTCCATCCTGGCCGAAGACGCGATCAAGGCCGCGGTGCAGAACTACAAAGAAAAGCATTCGGCCCCGGCTGAAGCTGCTGTGGCGGGCTGAACATGTCCGTTACCCTGACCCAACAGGCTGCCACCCATATCGGCCGCTACTTGCAGAAGCGCGGAAAGGGTATCGGCTTGCGGCTCGGCGTTAGGACGACGGGCTGCTCCGGCATGGCCTACAAGCTCGAATACGTGGACGACGCGGCAGCGGAAGACGTGGTGTTCGAAAGCTTCGGCGTGAAGGTCTTCATTGACCCGAAAAGCCTGGCCTACCTGGACGGCACCGAACTCGACTACGCCCGCGAAGGCCTGAACGAAGGCTTCAAGTTCCGCAACCCCAACGAAAAGGCGACCTGCGGCTGCGGCGAGTCGTTCACGGTGTAAGTCTTGGCTGGAGACGATCACTTCGGCCTGTTCGGCTTGCCGGCGCGTTTCGATCTGGACGCCCAGGCGCTTGAGTCCGCGTGGCGCACCGTCGCGGCGCAGGTGCATCCCGACCGCTACGCCACTGCCAGCCCCGCGGAACGCCGCGTGGCCATGCAGTGGGCGGCTCGCGCCAACGAGGCCTACCGCCTGTTGCGCGATCCCTTGCTGCGGGCGCGCTACCTTTGCGAGCAGGCCGGCGTGGATCTGCAGACCGAGAGCAACACGGCCATGGACCCCGAGTTCCTGATGCAGCAGATGACGTGGCGCGAGATGCTGGACGACGCGCGCGACGACGCCGACGCTCTGGCGGCCTTGCAGGCGGAATTGCAGCAGGCGCGCGCTGCCATGCGCGCCACGCTGGCCCGTCTGCTGGACCAGGACCGCGACTACGCCGCGGCGGGGCTCAAGGTGCGGGAGTGGATGTTCGTGGAGAAGTTGGCGGAAGAACTGGCGCACGCCCAGCCCGCCGCATAGCCCAGGCCGCGCCGGGGCGTCCGCGAGACGGGCGCCGGCACAGCGCCGCCTACTGACCAAAAAAACAGAATCATGGCCTTATTGCAGATATCAGAGCCTGGCGAATCGCCCGCGCCTCACCAGCGCAAGCTGGCGGTCGGGATCGACCTGGGCACCACCAATTCCCTGGTCGCGGCCGTGCGCAGCAGCGTCGCCGAAGTGCTGAGGGACGAGCAAGGCCACGCCTTGCTGCCTTCCGCCGTGCGCTATTTCGCCGGCGGCAAGGTCACCACGGGGCGGGAACCGCTCGCGCAGCAGGCCGAAGATCCTCTGAATACCGTTGTGTCGGTCAAGCGTTTCATGGGCCGTTCGCTGGAAGAGGCGCGCGCCAGCCGCGCACCGTACGAATTCGTGGACGCGCCTGGCATGGTGCGCATCCGCACCGTCCAGGGCGACCTGAGCCCGGTTGAAGTGTCGGCGCAGATCCTGGCCGTCCTGCGCCAGCGCGCCGAGGACGTGCTGGGCGATGACCTGGTCGGCGCGGTCATCACGGTGCCTGCTTACTTCGATGACGCCCAGCGCCAGGCGACGCGAGACGCCGCGCGTCTGGCCGGCCTGAACGTGCTGCGCCTGCTGAACGAACCCACGGCGGCGGCCATTGCCTACGGCCTGGATAATGCCGCCGAAGGCGTGTATGCGGTGTACGACCTGGGCGGCGGAACGTTCGACGTTTCCATCTTGCGCCTGACCCAGGGCGTGTTCGAAGTCATCGCCACGGGCGGCGATACCGCCTTGGGCGGCGACGACTTCGATGCCTTGATCGTCGATCACGTGGTGGCCGGACTCGCTGCTGGCGAGTTTTCGCCGGCGGACCGCCGCCGCCTGCTGATGGCGGCGCGCGCTGCGCGCGAAGCCTTGTCGGACGCCGATGCGGCCAGCCTGAAGCTGGAATTGTCCGATGGCCGGACCGTGGACACGAACCTGACGCGGGCGGCATTTGAAGAACTGGCGCAGCCCCTGATCGTGCGCACGCTGGACTGCGCGCGCCGCGCCTTGCGCGACGCCTCGCTGACGCCAGCCGATGTGCGCGGCGTGGTGATGGTCGGCGGCGCCACGCGCATGCCGGTCGTGCGCGCTGCCGTGGGCAAGCTGTTCGGCACGCAACCGCTGACCGACCTCGATCCGGACCAGGTGGTGGCGCTGGGCGCCGCCTTGCAGGCCAATCTGCTGGCGGGCAACCGCGCTCCCGGCGAAGACTGGCTGTTGCTGGATGTGATCCCGCTGTCGCTGGGGCTGGAAACCATGGGCGGCCTGGTGGAGCGCATCATCCCGCGCAACAGCACGATTCCCGTGGCGCGCGCCCAGGAATTCACGACCTTCAAGGATGGCCAGACGGCCATGAGCATCCACGTGGTGCAAGGCGAACGCGACCTGGTCTCCGATTCGCGCTCGCTGGCGCGCTTTGAGCTGCGCGGCATTCCGCCCATGGTGGCCGGCGCAGCACGCATCCGCGTGACCTTCCAGGTGGACGCCGACGGCCTGCTGAGCGTGACCGCGCGCGAGCAGAGCAAGGGCGTCGAGGCCATGGTGTCGGTCAAGCCGTCCTATGGCCTGACCGACGACGAGATCGCGCAGATGCTGGCAGACAGCGTGGCGCAAGCCGACACCGATGCCCGCGCCCGCATGTTGCGCGAGCAACAGGTGGACGCGCGCCAGTTGGTCGAGTCGGTGCAGGCCGCGCTGGCCGTCGATGGCGATCTGCTGGACGCCGAAGAACGCAAGCGCGTGGACGAATGCCTGCAGGCTGCCATCGCCGCCCAGGATGCGCAGGACGTGGACACAGTGAAGGACGCGGTCCAGGCCCTGTCGGCCGCGACCGATGATTTCGCTGCGCGCCGCATGGACCGCAGCATCCGCGCCGCGCTGGCGGGCCGCAAACTTGATGAGATTGCCTGATAACACGCTATGCCGAAACTGACTGTATTGCCTCATCCCGACTACTGCCCGGAAGGCGCCGTGATCGAAGACGCGCCCAAGGGCGTGTCGATCTGCCGCGTGCTGCTGGATAACCACATCGACATCGAACACGCATGCGAACTGTCGTGCGCCTGCACGACCTGTCACGTGGTGGTCAAGCAGGGCTATTCTTCGCTGGAAGACGCGACCGATGACGAAGAGGATCTGCTGGATAAGGCCTGGGGCTTGACCCCGACCTCGCGCCTGTCCTGCCAGGCGCTGGTGACGGACGCCGACCTGACGGTCGAGATCCCCAAATACACCATCAACCACGCCAAAGAGGGCCATTGATGAAGTGGACCGACACCTACCAGATCGCCGAGGCTCTGCTCGACGCGCATCCTGACGCGGACCCCAAGACGCTGCGCTTCGTGCAGCTGCGCGAATGGGTCCTGGCCTTGCCGGGCTTCAACGACGACCCCGCGCATTGCGGCGAGAAGATCCTGGAGGCCATCCAGATGGCCTGGATCGACGAGGCGGACTGATCGCCAAACCAGAAACGCTCCCTGCGGGGAGCGTTTTTGTTTTTGAGCGCGGCGGATCCGGGCCAAAGCTGCCGCGGCCATGCCCGCCACGGTATCATCAAGGATCTTCTTGTTGTCCCTACTTGCCTGAGTCCACCGATGCCCGCTGCCCAATTGCGCTTTGGCCTGGCCGCCAACCGGCTGCACCACGAAACTCCCGATGCCGCGCTGTTTACCTGGCTGCGCGCCTGTTCGGGCACGATACGCGAGCTGGGCGTGCAGTTGCACACCGTAGGCCGCACGCACGACGCGATCGTGCGCGAGGGCATGCTGCAGGGCTACGGCGGGTTGATCCGCTATCCGTACGGCCGCGAGGGCGGCCTGATGAAGCTGGTGGCCCGGGTGACGGAAGGGCGTGACGGGCAGGCGCCGTTCGACGGCGCGATCTATCTGATCGATCCCGTCGACCCGTCGTCGATTTTCCCGGAGGCGCTGGCGCTCAAGCGCCAGTGCATCACGCACGGCCGCCCGTTCATCTCGACGCTTGCCGGCGCCATCGAATGGATGGAAGTCGAACGCGTCCACGCCGGCTTGGCGCCGGACGTCTCGGCTTCGCGCCATTTCAACTTCACTGGCCAGACGGTGGCGTTGATTGCCCACGATGCGCTCAAGGACGAGATGGTGGCATTCGCCAGCGAGCATTTCGACGTGCTGTCGCGGTTTGCGCGGCGCGTCGCCACGGGCACCACCGGCGGCCGCTTGAACGAGCTGGCCTGGTCGCGCGGCTGGCCCAAGGATAGGCCCTGGGTGCACCGCTACCTGAGCGGGCCGCTGGGCGGCGACGCCCAGATCGCGGAGCTGGTGCTGGAACACCAATGCCAGCGTGTGATCTTCTTCGAGGATCCGCATGTGGCGCGCCAGCACGAGGCCGACATCCAGCTGCTGGAACGCGCGGTGCGGGTGGTGACCGAGTCCGCGACCTGCGCGACTTCGCCGGTAGTGGCGCGGCGCTGGGCGCAGGCGGTGGAAAAGCGCGTCGTTTGAGTCTTATCTGCCCTTGAACTGCGGCGTCCGCTTCTCGCGGAATGCCCGCACGCCTTCCGCGAAGTCCGTGCGCGAGGCGCTGTCCAGAAAGCGCGCGGTTTCCTCGGCCAGTTGGGTTTCCAGCGTGGCGTGTTCGGCCGAGCGCAGCAGGTCCTTGGCCCCCGCGATGCCGTGCGGCGCGTGGCGGGCAATCTCTTGCGCGTAGGTTTGCGCGGCTTGCGCGAGTTCTCCGGTTGGGGCGGTGCGCGTGACGATGCCCCAGGCCAGCGCGTCGCTGGCGGGGAACGGGTCATGGCGCAATAGCAAGTCCAGCGCGCGACGGGCGCCCAGCACCCGAGTGAGACCGTGGGTCATGCCGGCGTCGGGAGTCGCTCCAAGCTTGAGGTAGGCCGTCATGAAGCGGGCGTCGGCGTCGGCGATGGCCAGGTCGCAGGCCAATACCAGCGACAGGCCCGCACCCGCGGCAATGCCGTGGACCTGGGCAATCCAGATCTTGTCCATGCGGGCGATGCGCGCAATGAAGTCGTTCAATGGCGTGAACAGGTCCAGCAGCGTGGCGCGCACCAACGCGGGTTCGCCCGTGAACATACTGATGTCGCCGCCCGCGCAGAAAGCCTTGCCCGTCGCGCGCAGCAGCACGACGCGGATTTCATCGCGCGCTTCCAGCCATTGCGCGGCCCGTTGCAAGTCCTGCGCCATCGCCACGTCGATGGCGTTCAGCGCGTCGGGGCGGTTCAGCGTCACGGTCGCGATCGCGCCGTCGGTTTCCAGAAACAGCGTCTGGAAGGCGGGGTGTTCTTGGGTCATGGCGAGTCTCCGTTATCGGGTAAGTACCAACTGTCGATCCAAAAACCGCGATGCTATGGTCTGAACCGAGCGCTTGCTTGGTTTTCTTTTAAGCACGCTTAGCGTAACGCATAGAACGATTTTCCGGCGCTGTACTGGCGTAGGTAAAGACAGGTTCGTTGCATCTCCTGCCTCGCGGGTTCGCCAGACCAACGTCGATAAAAACTTCGCATGTAAAGGCGAGGAGACAAATGGTGGATCAGTCCGACAGCCCTCCCTTGCTGGAGGTGGATGGGGTCACGCTGGCGTTCGGCGGGGTCAAGGCGCTTACCGGTGTGGGCTTTCGCGTGGAGTCCGGCTCCATCACCACGGTCATCGGCCCCAATGGCGCGGGCAAGACCTCGCTGTTCAACACCATTTCCGGCTTCTACCGCCCCGCATCCGGGCAGATCCGCTTCCAGGGTCGCGACATCACGCGCGTGGCGGCGCCCGAACGCGCCCGGCTGGGCCTGGCGCGCAGCTTCCAGAACATTGCGCTGTTCCGCGGCATGACGGTGCTGGACAACATCAAGCTGGGCCGCCACGCCCACCTGCGGACCAATGTGTTGGATGCCTTGCTGTATTTCGGGCGGGCGCGCCGCGAAGAGATGGCGCTGCGCGCCGACATCGAAGAACGCATCATCGACTTTCTGGAGATCGACCACATCCGCCACGCGCCGGTGGCCGCGCTGTCCTACGGCCTGCAAAAGCGGGTGGAGCTGGCGCGGGCGCTGGCCATGAATCCCAAGGTGCTGATGCTGGACGAACCGGTGGCGGGCATGAACCGCGAAGAGACGGACGACATGGCGCGCTTCATTCTGGACGCGCGCTCAGAATGGGGCGTAACGGTGCTGATGGTCGAGCATGACATGGGCATGGTGATGGACCTGTCGGACCACGTGGTGGTGCTGAACTTCGGCCAAGTCATTGCCGATGGCACGCCGGCGCAGGTGCAGGCAGACCCGCAGGTCATCCAGGCCTATCTGGGCGCGGGCGACGTCGGCGATCTGCGGCGGCGCCTGCGGGAGGCGGCTTGATGGACATGCTGTTCTTCCTGGAAGTCACGCTGGCCGGGCTGGGCAGCGGCGGGCTTTATGCGCTGGCGGCGCTGGCCTTCGTCATCGTCTACAAGGCGACCCGGGTGGTGAACATCGCCATCGGCGAATTCCTGATGCTGGGCGCCTACGTGTTCTATGCCTTTGCCACCGGCATGGAATGGCCGATCTGGCTGGCCATCGTGGGAGCGGTGGTGGTGTCGGGCGCGCTGGGGGCGCTGGTCGAGCGGCTGACCATCCGTCCCATGCTGGGCGAAGCGCCGATCTCGGTATTCATGATCACGGTGGGGCTGGCGTCGATCCTGGTGGGCGTGGTCGAACTGATCTGGACGGCGGACCAGCGCCGCCTGCCGGAATTCATGCCGCGTTCGCCGGTGATGATAGGCGAGGCCTTCGTCGCGCCCAAGGTGTTCTACGGCTTCTGGGTGGCGGTAGTGCTGGCGCTGCTGGTGCTGGTGGTGTTCCGCTATTGGCGCGGCGGGGTGGCGCTGCGGGCCACGGCTTCGGACCAGGGCGCGGCTTACGCCATGGGCATCAACGTGCCGCGCGTGTTTTCGCTGGCCTGGGTGGCGGCGGGCGCGCTGGCCGCGGTGTCGGGCGTGATCGTGGGCGCGATCGGCGGCATCTCCTCGTCGATGGGCGTGTTCGGCCTGTCGGTGCTGGTGGTGGTCATCGTGGGCGGGCTGGACAGCGTGGCGGGCGCCCTGGTGGGCGGCGTGTTCATCGGCCTGCTGGAAGCCTGGGCCGGCGCCTACATGGGCGGCGAATACAAATTGCTGGCCACTTTCATCGTGCTGGTGGTGGTGCTGATGGTCAGGCCCTATGGCCTGTTCGGCACCCGTGAAATCGAGAGGCTCTGACCGATGCGCATCGCGACTGCCAAGCAGACTTATCTTGCGGACGAAGCGCTGTTCGACACCCGTACGCAGAAGGCGTGGCTGGTCTTGCTGGCTGCGTCCCTGGTCATGTTTCCCTTCGTGGCGGATGCCTACTGGCTGTACCTGGCCTGCCTGGTGGCGATCAACGTCGCCAGCGCCACGGGACTGAATATCCTCACGGGCTATACCGGCCTGGTCAGCCTGGGGCAGGCCGCCTTCATGGGACTGGGGGCGTACACGGTCGCGGTGCTGGAGCAGCGGCTGGGCACGCCGGTGCTGCTCAATCTGGTGGCCGGCGGGCTGGTGGCGATGCTGGGCGGCCTGCTGGTCGGCATTCCGTCCTTGCGAGTGAAGGGCCTGTACCTGGCCATCGCCACGATCGCCGCGTCGTTCATCGCGCATTTCATCTTCGCCAACTGGCAGTTCACGGGCGGCACGACGGGAATGCAGGTGCCGCCGGCGCGGGTGCTGGGCGTGGACCTGGATACCTCGTTCAAGATCTACTGGCTGATCGTGCCGGTGACGGCGCTGATGGTGCTGGGGGCGGCCAACCTGTTCCGCACGCGCATCGGGCGCGCCTTCATCGCCATACGCGACCGCGACATTTCGGCCGAGGTGCTGGGCATACGCCTGCTGCGCTACAAGCTGCTGTCGTTCGGCCTGTCCTCGTTCTACGCCGGCGTGGCGGGCGGCATGTGGGCCTATTTCTTCCGGGTGGTCACGCCCGAGAGCTTCCCGCTGATCATGTCGATTTTCTTCCTGGCGGCCATCATCGTGGGCGGCATGGGCACGATCCTGGGGTCCATCCTGGGCGCCATCTTCATGACCATGGTGCCGGAACTGCTCAAGCTGATCGTGGGCTGGCTGCCGGTGGGCGGCGACGCGCTGCGCCTGATTTCGCCGGTGCGCACCATTGTTTTCGGCCTGCTGATCGTGGGCTTTCTGATCTTCGAGCCGCACGGGCTCGCGGAAATCTGGCGGCGCGTGCGCCGCTACTTCCACCTCTGGCCTTTCCGTACCTAGCCATGGCGGCGGCCATCCATAAGACCCTCAGGAGACTAACCATGAAGCGCATCCGGATCGGCAGCGGTTTATCGAGGTTGTTGGCCCCGCTGGGCCTGGCGGCGGCCCTGTCGGCGGCGCCCGCCGCGCAGGCGGCCGAGGACCTGGTGCTGGGCGGTTCCATCCCGCTGAGCGGGGTGTTCGCCTTCGCCGGGCAGGGCATCCACGCCGGCATCACCGACTACGTGAAGATCGTCAACGACCAGGGCGGGGTAAAGGGCCGCAAGCTGCGCTACGTGCCGGAAGACACCGCCTACAAGGTGGACGCGTCGGTGGCGGCCTTCAAGAAGATCACCAGCCAGAACAAGGTGAACTTCTACTACGGCGACTCGACAGGCTTCTCCAAGACCATCAACGCCGAGCTGAACCGCACGGGCGACATCCTGATGACAGGCGCGTCCTTTGCCACCGAACTCAACGATCCGGCCAAGTACCCGGCCCAGTTCATGCTGGGACCTGACTACACGGAAATGTTCGGCATACTGCTGCGCTATATCGCCAAGGAACAGCCGGGCGCCAAGGTGGCTTTCGTGTATTCGGACACGGAGTTCGGCCGCGATCCCATCGCCAGCTCGCGCGCGGTGGCGGAAAAGCTGGGCCTGAAGGTCGCGACCGAGATCATGACGCCGCCGGGCAGCGTGGACGTGTCGACCGAGGTCATCAAGCTGCGCCGCGCCGATCCGGACTACACCATCTTCCACGGTTACGTGCTGGCGCCGATTCCGGAATTCGTGGGGCAGGGCAAGCGCATGGGCCTGAAGACGCGCTACATGGGCACGTTCTGGACCATGGACAACTCCACCGTGATGCAGATGGGAGAGGACGCCGAAGGCTTCATGGGCGTGATGCCGTACCGCTACTACTACGACACGGCGGCCGACGCGCCGATGCTGAAGAAGATCCGCGAAATGCGCCCGCAGTACCAGAGCACCGGCTACATGCAGGGCTTCCTGGCCGCCATGCTGTTCACCGAGGTCGCCAAGCGCACGCTGGACGCTGGCAAGGAGCTGACCAGCGCCAACATGAAGGCGGCGCTGGACGGCATCAAGGACTTCGACACGGGCGGCCTGATCGGCGTGCCGATCTCGATCAAGGGCAACTCCATCCCGGTGGGCCGGATCTATCGCGCCGATGTGAAGCAGAAGCAGATGGTGCCGGCATCCGACTGGATCGTGCTGAAGTGAGGCGGCTGTGAACCCTGGACATGACGCGCATGCCGCAGCGCCCGCAGCGGCGGTGCTCGATATCAACAATATCGAAGTCGTCTACAACAAGGCGGTGCAGGTGCTGCGCGGCTTGTCCCTGTCGGTGCCCGCCGGCAGCATCGTGGCCCTCCTGGGCAGCAATGGCGCCGGCAAGTCCACCACCCTGAAGGCCGTGTCCGGCCTGCTGGATCTGGAGGACGGTGCGCTGGTGCGCGGGCAGATCGTCTTCAACGGCGGCGACACCGCGGGCGCCAGGCCGCAGAACCTGGTGCGCGCGGGGTTGGCGCATGTGATGGAGGGACGCCGGGTGTTCGAGGACCTGACGGTCGAGGAAAACCTGGTGGCCGCGACCTATGCCTTGACGGGCAGGCCGGGTGCGAAGGTCGACTTCGACCTGGTCTACGGCTACTTTCCGCGCCTGTTCGAGCGGCGCCGCGGCCTGGCAGGCTATCTGTCGGGCGGCGAGCAGCAGATGCTGGCCATCGGCCGCGCGCTGATCGCGCAGCCCAGGCTGATGCTGCTGGACGAACCTTCGCTGGGCCTGTCGCCGATGCTGGTCGAGAACATCTTCTCCATCATCGCGCGCATCAACCACGAACAAGGGGTGTCGATGCTGCTGGTGGAGCAGAACGCCTCGGTGGCCTTGGCGGTGGCGCATTATGGCTACATCATGGAGACCGGCAAGGTGGTGATCGACGGCAGCGCCGAAAAGCTGGCGGCGGATCCCGACGTGCGCGAGTTCTACCTGGGCGTGGGCGGCACGGGCGAGGCCCGTGGCTTTCGCGACATCAAGCACTACAAGCGCCGCAAGCGCTGGCTGTCATGATGGACAAGCATATGGATACCTCCGGCGCATCGGCGCAGGCGTGGCCGGCCTTGACGCTGCCGCAGATGCTGCGCGAACAGGCCCGGCGCCAACCCGCGGCCATCGCCATCCGGCAAAAGGATTTCGGCATCTGGAAGCCCATGACCTGGGCGGAATACTGGAGCCGGGCCTGCCGCGTGGGGCTGGGCCTGCGCGCCCTGGGACTGAGCGCGGGCGGCCGGGTCGCCATCGTCTCCGAGAACCGCGTCGAATGGCTGCTGGCGCAGATGGGCGCAGGCGCGGTCGGCGCGGTGGCGGTGGGCGTGTACTCCACCAGCCCGGCCGAGGAGATGGGCTACGTGCTGGAACACGCGGACGTGGAACTGGTGGTGTGCGAGGACCAGGAGCAGACCGACAAGGTGCTGCAGGTGGCGGACCGGCTGCCCCTTTTGCGCCGCATCGTCATGATGGAGACCAAGGGCCTGCGCTCCTATGCGCCGGCCGAGCGCGAGCGCATCGTGACCTACGCCGAGATCGAGGCCGAGGGCGCGCGGCGCGAGGCGGCGGAACTCGCCGCGTTGAACGCGGCGCTGGACGGCCAGCGGCTGGACGATACCGGCCTCATGATCTACACGTCCGGTTCCACCGGCAAGCCCAAGGGCGCGATGCTGAGCTACGGCAATATGCGCGGCGTGGCGCCGGGCATTGCCGACCGCCTGGCGATGGACGGCGGCAGCGTGCACCTGTCCTACCTGCCGCTATGTCACGTGGCCGAACAGATGCTGTCCACCTTCGTGCCCATCTATCTGGGCGCGCAGGTGAACTTTGGCGAATCGATACGCACGGTGCAGGAAGATTTGCGCGAAGTCGCGCCCACGATCTTCCTGGGCGTGCCGCGCATCTGGGAAAAACTGCACGCCGCCATTTCGATCAAGATGCAGGAGGCCGGGCGTTTGCAGCAATGGCTTTACGGACGCGCGTTGGCCGCCTGCACGCCGTTCCTGGAAAAGTCCCCCGCGCAGTACACGTTGCGCGAGCGCTGGACGCGCTGGCTCTGGTACTGGCTGGTGCTGCGCGCCCTGCAGAACTTCATCGGGCTGCGGCGGGTGCGCGTGGCCATGACCGGCGCGGCGCCGATCTCGCCGGACGTTGTGCGCTACTTCCGCACGCTGGGCGTGCCGCTGATCGAGGTCTATGGGCTGACGGAGTCCGCCGGCATGATCTTCGGCCAGCATCCGGACCGCGTGAAGGTGGGCACCGTGGGCGAACCCATCCTGGGCGTGGAATGGCGCATGGGCGAGGCCGGCGAGCTGCTGGTGCGCGGCGATATGGTGTTCCAGGGCTATTACAAGAATCCGGAAGCCACCGCCAGCACCGTGCGCGACGGCTGGCTGTATACGGGCGATGTGGTGGCCGAAGACGCGGGGCGCGTGCGCATCGTGGACCGCCTGAAGGACATCATGATCACGGCGGGCGGCAAGAACCTGACGCCCTCCGAGATCGAGAACGCGGTCAAGGGCAGCCCTTACGTCAAGGAATGCATCGTGATCGCGGACGGCAGGAAGTACGTGTCCGCGCTGATCCAGCTGGAGTTCGACACGGTGGGCAAATGGGCCGAGTCGCGCCGCATCGCCTTCACGCATTTCCGCTCGCTGGCCGAATGCGCGCAGGTGCGCGAACTGGTGCAGCAGGAAGTCGCGCGCGCCAACGCCGGCCTGGCGCCGGTGGCGCAGATCAAGCGCTTCCATCTGCTGACCAAGGAGCTGGATCACGACGATGGCGAAGTGACCGCGACCATGAAGGTCAGGCGCGCCAGCATCTACCGCAGCTATGCGGATGAGATCGAAGCGCTCTACGTTGAGGAGACGACGGCATGAACGACGCCGTGATCGTGGAGGCCGTGCGCACCCCTTTCGGGCGGCGCGGCGGATGGTGGGCGGATACCAGGCCGGATACGCTGCTGGCCGAGACGGTGTCCGGCCTGCTGGCGCGGGCCGGACTGCCGGGGGCCCAGGTCGAGGACCTGATCGCGGGCTGCGTCAGCCAGGCGGGCGAGCAGGGCGCCAACATCGGCAGGCTGGCCGCCATGCTTGCTGGCCTGCCTGAGAGCGTGCCGGGCGTGGCCCTGAACCGCATGTGCGGATCCAGCCAGCAGGCGGTGCATTTCGGCGCGCAAGCCATCGCCGCGGGCGACATGCGCTACGTGGTCGCGGGCGGCGTGGAGAGCATGAGCCGGGTGCCGATGTTCCTGGACGTGACGCTGGGCCAGGGCGAGTTCCGCGGCTTCGAAGGCTTGAACCCGGCCCTGCTGGAGCGCTATCCATTGATCCACCAGATCGAGAGCGCGGAGCGGATCGCAGAACGTTGGCAGCTGTCCCAGGCAGAGATGGACGAATGGGCAAGGGAAAGCCACGCGCGCGCCTGGAGCGCCGCGCAGGCCGGCCGCCACGCCGAGCTGCTGCCGGGGCCGCGGGCCGATGCCGGGCGTGACGAAGGCATACGCGAGAAAACCGACCTCGCCCGCATGGCCGCCATGGCGCCTGCCTTGCGGCCGCCGGGCCAGGGTGGCGTCACGGCCGCCAACGCCAGCCAGTTGGCGGACGGGGCGTCCGCGGTGCTGCTGGCCGACCGAGATGCGGCGCTGGCCGATGGCTTGCGACCCCGCGCGCGCTTCCTGGCGCGGGTGGTGGTGGGATCGGATCCGGTGCTGCAATTGACGGGCGTGATCCCGGCGGCGCGGCAGGCGCTGGCGCGCGCCGGCCTGAGCCTGGAAGACATCGACTGGATCGAGATCAACGAAGCCTTCGCCAGTGTGGTGCTGGCCTGGCAGCGTGAACTGGGCGCCAATCTGTCGCGCGTCAATCCTTGGGGCGGGGCGATCGCGCATGGGCATCCGCTGGGGGCGACGGGAGCCGGCCTGATGGCCAAGATGCTGACGGGTTTGGAAGCCACCGAAGGCGAGTTGGGCATGCAGCTGATGTGCATCGGCCACGGCATGGCCACGGCGACCATCATCCAGAGGCTGTGACCGGACATGGAGAAACTGCGGGAGGCCGCGCAAGGGCGGGACGAGGGTTCGGAGTCCGAACGCCGGCGCGAGGTGATCCTGACGGCCGGACAGCTGTTCTGCAAGCACGGCTATGAACGCACCACCGTGCGCGAGCTGGCGCGGGCGGTGGGTCTGCAGTCCGGCAGCCTGTTCCATCATTTCCGCAGCAAGGAGGAGATCCTGGTGGCGGTGATGAACAACGGCATCCAGGAAGTGATAGACGACGGCGAACGGGCGCTGGCGCGCTACCGGGCGCCGGCTGACCGGCTGGCGGCGCTGTTCCGCGTGCATATGTGGAGCATGCTGCACGGCGCGGGCGGCGACGCGATGAACGCGCTGGTCTATGAATGGCGCAGCCTGTCCGCACCCAGCCGCGCGGCCGTGAAATCGCTGAGCGACCACTATGAGGAGATGTGGCAGGACGCGGTGGCGGCAGCGGTCGCGGCGGGGCTGCTGCAAGGCGATGCGCGCGTCATCAAGCGCTGCGTGCTGGGCGCCATGAACCTGACGGTGCAGTGGTACAAGCCGGACGGCCGCTTGCCGCCCGCCGAATTCATCGATGCGATGTTGCAGGCCTCGCTGCCGTCGTTGCCGGCGGGCGCCGGCAAGTGGCCCGAATAGGCGCGCGGCAGGGGCGGGCGTTCAGCCCCGGCGCTTGAGGAACGCGCCTACGGCGCAGACGACGGCCAGCGCCAGCAGCGTGCCCGCCACGGGCAGCAGGAAATCCACCTGCCCGTGATAGCCGCCGCCGGTTACGCCGCCGGCCACGCCGCCCGCCCACAACAGGAAGGTCATGAGCGAAGCCGCCACCGACAGCGCCGCGGCGATACACAGCGCGATGAACGCCGGCCGACGCGGCCGCGCCGCCGGATAGGGGGAATAGGGCGAGCCGCTGCGGGGCTGTTTGATCCAGTAGACCAGCCCCGCCACGACCAGCAGCAGCATCAGGATCTTGAAGATCATGATGCCAGCGCCCGTTTAGTCTTCACGGCGCAGGTGCGGGAAGAGGATGACGTCGCGGATGCTGGGGCTGTCGGTCAGCAGCATGACCAGGCGGTCGATGCCGATGCCGCAGCCGCCCGTCGGAGGCATGCCGTATTCCAGGGCGCGGATGTAGTCCGCGTCGTAGAACATGGCTTCCTCGTCGCCCGCGTCCTTGGCTTCGACCTGCGAGCGGAAACGCTCGGCCTGGTCTTCGGGATCGTTCAGCTCCGAGAAGCCGTTGGCGATTTCGCGGCCCGTCATGAAGAGCTCGAAGCGCTCGGTGATGCCCTCGCGGGTATCGGAGGCGCGCGCCAGCGGCGAGACTTCCACCGGGTAGTCGATGATGTAGGTGGGGTTCCAGAGCTTGGCTTCGGCGGTCTCTTCGAACAGCGCCAGCTGCAGCGCGCCCAGGCCGGCGCGCGACAGCACCGGGCCGTCGGCGTCGGCGCCCAGCTTCTTGAGTTCCGCGCGCACGAAGGCCGGATCGTCCAGTTGCGCCTGGGTGTAGCCCGGCGCGTACTTGAGGATGGCTTCGCAGATGGTCAGGCGGTCGAACGGCTTGGACAGGTCCAGTTCGCGTTCCTGGTAGGTCAGCACGGCGCTGCCGGTGGCCGAGATGGCGGCCTGGCGGATCAGCTCTTCGGTGAAGTCCATGAGCCAGCGGTATTCCGCGAAGGCCGCATAGAACTCCATCATGGTGAATTCAGGGTTGTGGCGCGGGCTCACGCCCTCGTTGCGGAAGTTGCGGTTGACTTCGAACACGCGTTCGAAGCCGCCCACGATCAGGCGCTTGAGGTAGAGCTCGGGCGCGATGCGCAGGTACATTTCCATGTCCAGCGCATTGTGGTGCGTGACGAAGGGCTTGGCCGCCGCGCCGCCCGGGATCGGGTGCAGCATCGGGGTTTCCACTTCAAGAAAGCCCGCGTTCAGCATGAACTGGCGGATGCTGCCCACGGCCTTGCTGCGCGCCTCGAACGTGCGGCGCGTGGCGTCCGTCATGATGAGGTCGACGTAGCGCTGGCGGTAGCGCAGTTCCTGGTCGGCCACGCCGTGGAACTTGTCCGGCAGCGGGCGCAGCGACTTGGACAGCAGGCGCGCGCTGGCGGCGTGCACCGACAGTTCGCCCTTGTTGGTCTTGAAGACCGACCCTTCGATCGCGATGATGTCGCCGATGTCCCATTGCTTGAACGCGGCGTAGCTGTCTTCGCCCAGGGTGCCGCGGTCCAGGTAGATCTGGATGCGGCCGGTGCTGTCCTGCAGCGTGGCGAAGCTGGCCTTGCCCATGACGCGCTTGAGCATCATGCGGCCTGCGACCTTGACGGTGACGGGGTTGGCGGCCAGGGCTTCCTGCTCCTGGCCGTCGTACTTGTCGTGCAAGGCGGCGGCGCGGGCGTCGGGAACGAAATCGTTGGGGTACGCGACCCCGGCTTCACGCAGTTTGGCCAGCTTGGCGCGCCGTTCGGCGATCAAGCGGTTTTCATCCTGGGCGGGCGCCGGAGTGGTCGAGTGGTCGGTCATGGTCGGGGAATCAGTCGTAATTGCGGATGTCGTCGATCTCGGTCGTGCCGAAATCTTCGCGATCCAGGTAGGCGAGGATGCGGGAGGCCACGTTGGCGGGCGAGGACAGCTTGCCGGTCGCGTGGAACTCCTGGAACTTGGCCAGCGCCGGGAAGCTTTCCGGATCGCTGGAACGGATGGCGACCTGCATGTCGGTGTCGACGATGCCGGGGGCCAGCGCGACGATGCGCGCGCCGTCGGCGCCTTGCTCGGCCTTGACCACGCGCGAGTACATGTCGAGCGCGGCCTTGGTGGCGCAGTAGACGCCCCAGCCGGCGTTCGGGTTGCGGCCCGCGCCGGAGGAGATGTTGAGCACGCGGCGGTCGGCCTTGAGGTCTTCGACCGCGGCCAGGAAGCGTGCGGTGAGCAGCATGACGGCGCTGACGTTCAGGTTGAAGGCGGCGGTGATGGCCGCGCCGTCGACCAGCGCGTCGGTGCCGGCAATGGGGTGCACCGTGCCGGCGTTGTTGATCAGCAGATAGCGGCTGGCATCGCGCGGCAGCGACGCGCAGATGCGCTGCGCCGCCGCTTCAACGGCGTTCAGGTCCGAGAGGTCCACGGACAGCTGTTCCAGCTGCGCATCCTGCGAACGCGCATAGGCGGCCAGCTCGGGATCTTCCCGGCGCGCCAGGGTGATCAGGCGGGTGCCCGGTTTGGCCAGGCCGCGCGCCATGGCGGCGCCGATGCCGCGCGATGCGCCGGTGAGAATTGCAATGGTGTCGGACATTCGTGAACCTCTGGATGCGTTGAGGGGGAGTATCGCGAAACTTAGATGCCTTGCTTCAGGCTGGCCTGGATGAAGGGATCCAGGTCGCCGTCCAGCACTTTCTGCGTGTTGGAAATTTCAACGTTGGTGCGCAGGTCCTTGATGCGGCTCTGGTCCAGCACATAGGAACGGATCTGATGGCCCCAGCCCACGTCGGTCTTGGAGTCTTCCAGCTTCTGCTGCTCGGCCATGCGGTTGCGCATCTCGAGTTCGTAGAGCTTGGACTTCAGCATCTGCATGGCTTCGGCGCGGTTGCGGTGCTGCGAACGGTCGTTCTGGCACTGCACCACGATGCCGGTGGGCATGTGGGTCAGACGCACCGCCGAGTCGGTCTTGTTGATGTGCTGGCCGCCCGCGCCGGACGCGCGGTAGGTGTCCACGCGCAGGTCGGCGGGGTTCACTTCGACTTCGAAGGATTCGTCGACTTCCGGGTAGACGAAGACGCTGGCGAACGAGGTGTGGCGGCCGCCCGAGGAGTCGAACGGGCTCTTGCGCACCAGGCGGTGCACGCCGGTTTCGGTGCGCAGGTAGCCGAAGGCGTACTCGCCTTCGATCTTGATGGTGGCGGACTTCAGGCCCGCCACGTCGCCTTCGGATTCTTCCAGCACTTCGGCCTTGAAGCCCTTGCGCTCGGCGTACTTCAGGTACTGGCGCAGCAGCATGGAGGCCCAGTCCTGCGCTTCCGTGCCGCCGGCGCCGGCCTGGATGTCCAGGAAGCAATTCAGCGGATCGGCCGGATTGGAGAACATGCGGCGGAATTCCAGCGCTTCCAGCTTTTCCTGGAAGGCGTCGGCGTCCTGCTCGATGGATTCGAGGGTGGCGTCGTCGTCGTCGGAGGCGGCCATTTCGAACAGTTCGTTCGAGTCGGACAGGCCTGTGCCCAGCGCCGTGAGCGTTTCCACCACGTCTTCGAGGGCTTTCTTTTCACGGCCCAGGTCCTGGGCGTGCTTGGGGTCGTTCCAGACCGCCGGATCTTCCAGCTCGGCGTTTACGACTTGCAGGCGTTCAGCTTTGGCATCGTAGTCAAAGATACCTCCGTAGAGCCTGTTCGCGCTCCGCGTAATCGGCGAGGCGGGCTGCGAGCTGGTTCTGACGTTCGGCTTCCATGATGATCCTGTCCTGATGACTTTTGTGCGAAACCAAACATTTTACCGTGCTTGGGCCAAGTGCGCGGCCGCGTTGGCGGGAAGGGGGACGGATCGCGAGCAGGCGGTTTCCCGGCGTGGGCCCCAAGTTGTTCAGTTTTTTGTCAAGTCAGGGGTTCTAGGCTGCGTATAAGCGGTCCAGCCGTTCCTGATCGGGATGACCGGGCCGTAAAGGCGCCGGCGCAGCCGGCCTATCCCGATAGAGGAATGGAGACATAGATGGAAAATGCGATGGCCCCCGGGGTTTCGCCGGCGATCCCGGCGTCTGAGGAAGACCGGATCTACCGCAAGGTAGGCTGGCGGCTGGTGCCGCTGCTGGTGGTTTGCTACGTCGTGGCCTACCTGGACCGCGTGAACGTGGGTTTTGCCAAGCTGCAGATGCTGCAGGAGCTTCAGTTCAGCGAGACCGTGTACGGGCTGGGCGCGGGCATCTTCTTCATCGGCTACTTCATTTTCGAAATTCCCAGCAACATCATCCTGCACAAGGTGGGGGCGCGGATCTGGATCGCACGCATCATGATCACCTGGGGGATCATCTCCGCCTGCATGATGTTCGTGACCAGCGTGCACATGTTCTACATCCTGCGCTTCCTGCTGGGCGCGGCCGAGGCCGGATTCTTTCCGGGCATCATCCTGTACCTGACCTACTGGTACCCCGCGGCGCGGCGCGGCCGCATCACGACCTTCTTCATGACCGCGGTGCCCATGTCCGGGCTGATCGGCGGGCCGATCTCCGGCTGGATCATGAGCACGTTCCATGGCGACCATGGCCTGTCGGGCTGGCAATGGCTGTTCCTGCTGGAGGGCATACCGTCGGTGCTGATCGGCGTGCTGGTGCTGATTTATCTGGATGACCGCATCAATAAGGCCAAATGGCTGACCGCCACGGAAAAGGCGGTGCTGATCCGCAATATCGCGGCCGAGGAACAGCAGAAGGAAGACCCGCCGATCCGCGCCGCGCTGGCCAAGCCGCGCGTCTGGGCGATGTCGCTGATCTACTTCTCGTTCGTGATGGGGCTTTACGGCGTGGGCTTCTGGATGCCGACCCTGATCAAGGGCACAGGGGTGCAGAGCCCGCTGGCCATCGGTCTGCTGACGGCGGTTCCCAACCTGTTCGCCGTGATCGGCATGATCCTGATTTCGCGCAACTCGGACCGCCACCGCGAACGCCGCTGGCACGTCGCGCTGCCCGCGCTGTTTGGCGCGCTGGGCCTGCTGTTGTCGGCGGTCTGGAGCGGCAATACCGTGCTGGCGATCGCTGCGCTGACGGTGGCGAACATCGGCATCTGCACGGTGCTGCCGCTGTTCTGGAGCCTGCCCACCGCCTTGCTCGGCGGCACGGCGGCCGCGGCCGGCATCGCGCTCATCAATTCGGTGGGTAATCTGGCGGGTTTCGTCAGCCCGTACCTGGTGGGTTGGCTGAAGGACATGACCGGCACCACCAATACCGGCCTCTACATGCTGTCGGGCTGCCTGGTGGTGGGGGCGCTGGTGGCCCTGGCGCAGCCGGCGAAGCTGGTGAACAAGTAGGAGGGAGCGCGCGGCCTGAGACGAGAGTTCAGGCGCCCGCCGCGCGCAACCCTACGCGGGTCGCGGCGGGCTCGCCTACATGGCGGGCCTTGTTAGCCCGCGTGCTCGATCACCAACTGCACCGACACCATCCCGTTCCACACGTTCTGCTCCAGCCGGTATGCCGCCTGGATGTGTTCGGGCAGCGACTGGTCGTGGCCGAACCAGATCGCGTCGAAGCGCTGGTGGCCGCGCTCCAGCGATAGTTTCAGGTGCTTTTCCCCAACCAGGCGCTGGTTGCGCACCACGAACTCGTCCAGGAACAGCGGCGCGGCGAAGCCGGCGCCCCAGACCTGCTGCTGCAGCATGCCGGCCACGTCGGCGTTGGCGTAGCCGGTGTCCAGCGAGCCGTCGGTCTCGATCACCGGCTCGAAGGTGTCGCGGCCCGTCAGCTCGCGCACGGCGGCGTCGAACGCGGGGGCGAAGGCCGCGAAGTCGTTGCGGCCCAGCGTCAGGCCGGCCGCCATGGCGTGGCCGCCGAACTTGCGGATCAGGTTGGGATGGCGCTTGGACACCAGGTCCAGCGCGTCGCGCAGGTGCACGTCGGGAATGGAGCGGCCGGAGCCGCGGATTTCATCGTCGCCGGCGGGCGCGAAGGCCAGCGTGGGGCGCCAGAATTTTTCCTTCAGGCGCGAGGCCACCAGGCCTACCACGCCTTGGTGCCAGCCCGGATCGAACACGCAGACCGTAGCGCCGGCGGCAGCGTTCGGCTCTTCCATGGCGGCCAGCGCCTGTTCGCGCATTTCGGCTTCGATGGTGCGGCGCTCGCGGTTGATGTTGTCGAGCTCGCGGGCCATTTCCAGCGCCTGCGCCTCGTCGTCGGTGGTCAGGCAGGCGATGCCCAGGCTCATGTCGGCCAGGCGGCCGGCCGCATTGATGCGCGGGCCGAGCGCAAAGCCCAGGTCGAAGCCATTGGCTGCGCGCGGCTCGCGTCCGGCCACGGCGAACAGCGCGCGCAGCCCGGGTTGCAGGCGGCCTGCGCGCATGCGTTGCAGCCCTTGGGTGACCAGCAGGCGGTTGTTCGCGTCCAGCTTGACCACGTCGGCCACGGTGCCCAGGGCCACCAGGTCGGACAGCGCGTCCAGGCGCGGGCCGCCATCGGCCGCGTAGACGCCGCGGCGGCGCAGTTCGGCGCGCAGCGCCAGCATCATGTAGAAAATGACGCCCACGCCCGCCAGGTTCTTGGACGGAAAGCCGCAGCCCGGCTGGTTCGGGTTGACGATGGCCAGGGCCGCCGGCAGCGTGTCGCCCGGCAAGTGGTGGTCGGTGATCACCACGCCGATGCCGGCCTCATTGGCCGCGGCCACGCCGTCCACGCTGGCGATGCCGTTGTCCACGGTGATGATGATGTCGGGCTTGCCGGCGCGGTGCCGGACCGCCAGCTCGACCACGGCCGGCGACAGGCCGTACCCGGTTTCGAAGCGGTTGGGCACCAGGAAGTCCACGTCGGCGCCCATGGCGGACAGCGCGCGCAGTCCGACCGCGCAGGCGGTGGCGCCGTCGCAATCGTAGTCGGCCACGATCAGCAGCTTCTTGCCTGTCTGGATGGCGTCGGCCAGCACGCCGGCGGCGTGGTCCGAATGCGTCAGGCCGTTGGGCGGCAGCAGCGACTTCCAGGCGAGCTGGGTCTGATCGGGATGGGTGACGCCGCGGGCGGCCCACAGACGGGCCAGCAGCGGGTGGATGCCCGAGGCTTCCAGGATGCGGCAGGCTTGCAGGTCGGGCGTGCGGACGGTTAAGCGGGGTGAGACCACCAGGCGCTCCAGTTTTTCTTGGGCGCGGGCAGCAAGCCGAGCAGGCCCCCGCGCGGTTTCAGGGTGAGGGCGACCTTGCGGTCGTCGCCCAGCAGCAGCAGTTCGGCGGGCGCGGCCGGCAGGCCTTGCTTGCCGGCCAGCGGGCGCAGATGCTGTGCGTCCAGCGCGGCCAGGGCGTCCAGCCAGGCGGCCCAGTCGCCGGCCCGCTGGGGGGCGTCCAGGTTGCTGTAAACCTGCGCCGGGGCCGGCTGGGACTGCGTCCAAGGTTTGCCGCCGCCATACAGCCACAGCGCATTGACCGGAGGCAGGCCGCGCGCCGCGCGGGCGTCGTTGACCGGGTGTTCGTGCCAGGCCATCTGTATTTCATTGAGCAGCCGGCGCCACGGGCGCGCTTCCGCGTCCTGGCGCCACCAGTCGTTCAGGCGCTGTCCGGCCACGGCCAGCGGGCTGGCGGTCTGCGGCCGCAGGCCCTCCGGCAGGCGCAGGCGCCAGCGTTCGGGCGAGAGCGCTTGGACCTCGAAGCCCGTGCCTTCGAACAGGGGGCGGGCGGTCTCCAGCAGAGCAGCCGTTTCCTCGGCGCGCAGTTCCATCAGGCCGGGGTCCAGCAAGGCGGCCTGGTCCGTGCCCAGCGCCAGGTGGACCAGTTCGGCCAGCCAGACGGGGCCATCGCCGCCGGTTTGGGCGCCGGCCAGCAGCGGACCCAGTCCGGCGCCGGGCGGCAGGTCCGCTTCGGGGACGTAGCCGGCGCGGGCCAACTGCCAGGCTTCGTAGGGCGTACAGCCTTGGGCGCGCACGTCATGGGCCTGGGGCCGGGCGGCGCCGGCCTGGAGCCAGCCGTGCAGCGTGGGCGCGCGTTCGGGCAAGAGCTTGGCCAGTTCAGCGGCGACGGGAAGGGCGGGCAGGGCGCCCGGAATGACGATCAGCATGGGCGCGATTGTAGTCCGCGCGGGCCGCGGGAACTAAGCGGCGTCCGCCACTGCCATAGCTTGAAACGCCTGGTCTCGGAACCGCACATCCGCGGGGCGGAATACAGGCGGTTAATGCCATAATGCGCTCGTGCTGAAAATACCCTACGAACTATGGATAGGCGCCCGCTATGCCGGGTTGGCCCGAATCCGCCAGCGACGCGGCCGCCGCGATCGCTTCATCTCCTTCATCGCCGCCAGTTCCATGGCGGGCATCGCGCTGGGCGTTGCCGCCCTGATCGTGGTGCTGTCCGTGATGAACGGCTTCCAGAAGGAAGTGCGCGACCGCATGTTGTCGGTGCTGCCGCACATCGAACTCTACATCCCCGGCGCGGCGCCGGAGCGGGTGCTGGAGAGATGGCAGGAGTTCGCTTCCGCCGCCGAGAAGAATCCCGCCGTCAAGGCCGGCGCTCCGTTCGTGGCGGCGCAGGGAATGCTGGTGCGCGGGCAGGCCTTGCGCGGCGTGCAGGTGCGCGGCATCGATCCGCAGACCGAAGGCAATGTGTCGGACCTGCCGCGCCAGATGGTGTCGGGCAAGCTCGCCGACCTGAAGCCCGGCAGCTTCGGCGTGGTGCTGGGCAATGAACTGGCCGACGGCATGGGCGTCAAGCTGGGCGACACGCTCCTGATGATGGCGCCGCAAGGCTCGATCAGCCCGGCGGGCTTCACGCCGCGCATGCGCCAGTTCACCGTGGTGGGCGTGTTCTCGTCCGGCCACTACGAATACGATTCTTCGCTGGCCTTCGTCGACGACGAGGACGCCGCCCGCGTGTTCCGCGACAGCGGCACCGCCGGCGTGCGCCTGCGCATCGCCGACATGCAGCGCGCGCCGGAAGTGGCGGCCGAATTGCAGAAGGTGCTGCCGCCCTACATGATGGCCAGCGACTGGTCGCGCAACAACCGCACCTGGTTCGCGGCGGTGAAGACCGAAAAGCGCATGATGTTCCTGATCCTGGCGCTGATCGTGGCCGTGGCCGCGTTCAACCTGCTGTCGTCCCTGGTCATGGCCGTGAAGGACAAGCAGTCCGACATCGCCATCCTGCGCACGCTGGGCGCGGGACCGCGAGAAATCGCCCGCATCTTCCTGGTGCAAGGGGCGCTGATCGGCGTGATCGGCACGCTGCTGGGGGTCGCGGGCGGCATCCTCATTGCCTATAACGTGGACGTGATCGTGCCGTTCATCGAAGGTCTGCTGGGCGTGCATTTCCTGCCGCGCGAAATCTATTTCATCAGCGCCTTGCCGTCGGATCCGCAGATGGGCGACATCGTCACCATCGGCGTGACCTCCCTGGTGCTGTCGCTGCTGGCGACCCTGTACCCCAGCTGGCGCGCCTCGCGCCTGCAACCCGCACAGGTGCTGCGCCATGACTGACATGCTGACTCCCGCGCTGCAGGCCGACAACATCGTCAAGGTCTACGACGAAGGCCCTGCGCGCATCGAAGTGCTGAGCAACGTCAGCCTGACCGTGGCGCGCGGCGAAATGGTCGCCATCGTCGGCGCCTCCGGCTCCGGCAAGAGCACGCTGCTGCATATCCTGGGCCTGCTGGACGTGCCCACCAGCGGCTCGGTTTCGGTGGACGGCCAGCTTGCCGTCGGGCTGTCCGAGGCCCGCAAGAGCGCCGTGCGCAACCGCAGCCTGGGTTTCGTCTACCAGTTCCACCACCTGCTGCCGGAGTTCTCGGCGCTGGACAACGTGGCGATGCCGCTGATCGTGCGCCGTGAAAGCCGCGACAAGGCGCGGCAAGCCGCGCACGAGGTCCTGGGCATGGTGGGCCTGGCCGCGCGCGAAGGTCACTTCCCGGGCCAGCTGTCCGGCGGCGAACGGCAGCGCGTGGCGCTGGCGCGCGCCCTGGTCACGCGGCCCGTCTGCGTGCTGGCCGACGAGCCCACCGGCAACCTGGACCGCCACACGGCGCACAATATGTTCGAACTGCTGACGCGGGTGAACCAGGAGTCCGGCACGGCGTTCGCCATCGTCACGCACGACCCGGAACTGGCCGCCCGCGCCGACCGCCAGCTGCTCATGGAAAACGGCCGCCTGGTTTCGGGTTAAGGCGCGCCGGGGGATAATCCGGGCAAGGAGGTCGCGCCCATGCTGATCGATACCCATTGCCACCTGGATGCCGCCGAGTTCGACGCCGACCGCGAGCAAGTCGCCGACGGCGCCTGCCAGGCAGGCGTGCAGTCCATTGTGATTCCAGCGGTCGAACGCGCCAATTTTTCCGCGGTGCGCGAGCTGGCCGGCAAGACGGCCGGCGGCGCCTATGCGCTGGGCATCCATCCGCTATACGTCCAGCGCGCCAGCGACGCCGATCTGGAAGCGCTGCGCGCTGCCGTCAAGGATGCGCTGGGCGATCCTCGCTTCGTCGCCATCGGCGAGATCGGCCTGGATTTCTTCGTTCCCGAAATAGCCTCCGGCGAACCGCGCGAGCGCCAGGAGCGCTTCTACGCTGCGCAACTGGCGCTGGCTGCCGAGTTCGGCCTGCCGGTGCTGCTGCACGTGCGCAAGTCGCAGGACATCCTCTTGAAGTACCTGCGCCGCCATCCGCGCATCGGCGGCATTGCGCACGCCTTCAACGGCAGCGCGCAGCAGGCGCAGGCATTCATAGACCAGGGATTCGCGCTGGGCCTGGGCGGCGCCATGACCTATGAGCGCGCCTTGCAGATACGCCGCCATGCGGTAGACGTGGACCTGGCGCACCTGGTGCTGGAAACCGATGCGCCGGACATCCCTCCGGCCTGGCTGCATCCGCCGCATCGGCGCAATGCGCCTGCCGAACTGGTCCGCATCGCGGCCACGTTGGCGGAATTGCGTGGCATCACGCCGGCGCAGGTGGCCCATGCCACCACCGCCAACGCCATGCGGGTATTGCCGCGGCTGCCGGCCGCGATCCTGGCCGACGCCGACTGATCGACCCTGGCTTCAGCCGTTCAGGCGCGGCAGTTCCAGCCGCACGCTCAGCCCCTGTGGCGAAATATTGCGGGCCGACATCCTGCCCTTGTGCGCGGCCACGGCGGCCTGGGCAATCGACAGGCCCAGTCCGGCGCCGCTGCCCGGCTTGCGCGCGCCCGAGGCGGTGCGATAGAAGGGCTCGAACAGCGATTGCAGCTCTTCGGCGGCCACGCCGGGCCCATGATCCTCGATCTCCAGGCAGGCTTCGTGCGCGTTCGACAGCAGGCGCACGCGGATCGCGCTGTGCGCGGGCGCAAAGCGCAGGGCGTTGCGCAGTACGTTCTCGATGGCGCTGGCCAGGCTGCAGCGGTCGCCGACCAGGGGCACGGGCGCATGCTGGCTCCACTCTATGCGGATCTGCCGGCCGCCAGCCTCAAAGCGTGCGTCCTCGACGACGTCGGACACGAGTTCGGCCAGGTCCAGGGTGTCAGTAGGCACGGGCAGGGCGCCCAGGCGCGCAAGCCGCAAGGTGTTGCCGACCAGCGCGTCCAGGCGTTCGCATTCGAGTTCGATGCGGTCCAGCTGCAGATCCTGGCGCTCGTCCTTGCGCCGCGCGAGCTCCGCCGCCAGCCGCAGCCGTGCAAGCGGCGAACGCAGTTCGTGTGCGATGTTGTGCAGCAGCTGTTCGCGCGTGTCGACCAGCGCCTTCAGCCGGTCGGCCATGGCGTCGAAGTCGCGCGCAAGCTGGCCCAGTTCGTCCTTGCGGCGGGCCAGCTTGGCGGGCGTGTGCGCATCCAGCCGCCCCGCGGACAGGGCATGCGTGGTCTGGCGCAACTGCGCCAAGGGCGCCGTCACGTGGCGGCTCAGGGCCCAGCAGAACGGTGCGGTCACCGCCAGCGCGAACAGCACCAGGGCCAGCGCCACGGGCGACAGGGCCAGCACTTCCCAATGCGATGAATCGAACGGCAGGAACAGCAGCAGCAGTTGCGAACCATCGGGCAAGACCAGCTTTTGCGGTTCCCACCAGGAAACGCGCTCGCCGGTGGGGTCGGCGGGAAGGTAGTCGGCTTTCGGCGAACGGTCCGGCCCGGCGCGGAAATCGCTCAGCCAGTCTTCCATGCGGGCGGGCAGCCGCCGGCCCAGGATGTCCTTGTCCTGGGCGTCCATGACGTAGATCTTCAGCGCCGAGTAGCGCCGGTCCATGGCTTCGACCCAGCGTTCCAGGCCATCCACGCCCTCGCTGCGGGCGATCTGCGCAGCATCGCGCGTGAGATTGCCGGGATTCAGGCCATCCAGGGAATTGAAGCGGTACCAGGCGACCGCGGCCGTCAGCACCATGCCGCAGACCAGGATGACGGCCATCGCACCCCAGAAGGTCAGGAAGGCGCGTCCGAATAGCGAGCGGGTGGGCAGCCAGGCCATCAGTCAGCGCCCGCCAGCACGTAACCCAGGCCGCGCAGGTTGCGGATCGCCAAGGTCTCGGCGCCGCCGTCGCTGCGCAGCTTCTTGCGCAGCGAGCTGATGTGGGTGTCGATGCTGCGGTCGTAGCGGTCCGGCTTGCGGCCCAGCGCGTACAGGCCGATCTGGTCGCGCGCGACCACTTGGCCGGGCGTGCGCATGAGGATTTCCAGGATGCGCTGTTCGGCGCCGGTCAGCGGGATTTCGCTATCGCCCATCCGCAGCACGCCGGTGGCGGCGTCCAGCGACACTGCGCCCAGCGCCAGGGCGGGGCGGGCCGTGTCCGGCACTTCCTCGAAACGGCGCAGCACGGCCGTGATGCGGGCCTTGAGTTCGCGCGGACTGAAGGGCTTGGCCAGGTAATCGTCGGCGCCGAACTCCAGGCCCAGCACGCGGTCCGTCTCGCCGCCGTGGGCGGTGAACATGATGACCGGCCGGCGCGAGCGCTGGCGGTATTGCTTCAGCAGATCCAGCCCGTTGCCGTCGGGCAGCATCAGGTCCAGCAGCACCAGGTCGTAGTCGTCCTGAGCCAACAGGGCCAGGCCCTGCGTGCCGCTATGCGCCAGGGTGAGCTGGCAGTGACCGGGTTCCAGGTACTCGCGCAGCATCTGCGCAAGCTCGACATCGTCGTCAATCAGCAGGATGCGGCGAGTCGCCGGTGCGTGGGAAAAAGGCATGCGTGTCGTCGGTTCTGCATCCGGCAGTTTGGCTTATGGCCGCGGGCCGGAGTGTCAAGAAGTTCAAAGAAGATAAAAGTTGCGGAAAGCGTGTTGCTGGCTCCCGGCAGGTCCAATTCTAATATGAGAATGGTTTTCATTAATAAATACGGGGCAGGACGGACGCCGCACGCGGGGTGGGGCGCGGGCCTGGGACGGGAGAAACTGGAATCATGAGCAGCAAAGAATTGGTCGCCGGCCGGCGCGGTCCGGGTTCGCGCACGCAGTTGGCGGCAGCCCTGTGCGCAGCGGGTTTCGGCGTGGCGCAGCCCGCGTGGGCGCAGAGCGCCGACACCGCAAAGACGCTGGATACCGTGGTGGTGACGGCCTCGGGTTATGAACAGCAGATCCAGGATGCGCCGGCATCGATCAGCGTGATCACCCGCGAGGACCTGGACAAGAAGTTCTACCGCGACATCAACGACGCGCTGGTGGACGTGCCAGGCGTGATCGTCACCGGCGGCGGCGACCGCCAGGACATCAGCCTGCGTGGCATGGGCCCCAAGTACACGCTGATCCTGATCGACGGCAAGCGCCAGAACTCGCGCGAGACCCGCACCAACTCGGACTCCACGGGCGTCGAAGGCGGCTGGACCCCGCCGCTTTCCGCCATCGAGCGCATCGAGGTGGTGCGCGGCCCCATGTCCTCGCTGTACGGCTCGGACGCCATGGGCGGGGTGATCAACATCATCACGCGCAAGGTGCCTTCTGAGTGGGGCGGCGAGATCCGCCTGGACACCACCATCCAGGAAAGCAACAAGTCGGGCGACATCTACCAGGGCAACTTCTACCTGTCCGGCCCGATCAAGACGGACCTGCTGGGCCTGCAGATCTACGGCCAGGCCACGCAGCGCGACGAAGACGACATCGTCGACGGCTTCCGCAAGCGCAACTCGGAAAGCGTCACGGCCAAGCTGGCGCTGACGCCCAACCGCGACCACGACATCGTGCTGGAAGCGACCACCATGCGCCAGAAGCTGCACGAAACGCTGGGCAAGACGGTCGAGCCGCTGCCGCCCGGCCAGGCTTGCGGGCGCAATGGTTGCCCGGCCTCGTCCGATACCGACTACCGCAGCAACAAGTGGGCGCTGTCGCATACCGGACGCTGGGGCTGGGGCGTGTCGGACAGCTATGTGCAGCAGGAAGAGTTCGACAACCGCTCGCGCCAGATGAAGATCAAGAACCTGGACATCCAGACGAGCTGGACCTTGCCCCTGGGTTCGCACATGCTGACCCTGGGCGGCAGCTACCTGAGCCAGCGCTTGAACGACCAGACCGGCAACCAGCTGGCCAACGGCCCCAGCAAGGTGGACCGCTACCAGTGGGCCTTGTTCGCCGAAGACGAATGGCGCCTGACCGAGACCTTCGCCGTCACCACCGGCCTGCGCATGGACGAAGACGAGAACTTCGGCACGCACTTCAGCCCGCGCCTGTACGGCGTCTGGCACATGGCCGACCGCTGGACCCTGAAGGGCGGCGTGTCCACCGGTTTCCGCGCGCCCGACCTGCGCCAGACGGTGGCGGGCTGGGGCCAGGTCAGCCGCGGCGGCAATATGTACGGCAACCCGGACCTGACGCCCGAGAAGTCGGTGACCGAGGAAATCGGCATCCTGTATGACGACGGCGAAGGCTTCAACGCCGGCCTGACGATCTTCAACAACGACTTCAAGGACAAGATCACCCGCGTGGCTTGCCCGGCGACCCAGTGCACGGACGGCCCGAACCAGTTCGGCTCGGACCCGACCACCTACATGAACGTGGACAAGGCCAATTCGCGCGGCGTGGAAGCCAACCTGAAGCTGCCGCTGTCGCGCGACTGGTCCCTGACCAGCAGCTACACCTTCACCAAGTCGGAGCAGAAGTCGGGCCAGTACAAGGGCCAGCCGCTGAACCAACTGCCCAAGCACCTGTTCACCACCACGGTGAACTGGCAGGCCTCGGACGCGCTGCAGGCATGGGCGCGCCTGAACTACCGCGGCAAGGAAAGCCAGCCCATCACCGGCCCCTCGTCCTCGTCGGTGGTCGCGCCTTCCTACACGTTCGTGGATCTGGGCGGTTCGTACCAGGTGAACAAGACGGTGGCGGTGTACGCCGGCATCTACAACCTGTTCGACAAGCAGGTCACGTACGACGACTACGGTTACGTCGAGGACGGCCGCCGCTACTGGCTGGGCGTGGGCGTCAAGTTCTGAGTTTGAAAGGGCGCCTGGCGCCCGCAACATGAAGAGGTACGCATGAAGAAGCAAATGCAGGCAGGCCGCGTCCGGCGTTGGGCGATGCAGGCCGGGGCCGCGCTGGTCCTGGGCGCCGCCACGGCGGTATGCGCCGCGCAGGCGACGGTGCCGGTGAAGCACGCGCGCGGCGAAACCGCCGTGCCGGCCAACCCGGCGAAGACAGTGGTGATGGACCTGGCCGTGCTGGACACCCTGCATGCGCTGGACGTGAACGTGGCGGGCGTGCCGACGGTGGCCAAGTGGCCGCCGCAGCTCAGCCAGTATGCCGATCAGCGCTACCTGAAGGTGGGGTCGATGTTCGAGCCCAACTACGAGGTGATCCACGCCGCCGCGCCGCAACTCATCTTCGTCGCGGGCCGCTCCGCGCCCAAGTACGACGAGCTCGCCAAGCTGGCGCCCACCGTGGACCTGACGGTCAACGCGAAGGACCTGGTCGGCAGCGTGACGCGCAACACCGAAACGCTGGCCGCCATCTACGGCAAGCAGGATGTCGCCAAGACCAAGCTCGACGCCCTGCGCGCTTCGATCGCGGACCTGAACGGCAAGGCGGCCAACGCCGGCACCGCGCTGATCGTGCTGACCACTGGCGGCAAGATGAGCGCCTACGGTCCGGGTTCGCGCTTCGGCGTGATCCACGACGCCTTCGGCATCAAGCCGGCGACGACGGGGCTGAGCGTGTCGAACCACGGCCAGGCGATCTCGTTCGAGTTCATCGCCCAGACCGACCCCGACTGGCTGTTCGTGATCGACCGCGACGCCGCCATCGGCCGTGAAGGCGTGTCGGCCCAGCGCATGCTGGACAACGAGCTGGTGCGTCCGACCAAGGCCTGGAAGAACAAGCGCGTGGTTTACCTGAACGGCTACAACTGGTACCTGCTGGGCAGCGCGGGCTTGACCGCCATGCAGCAGAACGTGGACGAGATCGCGGCCGCGCTGGCCGCGGGCAAGTAAAGCCTGATGCGTGAGCGGCGGGAGTAATCGCGGGTGAGTTGGCGGCAGTCGATAGGCGGTTGGGGCGGGCTGGCGGCGGCAGTGGGCTTGCTCCTGGCCCTGTGCGCGGCCAGCGTCAGCCTGGGCGCGGGGCAGCTCAGCCTGTCCGCGCTGTGGGGCAATGGCGACGAGGCCGAGCGCGCCTGGCGCCTGCTGATGGTCAGCCGCATTCCCCGCACGCTGGCCTTGCTGCTGGCCGGCATGTCGCTGGCGGTGGCGGGGCTCATCATGCAGATGCTGGTGCGCAACCGCTACGTCGAACCCACCACGGCCGGCACCGTGGAGTCCGCCACACTGGGCATACTCGCGGTCACGCTGCTGGCGCCGGATACGCCCGTGATCGGCAAGATGCTGACGGCCACGGGCTTTGCGCTGGCGGGCACCCTGCTGTTCCTGGCGCTGCTCAAGCGCGTACCGCTGCGCACGCCCTTCATCGTGCCGCTGATCGGCCTGATCCTGGGCGGGGTGATCCACGCCGCCACCACCTTCGTCGCCTACCGCTACGACCTGCTGCAGTCGCTGCACGCCTGGACCACGGGCGATTTTTCCGGCGTGCTGCGGGGACGATATGAACTGCTATGGATAGGCTTCGGCCTGGCCTGCGCGGCTTACGCGGCGGCCGATCGCTACACCGTGGCCGGCATGGGCCGCGAGTTCGCCGCCAACCTGGGCTTGAACCATGCGCGGCTGACGCTGGCCGGACTGCTGATCGTGTCGGCGATTTCGGCCGTGGTGGTGGTGACGGCGGGCGGCATACCCTTTCTGGGCCTGATCGTGCCCAACGCCGTCAGCCTGGTGCTGGGCGACAACATGCGTCGCTCCATTCCCTGGGTGGCGGTGCTGGGCGGCGTGTTCGTGCTGGCCTGCGACGTCATCGGCAGGCTGGTGATCCATCCCTACGAGATTCCCATCGGCACTGTGGTCGGCGTGCTGGGCAGCATCCTGTTCCTGTGGCTGTTGCGCACGCGGAGGAACCGGCTTGGCTGAACTCGCCATCTCCGCGCCGGCGCCGGTCCGTGCGCCGCAAACCTGGCGTCTGTGGCTGCTGGGCGCTCTTGCGCTGACCTGCGCCATCGCCTTCATGACGCTGGGCGCCAACGGCCAGTGGTCCTTCGTGATTCCGTTCCGCGGCGCCAAGCTGGCGGCGATGCTGCTGGTGGCCTATGCCGTGGCGGTGTCGTCGGTGCTGTTCCAGACGATCACCCACAACCGCATCCTGACGCCGGCCATCATGGGCTTTGACGCCCTGTACCTGCTGATACAGGCCGTGGTGGTGTTCGGCTTCGGCCAGGCGGCCACGGCCGCCAGCCATCCGGTGGCCGCCTTCCTGCTGGAGGTCGGCGCCATGACGGCGTTCGCCTGCCTGCTGTTCCGCTGGCTGTTTTCGGACGCGGTGCGCAGCCTGCACCTGATGATGCTGGTGGGCATCATCTTCGGCCTGTTGTTTCGCAGCCTGTCCAACTTCGTGGTGCGGCTGATCGACCCCAATGAATTCCTGGTGTTGCAGGACCGCATGTTCGCCAGCTTCAATACCGTGCGCGTGGGTTTGCTGCCGATCGCGCTGGCCGCGGTGTGCGCGGCGTCGCTGCTGGTGTGGCGCATGCGGCGTCGCTACGACGTGCTGGCGCTGGGCCGCGACATTGCGGTGAACCTGGGCGTGGACTATCGCCGCACGCTGATGCTGACGCTGGCCGCCATCGCGGTGCTGGTGTCGGTGTCCACCGCGCTGGTGGGGCCGGTGACATTCTTCGGCCTGCTGGTCAGCAACCTGGCCTATCAGGCCATGGGGTCCGACCGGCACCGCCACACGGTTCCAGCGGCCGTGCTGCTGAGCGTGATCTTCCTGGTGGGCGGCCAGACGCTGCTTGAACGCGTGCTGGGCCTGAATACCACCGTCAGCGTGGTGATCGAATTCCTGGGCGGGCTGATGTTCCTCGTCCTGATCCTGCGCAGGGGGCGCCGATGATAGAGATCCAGCAAGTCAGCAAGCAGTACGGCGACAGCGTGGTGGTCGACGACGTCAGCCTGTCGCTGCCCGCGGGGGGCGTGACGGCCATCATCGGTCCCAATGGCGCGGGCAAGTCCACGCTGCTGTCCATGGTCAGCCGGCTGCTGCCGATGTCGGCGGGCCGCGTGCTGGTCGAGGGGCTGGACGTGACCCGCGCCGACAGCCGCGAACTGGCGCGCCGCCTGGCCATCCTGCGGCAGGACAATCACCTGCCGCTGCGGCTGACGGCGAGGGATCTGGTCGCGTTCGGCCGCTATCCGCACACGGGCGGCCGCCTGACGCTGGACGACAAGGCCCACATCGACCGCGCCATCGCCTACCTGAACCTGGAGCCGCTGGCCGACCGCTACCTGGACGAGATGTCGGGCGGGCAGCGCCAGCGCGCCTTCGTGGCGATGGTGCTGTGCCAGGACACGCGCTACGTCCTGCTGGACGAACCCCTGAACAGCCTGGACATGAAGCACGCCGTCGCCATGATGGGCACCTTGCGGCGCGCGGCGGACGAGCTGGGCAAGACGGTGGTGCTGGTGCTGCACGACATCAACTTCGCGTCCACATACGCGGACCGCATCGTGGCGATGCGGGCAGGGCGCATCGCGCATCAGGGGACTCCGGCCGAACTGGTCCGGCCGGAGGTCCTGAGCGAACTTTACGAGCTGCCGATCGAGGTGCACGAGATCGGCGGCCGGCGCATCTGCGTGTACTACCGCCAGCCTTAGCGGCTGAGGTCCACCGCGTAGCGCGACAACTGGGTCACGGAGTCGGGCGTGGCGTCGTGCACCGTGACGTTGTCCACGCCATGCGCCGCGGCCATGGCCAGGGTGCCCGGCACCGACGAAAACACCACCGGACCGGCCAGGGCGCCCACCCGCGCAAAGCGCCAGCTGCGGTCCAGGCCGTAGGTCGCCAGATCCAGGTCCGGGTGCTTCCTGATGTAGCTGATCAGCACGTCGCGGCTGGCGTCCGGGGCTTGCAGCACGATGTCTCCCTTGCCGCCGGCCAGGCCGGGGAAGTCGCCGCCGCCGCTGGCGCGGTAGTTGTTCGTGACCACCAGGAACTGCGCGGCGGGGTCTAGCGGCGCGCCCTGGTACGTCAGCTTCGTGATGCGCGAGCCCTTGGGGCGGGTGACGTCGATTTCATACCGCAGGGCATTGCCCGCGGCATACAGCACGTCGAAGTTGAAGGTCGGGAAGCCCGTGTCGATCAGGTCCTGCGGCGCGACCTGGCCCGGGTCGATCTGCCTGAACTGCTCGGCAGTCTTCTCCAGCCACTGGCGCACGATGTCGCCGCTGACCCGCACCACTTGCAAGGTGTTCGGGTACAGGTAGAGATCGGCGGCGTTATTGATGGCGATGTTGCCCTGCTTTACGTAGGTGAAGTCGCCCGGACCGTTGCGTCCGCCCTTGAAGGGCGCAGCCGCCGACAGGATGGGCAGGGCGGCGTATGACGGCTTGTTTTTGGCGATGTAGTCCGTCAGGTAATCGATCTGCGCCATGTTGACGATCTGCAGCGCTGACACGTCGCCCGCCAGCGCGTAATAGGTCGCCATGTCGAACCGGCTCTGGCCGATGGGCGTTTTGACATAGGAAATGGTGGCGGCGTGTTCAGCCTGCACCAGCTGTTGCACGGCGGCATCGGGTTCGACGTAGGTCGCGGGCGTGGCGCCGTTCTGCGCGGTCAGGCGCGTGGAGATGCGCTGCACGCGCGTGGCGTCCTTCTGCACCTGCCAGCCTTTGTCATAGGCAAGCTTGAGCGTGATCTGGCCGAGGTTGTTGCCCCATTGGCCGGCCTGCACCGCCGGCACGCCGTTGATCAGGCCTTTCTCCAGATTTATGCCGGGCTGGCCCGCGAATTGCGACTTGGCATTGGTGTCGGGGAACAGCAGGTGCTGGTGGCCGGTGATCAGCGCATCGATACCGGCCACCTGGCTCAGGTAGCCGGCGCCGTTCTCCATGGCCGGGCTGTACTCGGTGAGCATGTCGATGCCGCCATGCGCCAATGCCACCACCAGGTCCGCGCCGGCCGCGCGCATTTCCGGCACGTAGCGCTGCGCCGATTCCTTCCAGCCGGCGACTTCCACGTGGCCTTCCAGATTGGCCTTGTCCCATTGCAGGATGGGCGGGGGCGCAAAGCCGATCACGCCGACTTTCAGCGCGACCTCGATCTGCTTGCCGTTGGGGTCGGTGGCCTTGAAGGTCTTGTTCAGCAGGACCCAGGGCTTGAAGATGGGCTGTTTGCTGGCGGCGGACACCACGTTGGCGGAGACGAAGGGAAAGCCCGGCGCCGCGCAGTCCTTGGCGCCGGCGGAATTGGTCTGCGCCGTGCCCTTGCCGATGCCGGCCAGCCCGAAGTCCGCATTCGTGACTTGCGACAGGAAGGGCAGGCCGTAGTTGAACTCGTGGTTGCCCAGCGTGGCCGCGTCATAGGCCAGCAGCTTCATCTGCTTGTAAATCGCCAGCATGTCGCTGCATTGCACCGGCGCCACCAGCGCCTGGTAATCGGACAGGGCCGTGCCCTGGATGGTGTCGCCGTTGTCGAACAGCAGGGTGTTGGCGTTCTCTTTGCGGGCATTGGCGATCAGCGTGGCCGTGCGGTCCACGCCGTAGCTTTTGTCCTCGGCCAGCTTGTAGTAGTCGTAGCCCAGCACGTTGGCATGCAGGTCGGTGGTGCCGAGGATGGCCACGTCCAGCGTGGAACCCTGGGGCACGCTCGCCTGCGGCGGCGTCTGCGGCGCGTCATCGTCGTCATCATCGCCGCCACAGGCGGCCAGGCCCGCCAGCAGCGCGGCGCTGGCGGACATCGCAAGGATCTTTCCTAGATTCGGCTTCACCGTCTTTCCTCCGGGTTTGAAGGAAAGAAATTCTGGGGACAGTGTGTGACCCGCCCGTGACATGAGCGGATGCCGCGGTGTCCCGCCTAGCGCAGCGGCGATTCGCCGCTGAGGTCGTCCGCATCCAAAGCCGCCAGCGCATCCAGGAAGCGCCACGCGAAAGATCCGGGTCCTTCCGCCTGTGCGCCGGCGCGCCGCCCCGCGATGGCGAAGCACGACAGGGCGGCGACTGCCGCGGAAAACGGGTCAGTCCTGGATACTGCGGCGCAGGCGCCTACGGCCGCCGTCAGCGCGCAGCCGGTGGCTGTGACGCGCGGCATCAAGGGCGAGCCGCCCACGATGCGGACGGCGCGCGTGCCGTCCGTGACGTAGTCGGTCTCGCCCGTCACTGCCACAACGGTTCCGCGGTGGGCGGCGATGGCATGCGCGGACTGCTCCGCCTGCGAGACCGCGTCGCGCGAGTCCACGCCCTTGCTGGCGCTTTGGCCGCCGGCCAGCGCGATGATCTCCGAGGCATTGCCGCGAATGATGGCGGGCCGCAAGTCCAGCAGGCGCTGCACAGCGTCGCGGCGGAATGCGGTGGCATGGTGCGCCACCGGATCCAGCACCCAAGGTATGCCGGCTTCGTTGGCCGAGGCGGCGGTCAGCAGCATGCTGTCCAGCCAGGGCGAGGACAGGGTGCCGATGTTGATCACGACCGCGCCGCAGACGCGCGCGAACTCGGGCGCTTCCTCTTGCGCGTGCACCATGGCGGGCGAGGCGCCCATGGCCAGCAGCACGTTGGCCGCGGTGTTCATGGAAACGAAATTGGTCAGGCACTGCACCAGCGGCGCGTCGCGGCGCAGGGCGGCGACCAGGTCGCGCGAGATCAGCGCCTGGGTGGAAAGGTCACGAATGGATTGCATGCCGTAGGGTCCTGTTTATGCGCTGACGTCCGACAGTCCAGGCTGCGCGGGCAGGGCGCCGCGCAGCGATTCCAGCAGCACGCGCTTGTTTTCGCGGCTGCGGTAGGCGTGTTCGCGCATCAGGTTTTCGGCGCGCACGGCCTCGCGGCGCGTGATTGCGCGCAGCAGGTCTTCGTGGTCCGCCTGCGCGCGCAGCACGAAGGGCGTTTCAAGCAACGACGGCGTGGACGGCAGGGTCAGCGCGGCCGGGCCGGCCAGGGGCGTCTTGTTGTTGTGTTCCAGCGCCGACAGGAGCGCGCGGTTGCCCGCGGCTTCGCACAGGATCTCGTGAAAGCGCCGATTGATTTGGCCCCAGGCGCGCGCGTCCACGGTGGTGTTGGGATCGCGACGGGCCGGCGCCAGCAGGGCGCGTCCTTCGTCCACCGCCTGCGACAAGCGGTCCAGCACGTCCTGCGAGGCGCCGCGCTCGGCCAGCAGGCGGGCGGCCATGCCTTCGAGCACGCCGCGCACGTCCACCGCGTCGCCGATCTCATCCACCGTGAAGGCGCGCACCCGGAAACCGCGCGAAGGCAGCCGCTCCAGCAGGCCTTCCTTTTCCAGCTCGGTCAGCGCAATGCGCAACGGGGTGCGCGATACGCCCAGGCGCGCTGAAAACTGCAACTCGACCACGCGTTCTCCGGGCTGGAGGACGCCCGAAAGCACCATGTCCCGGAGTTCGGAAATGACTTTATCGATTTGTGCGGCCATAGAGAGGTGCGGGCTGGTTCCGGTCTGTGAGGGCTTTCAGTGTACCGTCAAAATTGCATGCAATAGTCAAGAAAAAAACCTTTATGACCTTGCGATTTATCAAAATTGCATGCAATAATTCGGAAAAACAGCGATTCAAGTGCGGTTGAAGCGATAAATGCATGCAAAGAAATCCGTCAATGCATGCTATGCGCCGCCGCAAGCACAGGAGACAACATGAAGCTCGTCAGCTTCGTTCAGGCAGGCCGCAGCGCCTGGGGCGCGGTGCGCGGCGCCGAAGTCGTGGCGCTGACTCAGGTCTGGCCCGACATGGTCGAGGCGCTGGAGGCAGGGGTGGAACAGATCGCGCGCGCCGCAGAGACGGCCGGCCAGCCCTGTATGCCCTTGGCCGGGCTGCGTCTGCTGCCCCCGGTCGTGGCGCCGCGCAAGATTCTCTGCGTGGGCCTGAACTACGGCCGCCATGTGGCCGAGGCCGGACGTGAACTGCCGGCGCACCCCTCGCTGTTCGCGCGCTTTGCGGACAGCTTCGTCGGTCACGGCGAGGCGGTATGGAAGCCGCGCGCCTCCGATCGTTTCGATTACGAGGCCGAACTGGCCGTGGTGATCGGCAAAGGCGGCCGCCATATCGCCGCCAAGGACGCCCTTGCTCATGTGGCTGGCTACACCTGCATGGCCGAGAACTCCGTGCGCGATTTCCAGAAGCACAACGCACAGGTGACGCCGGGCAAGAATTTCGAACGTAGCGGCGCGCTCGGCCCCTGGCTGGTCACCGCCGACGAGATCGGCGACCCGGCAGGCCTGGAAGTCATTTCCCGCCTCAATGGCGAGCTCATGCAGCACGGCCAGGTGTCCGACCTGATCTTCCCCATTCCTGAGCTGATCGCCTACATCAGCAGCTTCACCCGCCTGTCGCCGGGCGACGTGATCGCCACCGGCACGCCCGAGGGCGTGGGCTCCAGCCGCAAGCCGCCGCGCTTTATGCGCGCCGGCGACACGCTGGAAGTGGAGATCCCCGGCATCGGAACACTGCTCAACACGGTGGCGGACGAGCCCGCCGCCGACGAACAAGGAGACGCGCATGTCTGATGCGCTGCGGTACCTGACGGAACGGGACGTGGTCTCGGTCCTGGATATTCCCAAGGCGATCGAAGCCCTGCATGCCATGCTGGTCGCGCAAGGGCGCGAACAGGCGCGCAACCTGCCCAAGGCGCTGGCGACCTGGGGCGACGGCAGCTCGATGCATGCATTGGGTTCGGTGCAGACCGGCGCCGGCGGCTACGCGGGTTTCAAGACCTGGGTCCATACCAAGAGCGGCGGAGGCTCGCTGTTCAGCCTGTTCGACGCCGAGTCGGGATTCCTGCGCGCCGTAATCGAGGCGCGCGCGCTGGGCATGCTGCGCACCGCGGCGATCAGCGGAGTCGCCACGCGCGCGCTGGCGCCGGCCGACGCCGCCTGTGCCGCGCTGATTGGCACTGGTCCGCAGGCCGTCACCCAATTGGCCGCGCTGGCCGCCGTGCGCGACCTGCGCCGCGTGCGCGTCTACAGCCCCACGCCCGAGAAGCGCCGCGCCTTTGTCGCCAGCGTGCAAGGCAAGTATCGATTCGAAGTCGAGGAAGCGGCCAGCCTGGAACAGGCGCTGGCCGGCGCGGAGATCGTCACCTTGATCACGCGCGCCGTCGAGCCTTTCGTGGATGCGGCCATGCTGGCCGACTGCAGGCACCTGAACGCCGTCGGCGCGATCCTGCCGGCCAAGGCCGAATTCGCGCAGGACGTGTTCGAACGCGCGGACCGCGTGGTGGTGGACGACCTGGAGAACGCCCGCCGCGGTTCGCGTGAACTGCGCGAACGCTTTGGCGCGGACGGCGCGCCGTGGCAGGGCGTGGCGGTGCTGAGCGACTTGCTCGCCGCCGGCGAGGGCCGCCCGCAAGGCGCGCGGCTGACGATCTTCAAGGGCATGGGCATGGGCCTGTCCGACCTGGCGATGGCGCGCGTCGTGTACGAGCACGCCCGCGACCACGGCCTGGGCGTGGCGCTGCCGCCCCAGACCCGCGAGAACCTGCTGCTGGCGCAGCCCTGATACCGAATTCGCATAACCGTACAGCCGGCGCAGGGCGCCGGCGGCAAGAGGAGACATACATGTTCGTAGACGTCAGCGGCGCCAGTCCGCGGGAACAAAACAAATGGCCGTCCATCGTCATCCCCAAGGAGGATATCGATCTCGAGATCGCGCGCCTGACCGACGCGCCCCGGCCGGACAACGGCCGCCGCGCCTCCCTCATCGTGCACCCGGAAGCCACGGCGCCGGGCCTGGGCCTGGCCCCGGGAACGGACGTCACCATCAACGTGGTCAATCCGGGCGAAAGCACCTTCAACCTGCGCAAGAACTCCAACATGCTGGAGATCTGTATCAGCGGCGAGGGCGTGGCCACGGTGGCCGGGCGTGACATCCGCGTCGGGCATTGGGACGTCTGGAACACCCCCGCCATGCAGGTGCATTCCTATCGCAACGAGGGCAAGACGCCCTGGGTGCGCCTGTCGTATTCCAACGCGCCGCTCTTGGAAAAGCTGGAGATCCACTACGTCGAGGAGTTCGAGGGCAGCGTGCCGCCGGCCGATGCCAACACCAAGCCGGTGCCGCCGCGCGCGCCCGACGCGGCCCGTTCGCGCGACCTGGCGCTGCGCGAGCAGATCACGCCCGAGGGCGCCTGGCTGCTGGGCTATGAATGGCTGATCGACATCGACGTGCTGGAATCCAAGGCGCTGCATTGGCCCTGGGCCGCGGTGTCGCGCCAATTGCCCAGCGTCGAGGACATGGCGCGCGGCTACAACGGCCGTCGCCTGTTCGTGCTGTACAACCCGGCGACGGAACGCCGCATCGGCACCACGCACAGCTTCTTCGCGACGATTTCCTCGTCGCCGCCGGACAACCACCATGTGCCGCACCGCCACAGCTCGTCGGCCATCAACTACTACCTGCGCGGCAACGGCTACAGCAAGGTCAACGGCACGCGGCTGGACTGGAAGGCGGGCGACCTGATCCTGTCGGCGCCGGGCTGGGCCATGCACTCGCATCACTCGGGCACGGAAACCACCTCCGCGCTGACGGTGCAGGACCATCCGCTGCAGATCGCCATGGAGTCGCTGATCTGGCAGGAGCGCATGCAGGAACCCATCCTGGCGCTGGGCAGCCAGAGCGGTTTCGAGAGTAACCGCGCGCAGCTGGCCGCGGCCCGATAGGACGCGATTTCCTAGAACCGATACCTGGATCCGCAATGACCATGACCGAGCTTTCCGATACCCCGTCGCTGCGCGCGCGCCTGCGGGACTTCTATGACGATTACGCCTACTGCCTGGACGAAGACCGGCTGGAGGACTGGCCAGCATTTTTCACCGAAGACTGCCATTACCGGGTGCTGTCGCGGGAGAACCATGACGCCGGCTTGCCCCTGGGCCTGATCTATTGCATGAACAAGAACATGGTGCGTGACCGCGTTACGGCCTTGCGCGAAACCACCATGTTCGAGCCGCGTTCGCTGCGTCACTTCATCAGCGGCGTGCGCGTCCTGGAAGTGCAGGGCGACCACATCGTGGCGCAGGCCAACTTCGCCGTGATGGAGTCGCTGTCCGACCGCGAGCCCACCTTGAACATGGTGGGCCGCTATCTGGACGTGGTGCGCGTAACGCCCGAGGGCCTGGCTTTCAGCCGCCGCGATTGCGTGTACGACAACTACCGTGTGCGCACCTCGCTCATCGTTCCCATCTGAATCCGCCCCGAGGATACCCATCATGACCTGTACCCACACCACCGCGCCAGAGGCTCCGGCGGCGGCTCCCATCCATATCGAGCGCCGCTGGCCCAAGGAAGGCTATACGCGCATCCCCAACTGGGTCTACACCGATCCCGCCATCTTCAAGAAGGAGATGGACGTTTTCTTCGGAGGCAAGACCTGGAACTACGTGGGCCTGGAATGCGAAGTGCCCGAGGTCGGCTGCTACAAGCGCAACTGGATCGGCGACCGCCCCGTGGTCATGGTCCGCAACGCGGAAGGCGAGATCAACGTGTTGGAAAACCGCTGCGCGCACCGCGGCGCGCAGATCTGCTGGCAGAACACCGGCAAGGTCGAGGACTTCACCTGCCCGTACCACCAGTGGAACTATGACCTGAACGGCAATCTGCAGGGCGTGCCGTTTCGCCGGGGCGCCATGGGCAAGGGCGGCATGCCGCGCGACTTCGATCCCAAGCAGAACGGTATCCGCAAGCTGCGCAGCGTGAATCGCGGCGGCTCGATCTGGGCCACCTTCGCCGAGGACGCGCCCAGCTTCGAGGACTATTGCGGTCCGGAAGTGCTGGCGGAAATCGACCACATGCTGCCGGGCAAGCCGCTCAAGCTGCTGGGCTACAGCCGCCAGCTGATCCCCAGCAACTGGAAGATGTACCTGGAGAACCTGAAGGATCCGTACCACGCCACGCTGCTGCACACCTTCTACATCACCTTCGGCCTGTGGCGCGCGGACTCCAAGTCCGAATGCATCCCCACCGGCGGCGGCGCGCACAGCGTGATGGTGTCGCACAACGAGGGCAAGAAGAAGACCGAGGCCACCACGGAAATGAGCCGTTTCCGCGACGACCTCGAATTGCTGGACCTGGAAACCGTGACGCCGCGCGCCGAGTTCAACCGCGGCCGCGTCGGCGGCGCGTGGGTGTTCCCGGCCGCGCAGTTCGGCATCCAGGCCAACTCGCTCAAGACCCGCCACGTCATTCCGCGCAGCCCGACCGAGCACGAACTGGTGTTCACCTATTACGGCTACGAAGACGACGACGAGGAGATGACCCGCCTGCGCCTGAAGCACGCCAACCTGCTGGGTCCGGCCGGCTTCGTGTCGATGGACGACAGCGAAATGCTGAACCAGGTGCAGATCGGCGTCACCGGCTATCCGGAAGAGCGCGGCATCATCGAGATGGGCGGCCGCGATACCGAGCCCGCCGACTACATGGTGACCGAGGTGCTGATCCGGTCCTTCTACGATTACTACCGCAAGGCGATGGGGCTGTGAGCATGGATACCTGGAAACCCGTGGCGATGGTGTCGGACATTTCCCCCGATACCGGCACCCTGCGCGTGGTGCATGAAGGCGAGGGCATCTGCCTCTACAACCTGCAGGGCGATATTTGCGCCACGCAGGACCGCTGTCCGCACGGCAACGCCAGCCTGGCCGACGGCTACCTGGAAGACGGCACCATCGAATGTCCGCTGCACCAGGGCGTCTTCGACATCCGCACCGGCAAGCCGCAATGCCCGCCGGTCACGACGGACCTGCGCCGCTACGAGGTGCGGGTGGAGTCGGGCACGGTCTACCTGAAGGCGGAAGCCGCATGAACTCCGGCGCCATCGTGGTGGTCGGCGCGGGTCAGGCCGGCGGCTGGGCCGCGACGACCTTGCGCGAACGCGGCTACGAAGGCCGCATCGTGCTGCTGGGCGATGAGCCCCACGCGCCATACGAACGCCCGCCCTTGAGCAAGGCGGTGCTGGGCGGCCAGGCCGTGCCCGAAAGCACCGAGCTGTTTTCGGCCGAGCGGCTGGCGGCGCTGCGCATCGAGTTCCAGCCGGGCGTGGCGGCGACGCGGCTGCGCGTGGCCGACAGGCAGGTGGATACCTCGGACGGCGGCAGCATCGCCTACGACAAGCTGATCCTGTGCATGGGCGGCAGGCCGGTAGTCCCCGCGCTGCGCGGCGTAAACGGTCCCGGCGTGCACGTGCTGCGCACCCGCTGCGACGCGCTGCGCCTGCGCGCCAGCCTCGGCCCGGGCCGCCGCCTGGTCGTGGTCGGGGGCGGCTGGATCGGGCTGGAAGTGGCGGCGACGGCGCGCCAGTCCGGCAGCGCCGTGACCGTGCTGGAGCAGGGGGCGCGGTTGTGCGCCCGCAGCGTGCAGCCTGCGGTGTCGGCGCACCTGGCCGCGCTGCATGCCGCCCATGGCGTGGACTTGCGCTTGAACACCGGCCTGCGCGCGGTGCTGGCGCAGGCGGACGGCCGCCCCGTGGCGGAACTTGCCGACGGCACGCGTCTGGATGCGGACGCCATCGTGCTGGGCGTGGGCCTGCGGGCCAATGACGAACTGGCGCGTGATGCCGGCCTGGCCTGCGAACGCGGCGTGCTGGTCGACGAGTATTGCAGGACCTCTGCCCCGGACGTCTATGCGGCAGGGGACGTCGCGGTGCTGACGGCCGAGGACGGCCATGCGCGCATGGAATCGTGGCAGAACGCGCAGGACCAGGGCACGGCAGCCGCGCTGTCAGCCTTGGGCCTGGGCGAACCTTATGCGCCGACCGGCGCCGTCTGGTCGGAGCAATACGACGCCATGGTGCAGATCGTCGGATTCCCGGGCCTGGCCCGCAGCGAAGTGCTGCGGCCGCAGGCAGGGGAGCGCGCCTTGCTGTCGGTGGCGCTGGACGCCAGCGGCCGCGCCGTGGCTGGCGTATCGGTGGATGCGGCGCGCGATTTCCGCCAGCTGCGCAAATGGATCGCGCAGCGCGCGGCCCTGGACCCGGCGTTGCTCGAGCGGCCCGACGTGCCGCTGGCCAGCGCCCAGATCGGATGAGGATTGCAATGGAAAACCCGATTTTGCCCATGCTGGCCAAGACGGCCTGCGAATCCGTGGTGCTGGAGTTCTTCCACGCCCTGGACACGCGGCGTCACGAGGCCGCGGCCGCGCTGATGGCCGAGGACGGCGTCTGGCAACGGCAGGGACGCCGGCTTGCCGGCCGCCAGGAAGTCCTGCAAGCCCTGAATGCCCGCGCGCCCGAGCGCAGCACCTGCCATGTCATCACCAATCTGCGGCTGGTCGAGCTGGCCGGCGCGCGCGCCACCGTCGGCTACTTCCTGACCGCCTACGAAAGCGTGCCCCATGAACAGGGTGGCGCGCCGCGCCTGGTGGCCATCCGCGAATGCCAGGACGTGCTGGTGGAGACGGACGCCGGCTGGCGGCTGGCCGACAAGAGCAGCCGCCGTCATCTTCCGCCCGAATGACGGGCCTCGAATCGATACCAACCCACGCGTCCGGACCATTCAAAAAGCAGCGGACGCGTACCGTAAATACCTCAGGAGACAAACCGTGAAACCCTCAAGAATCTTGCATTGCATGCTGGCGGCCGCCTGTGCCGCCGTCGTGTCCGGCGCCCAGGCGCAGCAGGCCGACTGGCCGAACCATCCGATCACGCTGGTGGTGCCGTTCGCGGCCGGCGGCGGCGGCGACACGCTGGCGCGCCTGGTCGCGGAGCCGCTGTCGCGCGAACTCGGGCAGTCCATCATCGTCGAGAACCGCCCCGGCGCGGGCGGCAATATCGGCACCTCGATCGCGGCGCGCGCCAAGCCCGACGGCTATACGCTGTCATACGGCACCAACGGCACCCAGGCCACCAATCACTGGCTGTACAAGTCGCCGGGCTATGCGCCGTCGGACTTCGAGCCGATTTCGCGCTTTACCGTCATTGCGGCGGCGCTGGTGGTCAATGCCACGGACGAGCGCTTCAAGACCCTGCCGCAGCTGCTGGCCTACGCCAAGGCTAATCCGGGCGAACTGACCTGCGGTTCCGCCGGCAATGGCACGTCCTCGCACCTGGCCTGTGAATTGTTGAACCAGATGGCCGGCACCAAGGTCATGCACATTCCCTACAAGGGCGGCGGCGCGGCCATGACCGATCTGCTGGGCGGGCGTATCTCGTTCATGATCGACGTGATGCCCAACGTGTCGGGCCAGATCGCGGCGGGCAAGCTGCGGGCGCTGGGCGTGACGACGCCGGACCGCGTGGCCTCCAATCCGGACATTCCCACGATCAGCGAAGCGGGCCTGAAGGGCTATGAGTTCTTTGCCTGGGACGGCCTGTACGCGCCCAAGGGCACGCCGGCCGCCGTGCTGGACAAGCTCAACGCCGCGGTCAACCGCGCGCTGCAACAGCCGGAAGTCCGCAAGATGCTGGAGTCTCGGGGCGCGATTCCTGCGCCCACGTCGCGCCAGGCGCTGGCGGAGTTCGGCGCGGAAGAGTATGCGCGGCTGGGGAAGGTCGTGAAGGTGGCGGGCGCGTCGATCGATTGAGCGGCTGACGCCTGAACCAACCAAGCCGGCGGCGCGTGCCGCCGGCTTGCTTTTCTGCGCAAGCAGCTACCAGGCCATGCGCAAGCGTCCCAACGCGGGCAATGCTCCCACTGTCGCCGCCAGGCCGCCAGGCGGCGGCTGTTCTTCATGGCGGGTCACGCGCCCGTCCGGATCGAGAAAATCGCTCAGCACGTCGTCGCGCAGGCGGATGAAGCGCGGATCGCTGCGGTTGCGCGGATGCGGCAGATCGACGTCAACGATGCGGCGGATGCGCCCCGGGCGCGGCTGCATCACCACCACGCGGTCGCCCAGGAACACGGCTTCCTCCACATCGTGGGTGACCAGCACCATGGTGATCTGCTCCTGCTGCCAGATGCGCTGCAACTCGTTCTGCAGCCGGGACCGCGTCAACGCGTCCAGGGCGCCCAGCGGCTCATCCAGCAGCAGCACGCGCGGACGGTTGACCAGGCCGCGCGCGATCGCCACGCGCTGCGCCATGCCGCCCGAGATCTGATGCGGGTAGGACTTCTCGAAACCCTGCAAGCCGACCAGCGCGATGTGCTCGGCCACCAGCTCGCGCTTTTCTGCCTTCGAAAGCGGCGCGTTGCGCAGCGCCGCCGCGATGTTGCGTTCCACGTTCAGCCACGGAAACAGGCGATGGTCCTGGAATACGATGCCGCGGTCCAGGCCTGCGCCGCGCACCGGGGCGCCGTCCAGCAGGATCTGGCCGGAGTACTCGCCGTCCAGCCCCAGGATCAGGCGCAGCAGCGTGGACTTGCCGCAGCCGCTGGCGCCCACGATGCTGACGAAATGCCCGGCGGGCACGTCGAGGTTGATGTCCTGCAGGACCTGCAGCGCTTCTGCGCCGTCGCCCGGGCCGGCATAGCGCTTGCCCACGCCGCGAATGTTCAATTCCTTGCCGAAGATGCTCGTCATTCCTTTCCTGCTCCATCAGGCGGCGCCGTAGCGGTGCCGCGCCAGCCTGCGCTCCAGCGCGCGGGCCAAGGCGTTCATGGACCAGCCCACCAGGCCGATCACGAACATGCCGAAGATCACCAGGTCCATCTGGAAGTGTTCGCTGCCTTCGATCAAGGTGTTGCCGATGCCGTGGCCGGCCACCAGCAGATACTCCGCGCCTATCGTCGCCAGCCAGGAGTAGATCAGCGCCAGGTATACCCCGGTGAAGATCGAAGGCGCGGCCGCTGGCAGGACCACATGCAGCAGCGTCTGCCAGCGCGAATAGCCGAACACGCGGGCCACTTCCAGCAGCGCCGTGGGGGTGCTGCGTATGCCGTCGCAGGTATTGACGACCACGGGCACCAGGGCGGCAAGCGACAGGAACGTCACTTTGGCCACGTCGCCCAGGCCGAACCAGACCGAGATCAGCGGGATCCAGGCAAACAGCGAGATCTGCTTGAAAGTGTTGAAGCTGGGACCCACGATGCGGTTGAACAAGGGCAGCAGGCCCAGCAGCGCACCCAGTATCAGGCCGAGCGCGGTGCCTATCGCGAATCCGGTGAATTCCCGCGCCAGGCTGGCGCTCAGCGCGCGCCATAGACGGCCTGAGGAGATCTGGCTGGCCGCCGTCTCCAGCACCTTGCCCGGCGACACCAGCAGCGGCGTGGATACCCAGTCCAGCCGCGCCAGCGCCCACCAGGCCAGGATGGCGGCGGCGGGCAGCACCAGGCCGCGCCAGCGCGCGCGCAACCAGGCGCCTCCGCGTCGGACCACGGGAAGCGTGGAGATGGACGCCGCGCTCATGCCCGCGCTCCCGTGGATGCCGCGCCCAGGCGGGTGGCAGCCTGGCCGCCGCCCGCGCGGGCTTCGACCAGGTCCAGCAGCTTGTCGATGGCGTAGCCGATGGCGCCCACCACGATCACCGCCGCCATCACCAGGTCCAGCTGGAACAGCTGCCGGCCGTAGACAATCAGGTAGCCCAGACCTTCGCTGGACGCGACCAGCTCCACCACCACCAGCGACAGCCAGGCCTTGGTGAAGCCCAGCCGCAAGCCGGTGAAGAGCGTGGGCAGGGCGTGGGGCAGCACGACTTCCAGCACCTGCTGGCGGCGCGTGTAGCCGTAGACGCGGGCCACTTCCAGCAGGCTGGCGGGCGTTTGCCGGAATCCCTGCAAGGTGTTCAGCGTTACCGGCACCAGCGCGGCCTTGGCGATCAGGATGTACTTCAATGGCTCGCCTATGCCCACCAGCAGCAGCACGAAGGGCAGCCACGCCAGGACCGGGATCTGCACCAGCGCGTTGAAGGTGGGCAGGATGTAGGCTTCCAGCGGACGCCACAATCCCATCGCGGCGCCCAGCGCCAGGCCCAGCACGCTGCCGGCTGCGAAACCCACCAGCACGCGCTGCATGCTGGCCTGCACATTCAGCCAGAGGTCGCCGCTGCTGTAGAGGTCCTGCAAGGTAAGCCAGACGAAGTGGGGCGAGGGCAGCACCTGCGGCGAGATCCAACCCTGCGACGCGCCCAGCTGCCAAAGCGCGAGCAGCGCCAGCGGCAGCAGCCAGGGCAGCAAGCGGCTGCCGGCGTTGCGCAGCAGCGCGGCAGGCGCCAGGCGAGCGCCGCGGTGCGCGGACGCAAGCGGGGCGCTCAGTGTGTTCCCGGACATGGCGGCTCCTTATCGCGCGGCGGCGGCGCTGGCCTGGCGCTCGCTGGCGGCAGGCTGGCCTTGCGCATTGAACGCGGTCCAGCGGGCGGCAAGATTTGCCTTTTGCAGCGCGGCATTGAGGTAGCGGGGTTCGAACCAGCCATCTACGCTCACGGGACGGCGGATCAGCTTCAGTTTCAGCGCGTCGTCCGCCACGGCCTGGTAGCGCGCTGCGAGGAACTCGTCCAGCAGCGGCGAATTGCGCACGGCCAGCACTTCGCCGTCGAACTCCGCCTGCCAGGACGCGTAAGGCGTGCCGCTGCGCGCCCAGATCTTGAAGAGCGCGTCCCGGTTCTGCTCGTCCGAAGACCATTGCGCCGCACGCACGAACACGTCGACCACGCGTTGCACGGCTTCGGGGTTCTCCTTTTCGAAATCCTCGCGCACCAGCAGGGATGCCTGGCGCGTGAACGAGGGGTCCTGACCCTTGGTTGAGTAGATGATGCGCGCCAGCCCTTGGTCGCGCAGCTTGAAGTACTCATAGCCGCCGAACGCCGCATCCACGCCGTTGGAGACCAGCGCCGCCTGCGCGCTGCCGGTGTCGAGGTTCACACCCTTGATGTCGCGTTCGGTCAGCTGGCGCGAGGCCAGCACGTTGATGGCGACCAGATGGCCGTTGGTGCCGCGGAAGATCGAGACCTTGCGGTCCTTCAGGTCTTCCAGCGATTGCAGCGCGGAGTCCTTGGGCGTGGAGACGTACAGGTTGTTGCGCACGCCGCTGCCCAGCAGGATGCGGGTCTTCAGCCCGTTGGAGCGGCCTACCACCGACGGCAGGTCGCCCTGGTAGGCGAAATCGATCTGCTTGTTCGAGAGCGCTTCGTTGACCGCGGGGCCCGCACCCTTGAAGAACAACCATTGCACTTCGGTGCCGGTGCCTTTGAAGGCCTCTTCCAGCCAGTTGTTGGCGCGCGCCACGCCGCCTGGCGAGCCGCCCCAGGTGATGGGGTCGCCGCCGCCGGCGGTCGCCACGCCGATGCGGACCACGTCGGGCGCGGCCAGGGAGGCGAGGCTGACAGCGCACAAGGCAACGCCCAGCATCAGGCGTGAGATCAGGCTGAGGGGGGATGGCAGGGTGCGCATGGTTGTTCCGTATATCGATGATGAAAGACAGGTCCGGGCGGGCAAGCGCCGGCCGCGGACAGGGCCAGGCGCCCGCCGGCATGTGCCGGCGGGCGGGATTGCAGGTATGCGATAAGGTCAGGCCGCGCGCTTTTCTGCGTGCGCCTGCAGCTTCTGCTCGATGCGCGTGCCCTTGAAGAACTCGGGGTTCGCCTGGGTGTAGAAGCGGTAGGGGTTGTCGAACACCAGGGCCTTGAAATCGGCCGCGGAGATCACGCCGTCTTCCACCAGGTCCCAGCTTTCGGCCAGCGGCTCGGTCAGGTCCGGCACATCCCAATGGCCGACGTCGGACGACCAGATCGCGTTGAGCTTGGTGTTCAGGGGATTGGCGCGGTCGTTGAAGGCCGCGCCTATGGTTCGGTCGTCGGCCTCCGATCCGAAGTAGAAGCTGTCGACCCAGCGTTTGCGGATATCCTCGACGCTCTCGATGCCGGCCGCGGCGAAGTCGTCGAGCTCGTCGCCTTGCGGTTCCCGGCTGTGGTGCAGCGCCGAGATGCCCAGGCTGTCGCGCAGCAAGGTGTCCTTGTTGAGCTCGCGTCCGTTGAGCAGGCTGGCGCCATAGCGTTCGAACAGGTCGGCCAGCAGCTCCACGTCCGCGTTGGCCGGGTTGTACTGCTGCACGGCGTTGCGATTGCGCTTTTCCCAGCGGTCCACCAGGTGCGCGTATACGTGCGCGCCCCAGTCCGCGCCGCCTTCCAGCAAGGCCACGCGCAGGTTCGGAAAGCGCCGCGTCACGCCGCCGAAGAAGAGCGCCTTGGCGAAGGCCTGGGAACCGTCGGCGAAGTGGCCGATATGGTTGAACATGTAGTTGCTGATGGAGTGGCGCCCGGTCCAGCCCTGGCTGCCGTAGTGGGTGGCCAGCGGCACGCCCAGCTCCACCGCCTTGGCCCAGAACGGATCGTAGTCGTACTCGCTGTCCAGGCCGAAGAAATCCACGTAGGACGCATGGCGCGCGATCTCCGGGAATTCAGCGGGCGGATACTTGTCGGCGATGGCCTTGATCGGTCGCCGCACGCCGCCAGGGATATTGGCCACCTTCAATCCCAGCGTCTTGACCGCGAATTCGAGTTCCTCGATGGCTTCCTGCGGCGTATTCAGCGGAATGCCCGCCACGGGCGTCAGGCGGTCGCTGTACTTGCGGTACTGGTCAGCATGGAAGTGGTTGATGGCGCGATGCAGCGGCTGACGGTACTCGTCGCCAGCGCCCAGCGGCGCCAGCACGTCGTTGGGGAACAGGATGGAGTAGTCCGAACCCTGTTCCTCCAGGCGCTCGTACAGCAGCTCGGGCAGCGTGACGGTCGCCAGGTCCAGGGTATTGCGCGTGACGCGCGCCCACCAGGGCGAGCGCAGCGTGCGGTTGCGCTGCCGTTCTTCCGGGGTCTGCTGGTACCAGTCCTTGCCCTGGGACTTGGTGGCAAAGCGCGAGCCCTGCGTCTTGCGCAGCACGTCCACCAGCTTGGAGCCGCCATAGTGCTGGATGTAGTCCTCCAGCACGGGCGCGTAGTCGTTGACGTGTACGTCGGTATCGATCACGGGATAGTCCAGCTTCGCCTTGATTGCGGCGGAGCGGGAAGCCTGGGTACGGTGCAGCCGGTCGTTCATGCGGGTCTCCGAGAGTGAAACGGACGCGGCGCCTTGCGGATTCGGCAAGGCCGGCGCGGACAGGTCACAGTACGGGAGATGACCGCCCGGCCAAACGACCGATTCGCAATTTCCAACTAAGTGATGTGCTTATGGCATTTGGGGAGACTCTTGGAATTCCGGCATCCCCATATCTTGTGCGGATGGTATCTGCGGCTGCGCCTCTCATGCGACCGGAGGAGGGCTTGTCGGAACGTTATCGCGTACTGTCGGGTCACGCAGCCAATGTCCGAGCAGATCGGGGAGCGTCTCATGAAGCGTTTCGTCAGTGTCGAAGCCGTCAACCTGCGGTCCATTCCCAGTACCGAGAACAACACGCCTATCGGTAGCCTGACCCTGGGCCAGGAGGTGGACGATCTGGGAGGCGCACCCGCGGGGTGGCACCATGTTCGGACGAAAATGGGCGGCCTGACCGTCGAAGGCTATTCGGTCGATGGCCTGGCGGATTCGAAATTCAAGTGGGCCCCCACTGCCAAGCAGCCAACGCTGCGGCCACTCGATACTCCGGCTCGCGAGGCGCTCGTGGCAGCGGCAGTGGAACAGTGGCTACGATTCGACAAAGGGCGGGGAAAGGAGACCGTCGAACCCTATAGCACTTACATCCACGAGATGTGGAAGGCGCTGAAAAGGAATCTGACCGGAAAGGACACCGGCTATCCCTGGTCGGCCGCCGCCATTTCCCTCATGGTGAGCAATGCGGCGAAGACCATCCCTGAGTTCCAGGCATTCAAGCGGTCCGTCGGTCACGCGGCCTATATGTGGGATGCCATCAGGAAGCGGGCGAGCGAGGACCGGTCCGCGCCGTTTTGGGGCGTACGCATAACGGAAGAAAAGCCGCAGGTCGGCGACATCATCGGCAGTTGGCGGGACAAGCCCTACACGTTCGATCAATATCTCGCAGCCTCAAAGAATCCGGAAGCTCCCAGCCATTCCGACATCATCGTGGCGGTAGGCACCGAGGTTGCGTTGGCCATAGGGGGCAACGTCAGCCAGTCGGTCTTCGTCACCGGGTATCAGCTGACGGCCGATGGCAACATCGCGAAGAACCAACGTTTCCTCAAGGGAAAACTGGTCGGAGAAGCTATCGTCCTGATGAAGAACCGAATTGATTGAGGGGCGCTGTTGCGCAGGCGATCTCAAGCCGCCGACTGCTTCGCAAAGTCCCCGCGCTCCAGGATGAAGCTGGTCGCCACGCCGAACACCACGCCCCAGAAGGGCGCGCCGATGCCCAGCAGCGGCAGGCCGCCCAGCGTCACCAGGAAGGCAACCAGGGCGCCCAGCGTGAAGTGCTGGCGGAACGCGGTGTGGAATGCGCCTTGCAGGATGCGCAAGAGCGCCAGTCCCGCCAGCGTGGCGACAAAGGCCGCGGGCGTGGCCAGCAGCGCCTGCGTGACCAGCGGGGAGAACAGCCCGAACACGATCACCATCACCCCGAGGAAGACCGCGGCCAGCCAGTGCCGCGACGCGTTGGCGCCGGAGGCGATGATGGCATTCGACGGCCCGGCCAGACAGGTGGAGACGCAGCCCAGGCAGGCGGTCAGCGCCGAGAACACGCCACAGGCATTGGTGATGGCGTTGACCGGCGGGCGGTGCAGCGAGTTGCGCAGCACGGCAATGCCTTGCGCGTTCTGCGCCGCGATCACGGTCACGGCCAGCGGCAACACCAGTTCGAACGCGGCGCCCCAAGAGAATACCGGGGCGTAGAACTGCGGGCTTGCCAGCGAGGTCGCGAACGTCACATGTTCCAGCGCGGGCGTCCTGCCCGTGAACGCCAGCGTGCATACGCCGGCGATGAGCGCGCCGATGATGGGCGAGAGCCGCTTTTGCACCGCGGGGAACAACGAGACCGCGAAGAAGGTCGCGGTCATGGCGCCAGCCAGCCACGGATCGGAGGCGAATGATCGGATCCAGTCCAGCGCGAAGCTCAGAAAAACGCCCGCGACCATCCCCATGACGATGGGCATGGGGATGCGGTCCATGATGGCGCCGACCCAGCCGGTCAGCCCCAGTACCAGCATCAGCGCGGCGGTCAGCAAATAGGCGCCGACGACCTCGGCAAAGGGCAGGTGTTGCAGGGCGCTGGCGACCAGCACCGCGCCCGGGATGGTCCACAGGAAGGCGAGCGGCTGCCGGTAAATGGCGGACATCACGATGGTAAGGATGCCGTTGAGCACGAAGGCCGCAAAGATCCAGGAGGCGAGGGTGGCCTGGCTGAGTCCCCCTTTCACGCCCGCGCTCAGGATGATCGCTACCGGCGCGGACGCGGAAAACAGGAAAGCGACGAAAGCGTTGGTCAGCTCAGTCGCCGGGAACGAGGACGAGGCGGCTGGGATCGTTTCTGGAGGGGCCATGGACTTATCTCATTAATGAGTGAAGCATTTTGCCGAGCACCGAAACAATACAGGAAATATCGCGTGCGGCGGCACCCTGGCTGCGCTTGCGCCCAGCCGAGGTGGGCAAATCCGGTCACTCCCATGCCCATGCGGCAATGCATGCGCCTACGCTCCCCGGTTTTGGGAGATCGCTATCACTGGCCGAATTTTCTGCGTCGCGTTCGTGGCTGGCGCGGGACTGGTCCAGGTGTCCCCGCGGCTGCCCGGCGCGGGCGCCGCATGGTGGCTGGCAGGGGCTTGCCTGCTTGGGCTGGTTGCCTGCCTGCGCTCGCGGTCTGGTCTGGCGCGCCAGCTTGCCGCCTTGATGCTGGGCGTGTGTGCGGGTTCGCTGAACGCCAGTCTGCAAGCCCAAGCCAGGTTGGACGATGCGCTGTCGGATGAGCATCAGGACGCCGTGTCGCGCCTGGCGCTGCGCGTGGCCAGCCTGCCGGATGGCGGCGAGCGAGGCCAACGCTTTCTGGCCGAACTGGATGAGCCTGCGCCACCCGGCATTCCCTCGCGCATTCAGGTCTCGTGGCAGGCGCCGCCCGGCCCGCAGGCGCTGATTCCCGAAATCAAGCCCGGCCAGGTCTGGCGCATGGCGCTGGTGTTGCGGCGTCCGCACGGCTTGTTGAATCCAGCGGGGCCGGATGTGGAAGGGCGCCTGTTCGCGCAAGGGATACGGGCCGTGGCTACGGTGCGCGGACAGCCCAGGCTGCTGGCGGACAAGCCCTGGGCGACGCCGGGCATCGCGATAGAGCGGGCGCGCCACAGCGTGCGGGAGGGTTTGCGCGCGGCCTTGGGGGAACATCGCTATGCGCCAGTGATGGTCGCCCTGGCCATCGGCGATCAGGCCGGCGTCGCGCGCGAGGACTGGCTGCTGTTCAACCGCAGCGGCATCACGCATCTGGTGTCGATCAGCGGCATGCATGTGACCTCGATAGCGGGCATCGCCGGGCTGTTGGTGGCAGCGTTCTGGCGGCGAGGGCGCTGGCGCGGCGCGGGGCTGGCCGAGCACGTGCCCGCGCGCGTGGCGGGCGGGGCGGCGGCCGCGCTGGTCGCACTGCTGTATTGCCTGCTGGCGGGCTGGGGCGTGCCGGCGCGCCGCACGTTCTTCATGCTGTCGGTGGTGCTGGCGGCCGCGGTGTCGCGTCTGCCGCTGTCGGGCGGCCGGGTGCTGGCATGCGCGGCTGCGGCGGTCGTGGCGTTGGATCCATGGGCGCCGGTGTCGCCGGGATTCTGGCTGTCGTTCGGCGCGGTGGCGGTGCTGTTGCGCATCGCAGATGCGCCGGTCGACCGCGAAGCCGGCTGGCGCCGGCGCTGCTCGGCCAGGCTGGCGCAAGCGGTACGCCTGCAGCTGATGGTGACCGTGGGCCTGACGCCCTTGCTGGCCTACCTGGTGCATCAGGTGTCGTTGGGATCGCCGTTGGCCAATGCGGTGGCGATTCCCGTCGTGACCTTCGTCGTGACGCCGCTGGCTTTGGCGTGTGCCGCCTTGTCGGTCTTGCCGGGGGCGCAGGGGCTGGCCGAGTTGGCCGGGCTATGGGGCCTGCAGGCGTTCGACCTGGTCATGGCGCCGGTGTCCTGGGTGGGCAACGCGTCCTGGGCCAGCGTGCCGGTTGCGGCGGCGTCGTGGCCCTGGCTGCTGATGGCCTTGGCGGGCATGGTCTGGGCGCTGCAGGTGCGCGGATGGCCGGGCAGGCATCTGGGATGGCTCTGCATGCTGCCGTTGCTGTTTTGGCGGCCCGACCGGCCCGAGCAAGGATATTGGCGCATGAGCGCGATGGATGTGGGGCAGGGTAGCGCCATCCTGGTAGAGACGGCCAGCCAGGCCTTGCTGTTTGACGCGGGGCCGCGCCATTACGGCGGCAGCGACGCGGGCGAACGCGTCGTCGCGCCGTTCCTGCTGGCGCGGGGTATCCGGCGGTTGGACGTGTTGGTCCTGTCGCATGCCGACCTGGACCACGTGGGCGGATTGCGCGCGGTGCTGGCGGCGGTTCCGGCAGGGCGCAGCTACGCATCGTTCGATCTCGCTGCGTTCCTGCGCCGCGATATCCGGATGTGGCCGCAGGCGGGCAGCGCCGCGCCGCCGTTGCCCGCCGATATGGGGCGTTGCCGGCGCGGCATGAGCTGGGAGGTGGACGGCGTGACATTCACCTTCCTGAACCCCGCGGATGCCGGCGGCAGGAACGGGCAGGGCCGCAATGCCGATAGCTGCGTGTTGCTGGTGCAGGGGACATCGCATGCGCTGCTGCTGACGGGCGATGTGGGCGTGGCTCAGGAAAATGCGCTGGCCCGGGTATTGCCCCGAGTCGACGTGGTGATGGCGCCGCATCACGGTTCGGCATCGTCCTCGGGCAGGGACTTGGTGGACGCGTCCGCAGCCGGCCATGCGATCGCACAGGTGGGCCATTTGAACCGTTTTCGCCATCCGGCCCGCGCGGTGGAACTGCGGTGGACGCGCGCGGGCGCGGCGTTTTGGCGCAGCGACCGCGATGGCGCGGTGATGGCGACTTCAGGCGCTGGGGGTCTGCATGTGTGGGCTGAGCGTGAACGCGGGCGGCGGTATTGGCATGGGCGCTGACTGAGGCCGCCCGCGGCGTTCAATTGGCGCCGAGCAGGTTCGCGCTCTTGACCAGCGACGATACGCGTTGCGAGTCGCGCTTGAGCAGATCGGAGAATGCGATGGGGCCGCGTTCCTGTGCGGCAGGCGCTTGCGCCGCCAATTGTTCCAGACGAGTCTTGAACTCTGGGGTGTCTATTGCCTGCGACAGGGCGGCGGCCAGTTTTTCGACCACAGGCTGCGGCGTGCCAGCCGGCGCCACCAGGCCATTCCAGATGGCCAGATCGAACTCAGGCAGTCCGCCCTCGGCAAAGGTGGGGATGTCCGGACTTTGCGCCAGGCGCGCGGTTCCGGTCACGGCAATGGCTTTGACGCGCTTGTCCTGATGCAGGGGCAGCATGGTCACGGTCTGGTCGATGACCCCGTCGATCATGCCGCTCATCAGGTCGGTCAGCGCGGGACCTGTGCCGCGATAGGGAATGAGTTCGCCGCGTGCGTCGGCGAAGTGCAGAAACATGGCCTCGGCCAGGTGCGCCGTGCTGCCCGGCCCGCTTGAGCCCAGGTTGAGCTTGACGGCGTTCACGTCGCGGATGCGCTTGAGCATGGCGGGCAGATCCTGGATGCCGCTCTTGTTGCTGACCGACAGCACCATGGGCACGGTCGCGACGACGCCGATGGGCGCCAATTCTTTTTGCGGATCGTAGTTGGCCTTGGGATGCAGATGCGGCAGGATCGCCAGCGACATGTTGTTGAAGGCCAGGGTGTAGCCGTCCGGTGCGCTCTTCTGCAGCTTCTGCATGCCGATGAGGCCGCCGGCCCCGCCTGAGTTTTCGACGACCACCGTCTGGCCCAATTGCTTGGACAGCGAAGTGGCCACCAGGCGGCCCAGCGTGTCGCTGGTGCCGCCGGGCGCGAAGGGCACGATGACCGTGATGGCGCGGCTGGGATAGTCCTGGGCGGCGGCCGGAGCGGCAAAGGCTGCCGCGGTCAGGGCGGCGCACAGGAAGGGGGTGATGCGTAGCATGGGGTGTCTCCTCGTATTTTCTTTTCTAGGTGGGGGGCCTTGCCGTCAGCGCGACAACGCGCGGCAGACGGCCTGGGTCATGTCGGTGCAGCTTGCCGTGCCGCCCAGGTCGCGTGGCACGTGGTCGCCTATGGCGAGCACCTGTTCGACCCCGCGCTCGATGCGTTGCGCGGAATCGGAGAGCGCGGCATCGGCATGCTTGTCGCCCAGCCAGCGCAGCATGAGCGCGCCCGACAGAATGGTGGCCAGCGGACTGGCGGCGTTCTGGCCGGCTATGTCGGGCGCGGATCCGTGCGCGCCCTGGAAGAGCCCGTGGGTGTCGCCCAGTTCTGCAGACGCCGACAGGCCCATGCCGCCTATCGTGGCGGCGCCCAGGTCGGAAATGATGTCGCCAAACATGTTTTCCGCCACGATCACGTCATAGAAATCCGGCCGCTTGAGCATGTGCACTGTGATGGCGTCGGCATAGGCGTAATCGATTTCGACGTCGGGATAGCTGGCGGCCACGTCATCGCAGACCGCGCGGAAGAAGGCGTAGGTGCGCAGGATGTTGGCCTTGTCGCACACCGTGACGCGGCGCTTGCCGTCACGCGGCGCGCCGTTGCGCTGGCGCGCCAGCTCAAAGGAAAAGCGGGCGACGCGTTCGATGCCCTTGCGGGTGACGACGATGGTGTCGGTCGCCACTTCATCGCGCAGCACGATTCCGCCGCCGCGGCTGGCGTACAGGCCTTCGGTGTTTTCGCGCACGATGACGTAGTCGATCTGTCCCGGCTTGAAATTCTTGAGCGGCGAATCGACGCCCTGGTACAAGCGGATCGGGCGCACGTTGGCGTACAGGTCCAGCCGGAAACGCAGGCGCAGATGCAGGTCGTTTCCGACTTCGGTGCCGTCGGGGTAGGTCACGCCCGGCATGCCGGCCGCGCCGTGCAGGATGGCGTCAGCCGCCTTGCAGGCTGCGTAGGTGTCGTCGGGCAAAACCTGGCCCGACCTGACGTAGTGGTCGGCGCCGCCGTCGTAGCTGCTGAATGAGAGCAGGTCGGCGCCGCAGGCTTCCTTCAGTACGGTGATCGCCGATTGGCAGACCTCCGGACCGATGCCATCGCCGTCGATGGTCGCAATTTCATACTTAGCCATGTGTGGCTGTCTCCTCGTGAGGGTTTTGCAATCAGAGGGACGGCCGCGCCCGGGACGCGGCCGTCAGGGCTTACCAATTGGTGGATATGTACTTGGCTTCCATGAACTCAAGCAGCCCATGGTGCGCGCCTTCGCGGCCCAGGCCGCTTTGCTTGACGCCGCCGAAAGGCGCCGCGGGATCGGATACCAGGCCGCGGTTCAGGGCGATCATGCCGCTTTCGATGCGTTCAGATACGCGCAGTCCGCGCGCCAGGTCGCGGGTATAGACGTATGCGACCAGCCCATACTCCGTGGCGTTGGCCAAGGCCACGGCTTCGTCCTCGGTATCGAACGCCACGATGGGCGCCACGGGACCGAAGATTTCCTCGGCAAGCAGGTCGGCGTCGGCGGGCACATCCACCAGCACGGTGGGCTCGTAGAAGTGCCCGGCGCGGTCCAGCCGCTTGCCGCCGGCCTTGATCCGCGCACCCTTGGCGACGGCGTCGGCCACCAGCGATGCCACCTTGTCCACCGCGCCCGCATTGACCAAGGGGCCGCATTGGGTGCCGGGATCGACGCCGTCGCCGGTCTTCAGCGCGGCCATGCGCGCGGCGAAGCGGGCGCTGAATTCCTCGACTGCGCCGCGCTGCACGTAGAAGCGATTGGCCGCCGTGCAGGCTTCGCCGCCGTTGCGCATCTTGGCGATCATGGCGCCTTCGACGGCGGCATCGATGTCCGCGTCGTCGAAGACCAGGAACGGCGCATTGCCGCCCAGCTCCATCGAGCAGCTGATGACGGAATCCGCCGCCTTGCGCAGCAGCACGCGGCCCACTTCCGTTGAACCGGTGAAGGAGAGCTTGCGCACGCGCGGATCATCCAGCACCGCGTTGGCGAACTTGCCAGCCGAGGAGGTCGTCAGTACGTTGACCACGCCCGCAGGCACGCCGGCTTCTTCCAGCAGGCGCATGACGGCGTAAGCGGTCAAGGGGGTCTCGGTCGCGGGTTTGAGGATGCAGGTGCAGCCGGCGGCCAGCGCGGGCGCGATCTTGCGGGTTGCCATGGCCGCGGGGAAGTTCCACGGGGTGACCAGCAGGGCGATGCCTATGGGCTGGTACTGCACGATGATGCGGCTGGCGCCGCCGGGCGATACGCTGATGTCGCCATTGATGCGCACCGCCTCCTCGGAAAACCATCGGAAGAACTCGGCGGCGTAGGCGACCTCGCCGCGCGCGTCCGTCAACGCCTTGCCGTTCTCCTGGGAAATCAGATGTGCCAGATGGTCGGCGTCGCGGACCATCAGTTCATAGCACTTGCGCAGGATTTCGCCGCGCTGGCGCGCGGGTGTAGCTGCCCAGCCTGCGGCAGCGCGCGCCGCTGCGTCCACGGCCGCGGCGGCGTCTTCGAGCGTGGCGTCCGCCACGCTGGCGATTACCTGCTCGGTCGACGGGTCGTACACGTCGATGCGACGGCCCGAGGTGGAGGCGCGCCAGGCGCCGTCGATGTAAAGGTCTGTAGACAGCTTGTTGGCCTCGATGGTCATGCGTCAGCTCCGGATGTGGGTGGAAGGCGGGTTATCAAGATGCGCGAAACGAGCCGCGTCCCGCGTAGGCGGCGGCCACGATGGCGGCGATGCCGTCCTGGTCCAGCGGTCGCGGATTGTTCGTGACCAGGCGCGCGGCCAGCATGGACTGCGCGGCGATCCATTCGAGCTGGTCGGCGCGCACGCCCAGTCCAGCCAGCGTTGCAGGGATGCCGATGCGCGAGAACAGGTCGTAGACATGGCGCGGCGCGCGGGCGGCGAGGCGCGCGGGATCGGTTTCCGTGTCCCCCATCGCCATAGAGATGGCCGCATAGTCCGCGCTGCAGGCCGTTGCGTTGAAATCCATGACATAGGGCATCAGGGTCGCCACGCCTGCGCCGTGCGCCGTGTGCGTCAGCGCGCCGATCGGGTACTGGATGGCGTGGGCCGCTGCGGTGCCCGCCACGCCGAAGGCCTGGCCAGCGGCAAGCGCCGCGGCCATGACCTGGCCCCTGGCATGAAGGTCGGAGCCGTCGTCGACGGCGCGGGGCAGATAGGACGCGAGCGCGCGGATGGCAATCAGCGCCTGCTGGTCGCTGAAGGCGTTCTTGCCAACGAATACGCGCGTCTGCGCGATGTCGGCATCCGGACTGCGACGGACCGCGGTCAGGGCCTCGATGGCATGGGTCAAGGCGTCGGCGCCGGCGATGGCGGTCAGTCCCTTGGGGCAGGTCAGCGTCAGTTCAGGATCGCAGATGGCGGTGTGGGGAATCAGGTGCGGACTGGAGACGCCTACTTTCAGATCGCGGGCGCTATCGGCCAGCACGGCGACTGGCGTGACCTCGGAGCCCGTGCCCGATGTGGTGGGCAGCGCGATCACGGGTAGCACCGGGCCGGGCACCTTGTATTCACCGTAGTAATCGGAGGCCTTCCCGCCATGCGTCAGCAGCAGGCTGACCAGCTTTGCCATGTCCAGGCAACTGCCGCCACCCAGTCCGACGATTACCTCTGGCTGGAACGCGCCGTGCGCTGCCACGCATTCGTAGACGCCCTCGACGGGCAGGTCCGGCTGGGTGCGGTCGTACACCTGGACGCGCACGCCGGCGCTTTCCAGCGTGGCCAGCAGTTCGGACATTTCCGCCGTGGCGGCGAAGCGCTCGTCGGTACAGATTAGCGCGCGCTGGCCCAGGGCGGCTGCGACGCGGCCCAGCGCAAGGCGCTGGCCGTTGCCGAACAGCACGGCGCGCGGTGCGCGCATGATTCCAAACAATTCATTCATTGTGGATCCTTGAAAGGGTGTCTGGGGAAATTCAGGCGGCGCATTGCGCCAGGTCGAGGATGCGGCGCCAGACCTCGTCGGCCAGTTCGATGCCTGCATCCAGCCGCAGGCGGCGTTCGGTGCGCGCCCGATCGCCTGGCACCGCGACGGGCCGCCCGGGCAGCAGGGCAGGGCAGGCGCGGATGTCATCCAGGTAGCTCGTGACGCGGCTGGCAATCCCGCCCGACCCGGCCTCGATCGCGATGAAGACGTCGCCCTTGTTGCATATCTCGCGGGAATCCAGCGTGCCCTTGACGGCGTTGCCCAGCGCGGATGCCGTCAGGCTGGCGACCAGCACTTCGAACGCCAGGCCCAGCGCGTAACCCTTGGCTTCACCGAAGGGGGCCAGTGCGCCCGCTTTGGCAGCTTCGGCATCCGTGGTGGGGTTGCCGGCGCCGTCGAGCGCCCAGCCCGGCTCGAGTGGCCGGCCATGGTTGGCGTAGTCGTGGATCTTGCCCATGGCGACCTGGCTGGTGGCCATGTCCAGCACGAACGGTTCGTCCGCGGTGGGTACGCCGATAGCGATCGGGTTGGTGCCGATCAGGGCTTGACGGCCGCCCCAGGGATGGACCAGGGCTTCGCTGGTCGACAGGGCCAAAAGGATCTGGCCTTCGCGCGCCGCGCTTTCCGCGTAGAGCGCCAGCATGCCGATATGGTTGTTGTTGCTGACCGCGGCGATGGCGATTCCGGTCTCGCGGGCGCGTTCGCGGATCTGCTCCAGGGCCGCCAGCGCGATCACCGGCCCCAGGCCGCGTTCGCCATCCATGTCCAGGAAAGCTGGGGAGCGCCAGACGGCCGTGCCGCGGGTTTTCGGGTCGGCCACGCCGTTGTGGATGCGTTCGATGATGCGCGGCAGGCGTAGCAGGCCGTGGGACGCGCGCCCGCGCAATTCGGCTTCAAGCAGCAGGTCGGTCTGCGTCGCAGCGTGGTCGGTCGGGGCTCCGGCCAGTTCCAGCGCGCGGATGCAAACCTGCCTTGCCTCCCCCATTTTTATCGTTGTCGTCATAGTGTCGTTAAGTTGTTAAATCCGATCGGATCTGAAATACGATCTGATTTATGCTAACCTCGTAACAAATTGGACGTCAACACATAGTTGGCAAATCGGGTGAAACAACCATGACGACACTCTCTCGCGGTTCCGCAGCCGTACCCTCGACCATGCCCGCGGCCGGCCAGCGCCTGGGCGAGCGCGTGCGGTCGTTGGGCGACGAGGTCTATGAAACGCTGCTGTCGCAGCTCATTTCCCTGAAGATCGCGCCCGGCATGCGCATCGCGGTCGATGCGCTGGTGCGTGAGCTAGGCGTATCGCAAACGCCGATACGCGCCGCGCTGATCCGGCTTGAAACCGAAGGGCTGGTCGTCAAGACGCATCACGTGGGATACAGCGCGGCGCCCATGCCTACGCGCAGGCGTTTCGAGCAGATGTACGAACTGCGCTTGCAGCTGGAGCCATTCGGTGCCGGGCTGGCGGCGCAACGCATGACGGACGCGTCACTGCAGGAACTGGCGGCGCTGTCTGCGGCAATGAGCGCCCCGAGCGCCGATGATGCGCGCGTGGCCTATGGAAAATTCGCCGTGCTGGACGCGCAGTTCCACTCCTGGATCGCGGAGCAGAGCGGCAATGAACTGCTTGCCGAAGCGCTGGCCCGGCTGTACGCGCATACCCATCTGTTCCGACTGCGCTTCCACTCGAGGGTCACGGAAGAAGCCGTGACCGAGCATGCACGCATCGTGCGGGCGCTGAGCGAGCGTGATGCCGATGGCGCTCAGGATGCCATGCGCGACCACATTCTCAGGTCGCGCGAGCGCATGGCGCCGTACTTCGAAATGTTGGATTAGCGCGCGGCCGGTGCAGCCGTATGCCCGCCCAGGCTGATGCCGTCCCGTATCTTGCGGAACGCGGGCAGGCCTGCCGGCATGTCCTCGGCAGTCGCGGTGCAGCGCATCGCGACGCGCAGCGTCGCGGTATCCAGCAAGGCGTTGTATTCCAGCAGGCGCGTGCCATCCGGTCCTGCGCCCGCGGGCGCGACATAGTCGATGCCCTTGGCGCCCTGCAACTCGAAGCCGCTGCGCTGCTCGGGCGATTCGCCCTGCGCGGCCAGGATCGCTTCGGCCGCAGCCATGCGCTCGGCGGCAGAGAGCGGCGCTTCGGCGCCGGGATGCGTCTTCAGCGATTTGCGCGGCGTGCTGAAGCCGACGGCGCACAGGTAGCCGGCCGCGCCCGCGGCTTGCGGCGCGCCGTTGGCGCGGACGATCTCGACCAGCACATCGAATTCGTCGGATTTGCCGCTCTTCACGATCCGATAGGCAGCGGGCACGGTGACGCCGAATCCGCGCGTCCGGTCGGCGTAGCGGCGCTCGGCGTCGCTGGCGGGCTCCTCGATCATCTGGAACCGCACCGGCAGCATCAGGATTTCCCTGTCGGCCTGCATGTCGCTGGTGAAGGCGGGCAGCGGGCTGGCGCGCCGGACCATGCGGACCGCGGCCTTGTCGATGGCGACATACCCCGAGGAACTGGCGAGGTCCACCGCGTCGATCTTGCCGTCCCGCAGGACAGTGAGGCGCAGGCGCAGGCTTAGGGGACCGTCAAGTTCGTACGCTTCCCTGGGCATTTCCAGATGGCTTTGCAGTTTGCGCATTGCGCCAGTGGTCCATTCGGCCTGATTCGCAGGGGCGGCGGCGGAAACAGCCGCGGACGCGCAGAGGGCGATCGCTGCCATGGTGCAAGCGCGTATCGGCCAGTTCATGTGGGCAAGTCTCCTGATCGTAGGAACCCGCAAAGGCGGGCGCGTCGGCAGCATAACCCGCTGCTAGCGTGAGCAAGCAGCACCCAGGTCCAGGCTGCTGGCCAACAGATTGATGAACTCGCGCACCTTGGGCGATGAGCGCCGCGGCTGCGGGTACACGGCATACAGGTTTCGCTCCGCGGGCTGCCAATCCGGCAGCAGGGACATGAGACGGCCGTCGGCCAGGTCCTGCGCGACCAGATAAGCGGGCAGCAGTCCGATACCGGCGCCGTTCAGCGTTGCGTCGCGCAGAGTCAGGCTGTTGTTGCTGCGCAGGGGGCCGCTGACATGCACGGTTTGCTTCAGGTCGTCTCGCGTAAAGCGCCATTCGTTGTGGTTGGCGCCGCGCTTATAGATCAGGCACTGATGGCTGGCGAGATCCCGGATGTCCTTTGGGGTGCCCTGGCGTTTTAGATAGGTCGGCGCGGCGACCAGCGCCCTGGGCAGGGTGGCGATGGTCTGGGCGCCCGCCGCGAAATGCTTGGGGGTTGCGCCGATATACAGCGCGACGTCGATGTCTTCGTCCGCCGGGTCGAGATACTTGTCGTTGAGTGTCATTTCAACGGTGACCTCGGGAAAGATCGCGGTGAATTCCGTGATCAGGCGGCCCAGATCCGCCGCGCCGAAGGCGATCGGCGCGCGCACCTTCAGGATGCCCCGTGGCGTGGTCTGTACCTGCCCCGCGGTGCGTTCGGCTTCTTCCACATCTTCGAGGATGCGGGTGCATTTTTCGTAGTAGGTCTTGCCCGCATCGGTGAGCACGATGCGGCGAGTGGTGCGCGCAAGCAGCGGCGTGCCTATGTGGTCTTCCAGCGCAGAAACGTTCTTGCTCACCGAGGCGGTGGACATGTTCAAGCGCGTTGCAGCGATCGTAAAGCTTCCATGTTCGACGACCTTGCAGAAGACATTCATTGCGACCAGGCGATTCATATTCTTTCCCGCAACGAAACCGTTTATTTCCGGCGCGACCCTTTAATTGCGGGGTTTGGCGATGTCAATATCGCGGCTGATTATAGCGACGGAGACAGGCGTGGCACAGAAAAGAACAGACGCTTTGGTGCAGTCGCAAGGGGCGGGAAGGATGAGCAGGAATGTCTTCCTCCAATACGCGGGAATCAGTCCGATATCGACGCGGGAGTAGTAGGCATAAGCGGGGAATCCTGGCATTGGCGACGCAGGATCAGGATCTGCATGGCACCGAAGAAAACTATCTGGCAAAGCTGACCAACCTGTAGTCCGAGGCCGTTCGAGCACCGGTTCGCGTGGCGCCGAGAGTTGCAGTGTCCTGGGGCTGGCCTATTGCCGGCCACGGCAAACATAACGATTTTCAAAGGGGGTGGTTCATGAAGTATGGAAAGCAATACAGGAAGTGTGGCAAGCAATTCAAGGTCCCGGCGATGTGCGCGGCATTGGCTGTCTATGCCGCGCACTCGCCTGCGGTGTTCGCGCAGTCCAGTCTCAAGTTTTACGGAATAGCGGACACGTATATCGAGTACAAGAGCAACAACATCGATAACAAGAAGCGCGGCGCGTCGGCGGGGCGATCGTCTTCGTCCGGCGGATCCTCGATGCGGATGGGCTCCGGCGGTTTGTCGGGTTCCCGTTGGGGTATGCAGGGAGTGGAGGACCTGGGTGGCGGGATGCAGGCTGTTTTCACGCTTGAAGGCGGCTTGAATACGCATACGGGAACCATGGCCGAGGAGGGACGGCCGTTCAACCGCCAGGCTTTCCTGGGTCTGAACAGCCCCTACGGCATGGTGACTTTGGGAAGGCAATACACCAGCATGTTCAGCCTGTTGTTCCCGATGGTGCCTCAGGCCTACGCGCCGGCCTACGAGCCTTCGGGGGCTCTCTTGGGTGGTGTGCGTCACGACAACTTGGTCAAGTATCGCGTCGGGACGGGGGCGCTGTCGGCGCAGGCGCATTACCAGCTCGATGATGCGGCGGGCACGCGTTATCAGCGGTCGGCCTGGGGCGGGGGAGCGAGCTACCTGTCCGGCCTGTTTGGCCTGGCGGCAGTCTACGACGAGGCCGGCGGCGCAAAGCCGACAACCGCGTCGAACCGGCTGCGCAAGCTGGCCTTGAGCGCTTCCTACGCGCCGGATCCTTGGCACCTGACGGCGGGCTACCGCTGGGCGCAGGACAAGACGGCCCGAGGCAGCTTGAACCAGCGCGACGACATGTGGTGGATCGGAGTCGGGTACCGCCTTTCGCGGGTCCTGCAGGTCACTGCCGCGTTTTACTACGACGACGTGAAGGCCGACGCAGGGGGAGGAAATCCGCCGAATCCCAAACAGCATGTCTTGCAGCTGCTTTACAGCGGGCTGTCCAAGCGCACAGACCTGTATGCGGTCGGCGCCTATGCGCGTAACTCCGCGCTGAACTTTGCGCCGCTTGCCACGCTACCCCCGGGCAAGGACAGCCAGGCCGCCCTGGCGCTAGGCATCCGGCACAAGTTCTGAGGGCATGGCGCGCCGTGGCGCGTCATGCCGGCTCAGGCCGCTCCCGACGCCAACTCATCGAACAGCAGATCGCCGCCCATCTGTCCGCCCTTGAGCATCAGTTCAATGCCGTCGGTCACAGGGTCATCGCTGCGCGTCAGGCTGACCGTCACGCCGGGCGCCAGCACGCAGCGGAACGCCAGGCCCCAGACGCCCAGGGCCAACGTCGCCTGGCTGGAGGTGTCGCCGCCGGCGATGCCGATGCGCGACAGGGGCGCGCCGGCTTGCGCGCTGGCGCGCACGATATCCGCCACCAGTTGACCGGTGGCGCGGGCGGTCGCGGCGGTCTGATGGGGTGCAAGGAGCTGGGCGGGCCGGTCGGTGTGCGCCAGCACGTTACGCCCCTGGGCCAGCGTGGCGGCGGCCAACTGGGCTTGCTGGGCGGCGTAGGCTGGGTCTTGCAAGAGCCGTTGCGCCTGCAGCGGCTGGAGCTGGTATTGCCGGCACGCGGCGATCTGCCTGGCCGTGACCGGAGACAGGCTGCCGGCGACCGCCAGCACGGGACCCGAGGCCGGTTGCAGCGGCGCGGCTGCGGCGCTGCCGCCGCCGGCTGGCGTGGCACGGGCCAGCGCCTGCTGCACGCTGCTGGGGCCGACCGCCAGTAACGGCAGGCAGGACGCCGCGCGCCAGATGAGCCGGCCGATGATGGCCAGCTGTTCTTCGTCGACCAGGTCCAGCAGCAGCGGTCCGTCGGTGCTTTCGATGACCTGGTCGATCCAGTCGTCCAGCAGCGGCGCATCCGCCGCCCGCCGCAGCCGCGGGTAGGCCGTGTGCGGCAAGGAGCGGATGTCCGCCAAGCCTTGCGCCGCCAGGTGCAGGCGCAGGTCGGCTTCGTGCATGGGAGTGACGGGATGCGCGCTCATGACCGGATGGCGGTCGATGCGATGGATCTCGGGCGCGGACCCCGCGCGCGCGAACAGCTGGGCGAAGCTGCAATAGCGGCCGATGCTGGGCTGCCCGCCCACGATAGGCACCAGCGGGTTGGGCATGTGGCGGCGCAGTTCGCGCACGGCGGCGCCGATGCTGCCCACGTGCGGCGCGCTGTCGAAGGTGGAGCAGCACTTGTAATGCAGAACGCGCACGCCCGCACCCGCCATGTAGCGGCCCACGGCCTGCAGTTCGGCCTGCATTTCGGCTGGCGCCATGCCGCGCGCCGCGCCGGCGATGCCAATGGCGTCCAGCGGTCCGGCGCGGCGCAGCTGGTCCGGCGTCGGCACGCCCAGGAACAGCAGGCTGCGCAGGCCGGCGCGCGCGGTTTCGGCCAGCGTATCCGTGGCGCCGGTGAAGTCGTCGCCGTACCAGCCCAGCCGCGGCCGCGTTGCGTCTTGCGCCGCTGAACTCATGCGCGGCTGCCGAAGAACTCGATGGCGCGCCGCAGTTCCGGGGCGTTGCGCGCGTAGTCTTCCAGGCGCTCGCCGTCGCGCATGGCCTGCCAGGCCTGGCGGATGCTGAGCACGCCTGCGGCGGGTCCGTCCGGGTGGGCGAGGATGCCGCCGCCGGACATGAACAGCAGATCGTCGCTGCGCACGGCGGCCCAGGTGGCGGGCACGGTGCCAGCCCATTGGCCGGACGAAAACGCCGGCATGACGGGGTCATCGATCCCGGGAGTCAGCGAGGCCAGGCAGTCGCGCGCGGACTCGACGACTTCGGCGTCTTCCTGGGCGAACTTGCCTTGCAGGCCGTGCACGTGCATATGGTCCACGCCGGCCAGCCGCCATAGCGTCTGGTAAGCCTGGAAGCCCACGCCCAGCATGGGGTGGCGCGACAGCGCGCCGTAACCGTTGCGGTGGCCGTGCAGCGCCAGCGGGGTGCTGCGTCGCAAGGTCTGGATGGCCGAGTAGCCGCAATGGTTCAGGCTGGCCATGACGCAGGAGCCGCCTTCGCGTTCGATCAGGTCGGCGTGGCGGCGCATGGCGTCGGTCTCGTCGCTGATGTTGAACGCCACCATGACCTGCCGTCCGGTGCGCTCGCGGTGCGCGCGCACCACCGCCATGACGGCGGCGACGCGTTGCGCCAGCGGCGCGTGGGCAGGGTTGGCGCAGACCTCGTCGTCCTTGATGAAGTCCACGCCTGCATTGCACAGCTGCGCCGCCAGATGCGCGGTCTGCTCGGGCGACAGGCCGACGTTGGGCTTGATGATGGTGCCTACCAGCGGGCCATGCGCCACGCCGGTCAGTTGCCGCGTGCCGGCAATGCCCGCGCGCGGCATGTCGAACTGGGCGCGGTAGTTGGCCGGCAGTTCCATGCTTTCCAGGCGCAGGCCCGTGACTTCGCCCAGGTCGTACAGGTTGCCGCCTACCGTGGCCGCCAGCGTCGGCAGGTTGGCGCCGACGTTGGCGACGGGAAAGGCGATGCGCACGCGGGCGCGCTGGCAGCGGCCAGGCATGCCGCCCGGCTGCCGCGCCAGCCAGGCGTTGGGCAGGCTGGGCGCGGATGCGGACTCCAGGGGTTCGATGGACTCGATCCGCGCCCGGGCGCGGGCGCGCAGTTCGTCGGTTTCGCCCTGCACCCGCGTGAAGGTGCCGCAGGATTGCTCGCCAGCCATGATCTCCGCGACCTTGCCGGGGTCCAGCGGGGTTTCGATCAGGTAGGTGGCGGTAAACGATTGGGAATTCATGGCGGAGGTGGCAGGTAAGGGATCAGATCCGGTTCAGATCGGGGAAGGGGCGCACGGGGTCCTTGCCGTCCCAATCCCGGGCGCTGTCGCGGATCAGGTCGAACAGGCGGCCCTTGGGACCGGCCACTTCGGACAGCTCGATCACGGTGCCGGGGTGGTACTCGGTGTCGAAGTAGATGAAGCGGCCTTTCTCGCCCACTTCGCCGCTCATCTTGGGCTTGAAGCCCTGCGCCAGCAGGCGCTCCAGGTCGGCGTCGTAGCTTTCGGTCCAATAGGCCACGTGCTGCAGCCCGGTGCGGCCGGCCTGCAGGAAGTCGCGGTACATGGAGGGCACGTCGTTGCGGGTCTGGATCAGCTCGACCTGCACGAAGCCGGAATTCGCCAGCGCCACCGAGTTGTGCGGTTCGTGGCGCTCGCCGTCGTACTGGTAGTTCACGATGGGCACGCGCGGGTTGTAGTACCAGGGCCCCACGCCCAGCGTGCTGCTCCAGTAGTCCATGGCGGCTTCGATGTCGTGGACCACATAACCGAGTTGGCGGATTTCGCCCAGGAAACGACTCATGATGGATTCTTTGCGGGAGAGGTTTGAGGATGTCGGGAGGATGCGGCCCGCTGCGGGCCGCGGACCTCACAGGAAACCGATGGAGAACCAGGGGAAGGCAGCGACGATCACCAGGCCCACCAGCAGCGCGGCGACGTAGCCCCAGATCGGGCCTATGCCTTCGTTGGGATCGACGCGGCTGATGGCGCAGGCGCCGTAGTAGCCCACGCCGAAGGGCGGCGCGAACAGGCCTATGCCCATGGCGAAGATCACGACCATGGCGTAGTGCACTTCGTGCACGCCGGCCTGCGCCGCGATCGGGAACAGCAGCGGGCCGAACAGCACGATAGCGGGTATGCCTTCCAGCACGCTGCCCAGGATGATGAAGGCTACGATGGAGACGGCCAGGAAGCCGTAGCTGCCGCCGGGCATGCCGGCCATCAGCTTGGCCAGGTCGCCGGAGAAGCCGGACTGCGTCAGCGCCCAGGCCATGGCGGTGGCGCAGCCCACGATCAGCATGATGGCGCCCGACAACGAGGCGGTCTCGATCAGCATGGGCTTCAAGCGGGCCCAGTCGAAGCGCCGGTAGATCAGCAGGCCGACCACTGCCGAATACACGATGCCGATGGTCGAGACCTCGGTGGCGGTGGCCACGCCTTCGACGACCGCGGCGCGGATCACGAAGGGCAGGGCCACGGCGGGCAGGGCGATGACGAAGAAGCGTCCGATCTCGCGGGCGCTGAAGCGCTGCGCCAGGCTCAGGTCTTCCTTGCGGTAGCGCCACCACACCACCGAGCACAGGGCCAGGCCCAGCACCACGGCCGGCAGCAGCCCGCCCGTGAAGAGCGCGGCGATGGACACGCCGGTCACCGAGCCGATGGTGATGAGCACGATGGACGGCGGAATGGTCTCGGTCTGCGCGCCGGTGGCCGACAGCAGCGCCACCAGGTCGCCGGGTTTGGCGCCGCGCTTCTGCATTTCCGGGAACAGCACGGGCGCGATGGCTGCCATGTCGGCGATCTTGGATCCCGAGATGCCGGACACCAGGTACATGGCGCCGATCAGCACATAGGACAGTCCGCCGCGCACGTGGCCCAGCAGGCTGGCGAGGAACTGGATCATGGCGCGCGCCATGCCGGTCATCTCGATCAGCGAACCCAGGAAGATGAAGAGCGGCACCGCCAGCAGCATCAAATGCGACATGCCCTCGTCCAGCCGGCCCACCATCACCACCATGGGCGTGTTGGTGGTCAGGGCCAGGTAGGAGAACGTGGCCAGCGCGAACGAAAAGGCAATGGGCACGCCCGAGAACACCGTGGCGGCGACGATGCCCACGAAGAAGATCAGCAGGTTCAGCTTGCCCAACGTGGCGAAGAGGGGCTGCGCCACCCAGAACAGCGCGACCACCGCCGCGGCTCCCGCCAGCGCCGCCAGCATTTGCGGCGCGGTCTGGGTGCGCAGGAGGCGCAGCAGCGCCACCACCGCCATCAGTCCCATGCCCACCGGAATCGCGGCGGCGCGCCAGGCGTTGCTCAGCTCCAGCGCGGGCGTGATGATGAAGTGTTCTTCATGCGCGTACTCCACGGCGGGCGCCAGGATCAGCGCCAGGAAGGCCAGCGATGCGGCCAGCGCCAGCGTTTCCAGCTGGGCGCGGCGCGCGGGGCTGACGTTGTTGACCAGCGCAGTCATCCGCATGTGTTCGCCGCGCCGCAGGGCGACCACCGCGCCCAGCATCGACAGCCACAGGAACAGGATGGACGCCAGCTCGTCGGACCAGACCAGCGGGCTGTGGAAGGCGTAGCGCGCGACGACGCCCGCGAACAACACGGCGATCTCGATCAGCACGATGGCCGCGGCCACGTGTTCGACCACGCTGCCCAGCAGCGCGTCTAGGGCGCCGGCGGCGCGGCGCAGCGGATGGGCCGGCAGCGCCTGCGGCGCGGCGTGGGGAGCGGACAGGGAGGACATGGCGCGTCCTCAGGCCAGCTTGCCGACGGCCTGCTCCAGCAGGGTCCAGGCTTCGTTGCCGAAGCGGCCCTGCCATTCCTTGTAGAAGCCGGCCGCGCGCAATTGCTCGCGGAAGCTGTCGGCCGACGGCTGGTTGAACAGCAGGCCCTTGCCCTCCAGGTCCGACTGCACCGAGGCATTGAGCTTTTTGATGTCTTCGCGCTGGGCGAGGCCGGCCTCGTTGATGCCGCGCGCCACCACCGTCTTCAGGTCCTGCGGCAGGCCTTCCCACATGCGGCCGTTGGCGATGAACCAGTAGCCGTCCCAGATGTGGTTGGTGAGCGAGCAGTATTTCTGCACTTCGTACAGCTTGGCCACCTGGATGATGGGCAAGGGGTTCTCCTGCGCGTCCACCACCTTGGTCTGCAGCGAGGAATAGACCTCGCTGAACTGCAGGCTGGCGGGGGCGGCGCCCAGGCCCTTGAACATGGAGATCGGCAGCGAGCTGACCGGCACGCGGATCTTCAGCCCTTCCATGTCGGCGGCGGACTTGACCGGCGCCTTGCTGCTGGTGGTCTGGCGAAAGCCGTTGTCCCACATCTTTTCGAAGGCGTAGAGGCGGCGCTGTGCGATGGCGGCGCGCACGTGGGCGCCCAGCGCGCCGTCCATGGCGCTCCAGACCTGGTTGTAGTCCTTGAAGGCGAAGCCCACGGCATTGATCGCCGCCACCGGCACCAGGGTCGCGATGACCAGTGCGGAAGGGGTGAAGAAGTCGATGCCGCCCGAGCGCACCTGGGCCAGCATGTCGGTGTCCCCGCCCAACTGGTTGTTCGGGAAGATCTTGATGTCCACGCGGCCGTTGCTTTCCTTGAGGATGCGTTCGGCGGCTTCCTGGGCGCGGATGTTCAGCGGGTGCGTGACCGGCAGGTTGTTGCCGTACTTGAGCGTGTAGTCGGCGGCGCGGGCGATCAGCGGGAAGCCCGAGGTCAGGGCGACGGCGGGAACCGCGCAAAGGCGGCGCAGGGCGCTACGGCGTGTCAGCAGCTTCATGGTTGTCTCCATAATCTTGGTTATGATGTTTTTTGATGTGCCACAACAGCGCCAGTACCATGCGGCAGAGTGGACAATAGTGAATCGTTGCCAATATCGTCAAACCTGATTAATGATGGATTTTGATGTGAATCGCATGCCTCCCGAACGCAAGCTCGCGCGTCTGGCCGATGTGGCGGAGCGCGCAGGAGTGTCCACCGCCACGGCCGACCGGGTCCTGAACCGCAGGCCCGGCGTGCGCGCCAGTACCGCCCAGAAAGTCTTCAAGGCGGCCATCGAACTGGACTATCTGCCGGAACAGGAGGTCCGTGCGGCCGCGGCGCCGGAACCCTTGCGGCTGGTGTTCCTGCTGCCGCGCGGCAGCAACCGCTACCTGCGCATGCTGGGCGATACCGTGAGCTATGCGCAGGAGCACTTCGGGCCGCTCAACGCCAGGTGCCAGGTCGAGTACGTGGAGAGCTTCAATCCGGATGCGCTGGCGCAGGCCCTGGCCAAGCACGGCAAGCGCGCCGACGGCATCGCCTTCATGGCGCTGGAGCATCCGGCGGTGCGCGAGGCCGTCAACCTGCTGGCGCAGCAGGGCGTGCCGGCGGTGACGCTGATCTCCGATCTGGCCAACAGCGCCCGCGTGGCCTATGTGGGCCTGGACAACCGCGCGGCCGGGCGCACCGCGGGCTACCTGATCGCACGCTTTATCGGGTCGCGCGCGGCGCACGTGGCGCTGATCGCCGGGTCGCGCCACTACCGCGCCCACGAAGAGCGGGAAGGCGGCTTCCTGCAGCTGTACGCCGAACAGTTCCAGGCCATGCAGGTGGTGGACCTGCGCGAAGGCTACGACGACGCGCAGCGCAACTACGAGCAGACCCGCCAGCTGCTGGAGCAGTATCCGCAGCTGGCCGGCATCTACAACATCGGCGGAGCCTCGGATGGCGTGGCGCGCGCGCTGAAGGAAGCCGGGCAGCAACACCGGGTGGTCTTCATCGGTCACGGCCTCACGCCCGACACCCGCGCGCTGCTGATCGACGGCACCATGGACGCCGTCATCACGCAAAGCCCGATGGAGGCGCTGATGAGCTGCGTGCGCATCTTCTGCAACCTGCGCGACAAGCGCAGTCCGATGAACGGGGTGGAGCTGGCGCGCAGCCAGGTGATCTTCCGGGAAAACCTGCCCTAGACGGAAAAGTCGGGAGTAACCCTGACTGCGGGGGCGTTATGCAAACTATGCATAAGCCCGCCGGGCGCGGTCCCTATACTGCCTCGCATTCACTCTGACGGCGCGGCGGTTGCAATGGATCTACGTTGGTTCCAGGATTTCCTGACCTTGGCGGAATGCGGACAGTTCACCACGGCGGCTGAGCTGCGGCATGTATCGCAGTCGGCATTCAGCCGCCGCATCCAGTCCCTGGAAACCTGGGCGGGCGCCGCGCTGATCGACCGCGGCTGCTTTCCCTTGCGTCTGACGGCGGCGGGCGAACAGTTCCGTTCCAACGCCGCCGAAATCGTGCGCAAGGTGGTGGATGCGCGCGGCGAGGCCGGCGTCACCGGCCATGACGGCGCGGTCCTCAGGGTGGCCATGCCCCATTGCCTGGCAACCTCGCACTTCCCGGGCTGGTGCGTCCGTTGGAAGGAAGAGAGCGGGGTCGAGTCGCTGCGCCTGCATGTGGGCAATGTGCATGATTCGGTCGAGTGGCTGGCGGCCGGCGTGGTGGACCTGCTGGTGTGCTTTCGCCACGCCGCGGAAGACATACAGCTGGATCCGCAAGCCTATATGAGGACCGGCATGGAGCCCGACTTCCTGCGCCTGTTCCGCCCCGCCACGATGCCGGTGGACGAGACCGCACTGTACGACGCCGATTCTGCCGCGCGTTACCCCTATGTGTCGCACGCCCAGGGCGCCTATTTCCGGCGGCTGGTCGACCTGTCTTGCGGCGACCTCTTGCAACGCCCCGTCCTGCAGCGCGTCTGCGAAACCGATTTCGTGGACGGCGCCCGCACGCTGGTCAGCGCCGGCGTGGGTTTGGCGTGGCTGCCCGAGTCCAGCGCCCGGGTGTCGGTGGACGCGGGAGAGATCGTGGCGATCAAGGACAGGCGCTGCGCCGTCCCGATGCAGATCTGCATGTATGCGCGCCGCCAGGGACCAGCCCAAGAGCCGGTGGAGCGCGTGTTCAACCTCTATACCCAACGTTGACTGGCCGCGCCCGAAGCTCCCGCCACGGCAGGGAGACGGGCGCGCTCGGCGGCGAGTCCTGCGCAGCACCCCACAAGTACATGAATCCCAAGGAGAAAAGCATGGCACTTTCCATCAAGGCATTGATCGCGGCATTGACGGTTGCAATGGCAGGCCCCGTCGCGGCCCAGCAGCTGGACGGCACGCTGAAGAAGGTCGCGGACACCGGCGCGATCACCATCGGCCATCGCGAGACCTCGATTCCGTTTTCCTATTACGACGGCAACCAGAAGCCTGTCGGCTACTCGATCGACATCTGCAATCGCATCGTCAGCGCGGTGCAGGCCCGTCTGAAGCGCAGCGACATCCAGGTGAAGTATCTGCCCGTCACCTCCGCCACGCGCATTCCGCTGATGGGCAACGGCACCATAGACCTGGAATGCGCCTCGACTTCCAACACCCTGGACCGCCAGCAGCAGGTGGCGTTCTCGGTCACGACCTTCGTCACCGGCAACCGGTTCCTCAGCCAGAAGTCCTCCAAGTTGCGCAGCGTCGACGATCTGAAGGGCAAGGTCGTGGCCTCTACCTCCGGGACCGCGAACATCCGCCAGATTAACGAGCTGAACGAAAAGCGCGGGCTGGGCATGAGGATCGTGCCCGTGAAGGAACACGCGGAAGGCTTTCTGATGGTCGAGACCGGCCGCGCCGCCGCTTTCGTCATGGACGACATCCTGCTCTACGGCCTGATCGCCAACGCCAAGCAGCCGGACCGCTACGAGGTGTCCGACGAGTCTCTGTCGATCGAACCCTACGCCATCATGCTGCGCCGCGACGATCCGCAGTTCAAGGCGCTGGTGGACGACACCATCAAGACGCTCTATGCCAGCGGCGAGTTCCGGGCGTTGTATGACCGCTGGTACCGCAGCCCGCTGCCGCCCAAGGGCATCAACCTGAACGTGGCGATGAGCGAGGCGCTCAAGCGCGTGGTCGCCACGCCCACCGATTCGGGCGATCCCGCCGCCTACCGCTAGGCCCGGAACCTGCCGCAATACGCCGATGCGCGGCCCCGCCCCGGGGGCCGGGACCGCGCGCGGCCTGATCATCGAGAAAAGCATGGCATATCAATGGAATTGGGGCGTGCTGCTGGCCCCGTCGCCCGATGGCGGGCAAACCTATCTGCAAACCCTGCTGGACGGGTTGAGCGTGACGGTCAAGACCGCGGCGCTGGCGTGGCTGATCGCGCTGGCGCTGGGCCTGGCGGTCGGCGTCGCGCGCACGCTGCCCTACCGCGGGGTGCGCGCGGCGGGGGCCGTCTATGTGGAAGTGTTCCGGAACGTCCCGCTGATCGTGCAGATGTTCCTGTGGTACTTCGTCTTGCCGGAGCTGCTGCCTGCCGCGGCCGGAGACTGGATCAAGCAGTTGCCCGACGCGTCCTTCTACACGGCGGCGCTGGCCATCGGCATGTACATGTCGGCGCGCATCGGCGAACAGCTGCGCGCCGGGATCGAGGCCCTGCCCAAAGGGCAGCGCAACGCGGGCCTGGCGCTGGGACTGACCTTGCCCCAGCTGTACTGGCACGTGCTGTTGCCGAATGCGCTGCGCACGGTCCTGCCCACCATGACTTCGGATTGCCTGAACACCATCAAGAACACTTCGGTGGCGCTGACCATCGGGCTGGCGGAACTGACCGCCCAGGCCCATGCGATGCAGGAGTTTTCGTTCCAGGTGTTCGAGGCGTTCCTGACCGCGACCATGGCCTATCTGGCGCTCAACCTGATTGTGATCGTGGTGATGCGGGCGCTCGAATACAAGTTGCGCATTCCGGGGCGCGCAGTCGGCGGGCGTGCGGCGAAAGGGGGCAGGGCATGACGGATTTCGACCTGCAAGCCATCGTCGACGCGCTGCCGTACCTGATCCTGTCGGGCCTGCGCTTTACCTTGCTGCTGACCTTCACGTCGACCGTGGGCGGCCTGCTGCTGGGCACCTTGCTGGCGATTGCGCGGCTGTACGGCGGCCGTCTGCTGGCCTGGCCCGCCACGGTGTATGTGAACCTGTTCCGCTCGCTGCCGCTGGTGCTGGTGATCTTCCTGATCTATTTCATCCTGCCTTACGCATTGCAGGCGGTTACGGGGGCTGAGCGGCCCATCGTGCTGGGCGCCATGGGGTCGGCCTTCATTACCTTCATCCTGTTCGAGGCCGCGTATTTCTCCGAGATCATCCGGGCAGGCGTGGGCAGCGTGGGGCATGGCCAGTATGCGGCGGGCAGCGCCCTGGGCCTCACCCACGGACAGGTGCTGCGCAAGGTGATCCTGCCGCAGGCGTTCCGCAACATGCTGCCGGTGCTGCTGACGCAGGTGATCGTCATCTTCCAGGAAACGGCGCTGGTCTATGTCCTGTCGCTCACGGATTTCCTTGGAGCCGCGACCAAGATCGCGCAGCGCGACAACCGCCTGGTGGAGATGTACATGCTGGTGGCGCTGGTGTTTTTCGTGATCTCGTTCACCGCTTCGCGCGGCGTGCGGGCGCTGCGCGCCCGGATCGGGGCCTGAAGCTGTTTCCATGAGGAGTCTACATACATGATCGAGATCGAACAGGTCGGCAAGCGCTACGGCGATCTGCCGGTGCTCAAGCAATGTTCGCTGCGCGTGCGGCGCGGCGAGGTCGTGGTGGTCTGCGGGCCGTCCGGGTCGGGCAAGTCCACGCTGATCAAATGCGTGAACCGGCTGGAACCCTTCGATGCGGGCCGCATCGTGGTCGACGGCACCGACGTGGGCGCGCCCGGCACGGACCTGCCCAAGCTGCGCGCCCGCGTCGGCATGGTGTTCCAGCATTTCGAGCTGTTCCCGCATCTGACGGTGCTGGAGAACGTCTGCCTGGGGCAAGTCAGCGTGCTGGGCCGCAGCCGCGCGCAGGCTTTGGAGAAGGCGGCCACGCTATTGGAGCGCGTCGGCGTGGCGGCGCATGGCGGCAAGCATCCGGGACAGCTTTCGGGCGGCCAGCAGCAGCGGGTCGCGATTGCGCGGGCGCTGGCCATGGACCCGGTGGTGATGCTGTTCGACGAGCCGACTTCGGCGCTGGATCCGGAAATGATCGGCGAAGTGCTGGACGTAATGACGGGGCTGGCGCGCGACGGCATGACCATGATGGTCGTCACGCACGAAATGGGATTCGCGCGCCGCGTCGCCGACCGCGTCGTGTTCATGGAGTCCGGAGAGATCGTCGACGACGCCAGCGCCGAGGCGTTCTTCGGCAACGCCGCGTCGGCGCGCTCGCGCGCCTTCCTGTCCCGCATCATCAGCCACTGATTTCCCTTACCCACAAGAACTTCCATGTCCTCCATTTTCCATATCAACGGCAGTCTTGTTCCGGCCGAGCAGGCCGTCATCCCGGCGCTGGACCGGGGCTTTCTTTTTGGCGACGGCGTCTATGAGGTGATCGCGGTGATCGACGGCCTGCTGCTGGAGTTCGAGCGGCACGCCGCCCGCCTGGCGCGCAGCCTGGCCGAAGTCGGCATCCGCAATCCGCTGCCGCGCGACACGCTGCTGGCGCGTTGCCGCGAACTGGTGGTGCGCAACGGCTTGCGCGAAGGGTCCGTCTATGTGCAGGTGACGCGCGGCGCGGACAGCAAGCGCGACTTCGCTTTTCCCGCCGACGTCGAGCCCACCGTGATGATGTACGTCAGCCAGAAGTCCTTGCGCGTGAATCCGCTGGCGGAATCTGGCGTGCGGGTGGCAAGCGTGCCGGACATGCGCTGGCAGCGGCGCGACATCAAGAGCGTGTCGCTGATCGCCCAGGTGCTGGCCAAGCAGGCCGCGCAGGGCGCGGGCGCGTTCGAGGCGTTGATGGTCGATGCCGACGGCGTGGTGACGGAAGGCTCGTCGTCGAGCGCGCTGCTGGTGGATGCGCAAGGACGGATCGTGGTGCGGCCCTTGTCGCGCGAGATACTGCCGGGCTGCACGCGCGCCGCGGTGCTGGCGTTGGCCGCCAAGCGCGGGGTGGCGGTGGAAGAACGCAAGTTCACGCTGGACGAATGCCGGCGGGCGACGGAGCTGGTGTTGACGTCGGCATTGCACTTCGTGCTGCCGGTCATCGAGCTGGACGGCCAGCCCATCGGCACGGGCCGGCCCGGACCCGTGTGCCGCGAGCTGCGGCAGCTGTATATGGAGTACGCGCTGGCCTCGGCGCTATAGCGGCGCGCGAGCCATGGCGGGCGTATGATTCCGCATAAGGGCTCGCACCCCGTCCGGCAATGGCCGGCACGCCATTGCCTACCTCATCGTATGGTTGCTCTACATCGGCCGCCCGGGCCATTCCGCGGGCGGCCGTGAAGGCGTTGCGCCATGGATCGCTTCCCGTCCGCTGTCCGCGTGGATGGCCCGGACCGGCCCAAGCCAGGCATCAAGGTCCGGTCACCGGCGCGTCACCACGATCTCCAGGTATTCGCTGGGTACGACCATCGTGCCATCGCCAGAGCGGTTATACCGGTCTATTTGCACCATGAGGTCGCTGGTCAGCGTGGCTTGCGCCGCCGGGTCCAATGCGCCGAACGCCTTGAGCAGGGGGCCGTAGTAGGTCTTGAAGACCTGCAGCCAGTGTTCCGGGGAGCGGTAGCGGAACACGAAGTGGCGGGGCTCGGCCTGGATCGACGAGGCATGCGGACCGAACATTTCGTCGATGCGCGCCCGGGTGCCCCACAGCGCCGGCGACTTGACCCCGGCGGGCGGCGGCAGATGCTTGCCGATGGTCTTGAAGACCTGGCCGATGAAACCGTCAGGCGTCCAGTTGGCCAGGCCGATCTTGCCGCCAGCGCGGCAGACGCGGACCATTTCGGCGGCCGCCTGGTCCTGGTCGGGGGTGAACATCACCCCGAAGGTCGAGACGACCGCGTCGAATCCGCCATCCGGGAACGGCAGGGCCTCGGCGTCGGCTTCCTGGAATTCGATCTTCAAGTGCTCGGCGGCGGCGCGTTCGCGGCCGCGTCCCAGCAGCGCGGGCACATAGTCGGTCGAAACGACATCGCACCAGCGGCGGGCGGCGGCCAGCGAGGCATTGCCGTTGCCGGCGGCGACATCAAGCACCTTCTGTCCGGCGCGGACGTCCAGCGATTCGCACAGCTGTTCTCCTACGATCTGCAGCGTGGTGCCGACTACGGCATAGTCCCCGGAAGCCCAGGTGCCCTGCTGGCGTGTCTTCAAGGCGGCCAGGTCGGGCTGCGCGGAATCGCGCACGGGGCTGGTGGCGAGGGAGGAAATGGACATGGTCTGTCTCCGTTAAGGCTCTGTGTATGCGGCAGTGCGCGATGCGGGCCTGCCGGGGAACCGCAACCGGCGCCGCGCGGGTTTGCGTGTGCCGTGCTTCCCGGAATCCAAGTTAAGAGCGGGCCATGGAGGCGGGCGTGGTAGCCGGCGTGGAATCGGCCGAGGGTTCGGCCGGCCCCGCGCAGCCGTCCGGTTCCGTCGCCGGCGGCGAGGTCCGGTTGCGCCTGCTCGGACCCATGGCGATCAGCCGGGCGGGCACGGCCCTGGCGCTGCCGCCGTCGCGCAAGCTGCGCGCGCTCATTGCCTATCTGGCGTTGGCCCCGCATCCCGTGCAACGCGCGCATCTGTGCGAACTGCTGTGGGACGTTCCCAACGATCCGCGCGGCGAGCTGCGCTGGTGTCTCAGCAAGGCCAGGACTCTGCTGGACGAGCCCGGCCGGCGCAGGGTGGAGACCGTGCAGGACACGGTGAGGCTGGACCTCGTCGACTGCCACGTCGACGCCATCGAAATCGGCAGCGCGATGCAGCAGGGCATCGCCCAGCTGGACTGCGGGCGGCTGCAAGCGCTGGCCGCGCTGTTTTCGGGCGATTTCCTCGAGGGGCTGGAGATCGACCGCAACCCCTTTTTCAACAACTGGCTGACCGCGCAGCGCCGGCGTTTGAGGGCCTGCCATGCCGCGGTCCTGGAACATCTGGCGGCCAGCCTTCCGGCAGGGTCGGGCGATACCTTCGCCTGCCTGGACAAGTGGCTGCAGCTCGCGCCCTTCGACCGGCGTGCGCATGAGCTGCTGCTGGGCTTGCTGGCGCAGCGCGGTCAATGGCGCGAAGGCGAGGAGCATCTGGCCGCGGCGGTCCGCGCCTTCGAGGCGGACGGGCTGGACTGGCGGCCCTTGCGCGATACGTGGCGGAATCTGAGGGGGCGGGCAAGCGAGACGCCGCGGCTCGAGGCGGCGCCAGGAGCGGCGTCAGAGGCGGCGTCCGCGGAGCGCGCGGGCCGCGCGTCGATCGCGGTGATGCCTTTCGTGGACCGCTCGGCGCAGGCCGGCGTGCGCGGCGGGCTGGCCGATGGACTGGCCTATGACATCATCACCCGGCTGGCCAAGCTGCGCAGCCTGTTCGTCATAGCGCAAGGCACGGTGTTCGCGCTGGACCAGCGCAACGTGGGACCCGACGAGGCCGGCCGCACGCTCAATGTGGACTATGTCGTGAGCGGGTGGCTGCAGCGTCGGCAAGACCGCATCGCCGTAGCCGTTGAACTCATAGAAGCCCGGACCGCGCGCATCGTGTGGGCGGACGTCTACGACCGGCAGCTGGACGATGCCCTGTTGGCCCTGGACGAAATCGGCAACCGGATCGTGGCCGCCATCGACATCGAAATCGAGGCCGCCGAGCGCAACCGGGCCATTCTGAAGCCGCCGAACTCCCTGGACGCCTGGCAGGCCCATCACCGCGGCCTGTGGCATATGTACCGCTTCAACCGCGCCGACAACGAGCAGGCGCGGCACTTTTTCGAGATGGCCTTGAGGCTCGATCCGACGTTCTCGCGGGCCTACGCGGGCTTGTCATTCACCCATTGGCAGGACGCGTTCCAGCGTTGGGGCGAGCAGGCGCCGGCCATCGACATGGCGTTCGAAGCCGCCGGCCAGGGCCTGATCGCCGATGACCGCGACCCGGCGGCGCATTGGGCCATGGGCCGGGCGCTATGGCTGCGCGGCAGCCAGGATCAATCGCTGGCCGAGTTGACGCGCGCCGTGGATTTGAGCCCGAATTTCGCCCTGGCGCACTACACCCTGGGCTTCGTCCATTGCCAGTCGGGCGACGCCGAGGCCGCGATAGGCTCGTCCGACCATTCTCGCGACCTGAGCCCGTACGACCCGCTGCTGTTCGGCATGCTGGCCGTGCGCGCATTGGCGTTGGTACGCCTCGGCCGGTTCGAGGAAGCCGCCGGCTGGGCGCTGAAGGCGGCGGCCCGCCCCAACGCCCATGTGCACATCCTGGCGATCGCGGCCTGCTGCCTGGCGATAGCCGGCAAGGACGATGAGACCTCCGGCCTGCTGGCCGCGATCCGCAAGACGCATCCCTCATACTGCGTGGACGACTTCCTGGCGGCCTTCCGCCTGGCCGGAGATGCCGAGGCGCTGTTCAGGACGGGCGCCCGGCGCATCGGGCTGGGCTGAGCCGGCGGCGTTGCGTTTCAGGCGATCTCCACCGCATCGCCGTTCAAGCGCGCCCGCCAGGTCCGCAGCCGTTGCTCCGGGTACTGCACGCACGCGCCGTCGGCGAGCCGGAAGTGTTGCTTGTAGAGCGGCGAGGCCACGACGAGTTCGCCGCCTACGTGGCCGACGATGCCGCGGCCGATGACGTTGGCGCCGGACTTGGGGTCGCGGTTATCGATCGCATAAACGCCGTCGCCCGCGGCTTGCGGCACGTAGAACAAGGCAATCTGCGCGCCATCCACCAGCGCCACCACGCCGGAATTTGGCACCAGATCTTGGCGCCGGCAAACCGGTCGCCAGTCTTGGGATTCGTGGATCAGGGCGTCCATCAGGCAATCTCCTCGGTAATGGCGATGACGCGCGCGGGAGCGGGTCGGGGCTGGCCGCGTTCCCGCACGAACCGGATGCCGGGGTCGGCGCTGGCGTCGTTGACGAAGGTGCGGAAGCGCTTGAGCTTTTCCGGATCGTTCAGCGCGTTGGCCCATTCGCATTCGTAGCGGTCGACCACCAGCTGCATCTGCGCTTCCAGCTCCGCGCACAGGCCCAGGCTGTCCTCCAGCACCACCTGCTTCAGGTAGTCCAGGCCGCCCTCCAGCGATTCGCGCCAGACCGAGGTGCGCTGCAGCTTGTCGGCGGTGCGGATGTAGAACATCAAGAGGCGGTCTATGGTGCGGATGAGGGCGGCGTCGTCCAGGTCGGTGGCGAACAGCTCCGCGTGCCGCGGGCGCATGCCGCCGTTGCCGCAGACGTAGAGGTTCCAGCCGTTTTCGGTGGCGATGACGCCGATGTCCTTGCTCTGCGCCTCGGCGCATTCGCGGGTGCAGCCGGATACTGCGAACTTCAGCTTGTGCGGCGAGCGCAGGCCCTTGTAGCGGTGTTCGATGTCCAGCGCCATCTTGACGCTGTCCTGCACGCCATAGCGGCACCAGGTGCTGCCCACGCAGGACTTCACCGTGCGGGTGGACTTGCCGTAGGCATGGCCGGTCTCGAACCCGGCGGCGATCAGTTCCGCCCAGATGTCCGGCAGCTCGTGCAGTTGCGCGCCGAACAGGTCGATGCGCTGGCCGCCGGTGATCTTGGTGTACAGCTGGTACTTCTTGGCGACCGCGCCGATGGCGATCAGGCCGTCGGGCGTGATCTCGCCCGCGGGTATGCGCGGCACCACCGAATAGGTGCCGTTCTTCTGCATGTTGGCCATGAAGGTGTCGTTGGTGTCCTGCAGCGGCACCAGATGGGGATCCTGGATCGGGCGGTTCCAGCACGAGGCCAGGATGGAGCCCACCGCGGGTTTGCAGATGTCGCAACCCTGCTGGCCGCGCCCGTGGCTGGCCAGGAGCTCGTCGAAGGATTCGATGCCGTTGACGCGCACGATGGCGTACAGCTCCTGGCGCGTGTGGGGAAAGTGTTCGCACAGGCTCTTGTCCACGGCCACGCCGCGGCTGGCCAGTTCGTGTTCGACCACCTGCTTGAGCAGGCTGGCGCAGCCGCCGCAGCCGGAAGCCGCCTTGGTGCAGCCCTTGACCGCGGCCAGGTCGGCACAGCCGCCGTCGATCGCGGCGCAGACCGCGCCCTTGCTCACGTTATGGCAGGAACAGATGGTGGCGGCGGCGGGCAGCGCATCCACGCCCAGGAGCGGCGCACCCTGGCCCTGCGGCAGGATCAGGCTGGCCGGGTCCGCGGGCGGCGCGATGCCGTTCTGCACGTATTGCAGCAGCGTGTCGTAGTAGCTGTTGTCGCCCACCAGCACCGCGCCCAGCACGCGCTTGCCGTCGGCGGACACCACCAGGCGGCGGTAGCCGGCGCCGGCTTCGTCGATGTAGCGGTAGCTGCGCGCGCCGGGCGTGGCGCCGTGGGCGTCGCCGATCGAGCCCACGTCCACGCCCAGCAGCTTGAGCTTGGTGGACATGTCGGCGCCGCTGAATGTCTGCTGGCCGCTGCCGCACAGCGCCGCCGCCACCGTGCGCGCCATCTGGTAGCCGGGCGCCACCAGCCCGAACACGCTGCCGTTCCAGGCCGCGCATTCGCCGATGGCGTAGATGTGCTCATCGCTGCTGCGGCACTGATCGTCGATGGCCACGCCGCCGCGCTCGGCCAGCGTCAGCCCGGCCTTGCGCGCCAGCGCCACCTGCGGCCGGATGCCGGCCGAAAACACGATCAGGTCGGTTTCCAGCGGCGCGCCTTCGGCAAAGCGCATGCGGTAGCGGTACTGCGTGCCGGGCTTGATGTCCTGGGTGGCGCGCGACAGGTGCACGCCCACGCCCAGCGCCTCGATGCGCGCCTTGAGCGCCGCGCCGCCTTGCTCGTCCAGCTGCACCGGCATCAGGCGCGGCGCGAATTCGACCACGTGCGCCTCCAGCTTCAGCGACTTCAGCGCATGGGCGGCTTCCAGCCCCAGCAGGCCGCCGCCCACCACCACGCCGCGGCGCGCGCCGTGGGCGGCCGCGCGGATCAGGTCCAGGTCGTCGAGCGTGCGGTACACCAGGCGCGATGCGCCTTCCGCGCCCGTGATCGGCGGCACGAAGGGGTAGGAGCCCGTCGCAAGTATCAGTTTGTCGTAGGCGCCGCGGCCGCGCGCGGTCACGATCTCGCGCCGGCGGCGGTCGATCTCCAGCACCGGCGTGCCCAGGTGCACGGTCACGCCTTCCTGTTCATACAGCGCCGCGTCGCCCAGCGCCATCGATTCGGCGTCGCGTCCGTTCAGGTATTCGGACAGGTGCACGCGGTCGTAGGCGCGGCGGCTTTCCTCGCCGTAGACGTGGATGCGGTAGCGCGCAAGCGCGCCGCCGGCGATGAGTTGTCCGACGCAATGGTGGCCCACCATGCCGTTGCCGATGACGACGAGGGTCTGCAGAGAATCGGATGAGGCCGCTACTTTCATGGGATGTCCCCGTGGGCTTGGGTATTCGGGTTTCAGAAAACGCAAAGGCGCCCTGGACCTTGCGGTCGGGGCGCCATTGCCGTTACTGCTCTAGTTGTCTCGCCGGCCTTGCGGCCCGCGCATGAATCATCAAGCAAAGTCCATGCCAGGGATGCCGGCGGTCAGCGGCGCGAGTGGGCGCGCCGGGCGCTTCATAGGGAAAGCGGCCTCAGGATCGCTTTTGCGGCCGCGTCGCGCGTCGCACCGCCCCGGCCGGCGTGCATCAAGGCGGTGCATATTCCTGTGCGGCGCCGCACCCGTTTGGCGCAGCGCAGCGGTCTAGGCAAACGCCGCCTGGACGGCGGCGAAGGCAGCGGCGACCAGGGGATCGCTGCGGCGGGAGGCCTGGGTGATGAAGGCGAGTTCGGCCTGGATCGCCAGGCCCTTGACCAGCACCAGCCCGCTGGCCTGGGATTCGCGCAGCGCGACGGAGTCGCGCGCCAGCGACAGGCCCACGCCCGAGCGCACCAGGTCCAGCATCGACGCTTCCTGGTCCACTTCGGCCACGGCGTTGGGCGCGACGCCCAGCGCGTCGAACTTGTCCGACAGCAGCCGGTGGTGCACCGAATCCGGCGGCGTCCAGATCCAGGGCAGGGCGGCGATCGCGGCCCAGTCGCGGCCGGCCACCTGCGCGCCCCAGCCCTTGGGAGCCACGACGAAATAGGCGAAGGAGGCGAGCGGCATTGCTTCAAGCCCGGCGGGCGCCGCGTCACGTCCTTGCGGGCCGAGGGAAAAACCCACGTCCAGTTCGCCCGCCCGTACCTGTTTCGCCACCGATCCGGACATGCCGTGGCGCAGGGTGGGGCGGATCTTGGGATAGTGCTCCACCAGGTATTGCAGCGTGGCGCCCAGGCGCAGGAATTCCGGATCGAGGATGGTGCCAATGCGCAGATCGCCCTGGACGGTGTCGCGCAGGGCGCCCAGGGCGCGCTGGAAGTCGTCCAGCGCGTCCAGGATGCGCTGCGCCGAAGGCAGCAGCGCGCGGCCGTCGGCATTGGGCGCCAAGCCTTGGGCGGTGCGCGAGAACAAGGTCAGGTCCAGCGATTCCTGGAAGTTCTTCAACTGCAGGCTGAGCGCGGGCTGGGTCAGGTGCAGATGCTCGGCCGCGCGCGTCAGGTTGCCCTCGCGGGCCACGGCGGCAAAAGTGCGGATGTGCTTCAGGTCCATGGGGCGGTTCCCGGAGTAGGCGGCGAGCAAAAGGGGCTGAGCATTATTTAAGTTGCTTATAAACCGTTTTTCAACAATTCATTGGACAGTTCCACCCGGCTGCGCGAGAGTCACGGTAGATGCCCGGCGCGCGCAAGGTCGCCAGAGCCGGGTCGGCTCACCCAGTCCGCAGGCGTACCGCCCCGGCAAGAAGATAAGAAGAGCTTATGGAGACATACGACTACATCATCGTTGGCGCGGGCTCGGCCGGCTGCGTGCTGGCCAACCGCCTGAGCCGCGACCCTGCCGTGCAGGTGCTGCTGCTGGAAGCCGGTGGCCGCGACAACTACCACTGGATCCATATCCCCGTGGGCTACCTGCATTGCATCGGCAATCCCAGGACGGACTGGATGTACCGCACCGCGGCGGAAGCCGGTCTGGGCGGCCGTTCCCTGATCTACCCGCGCGGCCGCGTGCTGGGCGGCAGTTCATCGATCAACGGCATGATCTACATGCGCGGCCAGCGCCAGGACTACGAGGACTGGGCCGAACTGTCCGGCGACCCCGCCTGGGGCTGGGACCAGGTGCTGCCGGTGTTCAAGCGCAGCGAGGACTATCACCGCGGCGCGGACGAATTCCATGGCGCAGGCGGCGAATGGCGCGTGGAATCGCAGCGCCTGCGCTGGGACATCCTGGAAGCCTTTGCCGGCGCGGCCGAGCAGGAGGGCATCCCGCGCGTGCAGGATTTCAACCGCGGCGACAATTTCGGCTGCGGCTATTTCGAAGTGAACCAGCGCGGCGGCTGGCGCTGGAATACCGCCAAGGCATTCCTGCGGCCGGTGCAAAAGCGTCCGAACCTGCGCGTGATGACGGGCGCCCATGCCGAGCAACTGGTGTTCGAGGGCAAGCGCTGCGTCGGCGTGCAGCTGCGCCGCAACGGCCAGAGCGCTACCTTGCGCGCGCGCCGCGAGGTGGTGCTGGCGGCTGGCGCGGTCAACACGCCGCACCTGCTGGAACTCTCCGGCGTGGGCGAGCCCGCGCGCCTGCGCGAAAGCGGCATCGCCTTGCAGCACGCCTTGCCGGGCGTGGGCGAGAACCTGCAGGACCATCTGCAACTGCGCGTCATCATCCAGGTGCAGGGCGTGAAGACGCTGAACCGCATCGCCTCCACCTGGTTGGGCAAGGCCGGCATCGGCCTGGAGTACCTGCTCAAGCGCAGCGGCCCGATGAGCATGGCGCCGTCGCAGTTGGGCGCGTTTGCCAAGTCGGATCCGGGCCAGGCACGCGCCAACGTGGAATTCCACGTGCAGCCGCTGTCGCTGGGCGCGTTTGGCGAACCGCTGCATGGCTTTGACGCCTTCACCGCCAGCGTGTGCAATCTGCGGCCGACCTCGCGCGGCAGCGTGCATGCGCAGGGGCCGCAGGGCGCGCCGGCCATCACGCCCAGGTATCTGAGCACCGAGGAAGACCTGCGCGTGGCGGCGGACTCGATCCGCCTGGTGCGGCGGATCGCGGCGGCGCCAGCCTTGCAGCGCTACCAGCCGCAGGAGTGGCTGCCGGGACCTGCGTTCCAGACGGACGCCGAGCTGCGGGAAGCTGCCGGCAAGATCGGCACCACCATCTTCCATCCGGTAGGGACCTGCGCGATGGGACGCGACGCGGACGGCGGGGCGGTGGTGGACGCGCGGCTGCGCGTCCATGGCCTGGAGGGCCTGCGTGTGGCCGACGCCTCGGTGATGCCTTTGATCACGTCGGGCAACACCAATTCGCCGACCATCATGATCGCGGAGCGGGCCGCCGACATGATCCGCGAGGACGCTGCAGGGCGCTGAATCTACCGTGGGCGCGGCAGAAAAGAAAGCCGCCCTTAAAGGGCGGCTTTCTGGCGATGGCGTCACCGCGTTCAGCGCAGCGAACGGTACATTTCCTGGCGTTGCGGGTGGGTCAGCATCACTTGCCAGAGCTGGCCCTCGCGCGAGCGGAAAAAGCCCGCGCAGCACATCAGGTAGTACTTCCACATGCGGTAGAAGCGGTTGCCGTAGCGCGATTCCAGTCCGGGCCAGGCGCGTTCGAAGTTGTCCCACCAGGCCATCAGGGTACGGTCGTAATCGGCGCCGAAGTTGTGCCAGTCTTCAATGATGAAGCGGCCTTCCACGGCGGTGGCGATCTCGCGCGCGGACGGCAGCTTGCCGTTGGGAAACACGTAGCGGTCGATCCAGGGATCGGTGCTCTGGCTGGTGGAGGCGATGCCGATGGTGTGCAGCAGGAACACGCCGTCCGGCGCCATCAGGCGCTGCACGTTGCTGAAGTAGGTGTCGTAGTTCTTGGGGCCGACATGCTCGAACATGCCCACCGACACCACCTTGTCGAAACTACCCTGCAGGTCGCGGTAATCCTGCAGCAGCAGTTGCACGGGCAGGCCCTGGACCCTTTCCTGCGCCAGGGCCAGTTGCTCCTTGGACACGGTCACGCCGGTGACCTTGACGCCGTAGCGTTCGGCGGCAAAGCGCGCCAGTCCGCCCCAGCCGCAGCCGATGTCCAGCAGCGTTTCGCCTTCGCGCAGCTGCAGCTTGCGGCAGATCATCTCCAGCTTGGCCAGTTGCGCTTCTTCCAGCGTCTGGGCGTTTTCCCAGTAGGCGCAGGAGTAGATCATGCGGCTGTCCAGCATGGCCTCGAACACGTCGTTGCCCGCGTCGTAATGCTGTTCGCCGACCTCGAACGCGCGGTTCTTGGACTGCAGGTTGAACAGCTTGTGGCGCAGGTGCTCGGCGATCAGCTTGACGCGCGCCAGGCCCAGCGCCGCCGACCCCATGTCGGCGCGCAGCAGGCGGGTGAACAGTTCGTCGAGCTGGTCGCAGTCCCATTCGCCGTCCATGTAGGATTCGCCCAGGCCCAGCGACCAGCTGGCGAAGACGCGCTCGTACATGTGCTTGTCATGAACCTGTATGTCCCAGGGGCGGTTGCCGTTGATGCGGACATCGGCGCGGGCCAGGACGTCCTGGAGCACTTTGGGAGGTTCGGGGGGAGGGGAACTGGCGGATTGATGGCCGGCGGCCAACGGCGAGGAAGGACTGCTCTGCTGCATACGGACTCCATATCAATTTTGGGATGACTGATCTGGCAATGCTTGAAACTTCCGAGTCTGATCCTAACAGGTCCGCAACTCCAATTTAATGATTGGATCGCCTCGATAGGCAAAGGCACCCCGCGGTGCGTGGAGGTGGGGGCGGCGATCCGGATGCAAGGATCGTAGCGACGACCGGGCCGATAGTCCAGAACCCCACCGCCGGGTGTTGCGGCGGCGCAGCCTGCCGTCCTATAAGATACCGGCCTGGCGCGCCTTCGCCATGGCGCGCAACGACTCGTGGAGTGTATCGATGGTGGACGCCAGCCTGGAACCCCGTTTGGATTTCGTCACATGCGCCAGCCCGGCGGGCCTGCACCGCATGGCCTACTGGGAATGGGGCGACCCGGGCAACGACCAGGTGCTGGTCTGCGTACATGGCCTGACCCGCAGCGGGCGGGACTTCGATACGCTGGCGCGGCGGCTGGCGGGGCGCTATCGCGTGGTCTGCCCGGACGTGGTGGGACGCGGCCGTTCCGACTGGCTGGCCAATCCCGCGTTTTACACGGTGCCGCAGTACGTCTCGGACATGGTGACCCTGCTGGCGCGCCTGAAGCCGGCGCGGCTGGCCTGGGTGGGTACGTCCATGGGGGGGCTCATCGGCCTGGCGTTGTCGGGCGCGGCCGTGTTCGCGCGCGCCATGCTGGCCATGCGCCCGCACGCGGGCATGCTGCCGCCCGAGCAAGGCTTCCACCTGGACAAACTGGTGCTCAACGACGTCGGGCCTCGTCTGGAGACGGGCGCCCTGGCGCGCATCGGCCAGTATGTGGGCGAGCCGGGCGAGTTCGCGAGCTTCGAAGAGGCCGTGGCCACCATGCGCGCCAACTCCGTCACGTTCGGCCCGCATACCGACGCGCAGTGGGCGGACCTGGCGCGCTATCTGTATCCCCAGCAGGGCGACAAATGGGTCAAGCATTACGACCTGGCGCTGTCGCAGGCCCTGGCCGCGCAGACTCCCGAGGAACTGGCGGCCGGCGAACAGATCCTGTGGCGTTCGTATGATGCCCTGCCGTGTCCCGTGCTGATCGTGCGGGGCGCGGAATCCGACTTGCTGACGCGCGCCACGGTCGAGGAAATGCTCAAGCGCAATCCGCGGGCGCAGGCCCATGAAGTGGCCGGCGTGGGCCATGCGCCCACCTTGATCTCGGACGAGCAGGTGGATCCGGTCGCGTCCTTTCTGCTGTCCTGACGGCGCCGTAAACAAGGGACGGCTCGGCGCTATCCACGCTGCCGGGCCTTCTCTACAATAGCTGGATGAACGCGCGCACATTGAATATCGACCTGCACTGCCATTCCACCGTCTCGGACGGCGCCCTCGCGCCGCGCGACGTGGCGCAGCGCGCGCATGCCAACGGCGTGGACGTCTGGGCCCTGACCGACCACGACGAAATCGGCGGCTTGGCCGAAGCGGCCCGCGCGGCGCGCGAGCTGGACATGGACTTCGCCACCGGCGTCGAGATCTCCGTGACCTGGGCGGGCGTCACCGTGCACATCGTGGGCCTGCGCTTCGACCCCGAGAACGCCGCGCTGGCCGAAGGCCTGCGCAAGACCCGCTCCGGCCGCGCCGAACGCGCCAAGCGCATCGGCGAACGCCTGGCGGAAATGGGCATGCCCGGCGCCTACGAAGGCGCGCTGCCGTTCGCAGGCAACCCCGAACTCATCAGCCGCACGCACTTCGCGCGCTATCTGGTCGAAGCCGGCTATTGCCCCGACGTGCAGACCGTGTTCACCAGGCACCTGGGCGACGACCGCCCGGGCCACGTACCGATGCAGTGGGCCACGCTGGCGGAAGCCGTGGGCTGGATCCGCGGCGCGGGCGGCATCGCCGTCATCGCGCATCCCGGCCGCTACAAGTACACGCCGCTACAGTTCGCCGCGCTGTTCGACGAATTCCTGCAGCTGGGCGGCCTCGGCATCGAGGTCAACACCGGCAGCCATACCCCGGAAGAGGCCCGCTATTATGCGGATGTGGCGCGCCGCTATGGATTCCTGGCGTCGCGCGGTTCGGACTTCCATAGTCCGAAGGAAAGCCGGGTGGACCTGGGCCGCTTGCCGGCGCTGCCGCCCGACCTCAAACCGGTCTGGCACGACTGGTTCTGACGCAGGCGGCGGCCATGTCGCCAGCCCTTGCACACAATCGACTGTAATCGCGCCCGACCGGCGCAACCGCCATGAACAAAGCCTTTGTCAAAGAGTCGGACAACGAGGACGACGACGATCTGCCGCAAGCCCAGGCGCTGCCTGCCGGCACCAAGAACTACATGACGCCCGGCGGCTACGAGCGCCTGCGCAGCGAGCTCACGCACCTGATGAACGTGGAGCGCCCCTCTGTCGTGCAGGTGGTGTCGTGGGCCGCGTCCAACGGCGACCGTTCCGAGAACGGCGACTATCTGTACGGCAAGAAGCGCCTGCGCGAGATCGACCGCCGCATGCGCTTCTTGACCAAACGGCTGGATATCGCCGAAGTGGTCGATCCGGCTGCGCAACCCAACCGCGACCAGGTGTTCTTCGGCGCCACGGTGCTGTATTCGGACAAGGCCGGCGATGAACACAACGTGACCATCGTGGGCGTCGACGAGGCCGAGCCGCTGGCGGGCAAGATCAGCTGGATCTCGCCGGTGGCGCGCGCGCTGATCAAGGCCAAGGAGGGCGACACCGTGGTGCTGCGCACGCCCGGCGGGATCGAAGAGCTGGACATCCTGGAAGTCAGCTATCCCGCATGAAAGAAAACGGGCGCCAGCTTGTGGCTGGCGCCCGTTGGTGGGCGGGATCTGACGTCCCGGCCTCGGTTGGCGGCTTGCGCCGCCGTTCCCCTGGGGCTTGCTGCTTGTTCTGGCGGGCTTACTTCTTGCGGCTGGCGATCGACTTTTCAGCCAGGTTCACCAGGTCTTCGCCGATCTGCTTCTTCCACTTGTCATAGACCGGCTTGGTCACCTTGACGAAGGCCTCGTGGTCCGCCTGCGACAGCGAGGTCACGGTCACGCCGTGGCCGGCGATTTCCTTCAGCAGCGACGGGTCTTCAGGCGTCACGCCCTTGCGCGCGATCACGATCTGCTGCTTGCCGGCGTCCAGCGCGGCCTGGCGCACGATGTCGCGGTCCTTCTCGGACCAGGAATTCCACACCTCGCGGTTGACCACGAAGATCAGCGGGTCGGCCACGTAGTTCCACAGCGTCAGGTACTTCTGGCCGACGGTGTAGAGCTTGGAACCGGTGTAGATCGACAGGGGATTTTCCTGGCCGTCCACTGCGCCGCTGGCCAGCGCCGGCTGGGCATCGGCCCAGCTCATCTGCGTGGGGTTGGCGCCCAGCGCGGTGAAGGTGTCGATGTACAGCGGCGAGCCCACCACGCGCAGCTTCAGGCCCTTCATGTCTTCGGGCTTCTTGATCTCGTGCTTGGAATTGCTGAGCTGGCGATAGCCGTTTTCACCCCAGGCCAGCGGCACCACGCCGGCTTTCTCGATGAGCTTGAACATCTCCTTGCCCACGTCGCCCTGCACCAGCGCATCGATGGCGGCATAGTCGGGCATCAGGAAGGGCAGGGAGAACAGGTTCAACTGCTTGACCTGCGGCGACCAGTTGATGGTGGAGCCCACGGCCATGTCGATCACGCCCTGGCGGATGGCGGTGAACTCGCGCGTCTGGTCGCCCTGGACCAGCGACGTGCCGGGATAGACCTTGATGTTGATGCGGCCCTGGGTGCGCTCGCGCACCAGGTTGGACCAGATCTCGGCGCCCTGGCCCCAGGGGAAGGTGGTGCCGACCACGATGGAGAGCTTGTACTCGGACTTGTAGTTCTGCGCGTGCGCGGGCGCCATGCCGACGACGGCAGCCGCGCACAGGGCTGCTCCGATCAGGTTGCGGAATTTCATGTTGCGTCTCCTCTCTTTGCGTGTCTGTTGTTGTAATGAATACCGGTACCGCCGGCCTTGGGGGCGCCCCTTGAGGTCGCCCCGTTCGGCCCTTTCAATAACCCAGCTTCTTGGGCAGCCACAGCGCCAGCTGCGGGAACACCAGCACCGCGACCAGCACCAGGAACATCGCGCCCAGCAGCCACACCACCCAGCGCACCGTGGACTCCATCGGCACGCGCGCGATGCGGCACGACACCATCAGGTTCACGGCCAGCGGCGGGGTGAACTGGCCCAGGGCGACCTTCAAGGTCAGGATCACGCCGAACCACACCGGATCCCAGCCATAGGCGTTGGCGATGGGCATGAGCAGCGGCACGAAGATCAGGAAGATGGAAATGCCGTCCAGGAACATGCCCACCGTCATCAGCAGCAGGATCAGCAGCGCCAGCACGCCCCATTCGCCCAGGCCGGAGTTGACGATGGCGTGGGTGATGGGATCGATCACGCTCAGCGTGGACAGGGCCCAGGCGAAGATGCCGGCCAGCGTCACCACCAGCATGATGACGGCGGAAAGCTCGGCGGCTTCGCGCAGGATGGTGTACAGGTCGCGCAGCTTGATGGTGCGGTGGATGAACATGCCCACGAACAGGCCGTAGAACACTGCGACCACGGCCGCTTCGGTGGGCGTGAACCAGCCCATGCGCATGCCGCCCAGGATCAGGACGGGTGCGGCCAGGCCCCATGAGGCTTCGCGCAGGCTGGCCCAGAAGGGCGGGCGGGGCAAGTGGGCTTCGAGCGCGCCCATCTTGTGCTTGCGCGCCAGCCACACCGCCGGAACGATAAGGGCGATGCCGGCCAGGATGCCGGGGATCATGCCGGCGGCGAACAGCGCCGGTACCGAGGCGCCGGGCACCAGCACCGAGTAGATGATGAAGGCCACCGAGGGCGGGATCAGGATGTCCGTGGCGGCGCCGGCCGCGACCACGGCGGCCGAGAACGAGCCCGGATAGCCGGCGCGCGACATGGCGGTGATCATCACCGCGCCCACCGCTGCGGCACAGGCCGGGCCGGAGCCGGAGATGCCGCCCAGGAACATGGCCACCGCGATCGACACCAGCGGCAGCATGCCCGGGCCGCGGCCGACGATGGCAATGGCGAAATCCACCAGCCGCTTGGCCACGCCGGAGCGGTCGAAGATCGAGCCCACCAGCACGAACATGGGGATGGCCAGCAGCGGATACTTGGCCAGGCCGGCGTAGAAGTTCTGCGGCACGGTCAACAGGCCATACCAGGGCGTGTCGAGGTTGGACAGCACGATGGCCACGGTCCCGCCCAGGCCCAGGGCCACGCCGACCGGCACGCCGATCAGCATCAGGACGATGAAGACGATGAAGAGGATGGCGGCGATCATTGCTGATCCTGCCCGGCGGCGCGTCCGCTCTTGGCGATGCGGCGCAGCGTGCCGATGGTGCGCAGCGAGATCGCCGCGGCCATCACGGGCAGCCAGATCGAATACCACCAGGTAGGCACGCCGATGGCGGGCGAGGTTTCTTCGTAGATATATTCGTCGGAAACCAGCTTCACCGACAGCACGGTCAGCAGCAGGAAGAAGGCCAGCACGCAGCCGTTGGAGATCAGCGCCATGATGCGCTGGCGGCGTGGGGAGCCGGAGTCCGCCAGGATCTCGATACGTATGTGGTGGTTGCGCACGAAGGCGACGCTGCCGCCCGCCATGGTCAGCACGATCAGCAGGAACACCGAGATTTCTTCCGTCCAGGCGAAGGACTGGTCGGTGAAATAGCGCACCAGCACGTTCAGGAAGGTGATGATGGCCAGGGTCGCCAGCAGGATCACGGCCAGCCAGTCCTCGATGGCCAGCGGTACTTTGACTGCGGGATCTGCTTCTGCGGGAATGATCGGTTCGACAGGCTCGGCGGGGGCTTCGGGGCGGGACATGTGAGGCAGCGGCCGGCGCGCGGGTAGGCGCCATGCGTTAATGGGGGTCGCTGCATCCTACCGTCGCGCCGTGGGACCGGAAGTTCGTGTTTTCCCGCGGTGCGGGATGATCGCAACATGTTGCGACGCAATATAAAACCGCAGGCAGGGCGCCGGGCGGTATTAGGAAAGATTCGCAGCGGCGCGGAGTTGGCGCGGATGCTGCTTCGCACCATCCCGGTGCGCGGCCTTCGGAATTCTTTTGTAACAATGGCCGAAACAGGGGCGTTCGGGATCGATTGAACAACGGCTCCGGGAAAACCCCCTAAACAGGTAAAATCTCTTTTTGCTCTCCTCTCTTTATACGGCGCCCGCATCGTGTCCCTAGTTCAGCATCTGCCTGGTTCCTCCGTCCTGTCCTCCTTCCGCCGCGATCGCCTCCTGGCGCAATTGAAGGAAGCCGGCTTGCCGGTGGCCGACATATCCGCCCGCTACGAGCACTTCGTCAGCACCGACGCGGCCCTGACGGCCGAACAGCAGCAACATCTGACCCAATTGCTGGACTACGGCACTCCCGCCACCGGCGACGCGCCGGCCAAGAGCCTGTCCCTGCTGGTGATTCCGCGCCTGGGCACGATTTCGCCCTGGGCCAGCAAGGCCACCGACATCGCCCACAACTGCGGCCTGGCGTCGGTGCACCGCATCGAACGCGGCGTGCGCTACGTGATCACTCCCGAGCGCGGCCTGCTGGGTACCAAGTCCTTCGACGACGCCATGCTGGCGCGCGCGGCCGACTGCCTGCACGACCGCATGACGGAAACCGTGGTGGACGCCAGCTTCGACGGCCAGGCGCTGTTCCAGCCGCTGGCCGGCAAGCCCATGCGCACGGTCGACGTGCAGGCGCGCGGCGCCGAAGCCCTGGCCGAGGCGAACATCTCGCTGGGCCTGGCGCTGTCGGACGACGAAATCGAATACCTGGCCAAGTCCTTCACCGACCTGGGTCGCGATCCGACCGACGTGGAACTGATGATGTTCGCGCAGGCCAACAGCGAACACTGCCGCCACAAGATCTTCAACGCCCAGTGGGTGATCGACGGCCAGGAACAGCCCAACACGCTGTTCGGCATGATCCGCGCCACCCACAAGGCGCAGCCCGAAGGCACCGTGGTCGCCTATTCGGACAACGCCGCCATCATGGAAGGCGGCCCCGCCCAGCGCTTCCAGGCCGGCGTGCCGGGCGTGACCGGCGAGGGCGTCGAAGGCGCCAGGTACATCCGCCGCGACACCACCGTGCACACGCTGATGAAGGTGGAAACCCACAACCACCCGACCGCGATCGCGCCGTTCCCCGGCGCCTCGACGGGCGCGGGCGGCGAGATCCGCGACGAAGGCGCGACCGGCCGCGGCTCCAAGCCCAAGGCCGGCCTGACCGGCTTCACCGTGTCGCACCTGCGCTTTGACGACGCGCTGCAACCCTGGGAAGCCGACCATCATGGCCTGCCCGGGCGCATCGCCTCGCCGCTGTCCATCATGATCGACGGCCCTATCGGCGGTGCGGCGTTCAACAACGAATTCGGCCGTCCCAACCTGCTGGGCTATTTCCGTTCGTTCGAGCAGACCGCCGGCGGCACGCGCTGGGGCTACCACAAGCCCATCATGATCGCGGGCGGCCTGGGCAGCATCGACGCAGGCCTGACGCACAAGGACGTGATTCCTCCGGGCGCGCTGCTGATCCAGCTGGGCGGTCCGGGCTTCCGCATCGGCATGGGCGGCGGCGCCGCCTCCAGCATCAGCATGGGCAGCAACTCGGCCGAGCTGGACTTCGATTCCGTCCAGCGCGGCAACCCTGAACTCGAGCGCCGCGCCCAGGAGGTCATCGACCGCTGCTGGCAGCAGGCCGAGAACAACCCCGTCATTGCGATCCACGACGTGGGCGCGGGCGGCCTGTCCAACGCCTTCCCGGAACTCGTCAACGACGCCGGCCGCGGCGCCATCTTCGACCTGAAGCGCGTGCCGCTGGAAGAATCGGGCCTGTCGCCCGCCGAAATCTGGAGCAACGAATCGCAGGAACGCTACGTCCTGTCGATCCTGCCCAAGGACCTGGAACGCTTTGACGCCATCGCCCGCCGCGAACGCTGCCCCTACGCGGTGGTGGGCGTGGCCACCGAGGAGCGCCAATTGCGCGTGGTGGACGGCGAGGGACTGCCTGGCCTGGACACGATCCGTCCGCAGGGCGAAGCCGAAGTGCGTCCGGTGGACGTGCCGATCGACGTCATCCTGGGCAAGCCGCCGCGCATGACCCGCGACGTCACGCGCCTGCCCGGCGTGTCCGCGCCGCTGGACCTGGCCGGCATCGACCTGACCGAAGCCGCCTACCGCGTGCTGCGCCACCCCACGGTGGCCAACAAATCCTTCCTCATCACCATCGGCGACCGCACCGTGGGCGGGCTGTCCAGCCGCGACCAGATGGTCGGTCCCTGGCAGGTGCCGGTGGCCGATTGCGCCGTGACGCTGGCGGACTATGAGGGCTTCCGCGGCGAAGCCATGTCCATGGGCGAACGCACCCCGATCGCCATGCTGGACGCGCCGGCCTCCGGCCGCATGGCCGTGGCCGAGGCCCTGACCAACCTGGCCGCCGCCGACGTGGCGCGCCTGGAAGACATCAAGCTGTCGGCCAACTGGATGGCCGCCTGCGGCGTTGCCGGCCAGGACGCCGCGCTGTACGACACCGTGTCGGCCGTCAGCGAACTTTGCCAGGCCACCGGCCTGTCGATCCCGGTGGGCAAGGATTCCCTGTCCATGAAGACGTCCTGGGAACAGGACGGCGAACAGCGCCAGGTGGTGGCGCCGGTGTCGCTGATCGTCACGGCATTCGCGCCCGTGGCCGACGTGCGCGCCAGCCTGACCCCGCAACTGCGCACCGACGCAGGCGACAGCGTGCTGATCCTGATCGACCTGGGCCGCGGCCGCCATCGCATGGGCGGCTCGATCCTGGCCCAGGCCTATAACCAGGTCGGCGAAACCGTGCCGGACATCGACGCGCCGCAAGACCTGCGCGCCTTCTTCGTCACCATCCGCACCCTGGCCGAGGCCGGCACCATCCTGGCCTACCACGACCGTTCCGACGGCGGCCTGTTCGCGACCCTGACCGAAATGGCCTTCGCCGGCCGCACCGGCATCTCGGTCAACCTGGACATGCTGACCTTCGATCCGCAATCGGCGGATTGGGGCGACTACAAGATCCGCCCCGAGCAGGTGGCGGTGCAGCGCGAGGAACTGACGCTCAAGGCGCTGTTCTCCGAAGAAGCGGGCGCCGTCATCCAGGTGCCGGCCGCCCAGCGCGACGCCGTCATGCAGGTGCTGCGCGGCGCGGGCCTGTCGGCGCACTCGCATGTCATCGGCGGCCTGAACGGCGCCGACGAAGTCGAGTTCTACCGCGACGGCAAGAAGGTATGGGGCCAGCCGCGCGCCGAACTCGGCCGCGCCTGGAGCGAAGTGTCCTACCGCATCATGTCGCGCCGCGACAACCCGGCCTGCGCCCAGGCCGAACTCGACGTCTGGAACGATGCCACGGACCCGGGCATGAGCCCCAACGTGGACTTCGATCCCCAGGAAGACGTGGCTGCGCCCTTCATCAACACCGGCAAGCGTCCGCGCGTGGCGATCCTGCGCGAGCAGGGTTGCAACAGCCAGGTGGAAATGGGCTGGGCCTTCGACACCGCCGGCTTTGAAGCCGTTGACGTGCACATGACCGACCTGTTGTCCGGCCGCGTGGATCTTGCTCAGGTGCAAGGCCTGGTGGCCGTGGGCGGCTTCAGCTACGGCGACGTGCTGGGTGCCGGCGAAGGCTGGGCACGCACCATCCGCTTCAACAGCAAGCTGTCGGACCAGTTCGCCGCCTACTTCGCGCGTCCCGACACCTTCGCGCTGGGCGTTTGCAACGGCTGCCAGATGATGGCTGCGCTGGCGCCGATGATCCCGGGCGCAGAGTTCTGGCCGCGTTTCACGCGCAACCTGTCGGAAAAGTACGAAGCCCGCCTGGCGATGGTCGAAGTGGCCAAGTCGCCGTCGATCTTCTTCGCCGGCATGGAAGGCGCGCGCATTCCGGTGGCCGTGGCGCACGGCGAAGGCTATGCGGACTTCTCGCAGCAGGGCGACGCCAGCCGCCTGCTGGCCGCCGCACGCTACATCGACAACCGCGGCCAGGCCACCGAAGCCTACCCGTTCAACCCGAACGGCAGCCCGGGCGGCCTGACCTCGGTCACCACCGCCGACGGCCGCTTCACGGTCATGATGCCGCACCCGGAACGCGTGACGCGCAACGTCATGATGTCGTGGGCGCCCGAGAAATGGGGCAAGGCGGACAAGGGCGGCGCGTTCAGCCCCTGGATGCGCATCTTCCGCAACGCGCGCGTCTGGCTGAAGTAAGCCAACCGCTCGCGCCGGGATGAGCTTCCCGGCGCCTGCGCGAGACGCCCCGCTATTTGGCGGGGCGTTTTCATTGCGGAGTTCAGAACTGGTACTTCACCCGGCCGATGACGCTGCGCCGGCTGCCCGGATAGCAATCGCTCAGGTCGGAGCAGGTCGCCAGGTATTCCTTGTCGAACAGGTTGGTGGCGTTGACCGACAGCGTCAGGTGCTTGTCCACCGCATAGGACACGCCCGCGTCCACCAGCGTGCGCCCGGCGATCTTCAGCGTGTTGGCGTTGTCGCCGTAGGTCGAGCCCACGTAGCGCAGGCCGGCGCCCAGGCTCAGCCCGGCCAGGGCGCTGTTGCGCACCGTGTAGTTGAGCCAGCCCGAGGCGCTGTGCTCGGGCACCAGGGCCGGACGGTTGCCTTCGGTGCCGTTGTTGGCGCGGGTGATCCGGGCGCGCACATAGGTATAGGAACCGGTGAAGTCCCAGCCATCGCCCAGGCTGAACTTGCCTTCCAGTTCCACGCCGCGCGATTGCACCTCGCCCGAGGCGACCTGGAAGCCGGGGTTCTGCAGGTCATTGGTCAGCACGTTGCTCTTCTTGATGTCGAAGACCGCCAGCGTGTAGAGCGCATTCGACCCGGGCGGCTGGAACTTGATGCCGCCTTCCCATTGGCGTCCGCGCGAGGGCGCGAACGGAGAACTGCCATTGGCCGGCGCAGAGGTTCCGGTATTGGGCAGGAAGGACTGGGCGAAGCTGACGTAGGGCGCGATGCCGTTGGGCATGACGTAGTTCAGGCCGGCGCGGCCGCTGAAGCGGCTGCCGCTTTGATCGGTGTCGTTGTTCAGGATCCGGTTTTCGGTCTTCTGGCTGTACCAGTCGTAGCGGCCGCCCAGGGTCAGCACCCAGCGTTCATCGAAGCGGACCTGGTCCTGCAGATACAGGCCGGTCTGGTGCGTGCGCTCCAGGTAGTTGGCCAGCGGTATGGTTGGCGTGGGCACGTCCACGCCATAGACCGGGTCGAACGGGTTCAGGCTGGGCGCCGGCCCCATGGTGCGCGACACGTCGGCGCTGCTGCGGTTGAAGTCCAGGCCCAGCAGCAGCGTATGGGCCAGCGGGCCGGTGCGCAGGTCGAACTGAGCCTGGTTGTCCAACGCCAGCGCGGTCATGCTTTCGTCGTAGCGCCGGGCTGTGCGGGCGATGCCGGTGGGCGTCAGGCCGGCCAGGAACATGTTGTCCAGGATCGAATCGACCCGCCCGTAGCGCAGGTTCTGCCGTACCTGCAGCGTGTCGTTGAAGCGGTGCTCGAACAGGTAGCCGATGCTCTTCTGGTCCTGGTCGTAGCGGTTGAAATTGGGATCGCCGTTGCGCAGATTGGTGGGCTTGCCGTTGACCGTGACCGTGCCGATGGTGCCGCCGGAGCGGTCGCGCAGGTACTCCGTCAGCAGCGTGAAGCGGGTCGCGGCGGAAGGAGCCCAGGTCAGCGAAGGCGCCAGGAACAGGCGGTCGTCGGAGATCCGGTCGCCGTTCGGATAGGTGAATTGCGTGTTGGCGTCGCGCGCCACGCCGATGACGCGGTACATCAGCGTGCCGTCTTCGGTCGCCGGGCCGGTCAGGTCGACCGCCGCCTGCTTGCGCTGGAAGCTGCCGTACTCCAGCTCGGCCTCGTAGTGCGGCGTGGCCGAGGGCAGTTTGCTCACGCGGTTGATGACCCCGCCCGCGTCGCCCTGGCCGTACAGCACGGAAGAGGGGCCGCGCAGCACCTCGATGCGATCCAGCGCATAGGGTTCGCTGCGGAACAGGGTGTAGCCGGAGGTCGCCTGGCGCAGGCCGTCCTTATAGTCGCTGGTGGCCTGGGCGTTGAAGCCGCGCAGCATGACCCAATCGAAACCCTTGGGGTCCACGCCGTAGGTTTCCACCGTTACGCCAGGCACGTAGCGCAGCACTTCGGTCACGCTTTGCGCGTTCTGCGCTTCCATCTGCGCGCGCGTTACCACCGAGATCGACTGCGGCACTTCCAGGATGGGCGTGTCGGTCTTGGTGCCGGCCCGGGTTTCCTCGGCTACGTAGCTGTCGGGCGCTACGCTCGAGGCCCGCACGGTGACCGGCTCCAGCGTGGAGACGCCAGCCGCGCCGGGCGGCAGCGGACGCAGCACGTAGCCGCCGCCTTCCAGGCGCGCCGCCAGGCCGCTGCCGGCCAGGATCGCGGCATAGCCCGCGTTCAGGCCATAGGCGCCGCGCAGGCCGGGACTGCGCCGGCCCGCGGTCAGGGCGCCGTCGATGGTGATGGTCACGCCCGCCTGCTGCGAATAGGCGTTAAGCACCTGGTCCAACGGGCCGGCGGGAATGTCGTAGCTTCTGGCGGCCCGCTCCTGGGGCGAGGGGGCGCCCGGTTCCGCGGCCATGGCGGCGGGGGGCGCGGCCAGCGCCAAAGCGGTCAGGGCCAGCGCCAGCGTGCTGCGGGCGGGCTTGGGAGTGGAGCGGGCTTGCATGTAGTGGGTTCCTCGTTGCGGACGTGAATGCTGCGGATATGCAGGTATCCCGAACGAGAAATAAAAAGTGCTACGGTTTTCGCGAAATTTTTTTGTGGAGGGCTATCTGGGTTCCACCACCACCCAGTAGCTCGTGTAGCGCGACACGCGCAGCGGCAGGGCTCTTGCAAGCGAGGCCAGGATCCGGTCCGTGTCGTCCAGGGCGTACACGCCCGACACGATCAGGTCGGCCACGCGCGGGTCGCAGCGGATCACGCCGCGCCGGTAGCGTCCGACCTGCTCCAGGAAATCGGCCAGGCGCAGGCGTTCGGCCACCAGTTGGCCGCGCAGCCAGGCTGGCGCCTGCTGCAAGGCGTCCGGCATCGGCTCGGCCGCCAGCGGCGTGAACGCGGCGGATTGGCCCGCGTCCAGGCGCAGGGGGCGGCCCCGGAACGGCTGGATCTCCACCGCGCCTTCATAGACGCCGACCCGTATCCGGTCGCGCTGCTGCTCCACCGTGAACCGGGTGCCCAGCGCCTGCACGTCGCCAAAGGCGGTGGCGACGAAAAAGGGGCGGCCCGCGGCGGCCGGGCCGTGGCCGGTTTGCACGTAGATCTCGCCGCGGCGCAGGACCAGCCGGCGTGTGTCGGCGGTGTACTCCATGTCCACGGCGCTGTCGCCGTTGAGTACGAGCCGGGTGCCGTCGGCCAGCGTGATTTCGCGCCGTTCGCCTACGGCGCTGCGGTAGTCGGCGGCGTAGGCCTGCCAAGGCAGGCGTTGGGCCGCCAGGCCCGCGGCGCCGGCGCCCAGGACCGCCCAGCCCATCAAGCGCAGGGCCTTGCGGCGTCCCGCCTGCCGGCCCGAGCGGGCCAGAGCCTGGGCCGATGCCTCGGGCGACACGTCCATCAGCCGCGTATCGATCCGCTGCACTTGCTGCCAGGCGCGCTCATGGTCCGGATGGGCGGCGCGCCAGCGCTGCCAGGCGGCGCGTTCGTCGGCGCTGGCTTCGCCGGACCACAGGATGACCAGCCATTCCAGTCCTTGAGCCAGTATCGGTTCGGGGATGTCCCCGTGCCGGGCGCTCACAGCGCGGCCAGGCAGGCTTGGGCGGCGCGCAGCATGTGCTTGCGCACCAGCGCCACCGACACGCCCAGGCTTTGCGCGATGTCGGAATAGGTCCGGCCCTCGAACCGGGACAGGATGAAGACCTGGCGGGCGCGGGCGGGCAGGGCGTCCAGCGCGGCGTCCACCGCCATCAGCGTTTCCAGCGCCAGCGCGCGCGCCTCGGCCGAAGGCATGTGCGCTTCGGGCAAGCTGGCCAGGGCGTCCAGGTAGGCGCTTTCCAGCGCGCGGCGGCGGTACAGGTCCACCACCAGGCCCCGGGCGATCTGGGTGAGAAAGGCGCGCGCCTGGCCGGCTTCGGGCAGCCGGCCCGAGTTCAGCAGCCGTTCGTAGGTGTCGTGCGACAGGTCCGCGGCGTCGTGGGCGCAACCCAGCCGCCGCCGCAGCCAGCCCGCCAGCCATCCGTGATGGTCGCGGTAGAGCAGGTTCAAGGCATGGTGCGCCGTGGGCTGGGTGGCCGCCGTCACGATGGGTTCCCGTCAGGTCCAAAACTGCAAATGATAATCGTTGTTAATTGTGTTGGACAAGCGCGGCGCGGAACGAAATGCCTCATGCAATCAAATGAGATGTTTAACTTTTCATTGCAACCTGTCGTAAAGCATAGGTAGCCGCTACACGCAACCCGGAGTGACCCCAATGTTCAAGAATCTCAGTATTCGCGCGGTCTTGACGACCGCTTTAGCCGTTTTCTTCGCGCTTTTCCTGCTAACCGGCATCGCCGTCCACCAGCAGCTGACCTCCAACCGCAATTCCATCGAAGTGCTGCTGGACACCAACCTGGTCCGCGCCAATGCGGTGAACGGCGCTGGCGCCGAACTGTTGCGCGCCCGCCTGGTGCTGCTGGCCGCGCAGACCGCGCTGATGGAAGGCAAAAGCCTGGACAACCTGGCCAGCATGCAGCGCCTGGACGGCTACACCAAGAAGGCCGGCGAGCTGATCGACCTAGCGCGCAAGACACCCGAAACCTCGCCCCAGGGCAAGCCGCTGCTGGACGCGGCGCTGGCGGCCTACGACGTCTATCACCGCGACGCCATCGTGCCCATGATCGCGGCCATCCGTGCCGGCAACGCACAGGATTCCAACCGCCTCAACCTGGAAAAAGTCACGCCGCTGGGCCTGACCTTTACCGCCGCCATCCAGAAGTACGTGGATTACGCCGACGAAGTCGGCCAGCGCGTGGCGCGCGACGCCTCCACCCGCATCAACGGCGCGATCGCCGTCCTGATCGGCCTGCTGGTCGTGGTGGCCGCGCTGGTGGTGGGCCTGTACGCGGTGTTCGGCCGCGCGGTGTTCCGTCCGCTGCATGAAGCCGGACGCCTGTTCGACCGCATCGCCGGCGGCGACCTGACCAACCGCATCGAGCAACGCGGCAACAACGAAATCGGCGTGCTCTACGCCGCCGTCAAGCGCATGCAGGACAGCCTGGCGCGTACCGTGTCGGCTGTGCGGCTAGGCGTGGAAGAGATCCACACCGGCGCGCGCGAGATCGCCGCGGGCAACATCGACCTGTCTTCGCGCACCGAGCAGCAGGCCGCCTCGCTGGAAGAAACCGCCGCCAGCATGGATGAACTGTCTTCCACCGTGCGCAACAACGCGGAAAGCTCGCGCAGCGCCTCGGAACTGGCCGTGGCGGCGTCCGAAGTGGCCACGCGCGGCGGCCAGGCCGTGGGCGACGTGGTCGGCACCATGCGCGGCATTGCCGACAGCTCCAACCGCATCGCCGACATCGTCGGCGTGATCGACGGCATCGCCTTCCAGACCAACATCCTGGCGCTGAACGCCGCAGTGGAAGCGGCGCGCGCCGGCGAGCAGGGCAAGGGCTTCGCCGTCGTGGCCAGCGAAGTGCGCGCCCTGGCGCAGCGCAGCGCCGCCGCCGCCAAGGAAATCAAGGGCCTGATCGACGACTCCGTGCAGAAGGTATCGGTCGGTTCGGACCAGGTGGAAGCCGCCGGCGCCACGATGCAGGAAATCGTGGTCTCGGTGCGTCGCGTGACGGACATCATCAACGAAATTTCCAGCGCATCTGAAGAACAGTCGCAGGGCATCCAGCAGGTCAACCAGGCCGTGTCGCAGATGGACAGCGTGACGCAGCAGAACGCCGCGCTGGTCGAAGAGGCCGCGGCGTCCGCAGCCTCGCTGGAAACCCAGGCGCAGCGCCTGCGCGAAGCCGTGGCCGTGTTCAAGCTGCAGACCGGCCGCGTGATCGACGCCGACGCGCCGGCCGTGGGCCGCAACGGCGAACCGGCTTTGCTCGGCGCCTGATTGCGTCGCTGACCTTGGCCCATAAGGCGGCCGGCCCGGAGGGCTGGCCGTGAACTGAACCAAAGCCCCCTGCGTGTTTGCGCCTTGGGGGCTTTGTTCATGGGCCAGATCTGCGGCCCACAGGGCGGCACCACATGGCGGCACCATTTCCCGGCGCCGACGACAACCAGGGACAAAAGGTGCCAGCCGCGCCACACAGGCATAAAATAGCGGATTGCCTACCCCCTCCCGCACACAGGATCCCGCGCCATGAACGCACGCATCCCCGAAGACGCTCTTCCTCCCACCCTGGACCCGAAGGCCCTGCAGGCTTTCGTCGACGAGAAATGGGACAACGAGATCATCCCGGCGCTGACCGACTACATCGCCATCCCGGCCAAGAGCCCGGCGTTCGACGCGGACTGGGAAAAGAACGCTTTCATCGAGCGCGTGGTGCGCGACGCCGCGCAGTGGGTCGAGGCGCAGAAGGTCTCCGGCCTGAAGCTGGAAGTGGTGCGCCTGCCGGGCCGCACGCCCGTCATCTTCTTTGACGCGCCCGCCACCCGCAGCGACAACGGCGACACCGTGCTGCTGTACGGCCACCTGGACAAGCAGCCCGAATTCTCCGGCTGGCGCGCAGGCCTCGGCCCCTGGACCCCCAAGCTCGAAGACGGCAAGCTCTACGGCCGCGGGGGCGCCGATGACGGCTATGCCGTGTACGCCTCGCTGACCGCCATCATGGCGCTGGACAAGCAGGGCATTCCGCGTCCGCGCTGCGTGGGCATCGTCGAAACCTGTGAAGAATCCGGCAGCTACGACCTGCTGCCCTATGTGGACGCGCTGCGCGACCGTCTGGGCAACGTGGCCCTGGTGGTGTGCCTGGACTCCGGCGCCGGCAACTACGACCAGCTCTGGATGACGACCTCGCTGCGCGGCATGGTGTCGGGCACGCTGGAAGTCCAGGTGCTGGACGAAGGCGTGCACTCGGGCGACTCCAGCGGCGTGGTGCCGTCCTCGTTCCGCATCCTGCGCCATCTGCTGGACCGCCTGGAAGACAGCAGCACCGGCCGCCTGCTGCCGCAGAGCCTGCATTGCGAGATCCCCGCCGAACGCGTGGAACAAGTGCACGCCACCGCGCGCATCCTGGGCGACGAAGTCTGGCGCCGTTTCCCCTGGAGCTGCGGTGCCGACGGCGGCTTCGTGCTGCCCATGACGACCGAACCCGAGCAGGCGCTGCTGAACCGCACCTGGCGTCCGACGCTGTCGGTGACCGGCGCCGAAGGCCTGCCGCCGCTGTCCAGCGCCGGCAACGTGCTGCGCCCGCGCACTGCATTCAAGCTGTCGCTGCGCCTGCCGCCGCTGATCGACGCCGTGGCCGCCTCGCAAGAGATCAAGGCCCTGCTGGAAGCCGACGCGCCCTATAACGCCAAGGTGATCTTCAAGGCCAACGAAGGCGCCGCCACCGGCTGGAACGCCCCGGCCTCGGCGCCCTGGCTGACCCAGGCGCTGGATGCGGCTTCGCAGCAATACTACGGCGCGTCCTGCGGCTACATTGGCCAGGGCGGCACCATTCCGCTGATGAGCATCCTGCAGAAGGGCTTTCCCAAGGCCCAGTTCATGGTCTGCGGCGTGTTGGGCCCCAAGTCCAACGCCCACGGCCCCAATGAATTCCTGCACGTGCCCTACGGCAAGAAACTGACCGCAGCCGTGGCCCAGACCATGGCCGCCATGCCCACCGCGTAAGCGGCGGCGACGCTCTTCAAAGCGCGGGCCGCAACGCCCGCGCTTTTCTTTTTTCCAGGACGGACACCCATGATTTCCACTTCCGACGCCTACGCCAACGTGGTCGCTGAGACCAAGCACTGGCTGAACCAGGCCGTGATCGGCCTGAACCTCTGTCCCTTCGCCAAGGCGGTGCAGGTCAAGGACCAGATCCGCTTTGCCGTCAGCGATGCCACCGACGCCGAAGGCGTTCTGACCGACCTGCAGGACGAACTGGCGCTGCTGGCCGAAGCCGATCCGGAAAAGATCGACACCACGCTGCTGATCATTCCCGACGCGCTGGACGATTTCATTGATTTCAATGACTTCGAAGACCTGTCCGACCGTCTGCTCAAGCGCATGCGTCTGGTGGGCGAGCTGCAGGTGGCCACCTTCCATCCGCAGTTCCAGTTTGCCGACACGCAGCCGGACGACATCGAGAACTACACCAACCGGTCGCCGTACCCGATCCTGCACCTGTTGCGCGAAGACAGCATCGACCGCGCGGTGGAGTCCTTCCCGGACGCCGCCGAAATCTACGAGAAGAACATCGATACGATGAAGCGGCTGGGGCTGGAAGGTTGGAAGAAGCTGATGACCAAGGCATAGCGCCCTCAGATCGCATACCAAATACCGCTGTTCGGAATAAAGCGCTCGCTTGCTCCACGGAGAGCCTCGGGATATCCCTAGATAGCCCGTCCGCGGTATTGCATACAACATACTGACGCCGTGACAGCTCGCCGTAAGGTGAGCGGCCCGCGCGTCCTTTCCCTTCGATTGCTTTGCCCCGCGGCCTCTCCCGGGCGCGGGGGCGTTGTCCTTGCCTGGAGAGTTGTATGCGATTTACCCGCCGCCATGCCCTGGGCGCGCTCGCCGCGCTGCCCCTGATCTCGCGCCCCGCCTGGGCCCAGAATACCTTTCCGACCCGTCCCGTGCGCCTGCTGGTGGGCTTTGCCCCTGGCGGGCTGACCGATATCGCGGCGCGCGCCCTGGCCGAGCGCATGGGCAAGACCTTGAAGCAGAGCGTAGTGGTGGAAAACCGTCCCGGCGGCCAGGCCATCATCGCCACGGTGGCGGTGGCGCGCGCCGAGCCCGATGGCTACACGCTGGGTTTCGCCGGCACCAACGGCATGATCCTGAATCCCTTGCTCTACAACAACCTGCCTTACCAGCAGTCGGATTTCAAGCAGCTGGGCTCCATGGGCAAGTCGCCGATGCTGCTGATCGTGCATCCCGACCTGGGCGTGAAGAACGTGCAGGAATTCATTGCGCTGGCCAAGAAGAAGCCCGGCGACATCACTTGCGCGCATGCGGGCCGCGGCGTGATCAACCACCTGGCGCTGCTGCATTTCCAGTCCAAGACCGGCACGCAGTTCCAGGACGTGCCCTACAAGGGCAGCGGCCCCGCGCTGCTGGACCTGATGGCAGGCACGGTGCAGAGCACCTTCGACTTCCCGACCTCGGCGCTGCCCAACATCAAGTCTGGCAAGCTGCAGGTGCTGGCGGTCACCTCCGACAAGCGCCTGTCCAGCTTGCCCGACGTTCCCACCATGAAGGAAGCGGGCGTGGACGGCTTCGAGCTCTATACCCGCATGATGATCTCGGGTCCGGCCGCCATGCCGGCGCCCGTGGTCGCGGCGCTGGAGAACGCCGTGCGCGAAGGCACGCGCGATCCCAGCCTGGTGCAGCAGTTCGCGGACCAGGGCGTGACCGTGGAGTTCACCTCGTCGGCCGACCTGGACAAGGTCATCGCCGATGAATCCGCCATGTGGGCCCAGGTCATCAAGGCCAACGGCGTGCCCAAGACCGACCTGAAGAGCTAAGGAGCCACCGTGGCAGAACAACCCAGCATCACCGTCACCCCGGAACGCGCCCTGATCGACGTGACGCGCGAGATCCGCGTGAGCGGCTTTCCGGCCTACGCCTTCATCACGGTCACGGCCAGCATGACGATGTGCGGCGCGCCATGGCGCTCGCAAGCGGTATTCGTGGCGGGCCATGACGGCAGCCTGGACCTGTCCCGCGATTGCCCCGTGTCCGGCAGCTACGCCGAACCCGCGGCCATGGGCATCGTCTGGTCCATGGCCTGCGAGGACGTGGCCAGCGTGGTGTTCCCGCCGGACCGGACCGAGCCGCTCGTCATCCGCATCGAAGCCAGCGACGGACGCCAGTCCGCCGCGGCGACCCTGGTGCAGGAATTCCAGGCCGAAGGCGTCACGCACCGCAGCGTGCGCGAGCAAGTCGGCGGCATGACGCTGTCGGGCGAGCTTTACACCCCCGCCGGACCGGGCCCGCATCCGCTGGTGATCTACATGAACGGCTCGTCCGGCGGCGTCAACGCGCCGCGCGCGGCGCTGTTCGCGTCCCGCGGCTACCAGTGCCTGGCGCTGGCCATCTTCAACTACGAGGGCCGCCCCAAGTATCTGAACGACATGCCGCTGGAGTATTTCGAGCATGCGCTGCGCTGGGCACGCGCGGAGCTCAAGCCGCGCGACGGCTTCGTGGCCCTGTCCGGCATCAGCCGCGGCGGCGAGACCTCGCTGCTGGTGGCCTCGCATTACCCGGACCTGGTAAGCGCAGTGGTCGCCTATGTGCCTTCGCCCGTGATGCATGGCGTGGTCAGCGCTGGCGCGCCCGGCACCGGCCGCGACGCGCAGGTCTGGACCAAGGGCGGCGAGCCGCTGCCGCACCTGTGGCAGGACAACGCCAGCGCCAACTGGGACGCCGCCTACGCGTCCCAGCCGCCGTACCGCCAGACGCACGCCTTTCTCAGCGCCACGCGCGACAGCGCGGCGCTCGAGCGCGCCCGCATTCCGGTCGAGAACTATCCTGGTCCGGTGCTGCTGGTCAGCGCGTCGGACGACGGCTTCTGGCCCAGCACCGCGTACTCTGAAATCGTCATGCGGCGGCGCCAGGAACATGGCTTGCCCACCTTCCACCATGTCTGCTTGGGCGCCGGCCATCACGTGCACTATCCCTGCCTGCCCGCGACCCTGATCAGCAAGCCGCACGCCATGTCCGGCCTGCTGCTGGACGCGGGCGGCACGCCCAGCGCCAACGCGGCGGGCAACGAAGGCTCCTATCTGGCGGTGCTGGAGTTCCTGGGCAGGGTGGGGGGCGTGGCGAAGTAGGCGGCCGGGCTTGGCCGCCCGCCCGTCATCCGTTGCGCAGCTTCTGTTCCGACACGAACGCCGACCAGCGTTGCAGCTCGCCGCGTATCAGCCCGGTGAACTCGGCCGGCGTGTTGGCCTGGGCGGCTTCCATGCCCAGGCCGGCTAGTTTGTCGCGCACCTCGGCGTCGGCCAGGATGGTCTGCATGGCGCCGTTCCATTTGGCGATCAGGTCTGGCGGCGTGCCTGCGGGCGCGACGATTCCCTCCCATTCTTTCAGGTTGAACGCATGCACGCCGGCCTCGGCCAGCGTGGGCACGCCGGGCAAGGCGGCCATGCCGCCATCGCGCGTGACGGCGAGCGCGCGCAGCTTGCCGGACTGCGCCAGCGGCACGGCGACGGAAGCGGTGGCGAACATGGTCTGCACGTAGCCGCCCATCAGCGCCTGCGCCGCTTCCGCAGGACCCTTGAACGGCACGTGCAGCATGTCTATGCCGGCCGCCTGGCAGAAGGCCGCGCCCAGCAGATGGGCGGGCGAGCCGTTGCCGCCGGAACCGTAGCTGAGCTTGCCGGGCTGGCGCTTCGCCTGTTCGACCAGGCCGCGGACGTCGGCGTACTCGCTGCCTGGCGCCACCAGCAGGGCGTTATACAGCCAGACCAGGTTCGCGATCGGCGCGAAGTCGCCATCCGTGCGGTACGACACCTTGCCGAACAGCGCCGGCAGCACGGTATGCGTCAGGAACATGATGCCCACGGTGTAACCGTCGGGAGCGCTGCGGGCGACGGCGTCCAGCCCTATCATGCCGGTCGCGCCGGGCCGGTTCTCCACCACCACCGGCTGCCCCCACAGGCGCTGCAGCCTTTCGCCGATCACGCGCGCCAGGACGTCGGGCGGGCTGGCCGCCGGCAGCGGCACGATGATGCGTACGGGCTTGTCCGGGTACGCGGCGCGGGCGGCCCAGGGCAGGGTACAGGCCAGGGCGCCGGACAGGCCCTTCAGTAGCGTGCGGCGGCGCATGGTTCAGGCCGCTGACGAGACAGGCGGCATGAAGATCACGTCGTACTCCGGCGCCACCGCAACGACCTCCGCCGGACTCGACATGTTGTGGATGCGCCGGTAAAGCTCCAGCAGCTTGCCCGCGGGCGCGGCCCAGAACAGCGCGGTGGCGGCGACGCCGGAATTGTTGAAGAAGGCATGCGGCACGCCACGAGGCATGCGCACGAGGTCGCCGGGGCCGGCCGAGGTCTTCTTGCCGTCCAGCAGCAGGTCGATGCGGCCGTCCAGCACGAAGATGTACTCGTCCTGGTTGGGGTGCACGTGCGGCGGCACGAAGCTCTCTTCCGGAAACGTGGCGTGCCAGGAAATGCTGTCCAGGCTGACCTGCTTGGGCACGTACACCTGGCCCAGGATGTTCCAGGAGACGCCGTCCAGGCCGGCCTGGGCGCGGGTGATGTCGGGGGTTTCGAGAATCATGCTGCACTCCTCAGGATTGCGACAGCCGATCCAGCGTCGGCTTCACGAGCGGGTTGGATGATGCGAAACGGGGCTTGAACGTCTGCCTGGCGCGGGCCAGGTCGGCTTCGTCCCAATAGCCGATCAGGATGCCGCCCTCGGAAATGCGCGGCTGGACTTCGATCGATTCGATGGTGCCGTCGGCCACCGTGGCGCGTTGGCGCGGCTGGCGCGCCCAGCGGAACAGCAATTCCTCCATGCGCTTGCGCACCGCCTCATGCGCGGGCGAGGCGCCCAGGTCGACGAATTCGTTCGGGTCTTCCTGCAGGTCGTACAGCATCGGCCGGTAGCCTTCGGCCAGCACGTACTTCCAGCGTTCATCGCGCACCATGCGCAGCCAGGCCTGGCGCGCGGGCGTACCCAGCGCGATGCGCGAATCCTGGAAGGCATAGTCGTACTCGCAGATGACGTGGTCGCGCCAATCCGGCGGCGTCTGGCCGAACAGCAGGGGCCGCAGCGAACGCCCGTCCATGATGTGCGGCACCGGCACGCCGCCACAGGCCTCCAGGAAGGTCGGCGCCAGGTCTATTGCTTCGACCATGGCCGCGCAGCGCGTGCCGCGGGCGGCGTCAGCCCGCGGATCCGGGTCGTAGACGATCAGCGGCGCGCGGATGACGGGTTCATGGAACAGGTCCTTTTCCCCCATCCAGTGGTCGCCCAGATAGTCGCCGTGATCGGACGTGAATACGATCATGGTGTTGTCGAACAGTCCGCGCGCCTCCATGAAGCGGAACAGCGCGCCGAGCTGGTCGTCGATCTGCTTGATCAATCCCATGTAGCCCGGCATGACGGCTTCGCGCACGCCGGGCTCGGAAAAGGTCGCCGACACGCGATGCTGCATCATCGCGGCGTACACCGGATGCGGGTCGGCGCGTTCGGCCTCCGATCGCACCACAGGCAGCGCGTCCTGCGCGTTGTACATGCCGGCGTAGGGCGCAGGCGCCAGATAGGGCCAGTGCGGCTTGATGTAGGACAGGTGCAGGCACCAGGGCTGCTCGCCCGCCTCGCTGATGAAGTCCATCGCGCGGCGCGTGATGTACGGCGTCTCCGAATGCTCGTCGGGCACGCGCGCGGGCAGGTTGGAGTACTTCAGGAACCAGCCCGAGCGCACCGTGCCGTCCGCGTCCACGGCGGAATTGGCCCAGCTTTCCCAGGGATTGTCGCCGCCGTAGCCCTGCGCGCGCAGATAGTCGTTGTAGCGCGGGTCCGGGTCGTGGCCAGAATACGGATGGATGCCATCGTCGCGCTCGTAGGCGTCGAAGCCGCATTCGGCAATGCGGCGGCCGATGACGGAGGCCGGGTCTATGCCCAGCCGCGACATGCCGGCCATGTCGGCGCGCATGTGGGTCTTGCCCACCAGCACGGAACGCACGCCCAGCGGCCGCAGATGGTCGCCGATGGTCATCTCGCCGGCCTTCAGCGGCACGAAGTTCCAGCTGGCCCCGTGCGCATGCACGTAGCGTCCGGTGTAGTAGCTCATGCGCGACGGGCCGCAAACGGGCGACTGCACGAAGGCGCGGTCAAAGATCACGCCGCGCGCGGCCAGCGCGTCCAGATTCGGGGTCTTCAGCCTGGGGTGGCCGAAACAGGAAAGATGGTCGTAGCGCAGCTGGTCGCACATGATGAAGAGAATGTTCTTCACGCCTCGGGTCATGCTAGGCTCCTGTCTCCGATTGGGGCATGCAGGAATTCTATCGACGGCCTGCGCGCGCATCCCTTGAATTGTTTTGATGTCGATTACCCCAGGTAATCGGCCGGAGAGGCGGCTTGCGACTCCAGCATCTGAACCTGTTGCTCACCCTGGCCCGGACTGGCAGCATGCGCGCCGCCGCGCAGGTCCTGAACGTGTCGCAGCCGGCGCTGACCAAGTCGCTGCGCCAGCTGGAAGAAGAGGTCGGCGCCGAACTCGTGGTGCGCACGCCCAAGGGCGTGCGGCTGGCGCAGGCCGGCGAGATCCTCGCGGCGCGCGCCGCGGTCGTCATGCGAGAAATCGAGAAGGCTCATGAAGACCTGGCTTGGCACCTGCGCGGCGCCGAAGCCCAGGTGACCCTGGGCGTATCGCCCGCCGCGGCCATCCTGCTGGCGCCGGGCGCGGTGGCGCGCTACGGCGCGCGCTGGCCGCAGGTGCGGCTGCGGGTGCGCGACACGCTGTATCCGCAGGCGCTGGAGCGCATCCGTTCGGGCGAACTTGACATGGCGCTGGGGCCGCTGCCCGAAGCGGGCGGGGGAGGCGACCTGGCCGTGCAGCCGCTGTTCGAAAGCCAGTCGGTCATCGTTGCGCGGGCGTCGCATCCGCTGGCCGGCGCCCGGCGCCTGAGCGAACTGGCCGGAGCCGCCTGGGTGCTGACCGGGCCGGCGCAGGGGCCCGGCGATCCCAGGGCGCTGTACAGCGACGAAACGCAGGCACGCGCGCTGCACCTGCAGCTGGAATGCGAGTCCTTTTCCACGCTGCTGGCGCTGATGCCGCAGCTGGACCTGATCGGCATCATGCCGCAAGGGTTCCTGGACCGTTACGGGCCGGCGTTGGGGCTGGTGCGGCTGGACATCATCGATCCCTTGCCTAAGACCGTCATCTACGTGACGCACCGCGCCGATGCGCCTCTGACGGTGCCGGCGCGCCGCCTGCTGGACGCGCTGCTGGGCGAGGCCGCGCAGCTGGCCGGCCACCCCTGAGTCGCCAGGGATCGGTCCAAAAGGTTGAGGTCCGTCCGCGGCGTCATGCCAGCGGCGTAAGCCTCAATATCTTTGACGGCCAGCGATGCGCGGCCTTATTTTTTTTGGTTCGTGCCGAGGCGCAATCCAGGTCGCCTCGAAATTTCTCGAGGCGACATCATGGTGATTGCAACGACAGTCCTGGTGGTGGGCGCCGGTCCGGCGGGCCTGCTCACCGCCGCCGAGCTGCAACGGCGCGGCGTGCAGTGCCTGTTGATCGATGCGCACGAGCGGCCGCTGGAATGGGACCGCGCAACGGTGGTCCACCCCCGCTCGCTGGAGATCTTCGATTCGCTGGGCATCGTCGAGCCGCTGCTGGCCGCGGGCGTGAAGCAGCGCGGCGCGCGCATCCATGCCGACGGCAAGGTGCTGGGCGAGATCGATCTGGACCTTTGCGGCAGCCGCTACCCCTACAACATCGGGATTTCGGAAGAGGTCACGGAGTCCATCCTCGCCGACTATCTGGCCAGCCACGGCGGCGCCGTCCAGCGGGCCAGCAAGCTGGTGGGTCTGCAGGAACGGCCGGACGGCATGCTGGCCAGGATCGAGCAGCCGGGCGGGGCAATCGAAGTGCTGGCCGAGTGGGTGATAGGCTGCGACGGCCACCACAGCACGGTGCGCGAGCTGACCGGCATCGAGCAGGACGGCCACGACATCAGCCAGCCTTGGGCGGTGTTCGACGCCGCGATCAGCGGCTGGCCCGAGATCTTCGAGGCCAATTACGCCTACCTGGACAGGATCCCGGTGATCCTGACGGCGCTGCCGGGCCAGCGCTGGCGCGTGTATCTGCGGCCTACTGCCGAAGACTCCGATCTGGTGGCCGATGCCTTGTCCACGCTGCGGCGCTATCTGCCCGAGGCGAACTTCGAGGACGTGGCCCATCCGGCGCGCTTCCGTTGCTACACCAAAGTCGCGCGGCAATTCCGGGCCGGTCGCATCCTGCTGGCCGGAGACGCCGCGCACACCTGCAGTCCGGCCCAAGGCCATGGCATGAATAGCGGCCTGCACGACGCCGTCAACCTGGCCTGGAAGCTTGCGCTGGTCTGCGGCGGCCAGTGCTCGGACAGTCTGCTGGACAGCTACCAGGCGGAGCGCCGGCCGGCCGCGCAGCGCGTGCTGGCGTCGGGCGACGAGGCCGAGAGCGCCCAGCTGGCCACTGACCCGGACGTGCTGCGCGAGCGCAATGCCGCCATCCGCAAAGCCTTCGAGGATGGCGCCTCGCAGCATCACGAGGCCGTTGCCGAGGCGGAGCTGGACATCGATTACCGCGATTCGCCCATCGTCATGGGAGACCGGCACGACCCGGTTTCGCCGGGCCAGCGGCTGCCCGACCAGATCCCGATACGCCTTGCGGCGGGCGGCGCGGGGATGTTGCATGAGAGCGCCCATCGCAAGGGCCATACAGTCTTCATCCTGGGCGGCCCGCGGACGTCTGCGGACGCGCTTGCCCAGGTTCGCGCCGCGATCGAGCCGCTATCGGACGGCGCCATCATCGAGGCCGTGGTCGCGCTGACGGCGAATGCGGATGTCGATGGCGTGGACGGCTATGTGGATCCCTCGGTGGCCGGAGGGCTCGGCGTGCGGCATATCCTCGTGCTGGCCGTCAGGGCGGATGGCCATGTCGGGCTGCGCTCGGAAGAAAGCCACCTGGAGACACTGGGCGCTTACTTGGCGCGGCTGCGCGCGCCTGCGTCGGGCATGGCCGCGCCATCTTGAGCGGGGCCGGGCGCCTGCGGCACGCCTGGCACGCCCCGCCGGATGTTGCGCGAGAATTCGGCCGCGTCCGCGGTGGCGCGGGCACGCTGCGTGTAATGGCCGGCCTGCCGATACGCCAGCGGACTATCCGCTCCTTCCAGAGCATCCAGGCGGTACAGGTACTCGGGCAGATAACCCGAGAACAGCACGCGGTAATCCAGCGGCAACCCCGGCACGATCTGGTCGGCCAGCCGGTACACGATGGTGGTGCAGTTGCCCGTCAGCGTGTTGTAGAAACGCGGCTTGTCCGCCAGCCGGGTAGCGGTCTCCACATAGGCCAGGAACAGCTTGCGAGCCGCGCCGTCCGGCATGTGCACGCGGTACAGATAGCCTTCTTCGCCGCGCACATTGGTGCGCACGCGCAGGCTGTCTTCCTCGGTCGAGGCCAGCACCGACAACTCGTACTGGCGGAAGAAACCGCCAATTTCCGAGAATACGTCGTGCAGCTTGCGGCGTATCTCCACCGAGAACACCACGTACTGGCCATCCGCAAAACCGAACGACACCAAGGCGTGCGCGATGGCGGGCCGGCCCCAGTAGGACAACGCCAGGTCTACCGATTCCAGGCGTGACAGGTCGTAGCTGTGGGTCTCCCAGCGCATGTCGTAATCGGTGCGCGACCGCCAGTCGAAGTTGCGCACGTTGCGCAGGGTGACGATGTCGCCCTCGACCGTTCCTTGCGTCTGGCGCGCCACCTCGGGCATCCACTGGCGCTCGTTGGACGGCCGCACACCCAGCCACCACCAGGCCAAGAGCGCCAGCAGCAGGGCGCCGAACAGCCAGGCAATCAAGGGCTGTCCGATAGACAGGCCGATCAGCGCGCCGGCCGCGAGCGCGAGCCAGGCCGCCGGCAGGACGGCGCGCGCGCGGCCGGGGAACGGCGATTGGAACCAGAGCGCCGCCGCGCCCCAGGCCGCGCCGGCCACGATGGCCACGCCGCTCACGATCTGCGCAATCATGGCGTCTTCACGCGCGTTGCGGGGCCGTCATTGCGCCCCTTGCGAGGACTCGGCCTGCTCCGCATTGCGGGCCTGGGCCTTGCGGTCCTGCTTGCGCCAGCCGGCGCGCATGCGCGCGATCTGGCGCAGCGCGTCCTGCGACATCTTCCACCAGCCGAACGGGCGCGGGTCGGCCAGCATGCTGAGCGCACGGGCATAGTCCAGCGTCAGGCCCGGGGTCCAGGCCATGGTCAGCGCGCGCTTGCGGATCTGCGCCGCCACCCACAGTTCCGGCGTCAGCAAAAGGCGCAGCAGCACGCGCCAACCGGCATCCGGGCCGTGCAGGCGTCCCACCACGCCGTCCAGCGCCGCTTCCAGCGCGCTGGAAACGGAGCTGGAACAGTTGCGGTGGGTCAGGTTGTAGATCTCGGTCTTGCGGTATTCGTCCCAGAAGGCCTGCAGCTTGGCTGCGTCGTAGTTGCGGATGCGCACCCGCATCGTGGACGGGGTCCAGGCCTTGGATTCGGTCGCGTAGTCGGGCTGGTACACGCCGGGCACGTTGTTTTCGGCCGTGGCGCGCAGCAGGGTGCCGAACTGTTCCGGAGAGTGGTCGATCTCCTGGGCCGGATACAGGCTGATGTACACGCCTTCCGGTGATTCCAGCGCGGCGTGGCCGGTCGACACCACGCCGTTGATGTCGACGGCGGCGATGTAGCGGTTCACCACGGGATAGTTGCGCGTCTCGGTCTTGGCCGAACCCGACGGCGTCCAGACGTGCACGGTCAGCGCGCGCTCCGATTCCAGCGGCGGGCCGTCGAACACCTTTTGCGCATGGGCGTCGGCGCGCGTGGGCATGAAGTCCGGATGCGGATTGACGTCCAGCGCAGGGTTGGAGTCCAGGTGGCGGACGCGGCGCGCCAGCGACAGCAGCCGCAGCCCTGTAAACGCCAGGAACAGGCCCAGGCAGTACGGCACCGTGCCGACGTAATGGGTCGGGTAGGGCTGGAAAAAGAAGATGGCCAGCAGTATTTCGGCCACGCCCGAGGCAAAGACATAGCGCCAGCGGTCATAGCGCACCACGTAGGCGGCGGTGCACTGGATCAGGCCGTCCACCAGGAACATGAGGCCGAACAGCATGGACAGCGCGAAGTGCCCGTGATGGTGGCCGATCAGGACCAGGATGCCCGCCGTCAGCACGATGGCGCCCTTGGCATAGCGCAGCACCCGCTGCCCACCCACGCCGGACTTGGCGATCACCAGCGTGGCCAGGCCTTCGAGGACCAGCAGCGCCGCGAAGAAATTCAGCGGGAAATAGACGGCATTATCGAGCGCGTCGATGAACAGCGTGACGCCTGTAATGAAAAGCAGGCCGCCGATGACATACAGCCCGCGGGCGCGCTTGCGCAGGTAGTCCACGCCCAGCAGCAGCAAAACCAGATTGGCCATTGCGCTTGATTCTCCTCTTCCGTGACCCCGTTACGGTGCTAGCTATTTTGGTTTGCTAACCAAGTTAACAAATTTTCCGGGATCGATGCAGGTATTCTTCCTGACGCATCCGTCTGCGATCTTTCCCGGGACATGGCATGAACACCAAGACGAGCAACGCAACCAAAGAGGCAACGCAAGAGACGGCCTCCGCCTTGATAGACGCCAGGATACGAGAATTGGACGACTGGCGCGGCCAGACGCTCGCGCGGGTCAGGGCCATCATCAGGCAGGCCGATCCCGGCGTAGTCGAGGAATGGAAATGGCGGGTGCCGGTGTGGTCGCACGACGGCATCATCTGTACCGGCGAAGCCTACAAAAGCGCCGTGAAACTGACCTTCGCCAAGGGTGCGGCGCTGGAGGATCCCTCCGGGCTCTTCAACGCCAGCCTGGACGGCAACACGCGGCGCGCCATCGATATCCGCGAGGGGGAAACGCTGGACGAAACGGCCCTGGCGGCGCTGATCCGAGCGGCCGCGGCCCTGAACGCGGCGGGGAAGTCCGGCGCCCGCTAGTCGGATTCCCCGCCGCGCAGGTCCGGTTCAAGGCGACGCCGGCTTGATGTTCTGGTTATGCCGGAACAGGTTCTGCGGGTCGTAGCGGGTCTTGGCCTGGACCAGCCGGTCGAAGTTCTGACCATAGGCCGCGCCCAGCCGCTCCGGTTCGTCCTGTGTCAGGAAGTTGACGTACACCCCTCCTTGCGCATAGGGCTCCGTGGTCCGGAACAGCGTCCGGGCCCACGCGATGCAGCGCTCGTCTTCTTCCGGAAAGTCCCAGCGGCCGTGCACGTTCATGGCGAATTGCGCCGAGCGGTGCGGATAGGCCATGGCGGACACCGGCACCTGCGCCGCTACGCCGCCGATGTAGCCCAGGAAGATCTCGCATTGCGGCGAAGGCAGATTTTCCACCGCCGCCACTATGGCGTCGATCAGCCCGTCTTCCAGCCCGCCCAGATTGTGCGACTTCCAGTAATTGCGGGCGCCGGGTGTAAGCAGCGGGTCGAAGGCCTTTTGCCAGGCGGCGTAGGGCATGGGGCCCAGGTGCTCGCCATAAGGCGTGCCGAAGCCGCGCACCACTTCCACCGCGGCTGGGCCATTGGCCAGATCGCCCGAATAACACATGGCGAAGGCAACCATGGGCTTGCCGTGCACCGCTTGCGGCAGGAACGGCAGCGGCGGAGCCAGGCGCAGCACGGCCCAGACCGTCAGTTCCTGGGGCAGGGTCGCCAGCGCATCGCGGTACTTCGACAGCGCTTCTTTACCCTGTTCCAGCGGCAGCACGACCAGGCCGCCATAAACCTCGGGTCCGACCGGATGCAGCTGGAATTCGAACATGGTGACCACGCCGAAATTGCCGCCGCCGCCCCGGATTGCCCAGAACAGATCCGGGTTGTCCTGTTCGCTGGCGTGCAGCAGCTTGCCATCCGCGGTGACGACATCGGCTGAGAGCAGGTTGTCGATGGTCATGCCGAACCTGCGGGTCAGCCAGCCGAAACCGCCGCCCAGCGTCAACCCGGCCACGCCGGTGGTGGAATTCACGCCCAGCGGCGTCGCCAGGCCGTAAGCCTGGGCCTCGTGGTCGAAATCGGCCAGCGTCGCGCCGGGCTCCACATAGGCTCGGGCGCGCACGGGATCGACGCGCACCGACTTCATCGGCGACAGGTCGATCATCATGCCGCCTTCGCAGACCGCGGTGCCTGCGATGTTGTGGCCTGCGCCGCGCACGGACAGGACCAGGCCGTTGTCGCGCGCGAAATCCACGGCGCGGCGCACGTCGGCGGCGCCGGCGCATCGGAAGATCACCGCCGGCCGGCGGTCTATCATCGCATTCCAGATCTTGCGGGCGTCGTCGTAGCCGGGGTCGCCCGGGCAGAGGACCTGGCCTCGGGCTGAGGCTCTCAGATCATCCAGGGCGCTATCGGAAAGTTGGCTCATCACACACCTCCTTGAAGGTGCTGCTTCGTGAACAACCTTTGAAACTGGGGCCTGCGAAGCAGGCCCTGGCCGCCTATGGGTTCGGACGCGGCATGGAGTACGCCTCCTGCGTGAGAGGCCATGACCTAAGGAGGGCGGCGCGCCGCGCCGGGAGCCGGTCGGCCCGCTCCCGTTATGCGCGCCGTGGCGTGCGTATCTGGAAAGCTTACTCCTCGCTGGTCCATTCCACCTGCACGCCGAGGCTGCGCAGGTTTTCGACGAAGCGGGGATGCGCGCGGCGGATCGGCGTGGCGTTGCGGATTTCCGAGCGGCCGTCGATGCTGCTGGCGATCATGAAGAGCGCGATGGCGACGCGGATGATGTAGGGGCTTTCGACCACCGCGGGCGTCAGCGGCCGGCCGCCAAACGTGATCAGCCGGTGCGGATCGGACGAAAACACGTGCGCGCCGAACTTGGACAGCTCACCGGTCCAGCCCAGCGCGCCGTCGTAGACCTTGTTCCAGAACATGGCGTTGCCCTCGGCGCACACGCCCAGCGCGATGAAGATGGGCAGCAGGTCCACCGGGAAATAGGGCCATGGCGCCGCTTCGACCTTGGTCAGCACATTGCTGGTGAAGGGCGTCTGTACCTTCAAGGGGCCCGAGCGCAGCGCGCGCGACCAGCCGTTCTCGTGCACGATCTGCACGCCGAACTTGGCGAAGGTGCGGTCGATCAGCGGGAAGTTCGCGGGCGTGCTGTTGCGCACCACCACGTCGCCGCCCGTGATCGCGCCCAGCGCGAGAAAGGTGGTGATCTCGTGGAAGTCTTCCTCGAAGGTGAATTCGCCGCCGCCCAGGCTGACGCCGCCGCGCACCGTCAGCCGCGAGGTGCCGATGCCGTCGATGTCCGCGCCCATCATCGCCATGAAGCGGCAGAACTCCTGCACGTGCGGCTCGGAGGCGGCGTTGGTCAGCGTCGACTCGCCTTGCGCGGCGGCGGCGCACAGCACGAAGTTCTCGGTGGTCGTCACCGAGGCGTAGTCCAGCCAGTGGTGGGTCGGCTTCAACGGGCCGCTGCTGCGGACCAGCAGCGAGCCGCTGGCGCGTTCCACCTCGCCGCCGAAGGAGCGGAAGATGTCCACGTGCGGATCGATCTCGCGCACGCCCAGGGTGCAGCCCTTGACGTTGTCTTCCAGGCGCGCGACCCCGAAGCGCGCCAGCAGCGGCGGCACCAGCATGATGGAAGAGCGCATTTCCTCGGGCAGCCGGTGGCGGGCGGCGTCGAAGGCGGTGTCGCGGTGATGCAGGTCCAGGGTGCGGGTGGACTCGTCCAGCCGCACCTCGCTGCCCAGCGTGCGGAAGATGTCCAGGATCTTGCGCACGTCCGTGATGTCGGGCACGCCGTGCAGCCGCAGCGGCTGGTCCGTCAGCAGGGTGGCGCACAGCACAGGCAGGACCGCGTTCTTGTTGGCCGAAGGGATGACGCGGCCGCGCAAAGGGGTGCCGCCGTGGACGATGAGGTTGGACATGGAGCGAGTAGGGCCAGAAAAAACAGGGAGATGGGAGCTTGCGAAGCTCCGGTTAATTTCACACTTTAAGGGCGCACGGCGGCCGTGTCATGCCGGCCTGGCCGCGCCCGGGCCGGGATTCTTGCGGATCAGGACCCAGCCACCTATGGTCAGCGCCAGCCCGCCGGCCAGATAAGGCAGGCCGAAAATCAGCGCCCAGAAAAACAGCGCCGTATAGGCGTCGTTGGCCGCCTGCTTGCCGCCGGTGGCCGGATTGAAGATTCCGGGTTCCATTGCAAGCACGGCGCCGAGCAGGTTCAGCAGGACGGCCAGGCCGAGCATGGCGCAGCCCCAGCCGATCAGGCGGCGAAAATTTGGAATGCGGACCAGCGCTGCGACTAGCGCCACGCCTATCAGCAGCGACACGACGCCCGTCGTGATCAGCATTCTGTCCAGCGCCGCCATATAGGCAAGCCCAGTCAAGTCCGCCAGCCCGAGCGCCTGCTGCATGACCGGATTGACGACGCCGCCGCTGGCCCAGGCGACTAGCAGGCCGAACGCGATGCTGGTGAGCCATTTGGTCAGGGCAGAGGGCATGCGGGAGTCCTGTTCATAGTGCGGTGCAGCGAGAATACTGCGGATTGCTGCTGACGATTGAGACGGGCGGTAACGGCGAACCGGGCAGGGCGCCGCCTAGCCGCGGCGGCGCATTCTTTCCTGGTGCAGCAGTTTGATTTGTTCGGCGAACTCCGGCACGGGACCTTCCACCGGTATGCCGTCCACGACTTCGGCAATGGCCAGCGGCCGCACCTTGGTCGTGGGGGCGACGCCCCATTCCCGCAGCCATTCCCGGTACTGGGCAGAAGAACTGGCATAGACGATCCGGCCCAGGCCCACCCAGCCATGCGCGGAGGCGCACATGGAGCAGTGCTCGCCCGAGGTGTAGACGGTGCAGGCCGAGCGCTCGGCCGGCGGCAGATTGCTGGCGGCCCAGCGCGCGATCTCGAATTCCGGATGCCGCGTGCGGTCGCCGCTGGAGACATGGTTGTGGTCTTCGAACAGGACCACGCCGTCGGGTGAAACCAGCACCGAGCCGAAGGGTTCGTCGCCCGCTTCCAGCGCCTGTTTCGCCAGCTCGACGCAGCGCGCCAGGTGCTTCTTGTCCACTTCGGTGATCATGTAAACCTCCTCAGAGATATGCCGCGCGCCGTGGCGCCGGCGGACTGCGGCATGAGGAGGCCGCCGGCATCGATGCGCAAGCATAGCCTTCTTGCAGGCTGGGCTCAGTAGTACACGTCCACGTAGTCCGTCAGCCCGCCGCAGGCTTCCATCTGCTGCAGGCGCCAGTACTTGCGCTTGCCGGTCGCGCGGAACTCGAACTCGCCGTTGCGTTCGCAGCGGCGGCCCTTGTCCGGCGCGTCCAGGATCAGGATCGTGCCGCGGAAGATAAAGCGGTCGCTGGCGATGGAGACGATATCGCCCTTGATCTTCAGCGTGCCTTCGTGGTTGGCCTGCGTGCCCTCGATGCGCACCACGTCGTTCTCATCCGTGGCGGTCAGGTGGCCGCGTTGCGCCGACCACAGCCATTGCAGGGTGATGCCGCTGTTGTTCATCAGGCGCTCATAGGCGGCCTGGTTCTGGATGTCGGTCTTCTGCACCGAACCCGAGGGCGAGGCCGCGGCAGGCGTAGCGGCGGGCGCGCCGTGCGCCTTGATCGGCGGTACGGCCATGGCTGGCGCGGTTGCCGCAAGCGCCAGGCCTGCCGCAAGCAACAAGCCGGACATCCGCTTTTTTCCCTGGGCGATGATCGTGTCGCTCTCGAGGTTCTTGTGCATGGGTTCTCGTCAAATAGGGGTAGGAGGGCGCAGCGGCCCGGCAACGGCCGCCTGACGGGGACGCTGGGGATGCGCCCGGGCCGAAGGTCGGCGGGCGCATAAATTAGCACGGTCATCGGACCCCGATAATTGCTGTTGTTTGAGCTTGTGTATCTATTGGTTATTTTAATTACCAATGAATACGGCAAGCGGCCGCGCCCGGCCAGCCGCCCGCCCGCTCACCGTTTGGCGGCTGCGCTCTGCGCCCGGAATGCGGCCTCGCCCGCATCGGAAATCTCGACCCATTTTCTGTCCGGCGGCGCGTCCGGCACATAGCTGTCGTGCCAGTTCCACCACTTGTAGGTCGGGGTCTGCGGATAGCCTTCGGGAGAATCCTCCCAGACTTCCTGGCGGCCCAGCGGCGTGATGTCCAGGTAGTTCCAGGTGCCGCCCATCTGCTCGTCGCCGCGGTTGTTGAGGAAATAGGTGCGGAAGATGCGGTCTCCGTCGCGGTAGAACACATTGGTGCCATGCCACTCGTCCACGCCGAAGTCGGTATCGAAGCCATCGGTCAGCGTGTACCAGGGCATCTTCCAATCCATCTGCGCTTTCAGCCGCGCAATGTCCGCCTGCGGCGCCCGGGACACGAAGACCAGCGTGGTGTCGCGGGCGTTCAGGTGCGCCAGATGCGCGACCTGGTCGGCCACCATGGAGCAGCCGCGGCAGGCGTGCTCCGGCCAGCCATACACGCCCGGCTCGAAGAAGGCGCGGTAGACGATCAGTTGGCGGCGGCCGTCGAACAGGTCGGGCAGGGCGAGCATGCCCGACGGGCCTTCGAACGCATAGGCCTTGGTCACTGGCGTCCAGGGCATGCGCCGGCGTTCGGCGGCCAGCGCATCGCGGGCGCGGGTGTGGGCTTTTTCCTTGACCAGCAGCTGCTGGCGGGCGGTTTCCCAGTCCTGGGGCGAGACGACCGGGGGCGTGCGCATGGGGGCGCCATTGCTTGATGCAGTCATGATTTCCTACCTCCTTATCGCGGGCCGAGGCCCTGGCGCAAGGGTCTGCGCGCAGACTGGCTGCTCGGCGGCCTGGAAACAGTCTGGCATCGCCGGGCGGAGAGGGGGGAGTAACAAATCCGGCGCAATTCCGCCGGCGGCCGGTTCAGAAGCTCACTGCCAGCCCGACGGAGAAGCCCGACACATTGGTGCCGAACACATAGCGGCCCACCAGCCGGGTGCGGGTGATGATCACGTCATAGGCGCTGGAATCCAGCTCCAGGCCGGCGCCCACGGAGGTCAGCCGGTCGAATCCCAGGATGCCGCGCTGGTCGCCCAGGAACTCCGAATGGGTCAGCTCCAGCACGTAGCGCAGCGGCCGCTGCAGCATCACAATGCCCGTGGGGGCGCGGTAGCGCGCCCACAGATTGGCCGACTGCGCCGTGGCATGGCCCTCGACGGCCGCCGAGCTGTTGAAGCTCTGCAGCCGCATGTCGGAATAGCGCAGCTCCACGTCGACCTCGTAGCCGGGGCGGTAATGCTCATAGTCCAGCATCAGCGAGCCGCCCAGGCCATAGGCGTTGAGTGAACCCTTGTCCAGGAAGCTGATGTCCTTTCCGGTCTGCTGTCCCACATACCAGCTGGCGGCGCGCAAATCGCTGGTGACGTTGCCCAGCGCGAAATTGAAAATGGGTCGCAGCTTCAGTTCGTCGGTCAGCTTGAAGTCCCAGCCTATGCCGCCGGTAGCCGAAAAACTGTTCCATTTGGTGGGGATCTTGCGGGTTTCCGCGCCCTGCGTGGCGACAAATGTCGGGTCGTAGCGGCTGGCCGCCAGCACGCCTTCCAGGTAGATCGGGACCGACTTGGAGATGGTGTCGCCGCCGCCCAGCTGCGTCATGGCGAATTCGCTGGATCCCGAGACCGATCCGCTGCCTCCGCCTATGTTCAGGGAACTGGTCGTGATGTCGGGCACGATGGAGAACGACATGATCGCGAGCACCCCGTTGGCGCGCTTTTGCAGGTCGTCCTGGCTTAGCCGCAGGCCCTGGGCCATGGCAGGAGCAAAGCTTGCGCTGCTAAGCAGCGCGAGCAACCAGCCTGAACGCCGTATCACCATCATCACGGGCGGGGGCATGTCATCTCCGGAATGAATGCGTGTCCAACAGCAGCCGGCCTTGCGGCGTCAGCGAATCTACTTGGCCGCGGCAGGCGGGTCAACCATGGCCTGCCGCTGGGCGGCCAGCAGCGCATCGCTCTGGTCGATCCGAATCGTGCCTATGCGTGGAAACTCGAAGTCCACGATGATGTATATCGCAGCGGTCATGACCACGGCATAGACCAGTTGATGCAGCAGGCTGTCGCGTTGGGACAAGGCCAGTTTCGATCCGATGAGGCAGGCGCAGACCAGGGCCAGAAAGACCAGAAAGGCATAGGTCGCAACGGGCGGGTGAACCTTCTGCGCCACGGTCTGCGCGGTGGACACGTCGAACATGTCGTTGACTGCGCCCACATACGACGCGGCAAAGGGCGGCACGGCATGGCGCGCCGCGCTCATGGAGGTGGTCCAGATTTCTTTCTGCAGGGCCCCCACGCGGGCCGCAATCGCTTCGCGTTGATCCAGCGCGGCGACGTGGCTGTAATACTCGATACGGCTGTCGACATAGCGGCGGAACTGCTCGCGCAGCTTGGGCTGGTCGGCGGCATCGAGCATGTCGATGCGCAGCCACGCCGTCCCGATGGCATTGACCTCCTGGACCAGCAGGTCGCGGCGCTCGGCCATGCGCTGGGCCGCGCCCGAAAACGTGAAGGCCACCAGCAGGCCCAGCAGCGCGAACACGGACGCCTCGATGGCGGCGGTCCCCGCGCCGCTTTTGTCGTCCGCGCCATGTCCGAGCCGTCTTCCGATTCTCATGGCAAGCAGCAGCAGCGCGAAGAACAGGACAGCCAAACCCGCCAGCAAGAGGGAATAGTTCATTTGGTCACCGTGTGTTCAATTGCGCTTGTTCGGAGGGGACTGTTCGGTGGCGGCGCGGTCGCGCCATAGCGTCACGCGGTTGCGGCCTAGCTGCTTGGATTCGTAGAGCGCTTCGTCCGCCCGCCGTATGACGTCGGCGGCGGATTCCCCGTCCTGCGGCCAGAGCGCGACGCCGATCGACACGGTTACACGGCCTACGCTGTCCGGCATAAGGCGTCGGGCTACGGCGGTGCGCAGGCGTTCGGCGATCTCGCACGCCTTTTCGGCCGAGCCGGTAGGCAACAGGGCGATGAACTCTTCTCCGCCCACCCTGAAGGCGCGATCCTGGTCGCGCAGGCCGGCGCGGATTACCTCGGCCAGTGCGATCAGCACTTTGTCGCCCGTCATGTGGCCGAAGCTGTCATTGATGCGCTTGAAGTGGTCCAGATCCATGGCGATGACGGCCACGGATGCGCCATCGGCCGCGTAGGCGTCCAGCACGTCGGTCATGGCGCGGCGGTTCAATAGTCCGGTCATGGGATCCGTCAGCGCCTGGGTATTCAGGCGACCCACCTCGTCCTGATGCTGGTTGAGCGTCAGCTCCACCGCGTCGCGCAAGGTGTCGGCTTCGGCATACCATGCGTTGAGCCGCCCGAGGTCCACGCCAGGCGATTTGCCCGCGCTCATGGCGCGCGTCAGACGCGACAGCGGCGAGGCGATGGCATAGGCCAGGCCGCATACCAGCAACAGCGTGAGCACGATGGCCGGGATGGCCGAGCGCAGGGCATCCCCGAGCAATTCGCGCAGCGGCGACAGCACCTGATCCAGCGAACGTTGAGCCACCACGGCCCAATTGCCCTTGGCCAAAGGCGCGTAGCCGATCAATACGGCGCCGCCGTCCGCCTTCGGATAAAGGGCGGCGCCGCCGTGCCGTGCAGGCTCCAGGCTGGCCAGATCGAACGTCCCGGCAGGGGCATGCCTGCGGTACAGCACGTCGCCGTTGCTGCCGACCAGGAACACCGACATGCCGGCGATTTCGTCGCGGTCGCCGATGATGCGGTCCATGCCGCTGCCGGCGTCCAGCGTGATGGCGATGGCCAGGTAGGCCAGGGGCGCGCCGGCCGCGTCTTCCACGGGTTCGGCCACGGTAAGCACCGCGGCTTGCGCCCCGGGTATTGTCGTCACCCAGGACGCTGGGCCCTGGGCGCTTACGCCCAGGTCGGCAAGACGCAGGACCTTGGCATCCGCGAGCTGCCCCATGGGGGAACGGGCGACGATACGGCCCTCGGCGTCGGCCAGCATGACCGCGTGCAGCGAATCGATCTGGCCGGCCAGGCGCTGCAACTCATCCTGCAGCGCTTGGGGCTTGCCCAGGGACCCCGGAAGCCGGTCGGCGGCGCTCCGGGCCTGGCGGTGCAACGCGGCGACATAGACGTCGATGACCTCGGCCAGTTTTTCCGCGCGCGCGTGGTTGGCGGCCAGCGCGTTCTTGATGATCTGCGCCTTCTGTACCTGGTAGCTCGAGTACATGGCGTTGGAAAAGCCGACGGCAACGCTCAGCACGGCCAGGGCGACCAGTACCGCAAGCAGGCCGATTTTGCGCTTGCGCATGCCTGCGTGGCTAGACCGGGGGCTCATCGAAGCTCCATGCAATATGCCATGCCTGGGGTGGGTATCGACCGCGTTCAGTCTGACAAAGATAAATGGAGGCGCCGCCGTTCGCAATGCGAAACGTGATTAATTGCAATCCACGATTGATTTAGAAGGAAAAATGTGTAGGCTTTGTTCGATACAGCCAACACCCCGTCGCATGCGATCGCTCATCCGGGCTGATTCCTTTCTCCTCCGGCGCGTTGGCCTCACGCTTCGTCCCCTGCAAGTTTGATCTTGTCCTCTGCATTCGCCTGACTCAGTTGCTTGCCGGACCGCCATATTCAGGGCGGTTTGTCCTCTACCCGTCTGGAGAAAGTGATCATGAAGCTGCTTCGCCGCGCGACCGATTTCCATGCACAGCAACGCCTGCCGTCCAGGCGCCGTCGTTGCTCGGCGCCAGCCGCATTGACGGCCCTGGCGTTCGCGCTTGCAGCGCCGGCATGGGCGGCTAATGGACCCAAGCCCGCCGAGGCCTCCACCAAGGAGGCCAACGCGGCCCTTCTGAAGGAATTGCCGTTCTCGGACAAGACCGCCTTCGAATTGGCCCATAAAGGCTTCATCGCACCGCTGCCCGCCGGCATGATCAAGGGCGCCGAGGGCAACCTGGTCTGGGATTCGGACAAGTACGGCTTCATCAAGGAAGGCTCGGATGCGCCCGACACCGTCAATCCCAGTCTGTGGCGCCAGGCGCAACTGATCAATATTTCGGGCCTGTTCCAGGTGATGGACGGGATCTACCAGGTCCGCAATCAGGACCTGTCGAACATGACCATCGTCGAAGGCAAGGAAGGCCTGACGATCATGGATCCGCTGATCTCCACCGAAACGGCCAAGGCCGCGCTGGACCTCTACTATCAGCACCGTCCCAAGAAGCCTGTCGTGGCCGTCATCTACACCCATAGCCACGTGGACCACTACGGCGGCGTGCGCGGCGTGGTCGACGAGGCCGAGGTGAAGGCGGGCAAGGTCAAGATCTATGCCCCGCTGGGATTCCTGGAACACGCCGTGGCCGAAAACGTGATGGCCGGCACGGCCATGAGCCGCCGCGCCAGCTACATGTACGGGAACCTGCTGCCGCCCAGCGCGACGGGCCAGGTGGGCGCGGGCCTGGGCACGACGACCTCGGCGGGCACGGTCACGCTGATTCCGCCCACCGACATCATCGAAAAGACCGGCGAAAAGCGCACCATCGACGGCCTGACCTATGAATTCCTGTACGCGCCCGGCAGCGAAGCGCCTGCCGAGATGCTGTACTACATCAGGGAAAAGAAGGCGCTCAACACGGCCGAGGACTCCACCCACACGCTGCACAACACCTATTCCTTGCGCGGCGCCAAGATCCGCGATCCGCTGGCCTGGTCGAAGTACCTGAACGAGGCCCTGAACCTGTGGGGCGACGATGTCGAAGTGATGTACGCCATGCACCACTGGCCGGTCTGGAACAACAAGGAGGTGCGCGAACAGCTGAGCCTGCAGCGTGACATGTACCGCTACATCAACGACGAGACCTTGCGCCTGGCCAACATGGGCCTCAACAAGGAAGAGATCGCCGAACAGGTCAAGCTGCCGAAGTCGATCGCCACCAAGTTCTCCAACCGGGGCTATTACGGCTCCGTCAATCACAACGTCCGCGCGACTTACGTACTTTATCTGGGCTGGTTCAACGGCAACCCCGCCACTTTGCACACCCTGCCCATCGAAGAGGGCGCCAAGCGCTACGTCGACATGATGGGCGGCGTGGATGCCGTGGTGAAGAAGGCGCGCGAGTACTACGCCAAGGGCGACTACCGTTGGGTCGCCGAAGTCGTCAACTACGCGGTGTTCGCGGATCCGAAGAACCAGGACGCGCGCAACCTGCAGGCCGATGCGCTGGAGCAACTGGGCTACCAGGCCGAAAGCGGCCCATGGCGCAACTTCTACCTGACCGGCGCCAAGGAACTGCGCGAAGGCGTGCAGAAGCTGCCCGTGCCGGATACGGCCAGCCCGGATACCGTGCGCGCCATGACGCTGGACATGCTGTTCGACTATTTCGCGGTGCGCCTGAATCGCGAGAAGACCGAGGGCAAGCACGTGGTGCTGAACGTGGACTTCACCGACACGAAGCAGAAGTACATGCTGGAGATGGCCAACAGCGTGCTCAACCATTCCGAGGGCAGGCAGGCCAAGGACCCCAGCGCCAGCGTGTCCCTGACCCGCGACACCCTCAACAACATCATGCTGAAGCAGACCACGCTGAAGGACGCCATGGCCAAAGGCGATGTCAAGGTCAGCGGCGATCAGGCCAAGCTTGCCGAGGTCTTTGGCGCGCTGGATGACTTCCCGTTCTGGTTCAACATCGTGACGCCCTAGCGACGGGGGCGGGAGGCCGATGCCGGCCCCCCGCCTTTGTTGGCGCGGATGCACGCCTACTTCACCTTGACGACGTCGTCCGGCTTCCAAGTCTGGTCGTAGAAGGCGTCTTCGGCTCCGTACAGCCGCAGCGCGATCAGGAAGTCGCGGCCGGGTATGGTCTGGATGAAGGCGGCGTCGGCGATGCCGTCGGGCTTCTGCGGCCCGAACCAGATTTCCTGCGAACCGTCCGCTTGCTTGGGGATGTTGTAGTAGCCGTTGGTGGACGGCATGAGCTGCTTCGTTTCCGGCATGGTGCCGTCGGTCACGTTGTAGGCCGTGACTGCCCAGAACAAGGCTGCTGGCGCGTTTGCCGGCAGCCGCAGCTTGTAGGTATTTGAACCGTTCATAAAGTTCCCCGCCGCATCCCTGGCCGTGTAGGGATACTTCGAGCCCGCGCCCGTCGTGCGCATGACCATTGCCGGCGCCGACGAATAAGCGTACTGGAAGAAGCCGGCGCGCTGGTTTACATCCAGATAGCTCTCTTGCATCCACTCGGCCGTGCCGCCCGCCCAGGCCCGTTCCCACTGCCGGTCCTTGTAGTAGAGGTTGCGTCCGTCTTCCCGGCCTAGCTGGCGCATTGCCAATATCATCCTGGGTGCCGTTTCAACGGCCTTCTGCAGCATGTCCTGCTGACGTTGCGTGGGCTCGAAGGGCTTGCCCTTGATGATGCCGATGGACGCCAGCACGCCTCGCAATTCGGGATCGATGGCCGAGACGGGCTCATAATCGACGAAGTCCTTGAGCTTCTGCCAGAACTGGCGGTCCACCGGATACATCATGTCCACGCGCTTGCCGCTGGCGTCCGGAAACTCCATGGGTTTGATGTTCTTTTCTTCGGCCCATAGCGGATAGACGCGGGTGGTTTCAGCCGCTTTGACGGCAGGGCCCGGATCGGGCTTGCCGTCACCCTTCGCCATGACCGTGCGGAAGAACAGGAACACGTTGTAGGTCGGCGACTTGAAGGCGAAGTAGCTGCTGGGAATGTGGCCGTCATAGTCGGGCGGCAGCAGCAGGTACAGGCCGCCGCGCGCGCGGTCCGGGCCGATGGCGCCCACGTCGGTGATGGTCCGCTGGAAGAAGTCCGTGAACATGCCGATGACGTTGGGCGGCGCTTTGACGACCAGCGGACCGGTCTTCTTCAGATCCAGGTAGCTCATCGAGTAGATGACGTCGGCATTGGGCGTGGGCACCATGGTCTTGGCGTCCATGCGCTCCTTCCAAATCGGCAGCACGTTGTAGCCGGCGCCGAACGTCTTCTCGGAGCCATCGCGCATGCCGATGACGTTGAGCGCGGGCAGCATGGTCATATAGGCGTGGATGGCGCGCTGGTAGTAGAGCTCGTCGCGCAGGCCTTCGGCCTCCTTTTGATCGAGCCAGTTGCCATTGTTGATTTGCCTGACGAGTGGCGAGATGGCGGCTTGTTCCGGCGCGGCGCTTGCGCCTGCGGAAAAGGCGGCAACCAGCACAGCCACAAGCAGTTTGAATCGAGGTTGGGCGCACATGAATGGACTCCTGGTAACGGGCGCGGCAACGCTTTCGCGCATGCCATGGCGAGGTGGAACTGACGCTGCGGACCGGCACTCTGCCGGTCCGGAAGATCAATCCACTTTCTTGACTTGCGGCGGCTTCCAGCTGCCGTCGAGTATGGCTTGCTGGCCCCAGTACGCGCGTATGTAGAGCGACAACGGTTCTTTTGGCGAGGGTAGCCAGTTCGCTTCCTTGTCTTTGCCCGGAGAGGTCGGTCCGACGTAGAGCGTCAGCGACCCGTCCGCATTACGCGCGAGATTTTTGTTCTTGGTGCCCAGCGAATAGCGATTGAGTTCGTTCGGACTGAAGAGATGCAGCTTGTTGTAGAGGGTCAGCGACCAGAAGCCCTTGACGGGCGGCAACTGGTCCTTGGCAAAGGTGATTTCATAGCGCTGGTTGCCGTCGAGCTGCGCGCCGGCCGCATCGAAGTCCGTATAGAAGTACTGCGTTTCGGTGGGGCGATTGTCGAACATGTTCGATTTGGCCGTGCCCGTGCGGTTGAAGTAATCCAGGCCGGTTTGGGCGTTGTTGGTGGACCGGTTCCAGTTGTTGCCGGCGGGGCGGCCGTTGTGTTTCCACTGGAAGAAGGGCGCGATTACCTGTTCCTCGGTCTCCTTGGCTGCCTGGAGCAGCGCTTCCTTGATCGCTGGGTCACGTGCCGCTGCGGCGAGCACGGAGCGGAACTGGGCGTACATGGCTTCTTCGCCCGGCAGCGGCGGGACCATCTCCAGCACCTTGCCGAACTGGTCAAAGAATGTCTCGGGGACTACCCAACGTGTTTCTCCCGAGCTGGCGCTGTCCGCTTGGGGGTTCGGAATGTCGGGCGTGGTCTTCCAGTCTATGGTCTTCATCTTGCCGTCGAAGTCCTTCAACGGATAGAACACCACCTGGTTTATCTTGGCCTGGATAGCCTTGCGGTCCTGCTCCGTGTCGTCCATGAAAATGCGCGGAATGGCGTTGGCCAGCGCGGTCGGGCTGCGGATGACGCCCTGCACGCCGGCGGGCCGCTTGCCTTTCCAGTTGGGGCCGACCAGCAGATAGAAGCCTGGCTTGGTCTTGTAGGGCTTGCCCAGTTCGCCAAACTGGTTGGTGCGCTGGTCATAGAGCGCATAGACCCAGAAGCGGTCGCCGAAGTCTGGAACCTGGGCGATCACGGGCTCTTCATCCAGCGAGAAGAACCCCAGGCCATAGACTACGTCCTGATTCGGGCAGGTGACGAATGTTTCTTCGGGGGCGATGTAGTTGTGCAGCATGCCTACCTGGCCGCGTGGCGCGGCGGGCAGAATCCCGCCCAACAGGCCGGGACGAGGCGCCTTGGTGATACGGTCGTTGCGGTTCAGCATGTTCACCATGGGCCAGCCCCAGACATAGGCAAAGCGGCCGATGGCTTTGGCGTACTCGGGGTGCATGACGACGTCTGGCGCTGGCAGAGTCGGTGCGGTTTTTGTGCCCGATGCCGGCGAGGCGCTTAAGGCGGGCGGGGCGCCCGTCGCAAGACTCAGGCACAAAAACGACAGAATTGCGACACCGTGCTTCATTCTTACGCTCCTGGAGGGAACTGCCAACCCACTTGCGGGAGACGCCATTTTCACTAGTGACTCGATCACAAGTCCATGCTAATTTCGGCAATAAATCGTCAGAAATTTACGAGGGTTCCGATGGAGTTGCTGCAGTTCGGATCGTTCGAAGAGTACGAAGCCGCAGTGGTTGACGTAGACCTGAAAGTGCGTCTTCTGGGACCCCGGGACGGCGGATGGCGGCTCGGGCATGCGAATGTCGGCGGGATTACCGTCCAACGCGGCATCGAGACAGTCCCGAATCTGTGCGAAGCCGCAGTGGCGACTACGCACCTCATGTTTCTGATCTCCGATGCGGGTCCGGGTTCTGCCTGGCTCAATGGCGCCGAGTTGGGTCCGGACAAGGTGGCTGTGCTTGCTCCCGGACAGGGTTTTGTCTTTCGCGCGGATGGTCCCAACAGTTGGGTGACCATTGCGGTACCTCTATCGTCGCCGATGTTCCAGGCTGATGGAGAGGTCGGCCAGGTCTTGCGCTATTGGACCCGCTCGACCAAGGTGTTGACGGCGACGCCTTCGCGCATCGTGGCCTTGCAGCAGGCTGCTCTGTCCGCGGACGGATCCTGCATGGCTGGCGAGGCGGGGCGCCTGAGCATCGAGCGGGCGATAGCCTCCCTGGTGTTTTCCCGCCAGCCGCAGCCGGCCGCCAGCGGCAGGCCTGGCATTTCCCTGCACGACTTGTGCAATGCCACCTTGAGTCATTTTCGGGCGATGGATGCAGACATGAGCGGCGCCACTCGCTACGATGGACTGAAGGTCGGCGAAAGATCCTTGAGGACGTTCTTTCGCCACTGCTTCGGCCTGAGCCCGATACAGTATATGCATCTGCGGCAGCTGCATGCGGTCCATGCGGCGTTGGCCAGCGCTGCCGCGGAAGAGTGGTCCATTGCGGACATTTTCGAGCGTCAAGGCTATCCCTATTCCAACTACGCGCTGACACGTTATCGCGCTCTGTTTGGCGAGACGCCGTCGGCGACGCGCCGACGCTTCTTCATCGGAACCGGCCAGCTCGAGGCCGGATAGCGCAGCAGATCCGTCGGTGCGCTTGCTACTGAAAGGAGTGCAAGCATGGCCAGCAAAAATACCGTCTGCCTCTGGTACGACCAGGATGCCCTGGAAGCCGCGCAGTTCTACGCCCGGACCTTTCCGGACAGCGCCGTGCGCAAGATCCTGCGCGCGCCGGGGGACTATCCTTCGGGCAAGCAGGGCGATGTGCTGACCGTCGAGTTCACGGTCGCGGGCATACCCTGCGTGGGCCTGAACGGCGGCCCGGCCTTCAAGCACAGCGAGGCCTTTTCCTTCCAGATTTCGACCGAAGACCAGGCCGAGACCGACCGCCTCTGGGACGCCATCATCGGCAACGGCGGCCAGGCCAGCGAATGCGGCTGGTGCCGGGACAAGTGGGGCCTGTCGTGGCAGATCACGCCGCGCGTGCTGATCGAAGCGATCTCGGACCCCGATCCCGCCACAGCCAAGCGCGCGTTCGATGCGATGATGACGATGGGCAAGATCGATATCGCGGCCATTGAGGCGGCGCGGCGGGGGTAGGGGAGGATTCCTCCTTTTGGCTGATTCCCGCGGCAATGGCGCGATCTATCATGGATACACCGCACGCGGGCCGGCCATCTGCACGGCCAGTCCCTGGAGGCGGCGGCGTTTGCGCGATCATCCTCGGGGAGCTTTCCTATGGCCACGCTTGCGGTCCGCCTTATGGCGGCCATCGTGTCGGCCGGCATCGGCCACGCGGCGTTCGCGGGACCGGGGCAGGCCATTGAGGCCACCGGGAAGTCGCGTTCCTCGACTTCCTCGCGCGGCAATGCCGACGCCGCCATCGATGCGGCGCAACGCGCCCTGAGCGATTACCTGCGAGACTCCAGCCAGCAGGATGATGCGCTGCTGAACCAGGAGACGCAGGACCGGCTGCGGCAGCAATATGAAGATGCGCAGAACGCGGCGGCCAGGGCCCGGGCGAAACAGCAGGAAGCCGACTACCTGCGCAACCGCGACCGGATCAAGGAGCGCTACAGCACCGATCCCGCCCTGAATCCCTGGGGCAACAACACCGCCAGCCGCGACAAGCCGCGCAATGCCCCCGCCGGCGCGCCGGATCCGTCCCCTTCATCCAAAACCGCCGCCAAGGATCCTGGGCTCGATTACGCCGGCCAGGCCTGCGAGTATTTCACCCGCCCCTCGGATGCCGCGCATCTGAACTACTACAGCGAAGGTTCGACCGTCGTCTATGGCGGGCGGGTCTATCAATGCAAGGACGGACGTTGGGCGTACCGCTATCCCGATACGGTGCTGAGCGCGCGCGACCGCAGCCGGCTGTCGGCCACCCAACTGGAGAAGTGATATGGCATTGTTTGCTTCGGTGGCGGCGGCCGTGCTGGCCTCTTCGACCCTCGGCGCCCCGCTGGGCTTGGGTGACGGGAGAAGCGAAGCCTTATTCAAGGCATATTCGGCTGCCCTGGACTTGGGGTTCCAGGCGATGGGACCCAGCATGAAGCGCGCGCTGGCGACGTATTGCCAGGACGGGCTGACCGTCGAGGGCTACTGCGTCTGGGTGGTGCAAGGGGTAATCATAGGCAGCCATCTCAGTGGCAATTACGAGGACGTGCTGCGCTATGGAGACCGCTACGCCGCCGCAAGGCTGGCGGATCTGCGGTCCAGGCGTGAGCCACTGGGCGCCTGCCTGCCCGCGTACGTGAGCACGGTGAAGCCGGGCACGACCAGCACCTTGATCTCCTGGAGTTCCCCCGTGCCTTCCTTGGTCTACCTGGCCCAAGCTCGCCTCAAACGGCCTGCGACGGGCTCGTACTATCAGGCGTTCTATTGCGCGCGCCGCGCTCCGAACGAGCTGCTGGACGCTTATGATCCCCAGCATTCCAGCGTGCCGGCGAGCGAAGCCGAAGCAACGGTAGCCCGCAAGTTCGAATCAGAAATCCTGCGGCCGATGCGCGCGGCGAGCGAGCAGCTGCAAGCCGAACTCACGCGCTCCATCCACTCCGACAGCACGGCGCTCAGCCGCAATTTCCTGCAGACCGCGGTGCTGTACGGAAACGCCTACACCGCGTGCAGCCGAGCCCGCTTTCCGGCCAATCTTTGCGGCTATCTGAGCGCGGACCGCATCGAAGTCGAGTTCTACGAGTCCAAACTATGAGCGGGCCCGTCAGTCCGCGCATCAGCTGCCTGCCGGCAGCACCCGGATGCCCGTGCGCTTGACGAATTCCTCGTAACTGATCGGCGGCCCGGCCTTGGTGCTGGCGGCGTTGGCCTGCCAATGCACCCACGAGCGCCCGGTGGTCGCGTCATACACGACCTTGTAGATGTATGTGGGCACGGCCACGCCCGCGCCTATGGTCTTGGGCTTGTCGGCATAGACGGGACCGGTGAAGACGTAGACGTCGCCGGCGGCGCGCATCACGTACTTGCGCGTGTCCTGCTCGATGCTGCTCCAGGCGCCGCCGTTGTGTATCTGATCCTGCGGCACCATGTTGGCCAGCGAGAAGCTCTGCGCCATGGCTTCGGGCGTGGACATGTCGCCCGCCGGCGCCATGTGGCCGCGCGAATAACCGGAGCCGCGGTAGTCGTCCAGCTCGGCCCGTTCGGCGCGCGGCAGCCGCGCTTCGGCGTAGAACTTGTCGGTGCGGCGCTGCCCCTGGGCCTGGGTCAGCATCTGGCGATTCAGGCGTTCCGCCACGAACACCGGCGTCTTGGTCTGCCCGTCGTGCAGGATGGCGAAGGCCGAGAAGCACACCTCCCGCAGCTTCTGGCCGCCCGGGACTTCCGGCGGGCGCGAATGCGGAAAGAACTGCCGGCATTCGGCAAACATTGTTTGAACAGGCGCCCCTGTCCGCGCTGCGGTCGGCACCGCCGCGGGCGCCGCGGTCTGGCGCTGCTGCGGCCATCCCAGGCGCGTGATGACTTCCTGCACCGGCGCCGGGATCCGCCACTGCGGATTCAGCATATAGGTCGCCGCGCCGAAACTCGCCAGCGACGAGAACAGCAGGGCCTTCAGGAATCGGGGGAAGCGGCCGCTGGATCGGGAACCGGCCCGGGCCTTGGATCTGCTTGGGGGACTTCTCTTCTTGGAAGCGGGTGTCTTCGCGCGCGTCATTACTACCTGTGAGCTACTGCCCGATTGCAGTTGGCAACCGGCACCGCCACGGATTGTAGATGAGTGGCAAATTTGCCACTTGCACGGGATTCTTTCGTTTGAAGAGACGGCTGCGCGGTCCGGTGTTGCATGACGCGCAACCAAGTTGTGACAGGGGTTACGCTATGTTTCCATGACGCATTTCCCACGTAGAATCCTTGCTGGCTGCGGCGATTGCCGCGGCGCGATATTCACGCGTTGAAGATGTACGTCGATCTCCTCACCCTTTACTTCATCATCATTGGAACGCTGCTCGCCAGTGCAGGCCTGACGTTCTGGGAGCATCGGACCCACCCCAGCCGCAGCGGATCATTGCGCATCCTGGCGGCGGGCTTCGCCACGCTGGCCGTGGGCTGCACTGTCGCGCTGTTTCGCGCGAGGCTTCCCAGCCCGTTGGGCTCGGCCGTCGCCAATCTCATCGTCCTCAGCGGCTATCTCCTCATCATGAACGGCGCGGCCTCGTTGAGCGGCAGGCGCCATCGGGGCGCTTCCATCGGCTTGCTGGTCGTCATGGCGCTGATCTGGCTGGCGGCCGGCGCACAGTGGGAGGATCTCGTCTGGAAGTACATCAGCGCATTCCCGATCGCGTTGGTCAGCGGCGTGACCGCTTGGGAACTGCTGCGGTGCCAGTCGCTCAGGTCGTTGACGCCGCTGCGCATTGCAACGGCGGCGGTAACCCTCCACGCACTGGTCTACGCCGCGCGCGCCTTCATCCTGCCCTGGTGGGTGGCGGAGCACGGGCCGGCCATACACCTGACCGCCAGCACCCTTACCATGTACGAAGGCGTGCTGTATTCCATCGTGCTGCCGATGACGCTGCTCAAGCTGATCCGCGAAGAGACCCACGGGCAGCTGTTGCGAGAGTCGCAGACGGACTATCTGACCCGCCTGGGCAACCGCCGCTGGTTCTTCGAGCAGGGCGCACGCATCATCGAGGGTGGAGCAGGGCGCGGGCCGGTTGCGGTGCTGGCCTTCGATCTGGACCAGTTCAAGGCCATCAACGACAGGTACGGCCATCAGACGGGCGATCAGGTGTTGAAATTTTTCGCCGACAGCGCGCGTTGCGTGTTGGGCGACGACGTGTTGCTTGCGCGCATCGGTGGCGAAGAGTTCGCCGCCCTTTTGGCCGGTCCCGACGCGCGCCGCGCAACGGTGCTGGGCGCGGCCGTGGCGCAACGCTTTTCCGTAACGGTGTCCGGTCGGGACGACAGTCTGGGCATACCGGCCACGGTCAGCGTCGGGTTGGCGCAATTCGAGGACAAGGTTCCGCCCTTGGCCGACGCGCTGGCCGCGGCCGACCGGGCGCTGTATCAGGCCAAGGCGCTGGGCGGGAATAGGGTGGAGCTGGCGGGTGCCGTGAGCTGCTGAGTTTCGGGCAGGATTTTTTCCCGCCCAAGAAACTGGGCCATCGATATTGGCGGCCGCACGGTTCAACCAGCATGAAGCGTTGCTTGAGTGCGGCCTCAGGCAGTGCCGACCACCATGAAGTCAATCGGTTGCAATGGCAACATTGAGCGTCAGATTAAGGAGAGTCACTACTCTCGGGTGAGGGTTCCTGCGGTGAATGCGAATCCATCTCCCTGTTGGTCTTCCGTCTCATCCAAACGGAATTGCTCGATTATTCGTTGGTTGTACTCATCAAGATAACCCTGTAATTCGCGACGGCCAATCAGGCGAACTGATGTGGCCTCTGCCAGCTCCACTGCTGATTTTGTGAAGTACGAGTTCGTAACGACCATAGCTTCGTCGCAGTCGAAAAAGCTCTTGGCAGAAATGGCTTCTTGGACAGCGGCATTGCCCACGCTCCCAGAATAGTTCTTCGCTTGAATGACAATCTTCTTTCCAAATCGGCGCACGAACAGATCAGCACCCTGATCGCCGCTAAGCCTGGTTTCTTCTACTTCATAGCCGGCAGTCTGGAATACTTCTGCGAGGAATTTTTCGAAATCGTATCCACCCATAGAGTCAACGTGGTACATCGTCACAAACCTGTTGGGGTCGAAATGCTCCAACTTCGTGGCCAAGCGTTGCACGAGGATGTCGAAGTGAAGCTGCTCGCAGGCTTGCAGCCAAGACTGAAGGGTATTCCATGGCAAGAGTGGTGTACCGAAAGACGACGCTGCCTGCTCCACAAACTGAAGCTCGGAATATCGAATATCGTTGTCCCACAGAAAGTAGAAGAAAAGGCTGAGATCTTCTCGAAAAGTAGTTCCTGCCTCTTCAATCCATGACCTTAGGCTACCAAGTAGCGATTCTTCAATGTGTCTTGAGATCTCATTGGAAAATCCTAGATATGAGGAATTGAACCCGGTTGTGCGCAGTAGTTTTTCGAGCAAGTGCGGCAGTTCCTCCAACTCGGTGAAGCCCTTGCGTATCAACACTTCTCGAAATAGTTCACGATTGGAGTAGGAGCCGTTCGGTCGAGCGCCTGGCATGGCGGCATCGTCCGTCTCACTCGTTTGGTGGTGGACGGTATGAAAGAAGTTTGCGAAGTACGGTTTTCTGAGTTCGGAGTACTTTCTAAGCACACTTCGAAGAAGCTCATTGAGCTGGGCTTGTTCCTTTTTCTTTCCCAGGAGATCTTTTAGAAAGCCTTTTGATTGGTACTGGAACTCGGGATAGAAGGACGGATCAAGCGGAACTTGTTGGGCATCGGGAGATTGCAGTTCTGGGTCAGCTGCAGAAGCGGGTGTGCACCAAGGGCATGCCGTTTCGAATGAGGTTTTATTGCAGCAGCTGCACTGATAAATCACGTCCTGTCTCCGTATTGAGTGGTCGGGCTAGTCAACGATGCCTGAATTTACTATTTGCTGTTCATTAGGGTTGCGTTTTTTTGCTGGCGATATTTCCACGTTCTTGCCATTTATATGTTGGCCAGCTTAATTCGGCTGCGTCGCGTCCGCGGCCTGGGCGCCACCCCCATCCGCGAATCACGCGCCAGCGCAAGCTGCGCCAACCGCGCCGCGATTGTCTCGATGTCCTCGTCGGTCTGGGGCAGGTACAGCCATTTCCCCAGCACGGGGTGCGGGCGCAGGGCGGGGAACTCCGCCAACAGCGCCTCGTGGCGCTCCTGCGAGGTGCAGACGAGCAGGCCGCTCCAGGGATCCTCGCGATCGGCGGCGACCAGGTACAACAGGCCGTCCAGGTAGGCCGCGTCGCAGCCGAACATCTTGCGGCGCAGGTAGCCGGCATCGCGCTCCAGCGGTTCCAGGATCCAGAGCAACGAATTGAGGCGGACGTTCCGTTGTTTCGGGGGCGGGGCAAATGGGTCTGATCGGTTGCGCATGAAATGACGTCAGGCGGGACGGGTTGCGGCGGGAACCCAAGAATAATGGTAATAATGGTGCCGGATTAAAGTTTCCAGTCGAGGGGATAGCGTGCATTGCTCTAGATGCGGAGCCGCCCACAAGGGCAAGAACAGCGTATGCGACGAATGCGCAAGAGTGCTGGGCAACATGCCCAGCAAGAGCATCTTCGCATCGGACACCGGCAGTTTTGGGGCGGATGAGACGCCGCCCGCTGCGACGAGCCCGCAGCCCGCCGCCAGTGCGCCAACTGCCGTGGCCTCTCGCGGCGGCTGGGCCGAAGCATTCCAGCGCTACCACATTGTGCCCCTGCGGCTGCGCGGCAAGCCCGTCAGGGTGGTTTGGCTGTTGGCAGCCGGCGCGGCAGGCTTGGCGCTCACCGCCCTGGGCGTCTATGCCTGGGGGATGTCGGCGTGGTGGTTCATCCTGATTTTCCTGAGCCTCGTCAGCCTGGAGACGGGGCGTGATCTGAAACGCAAGCGTTATTCGCGGGTTTTAATGATGTGCAACCTGGAGGCCAATCGCGCCGGCGAGGTTTTCTACACCGAAATTGGCGGCCAGTGCCCGGTATGCAATGGCGAATTGAAGCTCCGGGAGATCGGTCCGAAGCGCGACAAGAAGACGACGGCGGTGTGCAGCGTGAATGGCAGCCACCGCTGGCAATTCGATCCCCGCGTGCTCGGCGATCTTTGACGCCTGCGTCCGGCGCAACCCGGCGGTCGTTCCCTGACAGCCGGGTCCGGTTCCGCCGCGCTGCCTATAATGGCCCCGATCCCCGCTTCGACGGCAATCTTGCCGTGTTTCATGTCCTCTTTGCCTCTACGCGTGCTGTCGGTCATTCCGCCGATGACGCAGCTCAATACTCCGTATCCGTCCACCGCCTACCTCACCGGCTTTCTGCGGTCGCGCGACGTGACCTCGTTCCAGGAAGACCTGGCGTTGGCCCTGGTGCTGCGCCTGCTGTCGGCCGACGGCCTGCGCGCCGTGGCGGAACGCGTCGCCGCCTTGCCGGCGGACAAGCACAGCCCCGCGGTCCAGTCCTTCGTGGCGCAGCAGGCGCGCTACCTGGCGACCATCGGGCCTGTGATCGCCTTCCTGCAGGGCCGCGATTCGACGTTGGCGCACCGCATCGTCGGCCGCCATTTCCTGCCCGAGGGGCCGCGCTTCAGTTCGCTGGACGTGTATCTGGACGAAGACGGCGGCGATCCGCTGGGCTGGGCCTTCGGCGCCCTGGGCCTGCATGACCGTGCCAAGCATCTGGCGACCCTGTACCTGAACGACCTGGCCGACGTGCTGCGCGACGCGGTGGATCCGCGTTTCGAGTTCGTGCGCTACGCCGAATCGCTGGCGGGCAGCCAGCCCACGTTCGACCCGCTGGCCCAGGCGCTGGCGGCGCCGCCCACGCTGGTGGATGACATGCTGCGCAGCCTGACTTCAGAAGCGCTGGCCCGCCACACACCCACCGTGGTGCTCCTGTCCGTGCCGTTCCCTGGCGCAGTCTATGCCGCCTTCCGCATCGCCCAGACCATCAAGGCGCACGATCCCGGCATCGTCACCGTGCTGGGCGGCGGCTTCGTCAATACCGAACTGCGCGAACTGAAAGACCCGCGGGTCTTCGATTATTTCGACTACGTGACCCTGGACGCGGGCGAGCGTCCCTTGCTGTCGCTCCTGGAGCACCTGCAGGGCAAGCGCTCGCGCCAGCGCCTGGTGCGCACCTTCCTGCGCGACGCGGACACGGGCGCGGTGCGCTACGTCAACATGGTCGAACCCGACATCGCTTTCGCCGAGGTGGGCACGCCCACCTGGGATGGGCTGCCGCTGGACCGCTACCTGTCGCTGCTGGACATGCTGAATCCCATGAACCGGCTGTGGAGCGACGGGCGCTGGAACAAGCTGACCGTGGCGCATGGCTGTTATTGGAAGAAATGCAGCTTCTGCGACGTCAGCCTGGACTACATCGGCCGCTACGAAGGCGCGTCCGCCGCGGTGCTGGCCGACCGCATCGAGGCCATCGTGCGCGAAACCGGGCAGACCGGTTTCCACTTTGTCGACGAGGCCGCGCCGCCCAAGTCGCTCAAGGCGCTTGCGACCGAACTGATCGCGCGCGATACCGGTATTTCGTGGTGGGGCAACATCCGTTTCGAAAAGACCTTCAGCCCCGAGCTTTGCGAACTGCTGGCCGACAGCGGCTGCATTGCGGTGTCGGGCGGCCTTGAGGTCGCCTCGGACCGCCTGCTGAACCTGATGAAGAAGGGCGTCTCGGTCGACCAGGTGGCACGGGTCACGCGCGCCTTCACGGACGCCGGCATCCTGGTGCATGCCTACCTGATGTACGGCTTTCCCACGCAGACCGTGCAGGACACCGTGGACGCGCTGGAGTACGTGCGGCAACTGTTCGACAACGGCTGCATCCAGAGCGGCTTTTTCCACCGGTTCGCCTGTACGGTGCATTCACCGGTTGGACAGAACCCCGAGGAATACGGCGTTACCCTCAAGCCCCTGCCGCCGATCACCTTCGCCAAGAACGACATCGGCTTCCATGACCCTACCGGCGTGGATCACGATGCGCTCGGCCGTGCGCTGAAGAAGGCCATCTACAACTACATGCACGGCATCGGGCTGGACGAGGACGTGCGCAGCTGGTTCCCGTTCCATGTGCCGAAGACCACCGTGTCGAAGCACCGGATCAGCCGGGCATTGAGCCAGCGGGGGTAAGGCGCGGGCTTCGCGCCCGCCGCGCTAGCGCAGCAACACGTCCTCGTAGAACGCGCCCATCGGCCGCTCTGCATCCCGCACCTGGATCTCCAGTACCCAGATGCCGTCGGCGGGTACGAAGTCCGCCTGCGCCAGCAGATGTTTGCCGTACAGCGCATGCGGAAAATCCGATACCCGGTGCCCGGGAATCTCGCGCACCAGTTCGCAGCCCAGCTCGCGCGCATATTCCGAGGCGCGGTCGTACAGGGCGGCGCCCGTCAGGCCTTCCAGCCACGCCAGGCGGGCGCGCCGGAAGACCTCGCGCGCGGCTTCGGCGCAGCGCAGGCGGTCTGCATCGGCGCCCAGCACGAAGGTGTCGCCATAGTCGCCCTCGTGGCCGTCCCACACCGGGCCGATGTCCAGCACGAAGATGTCATGTTCCTGCAGCTTGCGGTCATAGTCGGTGCGCTGGATGGGCGGGGACTGCGTATCCGGGCCGAAGCGCACATAGGTCGGGTGCCAGTTGTTGGATGCACCCATCCGGCGCAAGTGCTCGTCCGCCACGGCGATGGCCTCGCGCGTGGTCATGCCGGGGCGCATCAGCGCGGCGATTTCCGCCACCGCCTGCATGGATCTCCGGCGCGCGTCCAGGATGCCTGCCAGCGTGTAGCGCGGACTGAGGCGTTCCCAAGGATGCGCCTCGCGCTGCGGCGCGACGCCGGCCGTGTCTCCCGCTGCGGGGTGGAAGGCCTCGGACCGGTAGCGGTCGGCGGGCAGGCCGACCGCCAGCAGCCGGTCGTGGGCTGCCTGCACCATTGCCGGATTGCCGCAGGCGTAGACCAGGCTGCGTGACCACTCGTGGTCCGCCGCGATGGCGGCGTCCTGCACGTGGCGTCGGGGCTGGCCATCTGCGCTATCGGCCTGGGACAGCACTGCATGCCATTGGAACCCGTCGCCCTTGCCCTGCAAGGCGTCCAGCATCTGCCCAGCGTAGCAATCGTCCGGCGTGCGTCCGCCCCAGTACAAGGTCACCGTCTCCAGCGCGCGGCTTTGCAGCGCTGCCATGAGGATGGGAGCCACCCCCGCATAGCCCGTGCCGGTGGCCAGCAGCACCAGATGGTCGATGCCGGCGGGCACCTCCGCTGGCCAGGTGCAGCCGCCCTGCGCGCCGTCCAGGGTCAGCATGTCGCCGGGCTGGAGACAGGGCAGGATGCCATCGGTGAAGGCGCCGCCAGGCATGCGGCGGATGTGGAACTCCAGCCGGGCAGGCCCCGCCGCGCCGGGCGTATTCGCAATCGAGAAGTTGCGGCGGGCGCCGCCGTCCAGGATCAGTCGGGCATGTTGGCCGGGCAGGTAGCCGTAGTCGTCCTCGCCCTGCATTTCGACGATGAGCTGGGTGACGTCGGGGGCCAGCGGCAGGCGCGACGCGACGCGGGCGCGGCGCGGCGGACTGGGTTCTTCGGGGGCGCGCCAATGCGGGAAGCGCAGCGTCAGGTCGCTGGCGGCACGGCACTGGCACATCAGCAGTTCGTCGCTGGCCGTCTGGTAGCCGCCGTCCGCGGGCGGCGCCATGCGTTCATAGCTGCCATCCATGACCACGGCGCGGCATGAGCCGCAGGCCCCGCGCTGACAGGAAAAGGGCACAGGCACGTTCTGGGCCAGCGCCGCCTCCAGGATCGAGGTCGTGCCGTCCGTGACGAAGGGGCCGGTCTCCAGGGTGATGGTGTGGCAGGGCGCAGTGGCGGTCATGGCGGGTTCCAGGAAATTTGCCCCGCAAGGGGCTCAGGCAGGCAATCTACCGATAGAATGGCTACATTGAATAGAGCCATTTCTGTCAATATGAACAAGCCACTTTCCGCACGGCAGCCTGGTGCGAAACGCCAGGAAGCCAGCCTGGACCTGCCGATGGACGCCGCGCGGCCCGGGGAATCCAAGCAGGCCTGGGTCTACCGCGAGATCCGCGAACGCATATTGAAGGGCGCGCTGCCGTCCGGCGCGCGCCTGCCGTCCACGCGCAGCCTGGCCGGGCGCTGGCACATTGCGCGCTCCACGGTCGAGGCTGCCTACGATCAATTGCGCAGCGAAGGCTATACCGCGGGCACGGTGGGCTCGGGCACTTATGTGGCGGCGATGATTCCGGACAACTTTTTCCGGGCGGGGTTGCCGGGCGAGGGCGCCGCAACGTCCAAGGCCTCGGGCTCGCGGTCGGCAACGCAAGCAGGCGGGCCAACGGCCGGCGCACCGGGGGCCGTCCCGCACATGGCTGCGATCTTCGCGCCGACGCAGCCCAACTCCCAGTTCTACTCCCGCAGCGCCGACGCCGCGCTCTTTCCCATGGAGCGCTGGCGCAAGGGGCTGATGGCCAGCGCGCGGCGCGTCACGCCGGCCCAGCTTGCCAACGATGAACCGCAAGGCTGGCGCCCCTTGCGCGAGCAGATCGCCCGTTACCTTGGCGCGGCGCGCGGCATCAGTTGCGATCCGGAGCAGGTCATCGTCCTGGGCGGCATCCGTGACGGCCTGGACCTCTGCGGCCATCTCCTGCTGCGGCCGCTAGACAAGGTGCTGATCGAGGATCCCGGTTACCTGAACGCCGAGCCCATCTTCGGCCAGTACACGCGTCACATCGTCCCCTTGGCCATCGATGCCGAGGGCTTTCCGGTGACGCAGGCTCGGCTCCAGCGCGGCGTCAAGCTCGTGCACGTCACGCCCGCCCACCAGGCGCCCACTGGCGCCACCATGCCGGTGTCTCGCCGCCTGGAATTGCTGGACTGGGCCGCGCAAGCCGGCTGCTGGATCGTCGAGGACGACTACGACAGCGAATTCAGCTACGACGGCGCGCCGCTGGCCGCCCTGAAGAGTCTGGACACGGTCGACCGTGTCATCCATTGCGGCAGCTTCAACAAGACCTTGTTCAACGCGCTGCGCATCGGCTATGCGGTGGTGCCCAAGGAATTGGCGCCCGCTTTCGTGCAGGCGCGCCGCCGCGCGGGGCGCTCGCCCAGCATCATCGAGCAAATGACGCTGGCGGCGTTCCTGCAGGACGGCAGTTTCGCGCGCCACGTGCGCAAGGCGCGCGGCGTGTACGCGCGCCGGCGCGACGCCGTGCTGCGCGCCTTGCGCCAGGCCGTCGGCAGCGATGCATTGCGCGTCGGTGGCGAACACGCCGGCTTTCATCTGCTGTGGTGGCTGCCCCCGGGCTGGGATGTGGCGCAGGCCGTGGCGGCGGCGCGGGCCGCGGGCGTGGGCATGCAGCCGGTGGCGGACTTCTGCCGCAAGGTGGAGCTGGCGTCGGGTGTGGTGGTGGGCTATAGCACGGTGCAGGAAGACGCCTTGCTGAAGCTGGGGACACTGCTGGCACAAGCCGCGCCAGGCGCAGGCGCGCAGCAGGATCCGGGCTTGCTGCGCCGCCTGCTGCGCGTCAAGGACCGGATGGATGCGGCCTCGCACGAAGCCTGGCCGGTGGAGCGCCTGGCCGAGGTCAGCGGCATCTCCAAGGCCCATTTCGCGCACTCCTTCAAGCGCGCCTTCGGCCTGCCGCCGCACCGCTACCTGTTGACGCGGCGTATCGAACAAAGCGTGGCCATGCTGCGGGACACGGAGCAGAGCGTCACGGAAATCGCCTATGCGACCGGGTGGGAAAGCCTCGGCACCTATAGCCGCATTTTCCGCGACGTCACGGGGCTCAGCCCCAGCGCCATGCGGGTGCAGGCGCGGGCGGGGACGCCGCCACTGGACAGCATGCCCGGCTGCGTAGCGAAGGCCGCGCAGCGCCCCGACCTCAACATCGCTGTTTTGGAGAAGCGCCGCCGCGAGACCGACGGTAAATTTCCGCCATCAACCAAGGAGGTCTCATGAACTCAGGCATCAACGTGGCGGGTATATACGTGGACGATCAGGACGCGGCGCTGGCGTTCTACGTGGACAAGCTCGGATTCCGCGTCCATACGGACGTGCGCAACGGGCCGTACCGGTGGCTGACGGTCCAGCATCCGGACCAGCCCTCGTTTCAGCTCGGCCTGTTTGCGCCCGGCCCGCCCATCCACGACGAGGCCACGGCGCAGACGCTGCGTGCCATGGTCGCCAAAGGCGCGATGCCGCCTCTGGTCCTGCATGTGGCCGACTGCCGCGCAGACTATGCCCGGCTGCAGGCGTTGGGCGTCGAGTTCACGCAGGAACCCATCGAACGCTACGGCAGCGTGGACGCGGGCTTTCGCGATCCGGCGGGCAATGGCTGGAAGATGATCCAGGCGCCGCGGGGCGCGGCCTGACGTCCAGCCCCGGGCGCTGGCGGCGCGTTCAGTAGGTGATCCGCACCGAGGCCGCGCTGCGTTGGGCGCCCGCGCGCGTGACGGCTTCGATATTGTTGCCGTCCGGGTCCAGCACGAACGCGGCGTAGTAGCCGGCATGGTAGTTTGCGCGCTCGCCCGGCGGACCGTTATCCCGGCCGCCATGCGCCAACGCCGCCTGGTAGAAGGCATCTACCATGGCCCGGTCTTCCGCCTGGAACGCCAGATGGATGCGGCCGGTCAGTTCGTCCTGCACCTCGGCGCTGCCGCGCGAGGAAATGAACAGCTCGTCCGTCCAGAAGTCCGGGCCGTCGGAACCGCCGATGGGAATCTTCAACGCATTGAAGACCGCCGTGTAGAACGCCTTGCTGGCGGGCAGGTCGCGCACCACCAGCCCGATGTGATCTATCAAGCGGCCCTTATGTCGTTCTTTCTGCGCCATGAATCGCTCCCGGCTATGGCAGTGGGGGGAAGAATCAGCGGTGTCAGACTACGCTTGCCGGCGCCATGTTTCAAGGCGCCGCGCAGCCACTTCGGGTGCGTGGCAATGAGGGCTCAGTCCTTGCCGGCCATGGCCCGCATGGGCTGGCAGGTCAGCTCCTTTTCTTCCTCCCCGAAGTCCGCCATGTCTTTGCGCGCCTTGGCGTAGGCGCGCAGATACTCCGCATCGAACACCAGCGACGACACGCCGGACTCGCGCGTGGCGGACTGCTGCCGCTTCTTCAGGACCTCCAGCAGTTCGGGAGTCAGCACCTCGCAATACTCCATGATGGCGTGGATCTGGGCCAAGGAGGTGGCGCGCTCCAGGTTCTGTTGCGCCGAGACGGTTGCGGCGGGCAGCGACAGGACGGCGGCCGCGATCAGCGTGGCCGGTTTGAGCAGGAGGTGAGGCATTGCGGAGTACTTCCGTTCGTAGGGCGAAAGCCCGCATTTAACACGATCTGCGCTGGGGTCCATTTTGATGGCCTTGGAAATGTGGCTATCGGTCTACAATTCCTCCCGCTCCATCCGGGGGCTCAGGCTGTCTGTACGTGTAGTGTCGATAAAGGTCCACCCATGCGTCTGCATCAGTGCCAGAACTTCCACGACTTTCGCCGCATGGCCCGCCAGCGGCTGCCGGGCCCCATCTTCAATTACATCGACGGCGCGGCCGACGATGAAACCACCTATCGGCGCAACACCGCGGCCTTTGAGTCCTGCGACCTGCTGCCTGATGTGCTGCGCGGCGTGGCGGAAGTGGACATGTCGGTGACCGTCATGGGCCAGAAGCTGGCGCTGCCGGTCTATTGCTCGCCCACCGCCTTGCAGCGGCTGTTCCATCATGACGGCGAACGCGCCGTGGCCGCCGCCGCGGGCAAGTTCGGCACCATGTTCGGCGTCTCCTCGCTGGGCACCGTCAGCCTGGAAGAAGCCCGCAAGATCAGCGGCGGCCCCCAGGTCTACCAGTTCTACTTCCACAAGGACCGCGGGCTGAACCGCGAAATGATGGCCCGCGCCAAGGAAGCCGGCGTGCAGGTCATGATGCTGACCGTGGACAGCATCACCGGCGGCAACCGCGAACGCGACAAGCGCACCGGCTTCGCCATTCCGTTCAGGCTCAATCTTGCCGGCATCGCGCAGTTCGCCATCAAGCCAGCCTGGGCGCTCAATTACCTAACTCACGAACGCTTCCGGCTGCCGCAGCTGGACACCCACGTCGACATGGGCGGCGGCGCCATGTCCATCAGCCGCTACTTCACCGACATGCTGGACCCGGCCATGACCTGGGACGATGTCGCCGCGATGGTGCAGGAATGGGGCGGGCAATTCTGCCTGAAGGGCGTGATGTCGGTGGAAGACGCCAGGCGCGCGGCCGACATAGGCTGCACCGGCATCGTGCTGTCCAACCACGGCGGCCGCCAATTGGACGGCTCGCGCAGCGCTTTCGACCAGCTCGCGGAAATCGTCGACGCGGTTGGCGACCGCATCGACGTGATGATGGACGGCGGCGTGCAGCGTGGCACTCATGTGCTCAAGGCGCTGGCGCTAGGCGCCAAGGCCGTGGGGCTGGGCCGCTACTACCTGTTTCCGCTGGCGGCCGCCGGCCGGCCGGGCGTGGAGCGGGCGCTGGAACTGATGCGGGTCGAGATCGAGCGGGCCATGAAGCTGATGGGGTGCAGGACCGTTGCTGAATTGCAGCGGCGGCACCTGCGGTTCCGCTGATCGTCTCTTCGCCGGTGTTATTGGATGCGTTAAGACCACTTGAGTTTCAGATCGGTGAGGTCGCTGACAAACATGTCACCGTGCGGGCGTGGGTGCGATATTCTTTTGGAGATATCGTCCTTTTATGCAAGGGGCCGTGGCGTCGCCAGAATGTGCAGATTGACGAAAACGATATGACCCGGGAACGAGCCTATCGTTGCGTCCCCGCGCAGCGTGGAGAACTTCGGGAATGGCGCGGCGGGCTTTACTCTCCCTTGATTTAGCGCTCCGGTCTTTCTTCCGGTTTAAGGCCGGCCGCCTGCAGACGCCAGGACGGAATGCGGTACTCGTACCACGCTTCCTCCAGAGTCTGATAGCGCTGAAACCATGGAGCCAGATGATTTTCGACATCCGCCGCCAAGGTCGACAGCCAGTCCTTCAGGTCCTGCGCACTGCTGATCTTGAGCACCGCGCCGCTGCCCAGGGTCGGGTCCTGGATCAGCCCTTCTCGCGGTTTCAAATAGGCGCGGCGGTACAGGCGTCCCTTGTTCCAGACTTCTGCCGGCACGTAAACCGGCCATTCCTTTTCATACGGAAAGGACACGTAAACGCCCAAGGACACGTGCTGCGCGTCGTCGAACGAGCCCTTGTAGCGGATCAGTTCCACGCCTTGCTGCAATTCGCCGCAGGCTCGCCACAGGCAACGCTTGCCCTTTTTCTTCCAGCCAGCGAACGCGGGCTGTGCGCGCAACAGCTCCATGACGCCTTGCTCCAGATCGGCCAGGGCTATCGGCATGCGAGCCTCCAGGGCTTGCGGGCAAACTTCTGGCTGCAGTATTGCGTAGGTGTGTTCATCGATCGTCCATGTGTGAACGCTTCAGGCTTCAACGGTGCGCAAGGTCGCAAGGTATCATGCGCAGGTTTTCACGGATCGACCTCCTTCACGGTCAGAAGGCTTTTCAATGAAAAAAAGCATTCCGCTGGTATTGCTGTCGTCCATGCTGCTGACGGCTTGCGGTCCCGACAAAATCATCGCCGATCTCCCTTCGCCTGGCGGAAAGTATCACGTCGAGGTCCGCAAATGCCCGCAGCGCGGGTCGCTGACCTGGGACGAGCAGACCCAGGTATCCGTGGTCGAGACCGGCGTGTCGGAAAAGTGCAATGCGTTCATCGTGGCGCTGACGCAGTTCCGGTCGTATACGCCTGATGAGCAACTGCAGCTTGAATGGATTTCCGATACGGAACTCAGGGCCTGGCATCCCGCGTTCGAGCCGAAGAATGGCCCCTGGGCCAGCACGGTCAAGCAGGGCGCGCCGGTCAAGGTGATATTCGCGCCTAAGCGTTAATCGGAGGCCGGTCATACGGCGATCTGCCAGGGCCGTATCGTAAACGTGATAATTTGTTGCCCCGCTGCCGCAGTTGTTACTGCTTGAATCCGCGGCTTCCAGTGAATGCGAAGTATCCGCAGGCGTATGCCGGTGAATTACCGATTTTTTGCCCATCCGTGCAGTGCCATCTATGTTTGAATACGCTCCGTTTGCGCGCGAGGTTTGGCCCGCGGCAAAACCCATATTCGACGGAGCCTGATCCAGTATGTATTTCAGAGTTTTGGCCATGGGGCTGCTGATGGCCGGCGGCAATATTGCGCAAGCCGCCACCGTGCAGGAAGTCTTCAATGGAAAAATGCTGGGCAAGAGCCAGGCGCATTTCGAAACGATAGCCGGCGCGCCGCAGGAATCCTATGGCGACGATCGCGTGTTCGACGTGCAGGGCTGCCTGGTCACCGCGACGATCAAGTCGGGCAAGGTATCGGCGCTGAGCCTGGAGCCTTCCGAAACCTGCAAGCCCGACCTCGCCAGCTTCATCGGCGAATATGCGCCCAAGCCTGGGCAGAAAATTACCCCCGCCGCCTTTGGCTCTGACCTGACGTATACGGCAGATTGCCTGACCGACTGCGGCAACGCCGCCGATCCCTGGGTGTACGCAAGCTGGACCGCGCCTCGCGCAGCCGGTGGCATGGAAATCATGCTGGGCTTTGTACAGGCCGGAGACCAAGCGCTGGATGCAGCCGAGAAATGGGCCACGCAGATGGAAAAGGCGGAAGGCAAGGATTACCTGCTCAATAACAAATTCAATTGCGACGCCCGCTACAACAGCGTCGCCGATGCAGCTTTCAAGAACGTGATCGCGACCAGCGTCAAGGTCGGGTTCGATCTGCCGAAGGAATCTTGCCGCTAGGCCGCATTGCGAACTGCTGTCTTTGCAATCCACGGCCATGTCAGGCCGTTCCCAGGGGAAAAAGTAAATGAAGAAGCTAGTCTTGACGGTTCTTGTGGCTCAACTGCTTGCCGGGTGCGCGGGTTCCCCGCTAGGCAATATGATCAACAATGAACGCCAGGAAACCAGGGCTGACATGATGCAATCGTGGGTTGGCGAAAGCGAAGAAAAGCTGGTTTCCAAATGGGGGCCGCCCACCAACAGCTATACCTTGTCCAACGGCGGCAAGATCATTTCGTACGAATACGTCCGTGGCATCATCAACAACACCATCTACCGATGCACGGAGAAGTTCAGGATTGATGACGGCACGGTCACCAAGTGGGGCCTTAGCTCCGGGTGCGACACAAGGATTCAAGACGGCGACCTGATATCGAAGGATATCCCCATTCCGCAGCCGACCTTGTGATGGCCGGCGCGGCCCATGGCCGCGCCGCATTGGGTTGGAATTGAAATGAATATCGAGAACATCAAAGGCCGGCTGGCCTTTCTGCAGGAAGCCGAAAAACTCAAGAGCGTGCTGCGTAGCGGATTCACGTCCACCGGCCGCCCCGAAAGCACGGCTGAACACAGCTGGCGCCTGTGCCTGATGGCCATGGCCTTCGAAGACGAGTTGGCCGGCCTGGACATGCTCAAGGTTCTGAAGCTGTGTGTGCTGCACGATCTGGGCGAGGCCATCCATGGCGACGTACCCGCGATCGAGAAACACCATCATCCGGATAAGGCCAGACAGGAGAAAGCCGACCTGCTGCACCTGACCCGTTCCCTGGATGAGCAACAGCGCGCAGGAATCCTGGCGCTTTGGCAGGAATATGAGGATGCCGCCACGCCGGAAGCCAAAGCCGTCAAGGCCCTGGACAAGCTGGAAACCATCCTGCAGCACACGCAGGGTTTGAATCCGCCGGATTTCGACTATGGGTTCAATCTGACCTACGGCCAGAAGCACACCGACGCGGATCCTTTGTTTGCGCTGGTGCGCAGCATCCTGGACGAGAAGACGCGCGCCCGGATCAATCCAGAAACCTGAACGGTTTGATGCTCCAGAGGCAGAGTCAAGCGGCGCTCGCGCGCCGTTCATGCGTGCCGAACCAGACGCCCGATAACACCAGAACAAAAGCCCCCGTCAGGCGCCAGGTCAGCGGATACGAGCCGCTCAGCAGCTCGATCAATACTGCCGTGATCGGCGCCAGCGCCTGAAACGACATTACCCGGCTTGCCTCCAGGCGGCTCAGCGCCCACAGCAGGCAAAAATAGCCCACTGCGCTGGAAAGCCCGATGAACACCACGTTCGCCCATTGAAAGCCGGACAGGCTGGGCAGCAATGGCGCGCTTCGCGCCAGGCAGACGCCCGCCAGGAACAAGACCGACACCAGCATCGCCACCACGCTGACATATATGGATGGATAGCGACGCAGGTACGGACGATATAAAAGACTGCAAGCCGCGCCGATGAAGGTCGCGCCCAACAAGGCGGCCCATGCCCAGCCATCTGCGGCGCTGCCCACCGCGGCGGCAGAGGGTTGCAGCAATAGCGCAATCCCCGAGACCGCCACGACCGCGCCGATCAGCCGCGGCCAGCTGAACTGCTCGCGTCCCGTGGCAATCGCCAGGCACAGCGTTACCAGCGGCAGCGTGGAAAACACCAGCGCGCAAGTGGCGGCCGGCAGCCGGGCCAGCGCGTAGTTCAACAGCAATATCAGCATCGCGAATTGCAGTATGCCCAGGCCCGCCACCGCGCAGAAATCCTTGGCCGTGAACCGTACAGACCATCGGCGCAGCATGGGCGCGGCAAGCACGAGCGCCCCGATGGCATAACGCAGGAAAGCCAGCGTCTCGGGCGACACGTTGCTCGACACCGCGCGGGTGGACACCATCGCGGCCCCCACAAGCGCGCCTGTGACGGCGGCGGCGCATATGGCCTGGGCGCGTTCACTCACCGGAGTCGAGCCTGTCCGTGGAAACGGATTTGATCTGGCCGCAGGGATGCATCGCGCTTCCTACAGATCCCGCGCCCAATACTGTCCCACCAGATCCTTGCCGAAGCTGTGGTGCTGTTCTTCCTCGACCAGTTCGAAGCCGGCCTTTTCATAGATCCGGCGCGCGTCCGTCAGCACGCTGTTGGTCCACAACACCATGTGCTTGTAGCCCGCCTGCCGCGCAAAACGCAGGCACTCGTCGACCAGCCGATGGCCTATGCCCAGCCCGCGCGCGGAGCCGTCCACATACAGCAGGCGCAGCTTCGCCGTGGTTTCGTCCTGCCGCACCACGAAGACAGAGCCCACCATCTTCCCGTCCTTCTCCGCGATCCAGCAGCGCTCGCGATCGCGGTCGAACTCCCGGATGAACTTCGCCACGATCTCGGCCACCAGCGCCTCGTACTCCGAGTTCCAGCCGAATTCTTGCGCATAGACCATGGCCTGGTTTGCCACCACCAGCCCCATGTCGCCCGGGCGCGGATCACGCAGCACATAGGGCATGGGGGCTTTGTCGCCGAGCAGGTTCTGGATTTCGTTCATGGCGTTGACCAGCTGCGCTTGCGCCGGCTCCGAAAGCTGTTTGAGGATGGCGATGATCTCGTTGCGCGACGCTTCATTGAGCGGAGCAAACGCCGCCCGGCCGGCCTCTGTCAGTTCCAGCAGGCCGACGCGGGCGTCCGCGGCCGAGCGCGTCTTGGCGATCAAGCCTTTCTTTTCGAAGCCCGAGATCACGCGGCTGACATACCCGGCGTCCAGGTTCAGTTCCCGGCACAGGTCCGACGTGCTGAGCGCCGGCCTGTGGGCCAGTTCATAAAGAATGCGGACTTCGGTCAGCGAGAACTCGCTGGCCAGCAGGTGCTCATGCAGGACGCCGATCTGGCGGGTGTAGAAACGGTTGAAATGCCGGACCGCTTCGGCGCGGTCGTAGAGCGATTGCTCTGTCATGGGGGAGTTCCAATTACTTGCTTAAGGCATATTATTGTTTGCTATAGGCAAGTAATTATATATATTTTGCTATGATTATTTCAAGGCTATAGATGTTTTCTATCAAATGATCGGGCCATTTTCCGCCTTAGTTGTCGGTGTTGGGAGTTTCAATCAACTCTTTCAGCGTCATTGCGGAAAGGCCGTGTAAACGCAAGGAGCTTCCCTCGGTCGGCTCTATCGTCACATTGCCGCTTACCGGATCAAAAAGGATGATGGTGCTTCCGGTTGACGCGACATGTCGGCCTTCTGCAATCATGGAACCGTTTCTCCAGAGAGCGAGGCATGGAGTGGCCTTGCTTTTGTTCTCTTGCTGGGCAGATGTCTTTGGAAGGTCGGAGAGAATCAATCTCTCATTTCTGCTGCCGATTGGGGTGCAATGCTCAGCGGAAACTATCCAGGTTTGGAGCTGTTTCATTGCCCCCACGTATCCCAAATAGGGAAGGAGGGCAAATAGAATCAGCACGGTCTTCATGGCGAAAATAAGTAGCCAAGGTGCAATGCTGAGTGCGGCTAGTGGAATGAAGCTGATTATTTCCTTGCGCAGCCATCTCCGGCCTCTTTGAATGAACTGCCAGCCAGGAATTTTGGAGAGCATGAGCGCGATGCTGCTTCCGGCCTTTATCACGGGTTCGCGCACTTTCGGCGTGTGCGAGCCAATGAAAACCAAGGTGATTGCGAGGCCTATGGCCGCCATGACGATGGCCAACAGTTTGAAGTTTTCGAGGGTGTGTATCTCGTCCGCAATTTCTATCCAGCCGGAAAACGCGTGACTGGAGAGATGCAGAAGATCTAGTGGCGTGTCATACGTCAATTCCGTAGGCACGCCAAAGCGGCTTTCAATGGCACTGGCTGCACCGTACCCCAGCATGGAGAGGGAAGCGGCTCCCAAAACCACCAATGAGGGTACGCCGATCACAAGTCCACGGATCAAGCCTTTTTCTGCCACATCAAACTCCTGTTTTCAATAAACCAGACTTAGCTAGATTTACGGCAGGAGCGGATGTAAATGTACTGATATGGCGGGATTTTCTTTGTGCCTCTGGAGTCGCGTGGGCAGATGCTCGTCGATTGCGGGCGATCGCGCCGCTTTGCCCCATTTCATAGGCCCTTGGCCTACTGCGGCAGACGAATGCCTTTTCAGACCCTCATCTGGGGGGCATTGCGCAGATATTTCCTAGATTCGCTCGCCCAGCCCTTCCATCGGCAACCCCAGGCGCTCACGCAAGCCCGCTTGCCGCTCTCCATTCCGCAGCAAGCCGCGTCGGCGTAGCAAGGGCACGACTTCGTCCACGAACAACTGGAACTCGCTGGGGAAAGCATGCGGCATCAGCATGAAGCCATCGGCCGCGCCCTGTTGGAACCACTCGGCAATCAGGTCCGCGATGCTCTCCGGCGTGCCGCTCAGGCTGGCATGGCCGCGACTGCCCGCAAGTAACTGGAGCAACGCACGGATGGTCGTCGGGCGGTGGCGTTCGATTACCGAAGCGATTACCCCGAAACGGCTTTTTATCCCTTCGAATCTATCGATGTCACCCAATATCGGCGGCAGGGGACCGTCCAGGTCGTGGGCTCCCAGATCGATTCCAAAGCCAGCCAGCCACGCCAGCGAAGCTTCCGGCACGATCAACTCGTCAAGGTCGCGCTTTTTGCGGCGCGCCTCTTCAACCGTGCTGCCGATGGCGGGGCTGATGCCGGGTATGAGCTTCACAGCACCAGGCTTGCGTCCATGCGCCGCGGCGCGTGTCAGCAAGTCGTGACGAAACGCATGTGCCTCCCCGATGGTGTTTTGCGCGGTGAATACCAGTTCGGCATAGCGCGAGGCGAAGTCGCGGCCATCCGATGAGGACCCGGCCTGCACCAGAACCGGATGCGACTGGACTGGCGCTGGCACGTCCTGTCCTTTGCGCCAAAGCTGCAGCACGTCTTGAACAGCCTGCGCGCCGATCTGGTAGCGCTGCTGATGCGGTACGGGCTTGTCCTGTCCAAAATTGGCGGCTGCCGCGGGATCGCCATTGGTCACGATGTTCCAGAGGGCGCGTCCGGCGCTGACATGATCCAACGTGGAAAAGGTGCGCGCAATTTCTTCCGGCGTGCTCAGCGTGGCCGATCCTGTTGCGATCAAGCCCAGCCGTTCGGTCGCCTGCGCGACACCCGACAGGAGCGTCAGCGGATCCAGTTCCCAGCGCGGGCTATGGCGCGCGCCCGGATTGAACACGAAGAAATCCGCGACGAACATGGCATGGAAGCCCCCAGTCTCGGCGAGGCGGGCGATTTCCTGGTGATAGCGGATGTCACGCAGGCGTTCTGGTTGAGCTTGGGGCAGCCGCCAAGCCCCCTCGTGGTGGCCCGCGACAAAGGCGTTCACGAGCAGAATCAACGATCGATCTTGAGCGGTCATGGATTTGGGGCGGCGGCAAGACGGTTGGAGTACTGCGGGGGAATGTCCGATAGGCCTAACTCGCGCCGCAGCGTCCGAGGCGGCCGTCCGGCGGTATCCGCGACGCCCGGTTCGAACCGGGCGCGCAGCTTGCGCCATGCGGTCGGAACTGCCACGACGTCAATCCACTCACTGAAAGAGACATCCGCAGTGCTGTCATCGCCCACCCTGGGCAGGCGGCCCTGCGGCGGTCGAGGAATATCGAGCGGGCCTGCCACGCGATAGAACGGCCCTGCGTGGTCCGCTGCCGCGATCCGATCCGTATCGATGTAGACGCCGCTGCGCTTGTCGAATCGATGGGCATCGTCATCCCAACTATCCCAGAGCGCATGCACCGCATCGACGTAGTCCCGAATGCGGCCAGGTTCGCGAGCGCCAGTCAGCGACCAGCCAATCCTGCCGCCACTGATGTGATCGAGCGCCGCCAGTCGGCGGGCAGCGGTATAGGGATGGGTTTCGGCAGCGTCGACTTCGGCGAGCAGGCCTATGCGTGCGGTCAGCGGCGCCAGCGCGCCTACCACGGTCAAAGGTTCCAGCGCGCCGCGTCCGCCTGTGATCAGCGCCGCGCTTGCGCCCAACGCTTCAGCTTCGAGCACGATGTCGCGAACGGCTTGGAAATCAGGGCGCGCCGCAGGCCGAAGCACCAGCCGCGCCGGCAAGGCCCGGGGTTGATCATCCGTGTTTTGGGGCGCTATGCCTTTGTTTGATTCAGGCATGGGGCACTCCCGCCGGGATCGGGTTGGAGGGATCACGGGCGGATCCCAAATATCCCGTCAGGTCTGTGGCTGCGGCGTCTGCAGGATCGACAAACTTGTCCAGATCCAGGGGCTTGCGGATCATTCGATTGCCCAACAGGAACTCGACTGAACGCCTCAGTTCGGCCAACGCTTGCGCGTCCAGACGCGGGACCCAGGTGGAACGGCTGAATGCGGTCAACGTCTGCGCCGGGCTCAATCCGAAAACAGGAGCCAGCTCGGCGGCCGTTTCCTGGGGCCGGCGTTTCAGCGCGTCGGCGCCGCGGGCGATACCGCGCAGGTAGGCCTGGACATACTCGGGCTTCTGCTGGATGAGCGATGCGGAGGCGATGATGGGAATCAGATTGCTCTTGAGGCCCTTGCCATCGCGCAGCGTGCGTGCCTGGCCTTCGGTCTCCAACTGAGTGAAGACGGGGTCCCACACCAGCGCGGCGTCAATATCGCTATTGAGCAGCGCCGTGTTCATGTCCTGCAGAGACAGGTTGAGAAACTGTACGTCCGTCAGTTTCAGGCCGGATTCGGCAAGGATAAGCGCCAGCAGTTCATGCACGTTTCCCCCGCGCAACGTCGCCACCTTCTTACCCTTGAGCTCTGCCACGCTCTGGAATGGCGCATCCTTGCGCACCATCAGCGCCAGCGTTTCCTCTCCCTTGTATGACAGACCGATAATGCGATCGTCGATTCCGGAAGCGCGGCCGATCAATGCGGCAGTGTCACCGAGCGCGGCGATGTCCAGGTCGCCGGAAGCAAACGCCTCATTGATCGGCGGGCCGCCGGAAAATTGCGTCCAGATGACTTTGACGTCGTCGTGGCCGGCCTTTTTCAGTTCCTCTTCCACCCAGCCGTATTGCCGGGCCAGCAGGCTTGCCGAGTACGGCACGAAGGGCATGACGCCCAGGCGCAGCGTATCGGTGGCGTGGGCCGCCATGGAGCAGAGCAAGACTGCGCCGAAGACCGCCGCTGTCATGAGGTTCCGGAATCGTTCATGCATGGGTGCCACCTGCTATCGGGGTGTAAGCCGTATCGCCATGCTCTGGCACGTTGCTTGGCGGCGCTCCGGAGGCATGTTGTAGAAACTGCTCGTAAAGCGACTGGCGCAAGGCCGCGAAGCTGGCGCTTGTCCTCTTGCGCGGGTGAGGCAACTCGACATCGACCACGGCCCGTACCGTGCCCGGCCTGCTCGACAGGACGGCAATCCGATCGCCCAGATAGACGGCTTCCTCGATGTCATGGGTGATCAGCACGGTCGTCACCCGTTCCTTCTCGCGGATTCGGAGCAACTCATCCTGCATCTGCAGCCGGGTGATGGTGTCCAGCGCGCCGAACGGCTCGTCCAGCAGCAGCACGCGCGGCTCATGCGCCAGCGCACGTGCAATGGCTACACGTTGGGCCATGCCGCCCGAAAGCTGTGCAGGATAGGTGTCGCGAAACGCCAATAGCCCAACCAACTCCAGCTTTCGGTCCACGATCTCCCGGCGTCTCTGGGCGGTCTCGCGGTGCAGGCCCAGTGCCACATTTTCCGCAATCGTCATCCAGGGCAGCAGGCGATGGTCCTGGAACACCACGCCGCGTTGGAGCGATGGCCCGGAGAAAGTCTGTGCGCCTAGCGTGACGCTGCCGCCATGATCGCCATCCAGCCCCGCCAGGATCCTGAGCAAGGTGCTCTTGCCGCAACCGCTGGTCCCCACTACACAGGTAATGCTGCCTTCGGGAAAGACGAGATCTATGTTCACCAACGCAGCCACATGCTGGCCATGGGGACCCAGGTATTGCTTGCTCACATTCAGGGCTTGCATGCCGTTGCCTGCCCGTTGCTGCGCTTGCGATAGGACGTTCATGTGCGTGTCATCCCCTTGAACTGAGGACGCCAGAGGACCAGCGGCTGTTCCACCGCGCGTAGAACGTCGTCAGTGATCTTCCCAAGCACACCCAGGGTAAGCATGCCCGCCAGCACCAAATCCGCCTGGGACATCGCCCGGCCGTCCATGATCAGAAAGCCCACTCCGCTGGGCGCTGCTATCAGCTCGGCGGCTACAACGCACATCCAGGCCATGGCCAGGCCTACGCGCAGACCGCTCATGATCTGCGGCGCAGCGCCCGGGAGCATGATCTTGCGGATGAACAGATGGCGGGGCAGCTCCAGCGTCCGGGCCAGCTCCACGTAGCGTCGGTCCGTCTGGCGGATGGCGTCCACGGTAGTCGTCAGAATCGGGAAAAAGCTGCCGAGCACGATGATGAAAATCTTGGCGCCTTCGTCAATGCCAAACCAGAGGACCGACAGCGGAATCCAGGCGATAGGGGGAACCGGCTTGAGTATTTGAATCAGGAAATCCACGAATCGCTCCAGGCGGTTGAAGATTCCCATGGAGATTCCCAATGTCAGCGCCAGCGCGGCAGCCGCGACGAAGCCCTGTATCACTCGCAGGCCGCTGGCGCTGACGTGGCGCCAGAGTTCTCCGCTGTCGATCAGGTACGCCACCGTCTCGGCGACATGGAGCGGGGAGGGCAAGAGGGTGGGCGAAATCAGGCCTGTGACGGAAGCCGATTGCCAAGCCGCGATAATGATGAGCGGCAGGCTGAGGCGTCCTGCAAGGGCGTGTGCGCCGCCGCGCAGCGCACGCATCGCCCGCAAGAAAAAGACTCCCTGTGTCTCATTGGACATTCTTCTCTTCATCGCTTTCCGGTGTGATGCCGCTGGATGATTAATAAGCGCCGCGACGATTGATGGCCATGGGCGGTTTGATCCGGCTCTCTGTGCGAGGCGCGGCTGATGAAAAAAATATAGCGTGGGGAGAAGGGAGGCTAAATCTTGTTTTTGACTATGCTTAGTTGGCGAGCGCCAGCTTGAAAAGACAAACTCTGTTTGAATTATTTGTTGCGCCGCGCGCATCGATCAAACCTGGCCGGCATCCGAGCCTTGGTTCGTCGATACAAAACGCCATCACCGCTGCCGGAACTGCTTCCGATAAGCGGCAGGCGACACCGAAAACGCCGCCGTGAAATGCTGCCGCAGCGACACCGTCGACCCGAACCCCGTAGCCTCGGCCACCCGGTCCACCGACAGCCCGCCCGTCTCCAGCAGGCGCTGCGCCGCAGCCAGCCTGTGGTTCAGCACCCATTGCGTCACCGTCGTGCCCGTCTTCAGCTTGAAGCGGCGCGTGAAATTGCGGCGGCTCAGTCCGGCGTGGTCGGCCAGGCGGTCCAGCCCCAGCGGCTCCTGCAAATGCTCGATGGCCCATTCCATCGCGACGCTTATCGGGTCGCCGCCGTCCTCCCGCGTCAGCGGCCGTTCGATGTACTGCGCCTGCCCGCCATCGCGGTGCGGCGCCATCACCATGCGGCGGGCCACCCGGTTAGCGAGTTCTGCGCCATGGTCGCAGCGCAGCAGGTGCAGGCAGCAATCGATGGCGGCCGCCGTGCCGGCCGATGTCAGGATGTCGCCGTCGTCCACGTACAGGGCCTTGCGGTCGAGACGGATCTGCGGGTACTTGCGGGCGAAGTCGTCGCTCCAGACCCAGTGCGTCGAAGCCGGGCGGCCGTCCAGCAGGCCGGCCTCCGCCAGCACAAAGGCGCCCAGGCATAAGCCGATGACCCGCGCGCCGCGCGCATGCGCTTCGCGCAGGGCCTGCAGCATGGTTGCCGGCGGGCGCTCGTCCGGATCGCGCCAGGCGGGCACGATCACCGTGTCGGCCTCGGCCAGGGCCGAATAGTCGTGCGGCACATGGATATCGAAACCCGACATGGTCGCGACGGGTCCGACCGCTTCGCCGCAGACCAGCAGGCGGTAGCGCGGCACGCCGAGGCGGGCCAGGTCATCGCCGAACACCATGCAGGGCACGGACAGGTGGAAGGAACTGATGCCCGCGAAGGCGACGACGGCGATGGTATGCATGGCACAAGAGGCAGGAATGCGGATTTGGCCCGATCCTATCACTAATTCGTATTCGGGCCACTTTCGGGTTAATGCCCGATGGCGCATCCTTGATGCCGTTCGCCCTCGTGCGTGAACGGCACACTAAACGCCTACAGATCAAGGACCTACGATGAACCACCCGACCATTCGCGCCATCGCCGGCGCCACCGCCCCGCAGTCCATCGACCCGGCCAGCACCGCCTTGCTGGTGATCGACTTCCAGAATGAATACTTCAGCGGCAGGCTGCCCATCCCTGAAGGCCCCGCGGCCCTGCGCAACGCCGCGCAGCTCGTTGCCCACGCCGATCAGCATGGCATCCCGGTCTTCCACATCCAGCACGCCACGCCCGCCGGCAGCCCGGTCTTCGCCGACGGCAGCACGGGCATCGAATTCCACCCCGACCTGAGCCCCGCGCCGGGCCATACGGTGCTGCGCAAGTCCACGGTCAGCGTGTTTCCCAGCACCGACATCGACCAGCGCCTGAAGGCGGCTGGCGTACGCACGCTGCTGATCACCGGCCTGATGACGCACGCCTGCGTCGCTGGCGCGGCCCGCGACGCAGTGCCGCTGGGTTATCAGGTGATCGTGGCGGCCGATGCCTGCGCCACGCGCGACCTGGATACGGGTGCGGGGGAACAGTCGGCCTTGCCGCATGCGATGCTGCATCGCGCCGCGCTGGCGAGCATCGATGACACTTTCGGCGACATCATGACGACGAAGCAGGTGCTGGAGTTGCCGTTGGGTTGACGGAGGATGGGGGGCGCCAGGCGCTCCCCATCGTGCAGTCCATTACGCGCCGGCCTGGCTCTCCGCTTCACCGATCCGGAAAACTTGAGATAGATCCCAATCTCCCATGCCGCGCTGCGCGGCATCCTGCAGCAGCCGGCGCACTTCCGGCAGCACGCGTTGGACCGTGGCGCTCGCTTCGGCCAGTTCGGCAATCGCGTCCAGATCCTTGAGCAGCACGCGCACCGTGCCGGTGGCATGCTCGGGCGGGTTCACCATGCGCGGCCACAAGGTTTGCAGCAGCACGGAGTCGGCCCAGCCGCCTTGCAGGGCCGAAGGCAGGACCGCCGTATCGATGCCGCTGCGCTTGGCCAGCACGAAGGCTTCGGCCAGGCCGGCGAGCGTGGTCGCGACGATGGCCTGATTGGCGAGCTTGGTGGTCTGGCCCGCGCCGACCTTCCCCATGCGCGTGACGCGCGCGGCGTAGGCGCGCAGCACGGGCGTCACGGCTTCGATCGTATCCGCCGGTCCGCCCGCCATGATGGCCAGCTTGCCGGCCGCTGCGCCGTCGGTGCCGCCCGAGACGGGCGCATCGATCCACACGCCGCCGGTCGCTGCCGTCCAACGCCCGGCCAGGGCGCGAGTGAGCGCGGGCGACAAGGTCGAATGGTCGATGAGGCAAGCGGGCGGCGTGGCGGCTTGCGCCAGCCCGTGCGCGCCGAACACCACGTCCTCCACGGCTTTGCCGTCGCCCAGGCAAAGCAGGGCGATGTCCACGCTCTCGCCCAGCGCCTGCGGCGTTGCCTTTGCCACGGCCCCGGCAGCGGCAAGCGAGTCGAGCTTCGCGCTGGAGCGGTTCCAGACGGCGACCTCGTGACCAGCGGCCAACAGCCGCCGGGTCATGGGTTCACCCATGCGGCCGATGCCGCAAAAACCGATGCGCGGCGTCTTCGTCATTCCTGGCCCCCTTGGGCAGGAGCTTCCCCGAGCGACGGTTCGTAAGGCCAGTTCACGGCCCCGGAATGGGTCACGGCGCCCAGCTTGGCCGGACGCACCAGCGCTTCATACTTCTCAAGCACGCCGCCCAGCCTGCCGCGCGCGAACGGTTGGCTGGCCTTCGCCCGTTGCGCGAGTTCCTCGTCGGAGAGCTCGACGTCCAGGCTCCCCTTGATTGCATCGATGTGTATGCGGTCGCCGTCGCGCAGCAGGCGTATCGGGCCGCCCGCCGCCGCTTCGGGGCCGACATAGCCGATGCACATGCCGCGTGTGGCGCCCGAGAACCGGCCATCGGTCAGCAGCGCGACCTTTTCTCCCATGCCTTGCCCGTAGATCGCGGCGGTCACGCTCAGCATTTCACGCATGCCCGGGCCGCCCTTGGGCCCTTCGTTGCGTATGACGAGGACGTCGCCTTCCCGATAGGTGCCGGCGGCAACCACGGCCATGCAGTCTTCCTCCGTCTCGAATACGCGCGCCGTGCCCGAGAACACCAGCTGCTTGAGGCCGGCCGTCTTCAGCGCGGCGCCGTCCGGGGCCAGATTGCCGCGCAGGACCACCAGCCCCGCGTTGGGCGAGAGCGGTTCGTCATGCGGCTTGACCACGCGGCCGTCCGGGCCGGGGAAGGCGCGCAGCGCCGTTTCCAGCGTTTCGCCGCTTTGCGTGAGCGTGTCGCCGTGTATATGCCCGCCCGCGAGCAGGGCGTTGAGCACCGCCGGCACGCCGCCGACATGATGCAGGTCCACGGCCAGATAGCGTCCGCCGGGTTGCATGTCGCCGATGAGCGGCGTGCGCGCCAGCACTTCCGAGACGTCGTCGAGCGTGAATGTGATGCCTGCCTCGTGGGCGATGGCCGGGATGTGCAGCATGGCATTGGTCGACCCGCCGGTGGCCGCGACGGCCGCGCAGGCGTTCTCCAGGCTCTTGCGCGTCACCAGGTCGCGCGGCAGCGGCCCGCCGTTGCGCAGCGCGCGCATGACGTTTTCGCCGGCGCGGCGGGCAATCGCGATGCGTTCGCTGTAGACGGCCGGCACCATCGCCGAGCCCAGCGGAGCCAGCCCCAGCACCTCAGCGACCATCGCCATGGTGTTGGCCGTGAATTGCCCCGGGCAGGAACCGGCGGTCGGCGTGCAGCGCTTTTCTATGCCGCGCAGCGTCTCGGCCGACATATCGCCGCGCTGCGCCGCGCCCACGGCCTCGATGGCCGTCAGGATCGTGGCCTGCGATCCGTCCGGGGCCACGCCCGGCAACATCGCCCCGCCGAACAGGAACACGCCGGGGACGTTCACGCGCACCATGCCCATCAGGATGCCGGGCAGGGTCTTGTCGCAACCGGCCACGCCGACCAGCGCGTCGTAGCAGTGGGCGCGCACGAACAACTCGACGCTGTCGGCAATGGTCTCGCGCGACACCAGCGAGAACCGCATGCCCGAGTGATTCATCGACGTGCCGTCGGAGACCGAGATCGCCGAGCCGCGTATCGGCACGCCGCCGCCGGCCGCGATCCCGAGACGGACGTTGTCCGAGATCTGGTTCAGCGACATGGAACAGGGCGTGTTCTCGCCGTACGTGTCGACGATGGCGACGAACGGCTTGTCGATGGCCTCGTCGTCCAGGCCCGTGGCGCGCAGGAAAGCGCGGTGCGGCGCGCGCGTCACGCCCTCGGTGACCGTGCGGGAGCGGTGTTTGTGCAGATCTTTCATGGATGGAATTCCTAGTATCAGTATCGGGGGAGGCTCAGGTATTGAGCATCAAGCCGTTTTCCAGGGCCAGCACCTGGCCGGTCATCGCCGGCGCGCGGGCGGCGATGAACCAGGCCAGGTCCGCGACTTCCGAAGGCTGCGACACCCGCTTGAGCGGCGCGTTCTCGCGCATGCCGTCGATCACGCGGGCGTAGGCCTCGTCGCCCAGCACGCGCCGCAGCAGGCCGTCGTCGACCATGCCCGGGGCAATGGCATTCACACGGACCTGCGGGGCGAGATTGCGCGCGAGCGACAGCGTCAGCGAATTGACCGCGCCCTTCGAGGCCGCATAGGCGATGGACGATCCCGTGCCATTCAAGGACGCCAGCGAAGAAATATTGATGACGCAGCCCGACGCCGCGCCTGCCGGACGCTCGCGCAACAGGCGAGCCGCGGCGCGCGTCATCTGGAACATGCCGATGAGGTTCACGCGATAGACGCGTTCGAACTCGCTGGCATCGACCGCTTCCAGGTCACCGTGCGGAATCACGCGGGTCGTGCCCGCGCTGTTCACGACCGCGTCCAGCCGTCCCCACTTCGCCGCGACGGCATCGACCATGCCGCGGCAGGCAGCGTCGTCGCCCACGTCGGCATCCACGACGATGGCCTGCGCGCCGGCCTCGCTGCACTGCGCGGCCACCGCCTCGGCCGCCGCCCGCGTGCCGTCGTCGAAATTGTTGATGGCCACGGCCCAGCCTTCACGCGCGAAACGCAGGGCCGTGGCGGCCCCGATGCCGCTGGCCGCACCGGTTACCAGACAGACGGGCATGCTCATGCTTGCTCCCGCTTCGTACGCAGCGACATGGCGATGAAGGCCCCGCCGACCAACGCGCAGGCCAGCAGGATCATGCCGGGCAGCAGCTGCCCCGTGGCGTCCTTGAGAAAGCCGATGACATAGGGGCTGACGAAGCCGGCCAGGTTGCCGACCGAGTTGATCAGCGCGATGGCCGCTGCAGCGCCCGCGCCGCTCATCATCGCCGTGGGGATGCCCCAGAAGACCGGCGCGATCGAATTGATGCCGATGGCGGCGACGATAAGGGCGGCCATCGACCACCACAGGTGTTCGGCAAGCAGCACCGATACCAGCATGCCGACGGCGCCCAGCACACAGCACACGGCAACGTGGATGCGGCGTTCGTTCGTGCGGTCCGCATGGCGCGCGATGAGTATCATCGCCACCGCGCTGACCAGCGACGGCACCGCCGACAGCAGGCCGATATTGCCCAGATTGGCCACGCCCGCGGCCCGTATCATCGTCGGCAGCCAGAACACCAGGCCGTAGTTGCCCATGGCGATGCAGAAATAGAGCAGGCCGAGCAGCCACACTTTACGGTCGCCGAACACCTGCCGCACGCTATGGCGGGCGCGGGTGCTGTCGTCGGCCGCCAGATCCTGCGCCAGCAGGCGCTTCTCGTCCGCGTTCAGCCACTTCACCGTCTCGATCCGGTCCTGCAGCATGAAGAAGGCGGCAATCCCGACCAGCAGCGACCCCAGGCCTTCGACCAGGAACAGCCACTGCCAGCCGGCCAGGCCATGCATGCCGCCAAACCGCTCCATGATCCAGCCGGACAGCGGACCGCCGATGGCGCCCGACACCGGAATGGCCACCATGAACAGCGCGATGATCTGCGAGCGGCGGCTCGACGGGAACCAGGTCGACAGATAAAGCACGATGCCCGGGAAGAAGCCGGCTTCCGCCACCCCCAGCAGGAAACGCAGCAGATAGAACGACAGCGGTCCCTGCGCGTACATCGTCAGACAGGAAATGATGGACCACGTGACCATGATGCGCGCGATCCAGATGCGCGCGCCCACGCGATGCAGGATCAGATTGCTGGGTACTTCAAAAATGAAGTAACCCAGAAAGAAAATGCCGGCCCCCAAGCCGTAGACCGTTTCCGACATCGACAGGTCGGCCAGCATTTGCAACTTGGCGAAGCTCACGTTCACGCGGTCGATGTAGGCGACGATGAACGACAGGAACAGGAACGGCATGATGCGCCAGGCCAGCTTGCGGTACAGCGCGTCTAGCTGCGCAGGATTCTGCGCGGCCTGCGCGCCGGCATAGGCCGGCGCGCCGCCGGAAAGGGACGAGCTCATGGGTGTTGTCTCCGTGGGTGTGTGCCATGGGGCACATCGAGTTATTCGGCAGCCTGCGAGTTCGGTTATGCGATGCGGCATCGGCGTGGGATCAATCCTTGCTCCCGGTTATTCGTCGATGCTTCATGAGAAGCCCGCGCTACAGTGCTGTCCGTTCGAAGGGTACGGGCTGCTCGCATTCGGCGGCAAATCACACTTTCCGCATTCGGCATTACCGTTTGGTTATGATTGACGGCTTGTGCCATGACCCGATGGCGACCGATACCCCCGTCTTTCCATTCACGACATGTCCGCCAGCACGCCGTCCGACAATTCGATAGAACGCTTCTTCCGCAGCGGCCTGAAGCTTGGGCATCTGCGCATCCTGGTGGCGCTGGGCGAGCTGCGCCAGGTGACGCGGGTGGCCGCGGCGTTCCACGTCACGCAGCCTGCCATCTCCAAGCAGATCGCGGAGATCGAGGAGGCGCTGGCCACGCCGGTCGTGCGCCGCGTAGGCAACGCCATCGAATTGACGCGCATAGGCCGCGTGCTGGTCGAACGCGGGCGCGAGATCCTGCGCCAGATCGAACTGGCGCGGCGCGACGTCAAGGCGCTGGCCTCTGGCACGGCCGGCCACGTCAGATTCGGCGCCGTTGTGACGATTCCCCAGCCCCTGATCGCGCATGCCGTCGAACTGTTCACGCGGCGCGCGCCGAACGCCTCGTTCTCGTTCGTCGAAGCCACGCTCGACCGCCTGCTCAAGATGATGGACGAAGGCAATCTCGACCTGGCCTTGGGCCGCAACCGCGTGACAGGATATCTTCCGGTGATGCGCCACGAGTCCTTGCATCACGAGCCGTTCGTGTTCGTGGTGGGTACGCGCCACCCATTGGGCGGTCCCGACACCCCCGTGGCCTGGAACGACCTGCAGGACGTGCGCTGGATCACGCCCATGCAGGGTTCGCCCGCTTTTGCGACCATGGTCGAGATCCTGGCCGAACATGGCGTGACCCTGTTGCGTCCGACCATCGAGTCCAGTTCATTGGCGCTGAACCTGTCCTTGCTGCGCGACGGGGGATACGTCTCGATCCTGCCGCTGTCGCTCGCGCGGCGCTACGTGCAGCGCGGAACCATGCGGATGCTGCCGCTGCCGCCGCTGGGGCCATTGGGCGAGGCGATTCTGTATTGGCGCGAAGATACGACGACATCCACCACGGAGCTGTTTGCCGAGTGCTTGCGGGAGTCGTCGGCGGAATTGATTGATGCTGCGGGCGCGTAGCGAGCCGCTGATCGCCTTGTTTTGGCGTGGACACGGTCCGTCCTAAATGGATCGCGCCATCTCCGTATACCCTTGACGCTTTAATTATGGCTACCGCGGATGGCGACACAGCCCGCCGTCGCCTTCGCAGACTTTATTTAGACATTTCAACAGAGCGAGTCCCATTAATGTCCGAACACCACCAGTTCCTGTGCCCCCGCGACCTGCATTTGCCGCCACCCGACTGGCGGGCGCTGGAAACCAAGCTGCTGGAAGGCGGATACGTACTCGAGCCGCGCGGCGACAATATCCCGTACCGCGCCTTGCTGAACCTGAGCTTCGGCCTGGCCACCCTGAACGAGGGCTCGTACCAGCATCAGGAACCGTTGCGCACCACAGGCGACGTGATCGCGATGTACGTGCGGGCAGGGTATCTGCCTGCGGATATTCCCATTCGCCATAACGACACCATGGCCGAAGCTCTGGAGTTGTTGGCCAGCCACGGCATCACGCCCGGGGAACTGTATGCGGATAATGAGGGCAGTGACTGGAACAGCCCGCAATACTGCCTGGGGCCTGCGGCAAGACCCTATCTCACTCCTGACACCCAAGCCTCCTACGACGCAGATCCCAGGAATTTTCCGCTGGTGCTGCTGGCCTACGACGGCCCTGAGCCGCGCGTGGCGGTGGGGGAAAATCTCTCCGAGCCCAGTTTGCCGGGTTCAGACGTACTGCTGGAATCCATGCCGCCGTTTGACTCGCATGTTGATTTCATTGGGGCGGCTTATGAGGATCCCGCTGCGCGGTGGCATTGCGCGGAGAATTGCTGCGATTACCGGATCTTGGAGTTGGATTGGCAGTACAGCCTGGCGATGGGGTTTCGGATGGTTCGGATGGAATGGTTGGATGAGGGTAGCGCCAGGGGGCTGGCCAGGCTGGTCGAGGGGCTGACGGGGCAGGTCATGGTTTGTAGCCATCGGCATTTGTGAATGCAGGGTAGGGGATAGGCAGCTGGGTTGCCATTCCCTTGTTCTTGCGGGACATAAACCTACGGTGTAAATGAGAGGTGCCGCTACGGCTGTTCCAGCGGCCACACTTCGACGACCCCGTGCGCGACGGCGCAGGGTGTTTGCGACACCATCGCTATAGCTTCGGCCATGTCGGCGGCTTCGATGATGGCGAAACCGGCTACGGGTAAGGCGGATTTCATGAATGGGCCGGGCGTTGTTTCGACCCGAGTGGCCTCGTGGTTACGAACTTGTACTGGCGTGCCTGCAATGCCCATCAACACGCCGTCTGCCTGCAAGTTTGCGTCGTGCGCATGCGCTGCGTTTCGGATGGCCGCGGGCGTACGATCGTAGCCCTCTTGATCGCCATATCCGATGGTTACGAACTTTGGCATGGGTTACCCCCCCCCTTGTGCGTGGGAGAAATGGTGTTTGGCTGCAATCTGCCGAGAGAATTGTAGTCTGACATCATTTTTTGCGAGGTCGCCAGCGGCTCATCACTAACGGCGGCTCGAGGCCAGAAGCGGTCTTCGCTGGCATGCGTCAAGTCGAAGAATGGCTAGTATTCCAACGTATTTTCCCTCGATAGTGCGCTCCCAAATGCGCGTAAAGTCGACGCGTTTCAACGCGAGAGGAGAAAATGCCAATGGCTCCGGGAAAAGACGATTTGACTCAGGTGGAGCAAGATCTCCTGGACCTGATGACAGCCCTGACCAAGTTAGAACGCGACCATCGGATCCGCAAAGGATTCAATCTTTTCGAAGCACTGAACATCACCCGCCAGGAAATTCGCCATTCCCGCTTTTTGGCGTATTTGCTTGATCCGAACGAGACGCACGGCCTAGGCGATCAGTTCCTTCGCGCTATTTTGCGAACGACGATCGGCGATGACTCTCAATGTCCGGTGAGCCGGCTGGATGTAGAGCTCAAGGACCTTTCCGATGCGGCGGTCTATTGTGAGCGCGATCATTTCGACATAACCGTCCAGATCCCAGAACTGGAGCTGCTTTTCGTTATTGAGAACAAAGTCGGAGCCGCAGAAAGCGAAGCGCAACTCGAAACCTACCGCAAACGCGCCCAGGAGCGTTACGGTGAATATCGGTTCCTAGGGTGTTTCTTGACGCCAGATGGCTATGAAGGTGCGGACGAGAATTGGTTCACTCTTAGCTACGGAGCCGTCTGCGAAGTTCTTACGCGTATCCTGGGACAGGAAGCTCTCGCCGATGATGTCACCATCGCTATCAAACACTACATCGAACTTGTTCAAAGGAGAATTATGGCTTCCCCGGAGTTGGTCAGAGCTTGCCGAGAAATCTACCTTAAGCACAGGGCGGCGTTTGATCTCATTGTGGAACACGGACAGCAGTCCGCACTCGGAACAGCGTTCGATCAATTTGCGGCGGCCCACCCTGGACTGACGGTGACGACGTTGCGCTCGGAAGCGGTATTTTTCCATCACGAAAGTTGGTTGCAGTTGCCAGGTCGGCCTGTGGCTGACCGCGCTGCAGGTTGGACAAGCGACTTTCCGGTGCGTTTCTGGTTCCGTATCGAGGCAAATAGGCTCGCGCTATGCCTGCAAATGGGGCCCATATTGAGCCTGTCGGCAGAAAACAGCTGGATCGCGCTATTTGAAGCGCTTGCGCAGAAATTTGAAGTCAAAAGAGCTCCTAGAAGCACCCGAAGAGCGCGCGTAACACGGGTGAATATCGAACTTCAGGATGACTCTGTCCAAGAGCTGCTAGATGCCATGAACAAAGCGTGGAGCAAGCTGGCGAACGGCAAAGCAGCTGAGTCAGTTCGCTCTGCTTTGCAGGAGTGGATAGAGGGGTGTGAGATGGCCTCTTCATCGCGCTGACGCTGTTTCGAGTACTAGGGTTGGGCATTTCACGGCGACTGCAATGTCGCCGGCTGGTAGGCCGGCGATGTAAGAGCAAAATCCAACATCAAATGAAAGTATCAGACTGCAATTTCGGAGGCGAAATTGCAGTCTGATACCATTTTCCCTGTAGGCAATATTTATGGAAAATAAAAATAATCAAGAAAAATTTTACGAAGAGCTGAATTTCGCGCATGCTGTTCATTCGCGAGATCATGGGCGCATTCCTGAACTGATGAATATGCTGGATTCGATAAGACGCATACATCGGGAATCGGATGACCTCCTAAGATTGAAATGTAATTCGATGTCAAAAAAGGCTCAATGTGCGGTCATCTTGAGTGCAGTAGAAGAACTTGTCGACGAAATATTGAGTTGTCTACAGAATTTCAAGTTTACTGCGGCAGAAGCCTTGGCTCGAATATCCGTCGAACATTCCGTCAATCTGATGTATATTTTTGAAGAGAAGACTAATGCGCGATCTAGGTCGTTCGTTAAACATTATTTTGATAGTTCCTTGTCTCGGCTAAAAAAATGGCATGCATACGGGGTGCGAGAAAAGATTTCTAACGTAGTGCTGGCGTCGGAGCGGCGTTTAAGAGAGTTGAAGCTCCAGCGTGGCTCCATAGATAGGCTGGACAATGCAACAGGTTGGCCTGATGCGAAGTCTCGGTTTATTTCTGTTGGTCTTGAGGGGTTTTACCACGAAATATTCGCACCAGCGTCTGATTCTGTTCATACTCTCGCCGAGGATGCCTATAATCGCATTCACTCTGATCGAATGGTTTCGCTCGGAGAGTCCGCTGAGTCCATCGGGGCAGTTTTCTCAGCTGAAAAAGCATCATATGCCACCTATCTAGGCGCAAATGCGGTTCTTTTTTATGGAGTGGTATTGCGAGAGTTGATGCTTGATGGAGGGGGTAATGTAAGTAAAGAACTTCTAGACGTGATCGCACGCATGGAGGAATTTGTCATAGAAGTTGATGCGGCAGACGCTGAACTGCGTGAATTTCTTGAATCGCGGCGATCGAGTGGCGGCTAGCATAGAAAGATGTCGCATTTGGCGACTGTCTCGAAAAAAGTGTCGGACTGAGCTAGCCCGGGTTTTCCGGACACCCGAAGAAGTAGACAATACTTGAAGGAGGTGTCCCATGGATAAATCCAAACCCGAAGGCAAGCCGCTTGAAGCCAAACGCCATTATCACAGTCGAGAGTTCAAGATCGAGGCGGTCAGACAACTGGAGGAAGGCAAGGTCAGCGGCACGCAACTATCGCTGATGTTGGGCGTGAAGCGGTCGATTATTTACCGATGGAAGAAAGAGCTGGCGACACACGGCCCAGAGGTCTCATTTCCCGCTAAAGGCAAGGCTCGCACCGCCGAGCAGACCGAAATTCAGCGCCTCAAGCGTCAGTTGGCCGAGGTCACCGAAGAGCGCGATATCTTAAAAAAAGCGGCAGCGTACTTTGCGCGGGAACTGCCGTGAGGTACGCCTTTGTGCAGGCTCATCAGCAGCAGTTCCGGGTCGCTCGGTTATGCCGGGCCTTGCACGTCAGCCGCAGCGGATATTAGGACTGGCAACGTCGTAAACCCTCGGCAAGGCAGCAAGAGGACGTCAAGCTGCTCGCGGCCATCGAGCGGACCCATCAGACCTGCCGGCAAGCGTATGGCGCGGAAAAGACCTGGCGCGCGCTTAACGCCAGCGGCGTGGCGTGCGGCAAGCATCGCGTCGCAAGACTGCGACGCCAGGCCGGCATCGAGGCGCTGCGCAAGCAGCGGTTTCGTCGGCTGGAGAAGCATTCGCTGCTGGGGCCAGCCCCGAACCGCCTGCAACGTCAGTTCACCGTGCAATGTCCCAATAAAGTTTGGGTGGGTGAAATAACGGTTGTACCAACACGGACAGGCTGGCTATATCTGGCCGTACTGCTGGATCTCTACTCTCGGTCGGTGATCGGCTGGAGCATGGCCGAGAAGGCCGACCGCAGGTTGTTGGTCCATGCACTTCAAATGGCCCTAGCCCGGCGCCGTCCCGATCCTGGACTGTTGCACCACAGCGATCGCGGTGCGCAGTACAGTTCGGCAGAGTACCGAGGCATGCTTAAGGACCACGGCATCATCATCAGCATGAGCGCCAAGGGGGATCCCTACGATAATGCCGTGGCAGAGAGCTTCTTCAGCAACTTAAAGAACGAATTAACGCATCACAAGGTCTTCCACAGCAGGGAGCATGCGCGGCTGGCGATCTTTAAACATTGAGGTCTTCTATAACCGCCAGCGAATCCACCAGGGGCTAGGTTATCGAACCCCTGCCCAGGTCGAGGCCTCCGTGCCTTAACCAAACTGTCCGAGAAATCCGGGTCAGCTCAGTCTGACACCATTTTTCATGAGTTTCGGGTCGCGTTATGGATCGGTGCGGGGCTGGCGGTGCTGGGACTCTTGAGCATCGTGCCTTACCTGCGCCGCCGCCAGGAAGGGTGGCACGGAAGAGCGGCTTGCGCTCTATGGTGTCTCCGTGATCGTGGGCAATTTCCTCGGCGGCAGGGGGGGCGAACACCGTGTCGTTCGCGCCTGGGCCTGGATGCTGTCCACCCACGTGAGAATAGGAGTCAGACTGACAATTTCTTCGGCCAAATTGTAGTCTGACACCTTTATTAATGGGGCAACCTGCAACGCCTTGCAGATCGGCTCGACCCCGTGAACAGCCCGGTGCCGGTCGATATAGGTGTTTACGACTTCAGTCTGCGGTCGACCTCCGCCTGGGCGAAAAAAGCGCTCGCCGTGCGCAGGATATCGTTGGCCCGGTGCAGTTCCTTGACTTCACGTTGCAACCGCTTGAGTTCATCGCGTTCGCTGGTCCTCAGGCCCTCACGCTGCCCGCCGTCGACCTCCTCGCGCTTGACCCAGTTCAGCAGGGGCTGCGACGAACAGCCAACCTTCGGAGCGATCGACGCCACCGCCAGCCACAGCGATGGATACCCGCCACGATGCTCCTGCACCAGGCGCACCGCCCGTTCACGCACTTCTGGGGAAAATTTGTTCGCATTGTTCTTGCTCATAGCTCCATTTCCTCAAGAGTTGGAGCCTTTGCGAATCCCGGGGCGATTCATCTCGAGTTCTGAAAGACGCCAAATTTCTACCGGCTGATGCCTGCCTGATCGATGGGCCTACGCCGGGTTTCCATTGGCCGCCACCGATCTGACGAGGGATTGCAAACATGCGCTGTTAACCGGCATAGCTAAATCGATATTTCAAAAACTTTCCGATTGAGACAAAATCGCGTAATATCGATCAGCGATACCGACGATGTTTCACCGAGCCCAGAGCGCTAATCCTTTGGAGAGGAAAGAGGGATGTGGAAGGAGTTGAGGCAACTTAAGGATACTTTCAACGACGCGGAGAATTATAAAACCCGCCAACAAAAGGATTTCTTCAACCAACTGTTTCTACGGACAGAGGATCTGTATAGATGCCTGGATCCAGCAATTTACTATTTGCTGGGCGAGAAAGGGTCAGGTAAGACGGCCTATGCAACGTATCTCGATAACAACACGATCAATGAGACGCAATGCAAACTCACGACAATGACGGAGAGCCAATACAAGAGATTCATTGCTCTCAAGCGTCAAGGGAAGCTGGAGTACAGCGATTACGCGAATATTTGGCGCCCGATGCTTCTTTCCATGTTGGCACAGGTTCTGGTTCAGCGGTGCAAAAGCTTCCTGGGTAATATAACTGGGAAATTCACTGCTATTGAAGAGTTGATCGCTACGTTCGACGACGCATCCTTGAATCCTGAAGTTGAAGTGGCATTTCGGGTTGTCAGTGAATCGAAAGACAAGGTAGGAATCGGTGTCGAGAAAGTCGCCTCGCTGACTTTTGAAGACTCCACTCAGCGCACCGATGAGATCGAAATCATCCGACATCACTTATTGCGAAAAGAGTCGGAGTTGAAGCAAGCCATCGCTGACCTAAAGCTAGGTAAGGACGTTGTGCTCTTCATCGACGGAATTGACTATCGTCCAGAAAGCGTCCCCTATGCAGATTATCTTGCATGTATTAAAGGCTTGGGGGAGGCTGCGTGGCACTTGAATTCGGATTATCTCGGGAATATACGAGATTCAAGAGGCCGAATGAAGATTGTTTTGTTGCTTCGACCAGACGTTTTTCATTCGATGAATATCTATAACTCCAATTCCCGATTGCGCGACAATTCGGTTCTGCTGGACTGGGCGACCACTGAAAAAGAGATGGCTCAGTCTAGGCTTTATAGCGCAGCAGGCCGCTATTTTTCCAGCCAACAAGAGGTGCCGATAGACGATATGAATCCGGTTGAGGCCGCCAACTGGTATTTTAGTGCGGATAAAGGTGAGACGGTCTTTCGGCGCTTCCTTAGAATATCATTCCAAAAGCCGCGCGACGTCCTCACGTTTATCCAGACCGCCAGGGATGTTGCTATTAATAGGTTGGGAAAAGGGGCGGAGAATCAACTTCCCCCTGAAGTATTGAGTCACCCCGTATTTACGAAGGAATATGCGGCGTACCTGCTAGGTGAAGTGAAAAATTATGCTGCGTTCTACATGGAGCAAGGTGATTTTTCAACCTATTTAAAGTTTTTTCAATATTTGAACGGAAAATCGGAGTTCACCTATACGCAGTTTCGCGAGGCATTCGTTAGATTTAAGAAATGGGTCAACGGGGAGCCCTTGCAGGCTACGAGCTATCTGCGCGACCCGGAAGCTCTGCTGCAGTTTTTCTACGACGTAAACGTTATTGGCTATACGGAGGCAATGGAGGGGCGAAATGAGGGGAATGGGCCGTCAAGCAATATGTTCGTGCATTGGGCATTCCGCGAGCGCACATTGAGTGATATTGCGCCCAAAGTCAAAATGTCCGGCATGCTCAAGGTTAACCCTGGAATTTCTAAAGCACTGGATATTGGACTGCAAGCGCAACAGCGTTTAGGGGGGCAACATCCCGAGCATAAGCGGGCTGCGAAGTTTGCCAGGCCTCACCACTCGAGACAAGGTAAGTCGCAAGGTGATGGCCCGTCGGAAAAGAAAAGGCCGTCGAAAGAGAAAAACCACTCCAGAACCTCGCATCATCTTGCACCGCGTGCGGCCGACGCAAATCAACCAAATAAAGACGGCAAATTAGGGAGTGACCAGCTAAGAGGGCCCGGGGCAGAGAAGCGGAAGGCAGGCCAAAGCCAGACGGCAATTGGAGCGCGCGCTCGCTTTAAACAGTGAACTAGAGTGAAAGCTCTTTGAGGGGGGGCTTCCAAAAAAGGGGCCCTTCCCATGCCCTAGGTGTCAGACTACAATTTCGCCGGGGAAATTGTAGTCTGACACCATTTTTACTCTAAAGATCATCGTCTCTGTGTCTAGTCATACCGCTGGACACATCGACATAATAACCACCTCCGAGATCCACTTCATAAATCTCTTGATTGCCTGTAAAGTAACTTTTTCTTCCCAATGACAGAGGCTGCAATGGCAGTGGTTGTGATTTAGAGTCGCGTAAATTTTGAAAATGACGGTAAATTTTATCATCACAACGATAGCGACTCATCTCTCCATGAAGACCAGTTTCATACGTGACACACGATCCGAATTGGTTCTTAATAAACTGCTCGACAAGCCAAGTCATTGCTTCTGGATCTAGCCTAAAACATTCACTATCATTACTAGTGCTAATATGAGGCAATCTCTGAAGCCCGCAGTGCAATTCAAGATGATTTAGTAGTTTCTTCTCAATATCATTAACCTCGCCAGAGATTATTTCAAAGGCAGTATAAATGCAGTAGTCTGGATTCTGAGACGACCTATGACGAGTGTGTAATCCTTCGGTGGTCATGCCGACTTTTGACCAATTTAATTTATCGACATCGCAACCGATATATATCCAATTGCCCTTGCCGATAACAACGTCTAAATCTTCATCATGATAGTTCAATTTTAATAACCTCGATGGGATAAAGACAAATCGTAAGCCTCGCCGATTAGCCGTCCAAGGCCCAATCAAACGACATTCCACTCATGGGCAAAGCATTGACGATGTAGGCTGAGTTTAAGGCGAATTGAGTAGCGCGCCAGACGCAAAAATAACGATGAGAGAGCATGCACATCGAATAAAGGTATCAGCCTGCAATTCCGGAAAGCGGAATTGCAGGCTGATACCTTTTATTTTTGACGGAACTCCGACATTAGTTAGCCAATTGCAAGCAGCCTTGAAGGCGGCAAACAGGGCTTCAAGTTCACCATTGTAGATGGTCTCGTGAATTGGACCAATAGGCTGACTCATCATATTTCAAAATCTTTGACTGTTTGAGATGACGAGTTGACTGCGGGGTCAGCTAACGCTAATTGGTCAATCAGGAATTGTGATTTGCATGCTTTTTGGCGGGTCATACAGCGTTGACCTTCTCACTTCCACCTCGCACCCAAGACTCTTCAGCGTATCCATGTAGGCCTTTTGCAAAGATCTCTCCATCCGAGGGTCGAAGAGAATTCTGTCGAAGAGTTCGTTAGGATTAATCCCAAAGCTGAAGATGTCGTTCTCGCACTGGTTATCGTCGCCAGCGTAGATAAGTCGCATCTCCTTCTCATGAGCGAATTCCTGACGCTTATACAGCAGCGATTCTGCTATGCCCGAGCCATCCGTCTTCATTAAGTCAATTTTCTCAAAAATATCCTTGAGATTTGTCTTTTTCGCATATTGAACCTTGCCGATGAAGCATTTAACATTAGCATGCATGCCCACATGCTCCTTTAGCGCAGCCAACAATTTTCTAGGTGTAGTCGTCACTCGCACGCCGTCTTTCCCATGGGAGTATATGCGCCACATGGCATCAGTTTCGCGATGCAAGGTCCAGCATTGCCCGTAGACCGATTCCTTCGCAGCAAAACTTGTGGCTTCCCCGCCTACTAGAAATGTTGATGAGAGTAATGTGTTTTCAAACGGATCATCCCACTTTTTTGGTTTGACCAATGTGAGCGTTTTGGTGGTCAGCACCTGGATGAAGCGGCTTATTGGAAAAATTCGATAAATTCTAGAATCCATCCAAATATCAATATCTGCAGCCTCAAGGTCTCGCTCAGAAAATATATAGCCGACAGGAGGTTCAGTGCTCATCTCGATCTTATTGCTTGTCGTCGCTTTTTTTTCTATCATCACGCTGTCATCCTTGTATTTAATTTATTCGAACAACGAGTTAAATTTTCTTCTCCACATAGGAGAAATCCAGCACTCGCCCATCATTGTGTAGTCGATGCAGGACTACCTACTACTTCAATGGTGAACGGCCGCGTTCGGGGGATCTTAAGGTCCGCTTCGGGTAGTAAGCTGATTCTCTTGCATCTGACGCTCTGGCTGTGCTATCGCGAGTCAGCATCACGTCAATGCTGACTTCGCCAGACAAATCTTTTAATGAATCGGTTTTGCTTCGTCGGTGAATCTGGATTCATCAAGAGCAGATTCAACAAGATCTGTGATGTGATCGCAGAGACTTTCAATGCCGCCTAGCAAGTTCGATACAACCCAAGGATCGAGCTGCTGGCTACCGGCCCTTTCCGAGTCATTTGCCCCATTGCCAACGATTCGGCTAATTGCCCAAATTCCCTGGCAAGCCCGTTCCATCTTCCGAAGGTCTGAAAATCGAACAACGCCATGCTCGGGATCATCCGGCGTTGCCCAACGGTCAAGGGTGTAGGGGTGGTCATTCATTACGGCCTCCTGTTGAGTGAGGAGCCCGCGTCCCGCTGTCAATCGGGGTGGGCGGGCACAAGGCCGGGTTGACAGACCGGTAACAGGAGCAACCGGCGCACGCGAACGTGCCCCAGCCAAGGCCCGCCCATAGCAGGGACGTGCGTCGGCCGACGGACGTAAAAATGCCGCTATTGCGGCGGCTGTCCGCTCCTGTTAACTCCGGCTGTCAATCCGGACGATCGTTGGTGCGACCGCAGGGCAAGTATAGGCGGAACGGATCATGGCAGTAATGCGACGGGTGGCATTTTCGTCCCTTCCGAAGACTAATGCCTAAATGGACAGGGGACAGCAAGTGATCCTTTGCCTATTCTCACGCAATTTTAGGCGGGGAGAACCGGTCCTTCAGTTTCTGCAATCCTATCCGACGTGATCGAACCGACCACGAACGGGTCCACGAAGGGTATCCCGGAAAGCCTTAGCCGCTTGGTTAGTTCATCCAATGACTTCGCCAGTTCTTTGCGGGTTTCGATGCGCGTAGATGTGGGTGCCGTTCGTCCGTGCCTCAGGCGGCTCGTTGAGGAACGGGTCGTACAAGATGAAGTCCTGGCCCGGTTTGCCCGCTCAGCCGTCATCCCCATCCCGTACACTACCCCGATCATCAGGGAGCGATATGTCGATTCAAAGATTAGGCCGTTGCAGCATCCTCTTGTTCCTTGCCGCCTTGAGCTCCGGTTGTTCATTAGGCGGCGAGTGCGGATGGAACCGCAGCAGCTGCATGTATGAAGGCAAGTACGAAGAGGGCGAGGAAGACTACGCGGAAGACGAAGCGAAGCGCTTGAACAAGAACTCATCCGATCGGTTGCGCCGCAGTTCTGGCAATTGATCCGCGGATCGGGCTTTTCGAGCTCGTGAGGTCCTAGCCAGAGACCTGCCAGTCGCGAAACTGCTTGAACAAGCGAAACCCCACGTAGGTTTCGCTCCTGAGCCAGCGCCGCCGGTAGTAGCAATCCCAGTAGCTGGTCATGCGTTGCTGCGCCAGATCCAGAAAGGCCGGATTGCCTCGCAGAACCGTTCCATAGACGCACTTGTCCAGCAAGGGCAGGCACGCCTCGATGTCCTGCAGAATTTCAACGACGTATTCGCTGCAGAGCTGCACCACGAACGGCACAACCCAAGGCTCGGAAGCCACAGCCAGCCGCTCAATTTGGCGCTGGCGCACGAGGCCGTCGTGATGGCGTGACTGCATGCAGGCGTAGATCAGTGCCTGGGGTTCGTCCAGCTTGGAAGACAGGGAGCCGTTGCCCCCATGCTGAACGCGATAGGGCAGCGCCAACGACTCGTCCTGCACGATGACGGACAGGCCGCGGCCAGTCATGACCGAGGGGCAGATCTTCTCGGCGATATGTGCCACTTCGGCTCGCAGTCGCGCGGGGAAGGCCGCTGTTAGCGGCGCCGTCTGCTCAGGGGATGCCTTGCGCGGGCGAGAGGACATGTGGGGAATGCTGTTCGAATGGCGTTCACCGCGTCATGCGGTGCATCCGGCAGCAGACGACGGCACGCACCACGGATGCTGACGCTGCGGCATGAAGCAGGACAGGCGCTTACGCCGCCGCCTCCGCAGGCTGCGGCACAAAGAACCGATCCTTCAATTCCTGCAGCCCAATCCTCTCCAACATCTCCGTCAGCCGCTCAGCTGCCTTCTTGCGCGGCAAATCCTTGTACTGCGCAATGATCAGCTCATTCTTCATCGAATGCTCCCATCCCACCAGCTCAGTCACGCTGACCTGATACCCATGCGCCTCCAGCTGCAAGCACCGCAGCACATTCGTGATCTGGCTCCCAAACTCCCGCGTATGCAGCGGATGCCGCCAGATCTCAGCCAGCGGATCAGCCAGCGCCTTGGCCTTGTTCTTGCGCAGCACCGAAGCCACTTCCGCCTGGCAGCAGGGCACGACGACGATGTACTTGGCCTTCTTCTCCAAGGCGAAGTGAATCGCGTCGTCGGTGGCGGTATTGCAGGCGTGCAGGGCGGTGACCACATCGATCGTGGCAGGCAGCTTGTCCGACGTGATCGAATCGGCCACGGACAGGTTCAGGAACGACATGCCGCCAAACCCCAGCCGCTTGGCCAGTTCTTCCGACGACTTCACCAGTTCTTCGCGGGTTTCGATGCCGTAGATGTGGGAGCCGTTCTTCAGCGCCTCGGGCTGTTCCTTGAAGAACAGGTCGTACAGGATGAAGCCCAGGTACGACTTGCCCGCGCCGTGGTCGGCGAGGGTGACGGCGCCGCGTTGTTGTTGGACGTCTTTGAGCAGCGGTTCGATGAACTGGAACAGGTGGTAGACCTGTTTGAGCTTGCGGCGGCTGTCCTGGTTCATCTTGCCGTCGCGGGTCAGGATGTGCAGGGCCTTGAGCAGTTCGATCGACTGGCCGGGGCGGATGTCGTGGGTTTTGTCGGACATGGGGTAAGGCAATGCGCCCCGCGATGGGCGGGGCGCATAAGAAGGCGGAAAGCGTCAGTTTAACGAAAACGCCGCCGACGCTGGCGAACCGGGAAAACGGCCCTGGACTGTGCAGTATTTTGCGGTCCAGCTTATCTGGCATGCGAGTAACATGCCCGATGCGATTGAGGCATGTCATGCATTTCTGAAAGCGCCTGACCATCAGGGCGGGCGCGTGGAGAGTCATCAAATGTTCAGCCATATCACTGTCGGAACGCGTGATCTTGAGCGCGCGGGCCGTTTTTATGACGCGGTACTGCTTCCGCTTGGACTGAAGCGCCGCGTTGTCACGCCGGATGGCGGGCCCTTGGCGCTTTGCTGGGTGACCGGTCAATCGCTGCTGCCGCGCTTCTATGTCTACATGCCCTACGATGGCGAGCCGGCGACGGTGGGTAATGGCAGCATGGTGGCTTTTCTGGCTCCTACGCAGGAAGCCGTGAGCACGGCCCATGCGGGCGGGCTTGCGCAGGGCGGGACGGATGAAGGGGCGCCGGGAGTGCGTCCTCATTATGGCGACGGCTACTTCGGCGCGTATCTGCGCGATCCTGACGGCAACAAGGTCCATATCGTTCATCGCGGAGACCTCCCGCTGTAAGGCGGAGAGGCCCGACATCCCTGGAGAAACGCAAATGCTCGTGAGTCAGCTTGCTCTTGTGTACGGCACCTATCTGATTGCCACGGCCAGTCCCGGACCCAGCAATATGGCGATCATGGCAACCGCGATGCGTCACGGCCGTGTGCCGGCGCTTGCGCTGGCGGCGGGCGTCATTACGGGTTCGTTGTTTTGGGCGACGCTGGCGGCGACTGGGATTTCCGCCGTGCTGGCGGCTTCCGCCCAGGCGTTATTCATCATCAAGGTGGTGGGGGGAGTCTATCTGCTCTACCTGGCGTTCCGCAGCGCCAGGTCGGCGTTGAGGCGGGGCGCGGCCTTTGCGAAGGTGGAAACGGGCCGTGCGACGCCGCGCTATCGGGTGCTGTACCGCCAGGGCGTGCTCATGCATATCGGCAATCCGAAGGCGGTGCTGGCCTGGATGGCGATCATGTCGCTGGGGCTGGGGGAGAGCGCGTCGGACGGCACTTTGCCCGCGATTATTGGCGGTTGCGCGTTGCTCGGCGTGATGGTGTTTGGCGGCTATGCGATCGCTTTTTCGACCGCGCCGATGATCGCGCTGTACGCCAGGCTGCGGCGTTGGATCGAAGGGACGGTGGCCGTGGTGTTTGGCGTTGCGGGCGTCAAGCTGCTGACCTGGCAGCGTTGATATCACGGCTTGTCATTGCCGATACTGGTCGGCGATGACAAGCCGCAGGCAAAGCGTCCGGCACGCAAGCGGCCGGGCGCCGCGGGGTCAAGCCTTAGGGAAAACCGGCTCGCCCAGGTTCAGCATCAGGCGATTCGCCCAGGCGAAGATCGCATCCGAATGCAGCAGATCCAGGATCTCGCCTTCATTCAAGCCCGCATCCTTCAGGGCCTGGATGCTGTCGGCGTTCACCGCGGCAGGCGCTTCGGTGATCTGGATCGAGAACTTGCCGATGGCGAGTTCGCGCGCCGTGGTGCCGGCGGTGGCGGGATCCTCGAACACCTGCGCGATTACCTCGTTGCGCTTGGCCAGCTGCTCGAAGCGCTGGGCATGCACCGACGCGCAGTACACGCAGCCGTTGATGCGCGACACGTAGGTCGAACCCAGCTCACGCTCCGCGCGCGACAGGCCGCCGGGCGCATACATGATGGCGTTGAAGGCCGTGGAGCGCTGGCGCAGGATTTCGGGCTGATGCACCAGGAACAGGTAGTAGTCCGAGACCTTGGCCTTGGGGTGGCTTTCTTCCAGGACGGCGACTTGTTCGGGCGTGGCGGTTTCGACGTTGACGACGTCTAGCCAGGCCTTCCATTCCAGCGATTCGTTGGTGAAGCCGTGGGCCTTGATGACGGCGCCGGGCGCGGTGGCGGCGGTGTTGGCGGGGAAGGGCGCGGGCGGGGTGCCGGCGGCGCGCTCGGGCTGGCCTTCCAGGGCCTTCATGGCTTCCAGGCCGGCGACGAGGCGGACCTGGTAGGACAGGAAGGCGACAAGCTGGGACAGCGTGACCACGGCGGGTGTGGAGACGCCGGCGGCGGGCAGGGTCTTGAGCGCGGCTTCGTCGCCTTCGACGGGCTTCTCGATCAGCTTGCGCGTGAACTCCAGGATGGCGGCCAGGCGCGGGGTGGCGGCGTCTGACGGCTTGCCTGATTCGGCGACGGCGATGTCGGCCGGGGTGGCGCCGGCCTCGGCCACGCGCTTGCGGTAGTGCGCGGTCAGCAGCGGCGACGGGGTGATGCGGGTGGCGTACAGCGCGACCAGCAGGCGCTCGGCCAGGGACAGGCCGGGCAGCGCGGGGTCGAACAGGGCGTCGTAGCTGCCTTGGGTGGCGGCGGCGACCTTCTCGCGGAAGTGGCGCACTTCGTAGGTCTTGGCGCCCGGGGCCAGGCCGATCAGGCGGTCGACGAGGTCGTCCGTGACGTTGTAGACGATGGGTTCAGCCATGCGGATCTCCTTGATGCTTTACTTGGCGGCGCGTGCTGCGACAGCGGCGTCCAGGAACTGCTTCACGCCTTCCCAGGATTCCTGGTCGGCGCGGGCGTTGTCCTTGGGGTTGCCGCCGCTGGTGCTGATCTTGCCGGACACGGGGTGGGCGTAGACGAGCTGGGTGGTGGGCACGTAGGGGAACAGGATGGAGTGCCCGCCGTTCTCGTAGTCCAGCCACTCGACCGGATAGGGGTGGTTCACCTCGGCCAGCTTGTCCTGCACCATCTTGGAATAGATGCTGGACGGCCAGGAGCCGTCGTCGGTGCCGGACAGCAGCATGACGGGGCCCTGGATGTCTTCGACCTTGATGCGGGCGCGGGCCACGGCGTCGGGGTCTTGCAGGGCGGTGAGGATGGCTTTCTCGTGGCGGTGCGGCGAGGGGCCTTCGTCGAACGGCGCCCAGGTGGCGGTGCGGTTGTTTTCCCAGACGTGGGGGATGGGCTTGCCGCCCAAGAGCCACGTGGGGCCTTCGCGGCCGATCTTGGGGTCGCAGGCGTTCTGGCCGCTGTGGACCACGGCGCCGGGCACGTAGGCGACCACGGCCGAGACTTCCTCGGGGAAGGTGGCGCCCAGCAGCAGCACCAGTTCGCCGCCGCGCGACTGGCCGCTGATGGCGACGAAGTCGTGCTTAGGCTGGACCTTCTTGCGCAGCCAGCGCAGGCCGGTCTGGAAGTATTCCAACGGGGTGTTGGAGATGTAGTCCGACAGGCCCGGCGCTTTGAAGTAGGCCAGCGCGAAGGCGGCATAGCCGCGCGATGCGTAGAGCGCCGCGCGCGGTTCGTTGATGCCGCCGCCGGAGCCGTTCAGGATCATGACTGCGGGGAACGGGCCGGGGCCGGGCGGCAGGTACAGCGTGCCGACCAGGCCTTCCTCGCGCACGTCCTGGCGCGTGACGCCGTCAGCCGCCAGGCGCTGGGTGAAGCTGGCCTGGGCCTGCGCGCCGGCGACGCGCGCCACCACGTCGGTGACCAGGGCCTCGGTCACCGGGTGGTTGAAGTGTTCGCGGCTGGACGAGTCCACGGGGGACTGCGACCAGACCAGGCCCATGGGCGCCACGCCGGCGTAGTCGCCGGACACGGGCGCGTCGCGGCCCAGGTCGACCGTGCCGTCGGCGCCCGCCACGAAGGCGGCCTGGCTTTGCCAGAGCACGCCGTTGCGGCGGGTCAGGGCGGTGATCTCCACCGTCTGGCCGGGGGCGACGTGTTCGACCCGGATCTGGCGCGGCACGTCGATCAGGTCGACGGCCGGGGTGATGGTCAGGGTGGGCGTCATGGCTTACTTGCCCGATTCTTTCGTCACCATCATGGCGGCCGTGCGGTCGCTGGTCATGGGGGTGACCTTCAGGCCCTTCTTGGTGGCCCAGATGTTCTTGTAGTGGAACAGCGGGATGATGCCGACGTCGTCGTACACGATCTTGACGGAGTCGCGCAGGATGGCTTCACGCTTGGGCACGTCGAATTCCGAGGTGGATTGCTCCAGCGCGGCGTCGACCTTGGGGTTGCTGTAGCGGCCCCAGTTGGACGCGCCCAGGCCCTTCTTGGCGTCGGCGGTGGCCAGGATGTTGACCAGCGCGTAGCTGCCTTCGCCGGTGCCGTTGCCCCAGGCCAGCATGCTGACCGCGAATTCGTTCTTGTTGGCGCGGCCCGAGTACACGGCCCATGGCACGACTTCCACCTGGGTCTTGACGCCGGCGCGGGTCCAGAACTGCGCCACGGCCTGGGCGGTTTCCGGGCCTTGCGGGTAGCGGTCGTTGGGTACGTGCATGGTCAGCTTGAAGCCGTCCGGGTAGCCGGCTTCGGCCAGCAGCTTCTTGGCTTGGGCGACGTCGTTGGGGATGTCCTTGACGTCGGGGTTGTAGCCGATGGTGCCCTTGGGCATCCACTGGTTGGCTTCGGTGGCCGCGCCTTGCAGGATGCGGTCGGCGATGGCCTTGCGGTTGATGGCCAGGTTCAGGGCCTGGCGCACGCGCACGTCCAGCAGCGGGTTCTTGTCCAGCGGCTTGCCGTTGTTGTCGGTGATGTACTGGTTGGGCGCGGGGTTGAAGCTGGGCTGCAGCAGCATGACGCGCAGGCCGTCGTAGGGGTAGACCGACACGTTGGCGGCCTTTTGCAGCTTGGCCAGGTCGGACACCGAGACCTTGTCGATCACGTCCACGTCGCCCGCCAGCAGCGCGGCGGTGCGGGCGGCGGCGTTGTTGATGTAACGGTAGTTGACCTTGTCCCAGATCTGCTTGTCGCCCCAGTAGGCGTCGTTGCGTTCCATGATGACGCGGTCGCCGGGGGTGTAGGACACGAACTTGTAGGGGCCGGTGCCGACCATGGCCTTGCCCGAGTTGTAGTCCTCGGTGGTGGACTTTTCACCGACGTGCTTGCTGACCACGTGCACCGACGCCAGGTTCAGCGGCAGGTCGGGGTTGGGGGCCTTGGTCTTGACGATGAGCGTCAGCGGATCCTTGGCGGTCATGGTGTCGATGGTGCGCAGATAGCCGGCGTAGGTGGCCACGCTGCCCGGCACGGCGCGCGCGCGGGTGTAGGAGTAGATCAGGTCATCGGCGGTGAAGGGCGTGCCGTCCTGCCACTTGACGCCTTCGCGCAGCTTGAATTCCCAGGTCTTGTCGTCCAGCGGCTTCCAGCTGACGGCCAGGCCGGGCTGCAGCTTGTTCCACTTGTTCTCGATCAGCAGGTCCCAGAAGTGCAGGGCCACCGAGCGGTCGCCGGCGTGGTTGTTCAGCTGCGGGTCCAGGGACGACAGCGGGTCGGCGAAGCCGATGGACAGGTCGTCGGCGCTGGCGGCGGCGGAAGCGCCGAGGATGGCGGCGGTCAGGGTGGTGAGAATCAGGCGTTTCATGTTCGGAGTCCTTGGTATAGGGGGAACTGGCGGTTGGTTCGGGCGCCGCGGCGCGGCGGCGGTGGTCACGCCATGTCGTTCAGGTGACAGGCGCTCAGGTGGTTGATAGCGATTCCCTTCAAAGTGGGAACCTCGGTCTTGCAGCGCGGCATCGCATGCGGGCAGCGCGGATGGAAATGGCAGCCTCCCGGCGGATTCAGCGGGCTGGGGATCTCGCCCTTGATCGCGGTAAAGGTCTTGTGGCGCGACTTCAGGCTGGGGATCTCGGCCAGCAGGGCCTGCGTGTACGGGTGGTTGGGATGGCGGAAGACTTCTTCCACCGTGGCCGTTTCCACCACGCGGCCCAGGTACATGATCACGACGCGGTCGGACAGGTGCTCGACCACGCCCAGGTCATGGCTGATGAAGAGATAGGTCAAGCCTAGGTCTTCGCGCAGGTCCATGAACAGGTTGAGGATCTGCGCCTGGATCGACACGTCCAGCGCGGCCACCGCTTCATCGCACACCAGCATGGTGGGCTGCACGGCCAGGGCGCGGGCGATGCCGATGCGCTGGCGCTGGCCGCCGCTGAACTGGTGCGGATAGCGCTGGCGCAGCGCGGGGTCCAGGCCGGCGCGTTCCAGCTGGGCGCTGACGTAGTCGTCGAAGTCGCCGTTGCCGACCAGGCCGTGGATGCGGGCCGCTTCGCCCACGATCTCGTCCACGCGCAGGCGCGGGTTGAGGCTGGCGTAGGGGTCCTGGAAGATCATCTGCACTTGCAGACGCGCCGCATGGGCCTGGGCCGAGTTCATGTCGGCCGGGCGCACGCCGTTGATGCGGATCTCGCCGCCGGACGGCGTCAAGAGGCCCGCGGCGATGCGGCCCAGCGTGGACTTGCCGCAGCCGGACTCGCCGACCAGGCCGACCACTTCGCCGGGGTTGACGATCAGGTCGACGTTGTCGACGGCGCGGGTCACGGCGGGCGGCTTGGACAGGCCCAGGCGCTGCATGGCGCGCGTCGCGGGGCCTGTGGGGCGTTCGCCGAAACGCTTGCTGACTTGGCTGAGATCAATCAGCGGGGTAGGGGCGGTCGCGCTCATGCCATTACCTCGCTGGTCTGGATCGTGGGATGGAAGCAGCGCACTTTGTGTTCGGGCAGGGCCTGGGTGATGCCGGGCTGCCGGCCGCAGGCGGCGGTGGCGCGCGAGCAGCGCGCCGCGAAGGCACAGCCCGCGGGCAGGTTGAGCAGGTTGGGCGTCATGCCGGGAATCTGGCGCAGGCGTTGGCCGCGCCGGTTGTTGCTGGGCAGGCTGTCGATCAGGCCCACGGTGTAGGGGTGCTGCGGACGGTCCAGCACGTCGTCGACGGTGCCGTGCTCGACGATGCGGCCGGCGTACATGACCGCCACGTCGTCGGCCAGGCCGGCCACCACCGACAGGTCATGGGTGATCCAGATCAGGCTGGTGCCGTGCTGTTGCGCGAGCTTCTGCACTTCGGACAGGATCTGCGCCTGGATGGTGACGTCCAGCGCGGTGGTGGGTTCGTCGGCGATGATCAGGTCGGGCCGGTGCAGCATGGCAATCGCAATCGCCACGCGCTGGCGCATGCCGCCGGACAGCTGATGCGGATAGGCCAGCAGCCGCTCTTCGGGGCTGGGGATGCCCATCATGCCCAGGGTGTCGCGCGACAGGGCGCGGGCCTGGGCCACGCTCATCTTGTTGTGGGCGCGCACGGTCTCGATCATTTGCGCATCGACCCGCAGCACGGGGTTCAGCGTCATCATCGGATCCTGGAAGATCATGGCGATGCGGTTGCCCTGCAGCTTGCGCAGCTCGCGCGGCGCAAGCTTGGTCAGGTCGCGGCCCTGGAACAGCACTTCGCCGCCGACGATGCGGCCGGGGGCATCGACCAGGCCCATGATTGAGAAGCCCGTGACGGACTTGCCCGAGCCGGACTCGCCGACCAGGCCCAGGATCTTGCCACGTTCGAGCGTGAAGGACACATCGTCCACGGCGGGCAGCACGCCCGCGCGGGTGTGGAAGTGGGTGCGCAGGTTGCGCACCTCCAGCGTCGGCGCGCCGGCAGTATGGCGGTCGGCGCTCATTTGTGGGTCCTCGGGTTCAACACGTCGCGCAGGCGGTCGCCCACCAGGTTGATCGCCACGATGGTGACCAACAGCGCGATGCCAGGATAGAAGCTGATCCAGTATTCGCCGGACAGCATGGTCTGGAAGCCGTTGGAGATCAGCAGCCCCAGCGACGGTTCGGTCACGGGCACGCCCAGGCCCAGGAAGCTCAGGGTGGCTTCCAGCGTGATGGCGCGCGCAATCTGCAAGGTGCCGATGACGATCAGCGGCGGCAGGCAGTTGGGCAGGATGTGCTTCAACATGATGCGCCAGTTGGGGATGTCCAGGCAGCGGGCGGCTTCCACGTATTCGCGGCGGCGCTCGACCAGGGCCTGGCCGCGCGCGGTGCGGGCGTAATAGGCCCATTCCAGGATCACCAGCGTCAGCACCACGTTGCCCACGCCCTTGCCCAGGTAGGCCAGGATCATCATGGCCACGAGGATGGACGGGAACGACAGGATCAGGTCGACCAGGCGCATGATCAGCGCGTCGACCTTGCCGCCGGCGTAGGCCGCAAGCAGGCCCAGCAGCGTGCCGACGATGCCGGCGATGACGGCCGAGCCCACGCCCACCATCAGGCTGATGCGCAGGCCGTACAGAATGCCCGAGAGCAGGTCGCGGCCCTGGCCGTCGGTGCCCAGCCAGTAGTGGAAGGTGTCCAGGCCGTTCATGCTGCCCGGCGGCAGGCGCGCGTCCAGCACGTCGATCTGCAGCAGGTCATAGGGATTCTGCGGCGCGATCCAGGGCGCCAGGATGGCGGCCAGGATCAGCAGCGTGGCAACGGTCAGGCCCAGTACTGCCGTCTTGGACGACATGAACTCGGCCAGGTTGCGCCGCCACGGCGATTCGCGGCGCAGCGCGGGAGTGGGGTTTGTCGATACGGCGCTCATGCCGAGGCCTCCAGCCGCACCCGCGGGTCCAGCACTTTATAAAGAATGTCCACGAGCAGGTTCAGGGTCACGAACAGGCACACCACCACGATCAGGTAGGCCACGATGACGGGGCGGTCCAGTGCGTTCAGGCTGTCCAGGATCAGCTTGCCGGCGCCGGGCCAGGCGAAGATGCTTTCCGTGACCACGGCGAAGGCGATGGTGGAGCCCAGCTCCAGGCCCAGCACCGTTACCAGCGGGATCATGGTGTTGCGCAACACGTGCACACAGACCACGCGCATGGGCGACAGGCCCTTGGCGCGCGCGAACTTCACGAAGTCCAGCGGCAGCACGTCGCGCACGCCGGCGCGGGTCAGGCGGATCACCAGCGAGATCTTGAACAGCGACAGGTTGAACGCCGGCAGGATCAGATGGCGCCAGCCGTCGGCCGTCAGCCAGGACCATTGGAAGCCCAGAAATTCCACCGTCTCGCCGCGGCCGCTGGCCGGCAGCCAGCCCAGCGACACGCTGAAGGTCATGATCAGCATCAGCGCGATCCAGAACGTCGGCAGCGAGAAGCCGACGATGCTGCCCGCCATGATCATCTTGGCGAAGCGGCTGTCCGGATACAGGCCGGCGTACAGGCCCAGCGGCAGGCCCACCACCACGGCCAGCATCATCGCGGCGATGGCCAGTTCGAAAGTCGCCGGCAGGCGCTGGATCACCAGTTCCACGGCCGGGATGTTGTAGACGAAGCTATTGCCCAGATTGCCGTGCAGGGCGCCGTTCAGGAACGCCAGGTACTGTTCCCACAGCGGCTTGTCCAGGCCGAGTTCGGCAATGATGCGGGCGCGGTCCACCTGGTCCACGTCCTGGCCAATTAGGATGTCCACCGGATTGCCGATGGCGTGCAGGCCCACGAAGACGATCAGCGTCATCAGGAAGACCACCACCGCGGCTTGCGCGATGCGGCGCAGCAACCAGCCCGTCATTGCGCGGTCTCCGCTTGCGGGGCCGGGGCCGGCGTCCATTCATCGCCGAACACTTCCGGCTCGCAGAACGCTTCCATATTGGCGTAGTGCGTCTCCACGTCCTCGCGATAGAACAGGCCGGCGATGCCTTGCGCCAGGCGCTTGGCGCCTTCGCTGATGGCCGGGATGTCGCCCGAGATCGTGCCTTGCGTCAGCGCGGCGGGGTAGGAGAAGCAATGCACGCGGTCCAGGCCGGGACAGGCGCCCGGGGTCTTTTCCTGCAATTCGAATACCGCGCCCAGGTCGGGCGAGTCGTGCAGTTCCTGGTCTTCTTCGCCAGCCGGCGGCACGTAGCGGTCGCCCCAGGCGCGCACGTGCGGCGCCAGCGCGGCGAACTCCGGACGCACGGTCCAATCGATGCGGAAACCCGTGGAGAAGATCAGGAAGTCCAGCACGAACACGCCCTTGGGCGTGGTGACGTGGATCTCGTCGCCGACCAGCGCCAGGTCCTGCACGCCGCAGCCCAGGTTGAAGCGGGCGTTGGGGTGGCGCGAGACGCGCAGCGTGCTGCCGCGGGGCGGCGGCACCTGGGCGGCGTTGATGTAGTGGCGGATCTTCCACTTCCATTCGTCGGGCAGGGTCAGGTGCCCATGGGTCAGGCCCGGATTGCCCGCACCCTTGCCCTTGTTGATGCGCGGAATGTCGTTGCGGCGGATCAGCAGGTCCACGCTGGCGGCGCCGGCTTCCAGCGCGGTGGCCGCGCTGTCCATGGCCGACGCGCCGGCACCTACCACGCCCACGCGCTTGCCGGCCAGGGTGTTGTAGTCCATCACGTCGGACGAATGCGCCCAGCGGTTGCGCGGCAGCTTCTTTGCAAAATCAGGCACATAGGCGCCGCCCAGGCCGTCGCGGCCGGTGGCCAGCACCACGCGGCGCGCCAGCACCGTGCTGCGTCCGGCGGGGGATTCGATGTCCAGCTGCACCAGTTGGTCGGCGCGCGGCAGCACGGCCAGGATGCGGTGTTCGTTCTTCAGGTCCAGGTCCAGTGCGCGGCGGTACCAGCGCAGGTAGTCCATCCATTGCAGGCGCGGGATCTTGTCCAGCGCTTCCCAGGCTTCGGAGCCGAACTGCGCCTCGAACCAGGCGCGGAAGGTCAGCGCCGGCAGGCCCAGCGCGGGGCCGGTCAGCTGCTTGGGCGAACGCAGGGTTTCCATGCGGGCGGTGGTGGCCCAGGGACCTTCGTAGCCTTCGGGCGCCTGATCGAAGATCGGGGCATTGATGCCCAGGTGCTTGAGCGAGGCGGCCGCGGCCAGGCCGGCCATGCCGCCGCCGATGATGGCCACGTCCAGCACCGGCTGGCCGTCGACGAGGCGGGGCGTGACCCAGTTCTTGGCGGGGATTTCCAGCCAGGACAGGTCTTGCCGCAGGCGCGCTTCCAGCGCGGTTAGGCCTTGCGGCGGGGTGGCTACAGGCTGATTCATATAGCAGGGGATTCCGTAAGAGGGGCGTCGTCGCCATAGATCGACTGCAGCAGGGCCGAATGCTCGGCGGCGTCGTGCAGGGCGAAGCCGGGCAGCAGGGCCGCGGCGGCTTGGGCGAGCGCGTCCGCCATGGCCTGGCAGGCCGGCGTCAGCGTTTGCGACTGCGGGGTGATGACCCCGAAGAAAAAGGGTATGTCCAGGTCGATGGGACGGATCGCCACGCCCGGCATGGGGGCGCCGTAGGCGGTGATCGGTTCCAGCACCGACACGCCCAGCCCGGCGCGCACGGCGGCCAGGGCGTTGACGGACGAGTTGGTTTCCATGGTGCCCAGCGTCTGGGCGTTCTGCGCCAGCGCGGCATCCAGGCGGCGGCGCAGGCGATAGGGATTGGCCATCGTGATCATGCGGCGCCCGGCCAGTGCGGCGACTGGCACCACGGCTTGTTGCGCCAGCGGATCGTTTTCCGGCAGCGCGACCACACAGGGCGCTTGCCCGATCCAGTGCACCGTCAGGCCGCGATGCTCCAGCGGCAGGCTGGTCGCGCCCAGTTGCGCGGCGCCGGATAGCACGGCGTGCACCACGCGCTCGGGCGAGGCGCTGCGCAACTGGATGCGCGCGGCGCCGACCCGGTCCTCGATGCGCTTGAGCGCGTCGGGCACCAGGCCCGCCGCCAAGGCGGAAGTGGCGGCCATCAGCAGCGGCTGGGCCTGGCCGCGCGCGATTTCATCGGCGCGGCTGCGGATCTGCTGCATGCCCGCCAACGCGCGCTCGACGTCGTCATACAGCAGGAAGCCCTGCTCGGTGGGCGTCACGCGCGGGCCGCTGCGCGCAAACAAGGGATAGCCGATCTCGGCTTCCAGTTCCTGCAACAACCGGCTGATCGCCGGCTGGGAGCGTCCCAACAGCCGGCCGGCAGCAGTGACGCTGCCCGTGGACATGACGGCCGCGAAGGCCTCGAGTTGACGAAGTTCCATCTGGTTTGATTTATGCCAAGGACGAATTCTTGCCCGGCAAGTATGCGCTTTGCAAATAATTAAAGAGCATAAGTAAATTCCCTGATGGGGTTTTCATCAGGGAATTTCATAACTGGTAGTTATTTCAAGGGCTTGCGGCGGTGGCGCCTGTACGCCGCGCCGGACAAAGAAAAAGCCCGCGTCGGCATTCGCGGGCTTTGCGAGCATTAACGGGAGAGAAGCGGCCAGCCTGGGGCGTCAAGAATGCCCGCGTCCCTCGCGCCGGTAATACAGATAGCGTTCGATCTCCGCCTGTTCCACCGCTGGTTCCAGCGAGCGCCACCGGACCACGTAGCCGCGATGCGCTGGCGGCATCCAGCCCAATACGGAGTACATCGTGACTTCGGTCTGGCCAGTATTGAATTCCGTCTCGAAGAATCCCTGGCGACCCGGCGGCTCGCTGCCGCAAATCCAGCTGGAATCTGGCATGGCGCTCTCCCGTACGGCTTCAATCCTACGCGCCGGTCCGGGAAATGGCATACGTTCTAGCCCCGATGCGGGTTGCGTCCACCTTGTGTTAGAAACACGGATGGGGCTCTTGCGGCATGATTGCCGCGATCTTTGCGAACCTTTGCAGTTCGATTTGGCGGATGCCGGTAGTATTCGTCCATCGAACCTCAGGAGCCCGTCATGCACAGTCAGCAACCCGCGCCCGAGCCGAACAAGCGCCGTTGGCCTTTCGGCTACGGTGAAGAGGAGTAGTCCGGCTGCCCTAGCCGATACGCTCAATCCGGTCGCCCGGACCGGACAACTCGTGATAGATGTCATCCAGATATTCGGCCAGCCCGTCCGCGGGCACATCGGCAGGAATGGCAATGTCCGCAGCCCGTACGCGTTTGCCGGCGTCCGAACGGTACGCCGTCCACACCGCGCCCTCGCGCTGGATGTCGAGCTGAAACCTGCCGTAGATGTCGAATTTCATCGATGTCCCGAAAAAATCATGACCAGGCCAGTGCCAGCTCGGCAGCCATGCTGCGCGTGAGTCCCAATAGCGCTTGAGCGGCCGGGCTGAGCGTTTCGCCGCCGCGGGTCAGTACTTCCAGGCTGCGGACGGCGCTTTGGTCGACCAGGGGCACGATCGCCAATTTTGCGCTTGCCGTCACCGCCAGGGCGGGCAGGATGGTGACGCCGAAGCCCTGTTCGACAAAGGTCAGCAAGGATGTGGTGTTGCGCACGGTCAGCAGCGAGGCGTCCACCAACGCGGCCACTTCCGGGGAGTCGAACCGGGCGCACAGGCCGTTCGCAATGAACTCCGCGGCGTCGATATCGCGCCAGCGCGCCTCGCGCCGCAGCTTCGTCAGGCGGTGCCCGGCCGGACACACCAGCACGAAACGGTCTTCGAACAGGGGCTCGGTCACGATGCCGGGTAGGGGCGCCGGCAGCGTGGCAATGCCGAAATCGACCTCGCCATCGGCCACCGCCTTGCCCACCGCGGCCGAGTCTATGTCGCGCAAGTCCACACGTACCTGTGGATACTGCTTGCGCATCGAACCGATGACCTGCGGCAATAGCCGGATGGACGCCGAGGGCACGGCGGCCACCTTGGCCGTTCCCAGCGCGCCGCTGGCATAGCGGACCATGTGGGCCACGGCCGAGTCGAATTCCGCAATGGCCCGCTGCGCCTGCGCGCGGACATAAAGGCCCAGGGGAGACAAGCGGATCTTGCGTTCGCCTTCGAACAAGGGGCCGCCCAGCTCCGACTCCAGCTGCTTCAAGGTCATGGAAAGCGCCGCCGGCGTACGGCCGACGCGGTCACCGGCCTGCGCCAGTTCGCCAGCATCGACCACGGCCATGAACATGCGCAGATGCTCGAGTTTCATATTTAAGAAAATATTAAATAGAACGAAGTTATTTTAGTTTGACTGAATTCTGGCCGGAAATCTACAGTACCGCTCACTGCCATTCAAGGAAGCAAGCAATGAGCGCAAGCGCCTTACGCGTCGACGGACTGCAGTACAGCAACTGGTCCGAAAAGATATTCCGCCAACTGCGCGAAGGCGGCGTGGACGCGGTCCACGTCACCATCGCGTACCACGAGAACCTGCGGGAGATGATCCACAACATCGAACGCTGGAACCGGTGGTTCGAGCGCTATCCCGACCTGATCGTGCAGGCGCGCAGTGGCGACGACGTCAGGCGCGCCCGGGAGACCGGCCGCACCGCGATCATTTTCGGGCTGCAGAACCCGTCGCCCATCGAAGACGACATCGGCCTGGTCGAGGTGGTGCACACGCTGGGCGTGCGCTTCATGCAACTGACCTATAACAACCAGTCCTTGCTGGCTGCGGGCTGTTATGAAGCGGTCGACAGCGGCGTCACCCGCATGGGGCGCGAAGTGATCAAGGAAATGAACCGGGTCGGGCTGGTCATCGACATGAGCCATTCGGGCGAACGTTCCACGCTGGAGGCGATAGAACTGTCCGAGCGGCCCATCACCATCAGTCACGCCAATCCGCATTCATGGGCGCAGGCGCTGCGCAACAAGTCGGACACGGTGCTCAAGGCGCTGGCTGGCGCGGGCGGCATGTTCGGCTTTTCGCTGTATCCGCATCACCTCAAGAACAAATCGGCCTGTACCTTGGACGACTTCTGCGCCATGGTGGCGCGCACCGCGGATCTGGTGGGGGTGGAGCACCTGGGCCTGGGCTCGGACCTGTGCCAGGACCAGCCGGACTCGGTGGTCCAGTGGATGCGCACGGGCCGCTATACCAAGAACATCGACTACGGCGAAGGCTCGGCCGCGCAGCCGGGGTTTCCGCCGCAGCCCGGCTGGTTCCAGGACAGCCGGGATTTCAAGAACATCGAACAGGGCTTGCGCGCCACGGGGTTTTCAGCGGACGAGGTGGCGCTATTGATGGGCGGCAACTGGATGCGCTTTTTCGATGCAAGCTTCGGCCCGCAAGCCACTACTACCCGCAAGCCCTGAACGGTCGCAACCTCGGAGCACTTACATGAAGAACGCCATTCGCATCCTTGCGTGCGCCACGCTGGCGCTGGGCGCCGTCTGCAACGCCAGCGCGCAGGACTTTCCCAACAAAAGCATACAGATCGTCGTGCCGTTCCCGCCGGGCGGCGTGGCCGATCTGGTCGTGCGCACTGTCGCGCAAAAGCTGGGCCAGGACGTCAAGCAGCCCGTGCTGGTGGTGAACAAGCCCGGCGCCAGCGGCATCATCGGGGCCGAGTTCGTGGCCCGCGCGCCGGCGGACGGCTACACGCTGCTGTTGGCCAACCTGCCGATCATGTCGATCAATGAACTGCAGTACAGCAGCCTGCCGTACTCCGCCACGCGGGACTTCGCGCCCGTGATCCTGTTGGCCGACCAACCCTACATCATCGCCACCGGCAACGCCGTGCCCGCCGAGACGATGAAGGAGTTCATCGCCTATGCCAAGGACAAGCCGGACACGCTGACTTTCGGTTCCGCGTCCAGCTCGACCTTTCTGGCCGGCGAACTGTTCAAGCAGCGGGCGGGCATCCGCATGGCGCACATCCCCTACAAGGGCAGCGCACCCGCCATCAACGATCTGCTTGGCGGACACATCAGTCTGATCCTGGATCCGGTGATCACCTTGCTGCCGCACGTCCAGGCCGGCAAGCTGCGGGCCCTGGCGGTCACTTCGTCTGAACGGATAGATACGGCGCCGGACATTCCCAGCTACAAGGAAGTCGGCCTGGTGGATATGGACATCACTTCGTGGCAGGGCATCGTCGCTCCGGCTGGTACACCCGAGGCAGTCGTCAAGAAACTCAACGAGGACTTCAACCGGGCCTTGCAGTCGCCCGAAGTGGCCTCGCGCCTGAAGGAGCAAGGGGTAAGCACCAAGGGCGGCTCGGCCCAGGCCTTTACCGATTTCGTCGCGGCCGAAAACAAGCGCTGGGCGACGCTGGCCAAACAAGTCAACTTCCTGCCCGGCAGTTTGTGATGAGCATCCTGACCGGAGCCGATGCGCGCTTGCAAGCCCTGGACCTGGCCTTGCCGCAGCCTACGCCTACGCACTATGCCTATCTGCCTGCGCTGCGCCACGGCAGCACGGTGTACGTCGCGGGGCAGATTCCGAAGCTCAGCGCGGACCAGTTGCTGGTTCAAGGCGCGGTGGGTGAGCAGGTCGGCGAAGCAGCGGCGCGCGAGGCCGTGCGCCTGTGCGTGCTGCATGCGCTGTCGTGGGTGGCCCACCACGCGCAGGGCAGCCTGGATGCGGTGGAACAGGTATTGCGCGTCAACTACTTCTTCCAGGTGGGCGAGCGCGCCAGCACGCGGCTATCCGCCATTGCCGATACGGGATCGGAACTGCTGGTCGCGATCTTCGGCCGCCAGGGCGAGCATTCGCGCTCGGTCATTGGCGTGCGCGAGCTGCCGCGCAATGCGCCGGTGCTGGTCAGCATGGACGTGGCACTGACGGCTGCGGACTCCTCGCGAATGCCGGCCGGCTGAGGCCGCTGCCGGCCCCACGCAGGACTTGCTCAGCGCTTGGGCAGCACGAACTCCACCCGCCGGTTCTGCGCCCGTCCTTGCGGATTGTCCGAACCGTTGGCCAGCCGGTTCGACTGGATCGGCTGGGTATCGCCCAGTCCTTTGACCGTCAGCCGCGACTTGTCCACGCCATGGCTTGCCAACCATTGCGCCACCGCCTGCGCGCGGCGCAATGACAGATCCTTGTTGTACGAGGCCGAACCCTTGGAGTCGGTGTGGCCTTCGATGCCGACGGTGCCGGCCGAACTGGATTTGATCAGGCTGGCGATGTCCCGCAACGTGGGTTCGGCGGCGGGGCGTATGGCGGTCTTGTCGAAATCGAACAGCACATCGCCCAGCATGGCGACGGTCACGGCGTTCTTGTCTTGCCGCACCGACAGGCCGTCGTGGCGCGCGGCCAGTCCGTCTATCTGCGCGTTCAGGTCCGATATGCCGCCGCTGGCATCGGCAGGCAATCCCTTCAGGTCCAGGATGGTGGCCTGCAGATCCAGGATCTCGGCCTTATAGGGAGGCTCCTGCGCCCAGGAGCCGCTGGCGGCGGCGAGCAGCGCCGCGGCCAGGAGAGTCGGCGCGCGCGTGGCGGCGGCCATGGTCAGCGGTCGGTGATCTTGATGGCGTCGAAGGTCTCCACGCCCGGGATGGTCAGCGAAACCTCCTTGATTTCCTTGGGCGGGGCAGGGAACTTGCCCTGCCAGGAACCGGCCATGGGGGTGTCCTTGGACGTGCGGATGAGCAGCTTGGGATTGGTCAGCGGCTTGTCGCTGCTGTCTTTCAGCAGCAGGTGCTTCTTGTTGCCGGCGATGACGTAGAAGCTGTTGGCGTAGTCGTCCTTGCTGATCTGCGAGTAGATCATTTCCGTCTTGCCGTCGACGATGGGCTTGAACCGGATCTTGATGGACAGGATGTCACCGCTGCGCACCGCTTCGATGACCTGGCCTTCCGCGCTGCCGGAATCGGTCAGGCCGGTGGCCAGGGGCGCGGGAGCGTCGGCCTGGCCTTGCGCCATGGCGGTCTGGCCGGCTGCCGCCACCATCATGCCCAAACCCAGGGCACAGGCGGCGGCTGTCTTTCTGATCGGAATCACGATAAGCATCCTTTGTCGTTGAAAACCATTCAGGGCAGGGCATCCGGACCAAGACTCATCCTTTTGGTCCCGTCCAAAGTCCAACGCAAGATGGTCCAACTTTCAGGCGCTTATTTCAGTTTGATGTTTTTCCAAGACGTTACGGAATCTAGCCGGCACAAGCCTCATCCGCCGCGGTGCCCGTGGTAGCGCGGTGCGGCGACGCTGCGGACGTTTTCCTTGTGCTGCGAGCCGACCAGGGCCTTGCGCCGGGCTTCCTCATGCTGTTGATCCGCGCGGGCGCGTTCCTTGTCGGCATGCGTGTCTGGCGCGGTGTGGGAGGGATTGGGGTGGGGAGTGTTGGGCGTCATGGTGCGTACCTATCAAGCAGGTGACGCGGCATATGCCGCTTTTCCACATTACGCCCCTCATCCGTGTTTCTCAAGCTGCGGCTACGGCGCTTTTTTTGATTGTGGCAGCGCAATGTTTGAGCATTTGTAGTGGCCGCGGCAGCACAATGGTCCTGCGCTGGTTTCCCAGATGTTCTTCTTTCAGGAGAGCCTCATGTGCGACTGTTCCTCTTTCGCCCATTCCCCGCAATTCAACCGCCGCCGCCTGCTGTTCGGCGCCGCAGCGATCGCCGCGGCCGGCGCTTCAGGCTGGCTGGGCGATGCCCAAGCCGCCGTGCCGTCAAACGATATCGGCCCTGACGAGGCCCTGAAACGCCTGATGGCCGGCAATGCCCGCTACGCCGCCAACAAGCCGAACATGCGGGACTATTCCGCGGGACGCGCCGCTCGCGCCGTGAAGCAAAAGCCCATCGCCGCCATCCTGGGCTGTTCGGACTCGCGGGTGGCGCCGGAACTGGCTTTCGACCAAGGGCCGGGCGACCTCTTCATTGTGCGCGTGGCCGGCAACTTCGTGAACGAAGACGGCCTGGCCAGCCTGGAGTACGGCACGCTGGTCCTGCGGGCGCCGCTCATCCTGGTACTGGGCCATGACAACTGCGGCGCGGTCGATGCGACGGTGAAGGCGTGGCAGGACAAGACGGAATTCCCTGGCCATCTGCCCGCGCTGGTGAACGCGATCAAGCCCGCTGTCGAGATGGCGAGCAAGTCGGGCGCAAGGGATCTGATGTCGGCTGCCGTGCAGGCCAATGTGCGCCTTGCGGTTGAACGCCTGAAGACTGCGCAGCCGCTGTTGCAAGAGATGGTGCAGCAGAAAAAGTTGGGAGTGGTGGGCGGCGTGTACAGCCTGGCAACGGGCAAGGTGACGTTGGTCTGACGCCAGCGCCGGGGTCGGCTGAATTCCAGCGCCGGCCGGCCTCGAACTGGTGAGAATTGCTGAGCTTTAATCGTTTTTCCCTTCGTAATATCCGATGAAAGGATATTGAAAGGGGAAGAGGCATGGGGGCGTGCGAAAAATGCGAGGCTATCGTCAGGGACCGGCGCGACGCGCCTGGTCATGACAGCCTGATCAGCCTGGGCGTGGTGCGATCGACGGGGCAGCAGCAACGCGGCGTGCAGCACGAGGCGTACACCTGTGCGGTGTGCGGCACGGATTGGGATTATCTCTACGACAAGCGCGACCCGGCTTCGGGGTGGCGCCGCTCCGATGCGGGCGTGCACACGGAAAAGGCCGAAGCGCCTTTGGCGAGAGCCGTCGGCGCCGCGTAGCGTGGCGCGCCGTATTTAATCAGATACCGTTCCTGCGTTGGCTCAGCGGCTGGCGCAGCTACATCTGCATCTTCTTCTTGCCCAATAGCGTCAGCGCCAGGCTGCGGCCGGTGCGCATGAAGGGGTAGAGCGCCGTCGACAGGCAGGGGTTGCGGAACACGGCCGCGTTGACGCTGTTGAACAGGTCGTTGCCGGTGCTGATCAGCGCCAGGCGGTTGATGCAGTCCGCGCCCCAGTAGTCCTGCCCGTCCAGGTGCAGCAGCATGCCCTGGTTCAGATCGTAGCCTTGCGCCTTGTAGGCCACCGCCAGGTCTGGGTGGTCGCGCATGTTCAGCAGATCGATGGGACCGACGGCCTTTTGCAGTTGCAGCATCCGCACGTAGTTCGAGCAGAAAGGGCAGTCTCCGTCGTAGAGCAGGAAGTTCTTTGCGATGGCCATGATGCACCGTGTGGAAATGCGCGGGCGCGAAAGGCGCGCCTGCCTCTTACATCCGATTAAAACGCATATCGCGGCAAGCGCCCACCGCCCGCATCGCGGCGCGGGTTTCAGCGCATCTGGCGCACGCCGTGGCCCAGGCGCCGGCGCAGCAGGTTGCGCAGCGTGACGCCGTCGGCATAGCCGACTTGCGCCGCGATCTGCTCCAGCGATTGGTTGCTGGTCTTCAGCAAATGGGCCGCGCGCTCCACGCGCAGGTCCTGGAAGAACGACAGCGGGCTCTTGCCCAGGACCTCCTGCATGCGGCGCGCCAGCGTGCGCTTGCTGGCGCCCAGCGCCTGCGCCGCGGCGTCCAGCGAGAATCCCTGCGCAAGATGCGCGCGGGCCCAGCGCTCGAAGGCCTGTACCAGCGGCTCGGCATGCGTCAGGTGATCGGTAATGACATAGGCCGACTGCGAGGGCCGCTGGTCCACGATCAGATAGCGCGCCACCAGCGCGGCCAGCTCCGGACTGGCCTGGCGCACCAGCCACAGCGCCATGTCCATGTGGCTGAGCGCCGCGCCTGCGGTCAGCAGCGACGACGAACGCACCAGCATGCGTTCGTCCTCCAGGTCCACCGCCGGATAGCGTTGCCTGAACAGCGGGGCCAGCCACCAGGTGGTGGTGGCCTTGTGGCCGTCCAGCAGGCCGGATTCCGCCAGGACGAAGGTGCCGATGCAGGCTGCGGCGGTGTTCGCGCCGGGCGAGCGCTGCCGCAGCATGCGGCCGGCGTCGCGCACGTCGGCGCGGTCCAGCGCGGGCAGCAGGGTTTCGGGCATCTTGCAGGCAATGGCCGGGATCACGAGCCAGTCCGGGTCCGACGGGTCCGGGCTGCCCGAGACGGGCACGCCGAATCCCTGTGCGGTACGCACCTTGCGGCGCATGCCGACGATCCGCGCGTCGAACGGCTGGACCGGTTCGGGCAGCAGCGGCGCCAGCTCGTTGGCCGTGGTGAACACGTCCAGGATGGCCGACAGGCCGGTATCGAACACGCCCTCCAGGGCCAGGATCTGGATCTTCATGGCAAGAACGCTATCAAAGATGTCAAAACCGCCAATATTAATAAGGCCCGCCCGGACTCACAATGGCGCTGTCTGACCGCTGGCGCAAGCGTGCGCCGCGTCTTGCCGGAGCCTTGTCTTGTCTTTTGAAAATCTGCTTGCCCTGACGGTATTCGCCTTCGTGACCTCGCTATCGCCAGGGCCTAGCAACGTCATGCTGATGACCTCGGGCGCGAACTTCGGCTTCGGCCGGACGCTGCCTCAGGTGCTGGGCATCACGGTTGGCTTCACTTCGTTGCTGCTCGGGGTAGGTCTGGGCCTGGGCGCGTTGTTCCACGCCTGGCCGGCCCTGTCGGCGGGCCTGAAGGTAGGGGGCGCGGTCTATCTGCTGTACCTGGCATGGCGCATCGCCTTGTCGCGTTCCATGGGTGCGGGGCAGGCGTCCGCCAGGCCGCTCACGTTCATGGAGTCGGCCTTGTTCCAATGGATCAATCCCAAGGCCTGGGTCGTGGCGCTGGCCTCGGTGGCGGTCTATGTGGATGCCGCGGCGCCCTGGGCGTCGCTGGCGTGGATGTGCCTGGTGTTCGCGGTGGTGAACGTGCCCAGCGTTTCGCTGTGGGCGGGCTTCGGCGTGGCGCTGCGCGGATTCCTGGCGCAGCCTGGAAGGCTGAAGTGGTTCAACATCGGCATGGGAACGCTGCTGGCGCTGACGTTGTGGCCGATGCTGCGGTGACGAGCCGCGGCAGCCGGACTCGTTCGTTCGGCGTGCCGCGTCAGCGCGTTTTCGAGCAAGGAGTCCAGGGCGAACGGGCCGGCCAGGCGCGCGGACCACTTCCTGGGCCCCCGGTCTGGACTACTCCGCCGTGGCTTCGCCGGAGGTGTCCCACGCCAATTGCGTGGCGTAGCCGCGCACATCCTCAGGCCACGCAGCGATCTGTCGCTCAAAGCGCTCGCGGTCGTCGGCATACAGCGCCCGCGTCGCTTCCTCGAAGCCGGGCAGGTTGCCGCCCATGCTGGACATGAACTGGTAGGCGGCCTCCTGGCGCTCGCGGCGGCGGTCCCGCGCCTCGTTGTCGCGCCGCGCCTGTTCCACCAGCTTGCGCAAGGCCACCGAGGCGCCGCCGGGCTGCGCGCCCAGCCAGTCCCAGTGGCGCGGCAACAGAGTCACTTCGCGCGCTACCACACCCAGCTTGGGCCGGCCTCGGCCGCGCGATTGGGTGTCGCCGGCTTCCATTTCCGCTACGGCTCGTGTAATTGGGATCTTGGGAGTCGGTTGATGGCGCTCGATGATGTCAGCGTCACTACCTCGCAGATCGAGATCTACCTGTTTGCCCGACCGGTCGTCAAAGACGAGGACTGTGGCATCGGCGCGCACAGCCGTTATCCGTTTGACGGTCAGGGCCACGGAGCCGAGTGCGCCTGATGTGAGAATGCGCGAATTGTCGAAGACGGTGTAAGTGTTGGCGGAGGCGTGGAGGAACATGTTAATTTTATCCGGGTAAAATTTAAAACCAATTATTATCCGGATAAAATTAAATGTCAATGAACGAGATTCTATGGTGCGGGTCAAGCTTTTCTGAGGCTCGACCTTCCAGGATCGAAGGCTTGGCCAGTGCGCCAGACTCCGTAGGCGATGCGCAACAATTTGCGTGCGATCACCACCAAGGCTGCCCTCGAGGCTAGTCCTCGAGTACTGAGCATGGCGTAGTAATCCTTGAAGTAAACCGTGCGAGCCGCCGAACTGGCCGCGTTGTGCAGCAAGGTCCTGGCGGCCTTGTCACCCTGTTTGCTCAGGCGTTGCCTACCGACCTTTCTGCCAGACTCGTTTGGCCTGGGAACCAGCCCACAGAAGGCCACCGCAGCGTCACTGCTCGTGAAGTGAACGCGGTTGAACAAGGTTGTCAGGGCAGCGTCATTGATCGGCCCAATGTCGCAGATTCCGGTTAGTAGACCGTATGTCTTGGTCCACTCGCTCTGGACCTTGACCTTGGCGATCAGCTCCCGTTCTAGCTGTTGCGCCCACGAACTCAGACTGGCCAAGGCCGTCTTCTGATGACAGCTTACGCAACCATGTCGCTGCGCCGACAACCTTAGCGAAGTCCCTACGCGTACCACCGTCGATCTAAGCGCTTGAGGCGCTCGAACCTGTTGTAGCTCTGCCGAGATCGGCTCATAGCGATGCAAGGTCGTATGACGCTGCGCGACGTATTGGGCGGTCACCTCGGCATCCAGGCGGTCGGTCTTGCCTCGATTGCCCAGCGAGATCGCATAGTGATGGACGCGCGTAGGGTTTAAAACATAAACCGTAAACCCACGTTCATGGGCCAGCCCGGCTTAAAAGCTCTTGATAGCCACCGGGCTTCCATTGCGATCACGCAACCAGCGAGCAGCCGCCTGAGCCAACCGACGATGCTGGACCGACCGTTCCCAACCGTGGAAGAGGCACCTACACCATACAAGGATGGGGCTCCAGGGGGAATGGCCAACACGTGACCGTGTGGCGGGGCGCCACTCGCTGCGGTTGTTCAAGCGGCTCTTGTCAATTTGTAGATCAGGGCCGCAGGGCAGATCCGCTGGCCGGCAACATGAATGTCGGCGTATGGTTCTGCGCGATGGCCTCTTCCGCCAAACTCTCGGAGCCTGTCATGCTTATATGCCCGGCATCGAAGTAGGCCGGCTGGCCCTTGACTTCGGCCCTGCACATGGCGCCATCGCATAGAAGATTGTGAATATCGAAGGTTTCGACATTTGGGAACTTCGAGGCCAATTCCACCAAGTATGCATTGATGTTCCGTTCCGGGCCGTCGCGCTGCGAGCGTTTTTCCTCGCAGTGCATCCCGGGGATCATCAGCGCCTTCCTGTCGCACTGGCGGTCGTACTGGAGAAACAGCGGTGCCGATAGTGCGATCACGACGCGCGGAACCTTCTTGCTCAATTCCTCGATTGTGTTGGCGATGTCTCTCCGAGAATTGTCCCGATCGAAGCCAGCCCAGGCGCTTCCCACAATCACGGTGTCGTACTTAGTCACCTCGGTTTCCATTGCTTCGTTGAACTTGGCGCAAGTTTCACGGATGGTGACCGGCGCATACTGCGAGGATGTGCCGAAGAGTGGCATGCAGCCTGAGAGGGAGATATTTCTGAGCGCGACTCCTGTATGCTCGCCAATCGTTTTGAAAAAGCCAACGTAATGTGCGGCATGGGAGTCGCCCCAGAGCAGAGTTTTCGCTGCCGCATTCTTGGCTCCTATGATGCACCGGGCGTCGGTCAACATCCGTTCGTCGAAACCGCCCATCTGGCAATTGAATGGATACTCACTTGCCGGTTTGGTGGTGCCGTCCAATTTGGCCAATTCTGCGCCGTAGCCAGTTGGTTTGAAGAAGGGCAGCCCGCTGGTGAAGGCGGTAGCCATAGCAATACCTGCCAGCGTGGCACTCACCGTAGCGAACTTCAGTGCAGATTGGACATTAGGCTTGGGGCTGGCGATCCGAAAAGGTTTTTCAACGCCGAAGTACGAAATCAGCGTCATGATTGCCATGGCGGTTGCGCAGGCGAGATAGCCTGCCGTTGTCGGTTCTCCATAGGCATATCGATAGAAGGCCATGATCGGCCAGTGCCAAAGATACAACGAGAAGGAAACCCGTCCGATGGCGACCATAGGCGCCATGGATAGCAATCGTCCTACCATGCTCTTGCGCGTGGAGCCAGCAAGGATAAGCATCGCGGCGCCGAAGGTGGGCGGGATCGCTGCATAGCCGGGAAATCCTGCCGCTTCACTCAGGCTTACTACTGACCAGACGATGAGTGCGAAACCGGTCAGGGCGAGCAACTCGGCATTTGCCGGATGGAGTTTTGTTGTTCGAGTAGCCAGCCAATATGCCGCGGCTCCCATCATCAGTTCCCCCGCGCGTGCTGGCAGCATGTAATAGGAGAACGATGGATCTGAAGCTAGGTACCTCTGACCAATATAGAAGCTGGCCGCACCTACGATGAGCGCTGATAGAAGCCGAATGAAAGGGGGGGACGACTTGAAGGCTACGAGCAGAATTAATGGCCAGAACAGATAAAACTGCTCTTCAACGGCGAGCGACCACAGGTGCAACAGCGGAACGGTTTCCGACGATGCGGCGAAATAACTGGTGTCCAGGAACTTCCAGAAGTAGATGTTCCCTGCGGATATCACGCTGGCGGCAGCCGAGGCTCCCAGATCTTTGACGTCCCTGGGCAGCATGAAGATGGCGCCGATGGTGAGTGTGACAAAGATACAGAAGAACGATGCAGGTAGTATCCGGCGGGCACGAGCCAGGTAGAAGCCGGAAAAGGAGAACGTGCCACCCGTGATGTTTCGGGTGAGGATGCCAGTGATCAGAAATCCGGAGATAACAAAGAAGACGTCAACACCGACAAAACCGCCAGGAAGCCAGCTTTTGTTCAGATGAAAAACGACAACGGCAAGTACCGCGATCGCGCGCAGACCGTCGATGTCGGGGCGGTATCCTGCTTGGTGCTGAGGTAATGACATGTTTGTCGGTTCGCTCTAAGCGAAATTCCTATTTCCGGATGTGGTGGGGACATGAGCAACAGTCCCTCGACTGACCCAAATTGAAGAAAGCGGTCGATTGTAGAAGTAAAAGGGGATGCGAGGTCCGAGCTACCGGGGCGCGGGGCCCTCGTGGACGAGTGGCGATCCGATAATCGATAGGTTGTATATGGAACGAGCGCCGTTTGCTTTGGGGCGCGCCTGAAAAACAGGGCGGTACCGGCGGGAGCAGCCCCTACGTGGGGCAGGGGGTGAATGCGCCGGCAGGTGCCCGTTACGGAACCATCGGGCGGTACTGCATCACTCTGTTCGCCGCTGCAGGGATCCTCTGATCATCGACAGGGACGCCCACGAAATCGTGCTGCGCCCCTAGGCTGTTGGCTTGCTTCCGGTACACCTGCCCTGCCGTCTTGTGCGGGTGGTGATCGGCGCCTCGTCCGAGTTCTAAAGTGGCGCCTTCCCAATCAAGGAGGGAGACTGAACCCGTTCGCCAAATCTCGAAACTACAAACCGTCCGAACCAATTGGCGAAAGTGACCGAAGGTTTGTCGACCGCTCGATAAAAAAGGACTGATACACCAAGAGAGGCAACGACGCTTACCGCACAGGCAATGAGCGCTGCCTGTACGCTGCCCAGGCTGGCCAACAGCTTTGCGACAGGTGCGGCAAGCACCAGCAGCACGACGGTGTGGGTCAGATACAGCGAGAAGGACACCTTTCCAAGCCAAACCGGTACGCGGGATGAAAAGAATGAGTTCACCGGGCCGGCTGCGAGCGTTGCGGCAACTACCAAAATTGCTCCCAGACCGGGGAACAGAACAGGCCAATTGAGCTTTATGCCGTGATCAAATTGCAGGATATTCGCGAAAATGGCAACTTGGCGATAGGCGTTCGACGGACCATCGTAAGCGCCCAAATATAGGCCAAACAAGAAGACGGGGACGCTCAATGTCCAATGACGAATCAGGAACGTGAGCTTATCGACGTAGATGCCAATAATGAACATGGCAAAGAAGTAGCCTGTCAGTTGATTCAGGTACATCATTCCCGAACATAAGACCACCGCAGCCAATGGTGCATAACCGAAGCGTCCGAACACGAACAAAAAGGCAAACAGGATCATCGATCCCAAGAATTCGACCTGCATCGTCCAGATGACGGCGTTGTAGCTGTTGCTGCCAAAGAAGAACGCGCCATACAAGGCTTCTCCACTAGCGCCCCACAACCTTGAACCCAACCCTTCCATGGATTGGACAAGCGAGGCCGTGACTACCATGAAGATGCATGATGTGAGGACCGGAATTGCGAGGCGGAAGTAGCGCTTTGCAGTCGCGTCTATGAGGATCCTGTTGTCGTGCGTCCTCAGGAACTTTCTGGAGAGCACATAACCGCTCATCACGAAGAAAATACAGACCGCGAAGAATCCAGCGTACAAGACCCGGAGTGGGCTGTTGTAGAGCCAGGAGTCGATGCTGGAATGGATCGGATGGTTTCCTCCTACCGCAGCGTGGGGGAAGAACTGGAGTGCCAGATGAGAAAGTACGACGGCCAACGCGGCGACCCCGCGCAGACCTTCCAAGCTAAGAATTTTTGGATACTGCTTCGTCGATTCCATGATTTTTTTGTAAGACGAGAAGAGGGCGCCAAAGGGCCAATCACCAGCATTCGGGCTAATGAGTGTGCGGAGTATACCGTCGGGCAGCGCATGGCCTCGGGCTCGGAAATCCGTCCCCCAAACACGACCCGACCCTGTGACGGAGTGTTCTTGCGCACTTGTGCCGCGATTCCAGCAACTCGTCATGGAGATTGCCTGTCAGGTCTGCCGTAGCGTTGACGTGGCTTGTGGCCAATTTGTTACATATCGGCGGGGGATGGGCAATGGGCTCCGCCTGTAAGTCATTGATATGTATAGAGCTACAAAAAAATCCTAGGGTCAACACCTAGGCAAAACACGCAAGCGGCGTATAATCTTGCTTTGCGCCCGGAGTTACCCATGCGTCTCGTACAAAAAGCGCTCACCTTCGACGATGTGTTGCTGGTGCCTGCGTATTCCGAGGTCCTGCCTCGCGACACTTCCCTGGCTACGCGCCTCACTCGCAACATCACCCTGAACATCCCGCTCGTGTCCGCCGCCATGGACACCGTGACCGAATCGCGCCTGGCCATCGCCATGGCGCAAGAGGGTGGCATCGGGATCATCCACAAGAATCTGTCGGCTGAAGCCCAGGCCCGCGAGGTCGCCCGCGTCAAGCGCCATGAATTCGGCATCGTGATCGATCCGGTCACGGTCACCCCGCAAATGAAGGTGCGCGACGCTATCGCGTTGCAGCGCCAGCATGGCATCTCGGGCCTGCCGGTGGTCGAAGGACGCAAGCTGGTCGGCATCGTCACCAACCGCGACCTGCGCTTCGAAGAAAACCTGGACCAGCCCCTGCGCAACATCATGACGCCGCAGGAACGCCTGGTCACCATGAAGGAAGGCGCCACGCTGGAAGAGGCGCAGTCCCTGATGCACAAGCACCGCCTGGAGCGCGTGCTGATCGTCAACGACGGCTTTGAACTGCGTGGCCTGGCCACCGTCAAGGACATCGTCAAGAACACCGAACACCCGATGGCCAGCAAGGACGCCCAGGGCCAACTGCGCGTGGGCGCGGCTGTGGGCGTGGGCGCCGGCACCGAAGAACGCGTGGAAAAGCTGGTTGCGGCTGGCGTCGACGTCCTGATCGTCGACACCGCCCACGGCCATTCCAAGGGCGTGCTGGAAGGCGTGCGCTGGGTCAAGCAGAACTACCCCAAGGTTGAAGTCATCGGCGGCAACATCGCCACCGCCGCCGCCGCGCGCGCGCTGGTCGAGTACGGCGCCGACGGCGTCAAGGTCGGTATCGGCCCGGGCTCCATCTGCACCACCCGCATCGTCGCGGGCGTCGGCGTGCCGCAGATCCACGCCATCTCCGAAGTCGCCAAGGCGCTGGAAGGCACGGGCGTGCCCCTGATCGCCGACGGCGGTATCCGTTATTCGGGCGACGTTGCCAAGGCCCTGGCGGCCGGCGCTTTCGCCTGCATGATGGGCGGCATGTTCGCCGGCACCGAAGAAGCGCCGGGCGAAGTCGTGCTGTTCCAGGGCCGTTCGTACAAGTCCTACCGCGGCATGGGCAGCCTGGGCGCCATGACGGACGGCTCCGCCGACCGTTACTTCCAGGATCCGTCCAACAACGCCGACAAGCTGGTTCCCGAAGGCATCGAAGGCCGTGTCCCCTACAAGGGCAGCGTGCTGGCCATCATTTACCAACTGGTCGGCGGCATCCGCGCCTCGATGGGCTACTGCGGCTGCGCCACCATCGACGACATGCGCACCAAGACCGAATTCGTGGAGATCACCTCCGCGGGCGTGCGCGAGTCCCACGTGCACGACGTACAGATCACCAAGGAAGCGCCCAACTACCGCGCCGACTGATCCGTACAGTCAACTACAATGTCATGCATCGCGCACCGGCAGAACCGCAACATGAATCAGCGGTTCTGCCGGTGCGGTTTTATTTACTGCGGTTTTATTCTTTACCGGTAGAGTCTCCATGCACCAGCGCATCCTCATTCTCGACTACGGTTCGCAAGTCACCCAGCTGATCGCCCGCCGCGTCCGCGAAGCCGGCGTCTACTCCGAAGTGCACCCCGGCGACGTCGACGACGCCTTCGTGCGCGACCAGATGGCGCAAGGCCTGAAGGGCATCATCCTGTCCGGCAGCCACGCTTCCGCCTACGAAGAAGGCTCCATGCGCGTGCCGCATGCGGTGTTCGAACTGGGCGTGCCCGTGCTCGGCATCTGCTACGGCATGCAGTCCATGGCGCAGCAGTTGGGCGGCGTGGTCAGCTATTCCGACCACCGCGAATTCGGCTACGCCGAAGTCCGCGCCCACGGCCACACCAAGCTGCTGGAAGGCCTGGAAGACTTTTCCACGGCCGAAGGCCACGGCATGCTCAAGGTCTGGATGAGCCACGGCGACAAGGTCACCGAGCTGCCCCCGGGCTTCAAGCTGATGGCTTCCACGCCGTCCTGCCCCATCGCCGGCATGGCCGACGAAGATCGCAAGTTCTACGCCGTCCAGTTCCACCCCGAAGTCACGCACACCGTCCAGGGCAAGGCCATGCTGGCCCGCTTCGTCAACGAGATCTGCGGCTGCGAAGGCGACTGGAACATGCCCGACTACGTGGCCGAAGCCGTCGCCCGCATCCGCGAGCAGGTCGGCACGGACGAAGTCATCCTGGGCCTGTCCGGCGGCGTGGACTCCTCGGTTGCCGCGGCGCTGATCCACAAGGCCATCGGCGACCAGCTCACCTGCGTGTTCGTCGACCACGGCCTCTTGCGCCTGGACGAAGGCAAGCAGGTCATGCAGACCTTCGCTGAAAACATGGGCGTGAAGATCATCCACGTCGACGCCACTGCCCAATTCATGGGCAAGCTGGCCGGCGTGGCCGACCCCGAAGCCAAGCGCAAGATCATCGGCCGCGAATTCGTCGAAGTGTTCCAGGAACAGGCGGGCAAGCAGAAGAGCGCCAAGTGGCTGGCCCAGGGCACGATCTACCCCGACGTCATCGAATCCGCTGGCGCCAAGACGGGCAAGGCCACCTCCATCAAGTCGCACCACAACGTGGGCGGCCTGCCGGACACGCTGAACCTGCAACTGCTGGAGCCGCTGCGCGAACTGTTCAAGGACGAAGTCCGCGAACTCGGCGTGGCCCTGGGCCTGCCGCCGCAGATGGTCTACCGCCACCCGTTCCCTGGCCCCGGCCTGGGCGTGCGCATCCTGGGCGAAGTGAAGCATGAATACGCCGAACTGCTGCGCCGCGCCGACGCGATCTTCATCGAAGAGCTGCGCAACACCAAGGACGAGGCCAGCGGCCTGACCTGGTACGAGCTGACCTCACAAGCGTTTGCCGTGTTCCTGCCGGTGAAGTCGGTGGGGGTGATGGGCGATGGGCGCACCTACGAATACGTGGTGGCGTTGCGTGCTGTGCAGACCTTCGACTTCATGACCGCCGATTGGGCGCCGCTGCCGCATCCGCTGCTGGCGCGGGTGTCGTCGCGGATCATCAATGAGGTGCGTGGCATTAATCGCGTTGTTTACGACGTGTCGAGCAAGCCGCCTGCGACGATTGAGTGGGAGTGATCCCGCTGTTGTCGTGCGGTGAATGAAAGAGGCGCTTCGGCGCCTCTTTCATTTTGAGTCGGGAGATGAAAGCGCTGCCGTCATCCCCTCAATCGCACCAAGAATGCTCCGAGCGCCGTGGCAGTGGACAGCACCGTCACCGCCATCCATCCGAACTGTGCATACAGCAAGGCTGCCAATGCCGACCCGACGGCCATTCCGATGAACATGCCGGTGAACAGCACCGCGTTGAGCCGGCTGCGGGCGTTCGCATCGATACCGTAGATGATGGTTTGGTGCGCGATCAGCGCTGCCTGTATGCCCAGGTCGAAGCCGATGGCGCTGGCGACCAGCAATCCCAACTGCGCGCCGGGCGCCAGGAACGGGGTCAAACCCATCACGGCGAAGGACACGACGACCAGAGCTGCGCCCAGGCGGGTGACTAGCGCGGCGCCGTGACGGTCGGCGAGGCGTCCGGCGATGGGAGCGGCCATGGCTCCTGCCGCGCCGGCCAGTCCGAAGGCGCCGGCGGCGGCTGCGCCCAGGTTGAAGGGTTCGCCATGCAGCATGACGGCCAGGGTGGACCAGAAGGCGCTGAAGCCGATCGACAGCAGGCCTTGGGCCCAAGTGGCGCGACGTAGTGCGGCATGTTGCTGCCATAGCGCGGCCAGCGATCGCAGCAGCGCAAAGTAGGGCAGTCGCGTGCTGGCCTCGAAGCGCGGGAGTTGGCGGCTTGCGGCCAGGCCCACGAGTGCGATGCTGGCGGCGGCGGCCGCGAACATGGCGCGCCAACCCCAGTTCTCGGCAACGAAGCCGCTGACTACCCGGGACAGCAGGATGCCCAATAGCAGGCCCGTCATCACCGTGCCCACGATCTTGCCGCGGTGCGCGGCTGGCGCCAGCGTTGCGGCTGCCGGCACGATGTCCTGCGCCATTGTCGCGGACAGGCCGACGGCCAGGCTGGCGGCCAGCAGCGTCGCCAGCGTAGGTGACAGCGCCGCCAGCAGCAGCGCGGCAGACAGGATGGCGGCCTTGAGCAGGATGATCCTGCGCCGGTCGTGCCGGTCGCCCAGCGGCGCCAGGAAGAGGATGCCCAGGGCATAGCCCAACTGGGTCAGCGTCGGCAGCAGTCCGACCGACTGGGGAGAGGCGCCGATGTCCGGAGCCAGCACGCCCAGCATGGGCTGGCTGTAGTACAGGGATGCGACCGACAGGCCGGCGCTGCCGGCCAGCATGAAGGTCAAGCGTAGTGGCAGCCCCGAGGAGGCGGTCGGATCCTGATCCTTGGTGGCGGTAATTTGCGTGGAAGGCATGTTGCTATGTTCCGGGGGCTTGGTGGGCGGCCGCCGCAGCGGCTTGTTGAAAGGCTTGCAGGAACGGCGCGAGGGGTTGCGCAGCGCTGACGAGTGAAGCGCCGATGCACAGGGATTTCACGGCGTAGCTCCTTGCGTTGAGCGGAAGGCCAGATTAGTCTTTGCATGGAATTCAATGAATTGGTCTTTATCGCAACGTAGAGTTGCGTTAATCGCAAAGATAACCATGGACAAACTGCAAGCCTTGCGCGTCTTCCTGGACGTGGCCGAGTCAGGAGGATTCTCCAGAACCGCGCGGCGCCTGGGGGTCGCCACGTCTTCCGTCACGCGGCTGATCGATACCCTGGAGGCGTCTCTCGGTACCGCGCTGCTGACCCGGTCGACGCGCCGGGTAACGTTGACCGACGCAGGAGTGACTTACCTGGAGCAGGTGTCCAGGGTTGTGTCGGATCTGGAGGAGGCCGACGGCAGCGTGTCGGACGTTGGCGCGGTCGCGGTCGGACCCTTGCGGGTTTCCTTGCCCGTGACCTTCGCGCGCTTGTGCCTGGGACCCTATATCTCGGGTTTCCTGCGCGAGAATCCGCGCGTGTCACTGGATCTGGTGCTATCCGATGCGTATGTGGACCTGGCGGCGGAGCGGATCGATGTCGCTGTCCGCATTGGCACACCGGACTTGCAGCCGCAATTGATCGTGCGCAAATTGGCCGAGCATCGGCGCTATGTGGTGGCCAGCCAGGAATACCTGGAGCGGCACGGCACGCCCACTGCGCCGGAGGAATTGACACAGCACGACTGTCTGCGATTCGCCCACCAGGCCGGGCCGCAGCGCTGGTCGTTTCTTCGGGGCGATGACAAGGTGCAGCATGTGGAGGTGCAGGGGCGTCTGGCCGCCAACAACTCGGACATGCTGCGCGAAGCCGTGCTGGATGGACAGGGCATCGCGCTGCTGGCGGAATGGCTGATCCGGGAGGACGTGCGGGCCGGGCGGCTGCGCCGGTTCTTCGAGGACTACGAGGTCAATCCTCAAGAGCAGAGTGTGTGCGTCCATGCGGCGTATCTACCGAATCGCAGGCACTCCAAGAAGGTCCAGGTATTCCTCGATTTTCTCCAGATGCGTCTTGCGACAAGCGCGGCCGGCTGACGTCAAGCCCTGTTGACCCCTGCAGCCTGGGCAATTGCGGGCCTTCTTTCTGGGATGTTATGAACGTAAACCACAGATCTCGTGCAATTGCGCGAGATCCGGCTCCACGCCCAGGCCCGCCGCGTTTCCGAGCTTGGCCTCTCCTTCGATGATGACGCCCAACGCCGGGCTGAGGGCCGCGCGCAGCGGGTTCTCGTTGGCATCGATTTCAAGCATGCCGCCGGCTCGTCCTCGCGCCGCCAGAATGTGCGCCGACGCAAGCTGGCCGACACCCGCGCCAAGGAAATGCGGGCAGTAGCGCAGTCCGGCCTCGTGAATCCTGTCGATGACGGGCAGGCAGCCGGATATGCCGCCCCATTTGGCCAGATCCGGCTGCACGACCTTAAGCGTCCTGCTATTGATCATGGTCTCGAAGGCATCTGAACCGATGAGGTTCTCCCCGGCTGCCAGGGGGATGTCCGTTTGAGCAGCCAACTGCGCCCATTCCGATAGTGGGCGATCCGCGCGCAGCGGCTCCTCCAGCCAGCGCGGCGCGAACTCGCTGAAGTGGCTGGCCATGCGCTGCGCACCCGCCAGGTCCCAGGCCTGATTGGCGTCCAGCATGAGCTCGTTGCCAGAAGGAAGCCGGGCGTGCACCGTTCTGACATTGGCGAGGTCCCGCTCTTCGCCAAAGCCCACCTTGAGCTTGAAAGCGCGATAGCCCTCCGCGTGTTTTGCGAGCACCGTATCTTCGGGGCGGTCAGGGTTGATGCCGCTTGCATAGACGCGGATCACGTCCGAGACGCCGCCCAGGAATTGCCATAGCGGCACGCCCGCCCGGCGCGACAGCATGTCCCACAAGGCCAGGTCGATGCCGGCGATCACCTGCGCGATGGGCCCGGGTTCGCCCGACTGGATGGCGAGCACCGCGGTGCGCGCGCTCATGTGGGCAAACGCGGCTTGGGCCGAGGCGTAAGGCTGACCGACGACCAGCGGCGCGACAACGGTTTCAAGCAGACGGGCGCGGTGTTCCGCGCCGCAGCCGGGAAAGTTGCACCAGACCTCGCCCCAGCCCACTGCGCCATCCGTGTCCTCTACCCGCACGAGCAGGGCGGGGCGGTCATGCATGGTGCCGAACGAGGTCTGTACCGGACGCTTGACCGGCCATCGCAGGACGTAGGCCTCGATACGCGCCAGCGTGAATGGTTTGATGGACCAGGCTTGAGTCGTATTAGGGTTTGTCATGGCATGAAGATATTAAGTGCTGGTCTATAGTATGTTTAGCACTTACGGATTGCAACTCAGGTCTAACCCTCTATACACACCATGCGCCTTCCGTCCTTCATCTCGCGCCCGCTGCTCATCGCGGCGCCATGGCTATGCATCCTCTTGCTGTGGCTGGCGGTGCGCGCCAGCGGACTCGTCAGCCCCGCGCTTGTGCCTTCGCCCGCCGCCGTCGTCGAAAAGTTCATCGAGCTCTCCAAGGACCGCCTGTGGCTGGACATCTGGATGTCGGCCCGGCGCGTCTTCACGGGCGTCGCGCTGGGCATCCTGGTGGCAGTGCCTGTGGGTTTTTGCCTGGGCTGGTACCGCGGGCTGCGGGTCTTCATCGATCCCGTCATCAACTTCTTTCGCGCGCTCCCGCCGATCGCGTTGATTCCGCTGGTGATCGTCTATTTCGGCATCGGCGAATCGGCCAAGACCGTCATCCTGTTCTATGCCTCGTTTTTTGCCGGCGTCATCGTGATGTACGAAGGCATCGCCCAGATCAGCCCGATCTTCGTGCGCGTCGCCCGCACGTTGGGCGCCAACGACCTGGAGATCTTCGCCAAGGTCATCGTGCCGCTTACCGTACCGCACATCCTGACGGCCATCCGGGTGGCGCTGGGCGTGGCCTGGGCCACGCTGGTGGCGTCCGAACTCATTGCGGCCCAGCAGGGGCTCGGGGCGCTTATCCAGAATGCATCGTCGTTCTTCCAGCTGGACGTGATCTACGTGGGGATCATCTGCATCGGCCTCATCGCCATGCTGATGGACCTGGCGCTGCGGGCCGTGAGCCGGCGCCTGGTCGCGTGGCAAGACCGCATCGCCTGAGACCGTTCCGGACATACAAGACCATGACCATGAGCACTCAACTGCGCAGCGTGGACACCGCTACGCCTAAGCCTTCCCAGGAACCGGAAGTCAGAATCAGGTTCGATAACGTCACCGTGGACTTTCCCACGGCCACAGGCCCGATGAGGGTGGTGGATGGCGTGACCCTGGACATCCGGGATGGGGAGTTCGTCTCCATCATCGGCCCTTCAGGCTGCGGCAAGACGACCTTGATGAATATCGTCGGCGGGTTCGTGCAGCCCACAGCCGGCTCCGTGACGCTGGACGGCCGGCCCGTCACGGCGCCCGGGCCCGACCGCGGCGTGATCTTCCAGGAATACGGCGTGTTCCCGTGGCTGACGGTGCGCGGCAACATCGAATTCGGCATGAAGCTCGCGGCCAACAAGACGAGCCCGCGGGAACGCGCCGAGATCTGTCAGCGCTACATGAAGCTGATGGGCCTGAGCGACTTCGCCGATCACTTTCCGAAGCATTTGTCCGGCGGCATGCGGCAGCGGCTGGCGATCGCGCGCGCCTACGCCGTCAAGCCCCAATTCCTGTTGATGGACGAGCCCTTCGGCGCGCTGGATGCGCAGACCCGGACCGCGATGCAGGACCTGCTGCTCGAAGTGCTGCAGACCGAAGGCAAGACGGTGATGCTGATCACCCACTCGGTGGAGGAAGCCGTCTACCTGTCGTCAAAGATCGTCGTGGTCACCGCCCGGCCCTCAAAGGTCCGGAAGGTGATAGAGGTTCCTTTCGGCTACCCACGTTCGGAGCGGGTCCACGAGGACCCTCGCTTCGTCGAGTTGAGCCGCGAGATACGGGAGCTGGTCATGTTCGAGTACGAAGCCCAGGCCCGCCAATCCGTGCGCCCGACGGATTGAGCCAGCGTCAGCAGCCCCACCACAAGGAGACTCCATGAAACTCGACCGCAGAACCCTACTCAAGGCCGGCATGGCCGCTTCCATCGCAGCAATCGCGGCGCCTGCCATCGGCCAGGCGCGCAAGAAACTGCGCGTAGGCTACTTGCATACGCCCGCCGTCGACGGCCACCTGTGGCTGGGCTTGCAGATGGGCAGCTACGCCAAGCATGGTTTGGAACTGGACCCCATTGTCTTCACTACGGGGCTGGAGATCTTCCAGGCCATGATAGGCGGCAGCCTGGATGTGCTGGCCACCGGCGCGGTTGTGTCGAACTTTCCCGCGCGCGGGCAGGGCAAGGTTTTTCTTGTGAACGACATCGAGTACGGTACTGCCCAGCTTTGGGTCCGCGACGAGTCGATCAAGACCGTGGCCGATCTGAAGGGCAAGCAGATCTCCACGACCACGGGTACGACCGCCCATGTGTTCCTGGACCGGGCCTTGCGCGCCGCCAAGCTCGATCCGGGCAAGGACGTGCAGATCGTCAACCAGCGCATGGCCGATGCCGTTACCTCGTTCGTGTCCGGCGCGGTCAGCGCGGTTGCGCTCTGGGTTCCGTTTGACACGATCGTCCGGTCCAAGGTGTCCAATGCGCGCATGCTGATCGACGCTTCCGCGTTCTATCCGGAGGCGGCGATCATGGGCGGATGGGCGGCCAGGAACGATTTCTACGAGGCCCAGAAGCCGGCCATCCGCAGCCTCATCGCTGCCTGGGGCGAGGCCAATGACGCAATCGTGAAAACGCCGGACGCCGCGGTGGAGACGCTGCAGAAGACGCAATACAAGGACGTGCCGCTGGCCGAGTTCAAGGCGCAGTTCAAGCAGGCCAAGTATTTCTCCACGGCGGAATGGCGCACCAAGTACGAGGACGGCTCAGTGACACGCTGGCTGCAGCAGGTGACCGATTTCTTCGCGCAGGCCGGGAACATTCCGAATCCGGTTCCCGCTTCGCGCTACTTCGATCCCTCGGCCTATCTGGAGGCGATCAAGGCATGAGCATTCCGGCTGGCGCGGGCTTTGACTACATCGTCGTCGGCGGCGGCTCCGCCGGATGCGTGCTGGCTAACCGGCTCAGCCGCGCTCCTGCGGTGCGCGTGCTGCTGCTGGAGGCGGGCGCGGCTGCGCACAATTTCTGGCTCAAGCTGCCGGTGGGCTACTTCAAGACCATTTACGATCCGCGGTTTGCTCGGCTGTTCCCGGTCGAAGCCCAGGCCGAAACCGGCAATCGCACCATCCTGTGGCCGCGCGGCAAGGCGTTGGGCGGTTCAAGCGTGATCAACGGCTTGTTGTACATCCGTGGACAGCATGAGGACTACGACGACTGGGCCGATCTGGGCGCAACGGGATGGGCCTATCGGGACGTGCTGCCGTACTTCAAGAAATCCGAGCGCTACGACGGGGGCGAGTCCGAGTATCACGGCGCTTCCGGTGAACTCCGTGTCTCCAACCTGCGCAATGAACATCCTTACACGGCTGCTTGGGTGGAAGCGGCAGTCGAGGCCGGCTGCCGGCGCAATGACGACTTCAACGGCGCCGAATCGGAGGGCGTGGGTTCCTACCAGCTGACGCTCGGCAGCCGTTGGCGCTGCGACGCCGCGACCGCGTTTCTTTATCCGGTCAGGTCGCGTCCGAACCTGGTGATCGAGACCGGCGCCCAAGTCACGCGCATCCTGATCGAAGGCGGCCGGGCGCTGGGCGTGGAGTGGGTGCAAGAGGGCCATTTGAAGCGCGCGATGGCGGATGTCGAGGTGGCGCTTGCTGCGGGTGCGCTGCAATCGCCCCAGGTACTGCAGCTTTCGGGCGTGGGCGACGCAGCGCTGCTTGCCAGGCACGGCATCGCGGTCGCCGCTCATTCGCCGGAAGTCGGCCGCAACCTGCAAGATCATTACCAGGCGCGCGTGATCGTCAAGCTTAAACGGCGCATGTCGCTCAACGACGCGGTGCGCAATCCGTTCAGCCTCGCAGGCATGGGGGCGCAGTGGCTGTTCCAGGGCAGGGGACCGCTCACGGTGGGCGCGGGCCAGGTAGGCGGGCTGGCGGCGACCGAGCACGCGGTGGGCGGCCGTGCGGACATACTTTTCAATGTCATGCCGCTATCCGTGGACAAGCCAGGCGACGCGCTGCACCGGTTTTCCGGCTTTTCCGCGTCGGCGACGCAATGCAGGCCCGATTCGCGCGGCACCGTCGAGATCGCGGGCACGGATCCGTTCGCATCGCCGCGCATCGTCTCGAACTACCTGACCGAACCGCGCGATGCGAAGGTCTTGGTCGCGGGCTTGCGCATGTTGCGCGACATCTATGCCCAGCCGTCGTTCCGCGACTTGGTAACCGGAGTTGAGTACCTGCCGGGAAACGATGTCACGACAGCCGCCGCGCTGGAGCAATTCGCGCGCGACAAGGGCGGCACGGTGTTCCATCCTGCCGGCACCTGCCGCATGGGCGGCGACGCCGGGTCGGTGGTCGACGCGCGCTTGCGCGTGCGCGGGGTGGAACGCTTGCGCGTCGTCGACGCTTCGGTCATGCCCCGCATGGTGTCGACGAACACCAACGCCGCCGCGATCATGATCGGCGAGAAGGGCGCCGCGCTGATCCTGGAAGACGCGCGCGGCGCTGCCCGGCCGCAAGCGCGTGATATAGTCGCGGACACTTTGACGCCATGATTCTCGACACCGCCCAAGCCCCTCTCTACGTTCAACTTTCGGATCTGTTCCGGCAGCGGATCCTGAAGGGTGTGTGGAAGAACGGCGAAAAATTGCCCTCGCTCGACGCGCTGGCCGAGGAGTTCCACGTGGCCAAGGTCACGGTGCGCCAGGCAATCGAAAGGCTTACCCGCGACGGACTGCTTTCACCGCAGCGGGGGCGCGGCACCTTCGTGACGGGAGCGCCCCAGGACAACCGTTGGTTCCGTGTCGAGACCACGCTCGAGAACCTGTCCAGCGTCTATCGGGATACGCACCCGACCATACTCAATATCGACGAGTCCACGCGCACGCCGTTGCTGAACGAGTCGGACGGCGTCGCCGCGGAAAAGTACGTGTTCATGCGGCGCATCCATGCCCGCAACGGGCAGCCGTATTGCGTCATCAACATCTACCTGGACGCCGCCATCTTTGCCAAGCACCCTGCGCGCTTTCGCAAAGAGACCGTCATTCCCATTCTGATGGGGATGTCCTCGGTGGATATTGTCTCTGCCCGTCAGGTGCTGACCATCTCGACCGCTGACGTCGAAGTGGCGCGGCATTTGGGCATCAACGTGAACGCGCCCGTGGCGGAAGTCCGGCGCGTATTCACCGGGCCGGACCGCCGCGTCATCTACCTGGGCGAAGTGACGTATCGCGGCGATTTCGTGCGCATGGAAATCGACCTGAAGCCGTGATGGCTGAAAGGCTGCCCGCTGTATCCGCGCAGGCAAGCAGGCCCTTCACGTGTCCCCGGGTTATCGGCTGCCGGCCAGTCCTTCAATAGCGGCGCGGGCGTGGGCAATGAACGCCGCGGTTTCGGCATCGTGCCGTTGCGCCAGGTCGTCTTCTTCTTGTCCCAGATAGATCGCGCGCGCCTTGGCGAGGACGGGGCGGTAGGGCGCTTCCAACCTCTCGAGCAGCCATGCCGCCGCCTGGTCCTTGGATGCGATGCCCCCGGAGACGGCCGTGTACCAGATGCGCGCCAGCGCGAGGATGATGTGCTTTTCATCGCCGGCCCAGTCCTCGGGCGTGTTCCACTGCGCGACAGTGTCCAGTAGCGCCCGCCTCAGGTCTTCGCGGGGGACGGCCTGGAGCAACTGATCGGCCTGCGGCCCCAAGATGGGAATGCTGTGTCCACGGACCTTGGTGAGCAGTATGGCCAGATCGTGGTCCATCATGGGCGGTTCCACGACGCCCGCCATCAGATCGGTCCGCAGCCATTCGCCGAACTGGAGTTCGCGTCTGGCCGGGTGGCGCCAAGGCACGACGTGTTCCAGCGCCAGCACGGTGACTTCGAGCGCGCGCAAATCGGGTGATGAGCCGGCGGCGCGGAGATCGCCAATAGCGCCGCGGCCAGCGCGCGCAGCACGGCTTCGTCCGGCGGCTGGGTCACGGTAACGAGCAGGTCGATATCGCTATGGGGCTGCAGCCCGCCGTCCACGGCGGAGCCGAACAGATGGATGGCGACGAGGCCAGCGCCCAGATGCCGTTCGATGAGGCTGCTGGCCGCTGCGACCTGGGGGGCGATTGAGGGGGGAACGAGATGAGCCATGCGTCGATAGTAGCGAAGTTTGCTCGCAGCCGGCAGGGCGGCGGCGCGCAGGCCATGATCGCCGCGCCGGCACTGGTACTATGCCGGCGCAAGGCCCAAGTCCGCTGATCCCAACAAGCCCACGACAGGCACCGAGATGAACCGTTTATTGTTCCGAGCAGGCGTCCTGGCCGCAGGCGTCCTGATGGCAACGGCCAGCCAGGCGCAACCGCCTGCGGCCGCGCCCAATATTGGAGGCTGGCGCCAGGTGTCGGATAGCCAGTTCAACCGGCAATTCCATTTCTCGATGCTGCCCGGCGTGGCGGCCATCGGCAGCAACTGGGCGGTGTACGACTCCCGCGCGGGGAAGGTGGTGTGCTGCCTGGTGGTGGAAGGGCCGGAAGTGTCGGAAGAGCAACTGGGCAGCGTCTACGACATTCCGGGCCCCTGGATCACCGATCTGACCAATGGCTGGAACCTGGACGCGGCGCCTTACCGGCCGCGGGTGCAATTGCTGCGCGCGGATGGCGAGTTGCGCGACTACGAGTTCGCCGATGCTGGCGACGGCGTGGGCGGCCTGCTGGTCCCCGACCATGCCGATGTCGTCGCCGCCCGCTCGCTGGAAATCGATGGACAGCGCTACGCGGTGGAGCGCAAGGATTCGACGCTGGCTGATGACGATGGCGGCCTGTACACGTACAGCCTGCGTCCGGCCAAGGGCGGCGCGCCGCTGAAGATCGAGGTTCCCATCGGAACCTATTGAGCCCGGGAGGCGACGACCACCGCATGAGCCAGACCCTGCAAATCGAGGATGCCCCGCTCGCCGAGGATGACATCCTGCTGCTGCGCAGATGCTCCCGCGGCAGACTGTTGATGGCCGTGTTCGGCGTCTTCGTGGTGCTGCTGCTGGCGCTTTCCGTGTTGACCTTTGTCGTGCTTGGTCTGTCCGAGTGGCGCGCGCTGGACGTCGGCGTGGGCGCGGTGCTGCTGGCGGGCATTGCGGTGATGGGAGCGCTGGCGGTGTTTTTCGGACGCAAGCTGCTGCGCATGCCGCCAGGCTGGCGCAGCCTCGACCGGGCGCTGAAGGGGCGTATTGCCAAGCAGATCGTTTCAGGCCGGCTGACGTCATTTGGTCCGGGCTTCTCGACGCCGGGCGTGTGCTACGGATTCGGCGAGCAGCGCGTTGAGGCCGCGTTGCCGTTCTGGAACGAGATTGCCAGCGACACGCGCAGCGGGCATGGACCCGCGACGGCCGTGGGCTTGACGGATCTGCCCGTGCGCCTGCATCTGCTTACGCTGCAACCTGACGCGCCTCCCGTGCTGTTGCGGGCGGAGTATCCCATGAGCACGGAGTCCCTGCTCGCCGTCGAGGAGATCAGCGATGCCGACCGTGCGGCCGTGCGCGGGGAAGAGTTGGACGCGCGCAAGTTCATGCTGATCTTTGCCCTTGTGCCGCTGGTGGGAGGGCTGTTTCTGCCGCCGCTGCTGTTCGTCGCGGCGATCTTTGCGATCCTGGGGATGCTGTTCGGCATGCGCAGCCGCAAATTGCAGCGGGGGCTCTACAAACATGGCGTGCGGGGCGTGGTCGAAGAGGCCGTGGTCTACCGGCTGCGCAGCCCCAACTCCTCGATCGTCTCGCTGGTCCACAACTACCGCATCGGCGGCGTGATGTATCGGGTCGAATACCTGGGCGACGTGGTCGAACCCGGCAGGCGCGTCGAGTTCGAGTTCCTGGATGGCGGCATGAAGGGGCAGACTGCGCTGTTCTTCCGCGTGGACGGCGAGCCTGCGTAAGCGTCAATGAATCGGCGGAACCGCCATCAGTGGATCCCGCCAAGCAAAAGGAGAGTTGCATGTCCGTACCCACAGACGTGTCCGGCGAGCCCGCGGGCTCGGTGAGCGAGGCAGGGCATTATCAGGTGAGCCTGACCGCGGCGGGCAGCCACGTCTTCGCACGCGAAGCAGGGCGCGGCAATCTGATCATCGGCCCGGCCAGCATGGGCAAGAAGGCTGATCTGCACGTGGCTGGCGACGAGGCCATCAACTGGGCTGCATTTGAACCGTTCTCCACGCCTGCCGGCTCGCCGTGGCCGCGGCATATCGATTATTACGGCAACGACAGCGGTTTTTTCGGCTGGTCGCAGGGCCGCGAAATCGAGCAGTTCAGCTGGGCGCCGGCATACTCAGGCAGGCGCGCCATCGACGCGGGCGCGGCAAGAATCCAGACGCTGCGCATCCGGCTGGACCAGGTGTCGGGGCATCTTGAAGCCAGGTTGCCTCAGGTCCGTGACCTGGAGTTGTTTGGCGACCTGACGCACATTGCCGTGGCGGGCGAACTGCCCGATATGTTGTCGCTGCGGCCGGCGCTGGGGCGCCGGACTGGCGTGGCGCCTTACGCCTTGCCCGACCTCGGCCCGCTGCGGGGCGTGCGCGCGCTGGCGCTGCATGGCGCGCCGCTGGGGCAGCCCATTTCGCTGCAGGGAATCGATCGCTTTCCGGAGTTGGAGAGCCTGTCGCTCTGGGGCGGCTTCAGCGACTGGGAGGCGCTTGCCCGCCTGCCGCGCCTGACAAGTCTGGAGATCCGGTTCACGCCCGATCTGGATGGCTTGCCGGAACTGGCCAGTTGGCCCGCGCTGGACAGGTTCATCGCCTACAACGTCGACGAAGCCGCGGGCAAGCGCTTGAAGGCGCAGATGAAGGCAAGGGAGAAGGTCCGCGCATGGGGCGGTTACAACTCCGTCTCCCAGCTGCGCAAGCGGGAGTGGTGGCAAAGCGAATACGGCCGGCCTTTCTCGGGCTGGAACAGCCGCATGGCGAAGTCGGCGAATACGGCCTACGACACGGCCCGGTCGGCGCTGGAAAGCGCAAGCAATACCGTTGAAGTCCAAGCCGCAATCTCTGTCTTTACCCGCCACTTCAACAGCATGAAGGGGATCGAGACCAGCGAGCGCGAAGACATAGGCGAGGCGGTGTGGCAGTTCAGCCAGCTTGCCCAGGTCGAACGGCTGGGAGTAAGCGAAGCGCAGACGCAGCGCTGGTTCGACGAGGCCAGGGATTACTGAGGCGTTGCTTACCCGTGGTCAAGGCCGCAGGCGATACCTTCTATGGCGGCTACGCGGGCTACTTCATGGATCCGGACGGGCATTTGTGGGAAGTGGTCTACAACCCTCGGATGCTGCCTTAGGAATAGACGCGTAGCGCTCTGTTACGGTGACAAAGGGGCGCTTCCTTTAAGCTCCGCGAGTCTCAATTCTGATGGAGCTGGCGCATGTTCAAGCCCTTGATTTCCGTGGCGTCGATGGTTGCATTGTTGGGAATGGGCGGCATGGCCCGGGCCCAGGATCTGGTCCTGCCTTCCATTCCCGAAGCGACGGATGCGATCGTCGACATGCTGGCGGACACGGGCATGCCCCGGCCGTCCAAGGTCAAGCTCGGAACCTGCATCCCGGCGGTGGAGGCCACGTATCCGGGCCAGGTCGCCTGCACGGTCGCGGTGACCCTGGGGGCCGCGGTCAGCGAGAACCAGATGGATTTCTACAAGCAGGACGGCAAGTGGAAAGCGCAGCCCAGCGTTTCCCAGGATAAGCTGCCGTTTCCTGATCCCAAGCTGGATTGAGAACGACCTCCGGCCTGGCGACGGCCACAGGCACTTCAACCCGGGCGCCGCAGGTGCGACTGTTTACGCCTGCCGGCTCATGATGCTCAAGGCCACCGCCTCGGCGATCTTGATGCCGTCCACGCCCGCCGACAGGATGCCGCCGGCGTAGCCCGCGCCTTCACCCGCCGGGAACAGTCCCTGGGTGTTGAGGCTCTGCAAGGTTTCGTTGTCGCGCTTGATGCGGATGGGCGACGAGGTGCGGGTTTCGACGCCGGTCAGCACCGCGTCGTGCATGCCGAAACCCTTGATGGTCTTGTCGAAGACGGGCAGCGCCTCGCGGATGGCGGTGATGGCGAATTCGGGGAGCGCGGTGGCCAGGTCGGTCAGGTGCACGCCCGGCGTGTATGACGGCAGCACGGAGCCGAATTCGGTCGATGCCTTGCCGGCGATGAAGTCGCCGACCAACTGGCCTGGCGCGCTGTAGTTGCGGCCGCCCAGCTCAAAGGCCTGGGATTCCCATTTGCGCTGGAAGTCCACGCCCGCCAGCACATGTTCGGGGTAATCGACCTCGGGCGAGATCCCGACCACGATGCCCGCGTTGGCATTGCGCTCGTTACGTGAGTACTGGCTCATGCCGTTGGTGACGACACGGTCGGGTTCGGAGGTGGCTGCCACCACCGTGCCGCCCGGGCACATGCAAAAGCTGTAGACCGAGCGTCCGTTGCTGGCATGGTGCACCAGCTTGTAGTCCGCCGCGCCCAGGATGGGGTGGCCGGCGTTGGGACCGAAGCGCGCGCGGTCGATCAGCGACTGCGGATGTTCGATGCGGAAGCCGATAGAGAAGGGCTTGGCTTCCATGAACACGCCCTGGTCGCGCAGCATCTGGAAGGTGTCGCGCGCGCTGTGGCCGATGGCCAGCACGACGTGGTCGGCCTCGATGTGCTCGCCGCCGGCCAGGGTTACGCCGGTGACGCGGCCGTTTTCCCGATGCAGCGTTTCCACCCTGCTGGAGAAGCGGACTTCGCCGCCCAGCTTTGTGATGGTGTCGCGCATGACTTCCACCATGCCGACCAGGCGGAACGTGCCGATGTGCGGCTTGCTGACGTACAGGATTTCTTCGGGCGCGCCAGCCAGCACGAATTCCTTGAGCACTTTTTCGCCGTAGTGCTTGGGGTCCTTGATCTGGCTGTACAGCTTGCCGTCGGAGAAGGTGCCGGCGCCGCCTTCGCCGAACTGGACGTTCGAATCGGGGTTCAGGATGCGCTTGCGCCACAGGCCCCAGGTGTCCTTGGTGCGTTCGCGCACGGCCTTGCCGCGCTCCAGGATGATGGGTTTGAAGCCCATCTGCGCCAGGACCAGCCCGGCGAACAGGCCACAGGGGCCGGTGCCGATGACAATGGGGCGCTTGGCCAGGTTGGCGGGCGCCTGGGCGACGAACTTGTATTCGGTGTCGGGAGTGGGCTTGACGTTGCGGTCGTCGTGAAAGCGCTTGAGCAGCGCCGCTTCGTTTTCGACGTCGACGTCCAGCGTGTAGATCAGCAGGATGTTGTGCTTCTTGCGCGCGTCATAGCTGCGGGAGGCAACGGTATGGCCGCGCAGATCGCTGGCCGCTACACCCAGTTTCTTGAGAATCGCGGCGGGCAATTCTTCGGGCGCGTGATTCAACGGCAGCTTGATTTCAGACAGTCGCAACATCTTTGGTCCAGATAAATGGGCGAGCACAACGTCGCCAAACGCGAATTGTACTGGACCGCAGGCAGGGGGCCGCGGGGTATCTGGCGCCGGTCAGGGGCCGGGAGGGCTGGTCCGCGCGTCGCGCCGCACTGCCTGGGGCGGCATGCCGAACCCGCGCAGAAAAGCCTCGCGCAGGTGGCGGCGGTCGCGAAAACCGGTTTCCCTGGCCACGACTTCCAGCGGATGCCGGCTGCTTTCTATCATCAGCCGGGCAGCTTCCAGCCGCAGCCCCTCGATGGCCTTGGCGGGCGACTGGCCGGTCTCGGCCGTAAACACGCGGCTGAACTGGCGCGGGCTCAGGCTGGCGGCCTGGGCCAGATCCTCCACGCTCAAGGGGCGGGCGAGGTTGCGGCGGGCATGTTCCAGCGCCTGCTGGATGCGGTCGGACTTGGGCGCGAGCCTGAGCATTTCCGAGTGCTGCGACTGGCCGCCCGAGCGGCGTTGATGCATGACCAGCCGGTGCGCCACCGCGCGCGCGATATCCGCGCCCAGGTCTTTTTCCACCAGCGCCAAGGCCAGGTCCATTTCCGCGGTCATGCCGGCGGAGGTCCAGACCGTCCCGTCGGCGATGTAGATGCGGTCGGCCTCGACCCGCGCGCGCGGATGGCGCTGCTGCAAGGCGTCGGCCCAGTACCAGTGCGTGGTGGCGCGCCGGTCGTCCAGCAGGCCGGCGTCGGCCAGCAGGAACGCGCCGGTGCACAGGCCGGCGACGCGGCGCGAGCGGGGCGCGAGTTTTTCCAGCAGCCGGGGGAGTTCGGGCGCGACGGGCCTGGACAGGGGCGAAAGCACGCCGGCCACCAGCCAGGTGTCGGCCTGGCTGCGGACGGTGAGCGGACGGGCCTGTACCGTCAGGCCAGCCGAGGCGCGCACCGCGCCATCCAGGGCGTAGCTCTCCACCGCGTAGAAGGGCTCGCGCGCCACCACATTGGCGAGTTCGAACACGGCCTGCGTGCCCAGGCCGATGATCTGGAAGCCTTCGGGAAGTATGTAACCGATGCGGTGCATGGGAGCGTCCTTGCGGGCTATGGCCCCGCGTATGTCCTGCGTCAATGTCCTTATTTATGACTATATACGTCATTTACGCCATGGGCTGCAAGCCGCAATATGGCTTCCATCGCAATCACCCCTACGGAGTCTCACCATGGCACAAACCCAACCCGGCACTGCCCTCGTTACGGGCGCATCCAGCGGCATCGGCGCGCTGTACGCGGAAAAGCTCGCGCAGCAGGGCTACGACCTGATCCTGGTCGCGCGCAACCGCGAACGCCTGAACGCGCTGGCCAGCGCCATCAGCACCCGCAGCGGCCGCGCGGTGGAGGTATTGGCGGCGGACCTGGGCGACCGCGCGTCGCTGGCCCGCGTCGAAGAGCAGCTGCGCCAGGACGCCAGCATTACCTTGCTGGTGAACAACGCCGGCATCGGCACGCATACGCCGCTGCTGCAAAGCGACGTGGAGCAGATGACGCGCATGGTCGACCTGAACGTCACCGCGCCGATGCGGCTGACCTATGCGGCGGTTCCGGGCTTTGTCGCGCGAGGCCGGGGCGCCATCATCAATATCGCTTCCGTCGTGGCGCTTGCGCCCGAAGTCCTTAATGGCGTCTATGGCGGCAGCAAGGCATTCGTGCTGGCGTTCAGCCAGTCGCTGCAACACGAGCTGGCCGGGACTGGCGTGCAGGTCCAGGCTGTGCTGCCCGGCGCCACGGCCACGGACTTCTGGGCCATCGGCGGGCGGCCGGTGGAAACATTGGACCAGCGCATCGTGATGCGCGCCGAAGACCTGGTCGACGCCGCCTTGCTGGGCTTCGCGCGCGGCGAGAAGGTCACCATTCCCTCGCTGCATGCTGGCGAGGAATGGGACGCCTACGAGGCCGCGCGCCTGGCCATGGCGCCCCATCTGTCCAGCAGCGCCGTTGCACAACGCTACACGGCCGCGGTCTGAACCATGGACACCGCCATCTCCGCTGCGGCGCCGGGCAGTGCGGCGCCTGCGCGCCTGACCGGGCGCCTGCTGGCCGTGCTTGCCGGCATGGCGGCCTTGGGCGCGCTGTCCACCAACATTATCCTGCCGGCGTTTCCCAGCATGGCAACCGAACTGGGCGTGGACGCCCGCGATATGGGACTGGTGCTGTCGAGCTTTTTCCTGGCCTTCGCCATCGGGCAATTGTTCGTCGGGCCGCTGTCGGACCGCTGGGGACGGCGCGCTCCGGTGGTGGGTGGACTGGTCCTGTTCATCGCTGGCAGCCTGGTCTGCGTGTGGGCGTCGACCTTGCCGCTGCTGGTGGCGGGCAGGGTGGTGCAGGCGCTGGGCGTATGCGCGGCCTCGGTGCTGTCGCGGGCCATCGCGCGCGACCTGTTCGAAGGCGAAGCGCTATCGCGCACCCTGGCCTTGACCATGGTGGCCATGGCCGCCGCGCCGGGCTTTTCGCCTCTGCTGGGCAGCGCGATGGAGTACGGGCCGGGCTGGCGCGCGAGCTTTGCGCTGGTCGCGGTGCTGGGGCTTGTTCTGGCGCTGGCCTATGTGGCGACGGTGGGGGAGACGCATCCGGCCGACCGGCGCGCTGCGGCGACGCCCGCTGCCGTGCTCCGCGGCTATGCGGACTTGGCGCGGGATGTCCGGTTCATCGGTCCGGCGTCTGCCGTGAGCGTGGTCATCGGCGGCCTGTATGCCATTTTTGCTGCCACGCCAGCCATGCTCATGGGGCGTCTCGGTCTGAGCGCGCTGCAGTTGGGATTGTTCTTCGCCTGCACGGTGTTTGTGGTGTTCGCCGCCGGCATGCTGGCGCCGCGCCTGGCTCACCGCTTTGGCGCGGCCAGGGTGGCGCGATCCGGCTGCGCGGTGGCGCTGGCGGGCGCGCTGACCTTGCTGGCGGGCGGCGAAGATAGCGGCCTGTCGCAGTTCACGGCCGCCGTGGCGCTGTATCTGTTCGGCATGGGACTGGTCAATCCGCTGGGCACTGCGCTGGCGCTGGGACCCTTCAGCCGGCAGGCCGGGCTGGCGTCCGCGCTGCTGGGCGGCCTGCAGATGGCTTGCGCGGGTGGCATGACGGCGTTGGCCAGCCTGGCGGGCGGCAGCCCAACGCTGATATTGGGCGGGGTGTTGGCTGGCGCTTCTGTGCTTGCGTGCGCTGCGTTGATGGCGGGCAAGCGCCAGCGGTAGTACTTTCCTGATTCTCGACAACCTGTACAAAGGACAAACGCAATGCTGCGCTCTCCCGAAACCATAGAAAGTCTCTTCGAACGGCAACGCGGCACGTTGCCTGACACCTTCGGCGTGCGGCCGCTGTCAATCGAGGAAGGGCGCATGTCCATGGAAATGACGGTGGCGCCGTGGATGATGGCGCCCAACGGTTATCTGCACGCAGCCTCGCAGGTGATGCTGGCCGATACCTGCGCCGGTTACGCCACCCTGGCGCATCTGCCCGAAGGGGCCAAGGGCTTCACTACGCTGGAGCTGAAATCGAACTTCCTGGGCACCGCTCGGGAAGGCGTGCTGACCGTAGAGGCGGTGGCGGAGCACATGGGGCGCACGACCCAGGTCTGGTCGGCGACCGTGGTCGACGCAAGCGGCCGCAAGCTGTCGCTGTTCCGTTGTTCGCAGATCATCCTTTGGTGAGCGCGCGGCCCGGTGATGGGCCGCGATGGTAGAACCCGCAAGCCATTCCAGCCTTTTCGTCCGTTTCTCAGACGGATTCCGCCTTGGTTCCCGCGAGCGCCCTCGATAAGCTGCAATGTCGGCTTTCAGGACCGGCGGCCATGGCGCAAAGAACGCCGTTCGTTCACGACGCCCGACGCTGTTGGCATCCCCTGAAGCTGTGGCTTGGTTGTCTATTGACAACCTATTCTTATGTCTTCATACTGGATACCAATGATGGCTCGTCCGTCCCATCCCAAAAAAGAGGTCGAGGCAGCACTGCACCATGCCGAAGAATGCGGCTGGCGTGTGGAGGTTGGCGGTAGCCACGCATGGGGGCGGATCTATTGCCCCAGCAATCTGGCGGACTGCCGCTGCGGCGAATTCTGCATCACCAGCATCTGGAGCACCCCGAAGAACCCCGGCAATCATGCGCGCGCCTTGCTGCGCGTCGTAAATAACTGTACTGCGCACCGCCACTTGCCTAGGGCTGACGGCGGCGCATGGGAGTAGTGCGATGGAATACACCTTCACCTTGAAGTACCAGCTTGCCGACGGCGACCATGACATGGATGCATTGGTCGAACGCCTGGGTGCGGCCGGTTGCGACGATGCCCTGGTCGGCACCGGGCTGCCGGGACGCATCGCGCTGGAGTTCACCCGCGAGGCTGAAAGCGCGGAATCCGCCGTGCGCTCGGCGCTGGCAGACGTCAGGCGCGCGGTTCCAACCGCCAAGCTGATCGAGGCCGCACCCGATCTGGTGGGCCTGACTGATGTGGCCGAGATCGTCGGCGTCTCGCGCCAGAACATGCGCAAACTGATGCTGGCGTATCCAGACAGCTTTCCGCTGCCGGTCCATGAGGGCAGTACCTCGATCTGGCACCTGGCGGACGTGCTGGCCTGGTTGCAGGCCAAGGGCGGCTATCCGCAGGTCGAACAAGTCATCGACGTGGCGCGCGTGGCCTTGCAGGTCAATGCGGCAAAGGAAGGGCAGCGCGTTTCGCGTTCTGCCTCCAAGGAACTGGAAGCGCTGGTGGGATGACGGTCCTGCGCATTTTGAGAGCGCTTGCCCGCGCCAGCGTCCCGATCTCGTCCAGGATTTGCAAGGCGGGCCCCGGCAATATTCCTTCGCGCCGGCGATGCGCATGAAAAACATGCGCTCATGGCCCAACCCGTTCAGTCGATCGGATAGGCCTCGCCCTCCAGGCCATAGCGGGTGAAGAACTGCCCGAACGACGGCATGGCGGCGATATCCATTGTGAGTCCTGCGGTGTCCAGCACCAGGGTGGCGACGGTGGCCGAGCGGCCTCCAGTCAGCGTGCCGCGCGGCGGGCGGCAGACGGAATAAGGCGTGGCCCAGTCGTCCGCCAGGGCGCGCCGCACGTCTATCACCGTGATCCGGGGGCCGCAGGCGTCCAGCAACTGGCGCACGCGCCAGGCCCGGTAATAGGTGTCCACGGCATTCTTCAGGCCCGCTTCGCGCAGCTTGCCCAGCGCGACTTCGCTCATGAAATGGTTGGAATGGGTCAAGAGGCCGTCCTGCGGCAGCAAGGTGAAGCTCTCGTCGGGTGCGCATTCGAAGTCGATCACCCAGCCGTTCTGGCTGACGATCATGTTGCTGGAGCAGGCCTTGGGCGTGGCGGCGATCAGCTGCATGGCGATGGCGACGTGCTGCTGGCAGAGCACCGCGCGCCGCACGCTGCTCAGCGGCACGCCGGACTGCGTGTAGTCGCGGTCGCTGCTGAGATAGTTGCCGGTCAGGCCGATGCCGGCCGAGTTGAAGCCGTGCCGCGCCAGGCCGCCGGCCTCCACCAGCGTCAGGAAGGTGATGCCGCTTTCCAGGGTGGCGCGCAGCACGATGGTGCTGTCGCAGGCGTCGGGTTCCCAGTCCCAGTTGTGGGCATGGATCAGCGTGCCGGTCGCGCTGCGCCCGGGCATGACCAGGGCGGCGGTGCATTCGCCCTCGGCGGGGTCCAGGTTGCCCATCTTGGCCAGCAGCCGCGCCTTGGCGATGACTTCGGTGCGGGCGTTGATCAGGGCTACGTCGTCGAAGGCGCAGCCCGCGCCTTGCGCGATGCCGCGCATTTCTTCGGTATGCGCGGGGTCGAACTTCTGGATCTGGTCTGCGAACTCCTTGATCAGGGCAGCCTGGGCGGCCATGGAAGTGCCGATCTTGTCGAGTTCGCCGCGATAGTGCCGCGCGCTGCGGGCAATGCGTTCGGGCACGGCGCGGCCGTACTGCACGCCGCGTTCAAAGGGGGCGCCGGAGATCGAGACTAGGGGAAACGGGGCGTATTTCATGGGAGCATCAAATGGGGGAGACGGATGTTCAGGAGGCGGCGTGGCCGGTCAGGTCCAGCAGCAGGGCATCGCCGTCGGCGTGCAGGTCCGCGCCCAGCGCGGCGGATGCGCGGATCAGCAGGTCGCGTTCTTGGGCCACGTCGGACGCGGGCAGGAATACGGTCTGGTTGGCGTCGTTGAGCTGCACGAAACGGAACTGCATGGCGGCGGGGCGCTTGTCGCGGATGTCGACGCGGACCGTCATGCCGGTCCACTCCGTATGCGCGTCCGCCTGGTGGGCGACCTGGAAGGAGAAATTGCCGCTGCCGTAAAGAATGGGCCTGCCGCGATGCAGTTCGATCGGCAGGATCATGTGGGGGCCATGTCCCAGCACGATGTCGGCGCCGGCCTCGACGGCCGCATGCGCGTACTCGCGCTGGTACTGCAGCACTTCGCGCCGGTAGCCCCAGTGCAGCGAGGCGATCACGACGTCCGCCTGTTCCCGCAGCGCCGCCACGTCGGCCCGGAATTGCGCGAGCGACTCCGGATCGGCCCAGGTCAGCACTTCGGGCGGCACGCCGGGGCGCGTGCGCGCCGCCTGCATTTCCAGCCGCGGCCGGTAGGCGGTATGGCCGCGGATGATGGCGACGCCGGCATGGTGCGCGGTGGCTTCATGGTTGTCCGGCCAGTACACGGCGGTGCGCTGCAGGAAGCCGTAGCGCACGCCGTCGCGTACCTCGATCAGCGGAGCGCGGGCGGCACTGGCGTTCGCACCGGCGCCCACGCTGGACAGGGAAGCGTTCCGCAAGGCCGCCAGCGAGGACAGCACCGCTTCATGGCCGATGTTGACATTGTTGGCGTTGCCCACCGCCTGCAGGCCGGCGTCGCGCAGGACCTGCGCGTGCCGGGGGGAGGTATAGAAGCCGCGCCGCTCCTGGGCGTGCTCGGGCAGGTCGTACAGGCAGCATTCCAGGTTGGCGAACACCAGGTCCGCTTGCCGCAGCGGCTGGCTGACGCGGTCGAACAGGCCGCTGGCGTCGTCCACACCCTTGAGGTTGATGTCGCCCAGCAGATACAGGGTTTGATTCATGGTGGCGTTCCTAGTCGGCCTTCGAGACTTCCCAGAGCAGCGGCGCGCCGAAGATCGACGATTCGAAGCCCTGGACGTTCTTGCGGTATGCGCCCGTGCTCAAGGTATTGAACAGGGGAATGATGGGGACCTGCTCCAGCATCAGCCGGTGCAGTTGATCCAGCAAGGCCTGCCGTTCGGCGGGCGCCGTGGCGTTGGTGGCCTTTTCCAGCAGCGCGCGGGCAGCGGGGTCGTCCCACAGCTTGCGCGGCTGGGAACTCTTGTCGCCGGTGACGGCCTCGAAGTTCAGGGCGGGGTCCATGCGGCTGGAGTACGAGAACGACATCATCTGGTAATTGCCTTTCTGCCACTTGTCCTGCTGGGCGCCCCATTCCAGCACCTCGATGTCGGCGTTGATTCCGGCCTGCTGCAGCATTGCCTGTGTGATCACGGCCGCGTCGTAGTTCGGCAGATTGCGCTTGTTGGTCGAAATGACGATTTTCTCGCCCTTGTAGCCGGCCTTGGCGAGCAGCGCCTTGGCGCGCGCCAGGTCGTAGACGTAGCCCTGCTTTTCGGCTTCGCCATAGTAGGGCGAAGCTACGGGGACGAGCGAGTTGTTGGGCTCGGTCAGGCCGTAGGTCACGCCGGCCACCAGTTCCTTGTAGTTCAGCGCCGCGGCGATGGCCTGGCGCAGATAGGGATTGGACAGCAGCTTGTCGCGCGTCTGGATCGTCAGCGTGGAAGGCGCCAACTGGGGCGAGACATTGGTGCTGATGGCCTTGTTCTGCGCCAATTCAGCGACCTCGGAATACGGCACCTTGGACATCACGTCGATAGCCCCGCTGGCCAGGGCGGTCTTGGCCGTCGCCGGGTCGGAGATCACGACAAAGCGCACTTCGTCGACCAGCGGGCGCTTGGAACCCACATAGCCGTCGGGCTTGCCCGGCCGGTTGGCGTAGTTCTCGAAGCGCGTCAGGCTCACGTATTCGCGACGGCGCCACTCCGCGAAGCGGAACGGGCCGGTGCCGATGGGCTTGTCCCAGGTGCCGTCGGGCTTGACGGAGTCGCGATGGGTGATGGCCGTCATGCCGCAATCGCTGCGCGCCAGCGAATCGAGAAACAGCGGCGCGGCCCGGTCCAGCTTGAACACGACGGTGGCGGGATCGGTGGCGGCGGCGCTTTCCACTTTCAGGCCGATGCGACCATCGAAGTCGGTCAGGCAGCGCCAGCCCGTCTTGGGATCCATGTAGCGGTTCCAGCTCCAGACCACGTCGTCCGCGGTCAGGGGCGCGCCGTTGTGGAAGGTCACGCCCTGGCGCAGGTGGAAGGTGTAGGTCTTGCCGTCTTCGGATACGTCGATCTTCTCGGCCAGCAAGGGGGCGGGCTGGCCCTTCGCGTTGTAGCCGACCAGTCCTTCAACCACGTGCAGGATCACCCCATCGGTATTGGCGTCGCGGTTGACGCCAGGATCGCTGCTGCGGATGTCCGCGTCCTGGTGGGCGCGCAGCACGGTGGCGCTCAGGGCCGGCGCGGCGGCCGTCAGGAGGGCGGCCAGGGCGGTGTACGCATACAGAGGTCGTTTCATGATGGGTCCTTGTTGTGAGCGGTTTGCAGCCGGAAGACGTTCAGAAAGAAGGGGAGGATCCGCGCTCCACCGTATAGCGGGCGTAGGTGGCGCCCTGCCAGGGCATGCGCGCGACCTCCAGCACGCCAGCCGCGGGTTCCATGATCAGCGCCGCGGTGGTGCAGGATGCATAGCCCTGGGCGCTGACGCGCCCCGGCCGGCAGACGGAAAAGGGAGTGGCGTGGGTATCGGCGAAGGCGGCCTTCAGGTCCTGCACGCCGAGCTTGTTGCCCGCGGCGGACAGGCGCTGGCGCACGCGCTGGTCGCGGTAGAGGCTTTCCGGCGAGCTGGCGATGCCCGTCTCTTTCAGCTTGCCCAGCGCCACAGGGCTGGTCCAATGGTTGGCGTGGACCAGCAGGCCGTCCTCGGGATAGACCAGGAAGGTCTCGTCGGGCGCGCATTCCAGGCTCAGCGCCAGGCCCAGTTGCGTGCCCAGGATCAGGTTGCACGAACACGCTTTAGGCGTGCCGGTGACGATCTGCAGGGCCAGCGCGTAGTGCTCTTGTTCCAGGGCCTTGCGGCGCACCAGCGGCAGGGGTACGCCGTCCTGCTGGTAGTCGCGGCTGGAGGACATGCCGTTGCCGTTCAGGGTCAAACCGGCCGAGTTCATGCCATAGCGCGCCAGGCCGCCGGCTTCAACGAAGGTAAGCAGGTCGGGGCCGTCGTCGCGCAGCACGCGCAGGATGATGATGGTGTCGGCGCAGTCCTGGCGGTTGTCCCAGTTCTGGCCTTGCAGGAAGCTGCCGTTGGCGCTGCGGGTAGGCAGGATGGCAGCGCCGGTGCATTCGTCGCTTGCCACCGCGGCAGAACCGGCAAGCTGCGCGCGCCGGGCCTGGGCCACGATCTCGGTGCGGGCGTTGATCATCAGCACGTCTTCGAAGGAAACGCCGGCGCCCTCGGCGATGCCGCGCATCTCGTCCAGGTAGGCAGGCTCGAAATCCTCGACGGCGCGCGAGAAGTTCGCGATGAGCCGGCGCAGGTCCGCGGGCGAGTACCGCAGCTCTTGCAGCGCACGGGCGTAGATCCCGGCGCTGCGCCGCACGCGCGCGGCGGCCAGGCGTCCGTGCTGCAGTCCGCGCTGGTAAGGCGTGCCGGCCACCTCGACCAGCGGAAAGTAGGCTTGCGCTTCCATGTCTGTTCCTATGCCTGCGGGGCTGCGGGCGTCATTGGTCGAACCGCCATTTCAGGCGTACGCCGCCGCTGTCGTTGGCCTCCAGGGCCGGAATGGCCGACAGCAGCTTGCGCGTGTAGGGATGCTGGGGCGCGTCGAAGATCTGGTCGCGCAGGCCCTGTTCGACGATCTGGCCGTCCTGCATCACGACCACGCGGTCTGCCACCTGCTCGACCACGCCCAGGTCGTGGCTGATGAACAGACAGGAAAAGCCGTGGCGTTGCTGCAATTCGGCAAACAGCTTGAGCACCTGCGCACGCACGGTCACGTCCAGCGCCGAGACCGGCTCGTCGGCGATCACGAAGGCGGGGCGCCGTACGATGGCGCGGGCTATCGCCACGCGCTGGCGCTGGCCGCCGGACAATTCATGCGGGTAGCGCCTGGCGTACTCCGGGCCCAGCCCGACCTCGGTCAGCACGGTCTGGACGCGTTCGGCCTTCTGCGCCGCCGTCATGCCGTCGACCTGGCGCAAGCCTTCGGCCGTGAGCTCGCCGACCGTCATGCGCGGATTCAAGGAGGAATAGGGATCCTGGAACACCATCTGGCAGTTCAGGCGGTAGTCGTTCCAGGCGGCGCCCGTCTGCGCAATGGGCTTGCCGCGGAAGTAGATGCCGCCGTCCGTGGGGGCCAGCAGCCCCGCGATGGCCCGGCCCAGCGTGGTCTTGCCGGAACCCGATCCGCCCACCACCGCCACCACCTCGCGCGGCCGGATCTGCAGGTCGATGCCGTGCAGGGCGCGCTTGGCCTGGGTGCGGCCGAACAGCCGCTGGCGGCCGGCGTAGTCCACCAGCAGCTGGCGCACGTCGACGATGGGCGCCTCGGTCGGAATGGGACGGGCGGGGCCGCGCATGGGCATGGCCGCCAGCAATTGCCGCGTGTACGGATGCGCGGGACGGTCCAGGATCTGCTGGGTGGTGCCTGTTTCCACGATCTCGCCGTGGCGCATCACGATCATGCGCTCGGTGTACTTGGCGACCATGGGCAGGTCGTGGCTGATCATCAGCACGGCCGTATTGCGGGCGCGGGTCAGCTCCAGCATCAGTTCCAGCACGTCGCGCTGCACCACGGCGTCCAATGCCGTGGTGGGTTCGTCGGCCACCAGCAGGGCGGGTTCCAGCAGCATGACGGCGGCCAGCATCATGCGCTGGCGCATGCCGCCGGAGAATTCATGGGGCCAGGCGTCCAGCGCAGCCGCGGGGTCGCGCAGGCCGACGCGCGCCAGCATCTCCAGTATCCGCTGCTTGCGGGCGGCGGCGGACAGGTCCTTGCGGTGCAGCGCCAGACCTTCATCGAGCTGGCGGCCGATCTTCATGGAAGGATTGAGCGAGGTCATCGGCTCCTGGAAGACCATGCCGATGCGCGCTCCGCGCAGCTTGCGCAGGGTGGCGGGGCGGGCGTCGGTCAGCGACTTGCCTTCGAACGTGATCGAGCCCGCCGCGCGCACCAGCGGCGGCGGCGTCAGGCCCAGCAAGGCGCGCGCCGCCTGGGTCTTGCCGCTGCCCGATTCGCCGACGATGCCGACCAGTTCCCCGGGCTTGATGGAGAAGCTGACCCGCTTGACGATTTCCCGGCCGCCCGCGCCCACGGTCAGCGTCAGGCCGTTCACCTCTGCCAGCGTCGCGCCGGCGTCCATATGCTTGGTCGTCATGTCATTCACCCGTACGCATGCGCGGATCCAGGCGGTCGCGCACGGCGTCGCCCAGCAGGTTGATGCCCAGCAGCGTGAGCGAAATGCAGATGCCGGGGAAGATGCTGAGATACGTCGCCTGCGCCATGAACGGACGGGCCGAGGCCAGCATGTTGCCCCAGGTCGGCGCGGGAGGCGGCACGCCCAGCCCCAGGAAGGACAGGGCGCTTTCCGCCAGGATGACCCAGCCGAACATGGAAGTCGCCAGAACCGTCAGCGGCGCGACGCAGTTGGGCAGCACGTGGCGGAACATTGTGTAGAGCTCGGAATTGCCCAGCACGCGCGAGGATTCGATGAACTCCTTCTCGCGCAGCGACAGCACCGTGCCGCGCACGATCCGCGTCACCGAAGGCGTATAGGCCAGCCCCAGCGCCAGGATGATGCCGTACTTGTTGGCGCCTACCACCGCCAGCAGGCCCAGCGCCAGCAGCAGGCCGGGAAAGGCCAGCAGGGCGTTGTTGAAGGCCATGATGATGCGGTCGGTCCAGCCGCGCACGAAGCCGGTCAGCACGCCGATGGCGGTGCCCAGCACGATGGAGAACGAAACGGTCAAGAGGCTGATCCAGACGCTGGTCGAGGCGCCCACCATCAGGCGGCTGAGCACGTCGCGGCCGAATTCATCGGTGCCCAGCCAGAACTGGGCGCCTGGCGGCTTGAGCCGGGACGCGAAGCTGATGCCCAGCGGGTCGCGCGGGGTCCAGACGGCGCCGATGAGGGCGGCGCCCACGACGATGGCGATGATGACCCCGCCGATGGCCGCATTGGCGGGCAGGCGGCGGCGCCGCGGTTTCACGGGATTGATGGCTGTAGTCAGTTGCATGGCGGTTTACTCCGCTCCAACGCGGGGATCGAAGGCGGGATAGAGCAGGTCGACGAACAGGTTGACCAGCACGTAGATGACCGCGACGAACAGCAGGCAACCCTGGATCACCGGGTAGTCGCGGGCGAAGATGGAATCGACCAGCAGGCGGCCCAGGCCGGGTATGGTGAACACGGTCTCGACCACCGCGATGCCGCCCAGCAGATTGCCGAGCACCAGGCCGATCAGGGTCCAGGTGGGGCCGAAGGAATTCTTGAATACGTGATGGGTCAGTACCGCGCGCTCGCTCAGGCCCTTGGCGCGGGCATGGGTTACGTAATCCAGGCGCAGGACCTCCAGGGCGCTGGCGCGCGCCATGCGCATCAGCACGCCGATCTCGTGCAGGAACAGCGTCAGGATGGGCATGGCCAGGTACAGCAGGCCGGCGACCGCGTCCTCCGACACCGACACGTAGCCCACGACCGGCAGCCATTCCAGCTTCAGTCCCAGCAGCAGCAACAGCAGCAGGCCCAGCCAGAAGGTGGGGATGGAAACCAGCAGCGTGGCCATGCCGACCAGCGCGATATCGGTGGCACGATTCTGGCGCCAGGCGGCGATGATGCCGGCCGGCACCGCGACCAGGGCGGCGGCCGCCACGGCGGCCAGCACGATGGGGGCGCTGACCAGGAAGCGGTCCCAGACCAGGGACAGCACGGCCTGGCCGGTGGTAATGGATTTCCCCAGGTCGCCCTGCAGCAGGTCGCCGAACCACAAGGCGAATTGCGCGGGCCAGGATAGGTCCAGGCCCATGCGCTGGCGCAGTTCTTCCAGGCTGGCGGGGTCGGCAAGGTCGCCCAGCAGCAGTTGGGCCGGATCGCCCGGGATCATGCGGATCAGCACGAAAACGGCGACGGACACGATCAGCAGTGTCGGTATGGCCATTCCGATGCGCGAGAGTGCGAAGCGAAGCATAGGGGGCTCGTAGCTCACGTCCCGGCGCCTGCCGCGGCAGCGCGATGGTGACGATACGGTTGACGGGGCCGCTATGCCGGCTCGGCTGCGGGACGACGTAACTTTGACGTCCTGTCATAAAGAAGTAAAACTAAAATTACTTTGTGATATATAAAGTTCTTCTTACCGATATGGCGCCCACCCGATGAGCTCGATCCGCTTCTTCCGCACCTTCGTCGCCGTGGCGCGCAGCGGGTCTTTCGCCGCGGCGTCGGAACGGGTGTCGCTGACGCCGGCCGCGGTCAGCCTGCAGATGCGCGCGCTGGAAGACGACTTGGGCGTCACCCTGTTCGACCGCAGCGGCAAGATCGTGTCGCTGAGCGAAGGCGGACACCGGCTGTTGCCGCGCGCGGAGCAACTGCTGGCGGTGTACGACGACCTGCGCGACGGCCCGGCCGGCGACGAGCTGGTGGGTTCCATCGATGTGGGGTCGGTGGGCACGTCCATGGCGTTCCTTGCGCGCGCCGTACTGACCCTGCGGGACTCGCATCCCAAGCTGAACGTGCAGCCGGTGATCAGTTTTTCCGGCGACCTGTCGCTGCGCGTGCGGGCAGGGGAGCTGGACGCGGCGCTGGCGGTCAAGAACGCCCACAAGCTGCCTTCGGGCACGCAATGGACGCCGCTCTACACAGAACCCTTTGTGTTCATCGCCAACCGTCAGGCGGCGGGCAAGGCGGACGTGGCCAGCCTGATGGCGCGGCGGCTCTTCCTGCGGCCTTCGCGCGACACGCACACGGGGGCGCTGATCGATGCCTTCGTCCGCAGGAATCACCTGAAGTTTGGCGAGTACCTGGAAATCAATTCGCTGCGGACCATGGTTGAACTGGTGCACCAGGATGTCGGCGTGACCATTGTTCCGCTGACGCGCGCGGCGCATTGGGAGGAGGATCCGCGGCTGCGCGTGGCTTACTTCGATGATCCCTCCGCGCAGCGCACCGTCGGGCTGTTCGAGAACGAGGCGCGCAGCCATCTGACCAGCGCCCTCAGGCGCGTTCTGCTCGCCACGATCGAGCAGGATGCCCAGGTCAGGCGGTGATCCCCATTACAATGCGGTATTCATCACCTCACCAGGAGTCATTCGCCATGCGCCACTGATGCCGCCGTCTACGCGACGGCCAGTCTCCACCCACCCCCAAAGAGCAGGGGGAGTTCTTGGCATCCTTGGAATTGCACATGACGAATCCCTATATCGCGCTGGAAGGCGTGTCTTATGTTCTGCCGGACGGCAGAACGCTATTCTCCGGTCTCGACGAACAGTTCGACCTGCGGCCTACCGGGCTGGTGGGCCGCAATGGCGTGGGCAAGAGCGTGCTGGCCCGCATTCTTGCCGGGCAGCTGCCGCCGGCCCACGGCCGCTGCCTGCGCTCGGGCAGCGTGCATTACCTGGCCCAGCAGGCGGCGCCCGGCGTGGCGGAAACCGTGGGCGGCCTGGCGGGCATGCAGGCCACGCTGGCTGCGCTGGAGCGCATCGAAGCGGGCAGCGCCGCCGCCGAGGACTTCGACATCGTGGGCGAGCGCTGGGGGGCGCGCCTCGCGTTGCAGCAGGAGCTGGAACGCTGCGGCCTGGGCCATCTGGATGCGGCGACGCCGGCCGCCGCGCTCAGCGGCGGCGAGGCCATGCGTGTCGCCTTGATCGGCGCGTTGCTGTCGGACGCCGACTTCCTGATCCTGGACGAACCCACCAACCATCTGGACAGGCCGAACCGGCAGGCCCTGGCCGAGCAGCTGCAACGCTGGCCGCGCGGTTTGCTGGTGATCAGCCACGACCGGCAATTGCTGGAGGCGATGCAGCGCATCGTGGAATTGTCGACGCTAGGACTGCGCGGGTATGGGGGCGGCTACAGCTTTTACGCGCAGCGCAAGGAAGAGGAACGGAGCAATGCGCTGTCGCTGCTGGAGCAGCGCAAGCATGAACGCCAACGCGAGGAACAGGCCCTGCGTGTACAGCACGAACGCCAGGAACGCCGCCAGGCGCGCGGCAACCGTCAGGCACGCGACGCCAATCAGGCCAAGATCCTGCTGGGCCGGCAGAAGGCGCGCAGTGAAACTTCCGCGGGCAAGCTGCGCCACCAGCATGCGGCGGCCAGCGAGCGGCTTGCCTTGCGCGTGCGCGAGGCGGCCGCGCAGGTCGACGACCAGGACGCCATCGTGCTGCATGCGCCGCCCGCCGCGATGCCGGCGCAGCGGCGCGTCGCCGAACTGGATGCAGTGGAGCTGCCGTTTGTTCCGGCCGCCACGCGCCGCATCGACCTTACGCTGGGCGGGCAGCAACGGGTGGGCGTGGTCGGTCCGAATGGTTGCGGCAAGTCGACCTTGCTCAAGGTGCTGGCGGGACAGCTGCAGGCACCGGGCGGAACCTGCCGGGTCGCGGCAAAGGCCGTGTATCTGGACCAGGGATTGGCCATGCTGGCGCCGCAGCGGCCGGTGCTGGAGCAGTTGCAGGCGGCCAATCGCAGCGCGACGCAAGCCGACTTGCGCACGCGCCTGGCCCAACTGGGGCTGGACGCGCGCAAGATCGCGGCGCCCAGCGGCGAGCTCAGCGGGGGAGAGCGCCTGAAGGCCGCGCTGGCCTGCGCGCTGTACGCCGACCCGCCCGCGCAATTGCTGTTGCTGGATGAACCCAGCAATCACCTGGATCTGCCTTCGATGCAGGCATTGGAGGCGATGCTGCGCGCCTACCGGGGCGCCTTGGTCGTGGTGTCCCATGACGACGCGTTCATGGAGCGTCTGGACCTGACGCACCGGCTGGTTGCGGGCAGGGAAGGCTGGCGCCTGGAAACTATCTGATCGACAGTTCCAGGATGTCGTCGCCAGCCTCGTCGCGCTCCCCGGTGGGCGTCCACCCCAAGTGGCGGTAGAAGCCATGGGAGCGCACGGCGGGATCGCTGGCGCATGCCAGGAACAGGCGTTCGTGTCCCAGGCTGGCCAGATGGCGGACCACCAGTTGCAGCAGCGTCTTGCCCGCGCCTTGGTTCTCGCTTTCGGGCAGCAGCGCCAGCACCACGATTTCGCCGGTCTCGCGGTCGCCGAAGCAGTAGCCTGTCACCCGGCCGTGCGCGCAGGCGACGAAGCCGGGCAGGTCGCCCGCGCGCACGCCAGCGGCCCAGCTGTCCTCGGTGATGCCCAATGCGTGCAGTTCCTCCACGGAAAATGCGTTCTCTCTCGTCTGGCCGCGGATCGTCAGGCAGGCAGGGACGTCGTCGGCGGTGGCGGGGCGGAATGTCAATGTGCTCATGTCCGTATATTGACACCCTGTGCGCAATCGTGGCGAGCGGTAACACTCCGCGCGTCCGGGCGGCATTAACATCGTCCGCTTCAATCCGCGCACTGCAGGGTGTAGGCATGCTCGAGTCCGTACTCGCGCCATGGGCGCTCACCGGCCGGCTGTGGCTGCGGTTCTGGCCGCAATTGATGGCGCTGGTGCTGGCAGGCACGCTGGCCCGCGATGTGCTGCTGTGGGTGGCGGCGCAGACCGGCTTCGCCAACCATCTGGCCGGCCTGGCCGTGCTTACGCTGGTGGCCCTGGCGCAGCTGGTCACCACTGTCGCCATGTTCCTGGTGCTGCTACCGGGTCTGCCAGCCTTGCGAAGCGCACAGGAAGCGGCGCGCGCCGGACAGGCGGAGGCCGGCGGCAGCAACGGACGTCTGGGGCGGGCGCTGACCGTGGCCTTGTTGCCGTTCTTCGCCTACTACGCCGCCTGGGGTTTCCTGGGCGACATCGTGCGGCAATACTCGCGTCTTGCTTATGGGCTGGATCCGCTGGGCGAGCACGGCAATGTGCTGGACGCGCTGGATTCCCGCTGGCTGCTGGTGTCGGTGGCGATTTCCTGGCTGGTGCGCAAGGCGGCGGTGACGGCGCGCGACCGCACCGGCAAGGGTCGCTGGCAATGGCTGGTGGTGCTGTGCGAAACCAACTGGGTGCTGATCGGCTTGTACGTCATCAGCCGCTGGAAGGACCAGGCGTGGCAGTGGCTGGCCGACCGGCGCGGCCTGGAGGCGTTGTTGCAGTCCCTGATGAACATGCTGACGCCCGTCACGAATGCCTGGGCGGCGGGCATGACGCCCGTGGAGGCGCAGGGGCGCGGCCTGGGCGCCGCGCTGCTCAGCCTGTTCTTCTATGCCTTGTTGCCGGTGATATGGCTGGTGATGGCCGCACTGGTCTATGGCTATGACGTGCGCGACGATGCCGATCTCAGGCGCTATGAACGGCTGCAACGGCTGGGCGATCGCTACCGTGCCGTGCCGCGTTTTCTGCGCGATTTCGTCGAGCATTTCGTGGCCGGCTACCGCAAGCGCTATCTGCCGCTGGCCAGCGGCGTGCGGCTGGCCTTTCACAGCAGCGCGCTGCTGCTGGTTACGCTCATCGTGGGCTACCGCCTGATCGACTGGGGCGCCGCGTGGCTGTGGTACGGCGCGGCGCGCCTGATCGGTCCGCACGACCTGGATACCTGGCAGGTGCTGGCGCATGGCGTTTCGCTGCTGTTCGGCAGCCCCTTCCGCGATTCTTCCACGGGCCTGCTGATCGAACCCGTGCGCATCTGCTTTCTTGCGGCCGTGCTGGAATGCGCTTACGCACCCTGGAAGATGCGCAGCGCGGCGCCCGCGCCAGCAGCGTGAGTCAGCCGGCAGGCTCCGGCGGCGCGAAGCGCAGGTAGGCGGGCCGTTCGGCGTCGATGGACACGGTGATAGACCAGGGCGCGGCTGCGTCGGCGGGCACCATGAAGGCTTCCATGATTTCGACGCTGGCGCCGGGTGCGGCGCCGCTGTGGGCCGCCGCCACGCAACCGCGTGCGGTGCCGCGCGGCAGGCGCAGCGCCGGGGCGATGGCGGGCAGCCAGGTGCGTCCCTGCGCGTCGTGCAGCGCAATACGGCAGCCGCGCCAGCGCGTGGGCAGATCGGCAGATTGCACCTGCACGGAGAAAGCAGCCAGCGCGGCGCGCGAGCCGGGCTGCCAACCCCTGCCGGCAGGTGGTTCCAGTACCGCGAATTGCCGCAGCTGCCATTGCGCGCCGCCCAGCGGCGCCTGCGCGCCCGCCGCGATTTCGCGCGGCTGCAATTCACGGCCTGCGAGCCAGCGGGCCACGCTGTCGCGACCGCTCCAGTACAGCGTCAGCGCGAGCAGCACAGGAAGCAGCCACAGGCTGCGGCGGCGCCAGCGGCGTTCGCTCGCGGCCGCATCGTTCATGGGGCGGCCTCCTGTTCCAGATCATGGTTGGCGGCGGCGATGGGCCGGCCGGAGGCGTCCAGCGGGACGTCGTCCAGCGTAATGCGCACCTGCGAATCCAGGCGCGGGTCATAGCGCGCGGACAGCAGCAGCGTGGCGCCGCGCGCCTGATCCGGCCGGATCTCGAACACCAGCCGCACGGTGCGCGGCAGGCCCGGTTCCAAGGCGTGGGGCGGCTGGTTGCGCGCGAGGGCAAGGCGGTCCGTATGGCGGTAGGCCAGGCCGCCGGGTCCGAGCCAGGCGGCTTCGCCGACCGTGGCCGACGTGTCCCGTGCCGCCAGGCGCAGCCAGACGATGGCCCAGACGCCGCCCGTCGTGCGCGTCTGCGTGGCGCTCAGGCTCTTGTAGTTCAGCTGCTGCGCGAACTGCACGCGCTCCACAGTGACGTCGAACAGCCTGGCGCTCACCGTCTGTCCCATGGCGCCGCTTGCCGTGATGGGGCCGGTCAGCGCCATGTAGCGGGGCGTGGTGCGCTGCATGGCGTACAGAGCCAGCGCGGCGGCCAGCGCCAGCAGCAGCGTGCCCAGCCGCGCGCTCATGGGGCCGACTCCGGCGCGCCGCCTGGGGCTATCGGCAACTCGATCCGGCCCACGTTCGCGGGATTGAACCAGCCCGGCGCGCCATACAGGTTGTCGACGGGCTTGTAGATCTTGCTCTGCACCGCGAGCGCGGTGCGCATGGGAACCGCGGCCGCGGGGGGCAGCATCCAGACGAAGGCCATGCGCTCGGGCAGGCCGGGCTGCAGATAAGGCATTTGCTGGGAGTCGCGCAGGCCGACCACCATGGGCTTGCCGGCAGCCGATCCCGGCGGTGCATTCCAGCGCAGCAGTCCGAGATAGTCGGCGCTCGATTCGGCGGTGCGGTTGGTGAGGTCGGCCTCGACCACCAGCGCCGTGGCGCCGGGCTTGAGCGGCACGCCGTAGACCTTGGGCGTGGAGGCGGTCCAGGCCCGGCGCGGCACCACCTGCCACTGGCCGGTCTGGATCGAGATATCGGCGCCATACACGGGTTCGGACACGCGGTTGAGCTTGCCGTAGGCGCCGTAAATCGCCACGCTGGCCGCGGCGACCAGAGAGCCTATGCCTGCCAGGCTGGCTGCGACACGGGCTCTGAGCGAGTGCAGTACGCGCATCCGGACTCCAGGCGCGCAGGCCGCGCGCATCGGGAATCCCAGATCGTAGGCGTGTCGCTCCTGGCGGGTTTTGTCCTTATGTTTCCATGCATGTCGGGGGCGGCAATGCTGCGTGCGCCGGCCAAGTTTTGAAACAATTCGCCGGGCGCGTTGCGCAGTCCCGGGCGCTTCAGAACAGGTTCAGCGCCCGCGCCACCCACCAGCCCAAGCCGATCGCGACGCCGATCAGCAGCGTCCTGCGCAGGCCGCCGCCCTTGGCCGGCACGGCGCCCGGAGGGAGGCCCGCGTTCGGGTCCGATTGGACGGCTGCCGTCGGGGCGCGGGTCGGCGTCGGCTCATCGGTCTCGATCACGAACTCCGGCTTCGCGCCCTGCGGCTTCAATCCCGGCGCGAGATTTTCCACGTCCACGCCGGCATTGCGCAGCATGTCCCACAGGCCGCCATCGCCCTGGCCGGCGCGCAATGCCTCGATGCGTTCGCGTTCGGCGCGCGGCACTTCGTCCAGGCTGTCGTATTTGCGGCCATTGACCGTGACCGCGCCATTCTTGATCTCGACCTTGAAGGACTCGCCGTTTTCGATGCCGGCATAGCTCCAGGTCTCGTTGACCGTGGCGCCGTCCATTCCGCCGTCCAGCAGATCTTCGATGTTGGCGCGCTGTTCAGGCGTGAGGTCCTTCGCGGCACTCCAGCTGCGCGTCGTCGTAGTGCTGCGCCAGGTCTTGGTTTCTTTGTTCATTGCTCGTCCATAGGTGTGCGGATCGCGTCCAGGGCCGCCGGCCTAGTCATTAATGCAGAAGGTGTTTTCATGTCAAGGAAATCAGCAGGGCCCGCAGCTTGCCGGGCTGCCGCCGTGCGTTGATATATCAGATATCCCTGACGATAATTCTTCCACTGTTGCCAGCAAGGAATCGTGATGCAGAAGCCTTACCCCGCCACGGCGGCTGATCGGATACGGCAGACGCTGGAGGATCAGATCGTCAATGCCGAGCTGCCGCCGGGCCTGGCGCTGGACGAGGCGTTGCTGGCGCAGCGTTGCGGCGTTTCGCGCACGCCGGTGCGCGACGCCTTGCTGCAACTCTCGGCCCAGGGCTTTGTGCACATCAAGCCCCGTGTCGGCATATTCGTGGCCGCGCTCGAACCCGACGAATTGGCCAATATGTTCGAAACCCTGGCCTACCTGGAAGGACTGTGCGCGGGGCTGGCCAGCCAGCGCATCACCCGGGCCGGGCGCGGTGAACTGCTGGCAGCCCACCGCGACGCCGAGCCGGCTCGGGCCGCAAGCCGTCCTGGCGGCTACGCGGCGGCGAACCTCCAGTTCCACGACGTCCTCTATCGCGCCAGCGGCAACAGCTACCTGATCCAGCAGATTATGGCGATACGCAAGCGCACGCACCCGTACCGCTTGCGGCATTTCGATCAGCCGGGTCGCCTGGCTTGTTCATGGCGGGAACACGCCAGCGTGCTGGAGGCGGTGCTGGACGGCGACGAGCGTGCCGCCTCGCAGGCCGCCACCCGCCACATCGTCGAGGGGGGGCAGCAGTTCCGCGAATTCGCCGAACGCTTTCCGCAGGGCCTTTACGCGGCGGTAGGCAGCATGCGCGCGGAGCAGCAGGCTGCGCCCGCCGCGGCCACGCTTGCCTGGCTGTATGGTCCGCGCACCGCGGCCAGGCATACCAAGCCGGTCAACTGAACCTTGTCCACCGCGTTTACCGGCGCCGGCCGGGGCGTGATGCTGTCCGGCGCTATTGCGCCATCGATCAAAAACAGAAGCAGGAGACTCGCCGTGTTGCATCGATTTGCAGGCCTTGCGGCCGCCGTGTTCATCGCCGCCGCCAGTCCGGCTGTCCAGGCGCAGACCACGCCGGTCAAGATCGTGGTCGGGTTTTCGCCCGGCGGCGGCGTCGATACGCTGGCGCGGCTGCTGGCCCAGGGGCTGGCGCAGGCGATCGAGCGGCCGGTGGTGGTTGAGAACAGGGCGGGGGCGGGAGGCACCATCGCCGCCGACGTGGTGGCGCGGGCCGAATCCGACGGCGCGACCCTGCTGCTGGCGGATACGTCGCTGCTGCTCGCGCCGCACATCTATCCGAAGGTCAATTACCGGATGGGCACGAGCTTCACGCCGGTTGCAATGGTGGGCGACGCCGGGCTGGCCTTGGCCGTGCCTGCGGCCAGCCCGGCGCGGACGCTGCCGGATCTGCTGGCCATGGCGCGCAAGGAACCGGGCCACTACACCTACGCCTCGGTGGGCGTGGGGTCCATGCACCATCTGGGTGGCGAATTGATCAAGTCCATGGCCGACGTGGACCTGGTGCATGTGCCATACAAGGGCGGCAGCCCGGCCACGCAGGCGGTCGCATCGGATCAGGTGTCGTCCGCCATTTCCAGCCTGCCGGCAGTGATTCCGCAGGCGAGCGCAGGACGTATACGCATCCTGGCGGTGCTGGGCGCCGAGCGGTTCCCCGGCTTGCCGGATGTGCCGACGGTGGCGGAGACGCTGCCGGGCTTTGACGCGACCCCCGCGATCTTCCTGCTGGCGCCGGCCAAGACGCCGGCTGCCGCGCTGGAAAAGATCACGCAGGCGTTGCCGCAGGTATTGGCCCAGCCCAAGCTGCGCGAGGCGTTCATCGCGCAGGGCTCGCTGGTGCGCTACCAGCCTGCCGCCGCACTTGCCGCATGGCTGCCGGTGCAGGAGCAACGCTGGGTCGACCTGATCTCGCGCGCCAAGCTGACCTTCGCCCCTTGAGATTTTCGGTATCCACAGCAGGAGAACTTTTCATGCAGCAATCAAGCACCCCCACCATCGGCATGATCGTGCCGCCCGCCGCGGGCCTGGTGCCGGCGGACGGGGCGCGGCTCTATCCCGATCTGCCCTTTATCGCCAGCGGACTGGGGTTGGGCTCTGTCACGCCGCAAGGCTATGACGCCGTGATCGAATCGGTGGTGGACCATGCGCGCCGCCTGCGGGAGCAGGGCGCCGCGGTGGTGTCGCTGATGGGCACCTCGCTCAGCTTCTACCGGGGCGCGGCCTTCAATGCCGCGTTGACCGAGGCGATGCGCGAAGCCACCGGACTGCCGTGCACGACCATGAGCACGGCGGTCCTGAACGGATTGCGCGCCCTGGGCGTGCAGCGCGTCGCGCTGGCGACGGCCTATATCGACGATGTGAACGAGCGCCTGGCGGCATTTTTGGCCGAGGAAGGACTGGTTCCCACCGGTTGCCGCAGCCTCGGCATCACGGGCGTCGAAGCCATGGGGCGCGTGGATACGGACACGCTGGTCGACCTGTGCGTGCGCGCATTCGAGGCGGCGCCCGATAGCGACGGCATCCTGCTGTCTTGCGGCGGCCTGTTGACGCTGGACGCCATACCCGAAGTCGAGCGCCGTCTGGGCGTGCCGGTGGTGTCGAGTTCGCCTGCAGGGTTCTGGGACGCAGTGCGGCTTGCGGGGGGAGGGGGCAAGGCCAGGCCCGGATACGGCCGCCTGTTCGACGAGTCCTGACCATAGCGCCTCGTCCGCGGCAAAGCCGCAAGCGCGCGCCAGCCGCGCACCGCAGTGCCATGAAACCCGCGCAAGCGGGTTTCTTACTTTGTCCTTAATGCAAAACTTATTTTCATGTCAAGAAAATCGATCTGATATGGTCATCTGAGCGTATCAGATGGCCTAAAAAGCGCATAATGTGCGCACCCTTTCCCAAGCTCCATGTCGTGGGGATCGGGTCGATTTTCTGCAAGCGAAGAGCGTGTTGTCACTAGCTCGGCGGTTCGTGTTCCCAGGTTCATGTTCGGTAGCTAGGACAACTTGGAGTATTCACGGAGATGTCTATGACAGAAGACGCAAAGCCGCGCAGGCGGTTCCTGCAGGCGTTGGCCATTGTGCCGGCGTCGACGCTGGCGGTGGGCGCAATGACCACCGGCTGTGCCAACGAGCCGGATAGCGCCGCAGCGCGCGCGGCCAAGCCTTACGAACCCACCTATTTCACCAAGGCCGAATGGGCCTTCATCGTGGCCGCGGTGGATCATCTGATTCCCGCAGACCAGTACGGTCCCGGCGCCATCGAGGCCGGCGTGCCGGAGTTCATCGACCGCCAGATGGAAACCCCGTTCGGCCACGGCAAGCTCTGGTACATGCAAGGTCCGTTCCACACCGACCAGGTGCCGGAACTGGGCTACCAGCTGAACCAGAATCCCCGCGAGGTCTATCGCCACGGCATCGAGGCCTGTGACGCCTGGTGCGTGAAGACGCACGGCAAGGCCTACGCCGAACTGGACAAGCCGCTGCAGGAGCAGATCCTGAAGGACCTGCAGGGCGGCAAGATCAAGTTCGAAACCGTGCCTGCCACGACGTTCTTCAGCTTCCTGCTTTCCAACACCAAGGAAGGCTTCTTCGCCGATCCGATGTATGGCGGCAACAAGAACATGGTGGGTTGGAAGATGGTGGGTTTCCCGGGCGCGCGCGCGGACTTCATGGACTGGGCCGACCAGCCCAACGCGAAGTATCCCTATGGCCCGGTGTCGATCTCTGGGGAGAAGGGTTAAGCCATGGCGATCAAGAAAGACAAAGTCGATGCGGTGCTGGTCGGGTTCGGCTGGACCGGGGCGATCCTCGGCCAGGAGCTGACCGAGGCCGGCTTGCATGTACTGGCGCTGGAGCGCGGCGCGATGCAGGACACGCCCAAGGACGCCGAGTATCCCAAGGTTGCGGATGAGCTGGCGTACTCCGTGCGCGGCAAGCTGTTCCAGGACCTGTCCAAGGAAACCGTGACCATCCGCCATGGCGTGGACGACGTGGCCGTGCCGTACCGCCAGAACGGCTCGTTCCTGCTGGGCACGGGCGTGGGCGGCGCGGGCTTCCACTGGAATGGCATGCACTACCGTGTGCTGCCCGAAGAACTGGAGCTGCGCACCCGGTATGAAACGCGCTACGGCAAGAACTTCATCCCTGAAGGCATGACCATCCAGGATTTCGGCGTGACCTACGATGAGCTGGAGCCGTACTTCACGAAGTTCGAGTACGTATGCGGCACCTCCGGCAAGGCCGGCAACCTGAACGGCCAGATCGTCGAAGGCGGCAATCCGCTGGAAGGCAAGCGCAGCAAGGAATTTCCGCTGCCGCCCCTGACCACCACCTACGGCGCCCAGTTGTTCGACAAGGCGGCGCGCGAGGTCGGTTTCCATCCGTATCCGGCGCCTGCGGCCAATGCTTCGGGTCCGTACACCAACCCTTATGGCGTGCGTCTCGGCCCCTGTAATTTCTGCGGTTTCTGCGAGAACTACGGCTGCTACATGTACTCGAAGGCCTCGCCGCAGACCACCATCCTGCCGGTGCTGCTGAAGAAGCCCAACTTCGAGCTGCGCACGCACTCGCACGTGATCAAGGTCAACCTGGACTCGAGCGGCAAGAAGGCCGTGGGCGTGACCTACATCGATGCGCAAGGCCGCGAAGTGGAGCAGCCGGCGGACCTGGTGATCCTGTCGGCCTACCAGATGCACAACGTGCGCCTGCTGCTGCTGTCCGGCATCGGCAAGCCCTACGATCCCAAGACCAATGAAGGCGTGGTCGGCAAGAACTATGCGTACCAGATGAACGGCGCGGTCAGCGTGCTGCTGCCCAAGGGCACCCAGCTCAATCCCTTCGTGGGCACGGGCGCGGGCGGCGTGGGCATGGACGACCTGAACGGCGACCAGTTCGACCACGGCCCGCTGGGCTTCCTGGGCGGCGCCAGCATCCGCCACGTGCGCTACGGCGGCCGTCCCATCAAGCAGACGCCCACCATGCCGGGCACGCCCAGCTGGGGCACGGGCTGGAAGGCCGGCGTACAGGACGCCTACCAGCGCCACATGTCCATAGGCATTTCCGGTTCGGTGATGTCGTACCGCGACGCCTATCTGTCGCTGGACCCGACCTACAAGGACAGCTTTGGCCAGCCGCTGCTGCGCATGACCTTCGATTGGCACGACAACGAGTTCGACATGCTGGGCTACATGGGCAAGCGCATGGAAGAAGTGGCCAAGGCCATGAAGCCCGAAAAGTACGCCGTGGGAGTGCGCAAGAAGGGCGCGCGCTACGACACGCGGGTCTACCAGAGCACGCACAACACGGGCGGCGCCATCATGGGCACCAACCCCAAGGATAGCGTGGTCAATAAGTACCTGCAGAGCTGGGACGTGCCCAACCTGTTCGTGATGGGCGCCTGCGTGTTCCCGCAGAACATGGGCTACAACCCCACCGGCCTGGTCGGGGCGCTGGCCTATTGGTCGGCGCAAGCGATCCGCGACCTGTATCTGAAGAACCCCGGCCCGCTGGTCCAGGCTTAAGGAGACGGCACAATGATTAAGCAGACCATTGTTGCGGCCATCTCCGCCCTGGTGGCCAGCGCCGCGTTCGCCGCGGACGGCACGCCGGCCGCCGCCGACGCCCAGATGATCAAGCAGGGCGAGTACCTGTCGCGCGCCGGCGACTGCATCGCCTGCCACACGGCCAAGGACGGCAAGCCGTTTGCGGGCGGCCTGGGCATCGATTCGCCGCTGGGCATGATCTATTCCACCAACATCACGCCCGACAAGGACACCGGCATCGGCGGCTATTCCTACGAGGACTTCGACCGGGCCGTGCGCCATGGCGTGGCCAAGGACGGGCACTCGCTGTATCCGGCGATGCCGTACACCGCCTATGCCAAGGTCACGCCCGAGGACGTGAAGGCCCTGTACGCCTACTTCATGCACGGCGTGGAGCCGGTCAAGCAGGAGAACAAGGATACGGACATCATCTGGCCCTTGTCGATGCGCTGGCCGCTGGGCGTGTGGCGCTGGATGTTTGCGCCCGACGTGGCCACGGCCCCCGTGACCGCGGACACCCAGGGCGCCGACCGCGCCGCGCTCCTGCGCGGCCAGTACCTGGTCGAAGGCCTGGGCCATTGCAGCACCTGCCACACGCCGCGCGGCGTCGCCTTGCAGGAAAAGGCCTTGACCGAGGCGGACGGCTCGGCCTTCCTGTCCGGCGGCGTGGTCGAAGGCTGGCTGGCCAAGAACCTGCGCGGCGACACGACCGACGGCCTCGGCAGTTGGAGCCAGGCGGACATCGTGGCCTTCCTGAAATCCGGTCGCAACGGCCATTCCGCGGCTTTTGGCGGCATGGCGCAGGTGGTGGGCGACAGCACGCAGCACCTGTCCGATGCCGACCTGAACGCCATCGCGGCCTATCTGAAGAGCCTGCCGCCGGTGAACAAGGACGCCACCAAGCCGCTGGCCTACAACGAGTCCGTGGCGCAGGCGCTGCGCACGGGCAAGGACAAGGGCGACGGCGCCATGGCCTTCCTCAACAATTGCGCGGCCTGCCACCGCAGTACCGGCAAGGGCTATGCGGAAACCTTCCCGCAGCTGGCGTTGAGCTCGACGGTGAATTCGGCGGACCCCGCGTCCCTGATCCACATCGTGCTCAAGGGCGCGCAGATGCCGGCCACCGCGGCGGCGCCCACTGCCTACGCGATGCCGGGCTTCGACTGGCGCATGACCGACAAGGAAGTCGCCGATGTGGTGACGTTCGTGCGGTCCAGCTGGGGCAACCAGGGGGCGGCCGTCACCGCCGCCGACGTGGCCAAGGTGCGCAAGGACGTGGGGGCGGCGCCGCAGCCCGCGCGTTGAGGTCCCCGCGGCATCGCGCAGCGTGATGCAACACGGCGCCGGCAAGCTGCAGGGCTTGCCGGCGCTGTTTTTTCCGCGGAATTTGACAAGAGCCGATGCCGGGCGCAAGCTTCACCACATGCGCCGATCCCTGACCCCGTTCGCTTTGATTATTACCACCATCAAGGTCATGGTGGGTTAGCGCGCGTCGGTACATCGCTACATAAACCCGCCAGAGGCGGGTTTTTTGTTGGCCCGCCTCCTGCCGCAGTTTTTTCCAGGAGAGCACTTCATGATGTCCACAGAACCTTCCGCCGCCGCCACGCCCATGCTGCACTTTCTGTGCGGCAAGATCGGCGCCGGCAAATCCACGCTGGCGCAAGCCTTGGCCGCGCGGCCCGGCACCATCCTGCTCAGCGAGGACAGCTGGCTGGCGGCGCTGTATCCCGGAGAAATCGTGGACCTGACCGACTACGCCCGCTGCGCCAGCCGCCTGCGCAATGCCATGGGCAGCCACGTGGCGGCGCTGGTCGGGGCGGGCTTGTCGGTGGTGCTGGACTTCCCGGCCAACACGCGGCGCAGCCGTGAATGGCTGCGCCAAGTGGCGCAAGAGGCCGGCTGCGCCCATCAGCTGCATTTTCTGGATCTGCCCGATGAGGTCTGCAAGGCCAGGCTGCGCGCGCGCAATGCCTCGGGCACGCACCCTTACACCACCACGGACGAACAGTTCGACATGATCACGGCGTACTTCGTCGAGCCGGACGAAGACGAAGGGTTCAATCTGGTGCGCCACGGGCAAGCCTGAAGAGAGGGACGCCGGCCGGGCGCGCCTGCTATGATTGCTGGATAAATATCCAGTCTTCCGGCCCGGCCGATGTTCCCCGCCTACCGTTACTACTATCTGCACAACTTCCAGCGCGCGCTGACGTGGGTGGGCGACCGCTACGCCGACCTGCTGGACGACGCCGAGCGCCGCTTCATGGCGGAATTTCCGGCCTTGCCGCAGGCATCCCAGGCCCTGATGGTGCGCATGCTGATGCGGCGCGGGCCATGGTTCCGCGCCAGCCGGCTGACCTACGAGGAGATCGGCGCGGCCGAGGCCGCCGCCGGGCCGCTGCTGCAATTGGGCTGGCTGGACGCGCAGGCGCCGATGACGCTGGATGAACTCTTCGGCCTGCATACCAAGCCGGAGCTGAATCGCATGTTTGCGCAGGTGCCGGCCAAGTCCGCCCCGCGCAAGGGCGATCTGCTGGAGGCCGTGCGCGTCGCGTGCGCGGATGCGCGGCCCTATGCGGACTGGAATCCTGCAGCGGACGAGCCAGTCTGGCGCGTGGCCGTATCGGATGTCTGTGAGCGATTCCGCCTGATGTTCTTCGGCAATCTGCACCAGGACTGGTCGGAGTTCGTGCTGGCCGACCTGGGCGTATTCCAGTACGAGACCGTGCCGTTCGATGCCTCGTCGCGCGCCTTCCAGACGCGCGAAGACGTGGACTGCTATCTGGCGCTGCACGCCTGCCGCGTCGCCCTGGATGAGGGGGCGGATGCCGATGCGCTGATGCAGGCCGTGCAGGCCTGCGCCAGCGCCAACCCCTGGCTCGAAAAGCGTCGCGCCAAAGTGCTGTTGCGCATCGGGCAGTCCTGCGAGCGGTCGCAGGACTGGGACACCGCGCAGCGCGTGTACGAGGCCTGCGCATATCCTGGCGCGCGCCATCGCCGCATCCGCGTGTATGAACGCATGGCGCGGCACGGCGACGCGTTGGCCCTGGCTCTGCAGGCGCAGGCCCAACCTGAAAGCGAAGAGGAAAGCCAGCGCCTGGCGCGCATGCTGCCGCGGCTGTATCGCGGCGCGGGGCAGGGCGCTCCGGCGTGCGAGTCGGCTCCCGCCTTGCTGCGCACCGATCTGACGCTGGCGCGCCCGGCAGAGCGAACTTCGGTGGAATTCGTCACCCGCGATCACCTGCATCGGGACGACGCACCCGTGCACTACGTGGAAAACGCACTGATCAATTCGCTGTTCGGACTGCTGTGCTGGCCCGCGGTGTTCGCGCCCTTGCCGGGCGCCTTCTTCCATCCGTTCCAGCGCGGTCCGGCGGACCTGGACGCGCCGGATTTCCATGAGCGCCGCGCGGCGCTGTTTGCGCAATGCCTGGCGCAGCTGGACACGCCGGGCTACCGCGACCTGATCCTGCAACGCTACGCCGAAAAATCCGGACTGCAATCGCCCTTTGTTTTCTGGGGCTCCCTGTCCGAGGGCCTGCTGACGCAGGCGCTGGACTGCCTGCCTGCCGCCCACTTGAAGCTGTACTTCGAACGCCTGCTGCGCGACGTCAAGACCAACCGCTCCGGCTTGCCGGACCTGATCCGCTTCTGGCCGGCCGAGCGCCGCTATGAGCTGATCGAGGTCAAGGGGCCGGGCGACAAGCTGCAGGACAACCAGATCCGCTGGTTGCGGTACTGCGTGTCGCACGGCATGCCGGTGCGGGTGTGCCACGTCAGCTGGCGCGAGGACGCGGCATGAGCTACGCCGTGGCGGTGCGCGCCCTGTGTGAATTCACGGCGCGGGCGGGGGATCTGGACCTGCGCTTCACGCCTGCGCCTACGGGTCTGGAGGGCATGGCGGGCCATGCCGCCGTGACGGGGCGCCGGGGGCCGGATTACGAGATCGAGTTGGCGCTGTCCGGCCTGCATGAAAACCTGCTGGTGCGCGGCCGCGCCGATGGCTACGATCCCGTGGCCAATCAGCTCGAAGAGATCAAGACCTACCGCGGCCAGCTTGAAAGTGTGCGCGATAACCACCGCGCAGTGCATTGGGCGCAGGCCAAGGTGTACGGGCATCTGCTGTGCCAGGCGCGCGGACTCGCAAGCCTGCACGTGGCGCTGGTGTACTACAACGTGGTCACCGAGGAAGAGACGGTGCTGGTGGAAACGCACGAGGCCGCCGCGCTGCAGGCGTTCTTCCGCGAGCAATGCGGAAGATTCCTGGCCTGGGCAGCGACCGAGCTTGCGCACCGCCAGGCGCGCGATGCGGCGTTGGAAGCGCTGAAGTTTCCGTACGGCGAGTTCCGCGCGGGGCAGCGCGAGCTCGCCGTGGCCACGTACCGCACGGCGCGCGACGGCGGCTGCCTGATGGCCCAGGCGCCCACCGGCATAGGCAAGACGCTGGGGACGATCTTCCCGCTGCTCAAGGCCAGCCCGGGCGCGAGCCTGGACAAGATTTTCTTCCTGGCCGCCAAGAGTCCGGGCCGCGGCCTGGCGCTTGAGGCGCTGGACACGGTCAACGCGCAGCCGGCTGCGCCCGGCTTGCGGGTGCTGGACTTGCAGGCGCGCGACAAGACTTGCGTCCACCCGGACCTGGCCTGCCACGGCGAGTCCTGCCCGCTGGCGCAGGGATTCTACGACCGCTTGCCGCAGGCGCGCGAGGCCGCGCTGTCGCATGCGCGGCTGGATGCCGCCACGGTGGCGGCCACCGCGCGCGAACATCAGGTCTGCCCGTACTACCTGTCGCAGGAGCTGATCCGCTGGAGCGACGTGGTGGTGGGCGACTACAACTACTACTACGACGCCACTGCGATGTTGTACGCCATGACGCAGGTGTACCAATGGAAGGTGGCGGTGCTGGTGGACGAGGCTCACAATCTGGTCGACCGGGCGCGCCGCATGTACACGGGCGAGCTCGACCAGGCCTCGCTCGCGGCGGCGCGCTACGCCGCGCCCAAGGGGCTGAAGAAGTCCCTGGATGGTTTGCAGCGCTCATGGAACGCGCTCAACAAGAAGCAGGCGGAGCGCTACCAGGCCTATGACGAGGTCGCGGCCGGCGTGCTGGCCGCGGTGCAGAAGGCGGTGGGCGCGATCATGGAGCACATGGCCGAGAACCCGCTGCCGCAGGACGATCCCGTGCTGGCGTTTTACTTCGAGGCCTTGCAATTCATGCGGCTGGCCGAGCAGTTCGGCTCGCACGCGCTGTTCGATGTGACTCTGTCGGACGCCAGCGCGGCCGGCGCCAAGACGCCGCCCTCCGTGCTGTGCGTGCGCAACGTGATCCCGGCGCCTTACCTCGCGGCGCGTTACGCGGCGGCGCATGCCACGGTGCTGTTCTCGGGCACGCTGAGCCCGCAGCAGTTCTACCGCGACACGCTGGGCCTGCCCGCGGCCACGCCCTGGCTGGACGTGGCCGCGCCATTCCAGGCCGAGCAGCTGGCGGTGAGGGTGGTGGGCAACGTATCCACGCGCTATCGCGACCGCGAGCGTTCGCTGGCGCCCATCGTCGAACTGATTGCGCGGCAATACGCCGAGCGGCCGGGGAACTACCTGGGTTTTCTCAGCAGTTTCGACTATCTGCGCCAGGTGTCGGACCTGATGCGTGAGCGCCATCCCGCGGTGCCGATCTGGCTGCAGACGCCGGGCATGGACGAGGCGGGCCGCGCGGCGTTCCTGGCGCGCTTTACCGAAACGGGGCAGGGCGTGGGCTTCGCGGTGCTGGGCGGCGCATTTTCGGAAGGCGTGGACCTGCCCGGCAGGCGGCTGATCGGCGCGTTCATCGCCACGCTGGGGCTGCCGCAGGTGAATCCCGTGAACGAGAACATGAAGCGCGCCATGGACTTGCGCTATGGCGTGGAGAACGGCTACGACTACACCTACCTGTACCCCGGCATGCAGAAGGTGGTGCAGGCGGCGGGCCGCGTCATCCGCACGGAACACGACGTGGGCACGGTGCACCTGATCGACGACCGCTACCGCCGCGCCAAGGTGCGCGGGCTGCTGCCGGGCTGGTGGCGGATCGAGTGATCAGGCCGGGTGCAGTTCGGTCAGCGGCTGGCTGGGGTCGCGGCTGAGCTGGTACCCATACCAGAGGCTGCGCGCCATGCGCCGGGCCATTTCCTGGGCTGCGTCGGCCAGCGCCCGGTTGGGCAGGGCGTCGGTGGTCTCCTGCCATAGCGCCAGCCAGCGCTCGAACAGTTCTGCGCTGAGGTTCGGCATGGCGGCATGCTTGGGCATGGGCATGCCGGTGAAGCGGCGCGTGCCCAGCAGCACGGCGGACCAGAAATCCGACAGGGTCGCCAGATGCTCGTCCCAGTCGTGCACCTGGCTGTTGAAGACCGGGCCCAGCTGCGCGTCCGCGCGCGCCTTGCCGTAGAAGGCGTGCACCAGGTCGCGGATTTCGGCTTCGGTGCAGATGTCTGCGTCTGAGGTCAAGGTCGTCTCCTTGTGGGGCGGAAGGCGATCTTAGGGCGGGTGCGCCAGCCTGCGGTTTGATCTGGCGCAAGTTTTCCGGCCTGCCGCGGGATCCGGCGCGCCAAGCGCGGCGCCTGTGGTTTGCGTAGTATCGTCTGCCTGCGCGGCCGGCGTCCGGCAAGCGTGACCCCATATGATCAGGCGCCCCGAGTCGAAGGCGCGCCGCAAGGAGACCCGCATGACCATTGCCGCCCCGGCCGCAGCCGTCCCATTGAACGACATCGTGGCGATGCCCGCGCACGCGCTGTCCGAGGCGATCCGCAAGCGTCAGGTGTCCTGCCGCGAGGTCATGGCGGCCTACCTGGCGCACATCGACCGGGTCAATCCCAAGCTCAACGCCATCGTCGCCCGGCGCGACAGCGACGAACTGCTGCGCGAGGCCGATGAGCGCGACGCCCAATTGGCCGCGGGACAGTGGCTGGGCTGGCTGCATGGCATGCCGCAGGCGCCCAAGGACCTGACCGCCGTGCGCGGCATGGTCACGTCCATGGGCTCGCTGGTCTACAAGGACCAGGTCACGGCGCACGACTCCATCATCATCGAGCGCATGCGCGCGTCCGGCGCCATCTTCATCGGCCGCAGCAACGTGCCGGAGTTCGGCCTGGGCTCGCACACCTATAACCAGGTATATGGCGTCACGGGCAATCCCTACGATCCGTCCCGGACCGCGGGCGGCAGCAGCGGCGGCGCTGCGGCCGCGCTGGCGGCCCGCATGCTGCCGGTGGCGGACGGCAGCGATTTCGGCGGCTCGCTGCGCAATCCCGCGGCGTTCTGCAACGTCTACGGCATGCGCCCGTCCGCTGGCCGCGTGCCTTACGGACCGTCGACCGAGGTTTTCCTCAAGCAGCTGGCGGTTGAGGGGCCGATGGGCCGTACACCGCGCGACGTGGCCATGCTGCTGTCCGTGATGGCGGGGCCCGACCGCCGCGTGCCGCTGTCCCTGACCGGCGACCCGGCGCAGTTCGCGCAGTCCCTGGACGCCGACCTGCGGGGCAAGCGCGTGGGCTGGCTGGGTGACTGGAATGGCTACCTGCCGATGGAGCCGGGCATTCTGGAGCTGTGCGAGCAGGCGTTGGCCGGCCTGGCGCAGACCGGCTGCGAGGCCGTCGACTACCAGGTGCCATTCGCCGGCGAACGCCTTTGGCGCATCTGGCTGGCTCACCGCCACTTGATGGTGGGCGGACAACTGCACCCCCTCGTCCACAATCCCGAAACCCGCAAGCTGGTGAAGCCGGCCGTGGTCTGGGAAGTCGAAGGGCTGGAAGGCATGACGGCGCGGCAGGTTTACCAGGCCACCGAAGAGCGCAGCGCCTGGTACCAGACCGTGCAGCGCATGTTCGACGACGTGGATTATCTGGCGGTGCCGTCGGCCCAGGTGTTCCCCTTCGACGCGGCGCTGGACTGGCCCAAGGAGATCGCCGGGCGTCCCATGGACACTTATCACCGCTGGATGGAGACCGTCACGCCCTGGACGCTGGCGGGCTGCCCGGTGATCAGCGTGCCGGTGGGATTCAACGCCGCAGGGCTGCCCATGGGCATGCAGCTTATTGGGCCGCCGCAGGCGGACCTGGCTGTGCTGCAGCTTGCGCACGCCTATGGGCAGGCGCAAGACTGGGTGCAATCCCGTCCGCCCGCGGCGCTTTGGAGCGGCGCCGCCTGAAAACGGGTCCGGTACGCATTGTTGCGGGAAAAGACAAGCCCTTGTAAGAGGGCTTTGCTTTTTTCCGACGCAAAGCGCCATATTTCCCGCAATTTCGGCGTTTTCCGTGGCTGTCAGCGTTTGCCTTTGCAATAATTGTCAACCAACTCACAACATCCCGTAATAAATGGACAGCCTTGTGTCCCCGGTTCTGTTCCAGAATATTTCGGTCCAATCGACGAGTTGATTTTGCATAGAGGTCTCCCGGCATGAAGAATCTGACACTACGCCAGCGCATCCTGGCCAGCTTCCTGGCGATTCTGGCCATCATGGCGTTGATGGTGGTGATGGATTACCGGCGCCTGCTGGTCATCGAGTCGGAAGTCGAGCTGATCAACAATGATGCCGTGCCCGGCATCTACTACAGCACTTCGATCCGGGCCTCCTGGTTCGCCGGCTTCGTGCTGGTGCAGGACGCGTTCAACATGGAGACGGACCAGGAACGCAGCCGCATCCTGGCGGGTCTGCCCGAGACCGATAAGTTGCTGGCGGACGATATCGAGCAATACCGTCGCACCATCGCGCGCGCCGACGACCGGCAGATGTTCGAGGAGTTCGAGAAGGAACTGCAGGAGTACAGACGCATCCGCGCCAACATTCTTGCGCCTGCCGCGCTGGCGGACCCGGCGCGGGCGCAGGCGCTGATCAAGGCGGAACTGCGGCCGGCGTTCTACAAGGGCCGCGACATCCTCGCCAGGATGGTGCAGGAAAACAAGAAACAGGCCGACGAAGCGGCCGTCGCCATCAAGCAATCGGTGAACAGCGCCGAAACGCGCATGCTGCTGTCGCTGGGCCTGGCGATCGTGGCCGCCATCATCTGCGGCATCCTGCTGATGCGCGCCATCGCCAACCCCATGCGCGCCATCGTCAAGACCTTGGAGGCCACCGGCGGCGGTGATCTGACGCGACGCCTGACGCTGGCGCGCAAGGACGAATTCAACGCCATCGAAACCGGCTTCAATGGCATGGTGGACGAGCTGACCGGTCTGGTTGGCAAGACGCAGCGCTCCGCGGTGCAGGTGGCCACCTCCGTCACCGAGATCGCGGCCACTTCCAAGCAGCAGCAGGCGACGGCCTCCGAAGTCGCCGCCACCACGACCGAGATCGGCGTGACCTCGCGCGAAATCTCCGCCACCTCGCGCGAGCTGGTGCGCACCATGGCCGAAGTCTCCGGCGCGGCCGAGCAGACCGCGGCGCTGGCGGGCAGCGGCCAGGTGGGCCTGGCGCGCATGGAAGACACCATGCGCAACGTGGTCGGGGCGGCGGGTTCGGTCAACGCCAAGCTGGCGATCCTGAACGAGAAGGCCGGCAACATCACGCAAGTGGTTACTACGATCACGAAAGTGGCGGACCAGACCAACCTGCTGTCGCTGAACGCGGCGATCGAAGCCGAGAAGGCCGGCGAATACGGCCGCGGCTTCGTGGTGGTGGCGACCGAGATCCGCCGGCTGGCGGACCAGACCGCCGTCGCCACCTACGACATCGAGCAGATGGTGCGCGAGATCCAGTCGTCGGTGTCTGCCGGCGTCATGGGCATGGACAAGTTCTCCGAGGAAGTGCGGCGCGGCATGGCCGACATGCAGCAGGTGGGCGACCAGCTGTCGCAGATCATCCAGCAGGTGCAGACGCTGGCGCCGCGCGTGCAAATGGTCAACGAAGGCATGCAGGCGCAGGCCACCGGCGCCGAACAGATCAACCAGGCCCTGCAGCAGCTGAGCGACGCCGCCCAGCAGACCGTGGAATCGCTGCGCCAGTCCACGCTGGCGATCGAAGAACTGACGCTGGTCGCCAACGACCTGCGCAGCGGCGTTTCGCGCTTCAAGGTGTGATGGTTGCCATGGCGCAGCGCGCTCCCTCTGCTGCGGCCGGACGCCGGCTGTACCTGCTGTTCCGCATCGGCGGCGACCGCTATGCGCTGGACGCAAGAGACATCGCCGAGGTGCTGGGCCTGCGCCCGTTCAAGCAGGTGCCGGGCGCGCCGGCGTGGGTGGCCGGCGTGATGGACCGCCGCGGCGTGGCTGTCCCCGTCATCGACATGAGCGCGCTGGCGGGGGGCGGCACGGCCGCCGCCGTCACCAGCACCCGGCTGGCCCTGGTGCGCTATCAGGCGCAGTCGGACGGGCCGGAACATCTGCTGGGGCTGATCCTGGAGCAGGCGACCGAAACCGTGCACTACGATCCCGCAGCGTTTCAGTCCGGCGGCCTGGACAATCCGCAGGCGCGCTATCTGGGCGCGGTGCTCGGCGATGCCGACGGCATGGTGCAGGCTGTCAACGTGCGCGACCTGCTGCCTGCGCCCGTGCAGGCGCTGTTGTTTCCCGCCGACGCCGCAGGCGCGGCGCGCGAGGCGCGGCCATGATGCTGATCGACGAGTTCAGCGCCTTGCTCAAGCGGCGCATGGGCCTGGATAGCGGCTCCATCGGCAAGGCCGCCGTCGAGCGCGCGGTGCGGCGCAGAATGGGCATGGCCGGCATTGCCGATGAGCAGGATTACCTGTGGCAGGTGCAGGCGGCGCCTGCCGAGATGCAGCAGCTCATCGAAGCGGTCATCGTGCCGGAGACCTGGTTTTTCCGTTATCCCGAATCGCAGGCGGCCATGGCCGCGCTGGCGCGGGCGCGCCTGTACGCCACGGGCGCCGAAGGCCGTGTGTTGCGCGTGTTGAGCGTGCCCTGTTCCAGCGGCGAGGAGCCTTACTCCATCGCCATGGCGCTGCTGGACGCCGGCGTGCCCGCCGAACGTTTCCAGATCGACGCCTTCGACATCAGCGTGCGCATGGTCGAATTCGCGCGGCGCGGCCTGTACGGCCGCAATTCATTTCGCGGCGATGACCTGGGGTACCGCGACCGCTATTTTTCGGAGACCGCCGACGGCCACCAACTGGCCGCCCACGTGGCGGCGCAGGTGCGGTTCCAGGCCGGAAATCTGTTCGATCCCGATCTGCTGGCAGGGGTGGCGCCCTATGACTTTGTGTTCTGCCGCAATCTGCTCATCTATTTCGACGCGGCAACGCAGGCCCGCGCCGTGCAGGTGCTGCGCAGCTTTACGCGCGAGGATGGCGTGCTTTTCGTCGGCCCGGCCGAAACCACCTTGCTGACCGGCCGCAGGCTGCCGGCAGTGCCCATGGCGCGTTCGTTCGCCTTCCTGGCCAAGCCGCTGCCCCCGCCGGCCGAGCCTGTCGCGCCGGCGGCAGCGCGGCCCATCGTGCACAGCTGGACGCCGCCCAGGCGGCCGCTGGCCCAGGCGCCGGAGCCCGGCCTGCCCCTGGCGCATGCGCCCATACCGGCGATACCCGCGGCGCCCGTGGTCGCCTCGGCCGGATTGCGCGACGCGCAGGCCTCCTTGCGCCATATCGCGGCCCTGGCCGACCAGGGCCGGGTGCAGGACGCCATGGCGCAGTGCCAGGCGCACATAGGCACCCACGGCGCCAGCGCCGAGGCCCTGTATCTGCAAGGCTTGCTGCAGGACGCGGCAGGCGACGCGCGGCAGGCGCAAGCGGCCTACCGCAAGGCGCTCTATCTCGATCCGACCCATCGCGAAGCCCTGCTGCATCTGGCCGCGCTGGTGGCGTCGGACGGCGATCACGAAGCGGCCAGCCGCCTGCAGGCGCGCGCGGCTCGCGGGGAGGCGCGACGTGGTTGAAATCATGGGCGCGCTGTCCGACGTGGACGACTGCTGGAACCGCATCGGCATCCGCGGCGACAAGAGTTGCGCGCAATTGGCCGACCACGTGCATTGCCGCAATTGTCCGGTCTATGCGGCGGCGGCCAAGCGCATACTTGACCGTCTGCCGCCGCAAATGGAAGAGCAGGGCGCCGAAGAGGCCCAGCAGGAGCGCGCCAGGCTGTCTTCGCTGCTGGTGTTCCGCGTGCACCGCGAATGGCTGGGGCTGCCGACCCGGGCGCTGGACGAAGTGGCCGGCACCCGCAGCATCCTGAGCCTGCCGCACCGGCGCGATCCGGCGATGCTGGGCGTGACCAATGTGCGCGGCTCCCTCACTGTGTGCGTGTCGCTGGCGCGCCTGCTGGGTCTGGAGGCGGCAGCGGAGGACGCGCGCGAGCGGCCGGCCACGGCGCGCATGCTGATACTGGGCGGCGCAGGCCGCGCGGTGGTCGTGCCGGTGGATGAGGTCGAAGGCATGCACGCCGTGGACCTGGACGGGCTGGAGCCCCTGCCCGCGACCGTGGAGGGCGCAAGCCTCAAGTACTCGCGCGGCATGGCCCGCTGCGGCGGCCGCGCCGTGGGCGTGTTGGACGAGACCTTGCTGATGCAAGCTTTGGAACGGAGCCTGGCGTGAATCCGGATCAGATGCGCGATGCCTCGCTTCTGGAATTGTTCCAGCTGGAGACCCGCACCCAGGTGGAGGTGCTGAACAAGGGCCTGCTGGCCCTGGAGCACGACCCCACGTCCGCGCCGCAGCTGGAAGCCTGCATGCGCGCGGCGCATTCGCTCAAGGGCGCGGCCCGCATCGTCGATCTGCATCCGGCGGTGCGCATCGCGCACGCCATGGAGGATTGCCTGGTTGAGGCGCGCGAAGGCCGGCTGCGGCTGCAGGCCGCGGACATCGACGCCCTGCTGATGGGCGCGGACCTGTTGCAGCGCGTGGCCACGCCGGGTGTGGAGCTGGGTAGCGAGATCGACGAGCTGGTGACGCGCCTGAGCAATGCGCCGCATGCGGCGCCGGCAGCGTCGACAGCAGCGCTGGTCCCGAAGCCCGCGGATTTCCTGCCGCCGATTCCGGTCCTGGATGAGCCGCCCGCCACCGCGCTGCAACGGCGCAGCTCGGACGCGGGATTGGGCGAGGGCGAACGCGTGCTGCGCGTGACGGCTGACACCCTCAACAAATTGCTGGGCCTGTCCAGCGAGACCCTGGTGGAGTCGCACTGGATCGCGCCCTTTGGCGCGTCCATGCTGCGTCTGAAGCGCATGCAGGCGGGCGCGGTCCAGGCGTTGGACGGCGTGCGCGCGGCCCTGGCGGGCCAGGCGCTGGACGCGCAGGCGCAAGCCGCGCTGGACGATGCCCTGCGCATCGTCCAGCAATGCCAGCAGGAGCTGTCGCAGCGCACCAGCGAGGTCGACGAATTCGGCTGGCGCATGGGCCACCTGGCCCAGCGCCTGTACGACACCGCGCTGGCCTGCCGCATGCGGCCGTTCGGCGACGGGGTGGGAGGCATGGCGCGCATGGTCCGCGACGTAGGCCGCGCGCTGGGCAAGCAGGTGCGGCTGGAAATCGAAGGCGAGTCCACCCAGGTGGATCGCGACATCCTGGAAAAGCTCGACGCGCCGCTGATGCACCTGTTGCGCAACGCGGTGGACCACGGCATCGAGATGCCGCAGGACCGGCTGGCGGCGGGCAAGCCGGCCGAAGGCCGGATCCGGCTGTCGGCGCGCCATGCGGCCGGCATGCTGCTGATTGAACTCAGCGACGACGGCGCCGGCATTTCGCTGGACCGGCTGCGCGTGGAAGTGGTGCAGCGCAAGCTGGCCAGCGCGGAAACCGCGGCCCGGCTGACCGAGGCCGAGCTGCTGGAGTTCCTGTTCCTGTCGGGCTTCAGCACGCGCGGCGAAGTCACGGAGATCTCGGGGCGCGGGGTGGGGTTGGACGTGGTGCAGACCATGGTGCGCCAGTTGCGCGGCGCGGTGCGCATCCAGCAGCAGACAGGGCAGGGCACCCGTTTCATGCTGGAGATGCCCTTGTCGCTCTCGGTGGTGCGCAGCCTGCTGGTCGAGGTGCAGGAAGAGATCTACGCATTCCCGCTGGCCTACGTCAACCACGCGCTGCAAGTGCGCGCCGAAGACATCGAACAGCTCGAAGGGCATCAGCATTTCCGCTTCATGGACCGGCAGATCGGGCTGGTGTCCGCGCGCCAGATCCTGCGCACGGGCGGCGCCGCGCCGGCCTCCGAAACGGTATGCGTGGTGCTGGTGGGCGACCACGACCGGCTTTATGGCGTTGCCGTGGACCGTTACGTGGGCGAGCGCACGCTGGTGGTGCAGCCGCTGGACCCGCGTCTGGGCAAGGTGCAGGACGTGATGGCGGGCGCATTGATGGACGATGGCACGCCGCTGCTGATCCTCGACGTGGAAGACATGCTGGTGTCGGTGCAGAAGCTGGTGGAAGGCGGACAGCTGAGCCGGGTGGACGGCGCGGGCGCGGCCGAACAGGCGCGGCGGCGCAAGCGCGTGCTGGTGGTGGACGACTCGCTTACGGTGCGGGAGCTGGAGCGCAAGCTGCTGTTGAACCGCGGCTTCGACGTGGCCGTGGCCGTGGACGGCATGGACGGCTGGAACATGTTGCGCAGCGAGTCGTTCGACCTGGTCGTGACCGACGTGGACATGCCGCGCATGGACGGCATCGAACTGGTGTCGCGCATCAAGGCCGATCCCAAGCTGCAGGGCCTGCCGGTGATGGTGGTGTCGTACAAGGACAGGGAAGAGGACAGGAGGCGCGGGCTGGACGCCGGCGCCGACTATTATCTGGCGAAGGGCAGCTTCCATGATGACGCGCTGCTCGACGCGGTGGAAGACCTGATCGGAAAGGCGCGCACGTGAGAGTCGGAATCGTCAACGACATGCCGATGGCAGTGGAAGTGCTGCGGCGCGCGATCGCGCTGGAGCCGGGGCTGGACCTCGCCTGGGTCGCGACCAACGGCCAGGAGGCCGTGGACCTGTGCGCCCGCGACCGGCCGGACGTGGTGCTGATGGACCTCATCATGCCCATCATGGACGGCGTCGAAGCCACGCGTCGCATCATGGCTGAAACACCCTGCGCGATCGTGGTGGTGACCGCCGACGTGGCGCGCCATACCTCGCGCGTGTTCGACGCCATGGGCCATGGGGCGCTGGACGCGGCAGATACCCCGGTAATCGGCAGCGGCGACATGCGCACGGCGTCTGCGCCGCTGCTGCGCAAGATCCGCAACGTGGGCTGGCTGATCGGCCGCTATGGCAAGCGGCCTGCCCTGACGCCGGTGGCCCGGCCCATGCAACAGGGCGATGCCAAGCGGCTCCTGGTCATCGGCGCATCGGCTGGCGGTCCGCCGGCGCTGGCGCATCTGCTGAAGGGAATACCGCCGGAGTTCCCCGCGGGCATCGTGCTGGTACAGCACGTGGACGCCTCGTTTGCCGCGGGCATGGCGGACTGGCTCAATGAACAGGCGCCGCTGCCCGTCAGGCTGGTGCGCGAGGGCGAATGGCCCGAACCTGGCCAGATATTGCTGGCCGGCACCGGCGACCATCTGCACATGCTGGCCGACGGTACGCTGCGCTACACCGAAACTCCCAAGGAAAGCCTGTACCGGCCTTCCATCGACGTTTTTTTCCATAGCGTGGCGCAGCACTGGCGCGGCCTGGCCGTCGGCGTGCTGCTGACGGGCATGGGCCAGGACGGCGCGCGCGGGCTGAAGGCGCTGCGCGAACGCGGCTACCTGACGATTGCGCAGGACCAGGCCAGCAGCGCCGTCTACGGCATGCCCAAGGCCGCGGCCGCCATGCAGGCGGCCGTGGAAATCCGCCCATTGGACCAAATCGCTCCCCGCGTGATCCAGGCCTTTGCCTGAGCGCGCGGACCTCGACAGCATTCAAGGACTCACTATGCAACCTCCCATTGACAGCTCGGCTTCGGCGAACCTGCATTCGCATGCGGCCATGGTGTTGCTCGTCGACGACCAGGTGATGGTCGGCGAGGCCATCAGGCGGGCCCTGGCCACGGAGGGCAACATCGACTTCCACTATTGTTCGGATCCGGAAAAGGCGCTGGCCGTGGCGATCCAGACCCGGCCCACCGTCATCCTGCAGGACCTGGTGCTGCCGGGCGTGGATGGACTGAGCCTGGTGCAGGAATACCGTGGTCATCCAGTGACGCGCGATATCCCCATCATCGTGCTGTCCACCAAGGAAGATCCGGCGATCAAGAGCGCGGCCTTTGCCGCCGGCGCCAACGACTATCTGGTCAAGCTGCCCGACTCCATCGAGCTGGTGGCGCGCATCCGCTACCACTCGCGCTCCTACCTGGCCCTGGTGCAGCGCGACGAGGCCTACCAGGCCTTGCGCCAGAGCCAGCAGCAACTGCTGGAAAGCAATATGGAGTTGCGCCGGCTGACCAATTCCGACGGACTGACGGGCCTGGGCAACCGCCGTTATTTCGACGAATACCTCAATGCCGAGTGGCAGCGTGCGCGCCGCGACGGCCGCGAAATCAGCATGCTCATGATCGACGTGGACCACTTCAAGGCCTACAACGACACCTACGGCCACATCGCTGGCGACGAGGCGCTCAAGCGGGTGGCCAACACCATCTTCGCCAGTTGCGACCGGTCCACCGACCTGGCGGCGCGCTTTGGCGGCGAGGAGTTTGCGCTGGTATTGCCTGGCACCCCGGCCGGCAGCGCGCGCCTGGCCGCCGAGAAGCTGCGCCGCGCGGTGGAAGCCTTGCAGATTCCGCAGAAGGACACTGGCGACGGCCCGTGGCTGACGGTCAGCATCGGCACGGCCACGGCGGTGCCGCAAGGCGACCAGCCCTGCACCGACCTGATCCAGGTGGCCGACCGAGGCCTCTATCAAGCCAAGCGGCAGGGCCGCAATCGCGTTGTTCCCGGGGTGATGTAGGGCGCGGCCGCAGGCAGGCTGCGCCAGCCATCCTCCGCGGGTTTCATGATTTTCCTGTCGATTGCGCCAAGTTGAGGTAATCAGGCAGCGCCTTTCAGGAAATCCCCATAAGGGGAAATATTGTTTCTCACTGTCCTCGCCGGACGATGCAAGCGGAAGGACTCTTGCGGCCGGCTACTGTCATTCTTCCATGCAGCCCGAGGCGGGCGGCGCTATTGTTTTCGCATGCGTGAAGCGCCAGCCCGACGGCCCGGCCGGGCACCCGGAAACCAGACAGAGAGGCATAGCATGAGTTACTCCAGCTACCACAAGAAGGACATTTTCGGCCGCCCGCTGCATGCCGAAACCCAGATGATGTCGTACGGCTTCGACCCCTTCCTGTCGGAGGGCGCGGTCAAGCCGCCGGTGTTCCTGACGTCTACCTTCGCGTTCCGCTCGGCCGAGGATGGCGCGGCGTTCTTCGATCTGGTTTCGGGCCGCAAACCCTTGCCCCAGGGCGAGTCCGCGGGGCTGGTGTACAGCCGCTTCAACCATCCCAACCTGGAAATCGTCGAGGACCGCCTGGCGCTGCTGGATGGTTCGGAAGACGCCGCGGTGACCTCCAGCGGCATGTCGGCGATCAGCGCCGTGTTCCTGGCATTCTTGCGGCCCGGCGATCAATTGGTGCAATCCGTGCCGCTGTATGGCGGCACCGAAACCCTGATCTCCAAGATTTTCCCGGAGTGGGGGATAGGTTCGCATGCCGTCGAGGACGGCCTGTCGGCCAAGAGCATGCGCACAGCGCTGGAGGCCGCGGCGGCGCAGGGGCCGGTGCGTCTGTTTTTTGTTGAAACGCCCGCCAATCCGACCAATGCCTTGATCGATTTCGAGGCCATGAAGAATGAGCTGGACGCCTTCGAAGCGCGGCACGGCTATCGTCCGGTGTCGGTGTGCGACAACACCCTGCTGGGCCCGATCTTCCAGAAACCGGCCGAGCATGGCGTGGACCTGTGCGTGTATTCGCTGACCAAGTATGTGGGCGGCCATAGCGACCTGGTTGCGGGCGCGGTCACCGGCAGCAAGACGCTGGTCAAGAAGGTGCGAGCCATCCGCAGCGCGTTCGGCTCTCAGCTGGACCCGCATTCCTGCTGGATGATCACGCGTTCGATGGAGACCGTGGTGCTGCGCATGAAGCAGGCCGCGCGCACGGCGACCAAGGTGGCCCAGTGGCTGTCCGGCAATCCGCATGAAAAAGTGCAGATTTTCCATCCGGAGATGATTGCGGACCGGGCCTACCAGGAAGTCTACAAACGCCAGTGCACCGGGCCGGGTTCGACCTTCGCCTTCGTGCTTGAGGGCGGGCGCGCCAAGGCGTTCCGCTTCATCAACGCGCTGCATCTGTTCAAGTCGGCCGTCAGCCTGGGAGGCACCGAATCGCTGATCTGCCATCCGGCGTCCACCACGCATTCCGGCGTTCCGGCGGCCGAGCGCGACGCGGCCGGCGTGTCCGAGGGGCTGGTGCGCGTGTCGATCGGACTGGAGCACGAGGAAGACCTGATCGCCGACATGGACCACGCCTTCCGCAACTGCTGAGCCGGGGCCGGCATGGCAGGCCTGTTTCAGGCTGCCATGCGCCGCCGGTTGAATAGCACGAACCCCGCCGTGACCAGCAGCATCAGAGCCGCGGTGGCGATGACTGCGGCATAGCCCGTGTCGAAGGCGGTCTTGGCCAGGCGGGTCAAGGCCATGCCCAGGTCCGACGACAGTCCGTCCGCCACGATCAGGGCCTGGTCCAGGCTGTCGCGCGCCAGGTCGGACTGGGGCAGGCCAACCGGCACGGCAAGCGTGTGCGCATAGACGCCGGACAGGATCGATCCCATCAGGGTGACGCCCAGCGCGCCGCCCAGCTCGTACGACACCTCTTCGATCGAGGCCGCCATGCCGGCGCGCTCCGGGGTGGCGCTCTGCATGATGGTGCTGGACGCCGCGGTCATGGTGGCGCCTATGCCGGCGCCAAGCACGCACAGGCTGACCATCTGCGGCAGCAGCGCCGCGTCATAGCTCAGCAGGTAGCCGGTCATGCCCAGCCCCGACATCAGCAACGACAGGAACAGCATGGTGGCGCTGTTGACGCGGCCCAGCAGCCAGCCCGCCAGCGGACCCGCGATGAAAGCGGCCAGCGACAGCGGCAGGATGAAGAGCGCGGCTTCAAGCGGCGACATTCCCATGACCAGTTGCAGCCGCTGGCTGAACACCAGCTCCATGCCCAGCAGCGCAGCGGCGGCGAACAGCGCAGCCGCCACGGCCGAACTGAAGCTGAGGTTGCGGAAGATGGCGAAGTCGATCAGCGGATAAGGCCGCGCGCGCTGGCGCCGCACGAACACGGCGAGCATGGCCGCGCCCGCAGCGCAGGCCAGGCCGGCGTCGCGCCAGGACGGGTCGGTCTTGCCCAGCTCCTTCAGCGCGTAGGCGCACAGGATCAGGCCGGCCATCACCTGCAATGAGCCCGGCAGGTCCCAGGGGCGCGAGGCGTCCGGACGGCTGGCAGGAATCAGGCGCCAGGCCAGCGGCAGCGCCAGCAGCACGATGGGCACGTTGATGAGGAACACGGAACCCCACCAGAAATGCTCCAGCAGCACGCCGCCCACCACCGGGCCGACCGCGGCGCCGCCCGAGGCAACCGAGGCCCATACGCCGATGGCGATGGCGCGTTCGCGCTCGTCGGCGAAGGTCAGGCGCAGGATGGACAGCGTGGCAGGCATCATCATGGCGGCGCCCACGGCCAGCAGCGCGCGCGCCGCGATCAGCGTGGCCGCGCCGGGCGAGTAGGCCGCGCACAGGGACGCCGTGCCGAACACGACCAGCCCCGCCATGAACAGGCGCTTGTGGCCGAGGCGGTCGCCCAGCGTGCCCATGCCCAGCAGCAGGCCGGACACGACCAGCGCGTAGATGTTCACGATCCACAGCTTTTCCGACGCGTTGACGTTCAATTCATGCGTGAGCCGGGGCAGGGCGGTATAGAGGACGGTCATGTCGACCACGATCAACAGCAAGGCGCTGGACACGATGGCCAGCACCAGCCAGCGGCCGGGCGCGGCCGTGGCGACAGCGTTCGGTTCAGTCCGCTGCATGGTTCTACTCCTGAAACTGAAACGCCTGCCGCGCCGCGAACGCGGGCGGGGCCGGGATTGGCCGGGTCTCAGAGGGCGCCATTATCCATCTTCCAATTCGCATAAAAAAGTTTGAAACCATCTATAAAATAGATGGATAACGAGGAGTCGAGACATGCAATGGACACTGGATCAGCTACGTCATTTCGTCGCCGCTGCGGAATCGGGATCGTTCTCGGCGGCGGCGCGACGCCTGGGCCGGGCGCAGTCGGCGATCAGTAGCTCGGTAGGCTTGCTGGAAGCGGACCTGGGCGTGGAGTTGTTCGACCGGTCGCGGCGCAACGCAACCCTGACGGCCGCCGGCGAGGTCATGTTGCAGGAGGCGCAGGAACTGCTGCGCCAGGCAGGCGCGCTGGAGCAGCGCGCCTTGTCGTTTGCCGCCGGGCGCGAAGCGCGCCTGGGCGTCGCGCTGGACGAAGGGCTGCCTTATCTGGTGGCCGACCAGTTGCTGAAGGAACTGGCCGAACGCTATCCGGCGCTGGAGCTGACCCAGCTCAACGGCACCGCGACGGAGGTCGCCGATTACGTGGAACAGGGCCGCGCCAGCCTGGCCTTCCAGTTCGATCGCGGCGATCCGGGCAGCGCCTTCGCCCATCGCCATCTGGGCAATGTGGCGCAGGGCATCTTCGTGGCGCAGGGCCATCCGCTGGCCGCGCTGCCCGAGGTCGGGCGCAATGACCTGGCGCGTCACCGGCAGTTGCTCATGCAGATGGACGGCGTCGACCAGGTGGTGCTGAGCCCGTCGGTCTGGCGGGCCGACAGCAGCTACAACATCGCTGCCATGGCCGCCAATGGCGTGGGCTGGGCCATCCTGCCGCTGAACATCGGCGAATACCAGGGTTTCAGCAACGAGCTCGTCAGCGTGCGCTGCGCGGACCTGTTCCTGCCCATGTTGTCCGTGCGTACGCTGTGGCTGAGGGGCGGCAGCCTGAGCGAGACGGAACTCTGGCTGCAGCAGCGCATGGGCCAGTTGCTGGCGGGGACGCTGGCGCAGCCGTAGCGCGGGGGGGCGGCTTCAGCTGAGCAGGGCGCTGACCAGGTCGCCGCCGCTGCGGCCGCCGTTCTTGAAATCCAGAGCCGTCTGCACATGCTCCAGATGCGCGTCCATCAGCGCGCAGGCACGGTCGGCATCGCCCGCGCGGGCGGCCTCGATGAAGGCGTGATGCTCCTGCGACGAGCAGCTGGCATCGTGCGAGCTTTGATACAGCACGGTGATGACGGCGCTGCGGGCCGAGAGTTCGCGCAACATCCCCGTCAGCACGGAATTTCCTACGGTCTCGGCCAGCAGAATGTGGAAGTGTCCGAGCAGCCGGTTGCGTTCCTGCACGTCGCCGCCTTCCAGCGCGCGGCGCTCCGCGGCCAGATGGGCGTCGATGCGGCGGTAGTCCGCCGCCGTTGCCCGCGCCACGAATTCGCGTGCGAGCGCTGCTTCCAGGATGCGCCGTACCGCATAGACCTCGCGCGCCTCGTTCGCGTCCGGCTTGCTCACGAACGCGCCCTTGTCCGGCACGATGTTGATCAGCTTGTCCTTGGACAGCATCAGCAGCGCGGCGCGGATCTTGGTCCGGCTGACCTGATACACCCCCGCCAGCGCCTCTTCGCGCAGCCGCGTGCCGGGCGGCAGCTTGTGCGCGACGATGGCCGCCGAGATTTCCTTGGCGATATCGTCGGCGCTGGGGTCGGGGCGGACTTCCTGGGACATGTTGGGGCAGGCGAGGGACAGGGCTGGTCAGTCTAGCAAATGGGCAGGCCCGGCGGGGAGCGGGCCTGCCCATGGCTGGGCGGACCCGCGCTAGCGCGCCGCCGCCAGCGCGCCCATCGCCTGCCGCATGAACGACAGGGTGGCGTCATCAGTCCAGGTGCCGGCGGTGAGCTCGGGCTCGGTCATCAGCGCGTGGCGGAATTTCGCCTGGGTGGCGGGGTCGTTGCCGGCATAGCTGCGGAACAGGTCCAGCCAGCGCCGGGCCAACGCCAGGGCCGTGGGCGAGTCCGGAGCCACGCCCGCGTCGAGAGCGTCGCGCACCTCGGCCATCAGTTCGGGCCATTCGCCAATGCGATCGCCGTAATGCTCGCGCATGTAGCGCGCCTCGTCCGGCGTGAGGTACTTCTCGTAGATCCGCAGCTTGCTTTCCGAGAAGGCTTGCAGCACGTAATCGCGCAAGGCCGGCGAGATGCCCATGTGCGCCTGCATCGAGGGCTCGCGTTCGTGCATCCGGTTCAGCTTGACCAGCAGGCGCGGATCGCGATTGGTGTCGCGCAGCAGCAGGGTCATCCAGCGCAAGGCCAGTTCGCGCGGCTGCGCCGCTTCGGGCGCGACGCCGGCATCCATCTGCGCCTGCACCTCCTTGACCAGCGCGAGCCAGTCGGCGTCGCCATTCTGGCTGCTGCGGTACATGGGCAGGCGGGCCAGTTCATCGGGGGAAAAGTATTTGTCGTACATGGTCATGAGTTCCAGAGTGGTGAGCCAATCGGCCAGCTCTGGCTCCTTGCCTTGCGCCAACTGGCCCTGCAGCTGGGCGAGACGCTCGCGCAGCCGGGAGGCTTGCTGGATCTGGCGGTCGAGCATCGCGATCTGCTTGGCGATGATTTCGTCCATGGGAGTGTCGGGCTGGTCCAGATAAGCGCCGATCTCGGCCAACGGCAATCCGAAGCGGCGCAGCGCCTGGATCTGATGCAGCCGGGCGATGTCGTCGCGGCCATACAGCCGATAGCCGTTGTCGGCGCGCGCCGAAGGCGTGAGCAGCCCGATCGCGTGATAGTGGTGCAGCGTGCGGACAGTCAGCCCGCTTCGCCTGGCCAGTTCTCCTACTTTCAGTTGCACGGCATTCCTCCTGTTGATGGCGCGGAACGAACTCTGGGACATGACGTTGCGTGAGGGTCAAGAGTTACCGCGGGCGGCAGCTAGTCTGACACGTCGGGCGATGGGATCCAGCGATTTTGAGCGGCGGCCTTGGCCGTTGCTGGAATAATGGGCGTCCCCCGAAGAGGAAACGAACAATGAATATCCGTGAGCTGGATGCTTCCGAGTTGTCGAGTCTGCTGGATTTGTATCGGCATCTGCATCCAGCGGATGATCCCCTGCCGGGCGCGCAAGCGGTCGCGGCGGTCTGGCAGGAACTGATGGAAAGCACTCGGCACAGGGTTTTTGGCGCGTATGCCGACGGCAAGCTCGCTTCAAGCTGCACGCTTACCGTCATTCCCAATCTGACGCGTGGTTGTCGGCCCTATGGCGTGATCGAGAACGTGGTGACGGATGCCGCTTACCGGCGTCAGGGCCTTGCCAAGGCGGTGCTCGACGAGGCGCTGGCGTTCGCCTGGGGCGGGAATTGCTACAAGGTCATGTTGATGACCGGTAGAAAGGACGAAGCGACCCTTCGATTCTACGAGTCCGCGGGTTTTGACAGGCATGGCAAGCAGGCATTCATCGCGAGGCCGCCGGTATCCGGCGACCTCGGTTGAGCCGAACGGCCGGGTTCAGGCCTGTTGCCGCGACTTGGCAGACCCGGCCAGCAGCGCGACCGCTGCGATCGCCAGGGGAATGAACGAAACCCACAGCACCGTCGCCCAGTCATAGGCCGCCAGCAGGCCGCCCGATGCGAAGGAGCCGACCGCCATGGTGCCGAAGATGATGAAGTCATTGAGCGACTGCACCCGGGTCTTTTCTTCCGGCCGGTGGCATTCCAGAACCAGGGCCGACGCGCCCACGAATCCGAAGTTCCAGCCCAGGCCCAGCAGGACCAAGGTCACCCAGAAGTGGGCCACATCGATCCCGGTCAGGCCGATGGCCGCGGACAGGCCGGTGAGCGCCAGGCCCGCCGTGACGATGCGTCCGGCGCCGAAACGCGTGATGAGGCGTCCCGTGAAGAAGCTGGGGCCGTACATGGCGATGACGTGCCATTGCAGGCCGAGGTTGGCGCTTTCCTGGGAATGGCCGCAAAGATGCATGGCCAGCGGCGCGGCGGTCATCAGGAAATTCATCAGCATGTAGGAGACGGCGCCGCAGACCACCGCCGTGATGAAGCGCGGCTGGCGCGCGATCACGCCCAGCGGCCGTCCGCCCGCAACTTCGGCCGCGCTGGGCATGGGCAGGTGCACGCCCAGCAGGACCAGGGCCGAGACCGCTGCTACCGCCGCCTGCATGAGATAGGTCGCCGCGAACATGTGGACGGGCCACAGGTACATCGTGTACGTGACCAACTGCGGGCCGACCACGCCGGCCAGCACGCCGCCGCCCATCACGAAGGACAGGGCGCGGGCGCGCCTGGCGGGAGACACGCCGTCGGCCGCCGCGAAGCGGAACGACAGCACGACGGCGGCGTACGCGCCGCCGAAGAACGTGCCCAGGCAGAACAGCCAGAAGGAACTCAGCACGATGGCGGCGGCGGCCAGCAGGCCCACCAGCACGCCGCAGGCGGTGCCGGCAAGAAATGCCGCGCGGCGGCCATGGCGCCTGGCGATGGCGCCAGCAGGAAGGATGCAGGCGGCCATGCCGACCACAAAGATGGAAATGGGCAGGGTCGCCAGCGCCTTGTCCGGCGCCAGCATGTCGCCGACGATGGCGCCGGTGGCGTAGACCACGACGGCGTTGGCGCCTGCCAGCGCCTGGGCGATTGTCAGCCGGGCGATGTTGCCGCGCTGCGCCTGCGGCGTGAGTTCAGCGCTGGGTGCGGCCGATGGCGCCGGGGTTGATGCGGACAAGTGGGTCTCCTCGAGAGTCGTGCTTTTAGTTGATATGGGTGTTGATTTGCCGAGCGCGTTGCGGTTCCCGCGCGCCGTCCATGGTCAGGACCACGCGGAACTTCGCATCGCCGGACTTCAGCCGCAGCAAGGCATCAGCTGCGCGCTCCAGGGGTAGAGTCTCGACCATGGGCAGCGCCTCTGCAAGTACGCTGAAATTCAGCGCTTTTTCAGTTTCCCAAGGCGTGCCGGTCATGGACCCGGCAACGGTGCGCTCGCCGCCCACCAGAAAGCCGGGCGGCACCGCCAGCGGGTCGCGGCCCACGCCCAGCAACATCGTGCGGCCTTGCGGAGCCAGTCCGCGCATGGCCCCGGACACGGCCTGCGTGTCGGTGATGGTGGCGATCAGCGCTTGTGCGCCGCCCATGTCGAGGAGCCGTTGCGCGGCGTCTTCCTCGTTGCTGTCGATGTAGACATGGGCGCCCAGGCGCAAGGCGTCAGCGGTGATGTCCAGGCCCCGGCCGATTGCCGCCACTTTCAAGCCCATGCGGCGGGCGTATTGCAACGCCATGTGGCCCAGGCCGCCTATGCCCAGCACGGCAACGAGATCGCCGGCCTGCGCTCCGGATTTCCGGAGCGCGTTGAAGGTGGCGATGCCGGCGCAAAGTATCGGGGCGGCTTGCATGGCGTCGAGCTCGTCGGGTATGGCAACCAGTCCGGTCGCCCGGGCCAGCATCATCTCGGCATAACCGCCATCCCGGGTAACGCCGACTACCGGTTGATTCGCGCACAGATTGAAGAGGCCCTGGCGGCATTGCGTACAGGCGCCGCAATGACCGCCCAGGCGCCCCACGCCGACCCGTTGGCCGATCTTCCAGCGGGCGTCGACGCCCGCGCCGAGCGCCGAAATGCGGCCGACGGCTTCATGCCCGGGGACGCGCGGCCGTTGCAGCGCCGGATTGTCGATATCGGCCGCGTCGGCGCCACAGACGCCGCAAGCTTCGACGCGCAGCAGTACTTCTCCGGGGCCGGGTTCGGGCGTGGACAATTCAACGAACTCGAGCCGGCCGGGCGCGGTGGTCCGAATGGCGCGATAGGTGGAAGGGAGGCGTGTCATTGGGCGGGGGCTCCAGGCGGGACCGCATTGGGGGAGGGTGCAGCGCAGTTCAGCAGCCACTTCACGCCCGCGTCCGCGGCATCGATGGCGCCAGCCAGATAGCCGGGGAATGCGGCGGACCATTCGCTGGCTATCCCGGCCAAGCGACCCGCCCATACGCCAGTCTCGGCGGCAACGGCGGGTGCTGCCGGGTGCGCGCCGCCATCCCCGCAGTCCGCAGCCGTCGAGGTGTCGGGGTCTTGCGCCCAGTCCTTGTAGAACTCCCGCTCGGGCTTGAGCGCCAGGGGGCCGAACAACCGGGCGAGCTGCGCGCGGCTGAGGGCCATCAACACGTCCTGGCCTGCCGACCGGCGCGCCGCCGCGGGCATGCCTACGAATCCGAACAGGGCAGGACCTTGCGGGGTGCTGGCGTCGTGGACCTCGGCCAGAGGTCCCCGGCTGCTGCGGGCTGCGCCAGACATGTCTTGCTCGCGCCAGAATGCCGAACCGTAGACGGCGAGGTACTTGGCATGGGGAGCCATCCAGGTCGGCGTGCCGCGCCATTGCGTTGCCAGCGCGCTCGGCAGCGGAGGGTCGAAAGCGATACGGGATTGCGCCAGGCGCGGAGGGACGGCCAGCAGCACCTGCGAGGCCTGAAAGACGCTGGCTCGTCCCTCGCCGTCCCGCGCATGCACCTCGATGGCGCGGCCTGTGGCATGCAGCCGGGTCACGGTCCGGCCCAGCTTGATGCATGTCGGATCCAGGCGTGCGAGCAGGGTATCGATCAGGCCGCTCATGCCAGTGGTTAGCCGGAAGGACTCCGGATGGCTGGGGTAGCTGTGCATACGTACCGGCGTTCCTGAACGCTCGACCATCATGAAACCCGCTTCGTGTTGCTGGATGATAGACAAGCCGAACTCGCGGACGAGGGCGCCAAGCCTGGGCTGGATCGCTGGCCAGAACCACGTGGGGCCCAGATCGTAGGAGCCGGCGCCCAGGATGCGGCCGCCCAGCCTGTCGCGTGCTTCCAGCAGCATATGGCTGCCGGCGCCATGCCGCTGCAGCAGCAGGGAGGCGTACAGGCCCGCGAGTCCCCCTCCGATGATGACGGTGTCCACTGACGTCGTCATGGCTGGCTCCCGCCGTTCGGGTCCGGCAGATGGTTGGTCTTCAGATAGACGGTGGCACCCTCGGCGCCGGCGTCGAGTGCGGCTTGCGCGCCACGGGCAAGCCGCAGCCAGCTGCCTTGCGGATAAGAAGCTTGTCCGTCGGCAATCGATCCGGCCAGAACCAGTATTTCCGCATGCACGGCTGCGGTCCGCGGCAGCGGTGCATGGGCGGGCAGGCGCCGCAGACAGGTCTGCTCATAGGACGCGGAGTAAAGCGGGCAGATTTCGCCGCCGCGCTCGCGCGTCCAGGCGGCGGGATCGCGCGTGTCGATGCGTACGACGGATTGTTCATCCGCAGGCATCTGCCGCAATTTGACGAGGATGGTGGCGCCGTTCCTGCTGGAAGGGGCATGGGCGGAGCCCGGCGGATTGCGCAGATACCAGCCTGCCGGATAGTCGCCGCTGGCGTCGGAGAAGGTGCCGGACAACACCAGTATTTCTTCGCCGCCGGGATGCGCGTGCGGCGGAAAGCGGCTGTCCGGCGCATAGCGCACGATGCTGGTGGCGCGTGCCTGTTCGCCGCCCACGCGGTCCAGCATCATGCGTTCCACGCCGTGCTGCGGCGACGGCACCCATTGGTATTGCTCCGGCGTCACGATGGCGTTGCGTGAGAAATCGGCGTTGATAAGCATGATATTGGTAGAAAAGCTATTCCAAGGTGATGTCCGGCCCTTGGTTGCCATATGCTGAAATTGGCTGCTGAAAGGGCGTATTCTTCGCCAATCGGCAGCCGCGGACAAACCAGATAAACTACCTTTGATTGAAAGAAAAACTTTATCGCCATGAAGTCTCTTGCGCATCTCAACGCGCTGCGCGCCTTCGAGGCCAGTGCGCGCCATCAAAGCTTTTCGGCAGCTGCGGCCGAGCTGCACGTGACTCCTGCTGCGGTGGGCCAGCTCGTGCGCGCGCTGGAGCAATGGCTGGGCGCGCCGCTGTTCCATCGCGGCGCCAGCGGCAAGGCGCGGCTGGTCCCCACGGCAGCAGCTGAACGCGCGTTGCCGGAGATACAGGCGGGGCTCGGCAAGCTGGCGCTGGGCCTGGAGCGCTTGAAGGAAGGTTCCTTGAGCGGCATGCTCACCGTGGCCGTGAGTCCGGCTTTCGCCGCCAAGTGGCTGTTGCCTCGGATCGAGCGCTTCCAGCATGCCTGGCCCGATACCGACGTGCGTCTGGACACCAACCTCAAGCCCGTGGATTTCGCGGCCCAGCAGATCGATATCGGCGTGCGCTATGGCGCTGGCGTCTGGCCCGGCCTGGCGGCGGAAAAGCTGATGGACGAAGAGGTCTACCCGGTCTGTTCCCCGGAACTGCTGCGACGGCGCAAGGCGGCGAAGCGTCCGGCCGAGCTGGCGGGCGAGACCTTGATCCATGATCTTTCGATGGACGCGCAGACGGGATTTCCGACCTGGGCCATGTGGCTGGAGAAAGTCGGCGTACAAGGCGTATCCACCGCCCGCGGCATGAAGATCAACAATTCCGCCGCGGTGCTGCAGGCGGCTATCGATGGCCATGGCGTGGCGCTGGCCCGCAGCGTGATGGCGCATGATGATCTGGTTGCCGGCCGCCTGGTGCGCCTGTTTCCGCAGCTGGCGGTTCCCTCCGCGTTGGCCTACTACGTTGTTTATCGGCCCCAGGCGCGCGAGTTGCCCCGATTGGCCGCCTTCCGAGACTGGCTGTTCGACGAGGCCGCTGCCTGTCGGTAGCCGGGTTCGGAGCCCGGCGGACCTTGCGCGACGCCCGCCGCGCTTACCTTGCGGCGCGGGTGAATCTCTGCACCATGAATTCCACGAAGGTCGTGAGCTTGGGCAAGGCCTTGCGGTCCTTGGGATACAGCAGCGTGATCGGCCGGGCCACGGGCCAGGCGGACTCCAGGATCGGGACCAGCCGGCCGGCCCGCACATCTTCGGCCAGCAACAGTTCCGGCTGCAGCACGATGCCGAATCCGGCCAGCGCCGCCTGCCTGAGCGCCTGGCCGTTGTTGGACACGAAGCGGCCGGCGGGGTAGGCCGCGCCGCCATCCTCCGAGTTCAGGCGCCAGCCGGTGCGGCGGTTCCAGTAGGAAAAATCCAGGCATTGATGGCGCGCCAGGTCGCTCGCGGTTTCGGGCGTGCCATGGCGTTGCAGATAGGCCGGCGCCGCGCAGATGATCATCTGATAGCGCCCGATCTTGCGCGCGACCAGGCTGGAATCGGCGGGTTCGCCGATGCGCACCGCCAGGTCGTAGCGCGAGGCCACCACGTCCTCGACGGCGTCGCTCAAGGTCAGGTCCACGCTGACGTCCGGGTACTCGGACAGGTAGTCGGCGATGGCGGGGGCCAGCGCGAACGAGCCGAAGGTCACGGTCGAGGTGATGCGCAGATGGCCTCGCGGCGCGGCGCGCATGGCTTCGGCGCCTTGCTCGGCATCGCGGATGTCCGACAGGATCACCTTGCAGCGCGCGAAATAGGCCTGGCCGGCTTCCGTCAGGCTTTGGCGGCGCGTGGTGCGGTTCATGAGCCTCAGGCCCAGCCGCGCCTCCAGGCCCTTGATGTGCTTGGCCGCCATGGCGGGCGACATCTCGTGGCGAGCCGCCGCCGCGGTCAGGCTGCCCAGTTCGACGACCGCCACGAAGACTTCCATGCTGAGCAGGCGGTCCATGGATTACGCACCCTGAGTGTGAAGTGAACCCACCATTTTAGGATTTTTCCGGGACGCGCCCTTGGCCAGAATGGGCACAAGCGCTGGCGATATCGCGGGCGCATCCCACAACATACGAATCGGAGTTTCCATGAAAATCATCCTGATCGGCGCCACCGGCACCATCGGCCGCGCGGTCGCCCAAGAACTGGGCCAGCGCCACGACGTCATTGCAGTGGGCAAGACGCGCGGCGAGCATCAGGTCGACGTGACCCAGAGCGGCAGCATCCGCGCCTTGTTCGAGCGCGTGGGCAAGGTGGATGCCATCGTCTCCACCACGGGCAGCTTGCATTTCGGCCCTCTGGCCGAAATGACGGCGGAGCAGTTCAAGATCGGTCTGCACGACAAGCTGCTGGGGCAGGTGGATCTGGCGCTGATCGGCCAGCATTACGTCAACGAAGGCGGTTCCATCACGCTCACCAGCGGCATCCTGACCGATGAACCGATCCGCTACGGCGCCAACGCGTCGGCGGTGAACTCGGCCATCGATGGCTTCGTGCGCGGCGCGGCGGTGGAGCTGCGCGGCGTGCGCATCAACTCGGTCAGCCCCACGGTCCTGACGGAATCGCTGGATGCCTATGGTCCGTACTTCCAGGGCTTTGAATCGGCGCCCGCCAGCCGCGTCGCGCTGGCCTACAGCCGCAGCGTGGAAGGCGCGCAGACGGGGCAGGTGTTCCGGGTGTGGTGATTTCCCGCGGCGGGCAAAGGCCGGCACGGCCTTGTGCGTCCTGTTGTTGCCTGGATGTGGCGCTCTCCGATCTGGTCGCGGAGCGCCCTCAGCGCGTTGCCAAAATGGCACACCTGTCTGCGAATTATGCAGAACAAAGTGATTATCCGTGAATTTGATGCGAATATTTACACGCATTGCACGCCCGGATTAGGGCGTTTGGCGTAGGTACCGAAAGTCTATCGTCGTTACCCCCGGCACTCCGGGGTCTGGTTTGAGCGCGTCCCGGCCCACCGCCCGGACGGCTACACGGAGACGAATCAGATGGCACACCACGCAAGTCCCTCCATACCCCTGTTCGCCCGCTCGCTGGGCGTGGCCATGTCGCTGGCCGCCAGCAGCGCCTGGAGCGTCAATTACGCGCCATTCATCGTACCCTCAGGCACGACGTTCACCCTGAATGGCGGCGACAGCGTGACAGGTACGGGATCGAGTTCGGCCATTCGGGTCGGCAACGCCACGTTGAACTTCGGCCCTGGCAACATCGCCATCGGCAATGTCGATCTGGGCGTTTTCGCCACCAATGGCGCGGCGACCAACATCAATTTCCAGACCGGCACCAACGTCACCATCACGACAGTGACCACCACCGGCCTGGGATTGCAGTCCACCACGAATTCGCAGGCGACGTTCTCGCTGGCGCCGGGTTCCAACGTGACGATACGCGGCTTTCAGGGTGTGAATCTGGGCCATACGCCATTCGGCACCATGAGCCAGCTTCAGATCGGCAATGGCGCGACGCTGAAGATCGAGACCGCGCCGGCCGGCGGCAATCCCTGGCCCAAGGGCGTGATGACGAGCAACAACACCGCCATTACGCTGGATGCCGGCGGCGTTCTGGATGTGCAGACCACGGGCGGGACATATGGGCGTGGGGTTGAACTGGGCTACAGCCTGACCTATCCGGACTCGGTCGTACGCCGCTACACGTCAGCGCCAGGCTCGACGCTGCGCGTCAGCACCACCGGGCAGACCGCCGACGGCTTCTACATGCTGGGCGTGGGCGAGGCGGTGATGCAGGGCACCACCGACATCCACACCACGGGCCGGGACAGCAGCGGCATGTTCCTGCGCCGCTACGTCAGCCCGACCAACCATCTGGTGGTAGCCCCGCAGGGCGGCTCCACGGCGAACATCCTTACCGAGGGCGCGGACGCCTACGGGGTGATAGGCATAGACGGCTCACGCGCGGAACTGTCCGACCTGAGGACCGAGACCCGCGGCACGGACGCGGTGGGCCTGTATGCGTATACGGTCAGCGGGCAGCCGGCGACCGTCTTCCAGGCAGCGCGCAACACGGTCGTGACCAGCGGGCAGGGCGGTTTCGGCATCCTGGCGCAAGGCGCGGCCAGCAGCGTGGTGTTCGATGACGGCTCGGTGCAGACGTCCGGGACCGAGGCCCATGGCGTGGTGGTGGCGGGCGCGTCGAGCGTCGCGGCGACGGGCAGCGCCATCGGCGTCAGCGGCGCACGCTCGATCGGTCTCCTGCTGACCAGCGACACGGGCACGCAAGCTGCGACCATCAATGGCGGCAGCATCGCGAGCGCGACCGGGACTGCCATAGGCGTCGACGGGGGCACGGCGAACATCCAGCTCGACGGCACCACGGTCCAGGGCGCGACCAACTGGCTGCATGTCGCCAGCTCTGGAACCTTGCTTGGAAGCAGGACCCGTACGTTGCATGGCATAGACCCGAGCCTGGCGCCGGATGCCGGCAATCCGGGCGGCATCAACGTTGCCGGCGCGCAGGCGGGCTCTCCGGCCACGGCCAACGTGACGGCGCGCAATTCTACCTTGACGGGAGCGGCGGTCACCGAGGCCGGCAGCATCTCGAACGTGACCTTGGTGGATTCGACCTGGACGCTGACCGGCAACTCGACCATCACCAACCTAGTCAACGATCCCAGCCTGATCGACTTCACGCCGCCGCAGGCGGGCGCGTACAAGACGCTGACGGTGCGTAACTACAGCGGCGACGGCACCATCGCGCTGAACACCTATCTGGGCGACGACAGCTCGCCCTCGGACAAGCTGGTCATCAACGGCGGCAGCGCCAGCGGCGCTTCGCAATTGCGCATCAAGAACACGGGCGGGCCGGGCGCCTTGACGACGGCCAGCGGGATACAGGTGGTCGAGGTCGTCAATGGCGGTATCTCCGGAGCGGGCGCATTTGCGCTTTCGGGCCGGGTGGTGGCCGGTCCCTACGAGTATCGGCTGTACCAAGGTTCGGCAAGCGCACCGGCCGATCAGAGCTGGTATCTGCGATCCGAGAAGGAGCCGGATCCGCCGCCTCCTCCTCCGCCTCCTCCGCCGCCGCCTCCCGAGCCTCCGGTGCCGCCTGTCCCACCGGCGCCGCCAACGCCGCCCACTCCCGATCCGGAGCCGCTGTACCGTCCTGAAGTCGCCGCCTATCTCGCGAATCAGCGACTGGTTGGGCAGATGTTCGTGCAGAGCATGCACGACCGCCTGGGCGAGCCGCAATTCATCGAGGGCCAGCAGTTTCAAACCGAGGACAGCAAGCGCCGGGCGCTCTGGCTGCGCGCCGTGGGCAGGTGGGAGGGCTCGCATAGCCGCGACGGCAACTTCGACGTCAGCACCGACATGTTCTTGCTGCAAGGCGGCGGCGACGTGGCGCAATGGAAGCTGTTCTCGGAGACCGACCGGCTGCACCTGGGGTTGATGCTGGGCTATGGCAGCGCCGACAGCACGGCCCGGGCCGAGGGCAACCCCTACAAGGCCAAGGGCAGGGTGCAAGGCTATAGCGCCGGCGTGTATGGCACCTGGTTCCAGAACGACGAGAGTAAGCTCGGCGCCTATGTGGATACCTGGTTCCAGTACGGTTGGTACAACAACCGGGTGACGGGCGAGGAGCTGCCGCGCGTGGACTACGATTCCCGCGCATGGGCCGTGTCGGCCGAGACCGGCTACGCCTTCAAGCTGCGCGGCGACTGGATACTGGAACCCCAGGCCCAGATCATCTACGTCAGCTCGGACACGGACAGCCTGACGGAATCCAACGGCACCCGGGTGGGCAGCGCGGATTCCCACGGCACCATCACGCGCCTGGGCGTGCGCACGCACACCACCTTCGACCTGGGCAATGGCCGCAAGGCGCAGCCGTTCGCGACGCTGAACTGGTGGCACAGCAGCACTGGCAGCTCCGTGTCGTTCAATCAATTGCCGGTGGGCGACCTCTATCCGAAAGACCGCTATGAGTTGAAGCTCGGCGTGCATGCCGACTTCAACAAGGGCTGGACGGGCTGGACCAATGTCGCCGGGTCATGGGGAGCGCAGGACTACCACCAGTACGCGGCAAGGATAGGTGTGAAGTACACCTGGTAGATGTGAAAAGCCCGCGGCGGCTAGACCGCTGCGGGCTTTGGTCATGCATGCCAGGGGCCGGCTACCCGGCCCAGCTCATAAGGCTTACCAGAGCACCTTCAACCCGACAGAGCCCTGTGCGCCGGTCTTGACGCGGCTGTCGCCGCTGTTGGCCCACAGCTTGCCAATGTCGCCGTAGAGGCTGGTGTTCTTGGTCAGCTGCAGCATGGCGCCCACCGCGAACTCGGTCGACGTGTAGCCGCCCTTGGCGCGGATGTCGGTGGTGCCGGCCGGGGCGCTGAAGCTTGCCACGTCGGTGGTATTGCTGGCCTTGTACAGATTGACGCGGGCAAAGGGCTGCAGCACGGTGCCGCCGATGCTGTAGCTGCCCTTGACGCGGGCGCCCAGACGCAGGGTCCAGTCATCGTCCGCATCGTTCTTCACCTTGGCCAGGCTCAGCGTGGTGTCGTCCAGATTGAGCTTGCGGTAGATGATTTGCGCCTGCGGCTCCAACTGCCAGCTGCTGCCCAGGTCAAAGGGCTTGCCCACTTCCAGCGAGGCCAGCCAGCCGTGGCCCTTGGTGGTGGCGCCGGCGCCGGTGTCGGCCGTGCGCAGGCTGCTGCGGTAGTCGGCGCCCTGGATCACGGCGTCGGCGTACAGGCCGGAGTCGTGCTGCCAGGTGCCATAGAGGCCCACGTAGCGACCACGCAGGTTGTTGTAGCCCGCGTACTTGCGCTCCATGCCGCTGGAGAAGCCGCGCACGCCCATGTCGCCGTCCAGCTGGCCGACGTACAGGCCGGCCCTGAGATTGCGGCTGGCGTACACGTCCACGCCGGCCTGGAAGCCGGTCAGATGGCCGCTGCTCTCGGGGTTGACCGTGCCTTGCTGGGTGATGGTGGGAGCCGTGCGCAGCACGCGGGCCCAGGCGCGATGGCTGGGGTCCAGGTCGATGGCGCCTTGGGCGGCTTCATCGCCCATGCGCTTGCGCATGTCGCCCAGCATCGCCATGTCGGCTTGGCGCAGTTGCGCGGGCAGGGACGACAGCAGCGGCACTTCTTCACGATAGGCGGGGGCCGGGGTGACGCCGGGGCCGGGGTTCACCTGCGTGTTGGTCGAGTGCAGCGCGGCGCCTTGCGCCGTCTGGGTCAGGCGGTACTCGTAGGCGCCGGCATCGACATGGCCGCCGGCCAAGGTGAAGCTGCCGGGCTGCAGGCTGGCGCCGTTTTCGGTGGCGATGACCTGGATGCCCTGGCTGCCCGTCTGTGCGCCCAGGCCGCCGGCATTGGTGATCTGCACGCTGGTGCTGCCGCTGGCGATGGCGCCGGCGCCGCTCAACAGCAGCTTGTCGGTGGCGCTACCATCCGCGCCCAGCACGGTGGAAACGCCCAGCTTGCCGTTGTTGCCGACGTAGGGGCCGGTGACCTTGAGCACGGCGCCCGGCGTGCTGCCGCCGAGATTGACCGCGCCGCTGTTGTTCAGGCTGGCCACGGTCTGGCTGTAGCCCGCCAGGTCCAGCACCGCGCCGCTGGCCACGGTGTGGGCCGAGGCGCTGCTGAATGTATTGGCGGCGCCAGCCTTGAGCGTGCCCTGCGCGACATCGGTCGCGCCGGTGTAGTTGTTGCCCGCGCTGGTCAGGGTCAGGACGCCGCTACCTTGCTTGGTAAGGAAGCCGCCGCCGGTGATGGCGCCGGCCCAGGTGGCCGTGTTGGCGCCGGTGTCGATGACCGGGTCGTTGGTGCCCGTCATGTGCAGGTTGTTGACGATGGTCAGGCCGTTGGCAATCAGGTTGATGACAGTGCCGTCGTCCATGGACAGCATGCCAGTGCCCAGGCCCAGGGAGTGGCCCAGGCCGATGCTGCCCTGCTTGAGCTGCACGCCGCCCGAGAAGGCGCTGCCGCCGGTCAGCGCCAGCGCGCCGGCGCCGGTCTTGACCAGGCCGCCGCTGCCCACGACGATGCCCGAGTAGTAGGACGTACTGCCAGCCGCGGAATTGACGGTCAGGGTTCCCGCGCCCAGCGCCACGGTGCCGGCGCCGCTCAGGCTGCTGGCTTGCAGCGCGTTGCCGTTGAGGTCCAGCGTGGCGCCCGACAGCACCTGATAGCCGGTGCCTTGGACCAGTGCTGTGGTGGAGCCCGCGCGCAGCGTGCCGTCCGCGACCAGCGTGCCGCCGGTATAGCTGTTGGCGCCAGTCAGGGTCTGCGTGCCCGAGCCCTGCTTGACCAGGGTGCCTGTGCCGATGACCGAGCCGCTGAAGATGCCGTCGGCCGAACCGCCCGCCAGCAGGGTGTTGGTTCCCATCTTGATGTTGCCGGCGCCCGCCAGGGTGCCGAACACCTGGGCGCCTTGGCCTGCCGACAGGTCGAAGGTCGCGCCGTTGGCGACGGTCACGATGCCGGTGGCGGCGAGGCTGCTGCCCACGCCCAACACTACCGTGCCGTTGTTGACGTAGGTGCCGCCGGTATAGCTGTTGGTGCCGTTGAGCGTCAGCGTGCTGGCGCCGTTCTTGGTCAGGCTGCCCGTGCCCGAGATGTTGCCGTCGAGCGTCAGGTCGTGGCTGCCTTGCACGGCAAGGCCGGCGTTCAGGGCAATGTTGTTCGCCAGCGCCAGCGCCTGAGTGTTGTCCAGCGTGGCCGCGCCGCCTACCGTCAGCGTGCCGGAACCGAGCGCGGCGCCGTTGCCGACGATCAGGCCGCCAGCGTTCAGGAGGGTGCCGCCGGCGTAGCTGTTGACGCCGCTGAGGGTCAGGTTGGCCGCGCCGTTCTTGATCAGGCCGCCAGCGCCGCCGACGGTGCCGTTCAGGTCCATGGCGTTGGAACCGGCGATCGTCAGCGCGCCGTTCAGCGCGACCTTGTTGCGCACGGTGACTGCCGTGTTGCTGTCCAGCGTGGTGCCGTTGGCGGCGGTCAGCAGGCCGTTGCCCAGGGCCTTGTCGTTGCCCAGCACCAGCGTGCCGCCGTTGAGCGCCGTGCCGCCGGTGTAGCCGTTGGCGCCGTTGAGCACCAAGGTTCCCGAATCGTACTTGCCTAGTGTGCTGCTGCCGTTCAGGCGCGCATCGATCGTCGCCGTCACGCCCGGGTCTACGCGGATCGAGGCATTGCCCTGGTCACCATCGACCAAGTCCAATCCGCTAAGCCGGTCGAGGGGCGCAATTTGATAGCCATCGGTCAGGAACTGCATGCCGGTGATGTTCGCCTTGCCGAGGACTTGCACCACTCCTGCGGTTCCCTGGAACACTGCGAAACCGCCAGCCCAGGTACGATTATCGGTGCCGTCGACATTGGTCCAGTTCTTGGCGCCTAGCCCCCAGACACCGGTGCCCCCATCGATGGAACCGTTGCCGAATTGGTTCGCGCCATCCCAAAACTGCACGGTGATGTTCGGTGCAGTAACCAGCAGGTTGACTTGATTGCTTACGGCAGTCTGCAGCTGCAAGTCTGAGGGCTGCACGCTGCCGGGAACGTTGCCGAAGCGCATGCCGGTGTCGTTCAGGCTGCCGCCATAGTTCATGAGGCGGTACACGCCGGTGCCGAAGCCGCCGGCGTCGCTGATATTGAGCGTGCCGCCCAGGGTCAGGTTGCCGGTCACGTCCACCAAGGCGGTGCCGCCGCCGAGGGCGGGGGCGCCGAGGCTGGCGTTGACGATCGAGTTGGTGCCCAGTTGCAGGCCGCCAACCGACAGGGTGTAGCCGTCCGTCAATTTCAGGGCGGCGTCACCCATGACCGTCACGTTGCCGGCGATGCTGCCGGTTCCACCCAGGGCAGCGCCGCTGTACACCATCACATTCGTGCTGGCGAGCGAGCCGTCTACCCACAGGCTGCCGGCGCTGACCGAGGTCTGGCCGGTAAGCGTGTTGTTGCCGGAAAGAACCAGCGATCCCGTGCCGCTTTTGGTCAACAAGCCCCTGCCGTTGAGCTGGCCGCCGAAGTTGCTATTGGCCCCATTGGCCCCGATGGTCAGGTTGTTCCCGTTCGAGACCGTCACGGTGCCATTGCCGTTCAGGCTGGCCAGACGAGCCAGATTGGTGATGAACAGATTGGCGCCGGCTGCCACGTTCGCGGTGGCATTCTGGCCCAGCGCGTTGTTGCCCGCGGTGGTCAAGCTGCCGCCCTGCAGATCGATCATGCCGCTGAAGGTGTTGGCGCTGCCGGTAAGCGAGAGGTCGTTCGCACCGGTCTTGCGCAGCGTGCCGTTGCCGTTGAGCTGTCCATCCAGGATCAGGCTGTTGTTGCCCGCCACCGTGAGCGCGCCGTCGACATTGACGGTATTGCCCAGGCGCATCGGGCCCGCCGTATCCAGTTGCGTGTTGCCCGTGACGGTCAGCATGCCGGTGCCCAGCGCCGCGGCATTGCCCAGGCTCAAGTCGCCGGCATTGACCGTGGTGCCCCCGCTATGGCGGTTTTCGCCATTGAGGGTGAGTCGGCCGGCGCCGTTCTTGACCAGCTCGGTGGAACCATTGATCACCCCGTTCAGGGTGAAATCATTGCTGCCGTCCAGCGCCAGGGAGGCGCTCAGTTGCACGTTGTTGGCCAGGGTCACCGCGCGGCTGGCTTCCAGGGTTCCCGCGTTGCGCACGGTCAGCGTGCCCTCGCCGAGCGCTGCGTCGTGGCCCACGGCCAGGTTGCCGCCCGTCAGGTTGACGCCGCCCTGGAAAGAGTTGGCGCCGTTCAAGGTCAGCTTGCCCGTGCCGCGCTTGGTCAGGCCACCGAGGCCGTTGACCAGGCCGCCCAACGTGAGGTCCTGGTTGCCGACGAGGTTCAGGTCGCCAGCCAGGTTGATGGTGTTGCTCAGGCTCAATGCCACGCTGTTGTCCAGCTGCATGCCGGAGGCGGCGGTCAGGGTGCTGTTGCCCAGCGGATTGCTGGAGGCCAGCACCAGCTTGCCGCCGTTCAGCGCCATCGTGCCGCCGAAGGAGTTGTTGCCGCCCAGGGTCAAGGTGCCGCTGCCGTTCTTGTTCAGGCCGCCGCTGTTGCCGGCGATGTCGCCGTTCAGGGTCAAGTCATTGCTGCCACCCAGGTTCAACTGGCCTTGGGCGAAGATCTGGTTGGTCAGCGTGAGCGCCTGGTTGTTGTCCAGCGTGGTGTCGCCGTACGCGGCCAGCGGCCCCTGCCCCAACGCGGCATCGTTGCCGAGTACCAGGGTGCCGCCCTCCAGCAGGGTGGCGGCGTGGCTGTTGGCGCCGTTCAGCACCAGCGTGCCGAGGTCCAGCTTGCGTAGGGTGTTCAGCCCGCTAATAGGAACATTGATGGTCGCGGTAACGTTGGGATCAACCCTTACGGCGAACTGGCCCCTGGTTCCGTTGTTGGCCCGCAGCTCCGCGTTGTTGCCAGCGACGAGGTGGTAGCCATCGATCATGAACTGCATGCCGCCGATTTCGTGCGTGCCTTCCACCGTGACGGTGCCGGGGTCGCCCATGAACACAGCGAACTTGTTGAGCCAGCTTTGGTTAATCGTGCCGTCGGCACTGGTCCAATTGCTGTTGGCGGCATTCCACGTGCCGTTGCCACCGTCGATCGAGCCGTCAGCGACCAAGCGCGAGCCGTCCCAGGCCTGCACCGGCAAATTCGATTGGACGAAAAGGTTGACCTGATTGGCGGTGGCTGTCTGTACGGTCATTCCGCCGATACCGCCCACTCTGCTCGTGTCGACGTCGATGCCGTTGTTGGTAAGACCGCCACCGTAATTGAACAAGCGATACACACCGTCGCCGAGGTTGCCAGCATCGGAAATATTCAACTTTCCGGCCAGCGTCAGGTTGCCCATGACATTGAAGAGCGGGGTGTTTCCGGTAGACGAGGAACCCAGCGCCACATCGACGTTTGAGTTCTGGGCCAGGACCAGTGCGCTGGCGGTCAGCGTACTGCCACTGGTTCCGGCCAGATGGCCAAAGCTGTCGATGTTCAGCTGGCTATTGATGAAGCCGCCGCCGCTCACGGTGCCTCCGGTCCGGACGATGACAGCGGGGCTGCTCAGGGTGCCGCTGACCTTCAGGGTGCCGGCCGTGACGGTGACGTTGTTGTTCAGGGCGCTTGTGCCCGTGAGTTCCAGCGTGCCTGCGCCCGTCTTTTCCAGCGAACCCAGGCCGCTCAGCATGCCGGCATATGCGCTGCTGGCGTTGGTGCCGCCCACCTGCAACACGGTGGACCAGCTGATGTCGGTAGTGCCGCTGCCGCTCAGGGCGCCAATCCGGACGACGGGATCATTGAGGCTCAGCGTGGTGCCCGCGGCCAGCTTCACGCTGGCAGGAGCGCCCAGGCCATTACCGCCGGCTGTCGTGACGTAACCTTGATGGATTTCGAGGTCGCCGGCAAATGATGGGTTGTTGCCAAACAGGAACAATTCGGCCGCGCCAGTCTTGATCAGCTTGCCGCTGCCGCTCAGCTGGCCCGCCAAGGTCAGCTGCTCCTGGAGCTCCATGGTCAGGTTGCCGTTGACGCGGACGGCGTTCTGCAGGCTCGTGGGCTGGGTGTTCTTCAGCGTGGCCGTGCCATTGGCGACCAGCGCGCCGCTCCCGAGGGCTTCATTGTTGTTGAACGCCAAGGTACCGCCACTGAGGGCGATGCCGCCAGTGTGGGCGGTATTGATGGCGTTGAGGCTGAGCGTACCGTTGCCAGTCTTGACCAATTGGCCGGCGCCCGAAATCTGGGAATTCAAGGTCAGGTCATTGTCGCCGGCAACCGTCAGATTCGCATTGAGGGCGATGGCGTTGCCTAGCGTTACCGTGTTGCTTGCCGTCAGGGTGGAAGCGCCGCCCACGGTCAAGTTGCCGAGACCCAAAGCCTGATCGTTGCCCACCGTCAGCGTGCCGGCGTTCAGCGTGGTACCCGACAGATAGGTGTTGGCCCCGTTCAAGGTCAGGTTGGCGGCGCCGTTCTTGATCAGCGAGCCTGGGCCGTAAACGACGCCGTTCAGCGTCAGGTCGGCGCTTCCGCCTATCTCCACGCTGCCAAACAGATTCACGTTGTTGTCGAGGGCCACCTTGTTATTGGCGTCGAGCACCGTGTTGTTGAGCGCCGTCAGGGCGCCGCTGCCCAGCGCGGTATTGCTGCCGACCTCCAGACGGCCGGCCTCGATTATCGTGCCGCCGGCATAGGTGCTGTTGCCGTTGAGTACCAGCGTGCCGCTGTCTTGCTTGTGCAGGGTGCCGCTGCCGCCTATGGCGACGCCCAAGGTTGCGGTCACGTTGGGATTGACCCGAATCACGGCAACGCCGCTGGCATTCAGCTGACCATTGGCTCCGCCCACCAGCTTGTAGCCGTCGCTCTTGAACTCCAGGCCCGTGATGCTGTGCTGGCCGCCAACCGCCACCGTGCCGGCGGTGCCCGAGAACACCGCGTTGCTGTCGTTCCAGGATTGATTCGACGAACCGTCGGCGGACGTCCAGTTGGTGTTGGTGTAGTCCCAGATGCCGGCGGCGCCATCCACCGAGCCGTTCGCCACGGAGTGGCCGCCGTCCCAATACAGTTGCGGGTTGACGGGAACCGCATGCGCGCCCGTGGCAACCAGCGCAATGCCCAGCGCGCCCGCCAACTGCGCGCCGTTGCGGCGCAGGCGCCGGGCAGGGCTGCTGCTCTTGGCCGGCCCGCGGGCGATTTCACTGACGGCTTGCCATACGCCAGCGGCGGCGTTGAAGACTACTCGATAGACGTGATTCATTGATCTCTTCTATGCCGGCGCCGATGCCGGGCCGGCAAAATTGGATGTTGTATTGATTTAAATGAAACTAAATGCGTCTTGGTGGTAGGTCGCTCATCGAGCCGATAGCATGAACGGGCGAGGCAACCGCTACAAAAGTCGAAATTTTCTGCTGAAAATTAACATTTATTTACGCCAAGTAATGTACGGCAAAAATGCGGATCACCACATCGTCAATGCGGAAAAATCTGAATTCGGTTCATATTTGCTGCGTTGAAGCCACGCTGAGGCGCCGCTGGTCGAGCGCTGCATTCCTGCGTACACTCCCGGCCATGCTACGAATCGACAATCTCGGCAAGCGCTACGGCGACCATCTCGTCTTCCAGGGGCTGACCCATACGTTCACGCCCGGATGCGTGGCGTTGTGCGAAGAAGACAGCACCGGCAAGTCCACGCTGCTGGGCATCATTGCGGGCGTGATCGCGCCGGATGCGGGAGAGGTCTGGATCGACGGACATGCGCTGAGCCAGGCGCCGGCGCAAGCCCGGTCCCGCCTGGCCTATGTGCCCGACAATTGCATGGCGTTGCCCGCACAGACGGGGCGCGGATTGTTGGAACAGGTGGCGGCAGAGAAGAATGTGCCGCTGGCCGACAGCGTGCTGGACCTGGCGTTCCGGCTGGGGCTGGAGCCGCATCTGGACAAGCGCTTCGAGCAGATGTCCACGGGCACGCGGCGCAAGGTCTACCTGACGGCCGCCGCCCTGGGCGACCCGGCCGTCATCATTGCGGATGGGGCCAGCAACGGCCTGGATGCGCAGGCGCGCGGCGTGCTGGCAGAACAGTTCAAGATCTGGGCGCAGGATCGGGTGGTGCTGTTCGCCAGCCACGATCCTGAACTGGTAGAAGCCTGCGGCGCCAGATCAATCGAGGTTGCGGCGCTGCGCTGAAGGCGGCGCCGCCATTATTACTTCGCCATCAAGCCCAGGTACTCGATCAAGCCTTTTTCCTTGACGTAGGTGGCCTGCGCCCATTCCTTGTAGTCCTGGCTGTTGCGGTAGGCGGGCTCCTGGTTCAGCTGCTTCATGACGTCCATGCTGGCGGGGTCGAACAGCGCCTTCTTGAAGGCGTCGTGCAGCGTCTTCACCACCGCGGGATCCATGCCCTTGGGGCCGGCCAGGCCATAGGGCGAGGTGGACACGACCTTGTAGCCCAGTTCCTGGGCGGTGGGCACGTCGGGCCAGCGCGTGGTGCGCTTTTCGCCGAAGGTGACCAGCAGGCGCATCTTGCCGGAATCCACGAACTGGTCCCAGCCGGTGGCGTCGCTTTGCGCCATGACGTGACCGCCCAGCAGGGCCTGTTGCATGTCGGCGTTGCCCTTGAACGGCACGTGGTTCAGTTTCACCTTGGCGTTGATGGCGACTTCCTCGATCAGCAGGTGCGGCGACGAACCGATGCCGGTGGAGCCATAGTCGATGGTGCCGGGCGCCTTGCGCGCCGCCTCGATGTATTCGTTGAAGGTCTTGTACGGCGAGTCGGAGCGGACGGTGAAGCCGAAGGTGTAGCCGGACAGGCCCAGGATGAAGGTGAAATCGTTGATGGGGTCCCAGCTGCTTTTCTGCATGTACGGCATGCGCAGCATGGCCAGGGTGTACAGCGTGATGGTGTAGCCATCGGGCTTGGCGGTCTTGGCCATGGTCGCCGGGCCCAGGGTGCCGCCGGCGCCGGGCCGGTTTTCGACGATAACGGGCTGGCCCAGGTACTTGGAGGCGTCCTGCGCCACGGTGCGCAGGTGACGGTCGGTGGAGCCGCCAGCCGGGAAGGGCACGATCAGCGTGATGGGCTTGGACGGATAGGCGCCTTGCGCGCCGGCGGCGAAGGGCAATGCAATGCCGGCCATCGAGAGCAGCGCGGCGCCGAGGCAGGCGCGCCGCAGGGGCTTATGGGTCATGGGTTTGTCTCCTGGGGTGTTGTTGTGTGTGGGAAGGGGACTGCTCAGTCGCGCAGGGCGACCTTGACCGGTAAGCGGGCCAGCGCGTCGCGCAGGCTGGCCTTTAGCGCTGCGGACGCGCGGGCGTCGGCCTGGACTGCGACCTCGGGTTGAGCGTCGGCCTGTACGCGGAACAGCGCGCCGTCGTCGATCAGGCCGGCTTCCTGCAAGGTGCGCGCCACCACGGCCTGGGCCGATACCGCGGTGGCCAGGCGGCGCAGGTCGGGCTTGTAGATCTTGCCCACGTTGGTCATGGGCATGCTGTCCAGCACGATGACGCGCTTGGGCCGCGCCGGGCTTTCGTCCACGTGTTCGGCGGCATAGGCCAGCAGTTCGGCTTCCGGGACCTGGGCGCCTTCGGCCAGCGTGACAAAGGCGATGGGCAGTTCGCCGGCATAGGCGTCGGGGGCGCCGACGGCGGCGCAGAGCTGCACCGACGGGTGCGAGGCGAGTGCGTCCTCGATGGTCTTGGGATCGATGTTGTGGCCGCTGCGGATGATCAGGTCCTTGGCGCGGCCCTGCAGATGCAGCCGGCCGTCCGGGTCCAGGTAGCCGACGTCGCCGCTGATGAGCCAGCCGTCCTCGGTGAAAGCGCGCGCCGTGTCTTCGGAATCAAGAAAGCCGGGGATGACGTTGGGCGCCTTGAACAGCACCATGCCGGGCTTGCCTGCGGGGAGGTCGCGCGCGGGAGCGCCGGCCGGCACGTCCAGGCCGACGATGCGCACCTGCACGTAGGGCAGCGGAAAGCCGACGCAGCCGACCGGAAACTCGCAGCCTGGCGGCGAGATGGTGGAGATGCCCGCCATCTCCGTCATGCCCAGGCTTTCGTTGACGTGCAGTCCGAACAGCCGTTTGAAGCGAGCGGCCAGCTCGGCGGGCAGGGGCGCGGCGCCGGTGCGGCAATAGCGCAACGACGAGATGTCGGCGCCGGCCAGCGGCACTTCGGCCAACGCGGCGAGGATGGTCGGCACGCCTTGCAGCGAGGTGGCGCGGTGGTGTTCGACCAGGCGCCAGTAGTTGCGCAGCACGTCGCGGTTGCGCAGCAGCAGGGTGGTGGGGATGACGGTTTCCACGCCCGCCGACAGGGCGGCCAGCGATGCCGGCAACACGCCCGCCACATGGAACAGCGGATAGCCGTTGATGACCACGTCGTCCGGTCCGGCGTTCTGCAATTGCACCGCGGCCCAGGCGCTGAAGACCTGGTTGGCGTGGGTGTGGATGGCGAGCTTGGGCGCGCCGGTGGTACCGCCGGTATGGAAATAGGCGGCCACGTCGCCGGCGTGGATTTCCCGGTTGCTGACCAGGCGGTCGACCGGCTGCACGGCGCGCGCGGCGTTGAAGTCCAGCGCATGATCCGGCAGCGCCGGGCGGGCCGAGGCCGGCTCGTCCAACGGCGCCACGCGCAGCAGCGTGTGCAACGTGGGCACGCGTTCGCGCAGGCGCAGCGCCTTGGACCAGGAGCCGCATTCCACGTCGGACCCGTAGGCGATCAGTACCTTGGCGCGCGCCGTGGTCATGAGGGAGGCGAGCTTGTCCTCGGCCAGCAGGGGATTCAAGGGCTGGACGATGCCGGCGGCCTCGCCGCCCCAGAGCGCCAGGTGGTACTCCAGGCAGCCGGGCAGCAGGATGCCGACGGCGTCGCCCGGGCCCACGCCCAGTTCATGCAGCAGGTTGGCGGTCTGGTGGATGCCGGCCAGCAGTTCGCGGTAGCTCCAGCGCACCGGCGTGTCGCCGGGATCGGCGCTGCGCAGAAAGGTCAGCGCGGTCTTGTCGCCGAAAGCCGCGGCCGAGTTGCGGAAGATCTCGTAGGTGCTCTGCACCGTGAGCGTCTCGGTCAGCGGCCGGGCTTGCAGCCGCTGCACGTCCGCCGCGCTGCGCACGGGGAATGGGGCCGCAAAAGGCGGCGAGAGGGGCGGGGCGGCATGGACCTGGGTCATGGGCGTGGTCCTCCGCTCAGGCCTGCCCCAGCGCGATGTAGCGCCGCAGGTGATGGTCTTCGTCGCCCAGTTGGTGGTCGATCATGACCAGGCGCTTGGCATAGTGCGCCAGGGGCAGCTCCCAGGTCATGCCGATGCCGCCGTGCAGCTGGATGCTCTCTTCAGCCACCAGGGTGCCGATGCGGCCGATGGTGTACTTGGCGGCGGACAGCGCGCGCTCGCGGGTGGCGCGGTCCGGGTGGTCCAGTGCGGCCGCGGCGTTGATCACGGACGAACGCGCTTGTTCGATCTCCAGCAGCACGTCGGCCATGCGGTGTTGCAGCGCCTGGAAGCTGCCGATGGGAGCGCCGAACTGGCGGCGCGTGCGCAGGTATTCCAGGGTGGCGTCGCGAGCGCAGTCCATGGCGCCGACGGCTTCGGCGCACAGCGCCAGGATGCCGCGCCCGGCGGCGCGTTCCAGCAGCGGGTAGCCTGCGCCGGCCTCGCCCAGCAAGGCCTCTGGCGCAAGCTGTACGCCGTCGAGCACCAATTCGGCCGCGCGGCCGCCATCGATCAGGCCATAGCCGCGGACCGTCAGGCCGGGCGTGCCGGCGCTGAGCAGGAACAGGCTGATGCCGGCTTCGTCCTCCGGGGCGGCGGCGCTGCGGGCCGGGATCAGGAACAGGTCGGCGTGTTCGCCCGCCGCGACCACGGCCTTGGCGCCGTTGAGCACCCAGCCGTCTGCGTTGCGTTCGGCGCGGGTCTCGACGCGCGCCAGTTCATAGCCGGAGCCGGGTTCGGCGTGGGCCAGCGAGGCCGTGATGCTGCCCGCGATCAGGCCTTCAAGGGCCTCGCGCTGGGCCGGCGTGCCGGCTTCGGCGATGGCGCTGCCGACCATGAGCGCGTCCAGCAGCGGTTCGACGGCCAGGCCGCGGCCCAGCGCTTCGAACACGACGGAAATGTCGAAGCCGGTCCCGCCCAGTCCGCCGTCTGCTTCGGCAAACAGGGCGCCGATGGCGCCGAGTTCGGCATAGCGCTGCCACAGCTCCAGGCTGTAGCCCCGCTCCGAGCGGGCATTGCGGTCGCGCGTGGCGAAGTCGCTCTGTTCGGCGACAAAGCGGCGCAGCATGTCGGAGAGCATGCGCCGGTCTTCGGTGTGTTCAAAATTCATGGCCGGCCCTTACAGTCCGAGGATCATCTTGGAGATGATGTTCTTCTGGATTTCATTGGAGCCGCCGAAGATCGACAGCTTGCGGTTGTTGAAGTACTGCGCGGCGGCGCTCTCGGCGCCGTGGGGGCCGATGGGCGGTGCGTCATAGCCGTCGTGCAGCGCTTCGGGCACGAAGGGGCGGGCATAGGGGCCCATGGCGCGGCGGTTCAGCGCGCTGATCTCCTGGCGGATCTGGGTGCCGCGGATCTTCAGCATGGAGCTTTCGGCGCCGGGCGCGCCGCCGCCGGCCACCGCCGCGACCACGCGCAGGTTGGTGGTGCGCATGTTGGCCAGCTCGATCTCGACGCGCGCCAGCCGCGCGGCGAAGTCCGGGTCTTCCGATAGCGGACGTCCGTGCTTGCGTAGTCTTGCGGCTACCGTTTTCAGGCGTTCCAGCGCTGCCGTGGATTGTCCAACGCCGGCGATGTTGGTGCGTTCGTAGGTCAGCAGGTACTTGGCGCAGGTCCAGCCGCGGTTCTCCTCGCCCACCAGGTTGGCCGCAGGCACCCGCACGTCGGAGAAGAACACTTCATTGACTTCGTGCTCGCCGTCCAGGGTGATGATGGGGCGCACTTCCACGCCGGGGCTCGCCATGTCGATCAGCAGGAAGCTGATGCCTTCCTGGCGTCGGCCTTCCTGTGACGTGCGCACCAGGCAGAAGATCATGTTGGCGTACTGGCCCAGCGTGGTCCAGGTCTTCTGGCCGTTGACGAGGTAGCTGTCGCCGTCGCGCACGGCGGTGGTCTTGACCGAGGCCAGGTCCGAGCCCGCGCCGGGTTCGGAATAGCCCTGGCACCACCAGTCGGAACCGTCCAGGATGCGCGGCAGCCAGTGGCGGCGCTGCGCCTCGCTGCCGTACTTGATCAGCACCGGGCCCAGCATGCTCAGGCCAAAGGGCACGATGCGCGGCGCGCCGGCCAGCGCGCATTCGTTTTCGAAGATGTACTTCTGCACGGCGCTCCAGCCGGTGCCGCCGTATTCCATCGGCCAATGGCTGGCGAGCCAGCCTTGCTGGTTGAGGATGGCGTGCCACTCGACCATGTCGGCGCGCGTCAGCAGCTTGCCCTGCGCGACCTTGGCGGACAGGCGCTCGGGCAGGTGGCTGGCGAGAAAGGCCCGCACTTCGTCGCGGAAGGCGTTTTCTTCGGGGGTGAATTCCAGGTCCATGGGGGATCCTCAGTAGATTTCAAACAGGCCGGCCGCGCCCATGCCGCCGCCCACGCACATGGTGACGACGGCATAGCGGGCGCCGCGGCGGCGGCCTTCGATCAGCACGTGGCCGGCCAGACGGGCGCCGGTGACGCCGAAGGGGTGGCCCAGGGCGATGGCGCCGCCGTCCACGTTCAGGCGGTCCATCGGAATGCCCAGCTTTTGCTGGCAATACAGGGCTTGCGAGGCGAAGGCCTCGTTCAGTTCCCAGAGGTCGATGTCCTGCACCTTGAGGCCGTGGCGCGCAAGCAGCTTGGGCACGGCGTAGACGGGGCCTATGCCCATCTCGTCGGGTTCGCAGCCGGCGATCGCCAGGCCGCGGAACGCGCCCAGCGGCGTGATGCCGGCGCGCTGGGCTTCAGCGGCTTCCATCAGCACGCAGGCGGCGGCGCCGTCCGACAACTGCGAGGCATTGCCTGCCGTGACGAACTGGCCGGCGCCGCGCACAGGGGCCAGCGAGGCCAGGGCGTCGTAGGTGGTGCCGGGGCGGTTGCAGGTGTCGCGGTCCACGGTCACTTCGCGCTCGCTGACGGCGCCGGTGGCGCGGTCGGTGACGGACATGGTCGTGGTGACCGGAACGATCTCTTCCAGATACCGTCCAGCGGCCTGCGCGGCCTCGGTACGCGCCTGGCTTTGCGCGGCGAAATGGTCCTGGGCTTCACGGCTGATGCCGTAGCGGGCCGCGACGACGTCGGCGGTTTCGATCATGGGCAGGTAGAGCTCGGGCTTGTTTGCCACGATCCACGGATCCATGCCGCTCACGCCGTCGTCGCGGGTGCGGATCTGCGACACGAGTTCCACGCCGCCCGCGATCATCGCGGGGGCGCCGTCCATGACGATGCGGCTGGCGGCCGAGGCGATGGCCTGCAGGCCGGAGGCGCAATAGCGGTTGACGGTGGCGCCGCCCACGCTGACCGGCAGGCCGGCGCGGATCACGGCCTGGCGGCCTATGTTGCGACCCGTGGCGCCTTCTGGATAGCCGCAGCCGATGAACGCGTCTTCGATCAGGGCCGGGTCTATGCCGGCGCGGTCGACGGCGGCGCGCACGGCGTGCGCGGCCAGCGTGGGGCCGGCGATGAGGTTGAATTCGCCGCGCCCCGCCTTGGTGATGGGGGTGCGGGCGGTGGAGACGATGACGGCTTCGCGCATGGCGTGTTCCTGTAAAGTGTCCGGGTCAGCCGGCCTGGTTCAGGCTGGCGAAATTGCGGCCGGATTCGGCCAGCTGCACGAGCAACGGCGAAGGTTTCCAGAAGGCGGGGTCTTCCTGCGCATAGCCGCGGATATCGGCCAGCACGCAGTCCAGCCCCACGCTGTCGGCGTAGTGCATGGGGCCGCCGCGATAACGCGGAAAGCCGTAGCCCGACAGGAACACCACGTCAATGTCGGACGGGCGCTGCGCGATGCCTTGGTGCAGCACGTTGGCCGCTTCGTTGATCATGGCGGCCAGGTAGCGGCGCTGGATGTCTTCTTGCGTGTAGGCGCGCGGCGTGACGCCCGCGCGCGCGCGTTCGGCATCGATGATGGCGAGGACTTCGGGGTCTTGTTCGCCTTGGCGCGCGCCGTCGGGGTACAGGTAGAAGCCGCGGCCCGTCTTCTGGCCGAACCAGCCCCGTTCGCACAGCCGGTCGGGAATCTGCACGTAGCGCAGTGCTGGGTCGCGGGTGGGCGCGCGGCGCTTGCGTGTGGCCCAGCCGATGTCGCCGCCGGCCAGGTCCGCCATCTGGTAGGGACCCATGGGATAACCGAAGTCGCGCACGGCGGCGTCGATCTCGTAGGGCGACGCGCCGTCTTCCATCATCATGTCCGCCGCCTGGCGGTGCACGGCCAGGATGCGGTTGCCGATGAAGCCATCGCACACGCCCGCGCGCACCGGGATCTTGCGCAGTCGCCGCGCCAGTTCGAAGCCGGTGGCCACGGTGTCGGGCGCGGTGTGCTCGCCCACCACGACTTCCAGCAGCTTCATGATGTTGGCCGGCGAAAAGAAGTGCAGGCCCAGTACGTCGGCGGGCCCGCGCGTGGCGGCGGCGATGAGGTTGACGTCCAGGTACGAGGTATTGGTGGCCAGCACCGCGCCGGGCTTGGCGACGCGGTCCAGCTGCGCGAACACGGCTTGCTTGACCGCCATGTCTTCGAACACGGCTTCGATGATGAGATCGGCGTCGTCCAGCGCCTCGTAGCGGGTCGAGCCGGTGTAGCGCGCCATGCGGGCGTCGCGCTCGTCGGCGCTGATCCGGCCTTTCTTGACCAGCAGCTCGTAGACCTGCGCGACGCGGCCGCGCCCGCGTTCCAGCGCGGCATCGTCCTGCTCGACCATGGTCACGGGAAAGCCGGCGTCCAGCGCCGAGACGGCGATGCCCGCGCCCATGGTGCCGCCGCCGACGATGCCGATACGCTCCAGGCGCCGCGGCCGGGCCGCTTGCTGGCCCGGCATCTTGGCCGTGTCACGTTCAGCGAAGAAGGCATGCACCAGGCCCGCCCGCTGCGGGCTGTCCAGGCATTGCAGGAACAGCGCGCGTTCGGTGCGCAGGCCATCCTCGAAAGGCTGCTCGATGGCGGCGCGCACGGCTTCGACTATCTTGCCGGGCGAGTACAGCCCACGGGTGGTCCGCGCCACGCGTTCGGCCGCTGCCTCGACCTGGGCCAGCGCGGCGGTCCGGTCGGCGAGCGCGCCGCCGTCGCGGGTGCGGCGCGGACCCGCGCCGATCGCCAGCAATTGCCGGGTGTAGGCCAGGCCCGCGTCCAGCGGATCGGTCTCGCTGGAGAGCGCGTCCACCAATCCGGCTTCCAGGGCGGCGCCGGCAGAGAGGTGCTTGCCGGTCAGCATCAAATCCAGCGCGGCCTGCGCGCCCATGAGGCGCGGCGCGCGCTGGGTGCCGCCGGCGCCGGGCAGCAGGCCCAGGTTCACTTCGGGCAGGCCCAGCTTGGCGCCCGCGAGCGCGACGCGGTAGTGCGCCGCCAGCGCCACTTCCAGTCCGCCGCCCAGCGCCGCGCCGTGCAGCGCGGCAACCACCAGCTTGGCGCTGGCTTCGATCTGGTTGCAGACGTCGGGCAGGATGGGCGGCTGCGGCGGCTTGCCGAATTCGCGGATGTCGGCGCCCGCGATGAAGTTCTTGCCCGCGCCCATCAGCAGGATGGCGCGGACCTGCGGATCGGCCTGGGCGTCGCGCACGGCCGCGGCCAGATCGCCGCGCACGGCGGCGCTCAGGGCATTGACGGGGGGATGGTCGATGGTGACGACGAGAATGTCGTCATAGCGGCGCGCGTTGGCCGCGCCGGTGCTTGCGCTGTCTGTCATGGACAGTGTCTCCGATGAGGCCTGCCGCCGGAGCGCCGCTGGGGGCGAGGGCTAGGGCCGGGCGGACCAGGAACGGCCCGTCTTTTATGGCCTCATTCTTTCGCAGTAAAGAAGTCTTGACAATGGCATCGATAATTGACATTGAAGTCAAAAAAATTTGACAATGTGGAGGTGACTTGCTGCGGCGTGGAGGCCCGGAATGGACACTAAATCCCTGACGTTGCTGGTGGAAATCCTGGACGCGGGCAACCTCAGCGAGGCCGCGCGCCGCCTGAAGATGACGCGCGCTAACGTCAGCTACCACTTGAATCAGCTGGAACGCTCGGTAGGCATGCAGCTGGTGCGGCGCACAACGAGGCATGTGGAGCCGACAGAAATCGGACTGAAGCTGTATCACCACGGGCGCAGCATCCAGGACGAACTCGCCGCGGCGCGTGAATCCGTCGAGACCCTGGGCAAGACGCCGCAGGGCAAGGTCAGGCTGAGCGTACCCAGCGGCTACGGGCAGTTCGTGATGACGCCCTGGCTGCTGGAATTCAAGCGGACCTATCCGGACATTGTGCTGGACGTGTTGTTCGAGAACAGCGTGGATGACCTGCTGCGCGACGAGGTCGATATCGCGGTGCGCATCATGTCCGAGCCGCCGCAGAACCTGGTGGCGCGCGAGCTGGGCCAGGTCCGCTACGTGGCCTGCGCCTCGCGGGACTATGCCGCCGCCCGGGGCCTGCCGCAGCATCCGGAAGAGCTGTCGCGCACGCCCATCATCAGCGCGGCGGTCATCGGCCGGCCTTTGCGGCTTTCGGCCTACTACGGCGGCCAGCCGCGGCAGCACGTGGTGATGGAGCCGACGGTGATCTCGCGCAACTACGCGTTCCTGCGCGATGCAATCCTGGCCGGGCTGGGCGTGGGCGTGGTGCCGGACTACGTGGTGCACGACGACATCGCGCGCGGCGACCTGGTGGCCGCGTTGCCGCAATGGCGCTTGAGCATCTTCGGGCGCGGCATGTACATGCTGTATATGCCCAATCGGCACCACCCGCGGGCGATCTCGATGATCATCGAATTCATCCTGGAGCGCGCCCAGGCTGCGCACGAAGGCAGGCCGGGGTTGCTGGAGGCGGTGGGGTAGCGGGCCCGGCCCGCTTGGGTGTAGAGGGCCGGGCGGCGTGGTTTTCCTGACTGGGCGTTCAGCTTGGCAGGCATAAAATTCCTGTTCTTTACGGCAAACGGCCGCAGGGCCGCGCCCATTTTTTCCAGGCCCGTCCATGTCCTCTTCCGACGTCCAATTGCTTCTTACCGCGCTGGCTAGCGTGCTGGTGCTGGTTGCGCTGATCGTTTCGCGCATCCGCATGCATCCGCTGCTGGCGCTATTGATCGTCTCCATCGGCGTGGGGTTCGCCACCGGCATGGAGCCCGTGGCCATCGTCAAGAACCTGAGCAATGGCGCCGGCAAGACGCTGGGCGCGGTGGGCGTGGTGATCGCGCTGGGGGCGATGCTGGGCAAGATCCTGGCCGACTCGGGCACGACCGAACGCCTGGCCAATGCCATCCTCAGCCATACTTCGCCGCGCATGATTCCCTGGGCCATGACCCTGGTGGCCTTCGTCATCGGCATACCGATGTTCTTCGAGGTCGGCCTGGTGGTGATGCTGCCGCTGATCTTCAGCGTGGCGCGCAAGCTGGAAAGCCAGCAGCGATTCAAGGGCTCGGCCTACGTGTACGTGGGCGTGCCGGTGATCTCGGCGTTGGCGGCGATGCACGGCATGGTGCCGCCGCATCCGGGTCCGCTGACCGCCATCGCCACGCTCAAGACCACGGTGGGGCCGACCATGATCTACGGCTTCATCGCGGCGCTGCCGGCCATGGTCTTCGGCGGCCCCTTGTACGGCGCTTTCATTTCGCCGCGCATGACGACGCGTCCGGACGAGGCGCTGCTGGAACAGTTCACCACCACCCGCCAGGAGGCTGCCGGCCGCAATGCGCCCAGCGTAGGCCTGGGGGTGCTGGCGGCCTTGCTGCCCGCCTTGCTGATGCTGGTGCACGCGGGCGCGGAGATGCTGCTGCCCAAGGACTCGCGCGCCATGCACGTGGCGGCGTTCCTGGGCGACCCGATGGTCGCGATGCTGCTGGGCGTGCTGTTCGCCGCCTTCACCCTGGTGCTGATGCGCGGCGGCGACGCGGAAAAGCTGCGCGACGCCATGGGCAAGAGCCTCAAGCCCATCGCCGGCATCATGCTCATCATCGCGGGCGGCGGCGCGTTCCAGCAGGTGCTGACCAGCGCCAAGGTGGGCGATGCCATCGTGCAGCTGACGCATCAGTTTTCCTTGCCGCCGCTGGTGCTGGGCTGGCTGATCGCCATGCTGCTGTCGGTGTCCACCGGATCGGCCACGGTCGGTATCGTGGGCGCGGCGGGCTTGCTGGCGCCGCTGGCGGGCGCCGATCCCAGCCTGAACCTGCCGCTCCTGGCGCTGGCCATCGGCTGCGGCTCGCTGTTCTTCAACTACGCCAATCACGCAGGCTTCTGGATGGTGAAGGAGTCCTTCGGCATGACCATGGGCGAAGCGACCAAGACGATTTCGGTGGTGCAGTCCATCGTGTCGGTGGTCGGGCTCATCATGGTGCTGCTGTTCAACATGCTGCCGCCGCTGGGCTGACGCCGCTGCGGGCCGTAATTGTTATGCTGGGTCTGTCGTTTCCGGAGACCCCATGACAGAGATGCCCCGTTCCGCCGCCACGCATTCCGCGCTGGCTTCCGAAGCGCGCCGCACGCAGTTGCGGCGCATGAAGATCGCCGCGCTGGCTCTGTTGGTGGCGATGGTCTGCGGTTTCATCACCAGTCACGTCATGGGCGGGCAGGGCGCCTGGGCTTGGGTGCGGGCGTTCTGCGAGGCGGCCACGGTGGGCGCGCTGGCCGACTGGTTCGCGGTGGTGGCGCTGTTCCGCCGGCCGATGGGGCTGCCGATTCCGCATACGGCCATCATTCCCAGCAACAAGGACCGCATCGGGGACAACCTGGCGGTGTTCGTGCGCGACCATTTCCTGGATCCGGACACGCTGATGGAGAAGCTGCGGGTGTTCGATCCCGCGGCGCGCCTGGCGCGCTGGCTGGGGCGCCCGCGGCAGGCGCGGGCCTTGAGCGAGGGGGCGCGCAATGTGGCCTTGCAGACGCTGGACCTGCTGGACGACCGGGCGGTGCGCGGGGTGATCCAGGAATTCGTGGTGAAGAACCTGCGGCGCTGGGACGCGGCGGATACGGCGGGCGAGGTGCTGGGCTTGTTGACGCGTGACGGGCGGCATCAGGAGCTGCTGGACGCGGCGCTGGAGCGGCTGGGCGGCTATCTGGGCGACGAGGACGTGAAGGCGCGGGCCTCGAGCCTGCTGGTGAAGTTCGCGAAGAAGGAATGGCCGCGCATCATTGCGGCGGTGGACGTGGTGAAGTCGGTGGACGGAATTGCCGACAATCTGGCGGACCGGCTGGCGCGGGCGCTGGTGGAGGAACTGCGGGACGTGCTGTCCGAGCCTGGGCATCCGGTGCGGCGGGATTATGAAGCCTGGGTGCAGGATTACATCCGGCGGCTGAAGGATGATCCGGCCTTGTCGGCGCAGGTGGAGGCGCTGAAGCAGCGGGCGATCGATCATCCGAAGGTGCAGGAGTACGTGCAGGGGCTGTGGGACGATATCCATGCGGCGCTGAGGCGCGATCTGTCATCGGAGGATTCGGCGCTGGCGCGGCATCTGGAGAGCGCATTGCTGGCCTTGGGGCGCAAGCTGGGGGAGGATCCGGGGTTGCGGGAGGCGATCAACAATCACGTGCTGGGCGGGGCGCGGAGGTTGACGGGGCGCTTGCGTAGCGGGGTCACGGAGCACATTTCCCGCACGGTGAAGAATTGGGATGAACGGCATCTGGTGGATGAGCTGGAACTTAGCGTGGGGAAGGATCTGCAGTACATACGGTTCAATGGCACCTTGGTGGGCGGGTTGATAGGGGTGGCACTGCACGCGGTCGTGTTGCTGGTTCGAGGGTGATGCGATTGCCGTATGGGATGGCTGTTGAGGATTCGGCTGCTGTTTTCTGCGCTTCGTAGGCCGCCCGTCGGCGCGGGCGCCTGGGTGGCGAGCGCCCACGATTGCGGTCCGGAGCCTTCGCTCCGGACTGCCCCGTCGTCATCTTCGTCCAGGCCTGCGGCCTTCCCTTCAGATTCCCTCGGGCGCATCGAGGTTGCTCGCCACCCAGGCGCCCGCGCCGACGGGCTACGTGCGTACAGATTTGATGCGCCGCTAGAGCCGGGTTCGGTTCCGAGTCTTGCGATGCCCGTCAATTGCGGCCGTCCGGACGGCCGCAATTGACGTACGTCGGGCGTGTCGTCGGGGTTTTGCGCGCTCGCGCGAATGTGGCGGGATGGCTCTTTTTTGCAAGATCTGCGTTTGTATCAGGAACGAAGATTGCTGGCAGACGCCCTGACCCAAATGCTATTGTTTTTTCCGGCATGGCCGGCACGGGCCGTCCATGCACCACCGGGCGTCCGCGGGCTGCGGGCGCGTATCTTGGAGGCACCCCATGAAGAAAATCTCGATGCTGGTCGCGGCGCTTGCGTTCGCAGGCGCGTCTGGCGCGGCGCTGGCGGAAGACGTGTCGATGTCGTTCCTGAGCGTGGACGGCGTGGGCAAGAGCGCTGGCACGATCACGCTCAAGGACACCAAAGGCGGGCTGCAGCTTACGCCGCATCTGAAGGGCCTGCCGCCCGGCGAGCACGGCTTCCATGTGCATGAGAAGGGTTCGTGCGAGCCTGGCATGGTGAACAACCAGATGGCGGCTGGCGGCGCGGCGGGCGGGCATTTCGATCCCAAGGGCACCAAGGCGCACAAGGGGCCGATGGCGACTGACGGGCATCAGGGCGATCTGCCGTTCATCGTGGTCGCTGCCGACGGCACGGCGACGAAGGCGGTGGTGGCGCCGCATCTGAAGCTGGCCGATGTGAAGGGCCGCGCGGTGATGGTGCACGTGGGCGGCGACAACTACAGCGATACGCCGGCGCCGCTGGGCGGCGGGGGCGGCCGGCTGGTTTGCGGCGTGGTGAAGTAGCCGCTTGGGCGGTCAGGCCGTGCCGTTGCGGCCGTACAGACGGTAGCCTGCGCGTTCGGCGAGGCGGTCGTAGTACGCGGCGACGGCCGGCAATCGCGGCTTGTCGAAGGGCGTGCTGAACCAGCGGTTCACCGACAGGCCGACCGGTATGTCGGCCAGCGAGAACGCGGGGCCGGCGACGTAGCCGCCGGCCTGTTCCAGGCGCCGGTCCAGTATCGCCATGAAGCTCGCCCATTCGCGGCAGGACGCTTCGATCGCGGCGCGGTCGCGGTGGGCGGGAGATTCGCGCACCAGGGCCATGAAGGCGTAGCTCCAGGAACGATTCAGGTCGGTGGCCTGCCAGTCCATCCATTGGTCGACGCGGGCGCGCAGCCTGGGTTCGGCGGGGTACAGGTCCAGCCCGCCGTATTGCGCGGCCAGGTAGCGGATGATGCTGTTGGACTCCCACAGCACGAAATCGCCGTCCTGGATGACCGGCACCATCGCGTTCGGATTCAGCGCCAGGAAGGCGGGCTCGCTGGTGGGTTGGAGCCCGGAGCCCCAATCTTCGCGCTCGAAAGGCAGGTCCAGTTCGGCGCAGGCCCAGAGCACCTTGCGCACGTTGATGGATGAGGCTTTACCCAGGATCTTCAGCATCTTGCCGCCGCCGTGTTGACTGACCGGGGCAGTCTAGCGGGCGGCGGCGGGCGCGCACAGATACAGATTGCCGGTTTTGCGTGCGCAACAGCGTTCAATAGGCGCCGGCTTCGGGCTGGGTGCGCAGGCGCAGCACCGGCGAGGTATACAGCACCACGAATTGCACGGCAAAGCCGGCGGTCGATACCCACAGGCAGGCTTCGACGCCGGCGCGGGCGGCAAGCGCGGCGCCGATCAGCGCGCCAACCGGGCGGGCGCCGAAGGTGGCGGTCAGGATGACGGCGGACACGCGGCCCAGCACGGCGTTGGGGGTGATTGCCTGGCGCAGCGTGGTGGTGGTGATGGTCCAGAGGATGGGACCCGCACCGAACAGGAAGAAGCCCGCTGCCGCCCACGCGCCGGACGGAAACGCCAGCGTGGAGAGCAGGATGGCGCTTGCGATCAGCGCGGCCAGGGGGCCGGCGGCGATCATGGCGCCGAAGCTCAGCCGCTGTGCGAGCCAGGGCGCGAGCAAGGCGCCGGCCACCATGCCGCCGCCATACACGCCCAGCGTCAGGCCGACGGCCGTGGCCGACAGGCCCAGCCGTTCGATGGCGTAGGCCACGTAGATGGCCTGCAGCACGAACCAGGCGGTATTGAAGAATACGGCGGTCACCAGCACCGGGCGCAGCAGCGGATGCGTGAGTACGAACGCCGCGCCCTCGCGCAGTTCCTCCAGCACGCGGCGGCGCGGCGCTGGCCCGGGAGTGTCGTGGGGCAGGCCGGCCAGCAGCAGGGCCGCCAGCAGCGACAGCACGGTGGCCAGCACATACGCCGAGGGCGCGCCCATCCACCCGACCAGCGCGCCGCCGGCGGCTGGCCCTGCGGAAAAAGCGGTACTGCGGGCCAGTTCCAGCCAGCGGTTGGCGCTGGCAAGTCCTGCGGGCGGGACCAGCCGCGGCACCAGCGCCGGCGCGGCCACGTTGTAGGCGACCGTGCCCACCGCGCCCAGGAAGCCCAGCGCGGCCAGCCAGCCCAGATTAAGTCCGCCCGTGGCCAGCAGCGCCAGCAGGCCCAGCAGGCTGGCGGCGCGCACGCATTCGGCGGCGGTCATCAGGGCGCGCCGTGACATCCGGTCGGCCAGCACGCCGGCAGGCAGGGACAGCAGCAGGAAGGGCAGGGTCTGGGCCGTCTGCAGATAGCCCGTCTCGGCAGCGCTGGCGCCCAGCGCCAGCACCGCGACCAACGGGGCGGCCGCAAGCGCCATCTGTTCGGAGAATTGGGCGGCCAGGTTGGAGGCGGCCAGGCGGCGGAACGCTGAGGGCAGGGCGGGCATGGGGCGCGGACGGCGGAAACGACAAGGGCACGATCATGATCGTGCCCTTGTCCTCCGGCACTCCGTTCCTTGCCATGGGCAAGGCGCGCGCGCCGCTTCGCCTCTTTCTCAGGGGATGGGCGGATAGTCGCCGAAGCCGTCCGGCCAAGGCGTCAGCACTTCATAGCCGGTCTCGGTCACGACCACCATGTGCTCCCATTGCGCCGACAGCGAGCGGTCCTTGGTGACTACGGTCCAGCCGTCGGGCAGTTGCTTGGTCTGGGGCTTGCCGGCGTTGATCATGGGTTCGATGGTGAACATCATGCCGGGCTGCAGCACCATGCCTTCGCCGGGGCGGCCGTAGTGCAGCACTTGCGGATCGTCGTGATAGATCTGGCCGATGCCGTGGCCGCAGTATTCCCGCACGATGCTGAAGTGCTCGCGGTGCGCCACGGTCTGAATGGCGTGGCCGATATCGCCCAGCGTCGCGCCGGGCTTGACGGCCATGATGCCGGCGCGCATGGCTTCGTAGGTGGTGTTGACCAGGCGCCGCGCCAGCGGGCTGGGCTGGCCCACGTAGTACATGCGGCTGGTGTCCCCGAACCAGCCGTCCTTGATCACGGCCACGTCGATGTTGAGGATGTCGCCGTTCTTCAACACCTTGGCCGACGGGATGCCATGGCAGATCACGTGGTTGGCCGAGGCGCAGATGGTCTTGGGAAAGCCGTGGTAGCCGACGTTGGCGGGTATCGCCTTCTGGACGTTGACGATGTAGTCGTGGCAGATGCGGTCCAGCTCATCGGTGGTGACGCCCGGGCGGACGTGCTCGGCAATCATGTGCAGCACTTCCGCCGCCATGGCGCCGGCCTTGCGGGCCATTTCGATGTCGGCGGCGGACTTGATGGAAACCTTCTTCGCCATTTACGCGGCCTCCTGCTGGGCTGGCTGTGGCAAGCCTTGGGACAAGGATGCGATGGCGAAGCCCTCGGCCTGTTCGATGCGGATCAGCAATTGGCAGATGTCGGCGTGGCGCAGTTCGGGGTAGAGCTCGGACAGCATGCCGATGCGCATCCAGTGTTCGGCCTGGGAATTGATGGAGCGGCTGAGCGCGCCGCTGGCGACGCGGAGGTTCTCATGCATCTGCTCGGAGATCTTGACGATGCCCATGGAGTTAACGATCCATATATGGTTTGTATATGGATCGTATCTTACCGCCGATGGGCAGCAGGGCGCAAATCGTGAGGGGGCTAGCGGCCCTTGCCGCGCGCCGTCTTCTTGGCGCCGGCGCGGGGCGCGGCCTCCTTGGGCGGGGGCGCGATGGCGGCGTGCACCTGCTCCATCCACATCAGCGCGTCGGTGTACGACAGGAACTGCTGCAGATAGCCGGGCGACACTTCGCGCATCAGCGACAGCGCGCGGTGCACCAGCTGGTTGGAGTTGAGCGGGCCGGCGTTCTTGTGTACCTGCTCCTGCGACTGCCGCACCTGGCGGTCGGCGCTGACCCGCGACCAGACGCCGCGGAAGTACTCCAGCGTTTGCAGTTCAGGATAGGTGGCGCGCAGGTCGGCGGCGCCGCGCGCGTCGGTGCCGGGATCGGCGATATAAGCCGTCAGCGCCGCCAGCGGTCCGGGTTCCGGGATGGCGGAAGCCGGCGCGGGGGCATATTCGGCCGCATCCACGGGCGCGCCTTCCAGCTCGGCCTCGTAGGCCTGGATCAACGCCGCCAGCTTGGCGTCCAGCAGTCTGCGGGCTTCGCCGCCCTGTGCGGCTGCGCGCCGTTGCAGCGCGTCCATGAACTGGAAGCGTACCGGGGCCACACGGTCGGCGCCAGCCTCGCGCCAGGCGTCCAGCATGGCCCGGGCGTCGATGATTTCGCCGCGGGTGCCGTCACTGGCCATGCGAGGTCCCGGCGTCGCTGGAGGGCTTGGGGATGGGCGCGATTTCGACGCGGCGGTTCTTGGACCGGCCGTCCTCATCCGCGTTCGAGGCCACCGGCTGTTCGGAGCCGAAGGCCGCGGCGAACACGGCCGACGAAGGCACGCCCTCGTCGATCAGCGCGCGCGTCACGGTCAAGGCGCGCTGCGCGGACAGGTCCCAGTTGTCGGCGAAGCGCCGGTTGCCTTCGCGCACCTGCTGGTCGTCGGTGTAGCCGCTGACCATCAGGATCTCGTTGTGCGACTTCAGATAGGCCGACAGGGGTTCGATCAGGCTTTTCAGGACTTCACGGCCTTCGGGCTGCAGTTGGTCCGAGTTCAGGGCGAACAGGACGCTGCCGCTGATGCCGATGCGGCCGTCGATCAGGGTCACGCGGCCGGCGGCCAGCGGACCCGCCAGCGCCTGCTCCAGCGTTTCGCGGCGCTGGGTCTCGACCTGGCGCTGCTTGACCTCTTCCTCCAGCTGGGTGGACAGCTGCAGCTGCACGGCAACGACGCTCACCAGGATCAGGACGAAAGCGCCCAGCAGCACCGACATCAGGTCGCCGAAGACGGCCCAGGCCGGGACTGTGGGCTCCACGCCGCCGTCGATGTCCTCGCTCATGCCGCTTCCGCTCCGGCCGTCGCGCGCTGAATAGCGAGCTGCTGCAGGTTCTCGATGATCTGCTTCTGCGACACCATGCTCAGGTCCACCACTTCACGGGCCTGCGCCACGTAGTAGGCGAGCTGCTCGTCGCCGCGCGCGATGGACTTGTCCAGCGCCGCTTCGATGCGTTGCAGGTGCGCCACCAGCTTGTCGTTGGATTCGCCGAAGAGCTGCACCGCAGTACCGAAGGACTCGCCCAGGCTGGCCACTTCGGCGGCTCCGCTGGCGACCTGCGCGGCCACCTCGGCCAGCTTGCCGGTTTCGGCCTGCGCCTGTTCGGTGAACTGCGTGCCGACGCGGTCCAGCAGCTCTGCCGACGAAGACACCAGCGCGTCCACGGCCGTGCGTTGCTCGGCGGCGGTGTGGTTGACGGCGTCCAGCAGGGTGCCCAGGGTTTCCAGCAGGCGGTTGCGTTCTTCCAGCATGTCGTTGTCGCGCTCCATGCTGTCGGAGAGCTTCTGGCGCAGTTCGCCGATGACTTCGGCGGCGGCGCGCGGCGCTTCAGAGGCGGCCTGCACCAGGCGGCCGATCTCGGCGATGGTGTCGTTGGCGCTGGCCTGGGTCTGCGCGCTGATGTCCTGTGCCGTGATGGCCAGCGTGTCGCAGATCTGCTGCTGCTGGTTGGCGGTGTAGGAACTGGTCTGTTCCCATTCGGTGCGCAGCGAGTCGGCGATCGTGCCGAGCTTGCCGGTCCAGACTTCCAGGCGCGCTTCGTCCTCGGCGGCGAGCGCATTCTGCAGGTCCGTCTGCGATTGCTCCAGCGTTTGCAGCAGGGCGGCGGAGTGTTGTTCGAATGCCGCGGCGGCGGCTTCCAGCGCCTGCTGGTTGTCGCCGGCCAGCTTGGCGTTGGCTTGCTCCTGGCGTGCCTGCGCCTCGGTCCAGGCCTGGGTGACGCCGGTGGCCGCCGTTTCCAGGCGGGCCGACACGCTTTCCAGCAGACCAGTCTGAGCCTGGGTCTGGGCGGTAATGTCGCGCGCGGTCTGGGCCAGGGTGTCGTTGACTTCCAGCTGGCGCAGGGCGGCCTGGGTGCCGGCCTGTTCCCACTCCTGGCCGAGCTTGGCGGCCATGGCGGTGAGCGCGCCGGTCCAGGCGGCCAGGCGTTCCTGGTCGCGCGAGGCCAGCGCGGTTTGCAATTCGGCGTGCGACTGGTCCAGCGTTTGCAGCAGCGAGGCGGAATGCCGTTCGAAGGTGGCGGCGGCGGTCTCCAGCGCTTGCTGGGTGTCGCCGGCCAGCTTGGCGTTGGCCTGCTCCTGGCGCGCCTGCGCCTCGGTCCAGGCCTGGGTGACGCCAGTGGCCGCCGTTTCCAGGCGTGACGACACGCTTTCCAGCAGGCCGGCCTGAGCCTGGGTCTGGGCCGTGATGTCGCGCGCGGTCTGGGCCAGGGTGTCGTTGACTTCCAGCTGGCGCAGCGCGGCCTGGGTGCCGGCCTGTTCCCATTCCTGGCCGAGCTTGGCGGCCATGGCGGTCAGTGTGCCGGTCCAGGCGGCCAGGCGTTCCTGGTCGCGCGAGGCCAGTGCGGCCTGCAATTCGGCGTGCGACTGGTCCAGCGTTTGCATCAGCGCGGCGGAATGCTGTTCGAAGGTGGCGGCGGCGGTTTCCAGCGCTTGCTGGTTGTCGCCAGCCAGCTTGGCGTTGGCCTGTTCCTGGCGGGCTTGCGCCTCGGTCCAGGCCTGGGTGACGCTGCCGGCCGCCGTTTCCAGGCGGGCCGATACGCTTTCCAGCATGCCGGCCTGGGCCTGCGTCTGGGCGGCGATGTCGCGCGCGGTCTGGGCCAGCGTATCGCTGGCGGCCTGTTGGCGGGCCACGGTGTCGGCGCCAGCCTGCTGCCATTCCTGGCTCAGCGTGGCGGCCATGGCGGTGAGCGTGCCGGTCCAGGCGGCCAGGCGTTCCTGGTCGCGCGAGGCCAGCGCGGCCTGCAATTGCGTGTGCGACTGGTCCAGCGTCTGCAGCAGGGCCGCGGAATGCTGTTCGAACGTGGCGGCCGCGGCGGCCAGGGCCTCGCGGTTGTCGCCTGCCAGCTTTTCGCCAGCCCGTTCCTGGCGTGCCAGCGCGGTGGCCCATTGTTCCGAGACGCCGTTGGCGGCCGCTTCCATGCGGGCGGATACGCCTTCCAGCAGCCGGGCCTGGACTTCGGCCTGCGCGGTGATGTCGCGCACGGTCTGCGCCAGCGTGGCGCTGATGGCTTCCTGGCGTTCGGCGGCCTGCGCGCCGGACTGTTCCCATTCCTGGCGCAGCGTGGCGCCCATGGCGCCCAGGGTGTCGGTCCAGGCGGCCAGGCGCTGCTGGTCGCGCGAGGCCAGCTCGGACTGCAGCAAGGTGTGCGATTGGTTCAGCGTGCGCAAGAGCGAGGCCGAATGCTGCTCGAAGCTGGCTGCGGCCGCGGTCAGGGCCTGCAGATTGTCGCCCGCCAGCTTTTCGCTGGCCTGCTCCTGGCGCGACAGCGCCTGGGTCCAGGCTTGCGACATGCTGCCCGACGATTCCTCCAGGCGCGAGGACACGCTGTCCAGCAGGGCGGCCGAGCGCTGTTCGAAGGTCTGGGCGAAGTGGTCGAGCGAGGCGCGCAGGTCCTGGGACAGGGCCTCGCTGGCGCGCTGCTGGCCGGCCAGGGCCTGGTTCCAGATGCCGGCGACATTGCTGGTGGTGGCCTGGAAGCCCGAGGTCAGTCCTTCCAGTTGGCGCTGCACGGCTTGCGTCACGGTGTCCTGCAGGGAAGCGGTTTCGCGCGACAGGCTGGCCATCGTCGCTTCCACCACGGGTTGCAGGGCGGCGCCGGCCGAGCGCGCGCTTTGCGACACGCTTTCCTTCATGGACTGTTCCATGACGGCGGCCAGGCGCGAATAGGCCGCCTCGGCCTTGCCCTGGAACGCGTCCTGGCTGGCCATGTGGCGGTCGCTCAGGGCCTGGTTCTGGCGGGCCATGTCGCTCATCATGGCTTGCAGCTTGTCCACCAGGGTAGGCATGGCTTCCGCCTGGCGCTGCATGACTTCAGCCTGGCGTTGCAGCAGCTTGAAGGATTCCTCGCGCTGATAGCCCTGCGAGTACACGCGCAGCGTGGTCGCGGCCTTGCTGTCCAGCAGTTGCGCGGCGCGCACGCGTTCGCGGCGGCACAGGGCTGCCAGCAGGCCCAGCATGGCGGAGCTGGCCACGCCGGCGATCGAGGTGCCGAAGGCAAAGCCCAGGCCCTTGACCGGCGCGGCGAGCGAGGCGCGGATGGCGGCCAGATCGGTGGCGCTTTCCAGCGCCAGGCCAGTGCCGCGCAGGGTCACGACCATGCCCAGGAAAGTGCCCAGCATGCCCAGCAGCACCAGCAGGCCGACCAGGTACGGCGTCAGCGCCGGTCCGGGCAGGCCCGCGCGCTCGCCTTCGATGCGCAGCCGCGCGGCGTTGCGCAGGCCCGGCGGCAACTGGTCCAGCCAGGATCCCAGATTGCCGGGCGCTTCGGACAGGCCCGAGAGCGCGCGCGTCAACGAGGATGTCGCCTGCTGGTAGCGCAGCAGTTCCAGCGCGCCGGCCAGGTAACAGACGGCTATCAGCAAGGTCACGGCCAGCGCCAGCGGGTTGGTGCCCGCATAGCCCACGCCGATCCAGCCCACGACGGCCAGACCCGCCAAGAAAACTACGAGATTAGTCAGATATTTGGACATAGTGTCCCGGTTAGCTGGCGCGAAGGGTGGCAAGCAGCCCTTCGACCGGTTGTAAACGAACATCCAATTCGGCAAGCAGCACGCTGCGCATGTCTTTGCGGAACGTGTCCAGCCAGGCGCCCGGCGTTATCGATGCCGTCGCCGGAGCGGGCGCCGCGCCCGTCTCGACCGCGGCATCGCCTTGCGCCTCGGCTTCGGTCTCGCCTTGCGCTTGCGCCAATGCGGCAGCCTCGGCCAGGGCCGCGGCCTCCGCGTCGCGCAGGCGCTCGAAATGGCCTTGCAGCAATTTCGGAATCGCGCCGAACAGCGCGCGTTCCTTGGGCAGCAGGGCGCGGTCCATGATGGCGTCGACCACTGCCAGTCGCGTCATTTCGCCGTTTTTGGCTGCGACCATGCCGCGCAGCCGGCTGCGCAAATTGCCCACGGCGGTTTCCATCGTGTGCTGCAACGACAGATAGCGCTGGCGAAAATTCGCGTAATCGGCGTCGGCCTCGGCCAGCGCCGCCAGTTGCTTGGCGGGCGCGGGCGCTTGTCCCGGCGTGCGCCGCTTGGCGGCCGTGGCCGCGGTGTCGCTGGCGATGGCGTCGGCCAGCGTGGTCCGCACGCGTTCGCACTCGCGCTCTTCGGCGCTGCTGAACATGCGGGCGCCGGGGGCGATCACCGGCGGGCTGGTATTTAGCGCCGCGGAGAGCGCGATCGCGTCCGTCCAGCCGAGCCATTGGCTCAGATGGTCCGAGAGCGATTGCCTGGATTGCGGAACATCGACATCCGTCAGGCGAGTCAGCAAGCGAATGAGCGTCGGGCCGCTTAAACCTGTGCGCTGTGGGGCCTGCAACATACCACCAGAGTCAAAAAGGGGGGAGTTTACACGGTGGAGGGCGGCGCCAGGGGCGGGGGACGGGCGGCAAGGGCGTGCCGCCCGAAAAAAGAGGGTCGCATCATCTGCCGATGCAATATTGTGACGGGATTATGCCACCCGGCGAATCCGGAGTTCTGGCGCCAGGCCATGCGCCGGATTGTCCAGGTAGTCCGCCAGAAAATCGATGAGGTACCGGGTCCGGGCGGGCAGCAAACGGGTTTCGGTCACGGCGTGGACCTCGATCGGCCCCAGGCTCCAGGCCGGCAGCACGCGCGCCAGCTCGCCCGAGCGCAGCCGGCCGCTTTCGTCGCCGCCCAGCGCCGCGATGCCGGCGCCCAACACGGCAAGCTGCCTGGCCATGCAGGCGTCGTTGGCGCCGTAGCGGTGCTCCACCGGAACCAGCAACTGCTCGCGGCCGCGCTGTAGCGGCCAGGGCGCGGGCTGCCCGCCGCCGGCGCGCAAGCCGATGCAGTCATGGCGCGCCAGGTCCGCGGGGCTGGCAGGCATGCCGCGGGCGGCCAGGTAGGCGGGCGAGGCGTACAGGCCGGCATGGACCACGCCCAGGCGGCGCGCCACCAGCGACGAGTCGGGCAGTTCGCCCAGGCGGATCGAGACGTCGCCGATCTCGGGCGGGTGCTCGGCGAACTCGGGTCCGGCCACGCTCATCTGGAGCCGGATATCCGGGTAGCGGCTGCCGAATGCCACCAGGGCGGGCATCAAGGCGTCCAGCGCATACGCCGCGGGCAGTTGGACGCGCAGCGGCCCGCTGGGAAGTTCCAGTTGCTCGCGCAGTTCCTCGTGGGCGATCTCGGCTTCGGCCACGATGCGGCGGCAGCGTTCGAAGTACAGCCGCCCGGCATCGGTCAGCTCCACGCGGCGCGTGTTGCGGCTGAGCAGCCGCAGGCCCACCGAGCGTTCCAGTTCGGCCACGTGGCGCGACACCGTGGAGGTGGGCATGCCGAGCGTCGCGGCGGCCCGGCTGAAGCTATGCGCCTTCGCCACTTCGGCGAACAATTCCATGCCTTGCAGGCGTTTCATGAGTGCATCTCCCGCGCGGTCCGGACGGATCAGCGCCATGTTCCATTGCTTGATGTGCGTGTTGCCGGCAGCCCAGGGAAGGCCAGCCGTCGCAGGAGGGCATTGTCGGCACGGGGTTTTAATAATTCTTTAAAGCGCCGCCGCGCCAGGGGAAAGTGGCAGTCCGCCCCGCCTGGAAAGGCGGGGCCTGCGCCGGTTTCAGCGTATCTCGGGATAGCCTGCCGTCACGGCGGCTTGCGCCATGTCGTCCAGGACAGAGTAGGCGGCCGGATCCGGGCGGGCGAAGCGCGCGACATGCGCCGCGCGCAATAGCGGCTGGTGCGCCGGATTCTCGTGCATGGCAAGCAGGGCATCCGACAGGGCCTGCGTAGCGGCCGGGGCCACGTCGGGTCCGGACACCAGGAGGGGATTCGGCGTCCATGGCGTATACGCCAGCGTGCGCAGTCCGGCCAGCGCGGCCGGATCGTGCGCGCGCAGCAGATCCAGGTACCAACTGTCGGCCGCGGTCAGGTCGATCTCGCCGTCAGCCAGCGCGCGCAGCAGGCCCCGCGGGTTGCCATAAGGCCCCTTGGACGCTGCGAACAGTGAGCCGCCAGCCGCGGCCAGCCCGGCCAGCGCCGCGCGCGGCGCATTCCAGCCCGATTGGGAGTCACGCACCATCCAGCCATAGCGGCTGCCGGCCGCATCAGCCAGCGAGGACCAGCCGCAGTCGGCGCGCACCAGGAATTCGCTGCGATAGCGCGGCAGGCCTTCGTAGGCCGGCCAGTCCGGCACCACCGCAGCGACCGCCGCAAAGGCCCGGCCCGCCTGCAGCGCGTTGACGTAGGGCCAGCCGCAAATGAAGACCCCGCACAGGCCGGGCCGTTCCCAGAGTTCGCCGATGGGCGTGGGCCAGCCGTGCTCGACGAAGCGCACCTCCAGTCCGGCGCTGGCGTGCGCGGCCTGCAGCAGCGCATGCCAGGCAGCCCGAGCCGCGGGCGCCACGTCGTACATGCGCGTCGAAGTGATGAGATCCATGGCGCTGCGCCTATGCAAATTTCAAGGTCTGGCCCAGGCCCATATTGCGGGCCTTTTCCAGCATGGCGTGGCCCAGCGCGATGTCGGTGGTGGACAGGCCGCGGTGCCAGAACAGGATGGTTTCGTCATCGCGCTCGCGACCCGGCTTCAGGCCCGCCACGATCTGGCCCAGTTCGGCGTGCAGGTTTTCTTCCGTGATGCGGTCGCTGTCGACGTGGGCGCGCAGCGCGCCATAGGGCAGCCCCTTGCGGCATTGGCCCCAGTCATCGACCACCACCTTGCTCATGATGTCGGTCAGGCTCAGTTCCACCGCGCTCATGGTGCCGTAGGGCATGACCAGGGCGCCGGGCTTGATCCATTCGGTCTTGAGCAGCGGCGTGGGTTCAGGCAGGCGCGAGGCTTCGACCACGATGTCGGCGCCGCGCACGCAGGATTCCCAGTCATTGACGACCTTCACCGGTTTGCCCAGGTCGCGCGACAGGCGCTCGCCAAAGGCCTGCTGGCTTTCCGGCCGGCGCGAGTGCACGCGGATTTCGTCAAAGTCGTAAAGGCTGTCGAGCAGCCGCACGTTCCAATAGGAAGTGCCGCGCGACCCGATATGCCCCAGCACCTTGCTGTTCTTGCGCGCCAGGTACTTGGCGCCCAGCGCGGTGACGGCGCCGGTGCGCATGTCGGTGATGGCGGTCGCGTCGACCACGGCCAACGGCTTGCCGTTGACCGGATCGAACAGATTGAGCAGGGCCATCTCCGAAGGCAGGCCGACTTTGTAGTTGTCGACGAAGTCGCTGACCACCTTCACGCCCGCGACGTGCAGCGGCTCGATGTAGCCGCGCAGCACATTGAAGTGCCCTTTGGCGGAAGACTCCGGCACCAGGTGCATGCGGGGTTCGATGACGGTCTTGCCGCGTCCCTGGGCGTCCAGCGCGCTTTGCACCGCGGCCAGGATTTCCGCATCGGTCAGCGCCAGCGCGCGCACGTCAGGGCCGTTCAAATAGGTGATGTCTATGGATTGCATGATGTCTCCTCTGTTCATTGGATGGGCTGGATGCCGGCCTGCTTGACGATGGCCGCCCACTTTGCTGTTTCCTGCTGGATCGCCTGGGTGAAATCCGCGCGATTCGAGCCGGCGGGCTCCACGCCCAGGCCGGCGAACTTCTGGCGCACGGACTCCTTTTGCAGCACGGCGGCAATGTCGGCCTGCAACTGGTCGAGGATCGCGGGCGGCACCTTGGCTGGCGCGACGATGCCGTACCAGGACGTCACGTCAAAGCCCGGATAGCCGCTCTCGGCCACCGTGGGCACGTCCTTCAGTTGCGGCAGGCGTTGCGGACCGGCCACCGCCAGCGCGCGCAGCTTGCCGGATTGGATATGCGGCAGCACGGTGGATACGCCGGCGAACATCATGTCCACGTTGCCCGCCACCACGTCGTTGACTGCAGCAGCCATGGCGTTGTAGGGGATGTGGCGCGTGACGATGCCGGCCGACTGGTTCAGCAGTTCGCCCGCCAGGTGGGCCCCGCTACCGGGGCCGGGCGAGGAATAGTTGAGCTTGTCCGGATGCTGGCGCGCATAGGCCACCAGTTCGGTGAAGCTCTTGACCGGTACCTTGTCGTTGACCACCAGCACATTGGGCGAGGTGGCCAGCATGGTCACCGGCGCGAAGTCCTTTGCGGTGTTGAACGGCAGCTTGGTATAGAGCAGCGGGTTCACGGTCAGGTTGCCCGCCGGCGCCAGGGCCAGCGTATAGCCGTCCGGATTGGCGCGGGCGACAAAGTCCATGCCGATGTTGCCGGAGGCGCCGACCTTGTTTTCGATGATTACCGGCACGCCCCATTTGCTGTTGAGTTCCTGGCCGACGATGCGGGGCAGCGCATCGGCGATGCCGCCCGCGCCAAACGGCACGACGATGGTGACGGGCCTGGCGGGATACTTGCCATCGGCGGCTGCCGCAGGCAGTGGCAGCGCGGCGGCCAGCAGGGCGCTGCTCAGGCACAGCGCAAGGTACTTTTTCATGGTCATTCCCCTTGTTGTGTGGTTCAGGCCGCGGCGTGGCGCTTACTGCGCCGCGCCGCGCTCCTGGTTCAGAAACCGGTCGGCGCGCGCGATGTCGTCGGCCAGCCTTCTGTCCTGCGAAAGAAACGGCACTTCCTGCCGGAAGGCCGCCAGCACCTCGCCGGTCCCTTTGCCCACCGGACGCCGCGGCTCCGCGCGCGTGCGCAGATCCACGGCCTGCGCCGCATGGATCAGTTCTATGCCCAGCAGCGTGCGCAGGCGCGCGGCCTGCTGGCCCACGCGCTGCGCCGCCAGCGGGCCGTTGGTGGCCACGTCTTCGATGTTGCCGGCGACCGCCAGCGCATCGGACGAGACGGGCTGCGACAGCGTCCGGATTTCGGTCGCCAGGAGCGACACGGGCTTCTGTATCGTGGTGTAGGCCAGCGTCGTGTCATTGGGCGACAGAAAGCGCGGCAGCTTGGTGAAGGCCGGGTCGCCCATGCGCAGCACGCGTTGCGCCGAAGACTGGGCTACCTGGGCCAGCGCCACGCCCACCGACTGCAGCGGCAACACCCAGGCGGTGGGATCGAAGCCGGCGCTGGGCAGCACCGCGCCGCGCAGCTTGCCCTGCGTCACGTAGTAGCGGGTTTCCTGCGGCGTGGCGCCCGGTGGCGGCGAGACATCCAGCGCCACGGTCGGGTTGTCATCAGAACTGTTGATCTGCACCAGCAGCTGCACGTCCAGCTGGCGCAGCGTTTCGCGGGCCGCGCCATGGACCTGGCTCACGGTGCGGAAGCTCAGGGGATCCTGCAACGGCCGCTGTTCATCCGTCTGCCACAGCGCGCTGCCTTCGAGCAGCGACAGGATGCGCCGGGCCACCTGCTGCTGCGCCGGATATGGACGCTGGCCCTGGGTGGCGGGCAGCAAGGGTGCAATATTGCCGTTCAGGCCTTCGAGCGACAGGGCCGCCACCTCATCGGCGCGGTCCAGCACCCGGCTGGCGTCGTGCGCGGCCAGGATGGCAAGGGCCGCGCCATAGGCGTTGGAACTCAACAAGGACAGCGAATCCTTGGCGTAGGGCTGGATCGGCGCCAGGCCTGCCTGGCGCATGGCCTCGGCTGCCGGCAGGCGCTTGCCGCCGGTTTCCACCATGCCTTCGCCCATCATGGCCAGGCCGATCTGCGGCAGGATCGTGATGTCGGCCTGGCCGACCGAGCCTTGGCCCAAGACCACCGGCGTCAAGCCCTTGTTGAGAAAGTCGGCGTACTGGCGCACCAGCGGCGGACTCATGCCGGTGCCGCCCGCCAGCGCGGTATTCAACCGTATCAGCATGGCGGCGCGTACCGTGTCCGTCGCCGCCGGCTCGCCATAGGCCACGGTGTGCGACAGCAGCATGCGATGGTTGAAGGTCGCCGACAAGGCGCGGGCCTCGTCCGACAGCGTGTCGCCGGAGAAGATGGTCTGGTCCTTGTTCTGACCCACGCCACGATTCAGGCCGTACACGGGCTGCCCCAGGCGGCCGTATTCCAGCAGCAGGTCGTGCGAGCGGGCCACGCGCTGCCACGCAGTTTCGGTGGGCGCCACGGGCTGGCCGCCGCGCGCCACGGCGACCACGTCCGCGGTGGTAAGCGAGCGCCCGTCCAGCGCCAGGGGCGCCTTGCGGGCCGCGGCGCGCGCTTCGGCGGTAGTGGCCGGCGCGGCGGCTGCGGCCGTTGTGGCTGACCACGCGGGCGCGGCAGCAAGGGCCGTGGCCAGTGCCAATAGCAGCGGACCTGCGCATTTATGTGTAAAGCCTCTGAAAACGCGAACTTCAACTGCCGGAAGATGACGCATCACTGCTCCTGGGAGGGAGGGAAGTAGAGGGACTGCAGCGTGAGTTAGGGGCGGATCCGGGGCCGACGGATGGCGCGTACTTGAAGGCGAGAGGGTGGCGCCCAGGTGCGGTGCGGCGGGTGGCGCTCTTGGCGCGTTCCGGGGATGCGGTGTCAGCGGGATTTATTTAACTCGTATATACAAGTACAGTCAAGCATATGCTAATGACGGTATAGCCAGTAAGAGGGACGTAGCCAGACTGCGCCAGCGTCGACGGGGGGGCGCTTGCTAAAATCCGCCGCTCTGGTCCATCGCCCGCTCCGCGCTTTCCGCAAGGGGCTGGCCGCAAGCCGCGGGCATGGCTTCTTAACAAGTTCTTAAACCGAGGCCGGCATGCTGCGGCATGGGTGACGGTTCTGGAGTTTTCTTGCGTGTCCTGCTAGTTGAAGACGACGCCATGTTGGGCGACGCCGTGCACACCAGCCTGGCGCAGTCCGGCGCCGACGTGCAATGGGTGCGCGACGTTGCGCAGGCGCGGCTGGCCCTGGTGGATCATGGTTTTCAAGCCGTGCTGCTGGACCTGGGGCTGCCGGATGGCAGCGGGCTGACGGTCCTGAAGCATCTGCGTGCGCGCTACGATGCCACGCCGGTGCTGATCCTGACCGCCCGCGACCGGCTGAGCGAGCGGATACAAGGCCTGGATGCCGGCGCCGATGACTACATCGTCAAGCCATTCCAACTGGACGAACTGCTGGCGCGGCTGCGCGCCGTGGTCCGGCGCAGCAGCAACGCCGTGGTTTCGGCGCTGCGCTGCCGCGACGTGGTGCTGGAGCCGGCCAGGCGGGCGGTGACCCGCGCAGGCGTGGAAGTCAGTCTCAGCGCGCATGAATACCGAACGCTGCTCGCCCTCATGGAGCGCATCGGCCACACCGTCAGCCGCGAACAACTGGAGGCCGCCGTCTACGGCGACAGCGGCGCCATCGAAAGCAACACGGTGGCCGTCTACATCCATCAGTTGCGCCGCAAGCTGGGCGACAAGCTCATCGCCACGGTCCACGGCCTGGGCTACCGCATCGAGGCGGGCGAATGAAGACGCTGCGCAAGCAGCTCACGCTGACGCTGCTGGTGACGATGACCCTGTCATGGATCGCGGTGTTCGCCTTCCAGCAGTACGAAGCCACGCGCTCGCAGACCGGCGCGCGCGATCAATGGCTGCACGACGCGGCCAGCCAGATGCTGGCGTCGCTGCCGGTCAGCCTGCTGGGCAACGAGGCCCCGTCCGAGCGTTTCACTCCGCCCGCATCCAGCCGTGTCGACGGCGACAAGGTACGTTTCCACCTGTGGTCGCTGGCCGATCGCCGGCTGCTGCTGCGCTCGCCCGAGTCGCCCGCGCAACCCTTGAGCGGCGGCTTCCAGGACGGCTATTTCGACGTGCGCGCCGACGGCGTGGACTGGCGCGTGTACGCGATCTCCGACGCGCAGGGGCGGGTGCAGGTGCAGGTGGCGCGGCCGCAGAGCGAATTGCGCGCGCAGTCGCTGTACAGCCTGAAGCGCGGACTGCTTATCGTGTCTGTCCTGTTCGTGCTGCTGGCCGTGGTGAGCTGGATGGTGGTCGGCCGCGCCTTCCGCAAGGTGGACCGCGCCGGCGTGGCCATCGCGCGGCGCGGCCCGTTCGACCTGGCGCCGCTGCCCATGGCCGGCATGCCGGGCGAACTGCGTCCCTTCATCCGCTCGATCAACCAGCTGTTGCTGCGGGTCAAGGGTGGCATGGACCGCGAGCGCCGCTTTCTGGAAGATGCCGCGCACGAACTGCGCACCCCGCTGGCCGCGCTGAGCGCGCATGCCGAACTGGTGGCCCGCAGCGCGGGTTCCGGCGACGCCCCGGCCGCCATCGAGAAACTGCGGCTGGTCGCCCAGCGCACCTCGCGCCTGTCCGAACAATTGCTGGACCAGGCCCGCATGGATGCGCTCAGCGCCAGCGCCGACGAGCCGGAGCTGGTCGAACTGGACGCGCTGGTGGCCATGCTGGTGCGCGATTGGGAATCCGACGCCACCCGAAAGCAGCTGCGCATCCAGCTGGATGTGCAGGCCTGCGTCGTCAGGGGGCGGCTGGACGCGCTGGGCGTGTTGGTGCGCAACCTGCTGGACAATGCCGTGCGCTATACGCAGAGCGGCGGCCAGATCGTGGTTTCCTGCGGACCGTCGCCCGACGGCGGAGCCTGCCTGCGCGTGGCTGACGACGGACCGGGCATCGCGCCGCAGGAACGCTCGCGCGTGTTCGACCGCTTCTATCGCGCCCCAGGCAGCGCTGCGGGGGGCAGCGGCATCGGCCTGTCGCTGGTGGCGCAGATCGCGCAACAGCATGGAGCCGAGATCACGCTGGGCGAGGGCCTGCGCGGCGCGGGCGTGGCGCTGACGGTGACTTTCCCGCCTGCAGCCGGGGGAACTCCCGCAGCAGGCGCGCAGGGCGCTTGAACCCGCCGGACCGGGGGCGGGGATTGAAATGCCGGCCGGCCTGACTGCGCAGCAAATCCTCGCCAGGTGGTAGATTAGTTTCCGGCAATCGGACTGAGGGAGCGGCGTCAGTGGCGGGATTTCCATGGATTTGCTGATCACCTCGGCAGCGCGCGCACTGGCCGCCGGCAATCCGCTGGGCGCCCTGAACCTCGTGGCCTTGCGCGATGACGCGCCCGCGCTGGCCTTGCGCGGCATCGCCATGGCCCAACTGGGCGATTTCCGCCGCGCCCGCGCCTTGCTGCGCAGCGCGGCCCGGAACTTCGATCACAAGAATGTGCTGGCCCGCTCCAGATGCGTCGTAGCCGAGGCCGAGATCGCCCTGGTATCGCGCGATCTGGCCTGGCCGGAAAAGGCCCTGGAGGCCGCACGCGCCGCGCTGGAAGCCCATGGCGATCCGGCCAACGCCGCGCATGCGAGGCATCTGCAGGCGCGGCGTGAACTGCTGCTTGGCCAGCTCGATCGGGCCGAGGACGCCCTGGCCATGCTGGACCCGGCCTCGCTGGCCCCGGCTTCCCGCGCCATCCACGAACTGATCGCAGCCGGTATCGCCTTGCGGCGCCTGCGCACCGAGCGCGCGCGCGCCGCGCTGACCCAGGCCGAGCTTGCGGCCCGCGTCGCCGGCATCCCCGCGCTGATGGCCGAGGTGGAACACGCCACCCTGGTCCTGAATACGCCGGCCGCGCGCCTGATCGGGCAGGGCGTCCAGCGGCCCATTCTGCTGGATGAAGTGGAAGCGCTGCTGGCATCCGACACGCTGGTGGTGGATGGTTGCCGTCACGCGGTGCGCAGCGCTGGCCGCGAGATTCCGCTGGCGAGCCGGCCGGTGCTGTTCGCGCTGGCCCGCGTCCTGGCCGAAGCCTGGCCGCAGCCCGCGCCCAGGGAAACGCTTATTGAGCAGGCCTTCCGCACGGCCTATTTCGATGAAACGCACCGCGCGCGCTTGCGGGTGGAGATAGGACGCCTGCGCGCGGCCTTGGACGGCGTGGCCGGCATCAGCGCCGCGCGCGGCGGTTTCGTTCTGAGGCCCGAAGCCGACAGGCCGGTTGCGTTGCTGGCCCGGCCAAGCGGCGAGGGCGACAGGGATCAGGGAGCGGTGCTGGCCTGTCTGGCCGACGGCGAAGCCTGGTCCAGCTCGGCCCTGGCCCTGGCCTTGGGCGCAAGCCAGCGCACCGTGCAGCGCACGCTGGACGCGCTGGCGGCGGCAGACAAGGTGCAGGCTTGCGGACAGGGCCGGGCGCGCCGCTGGATGACGCCGCAGGTACCGGGATTCACGACAACCTTGTTACTCCCGGCCGCGCTGGCCGCCGACTAGCATGAAGGCTCGAACTCCAGTTCAAGGAACCGACATGAAACGAACGCAAGCCCAGATCATTCGCGAGTACGGCCCATTTCCCGGCGTGCAGGCCGTGCATGGCGTGACTTATGACGGCCGGCAGGTCTGGTTTGCCGCCGGCGAAAAGCTGATTGCCATGGACCCGGATAGCGGCAGCACGCAAGCCTCGATCGACATTGTTGCCGACGCGGGCACGGCCTTTGACGGCAAGCATCTCTATCAGATCTCCGACGGCACCATCGTCAAGCTGGAACCGCAGAGCGGGCGGGTGCTGAGCCGCATCCCCGCGCCCGGCGGCGGCGGCGCTTCGGGCATGGCCTGGGCCGAGGGCAGCCTGTGGGTGGCCGAGTACCGCCAGCGCAAGATCTACCAGGTGGACCCGGAGACCGGCCGCGTGCTGCGCACCATCGAATCCAACCGCTACGTCACCGGCGTGACCTGGGTGGACGGCCAGCTGTGGCACGGCACCTGGGAGGACGGCGCCAGCGATCTGCGGCAGCTGGACGAAAAGACCGGCGAAGTGCTGCAAAGCGTGGAGATGCCGGCCGGCATCGGCGTGTCGGGGCTGGAATCGGATGGCGCCGGCTGCTTTTTCTGCGGCGGCGGCGACAGCGGCAAGCTGAGGGCGGTGCGCCGTCCGCCAGCCAAGGCCGACGATACGGCGGTCACCAACGGATGATGTAGGGCCTGTCTCCCAGTTCCCACACGCCGTCTTTCCGTTCCAGCATGATGTACTCGGTTTGCCATTCGTCCGGCTGGTCTTCCGGCGCAAAGCCGGACAGGTACGGACGGAAGGCGGGATCCGCCGCCCAGTCCGCGGTGCTGCGGTCCAGCCGCCATTCGAACTTCACCGCCGAGACCAGGTTGGGGTTGTCGTCGAATGGATTCTTGAGCGGCTTGGTATGGGTGAGGATCTTGCCGATCTGCAGGCCGGGGGCGCAGAACTTCGCGGTATAGACCAGCTTGGAGTTGAGGCGGGCCTCGCCATCCGTGTAGTAGGGCCGGCCTTTATCCGTCAGCTCCATGCGGCTGCTCGCGTCCTCGGGATCCTCGTCCGCTTGCGGTGGCCCGCCGTCGCCGTTGGCGCTGACGCGCTTGACCGTGACCAGCTGATGCTTGATCAACCCCTGCACGATCCTGTCCTGGCTTTCCAGGAAAGCGGTGTAGACATCAGTGGGCAAGGGCCGCACGCCCACGACGTTGACGCAGGCGCCGACCGGCGCATATTCCGGTTGCGCCGTGGCCTCGACCAGGATCTTGCGCATCTTGCCTTCGGTCAGGCCCGGACCCAGGGGTGATTGCCACCATGCATAAAAACCCGCGGCGCCCGCGATGATCAGGCCCAAGGCCCAGGCCTTGCGTGGAATCCGGCGGCGGTTGACGGCGCGCTGCTTCTGGTTCATTCCTTTCCTTGCCGATTGTGGTTCCCCGATAGTAGCGCGGGACCAGTGCAGTCCTACCAGACCTTGCCTTGCGAGGTTCCGCGGCGCAAGACCGGCAGGCAGGCAAAATACAGCCCGGCGCCCGCGATCCATGCCCATCCTTTCCACGCGTTCAGCGTCGCGGCATAGAGCGCCGTGATGGCCAACGGCCCGACTATCGCGCTCAGGCTGGACAGCGCGGCCAGCGCGCCCTGCAACTGGCCCTGGCGTTCTTGCTCCACCTGCGCGGACAACATGGCTTGCAATGCGGGCATGCCGATGCCGCCCGAAGCCAGCAGGAGCATGATGGGGAACGCCATCCATCCCCGCGACGCAAACGCCAACAGGACGTAGCCCAGGGCATCGGCGCCCATGCCCAGCAACAGCGTACGTTTTTCGCCCAGCCGCGCTGTGACGGGCCCGGTGGCCAGTCCCTGTATCAGCGCGTGCAGCGCGCCGAATGCGGCGAGCGAGACGCCGACCGTGGCGGCATCCCACTGGTAGCGGTCTTCGCCGTAAATGACCCACAAGGTGGCAGGCACCTGTCCCACGAACTGCATGAGGAAGAAGACGGCCATCAGTGCGATGACTACGGTTCTGCCGCGCGTCCACAGGAACGAAGAGGCGGGCATGAGCGCCTTTAGCGATAGCGGCCGCCGTTCGCCCGCATGCGATTCGGGCAACAGGAAACAACCCATCAGGAAATTGACGCCGTTCAGGATTGCGGCTGCCAGGAACGGCGTATGCGGCGAGACGCCGCCCAGCAGGCCGCCGATGACGGGCCCCGCAATCATGCCGACGCCGAAGCAGGCGCTCATCAGGCCGAAGTAGCGCGCGCGCTCGTGGCCCCGCGCAAGATCGGCGATGCAGGCGCCCGCCACGGCGCCCGTGGCGCCGGTGATGCCGGCGACGAGCCGTCCCGCGTACAGGACCGGCAGCGTTGGCGCTGTCGCCATGATCAGGTAGTCGATGGCGGCGCCCGCCAGCGAGAGCAGCAGGATGGGCCGCCGGCCGTAGCGGTCGGACAGCGCGCCCAGCGCCGGAGCGCACAAGAACTGCATCAGGGCATAGGCTGCCAGCAGGGCGCCGTAATGGGCCGCTATGCCCTCCGATTGGACCAGGCCGCGCAACAGGCCGGGCAGGACGGGCATGACCAGGCCTATGCCTGCGGCGTCCAGGGCGACGGTACTGAGGATGACCAGGGCGTGGCCGGCTCTCATGCGCGGCCTCGTGGCGGGTGGATGGACTGCATGTTGTTTGATCTGTTATTTATCAGTGATAAATTTTTCGCTACGATAATTTATCATCGATAAAATTTCAAGATGAACGAGGAATCGCCGTGACCAAATTGCAAGTGGATGTCGTGATCCGGGCTGGCCTGGACCTGCTGAACGAGGTCGGCGCCGATGGGCTGACGACGCGCAAGCTGGCCGAACGCCTGGGGGTCCAGCAACCCGCGCTGTACTGGCATTTCAAGAACAAGCGCGCACTGCTGGACCGCCTGGGCGAGGCGATGCTGTCGGAGAGCCACGCGTATTCGATGCCCAGGCCCGGCGACACCTGGCGTTCATTCCTCAACGGCAATGCGCGCAGTTTCCGGCGCGCATTGCTGGCCTATCGTGACGGCGCACGCATACACGCCGGCACCCGGCCGAGCGAGCCGCAATTCGAAGCCGTGGAGGCGCAGTTGGCGTTCCTGTGCAAGGACGGCTTCGCGCCCGCCGATGCCGCCTACGCGTTGACGACTGTCAGCTACTTCACGGTCGGCGCCGTGCTGGAACAGCAGGCCGCCGCGGCCGATGAGCAGGAGCGGCAGGCCGGCGCGAAGCAGACCCCGTCCTTGGCGACGCCATTGCTAACCGCGGCTTTGCAGGCCCTCGACGCCGCCGGACCCGATGCGGCATTCGAGTTTGGACTCGCGGCCATACTCGATGGACTGGAGCAGCGGCGTGGGCACTCCGCGTTGCCCGGGAAGATCGTGCGTAAGCACTAGTACTTGGTTTCTAGGGTAATTCCTGACGAGAAGCTGATTGTCAGCGATTAGTCAGAAAGGTTTAATCAGGCTCACGCTTTGCGCATCGTCCGCAATCGCGCCGGCGGGATTCCGCAGCAGGCTTCACCATCCCGCGCCCACGCAGGAGTAGTAACTACAAGCTGGTCCATGTAGTCCTAATTCAGGAGACAACACGCCATGCAACACGTTACCAAGCCCCGCCGCAAGTTCATCTCCGGCGCCGCTGTCGCCGGGGCCGCCGCGCTCGGATTTCCGGCAGTGGCCCGGGCACAGAATGCCCCGGTTTCCCTGCGCTTTCAGAGCACCTGGCCCGCCAACGACATCTTCCACGAGTTCGCGCGCGACTATGCGCAGAAGGTCAATGACATGGCCGGCGGCCAGTTGAAGATCGAGATCCTGCCGGCTGGCGCCGTGGTCAAGGCCTTCGACCTGCTGGACGCGGTGTCCGCGGGCACGCTGGACGGCGGGCATGGGGTGGTCGCCTACTGGTACGGCAAGAACACGGCGGTGGCGCTGTGGGGATCGGGGCCGTCCTTCGGCATGGACGCCAACATGTTGCTGGCCTGGCACGAATACGGCGGCGGCAAGGAGCTGCTGGTCGAAATCCAGAAGGCCATGGGCGTGAACGTGGTGTCGCTGATGTACGGGCCGATGCCGACCCAGCCGTTCGGATGGTTCAAACGTCCGATCACCAAGATGGAAGAGGTCAAGGGCCTCAAGTTCCGCACCGTCGGCCTGGCCATCGACATGTATACCGCCATGGGCGCGGCCGTGAACGCGTTGCCCGGCGGGGAAATCGTGCCGGCGCTGGACCGCGGGCTGCTGGACGGGGCGGAATTCAACAACGCTTCCTCGGACCTGGCCCTGGGCTTCCAGGACGTCTCCAAGATCTGCATGCTGCAGAGCTTCCACCAAAGCGCGGAGCAGTTCGAAATCCTCTTCAACAAGGCCAAGTACGACGCGCTGCCGGAACACCTGAAGCACATCCTCAGCTATGCCGCGCAGGCCTCCAGCGCGGACATGTCCTGGAAGGCGGCGAACCGCTATTCGCAGGACTACGTCAAGCTGCAGAAGGACCACAACGTCAAGTTCTACAAGACGCCAGACGCCATCCTGCAGCAGCAGCTGAAGATCTGGGACGAGATGATCGCCAAGCGCTCGGCCGAAAACCCCTTGTTCAAGAAGGTGCTGGAATCGCAACGGACCTTCGCCGAGCGGGTGGGGCGCTGGCACGGGGACACCTCGGTCAACTTCCGCATGGCCTACAACCACTACTTCTCGCGCTCCACCAAACAGGCTTGAAGGGCCGGTACCTGTATCCCGCGCCGCGCGCCATTCACCGGTGCGCGGCGGGACGCCATGCGTCTTGACCTGGAAGCGAGATGATCCGAATCATACGTTTCATAGACCGCATCTCCACTTTTGTCGGGCAAACCTTTGCCTGGTTGATCGTAGTCCTGACCTTGCACGTCTGCTGGGAGGTGGCCGCGCGCTACCTGTGGAACCAGCCCAGCGCCTGGGCGTTCGACATGCAGATGATGTATTACGGCATCCTGTTCATGATGGCGGGGGCCTATACCCTGGCCAAGAACGGACACGTGCGCGGAGACATCCTGTACGGCTTCCTGCCGCCGCGCGTGCAGGCGGCGCTGGACCTGATCCTGTATATCGTGTTCTTCTTCCCCGGCGTGATCGCGCTGGTGTGGGCGGGCTGGTATTACGCCGGCTACTCCATCGCCATCCGCGAGCATTCGTCGCTCATGGCCAACGGGCCGCCCATCTATCCCTTCAAGGCCTTCATCCCGATAGCCGGCGCGGTGCTGCTGGTGCAGGGCGTGGCGGAAGTGCTGCGCTGCGTGCTGTGCCTGAAGCGCGGCGCCTGGCCCTCGCGCGAGGAGGACGTTGAGGAAGTGGACGTCGACAAGCTCAAGAAGATGGTGCATGTAAAGGACGAGGACATCGCCAAGCTGGACCGCTACGTCACCACCGGGGAGCCGCGCTCATGAAGATCCACAAGGCGCTGTGGTTCGGCCTGTCGTGCATCGGCCTGGTGCTGCTGATGATCGCGTTCCTGACGCCCTGGGACCATCTGACCACGGGGCATATCGGCCTCTTGATGCTGGCGCTCATCGTGGTGGCCATCATGCTGGGCTTTCCGACGGCGTTCACACTGATGGGCATGGGAGTGTTGTTCACCTTCCTGGCGTACTACATGCAGAGTTCCGACGCGGGCCGCTCGGTCGGGCAGACGCTGGACCTGATGGTGCAGCGGACCTACGCCACGATGACCAACGACTCGTTGATTTCGATCCCGCTGTTCGTGTTCATGGGCTATCTGGTCGAACGCGCCAACCTGATCGAAAAACTGTTCCGCTCCATGCACCTGGCGCTGGCGCGTTTGCCGGGCGCGCTGGCGGTGGCCACGCTGGCGACCTGCGCGATCTTCGCCACCGCCACCGGCATCGTGGGCGCCGTGGTCACGTTGATGGGCCTGCTGGCCATGCCCGCCATGCTGAAGGCCGGCTACAGCGTGCGCCTGACCGCGGGTTCGATTACCGCTGGCGGCTGCCTGGGCATCCTGCTGCCGCCTTCCGTGATGCTGATCGTCTATGGCGCGACCACCGGCGTATCGGTGGTGCAGCTGTATGCCGGCGCGCTGTTCCCGGGCATCATGCTGGCGGTGCTGTACATGGTCTATGTGATCATCGTGGCCAAGCTGCGCCCCGACATGGCGCCGCCCCTGCCCAAGGAAGAGCGCGGCGTGCCGCTGTCCCCGGAATCCGCCGCGCTGGCGTCCGGCGGCTACACGCGCGCCGTGTCCGGCATGCTGGCGGCCCTGTTCAAGGGTCGCCGCAACAAGGACGTGCCGTTCGGCTTCCTGATGCGCAACATGGCGCTGGCGATTGCGCCGCTGGCGGTCACGGTGCTGCTGGTGGGCGTGGTCTACCAGGCGACGACGCGGCCGGCGGTCGTGTACGAGATCCCTGCCGAGTTGCAGCTGGGGTCGGGGGGATTCGATTCGGGCCTGAGCGAGCCGCCGGCAGACGATGGGCTGGCGGAGCCGCCTTCGAACGAGTTGGCCGAACCGCCTGCGAATGATCCGCCCGCGGCCGGCGGCCTGGCCGAGCCGCCTGGCACGCCCGCCGCCACGCCAGCGGCCGCGCCCGAGACCGCCGCCGCCGCGCAGGCGCCGGCATCGGCCGGCGAGAGTATCGCCGCGCCCCAGGGTTTCTGGATCTTCGCGGCCATATGCGCGGCCATCCTGGTGGCGTTCTATGCGATGCTGACCTGGGCGCGCATGGAAATCTTCAAGATGCTCATGGCCTCGTTCTTCCCGCTGGCCGTGATGATCGCGGCGGTGCTGGGCTCCATCGCCTTCGGCCTGGCCACGCCCAGCGAGGCCGCCGCCATGGGCGCCATGGGCGGCGCGCTGCTGGCCCTGGCATACCGGCGGCTGAACCTGCCGGTGCTGCGCGAATCCGTGTTCCTGACCGCCAAGACCAGCGCCATGGTGTGCTGGCTGTTCGTCGGTTCATCGATCTTCTCGGCGGCGTTCGCGCTGCTGGGAGGACAGCGCATCATCGAGGAATGGGTGCTGTCGCTGGGGCTGTCGCAGTTGCAGTTCCTGCTGCTGGCGCAGGTCATCATCTTCCTGCTCGGCTGGCCGCTGGAATGGACCGAGATCATCGTGATCTTCATGCCCATCTTCGTGCCGCTGCTCAACACCTTCGGCATCGACCCGCTGTTCTTCGGCCTGCTGGTCGCGCTGAACCTGCAGACGGCTTTCCTGTCGCCGCCAGTCGCCATGTCGGCGTTCTACCTGAAGGGCGTGTCGCCGCCGCACGTGACGCTGAACCAGATCTTCCTGGGCATGATGCCGTTCATGGGCATCCAGGTGGTGGCGATCTTCCTGCTGTACGTGTTCCCGGGCATTGGCATGTGGCTGCCGACGGTACTGTACCGGTAAGAGGCGGGGGCGGCGGTCGCGCCGCCTCCCGTTCCGCCTTGCCTCAGGCCTCTGCCTGAATGTCGCGCCGGCCCAGGCCCGCCGAATAGCGGATGAGATAGCCGTCCGGATCCTGTACCAGGAACTGCTGCACGCCCACCTCCGTGGTCCCGGCGCGATACCACTTTTCCTCGGGCTCCATGTACAGCGGCCAGCCGGCGCCGCGCAGGGCATCGACGACAGGCGTGATCGCGGGCACCTCGATCTGCAGATTGATCCCGCGCCCCAAGGGCGCTTCCAGCGGGCCGGTGATCCAGTTCCTGCCGTGGCCGTATTCCTCCAGCATGACCTGGGATCCGTGCTTGTCCAGATAGGCGAAACGGTCTTCCGGGCGGTCGTAGGCTATCGAGAACCCGCAAAGCCCGCACCAGAAATGCAGGCTCTTGCGGATGTCGGACACCAGCAGTTCGGGCACGACGCGGGCGGCGGAGAATTCGGCGGCGGGAAGGACGGGGTAGTTCATGGCGGAGGTTTGCAGGATGCGCAGGAGGGCGGGGATCAATGCCGCGGGAACCGGTCGGATCCAGCGGCAGGACGCGGCAGTGTATAGACGATGGTCTCGCGGTCGTAGTGGCGTTCGCGCGCCCGGAACGTAAACCCGAGTTTTTCCAGGACCCGTACGGAGGCTTGGTTGTCGGGCCAGACAACCGCGACGAGTTCGGAAACTTCCGTTTCGCGCCAGGCATACTCGCACAATTGCTGCGCGGCCTGGCTTGCATATCCCTTTCCCCAAGCCGCGCGCTGCAGCCGATAGGCAAGCTGGATGCTGTCCGTGCCAGCCAATGGGACCAGGCTTACCCAGCCCATTGCGACGCCGCCTACTGTGATCGCCCAGTGGCCCAGTTGGGTCGGCGGTTCCCGCAGCCATGCCAGCAGCTCCTGCCGCCGTGCCTCGTCTGCCGGTTTGATGCCGGTGCTGTAGCGCATGACCTCGGGGTCGGATTCCATGGCCAGCAGCATGGGGATGTCATCTTCCTGCATGCGGCGCAGGGTCAGGCGGGGAGGCAAGGGCATGGATTCATTCACTGGCTGCTTGGGTAGCCAGGATGATAGCCGTTCATAGCCACCAGCCCGTCTTGCGGAAATATGGTTAGGCGCCTTATTATTTCGGCATCGAGAATCACTGGGCTGGATTACTCATGCAAGACCCACAACACATGCTTGAACCCAAACACCGCGCGCTGCTCGACGTCGCCGCCAAGCGCGGCCTGCCGTCGGCCGACGGCATAGCCCTTTGCTTTCAGCTGCTGTCGCTGGCCAGCGCCATCGACCGCGACTGCGCTGCCCGGCTGGCGCCGCGCAAGTTGTCGGAGGGAAAGTTCGTGCTGCTGTTCCTGCTGCATGAGCAGGCCGACGGCATGTCGCCGCACGAGCTGGCCGATGGCGCGGGCGTCACGCGGGCCACGGTCACGGGCCTGCTGGACGGCCTGGAGCGCGATGGTTTCGTCTCGCGCCGCGCGGGCAAGGAAGACCGGCGCAAGATCATCGTGAAGCTGAGCGCCAAGGGGCGGGCCGAGGCCGCGCAGCTGTTCAAGACGCATACGGACTGGATAGATTCCCTGTTTGCGGGCTTGGGCCCGGCGGACCGGGCGCGCCTGCGCACGCTGCTGGGCAAGATCTGGCAGGGAACCGACGCGGGCCGGACCGCGGGACAGGAGAGCACGCAATGAACAAGAAAGCTGCCGCCGCGCCGACGGGCAGGGGCGTGAAGGACATCGGCGCGGAACGCCTGGCGCAGCTGAACGCGGGCGAGCCGGCACGCAATCTGACCGAATGCCTGGCCGTGGACTTTGCCGAATTGATGCAGGCAGCCGCGCCCCAGGTCGGCGCCGAAGCCATCGCAGTTCTGCGCGCGCAGGCTGCGACGGGCATCTCCAAGCGCATGGCCGTGGCGGCGCGGACGCTGCTGGACGGCCTGGGCGCGGACGCCTTCAAGCAACTGCGTGATCACCGTTCGGATACCGTCCGGGGCTGGGCCTGCTTCATGGTCGGCGCAATGCCGGACCTGAGCTTGCAGCAGCGGGTGGCGCTGATCCGGCCGCTGGCCGATGACGGGCATTTCGGCGTGCGGGAATGGGCCTGGCTGGCGGTGCGTCCACAATTGGCGGCGGAACTGGACGCCGCAGTGGAACTGCTGCGGCCCTGGACCGCGGACGCGTCCGAACGCGTACGTCGTTTTGCCAGCGAGTCGCTGCGCCCACGCGGGGTATGGTGCGCGCACATTGCGGCCCTGAAGGCTGATCCCGGCCGCGCGTTGCCGCTGCTGGAACCGCTGCGGGCCGATCCGGCCATCTACGTGCAGGACTCGGTGGCGAACTGGCTGAATGACGCCAGCAAGGACCAGCCGGACTGGGTGCGCGAAGTCTGCGCGCGCTGGTCGCGGGGCAAGCCGGCCGCGGCGACGCAACGCATCTGCCAGCGCGCGCTGCGTTCCATCGGCGCCTAGCCGCGGGTTTGGGCAGATACGCTTGCGCCCATCCGGCCGGCCAGCGATTACAACTGGCTCATGCCCCCATCCGCGATGATTTCCGTGCCCACGATGAAGGCGGATTCGGGCGAGGCCAGGTGCAGCACCGTGGAGGCGATTTCCTGCGGCGTGCCGAAACGCCCCAGCGGCACCTGGGCGCGGATGCTGGCGGCGGTCTTCTCCAGCGCCGCGGCATCCAGTCCCAGCTTGTCGTAGATCGGCGTAGCGACCGGGCCGGGACTGATGACGTTGACGCGTATATGCCGCGCGGCAGTAGCTCCGCCGACAAGGTCTTGGCCAGCGAAATCAGCGCGGCCTTGCTGGCCGCGTAGATCGATGAGGCAGGCATGCCGATGCGGGCGTTGATCGAACCATTTAGCACGATGGACGCGCCCGGGTTGAGCAGCGGGTCCAGCGCCTGCAACTGGAAAAAGGCGCCTTTGACGTTGGTCGAGAAGGTTTGGTCCCAGAGGGCCTCGGTGGCTTCGGCCAGCGGCGCAAAGCGGGCCACGCCGGCGTTGATGAAGACGGCGTCCAGACGGATGCCGGCCTGGCGCAGTTCGGCCGCCAGCGCAGCGGGGGCGCCGGGGGCGCCGGCGTCGTTGCGCAGCGCCAGCGCATGCGAACCCAGGCTGGCGCGCACCTGCTTGAGCACCGCGGCGTCGCGCCCGGTGACGACGACGCGGGCACCCTCGGCGGCGAAAGCCTGGGCGGCGGCCAGGCCGATGCCGCTGGTGCCGCCCGTGATCAGGACGGTCTTCTGTTCGAAACGGTTCATGGTGGGCTCCTTGGAAGCCGGGGGGTGTCCTGCGCGTTTGCGGCGGGCGGGTTTGCCGCTATCCACGATAGATCAATCAGGGGCCCGGCGGGCGATTCGTTATAGTCATTGCTGACCGCGATCAATCTGCGGCAATGCGGCGAAGTCCGCGCACAAAACAGTCCAAGGGACGGGCATGGAAGAGACGACACTGAACTGGGCATCGCTGGTCGATGATCTGAACAAATTGCTGCGCCTGAAGACCACGGTCATCGGCATGAAGCTCTACGAGCGCGAAGACGACATGGCCGCGGTCAAGGGCCTGCGGCGTCCGCAGGCCACGCACACCACCGACCAGATCGTGGGCATGGCCGCCCGGCTCGGTTGGACGGTAGGAATCACGGGCGACGACCTGGTCGGCGCGCAATGCCGCGCCGTGGTCGGCCTGGGGCCGCAGGATGAGGCCTGGAAGCGCGGCGAGGATTACGTGGGCGTCTGGCACGCCACCCAGGAAGATGCCCAGGCGCGCCAGGAGGCGCTGTCCTGTGTGCCGGCGGGCAAGTACCGCGGGCTGGTGGTGTCGCCGCTGGCCTCGGGCCGGCTGGACCCGCCGGACGTCTGCCTGATCTACGCCACACCGGGCCAGATGATCATCCTCATCAATGGCTTGCAATGGAAGAACTACCGGCGCTTTGACTGGAGCGTGGTGGGCGAAACGGCCTGTGCCGACTCCTGGGGCCGCGCGCTCGCCACCGGCGAGCCCAGCCTGTCCTTGCCCTGTTACGCCGAGCGCCGCTACGGCGGCGTGCCCGACGAGGAAATGCTGATGGCCTTGCCGCCGCGCTACCTGCCCATCGCAATCGAGGGCATGAAGGCGCTGTCGGCCAATGGCCTGCGCTACCCGATTCCGCCCTACGGCATCCAGAACGACGTGCGCGCCGGCATGGGCGTGAGCTATGCGCGTGCGCCAGCGTCGTCCAAGCCCTGATGGACGGCTGCGCGCAAGGCGCCCGCCAGCACGCGGGCGGCCGGTCCCAGCGGCTGGTCGATGCGGTGCGCCAGATAGGTTTCGCTGACCACCTGGCTGCCGCGCCCCAGGCTGTCGGTCGGCAGGCGCAGCAGGCGGCCTTCGGCCAGGTCGCGCTCCACCTGCCAGTAGGGCAGCCGGCCCCAGCCCACGCCCGCCAGGATCAGGGCGTGCTTGGTGTCCTGGCCGCTGACGCGGCAAGTCTGCGGCGACAGCACCGCGAAGTCCCGGCCCTGGGTCAGGGAAGAAGGGTCCATCTGCACGATCTGCACGTGGTCGGCGAGTTCGGCCGGACCCAGCGGCAGGTCGGCGGCGACGCGCTGCGCCAGCGCATGCCCGGCGCCGACCACCGCCACCATTTGCACGGACGACAGCGCCTGCATCACGATGCGCGGGTTGCGGAAATGGTCGCCTGCAACGATGGCCAGCGTATGGCTGCGCGTCAGCAGGGCTTCGATCGGGCCGCCCAGGGGCAGCACGGAAACGCGGACGGCGACGGACGGGTAGACGGCGCGCAGGGCGTTCAGGGCGGCGCCCACCTCGGCGATCGGAAACAGCGTGTCCACCGCCAGCGACAGCTCCAGCTCGACGCCTTCGCCCAGGCCCTGGGCGCGGGCGCGCATGGCATCCACGCGCAGCAGGATGTCGCGGGCGTTGACCAGCAGGGCCGCGCCTTGCGGCGTCATCACGGGCCGGTGGCCGCTGCGGTCGAACAGGGTCACGCCCAGCTGCGCTTCCATGTTGGCAATGGCGTGGCTGACGGCCGATTGCACGCGCGACAGGCGGCGCGCGGCCGCGCGGAAACTGCCGGCGTCGGCCACGGCGGCGAATACGCGCAACTGGTCCAGGGTCAGGGCGTCTATCATTCTGCCGGCTGATCTATCCAATCGATCAATTCCATCAAAAGATTATCACTTACGGGGATCGGTTTGCGCTGGCATCCTGGCTGGGTCGCAAAACAAGGGAGACAAGGATGGGCAAGGAAGGAACGCGCTGGTCGGCGGTGCTGGCCATCGTGGGGGCAGGGGTGGTTGCGGCGCTGCAAGTGGGCAAGGTCATCATTGCAGCGCCCTTGCTGCGCAAGGACATGGGGCTGGATCTGGCCTCCATCGGCGCGCTGGCCGCGGTGTTTTCGATCCTGGGCCTGGTCGGCGGCATTGCCGCGGGCGGCGTCATCAACCGCTATGGCGCGCGGCGCATGCTGCTGGCGGGCCTGGCGGCGACGGCGGTGGGCTCCGTGATGGGCGCGATGGCGTCCGCCTACAGCGTCCTGCTGGTCTCGCGGGTGGTGGAGGGGCTGGGCTTTCTGATGATTACCGTGGCTGGCCCCGCGGCCCTGCAACGCATGGTGTCGGCGTCCACCCGCGACTTCGCCTTCGCGCTGTGGAGTTGCTACATGCCGGCGGGCATGGCGATTGCGATGCTGGCCTCGCAGGCCTTCAGCGGCTGGCAGGCCTATTGGTGGTGCGCCGGCGCAGCGGTGCTGGTCGCCATGGTATGCGTGGCGGCGCTGGCGCCGGCCAACCCGGGCGGGGCCAGCCTGTCGTGGCGAGGCTTGCGGCAGGACACGGTCGATACCATGGGCGCGCCCGGTCCGCGCCTGCTGGCGCTGTCGTTCACGCTCTACAGTCTGATGTTCTTCGCGTTGTTCACCTTCCTGCCCGTGCTGCTGACCGAGCAACTGGGCCTGCCGCTGGCGACCGCCGGCCTGTACAGCGCCATCGCCAGCGCCGCCAACGTGGTCGGCAACCTGGGCGCGGGCGTGTTGCTGGCGCGCGGCTGGGGGCGTTCCACCCTGATCGCCTGCGCCAGCCTGATCATGGGCGCGGTGGCGCTGTTGATCTTTCGCTCGGTGCTGCCGGCCATGCCCACCTTCCTGCTGTGTGTGCTGTTCTCGGCGGTGGGCGGACTGATACCGGCCACGCTGCTGGGCACGGCGCCGCTGCTGGCGCCGCGGCCGGCGTTGACACCGGCTTCGGTGGGGCTGGTGATGCAGGGGAGCGGCCTGGGCCAGGTGATCGGCCCGGTGGCGGTGGGCGGCGCGATCGACCGCTACGGCTGGTCGGTGGCATCGCTGATCGTCGCGGCCGCCGGGCTGGGCGGGGTGTTTCTGGCGTGGCGCTTGCGGCGCCTCAAAGGTCCGGGGTTATAGAGCGCCCGGATCGCGCGGTGGTGTCACGAGCCAGGCATATCATGGGAACTTGTCCTGAAATGGAGCCACCATGCACACGCCTCCCCCCAGCCTGGTCATCTTCGACTGCGACGGCGTCCTGATCGATAGCGAAATCATCGCGGCGCGCGCCCAATCGCGGGCGCTGGCCGCGCATGGCATTGCCATCACGCCCGAGGACGCCGCGCGCCGCTTCGCAGGCATCCCCGATGCGGACATGTGGCAGACCTTGCAACAGGAAAACGCCCGCAGCCTGCCCGAAGGATTTGCGCGCGAATACGCGGACGGGCTCGAAGCCATCTTCCGCCAGGAGTTGCGCGCGTTGCCGGGCGCGCTGGAGACGGTTCGCATGCTGCGCGAGCGCGGCCTGCAGGTCTGCGTGGCCTCCAGCAGCACGCCGCCCAAGCTGGAGGCGGCCTTGAAGCTGGTTGGCCTGTGGGATCAGTTCGCGCCCAATGTGTTCAGCACCGCGCAGGTGGCGCACGGCAAGCCGGCGCCGGACGTGTTTCTCTTTGCCGCCCGGCAGATGCGAGCCGCAATCCTGGATTGCGTGGTGGTGGAAGACAGCGTGCCCGGCGTGCGTGCCGCTCGCGCCGCGCGCATGCGCGCCATCGGCTACGTGGGCGCTTCGCATAACGGGCCGGACCAGCGCCAGCGCTTGCTGGACGAAGGCGCATCGGACGTCATCGACGATTTGCGGCGCTTGCCGGAGTTGCTGCTGGACTAGGACGCGCGCGCCTATGCCGCGGCAGGCGAGGGCTCCGGCTTGACCCGCACCGCGCGCAGCACGCCCACCATCAGGCAGGCGATGCCGATCAGCGTCAGCGGCTGGGGCATCTGCCCGCGCAGGATGTAGGCATAGGCCAGGGCCGCCAGCGTTTCGAACACGATCAATTGCCCCGCCAGGGCGGTGGGCAGGCGCTGGCTGGCTTCGTTCCAGCACAAGGTGCCCAGCCAGGACGCGAACAGGCCGATGATCGCCATCAAGGCCAGGAAGACCTCGGGCCTGGGACCAGCCGGCATGGGAAAGTCGCTGCCGGCCGCGGCCATGCCGGCCCACAGCACAAGATAGCCCGCCAGCGCCAGCGGCAATGTCGCCACGCCCTGGGCCGTGGCCCAGGTGCGCGGGCTGCGGTCGGGATGGGCGCGGAGCCAGTCCGCGTTACGCAGCGGATACCAGGTCCAGCACGCCACTGCGCCCAGCGCCAGCAGCGCGCCGATGGCGTAGCGCGACATGTCGGCGTCGGCATCCTGGCGCAAGGCCTGCAATTCCACCTGATTGACGCAGGCGATGCCCAACGCGATCAGCGCCAGCGCGGGCGCCAGCCGCTTCCAGGGCAGCCGGCCGTCGCGCCGAGCGTTGCGCAGGTTGGCGCTGATGGCGATGACCACGGGGAGCGTACCGATAATCATGGTGGGCAGCGGCCCGCCCGCGCGCTGGATGGCGCTGGCCAGGCACAGGTAGTAGAGCAGGTTGCCGATGGCGGCGAGCTTCAGCGCCTCGATCCAGTCGGCGCGCTGCAACTGGCGCAGGCCGCGGCGATCCAGCCAGGCCAGCGGCAGGGCGATCAGGCCGAACGCCAGGTAGCGCGCCACGGATTGCAGCGCGGCAGGGTATTCCGGCAGCAGCAGGGGACCCACGAACACCAGCCCCCACATCAGGCCGGCGGCCAGGGCATAAAGGGTTCCAGCCCACATACGACGTCGCTCCAGGTCACGAATGGCGGCAGTCTAGCCAGCGGGCGGGCGGCGCGTCTTGTACCAGATTGCGGTGCGGAACTCAGGCGCGGACTTGCTTTTGGTAGCGCGCGGGCGTGACGCCGTAGCGGCGCGAGAAGGCGCGGGTCAGATGCGCCTGGTCGGTCAGTCCCGAGGCCAGCGCCACCTGGGCAGGCGATTCGCCCGCGGCCAGCCGGCGCTTGGCTTCGAACAGCCGCAGCGCCATCAGCATCTGCTGCGGCGTGGCGTGGTATTGCGCCTGGAAGCTGCGCAGGAAATGAAAAGGGCTGAGGCCGGCCACGGCCGCGAGCTCGTCCAGCGTCAGGCGGCGCGCCAGGTTGGCGCGCAGGTAATCGATGACGGGCGCAAAGCGCGGCGCGCCGGTGTCCCTGGCCGTGCGCGGCACACGCGCGTGGCGGCGAAACTCGCCCAGCAGCGCGTACAAGGCGCTGTCGAACGCCAGCGGTTCGCGCGCCTGCCATAAGGTGTCCAGCAGCGCGGTGACGCGCTGCGCGCCGGCCGCGTCATGGCCGACCGCCGTATCGAACCACCAGCCGCTTTCGCCGGTGACGCGGGCCACCACGTCCGGGTCCAGGTAGACCATGCGGTAGCGCCAGCCGCCCTCGGTTTCGGCGCGGCCGGTATGCAATTCGTCGGGGTTCATCAGCACCACCGAGCCCGAGGGCGCCAGATGCTCCGCCCCCCGGTAGCGGAAGCGCTCGACGCCGGACTCGATCGCGCCCAGCCCGTAGGCTTCGTGGGTATGTGGCTCGAAGGCGTAGCGGACGATGTGCGCGCGGTACAGCTCCACGCCGGGCAGGTGCGCCGCCTGCCGGAACTCGGCGCGGTCGCCGGGATGTTCGAACGCCTGCGGCACGCCCGGCATGACGGGCGCGGCAAGGTCGGAGAGGGCATGGTCGGCGGGGCGCATGATTGGATTTAAGCATGCCGGCAAGCGCCGCAGCGCCCCTTGGGCCGCGCGCTCAGGAACCGGACATGTCGCGCGCCCGCGCCAGCAGCAGTTCGCGTTCGCGCGCATTGCGCGTCATGCCGGCCGCGCGTTCGAACTCGGCGCGGGCCTCAGACTTGCGCCCCAGCTTGGCCAGCAGGTCCGCGCGCACGCTGGGTAGCCAGTGGTAGTTGGCCAGCGCCGGTTCCTGTGCCAAATGGTCGGCCAGGTCCAGCCCGGCCTGGGCGCCGAATGCCATGCCGACGGCGACGGCGCGGTTCAGCTCCACGACTGGCGAGGGCGCGGCCTGGGCCAACGCGTCGTACAGCGCCACGATGCGCGGCCAATCGGTTTCCTCGGGCGTGCGCGCCCGGGCGTGGCAGGCGGCCAGTTCGGCCTGCAAGGCGTAAGGGCCGCGCGGGGCTCCCAGACTGTCCGACAGCGCCAGCGCCGCCAATCCGCGGCGGATCAGCAGGGGGTCCCAACGGTTGCGGTCCTGCTCCATCAGCAGGACGGGACGGCCCTGCGCGTCGGTGCGGGCATGCAGGCGCGACGCCTGCAATTCCATCAGCGCCGCCAGTCCGTGGACCTCGCTTTCGCCCGGCGCCAGCTGGGCCAGGATGCGGCCCAGGCGCAGCGCCTCGTCGCACAGCGCGGGACGCATCCAGTCATCACCGGACGTCGCGGAATAGCCCTCATTGAAAATCAGGTAGATCACTTCCAGTACCGACGCCAGGCGCGGCGCGCGCTCCTCGGCCCGGGGGACTTCAAACGGCACGTTGGCCGCGGACAGGCTGCGCTTGGCGCGCACGATGCGCTGCGCGATGGTGGATTCCGAGGCCAGGAAAGCGCGCGCGATCTCGGCGGTGGTCAGCCCGCCCAAAAGGCGCAGGGTGAGCGCCACGCGCGCCTCGGTGGACAACAGCGGATGGCAGGCGGTGAACACCAGCCGCAGCAGGTCGTCGCCGATGTCGTCCTGGCGCGCGGCGTCCAGCGCGTCGACGAAATCGGGCTCGACGTCGGCCTGCAGGGCCTCCAGCTCGTGCCCGATCTGCTCGTGCTTGCGCGTATGCAGCGCGTCCAGCCGCAGGCGGTCGCGCGCGCGATTCTTGGCGGTAGTCATCAGCCACGCTCCCGGGTTGTCCGGCACGCCGGTTTCGGGCCAGCGTTCCAGGGCGGCGACCAAGGCATCCTGCGCCAGCTCTTCAGCCAGTCCGACGTCGCGCACCAGGCGCGCGACGCCGGCGATGACGCTGGCGGATTCGATCCGCCAGACCGCCTCGATGGCGCGATGCACGGCCTCCCGCGTCATGCGTTGGGCACTTCGCCAGGGGCCATGTACACCAGCTCCCAGACGTGGCCGTCCAGATCCTCGAAGCCATGCGCGTACATGAACCCGTGGTCCTGGGGCTGGCGCGGAGCGGTGCCGCCGGCGGCGAGGGCGCGCTTCACCTGCTCGTCCACTTCGGCGCGGCTGTCGCAGGACAGCGCGATCAGCACCTCGGTGGTCTTGGTGGCATCGGCTACCGGCTTGCCGGTGAAGGTCTGGAAAAAGTCCTTCACCAGCAGCATGACGTAGATGCTGTCGCTCACGACCATGCAGGCGCCCTGGTCGTTGGTGAACTGCGGATTGAAGCTGAAGCCCAGGCTCTTGAAGAAAGCCTGCGATTTCTGCATGTCAGCGATGGGGAGATTGACGAAGATCTGGTTGTGCATGATGTTCCCGCTTCCTTTTTAGTTTGTGTCCTGGCGCTTTTCCGCCAGGGCCTTGAGGTTGGCCAGCCCGTCTTCGAAATCCTTCCCGACCATGCTGTCCATGTTGCAAAAGAGATGCACCGGTTTGGGGGCGTGGTTCAGCCGCTCATTGGCCATTGCCGGATATCCGCCGGTAGCGTTCGACTCCCTCGCTGGGGCCGAATTCGTCCAGTTCGAAGACCTGCCGCACTTCGACGGCGCAGGACTGGCCGGGGAAGGGCTGGGGAAAGCGCAGCGCCCATTGCATGGCTTCCTCGCGCGAGCGGACCTGGATCATGGTGTAGCCGGCGATCAGCTCCTTGGTTTCGGCGAACGGGCCGTCGACCACCGTGCGCTGGTCCTTGTCGTACTGCACTCGCCAGCCCTTGGAAGAGGGGTGCAAGCCATTGGCGTCCAGCAGCACGCCGGCCTTGGCCAGCGCCTCGTGATAGGTCGCCATGGCGGCCAGCAGGCTTTCCTGGGGCATCACGCCGGCTTCGCTGTCCGGCGTGGCGCGGACGATGATCATGTATCGCATTCCTGGGACTCCTCGATTCTGACTACAAGGCCCGAGGGGGGCTTGTACTGGCACGACGAACGGCAAGACGCGGAATCGACAGAAAAATGATGAACCTAGGGTAACTACCAAGAAAGCGGGCGGACCGGCCTGATCCTGCACACCGTTACAAAGGCACAGCCCTGGTTGCAGCGCGCCTCCATACACTCGCAGCGTCCACAACTTTGAACACCAATATGAAAATCCTGTGCAGTCTTGCCTTGCTGGCTTCCTTGCTGACGGGCTGTGCCGTCTATACCCCCAGTGGCGCGGTCATCGTCGATCCTCATGACGGCGGCGGCCGTGGCGGTTTCTGTCCGCCGGGCCAGGCCAAGAAAGGAAACTGTTGAATCTTGCGGCTGGCGCGCGCGCCAGCCGCAGGTCCAGCATGGGCCGCGTGCCTACATGAAGCAGGGACCCAGTTCGCGGACCTCAACCGTGGCCCACTGGGCGGCCGGACACTCGGCCGCCAGCGCCAGCGCCTCTTCCCGGGTATCGCAGTTCAGCAGGAAGAAGCCGCCTATCATTTCCTTGGCCTCGGCATAGGGGCCGTCCACCAGGGAACGTTCGCCGTCGCGGATCCGCAGGCGCACGGCTTCCGATTCGGACTTCAGGGATTCCGCGCGCGCCAACAGGCCGCGCGAACTCAGGTCTTCCGCATAGCGCAGCATCTGCGCGTAGGCTTCGCGGCCCTCTTCGGGCGTGCGCTGGGCGCGCTGGCCCACCGGTTCGACGATGAAAAGCAGATAGGACATGGGATCTTCCAGTTCGGACTGCCGATAAGGTTCGCCAGATTACCGCTGATCGACCCATTTCGGCCACTTGGAAGAGTTCGTGCGAGTTTTGACTCGTGCTCCCGCTGGATGTAGCAAACGAGTCTGTAAGCAATTCTAACGCCGCGTGCCGCAGCGTTTTACCAAAGCTTCGAACTCGTCCGGGTGGTCCTGCACGAAATCAATTCGGGCCTCACTGTCCAGCAACGCACAATCCGCGTCACCCGGAATCGCAGGCGAAGTCGGGCGAATCAACGGCGCCCGTTGAGGATTTGGCCGGGATTGGCCCGGTTCCGAACCGATATGTTCTATTGACTCCACGATGTGTCTCAACTGATTGATGTTGGCCGCATGAGCGAGTCGTATTCGCTGAGCGATTTCGCCCTGTATCGCATGGATTACAGGGTTGCCAGAAAGCAGGCTGTCATTCGCGAGCGTTTTGTCGAACAGGTAGTCATAAACTTCTTGTAGAGGTCCAAGCCCGGCGGGATTCAAATCCCCTGACGGCTGCCGGATGATGGACAGGATTTCTGAGTTCAAATGGTCCTGTAGTTGCTGCTGTATGAACTCCTTAGGATCATTGAAAGCGTCACGGGTATTCTGGAAGGCAGAAATCAATGATCGGCCTTGTTGCTCGGCTTCGGCAAGCTTGGCTACTGTCTGCGCTGCCTGTCGGGATTTTCCCGCGGACGTTTGAGCCTGCTGGATACAAACCTGAGCCAAGGACCGCAAGCGAAGAAGTTCGCAATGATCCTCTGCCGAGGATTCGAAACATTGAGGCCAGGCAGTTACCGTGCGCCGGACAATCCCTGTCAACGCGTTGCATTCCAGCCCCGCTCCGATATTCGCCCGAGTTTGGCTCATACACTGACTTTGCTGTCTGTATATGCCACTCAACTGCACGAAAACATCATGCGAAAACTTTCTGCAAGCTGTAATGGTCGGTGGGGTTGGCATCTGCGGTAAAGGCTGAGATGGCTGTCCTTGGGCGGCAGCCAGCATGCAGAAAAGCGGTATCAATAAACATCCGTAACGCACGAATGGTATCGTCCGCGCTTTGAATCGCGACCTGCCGCATTGGATTGCCGCGCGTATCAGCGGGGCCATGTGTTGGCGCGTATATGGCATTGCATTTCCGCTGCGACTGCGCGGTTCACAATTGCGCCGATCTTGGTAATTGCGGCCGCACAAAGGGAATTGTTGCGAATGCCGTCACATTGTTTTATGGAAATTTTTCCGGATTTCAACTTGTCCAGAAATTGGTCGTCAGTTGTACCGAACGCATCTGTTGCAGCCGCGGCAGATAGTGCTTCGGCTGTCGTTCGGTCAAACTCTCTTGCCTGATCCAGTGTTGCTTGGACGGCAGCGTTGGGCGAGTACCCTTGAGTTGAAGCCGACCGCATCACCTCCATAACATCTGTCGCCAGTACCTGTGACCGGATACTATCCACCTGGGCGTTACCGGTCACCGGTATCCTGCCCGCGAGGTATTGCATGTTGCTGCGACAACGTCCGCTCGCGGAGGTAGCCTGTGCCACTCGCTCGTATCGAGTTGCAGGAGTACTTGTGTGAGGCGCTGCGGCCAACAAATAGATGTCGCGCGGATTCGCCCCGGCAGCCAGGTTCTTGATTTTTTCCCCCGACGGGCCATACAACGCGCCGCTGCGCATAACCCCGTTATCAAACTGACCCTGCAGTCGATTTCCATTCGGATAAATTATTTCGCCTGTTCCGCTTGGGCTGTCGTTGCGGAATCCTCCTTCGTATACGCGGCCGTCGAGGTAAGCATAGCGGCCGTTTCCGTCTCGTTTTCCATTGCTCATTGTCCCTTCATACGTACTCCGACTTTCAGCGTACTGCAGAGTCAGGACGCCCGAGCCTGTCGCCTTGCCAGCTTGGCAAGCGCCAGTCCAATCCACATATGTAGGCGCCGCTCCACGCATGTCCAGATCGACGATGCAACCCTGACGAGACTGAATTGGGCCTATCGGTTGCGACACCACGTTGGCCGCCGGCGCGAGCATTAGGCATAGAAGAAGAACACGGCGGTTTCCCATGAATTTTCTCCGAATGTGTGCACGACTGTTTGCGGCAAAATGGGATTTTTTCCCTAAGTCGCCCACTCGTTTCCGTGCTTCGTCGCAGTGCGCAAGTGGTTCGTGCGAAATGGGTTGAAATGTGGGCATAGCTTAGGACGCGCGGAGAGGCCGGTCATACTTAGAATTGGGTATGCAGTTTTTCGCCAGCATGGTCGTTAGCGTCTTCCTTTGGCCGTCCAGCATCTTTTGCTCGAGACCGGCGCAATTTGCTCTGCTGTCTGGCACGATATCCGGCACGATTCTCTTGAAAGAGGTCTTATGGCTTTCGACACGCAGGGGGCTGGCAACGCCCACGCCCGCAGCTGGCTGCGCTGGCTGCCCGGATTGGCGATGCTCAGGTCATACCAGGCCGCCTGGCTGCCCAAGGACGTGGCCGCCGGCCTGGTGCTGACGACCATGCTGGTGCCGGTCGGCATTGCCTATGCCGAAGCGTCCGGCGTCCCGGGCGTTTATGGCCTTTATGCCACCATCATTCCACTATTGGCCTATGCGCTGTTCGGCCCCAGCCGGATCCTGGTGCTGGGACCGGACTCCGCTTTGGCAGCGCCCATCCTGGCAGTGGTGCTCAGCGTTTCCCAAGGCGATCCGATGCGCGCGGTGGCCGCGGCCAGCCTGATGGCGCTGGTCGCCGGGCTGTTCTGCATCGTGATGGGATTGCTGCGGCTGGGATTCATCACCGAGCTGCTGTCCAAGCCGATCCGCTATGGCTACATGAACGGCATTGCGCTGACGGTGCTGGTCAGCCAGTTGCCCAAGCTGTTTGCCATCTCCATCGAAGACGCCGGCCCGCTGCGCGAACTGGTGCAGCTGGGCCAGGCCGTTTACCAGGGGCAGACCAACTGGTACAGCTTCGGGGTAGGGGCGGCGACTTTGGCGGTGATCCTGCTGCTCAAACGCTACGAGCGCGTGCCGGGCATCCTGATCGCGGTGATCCTGGCGACGCTGGCCGTCAGCCTGTTCCACCTGGACTCGCAGGGCGTGAAAGTGCTGGGCGAAATCCCGCAGGGGCTGCCCAAGTTCGTCTTGCCCTGGCTCAGCAACGCGGACCTGGTCAAGATCGCGCTGGGCGGCTGCGCGGTGGCGCTGATCGCCTTCGCCGACACCAGCGTGCTGTCGCGCACCTACGCCGCGCGTACCAACACGCGGGTCGATCCGAACCAGGAAATGGTGGGCCTGGGCGTGGCCAACCTGGCGGCCGGCTTCTTCCAGGGCTTTCCGATCAGCAGCAGCGCTTCGCGCACGCCGGTGGCCGAGGCGGCGGGTTCGCGCACGCAGCTCACGGGCGTGGTGGGCGCGCTTGCCGTCGCGGGGCTGCTGGTCGCAGCGCCCAACCTGCTGCGCTATCTGCCGAACAGCGCGCTGGCCGCGGTGGTGATCGCGGCGGCCATCGGCCTCTTTGAATTCAAGGACCTGCGCCGCATCTACCGTATCCAGCAATGGGAGTTCTGGCTGTCGATGGCGTGCTTTGCCGGCGTGGCCGTGTTCGGCGCCATTCCCGGCATCTGCCTGGCCGTGCTGATCGCCGTGATCGAATTCCTGTGGGACGGCTGGCGTCCGCACTTCGCCGTGCTGGGCCGCGTGCCCAACCTGCGCGGCTACCACGACCTGAAACGCTATCCGAATGCTGCACTGATCGACGGCCTGGTGCTGTTCCGCTGGGACGCGCCGCTGTTCTTCGCCAATGCCGAACTCTTCCAGCAACGCCTGATGGAAGCCGTGGAGGCCTCGCCCACGCCGGTGCGCCGGGTGGTGGTGGCTGCCGAGCCGGTCACCAGTGTGGACGTCACGTCGGCGGACATGTTGCGCGAACTCAGCCGCAGCCTGGCCCAGCAAGGCGCGGCGCTGCATTTCGCGGAAATGAAGGACCCCGTGCGCGACAAGCTCAAGCGCTTCGAACTGACCGAGGTTTTTGGCGACGACCGCTTCCATCCCACGGTGGGCAGCGCGGTGGACAGTTACCTGGAGAGCGGGGGCGGCGGGCATCCTGGAGATTGAGGCCCGCCTCGCCTGGGTCAGGCCATCAACACGGCGACCTGTTCGCCGAACAGGATCAACGCAATGACGATCATGGCCAGGCCCGAGAACTGGCTGACCCTGCGCGCGGCCACCGGGCGCGATTGCAGCACCGCCTTCGACCCCAGGCCCACCAGGGTGTAGATGACGGCGCAATTGAGGATCTGCAGGATTCCCAACGCCGTGATCTGCGTGGAAATCGGCCAGGCGCCGTCGCGGCTGGTGAATTGCGGCAGCAAGGCCAGGAACAGCAGGATGGCCTTGGGGTTCACGCCGCTGACGGCGAAACCTCTTGCGGCCCAGCCCAGCCAATGCCCCGCGGCCCGCGCGTCACCCGCTATGGGCTCCGACGGATGCGCCAGCACGTTGGCCCCCAGCCAGAGCAGATACGCCGCGCCGACCAGCGTCAGCACGGTGAGGATGGCGGGTTCGCTCGCAACCAGCGCCCCTATGCCCGCCGCGACCACCATGGTGATCATCAGATAGCCGGTCAACATGCCCGCGACGGCGGGAAGGACGGCCTTGTCCCGTAAGCCGGCGGATATGGCATACGCCCAATCCGCGCCCGGGACGACAACCAAAGAAAGCGAAACAAGCCAAAACGCCACCAGATTGCCGGTTTCCAACTGCATACCCCAAATGAGTCTCAGGCGGGGAATGTTATCGGCGAAGCAAGGGGAAGTGCTCCTGCTATCTACCTGAAAATACATAGTTGTGGGTAGAATCTTCCCCATGGATGACTTGGATAGAAAAATTCTTGCGCAGCTACAGGAAGACGGCCGCATTTCCATCACGGACCTGGCGGAACGGGTTGGCCTGAGCCTGTCCCCGTGCCACCGGCGGCTGCGGGCGCTGGAAGAGGCGGGCGTCATCAGCGGCTACGGCGCAAACATCAACCTGGCCGCGGTCGGGTTGAATTTTTCGGCCATCGTCTTCGTCACCATGCGCGAAGGCAGCAGCGACCGGGTGTCGGCGTTCGAGGCAGCCCTGGCCGATATTCCCGAGGTGGTGCAGGCGCAGCGGCTGTTCGGCGACCCGGACTACATGCTGCACGTCGTCACCCAGGACCTGCCCGCGTTCCAGGCGCTCTATGACCGGGTGTTGTCGGCGCTGCCGAGCGTGCTGCGATTGCGGTCGACGCTGGTGATGAAGAACGTGCTGAGGAACCGGCCTGTGCCGCTCTGAGGCGGGCGGAGAGACAGGCCGCGCAGGTGCGCGCGACCTGGGCCCGGATCAGGATTTCGCGGCGGGGGCGGGGGCGGCCGCGGCGGCCCCAGGCGTCGCGCCCTGCGCCGTCTTCTGCGAGGGCGCGATGTCCATGATCAGTTCCACGCGCCGGTTGGCCGCGCGGCCTGCCGGGGTGTCATTGGACTCGATGGGGCGGGTCTCGGCGTAGCCGACGGCGCGCAGGCGCTGGGCCGATACGCCGTCGCGGACCAGCTCGCGCAGCACGCTGGTGGCGCGGCTGCTGGACAGTTCCCAGTTGGACGCGAATTGCCGGGTCTGGATGGGCACGGGGTCGCTGTGGCCCTCGACCGAGACCTGGTATTCGTTCTTGTTGAGGATGGCGGCCAGGCGCTTGATCACGTCCAGGCCGGTGGGGCTGAGGGTGGCCTGGCCGGACGGGAACAGCAGTTCATTGCTGATGCGAAAGCTCACCGACTGCTCGTTGATGATCACGTCCACCGATTTGCCCAGGTCGGCCAGGCCCAGCGATTCCTTGGAGGGCGCGCGCAGCGGCGGGGCGGCGTCGGCGACGACCTCGCCTTCCTGGGCAGGCTGGGCCGTGGCTGCGGCCACGGCAACGGCCGGGGCTTCGGCCTGCGCCCAGCTTGCCGGAATCTGGACCGCGTCGAATTCGGAGTATTCGCCGTCGTAGGCCGGCAGGCCGCTGGCGGCCAGCGTGCCGACCAGCTCCACGGGTTGTTCCGATTGGCCGAATGCGCCGCCGTGCAGCCGCGTGAGCGCCAGCAGCACGACCAGCATGGCCAGCAGCAGGGTGATCAGGTCCAGGTAGCTGAGCAGCCAGTTCTCGGAGTCCTGTTCGACGGTTTCCTCGACGTGCCAGCGGGCATAGCGGTCCTTGCGGTCGCCCTTGCTGGGACGCCAGCCGCTATTGGCCGCCGCTTTCTCGGCGCGTAGCTGGGCCTGGCGGGCCTGCTCGATCCGCTGCGCCAGGGTGGGAGAAATCAGGCTCATTGGCGCGCGGCGGCAGGACGGGCGATGGAGACGGGCTGGGCCGCGCCAGGTTTGGCCGCGGGTTTGATCTGACCTTCCGCCTTGGCTTGCGCGGCCTGGGGCTTGGCGTCCGCGCCGCCGTCGTAGATTTCGTCTTCAACGTGCATGACGAAGGAATTCAGCGTTTCGCGCACCACCGCGGGGCCGCGCTTCTCGCACATCATGGCGATGCCCTGCAGCACCATGTTCATGGATTCGACGCGCCTTGCGGTACGACGTTCCAGCTTGAGCGCGATGGGCTTGCAGACCAGATTGGCCAGCAGGATGCCGTAGAAGGTGGTCATCAGGCCGATGGCCAGCTGCTGGCCGATCATCTGCATGCTGCCGTCGCCCAGCACCGACATCAGGTTGATCAGGCCCACCAGCGTGCCCAGCATGCCGAAGGCCGGGGCAAAGGTGGCCATGACGCGGAACATCTGGGCCTCGGCCTGTTCACGCGCGCGCAGGCGCGCCACGCGCCATTGCAGCAGTTCGATGATCTGGTCTTCGGGCGTGTTGTCGATGATCAGCTGCACGCCGGTGCGCAGGAAGGGGTTGCTGACCTTCTTGAGTTCCTGCTCGACCTTGCGGACGTCGGTGTTCATCCACAGCTGGGCCATGGACACCAGTTCCTCGATGTCCCGCTGCTGGTCGTGCTGGTCGTTGCGAAAGACGGTGCGCACCAGCTTGAAGACGCGCAGCACTTCCGACAGCGGGTAGGCGATGAACACGGCGGCCGCGGTGCCGCCCAGCACGATGGCCAGCCCCGGCAGGTTGATGTACATGCCGGGGTCGGTGGCGGCCAGGGCCACAACGATAACCAGGGTAAGCAGGCCGACGGCGGCGCCGATGACGGTAGACGGATTCATGGATCTTGCCCGATAAACATAGGCATCCCCGTACGCGGAATGCCGGATTTCGGGGAATTCTAGCCAGGGCAGGGCTGAGTCAATCGGCCGGAAAACGGGGCGAAAAGGGCGGTAAGCGGCGGCTTGAAGCGGTCGGCGGGGCGCAGGTCGGTCCGGAAATAAAAGGGTCGGATAAGACGCAGGATCGGCCGGTGCATATGCCGGCAAGCCGCGAGCCCCGCATCGGCTCCTCGTCGATCCCGCGTCGGCCCTATCGGCCCTGGCGATCCTGCCGGGCGAACCATTCCTCGCGCGTGATCTCCCAGATTTCCGTGGGCAGCCGTCCGCTGACGTAGCCGCGCTCCTCGGTGGCGACCAGGCGCATGCCGCTTCGCTCCGAAATCCGGCGCGAGGCGGTGTTGGGGGCGGCCTTGGGCGCCCGCAGCAAAGGCTTGCCCAGGACCTCGAACCAGTAGGCGGTGGCGGCTTCGCTGGCCTCGGTCATGTAGCCCCGGCCGTGATGGGCGGGGTCCAGCCAGAAACCGCGGTTGTTCCAGGAATCGTCGTCCATCAGGCTGACGATGCCTATCAGGCTGGCGGGCGCCTGACGGGTGCGGATGGACCAGTGCCACTCCTTGCCGCGCCGCATCGCAGGGATCGCCACTTGTTCCAGATAGCTGCGCGCCCCGTCGGGCGGGTAGGGCCATGGCACCTGGTCGACCAGGTAGCGCACCACTTCCCACTGCGGGAACAGGCGCTGGATCGCTTCGGCGTCGCCGATTTCCAAGGGCTGCAGGATCAGGCGGTCGGTGGCAAGAGGCGGGAACAAAGGGGCTTCAGGCATGGCTGCTGGGGGCGGGCGCCGCGTGCCGGCGGCAGATATGTATATCATGAGCGTCATCTGGCGGCGTCTCGCCCGGCGCCGCGGCAGCATTGGAGCAAAAACATGAATACCCCCAACGAAAACGTCAGCATGGCGCTTTTCTGTGATTTCGAGAACGTGGCGCTGGGCGTACGCGACACCAAGTACCAGAAGTTCGACATCCGGCCGGTGCTGGAACGGCTGCTGCTCAAGGGCAGCATCGTGGTCAAGAAGGCCTATTGCGACTGGGAGCGGTACAAGGAATTCAAGGCCCCCATGCACGAGGCCAATTTCGAACTGATCGAGATCCCGCACGTGCGCCAGTCCGGCAAGAATTCCGCCGACATCCGGCTGGTCGTGGACGCGCTGGACTTTTGCTACACCAAGTCCCACGTCAATACCTTCGTGATCATCAGCGGCGATTCCGATTTTTCGCCCCTGGTGTCCAAACTGCGCGAGAACAACAAGAAAGTGATCGGCGTGGGCGTGAAGCAGTCCACCTCGGACCTGCTCATCGCCAACTGCGATGAATTCATCTTCTATGACGACCTGGCCCGCGAAGGCCAGCGCGCAGCCGACGCGCGCCGCGACAACCGTGGCGGCGCCGCCGCGGGCCAGCAGCGCCGCACGCCCGACGAGGAACGCCGCCGCAAGGAAGAACTCGAGGCCCGCAAGACCCAGGCGGTGGAAATGGTCGCCGAGACCTTCGAAGCCCTCATGGCCGAACGCGGCGACAGCGGCAAGATCTGGGCGTCCGCCCTGAAGGATGCGCTCAAGCGCCGCCGGCCGGATTTCAACGAGTCCTACTACGGCTTCCGCGCCTTCGGCAACCTGCTGGACGAGGCGCAGTCGCGCGGCCTGCTGGAAGTCGGGCGCGAGGAAAACGCCGGCACCTACGTATACCGCGACAGCGCGGACGGGGCTGCGGCCGCGAATCGCGCCGCAGCCGATGGCGGATCCCGTTCAGCCTCGGCCCGGCAGCCGGCAGCGGCCGAGACCGGCGACGCGTCTGCCGGCGCGGCTCAGGAAGAATCCCGTTCCCGCTCCGGCCGCAAATCGCGTGGCGGGCGCAAGTCGGGCGGCGAGGGCAGGGGAGCCAACCAGACTGCCGAGCAGGAAACCGCTGGCGAGAGCGCTGCCGCGCCGTCCGAAGCTTCGTCCGCGGCGTCTTCCGTCCAACCCGCAACCAAGGCGCCGGCCCCGACTGAGGCAGCCGCGCAATCCGCCGCCATAGCGTCGGCGACCGCGCAGGCCGATGCCGCCAGGCAGGCCGACGAACAAGCGGATGCCGCCAAGCTGGACGCCATGCGGGCCGACGCCCTGGCTCGGGCGCAGGAATCGAAACCGGTCCAACCCTCGCGTCTGCCGCCCATGCCCAAGCCCCTGCCGCAAGCGCGCCAGCCGTTGCCGGCGGTGAACATCGCTGAATGGACCTTTGCCCAACCTGCCGCGGAAAGCCGCAGCCAGCCCGCGAGCAAAACGCCTGCCAAGATGTCCGACCCGTTCGAGGGCGGCATGGCCAGGATTGCCGCAAGGGACGAGGCCAAGGCTGTCCAGCCAGTGGCGGACACGCATGCGGCTGCAGAGCCCGCAGCCGACAAGCCCGCAGCGAAACGGGCCGCGACCCGCAGCCGTCCCGCTGCCAAGAAGACCGCCGCCAAGACCGCACCCGTGGCGCCGGCCGAGCCAGCGGCTGCGGCGGTATCCGAAGCGCCCGCCAAGCCTGCCCGCAAGAGCGCCGCCAAGACCGCCAGCAAGGCGGCTCCCCGCGCGCGCCGGGCCAGCAAGACGGCCGGGGAATCCTGAAGCCCCGGCTTCAGGGCTGACAGCGCTCAACCGCCCGGGCCGCCGTAGCGGCCCGGCGTGGCGCCCAGCTCGCGCTTGAACATGGCAATGAAGGCGCTGACGTTGTCATAGCCCAGCTCCAAGGCCACTGTGGTCACGGCCGCGCCTTCGGCCAGCATTTCCTGCGCCCGCATCAGGCGGGCGCGCTGCCGCCAGGCGCCCAGGGTCAGGCCGGTTTCCGCCAGGTAGCGGCGCGCCAGCGTGCGCGGCGACATGCCGATGGCGGCGGCCCATTCTTCTTGCGTCCGGGTGTCCGAGGGCTGGTTCGACAGCGCCAGCGCCAGCCGCTGCAGACGCGCGTCTCGCGGCAGGAGCAGGGGCTGGCCGGCATGCGGCAGGGTTCTGATTTCATCCCGGATCACCTCGATCAGGCGGCTGCGCGCCGGGTCGATTGCGTCGTCGCTCCAGGACGCGGCGCGGCCCACGGCGGCCAGCAGCAGATCGGAGGCGTGCAGCACGCAAGGACCGGCAGGCAGCCCCGCGCAAGCCGCCGGGCTCAAGTACGCGCTATAGCCGGCATACGGACCATGCGAGTACAGTCCGTGCGGTACGTCGGGGGGTATCCACACCGTCTGGCGGGATGCCACCACCCATTGATGGTCTCCCGCATAGACCGTCAGCAAGCCTTGATAGGCGCCCAATAGTTGCCCCCGCGCATGCTGATGCATGGCGGTATGGCGTAGCGCGCCATCCTGGCTGCGTACGGCGATCAGCCTGGGACCGCCGCGGTCGCGGGCGCGTCCAGGATCGAGCAAGGGAGGGGTGAGAGCAGGCAGTGCCATTGGCAGAAATACCGTATTGGATGGCCAGAACCGCGCAGACTTGCCACGCGGGCCCGTCTATCGTAACTCCTGTCTTGAACAGCTACAGGAGCACAACATGAAAGCAAGCGATATCCTGCCCGACGGCAGGGATCTGGGGGAGTTCAACGGCGTGGCGGTGCGCAAGGGTACGGTGGGGGCGTTTCTCGCCAACGCCCGCGTCTGCCTCGACCCACAGGCGCCGGCCCGGGCCGTGGCCGATGCGCGTACGGACATCCAGGATGCCTTGCCGGCGCTCAATGCGCTGGGGCTGTTCGACGTGCTGCAGGTACGGGATCCCGCGCTGCGCGCCTGGATGCGCGAAATGGGCGCGGCCGCAAGCTGAGCCCTGGCCACACAGGCGTCCGCGCGCCAAGCCCGGTGCTCTATCATGCATGCTTTGAATAAGGGCCGCGCGCCGTGTTGCGGTCCATCGCCTCGGATTACGCATGCAATACGTTCTGGTCAGTTCCTGTCTGCTGGGCAACCCCGTACGCTACGACGGACGCGGCGCCTCCCATGACCACGCCGCGCTGACGCGCTGGCGGGACGAAGGCCGGGTGGTGGCGGTCTGTCCGGAAATGGCGGGCGGCATGCCGGTTCCGCGTCCGCCCGCCGAGATCGAGCCGGACTCGGACGCCGCCGCCGTGCTGGCCGGCCGCGCTCGCGTCATGGCGGTGTCGGGCGAGGATGTCACCGCGCCCTTCGTGCATGGCGCGCAAGCAGCGCTGGAAGCCGCGCGCAAGCACGGCATCGGCATCGCGGTGCTGAAGGAGGGTAGCCCTTCCTGTGGTAGCGGCTACGTGTACGACGGCCATTTCGCCGGCCGCAAGCAGCCCGGCGTGGGCGTGACGGCCGAACTGCTGGCCCGGGCCGGCCTGCGCGTCTTCAGCGAGAAACAGTGGGATGAGGCCCAGGCCTGTCTGGCCGGCCTGGAGGCGGCCGATGGGCGTTGATGTGGGCGACCTGCTGGTGCTGCTGGGAGTGGCCGGTTGCGCGGTCCTGGCCTGGAAGGCCGCAGTGCGCACCGGCCGCAGCAAGGGCCTCCTGCGCCTGGCCGCCGGCCTCTGCCTGGCCCTGTCGGGCTTCTTTTTCTACGCCTGGTACGCGCAATACCTGAAGTGGGACTTCAACGAGCTGGGCCGTTACTACGATCCGGTCGACCAGGTGGTCTACACGGATTCGGGATTTGTCTGGATCCTGCCCGCCAGCGTCATGCTGGCCGTCGGCCTGCTCTGCGGCTGGCGCGGCTGGCGCCGCTGAGCCGCCAGCCGCTTACTGCCTCACGCGGTCATTCGCTGCGGATGTTGGCCTGCTTCACGATCCGGCCGTTATCGGCGTATTCCTTCTGCACCTGGGCCGTGAACTGCTCCACCGTCCCGGGCGACATGATGTTCAGCGCGTCCGTCAGCGGTTTGCTGATGTCCGGCATGGCGGCGATGCGGTTGATGAGGCCGTTCATGCGCTGGCGGAAATCCGGACTGGTGCTGGCGGGAGCGAAAAACCCGAAAGTGGATGTCATGTTGGCCATGGGATAGCCCAGTTCGGCCAGCGTGGGCGTGCCGGGCCGTCCGGGCAGCCGGGCGGGGGAACCCACCGCCAGCAGCGTGAGCTTGCCTTCGTCGATCAGCGCATTGACCGGACCGGAGGCATTCACCAGCATCAGCGTAAATTGCCCACCGAGGGCATCGGGCACCATCTGCGCCATGCCCTTGTACGGCACGTGGGTGATGCGCACGTCCGCCTGGCCATTGATCTGCTCCAGCATCAAATGCCCCAGCGACCCCACGCCGGCCGTCGCCAGCGACAGGCCGCCGGGATCGGCCTTGGCCTGGGCCAGCATGTCCTGGAAGGTTTTGCCCGTGAACTTCGGGCCGCCCACCAGATACACCGGCGAATACATCACGGAGGCCACCGGCGCCAGATCCTTCAAGGGGTCGTACAGCGTCTTCATCACATGCGGCGATAGCGTGACGGGGCTGACGGCGGTAAAGGCCAGGGTATTCTCGTCGTGAGCCCGCGCCACCGTGTTCATGCCGATCATGCCGCCCGCGCCGCCGCGGTTCTCGACCACCACGGGCCGGCCCAGTTCCGCCGCCAGTTTCTGCGCGAACGCGCGCGCCGTGTTGTCGACGATGCCGCCCGCACCATAGGGCACGACGATGGTCATGGCCTTGGCGTCGGCTTGCGCTTGCGCGGCGGCAGAGAACGCGCAGGCTGCGCTGATTGCGCACAGCCCGGCGATCCGCTTGAAATTCAACATGCTTTCCCCTTGTCTATGCCCGACGGCCTGTCCGTCGGGACGCGGCAACGGCCCTGCAAAGAGGCGCGCCGGCATGCAGTGTGTGCAGGCCGGCGCGGCAGGGCAAGCGGGAATACCCGGAATGGCGCTTCAGTGCGAGCGGTAGCCGCGGCTGGTCATGCAGGAATCCAGCGCCCGGTTGTAGGAGTCCACCATGACCTGGGTGGTCCATTGCGTGATGGTGGCCGGGTCGTATCCGCTCTGGTTCATGGCCCAACGCTGGCAGTCCATGGTGGCGCTGGCCTGGGCGCTGTTGACGGGCGCGGTGGACTCGTATTGCACCGGCTCGTACTGAGGCTGGGGCGCGCTGTACACGGGCTGCGCCTCGTACACTGGCGCGTTGTAGACGGGGGCCGCGTAGACCGGCGGGCTGGTGTAGCCCACGCCCGACGAATAGACGCCCGCCTGGGTGTAGGAGGGCCCGGAATCAGCCGCCAACAGCAGGCCTATGGTGGCCAGCGCGAAGGCGCCGCCTATCCACCAACCGTCGGAACTGCTGCTGCCGCCATGGTAATTGTGGTACCCGCCGTGGTATCCGCCACCGTGGTATCCGCCGCCGTGGCCGCCGCCCCAATAACCGCCGCCACGCCCGCCAGCCATGGCAGGCGCGCTTGCCACGGCCAACGCCAGCGCCGCGACGATGGCCATACGGCCAGAAAACCGCTTCATGATCTTGCTCCTGATCCGCCCCGGGGCCCAGCGTGACGCGGGACCCGGACCGATATTGCCACTTTACCGCCTGGCCGCTCCCATAAAGTGTCTCAAGCGCTACGGAGATTTCAACTGATTTCAGCGGGAGGCGGACGGGTCCCGGCGGTCGGGCCAGTTGTTGCAGGAACGCGACTCGCCGGGGCGCAACGTGATCTGCGGCTTATCGTTGAAATACGCGGCGTCGCGGTCCAGCGTCATGTAGGTTTCGTAGCCCGTTTTCTCCACGCACCAGTTCCAGAAGTACACCTGCGCCCCGTGGATCATCATCGATTCGGCGCGCCATTCCTTCAGGGCCCCGAACGCGGCGCTGCCGTCGGACGCGCTGCGGGTTTCATTGCGGAATTGTTCCCGCCCATAGGGAAACGTGCTGCTGATCAACACCACCCGCGCATCGGCCAGGGGCTGGGAATTTTCGTCCAGCACAGTGGCGCGGGCGTCAGGCTGCATGGTCTTGTACACGGGGTAGGGCACGCAGCCCGATAGCAGGCTGGCGAGCGCCAGGGGGGCAATGGTCGGCAAGCACTTTGGGAAGGACATTGCAATGGTTGTATCCGTTGTGGGAACCGTGGGTAAAACCAGTGGCTAAAAGCGCGGAAGGGTAGTATTTTCTCGCGATGATTACGGCACGACCTTCTTCTTTACCGCAAGACAAGCGTCTCACCAAGGGTGAACGCACACGGGCTCAACTTCTGGAGGTCGCGGCAGCGGAATTCGCGGAACGCGGATTCCAGCATACCCGGATCAGCGACATCGTCGCCCGCGCCGGCGTGACCCAACCTGTCTTCTATCAATACTTCGCCGGCAAACAGGCAGCCTACGATGAACTGGTGGGCCTGTTCGCGCAGCGCTTGCGCCAGGCCATCGGCCAGGCGCGCATGCCGGACGGCCTGCAAGACGCCGGATTGGACAGTCGCGTCCGCCTGGGCGTGAGCGGCCTGCTCGCCATTCTGCAAGAGGATCCGAACCTGACGCGCATCGGCTTCTTCCAGGCCGCCGAGGCCGAGGCGCTCAAGAACGAGCTGGCCGCGATGATCGCCGACAACGTGAGGGCCGAGCAAAAGGTGGGACTGCTCCGCGAGGACATTCCGGCCGACTGGTACGCCCAATCCATGATGGGCATCATCGAACGGTTCACGCGGCAGGAGCCGGATGCGGCCAGGCAGCAAGCCCTGGCGGAAGTCGTCACCAGCCTGTTGCTGGACGGGATACGAAAACCGCTCCGACAAGCCTCCTAGCCGGAGGCTTTTTTTTGGCCGGAATCCGGATCCGAATCCGGGCCTGAATTGCATTCGCGCGGTCCGGCGCTCAAGCCCAGGTTTCTTGCAGATACATCCATTGCGGCTGGCCGCCGGGCTGGAGGGCAAACAGCGCTGTCGCCCGGCGCTGGGTCGCGCCCGCGCTCCAGGCGTGGCGTTCACGGTAGCTCAGCAAGACCGAATCCGCGCCGGCGTGCAGCACGGCCAGCTCGTCGATGTCGATCTTCAAGCCGGGGCGGGAGCCGCGCAATCTGCCGAACAAGGCCGGCAAAGCCTCCGCGGGCAGACGCTGACCGTCGGCGGCGATCATGCTGAAGCCGGGCGCAAAATCCTTGAGCAGGGCGGTCAGATGTGTATCCGGGGCACCGGGCGAGCCTATCCAGCCTTCGATACGGGAATGGACGTCGACAGCCAGGCGCAGGCAATGGGATGAAAGGTCGGACATGGGTGGGATTCCTGGAAAGGGAGCGCCATTCTAGGAGCCAGGTTGTTCCCGAAAAACGACCTATCGATGGATATACTGTTCGTGTTTTTTTGACAATTAATCCAGGCCTTCCATGATCAATCTGAATCGTCTGGCGATGTATGCGGCGGTGGCCGAGGCCGGCTCTTTTACCGCGGCGGCCGATGCGCTGGGCACGACCAAGGCGGTGGTCAGCTTCAACATCAAGCAGTTGGAACAGGAGCTGGGCGTGGCGCTGCTCACGCGCAGCACTCGGCGGCTGGCGCTGACCGAGGCGGGGGAAGGCTTTTACGGCCACTGCGCGCGGCTGCTGCGCGAAGCCGAGGCCGCGGTGGACGAGGCGCGTTCCGGCCAGACGGCGCTGTCGGGCAGCCTGCGGGTGACGGCGTCGGTGGACTACGGCAACCGGGTGGTGGCGCCGGCGCTGGCGGCATTCGCGCGTGCGCATCCCGCCTTGCGGGTGGGCTACCGCGCCGGGTCCGCGCATGCGGACCTGATCGCCGAACGGCTGGACCTGGCCATACGGGTGGGGGCGCTGGAGGATTCCAGCTACCGGGCCACGCGCATCGGCCAGTTCAGGCTATGGATCGTGGGCAGTCCGGACCTGTTGGCGCAGCACGGCGCGCCGCGCACGCCGCAGGCGCTGGCGGCGCTGCCCTGGCTGGCCAACCGACCTGGCCGCAGCGACCGTTGGCGGCTGACGGACAGCAAGGGGCGCGAGCACGAGCTGCGCGTGGCGCCAGTGGCGCAGGCCGATACGGCCTCGGCGCTGCTGGCTTTTGCCGAGGCCGGATGCGGCGTGGCCGCGCTACCGGAGTGGCTGCTGGAAGAGCCTTTGGCGCGCGGCACATTGCAACGCCTGCTGCCTTCGTATGCGCTGCCGCGCCTGGAGGTCTACGCCGTGTATCCCGACACCCGCCACGTCAGCGCCAAGGTCCGGCGCTTCATCGATTTCCTGCGGGAGCGGCTGGTGCCGTCCGGCAAGCCTTAGGGGCGGCGCATGGTCCTTTGCATGCGAACATGCTCGGGCCTCGCGTCTCAGCGCTCCAGTGCCGGCGTGCCGCCCGCGCCCAGATCCCAATACAGTCCTGTCATCAGGCTCAACGCCTGCCGCAGCAAGGCCGGCGGCAAGTGTTCGTTCGGCGCGTGCTGGGAACAGCCTGGATAGGAGTGCGGCACCCAGATCGTGCGCAGGCCCAGCACGTCGGTGAAGATGTCGTTGGGCAGAGAGCCGCCCAGGTTGGGCAGCACGGCGGTCTTGGCGCCGGAGGTGCGTTCCAGCGAATCCACCGCCCAGCGCACCCAGGCGTCGTCAGGGTCGATGCGGGTGGCGCGGAACATGTTCTCGCGCGTCAGCGTGATCTGGACCATGGGGAAGCCCTGGCGGTCCAGATGGCGGCGCAGGGCGGGGACCAGGTCGTCCGGATCTACGCCCACCACGAAGCGCAGCTGGCAGCGGGCCCAGGCGCGCGGCGGAATGGCGTTGACGGGCGTGTCGGGATTGCCGGTCTTGTAGGCCAGCACCTCGAACGAGCACCAGCCGAACACGCGCTCTGCCGGCGACAGCCCCGGCTCGCCCCACCAGGGTTCGATCTCGGGACCATCGGCGCCCCCGTCCACCTGGCAATCGGCAAGGGCGCGCCGCACCGCGGCGGGCAGTTCGCGCGGCACCCATTCGGGGATGCGGATCTGGCCGGTGGGCGAAACCAATGTGGAGATGGCGTGGGCCAGCTGGATGCCGGGATTTGAGATCAGGCCGCCCCAGTTGCCCGAGTGGTGGCCGCCCGCGCGGGCGTCAATGCTGAGGTCGAAGTTCAGGCTGCCGCGCGCGCCCAGGAAGATGGTGGGGCGTTCCGCGCTCAGGCGCGGGCCGTCGGAGGCGATGAGCAGGTCCGCCGCCAGGAGCGCGCGGTGTTCCTCGCACAGGTCGCGCAGGCCCATGGAGCCGGTTTCCTCGCCCATCTCGATCAGGTACTTGGCGTTGAAGCCCAGCTTGCCGCGCGTCTCCAGCACCAGTCGCAGCGCTTCCATGTTGATGCTGTGCTGGCCTTTGTTGTCGGCGATGCCGCGGCCATACCAGCGGCCCTCGGCTTCGGTCAGCGCCCAGGGCGACAGGCCTTCCTTCCATTCCTTTTCCAGGCCGCGGATGACGTCGCCATGGCCGTAGCCCAGCACGGTGGGCAGGGCCGGATCCTCGATGCGCTCGGCATACAGGAACGGCGCGAGCGCCTTCGGGTGCGTCAGCGTGCGGCAGGTGAAGCCCAGCGCTTCGAAGGCGGGCCGGATCTCGGCTTCCAGGTAGGCCGCGAGTTCGGGCGCGCGCGCCGGGTTCTGGCTTTCGGTGGGCTGGGCCAGGCGGCGAGCCAATAGCGCGCGGAAGGCGCCGGAATCAAAACACTGTTCCGCCTGGGCGATGGCTTGTGCGCGGGTCATGATGGCTGGACTCCGTTGGAGGTAGGGGGATAGAGGTGGCAGGCCACCACGGATTGCTCGCGCCGGACCAATGCCGGGCGTTCGGTCTTGCATTGCGCCATGGCCTGCTGACAGCGCGGGTGGAAGGGGCAACCCGAGGGCGGACGCAGCGGATCCGGGAATGACAGGCCCAGGCCCATGTCGGGTATGCCCAGTCCGGGTTCGGGCGTCAGCACCGAGGCCAGCAGCGCCTGTGTGTAGGGATGGCGCGGATCATGGAATAGTTGCGCCGTGGCCGCGGATTCCACCACCCGGCCCAGGTACATCACCGCCACGTGGGTGGCGATGTGCTCCACCACCGCCAGGTTGTGACTGATAAAGACGTAGGTCAGGTTGAATTCGCGCCGCAGGTCCATCAGCAGGTTCATGATCTGCGCCTGCACCGACACGTCCAGCGCCGAGGTCGGCTCATCGCAGATGACGATCTCGGGATGCATCACCAGCGCTCGCGCAATCGCCACGCGCTGGCGCTGGCCGCCGGACAGCTGGCCTGGCGTGTTGTGGGCCAGCCGGGGCGGCAGGCCCACGCGCTCCAGCATCTCGATGGCCTTGTGCTGCTTCGGATTGGGAATGCCGTGCACTTCCAGCGGCAGCGAGACGATGGAGGCGATGGAGCGCCGCGGATTCAGCGACGAATATGGATCCTGGAAGATGGGCTGGACGCGGCGGGCGAGCGCACGCCGGCCCAGGTTGCGGATGTCCTGGCCGTCGAGCCGGATCGCCCCCTCGGTGGGCGGCGTCAGTCCCAGCAGCATGCGGGCAAGCGTGGATTTGCCGCAGCCGGATTCGCCCACGATGCCCAGCACCGCGCCGCGCTCCACCGCCAGGTCCACGCCGTTGACGGCGTGCAGCGTGCTGCGCGGCCGGAACATGCCCGACCGGATCGAGAACTGCCTGCTGACGGCCTCGGCTTGCAGCAAGGGGCTCATGCCGGGACTCCTTCGTATTCGAGGATGCAGCGCCATTGCTGGCCGGACGCGGCGCCGTGTACGGGTACCTCATGGCGGCATTGCGGCTGGGCGTGCGGGCAGCGGTCGCGGAAGGCGCAGCCCTGCAGTTCGCCCACCAGCGCGGGCACGACGCCCGGGATGGTGCCCAGCGCCTCGCCGGGCGGCGTGCGCCCAGGCACGGGGATACAGCCCAGGAGCCCCTGAGTGTAGGGATGGCGCGGCGAAGCGAACAGTTCCGCCACGGGTCCTTCTTCCACGATCTGGCCCGCGTACATCACCGCGACCTGGCGCGCGATGCGCGCGACCACGCCCAGGTCGTGGGTGATCAGCACCATGGCGATGCCCAGCTCGGCCTGCAGGTCGGCCAGCAGACGCAGGATCTGCGCCTGGATGGTCACGTCCAGCGCGGTGCTGGGCTCGTCGGCGATCAGCAGCTCCGGGCCGCACATCAGCGCCATGGCGATCATCACGCGCTGACGCAGGCCGCCGGAGAGCTGGTGCGGATACTGGGATAGCCGTTGCCCGGCCGACGCGATGCCGACTTTCTCCAGCAGCTCCACCGCGCGGTCGCGGGCCTGCCGCGCGCCGGCCTTGCAATGGTGGATGTAGTGCTCGGTCAGCTGTTCGCCGATGGCGTAGGCGGGGTTCAGCGCCGTCATCGGCTCCTGGAAGATCATGGCCATCTTGCTGCCGCGCAGCGCGTTGATGCGCCCGCCGCGCGCGGCGGACAGGTCTTCGCCCAGCACCGCCAGCCGCCGCGTGCTGCGCCGGGCGGCCTTGGGCAATAGACCCATGATGGCCAGGGAGGTCATGGACTTGCCGCAGCCCGATTCCCCCACCAGGCACAGCGTTTCGCCGCGCCGGACCTGGAAGGACACGTCGCGCACCGCGTGCAGCGGGCCGCGCGGCGTGGCGATGTCGACGGTGAGACCCTGCACGTCCAGCACGATGTCGGTGTCGCTCATGCTCAGGCCCTCTCTTCAGGCGTCAGGAGTTGATGCAGCCCGTCGCCGGCCAGGTTGATCGCGAAGATCAGCAGCGCCAGCGCCGACCCCGGTATGGCGATCAGCCAGAACGAGAAGAACATGTAGGCCTTGGCCTCCGAGATCATCAGGCCCCACGACGGCAGCGGCGGCTGCACGCCCAGGCCCAGGAAGGACAGCGAAGCTTCCAGCAGGATCGCGCTGGCGGCTTCCAGCGTGGCGATCACGATCAGTTGCGGCACCACATTGGGCAGCACTTCGCCCCAGACGATGCGCCAGGTGGACGCGCCCGCGGCCTGCGCCGCGGCCACGTATTCCAGCGAGCGCACCTGCTGGGTGGCGCTGCGCATCACCACCGCATAGCGATCCCACTTGAGCAGCCCCAGCACCAGGATCACGACCCACAGCGAGCCGCCGACGATGGCGACGGTGGCCAGCGCCACCAGGATCACGGGCATGGACAAGCGGGTGGTGATGAGAAACGACACCGCCATGTCGACCTTGCCGCCGAAGTAGCCGGCCGCCATGCCCATGGCCGTGCCGATCAGCCCCGAGATCAGCGCCACGCTGATGCCGATCAGAAGCGAGATGCGCGCGCCGTAGAACAGGCGCGACATGTAGTCGCGGCCCAGCTGGTCGGTGCCCAGCGGGTGCAGCCAGGTGCCCTTGGCGTACCAGACCGGCGGCGCCGTGCGGTAGGCCAGGTCCTGGTAGTAGGGGTCATGCGGCGAGATCCAGGGCGCGAACAGCGCGATCAGCACGATGACGAGCAGGATGCCGCCGCCGGCCAGCAGCGCCTTGTTGCGGCGCAGCCGCCGCCAGCGCAGGGCGGACGCGGACAGTTCCAGCGGCGCCGGGGCGCCGGAAGCGGACGGGGTCAGGGTAGGCGCGTTCATGTCAGGACACCCGGATGCGCGGGTCCAGCCACGCGTTGGCGATATCGGCGGCCAGGGTCAGCAGCACGTAGAGCACCGACAGCAGCAGCACGATCAGCTGCATCACGGGATAGTCTTTGTAGGTGATGCTCTGGTAGGCCAGGTAGCCCAGGCCGTCCAGCGCGAAGATGGTTTCGATGACGACCGAGCCGCCCAGCAGGTAGCCCAGCTGCACCGCGGCCAGCGCAACCACCGGCACGATGGCGTTGCGCAGCGCGTGCTTGAAGACGATCTTGCGTGCCGGCAGGCCCTTGGCGCGCGCGGTGCGGATGTAGTCGGCGGCCAGGACTTCGATCATGCCGGCGCGGATCAGGCGCATGAAGGCGGGGGCCACGTAATAGCCCAGCGCGATCGCCGGCATCACGAAATGCTGCCAGCTGCCGCTGCCCGACACCGGCAGGATGCGCAGCGATATCGAGAACAGCATGATCAGGATCAGCGCGAAGAAGAAGTTGGGCAGCGCCTGCCCCAGCACGGCGATGGCCAGGCATATGCGGTCGATCAGGCTGCCCTTGTACAGCGCGGCCAGCACGCCCAGCGGAATCGAGATCAGAAGCGCGAAGGCCAGCGCGCCCAGGCCCAGCAGCAGGGTGGTCTTGAGCTTGGAGAGGATCAGCGGTCCCGCCTCGGTCTTGAAATACACCGAGGTGCCGAAATCGCCCTGCAGGATGTGCCAGAGCCAGTCCGCGTACTGCACGGCCAGCGGCCGGTCCAGGCCGTAGGTCTTGCGGATCATGTCGATGTCGGCCTGGCGCGCGCCTTCGCCGGCCAGCGCCAGCGCCGGGTCGCCAGACAGGTGCAGCAGCAGGAACGCCAGGATCGAGACCGTCAGCGCCACCAGCACCGCCAGGCCCAGGCGCCTGATCGTGAAATACAGCATAGGGCTTCCTCTTCGTTGGACTCACGGCGGCCCGGCGCGATGCCAGGCCGGCGCGGGGCCGCGCCTTACTTCCAGCTCATGTCCCAGAAGCGCACCAGTTCATCCGAATAGGGCTTGAAGTTCAGGTCCTTGGTGGTCACGTAGTAGGCGGGCAGGGTCCACAGCGGCACCGCATAGGCCTTCTGTGCAATCAGGTCCAGCGCCTGCTTGTAGGCGGCCTTGCGCGCGCCGCTCTCGATGGTGTGGTCGCCCTTGTTGAGCAGGTCGCGCACCTGCGGGTCGCGGGTGATGTCGTCGTTGCCGAAGGCGAAGTACACAGGCGTGGACGCGGACACGTCGTTGACCAGGTTGGACGCCCAGGTCTGGTGCGTGAGCGAGGCCTTGTTGGCGCGGATCATGTCGCGCATGGCGGCGTACTGCAGGAAGTTGAGCTTGGCGCGGATGCCCACCGCCTGCAGGTAGTTGATGATGGCTTCGGTCTGGTTGCGCTCGCGATACGCCACCAGGTCGATGTCGAAGCCGTTGGGGTAGCCCGCTTCCGCCAGCAGTTTCTTGGCCTGGGCGGGATCGTACTTGTAGACCGGCGCGCCTTCCTGGGTGCAGCCCGTCTGCGAAGGCGTGCAGATGGTGTTGATGAGACCGCCGCCTTCGCCCACGATGTTCTTCAACATGGCTTCGCGGTCGATGGCGTGGATGATGGCGCGCCGCACGCGTTCGTCCTTGAGCTGCGGCGCGGGCGTGCCTTCCTGGATGTTCATCTGCATGAAGACGATGCGCATGGTGTCGCCCGTGACCATCTGCAGCGAGGGCATGCCGCCCAGCTGCTCGGCCTGGTCCTTGGGCACGCTCATGATCAGGTCCTCGCCGCCCGAGATGACCTCGGCCATCTGCGTCTGGCGGTCGGGGATGAAGCGGATCACCACCTTGCCGATCTTCGGCTGGGCCTTGGGCGAATCCTTGAAGTAATCGGCGTTGCGCTCCAGCGTGATGGACTTGCCGGGCTGGTAGTCCACCACCTTGTAGGGACCGGAGCCCACCGGCTTGGCGTTCATGCCCTTGGGCCCGACTTCCTGGTAGTACTTGGCCGGATGTATGGCGGCGGTGGTGGACAGGTATTCCTTGGCGCCGGGGAAGGGCTCCTTGGTGGTCAGGCGCACCTTGTACTTGTCGATCTTCTCGACCTTGTCGATCCAGGCCACGTTCTGCTGCGTGACGGCCTTGTTCTTCGGGTCCGCCACGTAGTTCAGCGTGTACACCACCGAATCCGCGTCGAACTCCTCGCCGTTATGGAATTTGACGCCTTCGCGCAGCTCGAATTCCATGGTCTTGTCGTCGACCTGCTTCCAGCTCTTGGCGAGCTGCCCCTTGTACTCGTTGGTGACCGGGTCGCGGTAGAGCAGGGTGTCCCAGACGTTGGCGGCGATGATGACGCCGATCCGCACGTTGTTGTAGTAGGGATCCACGCTTTCCGGCGCCTGGTCGTAGGCCATGCGCACGGTGTCGTCCTTCTTGCCGGCCAGCGCTGGCTGGGCCGCCAGCGTGGCGCAGGCCAACAGGGCGGCAGCCAGGGCCTTGAGGGGGAGGGGGCTGCGCCAGGTCGGCGCGGATGCTGCGGGGGTGATGCGGAAATCAGTCATGGTGAGGCTCCTGTGGAAGTCACTGCACGTACTGCTTATCTGCCATCTTGTCGCGGGCGGCGCGGCCCGCTGTGCTGCCTGCGGCGGGTCAGCCGGAATCGGCCGCCGCCGCGGGCGGTTGGGTAAGGGCCTTCAACGCGGCCTCGCACTTGCGCTGCAAGTGCTGGCGCATGATGCCGGCCAACCGGTCCGCGTCGCGCGTGTCCAGGGCCTCGGCCATCTCGATGTGCTCGCGCATCGCCAGATCCCATTTCTGGCGGTTCTCGTTCGAGACGAAGCGCAGGTTCTGGATGCGCGCGTTCTGGGCGTCGTACAGCTGCTTGAGCAGGCTGTTGTGCGCGGCCAGGCTGATGCGTTCGTGGATTTCGCGATTGGTGCGGAAATAGGTGGGGAGGTCGTGGCGCGCGTGGCTGGCCATCATTTCGTAGGTCAGCGCGCGGATCTCGGCGATTTCCTGGTCCGTGGCCCGTTCGCAGGCCAGCCGGCAGGACATGGCCTCCAGCCCGCCGATGACCTCGAAGGCTTCGCGGATGTTCGCTTCCGACAGCGCCACTACCTGCGCCCCGCGGTTCGGTTCGATCTGCACCAGCCCTTCGGCGGCCAGCACGCGGAAGGCTTCGCGCAAGGGGGTGCGGGACACGCCGAGCAGGTCGCACAGGGTGCGCTCGTTCAGCCGCGAGCCGGGCGGGAATTCGCCCTGGATGATGCGTTCGCGCAGTTGCCCGGCCACCGTGGCCGGCAGCGTGCGGCCGTTGCCCATGCCGCGCGCCGCAGGCGGCGGCGCGGTTTCGGCGGCCACGCTGGTGGCGCCGGAATCAGGCATCAGGCTGGAAACGCTGCTCATTGGTATACAAAAATTCCCCGTGTTTTGCGAAACTATAAACCTGTCTTTCCGTATCGCCAGATGGGTGTATACCCTAGGTTATTAACGCAAAAACAATGGGATAGAGTGACGCATGCCGCAAGTCCGCGCGCGGGGAAAGTCCTGCTTGTCTGCCCTGCGCCTTTCGTTGGTATACAAAAATATTCCACTTTGGGACTACGCATGCTTACCCTGAACAGTCATCCGTCCGGCCGGCATTTCCTGCAGATTCCGGGGCCCACCAACGTGCCCGATCGCGTGCTGCGCGCGATCGACCAGCCCACCATCGACCATCGCGGACCCGAGTTCGGCGCGTTGGGCCTGGCGGTGCTGGAAGGCGTCAAGCAGGTGTTCCAGACGCAGTCTCCGGTGGTGATCTTCCCGTCGTCCGGCACCGGCGCCTGGGAGGCCGCGCTGGTCAACACCTTGTCGCCCGGCGACCGCGTGCTGATGGTCGAGACCGGCCATTTCGCCAGCCTGTGGCGCAAGCTGGCGGGGCGGCTGGGCCTGGAGGTGGACTTCCTGGAAGGCGATTGGCGCCACCCGGTGGACGCGGCAGCCATCGCCGCCCGCCTCGCCGAAGACCAGGGGCGCAAGATCAAGGCCGTGTGCGTGGTGCACAACGAAACCTCCACCGGCGTGACCAGCGACATCCCGGCCGTGCGCGCCGCGATCGACGGCGCCGCGCACCCGGCGCTGCTGATGGTGGACACGATCTCGTCGCTGGGCTCCATCGACTACCGCCACGACGAATGGGGCGTGGACGTGACCGTGGCCGGTTCGCAGAAGGGCCTGATGCTGCCGCCCGGCCTGGCCTTCAACGCCGTCAGCGCACGCGCCCTGGCCGCGGCCGACGAGGCGCGGCTGCCGCGCTCGTACTGGGACTGGCGCGAGATGCTCGCCGCCAACGCCCGCGGCTACTTTCCGTACACGCCTTCGACCAACCTGCTTTACGGCCTGCACGAAGCCCTGGCCATGCTGCGCGAAGAAGGCTTGCCGCAAGTCTTCGCGCGCCACCAGCGCCATGCCCAGGCCACGCGCCTGGCTCTGGCCGGGTGGGGGCTGGAGCTGCTGAGCCTGGATCCGGCCGCGCACAGCCCGGCGCTCACTGCGGTGGTCATGCCCCAAGGCCATGGCGCCGACGCCTTCCGCAAGCTGGTGCTGGAACGTTTCGACATGTCGCTGGGGCAGGGCCTGGGCAAGCTCACCGACCGCGTGTTCCGCATCGGCCACTTGGGCCACTTCAACGACCTGACGCTGTGCGGCACGCTGGCCGGCGTGGAAATGGGCCTGGCCGCGGCAGCCGTGCCGCATAGGGCGGGCGGCGTGCAGGCGGCAATGGAATTCCTGGCCGGCTCGCGCGCAAGCGTAGCGGCCTGAGACACACACATAACGAGGGAAACGATGAACACACTCATGCAGCAGGCGATCCAGTTCGCCAACGACCACGAATCCGCCTGGGACCGCAGCGTCAAGGGCAACTTTGGCGTGCACCTGAACGATCCGCCGCCCTGGAACCGCCTGCTGGGCCCCATCCACGACCGCGGCCCGGTGTCGGGCGTGGTCACCGTGCGCGGCGAGACCGTCGCGTCCTGGGGCGAGCCCGAGCGCGCCGACCTGACCTTCAGCGTGGCCAAGCTGTACCTGGCAATCCTGGCCGGCGTGGCCCATGACCGCGGCCTGCTGCCGGACGTGGACGAGCCTGTGGGCAAGCGCGTGCCCGGCATCGGCTTCGACGAAGGGCAGAACGCCGACATCACCTGGCGTCATCTGCTGCAGCAGACCAGCGAATGGGAAGGCGAACGCTTTGGCGTATCCGACCAGGCCGATCGCTATCGCGCCGTCACCTTCGGCGTGCCGCCGGACGGCAAGAAGGGCGAAGCGCGGCCGTTGCAACGTCCCGGCACGTACTGGGAATACAACGACGTGCGTATCAATCAGCTGTCGTATGCGCTGCTGCATCTGTTCCGCAAGCCCTTGCCCGAAGTCTTCCGTGAGGCCGTCACGCGGCCCATCGGCGCCAGCGAAAACTGGCAGTGGGTGGGCTACGACAACGCCTGGGTCGAGATCGACGGCCAGCGCATGCCGTCGGTGCCTGGCGGTTCGCACTGGGGCGGCGGCATGTCCATCAGCGCCCGCGACCAGGCGCTGATCGGTCAGATGCTGCTGAACGACGGCATGGCCAACGGCCGTCGCATCCTGTCCAGCGAGTGGATCCGGGACATGCGCACGCCATGCGCGATCGCGCCGTATTACGGCTATCTGATCTGGCTGAATCATGAAGGCCGCGTGTTTCCCAGCGTGCCGGCTTCCAGCTTCTTTGGCGTGGGGGCGGGTAGCTCGTTTACGTGGGTGGAACCGGAGCGGCAGATGGTGGTGATTGTGCGCTGGCTGAACTCGGCCCACGCCGACGCGCTGTTCGGCAAGATCCTGGAGGCGGTGGACGCTGGGGTCTAGATCGTTTTTGGCTAGGTATTTGATGTGGCGGCTGTAGGCGGCTTCGAGTATGCGGATGTCGGGGTTCTGAACCGCCGAGGCTGCCCTGCGCCATTCCGATGCTCGCCCCGGTGGGGCTGCGCTTCGGATGGCTCCGGGCCGCCTCGGCTGACAGCAGCCGAATGCACTGGTCTTAGGTCCGTTCATGGGTAGATGCCGTGAGCCGGTGTCCGGGCGGAGGGATCCGAAGCGCAGCCCCACCGGGGCGAGCATCGGAATCCCGCAGTCCGGACGCCGGCGACTCAAGAACCCTGCCTCACAAAACCGAAGCGACAGGGCTTTGAGCTTGCGGATGTCGGAGTTCTTTAGCCGCCGAGGCAGCCCTGCGCCATTCCGATGCTCGCCCCGGTGGGGCTGCGCTTCGGATGGCTCCGGGCCGCCTCGGCTGACAGCAGCCTTATGCATTGGTTTCAGGCCCATTCATGGGCAGATGCCTTGAGCCGGTGGCCGGGCGGAGGGATCCGAAGCGCAGCCCCACCGGGGCGAGCATCGGAATCCCGCAGTCCGGACGCCGGCGACTCAAGAACCCCAGCCTCACAACACCAAACGTCAACAATCCATCCAAGAATGCCCAAGATGCGAATTTGACTCGCGCGGGCCTGCCGTTGCATGCTCCCGCCTAATCCATTTCCGTGAACGAGAGGAAGCCAACCATGAACTACCGCCGCCTCGGCCGCAGCAATCTCCGCGTCTCTCCGCTCTGCCTGGGCACCATGATGTTCGGCGAGCAGACCCCCGACGACGAAGCCGCCCGCATCGTCGCGTCCGCGCGTGACCATGGGTTGAACTTCATCGACACCGCCGACGTCTATAACGGCGGCCGCTCCGAAGAGGTGGTCGGCAAGCTACTGAAAGGCCAGCGCCACGATTGGGTGCTTGCCAGCAAGATCGGCAACGCCGTCGGAACCGGCCCAAACCAGGCCCACTATTCGCGCCAGTGGCTCATGCGCGGCGTGGAGGAAAGCCTCGCGCGCCTGGGCACCGACTTCATGGACATCCTCTACCTGCACCGCGACTACCATGAGGAAAACCTCGAAGAAGCCCTGTGGGCGCTGGGCGACCTGATCCGCGCCGGCAAGCTGCGCAGCTTCGGCCTGTCCAACTTCCGTGGCTGGCGCATCGCCGAGGTCATGCGCCTGTGCGAAAAAATGGGCGTGCCGCAACCCGTCGTGTGCCAGCCTTACTACAACATGCTCAACCGCGGTCCCGAAGTCGAGATCCTGCCCGCCTGCAAGCACTATGGACTGGGCGTCGTGCCCTACAGCCCGATCGCGCGCGGCGTGCTCACCGGCAAGTACCTGCCGGGCCAGGCGCCCGCGGCCGACACCCGGGCCGGACGCGGCGACCGCCGTATCCTGGCGACCGAATTCCGCGAAGAGTCCCTGGAAATCGCGCAAAAGCTGGTGGCGCACGCCGCAGTCCGCGGCACGCAGGCGGGGCATTTCGCCACTGCCTGGGTGCTGGCCAATCCCGTCATCACCGCCGTCATCGCCGGCCCGCGCACCCTGGCGCAGATGGAGGACTACTACGCGGCGCTGGACGTGAAGATCACGGCCGAGGACGAGGCCGTCGTCAACGACTGGGTCACGCCGGGCCATGCGTCCAGCCACGGCTACAACGACCCCAACTATCCGTTCTACGGCCGCCCGGTAGCAGCGGCCTGAAGCATAAGCCCAGGGGAAAAGCGCGCCGGTCCATGTGGCCGGCGCTCTTACGTTCAAGCCTTGCCCAATCCCCCGCGCGGCATGGCAGGCTGCGCCGCCGCTTCCAATTCAGCCGGTTGCACGCCACGCCCGATCAGCATGGCGCAGATCGCCGACACCACCCCCGCGAACAGCACGTACAGGCAGATCAGCCAGGGCTGGCCGCCGCCCGTCTTCAATAGCGCCGTCGCAATGATGGGCGTGATGCCCGAGGCGAAGATGCCCGAGAACTGGTAGACGAAGGAAATCCCCGTGTAGCGCACCTTGGCATCGAACAGCTCGCAGAACAGCGCTGCTTCCGGTCCGTACACGGCGGCGTACAGGATGCCGAACGGAATGATGATGGCCAACCAGATCAGCATCACGCTGCCCTGACTATTTAGCATCAGCCAGAAGCCGGGGAAGGATGCCGCGGCGGTGATCAGCGATCCCCAGAAGTAAACCCGCGTGCGGCCGATCTTGTCGGACAGCCGGCCGAAGAAAGGAATGAAAAAGCACATCACGAGGGCCGCGGCCATCACGCCGATCAGCGCTTCGGTCCGGCTGATCTGCACGGTCTGCGTCAGGTACGAGATCGAGAACACGCCGAATACGTTGAAGAACACGCCGTCGATGTAGCGCGCGCCCATGCCCTTGAAGACATTGCCCGGATAGCGCTTGAGCATGTCGAAGAACGGAATGCGGCTCTCGGCGTTGTTGGCCTTGACCGCCGCGAACTCGGGCGTCTCCTTGATGTTCAGGCGGATGTACATGCCCACCAGCACCATGGCGGCGGACGCCAGGAAGGCGATACGCCAGCCCCAGGCCATGAATTGCGCGTCCGTCAGCAGGGTGGACAGCAGCGCCACCGTGCCCGAGGCCAGGCACAGGCCGATGGCCAGGCCGATCTGCGGCAGCGAGGCATAAAAGCCTTTTTTGCCCGGCGGCGCGTATTCGTAGGCCATAAGCACCGCGCCGCCCCATTCGCCGCCCAGGCCTATGCCCTGGAACACCCGCAGCAAAAGCAACAGGATCGGCGCCCAGATGCCGATGCTGTCGTAGGTGGGCACCAGGCCGATCAGGAAGGTGGCGATCCCCATGATCATCAGCGTCATCACCAGCATGCTCTTTCTGCCGATGCGGTCGCCGAAGTGGCCGAAGATCAGCCCGCCCAGCGGTCGCGTGACGAAGCCGACGGCAAAGGTGGTGTAGGCCAGCATGGTCGAGACCAGCGGGTCGCCGGTAGGGAAGTACAGCTTGTTGAACACGATGCCCGCGACGACGCCGTACAGGAAAAAGTCGTACCACTCGATGGTGGCGCCGATCAGCGACGCGGCGACGACTTTGCGCACCGCGGCTTCGTTTTGCTTGGCCATGTCTAGTCTCCTTTGGTGGGGCGGTGGGGCAATCTGCGTTGTCCTGCGCCTTGGGGTTCTGCTATCCGGGGTCCGTCATCTCCGATTCAGGCGGCGACGCGCAGCGCCTGCGGCTGCGCTTGCCTGAGGTCCTGCAACATGAATTCGGCCGCGCGTTCGGCCAGCATCACCACGGGGACGTTGGTGTTGCCCGACACCAGCGTCGGCATGATCGAGCAGTCCACCACGCGCAGCCCCGCCACGCCGTGTACGCGCAGGCGTTCGTCCACCACGGCCATCGGGTCGCTGGACGGCCCCATCCTGGCGGTGCCGGACGGGTGGAAGATCGTGGCGCCGTATTCACGGCAGAAGTGCAGAATCTCGTCGTCCGTGCGCACGTCCGGCCCGGGGCGGAATTCGCGCTTCATCAGGCCTGCCAGCGGTTCGGTGGCGGCGAGCCTGCGCGCATACTTCACCGCCGCCACGGCCATGTGGCGGTCCAGTTCGGTGGACAGGTAGTTCGGCTGCATGGACGGCGCCTCGAAGGGATCCGCGCTGCGCAGCTGGACCCGGCCGCGCGACGTGGGCCGCAGCTGGCACACCGAATAGGTGCAGCCCGAGAACGGATGCACCTTGCCGCCCGCCATGTCCGCCGACAACGTGGCGAAATGGAACTGCGTGTCGGGCGTGCGGCTGGCCGGGTCTACCCGGCAGAACACGCCGCCCTGGTTGATGCCGACCGCCAGCGGCCCGCCGCGGAACAGCAGCCATTCCAGGCCCATGCGGGCGCGGCCCGTCAGGCTGCGCAACTGGTCGTTGGTGGTGATGGGGCGGGTGGTCTCGTAGATCAGGCGGATCTGCAGATGGTCCTGCAGGTTTTCGCCCACGCCCGGCAGGTCGCGCACCACGCCGATGCCGAACCGGCGCAGCAGGGCTGCGGGTCCGACGCCGGACAGCTGCAGCAGCTGCGGCGATTGCAGGGCGCCGGCGCACAGCACCACTTCGCGGCGGGCGCGAACGGTATGCACCTGGCCGTCGCGCCGGTAGCGCACGCCGCAGGCGCGCGTGCCTTCGAACAGTACGGCCATGGCGTGTGCGTCGGTTTCCACGCGCAGATTGCTGCGGTCCTGCGCGGGACGCAGGTAGGCCACGGCGGTTGAGCAACGCCGGCCGTTGCGTGTGGTGAGCTGGTAGTAGCCCACGCCTTCCTGGTCGCCGGTATTGAAGTCCTGCACATGCGGCAGGCCCAGCTTTTGCGCGGCGCCTATCAACGCTTCCACCAGCGGATGCGCCGTCTTGATCGAGGTGGCGTTGAGCATGCCCTCGGTGCCGCGCGTGGGGCCGGGGCCGAGGTCATTGTTCTCGAGCTTGCGGAAGTAGGGCAGGCATTCGTCCCAGCTCCAGCCGGGATTGCCGGCGGCGGCCCAGGCGTCGTAGTCCTGCCGCTGGCCGCGGATGTAGATCAGGCCGTTGATGGAGCTGGAGCCGCCCAGCGTGCGCCCGCGCGGCCAATAGATGCGCCGGTCCAGCATGCCGGGATCGGGGTCGGTGTAGTAGCCCCAGTTCAAGACCTTGTGGAACATCGTCTTGCCGTAGCCGATGGGGATGTGTATCCACGGGTTGCTGTCCTTGGGGCCGGCTTCCAGCAGGCAGACGCTGTGCGCGCCGCTGGCGCTCAGCCGGTTGGCCATCACGCATCCGGCCGAGCCGGCGCCAACCACGATGTAATCCACGGTATCGGACATGTCCGCAAGCTCTCCCTGCAGCAGGGCGCGGCGCCAAGCCTACGGCGCGTTAACCCTGCTTGTCGTTGTGGGGCGCACTTATATACTGGATCGATGCCGGCGCCTGAGCGCTGCGGCATTTGAGGCGATTCTAGGAAGCACGCGCGCAGAGCAAAGCACAACAGGCGCGGGGGCGGAAAAGTGGAACAGAATATGCAGATTCAGTTTCAAAATCGCGGTGCAGCATCGGCGCAGCAGGCCGACGACGCCGCCACCCATCAAGAGGCCGCGCGTTCGCTGCGGGCGCTGGTGGTGCTGGATCACCTGGCGCGCGCCCAGCATCCACCCACGCTGGCGCAACTGGCGCAACGGCTGGACATGCCCAAGACCACCTTGATGCGCCTGCTGGCGGCCATGCAGCGTGCCGGCTTCGTGGCCGCCACGCCCACCGAGAACGGCTTCGTGCCGGGACCGCAGGCAGCGACCCTGGCCCTGGCAACTCTTCGCGCCTCGGCCTTCACGCGCGCCTGCCGCGCCGTGCTCGCCCAACTGGTCGGCACCCTGGGCGAAACCTGCAACCTGACCGCACCCGACGGCGATCGCGTGATCTACATGGAACGCGTGGAAACGGAGGAACCGCTGCGCCTGTTCTTCGCGGTGGGCAGCCACGTGCCCATGCACTGCACCGCCAGCGGCAAGTTGTTCCTGGCGTCCATGAATCGGCTGGAGCGCGGGCGGGTGCTGGCGCGCCTGCCGCTCACGCGCAACACGCCGCGCACGCTGACAGACCCGGCCAGGCTGGAAGAAGAACTCGAACGGCTGGCTGCGCGCGGCATTGGCATCGACAACGAGGAATTCGTGCGCGGCATGAGCGCCGTGGCAGTGCCGGTGCGCGACGCGGACGACCGCGTGGTGGCGGCCGTGGCCTGCCATGCGCCGACGGCGCGCGTCATGCTGGACGAGCTGCTGCGCGCGGTGCCGGTGCTGGAGCGCGCCGCGCGGGCCATGCACGACGTGCTGGCGCAGCACCGAACTGGCGCGACGTAGCGGCCCGGCCTGCGGGTTTTCAATCGGGCGTGAACAGGTCTGGCGGCAGGCGCGCCACGGCCTCGTAGGTCAGGCGGATGTGGGCGGCCAGCAATTCACAGGCGCGGTCCGCATCGCGCGCCAGCGTGGCGTCCAGGATGCCTTTGTGTTCGTCGTCCAGGTCGCGCGCGATGGGCTTGCGCGTGACGGTCAGGCGTCGATAGCGTTCGGCCTGCTGGTACAGGATGCCCAGGAAATGATGCAGCCAGCGCGACGGACAGGCGCGGATCAGTTCGCGGTGGAACTCGCGGTTGCGCTGTTCCCACTCTTCAAAACGGGTGTCGGGGTCGGCTGCCAGGCGCTGTTCGGCCTTGCTCAGACGATGGAAGGCGGCCAGCACCGCGCTTTCCCAGTCGTCATCGCCCAGGGCGATGGACTGGCGCAGGGCCTGGGTCTCCAGCAGCACGCGGTTCTCGGTGATGTCGCGGAAGTCTTCCAGCGAAATCGGCGTGACGTGAAAGCCGCGCTGTCCTTGCGCGATGACCAGCGCGTCCGACACCAGCAGCGCCAGCGCTTCGCGCAACGTGCCCGCGCCCACGCCGTAATCGTCCTTCAGGTGTTCGACCCGCAGGCGCGAGCCCGGCGGATGCACGCCCTGGATGATGTCGCGGCGCAGGTTGACATAGGCCGAGCCGACCAGGGTGTTGGCCGAGGCGGAATGGGCAAGCGGGGGGAGGGTGGCGCCGTCTGACATGGGAGCTACTTTATCACTGGCTTTAAAAAATCTCGATAAAAATTATTGACGCCGAGATTTATGCTGCTTATCGTAGAAAAAAGCGTCGAGACCACGACCGGTAATCAGCCGGCGGCTGGCGCGCCCAGGAGACAAGCACAGTGATACGGCTACATGACGTCCGGCGCACCGGCCCGCGCACCCGCAACCTGCCCGAAACATCCGCCCGGCGGCCCTTGTTGCGCCCGGTTCTGCGTCATGTTGCGGCCTGCGTGGCGGCGGTGGCCGCACTGGTTGCCGGCCCTGCAGCCAGCGCGGAAACCTGGCCGTCGCGGCCGGTGACCCTGCTGGTCAATGGCGGTCCTGGCAGCCTGCCGGACCTGTTCGCGCGGCCCTTGGCCGAACGCCTGCACCGCGCCCTGGGCCAGCCCGTCGTGGTCGAAAACAAACCCGGCGCCGGCGGCATGCTGGCCATGCAGCAGCTCAAGTCCGCGCCGGCCGACGGCCACACGCTGGCCCTGGTCACCAACGCGCACCTGGTGTGGAACCCCTACATTTTTCCGGCCCTGACCTACGATCCGGCGCGCGACCTGCAGCCGGTCAGCCCGCTGGCGGTCATCCCCATGGCATTGACCGTCAACGACAAATTGGAGGCCAAATCCCTGGATCAACTGCTGGCGCTGGCGCGCCAGAAGCCTGGCCGCCTGAACTACGCGTCCTCGGGCAACGGCAGCCCGCCCCACGTGCTGTTCGAAATGCTGCGTGAACAGGCAGGCGTGGACATCCTGCACGTCCCATTCAAAACCGGCACTGCCGCGCTGAATTCGGTGCTGGCGGGCGATACCGAAATCTATTTCGCCGGCACCGCGCTGGTCGAGCCCATGGTCAAGGACGGCCGCCTGCGCGCGCTGGCAATGAGCGAGACCGTGCCCGACGCTGCCTTCGGCAAGACGCCCACGCTGGCCGCCAGCAACTTCCGCGGCTTCGAGGGCGCGGTGTGGCTGGGCGTGGCCGCGCGCGCCGGCACGCCGGACGGCATCGTGCAGCGGCTCAACGAAGAAATCGGCCGCGCGCAGCAGGACGGCGCGCTCAAGCAGATGTACGCCAGCCACGGCTCCTTGCCGTACCATCTGGCGGCGGCGGCCTTCGCCCAGCGCGTCGCAACCGAGCGGGACACTTCCGGTCCCGTGCTGCGCAAGCTGGGCATCAAGCCCGATTGAACTTCCTACTTCCAACCCTGGTATTCGGGGCTCCGCTTGCGGGGCCCGCAGCAGCTTATGAACCTGATCGAAGAGATTGTTGAAAACTCCCCGTCCATCCGCGACATCCGCAGGGACATCCATGCGCATCCGGAACTGGCGTTCGAAGAGAACCGCACCTCCGACCTGGTGGCCCAGCTGCTGGAAAGCTGGGGCATCCCGGTGCATCGCGGCTTCGGCAAGACCGGCCTGGTGGGCGTGATCCGCAATGGCGACTCCGGGCGTACGCTGGGCCTGCGCGCCGACATGGACGCGTTGCCCATGCACGAGGTCAACCAGTTCAGCCACGCCAGCAAGCATCCCGGCGTGATGCACGCCTGCGGCCATGACGGCCATACCGCCATGCTGCTGGGCGCGGCCCAGCATCTGGCGCGTCATCGCAACTTCGACGGCACCGTGTACCTGATCTTCCAGCCCGCCGAAGAGCGCGGCGGCGGCGCGCGCGAGATGATGCGCGACGGCCTGTTCGAGAAATTCCCCATGGAAGCGGTCTTCGGCATGCACAACATGCCCGGCATTCCGGTGGGCTGCTTCGCCTCGTCCGCGGGGCCGGTGCTGGCGTCCAACAGCGAATTCCACGTGACCGTGCGCGGCAAGGGCGGCCACGCGGCCATGCCGCACCTGTCCATCGATCCCATACCCGCGGCAGCGCAGATGATCGAGGCCTTCCAGACCATCATCAGCCGCAACAAGAAGCCGCTGGAGACAGCGGTCATCTCGGTGACGACGGTGCAGGCGGGCGGCGTAGTCAACGTCATCCCCGACACCTGCGAACTGCGCGGCACGGTGCGCGCCTATACCCGCGAAACCCTGGACCTGATCGAGCGCCGCATGGGCGAGATCGCGCAGCACGTGGCCGGCATGTTCGGCGCGCAATGCGAATTCGTCTTCACGCGGCACTATCCGTCGACCATCAACCACGAGGCCGAGACCGCCTTCATGCGCAACGCGCTGACCCAGGTGGTAGGGCAGGAGCGCGTGCTGGTGCAGGCGCCCATCATGGCGGCCGAGGACTTTTCCTTCATGCTGGAAGAGGTGCCCGGCAGCTATTGCTTCATCGGCAACGGCGAAGGCGACCACCGTGAACCCGGCCACGGCGAAGGCCCATGCCTGGTCCACAACACCAGCTATGACTTCAACGACGCATTGCTGCCGATCGGCGCGAGCGCCTTCGTGAAGCTGGCTGAGAACTGGATGCCGCGCAAGTAGCGGCAATGGCGGCGCGGGCGGACAGGACAGCGCCTGCCGCCCGCGCGCCGCGACTATCCCGTGTCAGTGCGACGAACCGGCCTGGACCGACAGTTCGTGGTTACGTGTGCGCACCAGCAGCGCGCTGAGCGCAGCGGCCAGCCCTGCAATCAGGGCGCCCGCCAGGAAGGTCAGCTGATAGCCGCCATTCAGCGCCAGGGTCGGCGCCGCGCCAGCCGCTGCCAACCCCGCGGTACGCGCTGCGGCCAGGCTGGCCAGCACCGCCAGACCTAGCGCGCCGCCCATCATGAAAGCTGTGTTGACTACGCCGGACGCCAGGCCGGACTGGCTGGGCTCCACATCGCTCATCGCGGCCAGCAGCATCGGGTTGAAGGCCACGCCCGCGCCCAGGCCCAGCAGCAGCATGGCTGGCAGGACATCGACGGCGAAGCTGCCGTCCGCCGGCGCGCGCGCGAACAAGGCCAGCCCCAGCGCGGCAATGAACAAACCCGTGGCCAACGGCCCGCGGATACCAAAGCGCATCACCAGCTTGGCCGACAGCCCCAGCGAGAACGCCGCCATGATGAGATTGGCCGGCAGAAAGGCCAGGCCGACCTCCATGGGGCTGTAGCCCAGCACCAGCTGCATGTACAGCGCCGACACGAAGAACCACGCGAACATGGCCGCGGCCCACAGCACGCCGACGACGTTGGCCGTGGCCACGTTGCGCAGGCGGAACAGCCCCAACGGCATCAGCGGGGATTCCACCCGCGCTTCGATCGTCAGGAACAGCGCCATCAGCGCGGCTGCCGCGCCCAACAGGGTCAACGATTGCGTCGAGGTCCAGCCGGCCTCGTTGCCGTTGACCACCGCATACACCGCCAGCATCAGCGAGGCGGTGACGCTCAGCGCGCCGGCCACGTCCAGCCGGGCGCCGGCGGCGGCAGGCGGTGCGGCCGGAATCAGCCGCAGGCACAGCGCATAGACCACCACGCCGATGGGCAGGTTCACCAGGAAGATCCAGTGCCAGGACAGCGCGCTGGTCAGCAGCCCGCCCAGCAGCACGCCGATGCTGCCTCCGCCCGCGCAGACAAAGCCATACACCCCCATGGCGCGCGCCCGTTCCCCGGTTTCGGTGAACAGGTTCATGATGAGCGACAGCGACACCGCCGACACCACCGCGCCGCCCAGCCCCTGCGCCGCGCGCGCGCCGATCAGCAGGGCCTGGTTCTGCGCCAGGCCACAGGCCAGCGAGGCAATCGTGAAGACCACCAGGCCCGCCAGGAACATGCGGCGGTGCCCCAGCAGGTCGCCCAACCGTCCGCCCAGCAGCAGGAAGCCGCCGAAGGTCAGCATGTAGGCGTTCACCACCCACACCAGCGAGGTCTCGGTGAAATGCAGGTCTTCGCGGATGGAGGGCAGGGCGACGTTCACGATGGTGGTGTCCAGCACGATCATCAACACGCCCAGGCAAAGCACCATCAGCGCCCACCAGCGTTGCTTGCCATGTATTCCATGCGTCATCAGTTGTTGCTCCGTGGATGGCGGTTCGATCCGCCGCGTTGCTTTTCTAGTGGGAAACGCGCCCGCCACTGACCATCCAGCGCGTGCCGTAGCGGTCTATCAGCGAGCCATGGGCCTCGGCCCAGAAGGTCTTCTGCAAGGGCATGGTGATGCTGCCGCCGTCGGCCAGCAGGTCGAAGACGCGTTGCGCGTCCGAAACCGTGGGATAGGCCAGCGCCAGCGCCACGCCCTGCTTGCCGGGATAGGGATGCCCGGCGGTCGCGTCGCTGCCCATCAGGGTCTGCTCGTCCAGGCCCAGGCGGGCGTGCATGATACGGCCGGCGTCTTCGTCCGACAAGACCGGCATGGCGGCGTCGGGCGGGGCGTCCGCATAGCGGATCATGGCCTCCATCCGCCCGCCCAGCACGCGCTCGTAGAAGTGCATGGCCTCGGCGCAATTGCCGTCAAAGCTGAGGTAGGCGGATAGTTGGGGCATGATGTCTCCAGGGTGACGAACGGACGGTGCCAGGAGGGCGGCGCCGCTCTATGATGGAAGCCTGACCCCACGTACAAAGGAGCCCGGCCATGCTGAAAGGAAGCTGCCATTGCGGACAGATCGCGTTCGAAGTCGATGGCGAACCGTCCCAGGTACTGGAATGCAATTGCTCGCACTGCAGCCGCAAAGGCTATCTGCTGTGGTTCGTGCCCCGCGCCAGCGTGCGCCTTGCCACGCCCGCCAGCGCCATGTCGACCTACCGGTTCAACAAGCACGTGATTTCACACCACTTCTGCGCCAATTGCGGCTGCGCGCCATTCGGCTTCGGCGTGGGCGCCAAGGGCGAAGAGACAGCAGCGATAAACGTGCGCTGCCTGGAAAACGTGGATCTGAACGCCTGGCCCCGCATCCCGTACGACGGCCGCAGCGTCTGAGCGCCGCGAACCGCGCTACATCATAGGGCAAGCGCGCGCCGCGCGATATGGCTAGCGCGTGACATGTCTTTTCATCGAATTGAACGAGTTTTCAGGGAAGCGCCGCATGAGCACCGTAAAACTGCTGTCCGACGACGACGTCCGCAAAAACCCGCAGGCCTGGGCCGTGTTCGAAGACATCCGCGCCACGCGCAAGTCGGATTTCGTCAACAACTTCTGGCGCGCCCTGGCCAACGATCCGCCGCAGCTGGAGCGGGTCTGGGGCCAGCTCAAGCAAGTCATGATGGCGGACGGCGAACTCTCTCCCCTGATGCGCGAAATGATCTACATCGCCGTGTCCACCGCCAACGGCTGCACCTACTGCATCCATTCCCACACCGCCGCCGCCCGCGCCAAGGGCATGACCGACGGCCAGCATGCCGAACTGCTGGGCGTAATAGGCATGGCCGCGCAGACCAATGCCATGGTCACCGCCATGCAGGTGCCCGTCGACGAGGCATTCATCGTGAAATAGGAGGCCGCCATGTCTCTGATCCCGCTGTTTCCGCTATCCAACGCGCTGTTCCCCGCAGGCGTGCTGCACCTGCGCATCTTCGAGGTGCGCTACCTGGACATGATCCGCCGCTGCATCGCGGACGGCAGCGAATTCGGCGTGGTCGGCCTGTTGTCGGGCCAGGAGGTCCGCACCCCCGAAGGCACGGAGACCCTGGCCCCCGTCGGCACCATGGCGCGCATCGCAGACTGGGACGCGCCCATGCCGGCCCTGCTGGAACTGCGCTGCGTCGGCACCAGCCGCTTCCGGCTGCTTTCCAGCGAGGTGGCAAAATACGGCCTTTGGATGGGCCAGGCCGAGCCCATCCCCGACGACCCGCCCGCGTCCGTGCCGGCCGCCATGCAGCCCAGCGCCGACGCGCTGGGACGCCTGGTGGCCCAATGGCAGCAAGATGGCGTGTCCCCCGAAAGAATGCCCCTGGGCCCGCCGTTCCGGCTGGATGACAGCGGCTGGGTCGCCGACCGCTGGTGCGAACTGCTGCCGCTGCCGCCCGACGACAAGGCCGCCTTGCTCGCCATGACCGACCCGGTGGCGCGCCTGGCGGCGATCCAGGACGTGCTGCGGGGGCAGGGGCTGGCTTAGGAAAGATGCCAGGGGCCGCGTATTGCTTGTATTGCGTACCGGGCCTGGGCGTAACCGTATGTGGACACCATGGAAATCAGGATAGACGAGGGCCTGCGCGCCTACATAGACCCCTTGACCGACGACGAGCGCGAAGCGCTGGAACGCAGCCTGCTCGCCGAAGGCTGCCGCGACGCCCTGGTGCTATGGGGCGACCTGCTGGTCGACGGCCACAACCGCCATGCCCTGTGCATGAAGCACGGCATCCCCTTCGAAACCCGCCAGAACACCTCGTTCAAGTCCATCGAGGACGTGCACCTCTGGATGATCGAAAACCACCTGGGCCGGCGCAGCGTGTCGGATTTCCAGCGTGGGGTGCTGGCGCTGCGCAAGAAGGAAATCCTGCAGGCGCGCACCGCGGCTGCGCCCGCGCCCGACGATCCGCCCTGGGACGAAGACTCCGGCGAACCGCCGCCGTTGCCTGCCGCAGTCGTGTCGCAGGCGCTGAGCCGGCAGGCGCTGGCTCGGGCTGCGCGGATCAGCAGCAATACCTTGGGGCAGATCGAGAAGATACAGAAGGCCGCGGCGCCGGAATTGGTGCGGGCGGTCAAGGATGGGGCTATCTCCATCAACGCTGCGGCGGCGGTCGCGACGTTGCCGCCGGAGCGACAGGCTGCGGCCGTGGCTGGCGGCAGGAAGGAGTTGCAGCAGGCAGCCCGCGAAGTCCGCCAGGCCAAGGCCCCGCCGCCTCGGGAGGCTGTGCCGGATATTCCTATTGAGAATATTGCGGATTTGCCGGCTGAGGTGGCGCGGTTACGGGAGTTGCTGACTCGGCTTACAGATGAGAGGGATCAGTTGAAGAAGAAGGTGATGCATTTGACGGTGGCGTTGGCCGAGGCTAGGAATGCGGCGGGGGGAGGGGATGATTGACGGGTTGGGGGGACTAGGGGACCTGATCGTCGAGCACGCGCTTTGCTCAGTGCAACCTAAGCGCGTGGATCCGTAGATCGCTGATGGGTTTAGCCGGATCGTCCGTGAGTGTCTGCTTCCGTCAACATCTGAGCGCCGACTGTTGATTGCTTTGTTAACCGATGATTCGATAGTAGACACAATATCTGTCACTTTCGAAGGTTGTTCGTGGCTACCCGTGTCGTGCATGAACCTTACCGCCATGTCACGTTAAACCATTGGTTATGTCATTTTATCGGGTTGCGCATACCCATAATGAGGTATTTCGTCGTCATATTGCTTTATAGAAAATTGGTAAGTGCAAGCCAAAACCATATTTTTTCGAGGCGCCGATTGCACGGTGTTTGTCGACGTTGGTCGTCCTCGTCACTCTAGTAATTTGCCAGATAGAAAAGCCACGTTTCAGCCATTTGAATCAGCTGAGCTATAGCGCTTGGGAGGTCCTATGTCCCCATATCTTTCTTACGTAAAAGCCTTCGGGACGGATTTGCGGAAAATCGCGGTTTGGGAGCCCGGAACGCGAGTGGAGCTTGGAGACTATGGGGAGGTTCAAGAACAACAATGGAAGCGGCTTGGTAGCATCTGGGATCTTATACCCGGCGTTGGCGAACGGCTGCGTGAGTTCACCACCTCGAGACTCGCTGGTTTGAGTCTGGGTAGCGCCCACATCGTATCGGGCAATGCTGGTGCCACCTATGACGGTATACCTGGCGGGCTTGGACTTACGATCAAATTCAGCAGCGACCACTCAGTTTTTGTTCGGGCTGAGAACTGTGAAACTCACTCACTGGCCCATCTTCAGGATGTGGCGGATGAGCTTGCTGCGCGTGCCATTTTGCGGAGGGGGTGGACAATTGTTAACGAAGTTCGATCCGCGAAGCGGTTTTTGGTCCTTATAGGTGTGGGTTCGGGAGGAGAATTACGCGTTACTGCGAAGACGAGTGATATTTTGGACGCGTTCGTCGCAGGTCGGCTTTCGACCGACAACAAAGTTCAAATCAGCGGAACAGAGGTCCTTCAGTATCTCGGTCGGAGCGGACCGATTCATATGTCGTTGATGAAGGTGAGCGGCCCCGGTGTCTTCCGCCGTAGGGCAAAAGCTGAAAGGGTGGAGTTTGCCGAAGGGTCCAGAACGCCCACAGGTGAGCGCACGAAGCCCAAAGGTGAGCCTGTTTACGTAGAAGCCGTTGACGCAAAAGAGTTCTGCGAAATGTTGACTTGACGTACGGAGTCATCATGGGCTTAAGTGAAGAACTTTTACGCGAATACAAAGAGGCTTATCAAATCCCCCCCCTGCTTTTGAACGGACTTGTTCAACGAGAAGCCCTGCCGCCATGGGCAGCGCAATCGATAGAACAACGGGTCGATTGGCTCAGCGCGCTTCACAGGGCATGCACCGAGAAGGAATGGCCAAAAGATCTAAGAGAGGCGGGCGCAGGCCTTCTTGAGCATGGATGCAATCTGGGAGCCGCTGAGATCTGCGAGCAGGCTAAGGCTATCGTCATGCCGGTTTGTACGCCCGTGTATCTTCGATTGCTATTCGAGATAATTGCTCTGCCAATGGTGTTCCTTACGTCACCGGACCCGGATGCCAAGATGGTGTACGACGAGACTAAGTTGACCGACTCGGTGCGTCGGCTTACACATCTCTCTGGAATGTTGGGCGATACTGGTTATGCAGATGCTCCCGCCGAGTATTGGGGAGGCGCTGTTACTCTTGCTACGCGATTTCTCTATTACCACGAGCTCGGCCACCTGAGCCGAGCGCGATCTTGTAGTCAAGACCGTCCAGAGTGGGTAACGCGAGAAGAAGAGTATCTGACCGAAGAACTTGTCGCTGATCAGTTTGCGATAGCTATGCTAACGCTGGAGTTGAAACGACAGACTGCCTTGCAGTCCGTCGGCTTCGTCGGAATTGCCCTAGCCTTCAGCTTTGTGGCGCTGAAAGAGTTCTCCGACACAGTCCTTGAGGGGGGGCGGCGATCTACTAAGGACGCCACTCTCCGAATGCACCGACTCCTTTGGTGGGGGCGGCTGACCGTGGGCGCCGGCGGGCTAGCTGCAGAGGCTGTGACACTGGGTGAGGCGTTTTGGGGCAGCTTTACCGCGCTGTTGAGAAGAATCGATCAGATTCCATCGCCAGTCTTTTCCCTTCTTATGCGGACCGCGGATCGTCCTCGTGGCGACTGGAAAATTGCCAGCAATCACATTCTGCGATGGTGTGTGTTTGGAGACCGCGCAAATGTTCTTGCAAATATTCGCCGAATTCGCGACGCCGCCACCGAAGTGGGAGCGACGCAAACTCGTGCGCTTGAGGTTCTGAAGGTAGTCGACTTCTTGCTTAGCGACACCGCTCATTTTGAGCCTACTCTGGGTATGCGTGCGGTGCTGGAGCGCTGATGAGAACGCAAGCGATGTTCAAACGCATGAAATTGCGCTCGCCGGGAAATCGGATGCCCGCACTGCAATTTCGCTGTGAGTTTCGTCACGCAGGCCAACGTGCCCATTTTTCGCCCATTGCCCGCCGTGCCCGACGTTTGCGCACCCAGATCACCAATCCAGTCACGCTCAGCGTTGCAACAAAAATCCCCATGAACGAAATCAACACGCGCCCCGGCATGCCCAGCAGCCGGCCGGAGTGCAGCGGCAATTGCGCCTGCATGAACACATCGCCCCAGGTGCCTTGGCCCGGCACTCTTTCGCCGACGATCGTACCGGTGTCGCCGTCCAGATAAAGCACGTTGTTCCCCATGCCGTTCTCATCCCGGTCGTCTTCCGGCGCGTAGAACGTCACGCCATAAATGCCGAAGCGCTGCGCATAGAAAAGAGACCCGGCGGGGGCAGTCCAGCCTCGACGGCTGCCTTCGGCCTCGGCTACGGCGATAGCCTGCTCTCGACGCAACAGCGGGTCGGTCAGCTCCCGCTCGCGACTGCCCTGGCGTGACTGAAATGGCGAGGGCGTGATCGGCGAGAAAACCGACACGAGCGGCTGCATCACTTGCGTTCCCAGGTTCAGCGACACCGAGGTCACGGCCAGCATCAGCAGCAGACCCCATACCCATACGCCACCCGAGCGATGCACGTCGAAATTGAGTTTGACGCCGCCCTGGCGCAGCCGGAAGCTCAGCGACTTGCGCCAACTGCGCACATTGGGAAATGAGATACAGAGAGCCAGGAAACTGTCGATGATCCAGACCGCCGACACCACGCCCATCAGCCACACCCCGAATTCGATTCCCCAGCCTTTGGGGATGTGCAGGGTGTAGTGCAGCTTGTAGAGAAAGGGCAGCAAGTTCTCGCGCGACAGCGATATCTGGCCCCACTGCCGCTGCCCCTGGACCTGGCCGGTGGCAGGATCCACGGCCAGTTGATTGAAGCCGAGGACGTAGGGCGCTGCGGTAGCGGGATCGATGCGCGCGGCGACACCCAGCATCGCAGTGTGGCCAGGCTCCAGCGTCAGCGGGACAAAGCTGACTCGCAGGCGCGGGTCAGCCGCCTCGACCCGGCGCGCCAACTCCAAGGGAGCTAGTGCGTTAGCTGTCGCACCGGAGGCGGCCACGTACAGTTTGGGGTTAGCCCACTCGTCGAGTTCGTGATTCCATGCGATCAGCGCGCCGGTCAAGCCGGCGACGAACAGGAAACCCGCGATGAACAGGCCGCACCAGCGATGCAGCAACACCATCGCGCCACGCATGCCGCCGCGCATCAGAATTGGTAGCGTGCCGACAGCGTCACACTGCGCGGCTCGCCATAGACATTGCTCGGAAAGCCCACATTGCCGGACAGCGCGTTGTAGTACTTCTTGTCAAAGACGTTATTGATGTTGAGCTGTACATCCAGCTTCGGCGTCGCCTGCCAGCCCACTACCAGGTCGGCCAGGGTGTAGGCGTCCTGGCTGATACGGAAGGGAACGCCGCTCGTGGTGCCCTGGTTGTAGATGGAGCCCTGGCGGTAGACCGAGCCGCCGATGCGCCAGCCTTGCAAAGCGCCAGACAGCCGGTACATCGTCGACAGCTTGAACAGGTGTCGCGGCGTGTCTGTGTCGAACAGCTCGCCCACATTGTCGGGGTTCGCATCCTTGCGATAACGCGCGATGGCCACCGTGTAGCCCAGGCTCACTTGCCAGTTGGGGGTGATGGCGCCCTGCAATTCGAATTCCACGCCCTGGCTGCGTACTTCGCCGGCGGCCGAATAGCAGGCGACCGTCGGGTAACCGGCGCATTGGGTCTGATCGGTGCTGCGAAAGGCGCGGTTTTTCTGGTCCATGCGGAACAATGCTGCCGAGGCATTCAGCGCGCCATTGAAGTATTCGCCTTTGATACCGATTTCATAGTTTTGCCCGATCACCGGATCCAGCAGATTGTTGCTGGCGTCCATGTAATTCTGAGGCTTGAAGATGTCCGTGTAGCTGGCGTAGACGGAGTGCTGGTCGTTCAAGTCGTAGACGATGCCGGCGTACTTTGTCAGTTGGTTATTGATGCGGTATCGGTTATGCGCGCTGACGGATGGCGTATTGGCGGTAAAGCTGGGATACGTGTTGACGGTGTCGTTGTAGTCGAACCAGTCCAACCGTCCGCCCAGTATCAGTTTCAGCCGATCGGCCAGGTTCAGGCGGGTCGTGGCGTATAAGCTTTGCTGGGTGATGTCGGCGTCCATCCAGTCGCGCAGCGGGATGTTGGGATTGGCGACGGCACTCGGATCGAAGTCGTAGAGATCGAGGTTGTCGTAGAGAACCACGCCTTGACGGCTGTTGCCGTCGAAATCGATGTTGCGGTAGCTGGCGCCCAGTACCAGTTCATGCGTGCGGCCAAGCAATTGAAAGGGACCGTTGGCATACAGGTCCACGCTGCTCTGCTTTTCCGTATGGGCGTTGCGCGCGCCTAGTTGGCGGTATTTTGCGGTGGTGAAGTTGTAATTGAGGTAATGGCCCAGCATGTCGACCTCGGCCTGCGCGTAGTAGGCCGAGAGATGCGTACGCCAGCCATTTTCGAATCGGTGGTCGAGTCCCACGAACGCCGAAGTGGTGTTCTTGTTCCAATGTTCCCAGTCATTGGCATATGAGGTGGATCGAGGCAGATCCAGATCGCTACCGTCGCGGGCCACGGGCAAGCCGGTAAAGCCATTGCCATGCAACCTGTTCTCTTGGTGCAACGCGCTGAGCGTGAGCGTGGTGGACGCAGTCAAGTCCTTTTCCAGGATCCCGTAAAACGTCTGGCCGCTGCTGTTTTCGCCACGCTTGTAGCTTCCGTAGTCCTGAGTGGCGATCACGGCGCGGCCGCGTAGACTGCCGTCCTCCGATAGCGGACCAGAGGCGTCCAGCTGGGCTCTATAGTGGTCCCAACTGCCGGCGCTCACGTCGGCGGATACCTGCGGCACATCGGTCGGCCGCTTGCGCACCAGATTGATCGCAGCCGACGGATTCCCTGCACCCTGCACCAGCCCGGTGGCGCCACGCACGATCTCCACGCGGTCATAAATAGCCATGTCGGTGGACAGCAGGTCCTGCGACAGGTTGGAGCTGTCCAGGCTCACGGGCAGACCGTCGAACATGATGTTGTCCACATACATGCCGCGCGCATAAAAGGAAGCGCGCTCCGGGCCGAAGCGCCGGTACGTCAGGCCGGGGGCCGCCTGCACCACATCGTTGATCGTTTGCAGGTTCTGATCCTTGATGCGTTCGTTGGTAATGACGGTGACCGACTGCGGTGTCTCGCGCATGGACAGGTTGAGCCGGGTGGCCGTGGCCATGCTGCTGGTGGTGTACGAGTCCGTGCCCTCGGTAGTGCCGTCCGCTACCGATGTTCCGGTTACTGTAACCATGGGCAGCGTGGCGGCGTCGGACGCAGCGGACGAGAGCGTCTCGTCGACTTGCAGCACGTAGGCGCCATTGTCCAGTTGCACGGCCCGCAGGCCGCTGCCGGCAAGCAGAAGGCTCAGCGCGCCCGCGGCGGGATGGCGGCCGCTCACGCCGGCCGTGCGCTTGCCCTGGGTTTGCTCGGCGGTAAAGGTCAACATGATGTTGGCCGTGCTGGCCAACTGACGCAAAGCGGGCGCCAGCGGCCCGGCGGCAATCCTGAATTCGACCGCGGCGGTCCCTGCTGCGGGAGGCGCGGCGCCTTGCGCCAGCACGGCGGCCGGAACGCCGGCCGCGAGGGCGGCGGTCAGCGTCAGGGCGGCAAGCGCAGTAGACGATGGGTAAGGGCGCTCCGAATCGTGGGCGCGGTGCAGGTTCGGCATGTTCTTCCTCTGGATTGGACCTCCGAAAATCCCGGTCCTTCCTAGGTAGGTGCCGCGAACATGCCAATCGGGCAGTCGATTCGAAAAATTTTTTCCCGGGCCTCAATCGGCCGGTACGATCGTCGCCCAGTAACGGGTGCGCCATTGCACGCGTACTGGCAGCACGCTGGGCAGCGTAGCCAGGATCCTGTCCGTGTCCGCCAATGGAAAGACACCCGAAAGCCGCAGATTCGCGATTTGCGGATCGACGCGCAGTACGCCCCGCCGATAGCGATCCAGTTCGGCAGCGAAGTCGCCCAGCCGCTGCTCGTCCGCCACCAACTGACCCCGCGCCCATGCATCCGCCTGCTCATTGATCGCGCGCGGCGCCCCAACAGCATCGCGGCTGAACTGGGTCTGCTGGCCGGCGTGCAGCACACTCGCGCCGGAGCCGGCGCGGGGAGAGACTTCCACGGCGCTTTCCAGAACCGCCACACTGGTTTGTCCAGCGCGCTGCCGTACAGTGAATCGTGTACCCAGCGAACGGATGCTGCCCTCGGCGGTCACTACCGAAAGTGGCCGCGGATCGGACATCCCCGGCCCGTGTCGAGTCGCAACCATGATCTCGCCCGCCATCAGCAAGATTCGGCGCTGGTCCGCATCAAAGCGCACATTTGCCGCGCTATCCGTGTTCAGCGTCAGCCGGGTGCCGTCGTCCAGCATGACTTCGCGTTGCTCACCCGTGTTGCTGCGGTAGTCGGCCGTGCGGGCCTGCCAGGTGTCAGTGCGCGAAGCGAGCAACCCGGCGCTGGTGGCCATTCCCCCCCACAGGAGCATTCGGGTGACCCGCCGGCGGGCGGCGGAGGAGGGCTGATCGGTGGTGGCGTACGACGACAGGGCCGCGTAAGCCGGAGCACGCTCCAGTGATTTCATCCGGCCCGTGACAGATTCGACATGTTGCCAAGCGGCCTCATGATCGACATGTGCCTGGCGCCATTGGCGCCATTGGCGTTGCTGTTCATCGCCAGCCTCCCCGGACATCAGCAGCGTGAGCCAGTCCGCCGCAGCGTTCGCAGTAGCCCGGCTGATGACGCGGCCGCCAGGCAGGGTTAGCGTGTCTCTATGAGAGGCCATGAATTCAGGTCGCCAGCGCGAACATGCATTCGCGGTTGGCCCTGGTCAGATACTGCTTGACTGAACTGGTCGAAGTCCCCAACCGTTCGGCGATTTCGGCGTAGCTCAGTTCGACCAGGTGCGCCAACAGAAAGGCTTCTCGAACCTTGGGAGGCAGGCCATCGAGCACGCGGTCGATCTGCTGCAGGCTCTCGACGGCCATCAACTGTGCTTCCGGCGAGGGAGCGACTTCTTCCGGCAGGCAGGCGAGAGCCTCGAGATAAGCGGTTTCAAGCAACTGCCGGCGGTGGCGGTGTGCGAGGAGCCGCCGGGCAACCGTCGCCAGAAACGGACGCGGCTCCCGGATCTCGATAGCCGCGGTCTTGCGGTCCAGCAGGCTTAGAAAAGTGTCTTGCGCCAGGTCGGCTGCCGCGAAAGTGTCGCCGACGCGCTTGCGCAGCCATCCCTGAAGCCACTTGCCGTGCTCGACATACAGTCCCGCCAAATCATCGGTTATAGGTAGATCCTGGGCTGGCATGAGGACGGAATGTGGAAGCAAACGAATCAAATGAGAATTGATCGCATTATACATAGACAGCTAATCAATTCGGCAACCCGGCCATCGGACGGGTGCGGGGGCTCGTTCCAAGCCGGCGGCTTCGCCACCCGGGGCTCGCGCCCGAACGCACGCAAATGGAGCGTCGCAAGGACCACGTTCTCTATTTTTTTGTCGCTATGGGGGGCCTGGCTGCACATTGCCGCTTTCGCGGCAAACGCGACAACGTAGAAGTCCGCGGCGGGCCGAGATCAACTTTCTCGAAAAGGTTGCCCACGCCAGCGGCGGATAGTCCTGAGCTAGGCTATTTCTGCCTTTGCACTGCGCTTTCTGCGCAATTCGACCACCTGCGCCGCGCCAACGGCCCGAGCGCGCAACTGCCCACAGCCCCCATCCACATCCTGCCCGGCGCTATTCCTGACCTTCGTCAGCACGCCACGGCTTTGCAGATTACGGACGATCTCGCGGATGCGTTCGGTATCGGGGCGCTGGTAATCATCCCCTTCGAGACTATTGAAGGGAATGACGTTGAGCACCCCATACTTGCCCTTCAGCAGACGCACGACCGCATCGAGCTCGTCGTCGCCGTCGTTGATGCCCTTGAGCAGCGTCCACTGATACTGGATCGGATAATCGGTGTCGCGAGCGTATTTCTCGCCCAGTTCTATCAGTTCCTCAGGCGCAATTTTCGGTGCGCGTGGCAGAAGGTGCACACGCAGATCGGCCTTGGTTGTGTGCAGCGACAACGCCAGCGCGGGCTTGACGCGTTGCTGCGGCAGGGCCTCGAATACGCGCAAGTCGCCCACGGTGGAGAACACCAGATTCTTGTGGCCGATATTGCCTTCGGTGCCGAGCAGGTCGATGGCTTCGAGCACGTTCTCGAGGTTATGCGCCGGTTCACCCATGCCCATGAAGACGACTTTCTTCACCGCGCGCTGACGCCGTGCCAGCACGACCTGGGCGAGGATTTCCATGCTCGTGACCTGGCGGATCAGGCCGCTCTTGCCGGTCATACAGAAGCGGCAGCCGACCGCGCAGCCGACCTGGGTGGAGACGCAGAGCCCGTCGCGCGGCAGCAGTACGCTTTCCACCATTTGCCCGTCGGCGAGTTCGACCAGCAAGCGCGAGCCGTCGTTGCCGGCGTGTTCGGAGCGGACGCGGGCAAGGGCGTCCAGTTCCGCCGTCAAGGCGGGGACGGCGTCGCGTAGCGCAAGAGGCAGGAAGTGTTCGGCGCTCCGACGTCGCGTGCCGGTGTCGAGCGCTTGCCCTTGCAGCCAGACGCGCAGGAGCCGGCCGCGATGGACGGGCAAGGCGCCAAGAGCGGCGAGGCGTTGGTCGAAGTCGGAATAGCGCATGGGGGGGCGGATTTTACCTTGCGCCCGGAAAATGGAGAAAGGACGCTTACCTTGAGCTTGGACAGTTATGGCTGTGTCTCACCCTAGGCGATAAAAGAGCTGAAGCAGTGCCGTGAGTATCCCTATGCTGGCATGGAGATATTTGACTGACAGCAATGGGTCGAGAAAGGTCATTCGGATCCGGCGGCTCTCGGCCAGAAGCCGACAGTCATCAGGGTCCCCGAGCAGCACAGTGCCGCAACGCGAGATGAGCGCGGGGCAAGCCTATACACATTTGTTACCTTTCAAGTCCATTGAGCAAACTTGCATCTTCAATGGACTCCTACAGCCAGGGTTCTTTAGACGCCGAGGCTGCCCTGCGTCATTCCGATGCTCGCCCCGGCGGGGCTGCGCTTCGGATGACTCCGGGGTCCTCGGCTGGCAGTCGCCTAATGCATTGGCTTTGGATGCCGTTCATGGGCAGATGCCGTGAGCCGGTGTCCGGGCGGAGGGATCCGAAGCGCAGCCCCACCGGGGCGAGCATCGGAATCCCGCAGTCCGGGCGCCGGCGGCTCAAGAACCCTACCTTGAATAAAGGTGTCAGACTACAAATACGCTAGCCAGATGCTGCAAAATTGTAGTCTGACACCTTTTTTTCAGCGACAAGATTGCAAGACCAGAGATGTGCATTAGCTCGGTTAAGCTGATTTGGCGTGTCACGAGGGAGATGTGTTGTGCTGTACGCAAGACATCATCGACATACAACTTGAGAAGAAAGGATCATGACCCAGCCGCATTCAACACGCCCACCCGCTTACGCACTGAAGATGCTGTATGCATCTGCGATAAAGCTTCTCTTTACGTTGGGCCTTGCAACTCTATGGACTGGCTCCCAAGCTGCAAGTTTTGATTGCAACAAGGCCGTGAGCGCTACGGAAAGGTTGATCTGTAGCGATGCCGAGACATCCGCGCTGGATGGAAAATTGCATGGGGCCTATGAAACAGCACTAGCCGCAACCGATGCCTATGGCAAGAAAGAGTTGGCGAAAGAACAGCGCAACTGGATTAAATACGCTCGTGATATTTGTCAAGACAGCGCCTGCCTGCAGCAAACATACATAACCCGCATCGCCATGCTGGCTCGTAATGAGGAACATATTGCCAATGGCGAGGTGTACTCGGACTGCAAGCTGCCGGGCAACCAAACCGTTAGTGGCGAGTGCGTTAATGTAGTGTCGATTCGTGATCCCAACTCCCGTGTTGAATCGTTCAACCAATCGTTGTCGTATCAGAAGCAAAACGGCCGAATCATCGGTTGTAGCCGGCTGATTGACCTACCGGTTGGCGTCGCCGGGAGTAATCACAGTTTTGGCGGCTCCTGCGTATTGCAGGAAGGTACGCAGCGCAAGAACGTGAGGATCTGCAACGACGATATGTTCGGGCATTTCCAAGTAGAGCCGTCCACGCCACAGGATGCCTCAGACAAGCGCCTGGTCGACTTTACTTACGCGCAATGCTATGGCGGTTGATGGTAAGCGCCCGGGCCTATCCGTGATTTAGTGTGCGAGGCATATCATGAGGACTAAAGATCATGGATATGCCGATGAAGAAGAGGCGCACAGCGGCGGATCCGGCGGCTCTCGGCCAGAAGCCTCCTACAGCCAGGGTTCTTTAGCCGCCGAGGCTGCCCTGCGTCATTCCGATGCTCGCCCCGGCGGGGCTGCGCTTCGGATGACTCCGGGGTCCTCGGCTGGCAGTCGCCTGATGCATTGGCTTTGGATACCGTTCATGGGCAGATGCCGTGAGCCGGTGTCCGGGCGGAGGGATCCGAAGCGCAGCCCCACCGGGGCGAGCATCGGAATCCCGCAGGCCGGGCGCCGGCGACTCAAGAACCCTGCCTCACAAAACTGAAGCGTTAGGGCTTCGAGAAAAGGTGTCAGCCTACAGTTCGCTACCTAAGAGCTGATCAAGAAAGACCACGGGAACGCAAGAGGTCGCGGGGGCGATCATCCGATAATCGGAGTGGAATCCGATCACCCCCCCGTCGCAAGTGTTCAGGCGCTCAGAAAGCGCAAGACTTCGGCCCAATCGTTGGTCGACAGGGCGACGTCCTCGTAGTCGCCAGCTTCCTCGTCGTAGCGCGAAACGCAGAAGCGCTGGCTTCTGCCGGATTCGCGGTCGGCGTAGTTGGCGTAGTCGACATACACTTTCAGGCTGCGCTCCTCGTTCTCGAATGAGGGAGCGGCATCGATGTAGCTCGACGTATCGAAATACCCTTCGGGCAGGGGCGGCAGGGTGGCTATGTCGAAGTCGGGAAATTCGCGGCGTAGTCGTTCAAGGTTCATAAGGAAAGCAAGTAGAGGCTGGAGACCTGACATTTTACGTTGCTCAGTGTCAGTCGCCACGATGGCTCCCGAAATCGAGTTTGGAAATGACGTTTACGACCGTCTGGACAGAAGCCGTTCCACGAAAGTCTCGAACATGACAGGCAGAACTCTCAATCAATCAGAGCTCGACTTCTTCCATAGCGAAGGGTACTTGCGATTGAGCGGCGCACATTCCAAGCGCTGTCTTACGCCGCTTCGGGAGCGCATTCTGCGAGAGCTATCGCGGCTCAAGGTCTGGGCCGGCGGAAAAAGTCTGGGCAGTTCGCTGAACAATTTGGCGCCGTTTCAGCAGATCGCAAAGCTATCCTCGATGGTGAAGATTGCGGATCTGGATGAAACGTTGAATACGGCGGAAATTCGCAACGCAATCGCTGGCCTGACCGGCAGAGCCCCGCAATCCGGCCAAGGCACGCAGCCCTTGCTGTCTTTGCCTCATCAGGGGCCATGGTCTCTGCGCAGCCTGAACTGGCACGTTGACCTGGCTGCGAAATCCGGCGCCGAGGTCCCCGGCATCCAGGTGTTCTATCTGATCGACGACGTTATTGAGCACGGGGGCGCGACTTTGGCGCTGGCCCGTTCTCATCGCGTGGCGGGTGTAGCGGCTGGGACGCTTCGTGGATCGTTGAAAACGCCGGGTGATCTCGAAGCTGTGCTCAGCGCATCCGACACCAAGATCATCGAGATGTCGGGACGGGCTGGCGATGTGTTTTTGATGGACATGCGCGTGCTGCACACCCCATCCGTCAATTCGTCCAGCCGTATCAGGATGATGGCCACGACTCGTTTCAGTCTGCGCGCAAGCGGATAGGAGCGGGGTCTGCCGGGGGTTGCGGACTCCACCGCTAGTCTTTCGCGCCAGCCAGACTTGCGATCAACCGCAGCGAATCGCAGTCATGACGTCCTTGTCATCCACGATCAAATTCAAGCGCGTGGCGTTGTACTCCATCGTGACCAGTTGGCCCGGGCGCAGCATGCGTGCGGTGGCGCTTCCGCTGCGGGTACGCAGGTCTTCCATGACGGAAGCAGTCGCTTTCTGGCCGATCTGGGATTGCAGGGCTGCGGCGTCGCAGGTCTTGCCGCCGCCCATGGACGACCCGCCGTATGAAGACCCGCCATAGCTGGTCCCCGCATCAGCGGAAGACGAGGTGCCGGAGGAGCTGGAGGCCGCCGGCGAGCTGGATGAGCGCGGGGCGCCGGTGTTGGCGCACGCGGTCAGGCTGGCGACCAGCAGGAAAGGGATCAGCTTTCGGATCATGTAACGCTCCTTACAACAACACGTCTGAAAAAAGCCATGATAGACCAGCGCGGGCGCGCTGTGACCTGGGCCGGGCAGGGCCGCTAGCGGCATTCGTGAGCGCGGCTTCGATGATCCAAATTTTGCATTGACACTAAAGTTTCATGAGAATATATTTCTGAAACCATAGTTTCATAGGCGGGATCATCATGACTTCGGTGTTGCAGGAGCGCATCCTCGCGCTGCAGGACAGCTTCACGGACAGCGAGCAGCGGTTGGCTAGCGTGACCCTGGAGTGCCTGGGCAATATCGCGGCCTATTCGGGCGCCGAGCTGGCGCAGAAGGCGGGCGTGTCCAAGGCGACGGCGGGGCGGTTTTTCCGGCGTCTGGGGTACGAGAACTTCAACGAAGTGCGGGCGCAGGCGCGCGATGAGGCCGACCGTGGGTCGCCGCTGTACGAGATGGCGGGCGTGCGTCCGCCGGACGCGACGGGGGATGCGCTGGCGGAGCATCTGGCCACCGATTTGCAGAACCTGGCGCAGACCTTCGAGCGCCTGGACAGCCGCGACGTGGAGCGGGCCATCGAACTGTTTGCCGGCGCTCGCCGTATCTGCATTGCGGGCTTTCGCAATGGACGGGTGCTGGCGCAGTACGCCTGGGCCTTGCTGACGCAGTTGCGCGACGGTGTTGCGCTGGTGCCGGGCGCGGGTTTGAACCTGGCGGAAGATCTGGCTGATCTGGGGCCTGACGACGTGTTGCTGGTGATGGATTTCCGGCGTCGCGTCACGCTGCTCAAGCCCATCGTCGAACATGCGAACCGGGTGGGCGCGAAGGTCGTGGTGCTGACCGATCCCACCGCCACCGAATTGCCTGCGCGCTCGGACCTGGTGTTGCGATGCGTGAACAGCGGCGCGGCCGTGTTCGATTCCTATGTCGCGGCCACCAGCGTCATCAATCATTTGTGCTCGGCCCTGGCCCGGAAACTCGGGGCGGCCGCGCGCGAACGTCTGCAGAACATAGAACGCCTGCACGAACACTACGGCGACTTGCATCGCTGATTTCCAAGAGGAGACTGACTTGAACCATCCCATTCCGAACGTCCGGCTGCAGTACGCGCCCAATCCGGCCTTCGAACCCGCCGCGCCTTACGGCCAACGGCAGCTGGACGTGCTGGGCGGTAAGGCCTACGCGCAGGCCGACGCGCAGATCCGCCGCTGGCCGGGCTATCAGCCCACGCCGCTGCGCGACCTGTCGGGCCTGGCGCGCGCCGTAGGCGTGGCGGGCATCCGGTACAAGGACGAGGGCGGCCGCTTTGGGCTGGGCAGCTTCAAGGCCTTGGGCGGCGCCTATGCCGTCAGCCGCCAACTGCTGCGCGAATTGGCGGCCAAGCTGGGGCGTGACGATCTGTCGGTCGAGGATTTGCTGTCCGGCCGCTATCGGGAGCTGACGCAGGCCATGACGGTGACCTGCGCGACGGACGGTAACCACGGCCGGTCGGTGGCCTGGGGCGCGCAACGCTTCGGTTGCCAGTGCGTGATCTACATCCACGCGACGGTCAGCGAAGGGCGCAAGCGGGCGATCGAGCAATACGGCGCGCAGGTCGTGCGCACGCCGGGGAACTACGACGACTCGGTGCGCCAGGCGGCGCAAGACGCGGCGTGGCTTGGGCGCTATGTGGTCTCGGATACTTCTTATCCCGGCTATATGGAGGTGCCCAAGGACGTGATGCAGGGATACGCCGTGATGGCCGACGAGGCACTGCGCCAGCTGCGCGAGGCGGGCGATGGCGAGTTGCCGACGCACGTGTTCCTGCAAGGCGGTGTGGGCGGGCTGGCGGCCGCGGTGTGCGCGCATTTCTGGGAGCAGCTGGGCGAGCGCCGTCCGCGTTTCATCGTGGTGGAGCCGGACAAGGCGGCCTGCCTGTACGAGAGCGCCCGCGCCGGCAAGCCGGTGGCGGTGCACGGCGATCTGGATACCGTGATGGCCGGGCTGGCCTGCGGTGAAGTATCGCTGCTGGCGTGGGAGGTGCTGCATCCCGGCGCGCAGGCTTTCCTGACGGTTGACGACGAGGCGGCGCTGGAAACGGTGCGTTTGCTGGCAAGCGGCACGTATGGCGATGCGCCCATCGTCGCCGGCGAGTCGGCCGTGGCGGGACTGACCGGCTGCCTGGCGGCGCTGGCCGATCCGGCGGTACGCGATGCGCTGGGCCTGGACGCTGGCAGCCGTGTGCTGGTGTTCGGCAGCGAAGGGGCGACCGACCCGGAACTGTATCAACGCATCGTCGGCAAGAGCGCTGCCGAGGTCGAAGCCGAGGCCGTGGCATGACTGGCGCCGCGCTTGAGGCAGGCCGGCAGGCCGTGCGGGTCGACGGCGCCCGGCTGTTGCGCCGCATTGCGGACCTGGCGCAGGTCGGCGCCATCGAGGGCGGCGGCGTTTGCCGCCTGGCGCTGACGGACGCTGACCGGCAGGGACGCGATCTGGTGGTGCGGTGGATGCGCGAACTGGGCCTGGCCGTGACGGTGGACGGCATCGGCAATGTGGTGGGCCTGCGGGCCGGGCGCAAGGCCGGTCCGCCCGTGATGACGGGGTCGCACATCGACACGGTGCGCACCGGCGGCCGCTATGACGGCAACCTGGGGGTGCTGGCCGGGCTGGAAGTGGTCGCGGCCTTGAACGACGCAGGCGTGGTCACTGAAAGACCGATAGCGGTGGCGTTCTTCACCAACGAGGAAGGCGCGCGCTTTGCGCCCGACATGATGGGCAGCCTGGTGTTCCAGGGTGACCTGGCGCTGGAGGACGCGCTGGCCACGGTCGGCATAGACGGCACCACGGTGGGCGAGAACCTGGCCCGCATCGGCTATGCCGGGACGGCCCCGGTAGGCAATAACCAGGTGCACGCCTTTGTCGAACTGCACGTGGAACAGGGACCGGTGCTGGAGCACGAGGGCTACACCATCGGCGCGGTGACGGGCGTGCAGGGCATCCACTGGATCGAGTTCACCGTGCGCGGCGTGTCCAACCATGCCGGCACCACGCCGATGGAGTTGCGCCATGACGCCGGCATCGTGGCGGCGCGCATCGCGTGCTTTGCCCGGGATCTGACCGTCGAGTTGGGGACGGGCCAGTTGGCGACCGTGGGGCAGGTGAATCTGTTTCCCAACCTGATCAATGTCATTCCCAACCGCGCGACCTTCACGCTGGACCTGCGCAACACCGACGGCGCGGCCTTGCAGGTGGCGATTGCGCGCTGCATGGCGTACGCGGCGCAGGCTGCGGCGGCTGAGGGGGTGGAACTGAGCCATCGGGTGCTGGCCGATTTCGCGCCGGTGGCGTTCGACGAGGCCATCGTCGGCCGGGTCGAGGACATCGCGCGCAGCCGCGGGCACCGGGTGCGGCGGCTGCCCAGCGGCGCCGGACACGATGCCCAGATGCTGGCGCGCATGTGCCCCACGGGCATGGTGTTCGTGCCCAGCGTGGGCGGGCTGTCGCACAACGTCGCTGAATTCACGCAGGACCAGGATATCGAGGCGGGCGCCGGCGTGTTGCTGGAACTGATGCTCGAACTCGCAGAACAATGAAACCGTAGGAGACTGAACATGTCACGCATCATCAATGTCGCGGCCGCGCAGCTGGGGCCGATCCAGCGCAGCGACTCGCGTCGCGACGTCGTCGAGCGCCTGCTCGCGCATCTGCGCCAGGCCCATGCCATGGGTTGCCAACTGGTGGTTTTTCCGGAGCTGGCGCTGACGACTTTCTTCCCGCGCTGGTACATGGAAGATCCGGCCGAGATCGACGCGTTCTATGAAAGCGAGATGCCGGGTCCGCAGACCCGGGTACTGTTCGAGACCGCGCGCAAGCTGGGCATAGGCTTTTACCTGGGTTATGCGGAGCTGGCGGTGGAGCAGGGCGTCAAGCGCCGCTTCAACACGTCTATCCTGGTGAACCAGAACGGCGACATCATCGGCAAGTACCGCAAGGTGCATTTGCCCGGACATGCCGAACACGAGCCGTGGCGCGCTTTCCAGCATCTGGAGAAGCACTATTTCGAGCCCGGCGAATCGTTCGATGTCTGGCGCGGCTTTGGCGGCGTGATGGGCATGGCCTTGTGCAACGACCGCCGCTGGTCCGAGACCTATCGGGTCATGGGCTTGCAAGGCGCGGAAATGATCCTGCTCGGCTACAACACGCCGGTGCACAACCCGCCGGCGCCCGAGCATGACGACCTGTCCATGTTCCACAACCATCTGGTGATGCAGGCGGGCGCCTATCAGAACGGCACCTGGGTGGTGGGCGTGGCCAAGGCCGGCAAGGAAGAGGGCTGCGAGATGATCGGCGGCAGCTGCATCATCGCGCCGTCGGGCGAGATCGTTGCCGCCTGCTCGACCAAGGGCGATGAGCTGGCGATCGCGCGCTGCGACCTGGACCTGTGCCTGTCCTACAAGAGCACGACTTTCAATTTCGACCGCCACCGGCGTCCCGAGGCTTACGGCCTGATCACGGAACGCAGAGGCGCGGTGGAACCTGCGCCGGAGGTGGCGGTAACCGCCTGACCTGCGGCGCGGCCAGCGCGGACTGTCGATAGACCGTCCGCATAACCGGCCCGGACGTTCCCTTCCCATAAAAAACAGCATGCGGGCGCCCCGAGCGCCTGCAGGGGAGCGTTCGGCCTAAAAAATACAGACCCCAAGGTGAAAATATGGACCAGTCAGTCGAGAGCATTGCGGCGCCTCCGGTTGCCGCAGACAAGGATCCCCTGGCGGCGCGGGATGATGCGCTGTATCGGAAGGTGGCGTGGCGGCTGCTGCCGTTCTTGATGGTGTGCTACATCGCGGCGTTCCTGGACCGGGTGAACGTCGGCTTTGCCAAACTGCAGATGCTGGATGACCTGAAATTCAGCGAAACGGTGTACGGCCTGGGCGCGGGCATTTTCTTCATCGGCTATTTCCTGTTCGAGGTGCCGAGCAATGTGCTGATGCACCGCATCGGCGCGAAGAAGACCCTGGCGCGCATCATGATCCTGTGGGGCATCATCTCGGCCGCCATGGCCCTGACGCAGACGCCGACGCAGTTCTACATCCTGCGCTTCCTGCTGGGGGCGGCCGAGGCCGGGTTCTATCCCGGGATCATCCTGTACCTGACCTATTGGTTTCCCTCGAACCGGCGCGGCCAGATCGTGGCGGTGTTCATGACGGCGGTGCCGTTCGCGGGCATCCTGGGCGGGCCGCTGTCGGGCTGGGTGATGGAGGCTTTCCATGACACGCACGGCATGGCCGGCTGGCAGTGGATGTTCATCATCGAGGCCATCCCTTCGGTGCTGCTGGGCCTGGCGGTGTTCTGGTACCTGGATGACCGCATCGACGACGCGCGCTGGCTGTCGCCTTCGGAGAAGTCGCGGCTGGGCCAGAACCTGCAGAGCGAGAAGACCGCCAAGACCGAACACGTGTCCATGCTGACCTTGCTCAAGGACCGGCGCGTCGTGCATATGGCGCTGATCTGCTATTGCACGGTATCCAGCCTGTCGGGCCTGGCGTTCTGGATTCCGTCGGTGATCCGTTCGACCGGCGTGGTGTCGCTGCTGGACATCGGCCTGCTGACGGCGGTGCCGAACGTCTGCGCGGTGATCTCGATGGTGCTGGTGTGCCGCCATTCGGATGCAGTGCGCGAGCGCCGCTGGCACATGATCGTGCCGTTTCTGGTGGGCGGGACGGGCTTGGCGCTGAGCACGCTGTTCAGCCATAACCCGATGCTGGCCGTGGCCATGCTGTCGGTGGCGGCCGCCGGCTGCATGGTGTGCTCGCCCTTGTTCTGGAGCCTGCCGACGGCGTTCCTGGAAGGCAAGAGCGCCGCGGCGGGCATCGCCGGGATCAATTCCTTCGCCGGCTTGGCGGCCTTTGTCAGCCCCTATGCGATCGGCTGGATCAAGGATCTGACCGGCTCGACGGATTGGGGCATGTACTTCCTGGCCAGCTTCACGCTGATCGGGGCGGTGCTGGTGTACCGCGTGCCGAAGAGCCTGGTCAACCGGTAGGCGGCTTCTCTACATCGGCGGGCGCGCCGCGCCCGCCACTTTCAGACAGGAATGATGATGACTCTGGACGTAGTTGCGTTGACCCAGGCGATGGTGCGCATTCCCAGCCTTTCCGGCAAGGAAGGCGAGATGGCGGCGCTGATGGCCGCGACGATGCGCGAGGCGGGGTTCAGTTCGGTGACGACCGATGGCAATGGCTCGGTGCTGGGGCTGATCGGCCCCGAGGATGCGGACGTGGCCTTGTTGTTCGACGGGCACATGGACGTGGTGCCGGTGGCGGGCGACTGGCGCTTCGATCCGTTCGGCGCCGAAATCCGGGATGGGCGGCTGTATGGGCGCGGCAGTACCGACATGAAGGGCGGCATTGCCGCGGCGATTTGCGGCGTGGCGGAGGCGGCGCGGGATGGCTTGAAGCACCGCGTGGCGGTGTCGGCCAGCGTGCTGGAGGAAGTCATCGAAGGGCATGCGCTGGCCTCGGTGCTGGACATTTGCACGCCGCAGGCCGTGGTCATCTGCGAGCCGTCAAAATTGCAGATCAAGGCCGGCCAGAAGGGGCGGGTGGAACTGCTGCTGACCTTCCACGGCAAGCCGGCGCACGCGGCGACGCCGCACATCGGTATCAATCCCCTGCACGCGGCGGCCCGGGCGCTGGCCGCGCTGGAGAGCCTGCCGCTGCCGTACGACGAGGTGCTGGGCCAGGCGTTGCTGGTGCCGACGGACATCGTGTCGCATCCCTATCCGTCGATCTCCATGATTCCGATCTCGACGACGATACGCTTTGACCGGCGCACCGTCTCGGGCGAACGCCTGGAGGACGTGCTGGCGCAGATCCGCGGGCATCTGGCGGCCCACGGCCTCTCCGACTTCACCCTGCAGGTCAGCGAGGATCAAGTAGCGACCTATACCGGCCAGCATGCCACGCCGCCGCGGTGGTTGCCAGGTTGGCGCTGCGATGCGCAAGCCGGCTTGTTACAGGCTGCGCGCGCGGCGGTCAGCGCCAGCGGCCGGGACCCGGTGGTGGGCAGTTGGGCGTTCTGCACCAACGGCTCGGAATCGGCCGGACGCCGCGGCATTCCGACGATAGGGCTGGGGCCGGGCAACGAAGAGGACGCCCACACGATCGACGAATCCATCGCGCTGGAGCAGCTGGAAGGCGCGCGCGATATCTACCGGAATCTGGTGCGCGCCGTCTGCGGCTAAGGTGTTTGCATGCCGGGCAGGCGGGCCAGCCGGTCATTCAGGAAGTCGATCAGCAGCCGCGCCCGCAACGACTGGTAGCGGCGCGACGGATAGATGAGGAAGGCCTCTTGCGGCGTGGCGCTCCATTTGGGCAGCACGCGCAGCAGTTCGCCGCTGGCGATCAGGTCCTGCACCAGCCACGCGGGGCATAGTCCGATGCCGGCGCCCATGGCCAGGCTCTCGCGGATGGCCAGGGCGTTGTTGACGCGAAAGCGCCCCTGGGTCTGGACGGTGGCTAGGGTCGCGCCCTGGTGCAGTTCCAGGGTGTCGCCGGCAGCCAGCCAGGCAAAGCGCACGTATTCGTGCGCGGCCAGATCGCGGGGCGCGCGGGGCTTGCCGCGCTGCGCCAGGTAGGAGGGGGCGGCCACCAGGTAGCGCGGCGATAAGGCTGTCTTGCGGGCGATGGCGTTGGGCGGCAGATTGCCGCCCAGCCGCAGCGCCACGTCCACGCCTTCTTCCACCAGGTCCACGAACCGGTCGTTCAGGATCAGTTCGACCTGGATGTCGGGGTATTCGTCCAGGAATTCGCGCACCAGCGCGTTCAGGCGGAACTGGCCCAGCGCCACGGGCGCGTTGATGCGCAGGAAGCCGGCGGGCTTTTCGGTCTGGCCGCGGGCGTCGGCGACGGCTTCGGAGTATTCCTCCAGCACCCGCGTGGCGCGTTCGTAGAAGCGCTTGCCTTGTTCGGTGGGCACGACGCGGGTGGTGCTGCGTTCCAGCAGCCGCACGTTCAGGTCCTTTTCCAGCGCGGCGACGATCTTGCTCAGGGCGGGCTGGCTTAGGGCCTGTTCGCGGGCGACGGCGGACAAGGTGCCCAGCTCCACGGCGCGGACAAAGGCCCGCATTGCGCGCAGGGTGTCCAAGGTCATTCCTTTTTGGAAGAAGAGGTATGCAGTTTAGGGTTCTACCGGTGGAATTGGGAAGAACCTATCGTGACGTCACTTTCTCTTTTTCTGGAGTCGTCATGAATCGCTTCAATGCTTTTTCCCTGGTTTCGGCCGCTACCCTGTCCGCGGGCCTTGCGGTCCTGGGGCCGTCCGTGGCCGCCGCCGCGCAGCCGCCTGTTCAGTCGGATGTCGCGCGTTCCAGCTGGGTCAGCTCCTGGTTCGCCAGTCCGCAACCGCTGTGGGAGGATTCCTTCGTGCTGCCCACGGAAATGCCGGCCGAATTGCGCGGCCAGACTCTGCGCCAGACCCTGATGCTCAGCGTGGGCGGACCGCGCTTGCGGGTGGTGTTGTCCAACCGCTATGGGACTCAGCCCCTGGAGATTGGGGCGGCCAGCGTGGCGCTGGCCTCGGGCCAGTCCAGGATCCGTCCGGCGTCCAGTCGCGGGCTGGCCTTTGGCGGTCGGCCAAGCGTGACGGTGGCGCCGGGGGCGCAGGTGGTCAGCGATCCGGTGGACCTGCCGGTATCCGCGCTGGCCGAACTGGCCGTCAGCCTTTACTTCCCGCAGGCAACGCCGGTGACGACCTTCCATTGGGGCGCGCAGCAGACCGGCGCCCTGGTCCAGGGCAATGCCACGGCGGCGGCGGAGCTGCCTGAGGCGCAGGCGCTGCAAGGCCGGGCGTTCCTGGCGGGGATCTGGGTGGAAAGCCCGAAGCGCGTGCCGGTGGTGGTGGCCTTTGGGGATTCCCTGACCGATGGCAACGGCTCGACGCCGGGCGCCAACCGCCGCTGGCCGGACTTCCTGGCGCGCCGCCTGGCGCCGCAGGGCGTGGGCGTGGCGAACGCGGGCATTTCGGGCGCGCGGGTCTGGGGCGACAAGATGGGGGTGAACGCGATGGCCCGGTTTGACGCCGACGTGCTGTCGCAGCCGGGCGTGCGCACGGTGGTGGTGATGCTGGGCATCAATGACATCGGCTGGCCGGACAGCGGCTTCGCGCCGGACGACGCGCCCATGACGGCGGCCAGATTGACCGAGGGCTACCGGCTATTGGCGGAGGCGGCCCGCCTGCGCGGCGTGCGCATCGTCGGCGGCACCATTGCGCCGTATGAAGGCTCTTTGCACGGCACGCCGCTGTCGGGCCACTACAACCCGGCCAAGGACGCGGTGCGGCGGGAGGTGAACCGCTGGATCCGCGAAAGCGGCGTGTTCGACGCGGTGGTGGATTTTGACGCGGTGCTGCGCGATCCGGCGCATCCGGCGCGGCTGCTGCCCGCGTATGACTCGGGCGATAGCCTGCATCCCAACGATGCCGGCTACCAGGCCATGGCGCAGGCATTGGACATGGCCACGCTGTTCGGCGATTGAACCGCGGCCGCAGCGGTCAGTGGAAATTCCGGCTCTGGGTGTTCAACCCGCCCAGCAGGTCGGACAGATCCACCAGCCGCTGCGCGATCAGGTGGCGCACGCCGTCCACGCTTTGCCAGGATCCGTAGACGCCCAGCAGCGAGGCCCCCAGCAATTCGCGGCGTTGGCGTTCTATGAGTTCCGGACGCACGACCACGTTGACGGGGCCGGTCTCGTCTTCCAGCGTGACGAAGATCACGCCCTTGGAGGTTTGGGGACGCTGGCGCACGGTGACGATGCCGCAGGCGCGCGCCACGCGCTTGTCGGGGTAGCTGTTCAGCACCGAGGCGGGCTGGAAGTTGCGCGCCGCGAGCTGGGGGCGCAGCAAGGCCACCGGGTGGCTGCGCAGCGTCAGGCCCACGCTGCGGTAGTCGGCCGCCACGGCCTGGCCCTCGGACGGGGCGGACAGCTGTGGCGCCTGGGTTTCCTGGATGGCGGCGTCGCGCAGCAGGTCGCGGCTCTGCACGCTGGCGGCGGCTTCCCAGCTGGCCTGGCGGCGATGGCCGGCCAGCGTGCGCAGGGCGTCGCCAGCGGCCAGCGCGTTGAGGTCATGGCGGGTGAGCGCGGCGCGGCGGGCCAGGTCGCCGGTGTCGGCAAAGGGCGCGGCGGCGCGCGCGTCCTCGATGCGCCGGGCGGCGTCTTCGCGCATGCCCTGGATCAGGCTCAGTCCCAGCCTGACGGCGGGGCGGGTGCCGTCGGCGGCGGGCGCGTGCGGATGGGCGGTCCGGCGGGCGCCAGGATGACCGTCGGGCAGGGTCTCCAGGGCCGAATCCCAGCCGCTGACCGTGACGTCCGCTGGCAGCACGCAGACGCCGTGGCGGCGGGCGTCCTGCACCAGTTGCGCGGGGGCGTAGAAGCCCATGGGCTGGGAGTTGAGCAGGGCGGCCAGGAAGGCTTCGGGCTCGTGCCGCTTGAGCCAAGAACTGGCATAGGCCAGCAGGGCGAAGCTGGCGGCGTGGCTTTCGGGGAAGCCGTATTCGCCGAAGCCTTCGATCTGGCGGAACAAGGCCTCGGCGAAATCCAGTTTGTAGCCATGGGCCAGCAGGCCGCCGACCAGTTTGGTCCGATACTTGTCCACGCCGCCCTTGCGCTTCCAGGCCGCCATGGAGCGGCGCAACTGGTCGGATTCGCCGGGCGTGAAGCCGGCGGCCACGACGGCGATCTGCATGACCTGTTCCTGGAAGATGGGCACGCCCATGGTGCGGCTGAGCACGCCGCGCACTTTTTCGCTGGGATAGGTTTCGGGTTCCTTGCCCTGGCGGCGGCGCAGGTAGGGATGGACCATGCCGCCCTGGATCGGGCCTGGGCGCACGATGGCCACCTGCACCACCAAGTCGTAGTATTCGCGCGGACGCAGCCGCGGCAGCATGGTCATCTGGGCGCGGGATTCGATCTGGAACACGCCTATGGTGTCGGCGTCGCAGATCATGTCGTAGGTGGGCGTGTCGCTGGCGGGGATGTCCTGCAGCCGCAAGGGTTGGCCGCGGCGCTGGCCAGCCAGCTCCAGCGTGCGGCGCAGGGCCGACAGCATGCCCAGCGCCAGCACGTCCACTTTCAGCAGGCCCAGCGCATCCAGGTCGTCCTTGTCCCATTGCACGACGCTGCGGTCTGCCATGGCGGCGTTTTCGATGGGCACCAGACGCGACAGCTTGCCGCGTGAAATCACGAAGCCGCCGGGGTGCTGCGACAGGTGGCGCGGAAAGCCCATCAGGGTCTGCGCCAGCGCCGCCCACTGGCGCGCCACCTGCGATTCCGGGTCCAGTCCGCAGGCGCCCAGGGTGCGCAGCATTTCCTTCTTGCCGTCCCACCATTGGTGGGCGCGCGCCACGGCGTCGATGACGCCTGCGTCCACGCCCAGCGCGCAACCGGTATCGCGCAGCACGCTGCGCGGCCGGTAGGAAATGACCACGGCGGTGAGCGCGGCGCGTTCGCGGCCGTACTTGCGGTAGATGTACTGGATGACTTCTTCGCGGCGCTGGTGCTCGAAGTCCACGTCGATGTCGGGCGGCTCGTTGCGCTCCTTGCTGATGAAGCGTTCGAACAGGTTGTTGCCGCGCACCGGATCCACTTCGGTGATGCCCAGGCAGTAGCAGACCGCGGAGTTGGCGGCGGACCCGCGGCCCTGGCACAGGATGCCCTCGCCGCGGGCGTACTGGACGATGTCGTAGACGGTGAGGAAATAGGCTTCGTAGTGCAGGTCCGTGATCAGGGCCAGCTCTTTTTCGATCTGCGCGGTGACGCTGTCCGGCGTGCCTGAAGGAAAGCGGCGGGCGGCCCCGGCCAGGGTTTCCTGGCGCAGATAGGTGGCCGGCGTGTGGCCACGCGGAATGATTTCGTCCGGGTATTCGTAGCGCAGCTCGTCCAATGAGAAGGCGCAGCGGCGGGCCACGGCCAGCGTCTGGGCCAGCGCTTGCGGCGGGTACAGGTTGGCCAGGCGCATGCGCGTACGCAGGTGCTGTTCGGCGTTGCCGGACAGTTCATAGCCGCATTGCGATACCGGTTGGCGAGTGCGGATGCCGGTCAGCGTGTCGTGCAGCGGCTTGCGCGAACGCAGATGCATCTGCACCTGGCCCAGCGCCACGATGGGCAGGTCCGCGGCCTGCGCGGCGTGCTCGACCGCGGCGCGGTGCAGGTCGTCGCGCGAGCGGTGCAGCAAGGTCAGCCCCACCCAGGCGCGGTGGGGGAAGACGCGTGCCAGCCAGCGCGCCTGCTCGGCCATGCGGTCGGCGTCGGTGCCGTAGGCGGGGCTCAGGATGGCCAGGCATTCGGGCAGGTGGCGCAGGTGGGCGTGGCCGCTGGGAGGATGGGTAAGGTCTTCGGGCGCCAGCTGGTATTCGCCCTTGGGCGCGCGGGTGCGGGCCAGGGTGATCAGTTCGGACAGGTTGCCGTAGCCCTCGCGCGTCTGCGCCAGCAGGGTCAGGCCTAGTGGCGCGGCGTCGGGCGCGGCGCGCAGCTGGAAGGTGGCGCCGATGATGAGTGGCAGCTTGCGGGCCTTGGCCTCCACGTGGGCGCGGACCACGCCCGCCAGCGAACATTCATCGGTGATGGCGAGCGCGGCGTAGCCCAGTTCGGCGGCGCGTTCGACCAGTTCCTCGGGGTGCGAAGCGCCCTGCAGGAACGAGAAGTTGGACTGGCATTGCAGCTCGGCGTAGCCGGGCAACTGCGCCAGGATGCCGGGGGTGTCGTCGTCGTCCATGCGCATGGCGTTTCAGGCGTAGAGCCCATGCAGGAACCAGCGGGCGTGCTCGTCGTCGCGCTCGCGGTAGATCCAGTAGCGCGCGGCGGCGGCGTCCTCGGCGACGAAGTAGTCGCGCACGGTCAAGGCCGGATCCCACCAGCCGCTTTCGATGCGTTCGGGGCCGCGCATCAGGCGCAGCGCCTGGCCGCCGTATTGCGGCCGGTGGCCGGACAGCTTCAAGGGCAGCGGCGGGTCCAGCAGCCAGAAGGGGCGGTCCAGCAGGGCGGGCAGGGGCGCGGGGCGTTGGGGCGGCGACAGCGCGTCGCCCCAGGCGTTGGCGGCCTCGGGGCGGTGGTCGGGTACCGGGTGGGCGTGGCGCACCTGGTCGCGGCCCAGCCGCGCCACCAGCAGGTCCAGCAGCCGGGCATGGTCGGCAGGCGTGCCGCCGGGCTCGGGGAACAGGGTGGTGCTGGCGGCGGGCTGCTCGACCGTGTCGGGCGCCAGCAGCGCCACGGCGATCACGGGCGCTTCCAGCGTGAAGCGCGCCAGCTTTTCCCGCAGCAGGTGGAGGATCTGCGGCGCCTGCCAGACCGGCTGGGCCAGGGCCAGTTCCAGTTCGGTGGGCGGCCGGGCGTGGCGGCCGCGTTCGTGTTCCATGCTGAGCACCACGCGGCGTACCGCCAGTTGCCGGGCGCTGAGCCAGCCGCCCAGCTGTTCGGCCAGGCGGCGCGCCACCGCCAGCACCGCGTCGGTGTGCTCGACGTAGTCGGTGAGTTCGATGCGGCGCGAGAACTGGTGTGGCGGTTCGACCCAGCGGTGGAGCTCGGGCGCCAGGCCGTAGGCGGCGTCCAGGGCCTGCAGCAGTTCGGGGGCGCTGCGCCGCTGAAGCCCCGCGCGCGGCAGGGCGCGCAGGTCCGCCAGGGTATGGCAGCCGATGTCGTCGAGCCAGTCGCGGCGGGCCTGCGCCTGCGGCAGCAGGGCTAGCGGCAGGGCGTCCAGCCGCCGGGTCAGCGTGGGCAGCGTGAGGGTACGGCGGGGCGCGCGCCGGCCGGGGCTGCGCGCCAGCAGCCAGGCGCCGGCGGCGGTCGGCGCCATGCCTAGCGACACGCGCAGGTCCAGGGCGCGCAAGGTGGCGGCGACCCGCCGGTGCAGCGCCTTGGGGCCGCGGAAGAGCATCAGGCTGGCGCTCACGTTCAGGAGCAGCGTGTCGCCGTCGGCCAGGGCGATTTCGGGCGTGTATTGCAGCAGCGCCAGCGCCGCGCCCTGCAAGGCTTCGGACTCGGCCTGGGCATCGCGGGGCAGCAGCTCGACCTCGGGAGCGATGGCGGCCGCGCCCGCGCGGCGCATGCCCGGCTTGACGCCGGCGCGGCGGGCGGCGGGCGTCAGGGCGGCGACGCGTTCCTGTTCCAGGACCGCGAACGCCTGCCCCTCAAGCGGCCAGTGCGGGCGCAGTGCGTCCAGCGGCAGGCAGCGCAGGAAGGCGGCGATCCAGAGGCGCATGGCGGGGAGAAACAGGAATGGTGGCGCCGGTGTCCAGGCCCACGTACAGCGGCGTGTCGCAGGCGGGCCCGCGGCGCTTCAGGATATGGACGGACAGGCCGCCCGCGGCCGGCGCCAGCGCCAGCCGCAAGGGCGCGGGCGTGGCGTTCTGCGCCGCGCTGCTGGGGCGCACCGCGATGAACAGCAGGTCGCTGGCCTGGGCGGCCAGGTGCAGGCGGCGCAGGGATTCGGGGCGCACATGAGGCAGCCAGCAGATCAGGGCGCCGCAACTGCCGTTCTTCAGGATCTGTTCGGCGGCCCAGAGCGCGTCCACGGGTTTTTCCGGCGCCACCCAGAGCAATTGACGGGGATCCAGCCGCCAGCTCATCCAGCTGGCGATGTGGGGCGCGTGCGGCGGCTGCACCAGCGCAATGGCGCGGCGCGTTTCCAGTTGGGCCAGCGCCGGACGCAGCAGGCGGATTTCGCCGATGCCGGGGTGCGGGACCAGCAATTCGTTCAGGGAACCCAGCGGCCAGCCGCCGTCTGGCAGCTCGGCCGAAAGCGCGGCATGCCCGGTGGGCAGGGTGCGGGCGGCGCCTTGAGCCAACTGGGTGGCGCGCCACAACGCGGGATGGATACGTTCTGGGGACTGCATGGCAAATCGGTTGTCGGGAGATAGGAACCCGGTGGAAGTGGCCGATGAGCCATTATAACTGTATATATGTACAGTATTTAAAGGGGGCGGAGCATGCCGCGAACTAAAAGAAAACCCACCCGTACACCTTTCGATGCAGAGGGGTGGGCCGTGTTGGATACGATTTTAGTTGCTTCAGGCAGGCGGATCGCAACTAAGCGCGGGCGTTCTCACTAGTAGCTGCCGAGGCCGCCACACCCGCCGCGCGATCCAGGTCCAACCCATAAAACCGCATATCCTCGTACCGGATCCAGTGCGACTTGCGCACCAGCCGGTGGCCGATCCACAAGGCCAGGAACAGCGGGATCGCCAGGTAGGTGGAGATCACGCCGATCCAGTCGATGCGGTCTTGCAGGAAGGCCTGGTAGTTCTGGCCCAGCGTGACCACCAGGCACAGGACGAAGGCCAGTAGCGGACCGAAGGGGAACAAGCCGGCCTTGTAGGGCAGGTCGGCGGTGTCGTAGCCATGCTTCACATAGCCCTGGCGGAAGCGGTAATGGCTGACGGCGATGCTCAGCCAGACGATGAATTCGGTCATGCCGGCGAAGTTCAGCAGCCAGATGTAGACGGCCTTGGGGCTGTACACCAGGCTGAACAGGCACAGGCAGGCCAGCAGCGCGGTGGCCATCAGCGCATACAGCGGCACGCCGCTGCGCGTCACGCGCCGGAACAGGGCGGGCGCCTGGCCTTCCACCGCCATGTTGAACAGCATCCGCGTCGCCGCGTACATGCCGGAATTGCCGGCCGACAGCACCGAGGTCAGGATCACGGCGTTCATCACGGTGGCCGCCGACAGCAGCCCGGCGTGCTGGAACACCAGCGTGAAGGGGCTGACCGCGATGTCTTCCACTTCGTTGCGCAGCAGTTGCGGGTCGGTATAGGGCAGCAGCAGGCCGATGATCAGGATGGCCAGCACGTAGAACAGCAGGATGCGCCAGAACACATGGTTGATCGCGCGTGGCACGTTGCGGCGGGGATTTTCGGATTCGCCGGCGGCCACGGCCACCAGTTCGGTGCCCTGGAACGAATAGGCCACCACCATCGCCACGCCGACCCAGGTGGCCACATTGCCCACGAAGGGCGCGTCGCCGACCGACCAGTTGGCCAGTCCCACGGGCGTGCCGCTGTGGATGATGCCCACCAGCATCGCCAGCCCGACGCCGATGAAGCACAGCACGGCCACGACCTTGATGATGGCGAACCAGTATTCGGCTTCGCCGAAGCTGCGCGCCGAAAAGGCGTTCAGGCCGAAGGTCAGGGCCAGGAAGGCCACGCTCCATATCCAGCCGGGCGTATCGGGGAACCAGTAGGCCATGACCAGCTGCGCGGCCACCACGTCCACCGCCACCACCGTGGCCCAGCTGATCCAGAAGTTCCAGCCCAGCGCGAAACCGAAGCCGCCGTCCACGTAGCGCGAGGCATAGGTGCAGAAGGAACCCGATACCGGCATGAAGGTGGCCAGTTCGCCCAGGCTGGTCATGATGAAGTAGACCATCAGGCCGATGGCCAGGTAGACCAGCAGCGCGCCGCCCGGGCCGGCCTGGGCAATGGCGGCGCCGGAAGCCACGAACAGGCCGGTGCCGATGGCTCCGCCCAACGCTATCATCGTGAGGTGGCGCGCCTTGAGCACGCGATGCAGCTGGTTCTGGCCGGCAGGCGTGGCGCCGGATTCTGTCGTCGGAGTTTGCATTACTGGGGTAGGAGGTTGCCGCGGCGGCGGACCATCAGGCACGGGCGCGCGGGCCTGCCCGCCAGGCAATGCCGCGCAAGCCAGCCGGTCCGTGGCGGTGCGGCAAAGGTTGCTTCAAGGCGCGCATTTTACAATGCGGCTATTCCGGGGCCGTTCGGCGGCCCCAGCCAGCACGGAGCAGTTTCATGGCGTCTTCCACTTCTATCGAATTTCTTCCCAACGCCGGCGTCGACGTGCGCCAGCTGTTCATCCTGCTGCACGGCGTGGGCGGCAGCCCCGACGACATGGAGCCGCTGGCAAAAGCCGTGCGCGCGGCGTTCCCGAGCGCGGCGGTGCTGGCGCCCCAGGGGTTCGAGCCCTACGACGGCGGCGGCGATGGCCGGCAGTGGTTCTCGGTACGCGGCGTGACCGAGGAAAACCGCCCGGAACGCGTGGCGCAGGCCTTGCCGCCCCTGGAGACCTATGTGCGCGAGGCGCAGGCCCGTTTCGGCCTGCTGCAGTCGGACACGGCGCTGGCGGGCTTTTCGCAGGGCGCGATCATGGCGCTGGAACTGGTGCAGGCGCACGACGGCATCGCCGGTCGCGTCATCGCGTTCTCGGGCCGCTATGCCCAGATGCCCAAGATCGCGCCGCAGTTCACCACGTTGCACCTGCTGCACGGCGCCGCCGATCCGATCATGAACGTGGAGCTCATCCAGGCCGCCCAGGCGCGCCTGACCGAGCTGCACGGCGACTCGACCATCGACATCGCCACCCAGGTGGGGCACGCGTTGCATCCGGCGCTGATCGAGCGCGCCATCGTGCGCTTGAAGACCTGCGTGCCGTTGCGCAGCTGGGAGGCCGCGCTGGGTCTTAACCAGACGCCGCCCGACGGCACCCCGGTGCATTGATCATTTTTCCCAGCCGCCGCCCAGCGCCAGGAACAGCGCGATCTGGTCGCTGCTGAGGTCGGCCTGCGAGGCGGCCAGCGCGCTTTCATTGCTGGCCAGCGTGCGCTCGGCGTCCAGCACGGTCAGGTAGTCGGTCTTGCCGTACTGGAACAGGCGGCTGGCCTGCGAGGCGGCCTCGGCGCTCTGGTCGCGCGCGGCGCGCAGGGCGGCGTCGCGGTCCAGCTGACGCGCGTAGACCACCAGCGCGCTTTCCGTTTCCCGCAGGGCGTTCAGCACGGTGGCGTCGAAGCGCGCCGCCGCGGCCTTGGTGCTGGCCTGAGCCTCGGCGATGCGGGCCTGCGTGGCGCCAGTGTTGGGGATGGTCCAGGAGATCAGCGGACCGACGCTCCAGCTGAAGGTGCCGCGGTCGCCGAACATGGCGGCCGGACCGCCCGAGGCCGCCGACAAGCCCAGAGAGATCTTCGGATACAGGTCCGCGGTAGCCACGCCGATGCGCGCGGTGGCCGCGGCCAGCGTGCGTTCGGCCTGGCGGATGTCCGGACGGCGGCGCAGCAGTTCGGCGCCGTCGCCCACGGGGATGGTCTCGGTCAGGCGCGGGGCCTGGGCGCATTGCAGCAGCGCGGGCGGGATCTGGCCCGGCGTCTGGCCGGTCAGCGCCGCCAGGCGGTACAGCGCGGTGCGCTGCTGGGCCTGGAATGGCGGCAGGTTGGCCTGCAGCTGTTCAAGCTGGCTGCGGGCGCGGGTCACGTCCAGCGTGGTGCCGCGGCCGGCGCGTTGCAGCCGGTCCACCGCGTCCAGCGATTGCTTCTGCACCTGCACCGAATGCTGGGCGGAGGCCAGCTGCATGCCGGCCGCGCACATATTGGCGTAGGCCCGGGCGGTCTCGGCGGCGACGGTGACGCGGGTGGCGTCATAGGCGGCCTGCGCGGCCTGCTCGTCGCCGCTGGCCGCTTCCACGGCGCGGCGGATCTGGCCGAACAGGTCCAGCTGGTACGACACGCTGGCGCCCATGGAATAGGACCAGCGGTTGGGCGGATCGATGCCGGGCTGCAGTTCCTGCAGGCCGGACACGTGGCCGAAAGTGGGCGAGGCATTGACACCGATGGACGGCTGCTGCTGCGCCTGTGCTTCACGCACGGCGGCCTGGGCCCGTTCCAGGTTGGCGCTGGCCACGCGCAGGTCGGTGTTGGCGGCCAGGGCTTTCTCCACCAGGCCATCCAGCACGGGGTCGTCGTACAGGCGCCACCAGCGGCCAGGCACCGCATCCTGCCGGAACGCCGCCTCGCGCGCCTGCGTGAAGGGCGCCTGCGCGCTCTGCCGCTCGGCCACCGATCCGGGGGGCACCTGGTAGTCCGGGCCCACGGCGGCGCATCCGGCCAGCGCAAGGGCCAGCGTAAGAGGCAGGAGGTATCTGGTGTTCATGGCGGTTACGGCTGTGCGTCGATTAGGGGTAAGGGGTTGAAAAAGTGGTGATCAGGACGGCTGGTGCGTCTCGGTCTGCGAATGGGCAGGGCCGGAATCCACCGATACGGTGGCGGTCTGGCCGGCCACCAGGCGCACGCCTTCGGGCACGTCGTCGATCTTCACGCGCACCGGGATGCGCTGCGCCAGGCGGACCCAGTTGAACGTGGGATTGACGTTGGGCAGCAGGTTGGCGCCGGTGCTGCGGTCGCGGTCGGCAATGCCCATGGCAATGCTTTCGACGTGGCCGCGGATATGGTGCGAGTCGCCCATCAGCGTCACGGTGACGGGATCACCTTCATGGATGCCGGGCAGCTTGGTTTCCTCGAAGTAGCCTTCGACGTAGAACGAGCCGGAATCCACCAGCGCCATCACGCCGCGGCCCGCGGTGGCGTAGGAGCCGGCGCGCAGGTCCAGGTTGGTAATGCGGCCGTCGTTCACCGCCAGCACCCGGCTGCGTTCCAGGTTCAGGCGCGCGGTGTTGAGCTGCACTTCGGCCTGGGCCAGCGCGGCTTCGGTCTGCTGCAGCTTGGTCTGGCTTTGTTCCAGCGCCTCGGCGGCCACCAGTTGGCCCAGCGAGCGGTTGCGCTTGGCGTCTCGCACCGCCTGGTCGCGCGCCACTTGCGCGGAACGCACCGAGGCCTGGGCCTGGTCGTAGGCCAGCTGGAAGCGCGCGCGGTCGATCTCGAACAGCACGTCGCCGGCCTTCACGTCCTGGTTGTCGTGCACCGGCACGCTGGTCACCAGGCCGGAGACATCCGGCGCGACCTGCACCACGTAGGCCTTGACGCGGCCGTCGCGGGTCCAGGGTTCGACTTCATAGTGCACCCAGAGCTGCCAGCCGGCGTAGGCGGCCGCGGCGACGACGACGGCGGTCACCGCGAACTTGCCGATGGCTGCGGGGCGCAGGGCATTGGGGAGTTTCATGCTTATCTCTGGAGTAAATAGGGGGAAATGAGGGATACGCCGTACAGCAGCACCACGAACAGCGCCAGGTCGAACAGCGCGGGGTGCCACACCAGGCGGTACAGCCCGGCGCGGGCCAGCACGCGGCGCACCGCCCAGGCAACGCCCAGGGTCACCACGCCCAGCACCAGCAGCCAGGGAAAATAGACGCCATAAAGATTGAATTCGCCGATCATGATGCTTGGCCCTCCAGGGTGGGATGGGCGGGTTGGTAGTCGGGCGCGTCGGGGAAGAAGGCGCGGCGCAGGCCCACCAGCGCGACGACTGCCCGGTCGCGGGCCGCGGCGCCCGGGGGCGTGGCCGTCACGCTGGCCAACGCGCGATCGATCTGCGCCAGGAATTCGGGCGTTTTCTCGCCGACCTGCCAGGCCGAGCGGGCGTGGAAGAACTTCGCCAGCCCGTCCAGCACCGGCTGGATGGCCGGTTCGGCCATGGGCAGATGGCGCCGGGCGCGCTGCAGTTCGGTGATGTCGCGGCCCACGCGCAGATCCTTCAGCGCATCGGCGGCGACCAGGTCGTCCGGACGCTGGGCCAGCGCCAGGCGCGGCTGCAGGAGGCCGATGCGGTCCAGCATGCGGGCGGCGTAGGTGTGACGCGAAGGCGCGCGCGGCGAGCTTGCCAGGGTTTCCAGTTCCTTCCAGTTGGCGGCCTGGATGCGGCGCGCGCTCCAGTCGGCGCTGACGGTGCGGAAGATGGCGGCGATGATGGCCGCGGTGGCCACGCCCATGCATTGCGCGACCTGCGTGTCGATGAAGGACACGATGTCGGCGGTGTTGGTATCCTGCAGCGCCATCGTGCCCAGGAACCCGAACAGCATCGCCATGGCCTTGCCGGCGGTGGCGGGCCGGGCAATGAAGATGCCCAGCACGAAGGCCGTGGGCAGCATGGCCAGGGCCAGCATCTCGAACGAATGGATGGCGGGCATGATGCCCAGCAGGTACAGCGCCGACAGCGGGATCGAATACACCGTGTAGGTCAGGAACTGCATGATGCCGGGCACTGGATTGTCCTGCGACGCGAAGAAGCAGCTGAAGATGGCGGCCATGAGCGCGGCGGTGGCGCCGTTGCTCCAGGCGGTGCCGATCCAGAAGGCGCAGCAGACCGAAATGGCCACGCCCGCGGCCAGGGCCGACAGCAGCGCCATGCCGCGGTCGCGGTGCAGCGCGGCGTTGGGCGCGGGCTTGGAGCGCGGGGCGCGCAGCGGCGCGCCGGCCAGGCCCGCGCGGATCTCGCGGCGCAGCGCCAGGCATTCGTCATAGGTGTCGACCAGCTCGCGCAGCCGCGTCATCAGGCTGGCCAGCAGCACGTCGCGCCAGTTGGAGCGGCTGTCGATTTCAGGCGTGAGGCGGGTGGCGGCGGCGCGCAGCTGCACCGCGGTCTCGTGGGTGGCCTGCGCGCCGGCGTTGATCCATTCGGAGATGTCGGCGAGCAGGGCCGTGACGGGCTCCGGCAGCGGCTGGCCGCCGGCCTGCAGGGCGCGCATGCGGTCTTCCACGGCGGACACGGTGGGCGTCAGTGCTGCGATCTGGTCCTGCATGGCGCGCACCGCGCCCGAGGTCCAGCGCAGGTTGCTGGTGTCGAACGGCACGTGGGTGGACATCAGGCGCAGCTGCGTGATGTCGTTGGCCAGTACGCGGCGGTCGCGGTCCTTCTGCTCGGTGGCCTGGCCGCTGAGCGTGTCGTGCATCCAGTTGCGGGCGTCGCGCACGGCCTTGTCCAGCATCAGCGTCAGGGCAGGGGCCAGGCCGCGCGGCAGCACGATGCTGTGGATCAGCGTGGCGCAGACGATGCCCAGGCTGATTTCCTCGACGCGGGCGAGCGCGGTGTCGAACACCTGGGCGGGGGCCGTCACGCTGGGAAAGCCGATCATCGCGGCGGTATAGCCCGCCAGCATGAAGAGGTACGAACGCGGGGTGCGGTCCAGCACCGACAGGTACAGGCAGGCGCCCACCCACAGCACCATGGCGGCGGTCATGACCACCGGGGAATTCGACAGCCGCGGCACCAGGTAGACGGTGGCCGCCGAACCGAAGAAGGTGCCGGCCAGGCGGTACAGCGCCTTGGAGCGCACCGCGCCCGACCAGGGTTGGGCCACGACATAGGCCGTGGTCATGGCCCAGAACGGACGCGGCAATCCCATGCTGTAGGCCAGGTAGAGCGCCATGATGGCGCTCAGGTAGCTCTTGAGCGAGAAGATGGCTTCGCGGACGTTGGGGAGTTTCACGCTTGTTCGTCCTGTGGCTGGGTGCCGGCGCCGCCGCGGCCCAGGGTGACTTTCAGGCTGTCGAAGACCCGCAGGCAGGCTTGCAGGTCGGCTTCGCTTACGTCCCGGAACAGGTGGCGGCGCAGGTCGACCAGGACGTCCTCGACCTTGGCGCGCAGCGCCTGCCCGGCGTCGGTCAGGTGCAGGGTCCTTGCGCGGCGGTCGTGCGGGTCTTCGCGGCGTTCCATCAGGCCGGCGGCGACCAGGTGATCCAGCACGCGCACCAGCGAGGGGCCTTCTACGCCCAGCGCCTCGGCCAGCGCGCCCTGGCGTACGCCGTCTCCCAGGCGGCCGGCCAGGATCACGGGCCAGGCGGTGGCCTGGGAGAGGCCGTAATCGGCCAGGGCCTTGTCGGCGGCGCCGCGATAGGCGCGCGACAGGACCATCAGGGCGGAGGTGGTGGCCATGAGCTGGGAGTCGGTGGGCGTGTTCATGGAATAGATTGTATCCTATCTATTAGCTTACTAATAATTGAAAATGGCGATTATCTCCATGGATTTTCTCAATCGGGAAAATAGGGGGCGGGTTTTCCGTTGATGGAAAACCGGCAGCCAGGGGGGCGTGTCGCGGCAAGGACGGGCGCGGCAGTGGCGGCCGCGCCCCGGCGTTCAGCCGTTGCAGTCCGCCCAGCAGTTGGGCGTTTCGTACAGGCGCACGCGGGTCAGGCGCAGTTCGGCGCCATAGTGGCCGTGATAGTGCGGCGCGAGGGTCTGGAAGACGATGGCGGCCAGGTTTTCGGCCGTGGGGATGCGGTCCAGCACCACGGTCTTGTGGCCGGGCAGGCTGTCCAGGAAGCCGCGCACGGCGGCGTCGCCCTCATACACCAGGAAAGCATGGTCCCAGACGTCCACGATGTGGGTCTTGGCGATGTGCTTGATCTCGGAGAAATCCATCAGCATGCCGTTGTCGGACTCGCCGGGCGCCTGCACCACGTCGCCGGTCAAGGTGATTTCCAGCACATAGCGGTGGCCATGCAGGTTGCGGCACTGGCTGCGGTGGTCGGGAATGCGGTGGCCGGCGTCGAATTCCAGCCTGCGGGTCACGGAAATCATGGCGCGCTCCGCAGGGGGCTAGGGTGAATCATGGAATGCCTATGTATTTGTGGGTCTGCAGGCTGAGCCGCCATTGCGGATGCTGCATACAGTACTGGACGGCCTGTTCGGTATTGGCCGCGCGCGCGGGGCCATCCATGGGTTGCAGGAAGAAGTGCTCGAAGTCCAGGTGCGCGAAGGCTTCGGGCTGCGCATTGGCCTGCGGATAGACCAGCTTGAGCTCGTCGCCGCGTTCCAGGACCACGGGCGCCGTGCCCTTGGGGCTGACGCAGATCCAGTCGATGCCGGCGGGCGGCTTGATGGTGCCGTTGGTTTCGATGGCCACCGTGAAGCCGCGCGCGTGCACCGCGGTCAAGAGCGGCGCGTCCAGCTGCAGCAGCGGTTCGCCGCCAGTGAAGACCACGTAGCGGTCATTGGCGCCCGGGCCCCAGGCCGCGGCGATGGCGTCGGCCAGCAGTTCGGGCGTGGCGAACTTGCCGCCGCCGTCGCCGTCGGTGCCGATGAAGTCGGTGTCGCAGAAGGTGCAGGCGGCGCTGGCGCGGTCGCTTTCGCGGCCGGTCCAGAGGTTGCAGCCGGCAAAGCGGCAGAAGACCGCCGCGCGGCCTGCGTGGGCGCCTTCGCCCTGCAGCGTCTTGAAGATTTCTTTGGCGGAGTAAGTCATGGTGGTGCCGGCGGCCGGATAAGGCCGGACCCCGGATAAATCAGGCAAAAGCGCATTATTTTACTTTGCGCGGCGCATCTATACTTGCGGGCTATGTTTCACGTCCAAGATTCCATCTACCTGGATGAACGCGACCTGGCGTTCACCATGATCCGCGCCCAGGGCGCGGGCGGCCAGAACGTCAACAAGGTGTCCAGCGCCGTGCACCTGCGTTTCGACGTGCGCGCCTCCAGCCTGCCCGAAGAAATCAAGGAAGCGCTGTGCGCGCTGAGCGACCACCGCGTCTCCAAGGACGGGGTCATCGTCATCAAGTCACAGGCGTTCCGCAGCCAGGAAAAGAACCGCGCCGAAGCCATCGAACGCCTGATCGCCATGGTGCGCGCAGCGGCGCGCACCGACAAACCGCGCCGTCCGACCAAGCCCACCCGCGCCTCGCAGCGCCGCCGTGTGCAGCGCAAGGTGCTGCATGGCGAAGTCAAGCGCCTGCGCGGCCGGGTCCAGGGAGACTGACCATGGCCGACGCGCGCCGGCGCTACCTGTACACGCTGGGCGCGCTGTTCGCCGTGATATGGACGGCGCTGGCGATTGCGCCGCATGACCGCGCCGACTGGGCGCTGGAGAACGCGCTGGTGCTGGCCTTCGGCGCGGCGCTGCTCTTTACGCGGCGCTGGTTCGTGTTTTCGCGCACCTCGTACACGCTGATCTTTCTTTACCTGTGCCTGCATGCCGTCGGCGCGCACTACACCTATTCGCTCGTGCCTTACGACGACTGGTGGCGGGCGCTGACGGGACACAGTTTCAACAGCATGGTCGGCTGGGAGCGCAACAATTTCGACCGCGTGGTGCATTTTTCCTACGGCCTGCTGCTGGCGTATCCCATCCGCGAGATCTTTCTGCGCGTGGTCGAGGTGCGCGGCTTCTGGGCGTATTTCCTGCCCATGGACGTCACGCTGTCGACCTCGGCGCTCTACGAACTGCTGGAGTGGGGCGCCGCCGCCACCGTGGGCGGCGACCTGGGCGCGGCCTATCTGGGCACGCAGGGCGATATCTGGGACGCACAGAAGGACATGGCGCTGGCGGCCGGGGGCGCCGTCATCGCGATGGCCATCACCGCCCTGGTCAACCGCCGCGCCCGCCGCGACCTGGCGCGCGACTGGGCCGACAGCCTCAAGCCGCGCCGCCAGCCTGGCGTGTAGCCACGGCACCCGCCTGGGCTAGCCGCTGGATGCGTCGGCGGAACAGGTCCGCCATGGTGGACGCCGCCAGCGACAGCGGCGTTCCCCGCAGCGTCATGATGCCTATGCTGGCGACCGGCATGGGCGCTTCGGTGCGGATCTGGCTGGCTTCGGCGCCGTAAGGCGGGATCTCTAGCATGCCCGCCGGGCAGACGATCAACGCGTCGCTGCGGACCATCAGGTTCCACATCACGCCGAACGTATCGCAGTCGATGACGCGTTCGGGCGGCTGCAGGCCGTTTGCGCGCAGGCCTTGCAGAAAGGCGTCGGTGTGGCTGCCGCCCGAGGTGTTGAGCAGCCATTCGCAGCCCGCGATGTCTTGCCACCGCGTGGCGCCCGCCAGCGGATGTCCGCGGCGGCAGGCGACCATGAATTCCAGCGGCCGCAGTTCCTCGAAATCGAACTCCTGCCCGCCATGGTTGTCCGCCATGCCGGACGCCAACGCGAAATCCAGCGAGCCGTTGCGCAAAGCCGGCAGGACGGCGGCCAGCAGGCCTTCCGAAACCTTGAGCTTGGCCGCGGGCATGCTTTGCCTGAAATCGTTCAGCACGTCAGGCAGCACGCTCAGCATCACCATGGGCGTCACGCCCACTGCCACCCGCGCCTGCGCACCGCTGAGCAGTTGGCGGATGTCCTGGCGCGCCAGGGACAACTGGGCCTGGGCAAGCTGCGCCCGCACCGTCAGGTGTTCGCCGCATTCGGTGACCTCGATGCCCTGGGGGCTGCGCGTGAGCAGCGGCGCTTCGAGCTCCGTTTCCAGTTCCTTGATGGCCTTGGTCACCGCCGCCTGGCTCAAGTGCAGGCTGCGCGCCGCGGCGCGGATGCTGCGTAATTCGGCGACCTTCAGCCAGGCCCGGAGATGGTGGTCTTTCATGTGCCTCTCGATGGCGACAACCTGGAGTTGTCACCTTAACAAAGAAATAGCCTTATGCGCAGCGCGGGCGATCTCTAAGCTTCACGACGACAAGACCATGCAGTCCCGTACTTCAGGAGCAAGCCATGCAGATCTTTCCCCGTCGTGTAGGTCAGGCCATTTCATTGTGTTTTGCCTTGCTGGGAGCGGCAGGCGCCGGCGCGGCGCAGGCTGATTGGCCCCAACGGCCAGTCAAACTCATCGTGCCGTATGTGGCGGGGTCCGGTCCCGACGTGGTGCTACGCCCGATCGCGGACGCCCTGGGGCGCGAACTCGGCCAACCGGTGATCGTCGACAACCGGGGAGGGGCGGGCGGTATTGTCGGCACGCAGGCGCTGGCCGCGGCGGCGCCGGACGGCTACACGATAGGCTTCGGCAACCTGGTCACGCTGGCAATCAACAAGAGCATGTACTCGAAGCTGCCTTACGACCCGCAACGCAGCCTTGCGCCCATCAGCCTGGCCATCAGCAATGCCCTGGTGTTGATCGCCCGCAACGACTTCCCGGCAAGCGATGTGCAGGGCCTGGTCAGCTATGCCAGCCAGCATCCGGGCAAGGTCAGCGTCGGCTCGTTGGGGGTGGGATCGAGCGCCCATCTGGCCGGGGAAATGCTCAAGAGCGAGACGGGCACGACCATGCTGCACGTCCCGTACAAGAGCGGCCAGCAGGCGGTGGGCGACATCGTGGGCGGGCAGCTCGACGTGATGATCGACAACGTCGCGGGCGTGCTGCCCTTCATCCGCTCCGGACAGGTAAAGGTGCTGGGGGCGACCAGCCTCACGCGCGTGCCTGTCCTCTCGGACGTGCCCACCCTCGACGAATCCGGCTTGAAGGGATTTGAGGTGGTGTCCTGGGGCGGCATCGTCGCGCCCGCCGGCACGCCCAAGCCCATCATCGACAAGCTCAATCGCGCCATCGCCAAAGCGCTGCAGGACCCCGCGGTGCTCAAGCTCAACGAAACGCTGTCCGTCGATGCGACGCCGTCCACGCCCGAACAGTTCGCCAGCCTCATCGCCAGCGAGATCCCGCGGTGGGGCGAGATGGTCAAGCGCTCCGGCGCGTCGGCCGACTGACTGCGTTCAACCCCACAGGGAGCCATCATGACGAACGAACTCTGGCGCTGGAGCGCCGTCGATCTGGCCCAGGCCATCCGCCAGCGGGAAGTTTCCAGCCGGGAGGCCGTGCAGAGCTGCCTGCAGCGGGCGGCACAGCTAAATCCGGTCTTCAATCCGCTTACCGAGATCTGCGCCGACCAGGCACTGAAGGCGGCCGATGCCGCCGACGCCGCGGTGCGCGGGGGCGCGCCGCTGGGCCTCCTGCACGGCGTGCCGGTCACCATCAAGGCCAACGCCGATCTGGCAGGCTCGGCCACGACCAATGGCGTCGTCGCGTACCGGGACCTCATTGCCAGGGAGAACAATCCCGCCGTCGACAACTGGCTCAAGGCCGGCGCGGTCGTGATCGGCCGCAGCAACGTTCCGGCATTCTCCTGGCGCTGGTTTTCGGACAACGACCTGCATGGCCGCACCGTCAACCCGTTCGACGCCGCGCGCACGCCGGGCGGCTCCAGCGGCGGCGCGTCCGTCGCCGCCGCCCTGGGCATGGGGCCGCTGGCGCATGGCAGCGACCAGGGTGGATCGATCCGGTATCCGGCCTATGCCTGCGGCGTGGCGGGGCTGCGGCCCTCGCAAGGCCGGGTGCCGGCCTACAACGCCAGCCAGAAATCGGAGCGTCCGGTGGCTTCCCAACTGGCCGCGACCCAGGGCCCCTTGGCGCGGAACATTGCCGACCTGAGACTGGGGCTGGAGGCCATGTCGGCGGGCGATTCCCGCGATCCGTGGTGGGTGCCCGCGCCGCTGGACCTGCGCCAGCCTGGAGATAGCCGGCGGGTGGCGCTGTTCTGCGGCACCTCGGCCCTGAAATCCGATCCCGCTGTGCTGGATGCCTTGCTGCGCGCCGCAAAGTACCTGGAAGACGCGGGCTACATCGTCGAAACAGCAACGCCGCCCAGGTTCGAGGAAGCGGCCGAGCTATGGCGCAGCGTGCTGATGAACGAAGCGTCCGGCTCCATGGGCCGCGAAATCGAGCGTGCAGGCGACGCGGCGATACAGCGCGCCTACCGCAGCATGCTTGCGCACACCTCGCCGCTGGACAAGGACGGCTTTATCCAGGCGCTGGCGCTGCGCACCACGATACTGCGGGAGTGGGGCGCATTCTTCGACCGCTATCCCGTCCTGCTCATGCCGGTGTCGTTCGAGCGTCCATTCCCGATCGACCAGGACCAGCAAGGCGACGCGGCCATGGGCGACATACTGCGCGCGCAGAGCCCGCTGGTCTCGACCGCGATACTGGGCTTGCCTGGCCTGTCGGTCCCTGTCGGCCTGGCGGACGGTGTGCCGATGGGTGTCCATCTGGTGGCGGGGCGGTTCCGCGAAGACCTGTGCCTGGCCGCGGGCGAAGCCATCGAGGCGCGGGCGGGGTGGTCGGTGCTGGATAGGCTCGTGGCCTGAGCGGCGCGGAAGGAAGGGGAAGGGCGGCTATGGAGGCATCCGTGGCGGATGGCCGGGCGCGGATGCCGGGGCCATAAAGCCCTGTCCGCCGCAGGGGCATGACTATATATCGAATACTTCCGATATAAGATTCGATAAATTGCGATACTTCAATATGACGGTCTCCACTTCCAGCTCCGACCCAGCCGCCTCGTTACCGGCCATTGACGCCGACGCCATCCTCAAGGCGTTGGCCAATCCGGTGCGGCGCGACATCCTTGCCTGGCTGAAGACGCCGCACGCGTACTTCGAGGAACGCCCGGGCCATACTTTCGAGCATGGCGTATGCGCGGGCCACATCGACGAACGCTGCGGACTGTCCCAGTCCACCGTGTCCTCGCACCTGGCCGTTCTGCAGCGCGCGGGCCTGATCTCGGCGACCAAGGTGGGGCAGTGGATTTTCTACCGTCGCAACGAAGCCGCCATTGCCGCGTTCCTGCGGCAATTGAACCAGGATATGTAGCCCCGCTACGCCGCCAGCGGCCCCTGATCCGGGGCCAAGGATTTACGCATGAGCCAACTTTTCGAACCCCTGCGCGCAGGCGATCTGACGCTGCGCAACCGTATCGTCATGGCGCCTTTGACGCGCATGCACGCCAGTCCGGGCCGCGTGCCCAACGACCTGATGGTCGAGTACTACACCCAGCGCGCCGGCGCCGGCATGATCCTGACCGAAGCCACGGCCGTCACCCCGCAAGGCGTGGGCTATGCCGATACGCCGGGCCTGTGGACCCCCGAACAGGTACAGGGCTGGCGCAAGGTCACGTCCGCGGTGCACCGGGCCGGCGGCCTGATCGTGGCGCAGCTCTGGCACGTGGGCCGGATCTCCGACCCCATGTTCCTGGATGGCGAACTGCCGGTGGCGCCCAGCGCCATTGCCGCCCGCGGCCACGTCAGCCACGTGCGTCCGGAGCGCGCCTACGTCACGCCACGCGCGCTGGAAACGGCCGAGATTCCGGGCGTGGTCGAGGCCTACCACCACGGCGCGAAGATGGCCATGGAGGCCGGTTTCGACGGCGTGGAAGTGCATGCCGCCAACGGCTATCTGCTGGACCAGTTCCTGCAGGACAGCACCAACCATCGCACTGACGCCTATGGCGGCTCGCTGGAGAACCGCGCGCGGCTGCTGCTGGAAGCTGTGGATGCCTGTATATCGGTGTGGGGCGCGGGCCGCGTGGGCGTGCATCTGTCGCCGCGCGGGGAAATCCACACCATGGGCGATTCCAACCCGGCCGCCACCTTCGGCTATGTGGCGCGTGAACTGGGCAAGCGCGGCATCGCCTTCCTGTGCGTGCGCGAATACGAAGCCGCCGACAGCCTGGGCCCGATGCTCAAGGCCGAATTCGGCGGCACGTACATCGCCAACGAAGGATTCGGCCGCGAGTCCGCCGAGGCCGCCATTGCCGCGGGCCGCGCCGATGCCGTGGCTTTTGGCGTGCAGTACATCGCCAATCCGGACCTGGCGCGCCGCTTCGAACTCAAGGCGCCGCTGAACCGGCCCAACCCGGCCACGTTCTATGCGCCGGGCCCGGGCGGCTACACCGACTATCCGGCCCTGGCCTGACCGGCGGGTCCGGCATTCAGAACACGGTGCGCATCGGATAGGTGAACAAGCCGAAGTGCGCCGCGTTCAGGCCCAGGTGCGCCAGCACCGCAGCGGCCAGGCCGCCGTATTTGTAGGCCAGGCCGTAGGCCGCGCCCGCCAGGCTGGCCAGCAGCATCCATTGCCAGCCGCCTGCGTAATGCGCCAGGCCGAACAGCACGGCCGCGATGATCAACGCCGCCCACGCCCCCCAGGCGCGGCCGCGCCACAAGTCCGTCAGCCGCTGTTGCAGATAACCGCGGAACAGCGCCTCCTCGGCCAAGGTCACCAGCAAGGCGTTGTTGATCAGCCAGATCCAGCCCGATTGCGGCCACTTGGGCGCCCAGCCGACCACGCCCAGCGCCAGCGCGCAGCCCAGGCAGATGGCGACGGCGCCCGCGCAAGCCAGGAACGCGGACGACAGCGTGGCGCGCGGAGTCAGTCCCGCCATCGGCGGCGTCAGCGCCAGCACGACCCAGAACGCCACCAGCGGCTTGTCCAGGTTCAGGTACATGCCGAAAGGCACGGCGTCCGGACTCAGTGGCGCTGGCGCGATGACCTGCGGGTTGTGAAAGCCCGGCAGCAGGTGCAGGAACAGCAGCGCGGCCAGCGCGATGAAGAGCGCATGGCCGGCGGTGCGCGCCAGCGCGCCCGATGCGGGCCGGACCAGCACGGCGGCCAGGATCAGCAACGCAGGCCAGGCCAGCGCCACGGCGTCTATCGTGCCATCGCTCCAGGCCCAGGCGTAGGCGGCGGCGAGCGGCGCCAGCGCCCAGCGGCGGGTGGCGGGTGGCCACAACATGGCGGCGGCGATGAACAGTGCGGACCAGGGGCTTAGCGCGGACACGGGCGTGGACGGGCGTTGAAAGGGCTGAGTGTAAACGCGCGGCTCTTTGCGGGCCGCACGGCATGCGCGCCGGACCGCTGAGCGCGTGTGCTGACGCCGCGCCGCGAACCCAGGTATCCTGGCGCCTGCCGGATACCTGGGAGCCAGACTATGAAGATGATCGCGTGGTTGATGTTGGCGGCGGCAGTGCTGCCTTTCGTGTCGGCCATCGTGGCCAAGGCGGGCGGAAAGAAGTTCGACAACAATGATCCGCGCGCCTGGCTGGCACGCCAGGATGGTTGGCGCGCGCGTGCCAATGCGGCGCAGACCAATACCTTTGAATCGCTGCCGTTCTTCTACGCGGCGGTGCTGTTCGCGCTGTATACCCAGGCGCCGCCCGCGCACGTGGCCACGCTGATGGCCTGCTGGCTGGGCGTGCGGCTGGGCTATCTGGCCATGTACCTGGCGGGCTGGGGCGCGCTGCGTTCGCTGGTGTGGGCCATCAGCGTGGGCTTCATCATCGCGATCCTGTTCGCGGGTGTCTGACGGACGGCGCCATGCGCAAGCGGCGTGTCGCGGCACTGGCGGCCATCGCGCTGCTAGGCTTCATCTACATCAACAACGCTGACTGGGCGGCGCCCGATCCCGGTGCGCGGGTGACGCTGCTCGCGCATCGCGGCATCGCGCAACGCTACGACGCGGCGGGCCTGGCGCGGGACACCTGCACCGCGACCCGCATCGTCGAACCCACCCACGGCTATCTGGAAAACACCATCGCGTCCATGCGCGCGAGCTTCGAGGCCGGCGCGGACATCGTCGAGATCGACGTCCATCCCACCACCGATGGCCAGTTCGCCGTGTTCCACGACTGGACGGTCGATTGCCGCACCGAGGGCCGCGGCGCGACGCGCGAACACACGATGGCCGAACTCAAGGCGCTGGACATCGGCTACGGCTATACCGCCGATGGCGGCAAGACCTTTCCGTTCCGCGGGCGCGGCGTGGGCCTGATGCCGACGCTGTCCGAAGTGCTGGAGGCGTTTCCGCGCCAGCGCTTTCTCATCAACGTCAAGAGCCGCGATGCGGAGGAGGGCGCGGCGTTGGCGGCGGTGCTCAACGGCATGCCGCCGGCCAGGCGGGCAGACTTCATGGTGTATGGGGGCGAGGAGCCGGTAGGCCGGTTGCGCCAGTTGGCGCCGGGCGTGCGCACGCTGACGCGCTCGGACCTGAAGTCCTGCCTGTTGCGCTATGCGGCCGCGGGCTGGACCGGCCACGTTCCGCAGGTCTGCCGCGGCATGGCGCTGACGGTGCCGGTGAACGTCGCGCCCTGGTTGTGGGGCTGGCCCGGCCGCTTCCTGGACCGCATGGAGACGGCGGGCAGCAGCGTGTTCCTGCTCGGTCCTTACGCCGGCGAGGGCCATTCCACGGGTATCGACACCCCCGAGGACATACGCCGCGTGCCGGCGGAATACGCGGGCGGGATCTGGACCAACGAAATCGAAGCCGTGGCGCGCGCTTTCAGGCGCGGGCCATGAAAGCCGCTACTTCCATTCGAACACGGCGCGCGCGGTGCCAGAGTTCTGCACCGAGACTTCGCGCTGTTGGGCCTGGCCGTTGTAGGTCGCTGAAATCCTGTAGTTGCCGGCCGGCAGCTTGACCAGCATGTACGGGCCTTCGGCAGTGGTTTGCAGCACGGACTTGCCCTGCGCATCGCTGATGGTGACGGCGACATTGGCGACGTAGTCTGCCTGGCCGCCGCGTTGCGCCGCGAACGTCAGCGCCAGCGGATAGTCCTTGGCTGCAGCCTTCATGGCTTCGGATTCGTCCAGGCCGATGCCGCCGCTGACGTATTGCACCGAACCCTGCTGCTGCACTGCCGGCATGCCGGCCTGGGCGGTGGACAGGACGCCGGCAAAGGCCATGCTGCCCAGCGCCATCGCGGCGGCCATGGTGCAGCGTTCTAAACGCTTGTTCATGAGACTCTCCTGGATAGGACGATCTGCGCGGTGTCGTGCGCGCATGAACATTTCGACCCGCATGCCGGCGCGGAGTTCGCACCCGCGGGTCTCCGATATCAACCGATTGTTTCCGCAGCCTAGGTAAGCGTACCGCGTGCCGCGCTCCAGGAAAATGTCAGCCGGCTTTCGCCGCTGACCGAGCCGTCCGGGGCGAAGCGCCTTTCATCCAGCTGTCCGGCGCCATCATCGCGCAGCGCCAGTACGCTGGAACTGCGCGTGCCATAGTTCGGACTGACGATGAACGGGCTGCTCAATAGCCTTTCGCGATCCAGCGGCAGGCCGGTGGCGGGCAGGTCGGCGTCGTCGGCGGGCTGGCGGTCGGCCAGGGCGGCCATCAGCGCGGGCAGGTCGGGCTGCGGCCCGCTGCGCAGCACGGCCTCGAAAGCCGCCTTGGTGCGCGCCAGCTTGGGCCAGGGCGTGTCCAGCAGATGGTTGGACAGGGCATAGACGCCCGGAGCCAGGCGCCGCGGGCCGCCGTCGCGATTGCTGAGATACCAGGCTTCGCGCGCATCGCCCACGATCAGGTTGAAGCCGTTGTAGGCCTGGCCGGCGGCATGCACTTGCGCCAGGTAGTCGGCCGGGGAGACCGTGCCGCGCAGATAGTCTTCGACCAGCGCGCCGCGCGAAGGCGCGTTCTCGATCATCCTGCCCGGCTCGCGAAAGTTGGTCACTAGCGCATGGCGTCCGCCGGTCGTCGCGCCCATCCAGCTGCCGCCGGCCAGGCCGTCGCGGCCGGCGTAGACCTCGGGGGCGTCAGGCCATTGCGCGGCGGGCAAGGTGGGGCGTTGGTGGAATTCGTCGCGGTTGGCGGCGATCAGGACGGGGATGCCCGGCAGGGCATGCAGGGCCAGTACGGCAAGACACATGGTTCAGACCTGGTTGGCGGGTTTGTCGGGGATGGCTTTGCCTGGCGCGGCCGCGAAATCCGGGCCGGCCAGCGCGGCGCGCAAGGCTTCGATCTGGGCGGCCACGTCGCGCAGCGCGGGGGCGGTCGAGGCGATGGCGGCGGCCGGCATGGCCGCGCCTTGCGCAACGGCGGCGCTCATCTGGTGCAGGCTGGCCGCCAGTTGCGCCAGCTCCGTGGCGCTAGGCGCGGCCTGGTCGGCGTGCAGCGACCAGGCCGTGTCGGAAATGGCGTTGGCCACGCGTTCCAGCGCGACCTCCACCGGCCACCAGGCCAGTGCGCGGCGGCTGACCAGGCGCGGCTCGGACAGCCCGCGCTGCAAGGCGATGCGCAGATCGGACAGGCGTGCGTAGGCGCTGGCGCGCAGGTCGTGGCGGCTGGTGGGATCGGCCTGGAACACCGTGTTCAGGTAGGCGGCCAGCGTGTCCATGGCGGCGGCGACCGCGTTGTCCAGGTTGCCGCGTTCTATCCGTATCCATGGCAGGTAGCCCACCAGCAGCACGATGCCGGCGGCCACGGCCACATCGATCAGGCGCGCCAGCGCGATGGGCCAGCTGCCTGGTTGCAGCGCGCCGATCAGCAGCATCAGGATGGGCAGCAGGATGGCGGAAAACAAGCCGTAGTTGCGCCGCACCGACCAAGGCAGCAGGGACGCCAGCCCCGCCACCGTGAGCAGGCTGACGATGCCGTTGCGGTCCAGCGCCAGCACGGTCGCGCTGATCGCCACGCCCACCACGCTGCCCGCGCAGCTTTGCAGCGCCCGCGCGAACACCGAGCCGAAGTTGGGCTTGAACACCACCACCACGATCAGCGGCACCCAGTAGGAACGCGGCAGCGAGGCCGCCAGCGCCACGGCCTCGGCGGCGATCAGGCACAGGCCCAGCCGCACCAGGTAGCGCAAGGTGGTCGGCCCCGGCCGGTAAGTGCGCGCCAGCACGCGCCAGGGCGTGCGCGGCCGCGCCGGCGGCAGGCCGGCAAAGGCGTCGGCTTCGGACAGCGCGCCGCCGTCCAGCAGGGGCTGCACTTGGTCCAGCGCGTCGGCCAAGGGGGCCATGTCCACGTGGCGCAAGGCCGCGATGTCCTCGCGCGGGTCCGGCGTTGCGTCGTTTTCCACGCGGTCTGCGAGCCGGTTCATGACCCGCGCGCAGTCGCGCGGCAGCACGCGTCCGGCGCGGGCCAGCTCCAGGGCGGTGTTGGTGAGAGGCGTACAGGCTTGCAGCTGGGCCGCCAGCCGGGCCAGTCGCGGGGAGGGGCCGGCCGCGCTGCGGCGCGCGGCCAGCACGGTGTCGTAGGCGGTCGTCATGGCCGCTTCCATGTCGCGCCGCGCGCTCATGGTGTGCGAGGTGCCGATGGCGGCGAACATGGCCGCCAGCTTGCGGTAGGCCATGGCGACGGCGGCGCGCTCGGGCGCCGTCGGATGGACCACCCAGCCCGTCAGGGTCAGCGCCAGGCCGAACAGGCCGCCGGCTCCCACCAGCACCGAAGGCAGCCAGGGCGGCAGGGTGGACGTCAGGCTGGCGCCGACGATGACATAGGCGGCGAATTGCAGCGTGGAGACGGCGGCGATGTTGTTGAAGGTGCCGACCAGGCTGGCCGCCAGCACCAGCAGCGTCATGGCGGCGGACGTCCACAGTCCGTGCCCTGCAATCAGGGTGCCGAGGAAATATCCCAGCGCGCCGCCGAACACGGTGGCGCCGATGGACAGGGCGCGGTTGCGGTATGGGCCGCCGTTGTCGCCGGTAATGGCGGGCAGCGCGCCTAGCGCAACCAGGGCCGCCGCCGCGCTTTGGTCCAGCGCGAGTCCGACCGCCGAAGGCAGGCCGATGGCCAGCGCGGCGCGCAGCGCCACCCAGCGGCTGACGGGCGAAGGCTCCATGTGCGCCAGGCTCATCAGCCAACGCATGTTGGCGTTGCGCGCGGCATGTTTCAGCGAGGAACGGAACACGGCGGCCTCGTGGCGCGGCCTGGGGATCAGGCCTTGATCAGCGGCGCCTCGTCGGGCGCGGCCAGCCGGAAGTAGTCTTCCGTATTCAGGAGGATGGAGGCGTCCAGGCGGCCGGCGTTGAATACGATTTCACCGTGGCGCTCGCGCAGGCTTGGGTCCACCAGCAGGTGCAGGTCCGGATTGAAAGTGAAGGGCGGAATGGCCCCGATCTCGCAGCCGGTGAGTTCTCGCGCCAGGTCCTGCGACGCCAGCGAGGCCTTCTTGCCGCCGGCCGCGCGGGCGATGGCGTCCAGGTCGGCCTGCTTGTCGGCCGGGAACACCGCCAGCACGTTGCGGCGCTGGTTGGAGGATATCTTGACGCGGCAGACCAGCGCCTTGGCGCCCTGGCTGACCTCGGTGCCGCGGATCGCGGCGACTTCGACGGAGCGGCCGGCCGCGGCGTGTTCAATCAGGCGGTAGCGGGCCTGGTTCTGGGCAAGCAAGGCTTGCAGGCGTTCGTAGACTTCCATGTCGGGGCGCGTAGATCGGGATGTGGCGGGGCGCAGGCCGGGAGTCGGCCTCGTACGCCGCATGATACGCCCGCCGCGCGGCGCCGCGGCGGCGCGTACGCTGATCCGGGCCAGCCTCCTCAGATTTCTCCGGTAAAGGCGTAACCCCAGCCCCAGACGGTGCGGATCGGCAATTCCAGGTTCAGGTCCTGGGCCTTGCGGCGCAGGCGACTGACCAGCACGTCGGTGCGGCGCATCGATTCGTGGCCGCCATGCGAATCGGTGATGGCTGCGTCGGCGCGCGGCAGGCGCTTGTCGGCGGAAGCCGTCAGCTTGAGCAGAAACTCGCGCTCGGCCAGCGTCAGGGCCAGGCGCTTGCCTTGCGGGCTGACCAGCGTCCAGGCCGCATCATGGAATTGCCATTTGCCTGCCGCGTCGCCTGGCGCCGGCTGCGCCGGACGCGGCTCGGCGTCGACGGCGCGCCGGCCAGGCGCGGGGATGCGCCGCACCAGCGCCTGCAACGCGGCCGCGATTTCCGTTGCGCCCGCGTCAGAGGGCAGGCAGACGTCTGCGCCGCAGTGCAGGCCGAGTATGCGATTTTCGGGCGAGTCGAAGGTGGAGATGGCGACGATGCCCGCAGTGGTGTCCAGGGCGCGCAGGCCAGCCACGGCCATGCAGAGATCGGACAGCTCGGCTTCCATCACCAGCAATGGGGTGCGGCGGGCCTGAAACAGGCGGAACAAGTTATTGGAGTCTTCGCACAACCGGGGCGAGAAGCCCATTTCCGCCAGCGCCGCGCCGCGGTGCGCGCGCACTCCGGGATCGGGAGAGAAGACGATCAGGTCTAGTAGGTCATTCATGAATCGTTGTGATCTGTGCAGCATGAGCGCATGCATGATGCATCGGATACAGCGATTTCCTAAACCCCGCACAACGCCACTTTATTACCCGAATTCTCGGGCAAGGTTACGCAAGGCGCGTCGCGGCACCGTTATGGTGCGTCGGCGGACGTTTCATTCCACCAACCGCCGCCCAACGCCTGCAGCAGGGCGGCGGTGTCGGCGTGGCGCGCCGCGTCCGCGGCGGTGCGCGCAATGCGTGTCTGAAGCAGTTGGCGCTGGCTGTCCAGCAGGCTCAGGTGGCTGATGCCGCCGGCCTGGTAGCGCCCTTGCGCGATGCGCTCGGCCTGGTCGGCTCGGCGCCAGGCCTCGTCGCTGGCCAGGTAGGCGTCGCCGTCGGTCTGCACCGCGCGCAAGGCGTCGGCGACCTGCCGGAAGCCCTCTAACACTGTTTGACGGTAACCGGCCGCGGCCGCGTCGTAGGCGGCCTCGGCCGAGCGCGTGCGCGCGCGCAGCTCGCCACCATGGAACAGCGGCTGGACCAGGCCCAGGCCCAGGCTCCAGACGTTCAGGCCATCGGACAGGTCGCCCGCGCGGGTGCGTTGCGAGCCGAAGCTGGCTGTCAGGGTGAATTGCGGATACTGGTTGGCGACGGCCACGCCGACATTGGCCGAGGCCTGATGCCAGAGCGCTTCGGCGGCCAGGATGTCGGGCCGCTGGCGGGTCAGGGCCGAGGGCACGCCGGTGGGCACGTCGGCGGGCAGCGTCAGGTCGGCCAGCCGCAAGGGCGCGGACCGCAGCTCGGCCGGCGCCAGCCCCAGGTAGGCGGCCAGCTGGTGCGTGGCCTGCGCCAGCTGGTATTCCAGCGGCGGCAGCGTGGCCCGGGTCTGCGCGACCAGCAGCTCCTGGTTGCGCAGATCAGCCTCGGACACGCCGCCCGCCTGCTGGCGCTGGCGCATGATGTCCTGCTGCCGCTCCTGCGCCGCAAGCAATGCCCGCGTGTCGGCCAGGCGTTCGTTCAGGTCGGCCTGGCGGATGGCGGCAGTGACCACGTTGGCGGCCAGCGACATGCGCGCAGCCTGCAGCTCATGCGCCTGGTAGTTCACCTGCGCGCCCAGGCCTTCCAGCGCGCGGAGATTGCCGCCGAACACGTCCAGCGTGTAGGACACGTCGATGGACGCGTTGTAGAGCGTGAAGGGCGGGGGCTGCTCGGCCACCGGCACGCCGAAGGCTGCTGGGTCCACCTTCTGCCGCGTCACCGACAGGTTGCCGTCGACCTGCGGCAGCATGCGGCCGCCGGTTTCGGCGTTCAGGTCTTCATTGGCCTGGCGCAAGCGGGCGCGCGCCTGCTCCAGCGTGGGGCTGGCCTGCAAGGCCTGCCGGACCAGCTGGTCGAGCGCTTCGGAGCGGAACAGCTGCCACCATTGCGCGGGGATGTCGACGCCGTCCTGCAGGCGTTGCGCGCCGCTGGCGGCTGAGGCACCGCGAGGCGCGGTGTAGGCGTCGACCCGCGGCGGCGCCGGGCGCTCGAAGTCCGGCCCCACGGCGCAGCCCGCGAGCAGCGCGCACAGGACCGGCGCAGCCAGGCGCAAAGGCGCGGCGGCGGACGGGAAGGGCAAGGGCGTGGAGCGGGACATGGCGGTTCAATCCAGGGTGCGGCGGTAGAACTTCACGGCGGCGGTCATGACGACCACGGTAAACACCAGCAGCGGCCAGATGCTGGGCCACAAGTCCCACCAGCCGTTGCCTTTGAGCAGGATGCCGCGGATCAGGCGGTTGAAGTGGGTCAGCGGCAGCAGGTTGCCAAGGTATTGCGCCCACATCGGCATGCCCTGGAACGGGAACATGAAGCCGGACAGCAGCATGTTGGGCAGGAAATAGAACATGGTCAGCTGCATGGCCTGCAACTGGTTCTGCGCCAGCGACGACAGGGTGATGCCCACGGTCAGGTTGGCGGCCACGAACACCAGCGCAGACAGGTACACGGCCAACAGCGACCCCTGGAACGGCACGTGGAAGACGAAGTGCGCGGCCAGCAGGATGATGCTGGACTGGATCAGGCCTATCGCGATGTACGGCACGATCTTGCCCGTCATCACTTCGATGGGCAGCACCGGCATCGCCAGCAGGTTTTCCATCGTGCCGCGTTCGCGCTCGCGCGTCATGGCCAGGCCGGTCATCATCACCAGCGTCATGGTCAGGATCACGCCCATCAGGCCCGGCACGGTGTTGTATTGCGAGATCTGCTCTTCGTTGTAGAGCTGGTGCACGAGCACGTCGAAGGGCGGCTGGCCGCCGGCCAGGCTGGCCAGCGGTCCGGTCAGGTCCTTGGTCGCCACGGCCTGCGACAACTGCGTGGCCGCGCCGATGGCCAGTCCGGTCGCCATGGGGTCGGTGGCGTCGGCCTCGATCAGCAGCGCGGGGCGCTCGCCGCGCAGCAGCTTGCGGCTGAAGTCCGGCGGAATGGTCAGGACGAACAGGACGCGCCCTTGCGCCAAGGCCGCGCGGCCCGCTTCTTCATTGTCCAGTTCTTCGATGATGTGGAAGTAGTCGGACGATTTCATCGCCGCGACGAAGCTGCGCGTGAACGGGCTGTGGTCGGCGGCGATGACCGCCGTCGGCATCTGCTTGGGATCCGTGTTGATGGCGTAGCCGAACAGCGCCAGCTGCATGATGGGCAGGCCCACGATCATGCCGAAGGTGATACGGTCGCGGCGCAGCTGCAGGAACTCCTTGAGCACCATGCTCCACCAGCGCGACCAGGAAAAGCCTTGCAGATGGCGCATCATGGCGGGCTCGCGAAGTTGTCGGTGGAGCGTTTCATCAGGTAGATGAAGACATCCTCCAGGCTGGTGGCTATGGGTTCCAGGGTCAGGTCCTGGCCGGCGATGGCGTCCCTGAGCGTGCGTTCCAGTTGTGCTGCGTCGCGGCCGCTGATGTGCAGCGCGGAACCGAAGGCCACGGTCTGGTCCACGCCCGGCGCGTCGCGCAGGCGCTGCGCCAGCGGCACCAGGTTGTGGCCGTGGATGGCCCAGGTGGTCAGGCCCTGCTCGGCGATGACGTCCTCGGCCGTGCCTTGCGTCAGCAACCGGCCGTAGGAGATGTAGGCCAGCTTGTGGCAGCGTTCGGCCTCGTCCATGTAGTGCGTGCTGACCAGCACCGAGATGCCGCGCGCCGCCAGTTCATGCAGCTGCTCCCAGAAGTCGCGCCGCGCGGTCGGGTCCACGCCCGCGGTGGGTTCGTCCAGCAGCAGCAGCTTCGGCTGATGCAGCAGGCAGGCTGCCAGCGCCAGGCGCTGCTTCCAGCCGCCGGACAAGGAACCCGTCAACTGGCCGGCGCGGCTTTGCAGGCCCAGGTCTTCCAGCGCGCGGTCCACCGCCGCGCGCCGTTCGGGCATGCCGTACATGCGCGCCACGAAATCCAGGTTCTCGCGGATGGTCAGGTCGTCCCAGTAGGAGAACTTCTGCGTCATGTAGCCGACGTGCCGCTTGATCTGCGCGCTGTCGCGCAGAATGTCGTAGCCCAGGCAGGTCCCGCTGCCCGAATCCGGCGTCAACAAACCGCACATCAGCCGGATGCTGGTCGTCTTGCCGCTGCCGTTGGGGCCCAGGAAGCCGAAGATCTCGCCTTCCCGCACTTGGAGCGACACGTCGTTGACGACGTGCTTGCTGCCGAAGCGCTTGTTCAGGCCGTGCACGTCGATGACGTATTGCCCGGCGGATGCTTCCTGCGTGGCGGCGGGCGCGCTCATTGCAGCACCGCTTCCACCGGCTGGCCCGGATGTAGCCGCGTGGCGGCTTCGGGCGCTGGCCGCGCCTGCACCATGTAGACCAGCTTGCTGCGGCTTTCGCGGCTGTAGATCACGGGCGGCGTGTACTCGGCCTGGGTCGATATGTAGTCGATGCGCACGGGGATGGGATCGCCGCAGCCATCGCAGCGCACCGTCGCCTGTTGCCCCACCTTCAGCGCGCCCAACGCCGTTTCCGGAACGAAGAAGCGCACCTTGATGTTGCCCGGCGGCAGCAGGCTGACGACCGGACTGCCGGCAGGCACCCATTCGCCCACGCGGTAGAGCGTGTCGAATACCAGCCCCGCGGCCGGCGCCGCCAGGCGCTTTTGCGCCAGCGTCCATTCCGCCTGGGCCAGCGCGGCGCGGGCCGCATCGACTTGGGCGGCCTGGGCGCGGCGCTGGTCGTCGCGGCCGGGCAGGCGGGCCACTTCCAGCTGGGCCTGCAACTCGCGCACGCGCGCCGCGTCCGATTGCGCCTGTTCGCGGCTGTCGTCCAGCTGCGCGCGCGCGATGCCGCCGATGCGGAACTGGTCGGTATCGCGCCGCAGTTGCGCCGCCGAGCGGCGGCTGGCCGCCTCGGCCTGCGCCAGCTGGGCGCGGCTGACGTCCACTTCGGGCGGACGCTTGCCGGTGGCGATGTCTTCTTCCTGGGCCACGGCGGCGGCCAATTGCGCGCTGGCCTGGTCGCGCGCCGCGGTTTCGCGCGTGGCTTCCAGCGCGAAGAGCGGCGCGTCGGCTTGCACCTGCTGGCCGCGCCGCACCGGCAGCTCGGCCAGCCGGCCGGCCTCGGACGACGCCACGTAGACATATTCGCCTTCGGCGTAGCCCTGGAAAAAGGCGCCGTTGTCCTTGCCGCAACCGCCCAGGGCAAGCAAGGCCAGCGCAGAGGCGGGCAGGGGGCGGCGCAAGGCGGGAGGGATGCGCATGGTCAGCGTCCTGGAGTGGCGGGAGTCGGGGCGGACGGCGAGAACAGGCCGCCGGTGAGCATGGCGATGGCGTGGGCCGCGATCGCGCGGGTGTCTATGGCCTGCGGTTGCGCAGCGTCCAGCAGGACGCGCCGCCACAGGCCGGAGGTGGCCAGCGGGAGCAGGGTCAGGCCCAGGACGGACAGAAAGACCAGCCGCGGTTCCACGTCCGGGGTGATGGCGCCCGCGCGCTGGCATTCGGCGATGAGGCCGATGAAGGCCTGCAGGCGCTCGACGGGCAGATGGCGCAGCACGCGTTCGCGCAGCTGGCCGCCTTCATTCACGACCTCGTGCAGCCACAGGGCCGGCAGCCAGGGCCGTTCGACCGCGCTTTGCACCAGCCGGCCCACGACCTCGGCGATGAAGGCGCGCGCGGCAGCGGCGGGGTCCGCTGCGGGAATCTGAGGTTGTGGCAACGGCGACCAGACGTAGCCGATGACCGGCACGATCCGCTCCTGCACGACCGCGTCGATCAACTGGTCGCGGCTCTTGAAGTAGTAATGCACCATCGCCGTGGTGACGCCGGCGCGTTGCGCAATGTGCGTGAGCGTGGTGGCCGCCACGCCCTGGGCCGCGAACAGGCCGGTGGCGGTGTCCAGCAGGTTGGCGCGGGCGGCGGCATTGTCGGGTCGCGGCGGGCGGCCCGGCCGGCGGGAGGGGGTAGAGGGAGCGGAACGCATGCCGCGTATGTTAATTAAATTATTAATTAATTAAAAGAGGGGCGCGCTTCAGGGTTACACACCGGATGCGCGGGCTTAGATGGTGTAATGGGCCGGTACCCCATCCCGCCATCCGGGTTGTGTGCGCCAGGCCCGGGCGGCTTTCTTGCAGGAGGCTGGACCGTCATGCCCCAATCGTCTTCCATCAACCGCCGCATCGTGCTTGCCGCGCGCCCGCAAGGCGAGCCGGCAGACCGCGATTTCCGCCTGGAAACCGGCGAGGTGCCGCAGCCCGGCCCCGGCCAGGTGCTGTTGCGCACCGTGTACCTGTCGCTCGATCCCTATATGCGCGGCCGCATGAGCGACGCGCCGTCCTATGCCGAACCGGTGCAGGTCGGCGGCGTCATGGTAGGCGGCACGGTGACGCGGGTCGAAGCCTCCAACCATCCCGACTACCGCCCAGGGGAGTGGGTGCTGGCGCAATCCGGCTGGCAGGACTACGCCCTGTCCGATGGCGCCGGCCTGCTGCGGCTGGGTCCCAATCCCGAACACCCGTCCTATTCGCTGGGCGTGCTGGGCATGCCCGGCTTCACCGGCTACATGGGCTTGCTGGACATCGGCCAGCCCAAGGCGGGCGAGACCGTGGTGGTGGCCGCGGCCAGCGGCGCGGTGGGGGCGGTGGTCGGCCAGATCGCCAAGATCCATGGCTGCAAGGTGGTCGGCATCGCGGGCGGCGCGGACAAGTGCAGCTACGCAGTCCAGGAACTGGGCTTTGACGACTGCCTGGACCACAAGGCGCCCGACCTGCCGGGCCGCCTGGCGCGCGCCGTGCCGCAGGGCATCGACGTGTATTTCGAGAACGTCGGCGGCGCGGTCTTCGACGCGGTGCTGCCGCTCTTGAATCCGCGCGCGCGGATACCGGTCTGCGGCCTGATTTCGGCCTACAACGCCACCAGCCAGCCGCAAGGGCCGGACCGCCTGGGCCTGCTGATGCGCACCATCCTCACCAAGCGCCTCAAGATGCAGGGCTTCATTATCTTCAACGAATACGCGCACCGCTACGGCGAATTCCGCGAGGCGATGGAAGGCTTGATCAAGCAAGGCCGCATCAAGTATCGCGAGGACGTGGTCGATGGGCTGGAGAACGCGCCGCGCGGCCTGATCGGGCTGCTCAGGGGTGAAAACGCCGGCAAGCGCATTGTGCGCGTCGGCCCGGACGAAAGGAGCGCCACATGAACATCCTGATCGTGCTGACTTCCCACGACACGCTGGGCAACACCGGCCGCAAGACCGGATTCTGGCTGGAAGAATTCGCTGCGCCGTACTACGCCTTCGTCGACGCGGGCGCCAAGGTCACGCTGGCTTCGCCCGCAGGCGGCCAGCCGCCGCTGGACCCCAAGAGCGACGACCCCGACGCCCAGACCGACGACACGCGGCGCTTTCGCCAGGACAAGGACGCGCAGCGGCAACTGGCCGCCACCTTGCGGCTGGCGCAGGTGCAGGCGGCCGACTACGACGCCGTGTTCTACCCGGGCGGCCACGGCCCCTTGTGGGATCTGGCGGAAGATCCCAATTCGGTCTCGCTGATCGAGACCATGCTGGCGGCGGGCAAGCCCGTTGCGGCCGTATGCCATGCGCCCGGCGTGCTGCGCCACGCCAAGACGGCCGACGGCAAGCCGCTGGTGCAGGGCAGGCAGGTCACTGGCTTTTCCAATGCCGAAGAGGCGGCCGTGCAGTTGAGCGACGTGGTGCCTTTCCTGGTCGAGGACGAGCTGAAGCAGTTGGGCGGGCAGTACACCAGCGGCCCGGACTGGCAGCCGCACGTGGTCGGCGATGGCTTGCTGGTCACGGGCCAGAATCCTGCATCTTCCGTCGGCGTGGCGCAGGCGCTGCTGGACAGGTTGAAGGATTGAGCGCTGGCGGGCCGGACCCGGTTTCCGCGGGATGCGGGGGCGGGTCCGGCTCTGCTTTGCCCTGGCGCGCGGCATCTGATCGGCAAGGATTGCTGCGCAATGTGTCAGAATCGCGACCTTTTGCTACAGCGCAAAGCGGCAAGAGCCCATTGCGCGCGATGACCGATGCCTCCAGACGTACCCGAATATCCCGCTGGCTCCTGCGTGGCGGCCTTGTTTGCCGCCATGCGGGCGCGCGACCCGGCCACCGGCCGCCATTCCGAAAGAGTTGTTGCGCTGAGCGTGGCGCTGGCCCGGGCCTGCGGCCTGCCGGAATCCGAACAGGAGGCGGTCGCGGTCGCTGCCCGCCTGCATGACATCGGCAAGATCGGCACGCCGGATCGTGTGCTGTATTCGCCGAAGCGGCTGGACAAGGACGATTGGGAAATCATGAAGGCGCACGCCGCAGTGGGCGCCGACATCATCATGCACAGCGACATTCCGCAACGCGAGCTGATCGCGCGGGCGGTGCGCCATCATCACGAACACTTCGACGGTTCGGGCTATCCCGCAGGACTGGCGGGCGAGGACATTCCGCTGCATTCGCGCATCATTTCGCTGGCAGATTCCTACGACGCCCTGGGCGATGCGCGTCCCTACCATCCTGCGCGCACGCATGCGGAGATCATGCGCATCCTGAACCAGGAAGCCGGCGCCAAATGCGACCCGGCCCTGTTGCGCACGTTCGAAGCGATGATCGCGAAGAGCCCCCTAAGGGTTCCGTAGCGCAGATCCCGTCAGCATCGCCGACGGGTCGGGCACTCCGGATGGGCGGTCACTTCAAGCGGTAATTCGCTGCCACCACCGCCAATTCCTGCAGCGTGCGCTGCTGCCACGCGGCATCATGCCCCAGCTCTTCGGCCAGGATGCGAGCCACTTCGGGCGCCGCCAGCATCGCGGCCTCGCTGTCCAGGAACAAGGCGCGGTTGCGCCGCGCCAGCACGTCCTCGGCGCTGCGCGCGAGTTCGTACCGTGCGGCGAAACGCACGTGCGCCTCCGACAAGCCGCTGCTCCTGACCAGCATGCGGTCCGCGCCGGGCAGCGCCTTCAGGGCCGGCAGGTCGCTGCCGTAGTAGCTGTCCGGCGTGCCGGCATGCTCCTGCGACGGCGCCAGGCCCGCCGCGCCATGCAGCGGCAGCGATTCCGTGCGGCAGGTGGCCTGCGTCAGCAGCTGGTGCTGGATGGCCGTGTCGACCACGTCCTGCGCCATGCGGCGGTAGGTGGTCCACTTGCCGCCGGTGACGGTCACCAGCCCGGCCTTGGACACCAGGATGGTGTGCTCGCGCGACAAGGACTTGGTGGAGGCTTCGCCCGTGGCCTTGACCAGCGGACGCAGCCCGGCCCAGACGCTGGTGACGTCGTCGCGCGTGGGCTTGCGGCTGAGATAGCGCGCCGCGGTGCTGAGGATGAAATCCACATCCTGCGCGCCCGCCTGCGGATCCAGCGGCAGATCGTCGCGCGGCGTATCGGTGGTGCCGACGATGGTGTGGCCGTTCCATGGCACCACGAACAGCACGCGGCCGTCGTCGGTCTTGGGGATCAGGATGGCGCGCTTGCCCGGCAGGAAATCCTGCGGCAAGGTCAGGTGCACACCCTGGCTGGGTGCCACCATGGTCTGCGCGTTCTTGTCTTCCATGCGCCGTACCGCGTCCACCCACACGCCGGTGGCATTGACCACGCAGCGCGCGCGCAACGTGAAGCTGGCGCCGCCGATCGCGTCCTGCACCGTTACGCCGTCGACCTTGCCGCCCGTCATGGTCAGGCCGGTGGCGCGCATGTAGTTCACCGCGGTGCCGCCCAGGTCGAACAGCGTGCGCATCAGGCTTACGGCCAGGCGGGCGTCGTCGAACTGGCCGTCGTAGTACAGCACGCCGCCCTTGAGATTCTTGCCCTGCACGTTCTCGGCCAGCGTCGGCGCATTGGCCAGCGTGTCGCGGCGCGACAGCCAGCGGCTGGGCGACAGGTTCAGCTTGCCGGCCAGCATGTCGTACATCTTCAGGCCGATGCCGTAGAAGGGCTGGTCGAACAGGTTGTAGGCTGGCACCACGAAGCCCAGCGGCCACACCAGGTGCGGCGCGTTGCGGTTGAGCAGGCCGCGTTCATGCAGCGCTTCGCGCACCAGGCTGACGTTGCCCTGCGCCAGATAGCGCACGCCGCCGTGCACCAGCTTGGTGGCCTTGCTGGACGTGCCCTTGGCGAAGTCCGCGCCTTCGATCAGCAGGGTGCGATAGCCGCGCGAAGCGGCATCGACCGCCGTGCCCAGGCCGGTGGCGCCGCCGCCGATGACGATCACGTCCCAGGAGTGCGTGTTGTCCAGCGTGTTCAGGAGGCGGTTGCGGTCGGGCGGGGCGACGGGGGCTAGGGGTTGGTTCATGGGATTCAAGGTGTTTGCTTCAAGGTATTCGGGGCGGCCGCCACGTCGCAGCGCACGCCGGCGTCCAGCAGGACTTGCGCCAGCGGCTCTTGCGGATGCGCGTCGGTGAAGAAGCGGTCGATTTGCGAGATGTGCGCCAGTTCCACCATGGCCTGGCGCTTGAATTTGCTGCTGTCGGCGGCGAGCCAGACTTCGCGCGACTGTTCGATGATGGTCCGCGCCACGCGCACTTCGCGGAAGTCGTAATCGCGCAGCGTGCCGTCGGCCTCGATGCCGGAGATGCCGATCAGGCCGATGTCGACCTTGAACTGGCGGATGAAGTCCATGGTGGCTTCGCCGACGATGCCGCGGTCGCGCGAACGCACCACGCCGCCGGCCACGATGACTTCGCAGTCCGGGTTGTCCGAGAGAATGTCGGCCACGTGCAGGTTGTTGGTGATGACGCGCAGGCCGCGATGGCGCAGCAGGGCGCGCGCAATGGCTTCGGTGGTGGTGCCGATGTTCAGGATCAGCGAACAGCCGTCGGGCACGGCGCGGGCCACGGCCTCGGCGATGCGCTGCTTGCCGGCGGCGTGCAGGCCCTGGCGCTTGCGGTAGGCGATGTTCTCGATGGTGGACGCTTCGATGCGCACGCCGCCATGGAAGCGCGACAGCAGGCCCGCTTCGGAAAGAATATTGACGTCGCGCCGCACGGTCTGCAGCGTGACGTCAAAGCGTTTGGCGAGTTCCTCGATCGAGGCCGAGCCTTGGGCCCGCACCATTTCGATCAGGGCGCTCTGTCTGGGATTCAGTGTCATGTTCGTATAGTAAAACAACAAAAGCGAAAAATAATGACGCGCCGCAAGATTGTTTTTTGTTCGCTTCTTGAGTAAAACGCACAATAAACGAAAGCTATCTGAAAGAGTATGCTCATCCTGTTGTTCGCTTGAATGCAGGCCGAGACCGCTGTACCGAATACCGAAGTCCGCCGTAAAAACAGGGACGTATAAGTAGGTAGAGGAGACCAGATGCAGCTGAACTTGGACAGGGTAGGTTTGCGGGCCGGCTCGCAGACGCACCTGTATCCCATGAGCCTGGCCCCCGTCGAGGGCGCCATGACGGTATTGCTGGGGGCCACCCTGGCGGGCAAGACCTCGCTGATGCGCATCATGGCCGGGCTGGACCGGCCCACCGAGGGCCGCGTACTGGTCGACGGCGCCGACGTGACCGGCGTGCCGGTGCGCCAGCGCAACGTCGCCATGGTCTACCAGCAGTTCATCAATTACCCGTCCATGTCGGTCTACGACAACATCGCTTCGCCGCTCAAGCTGCGCGGGGCGGCGGACATCAGCGAAAAAGTCCGCGCCATGGCGGCGCGGCTGCACATCGACCACCTGCTGGAGCGCTACCCCTCGGAGCTGTCCGGCGGGCAGCAGCAGCGAGTGGCGCTGGCCCGGGCGCTGGCCAAGGACGCGCCGCTGATCCTGCTGGACGAGCCCCTGGTCAACCTGGACTACAAGCTGCGCGAGGAACTGCGCGACGAACTTTCCGAATTGTTCGCCGAAGGGCGCTCCACGGTGGTCTATGCCACGACCGAGCCGGGCGAGGCCCTGTTGCTGGGTGGCCACACCGCGGTGCTGGATGCGGGCGAATTGCTGCAATACGGCCCCACGGCCGAGGTCTTCCATCGCCCCAATTCCATCCGCGTGGCCCGCGCCTTCAGCGACCCGCCCATGAATCTGTTCTCCGCGCGCCGTACGGGGTCGGGCTTCGTGCTGCAGGGAGACCTGGCGGTGGAGCGGGCGCTGCCGCAAGGCGCCGATGCGGAGATCACCGCCGGCCTGCGCGCCGGCGCTCTCGATGTCGAGCCGCGACCCGGCCACATCGCGCTGCCCGGGGTGGTGAAGCTGGCCGAGATCTCCGGATCCGACACCTTCGTGCATGCGCAGACGGCGGCGGGCGACGTGGTGGCGCAACTGCCCGGGGTCCACCGCTACACGCTGGACCACCGCGTACAGTTCTATTTCGACCCGGCGCAGACCTATGCCTTCGGCGCGGGCGGCGCGCTGCTGGCGGCGCCGCGGCAGCCGGCGGGCGCTGGGGAGACGGCCTGATGGCGCAGATCGAGCTGGACCTGTCCCATTCCTACGTGGCGGACCCCAAGACCGACGAGGACTACGCACTGCTGCCGCTTTCGTTCACCTTCAAGGACGGCGGGGCCTACGCCTTGCTGGGTCCGTCCGGCTGCGGCAAGACCACGCTGCTCAATTGCGTGTCGGGCCTGCTGCGGCCGTCGCACGGGCGCATCCTGTTCGATGGCCAGGACGTCACGGACAAGACGCCGCAGGCGCGCAACATCGCCCAGGTGTTCCAGTTCCCGGTGGTGTACGACACCATGACCGTGGCCGAGAACCTGGCGTTTCCGCTGCGCAACCGCGGCATGGCGCCCAAGCTCATCGGCGAGCGGGTCGGGCGCATCGCCGAGATGCTGGAGATGTCGCATGTGCTGGACCGGCGCGCCAGCGGCCTGACCGCCGACGCCAAGCAGAAGATCTCGCTGGGGCGCGGACTGGTGCGCAGCGACGTGTCGGCCATCCTGTTCGACGAGCCGCTGACCGTGATTGATCCGCAGCTCAAATGGGAGCTGCGCCGCAAGCTCAAGGAAATCCACCACGAGTTCAAGCTGACGCTGATCTACGTGACGCACGACCAGACCGAGGCGCTGACCTTTGCCGACGAGGTCATGGTGATGGCGCGCGGCAGGGCGGTGCAGGTCGGGACCGCGGATGACCTGTTCCAGCGGCCGGCACATACCTTCGTGGGCCATTTCATCGGCTCGCCGGGCATGAACTTCCTGCCGGCGCAATGGCGCGACGGCGGCCTGGAGGTGGGCAAGAGCCGCGTCGCCGGGGTGCCGGCGGAGATGGCGGCAAAGCTGGACGGCGCGGGCCCCGTGAAGCTGGGCGTGCGTCCGGAGTACTTGCGCATTACCGAGCCGGGCGCGCCCGGCGCCCTGGCCATGCGCGTGGAGCGGGTGCAGGACGTGGGCACCTACACGCTGCTGGTGGCGGACTTCGAAGGCACGCCGGTGCGCGCCCGGCTGGCCAGCAACATCGTCCCGGCCGCGGCTGGCGGCACGGTCTGGTTGTCGGCGCTGAATCCGCACACCTGCTTTTACCGCGACGAGGAGCTGATCCGATGAAACCCATAGATCACCGGGCCTGGTTCCTGGTCCTGCCCGTGGTGCTGTGCGTGGCGTTCTCGGCCATCCTGCCGCTGATGACCATCGTCAACTATTCGGTGCAGGACATCATCTCGCCCGAGCGCCGCGTCTTCGTCGGCACCGAGTGGTACGCCGCCGTGCTGCAGGATGAAGAACTGCATGGCGCGCTGTTCCGCCAGATCGGCTTTTCGCTGGCCGTGCTGGCCATCGAGATCCCGCTGGGCATCCTGCTGGCACTGTCCATGCCGGCCAGCGGCTGGCGCGCTTCCGCGGTGCTGGTCATCATCGCGCTGTCGCTGCTGATTCCCTGGAACGTGGTGGGCACCATCTGGCAGGTGTTCGGGCGCACCGACATCGGCCTGCTGGGCGCCACGCTGTCCTGGCTGGGCGTGGACTACAACTACACCGGCAACGACGTCGACGCCTGGGTCACGGTGCTGGTCATGGACGTGTGGCACTGGACGCCGCTGGTGGCGCTGCTGTGCTACGCGGGCTTGCGCGCGATACCCGACGCCTACTACCAGGCCGCCCGCATCGACGGCGCGTCGCGCCTGGCGGTGTTCCGCTACATCCAGCTGCCCAAGATGCGGGGCGTGCTCATGATCGCGGTGCTGCTGCGCTTCATGGACAGCTTCATGATCTACACCGAGCCGTTCGTGCTGACGGGCGGCGGGCCGGGCAACGCCACGACCTTCCTGTCGCAGTACCTGACGCAGAAGGCGGTGGGCCAGTTCGACCTGGGGCCGGCGGCCGCGTTCTCCATCATCTATTTCCTCATCATCCTGCTCTTGTGCTTCATCCTCTACAACTGGATGCAACGCGCCGGCACCACCGGCGGCTTTGACGAGGAGCGCTCAAATGCGTGAGAAAAATTCCCGCTGGCGCGGCGTCTTCCTGACCCTGTACCTGGTCTTCGCCATCCTGCCGCTGTATTGGATGCTGAACATGTCGTTCAAGACCAATACCGAAATCGTCAGCACCCTGACGCTGTGGCCGCGCGACTTCACCTTCGAGCACTACCGCACCATCTTCACCGACCCGGCCTGGTACTCGGGCTACATCAACTCGCTGATCTACGTGGTCATCAACACGGTGATCTCGCTGGCCGTGGCGCTGCCGGCCGCCTACGCCTTTTCGCGCTACCGCTTCATTGGCGACAAGCATGTGTTCTTCTGGCTGCTGACCAATCGCATGACGCCGCCCGCGGTGTTCCTGCTGCCGTTCTTCCAGCTCTATAGCTCCTTCGGCCTGATGGACACGCACCTGGCCGTGGCGCTTGCGCACCTGGTGTTCAACGTGCCGCTGGCGGTCTGGATCCTGGAGGGCTTCATGTCCGGCGTGCCGCGCGAGATCGACGAGACCGCCTACGTCGACGGTTATTCCTTCCCGCGCTTTTTCCTGACGATCTTCCTGCCGTTGATCAAATCGGGCGTGGGCGTGGCGGCGTTCTTCTGCTTCATGTTCAGCTGGGTGGAGCTGCTGCTGGCGCGCACGCTGACCTCGGTCAACGCCAAGCCCATCGTCGCCACCATGACCCGTACCGTATCGGCCTCCGGCATGGACTGGGGCGTGCTTGCTGCGGCGGGGGTGCTGACCATCGTGCCGGGCGGCATCGTCATCTGGTTCGTGCGGCATTACATCGCGAAGGGCTTCGCGATGGGCCGGGTGTAGAGGCAAGGAGGGCGCGCTCATGTTCAGCTGGATGGTATGGACCACTCCCGTCGCCGTGTTCTTTTCCTGCATCGTGCTGATGCTGGTAGGCATGACGGTATGGGAACTGAAATCGCCCACGGCCGAGCGCAAGGGCTTCCTGCCCCTGCGCACCACGCGCGGCGACCGCCTCTTCATCGGCCTGATGGCTGCGGCCTGGCTCAACCTGGCGTTCCTGGGGTTCGGCCAGAAGGCAGCGGAATGGTTTTCGCTGGACGAGCCGCCATCGGTGTGGATCAGCTTCATCGCGTCCATGCTGCTGCTGGCTTTCGTCATGAGGAAAGGTTGAAGAGGGGCGCCAGACCCCTCGCGTATTCAAGCGGTTGGTAAGGACTATCGGCCAGCGTCTTCCCCGGCCAGCGGTCCGCAGCAAACGATGGGGAAGACTTATCGAGGAGACAGGTCATGAAATTGCGCATGCACGCCATGGCAGCCGCCATCGCACTGATCGGGACGTCGGCGGCCTGGGCTGGCGAACCGGAAGCGAAGAAGTGGGTCGATTCGGAGTTCCAGCCTTCATCGCTGTCCAAGGACCAGCAAATGGCCGAGATGAAGTGGTTCATCGAGGCCGCCGCCAAGCTCAAGGCTAAGGGAGTGAATGAAATCAGCGTGGTGTCCGAAACCATCACCACGCACGAATACGAGTCCAAGACGCTGGCCAAGGCTTTTTCCGAGATCACCGGCATCAAGGTCAACCACGACCTGATCCAGGAAGGCGACGTGGTCGAGAAGCTGCAGACCTCGATGCAGTCGGGCAAGTCCATCTACGACGGCTGGATCTCCGATTCCGACCTGATCGGCACGCACTACCGCTACGGCGCCATCCTGCCGCTGTCCGACTACATGGCGGGCGCGGGCAAGGAATGGACCAACCCCAACCTGGACCTGAAGGACTTCATCGGCACCAAGTTCACCACCGCGCCCGACGGCAAGCTCTATCAGCTGCCCGACCAGCAGTTCGCCAACGTCTACTGGTTCCGGGCCGACTGGTTCGCGCGCCAGGACCTGAAGGACAAGTTCAAGGCCAAGTATGGCTACGAGCTGGGCGTGCCCACCAATTGGTCCGCCTATGAGGACATCGCCGACTTCTTCTCCAACGACGTCAAGGAACTGGACGGCAAGAAGGTCTATGGCCACATGGACTACGGCAAGAAGGACCCGTCGCTGGGCTGGCGCTTCACCGACGCTTGGCTCTCCATGGCCGGCGCCGCGGACAAGGGCCTGCCCAACGGCATGCCGGTGGACGAGTGGGGCATCCGCGTGGCGGACGACAAGTGCACCCCGGTCGGCGCGTCGGTCGCGCGCGGCGGCGCCACCAACAGTCCGGCTGCGGTCTATGCCCTGACCAAGTACGTGGACTGGATGAAGAAGTACGCGCCGCAGCAGGCCATGGGCATGACCTTCTCGGAATCCGGTCCGGTGCCTGCCCAGGGCCAGATCGCCCAGCAGATCTTCTGGTACACGGCCTTCACCGCCGACATGACCAAGAAGGGCCTGCCGGTCGTCAACGAGGACGGCACGCCGAAGTGGCGCATGGCGCCGTCGCCCTACGGCCCGTACTGGAAGGACGGCATGCAGAACGGCTACCAGGACGTGGGCTCGTGGACCTTCTTCAAGTCCACCAACCCGGACAAGATGGCCGCGGCCTGGCTGTATGCGCAGTTCGTCACGTCCAAGTCGGTGTCGCTGAAGAAGTCCATCACCGGCCTGACCTTCATCCGCGACAGCGACATCAACAGCGAGTTCTTCACCAAGAACGCGGCGAACTACGGCGGCCTGATCGAGTTCTACCGTAGCCCGGCGCGCGTGGCGTGGACGCCCACCGGCAACAACGTGCCTGACTACCCGAAGCTGGCGCAGCTGTGGTGGAAGAACGTCGCCACCGCGGTCACAGGCGAAAAGACCCCGCAGGCGGCCATGGACAACCTGGCCAATGAAATGGATCAGGTCATGGCGCGTCTGGAGCGCGCCGGCATGGCGCAGTGCGCGCCCAAGCTCAACCCCAAGAGCGACCCCAGCAAGTGGCTGTCGGACCAGCACGCGCCGTGGAAGAAGCTGGCCAACGAAAAGCCCAAGGGCGAGACGATCGCCTATGAGAAGCTGCTGGATGCGTGGAAGCAGGGCAAGGTGAGGTAAGCCGGCCGAACGCTGCGCACGGCCTGGACCCGGCATCGCGCCGGGTCCTTTTTTTGCCCGTCAGTGTATGACGCGCGCCGCCTTGCGCGCGCGCTTGACTTCATACATGCGGGCATCGGCCAGGCGTACCGCCGCTTCAGCGTCCAGGCCGCGCGGATCCAGCGCCACCACGCCGACGCTGGCGCCTTCATACGGGACGGTCGCCTCGCCGAGCTGGTAGCGGCCCACGGTGGCGGCGGTGGCGCGCTCTTCCAGGGAGCGGGCGGCTTCTTCGGCATCGCCGCGCGGCGCGTGCACGCCATGGGGGCCGTCCCCCGCTACCAAGGCAGGGCCGGGGCCGATCAGCACGAATTCGTCGCCGCCTATGCGGCCCAGCATGTCAGAGCCGCGCAGGGCCGCGGAGATCCGGCGCGATACCTCCTGCAGGAACACGTCGCCTTGCTGGTGGCCGTAGACGTCGTTGATGCCCTTGAAACCGTCCAGGTCGATCACGCCGACCAGCACGCTGCCGCCTTCGCGGATGGCGCGCGCCTGCAAGCGGTCGAGCGCCTCGTAAAGCGCGCGGCGGTTGGGCAGGCCGGTCAGGGTGTCGGTGAGCGCATATGACATGAGCTGGACGTTGGCCGCGTGCAGCTGCTCCATCAGCATTTCGCGTTCCAGGAAGCGGGCGATCACGCTGGAGAACAGTTTCAGCACCGATTCGGCCTGCGGTTCGATCTGGTGTCGCGTGGCGCTGGCGGCGCACAGGGTGCCGAACAGCACGCCGTCATCGGTGCGCACCGGCGCGCTCAGATAGGTTTGTATGCCCAGTTGCCGGGCCGCGTCGGAATCCGGCCAGCAGCTGGAGACATCGCTGGTGCACATGCGGCCTTCGTCCAGCGCGCGTTTGCACAGGGTGTCGTCCCAGGGCACGGACAGGCCTTCGGGGATTTGCAGTGTGCCGGCGTTGCGCGCGTAGCGGATGCTCTGGAGATCGGCCTTCAGGTCGATGGACGTGAGATAGGTGGATTCCAGTCCGGTCACCGCGCCCAGCATGTCCAGCAGCGGGCGCGTCAGCTGTTCGACCGACTTGGCCTCGGGCAGGGTGGTCGACAGTTCTGCAAGTATTGGATCCAGCACGGCGTCTCCAGGAAGCATGGGCATACGGGTGGGCATATGAACCTGCGGCCCGACGCTCCGTGAGGAGCGCGGGCCGCGCATGTCCGCCATTATGCACGCTGTGCCGCGGGTTGCATGTAACCCGCTCGCGGGACTACGCTGGACGTTCTACACGCGGCGGCCGGGCTCGATGCGTAGCGGCCGCCAGGGAGGCAGGCATGCATCACGCGAGCGAACTGCGCGGCCGGGTGGCCGTGGTGACAGGCGCATCTTCCGGCATAGGCCGGGCCATCGCGATCGGGCTGGCGGCCGCTGGCGCGCAGGTGGTGGTGAATCATCGCGCGGGCGGTGATTCTCAGGGGCGGGCCGCCGCCGTCGCCGAAGCGATCCAGCGGCAGGGCGGTTCGGCCGTCACCGCGGCCGCCGACATCAGCAAGGAGCCCGAGGTGGAGCACCTGTTTGCGCAGGCGCTGCAGCATTACGGGCGCCTGGACATCCTGGTCAACAACGCGGGCATAGAGCATCCCGCGCCGATTGCGGACATGACGCTGGCCGACTGGCAGCGCGTCATCGACGTGAACCTGACGGGGCAGTTCCTGTGCGCGCGCGCCGCTGCGCAGCAGTTCCAGTCACAGCCGGTCGACCCGGCGCGGCAGGGATTGGCGGCGGGCAACATCCTCTTCATCAGTTCCGTGCACGAGGTCATACCCTGGGCCTTCCAGGTGAATTACGCGGCGTCCAAGGGCGGCGTATCGATGCTGATGAAATCCCTGGCGCAGGAGCTGGCGCCGGCCCGGATACGCGTCAATTCGATTGCGCCGGGCGCCATACGCACGGCTATCAACCAGCCGGCCTGGGATACGCCGGAAAGCCTGGCCAGGCTGTTGCAGCTGATTCCCTACGGCCGCATCGGCGAACCCGAAGACGTGGCGCGGGCCGCCGTCTGGCTCGCCAGCGACGCCTCGGATTACGTCACCGGCACGACCTTGTTCGTCGACGGCGGCATGACGCTGTATCCCGAATTCCGGGGCGCGGGCTAGGCCATGTCCAAGCCCCTGGAAGACTATGGCTTGATCGGCAACATGCTGTCGGCTGCGCTGGTGGCGCGCGACGGCTCCATCGACTGGCTGTGCCTGCCGCACTTCGATTCCCCCGCCTGCTTCGCGGCGTTGCTGGGCGATGAACGGCACGGGCGCTGGCGCATTGCGCCGCACGCGCAGCGCTGCACGGTGTCGCGCCGTTATGTGCCGGATACCGCGGTGCTGGAAACGCGCTACGAAACCGGCTCGGGCACGGCGCTGCTGTACGACTTCATGCCCTTGAGCGACGACGACGAGCGCGCCGACGTGGTGCGCATCGTGCGCGGCGAATCCGGACACGTGCAGATGGACATGGAGATGGCGCTGCGCTTCAACTATGGGCAGGCCGTTCCCTGGGTGCGCCGGCGCGACTATGGCCTGAGCGCCATCGCGGGCCCCGACGCGGTCGAACTGCACACGCCGGTGGACCTGGCGGGGCACGAACTCACCACCACGGCGCGCTTCACCGTGCATCCGGGGCGGGTGGTGCCGTTTACGCTGTCCTACCACCGTTCGCACCGCACGCCGCACTTCGTGCCGGATCGCGTGGAAAGCATGGATCGCACCATTTCCTGGTGGCAGGAATGGGCCAAGCGCTGCCGCTGGGAGGGCAGCGAAGAAGGGCGCGAGGCCGTGGTGCGCTCGCTGATTACCTTGAAGCTGCTGACCTTCCAGCCCACCGGCGGCATCATTGCCGCGCCTACCACCTCGCTGCCGGAGGCCCTGGGCGGCAGCCGCAACTGGGATTACCGGCATTGCTGGCTGCGCGATTCGGCGCTGACCCTCTACGCCTTGCTCAATGCCGGCTACCGCGAGGAGGCCGAGGCCTGGCGCCAATGGCTGTTGCGCGCGGTGGCCGGGCATCCCGACCAGTTGCAGATCATGTACGGCATCGCGGGCGAACGCTGGCTGCCCGAACTGGAAATCCCCTGGCTGCCGGGCTATGAGGGCAGCCTGCCGGTGCGCCGGGGCAACGGCGCCGCCGGCCAGAGCCAGCTGGACGTCTATGGCGAACTCATCGAAACCCTGTATGCGGCGCGCGCCGCGGATCTGGCGCCGCTGGCCGAGGCCTGGCGCCTGCAGAACGTGCTGCTGGAGCCATTGAAGCGCCGTTGGCAGGACCTGGACCACGGCATCTGGGAAGTTCGCGGCGAGCGCCGCGCCTTCACCCATTCGCGCCTGATGTGCTGGGTGGCCTTCGACCGCGCGGTGCAATCCTGTGATCGCTTCGGCCTGCGCGGGCCGCGCGATGAATGGCAGCGGCTTGCCGACCGCATCCGGGCGGACATCTGCAAGCACGGCTACAACCAGGCGCGCGGCAGCTTCGTGCAGAGCTATGGATCTGATGAGCTGGATGCCAGCCTGCTGCTCATCCCCCAGGTGGGTTTCCTGCCCGCGGACGATCCGCGGGTGGCGGGGACGGTGCGCGCCATCGAGCGCGAACTGCTGCGCGATGGCTTGCTGCTGCGCTACTCCAATCAGCATGCCAGCGACGGCCTGCCGGGCGACGAAGGCGTGTTCCTGGCCTGCAGCTTCTGGCTGGCCGACGCCTACGTCATGCAGGGGCGCATCGATGACGCCGAACGCCTGTTCGAGCGGCTGCTGGCGCTGCGCAACGACCTGGGCCTGCTGGCCGAGGAATACGACGTAGGCCGGCGCCGCCTGGTGGGCAATTTCCCGCAGGGGTTCTCGCATATCGGGCTGGTCAATACCGCCTACAACCTGAGCCGGGCGAGCGGCCCGGCGCGTCAGCGCAGCGAGCAGGACGCGCCGCGGGAATAGGCCGCGCGGCGGCGTCCAGCGCCTGCCGGCGCGGTGTATTCTGGCGATCTGACGGCCGCCCCAAGTCGGGCGCCGAACCGCAGAACAGAGCAGGCCGCGCATCGGCCGCCACCGCATCCAGGAGAGACAAGCATGCTTTTGACCGACGAACAGCTCAGCGTCCAGGAAATGGCGCGCCGCTTCGCGCAGGAGCGCCTGGCGCCCAACTCGGAACGCTGGGACCGCGACCATCACTATCCCGCCGACGCCATCGCCGAAATGGCGCAGCTGGGCTTTTTCGGCATGCTGGTGCCCGAAGCCTGGGACGGCAATGACAGCGGCTATATCTCGTATGCGGTCGCGCTGGAGGAAATCGCGGCCGGCAATGGCGCCTGCTCCACCATCATGAGCGTGCACAATTCGGTGGCCTGCATGCCCATCCTGAAGTTCGGTACCGACGCGCAGAAAGAACAGTTCCTGCGTCCGCTGGCAACAGGCGAGCATATCGGCGCCTTCGCGCTGAGCGAGCCGCAGGCGGGGTCGGACGCCAGCAGCCTGCACACCCGGGCGCGCCGCGATGGCGACGACTACATCCTGAATGGCGCCAAGCAGTTCATCACGTCGGGGCGCAGCGGCCAGGTCGTGATCGTATTCGCCGTGACCGACCCGGATGCCGGCAAGCGCGGCATCTCGGCCTTCATCGTGCCCACCGACACCCCAGGCTACAAGGTGCTGCGGGTGGAAGACAAGCTCGGCCAGCATGCGTCCGACACTTGCCAGATCGCGTTCGAGGACATGCGCATTCCGGCGGCTTACCGGCTGGGCGCGGAGGGCGAAGGCTACAAGATCGCCCTGTCCAACCTGGAGGGCGGGCGCATCGGCATCGCGTCCCAGTCGGTGGGCATGGCGCGCGCGGCCTACGAGTGCGCGCGCGACTATGCGCGCGACCGGCAGGCCTTCGGCAAACCCATCATGGAGCATCAGGCGGTCGCGTTCCGGCTGGCCGACATGGCCACGCAGATCCATGCGGCGCGCCAGATGGTGCTGCATGCGGCAGCCTTGCGCGAGGCCGGCAGGCCGGCGCTGACGGAAGCGTCCATGGCCAAGCTGTTCGCCTCCGAGATGGCCGAGAAGGTCTGCTCCGCCGCCATCCAGACACTGGGCGGCTACGGCTATCTGAAGGATTTTCCGGTGGAACGCATCTATCGCGATGTGCGGGTCTGCCAGATCTATGAAGGCACCAGCGACATCCAGCGCCTGGTGATCGCCCGGGCCCTGTGAACGAAAGGCTAGGCCGGCAGGCGCCGGCCGCGCCGCGCCCACAGCGTGTAGACGACGATGTTGCCCACGATCAGCAAGGCCGCCAGTACGATCTGCGTGCCGCGGGTGATGCCTTCGGGGTAGATCAGCGCCAGTATGTAGTGTTCGATGAAGCCGCCGCCATAGCCTTGCTGGCCGGCCTGCTGGCGCAGCGAAATCTCCAGCGGCGTCAACGGGCAGATCCAGCCCATGCCTATCACCAGCGCGCCCCAGGCCAGCGCGGGCAGGTGCAGGTAGGCGATCCAGCGCTTCCATAACGCCAGCAGGCCGCCGAATACGACGAAGGCAACGAAGAGGCCGTGCACGATGAGCACCAGGTCGGCGAGCAGTCGATAGCTCATGGCCGTGTCCGCCTCAGGGCTTGAGGTCCCGCAGCAGCTTGGCCAGTTCAGGCGCGGTCATCAGCGACACGCCTTGCGACTTGGCGTATTGCAGGGCGTTGTCCGAGACCTCGCCCAGCGCAATGTAGATGGCTTCGCGCGCGCCGCGCTTCTCGCGCGCCGCCTGCAGTTCGCGCAAGGGTTCGACGCCGACGCGGGCGGCCTTCCAGCGCTTGGCGCTGACCATGGCGACATGGCCGTCCTTGCTCAGCGCGAAATCGGCGCCGGGCAATTGCAGGCGCTGCACTTCACAGCCGTCGCGGCGAAAGCCCGCTTCGACGGTTTTGGAAAATTCCGCCCAGGACATGCCGGCGGCGGCTTCGGCCACGGCCTGCACCCGCGCGCCCGAGGGCGCGCGCAATTGCTTGTAGGCCGCCATGATGGCGATGACCGCGAACGGCACCGCGGCGAACACGCCCATCGCGGCGTACTCCAGCGGCAGCGCGGCAAAGCCGGCGGCCGACAGCAGCATGGCCACGCCGGCGCTCATCCACCAGGGCGAGCGCAGCAGCACCGCAAAAATGGAGTTCTGGGACATCTTGAGTTTCATGGCGGCTCGCGGTGATGCGTGGTGTGGAGGGCTTCAGGCGTCTGCGTCGCCGGCGTCGGGGCCGCGCACGACGATGCGCACGTCGCCGCAGGTCACGATCTGGCCGGCGCGGATCTTGGCCGTCTTGCGGCTTTCGACCACGCCGCCCACGCTGACGTGGCCTTCGGCCACCAGCATCTTGCCCGCGCCGCCGCTGTCGCACACGCCGGTGGCCTTGAGCAGCTGGTTCACTTCAATATAGGGGCTGCCTTCGGCCAGCGTGAATTCGATGATGGGCATAGCGAGAGTCTGGTAGAGGTGGGGGCGGGGCGCTCAGGCTTGGCCGCCGCCGTTGGCGCCGTCCTGGGCAGGGGCGGGGGGCTCCTGCGCGGCGGGACGGTTGTTGCTGGTTTCGGCGCGAGCCATCCAGGCGATCAGGGACGAACGCATGGCTTCCTCGACCGACATCTGGATGGGCTGGACCCATTCCTGCGGCACGAACACGGTATAGCCGCCGATCATGTAGCCCATCGGCAGGTATACGGCCACGCGCTCGCCCTGGGTGAACCCTTCGGGCAAGCCTTCCATGTTGCGGCGGGTGACCAGACCGACCAGTTCCAGCTGCTGGCCCGGCACGCGCAGGATCACGACCTGCTGGGCGGTGTTCTTGGAACTGGGCGAAAAATAGTCCGCGAAGCTCTTGAGCGACGAATAGATGCTCTTGACCACCGGCAGGTTGGTGAACGGCATTTCCAGCAGCACCAGCACGCGCTGCACGCGTTCCTTGGACACCAGGTAGCCGATGGCCAGGATGCCGAGGATGCCCAGCGCCAGGCCCATGCCCGGCACATAGAACCCGCCGATGAAGGGGCGCAGGAAGGTCAGCGCCACGGCTTCGGTCCACGCCAGGAAGATATAGAGCAGGTAGATCGTCAGGGCCAGCGGCAGGACGGTGATCAGGCCGCGGAAGAAGTATTTATAGAGGCGAGTCATAGACATAGGCAAATAAATCAGGGTCGGATTACGCGGCAAAGGCACGCGCCGAAGGGCCGCCAGCATAGCAGCCGGCGCGGGCCCGACCGGTAACAATCGGCGTGCGATCAGCGGAAGCGGCGCGCGCCTAGCGGTCCACGGGCAGGTACAGGGTCTCCTTGATTTCCTCCATGACCACGTAGCTGCGCGATTCAGCGGACGCGGGCAGGCGCTTGAGGATTTCGCCGAGGAGACGGCGGTATTCGTTCATTTCGGTCAGGCGGGCCTTGACCAGGTAGTCGAAGTCGCCGGACACCAGATGGCATTCCATGACTTCGGGCACGTACAGCAGCTCTTTCTTGACCTTGTCGAACACGTCGCCGGATTTGGCCGACAGCTTGATCTCCAGGAAGACGAGCAGGTTCTTGCCCAGCGCCGCCGGATTGACGCGCGCATGGTAACCCGTGATGACGCCTTCGCGCTCCATGCGCTTGACGCGGTCGGAGCAGGGGGTGGCGGACAGGCTGATCCGGTCGGCCAGTTCGGTCACGGAAATGCGGCCTTCCCGCTGCAGGATATCCAGGATTTTCAGGTCGATACGGTCTAGCTCGCGCATTTCACTTTTGGCGATCGAAAAACAGGAGGCGGCCGGGAAAAAGCACTGGCAAAGCAAAATCTTCAGTGCTTTTCACTGCTGAGAGGCCCATAGACTACCGAAATTCCTGAACAAAACCAATCACCGGAAAGAATCATGCACGTCATCGTCCTCGGCAGCGGCGTCATCGGCACCACCACCGCCTACTATCTGGCCCGTCAAGGCGCCAAAGTCACGGTGCTGGACCGCCAGCCTTCGGCGGCGCAAGAGACCAGCTACGCCAACGCCGGACAGGTTTCGCCGGGCTATTCCACGCCGTGGGCCGCGCCCGGCATTCCGCTGAAGGCCATCAAGTGGCTGTTCCAGAAACACGCTCCGCTGGCCATACGCCTGGACGGCAGCCTGTTCCAGCTGAAATGGATGGCGTCCATGCTGGCCAACTGTTCTGCCGAACGATACTCGGTGAACAAGGAGCGCATGCTGCGCCTGTCCGAGTACAGCCGCGATTGCCTGCGCGAACTGCGCCAGTCCACCGGCATCCACTACGAAGAACGCACCCGCGGCACCTTGCAGCTGTTCCGCACCGAGGCCCAGCTGGAAGCCGCGCGCCGCGACATCGCGGTGCTGGAAGAAGTGGGCGTACCCTACGAACTGCTGGACCGCAACCGCCTGGTGACGGCCGAGCCCGCCCTGGCGCGCTCGCTGCACAAGCTGAGCGGCGGCCTGCGCCTGCCCAACGACGAAACCGGCGACTGCCAACTGTTCACGACGCGCCTGGCCGAAATGGCCAAGGGCCTGGGCGTGGAATTCCGTTACGGCCAGACGGTGTCGGGCCTGAACACGGCCGGCGGCCAGATCACCGGCGTGCGCGTGGGCAATGAAGTCCTGACCGCCGATCGCTATGTCGCCGCCTTCGGCAGCTACACGCGCGACTTCCTCAAGCCGCTGGGCCTGGACCTGCCGGTGTATCCGCTCAAGGGCTACTCGCTGACCATCCCCATGGCGGACGAATCGGCCGCGCCGGTTTCTACCATCCTGGACGAAACCTACAAGATCGCCGTCACGCGTTTCGACCAGCGCATCCGCGTGGGCGGCATGGCCGAGATCGCGGGCTTCGACCTGCGCCTGAAGGAGGCCCGCCGCAAGACGCTGGAACTGGTCGTCAACGACCTGTTCCCGGGCAGCGGCCACGTGGCCCAGGCCGAGTTCTGGACCGGCCTGCGTCCCATGACGCCGGACGGCACGCCGGTGGTCGGTGCGACCCGCTACGGCAACCTGTACCTGAACACCGGCCACGGCACGCTGGGCTGGACCATGGCCTGCGGCTCGGGCAAGCTGGTGGCCGATCTGGTCATGGGCCAGCGTCCCGCCATCCGCACCGACGGCCTGGGCCTGTCGCGCTATGACCGCAAGGCGGCGTCCAGCCAGTCGCTGGTGCTGGACGGCAAGAGCGCCTGATTCCGCTTGCGGCAAGCCGGCGGCGATTCTTCCGGATATCGCCGCCGGGACTGCGCATGGGCCATCTACAATGGCCCGCATGATCCATTTCCTGCACACCGCCGACTGGCAGATCGGCCGACAATACGGCCAGTTTGAAACCGACGATGCCGCCATGCTGGCCGAGGCCCGCTTCGACGTCGTCGCCCGCATCGCTGCGCTGGCCGCAGAGCGCGGCGTGGACGCCGTGCTGGTGGCGGGCGATGTGTTCGACACGCAGGGCGTGTCGGACCGCACGATACGCCGCCTGTTCGCGGCCATGGCCGCTTACACCGGCCCCTGGGTCATGATCGCCGGCAACCACGACGCCGCGCTGGCCGACAGCGTCTGGAGCCGGGCGATGCAGTTGGGCTGCATCCCTTCCAACGTGCATGTTCCGCTGCGCACCGGCGTGGTCGATCTGGCGGCGATCAATCTCGCCGTGCTGGCCGCGCCCCTGACGCAACGCCATACCTACGACGACGTGACCCAGGCCTTCGACGCGCTGGAAACCGAAGCCGGCCGCATCCGCGTGGGCCTGGCGCACGGCAGCGTGGCGGGCCGCCTGCCGGACACCATCGATGCCACCAATCCCATCGCGCCGGACCGCGCGGTTCGCGCGCGGCTGGACTATCTGGCGCTGGGCGACTGGCACGGCTGTCTGTCCATCGACGAGCGCACCTGGTACGCCGGCACGCCGGAGCAGGACCGCTTCCGCGGCAACGAACCGGGGTACGCGCTGCATGTGCGCATCGAGGCGCCGGGCGCCACGCCCGCCGTCGAGCGGCTGGCTACGGGCAAGTACCGCTGGTCGGCCTGGTCGGAAACGCTGAGCCTGCCCTCGGACGCGCAGGCGCTGGCCGCGCGCATGGCCGAGCTGCGCGCCGAGGATGTGCTGCGGCTGGACCTGCAAGGGCACGTCAACATGGAAACCTGGGAAGCGCTGCAACGCGCCGTGGACCAGGCCGCGGCGCAGGTGCGTGCGCTGCTGCCGGACCTGTCCGGCCTCATGCTGGAACCGGACGAAGCCGACCTGGCCGAACTGCGCGCCAGCGGCTACGTGGGCGAAGTTGCGGCGCAATTGCAGGCATTGCAAGCCGACCCGGAACAATCTGCGGTTGCGGGCGAGGCATTGCGGCTGCTGCTGCGGTTCCAGCGCGAAAGCGCCGCGCCGGGAGCCGCCAAATGAAGCTCTCGCGCATCGCCCTGGAAGAATTCCGCAAGTTCCGCCAGCCCATGGCGCTGGAAGGGCTGCAGGACGGCCTGAACCTGTTCGTGGGCCCGAACGAAGCCGGCAAGAGCACCGTGGCCGCGGCCATCCGTTCCGCCTTTCTTGAACGCTACAGCACCAGCAAGGTCGCTGACCTGGCGCCGCACGGCGAGTCCGGCGCGCGACCCAGCGTGGAACTGGAATTCACGCATGCCGGACACAGCTATGTGCTGAAGAAGCAATTCCTGTCGCGCGCGCGCTGCGAACTGTTGATCGATGGCGGCGCGCAACGGCTGGACGGCGAAGAGGCCGAGAACGCGCTGGCCGCATTGCTGGGCTTTGAACTGCCGGGACGCGGCCAGAGCAAGCCGGACCTGGCGGGCATACCGGGCCTGTTGTGGATTCAGCAGGGCGACGGCCAGAATCTGCAGGAAGCGGCCGGCCATGCGGGCGCGCATCTGCGTGAGGCCTTGACGCAGCTGTCCGGCGAGCTGGCTTCGGGCGATGGCGACCGCCTGTACGAGCGCGTGGCCGCCGAACGCGGCGCGCTGCTGGACGCGCGCAATGGCCGCCCCAAGGGCGTCTACAAGGAAGCCGAAGATGCGCTGACGCGCGCCGCGGCCGAACGCGACGAGTGCGCGCAGGCCATGGCGCAGCTGAACGCCGACGTGGACCGCCTGGCCGAATTGCGCCGCGACCACGAGCGCGCCCAGGCCGGCGAGCCCTGGAAGGACTTCGAAGCCAAGGCGGCCGAGGCGCGTGCGCGCCTGGCGGCCCTGGCCAAGGAGCGCGAAGCCTTCGAAGGGCTGCGCCGCGAACAGGCGCAAGCCGCGCAAACGCTGGCGCTGTTGCAGGACCAGGTCCGGCGCGACCAGCAGGACGAGGCCGAACTCCAGTCGCTGGCCAGCGAGGCCCGCGCCGCGCGCGCCCGGGTCGAGGCCGCGCGCGAACCGCTGGCGCGCGCCCAACAGCAGCGCCAGGCGCATGCGGCCGCGGTGGACGCGGCGCGCCAGCGCGTTACTTCGGTGCAGGCCGTGGCCGACCGGCGCGACCTGGAGCATCAACTGCTCCAGCTGGGCGTGGAGATCGAACGCCTGGACGGCGCATTGAAGGAAGTCACCGCATTGATCGAGCAGGGCTCCGCGCTCAAGGCCGAGACGATGCGGATCGAAATCGCCGACGCCGACATCGAAGCCCTGCGCAAGAGCGAACGCGAACTGGCCAACCTGCAATTGCAGCAGCAGGCCAGCGCCACGCGCCTGTCCTATCAGCTGGAAGCGGGCGGCCGGGCGCTGCTGGACGGCCGGATGCTGAGCGGCGCGGACGAGGTCCTGCTGACGGCGGCCGCCGAACTGGAGCTGCCGGGCGTGGGGCGCTTGCGCATCGAGCCGGGCGGCAAGGACTTGCCCGCGCTCAAGCGCGAAATCGATGCGGCTCGGGCGGCCAGCGCGGCCTTGCTGCAACGCCTGGACGTCGAGAGCCTGGCGCAGGCCGAGCAACGCTACGCCCGCCATGGCGCCTTGCTGCGCGAGCTGGACGGCATGCGCAAGACGCTGGGCATCCATGCGCCCAAGGGCGTGGACGTTCTGCGTGGCCAGCGCGACGACGCGTTGGCGCGTCGCGTGCAATTGCAGGAACGTTTGGACAAGCTGCCAGCTGCGCCGCAGGCGGACGGCGGCGGCGATCTGCCCGGGGCGCTCCAGGCCCTGCGCGAGGCCGAGGCGGTTTCGGCGCAGGCCGAGACCGCGCTGGCCGCCGCACAGCGCACCATGGACACCGACGGCGCGCGCGCCCAATTGCTGGAAAACCAGGCGGCGGCGCGCAGCGCCGAGCTCCAATCGCCCGAGCGCGCGACGCAGCGGCAGGCCCGCGCAGGCAGGCTCGCCGAGGTCCGCAGCAGCCACGACGAACTGGAGCGCCGCGTGCGCGAGGCGCAGGCGGCATTGGCTGGCCACCGTCCCGAGCTGGTCGAACAGGATGTGCAGCGCTACGAGAAGTCCGCCGCGATCGAGCGCGAGGCGCAGCACAAGCGCCACGGCGAAATCCTGCAGTTGCAAGGCAAGCTGGACCAGGCGGGCGCTCAAGGGCTGGGCGAACGCCTGTCTGAAGCAGAGGCCGCCTGCGAACGCCTGGAACGGCGGCGCGACGACTTCGCCCGCCGCGCCGCTGCGCTGGAACTCCTGCAAAAGCTGCTGGCAGACAAGCGCGCGGCGGCGACGCAACGCCTGCAAGCGCCGCTGGCGCGCCGGCTGAACCACTACCTGGCGCTGCTGTTTCCGGAAGCCGACCTGCGACTGGACGATGCCTTGCTGCCTGCCGCGCTGCGCCGCGCGGGCGGCGAGGACCAGCTGTCCGCGCTCAGCTTCGGCACGCGCGAACAACTGGGCATCCTGGCCCGCTTCGCCTATGCCGATCTGCTGCGCGAAGCAGGGCGGCCGACGCTGCTGCTGCTCGACGACGCGCTGGTCCACACGGACGACGCGCGGCGCGACTTCATGAAGCGCGCGCTGTTCGACGCGGCCACGCGGCATCAGATCCTCATGTTCACCTGCCATGGCGAAGCGTGGCGCGACATGGGCGTGGAGCAGCGGCGCATCGCTTGACCGCGCCGCGCGCAGCCGGTAGGCTACGCCCCATGCCTGACCACACGCTCCTCGCCGATTCCGCATCCGCTGCCCGCGCAGCGGATACGCGTGCGCGTGTGCTGTCCCGGCGCTCCGCAGTTTCCCCCGGTTTTTCTCCTGTCGTGTCCACGGTGGTATCGCCGCCGGTCGCGCCGCCTTGCGGCGTGGTCTCGGGTGCTTACCCGCCTAGCGCGGTCGTCGTCGGCTGACGCCGTCCGCAACGCGACTCCAGCCTTTTTTCAAAAAGCTTCGTCAGACGTCCTGATGCATATTGCATCCGTCTAGCGCATGCTTATGCCCGCTTGCGCGGGCGGGGCTGGAGCCTGTTCATACCCCGACAGGTAGAAACCTCATGTCTTTCGATAGATCTGCGTGGACCTCCTATGGCTCCACTTCCTTGTTCGTGCTGCTGTGGAGCGGCGGCGCGATTTTCGCCAAGTGGGGGCTGTCCCACGCCTCCGCCTTCGGCTTCCTGCTGTTGCGCTTCATCCTGGCGCTGGCCGCACTGATGCTGTTGTGCGCGTGGCGGCGGCGCTGGCTGCCAGAGCCTGGCACGCGTCTGACGGTCGCGGCCACTGGCCTGCTGCTCATCGGCGGCTACTCCATCTGCTATCTGCTGGCGCTGGACCACGGCATCACGCCGGGCGTGCTGGCCACGCTGCTGGGCGCGCAGCCCATTCTGACGTTGGCGGTGATGGAAAGGCGTTACTCATTGCCGCGCGTGGCGGGCCTCGGCCTTGCCTTGTGCGGGCTGGTGATGGTGGTCTACCAGAGCATAGGCATGGCGCGTTTTTCCGCGGCCGGCATGGCCTACGCGCTGGCCGCGCTGCTTTGCATGACCAGCGGCGCGATGCTGCAGAAACGCGTGCGCCAGGCGCCCATGGACGTCATGCCGTTGCAGTACTTCGTCAGTCTGGCGTTGTGCCTGCTGTTCGTGCCATTCCAACCGATCCGCGTGGAGTGGGTGATCGGTTTCATCCTGCCGCTGATCTGGATGGGCCTGGTGATCTCGGTGGGCGCGACCCTGCTGTTCTACCGCATGATCCAGGCTGGCAACCTGGTCAATGTCACCAGCCTGTTCTATCTGGTGCCGGCCGGCACGGCAGCCCTGGATTACCTCATCCTGGGCAACCGGTTGTCGGCGTTGAGTCTGGGCGGGATGGCGACGATCCTGCTGGGCCTGATGCTGGTGTTGCGCAGTCCGGCGCCAGCGGCGAAAGCGGTGCAGACCTGACCGCTGCCAGTTGAGGCATGACCCCGCGAGCGGATTTGAGTGCGCCCGCGGGGCAACTCATTGGGTCGCGGGTTTTCCCCAGGTATCGAAGAAAAATACCAAGTAGTATGTTCTCATCCAGCCAATTAAATACTCGTTAGTATGTTGCTGGAGACAACGATGTCCGTGATCTGGAATCCCCCGCTCGACCCGCAGGCAAGCGCCTGGCGCGACAAGGCCGCCGACCTGACCGCGCGGGCGTTCGCGCCGGCGGCCGCCGCCATAGACCGGGAACAACGCTATCCCGTGGAGCACCTGGCGCCGTTGCGGGAAAGCGGGATCTCGGGACTCTTCATTCCGGCCGAGTACGGTGGCGCGGGCGCATCGCTGACCTCGCTGGTGGCGGTGGTGGAAACCGTGGCCCAGGGCTGCGCCTCCACGGCCGCCATCCTGGCGGCGCTGTCGCTGGGCGCGTTTCCGGTCATCCTGGGAGGTACCGCCGAACAGAAGATGGTGCTGCTGGGCGGCCTGGCGCGCGACGGCCACGCGGTCAACTTCGCCCTGAGCGAGCGCGGCGCCGGTTCGGATGCGGCGGCCCTGTTGACCACGGCCGTGCCCGAGGGCGACGGATGGCGCATCCGGGGCGAAAAATGCTGGCTGGGCAACGGCGGGCATTCGCGCCATTTCATCGTGTTCGCCCGCACGGGCGAGCCGGGGGCGCGCAACAACATAAGCGCATTCGTGGTCGACCGCGACGCAAGCGGCGTGGTGGTAGACCACTACGAAGACAAGATGGGCATACGCGGCACCACCACCACGAACCTGAAACTGGACACCTGGGTCGGCGCTGAAAGCGTGGTCGGGACGCTGGGAGAAGGGCTGAAGCTCGCCTTGGCGACCTTGAGCATCGGCCGCGTGGTGGTGGCGGCCCAGGCCAACGGTATCGCCTTGTGCAGCTATGCCGAGGCGCGAGACTTCGCGGTGCAGCGCCAGACCTTCGGGCGCAGCATCATCGACCACCAGGGCGTGGGCTTCAAGCTGGCCGACGCCGCCACCGCGCTGTCGTCCTCGCGGATGATGACCTACGAAGCCGCGCGCGCCTACGACGCCGGGCAGGACATCGGCACGCTGGGCGCGATGGCCAAGCTGCTGGCCAGCGAAACCTCGCACAGCGTGGTGGACGACGCGATGCAGATTCTCGCCGGACGCGGCTATGTGAAGCCCAGCGCGGTGGAACGCTGCTACCGGGACCAGCGCATCACCGAAATCTACGAAGGCACCTCCGAAATCCAGCGCGTGGTCCTGGCCCGCGCCATCAAGAAAAGCGCAGGCGCTGCGGCGCAGCGCGGGGAGTTCGCATGAAAGCCAAGACTGCCATTCCTTATGACGAGATGCCCCTGCGGCAAGTGGAGCTGCTGGACGCGGCCGCGCATGCCTTCACCGAAATGGGATTCGCGGCGACCACGATCGATTCGGTCGCCGACCTGATCGGCGTCACGAAAGGCAGCGTCTATTACTACTACCGCAGCAAGACCGACCTGTTCTTCGCCGTGCACCGGCGCGCCATGCAGTTGAACCTGGACACGGTGACGCCGCTGGCGGAGGACGAGGCCGCGTCGCCGCCTCAGCGGCTCTGGAACATGGCCCACGCCCACACGCATCTGATGATGGCGCACCTGCCGTACCAGCGCGTCACCGTGCAGGGCGTCGAACTGCACCTGGCCGGACGCACCACGGCGAACCAGCGTGCCGAGCTGGAAGAACTGGTGCGGCAGCGCGACCGCTACGAGTCGCTGTTCCGCAGCGTGGTCGAGGCGGGCATGGCGACCGGAGACTTCCGGCGCGGTCCGCCGGCCTTGCAGGTCAAGCCGCTATTGGGCGCCTTGAACTGGACCACCATGTGGTATCGCCCCAGGGCCGGCGAATCCGAAGCGGATCGCGAAGCCATCGCGCGCGACATCGCGGATTTCGCTGTCGCGTCCATGCAATCCCTGCTGCCCGGTTCCGTGGCGGTCCCCACTGGAGTGAATGGCCATGCATGACATGCAATCCGAGGAACGCGGCTGGCGCGCGGTTTCCGAGTGGTATCACGCATTCTTCACCGGCATCGTCCTGTCGGCCGTGACGCGCCGCGGCACGGCGCGCGCGGCCGAACTGGTCTACGAGATCTTCTGCCGCCAGCGCAACGAGCGCTTCCTGCCGGGCCTGAAGAAGCTGGGCATCGCGCATCTGCCGCCCGCGGTGGCGGCGGCGCAGTACCACTACCTCTCCAACCATATCGGCGGCGTGGCGGTGCAGTACATGTACGAGTCCGACCGCAAGGCCTGGATACGCTATTCCGCGCCGCGCTGGATCTGGTCGGGCACCGCGCTGTGCGCGATACCGTCGGAGGTGTCGCGCGCCATGCTGGCGGGCTGGCATGCGCAGAACGGCGTGTCGCTCAACAATCCGCGGCTGGGTTTCGTATGCACCAAGCAGGCTGTCGACGGCCAGTCTGGGCTGGAGGGCTACTACTACGAGTACGACCGCGACCTGCAGCCGCATGAACGCCTGCGCTTCAGCCGCAATGAGGACGCGCCCGATTTCGACGCCGCTGCCGCACCGACGCTGCCCACCGTGGATTGGCCCGCGACGCGCCTGGCCAAGGCCAGCCGCAACTACGCCATGGAGTACGTGCGCAGCGCCTTGCCCGTAGCGGTGAACCTGTGGGGGCCGGAGGACGCGGCCGCGCTGCTGCACCTGACTGGAAGAATGATAGGCATGCAGTTCTATCACGAGACGGCGCGGGCGCTGGGCGTGGGGCAGGATAGTTCCGCGCTGCAGTTCGGGCGCTTCATGGTGGCGCTGGCGCAAGCACAGGGCGACACGTGCGAGTTGAGCGAAACGGCGGAAGGCGTGCGTGTGACGCAACACGGCTGGAACCTGATGGACGCTGTGGCCGATGCGCACCCCTGCGTGGCGCAAGCCTGGAACGGCCTGCTGGAAGGCGCGCTGGATGCGCACAATCACCGGCTTGCGCTGCGCATGAAAACGCAGGCGGGCGCGCAGGGCAGGGAATTCAGCTGGCTGATCGCCCGCACTTCGGCCTGAGCCTGAAATCGAAGGAGACAGACTATGCATAGCAGCGATACCGGCGGCGCGCTCGCCGGCCTGCGCGTCATCGACGCGTCGCGCGTCCTGGCAGGGCCATTCTGCGGCCAGATGCTGGGCGACCATGGAGCCGACGTAATCAAGATCGAATCGCCGGAAGGCGATGAATGCCGCGGTTTCGGTCCCCCGTTCGTGGACGGCAGTTCGGCCTATTTCCGCGCCGTGAACCGCAACAAGCGCAGCATGGTGCTGGACCTGAACAGCGAAGCCGGCCGCGAGACGTTCTGGCAATTGCTGGAAACGGCCGACGTGCTGATCGAGAACTTCAAGGCCAGCACGCTGCGTGCTTGGGGCGTGGCCGAACCGTCCGCCATCACCGAGCGCTTTCCGCGACTGGTCCATTGCCGCATCACGGGCTTCGGCGACGATGGCCCGCTGGGCGAATTGCCCGGCTACGACGCCGCGGTGCAATCCATGGCCGGCCTGCTCAGCATCAACGGCGAGGCGGGTGGCGAACCCTTGAGGCTGGGCGTGCCGGTGGTGGACCTCACCACCGGCATGAACGCCGCGATCGCCGTGCTGCTGGCCCTGCAGGCCCGGCACCGCACGGGGCGCGGCCAGATGGCGGACGTGTGCCTCTACGATTCCGCGGTGTCGGTGGCGCATCCGTTCCTGGCCAATTACCTGGCGTCGGGCAATACGCCGCGCCCCAGCGGCAACGGGCATCCCAACATCGTGCCCTACAACGTCTACCAGACCCGGACCTGCCCCTTGTTCATCGCGGTCGCCAACGATCGCCTCTTCACCAAGCTGTGTACGCAGTTGGGCATTGCCGACATGGCGCAGGACGAACGCTACAAGTCCAACGGGCAAAGAGTGGTCAACCGCGAAGCCGTGGATGCGGCGCTGGCCCAGGCGTTCGCGCAGGTCGATGGCGAGGCGTTCGGCAAGCAGTTGCTGGCGCAGAACGTACCGGCCGCGCCGATCCTGGACATGGCATCGGTGGCCGCAGCCGCCCATACCGAGCATCGCCAGATGGTGGTCCGGCGCGACGACTACCACGGCCCGGGCATACCGATAAAACTGTCCGGCACGCCGGCGGCCATACGCCGGGGCCCGCCGCGCTTGGGCGAAATGAACGCCGCAACACCGCCGTCAGAGCGGTAAGGCGAACCAGGCAGTACCCATAAAACCAGGAGACTAGACCATGAAAACGATTCGATTCGCGCTGTTGGCATGCGCGCTACTGAACCTGTCCGCGCAAGGCGCGGCGCAGGCCGAGACCTATCCGGGCGACAAGCCCATCAAGATCGTCGCGGCTTTTTCGCCAGGAAGCGCGACCGACACCAGCGCCCGCATCATCGCGGAAGAACTGCGTAAGGACCTGAACGCCAACGTGATCGTCGAGAACAAGCCCGGCGCCCAAGGCCTGATAGGCACCGAGTATGCGGTGCGTTCGCCGGGCGACGGCTACACGCTGACGATCTCCAGCAGTTCGCTGAACTCCATCAATCCGGGGCTGTTCAAGAAGCTTCCCTACGATGCGCAGAAGGACTTCAGCCACGTGTCGCGCCTGACCACCATGCCCATGCTGCTGCTGGTGCGCGCGGACGGTCCGTACAAGGACTTGGCCACGTTCGTGAAGAAGGCGGCCTCGGGTTCCTTGAACTACGGCTACGGCTCGCCGGGCGGGCAGGTCGGCGCGGCGGCGTTCAACCGCATTGCCGGCGTGCGCGCGGAAGGCGTGCCGTACAAGAGCCAGCCCCCGGCGTTGACGGACCTGGCAGGCGGGCAGGTCGATTACGTGATGGCGGACCTGTCGGTCGCCACGCCGCTGCTGCGCGGCGGCAAGCTGCGGGCGCTTGCCATCAGCACCGAGCGCCGCTTGCCGGACCTGCCGGATGTGCCAACCTTTGCCGAAACGGAATATAAGGATTTCGACCTGGTGGTATGGGTAGGCCTGGCCGGTCCCGCCGGCATCCCCCAGCCTATACTGGAGCGCTTGAACAAGGCGGTGAACGACGCGCTGGCGCGTCCCGAGGTGCAGCAGAAGTTCGCCGCCCTGGGCATGACGGCCGCGCCGAACACGCAGGCGCAACAGCAGGCTTTCGTGGAGGCGCAACTGGGCACCTGGGGCCGCCGCATGCAGGAAGCGAACATCAAGCCGGAGTAGGCGGCTTTTCGCCCCGGCTGCGCCGGGGCTGCGGTTATGCGTAGGCGGCGCTGTCCTGGCCGTCCCAGTGCCCGCTGACCAATTGCTCGGGCCGGCTCTGCGCCACCACCCGCGCGCAGGCGGCCCAGGCGTCCAGGCGGACGCTCAGGCCGGCGTAGATGCCGTGGCCCGCGCCGGCCTCGATCACGCCTTCGGCCTGCACGCCTTCGCCTGCCCGGATCGCGCCTTCGGCGCGGATGTCCTCGCCGGCGATCAGGCCCCAGCCGGAAGCGAGGTGCTCGCCGCACTGGATGGAGCCCCCGGCCTGGATGCCGCAGGCGGCGTCGATTTCCTTTTCGGCGCGCACGTCGCCGCCGGCCTTGATGCCCTGGCCGCATTTGATGGCGCCTTGCGTCTGGATGTCCTGCCCGGCATGCAGGTGGCCGGTCACGGCCAGGTCCTGGCCGGCGCAGATGTCCCACTTGGCGCGCACATTGCCGCCGCAGTCCAGGCGCGTGGCGGTTTCGATGCCCCAATCGGCGCTGATGTCACCGCCTGCGCGCAGGTTGCCGCCGCTGGCGATGTTGGCGTTGGCGGTGATGTTCTCGCCCGCCTGGATGGTTTCGCCGGCGCGGATGCCGCCGCCCGTGACGATGCTGCGCCCGGCGCGCACCACGCTGTCCACATTGATGCCCATGCGCACTTCCAGCGTGCCGGCGAACACGATGGCATTGGCGTCGACCGAATCCAGCCGCAGCACCGCGTCGGTGGGGCCGAACTGGTCCAGCAGCCAGCAGGCGTCGCTGACGCGGCCGTCAGCGACCAAGGCGTCAAGCACGGCCTGGTAGTCTCCCTGGCCGTTGTGGTCGCGGATGAACCATTTGTAGCCGCCCGCGCAGGGGTTCTTGGCTTTGACGAAGTTCTTGGTGAGTTGCATGGCGCTTGAATAGGTCGGTGCGTGGCCTGGCCGCAAGCCTGCGTTGGCGTTGCGGATCGAGGGACGAGACGCGGATCCCGGCCACGCGGCAGGGCGTCCGCCGGCCGGCAGCAAGGCTGCCGGATGCGCGAATGTGCGCAGGCAGCCGGCGGCGGGCCGGTGCAGGAATCAGAAAGGGGAAAAGCGGGCGATTAGCCGGGCTTGGAGCGCGCGTAGGCGGAGCGCGCGGCGACTTCCTGCGAGCTCAACAGGGTCGAGCGCAGGGCGCAAAGCGCGCAGGCGGCGCAGGGAGGGGGAGAAAGATGGGATCGCACGGTCGCACATGCTACCACCGGGGCGATTGCAGTCAAGCGCAGCCCTTGGAACGTTGGGGGCGCAAGGCGGGCGCGAAAAAAAACCGGCCTGGGAAACAGGCCGGCCTTGGGGCGGCGCCGGACCGGGCCGGCGCGCTGTCCGCTGACGATCAGTTGGTCGACTGGATGTTGCGTTCCTTGGCGATGCGTTGGCGCAGTTCCAGCTCGCGCTTGATCTGGGCGGCGTATTCGGCGGGCGTGTTGCCGTCCACCAGCGAGCCGCCGTCGGCCAGGCGCTGCACGATCTTCGGATCCTTGAGCGCCTTGACGGTGGCGTCATGGATGCGGTCGACCACCGCCTGCGGGGTGCCGGCGGGCGCTACCAGGCCGTACCAGGCCATGTTGTCCATTTCCGGCAGGCCGCCTTCGGAGAAGGTCGGCACGTCCGGCAGCGCGGGCAGGCGCTTGGGCGCGGCCACGGCCAGGGCGCGCAGCTTGCCGGCCTGGATGTGGGGCATGGACGAGGGCAGGTTGTCGAACTGGGCGTTGACCTGGCCGGCGATCACGTCATTGAGGGCCGGACCCGAACCGCGGTACGGCACGTGCACCATGTCGGTCTTGGTCAGCGACTTGAAGAGCTCGCCGTCCAGGTGGCCGATGCCGCCCGCGCCCGAGGACGCGTAGGCGTACTTGCCGGGGTTGGCCTTCAGCAGGGCAATGAACTCGGCCAGGGTCTTGGCCGGCACGGCAGGGTTCACCGTCAGCACGTTGGGAACGTTCACCATATTGGTGATGGGGACGAAGTCCTTCAACGGGTTGTACGGGTTCTTGGGGTTGGTGGCCGGGTTGGTGGCCATGGTGCTGACGGTGGCCACGCCCAGGGTGTAGCCGTCGGGCGTGGACCGCGCCACGGCATCGGCGCCGATCGAGCCGCCGCCGCCGCCTCGGTTCTCGACCACCACGGCCTGGCCGAGCTCGCGGGTCAGGCCTTCGGCGACGATGCGCGCGACGATGTCGGTGGTGCCGCCCGCGGCGAACGGGACGATCAGGCGGATGGGTTTGTTGGGGTAGGGGTCGGCTGCCTGCGCGGCGGTGGTGAGGCAGAGGCCGGCGATGGCGGCGGCCAGGACGGCCTTGGCTTGGGACAGCATGGTCAAGAGTCTTCTCCAGATTATTTGAATTTCCGACCCGGCCGGCTTCTTGGGCCGGCGTCGGTGAAGCCTGCCGCGCCCGGATGCTGGCGCGGTGGATGCTTCGTGGGCGCCATTCCACACAGTAAATATCCGTCGGTCAACCCGGATAGACCCTGGCTTGTCCAGGGTTATTTTTTTACGGCGCCGTTGCCCGGAGAAGACGGCAATAGGCGAAAAAATCCAATGCTGACAAAGACATGAACAGCTTCCGGAATATTTCAATTGCGCAAGGATTGCGCATCTATCTTGCTGTCATCCGCATCGTAAACACATAAATCTCTGCATAACTTACAAGAATCTGATATTTTTCGTATGAGATTCTTGGCCGGTCTTGCAAGAAAGCTATTGCGTTTGTTTCTGTCTGCGCCGTTCAATGGCGTTGGTTGATGCCCCCCGCGGGGCAACGTGTAGTGCAGCGACGCACCGGGCCAGGGTTCCGTCCGTTTTTCAATCCCCGGTCTGTTCGTCTTTCGCTGCCTTGCGCTGGCGGGAGGGGGCCCGGACACTCTCGGAACGCCATGTCGCTGATCCTGATCCTCGCTCTGCCGTTTGCCGGCAGCCTGTGCGCCGCGCTTCTGCCATCCAACGCCCGCAATGCCGAGGCCTGGCTGGCGGGCCTCATCGCACTGGTCTGTGTGGTGCTGGTCATCAGCCTCTATCCCGAGGTCGCCAACGGCGGCGTGGTCCGCTTCGACATGCCCTGGGCGCCCGCCCTGGGCCTGCAGTTCACCCTGCGCATGGACGGCTACGCCTGGCTGTTCGCGCTGATCGTCTCCGGCATGGGGGCGCTGGTGGTGCTGTATGCGCGCTACTACATGTCGCCGGAAGATCCGGTGCCGCGCTTTTTCTCCTTCTTCCAGGCCTTCATGGCCGCCATGCTGGGCGTGGTGCTGTCGGGCAACCTGATCCAGCTGGTCATGTTCTGGGAAATGACCAGCCTGGCGTCCTTCATGCTGATCGCCTACTGGCATCACCGCCTGGACGCCCGCCGCGGCGCGCGCATGGCGCTGACGGTCACAGGCGGCGGCGGGCTGTGCCTCTTGGCCGGCGTCCTCATCCTGGGCCATATCGTCGGCAGCTATGACCTGGACCGCGTGCTGGCCGCGGGCGATCTGGTGCGGGCCGACCCCTGGTATCCGGCCGTCCTGATCCTGGTGGCGCTGGGCGCGCTGACCAAGAGCGCGCAGTTCCCGTTCCATTTCTGGCTGCCCAACGCCATGGCGGCGCCCACGCCGGTATCCGCCTACCTGCATTCGGCCACCATGGTGAAGGCCGGGGTGTTCCTGCTGGCGCGCTTCTGGCCGGTGCTGTCGGGCACCGACGAATGGTTCTGGATCATCGGCGGGGCGGGGCTGATCACGCTGGTGCTGGGCGCGTACGCCGCCATCTTCCAGCAGGACATGAAAGGGGTGCTGGCGTACTCCACCATCAGCCACCTGGGGCTGATCACGCTGCTGCTGGGCCTGAACAGCACGCTGGCGCTGGTGGCCGCCATCTTCCACATGATCAACCACGCCACTTTCAAGGCCTCGCTGTTCATGGCGGCGGGCATCGTGGACCACGAGACCGGCACGCGCGACCTGAGCCGTTTGTCCGGCCTGTACAAGGCCATGCCGATCACCGCCACGCTGGCCATGGTGGCGGCTGCGTCGATGGCGGGGGTGCCGCTGCTCAACGGCTTCCTGTCCAAGGAAATGTTCTTCGCCGAGACCACCTTCGTCAGCGGCGACCGCATCACCGAGATCGGCCTGCCCCTGGTGGCCACCATTGCGGGCGCGTTCAGCGTGGCCTATTCGCTGCGCTTCATCCTGCAGGTGTTCTTCGGCCCCCCGGCCACCGACCTGCCGCGCGCCCCGCACGAGCCGCCGCGCTGGATGCTGTTCCCCAGCGCGCTGCTGGTGGCGATCTGCCTGCTGGTGGGCGTGGTGCCGGGCCTGACGGTCGGCCCGTTCCTGGCGACCGCGGCCCAGAGCATCCTGGGTCAGGACATGCCGGAGTACAGCCTGGCCGTCTGGCACGGTTTGAACCTGCCTTTGGTCATGAGCCTGGTTGCGACCACGGCCGGCATTCTGCTTTATCTCGCCCTGCGCGCCCATCAGCGCGCCAATCCGGGCCGGGTGCCGTTCATCTACCGCCTGGACGGCCGCCGCAGCTTCGAGGCGCTGCTGGACGGCTCCAGCGTGGCCGCGGCCTGGCTGCTGCGCTGGCTGGCGTCCTCGCGCCTGCAGGTGCAGATGCTGCTGATCGTGCTGGGTACGCTGTTCGTGGCCTGGCTGCCGCTGCGCGCGGGCGGCTGGCTGGATGGCTCGGGCCGCATGACGCCGATCGATCCGGCCTTCGCGCTGCTGTGGCTGGTGGGCGCGGGCTGCGCGCTGGCCGCCGCCTTCCAGGCCAAGTACCATCGCCTGGCGTCGCTGGCGCTGGCGGGCGGCGCCGGCCTGATCACCTGCCTGACCTTCGTCTGGTTCTCGGCGCCCGACCTGGCGCTGACCCAGCTGTCGGTCGAGGTCGTGACCCTGGTGCTGTTGCTGCTGGGCCTGCGCTGGCTGCCGCGGCGCATTGCGCAGGATGAAGACGAGAGCCTGAAGGCCACGCTGCGGGCTCGCGGGCGGCGTCTGCGCGACCTGTTGCTGGCAGGCGCCGCGGGCACCGGCATGGCCGCACTGGCCTATGCGGTGCTGGTGCGGCCGCAAGGCGACACCATCTCTTCGTATTTCGTCGACCGTGCGCTGCCCGATGGCGGCGGCACCAATGTGGTGAACGTGATCCTCGTGGACTTCCGCGGTTTCGATACCTTCGGCGAAATCACGGTGCTGGGCATCGTGGCGCTGACCGTCTACGCGCTGCTGCGCCGCTTCCGTCCGGCCGCCGAAAGCGCGGACCTGCCGCGCCAGCAGATCGACCAGGACGGCGGCGTGCCGGCCGCGCCGGACATCAAGTCTCTGGTGCCCACGGGTTCGATGATGGTGCCGACCGTGCTGGTGCGCCTCTTGCTGCCCACCGCCGCGCTGATTTCCGTGTACTTCCTGCTGCGCGGCCACAACGAGCCGGGCGGCGGTTTCGTGGGCGGATTGATCTTCGCCACCGCCGTCATCCTGCAATACATGGTCGGTGGCGTGTACTGGGTGGAGTCGCGCAGCCGCCTCAACCCGCAGAACTGGATCGGCATCGGCCTGTTGTTCGCCGGCACCGCGGCGGTGAGCGCGTGGCTCGCCTACAAGCCTTTCCTGGCGGCGCTGGCCTGGGATGTCGCGCTGCCGCTGATCGGCCACGTGCATCTGTCCAGCGTGCTGCTGTTCGACCTGGGCGTCTACATGCTGGTCGTGGGATCCACCGTGCTGGTGCTGGTGGCGCTGGCCCACCAATCGCTGCGCGCGCAACGCAAGGCTGCCGTCGAAATCCAGGCGGCGGCCGCACAAACAGGGGAAGCCTGATGGAATTGATATACGCCATCGCTATCGGTGTCTTGGCGGGCTCGGGCGTCTGGCTGCTGCTGCGGCCGCGGACCTTCCAGTTCATCATGGGCCTGTCGCTGGTTTCCTACGCGGTGAACCTGTTCATCTTCGGCATGGGCCGGCTGACCTCGGGCCGTCCGCCCGTGGTCGATCCGGCAATGGCCCATGATCCTTCCTGGTATGCGGATCCGCTGCCGCAGGCGCTGGTGCTCACGGCCATCGTGATCGGCTTTGCCACCACCGCGCTGTTCCTGGTTGTGCTGCTGGCCTCGCGTGGCCTCACGGGTACCGACCACGTTGATGGACGGGAGTCCCAATCTTGAATTTTTGGCTGCAACACCTGCCCGTATTGCCCATCGTCACGCCGCTGGCGGCTGGCGCGGCGATGCTCCTGCTGGCGGACACCCGCCGCTACACCCGTGGCGCCATTGCGCTGGTTTCGACGCTGGGCCAACTGGCCGCCGCCATCGCGCTGCTGGTGGTGGCGGGCGGCGGCGTGCCTGGCGTCTGGCCGGACGGGGTGGGGGTCTATCTGGTGGGCGACTGGCCCGCGCCCTTCGGCATCGTGCTGGTGGTCGACCGCCTGGCTGCGGTGATGCTGGCCCTGACCGCGGTGCTGGGGCTGGCGACGCTGGTCTATGCGCTGGCGCGCTGGGACCGCGCCGGAGTGCATTTCCATTCGCTGTTCCAGTTCCTGCTGATGGGCCTGAACGGCGCCTTCCTCACGGGCGACCTGTTCAATCTCTTCGTGTTCTTCGAGGTGCTGCTGGCGGCGTCCTATGGCCTGTTGCTGCACGGCTCGGGCGTGGCGCGCGTGAGCGCCGGCCTGCAGTACATTGCGGTCAACCTGGTGGCCTCGTTCCTGCTGCTGATTAGCATCGCGCTGATCTACGGCGTCACCGGCACGCTGAACATGGCGGACCTGGCGGTGCGCGCCGGCAACCTGGCGGGCGCGGACCGCATGCTGTTCGAGGCGGGCGCGGCCATCCTGGGCGTGGCCTTCCTGGTCAAGGCGGGCGCCTGGCCGCTGAACTTCTGGCTGGTCAAGGGCTACGGCTCGGCTGGCGCCCCGGTCGCGGCCATGTTTTCCATCATGACCAAGGTCGGCATCTACGCGCTGCTGCGCATCGGTTCCTTGCTGCTGCCCACCGGCGCGCCGGCGGCCTTCAGCCTGGATTGGATGTTCGCGGCGGGGTTGGCCACGCTGCTGTTCGGCGGCCTGGGCCTCCTGGCGACCCAGCAGCTGGAAAAGATGGTGGGTTACTGCGTGATCGTGTCGGCCGGCACGCTGTTGACCGCACTGGGCATGCCCGGCGTGACGCTGACGGGACCGGCGCTGTTCTACCTGCTCAGCTCCGTGCTGACCACGGGCGCGTTCTTCCTGCTGGCTGAGTTGATCGAGCGCACCCGCAGCTTCGGCGCCAACGTGCTGGCGGTCACCCTGGACGCATTCGACCTGGACGACCCGGCCTCGGTCAACCGTTCCGACGACGTGGTGGGCGTGGCCATTCCCGCCGCCATGGCCTTCCTGGGCCTGGCCTTCATTTCCTGCGCCTTGCTGGTAACCGGCCTGCCGCCGCTGTCGGGCTTCGTCGCCAAGCTGTCGCTGCTGTCGGCGGCGGTGTCGGCCGCCAACGAATCGGCCGTGCCCATGGACGCCTGGATACTGGTGGCCGCGGTGTTGCTGTCGGGGCTGGCGGGCCTTATCGGCCTGGGCCGCACCGGCATCCGCGTGTTCTGGGCCAGCGATGACCGCAGCACGCCGCGCCTGCGCTTGATCGAAGCCGGGCCGGTGGCCGTGCTGTTGCTGCTGTGCGTGGGCCTGGCGGCCGGCGCCGGCCCCGTGTCGGCCTATCTGGACGACGCGGCACGGTCGCTGGACCAGCCCAAGTCCTATATCGACGCCGTCATGTCCGCGCAGACCGTGCGCGGCCTCAAGGGAGGAAGCTGATGCGCCGCCTCTACTTCCTGTTCCTGCCCGTCTACCTGTTCGTCCTGTGGCTGGTGCTCAACCAGAGCGCGTCCGCGGGCCAGATCGCGCTGGGCATCGCGCTGGCGCTCTGGTTCACCTGGGCGGCGTCGCGCCTGCGGCCGCTGAGGGCCAAGCCGCGCCGCCTGTGGAAGGCGGTGCCGCTGTTCCTGCACGTGACCGCGGACATCATCAAATCCAATATCGCCGTGGCGCGGCTGATCCTGAATCCGCGCCGCAATGACTTTTCGCCCGGGTTCATCATGATCCCGCTGACCATGCGCGACCCGCACGGCCTGGCGATGCTGGCTTGCATCGTCACATACACGCCGGGCACCGTCTGGGTGGACCTGACCGACGACCACAGCCTGAAGCTGCACGTGCTGGACCTGCAGAACGAAGGCGACTGGATCAAGCTGGTGCAGGAACGCTACGAGCGCCCGCTGATGGAGATTTTCGAATGAACAACATACTTTATTGGGCGGCGTCCTTCGCCTTGCTCTGCTTCGCGCTGGGCATGGTCTTCGCCGCCATCCGGCTGCTGCGCGGTCCCACCGCGCAGGACCGCGTGCTGGCCCTGGACACGCTCTACATCAACGGCATGCTGACCATGCTGGTGTTCGGCATCCGCTCCGGCACTTCCGTGTATTTCGACATTGCGCTGCTGATCGCCTTGTTCGGCTTTGTCGGTTCCACCGCCATGGCGCGCTTCCTGCTGCGCGGCGAGGTGATCGAGCCATGATCGACGCCCAGATCCCGCTGTGGGCCGCCATACCCGCGAGCATCCTGCTGGTGCTCGGCGGCCTGCTTGCGCTGACCGGTTCGGCCGGCCTGCTGCGCTTCCGTACCTTTTATGCCCGCATCCATGCGCCCACCTTGGGCAACACCATGGGTTGCGGCTGCGTGCTCGCGGCGTCCATCCTGGTGTTTTCGGCACTGTCCTCGCGGCCTGTGTTTCATGAAGTCATCATCACGCTGCTGCTGATCGTGTCTTCGCCCGTGACCGCCATGCTGCTCATGCGTGCGGCAACCTACCGTAATCGCCTGAGCAAGACCGACGCCGAGCGCGATGCAAGTTAAGGGGAAAGGCAGGGTTTGTTGCGTCGCGTCAATTGAAACGTAGTCTTACGATTTCACGTCGCTGGACATGTAGCCGAAGCGTCATCGTGGGATAGTGGGTAACGGTTCAATCAACTTCAAGGAGCTGACCATGACTACACGACCCATGCATACCAAACGCCTCGCGGCGACGCTTTGTGCCGCTGGCCTGATGTTGGCCGCGGGAGCGGTCCACGCGGCTGATGCGACCGGCCGCGGCTCAGCTCAGTCCCAGTACCAGCAGGACGTGGCGGCATGCAAGAGCGGCGCCACCGGCCAGGACCAGGCCGCCTGCATGCGCGAAGCCGGCGCGGCGCGCCAGGAAAGCGGCCGCAACAACCTCAAGGACGGCAATAACGACCAACTGCAGCAGAACATGCTGGACCGCTGCAACCGCCTGCCGGCCGCCTCGCGCCAGGACTGCGTCACGCAGATGACCTCGCCGACCAATGTGCGCGGCAGCGTGCAGGGCGGGGGCGTGCTGCGTGAAACCGTGATCCAGGTGCCGGCCGATACCGTGCCGCCCGCGGCCGGCGCGCCGGGCATGGCGCCCGCGCCGGCGGCGGCGCCCATGACCGCGCCGGTGCGCCAGTAAGCGACAGTCGGGGCCGGGGCGGCAGGGCCGCCCGCCTTGGGCCTCCAGGGGCGCAGCCGCCGCCACATTCAGGCAAAATGGCGGCTGTCGCCCCTTTTTCACGCATATACATGTCCGACGTCATCGCCCTGATATTCGACTTCGACGACACGCTGGCCTCGGACAGCACGTCCGGCTTCCTGGAAAGCATGGGCGTGGACACGGCATCCTTCTGGAAGGATGAGGTCGATCCCTTGCTCTCGCAGCAGGATTGGGACCCCGTGCCCGCCTATCTGTACCAGATGATCCAGCTGTCGCAATCGGGCAAGCACGGCCTCATCACGCAGCAGCGCCTGAAGGACTGGGGCGCCCGGCTGGAATTGCACGACGGCGTGCCCACGCTGTTCCAGCGGCTGCGCGCCGCCGTGCGGGCCGAACAGCCGCAGGTGCAGCTGGAGTTCTACCTGATTTCCAGCGGCATCGGCGACGTGGTCAGGTCTACGCCCATCGCGCACGAGTTCACCGAGATCTGGGCGTCCGAATTCATCTACGGCGCGGACGGCGGCATCGCGTTTCCGCGACGCATCGTCAGCTTTACCGACAAGACCCGCTACCTGTTCCATATCCAGAAGGGCATCATCGGCCGCGACTTCCGCAACAAGCCTTTCGAGGTCAACCGCAAGGTGCCCGAGGACCGCTTGCGCGTGCCGTTCGACCAGATGGTGTTCGTCGGCGACGGCTACACCGACATCCCGTGCTTTTCGCTGATCCGCCGCGCCGGCGGCTTCGCCTTCGGTGTCTGGGACCCCAAGCATCGCGACAAGCGCAGCCGGGCCTGGGGCTTCATCGAAGAGGGCCGGGTATCGAACCTGAACCAGGCCCGCTACGACGAGCACGCCGAGCTCTACCAATGGCTGGAAGAGGCCGTGACCAGCCTGGCCGGCCGCATCGCGCTGAAGTCCCGGGTGTACCGTGGTTGAAGCAGTCCCGATGGCGGCGGTCCCGGCCTGGACCGCGCAGGATGCCAGCTTCATGGAACTGGCGCTGGAACAGGCGCAAGCAGCCTACGACATCGGCGAGGTGCCGGTAGGCGCGCTGGTGGTGTCGGCCCAGGGCGACATCCTGGGGCGCGGCTACAACCGCACCATCATCGACCACGACCCCACCGCCCACGCCGAGATCGTCGCCTTGCGCGGCGCCGCGCGCGCGCTGGAAAACTATCGGCTGCCGGGCATCACCGTATACGTCACGCTGGAGCCCTGCGTCATGTGCATCGGCGCCATGCTGCATGCGCGGCTCGCGCGCGTCGTGTTCGGCGCCTACGATCCCAAGACCGGCGCCTGCGGCAGCGTGCTGGACGTGGGCTCGGTCCCCAAACTCAATCATCACACCTCAGTCACCGGCGGCGTGCTGGCGGAACCTTGCGGCGAGCTGCTGCGCCGGTTCTTCCGCGAACGCCGCAGCAAGGAATCCGCAGCATGAGCAAATCCCAAGGCGCCAAGGCGCGCGGCGCGAAAGCCGCCGCCGCCCACGACCATGACCACAACCACGATCATGGCCACGCAGGCCACGAATGTGATGAAGACTGCGGGCATGACCACAGCCACGCCCACGTGCTGCCCGACGCCCGCGGCATCTACCTGATCTCGCCGTCGTCTGCCGTGCGCGATCCGGCCGCCGTCGAACTGGCGCGCGAACGGCTGCAGCAACAGGGCTTCAAGACCGCCGTGGACCGCACTGCGTACGCGCAGCACCAGCGCTTTGCCGGCACCGACGCGCAGCGCCTGGCCAGCCTTACGCGCGCCGCCAAGCAGAAGCTGCCCATCGTCATGGTGACGCGCGGCGGTTACGGCATGGGCCGGCTGCTGCCTGCCATCGACTGGAAGGCCATGGCCGACAGCGGCAAGCGATTCGTGGGCATGAGCGACTTCACCGCCTTCAACCTGGGCCTGCTGGCACAGACCGGCGCGGTCAGCTATACCGGCGCCTCGGCCGTCTATGACTTCGGCGGCAAGAAGGTCGATGACCTGACCGAAGCGCTGTTCGGCGAGATCATGCGCGGCGAACTGGAAATCCTCAGCTTCGAAACCCAGGACGCCGATGCGGTGGACTGCCGCGGCATCCTGTGGGGCGGCAACCTGGCCATGCTGACGTCCTTGCTGGGCACGCCCTACATGCCCAAGGTGCGGGGCGGCATCCTGTTCCTGGAAGACGTGGCCGAGCATCCCTACCGCATCGAACGCATGCTGATCCAGCTGGCACAGGCCGGCATCCTGGGCAAGCAGAAGGCCATCGTGCTGGGCCGCTTCTCGGACTACAAGCTGGCGCCGCACGACAACGGCTACGACCTGCACGAAGTCGTGGCGTGGCTGCGCAAGACGGTCAAGGTGCCGGTGGTGACGGGGCTGCCGTACGGCCATGTCGCCACCAAGGCGACGCTGCCGATCGGGCAGAAGGTGGGCCTGGCCACCGAGAAAGGCATGGCGCACCTGGTGCTGGACGAACACACGCACTAAAAAAGGAAAGGGGCGCCGAGCGCCCCTTCTCATTGCTACTTGAACAGCCTGTCGACCAGCGATTGCGCCTTCTGCTCGCTGCGTCGCTTGGCCTCGGCCTGCTCGGCGGGCGACTGTGCCGCCTTGCTGCACTCCCCGGCATAGCTCGCGAAGCGCGACGCGCATTCCTGCGCCAGCTTGCGCGCCTGATCCCAGCCCTGGGTCTGACCATAGAAGCGGATGGCTTCAGGCCATGCCAGCGCCGAACCACGGAAGTACTCGAAGCCCTGGCCCATGATCTTGGAGGCCGGCCCGGACTGGCCCGCGCCCAGCAGATTATTGGCGCGCAGCACGTACACCTGCCACGCGCGGTCGGGCTCGGACGCGAGGTTGCGGTCCAGCAAGGCGGACCCGCGCGCGCCGGACTCCGCCTGCGCCATGCTCAAGGTCAGCAAGGGCAGGGCGTGCGCGGCGCTGGGCCCCGAAGCGGCCTGGGCCGCGAGCTTGCGGGCGCGCGGATAGTCCTGAGCTTGCAGCGCCTGCTGCGCCTCGGCTGCGGTCTTGTAGTTCTTCAGCAGCGCGGCCGTGCGGCGTTGCGCGCGGGCCTTGTTCCAGGGCGCGGTCGCCGCCGCAGGTCGCGGCTTGCCCGCCATCAGGGGCATGACCTGTTCGGTCAGCGCGGCCAGGCGCGCGCCGGTGTCGGGATGGCTGACGGTCAGCTTGTTCCAGATGTCTTCCAGGCCGGTGCGCAAACCTTCGCTGGCGCCGGCCACGCCGGAATTCAACGAGGCCTGCATTTCGGTCAGGGGGGCGATGCTGTTGCCCTTGGCGGCCTCCCGCTTGCGGGTGTTGTCGGCCGCCGCCTGTTTGATCTGCTCGAGCATGCGCTGGCGCGCTTCGGCCTGTACCTGGGCGTTCTCGGCTTCCCAGGTGGCCTGGCGCTCCAGGAACGCCTTGAAGCCTTGCGTATACGAGTAGCCCAGTTCCAGGCTGATAGTGGCGCCGAAACGGTCGGCGTTTTCTTCCTGCTGCCGGCCCCAGGCCGGCACCAGCATGTTCTTGCCCAGCGTATACGAGGCGATCACGCTGTCCACGGGGCTCCAGCCGGTGGCGCTGCCGGCCTTGCGGGCCAGCGCCACGCCCACGGCCGCCAACGATGCGACCTGGTCGCCCGCGGCATTGACCGATTCCATCTGGTGGTAGTCGAGGTAGACGTGGCCGAACTCATGGGACAGGATGGCGACGATCTCGTCCTCGGATTCCGCCGAGGCCAGCCAGCCCATGGACAGGTAGATGTTGCCCGCGCCGGTGCTGTAGGCTTCCAGCGCCGATGAAGAGGTCACGTGAACCGCGCCAGGCCAGCCCGGCACGCCCGCGGCGTTCTTGATCCGGGCAAGCAGGCCGTTCAGATAGGTTTCCATCTCCGGCATGGCGACCAGGCCCATGCCCTGGGCGCGCTGGTTGCGCGCGTCCAGGTTGGCGTCGGGCCATTGCCGGTCGGCGGGAGGCGGAGGCAATTGGCCGGCCGTGACCGAAAAACCCTTGCCTCCGGGAAGGGTGGAGCAGGCGCTCAGCAGCAGCGCGCCGGATACGGCGGCCATGCGCAGGATGTGGGCGGATCGCATGGGCGGCTCAACGGCAGACGTTCTCGCCCGCGCCTGCGGTCGAGCCGGTGGGCGGCGGCACGCCCTTGATCACAGGCCCGCATTGCGCGGCGGAGCCTCGCGCGATGCGCACGTGCATGCTGTCCACCCAATAGTCCTTGCCGTCGACCTTGACGTGGTAGAACTCATTGGCCTCTTCGAGCACGGGCCAGGGCATGCCCTGGCCATCGGACTTGGCCGCGGGCGCGCCGCCGTCCGACTTGGCATACAGCGGCACGGGCTTGATGTTCAGGCCGACGATGGCGTCCGCCGCCGAGGCGCTCGCGCCAGCCAGCGCAAGAGCGGCCGCGGCCAGCGCGGTAATCAGGGAGGAGGGCTTGGGCATGCGTTTCTACTCCTGTTGTGGGCGGGTAGCGGATGGCTCCCGCGAGGGTGTCGTGGACGCCGGCGCGGAAGCGCGGTCCGGTTTGCCAAAAAGAAAGGCGGTGGCGCGATTGGTCCAGCCGAGCCAGTGGGCGGCCAGGGCCATGATTGCCAGGTCGACGATGGGCAGGGTGCCCACGTTCAGCCAGCGCTGCGCAAGCAGCACGATGTACAGCACGATGAGCGAGGACAGGACGATGGCGGCCGCTTTGCGCAGCAGCAGCAACGCCGCGACGCAGAGCTTGGACGTCAACCAGCGCGCCAGCCACAGGCGCGCGGCGCGGTCGCGCAGCAGGGCTGACAGGCGCCCGGCCTTGGCCTTCCAGCCGTCGCCGGCTTGCGCGGCAGGCGGCAGCGGCAGGTCGGGCGCATCGGCAAAAAGCCGCCATTCGGCGGGCGGGGCCAGCAGCCGGCCGCCCAAGCGCGTATTACCGCGCAGCCATTGCGCCAGCCAATGCAGGAAATGGGCCAGCATGACGACCGGAATGCCCAATAGCCACAGAACATTGGGCGGCCAGATTTCCCATTCGAGGGCGCGCTTGTAGTCGTCCTGGTAGGTCAGCAGATTGTCCAGGGCCATGGCGTGCATGAACACGCCGGGGATGGCGTCATGCACGGGCGACAGCACGGTGTCGTTGAAGCCGCTGAGCGCGGCGCCGATCATGACGTAGCGCCCCGTGAGCATGTCGGCCAGGCGGGCGCCGTCGGCTTCTGGCGCGCGCAGTTCGGACAGGGTCAGCGCGCGCGTGTACGGGCAGATGGGCTGGGCGGCGTCCGGGTCGCCCAGCAGGCTGCGGACGTAGGACGGCAGCATTTCCATGTACCCGCCGCGGGCCTGCCGGCATTCCATGCTGAAGCGGCGCTGGTCCAGGTTGTCGACGCCCCAGGTCAAGGCCATGGCTTCGTGCGTGCGCGTGATGGCCACCCCCGCCGCGTCCTGGGCGATGGCAAGCGCCGCGCTGCGCGCGTGCTCGCCCGACCAGAGGGGATAGCTCCATACCAGCCGGTCCACCTTGCTGGGGGTGTAGCGCACGTCGACCATCGTGAAGCATGGCTTCTCGCCCGCGGGCGCTTCCAGGCCCGAACGCAGGCTCAGGTTGCCCTGCGCATCGGGCAGCGCGGCCAGGAACACCGGGATGTTGGCGTCGCGCAGCTCGCACAGGGCGGCGGCCAGCTCGGGCAGGGTCGGATCGTCGCGCTCGCGCCCGAAGGTGATGTCCAGGAAGATGGCCTTGGGCCTGTGGATCAGGCCGATGTTGCGCAGCCAGCGCGCATGCGTCCTGTAAGGCACCGGCCAGGCGCCTTTCTGCTGGTCCAGGGAGTCGTCGTCGATCAGGACGACCGTGGTGTCGTTGCGGTGCGCGATGTCGTAGTGGCCGCCGACCAGCCGGGCCTGGAGCCGCGCCGCCGCATAGGTGAGCAGGTCGGAACTGGGGGTGAGCCGGGGCGTCGCCCACAACATCACGATCGCGACGATGGCCGCCACGATCAGCGACCGGCCATAGGAAAGCTCGACTTTCTCGGAGGAGTGGTTGGCGTCTGCCACGTAGCGGGGGAGGTGGGTTGCAACCGCCTGACCGGCCTGGCGGCCATAGGCGCTGAGTTGCCCGCAATAGTACCCCAATTAATACAAATGTTTACGTTGTGACATCAAATGCCATGCAGCATTTCCAGATGCTTCAGCAGGTAGCTTGCCCGGCCTGGATGCGATTCACGGATGCTTGGTACACTATCGGGTTTCTCCGCATGCGTCCCCGGACGCCCAAAGACTCAAACATACCGTGATCTCCACCGCCAATCTCACCATCCAGTTCGGTCCCAAACCCCTTTTCGAGAACGTCAGCGTCAAGTTCGGGGAAGGCAACCGCTACGGGCTGATCGGGGCCAATGGTTCCGGCAAGTCGACCTTCATGAAGATCATCGGCGGCGACCTGGAACCCTCGGCGGGCAACGTGTCGCTGGAGCCGGGCGTGCGCCTGGGCAAGCTGCGCCAGGATCAGTTCGCGTTTGAAGACCTGCGCGTGCTGGACGTCGTCATGATGGGCCACACCGAGATGTGGGCCGCCATGTCCGAGCGCGACGCCATCTACGCCAATCCGGAAGCGACCGAGGACGACTACATGCGCGCGGCCGACCTGGAAGCCAAGTTCGCCGAGTACGACGGCTACACCGCCGAAGCCCGCGCCGGCGAACTGCTGCTGGGCCTGGAAATCGCCGTCGACCAGCACAACCTGCCGATGCGCGAAGTGGCGCCGGGCTGGAAGCTGCGCGTGCTGCTGGCGCAGGCCCTGTTCTCGAATCCGGACGTGCTGCTGCTGGACGAACCGACCAACAACCTGGACATCAACACCATCCGTTGGCTGGAAAACGTGCTCAACAGCTACCAGAGCACGATGATCATCATCAGCCACGACCGCCACTTCCTGAACCAGGTGTGCACGCACATGGCCGACGTGGATTACGGCGAGATCCGCATTTATCCGGGCAACTACGACGACTACATGCTGGCCTCGACCCAGGCCCGCGAGCGCCTGGTGGCCAACAACGCCAAGGCCAAGGAACGCGTGGCCGAACTGCAGGACTTCGTGCGCCGCTTCGCCGCCAACAAGTCCAAGTCGCGCCAGGCCACCTCGCGCCTGAAGCAGATCGACCGCATCAAGGCCGACCAGGTCGTGGTCAAGCCCTCGTCGCGCCAGAACCCGTACATCCGCTTCGAGCAGAACAAGGTCATGCACCGCCTGGCGGTCACCGTCGAAAACCTGTCCAAGGCCTACGACGCGCCCGTCATCCGCAAGTTCTCGGCCATGGTCGACGCCGGCGAAAAGATCGCCATCATCGGCGCCAACGGCGTCGGCAAGACGACCCTGCTGCGCCTGCTGGCCACCGACCTGCAGCCCGATTCGGGCGAAGTGAAGTGGTCCGAAAACGCCGACTTGGGCTACATGGCCCAGGACGTGTCCGACCAGTTCCTGCAGACCGACATCAACCTGCTGGACTGGATGGGCGACCATCGCCAACCGGGCGACGACGACCAGTCGATCCGTTCGGTGCTGGGCCGCCTGCTGTTCTCGGCGGACGACCTGCCCAAGGCGCCCAAGGTGCTGTCCGGCGGCGAAAAGAACCGCATGACCTTCGGCCGCCTGATGCTGGGCCGGCACAACGTCATGCTGCTCGACGAGCCCACCAACCACCTGGACATGGAATCGATCGAATCGCTGCAGTTCGCGCTGGAAAAGTACGAAGGCACGCTGGTGTTCGTGTCCCACGACCGCGAGTTCGTGTCCGGCCTGGCCACGCGCGTGATCGAGATCCTGCCCACGGGCGAGATCGTCGACTACCGCGGCGGCTACGACGACTACCTGACCTCGCGCGGCATCGACGGCTGAGGCCGCCGCGGGCCGCCGCCAGAAGCATCTGGCCGCGGCCCTGGATTTTCCCTACATGCCTATGGTCATGCCGCCATTGGCATAGAGGTGCTGCCCCGTCATGTACGAGGCGGCATCCGACAGCAGGAAGCACACCGGCCACGCCACCTCGCCAGGCTGGCCGAAGCGGCCCAGCGGGATCTGCGACAGATAGGTGTCGCGGAACTTGTCCCCCCGTATGGTCTCCGTCATGGGCGTTTCCACCACGCCGAAGCCGATGGTGTTGACGCGTATCCCGTATTTGCCCCATTCGCGCGCGGCGCTCATCGTCAGGCCCAGCACGCCGGACTTTGCCGCGGCGTAGTTGATCTGGCCTATGGTGCCGCGGCGACCCGCGTCCGAGGTGATGTTGACGATGGAGCCGCCGGGCTTGCCAGTCTCGCGCGCCCCAGCCAGCATGTGGCGGCCGACGGCCTGCAGGAACTGGAAGGATCCGGTCAGGTGCACGTCGATCACCTTTTGCCAGGCTTCCTGGGTCATTTTTTCTATCATGGCGGTGCGGGTGATGCCCGCGTTGTTCACCAGGCCGTCCACCGCGCCGTAGTGCTGCGCCGCGCGCTCGACGGCCGCGGCCGCGAATGCCGGGTCCGACACGTCGCCGGCCAGGGTCAGCAACTGATCCTTGGGCGCCTCGCGCTCGAACGCGGCAAGGGCGTCGGCGTTCATGTCGACGGCGGTCACGCGCGCGCCTAATTGCATGGCCAGTTCGCTGATGGCGCGGCCTATGCCCTGGGCGGCGCCCGTCACGATGATGCTGCGCTGGTCTAGCAGAAAAGCTGTGCGGTTCATGGTTTTCCTTGTCGGGTTCAGAGGGTTTCGGCCGTGCCGAGGATCAGGGTGGCCTGGCTGGACAGCTCGCCGCCGTTGCCGTGAGCCAGCGCCAGGCTGGCGCCGGGCACCTGGCGCGCGCCGCCCAGGCCGGCCAGCTGCACGTAGGCTTCAACCATGGTGAACAGGCCGTACATGCCGGGATGCACGCAGGACAGGCCGCCGCCGTTGGTGTTGACGGGCAGCTCGCCGCCGGGCGCGATGCGGCCGTTTTCCACGAACGCCGCGCCTTCGCCCTTGGCGCAGAAGCCCAGGTCCTCCAGGAACAGGATCGGGTTGATGGTGAAGGCGTCGTACAGCTCCAGCACGTCGATGTCCCGCGGCCGCACGCCGGCCTGGGCAAAGGCGCGCGCGCCGCTGCGCGCGGCCGCCGTCACCGTCAGGTCCGGCATATTGGTGATTTCGCGGTGGTCCGTGGCGGCGGCCGCGCCCAACAGATAGGCGGGCCGGGCGCAGTGGTCGCGGGCCCGGTCGGCGCGGGTCATCACCACGGCAGCGGCGCCGTCGGTGACCAGGCAGCAGTCGCGCACGCTCAGGGGCTCGGCCACCATGCGGGCCGACAGGTACTGCGCCATGTCCAGAGGTTCGCGCATGTAGGCTTCAGGATTGAGCATGGCCCATTGGCGGGCGGCGATGGCCACCGCGCCTAGCTGTTCGCGCTTCAGGCCGTACTGGTGGGCGTAGCGCGAAGCCGCCAGCGCATAGGCGCCCACCGGACGCGCCAGGCGGTAGGGCGCTTCGTTGGGGGCGGGGCGCATGGAGCTCACCAGTTTGCCCGCGCCGCTGCGCTGATTGCTGCCGTAGGCGATCAGCGCCACGTCGCATTGCCCCGCTTCCAAGGCCAGCGCGGCCCACATGGCGTGCGTCAGAAAGGAGGACCCGCCGGTGCGGTTGTTCTCCGTCAGGCGAGGCGAGATGCCCAGGTATTCGGCAAAGCCCAGGCCGGACATGAAGTCATCGGGCAGACCGATGAAAAGGCCGTCGACCTGATCCGGGCGCAGCCCTGCCTGGTCCAGGGCCGCAAGACTGGCCTGGACGGCGAGGTCCATCGAGCTCAGCCCCGGGGTCTGGCCGATACCGTAGGTGGCTGCGGCGACGATGGCGGCCTTGCCGCGCGGGAAACGGTCTTGGGTCATGCTTGCTCCGCCACAGATTCAAACACCAGCACGCCGCATCCGGCCTCCTGGACGACGCGGGCGCGCACCCGGGCGCCGATGCGCACGTCCTGCGCGGGGATGCCGTCCACCCGTGACATCAGCCGCGGCCCTTCGTCCAGATCGACCAGCACCACGCCGTAGGGCGTTTCGGGCGGCCGGGGGTGGATGACGGTGGCGGCGTAGATCCGCCCCAGTCCGCTGGGTGCGGCCCATTCCACGTCGCGCGAACCGCTGCGCGGCGCGGCTACGCGCGGATAGAAGAAGAATTCGCCGCTGGCGCGGTCGCGCTGCAGCATGAAACGGCCTTCGTTCAGATAGGCCTCGTAGCGGGCCTGCGGACCCGGTTCGGCGGTTTGGGTTTGCGTAGGCATGTCGTTCAATCCCATTTGTAGGCGGGGGGCAGCTTTTCCACGAAGCGCCGGGCGGCTTCGCGGTGGAAGGCGCTGTCGCGGCAGATGGCCTGGGCCATGGCTTCCTGCGCGTAGATGTCTTCGCGGCTGGACTCGAAGGTCCGGTTCATGATGGTCTTGGCCAGGCCCAGCGCCTGCGTCGGGGCGTTGTGAAAACGTTCGGCCATGGCCAGCGCCTGTTCCAGCGGATCGCCGTCGCAGAGCGCCTGCACCAGCCCAAGTTCCAGCGCTTCCTCGGCGTCGCAGACCCGGGCCGTGAACACCAGTTCCTTGGCGCGCGCCAGCCCGACGGCGCGCGGCAGCAGATACATGCCCAGCATATCGGGCACGTAGCCGATGCGGGCGAACACCGCGCAGAAGGTGGCGCCGCGCCGCGCGATGGCGTAGTCCGCGCACAGCGCCAGCGACAGGCCGGCGCCGAAAGCCACGCCTTCCACCGCGCTGATGACGGGTTTCTCCAGATCCACCAGCGCGTCGTACCACTGGTGGATCTTGCGGATGCGCGCGCGCCCCTCGAAGGCGTCCAGGCCCTGGGCATGCGCCTGCGCGATGGACTTGATGTCGCCGCCGGCGCAGAAATGCCCGCCCGAACCCGTCAGGACGACGGCCTTGATGCCGTCATCCGCGCGCAGTTCCGGGAGGGCGCGCGCGAACGCCTCGCGCATCTCCAGGCTGAGCGCATTGCGCTGGTCGGGGCGGTCCATGGCCAGCACGGCGGTGGCGCCGTGGCGGGTGATCTTCAGTGTCATGCCTGCTCCTTGCCTGCGTGATAGGCGATCTGCGTGAGCCAGCGCGCAACCAGCGCCGGTCTTTCCTCGCCGTCGATATCGATGCGAACGTCCCACGCCAGGCGCGCCTGGCCATCCGGCAGCTCGTCGACGGACGTCAGCGCAAACGCGCCGCGGATGCGCGCACCGGCCTTGACCGCCTGGGTGAAGCGCACGCGGTCAAAGCCGTAGTTCACCGCCAGCCTGCGGTTCGGAAAGCGCATCGCCGACGCATAGAGGCTGGGCAGCAGCGAGAGCGTCAGCAAGCCGTGGGCGATGGCCGCGCCGTAGGGCGATTCGGCTTGCGCGCGCTGCGGGTCCATGTGGATCCACTGCGTGTCGCCGGTGGCCAGGCCGAAGCGGTTGATGGTGTCCTGGTCGACCGTCTGCCAGGGAGTCAGCGCGGGAGGCTGTCCGGAAAAGGCGCGCAGCGCCTCGATGGAGTCCAAGGTGATCATGGGGGGCTCTTTTCACTGGGCCTTCAGGCCCAGGTCGCGGGCGACCGGCAGCCAGCGGTCGCGCTCGGCCTGCACGAAGGCGGCGAACACCTGGGCGTCGCCCGGCATGGCCACCGCGCCGATACTGGTGAGCTTGCGCTGCAGTTCCGGCTGCGCGAGCGCCTGGTTGACGCCGCGGTTCATCTGGTCGACGACGGCGGTCTGCGTGCCGGCGGGCGCCACCAGGCCGAACCAGGCGCTGGCGTCGATGCCGGGATAGCCGAGCTCGGCGGCGGTGGGTACGTCGGGCAGGCCGGCGAAGCGCTTGTCGTCGAGCACGGCGAAGGGGCGGATCTTGCCGGACTGCGCCTGCGTCATGCTGGAGGGCAGGGCGTCGAACATCATGTCGGTGCTGCTGCCCATCAGGCCGACGATGGCGGGGGCGCTGCCCTGGTAGGGTACGTGCGTGACCTGGAAGCCCAGCTTGCTGACGGCGTATTCGCCGGCAAGATAGGTGATGTTCCCGGTGCCGGCCGAGCCCATGGTCAGCTTGCCGGGAGATTGCTTGCCCAGGGCGATCAAGGCCTTGACGTCGCGCGCCGGCAGGTCATGGCGCACCACAAGCAAGAGCGGCGACTTGGCCATGCCCGAGACCGGGACGAAGTCCTTGGACGGGTCGTAGGTCATCTTTGCGTAGAGCGCCTGGTTCACCACCAGCGGGGCATTGGAGCCGACGAAGAAAGTCTTGCCGTCGGGCTTGGCGCGGGCGACGTAGTCGGCGGCGATCATGCCGGCGGCGCCGGGCTTGTTCTCGACGATGATGGTCGCGCCGCCGCCCTTGCTCATTTCCTGCGCCACCAGGCGCGCGATCTGGTCGGCGGCGCCGCCGGGCGGGTAGGGCACGATGAAGCGGACGGGCGCGTCCTGAGCCGACGCGGGGGCGGCCGCTAGGGCCGCCAGGGTCAGGGCGCTGCAGACTGCGGCGGTGATGATGCGCATGGTGGTGTCTCCTGGGTTGTTGTCATGGCCGCCTGCCCGGCGGTTGGGGTCAGATGATTCCGCGGCCTTTCAGCTGCGCGATGCGGGCTTCGTCCAGGCCCAGCCGCTCGCGCAGCACGGCGTCGGTGTGCTGGCCCAGCGCCGGCGCGGCGCGGTCGTAGCGCATGGGGGTGTCGCGCATGCGGATGGGGTTGGCCACGGCCGGCGTGTCCACGCCCGAGACATGGGGCAGCGACAACTGCATGCCGCGATGGCGCACGTGCGGGTCCTGGAATACCTGTTCGATGTTGTAGATGGGCCCGCAGGGCACGTTGACCGCCTGCAGTATCTGCACCCATTCCTGCATGGTGCGCGCCAGCATCGCCTCGGCGATCGGCGGTATCAGCGTGTCGCGGTTCCGATTGCGCCCGCCGGCCGTGGCGTAGCGTTCGTCGGCGGCCAGGTCGGCGCGGCCGATGGCGCCGCAGAAGGCGCGGTATTGGCCGTCATTGCCGACGGCGACGATGACCGAGCCTTCCTTGCAGGCGAATACCTGGTACGGAACCATGTTGGAATGGGCATTGCCCATGCGCTGCGGCACCCGCCCGGACAGGAAGTAGTTGATGGCCTGGTAGGACGAGATCGTGATCACGCAGTCCAGCAGCGACATGTCGATGTACTGCCCCACGCCGCTGACGCGGCGGTGTTCGACTGCGGCCAATATGGCCGTGCTGGCGTAGACGCCGGTCAGCAGGTCCGTGATCGCGATACCGGATTTCATCGGCTCGCCGGCGGGGTCGCCGGTGATGCTCATCAGTCCGCCCATGCCCTGGAACACGAAGTCGTAGCCCGGCAGCGGCGCGTAGGGTCCGTCCTGGCCGAAGCCGGTGATCGAGCAATAGACCAGGCGCGGATTGATGGCGCGCAGGCTGTCGTAGTCCAGTCCATAACGCGCCAGCGTGCCGACTTTGTAGTTCTCGACCAGCACGTCGGAGTCCTTCGCCAGTTCCGCAATCAGAGCCTGGCCTTCCGTCGTGGCGATGTCCACGGTAATTGACCGCTTGCCGCGGTTGGCGCTCAGGAAGTAGGACGAGTCCCGGGTCTCAGCGCCGTCGGCGCCGGTCAGGAAAGGCGGCCCCCAGCCGCGCGTGTCGTCGCCGTGTCCAGGGCGCTCTACCTTGATGACGTCAGCGCCCATGTCGGCCAGCGTCTGCGTCGCCCATGGGCCGGCCAGCACGCGCGTCAGGTCCAGGATCTTGAGGTGGGATAGCGCGCCGCGCGGCTGCGCGGCGGCGGTGTTGTCTCGCTCCATGTCGCTCCGATCGGGGTGGGCCCCGTTATGTCTGGGGTCCACCTTAATGACGGAGGTAGCGAGGGTCCAATATCGTTTTACGCGTTATCGATTCGAATTGAGTATTGCCGGCGGGATGGGGCCGCCGTTCGATGTCCGTAACCAGTCCGGGCAGAACGCTGTTGATGCGTTCTTTATTACGAAAAGAAGTTAAGACATTCAATATTGATAGTTTGGATTCATATAACGAATTGTTAGATTGGAGGCTCATTTTTGGCCCGCCACGATACGTTCCATGAATCTCACCTTCGATCACGTCCACAAGCACTTCGGCGAACTGCCGGTGGTGGACGGCTTTACCAGCGAAATCAAGACCGGTGAACTGGTTGCCCTGGTGGGCCCCTCGGGTTGCGGCAAGTCCACCTTGCTGCATCTGGCGGCCGGCCTGGAAAAGCCCACCGAAGGCAGCGTGCTGGCCGACGGCAAGGCGGTTGCCGGCCCCCATCCCAGCCGTACCCTGGTGTTCCAGGAACACGCGCTGTACCCCTGGCTGACGCTGGAGGACAACGTGGCGCTGGCGCTGGAATTCCAGAATACGCCCAAGCCCCGCGCCCGTGAAGCCGCGCGCCAGTGGCTGGCGCGCGTCAGTCTGGCCGGCTTCGAACACTATTACCCCCATCAGGTGTCCGGCGGCATGCGACAACGCGCCGCGCTGGCGCGCGCCTTCATCGCCCAGCCGCAGACCATGCTGATGGACGAGCCTTTCGGCGCACTGGACGCGCTGACCCGGCTGAGCCTGCAGGACGTCCTGCGCCAGCTCATCGCCCAGGAAAAGCCCACCGTGCTGCTGGTGACGCACGACGTGGACGAGGCCTTGTTCCTGGCCGACCGCATCATCGTCTTCAGCCCGCGCCCGGCGCGCGTGCTGCGCGAGTTCAACCTCGCGCACCGCGAAAAGACCCATGACCTGTCCGGCCTGGCGGCCGAGAAGCGCGAGATCCTGCGCCTGCTCGGCATCGCGGTGGACGGTTCGGGCGAGCACGCGGACCTGGCCCTGGCAGCCTGACCCCCGGATCTGGATTCTTGCTGGCGGCGCGTGCGCGTCGGCCGGCCCTGCATACCTTGGAGCACTTCCCATGAAACTGAAGCAATGGCTGTCCCTGCCGCTGGCCGCGGCGCTGCTGGCGGCAGCCCCCGCGATGGCGGCCGAGAAATTCCGTGTGGGCTATCTGCGCGTGATGGACGATGCGCAGGCCATCGTCGCGCAAGAGGGCGGCTACTACAAAAAGGCCGGCCTGGATTCCGAACTGATCGAGTTCAAGTCGGGCACCGACCTGATCAAGGCCATCGTCGGCGGCCAGCTGGACATCGGCGTGCTGGGCTTCACCAACGCGGTGGCCTGGGCCTCCAAGGGCGCGGACCTGAAGGTGGTGGGCGGTGCGCAGCAGGGCTACCACTCGCTGATCGTGCGCGAAGACTCCGGCATCAAGGACATCGCCGGGCTGAAGGGCAAGACCCTGGCCTCCCAGGCCGAAGGCAGCACTGCCGACGTGGTGCTGAAGGGCGTGGTGCTCAAGCAGGGCAACCTGGCTGCGGACGACGTCAACGTCATGGGCGTAAGCCCGGCCGTGGCGGTCCAGTCGCTGGTGGGCAAGCGCGTGGACGCGGCCTTCCTGTTCGAACCCTACGATCGCATCGCGCAACTGGTGGCGCCGGTCAAGCAGATCTATGAAGTGGGCCAGGCCTGGCCGTTCCCGTGCATGGTGGTGATCACCTCCGGCGAGACGCTGGCCAAGCGCAAGGACGACGTCTGGAAGGCGCTGGATGCGCAGAACCAGGCCATCCAGCTGCTGCAGAAGGAACCCGCGCAGGCTTCCAAGCTGATCGCGTCCTACTTCATCGCCGAACCCACGCTCAAGACCCTGACCCGTGGCGAACTGCCGCGCGAGACCGTCATCGCCGAAGCCATCGGCACGCAGGTCTTCACGCCCAAGCTAACCGACAAGGACACCCGCCGCATGCAGGAAATCGCCGACATCCTGCAAGCCCAGGGTTCGCTGAAGACGCGCGACGGCAAGCCGTATGACGTCTCCAGCATCGTCGACCTGTCCTGGCAAGAGGCTCGCAAGCTTTGAGCGCATCTACCCGAGTCACCGGCGCCCGCAAGCATTTCGCGGGCGTTCTGGGCGTGTTGTTCATCCTGGCCTTGTGGCAACTGGCGGCGTTCGCGCTGCCGGACTTCCTGATGCCGGGCGTGCCGGCCGTGGTCGAGCGCCTGGTCGAAGACCTGGGCAAGCAGTCCTTCCACCAGAGCCTCCTGGGCACGCTGGGGCGGCTGGGCGCGGGCTACGGCCTGGCGCTGGCGGCCGGCATCGGCTTCGGCCTGGTGGCGGCTGTGCTGTTCTTCTTCCGCGAAGTGCTGCGCAGCGCCATCGTCATCCTGCAGTCGATTCCGTCGATCGCCTGGGTGCCGCTGTTCCTCATCGTGATGGGCTTCGGCAATACGCCCATCATCGTCGTGGTGGCATTGTCGGCTTTCTTCCCGGCCGCGCTCAGCGTCATGAACGCGACTGAGTCCGTGCAGCGCGTGCATGTATCGGCGGCGCGCGTCATGGGCGCCACGCGCTGGGGACTGGTCAAGCGGGTCTACCTGCCGGCCGTGATGCCCGAGCTCATCACCGGCGCGCAGCTCGCCTTCGGCAATGCCTGGCGCGCGCTGATCTCGGCGGAAATGCTGATCGGCTTCGGCAAGGGGCTGGGCCGTTCGCTGGCCTATTCGGGCGAAATCGCCGACATGACCGGCGTCATGACCAACATCCTGGTCATTGCCGTGCTGGCCGCGCTGATCGACCAGTTCGTGCTTGAAAACCTCAAGCACCGCCTGCTGCGCTACCAGTACGTCTGAGGGCGACAGGAGTCCTGCATGATTGGCCGCATCCGTCTGTTTGTCCTCGGCGCCTGCCTGGTTGCATCGGGCTTCGCGCAGGCGCAGCCCGACGCCTTCGCGGCGGCGCGGGCGCGCGGCGAGCTGGTGGTGGGCGTGCCTTACCTGGCGCCGCCGCCCGCGGCCGGCGCCAAGATCCGCACGCCGGACGGCCTGGACGCCGCAATGACCGATAGATTGGCGCAAAGCCTGGGACTGCCGGTGCGCCTGGTGCAATTGCCGCAGGAACAGGCCGCTGCCGCGCTGGCGGCGGGGCGGGTCGACCTGGTCCTGGCCGACGGCGCGTCGGCCCAGCCGGACGCGGTCGCGACGCAAGCCACAGGCTATGCCGCCCGACCCAAGGCCGTGATCCGCAGCGACACCAGCCTGCGCCGACCCGCCGACGTGCGCGGCCGCAGCGTCTGCATGGCGGAGGCCGCAAGCGCTTCCCGCGCCCTGGCCGAAAGCTGGGGCGCGGTGGTGCGCACCTACCGCGTGCCGTCCGATGCGCTGGTCGCCGTGCGCGAGGGCAGCTGCGATATCGGCCTGGTCGACGACGCGGTCTGGGAGCCGCTGGTGCGCTTCCCGGAATGGAAGAAGTTCTCCTCGACGCTGGCGGCCGATGGCGCGCGGCGTGAACGCGTGTGGCTGCTGCCGGCCTCCGACTCCGCCAGCCGCAACTGGCTGAGCCAGGAAATGCGCTCCTGGGACCGAGCGGGCGCCTGGAAGGCCATGACCGCGAAGTGGGCCCGCGACGTGGCCTTCGATGTCTATCTCGACCAGGAAGTGCCCGACTGCCACGGCTAGGGACTGGCGGCACATACAATGCCGGTCATGACGCACACGCTGACCGCCCCTTGCACCTACCAGGAAGACATCAAGAAAAGCCGCTTTGTCGCGTATGCGGCGCCCGTGTCCGGCGTGGACGAAGCCATGCGCTTCTTTGCCGAACATAGCGACGCCGAAGCGACCCACAACTGCTGGGCCTACCGCATCGGCCAGGAATACCGCTTCAATGACGACGGCGAGCCGGGAGGCACGGCCGGCCGTCCCATCCTGCAAGCCATCGAAGGCCAGGACATGGATCGCGTGGCGGTGCTGGTAGTGCGCTGGTACGGGGGCATCAAGCTCGGCGCAGGCGGACTGGTGCGCGCCTACGGGGGCTGCGCGGCCAACTGCCTGCGGCTGGGGGAGCGGACCGAGATCGTGGATCTTGCAACCGTCGCCTGCGCTTGCGGTTTTGGCGAACTGGCGTTGCTGAAGTCGCGCCTGGCTCAGGCAGGCGCGGCCATCCTGCAGGAAGACTTCAACGAGGAAGGGGTGGCGCTACGGTTCACGGTGCCGCGCGCAGCGGTGGCGGACCTGGAAGTGACCGCCGCCAACATCACGCGCGGGCGTGCGGCCTGGGAAGTCGAGTCCTGATCCCAGGGGCGCACGGCCCGCGCAGCGTTCAGGCGTCCTGCCCGTTCTGGGCAGCTGCAATTTCCTGATGGACCTTTTCCATGTCCACTTCCTTGATCTTGGCGAGCAGCTCATTGAGCTGGCCGCCCGACAAGGCGCCCGGTTGCGAGAACAGCAGGACCTTCTCGCGGAAGACCATCAGGGTCGGGATGGAACGGATGCCCAGCGCGCCGGCCAGTTCCTGTTCCACGTCGGTATTGACCTTGGCGAAGGTGACGTCGGGATGCTCGGTGGCGGCCTGTTCGAATACCGGCGCGAAACCGCGGCAGGGGCCGCACCAGGGCGCCCAGAAATCGACGATCAGCGTACCGTCGGGGGTAATGGCTTCCTGGAAGCTGTCTTTGGTGAGTTCAACAATACTCATTTTGAATCCTTGCCGGCGAGCGGCGTAAAAAGCGGTGTCAGAGGCCCGGGGTATGCCCGTCCCGGACCCGATGGGGCGTTGCGGCGGCGTTCGGTGCTTTAAGAACGATAGTAGAGCGGGTAATGGCCGCGTCGCAATGGTTGGCGCCTGAGGCGCGGGCTGCGGCCCTCAGGCCGCGGTGCTTGCCGGGGCGCCGTTTTTCAACGACGCGACGATCTCGAAGGAACGCAGGCGGTCGGCGATATCGTAGAAATCCGAGACGATCATGACTTCGTCGGCCTCGGTTTCGGCCACCAGCGCTTCCAGTTCGCGCCGGACGGTATCCGGGCCGCCCACGATGGCCGCGCCCAGTCTTTGATGGACCGCCTCGCGCTCCCATTCGTTCCACAGGCCGTCCATGCTGTCCACGGGCGGTTGCAGCTGCAGGCGGTTGCCGCGCACCAGCGACAGGAATTTCAGCTGCTGGGTGGTGGCCTGGCGCCTGGCGGCTTCATCGGTTTCGGCGGCCACGACCGGCACGCCTATCATGGCGTAGGGCCGCGCCAGCGTTGCCGACGGCTTGAACAAATGGCGGTACAGGCGCATGGCCGCCATGCCTTCGGGCGAAAAATGTCCCGCGAAGGAGAAGGGCAGGCCCAGCTCCGCGGCAAGCCGCGCGCTGAAATCGCTGGACCCCAGCAGCCAGATCGGAATGTCCAGGCCTTCGCCGGGAATGGCGCGCACGGGCTGGCCAGGGCGCGAAGGCGCGAGGAAACCGCGCAATTCTTCCACCAGCGCCGGGAACTCCAATCCGCTGCGCGGACCGCGGCGCAATGCGTGTTGCGTGGCGCCGTCGCTACCGGGCGCGCGGCCCAGGCCCAGGTCGATACGGCCAGGGTAAAGCGTTTCCAGCGTGCCGAACTGCTCGGCGATGATCAGCGGCGCGTGGTTGGGCAGCATGACGCCGCCCGAGCCCACGCGCAGGGTGCTGGTGTGCGCGGCGACGTGGCCGATCAGTACGGCGGTGGCGCTGCTGGCCACGCCGTTGATGTTGTGGTGTTCCGCCAGCCAGAAGCGCTTGTAGCCCAGGCGTTCCACGTGCTGCGCGACCGCAACCGTGTTGCGGAAGGCGTCAGCCGCGTCGCGACCTTGCACTATCGGGGCCAGGTCCAGTACGGAGAAAGGGATGCGGGCCAGGCTGCTCATGCGGAAACCTCCGTATGCACGGTGGGACAGGACAGCGGGGCGGAAACAAAGCGGGTAAGGCGCAAGGCGGACTCCATATGCCGTTATACATGGGGAGTGTATCGGTGAAATCAAGCGGACCCGCCAGCAACCATATGGCGCGGCGGGTTGATTGATTTCCGCTATTGCTGCGATTGGTCCGCCTTGCGAGCGGCCTTGGGGCTTGCGCCTAGCCGGGGAAGAACGCGTAGCGGATCACGAACAGCGCCGCGACCAGCCAGGTGGCGGGATGCACGTCGCGGACCTTGCCGGTGGCCGTCTTCAGCACCACGTAGCTGATGAAGCCGAAGGCGATGCCATTGGCGATCGAGTACGTGAACGGCATGACCAGGGCGGTCAGCGCGGCCGGCGTGGCCTCGCAGACGTCGTTCCAGTCGATGTCGATCAGTTCGCGCATCATCAGGCCGGCCACGTAGAGCAGGGCGGGCGCGGTGGCGTAGGCCGGCACGGCGCCGGCCAGCGGCGAAATGAACAGCGCGGCCAGGAACAGCACCGCGACGACCAGCGCCGTCATGCCGGTACGGCCGCCGGCCTGCACGCCGGAGGCGCTTTCCACGTAGGCGGTGGTGCTGCTGGTACCCAGCATCGAACCGGCCACGATGGCGCTGCTGTCGGCGAAGAGTGCGCGGCCCAGGCGGTTGGGGCGGTTCTCGGGCATCAGGCCCGCGCGCTTGGCCACGCCGACCAGCGTGCCGGTGGCGTCGAACACTTCAACCAGCACGAACACCAGGATCACGTGCACGAAGCCGCTGTGCAGCGCGCCCAGGATGTCCAGCTTCATCAGCGTGGGGGCCAGGCTGGGCGGGGCGGCGAAGATGCCCTTGAATTCGTTGTAGCCCAGCGCCATCGACAGCACCGTGACCACCAGGATGCCGATCAGGATCGCGCCGCGCACGCGCAGCGCATCCAGCGCGGCGATGATGAAAAAGCCCAGGATGGCGAACAGCGGACCGGGCTGGGTCAGGTCGCCCAGGGTGACCTTGGTGGCGGGATGCGCAACCACGATGTTGGCGCTGGATAGCGCGATAATGGCAAGGAACAGCCCGATGCCGGCGGCGATGGCGCTGCGCAGCGAATGGGGAATGCCCTTGACCAGCCAGACCCGGATGCCCGAGAACGTCAGGAACAGGAAGATCACGCCCGAGATGAACACGGCGCCCAGCGCCTGCTCCCAGGTGTAGCCCATGGTCTTGACCACGGTGAATGCGAAGAAGGCGTTCAGGCCCATGCCCGGCGCCATGCCGATCGGCCAGTTGGCGATCAGCGCCATCACCAGCGAGCCCAGCGCGGCGGCCAGGCAGGTGGCGACGAACACGGCATCGCGGTCCATGCCCGTCGACGACAGGATGTCCGGATTGACGAAGATGATGTACGACATCGTCAGGAATGTCGTCAGGCCGGCGACCAGTTCCGTACGCGCTGTCGTGCCGTGTTCACGCAGCTTGAATAGCTTCTCGAGCATTCGAGTCCCCAATGTGTTTGCAGGATTGCGGGTTGTTGTGGGCGGGCTGGGTTGCCCGCCGGTTTTTCATGAAAGGGCGTATTTTCGCATCAGTTGTAAACTCTGCCGCCATGATTATTCTCGGCTTTGAAAGCTCCTGCGACGAAACCGGCGTCGCTGCCGTCTGTACGGAACGGGGCCTGCTCGCGCACGCGCTGCATACCCAGATCGCCATGCACCAGGAATACGGGGGCGTGGTGCCGGAACTCGCCTCGCGCGACCATATTCGCCGCGTTGTGCCGCTGACCCGGCAGGTCCTCGAAGAAGCGGGCCTGCAAATGTCAGATGTCGGCGCTGTGGCCTATACGGCCGGCCCCGGCCTGGCCGGCGCCTTGCTGGTGGGCGCCAGCGTCGCGCAGTCGTTCGCCTGGTCGCGTCATTTGCCCGCCATCGGCATCCATCACCTGGAAGGCCATCTGCTGTCGCCGATGCTGGCGGATCCGCGGCCTGAATTCCCCTTCGTGGCGCTGCTGGTGTCCGGCGGACACACGCAGCTGATGCGCGTGGACGGGGTGGGACGCTACGAATTGCTGGGCGAAACGCTGGACGACGCGGCGGGCGAGGCCTTCGACAAGTCGGCCAAGCTCATGGGCCTGGGCTATCCCGGCGGACCGGCGCTGTCCCGGCTGGCCGCCAGCGGCGATGCCGCGCGTTTCGATCTGCCGCGCCCCATGCTGCACAGCGGCGACCTGGATTTCAGTTTCAGCGGCCTGAAGACGGCCGTGCTGACCCGGGTCAAGGCTGCCGAAGCCGCGGGCGGACTGGACGAACAGACCCGCGCCGACCTGGCCGCGGCCACGCAGGCCGCCATCGTGGAAGTGCTGGCGGCCAAGGCCATCAAGGCTCTGAAGCAGACCGGCCTGAAGCGCCTGGTGGTGGCCGGGGGAGTGGGGGCCAACCAGCTGCTGCGCGCCAAGCTGGACGCGGCGCTCAAGCCGCTCAAGGCGCGCGCCTATTTCCCGCCCCTGGAACTGTGCACCGACAACGGCGCCATGATTGCCTTTGCCGCCGCCGAGCGGGTCAAGGCTGGCCTGGCGACGCTGGATCCGGATGCGCACAGCTTCACTGTGAAGCCGCGCTGGGACCTGGCCGACATCGCCTGAAAATGAAAAGGGCGGCCATGCAGGCCGCCCCGAAGCGCATTCCTTGCGCGTTTATTTCTTCTTGCCGCCGCCGATGCGGCTTTCCGTGCCCTGGACCAGGCGCGTGATGTTGGCGCGGTGGCGGTAGAACAACAGCACGCCGATGACTGCAAGCGCCACGCCCATGGACGGCTGCGCATACCAGGCCAGGCCGGAACCGAACACGTAGTAGACGGGGGCGAAGAAGGCCGCCACCAGTGAAGCCAGGGACGAATAGCGGAAGAACACCGCGACGATCAGCCAGGTGGCCGCCGTGGCGACCGCCAGCCAGGGCTGGATTGCCACCAGCACGCCCAAGGCGGTGGCCACGCCCTTGCCGCCCTTGAAGCGCAGGAATATCGGGTACAGATGGCCCAGGAAGGCGGCCAGCGCCACCAGCGCCAGCGCGACGGGGGAGATCCCGGGAGCCAGTCTTTCGGCCAGCCAGATCGCGAACCATCCCTTGGCGGCGTCGCCCAGCAGCGTCAGCGCGGCGGCCGTCTTGTTCCCGGTGCGCAGCACATTGGTGGCGCCGGGATTCTTGGAGCCGTAGCTGCGGGGGTCTTGCAGGCCCATGAGCTTGCTGACGACCACTGCGAAGGGCACGGAGCCGATCAGGTAGGCCAGCAGGATGAGCGCAGCGCTGAAGACCAGGGAGGGGTCGTTTATCGCCATGGATAGGATCCGTTGTTGTTGTGTTGTTGCGGTAATGGGTGCGGATTCTACCGCGCCCGGGGCCGGGCCCGGCTACGGGTTATCGAGCGGGGCTGCGGCCCCCGTCCGCCAGTCGATCGCACGGATACCGGCCGCGGACGGTACAATCCGACGCGTTCACCCGCGTTTTATTTTCTTTCGGATGCACAATGCGAATTCTGGTTTCGAACGATGATGGTTATTCGGCCCCTGGGCTCGAGGCGCTGGTTGACGCGCTGCAGGGCCTGGGCGATCTCACTGTCGTCGCGCCTGAAACCAACCATAGCGGCGCGTCCAACTCCCTGACGCTGAACCGGCCGCTGTCGGTACGCACCGCCTCCAACGGCTTCATTGCCGTCAACGGCACCCCGTCCGACTGCGTGCACGTGGCGCTCACCGGCCTTATGGATACCCGGCCGGACCTGGTCGTGTCCGGCATCAACAACGGCGCCAACATGGGCGACGACACCCTGTATTCGGGCACCGTGGCCGCTGCCAGCGAAGGCTATCTGTTCGGCATCCCGGCCATCGCGTTCTCGCTGGCCGAGAAGGGCTGGGAGCACATCGATTCCGCCGCGCGCGCCGCGCGCCTCGTGGTGGAACGCCATCTGGCCCAGCCGCTGGCCGCGCCGGTGCTCCTGAACGTCAATATCCCCAGCCGCCGCTTCGAAGACATGCACGGCTTCGCGGTCACGCGCCTGGGAAAGCGCCATCCCTCGCAGCCGGTGGTGCGCACCACCACGCCGTATGGCGATACCGTCTATTGGATCGGACCCGTGGGTTTGGCGGCCGACGCCACGCCAGGCACGGACTTTCATGCCGTCGAGCAGGGTACGGTGTCGGTCACGCCGCTGCGCCTGGACCTGACCCAGCACAGCCAGCTCGACGAGATCCGGACCTGGGCGGAGCCGCTATGCGTAAACGTGTAAGCCAGCCGGACGTGACCCAGCCGGTGCCCGGGCGTACCGGTCCGGTGCGCTACGACTCGGGTCGGCTCAGTCCGGGCGTCACGCCCGCCAACAGCAACACCCGCATTTCCGCAGCCACGCTGCAACGCCAGACCCAGGCGCCGACGCCTGCATCGGGCAGCAATCTGGGGCTGAATTCGGATCGCCTGCGCCAGGCCATGGTCGAGCGCCTGCGGGCGCAGGGCATTACCGACGAGCGCGTGCTCAACGCCATGGGCGCGGTGCCGCGCCATCTGTTCGTCGACGAGGCGCTGGCCAGCCGCGCTTACGAAGACGCCGCGCTGCCCATCGGTCATTCGCAAACCATCTCCCAACCCTGGGTGGTGGCGCGCATGATCGCCGCCGCCTGCGACGACCGCACGCCCACCCGCGTGCTGGAAGTCGGCGCGGGTTGCGGCTACCAGGCGGCGGTGCTCGCGCAATTCGTGCGCGAGGTTCACACCATCGAACGCATCCGCGGATTGTATGAACTTGCGCGCGAGCATCTGCGCGCCCTGCGGCTCACCACCAGGATCCGCTTGATCTACGGCGACGGCATGCTGGGCCTGCCCGGCGTGGCGCCGTTCGATGCTATCGTTGTGGCTGCCGCTGGCCTTGCCATCCCGCAGGCGCTGCTCTCGCAGCTCGCACCGGGTGGCCGCCTGATCGCTCCTGAAGGGGGCGCCAACCAGCGCCTGGTTCTCATCGAACGCACAGGCGCGGCCAGCTGGAAACGCACAGAATTAGAGGCCGTGCGCTTTGTGCCGCTACGGGCCGGAATACAATCTTGAGCAAACAGGAGAAACGTATGCTCAACGGGCAGTTGCAACTGACCGATATCACCCTGGGCGCGTCCATGACGCGCCTGCGCCGCCCGCTCTTCATCGCGGGGGCTCTCAGCCTGTCCATCCTGGCTGGCTGCGCTTCCAAAGGCACGCGCGCCCCGGTGGTCGACATGACCGGCGGGCAACCCGCGCCGGCCACCCAGACCGGCGGCACCTATGTGGTGAAACCGGGCGACACGCTCTACAAGATCGCCCGCGCCAACAATGTGGATGTCGAAAACGTCAAGCGTTGGAACAACCTCAGCGACCCCAACCAGATCTCGGTCGGCCAGGTCCTGAAGATGTCCGGCAGCGCCAGCGGCGGGGCGCAGACCGCGCCGGTCGCGGGCTCCAAGACGCAGCCGCGTCCGCTGGACCAGCCAGAAACCCTGCCGCCGCCGACCACTGAAACCACCACGCCGCCGCCCACCGCGCCAGTCGAGACCAAGCCCGCCACGCGCGCGGCCGACGCGGCCGTCATCAATTGGGCCTGGCCTGCCAACGGCCAGATCGTGCAAGGCTTCAACAACAGCAGCAAGGGCATCGACATCGCCGGCGCGCTGGGCGATCCGGTCACCGCCGCCGCCGACGGCCTGGTCAAGTACAGCGGCAACGGTGTGCGCGGCCTGGGCAACCTGATCATCGTCGAACACCAGAACGGCTTCATTACCGCTTACGCGCATAACCGCGCGGTGCTGGTGAAGACGGGGCAGAACGTCAAGCGCGGCGCCAAGATCGCCGAACTCGGCCAAAGCGATACCACGTCGCCGCGCCTGCACTTCGAGATCCGCCGCCAAGGCCAGCCGGTGGACCCCATGCAGTATCTGCCTGCCCGATGACGCCCACTCTCGTCTTCGACCTGGAAACCATCCCCGACGCCGAGGGGCTGCGCAAGCTCAACGGCTGGGGGGCTGATGTTTCCGACCAGGATGTGGTCGAGCGCGCGCTGACCGCGCGCCGCGAGGCCGTGGGCCATGATTTCCTGCCGCTGCATCTGCACAAGGTGGCGGTGGTGGGCTGCGTGTTCCGCGACGACCAGGGCTTTCGCGTCAAGACCCTGGGCCAGCCCGACGATCCCGAAGCCGCCTTGCTGGCGGGCTTCTTCAAGACCATCGAGCGCTACACGCCCAAGCTCGTGAGCTGGAACGGTTCCGGCTTCGACCTGCCGGTGCTGCATTACCGCAGCCTGATCCAGGGCGTGCCCGCGCCGCGCTACTGGGACATGGGCGAGGAAGACCGCGACTTCAAGTTCAACAACTACATTTCGCGCTACCACTCGCGTCACCTGGACCTGATGGACCTGCTGGCCAAGTACAACGGCCGCGCCAACGCGCCGCTGGACGAACTGGCCAAGCTTTGCGGCTTTCCCGGCAAGCTGGGCATGGACGGCAGCAAGGTGTGGGAAGCCTGGAGCCAGGGCCGCGCCGACGAGGTGCGGGCCTATTGCGAAACGGACGTGGTCAACACCTGGCTGGTGTATTGCCGTTTCCGTTTCCTGCGCGGCGAACTCGACCGTACTTCCTACGAAGCGGAAATCGCGCTGGTGCGCGACACCCTCAGCGCCAGCGATGCGCCGCACTGGAAGGAGTACATGGCGGCCTGGGACGCCAACTGAGCGGCGTCTCGGCCGGAGGATCCGTCTTCCGGCGGACAGGATCGAACGGGGCCCGCGAGGCCCCGTTCTTGCGTCTGGATCATGCGCAATCGACTGAAACATTGCTTGCGCCAGCGAAACCTGGATGAAACCGGGCCAATCGCACAATGGCCTCGCTTTCTTCACTTTCAGGAGACCTACATGTCCCGATTCGCTATCCGCTCCAATTTGGCCGCTCTTGCATTTGTCGCCGCGACGGGCGGCCTGGTGGCCGGCTCCGTCATGGCTGCGCCTCCTCCTCCCGCTGACGGCGGCCCCGCCGCCATGCACGATGGCCAGCGCGGCGGCTTCCACAAAGGCATGCGCGACGGCCTCTTCATTCCCGGCCTGGGTCCCGTGACCAAGGCGCAGGTCGCCGAGCTGAAGCTGGACGACAAGCAGCAGGCCTTGTTCAAGACCGCGCAGGACGGCCAGCGCAGCCTGCACGAAGCGATGCGTGCCTCGGGCGGCAAGCGCCACGACCTGCTCAAGGCGCAGCTGGACAGCGGCAAGCTGGATCCCCGCGCGCTGGTCGAACAGTCCGAAAAGTCGCGTGATGCCTTCGGTCCCCAGGCCAAGCAGGTGCGCGACCAATGGCTCGCGGTCTGGGACAGCCTGAACGACACCCAGCGCGGCCAGGTGACCAAGTTCGTCAAGGAACGCCAGGACCGCATGCAGGAGCGCCACGCCCGCATGGAAGGGCGCCACGGCAAGGGCAAGGCGGATGCGCCCGCTGCCGCCGCGCCGGCCAAGCCTGCCGCCAACTAAGCAGTGCGGCCGGCCGTCCCGGCCGGTGCACGCCAGCAACCCCGGACACGCGACCGCGTGCCGGGGTTTTTCATTTGGCGTCCGGGATGGCGGCTGGCGGCGGCTCGCCATGCGTACCGATAGGGAGCGGGTTCCCCGTTTTGACGCATAAGCGCGTGCGCCGGCACACGCGTCCGCACTGTTCTGGTGCGGCGCGGGCGCCGTCAGCGGGCGATGCGCCTGCGTATCGGCTTGCCGCAGACCTGGCACGGACATTGCTTTGTTGAGTAGGAACCGGTTTCAAACGCTGCATCGCCGGTCCTAGTGATGCGCCTCGGCCATCTACCTACTCGACAAATCCGATCAGGACTCCGCACCATGAAGAAGACGTTGCTAGCCGTGCCCTTTGCGCTCGCCGCTTGTTTCACCGCGACGGCGCAGGCCGAACCCACCGACCTGGGCGGCGGATTTTCGCTCAGCGGCAACGCCGCCATCGTCAGCGACTACCGTTTCCGCGGCTACTCGCAGACCGACTTCCGGCCCGCCGTGCAGCTGGGCTTCGACCTGACCCACAGTTCCGGCTTCTATCTGGGCAACTGGAACTCCAATGTTTCCGATTTCGTGTTCACCGACGGCAACCTGGAAATGGATTTCTACGGCGGCTGGAAGGGCGACGTGGGCGGCGGCTTCACGCTGGATGCGGGCGTGCTGCATTATTACTACCCGGGCTCCAGCTCGCCGAAGGGCGGCAACTACAACAACACCGACCTCTATCTGGGCGCGTCCTACGGCAACTACAGCCTCAAGTACTCCTATACGCCCAGCGACTTCTTCAGCACGCCGGACAGCAAGGGCACCTGGTACCTGGACGGCACGGCCAACTTCGACCTGGGCGACGGCTGGGGCCTGGTCGGCCACCTGGGCTACCAGAAGCTCAAGAACCAGACCAATATGGACGGCGACTCCATCGGCCATTACGTCGACTACAAGCTCGGCGTGACCAAGGACCTGAAGGGCTGGATCCTGGGCCTGGCCGCCGTGGGGGCGACCAAGGACAACTGGCTGCCGACCAAGTACGGCCATCCTTCGGGCCGCCTGGGCGCCGTCTTCTCGGTGGCGCGTTCCTTCTGACCGATATCCGTGGCGGCGCCTGGCAGCGCCGGCTTTCGGGCTTGCCGACGATTGGCGGTGACCGCCGTCCGGGGCAAGCCCTTTTTTCATCGGGAGACCGTTCCGGCCCCACATCGCCATTTCCAGGATTGGCCGCAGTCCTTCTACAATAGAAGGTTGCGTGTAATTCTTCTGGACTGCGTGAGATGTCTGACGTTTTGAGTATTGAATCCCTGGACCTGGAAGCCAGGGGTATCGCCCGCCGCGACGGGAAGGTCGTCTTCGTGGAAGGCGCCTTGCCGGGCGAACGGGTCACCACGGTTACGCTGCGCCGCAAGCCGTCCTACGAGATTGCGCGCGTGGACGAGGTGCTGCGGCCCTCGTCGCAGCGCGTGGCGCCGCGCTGCCCGCATTTCGGCGTCTGTGGCGGCTGTGCCATGCAGCACCTGGAACCCAGCACGCAGGTCGCCATCAAGCAACGTTCGCTGGAAGACACCTTCTGGCACGTCGGCAAGCTGCGTCCCGCGCGCATCCTGGCGCCGCTGCAAGGCCCGACCTGGGGCTACCGCTACCGCGCCCGCCTGTCGGTGCGCGTCGTGCCCAAGAAGGGCGGCGTGCTGGTTGGTTTCCATGAGCGCAAGAGCAGCTATGTGGCCGACATGCGCGAATGCCATGTGCTGCCGCGCCACGTCAGCGACCTGCTGATCCCTTTGCGCGAAATGATCGGTTCCATGTCCGCGCCGGACCGCATGCCGCAGATCGAAGTGTCGCTGGGCGAGGGCGTGACCGCCCTGGTGCTGCGCCATCTGCTGCCGCTGACCGATGGCGACATCGCCATCCTGCGCGCCTTCGCCGCCAAGCACAACGTGCAATGGTGGCTGCAGTCCAAGGGTCCGGAAACCGTGCACCCGCTGGAGCGCGAGCACGGCGACACGCTGGCCTACACCATGCCGGAATTCGGCCTGCGCATGCCGTACCGGCCCACCGATTTCACGCAGGTCAATCACGCCATCAACCGTGCGATGGTGTCGCGCGCGCTGAAACTACTGGAGGTGCAGCCTACCGACCGCGTGGCGGATCTGTTCTGCGGGCTGGGCAACTTCACGCTGCCGCTGGCGACGCAGGGCAGGGAAGCCGTGGGCGTGGAAGGCAGCAAGGCGCTGACCGACCGCGCTTTCGACGCGGCATCGCGCCACGGCCTGGGCGATCGCACCAGCTTCGCCACCCTGAACCTGTTCGAGGTGGACGTGGAATGGCTGCGCGGCCTGGGCTACTTCGACCGCATGCTGATCGATCCGCCGCGCGAAGGCGCGCATGCCGTGGCGCAGGCCCTGTCGCTGTTGGAGGCGCACGAGCGCCCCGTGCGTATCGTCTACGTGTCCTGTAATCCGGCCACGCTGGCGCGCGATGCGGCCATCATGGTGCATGAAGGCGGCTATGTGTTGAAGAGCGCGGGCGTGATCAACATGTTCCCGCACACGGGCCATGTGGAGTCCATTGCGGTGTTCGAATCGCTGGACGCCGAAGGTATCCAGGTCGTGCGGGAACGCGCCCGCCAGCGCGCCATTCAGGCGGCGGCCGAAGCGGCAGCCGCGGAAGAAGCCAAGGCCGCGGCCGCCGCCGAGAAGGCGGCCGCCAAGCAGGCCGCCACCGACGCCTATCACGCCAAGGTCGCGGCCGAAGCGCAGGACTGACGCCGCGGGAAGGGCCTGGGCCGTTTCAGTGCTTGCAGCCCAGGCCTTCCAGTATCGGGCAGTCCGGCCTGTCATTGCCCTGGCAGTGTTCGGCCAGATGCTTCAAGGTGGCCGCCATGTCGCGCAGCGCCTCGGCCTTGCGCTCCAGTTCCTGCACGTGTTCCAGCGCGATGCGCTTGACGTCGGCGCTGGCGCGGCTGCGGTCCTTCCACAGCGCCAGCAACTCATTCATCTGTTCCACCGAAAAACCCAGGTCGCGCGCGCGGCGCACGAAGTGCAGCGTATGCAGATCGTGTTCGCTGTACACGCGGTAGCCGGAATCCGTGCGTCCGGCGGGGCTGATGAGGCCGATGCTTTCGTAGTAGCGGATCATCTTGGCGGAAATGCCGGAACTCCTGGATGCCTCGCCGATATTCATTGCTGTGCTCCTGTGTAGCCTGAGTGCGATTCTACGCTTGACCTTTCCATCATGGGAAGGTTTAAGCTGCTTTCCATGGTGGACGAAACGTAGTCCATCGCCCTTGAATCCTATGGAGATAACTATGAGCATCGAGTTCCAAGTGGCTGACATGACCTGCGGCCATTGCGCCAAGACCATTACGGCCGCGGTGGCCCAGGCGGCTCCGGGCGCGACTGTCACGATCGATCTGCCCACGCACCGCGTGACCGTGACCGGGGCCGATGACGCCGACAAGATCGAAGACGCGATCCGCGACGCCGGCTACCAGCCGCAGCCGGTGTAATTCCTCCAGGCGCGAGGCCGGGCTATGATAGATCCGGTCTCGCGCTGGTTATTTATTCATTGCTAAAATCTATCGATTCATTGAATTTATTAAATTTGAATAATTGATAGTAAGGATTTATCATTCTTTCCATGGTGGTTAATCAAACAACCCCGCTACCCCAAGGAGAGATTTGAATGCTGCAAAACCGCGAAGGCCAACGTGTTCCGAACGTAACGTTCCCGGTCCGTGAGGACAACACCTGGAAGAAGGTGACGTCCGACGACCTGTTCAAGAACAAGACCGTCGTGGTCTTTTCCCTGCCCGGCGCCTTCACGCCGACCTGCTCGTCGACCCACCTGCCGCGTTACAACGAACTGGCTCCCGCCTTCTTCGCCGCCGGCGTGGACAGCATCGTCTGCGTGTCGGTCAATGACACCTTCGTCATGAACGAATGGGCCAAGGACCAGGAATCGGCCAACATCACGCTGCTGCCCGACGGCAACGGCGAGTTCACCGAAGGCATGGGCATGCTGGTCGACAAGAGCGACCTGGGCTTCGGCAAGCGCAGCTGGCGCTATTCCATGCTGGTCAAGGACGGCGTGGTCCAGAAGATGTTCATCGAGCCGGAAAAGGAAGGCGACCCGTTTGAAGTGTCGGACGCCGACACCATGCTGGCGCACTTCGCCCCGTCGGCCAAGAAGCCCGACCAGGTGGTCGTGTTCTCCAAGCCGGGCTGCCCGTTCTGCGTGGAAGCCAAGGCGCTGCTGGATGCCAAGGGCTACGCCCCGATCGAGATCCCGCTGGAAAACAAGGTCCGTGGCCGCGTGATCGGCGCTGTCTCGGGCAAGGGCACCGCCCCGCAGGTGTTCATCAATGGCGCGCTGATCGGCGGCCTGGAAGACCTGAAGGCGCACTTCGCCTAAGCGTCTGCAACGCTACCGGTCCCGGGTTCGCCCCGGGGCCGGGCAGCAGGGCGGTTCGCCGCCTGCTGCACCCTTCACGAGTTTCCCTTTTTACGCATCTTCGTGCGCGGCCCCCGGCGGGCGCTGCGGGACTGTCCACGTCCATAGGGTGCGGAAAAAGGCGGAATCCGCCTTTGAATTCCTGCTCCACGCCACATCGGGGGATACCCAGTCATGAAAACTCTGCATACCGATATCGCTGTCATCGGCGCCGGCACGGCCGGCCTGGCCGCCTACCGCGCCGCTCGCGCCGCGGGCCAGCGCGCGCTGCTGATCGAAGGCGGTCCCTACGGCACGACCTGCGCCCGCGTCGGCTGCATGCCGTCAAAGCTGCTGATCGCCGCCGCCGAAGCGGCCCACAGCGCGGCCCACACCGAGCCGTTCGGCGTGCATGTGGGCGGCGAGATCACGGTCGATGGCGCCGAAGTGATGGACCGCGTCAAACGCGAGCGCGACCGCTTCGTCGGTTTCGTGCTGGAAGGCGTGGAAAGCATCCCGGCAGAGGACAAGCTGCGCGGCTATGCGCGCTTCGTGTCGGACACGGTGCTGAAGGTGGACGAGCACACCGAAGTGCATGCGTCCCGCGTGGTGATCGCCACCGGTTCGCGGCCGTCTGTGCCGCCGCCGTTCCGTGCGCTGGGCGACCGTCTGGTGCTGAACGATGACGTGTTCGCCTGGGATGATCTGCCTGGCCGTGTGGCCGTGTTCGGTCCTGGCGTGATCGGGCTGGAACTGGGCCAGGCGCTGGCGCGCCTGGGCGTGGAAGTGCGCGTGTTCGGCGTCAGCGGCAGCCTGGGCGGCATCAGCGATCCGCAAGTACGCAATACGGCCCGCAAGATCTTCCAGCGCGAGTTCTATCTGGACCCGGACGCCCGCGTGCTTGAAACCACCCGCGTAGGCGACGAAGTGGAAGTGCGCTACGTGACGCTGGACAACACCGAGCGCACCGAACGCTTCGACTACGCGCTGGTGGCCACGGGCCGCCGCGCCAACGTGGACGGGCTGGCGCTGGAAAACACCTCGCTGCAATTGGACAAACATGGCGTGCCGTTGTTCGACCGCGAAACCATGCAGGCGGGCGATGCTCCTATCTTCATCGCGGGCGATGCCAACGCCGACGCGCCGCTGCTGCACGAAGCCGCCGACGAAGGCCGCATCGCGGGCGAGAACGCGGCGCGCTATCCCGAAGTGCGCAAGGGCCTGCGCCGCGCGCCGTTGGCCGTGGTGTTCTCGGACCCGCAGATCGCCATGGCCGGGCAGGGCCACGCACGGCTGGTGCCGGGCACCTTCGTGACGGGCGAGGTGGACTTCTGCGACCAGGGCCGTTCGCGGGTCATGCTGAAGAACCGCGGCATGCTGCATGTCTATGCGGACATCGAAACGGGCCGTTTCCTGGGCGCCGAGATGGTCGGCCCCAGCGCCGAGCACATCGGCCACCTGCTGGCCTGGGCCGTGCAGCAGGAGCTGACCGTGGCGCGCATGCTGGAAATGCCGTTCTATCACCCCGTGATCGAGGAAGGCCTGCGCACCGCCTTGCGCGACGCGGCGGCCAAGCTGGCCCGGGCGCAGGAGGCGCTGCGGCGGGAAGCTCCGGAGAATGAACTGGCTTGAACGCCAGCGCGATCCGCGACACCAACAAAAAGGCCACGAAACATCGTGGCCTTTTCGCTTTTCGTATCGGATCAATCGTCCGACTGCTTCTTTGGCACCGGGAACGGATTCTCGCGGAACTGCAGCGTGAAGCCGGCGCGCTCGTCCTGTCCCAGCGTGCGGGCCAGATACGGCATGGCTTGCTTCAAGGCGTCGTGCAGCGTCCAGGGCGGATTGATCAGGAACATGCCGCTGCCGTGCAGGCCGTAGCCGTCGATGGCTGCTTTCTTGACCGTCAAGGTCGCGTGCAGCCAGCTCTTGACCTTCAGGTTCTCCAGGTGGCGCGCCATTTCATTGGCTTCGCGGCGCTGGACCAGCGGGTACCAGACGGCGTAGGTGCCGGTGGCGAAGCGCTTGACGCATTCCTTGACCGCGTTGAGCGTGCGGCGATAGTCGTTCTTGTCTTCGTACGAGGGGTCGATCAGCACCATGCCGCGGCGCGTGGGCGGCGGCAGCAGCGCCTTGACGCCTTCAAAACCGTCGTCGCCGTAGATCGTGGTCTGGCGTTGCGCGGCGCGGCCCTGGTGTTCCAGGTTGCCGACCAGCGTGTCGATCTCGGTAGGGTGCATTTCGAACAGGCGCAGCCGGTCGGACGGACGCAGCGCGTCCAGCGCCAGCCACGGCGAACCGGGATAGCGCCTGAGGCGGCCGTTGGTGTTGTAGCCGCGGATCCGGGCGACGTAGTCGGCCAGGATGGGGGGCAGGTCCTCGGCTTCCCACAGGCGGCCGATGCCGTCGGCGAACTCGGAGGTCTTGGCGGCCCAATCGCTATCCAGGCTGTAGAGCCCGGCGCCGGCGTGGGTGTCGACGACCCAGTAGGGCGCGTCCTTCTTGTTGAAGTAATCCAGGGTGTGGATCAGGATGGCGTGCTTGAGCACGTCGGCGTGGTTGCCGGCGTGAAAGGCGTGGCGGTAACTGAACACGGGCGTTCTGCCTCAGGCGGCGGGCCGGATCACGGCCAGCTCGTCGGTGAAAATGCCGTCGATGCCCCAGTCGAGCAGCAGGCGGGCGCGCTCCGGGTCGTTGACGGTCCAGGCGGCGATACGGTAGCCGGCGGCATGCACGGCATCGATCAGCTCACGGGTGGCGTCCTTCTGATTGATGTTCAGGGCCACGCACTCGTACTTGGCCAGGCGTTCGCGCCAGTCGGCGGGTACCTTCTCCACCAGCAGCGCGCGCGGCAATTCGGGGGCTGTTTCCAGCGCGGCCTGCAGCGCTGCTTCCGCGAACGAGGACAGGAGCGGCGCTTCGGCCGCGCCTTGCCACAGCTGGCGCGCGGCCAGCGCCACGGCGCGGCCGGTCTCGGCCTCGCGGCCCGGGCAGGGCTTGATCTCGACGTTGCTGGCGATGCCGTTGGCCACCGTGTAGCGGGCGACGGCAGCGAAGGTGGGCAGCGGCTCGCCCGCGTAGGCGGCGGAATGCCAGCTGCCGAAATCCAGCTGGGCAAGCTCGGCGTAGGTCTTGGCAGCGGCGGGTCCGCGGCCGTTGGAGGTGCGGTCCACGTCGTCGTCGTGCATCAGCACCAGCACGTTGTCGCTGCTCAGCTTGACGTCGTATTCGAACATCGTGAAGCCGTGCTCGGCGCCTACGCGCATGGCGGCCAGGGTGTTCTCCGGGGCCAGACGGCCGCCGCCGCGATGCGCGATGTAACGGGAGTAGGGCCAGGAGGGGAGTTTTGCGCTCATTTGGGGTGTTGCTTCGGGTTCTTTTGGTCAGGGTTGCAAGGATACTCCTTCTGCACGCCCGTTCTGCGCCTGCCGCGGCGCGCGGGAACGCCGCGGCAGGTCTCCAGGCCTATTTCATGGGCGCCTTGTCCTGCGACACGTCCATGATCATCCGCGCGGCAAGGTACAGGCGCGGCACGATGCTGTTGATCTGGATGTACTCGGCGTCGTTGGAATGCGCGCCAAAGCCGCTCAGGCCCATGCCTTCGATTACCGGGCCGCGCGCCTTCAAGGCGGCAAAAGCGGCGTCGGTGCCGCCGCCGCTGGCGCGGTCCACGACCGTCATCGGCAAGTCCAGCTCTTTGTAGATCTGCACGCCGTGTTGGGCCAGGGCGCGCGAGGCCGGCGTGGCTTCCAAGGGCGGGCGGCGCACTTCGAACTTCACGCTGACCTTGGATTCGGGCAGCAGCTTCTTCTGTATGCGTTCTTCCAGCGTGCGCGACAGCGCATCGAAATCGGAGACGCGCAGGGCGCGCGCGTCGGCCTGGGCGGTGGCCTGGCCCGGAATGACGTTGCGGTTGGTGCCGGCCTGGGCCACGGTCCAGTTCAGCTTCAAGCCTTCCTCGGGCTTGGACAGCTTGTCCAGCTGCAGCACCTGGTGGGCCAACTCATACAGCGCGTTGACGCCGCCTTCGGGCCGCGCGCCCGCATGCGAGGTCTTGCCCTGCACGGTCAGGTAGGCCGCGCCGATGCCGCTGGTGGCCAGCGTCAGGCGCGCTTGCGCGCCGCCGCCTTCGAACGAGAACACCGCATCCTGGTCGGCGCCCAGGCGGGTAATGGTGCTGCGCGCGCCGGGCGAGCTGATTTCCTCGTCGCCGTTGATCAGCACAGTAATGGTGCCGTAGTCCTCGAAGCCCAGTTTTTGCAGCAGGGTCAGGGTGTGGATGATGGCGGCCACGCCATGCTTGTCGTCGGCGATGCCCAGGCCGTAGGCCTTGTCGCCGTCGATGCGGAAAGGCTGGTCCTTGAGCATGCCGTTGCGGTAGACGGTGTCCATGTGGGCGATCAGCATGATCTTCTTCTGGCCTTTACCCTTGAATTCGGCATGGACCATGGGGCCGACCTTCTCTGGCGTGTCGTCCAGGCGGAACACGTCGGTGGGATGGATGATCTCTACCGTTCCGCCCAGCGCCTTGAGCCGGTCGCGGATCAGGACGGCGATGCGCTCCACGCCCTCGACGTCCTTGCTGCCCGACTCGATGCCGACCAGGTCGCGCATGGTATCCAGCATGCCTTGCTGCTGGGCTTGCGCGGCTTCGTGGACGGCGGCGACGGGCGCGGCCAGCGCGGCGGGGGCGCCGCCGACGAAGGCCAGGGCGATGCAGGTGCGCAGGAGTTGCAGGCGGGGAGATGTGTACGGCATCAGTGTGTACCTCTGAGCGTGCGTGGAAGGGGCCGCATCCTTCGGGGGGCGGCGTCGGGGTAATGCGGGCTTACCCTGACAGGCCACGATACGAGGGCCGCAAGGGGCTGGAAATGGTGGTTCCCCGGGTTGACTCGGTCCCCGGTTTCGTGCCGTTTGAGCCCGGGGGCAGGCCCGGATGACATTCGAAAGATTCCTGGGCTGCGCGGCGAATGAGAAATGGTAAAATCCGCCCGCTGATCCGGTATTGACCGGTATGGGAACAGGGCGAATCTGGTTCGCCTTTTTTTATGCGTTTTCTTGCGGCTTTGGGCTTGCGCCCGGGGTGCGGCAACAGGGATTCCATGTTCGAATTTATTCGCAGCCATCGGCGCTGGATGCAGTTCATCCTGCTGCTTCTGATTGTGCCGTCCTTCTTCCTGGTCGGTATTCAAGGCTATGACAGCTTCATGCGCGCCGAGCCTGAATTGGCCACGGTCAATGGCCAACCCGTGTCGCGGGCCGAGTTCGATCAGGCGCACCGCAACCAGCTGGAGCAGTTCCGCCAGCGCCTGGGCGCCCAGTTCGATCCGGCCGTCATCGACACGCCGGCGCTGCGCGAAGGCTTGCTCAATCAGTTGATCAACCAGCGCCTGCTGGCCAACGTTGCCGTCGACAACCGTTTCTCGGTGTCCGACGAAACGCTGCGCAACACCATCGCCGCGATTCCGGAAGTCCAGGACAATGGCCGCTTCTCGCCCGAGCGCTATCGCCAGGTGCTGGCTGCGCAAGGCATGTCGCCGACCTCGTTCGAAGCCGGCCTGCGCCGCGATCTGGCGGTCGCGCGCGTGCTGGAGCCCGTGGGCCAGTCGGCCCGCGCACCCGGCGAGGTCGTGGCCGCGCTGGAAACGGCGTTGACGCAGCAGCGCACGGTGCAACTGCGCCGCTTCGCCGCTGCCGACTACCGCTCGCAAGTCAGCGTCAGCCCGGCCGACATCCAGGCCTGGTACGACGCCAACAAGCAGCAACTGCAGATTCCCGAACAGGTCCAGGTCCAGTACCTGGTGCTGGACGAGGCCGCGGCCACGCAAGGCGTGCAGGTCAAGGACGAGGACCTCGCGTCCTACTACGAGCAGAACAAGAACCGCTTCGGCCAGCCCGAACGCCGCCGCGCCAGCCACATCATGATCAACCTGGCGCCTGGCGCGTCGGAAGACGCCCGCAAGGCCGCCCGTGCCAAGGCCGAGGACCTCGCCAAGCAGGCCGCCGCCGATCCGGCGCAATTCGCCGAATTGGCCCGCAAGAACTCGCAGGACGCGGGTTCGGCGACCAATGGCGGCGATCTGGGCTGGCTCGCGCCCGGCATGTTGACCGGTCCGCTGGAAAAGGCGATTTTCGGCCAGGCCAAGGACCAGGTGTCCGGCGTGATCGAAACCCCGTCCGGCCTGCACGTGGTCAAGGTCACCGAAATCCAGCCCGCCGCCATCAAGCCGCTGGCCGAGGTCAAGGACCAGATCACCGCCGAAGTCCGCAAGCAGCTCGCCGCCGTGCGCTTCTCGGAAATGGCCAGCCAGTTGAACAAGCAGGTCTATGACCAGCGCGACAGCCTGCAGCCCGCCGCCGACGCCGTCGGCCTGAAGCTGCGTACCGCTTCCGGCGTGACCCGCGAAGGCTTGTTGCCCGCCGACAAGGCGGGTCCGGGCTCGGCCGCCGCCGGCCCCGATGCCGCGCTGCTGGACAACCCGCGCGTGCGCCAGGTGCTGTTCTCGCCCGACGTGCTGCGTGAAAAGCAGAACTCCGGCGTGATCGAACTCTCGCCCGACACCATGCTGGCCCTGCGCGTGGCCGCTGTCGAGCCGTCCCACGTGCCGCCGCTGGACAAGGTCTCGGACACCATCCGCGCCAAGCTGCTGGACGAGCGTTCGGCCGAAGCCGCCAAGAAGGCCGGCGAAGCCGCGCTGGCTGCCGACAAGGCTAACCCCGCCGCAACGCCGGAAGGCTTTGGCGCGCCGGTGATCGTGTCGCGCCAGGATCCCAAGGATCTGCCGCGTCCGGTGCTGGACGCCGTCATGCGCCTGCCCGCCGCCACGCTGCCGGCCTACGCCGGCGTGCAATCGGGTTCGGACTACACGCTGGCGCGCCTGGAGAAGGTCGAGGCCGGCACGGTCGATCCGGCCGACAAGGAGCGCCTGGCGCAGCAGCTGTCGGGCGCCTGGGGCCAGGCCGAAAACGAAGCCATGCTGCGCATGCTGCGCGAAGAGTACAAGGTGCAGGTGCTGCCCGCCGCCGCCGCGGTCATCCGCGGCGATCAGCCGGCAGCCGGCTGATCAGCCCAGGATCAGTTCAACAGTGGCCGCAGCGTCGGCCACACGTTGTCCAGTAGCAAAGGCTGGGCATCCTCGTTCGGATGGATGCCGTCAGCCTGGAACATCGCCCGGTTCGTTGCGATACCTTCCATCAGGAAGGGCACGAGCCGGGCGTTTTCGTCTTTGGCGACCGTGGGGAACACCTGCGCGAAACGCTGGGTGTAGTCCCGGCCGTAATTCGGCGGTATCTGCATGCCGACGATCAGGACCTGCGCCTCGGCCTTGCGGGCGGCCTGGGCCATGGTGCGCAGGTTCTGCTCGGTCATGGTCAGCGGCAGGCCGCGCAACGCGTCGTTCGAGCCCAGCTCCAGCACCACCACGGCCGGCGCATGCTGGCGCAGCAGCGCGGGCAGGCGGGCCACGCCGCCGCTGGTCGTGTCGCCGCTGATGCTGGCATTGACGACTTGGTACTTGGGGTATTGTTCCGCTACGCGGGCCGAAAGTAGCGGCACCCAACCGGTGCCGCGCTTGATGCCGTATTCGGCCGACAGGCTGTCGCCCAGGACCAACACCGTGCGGGGTGCGGAACCCTGGGCCGCGGCAGCGGTCTGAGCGTGGGCGGGCGCCACGACGGCGGTCGCCATGGCGGTCATGAGTAGCAGACGGGAAAATAGGCGCATGGATAACAAGAATTCGATCGAGGTGAAAGGGCTGGGCAAGCAGGTGGCAGATGCCGGCGGCACGCTCTCCATCCTGGAAGGTATAGATTTTACGGTCGAGGCGGGCAGCGCCGTGGCCATCACCGGCAGTTCGGGGTCGGGCAAGTCCACCTTGTTGGGACTGCTGGCAGGCCTGGATGTTCCCAGCGCGGGCAGCGTGCGCCTGGCCGGGCAGGACCTGTTCTCGCTGGACGAGGACGGCCGCGCGCGTTTGCGGGCCAATCATGTGGGTTTCGTATTCCAGTCATTCCAGCTGCTGCCCAACCTGACGGCGCTGGAAAACGTGATGCTGCCGTTGGAGCTGGCCGGGCAATCGGCGCGGGACGCGGCCCAGGCCATGTTGGAGCGGGTGGGGCTGGGCAAGCGCCTGCATCACTACCCGCGCACCCTGTCGGGCGGCGAGCAGCAACGCGTGTCGCTGGCGCGCGCCTTCGTGGTGCAGCCGGACCTGCTGTTCGCGGACGAGCCCACCGGCAGCCTGGACGCCGCCACAGGGGTGACGGTCATCGACCTGATGTTCGACCTGCACCGCGAGCACGGCACCACGCTGGTGCTGGTGACCCACGATCCGCAGCTGGCCGCCCGTTGCGGGCGTCAGCTGGTGCTGGCGGCGGGGCGGATGGTCAACGGCGCCTGATGCCGCCGGCCCCACCGCCGGGCTTCCAAGTTGGACCAGCCCCTCGGGGGGGCTGCGAGCCCCGGAGGGGCGCGGCGTGAGGGCCTTACCCTCTTACTTGGATTTCGCGACCGCCTGGTTCCAGGCGGCGACCACCGCTTCATACTCCTTTGCCGCGGCATCCTGGCTGACCGGGAAGATCTTGATGGTCTTCAGGTCGGGCAGGGTGGTCAGGCTGGCCACGGCCACGTCCGTGCGCGTCGGGCGGCGGAAGTTCTTCACCAGTTGCGCTTCCTGCGACTCCTTGCTCAAGAGGCCGTCATACAAGGCCTTGGCCGCGTCCATGTTCTTCGCGCCCTTGATGATGAACATGCCTTCCGGCGCCAGGTAGCTGCCCTCGGTCGGGTAGACCAGCTTGATTTCCTTCTGGCCGCCGGCCACGTATTCCTGCGCGGCGTATTCCAGCGTCATGCCCACGGCATACTCTCCCGCGGCCACGCCCTTGTAGGTGGTGCCGGACGATGCCGTGACCACCGCGTTGGCGGCGATCTTGTCCAGGCCTTCCTGGCCGAATTGCTTGAAGAGGCCATACACCAGCATGTAGGCCGTGCCGCTCTTGGACGGGTCGGTGATGGCGAACTTGTTCTTCCACTGCGGCTGCATCAGGTCGGACCAGGTGGCCGGCGCGGGCAGGCCCTTGAGCTGGCGCTCGTTGACCATCATCACCATGACGTGCACGTTGGTGCCCACCCACAGATCGTCCGGACCGCGGAACTCGGCGGGGATCTTGTCCAGGTCGGCCGGGCGGTAGGGCTGCAGATGCTGGCGGTAGGCGCCCAGCGTGCCGAAGCCGCCACTCCAGAACAGGTCGCCGCGCGGATTCTGCGCCTCGGCCTCGATGCGCTTCATCATCGTCCCGGTGCCGCCGGTGACGGGCTGCACGTTCAATTTCGGCGACTTCTGCTTCACCGCGTCCAGCGCGGTTTCGATCGTCTCCGTGTTGTTGGACGAATAGAGCACGACGTTCTGGGCCTGGGCGGCGCCAGTAGCCAGGGCGGCGGCCAGGACGCTGTACTGAAGTAGGTGCTTGAATTGCATGGTTAGCCTCTGTGCAAGTGGGTTATTTACCGGAGAACAGCTTGATGCGGAACGCCTTGACCGACACGATGATGGGCAGCACGATGACCGTGACCAGCGCCGCGCCATAGGCCGACGCCATGCCCAGCCTGCCGCCGTCGACCTGGCGGAAGATGGCGATAGGCATGGTCTCCAGGCCGCCGCTGTAGGCGACGATGGAGGCCGACAGCTCGGAAATGGTGGTGAGCCACATCAGGATGGCTGCCGAGATGATGGATGCCTTCATGGCGGGCAGGATCACCTTGAAGAAGGTCATGAGCGGCGACACGCCCAGGCTGATCGACGCTTCCTCGATCGACTCGGGGATGTTGAACAGCACCGACGAGGCGTTGCGCACCGCGAAGGGCAGGCGCCGCACCGTGTAGCACAGCACCATGATTCCCGACGTGCCCGCCAGCACCAGCCAGCCGGTGTTGAAGGTCTGCACCAGTGCGATGCCCAGCACCGTGCCGGAAATGGTCAGGGGCAGCACCACGATGTAGTCCAGCACCTGGGTCGAGGCGCTGCGCTTCTTGATCGTCAGATAGCTGACCAGCACCGCGAAGGCCACGCCCAGCACCGTGGCCAGCGAGGCGAACTTGAGCGAGTTCAGGATGGGTTCCGGCGCGCCATGCAGCGCGCGCTGCATGCTGGCCAGCGACCATTGGCCCCATTGCATGACCGGGCCGCTGGTCTTGGTGAAGGCAGCGATGAAGACCACGATCAGCGGCAGCAGCGAAATGAAGATGATCAGGCCCACACCGCTGGTGTAGAGCAGGGCGGTCCAGGAGCGCACGCGGGTAGCGGCCGGCGCGCGCCCCTGCGTCATGGTGTAGACCTTGCGTTCGACCACGCGTTTCTGGAAGAACAGCACGATGGCGACGATGGCAATGGACACCACCGACATCGCGCTCTGCAGCGTCGGGCTGCCGCCCATTTCGCTGACAAAGGTGTTGTACGTCATGACCGACAGCAGCGGCACGCGGCTGCCCAGCAGCATGGCCAGCGCGAAGTTGCCCACCACCAGCGTGAACACCACCAGCGCGTTGACCAGCACCGCCGGCAGCAACACCGGCACCAGGACGCGCAGCTTGGTCAGCAACGGCGGCGTGCCCAGGCTCAGGCCCGCTTCTTCCAGCTGGCCGTCGAAGCCGCGCAGCGCCGCCAGCACGCCCAGGTAGATGTAGGTGTAGTAGACCAGCGTCATGGAGAACAGCATGCCGGTCCAGCCGTAGAACGAGGGCAGCGAAATGCCGGCGTCGCCCAGCAGGTTGGTCAGGATGCCGTTATTGCCCAGGATCAGCAGCCAGGACTGGCCCACGATGATCTCGGGGATCACGATGGTCAGCACCGGCAGGATCGCCACCAGGTTCTTCAGCGGAAAGTCGAAGCGCGCCACCATGTAGGCGAAGGGCACGCCCACCAGCACCGTGCAGGCCGTGACCGCCAGGCCCAGGATCAGGGTATTGCCGAAGGCCTCGACGTATTGGGAGTCGGCCAGCAGGGCCTTGAAGCCCTCCAGCGTGAAACCGCCATCCTGCCCGGTGACGCTGTTGCTGAATAGCACGGCCAGCGGGTAGAGCACGAAGAACAGTAGCAGGGCCAGGCTGATTGCCGTCAGGACGCCCCAGGGCCACCATTTGATTTTCATGGTCGGCGCGTCCTCAGGCGTTGACGACGCGGCTGTCGGCGGGAATCAGCACCTGCACGGCTTCGCCGGGCTGGAACTGCGCCACCATGTTGCCGGCATGCAGCTCGACGCGGATCTCGGAGCCGTTGTCCAGCGCAATGCGGTATGCGGTCTTGAAGCCCAGGTATTGGCGTCGCAGCACCTTGCCCGGCAAGGTATTGGGCACGTAGGGAGCGGGCGCCATCAGGGCCAGCTCTTCGGGGCGCGCGATCAGCACACCCTTGCCGTCCAGCTGGTCGCTGCCTTGCACGCCGTCAAAGCCCAGGCCGCAGATCTCGTAGCGCACATGGCCGGCGGGGGCGCCGGCCTGGCCGTTGCGGGCGGGCACGGGGATCACGTTGGCCGAACCGATGAAGTCCGCGACGTAGGCGTTTACCGGCGTGCCGTAGAGTTCTTCCGGCGTGCCCAGCTGGGCGATGTCGCCGCGGTCCATGATGGCGATGCGGTCGGACATCGCCAGCGCTTCTTCCTGGTCGTGCGTGACGAACACGGTCGTGATGCCGGCCTCGCGCACCAGGTCCAGGATCACGTCGCGCATCTGCAGGCGCATCTTGGCGTCCAGGTTGGACAGCGGCTCATCCATCAACAGCACGCGCGGCCGGATCACCAGCGCGCGCGCCAGCGCCACGCGCTGGCGCTGCCCGCCGCTCATCTGCGCCGGATAGCGTTCGGCCAGCGTCAGCAGCCCGACCTTGTCCAGCGCCTCGTTCACGCGCCGCGTGATCTCGGCGCGCGCCACGCCGCGGGCGCGCAGGCCGTAGGCCACGTTGTCGAACGCGGTCTTGTCGGGGAACAGCGCATAGTCCTGGAACACCATGCCGATATCGCGGCGGTGCGCGGACACGTGGGTCACGTCGTCCTGGTCGAACAGCAGGCGTCCGCCGTCGGGAGCATAGAAGCCCGCAATGCAGCGCAGCAGCGTGGTCTTGCCGCAGCCGCTGGGGCCCAGCAGCGTGTAGAACGCGCCGTCGGGGATGTGCAGCGACAGATTGCGCAGCACTTGCTGCCCGCCGAAAGTCTTGACGATGCCGTCTACGGTGATTGATGCCATGTTTCGCTTCCTGCCTGAGGTTGCGGGCATCATAGAAACGCGGTGGGCGCCCGACCAGCGGTGTTTTTTAAGGGTAGTCGTTAGTTTTTCTAAGAGGTCGGCGCGCGGGCTATCACCTAGAATGCGGCTGGATAGGACAGGCGCGCGCAAGCAGCGCCGACAAAAAATAGACGACAAGGGAAAACGTGGGAAAGAGCAGCACAGCGCGGCGCCGGGCCGGCGCGCGGGCGGGCCGCAACTGAGATGGCGGGGCAGAGCCTGCCGCCGCTGAAGGCCTTGCGCGTGTTCGAAGCCGCGGCGCGTCTGCGCAGCTTCACCGCGGCCGCCGACGAACTGAGCATCACGCATAGCGCGGTCAGCCAGCAGATCCGCATACTCGAAGAGTACGTGGGGCAGCCTCTGTTCGCGCGGGAGGCGCGCGGCGTGGCGCTGCTGCCTTGCGCCCAGGCCTACTTTCCGGAAATCCAGGCCAGCCTGGAACGCATCGCGGCCGCGACCGCCAAGCTGAAATCGCCCGCCTACGGCGGCGTGCTACGCGTCTGCGCCACGCCGTCGCTGACCATGAAGTGGCTGATCCCGCGCCTGTCGGCGTTCCAGGCGCGGCATCCGGGCGTGGACGTGCAGCTCACCACGCAAGGGCGGTCGTTCCTGGACCGCGGCGGCGACACGGGCAGCGACGTGCTGATCCGCCACGGCTACATGGCGCATTCGGACCTGGCCTGCGTGCACTGCCTGGACGACTTCCACGTGCCGGTGGCATCGCCGCGCTTCATCGAGCGCAACCGCCTGACCGCGCCCGCGGATTGCCTGGGGCATCCGCTGCTGAAGATCGCGGGCGGCATGGACCACTGGCCGCGCTGGTTCGCGCTGGCCAAGGTGGACGTGCCTGCGCAATTGCCGGGGCCGGTGTTCGACCACCAGTTCCTGTGCATGCAGGCTGCCATGAACGACCTGGGCATCGCCTTGGCACCCTGGTGCCTGCTGGAAGACGACATCCGCGCCGATCGCCTGCGCCCGCTGTTCGACGGCCCGCAGCTGCCGAACGCCGGCATCCACGCGCTGTACCGCCAGGACGGCCCGGCCGCCGCGTCGGCGCTATTGTTCATCGAGTGGTTGCGCGAGCAAGGGCGCGACCCCACACACACCGCATAGACCAAGGATCCCCCATGCATTCCGCCTCTACGACACCCGGCCTTTCCTGGCGCGGCATTGCGCCTCCGCTGGCGCTCGCGGACTACAAGCTCATCGCCTTCGACATGGACTCCACGCTGATCTCGATCGAGACGCTGGACGAAATGGCGGACCTGATGGGCAAGAAGGCCGAGGTGGCGGCGCTGACGGAAGCCGCCATGCGCGGCGAGATCAAGGACTACAAGCAGAGCCTGCGCGAGCGCGTGGCGCTGCTGGCAGGCATGCCGGAAGCGGCGCTGGACGAGGTCTATGAACAGCGTGTGCGCATCAATCCGGGCGCCGAAACGCTGATCGCGGCGTGCAAGGCCGCGGGCCTGACCTGCCTGCTGGTGACTGGCGGCTTTACCTGCTTCACCGACCGGCTGCGGGTGCGACTGGGGCTGGACGACGTGCGCGCCAATGTGCTGGAAATCGTGGACGGACGCCTGACCGGCCGGCTGCTGCCGCAAGCCTGGGGCGACATCTGCGATGGCGAGGAAAAGCGCCGCAAGCTGCTGGAAGTGTGCGCGGTGCTGGGCGTGGGGCCGGAGCGCGCCATCGCCGTGGGCGACGGCGCCAACGACCTGCCGATGATGCGCGCGGCGGGCCTGTCGGTGGGCTACCGCGCCAAACCGGCCGTGCGCGAGGAGGTCAATGTCGCAATCGACGAAGGCGGCCTGGACCGCCTGCTGGAGCTGATGGCGCGCTAGCGCCGGGGCTCAAGCCAGCCCGCGGATTTCCACGGCCGGATCGGTGTCGGCTTCATAGTCGACGCCTTCGATTTCGAAGCCGAACAGGCGCAGGAAGTCCTGCTTGTAGCCCGCGAAGTCCGTCAGCTGGTAGATGTTGTCGTTGGTGACCTGGCCCCACAGCGCCTGCACGCGGGCCTGCACCTCGGGATCCAGTTCCTTGTAGTCGGCGCGCAGGCGTCCGTCCTGGTCCAGGATCGGCGTCTTGCCGCACAGGCTGTCGCGGTACAGGCCATAGACCTGTTCGATGCAGCCCTCGTGCGTGCCGGCCTCCTTCATGGTCTTGAACAGCAGCGACAGGTAGAGCGGCATCATGGGGATCGCCGAGCTGGCCTGCGTCACCACCGCCTTGAGCACCGACACGCGGGCGTCGCCGCCGCGCGCGGCCAGCTTGGCGCGGATCTCCAGCACCTTCTGGTCCAGATCCTTTTTGGCGGCGCCGATCGAGCCATTCCAGTAGATGTCGTGGGTGATCTTCTCGCCCAGGTAGGTGAAGGCCGTGGTGGTGGCGCCTTCGGCCAGCACGCCGGCTTCCAGCAGCGCGTCTATCCACATCTGCCAGTCTTCGCCGCCCATGACGGCGACAGTCGCGTCGATCTCGGCCTGGGTGGCGGGTTCCAGCACGGATTCCTTGACCACTTCGCGGTCGGTGTCCAGGCCGCGCAGGTTGACCGCCTGGCCGATGGGCTTGAGGGTCGAATTGAAGACTTCGCCGGTTTTCGGGTGCGTGCGGCGCGGCGCGGCCAGGCTGTAGATCACCTGATCGACCTGGCCCAGATCCTGTTTGATGAGGTCTATGGTCTTGCGCTTGATTTCGTCGGAGAAGGCGTCGCCGTTGACGCTCTTGGCATAGAGTCCGGCGGCGTGGGCCTGCTCGTGGAACTCCGCCGTGTTGTACCAGCCCGGCGTGCCGGCCTTGGCGGCGTCGCCCGGCCGCTCGAAGAACACGCCCAGCGTCTGCGCGCCACAGCCAAAGGCCGCGCTGATCCGCGCCGCCAGGCCATAGCCGGTCGATGCGCCCAGCACCAGTACGCGTTTCGGCCCGCCAGCTATCGGCCCCTGGGCGCGGACGTAGTCGATCTGGTTGCGGACGTTGGCGGCGCAGCCGGCCGGATGGGTGGTGACGCAGATGAAACCGCGCACGCGGGGCTTGATGATCATGGGAGCCTCGATTCGGGGAAATGCCTGGATCGCCCATGCGCGAAAGCGCAAAAAGCGACCCGCATTGTACGGGAGGCGGCGCCTGCGCGCTGCCGGCTCAGCGTGCGTCGGCCCCGGCCAGCGGCGCGGCCTGGGCGCGGCTGCGGCGCCATTCGATCAGGCCGATGCCTATGCCGCTGGCGCAGATGATGGCGATGCCCAGCCAGGTCAGCGGGTCCGGGAAGTGGCCCCAGACCAGCCAGCCGACCGAGGTGGCGCTGATGATCTGCAGGTAGACGAAGGGCGCCAGGGTGGAAGCGGGCGCGCGGCGGTAGGCGGCGATCTGGAACAGATGGCCCAGGCCGCCGGTGATGCCGGTGGAGATCAGCACAACCCAGTCCAGCGGCGCCAGGGCCTTGAGCACGGGCAGGGCAGGCGGCAGGATGAAGGGCAGGGACAGGGTCAGGCAAAGCGTGCCGACGGCGCCGCTCCAGATCAGCGAGGTAAACGGGTCGTCGCCCGCCACGCGCCGCGTGGCGATGAACTGCACGGCGAAGCAACAGGCCGTGAGCAGGCCGAACACCGTGCCCACCGGATCCAGGCCGCCGCCCGGGCGGATCACGATGATCACGCCGATGAACGCGATGCCGGCGGCCACGAAGCGCGACAGGCGGGCGGGTTCCTTGAGGACCCAGGGCGCGGCGGACAGCACCAGCAGCGGCGCCAGGAAGTTGATGGCGGTGGCCTCGGCCTGCGGGATGTAGCTCAGCGTGGTGAAGAACATCAGCGTGGCCAGGAACATCGAGCCGCCGCGCAGGATCTGTTCGCGCGGCTTCTTGCTGCGAAAAACGCCCAGGCCGCGCGCGGGCAGCACCAGGGCCAGCACCAGCGCCAGGTGCACGGCATAGCGGAACCACGACAGCACCAGCAGCGGCACGCCCGCATTCATGACCCACTTGCCGCTGGCATCCAGGCACGACAGTGTCCACATCGACAGCACCAGCAACAGCACCCCCATCATCGGGCCGCTGGAAGCGGGCGCTGCGCGGCGCGTGCGACCGTCATCGGCCGGGGTCATCGACAAACTCCTTTGTTGGCTGAAACGCCGGTTTGCAGGTACCGGGCGGCTGCCATGATACGCTCATCGCGCCGGGGGAACAGGCTCATGATAGAACTACGCAACATCGAAACTTTTTTTTGGGTGGCCACGCTGGGCAGTTTTCGCGCCGCGTCGGAGAAACTCAACACCACCCAGCCTGCGGTATCGCAGCGCATCGCCTCGCTGGAGGCCGACCTGGGCGTGCTCCTGTTCGAGCGCGAGGCGCGCGGCGTGAAGCTGACCGCCAAGGGGCATGAACTGCTGTCGCATGCCGAACGCATGCTGCAGGTGCGGCGCGACATGTTCGAAGCCGCGCGCGAGCAAAACGTCATGAGCGGCACCGTGCGCATCGGCGTGGCCGAGACCATCGTGCAGACCTGGCTGCCCACGCTGATCGAGCTGATCCATTCGAACTATCCGGCGCTGGTGCTGGAAATAGAGGTGGACACGACGCATGTGCTGCGCTCGCACCTGATGTCGCGCCAGATCGATCTGGCCTTCCTGATGGGGCCGGTGCTCGAGGCGCGTGTGGAAAACCTGCCCCTATGCACCTATCCGCTGGCTTGGGTCGCCAGCCCCCTGTTGGATCTGGGGCCGGAGCCGCTGACATTGGAGCGGATAGGCAAGCTGCCCATCATCACCTATCCCTCCAACAGCGCGCCTTACCGCGTGGTGCGCGACATGCTGACTCGCGCCGGCGTGACGTCGCCGCGCATGTATGGCAGTGCGTCGATGTCGATGGTGGTGCGGATGACGCAGGACGCCATCGGCACCAGCGTCATCGCGCCGGTGTTCCTGGGCAAGGAGCTGGCGCGCGGCGAATTGCGCATCCTGCGCGTGGAGGCGGATCCTTTGCCGGAACTGAGCTTCACGGCTACCTGGGTGCAGGGGCCGGATAGTCACGCGGTACGGGTCATCGCGCAGATGGCGCAGAAGGTGGCCGAGCAGGCTGCGGACGGGATTCCGCTCTAGGTGTTTACCCCAGCAGGGGCTGCGCCGCCGGCCGTAGCGGCCGTGCGACGCGGCCACGTTGCGACGCGCCCAACTGCCCGCCAAGCCGCGCCACCGCGTCGTTTGCGCGAAACGCGGGGCGCTTGCCGCACGAGACCAAAGAAAAATTTATACCCCCGTATCGCAACATACGATTGGACGCTCCGCGCCCCTGACGCTGCAATGGCGCCACATCAATAACGATCGCCTGGATGCATAGAGCGGGGGAAAGCATGAACCAGCGTATGTCCCATTCCCGGAACCGGGCGGCAAGCCATGCCGCGCAGGCGCGACGCGCGCCGCTGCGCGGCTGATCTCCAGACTCTTCGATTGCCACCGCGCGCCGCCAGGATAACGGGATCCGGCGCGCGGCATACCATCCCGCCAGCCAGGAGTTTTGTCCATGAAGAAGTCGCTAGTTTTCGCCGCCGTCGCCGCCAGCCTGTTGGCCGGCGCCGTCCAGGCCCAGGACCTCCCCAAGACCCAGTTGAAAGTCGTGGGCGGCCTGAGCAACCTGACCGCCTACAACGATTACGAAAAGCCGTTCTGGACCAAGACCATCCCCGAGCTGTCCAAGGGCCAGGTCACGGCCGACATCAAGGGCTTCAACGAAATGGGCTTGAAGGGCCCCGAATTGCTGCGCCTGATGTCGCAGGGCGTGGTCGAATTCGGCACCGCCACCCTGGCGTACTTCGCCAGCGACAATCCCATCAACGAAGCGATCGACCTGGCCGGCCTGGCGCCCGACGTCAAGACCGCGCGCGCCGTCACCGACGCGTTCGAACCGGTCTACGCCAAGCTGTATGGCGAGGGCAGCAACGTCAAGCTGCTGGGCATTTCCACCTATCCCGCGCAGGTGCTGTTCTGCAACGCCGAAATCAAGGGCCTGGCCGACATCAAGGGCAAGAAGGTCCGCACCAGCAGCCGCACCACCGCCGAGTTCGTCGAAGCGCTGGGCGGCTCCAGCGTGACCATGGCCTTCGGCGAAGTGGTGCCGGCGCTGCAGAACAAGGTGGTGGATTGCGCCATCACGGGTTCGCTGTCCGGCTATTCGGCCAAGTGGTACGAAGTGTCGACCCACCTGGTCGCGCTGCCGATCAACTGGAACCAGCAGATCCACGCCGTGAACCAGAAGGCCTGGGACAAGCTGGACCCCAACGTGCGCACTTTCCTGCAGACCAATGTGAAGACGCTGGTCGACAACATCTGGGACGCCGCCGCGCGCCAGACGCAGGAAGGCTATGACTGCAACACGGGCGCTGCCGCTTGCCCGTTCCCGGTCAAGGGCAAGATGGTCCTGGTCCAGCCTTCGGACGCTGACCGCGCGCTGCTGAAGAAGGTCACCGAAGAAGCCGTGCTGCCGAAGTGGGCCGCGCGCTGCTCGGCCCAGTGCGTGAAGGACTTCAACGCCACCATCGGCAAGACGCTGGGCGTGGTGGCGAAGAAGTAGTCTCCCCCCCGAAGCGCTACCGCGCTTCCCCCCCAGGGGGGCATGCCTGCGGACCGGCGGAGCCGGATCCGCGGCATCCCGATTTGGGGAGGGGGGCGATGGATCGGGAGAGCTGGCTCCGTGGGGCGTCCCGATAGGGCGGTTCTCGACATAGCTGGGGCGGCGATGTGTGCCTGGCCCTGCAAAGGTTTTACTCATGACTCAATCTGAACACTTCCGCCTGCTGGGCGGGCTATTGCGGCGCGCCGAGAGCTTTTCGCGCTTGGCCGTGTGGGCCGGCGGCGCGCTGACGGTGGCCAGCGTGCTGCTGATCTCGTTCGATGTGCTGGCCCGCAAGTTCCTGGGCTTCACGACCGGCGGCGCGGACGAGCTGTCCAGTTATGCCTTCGCCATCAGCACGTCCTGGGCGCTGGCGTTCGCCACGTTGCAGCGCGCCAATGTGCGCGTGGACGTGGTCTACCAGTACATGCCGGTGCGCGTTGCGGCCGTGCTGGACTGGATTTCCATGGTGGCCCTGGCGGTCTTCATGGTGTACCTGACTTACTACGCGTCGGAGGTGGTGCAGACCTCCTGGGCGCAGAAATCCGCGGCCAATACGCCGCTGGCCACGCCGTTGTGGATTCCGCAGGGCCTGTGGCTGCTCGGCCTGGGCTGGATGTGCATCACCGTCGCGCTGATGCTGGCGCGCGCTTCCGCCGCGCTGGTCACGGGCGACATCGAACTGGTCAGGAGCATTTGCGGCGTGCGTTCGGCGCAGGAAGAAGCCGACGAGGAAGCCGCCGCCGGCGAGCGCATGGTGAAGGGAGAGGCAGCATGATTTCCACCGCATTGATACTGCTTCTGGTGCTGATCGGCCTGTCCATTCCGGTGGGCGCGGCGCTGGGCGTGCTGGGCCTGATCCTGGACCCGCTGTTCTCCATGCTGCCGCTGACGCGCGCCATCGGCGAAGTTTCCTGGAGCACCAACAACGAATTCCTGCTGGTGGCGATCCCGCTGTTCATCATGCTGGGCGAGGTGCTGCTGCGCGCGGGCTTCGCCGAACGCATGTATGGCGCGATGAGCCTTTGGCTGTCGTGGCTGCCGGGCGGACTGATGCACGCCAACATCGGCGCGTCGACGCTGTTCTCGGCCACCTCGGGCTCCAGCGTGGCGACTGCCGCGACGGTCGGCACCGTGGCGATCCCGCAGATCCGCAAGTACGGCTACAACGAGCCGCTCTTCCTGGGCAGCCTGGCCGCCGGCGGCACGCTGGGCATCCTGATCCCGCCTTCGATCAACCTGGTCATCTATGGCGTGCTGACGAATTCCTCGGTGCCCAAGCTCTACCTGGCCGGCATCATCCCGGGTTTCGCGATGGCCGCGCTGTTCATGCTGACGGTGGTCATCGCCTGCGTCGCCAAGCCGTCCTGGGGCGGCAAGAAGATCCAGGCGACCTGGGGCCAGCGCTTTGCCAGCCTGGTGCATCTGGCGCCGCCCATGGGGATCTTCTTCCTGGTGGTGGGTTCCATCTACGCCGGCCTGGCCACGCCGACCGAGGCGGCCGCGCTGGGCGTGCTGGGCGCGTTCATCCTGGCGGCCTGGTTCCGCCGCCTGTCGTGGTCGATGCTGCGCGAGGTCATGGAAGGCACCATGCGCTCCACGGCCATGATCATGCTGATCGTGGTGGCGGCCAGCTTCCTGAACTTCGTCATGTCCGCGACCGGCCTGACCGATGCGCTGACCAAGTCGATCACGGGCCTGGGCCTGTCGCCCGGCTGGATGCTGCTGATCGTGGTGATTTTCTACCTGGTGCTGGGCTGCTTCATGGAAACGCTGTCCATGATGATCACGACCATCCCCATCGTGGCGCCCATCATGATCGGCCTGGGGTTCGATCCCATCTGGCTGGGCATCGTCATCATCATCCTGGTCGAAGCCGCCTTGATCACGCCGCCCGTGGGCCTGAACCTGTTCGTGGTGCAGAGCCTGCGCAAGAGCGGTTCCATGAGCGCGGTCATCATGGGCAGCCTGCCGTTCGTGGCCGCCATGTTCGTGATGCTGGTGTTGCTGGCCTTCTGGCCGGACGTGGCGCTATGGCTGCCGCGCGTGTTCGGCTGACCTTCATTCCCTAGACATTCCGGGGCGCGGCGAGCCGCCGCGTCCTTCACCCCCTTATTCTCAGCAGGACAGATATGAAAGCCGTATTCCAGATCGAAGACTCGCAACCCCGCCAGGTGGAAGTGGAGTTCAACACCCTGATCGTCGCCGGCTGGGCCGGACGCGACATGGCCGCGATCGAGCACCACATCGAAGAACTCGCCGCTATCGGCGTGCCGCGCCCCAGCAGCGTGCCGCTGTACTACCGCATCGCCGACAACCAGCTGACCCAGAAGGAAACCGTGCAGGCGCTGGGCGAAGATTCGTCGGGAGAAGTCGAGACCTTCGTGTTCTCCGTGGACGGCGAAATGTACGTCAGCATCGCGTCCGACCATACCGACCGCAAGCTGGAAACCTACAGCGTGGCGATGTCCAAGCAGGTCTGCGTCAAGCCCGTGGCCACGAGCGCCTGGCGTCTGGCCGACGTGGCGGACTACTGGGACGAGCTCATCATCCGTTCCTACATCGTCGAGAACGGCGTGGAAGTGCTGTACCAGGAAGGCCCGCTGGCGTCGCTGCGCACGCCGCAGGACCTGATCGCAGGCTATACCGGCGGCGCCACGGTGCTGCCGGCCGGCGCGGGCATGACCTGCGGCACGGTGGGCGCGATCGGCGGCATCCGCGCCGCGGCCGACTTCACCATGGAGTTGCACGATCCGCGGCGCCAGCGCAGCCTGCGCCACCGCTATCATGTCGAGACGCTCCCCGTGGTGGCCTGATTCAGGCCCCAGGCGCTGATCGCGAGGCGGGCCCGCTGGCGCGCCCGTTTGCACTCAAGCCGCAAGACGGCACTAGGATGACTATGGTTCCGACTTTGAATGATCTGACCCAGGCCCTGCAAGAGGGCCGCAGCACCTCCGTGGAACTGACGCAGGCGGCGCTGGCCCGCGCGCAGGACGAAGCGGGCGAGGGCGCCCGCGCGTTCACCCGCCTGTACGCCGAATCGGCATTGGCGCAGGCGCAAGCCTCCGACACGCTGCGCGCCGCCGGCATCGTCCGCTCCGCGATCGAGGGCCTGCCCATCAGCATCAAGGATCTCTTCGACGTCGAAGGCGAAACGACGATGGCGGGCTCGGTGGCCCGCGAGGGCGAACCGGCGGCCGACGCCGACGCCGAAGTCGTGCGCCGCCTGATCGCCGCAGGCGCGGTCATCATCGGCCGCACCAACATGACCGAATTTGCCTATTCGGGCCTGGGCATCAATCCCCATTACGGCACGCCCCTGAACCCCTACGACCGCGCCACCGGCCGCATCCCGGGCGGCTCGTCCTCGGGCGCCGCGGTGTCGGTTGCCGACGGCATGTCGGCCGCGGCCATCGGCTCGGACACCGGCGGTTCCGTGCGCATTCCAGCCGCGCTGTGCGGCCTGACGGGCTTCAAGCCCAGCGCCTGGCGCGTGTCCATGGAAGGCGTGCTGCCGCTGTCGGCCAACCTGGACTCCATCGGCCCGATCGCCGCCAGCGTGCGTTGCTGCGCCGAGCTGGACGCGATCCTGTCCGGGGACGGCGGCCCGGTGCCGGAAGCGGCCGTGCTGCACGGCCTGCGCCTGGCCATCCCGACCACGTTGGCCCTGGACGCCATGGACAAGCATGTCGCCGACAGCTTTGCAGTCGCCGTCAGCCGCCTGAAGGCCGCCGGCGCCCTGGTCGAAGAGATTGCGATTCCGGAATTCGCCGAACTGGCCGCCATCAACGCCAAGGGCGGCTTCACCGCCGCCGAGGCCTGGGCCTGGCACCGCGACTTGATCGCCCGCGCCGGCAAGCGCTATGACCCGCGCGTGGTGTCGCGCATCATGCGTGGCAAGGACATGAGCGCGGCCGACTACCTGGACCTGCTGGATGCGCGCGAAGCCTGGGTCGCGGCAGTGGACCGCCGCATCGCCGGCTACGACGCCCTGATCATGCCGACCACGCCCATCGTGGCGCCGGCGGTGGCCGACCTGCAGGCCTCGGACGAGGCCTACTACGCCGCCAATGGCCTGATCCTGCGCAATCCGACGCTGATCAATTTCCTGGATGGCTGCGCGCTGTCGCTGCCTTGCCATGCCGCAGGCACGGCGCCGGTGGGCCTGATGATCGCGGGCAGCAACGGCGCCGACCGCCGCATCCTGAGCATCGGCCTGGCGGTGGAAGCGCTCTACGCCGGCCAGTGACGCGCAGCGGGGGCGGGCGGCAGCCGCCGGGCCCGCCCCGGGCGCTAAGATGGCGGCTGCATAGCCGGATGCCGCCGCCATGATCGATCTGCGCAATATCGAAACGTTCTTCTGGGTCGCTACCCTGGGCGGTTTCCGGGCGGCCGCCGAAAAGCTGAACGCCACCCAGCCCGCCATTTCCCAGCGCATCGCGTCGCTGGAATCCGATCTGGGCGTGCGCCTGTTCGACCGCGATGCGCGCGGTATCAAGCTGACGGGCAAGGGACGCGAACTGCTGTCGCACGCCGAGCGCATGCTGCAGATGCGGCGCGACATGCAGGAGGCCGCGCGCGCCAAGAGCGTCATGAGCGGCATGTTGCGGCTGGGGGTATCGGAAACCATCGTCCATACCTGGCTGCCGACCCTGATGGAGTATCTGCACGACGTCTATCCGGCGCTGATGGTCGAGATCCAGGTGGATACGACCACCGTGCTGAAGACGCAGCTCGCCTCGCGCCAGATCGACTTGGCGTTCCTGCTCGGGCCGATGGAAGAGCCGCGCATCGAAAACCTGTATCTCTGCAACTACCCGCTGAGCTGGGTGGCCAGTCCCAAGCTCAAGGTGGGGCGCCAGCCCATCCCCTTGAAGCGGCTGGCCGAATGGCCCGTCATCACGTATCCGTCCACCACCGACCCGCACCGCGCCGTGCGCCAGCTGCTGCAGCAGGCCGGCGTGGAGGCGCCGCGCATGTACGGCAGTTCGGCGCTCAGCGTCATCGTGCGGATGGCGCAGGACGGCATCGGCACCGCGGTCATCGCGCCCGTCATCCTGCACAAGGAGCTCGCGCAAGGCGAATTGCGCATCCTGGACGTGAAGGCGCCGGCCTTGCCGCCGCTGCACTACACCGCCTGCTGGATGCAGGGGCCGGACAGCCAGATTCCGCGCGCGGTGGCCGAAGCAGCGCAGCAGATTGCGCGCGAAGAGGCGCTGCGCCATCCGGCATAACCCTGATAAGTAATTTTGATCGGGGTCTATCGCAACTTGTGATTGGACGCTGCTGCGCGGTTCCTGTGCAATGTCCCCATACTTGAATCGTCATTGAAGGGATGGACATGCATACGAACCCTGCCGCGCGCACTAGCGTGGAATTGGCCCGCCAGGCGCGCCTGGATGCGCGCAGCGGCAAGCTCACCGGCCCCACCGCCAACCTGGCGCCCGGCCATGTACAGGCCAACCTGGCGATCCTGCCGCGCGCGCTGGCGGCGGATTTCCTGCATTTCTGTCAACGCAATCCCAAGCCCTGTCCCTTGCTCGCCATGTCCGAACCGGGCGATCCCGCTGTGCCGGAACTGGGCCAGGACATCGACATCCGTAGCGACATCCCGCGTTATCGCGTCTGGCAGAACGGCGAGCTGGTGGCCGAGCCCACCGACGTGCGCGACCTGTGGCGCGACGATCTGGTGTCGTTCCTGATCGGCTGCTCGTTCTCCTTCGAGGAAGCGATGCTGGACAACGGCCTGCCTGTGCGCCACATCGAGCAGGGCTGCAACGTGCCCATGTACCGCACCAGCATCCCGACCCATGCCGCGGGCGTGTTCGGCGGCCCCTTGGTCGTATCCATGCGTCCCCTGAAGGCCGCGGACGCCATCCGCGCCATCCAGGTCACTTCGCGTTTTCCCTCGGTCCACGGCGCGCCGGTGCATATCGGCGACCCCGCGTTGATCGGGATTGCCGACGTCAACCGCCCGGACTATGGTGATCCGGTGGAGATACGCGAAGGCGAGATGCCTGTGTTCTGGGCCTGCGGCGTGACGCCGCAGTCGGTGGTCGCAGCCGTGCGGCCGGAGTTCTGCATTACCCACGCGCCGGGCCACATGCTGGTCACGGACCTCATCAATAGCCGGATGGCGGTGTTCTGACCGCCTGCGATCCGCTTTCTCAGCAGCGCGTAAGCGGGTAGCGGTTAGAAGTCGTACTCGCGCTGCAATACCAGTTGTGCCACCAAAACGATCCATTAAAGGACAAGGGGAAATGGCGACAACCGCTTTGAATCTGGGGCCTTCCAGCTTGCCGGACGGTCTCGTGCCGCCGCGAACGCGGCCATGCATTGCTTTCATACCCAGCCGGTCCAATCCAGGAGTCCAGTTATGAAGATGAAGCTCATCGCGGGTGTCGCCGCGAGCCTGACGCTGATGTGCGCCGTTCCCGCGCAGGCGCAACAGGCCGTGCGCATCGGCGCGATCTATCCGCTATCGGGCGCCTTGGCGTCAACGGGGTCTGAAATCAAGGCGGCCGTCGAACTGGCGGTCGAAATCATCAACAATCCGCATCCCGAACTGGAAGGCATACCGCTGGCCGCGGGCAGCGGGCTGCCGGCGCTGGGAGGCGCCAAGATCGAAGTGGTGTTCGGCGATTCCCAGGGCAAGCCCGAAGTGGGCCTGGCCGATGCCCAACGCCTGATAGACCAGGAAAAGGTCGTGGCCCTGACCGGCGCCTACCAGTCCGCCGTGACCAAGACCGCCAGCCGCATCGCCGAGCAGCGCGGCATTCCCTATGTAAACGGCGAATCCAGCAGCCCGGACCTGACCGAGCGCGGCTACAAGTGGTTCTTCCGCACCTCGCCCAATGACGATACCTTCGTCGAGAACATGATGCAGTTCCTGGACGGCGTGAAGGCCGTGCCGACCGCCAAGATCGCCGTGGTGTACGAGAACACCGACTTCGGCGTGAACACCTACAAGGCGGTCGAAAAGTTCGCCAAGCAGTACAAGCGCCAACTGGTCGCCAACATCGCCTATAGCGCGGGCTCGGCCTCGGTGACGGCGGAAGTGCAGAAACTCGCCGCCGCCAAGCCGGACGTGGCGATCTTCGCCAGCTATACGTCGGACGCCATGCTGTTCGTGCGCACCATGCGCGAAAGCAAGTACGCGCCGCCGGTGCTGCTGGCCAACGACGCCGGCTTCATCGATTCGCGCTTCGTGCAGGAAGTGGGGCCGCAGGTCCAGGGCGTGCTGACGCGCGACGTCTGGGGCAATGACGTGGCCGCATCCAAGGCCGGGCTGAAGAAGATCAACGACATGTACAAGGCCAAGACGGGCAAGGATCTGAACGGCAACAACGCGCGTTCGATGCAAGGGGTGCTGGTGCTGGCCGACGCGATCAACCGGGCCGGCTCGACGGACCCCGAGGCGATCCGCAAGGCGCTGGCCGCCACCGATCTGGGCGAGGCGCAGGTCGCGATGCCCTGGGCCGGCGTGCAGTTCGACGCCAAGGGCCAGAACACCAAGGGTTCGGGCCTGATCCTGGAGCTCAAGGGCGCCGCCTACCAGACCGTATGGCCGGAAAAATACCGTACGGACAAGAACCTGCCCACGCTGCCGTTCACCTGGAAGTAAACATAGTCTGACGCGGCGGGCCGCGGGGCCCGCCGCGAGGAGCACTCCATGTTCGAAGCTCTCTCGGCAGGCCTGTTCAACGGCCTGATCTATGCCGCGGTGGCGGTGGGGCTGGCGCTGATATGGGGCATCACCGACGTCATCAACTTCGCCCATGGCGAGTTCCTGATGCTGGGCATGTATGCCGCCTATTGGCTCTACACGCTGGGCCACATCGATCCCACGCTGTCGGCGCCGCTGGTGGCGGTCCTGCTCGCCTTCGTCGGCTTCCTGACCTATGCGCTCATCATCCGCCGCCTGCAAAAGGGGCCGGCGATGGCGGTCATCCTGGCCACCTTCGGTCTCGGGCTGGTGCTGCGCCAGATCGCCTTCATCGCCTTCAGCCCCGACTACCGCAGCCTGCCGGACACGCTGGTGTCGGGCAGCGTCACGGTTGCCGGCATCTCGCTGGGCAGGCCCCAGGTGGTCACGGGCCTGATCGCGCTGGTGGTGGTGGTCGCGCTGTTCATCCTGGTGTACCGCACGCGCTGGGGCCATGCCTTGCAGGCCGTGGCGGAAGACCGCCAGGTGGCGGCGCTGGTGGGCATTTCGCCGGACCGGGTCAACGCCCAGGTCTGGATGCTGGGCAGCGCGGCGGTGGGGCTGGCTGGCGCCTTGCTGACCACCTTCTTCTATGTGTTCCCCTCGGTGGGCACCGTGTTCGGCCTGCTGGCTTTCGTGGCCGTGTGCATGGGCGGCTTCGGCTCGCTGCCGGGCGCCTTCATCGCGGGCATCCTGATCGGGATCATCGAAGCCATGACGGGTTACTTCGTCGCGCCGGCCTTGAAGACGGTGAGCGTCTTCATCCTGTTCATCCTGGTTCTCTGGTATCGGCCGCGCGGCCTGTTCGGGCGGTGGTGAGATGAACAAGACAGACAACATCGATCCCGCGTCCGCCGGCGTGCCCAAATGGCCGGTCCTGGCCGCGGCCGTGGCCGCCATCCTGATGGCCCTGGTGCCGCTGGTGGTAAAGGACGCCTTCACCCTGCAGGTGCTGCTGCTGGCCATCATGTTCGGCGCGCTGGGCGCGTGCTGGAACCTCGTGGGCGGCTTCCTGGGGCGGATCTCCTTCGGGCACAGTGTGTTCGTGGGGGTAGGGGGCTACACCACCTTGCTGCTCCTGCACCACCTGAAGCTCACGCCGCTCTTGGGCATCCCGCTGGGCGGACTGATCAGCGCCGGACTGGCCTGGCTGGTGGGCGGACCTACGCTGCGGCTGTCCGGCCACTATTTCGCCATGGCCACCATCGCGCTGCTGCAGATCGGCCTGCTGCTGATGATCAACTGGGAATGGGCGGGCGGCGCGGTCGGCCTGGAGGCGCCCATCGGCGACGCCGCCTGGATGCTGCTGTTCCGCAGCAAGGTGCCGTACTACTGGATCGCGGTGGGCCTGGCCTTCCTGACCTTCTGCGCCACGTTCTTCCTGGTGCATTCCAAGACCGGCTTCTATTGGCGCGCCATCAACGGCGACGAGGCGGCCTCGCGCAGCCTGGGCGTGCCTGCGGACCGCTACAAGATGCTGGCTTTCGTGATGTCGGCGGGCATGACGGGCGTATGGGGCGGCTTCTTCGCCATGTACGTGGGCTTCATCGATCCGGAATCCATGTTCAACCTGACGATGTCGGTGCAGGTCGTACTGGTGACCATCCTGGGCGGGGTCGGCACGTTGATCGGCCCGTGGCTGGGCGCGGCCGTGCTGCTGCCGCTATCCGAGGGCACGCGCGTGCTGTGGGGCAGTTCGGGCATGGGCCTGGACCTGCTGGTTTTCGGCCTGGCTATTTTGTTGGTCACCATGTTCCTGCCGGGCGGGCTGGTCACACTGAGGAGGCGCCGTGGCTCTGCTGGACGTTAAGAACCTGACCAAGCAATTCGGCGGCCTGGTCGCGAACAAGGACATCTCGCTGTCGGTCGAGGCGGGCGAGATCGTCGCCATCATCGGCCCGAACGGGGCGGGCAAGAGCACCTTGTTCAACGGCCTGGTGGGACATCACGAGCCCACCTCAGGCTCGGTGACCTTCGATGGCCAGTCGATGATAGGCCGGCGGCCCGAACAGGTGGCTGCCATGGGCCTGGTGCGCACTTATCAGATCCCGCGCAGCTTCGGACAGATGACGGTGTTGGAAAACGCCATGGTCGGCGCGCTGTTGCGCCATCCGCGCCTGCAGGACGCGCGCCGCGAATCGGCCCGTGTGCTGGAACTGGTGGGCCTGGCCGAGCGCGCCGACGTGAGGGCGTCCGAACTCAATGTGGCGGGACAGAAGCGGGTCGAACTGGCTCGGGCGCTGGCCACCGAGCCGCGCATGCTGCTGCTGGACGAAGTGGCGGGCGGCCTGAATCCGGCCGAGGCCATCGCCCTGTCCGAGATCCTGCGGGGCATCCACGCGTCGGGCGTCACGCTCATCATCGTGGAGCATGTGCTGGAGGTGGTCATGCGGCTTGCGCAGAGGGTGCTGGTGCTGAACTTTGGCCAGATGATCGCCGAGGGCGCGCCGCAGGAAATCGTGCGCGACCCGGCTGTGATCGAAGCCTATCTGGGGAGAAAGCACCGTGCCTGATGCGATGCTGAAAGTGGAAGACCTGAGCGTGGCCTACGGCGGCGTGCAGGCGGTGCGCGGCTTGTCGCTGGAGGTCAGGCCGGGCGAAATCGCTGCGCTGCTGGGCGCCAACGGCGCGGGCAAATCCAGCACCCTGATGGCGATCGTCGGGTCGGTCAGGCCCAAGGGCGGCCGGGTAATTTTCGAAGGCCGGGACATCACTGGCACCCCGCCGGACAGGCTGGTGACCCAGGGCATTTCCATGATCCCCGAAGGCGCCCGCGTCTTTGCGCGCCAACCCGTGGAACAGAACCTGCGCCTGGGCGCCTATACGGTGCGCGATGAGCGCGTGTACGGGGAACGCCTGGAGCGGGTCTATGCCTTGTTCCCGCGCCTGAAGGAGCGTCGCACGCAACTGGCCGGAACCATGTCGGGCGGCGAGCGGCAGATGCTGGCTATCGGCCGCGCGCTGATGAGCGGGCCGCGCCTGCTCCTGATCGACGAGCCCAGCCTGGGCCTGTCGCCCCTGCTGGTGGAACAGGTATTCGACGCGTTGGCCGCCTTGAACCGCGACGACGGCCTGTCGGTCTTGCTGGTGGAGCAGAACATGGCCCAGGCGCTGGAAGTCGCGGCGCGCGCCTACGTGATGCAGAGCGGCAGGGTGGCGCTGTCGGGCGAAGCGGCGGAACTGGCAGCCTCGGATGAGGTGCGAAAGGCGTATCTGGGGATGTGAGGACGGGGGTGTGACGAAACCGCGCCGGACGCGCAAGGCGTCCGGCGCGGACTGCCATCAGAAGATGTGGCGGAAACCCACTGCGGCGCCGAGCTGGCTGGTCTTGCCGGCGATTTCGCCGCTGGCGGCATCGTTGACCTTGTTCCAGTCGACAGTGCCGTAGATCTGCGAGCGCTTGGACAGCGAGTACTCGGCCACGGCGACCAGCGCGTAGCGCTTGCCCTTGTCGCCATCTTCGACCACGTTCTTGCTCTGGTCGTAGTAGGCGGCGCCGGTGATGGCCCAGCGCGGCGTGGCCTGCCAGGTGACGCCGGCGAAGTAGCCGTTGTCCTTGCGATTCAGGCCGGGCGCCTGTTCTCCGCCCATGACGGCGTTGACCCAGCCGGTTTCGTCGCGGCCGTTGTAGTAGCCGGCGAAGACCTTGGCGGCTTCGAACTGGTAGGAGGCGTTCAGGTTCCAGACGCGCTGGCGCAGATCGGAATCCGTGCCGTCGTAGGTCTGCTGATAGGCAGCGCCCAGGCCCAGCTTGCCGACCGTGTAGCGCAGGCTGGCGCCATACTGCTGGCCGGCCTTATGGTCGTTGTAGTCGTCGCCGTTGGCCCAGGACAGCACGAAAGCCAGGTCTCCGATGGTGTTGGAGTACTTGGTCATGTTGTTGGTGCGCACGCGCGACATGGCGGCGGGCAGCCAGGCGTTCTGGTCGTAGTTGCCCACGGTCAGCGGGTCGAAGTAGTCAGCCAGCAGGTCGAACATCGGGGTGTTCTGCAGACCCAGGGTCAGCGCGCCGATGTTGCCGCCGTCCAGGCCGATGTAGGCCAGGCGGCTGAACGTCTTGGACGGATCCGAGCCGCGGCCGTTCTGCATGTTGAAGCCGTTTTCCAGGCGGAAGAAGGCGCGGTTGCCGTCGCCCAGGTCTTCGGAGCCGCGCAGGCCCCAACGGCTGTTGGAGATGGCGCCGTTCTCCATCGACACGCGGCTGCCGTCTTGGCCGACGCTGCCGGCGCTGGTGCTCAGGTAGCGGATGCTGACGTCGGCGATGCCGTACAGGGTGACGCTGGTTTCGGCTTGGGCCGCGCCGGCGGCCAGGCCCAGGCTTGCAAGGGCGAGGGATAGGGTAATGCGTTTCATGCTGGGGGCTCCTCCTGGGTAGCGCTATTTTTTAGTGGCGCCGGGCTTTTGGCCTGGCTGTTTACGCCTGGCGGATCGTCAGGCGCTGGGCCGTCGCACCGACGCTTACGGTAAGCGCGGGTCCGGGCGAAGGCCGCATATGCACATATACGCTGTAATGTTGCAACGTAGCAGCGCCTGGGAATTCTAGAAAAACTGGGGCACGAACAACACCTGTTGTTTTTTGGAGTTTTCCCTGGTTTACAGGACGGCAAAACAGGGGGAGCGGGTAGGGCGCCAGCCCTGGCGAAAAAAAACCCCGTTTCAGAAACGGGGTTTTCAGTGTGACGTCGTCCTACAGCGTCATGTGCAGCGGCAGCCATGTCGCTATGCCAGGCACGGCATAGAGCAGCAGCACGGCCAGGATCATCAGGAAGAACATAGGCAGCGAGGCGCGCGCGATGTAGGGCAGCTCTTTGCCGCTCATGCCGGAAAGCACGAACAGGTTGAACCCGACCGGCGGCGTGATCTGTGCCATTTCTACAACGAACACGATGAAGATGCCGAACCAGATCAGGTCGATGCCGGCGGCCTGCACCGTGGGCAGCAGCACGCCCATGGTCAGCACGACGATGGAGATGCCGTCCAGGAAGCAGCCCAGGACGATGAAGAACACCATCAAGGCCATGATCAGCCCGAACTGCGACAGGCCCAGGCCTCCGATCCATTCGGCCAGCGCACGCGGCAGGCCGATGTAGCCCATGGCCAGCGTCAGGAACTGCGCGCCCGCCAGGATCAGCGCAATCATGCAGTACAGCCGGGTGGCGCCCAGCAGCGACTGCATGAAGGTGGAGCGGTTCAGCGATCCCTGCAGCGCCGAGAGGATCAGCGCACCCACCACGCCGACGGCCGCCGCTTCCGTGGCGGTGGCGATGCCGGTATAGATGGAACCCAGCACCGCGCCGATCAGGAGCATCACGGGGATCAGATGGCGCGAGCGCGACAGCTTCTCCAGCAACGTCAGGCCGGGGTCGGCCGCCGGAACCTGTCCGGGATTGCGGATCGCCCACCAGGCGATGTAGCCCATGAACAGCAAGGCCAGCAAGATTCCCGGCACGATGCCCGCGATGAACAGCTTTGCGATGGACACGTCCGCCGCCACGCCGTACACGATCATGATGATGGAAGGCGGGATCAGCAGGCCCAGCGTGCCGGCGCCCGACAGCGTGCCCAGGATCTTGTCCTCGGGGTAGCCGCGGCGCGTCAGTTCCGGGATGGTCATCTTGCCGACCGTGGCGCAGGTCGCCGCGGACGAGCCCGAGACCGCCGCGAAGATGGCGCAGCCGATCACATTGGTGTGCAGCAGCCGCCCGGGCAGGCGGTTGAGCCAGGGGGCGAGGCCCTTGAACAGGTCTTCCGACAGCCGAGTGCGGAACAGGATTTCGCCCATCCACAGAAACAGCGGCAGGGCGGTCAGGGTCCAGCTGGACGACGCGCCCCAGATGGTGACGGCCATGGCATCGCCCGCGGGCCGGCTGGAGAAGATCTCCATGCCGATCCAGGCGGTGCCCGCCAGGGTCAGGCCGACCCAGACCCCGCAGCCCAGCAGCGCGAAGATCGAGACGACCAATAGGGTTATGACGAGTAGTTCATTCATGGGTTTGCTGCGAAGTGGCGGCGGCCAGGCCGCGTGAGCGTCGGATCAGCTCGTCGATCAGGGCGACCAGGAACAGCACCGTGCCCACGGCCATGCTGAGCTGGGGGATCCAGAGCGGCGTGGCGTCGTTGGACGTGGAGATGTCGTTGAACTGCCAGGAGTCGTAGGTCAGCTTGATGCTGAAGAACGCGAAGGCGGACGCCAGCAGGCAGCCGACCGCCAGGGCGAAGATATCCAGCTTGCGGCCTGCGGCGGGCTTGAGCGAATTGAGCAGCAGCGTCACGCGGATGTGTTCGCCGTGCTTGAACGTACTGGCAAGGGCGAGAAACCCGGCGGCGGCCATGAAATACCCGGCATAGGCGTCCGTGCCGGGTATGTTCATGCTGAGCTGGCGCGCGATGATCGCGGCCAGCACCGACACCAGGACGCCGATCGTGCACAGGCCGGCCAGCAGGCCGGCCGCGCCGTAAAGACCATCTAGAAAGCGGCGCATGGAAATATCACTGCTTCTTGTAGGCGTCGATCATGGCCTGGCCGTCGGCGCCAGCCTTCTTCAGCCAGTCGTCCAGCATGCGCTTGCCGATCACGGACAGGCCTTCCTTCAGCTCAACCGTGGGCTGGATGGTTTCCATGCCGTTCTTGGCCAGTTCCGCCTGATACCACTTGTTCTTTTCCTGCGACAGCTTCCAGCCGCGTTCCTCGGCTTGCGCGCCAGCCTTCTTCAAGGCGGCTTGGGCCGCGGGGTCGAGCGCGTCGAACGCCTTCTTGTTGACGATGATGGCGTTCTTCGGCAGCCAGGCCTGGGTGTCGTAGAACTTCTTGATGTACTCGTAGGTCTTGGTGTCGTAGCCGGTCGACGCCGAGGACATGTAAGAATCGATCACGCCGGTGGCCATGGCCTGGGCCAATTCAGCCTGCTGCACCGTGACGGGCTGCGCGCCGACCAGTTCGGCGATCTTGGCCGTCACCGGGCTGTAGGCGCGCCACTTCAGGCCCTTCATGTCGCTGATCTGCTTGATGTCCTTGTTGGCGAAGATGCCCTGGGGCGGCCAGGCCACCGCGTACAGCAGCGTCATGCCGTGCGCGTTCAGCTTCTTTTCGAGGAAGGGCTTCTGCGCCTGGTAGAGCTTGAACGACGCGTCATAGCCGGTGGCCAGGAAGGGCAGGCCGTCCAGTTCGTAGATCGGGTCTTCGTTCGCAAAGTTGGTCAGCAGGATCTCGCCGATCTGCGCCTGGTTGCCTTGCACGGCGCGCTTGATCTCGGGCGCCTTGTACAGCGAGGCGTTGTTGTGCAGCGTGATCTTCAGCTTGCCCTCGGACAGCGTGTCCACGTCCTTGACGAAGGTGGTCAGGTTCTCGACGTGGAAGTTGCTGGCCGGGTAGGCCGTGGGCAGATCCCATTTGGTTTGGGCCTGTGCGCCTGCGCTGAACGCCAGGACGATGCTGCCGGCGAGCAGGGAGATTTTCTTGTGCATGGGTGGGTCCTTCTTTGCGAATGGTGAAGCCGGGTTGTGCCCGATAGGCATTGCGAAAAAGAGAGCGCCGCGGCGATGACGCGCAGCTGAAAAGCCGTGCCATTCTATGTTGCTATGCGGCGGCGGGGCGCGCGAAATCGCGTCTTTACGGGTTATTCCTAACAGGCGTGCGCACTGCCGATCATTGAGGGTTCAATCTTTGCGCAAACGCATTGCGGCAGCCGTTTTTCTTCTAACATTGCGCTATCGAAAGCGTGATGCCGAGGCATGTGTGAACTTCGTTTTTCGTCGTGATGAGTTGTTGGTGGAAGAGACTTCGGCCGTCCTGCCGGACACTGCATTGTGTGTACGGATAGGCGTGGCGGCCACGGCCCTGCAGCCGATCTGGACGCTGCCCGGCTCGCCGTACCGCACCGTGCACGTGGAGCCGGGCGTGGAGCCGCCGCAAGGCTATGCGTTCAGGAAGCTGCGTTCGCTGTTTGGCGTACTGGATGACGAGCGCATGGCGCTGGCCGGACGCGCCTACCAGATCGCCGAATGGGCGCGCACGCACCGGTTCTGCGGCGTCTGCGGTACGCCGGCGGAGCGGGTGCCCACCGAATTCTGTCTGCGTTGCCCGTCCTGCGGTTTTTCGGCCTATCCGCGCATTTCGCCCGCCATGATGGTGCTGATCCGCAAGGGCGACAGCATCCTGCTGGCACGCCATACCACCACCGCGACCTCGCGCTATACCGCGCTGGCCGGCTTCGTCGAACCCGGCGAAAGCATCGAGCAGACCATCCACCGCGAGGTCCACGAGGAAGTCGGCCTGAAGGTCGGCAACCTGCAGTATTTCGGCAGCCAGTCCTGGCCGTTCCCGCATTCGCTCATGGTCGCGTTCACAGCGGACTACGTGTCCGGCGACATACGCGTGCAGGAAGACGAGATCGCCGATGCGCGCTGGTTCGGTCCCGGCGACCCCATGCCCGATATCGCGCCGCGGATTTCCATCGCGGGGTGGTTGATCCGGGCGAACCTGCCCATGGGCTGGTCGGCGCCTTAAGACGGCCTGTTTCGGCTGTAGTCCTGTAGGGGTATTCCCTTGAAAGAGGGGATTTCCGGCGTCTTGTTCGTATTTTTTATTGATGAAATATAGATAAATTATTAGTATTTCATTCAGATAAACTCGGCTTGCGTCTTCCATGACCCCCACTTTGATTGCATCGTCGGCCCATTTGGCCGGCGGCAGCGCGCCCGACCTTTCCGAAGTGGAATTCGGTCTGATGATCGCCAGCCACGCCTTCGACCGCTGGACCGTGCGCTGCATGGCGGCGGCCGGGCTGCCCGACCTGACGCCCACCGACGTGATGGTCTTTCATCATGTCTATCACCGCGAGCGCCCCAAGAAGCTGGCCGACATCTGCTTCACGCTGAATGTCGAGGACACGCACATCGTCAGCTACGCGCTGAAGAAACTCGACCGCCTGGGTGTGGTCAAGGGCGAGCGCAGCAGCAAGGAAGTGTTCTACAGCGTGACCCCGGAAGGCGCGGCCATACTCAAGCGCTATGCCGAGGTCCGCGAGCAATGCCTGACCGCCGGCCTGGACGCGCCGGGCGGGGGCGGGCTGGACTTCAGCCGCCAGCTGGCGCATACGCTGCGCGCGTTGTCCGGCCTGTACGACCAGGCGGCCCGCGCGGCGACCTCTCTCTGATTCCGTTTACCCGTGCGCGGCCGCAGGCGCCGCGGCGACCCTTTGTTTGCAAGGACAGCTATGAAGTGGCAATTCTGGATTGACCGTGGGGGTACCTTTACCGACATCGTGGCGCGTCGCCCCGACGGCACGACCACCACGGCCAAGATGCTCTCGGAAAACCCCGAGCAGTACCGCGACGCAGCCGTGGCCGGCATCCGCAAGTTGCTGGGTATCGCGCCCGGCCAGCCCGTGCCCGCCGACCAGGTCGAGTGCGTGAAGATGGGCACCACGGTGGCCACCAACGCCTTGCTGGAACGCAAGGGCGAGCGCACCTTGCTGGTCACGACGAAGGGGTTCCGCGACGGTCTGCGCATTGCCTACCAGAACCGTCCGCGCCTGTTCGACCGAAATGTCGTCCTGCCCGAGATGCTCTACGAGTCCGTGGTGGAAGCGGATGAGCGCGTGGCCGCCGACGGCGAGGTGATCCGCGAACTGGATCAGGAAGCGCTGCGCATAGCCATGCAGGCCGCCTACGACAGCGGCATCCGCGCCGTGGCCATCGTCTTCATGCACGCCTGGCATGCGCCCGAGCACGAACGCATCGCGGCCCGCATCGCGCGTGAAGTGGGCTTCCCGCAGGTGTCGGCCTCGCACGAGGTCAGCCCGCTGATCAAGTTCGTGTCGCGCGGCGACACCACGGTGGTGGACGCGTATCTGTCGCCCATCCTGAAGCGCTATGTGGACCAGGTGGCCGGCGAACTGCCGGGCATCCGCCTCATGTTCATGCAATCGAGCGGCGGCCTGACGGACGCGCATCGCTTCCGCGGTAAGGACGCCATTCTGTCGGGTCCCGCCGGCGGCATCGTCGGCATGGTGCGCACCAGCGAGATCGCGGGCTTTCCCAAGGTCATCGGCTTCGACATGGGCGGCACTTCCACCGACGTGTCGCATTACGCCGGCGAATTCGAACGCGAATTCGAGACCCAGGTGGCCGGCGTGCGCATGCGCGCGCCCATGATGAGCATCCACACCGTGGCGGCGGGCGGCGGCTCGATCCTGCATTTCGACGGCGCGCGTCTGCGCGTGGGTCCGGATTCAGCCGGCGCCAACCCGGGTCCCGCCTGCTACCGCCGCGGCGGCCCGCTGGCGGTGACGGACTGCAACGTCCTCCTGGGCAAGATCCAGCCCGACTTTTTCCCCAAGGTCTTCGGCCCCGAGGCCAATGAACCTCTGGACCGCGATGCGGTCGTGGCGCGCTTTACGGCCATGTCCGACGAAGTGCGCGCCGCCACTGGCCGCGAAATGAGTCCCGAACAGCTGGCCGAAGGCTTCCTGGAAATCGCCGTGGGCAACATGGCCGAGGCCATCAAGCGCATCTCGGTCCAGCGCGGCCACGACGTGACCGAGTACGCGCTGACGGTGTTCGGCGGCGCGGGCGGCCAGCATGCCTGCCTGGTCGCCGACGCGCTGGGCATGACCACGGTGTTCGCGCACCCGCTGGGCGGCGTGCTGTCGGCCTACGGCATGGGCCTGGCCGACCAGACCGACATGCGCCAGAAGACGGTCGAGAAGGTTCTCGATGCCGAACTGATGCTGGCATTGAAGGGCGAATTCGACGAGCTGGCCGGCCAGGCGGTCGGCGAACTGCGCCGCCAGCACGTGGCGGAAAGCGACATCAGCGTGCAGCGCCGCCTGCATCTGAAGTACCGCGGCACGGACACCTCGCTGGAAGTGGCGTACACGGACCTGGAACAGGCGCGCAAGGAATTCGAAGCGGCCTACCGCCTGCGCTATTCCTTCCTGATGCCCAACCGCGAACTGGTGGTGGAAACCATCTCGGTCGAAGCCACGGGCGGCGGCGAGCGCGTCGGCGACGCGTCCGCGGCGCGCGTGCGCGACGGCGCGCTGGCTCCCAGCCGCGTCGTCAGCATGTACAGCGGCGGCGCCTGGCGCGACACGCCCCTGTACGTGCGCGAGGACATGGCGGGCGGCGACGTGGTGGCGGGACCCGCCATCATTTCCGAACCCAACCAGACCACGGTGGTCGAGGCCGGCTGGCAGGCGGAACTCACGGCGCAGGACCACTTCGTGATCCGCCGCGTGGAAGCGCGTCCGGAGCGCCGCGCCATCGGCACGCAGGCCGATCCGGTCATGCTGGAGGTCTTCAACAACCTCTTCATGTCGATCGCAGAGCAGATGGGCTACCGCCTGCAGAACACGGCGTACTCGGTCAACATCAAGGAACGCCTGGACTTCTCTTGCGCGATCTTCGATGCGCAGGCCCGCCTGATCGCCAATGCCCCGCACATGCCGGTGCACCTTGGGTCCATGGGCGAGTCCGTGCGCACGGTCATGAACGCCAACGCCGGCAACATGCAGCCTGGCGACGCCTACGTGGTGAACGATCCGTACCACGGCGGCACGCACTTGCCCGACGTCACGGTCATCACCCCGGTGTTCGACCGCGATGGGCGGGAGATCCTGTTCTACGTCGGTTCGCGCGGCCACCATGCCGACATTGGTGGTACCACGCCGGGTTCCATGCCGCCGGATTCCAAGACGGTGGAAGACGAGGGCGTGCTCTTCACCAACTTCCAGCTGGTGAAGAACGGTGAGTTCCGTGAAGCCGCGGCGCGCGGCATCCTGGGCTCGGGCCGCTGGCCGGCGCGCAATCCGGACCAGAACATCGCCGACATGCACGCGCAGATCGCCGCCAATGAAAAGGGCGTGCAGGAGCTGCTGCGCATGTGCGACCACTTCGGCCTGGACGTGGTCCGGGCCTACATGGGGCACGTGCAGGACAACGCCGAGGAAGCGGTTCGCCGCGTGATCTCGGTGCTGAAGGACGGCAGCTACGAGTACCCGCTGGACAACGGCGCGGTGATCCGCGTGGCCGTTAAGGTGGACACCGAGGCGCGCAGCGCCGTGGTGGACTTCACCGGCACGTCCAACCAGCTGGACAACAACTTCAACGCTCCGGGCGCCATCGCCGTTGCGGCGGTGCTGTACGTGTTCCGTACCTTGGTCAATGACGATATTCCGCTGAACGACGGCTGCCTCGTGCCGCTGTCCATCATCCTGCCGGAAGGCTCGATGCTGCGCCCGAATCCGCCGGCCTCGGTGGTGGCGGGCAACGTGGAAACGTCCATGTGCATCGTCAACGCGTTGTATGGCGCGCTGGGCGTGCTGGCCGCAAGCCAGGGCACGATGAACAACTTCACGTTCGGCAACGCGCGTCATCAGTACTACGAGACCATCTCGGGCGGCACGGGCGCGGGCCCTGTGCGCATCGACGCGGCGGGTCCTCGCGATGAAGGTTTCGCCGGGACCTCGCTGGTGCAGGCGCACATGACCAACTCGCGGCTGACGGACCCCGAAGTGCTGGAGTTCCGTTTCCCGGTGCGTCTGGAATCCTACGAAATCCGCAAGGGCTCGGGCGGCGCCGGCCGCTACCCGGGTGGTGACGGCGGTGTGCGCCGCATCCGTTTCCTGGAGGACATGACCGCCGCCATCCTGTCGAACAACCGCCTGTATGCGCCGTTCGGCCTGGCGGGCGGGCAACCCGGCGCCATGGGGCGCAACTCGGTCGAACGCGCCGACGGTTCGGTCCAGGAACTGGGTCCGCAGGACAGCGCACAGCTGCGTCCGGGCGATATCTTCGTCGTCGAAACCCCGGGAGGCGGCGGGTACGGGGCGGTGTAATCCGTCTGCACCGGAAGACAACGGCCGCGTCAGTGATGACGCGGCCGTTGTGTTGATGGGTCAGGCGGCAATCTCACTCCGTATCTGACATCACATCCAGCACGATCTCCGCTCTCGCCTTCCGGTCATACACCCGCAAGGTCACTTCGCTTTCCCCAATTTCAAAGACCGCCGTCGCCAGCGTGTTCTCGTCATCGGGATCATCCGGCGAGGTCCGCAGGATAGGCAGTTCGCCTTCGGTGTCGTGCAGCGCGGCGAGCAGATCCGCGCTGGCGGTCGCGCTGGACCAGCCGTCCACGATGCCCTCGATGCGGTTCTGCCGCGCCCGCGACGAGTCGGTGACGATCTGCGCAATGCCGCCCATGTCGGCATGCACCATGTGATTGGCATGGCCGTAGCGCGTGCCGATCTCCAGGATGGAAACCTCGCCCGGCGCCACTTCCGCGCTGAGCAGGCGGGCGTCGCCGGCCGCGCCCAGGGTGTGGTGAAAGCCGCCGGAGTGCGGTAGGTCCCGCAACAGGCCGAGCGCCTCGTCCAGCGTCGTGCAATCCAGCACCGCGCGCGCCATCAGCATGCGCGGCACGCCGGGATGCCGCTGCCGGATGCGCAAGTTGTTGATGGTCTGCACCAGTCCGGCGCGGTTGGCGCCGAAGGTATGGCCGGGCAGCGAGCCCGGATAGTAGAAGCTGAGGTAGCCAGGCGCGTCTTCCAGCGCCACGTCGACCAGATGGCAGCGCCCGCGCAGATAGGGATCGCCGTCCTCGTTGTGTGCGATCCAGCGCGTGCCGTCGGCCGCTTTCAGCGCGACGGACGTGCAGCCGTCGGTGGTGCTGTGCAGCAGGTCGCCGCGGCAGTTCCACAGCAGCACGTCCTCGATCGGCATGTGCAGGCCCTCGGCCATGCCTTCCAGTTCTTCCCAGATTGCTGGCAGCGCAGCTTGCGCCTGTTGCGCCAGCTCGTCGAGGAAGGCGTGGCCGCGCCATGGCCGCAGCGCGTCCCAGGTGCGGCTTTGGTCCAGGTAGGTCGCCATCAGGGGCCGCGCCAGCTTGCCCAGCGCGAGGCCCGTCTGACGCCGGTTTCCGGCAATGCGTACATGTTTGTAGGCCATGGGAATCCTCCGGGTGTCATGCGGATTGTAAATTTTCCGGCCGCTGCCGGGTGGGGACGTATGCGTTAAGATCGGCGGTAAGCCGTGCCGGAGACCCCGGCGCAGCCCAGGAATCATGCCCCTACAACAACCCCGGGGTGCCGACTGGTCCCCAAGAGGAGAGTTTCATGATCAAACGCAAAGTCGCCGCCGCACTGGTCGGCCTGTCCGTGGCCATGTTCGGTGCCGTCTCAGGCGCGCATGCCCAAGGCAAGGAATTGGTGGTGGCCACCGATACCGCTTTCGTGCCGTTCGAGTTCAAGCAGGGTAATACCTACGTGGGCTTCGACGTGGATCTGTGGGCGGCCATCGCCAAGGAACTCAACCTCAAGTACAAGCTGCAGCCCATGGACTTCGCGGGCATCATCCCGGGCCTGCAAACCAAGAACATCGACGCGGCGCTGGCCGGCATCACGATCCGCGACGACCGCAAGAAGGTCATCGACTTCTCCGATCCCTACTACGAAAGCGGCCTGGCCATCCTGGTCGGCGAAAAGAACACGGACATCAAGGACGCCAAGTCCCTGGCCGGCAAGACCGTCGCGGTCAAGACCGGAACCGCCACCGTGGACTTCCTGAAGGCGCAGGTGCCGGATGCGAAGCTCAAGCTGTTCCCGAACATCGACAACGCCTATCTGGAACTGGCCACCGGCCGCGTCGACGCCGCGGTGCACGACACGCCCAATGTCCAGTACTACGCCAACACCGCCGGCAAGGGCCGCGTGAAGGTGGTCGGCTCGGTCAAGAGCGGCGACTTCTACGGCATCGCCTTCCCCAAGGGCAGCGATCTGGTGCCGCAGGTGAACAAGGCGCTGGCCACGCTGAAGGCCAACGGCCAGTACGACGCCATCTATACCAAGTGGTTCGGCAAGAAGCCCTGAGCATCCGGGTCCGCATTGCATTCCGGGACCGCCCGGCATCGGCCTGCGCCGGCTGATGCCGGCAGCTACGCCGCAGTCGGGCGTATGGTCCCGCGCCGCTCCCGCCGCGCTACGGCGCGGCGCCGCGCCATAGGGGGAATATCGTGGAGTTTGACTGGACTGTAATCAGGGACGCGCTACCCAATCTGCTCGAGGGTACGCTGATGACCATCAAGATCACGTTCTGGGGCTTGTTCGGCGGTTTTTTGCTGGGCGCGCTGTCCGGCGTGACAAGGGCTTACGGGCATCCCATCCTGTCGGCCATCGCGCAGGTCTACGTCGCGGTCATCCGCGGCACGCCGATCGTGGTGCAGGTGATGTTCATCTATTTCGCCTTGCCCCTGCTGGCGAACATCCGGGTGGACGCGGAGTGGGCGGCCATCGTCACGCTCATCATCAATTCCGGGGCCTACATTTCCGAGATCGTGCGCGGCGCGCTGCTATCGGTGCACAAGGGCCTGAAGGAAGCCGGACAGGCCATGGGGCTGCCGTTCCACAAGATCCTCTTCCACATCATCGGGCCGGTGGCGTTCCGCCGCATGATTCCGCCGCTGGGCAACCAGTGCATCATCAGCCTGAAGGATTCTTCGCTCTTCATCGTGATCGGCGTGGCCGAACTGACCCGGCAGGGCCAGGAAATCATGGCCAGCAACTTTCGCGCCGTCGAGATCTGGTCGGCGGTGGCGATCGTCTACCTGATCCTGACCGGCCTGATGGCGTTGGGCCTGCATCTGATTGAAAGAAGGATGCGCATACTATGAGCATGGTTGAATTCCACAACGTCACCAAGACTTTCGGCGAGTCCGTGGTGCTCAACGGGATCTCGCTGAACATCGACGCGGGCGAGGTCGTGGTGGTGGTTGGGCCCTCGGGTTCGGGCAAGTCCACCTTCCTGCGTTGCATCAACGTGCTTGAAACCATCAACGATGGCGATCTGCTGGTCGATGGCCTGAGCGTGAACGGCGGGGCCGCGCAAGTGCGCGAAATCCGGCGCGAGGCGGGCATGGTGTTTCAGCAGTTCAATCTGTTCCCGCAGATGACGGCGCTGGAAAACGTCATGTTCGGCCCGATCCATACCCGTGGGCAAAGCCGCGCCGAGGCGCGTGAGCTGGCCGAAAGCCTGCTGGCCAAGGTCGGCCTGGCCGAGCGCATGGACCACTATCCGTCCGAGCTTTCAGGCGGCCAGCAGCAGCGCGTGGCGATTGCGCGGGCGCTGGCCATCAAGCCCAAGCTGATGCTGTTCGACGAGCCCACGTCGGCGCTGGATCCGGAGCTGCGCCACGAGGTGCTCAAAGTCATGCGCGACCTGGCCGAGGAGGGCATGACCATGGTCGTGGTCACGCATGAGATGGAGTTCGCGCGCAAGGTGGGCAGCCGCCTGATCTTCATCGACGCGGGCAAGATCGCGCATGACGGGCCGCCTGGCGAATTGCTGAGCAATCCGCCCAGTCAGCGGCTCAAGGATTTTCTGCAGCACGTGACCTGAGCAGAGCAGTGCAGGGCTGGCGATTCAGCCCTGCACTGAAGAACTGCTCAACCCTTCACGCGCACGATCTTCTGCACTTGCGGCACGTGCCGGATGGCGCGGATCACCTGCGCCAGGTGCTTGCGGCTGTCGACCTGGATCGTCAGATGCAGCGACACCGTGGCGACCGCGTCGTCGTGCATGGTGACGTGCACGATGTTGGCGTCGGCCGCCGTGACTTCCGCCGCCAGCCGGCCCAGCACGCCGCGTTCGTTGCGCGTGACGATGTCCAGGCGCGTGGCCAGGTGCTTGGCGGTGTTGTTGGGGTCCCAGGCGACGTTGATCCAGCGTTCCGGTTCGCGCAGGCGCTGGCGCATGGCCACCGGGCAATCGGCGGTGTGCACCACCAGTCCGTGTCCCATGCGCATGCCGGCGATGATGGGGTCGCCCGGCAGCGGGCCGCAGCAAGGCGCCAATTGCACCGCCTGGCCCTCATTGCCCTGGATCAGGATGGGGGCGCTGCGCGCCGAGGTCAGCTCGTCCACGGCAGCGGCCGTGGTTGCGACCAACTGGTGTTCGGGCGCGAAGCGGCGCGCCACCACGGCCGCCAGGCGCTTGCCCAGGCCGATGTCGGCCAGGATTTCCTCGCGCGAGCTGGCGCCGGTGCTGCGCGCCAGCTTCTGCCACGCCGGGTCGTCGGTGGCGGGCAGGGGCATGTGCAGCTCTTGCAGCGCCTGGCCCAGCAGGCGTTCGCCAAAGGCCACCGATTCTTCGTACTTGACGGTGCGCAGGTAGTGGCGGATTTCAGAGCGCGCGCGGCCGGTGCGCACGTAGTTCAGCCATTGCGCGTTCGGACGGGAGGCGGGGGAGGTGACGATTTCCACCGTGTCGCCGCTGTTGAGTTCGGTGCGCAACGGCACGAACTCGCCGTTGACCTTGGCGGCCACCGCCTGGTTGCCGATGTCGGTGTGGATCGCGTAGGCGAAGTCCACCGGCGTCGCACCGCGGGGCAGCGAAATGATCTTGCCGCGCGGCGTGAACACGTAGACCGCGTCGGGGAACAGATCGACCTTGACGTGCTCCAGGAATTCGCCGGAATCGCCGGTCTGGCTCTGGATGTCCAGCAGCGATTGCAGCCACTGGTGGGTGCGCTTCTGCAGGTCGTTGAGGGTCAGGTCCGCGCCCTTGTAGAGCCAGTGCGAGGCCACGCCTTCTTCCGCAACGTGATGCATGTCGCGGGTGCGGAACTGGAACTCTACCGGTGTGCCGTAGGGGCCGACGAGGGTCGTGTGCAGGGACTGGTAGCCGTTCACCTTGGGGATGGCGATGTAGTCCTTGAACTTGCCGGGCACGGGCCGGTAGAGCTGATGCAGCGTGCCCAGCGCCAGGTAGCACTCGGGCAGGGTGTGCACGATGACGCGGAAACCGTAGATGTCCAGGACGTCGGAGAACGACTTCTTCTGGTCGACCATCTTGCGGTAGATGCCGTAGAGCGTCTTCTCGCGGCCGGTGACCTCGGCTTCGATGCCGGCGGCGGGCAGCGAAGCCCGCACCGAATCGGCGATCTTGGTGATGACCTCGCGGCGGTTGCCGCGCGCGGCCAGCACGGCCTTGTACAGCACCTGATAGCGGTTCGGGTACATGGCCGCGAAGCACAGGTCCTGCAGTTCGCGGAACAGCAGGTTCAGGCCCAGGCGATGCGCGATAGGCGCGTAGATGTCCAGTGTTTCGCGCGCGATGCGGCGGCGCTTTTCCGGATTGACCGCGTCCAGCGTGCGCATATTGTGCAGGCGGTCGGCCAGCTTGATGAGGATGACGCGCACGTCGCGCGCCATCGCCAGCAGCATCTTGCGGAAGCTCTCGGCCTGTTGTTCGGCCTTGGTGGCGAAGTCCAGGCGGTCCAGCTTGGACAGGCCGTCGACCAGTTCTGCGACTTCAGGGCCGAATTTCTCGGCCAGCTCATGCTTGGCGATGCCCTGGTCTTCCATCACGTCGTGCAGCAGGGCGGCGGACAACGCGTTGACGTCGAGCTTCCAGCCTGCGCAGATTTCGGTGACGGCGATGGGGTGAGAGATGTAGGGCGAACCGCTGGCGCGGAACTGGCCCAGGTGCGCCTGGTCCGCGAAGCGATAGGCTTCGCGCACGCGCTCTACGTCTTTCTTGTCGAGATAGCTGCCGATGATTTCGGTCAGCGGCGCCAGCGAAGCGACCGGCGAGGCGGTCGCGTCCGCCGCTTCTTGCGCGGCGACGGACGGTGGCGTGGGGGGAGTCTTGTCTTTCTTGCCGGTGCGGCGCCCGAGACGGGAGCCGGCACGCAGTGCGGCAAGCAGACCTGATGAAGCGTACTTCAGCCCGGGAAAAGCCATGCTTGCCGCCCCCGGAGATTATCAGGTGGGTACTTTACGCAGCATTTCCACGCCGGTGAGGCCGCCCGCGATTTCGCGCAGGGCAGTGACCGTGGGCTTGTCTTTGCTGTCCAGGCGCGGGGCATGGCCTTGCGCCAACTCGCGGGCGCGGTAGGTGGCGGCCAGCGTGAGCTTGAAACGATTGGGGATTTGGTTCAGACAGTCTTCGACGGTAATGCGAGCCATTAGGACACCTGGTGCTGATGGAGGATAGGGAGAATGCGTTCGGCTCAGTGCTCGGCCGGGATGCCCAGCTGCGAGAACAACTGGCTGTGGCGGGCGGCCTGAGACGAAAAGCGCAGCCGTGCGGCGCTGACTATTTGAGTCAATTCCGACAAGGCCACGCTAAATTCTTGATTAATAATAACATATTCGCATTCAGGCGCGTGGGCGATTTCGCCGCCCGCGGCCATCAGGCGGCGCGCGATCACCTGGGGCGCGTCCTGGCCGCGCGCCTTGAGCCGGCTTTCGAGTTCATCGATGGACGGCGGCAGCACGAATACGCCGATCGCGCCGGGGAAGCGCTGCTTCACCTGGCGCGCGCCTTGCCAGTCGATCTCCAGCAGCACGTCGCGGCCGGCGCGCGTGGCTTCGTCGATGCGGTCTCGCGGCGTGCCGTAAAAGTTGCCATGCACTTCCGCCCATTCCAGCAGGTTGTTGCCTTCGCGCAGGAGCTTGAATTCGTCCGTGGACACGAAGCGGTATTCGCGGCCGTCTTCCTCGCCGGGGCGGGGCGCGCGGGTGGTGCAGGAAATGGAGAGCAGGATGGAGGGGTCTTGCTGGAGCAAGGCCTTGACCAGGCTGGACTTGCCGGCGCCGCTGGGCGCGACGACCATGAAGACGTTTCCGGGATTGGCGGACATGAATGTGGCAGGCGTGTGATGCTAAGACACGAAGAATAACAAATCACGCAGCCGGGCAGGGGGGAACCCGCAAGCCGGCCGCGTGATCTGCGCCTGCCGGACTCAGCCGCCCGCCTTGGCGGCGGCCTGGGTCAGCTTGCCACCGGCTGGCGGCGAGTCGCTGCCCAGCAAATGGCCGTTGACCTCGATACCGTAAAGCGAGTCGTCGGAGTCGTGGTACTTGGCCCGGGTTGCGGCGACAGACTCTGTATAGCGCGGATCCTGCGGACGCTCGTGCGCATTCATGAAGTAGGCGACGTCCCAGGCTTCCTGGTCGCTCAGCATGCCGGCCTGTCCGAGCGGCATGTTGGCCTTGATGAAGCCGGCGGCATTGCCGATCTGGTGCATGCCCGCGCCCCAGTTGAAGGAGTCCGCGCCCCACAGGGCGGGGAACACCCAATGCTTGCCGTTCTTCTGGCCTTGGCCCTCGGCCCCGTGGCAGACCGCGCAGTATTGCGCATAGACCTCGCTGCCGCGCAGGTAGTCGGCCTTCTTGGCTGGCGCGGGCAGCTTGCGGTAGCCCTGGCCCTCCAGCACCACGCCGGTGGGCGCCTTGCTGGCCAGCCAGAACATATAGGTCTGCAGCGCGGTCAGGGTGGGATCGTCCGCGGCGGGCGCCTTGCCATTCATGCTGAAGCGAAAACACCCTTGCAGGCGTTCGGCCAGGGTGTTGACGTGGCCGTTCTTGGCGCGATAGGCGGGGTAGAGCACGTAGGCAGCCCACATAGGCGCGGAGTCCGGCCGGCGGCCGGCGTCCAGGTGGCAGCTGACGCAGTTCAGGTTGTTGCCGACAAACTTGGCGGCGTTCTGCGGGGTGTGCAGGAAGATCTGTTCGCCTTCGCGCACGGCTTTGCCGAAATCGTTGTCGGGGATGGACGCGGCCGACGGTGGTGTGAAGGACGGGCGGGGTTCGGCCGCAAACGTGGCGGCGGACGCGAACAGGCAGGCGGCGGACAGCAGGCGCAGGCTGGTGGCGGTCATTGCTGGGCTCCCGCGGCGGTGTTGGCTTGCGCGGCAAGCTGGTCGGCGGCCTTGGGCAGGCCTGCATAGTAGGCGGAGACGGCGTCGATCTCGGCGCTGGACAGGCGCGTGGCCACGGCTGGCATCAGGCCCAGCGGACCCGGAGGGCGCTGGCCTTGCTGCCAGGCGCGCAGTTGGCCCGCGATGTAGGCAGCGGGCTGGCCCGCCAAGGCGGGGAAATTCGCGCCGACGCCGATGCCGCCCGGCCCGTGGCACTGGTTGCAGGCGGGCACGTTCTTGTCCCAGGCGCCGCGGGTGGCCAGCCAGGCGCCGGTGTCGGCCGGCTTGGCCGGATGCATGGCGGTGGCGGCCAGTTTGTCGATGTCCAGCGCGGAAGGCAGCGAGGCGTAGTACTGCGCCACAGCCTTGCGCTGCGCCGGGTCCAGCGCCTTGGCGGTGGCGGCCATGACCGGGCTGACGCGCGAGCCATTGGCCATGGCTTCGAGCTGTTCGTCCAGGTACGCACTGCCCATGCCGGCCAGTTGCGGAAAGCCGGCGGCGGGATTGCCCTCGCCACGGGCGCCGTGGCAGGTGATACAGGCGGGCGCACCGTTGGCGCCCTGGGTGCTGATCTGCTTGCCGTCGGGCGCGCTTTGCGCACCGGCCGAGGCGGCGTACAACGCGCTCAGGACCAGTGCGGCGGGTAGGGACCGTGGGGTCATAGAACCTGCTCCGTGGGTGTTATTGGATTTTTGGTAATAAGCTAATTTCCAGGAATTATATAAAGACTTGTGACGGATCAACACGGGATTGTCGACCCTGTGGCATGCGTTGCGCAGATTTTTCTGCGCGGAATAGCTGAGCGGGTGCGGATCCGTCGGTCGCGATCGGTGCAGGAAAAACGGGTCTTCCGGCGCATTCGGCAGCTTGTCCATGCCGGGTAATTTTTGCTTGCGTGTGACGCGTTCGAATGTGTCACGGCTGGAACCTTCGCTTGCAGCATGCCCAGAATGATTGGGGTAGCATTCCGCCGATCGATAACAAGGAGAATCCGATGCAAGCGAACGAGATCGAACACCCGCGCGTGGCGCTGGTCACCGGCGCCGGTACCGGCATAGGCCGCGCGGTGGCGCTGGAATTCCTGGCGCAAGGCTATCGGGTCGTGTTGGCCGGCCGTCGCCGCGAACCGCTGGAAGCCACCCGCACCGCGGCGGGCGAGGACGGCGTGAGGGCGCTGGTGGTGCCCACGGATGTATCCGACGAGCAGGCCGTGCGCGAACTATTCGATGCGGCGCAGCGCGAATATGGCCGGCTGGACGTGCTGTTCAACAATGCCGGCCGCGGCGCGCCCGCGATGCCGATCGAGGAGTTGCCCGTATCGCTGTGGCGCGAGGTGGTGGACACCAACCTGACCGGCATGTTCCTGTGCGCGCAAGCCGCCATTCGCGTGATGAAGGCGCAGAATCCGCGTGGCGGGCGCATCATCAACAACGGTTCGATCTCGGCGCATGCGCCGCGTCCGTTCTCCATCGCCTACACCGCCACCAAGCACGCGGTGACCGGGCTGACCAAGTCCATTTCGCTGGATTGCCGGCCCTACAACATCGCTTGCGGCCAGATCGACATCGGCAATGCCGCCACCGACATGACCGAACGCATGGCCGCAGGCATCCTGCAGGCGGACGGCAGCACCAAGGTGGAGCCGCGCATGGACGTGGCGCACGTGGCGCAGGCGGTGGCCGCCATGGCGCGCCTGCCGCTGGAGGCCAACGTGCAGTTCATGACCATCATGGCGACCAACATGCCCTTCGTGGGCCGGGGCTGAAACGCGGCAAGCCTGCGGCGGCGCGTCCTTGCTGGACTGGCCGCGGCAGGCTGTGGTGCCTCCCCCAAAGGGCGTCGGCAGCGACGCCCCGATTTTTTCCGTCAGCGGGCGGAAGCCTGGGCCAGCATCTGGCCCGGTTGCATATCCAGATAGCGCCGGGCGCCGACGTAGCGCTTGGTCCAGTACGAATTCTTCATTTCGTCCACACGCACCTTGGTGCCGCGGCGCGGAGCGTGGACAAACTTGTTCTGGCCGATGTAGATGCCGACGTGCGAGGTCACGCCGCGGCCGCGCGTGGCGAAGAACACCAGGTCGCCGGGGCGCAGATCCTGCTTGTTGGCGACGGATTCGCCAGCGGTGCGTTGAGCGCGCGCCGTGCGAGGCAGCTCCAGGCCGGCGATTTCACGGAAGACGTGCAGGACCAGTCCGCTGCAATCGAAACCGTCGGCATCGTCGCCGCCCCAGCTATAGGGGGTGCCGATGGCATCCAGGCCGGCTTGCACGACACGGTCGCGCAGGGTGGGGACGGTGGGTTCCTGGGCCAGGCGCAGGCCGGTAAGCGAGGGGCGGGCCTGCTCGGAGCGGACGGACGCCTGGGCGGCGTCGGGAATCCAGGAAAGGGTCAGGGCGATGATGGGCGCTGACAGGAATACGGGAATGCGTAGTTGGGCAATTCGGGCTTTTCGCGTGGGCGGCGTCATTACGTCACTTCAAGAATCGGAGTGGGCGGCATGGCTTTGCCTGGACAGGCAAGCCGGCGGAAAGGGGGGCAACACCGGGACGTAAAACCCCGGACTGCCATGTGATTGTAATGGAATAATGTTTCATTACATTTGTAGTGCAATGCAGCATTCTTGTCGGTGGAAGTTACGGCACGCGCAGCTTCCCGGGCCGTCGAATATGACACTTCATCTTGCGCGGGCTCGGGCATAATCGTCGCAATCGGCCCTGCGGCCCGGCAAGCCGGCAGCGGCCGCGGTTACAGATAAGATGAGAAGCGGAGTAAAGCTCGATGATGAACGCAGTGCACCCTTTGTCTTCCATGAGCCGGCCAGAAGCCTTGCCCTTCGAGCCGTTCCAGGATGCGGTGGCGGCAGTGGAGCGCCTGATCGAAATCTATGCGCGCAATACCGCATTCCTGCGCGCCGCCTTCCGTGAAGTGCTGAAAGGCTCGACCAACGGCCGCGAGCGCGCCCGAGCCTACTACCCGGCCATCCGCATCGTGGTGGAAACCTACGATCCGATCGATACCCGGCTGTCCTACGGCCACGTCGCCGAACCGGGCATTTACCAGACCACCATCACCCAGCCCGCGCTGTTTCGCGACTACCTGATCGAGCAGGTCAGCCAGCTGCTGCAGAACCACCGCGTGGCAGTCGAAGTCGGCGAGTCCGATTCGCCCATTCCGCTGCATTTCGCCTTCCCCGAGGGCGCCTACGTCGAGGGCGAGCACCTGGAGGCACTCAAGCGGCCCCTGCGCGACCTGTTCGACGTGCCCGACCTGGCGGTGACGGACGATGCCATCGTCAACGGTTCCTGGCGCGGCAAGGAGGGCGAGCCCAAGCCGCTGGCGCCTTTTACGGCCCAGCGCGTGGACTATTCGCTGCACCGCTTGCAGCACTACACCTCGACCGCGCCGGCGCATTTCCAGAATTTCGTGCTGTTCACCAACTACCAGTTCTACGTGGACGAGTTCTGCGCCCGCGCGCGCGCGCTCATGGCCAGCGGCAACGAAGACTACGAAATGCTGGTGGAGCCGGGCAACCGCATCACGCGCCGGGGCGAAAGCGGCCCGGGCGACGAGGACCAGGCGGTCCGCCTGCCGCAGATGCCGGCCTACCACCTGGTGCGCGGCGACCATTCGGGCATCACGCTGGTGAACATCGGCGTGGGACCGTCCAACGCCAAGACCATTACCGACCACATCGCCGTACTGCGCCCGCACGCCTGGCTGATGCTGGGCCACTGCGCCGGCCTGCGCGATTCGCAGCGCCTGGGCGACTACGTCTTGGCTCATGGCTATGTGCGCGAGGATCACGTGCTGGACGCCGACCTGCCGACCTGGGTGCCGGTGCCGGCGTTGGCCGAGGTGCAGGTGGCGCTGGAGCAGGCGGTCGAAGAAGTGGCCGGGCTGTCGGGCTGGGATCTGAAGCGCATCATGCGCACGGGCACGGTCGCCACCATCGACAACCGCAATTGGGAACTGCGCGATCATCTGGAACTGGTGGAGCGTTTTGCGCAGTCCCGCGCGATTGCGCTGGACATGGAATCCGCCACCATCGCGGCCAACGGCTTCCGCTTCCGCGTGCCGTACGGCACCTTGCTATGCGTGTCGGACAAGCCTTTGCATGGCGAACTGAAGCTGCCCGGCATGGCCAGCGCCTTCTACCGCCGCCAGGTGAATCAACATCTGGAAATCGGCATCCGCGCCCTGGAGCGGCTGCGCGACATGCCGCCGGAACGCCTGCATTCGCGCAAGCTGCGCACCTTCATGGAAACGGCGTTTCAATAGGTTCGTCGATCCGTCCCCGAGGCCGTCCGATTTCACCGGATGGGGCCTCTTGCGCTATTCTCGCCGGTTGCTTGGAAATTCCCAGGCACCTGGCGTTGCGCACAGGTGCCTTCATGACCTGAAGGAAATGCATTTTGGCACCATCGGAACACGATGAACGTCGCTCAGGCGGCACGCGCGAGGCGAAGGCGAACCCGCCTTCCGAACTGCGCCGCACGCTGTCCGCGCGCCACCTGACCATGATTGCGGTGGGCGGGTCCATCGGCACCGGCCTGTTCGTGGCTTCCGGCGCGACCATCGCCAAGGCCGGCCCCGGCGGGGCGCTGCTGGGCTACGTGCTGATCGGCATCATGGTCTATTTCCTGATGACCAGCCTGGGCGAACTGGCCGCCGCGATGCCGGTTTCCGGTTCCTTTTCCACTTACGGCGCGCGCTATGTCGAGGACGGCTTCGGCTTCGCCCTGGGCTGGAACTATTGGTACAACTGGGCGGTGACCGTGGCGGTGGACCTGGTGGCGGCGCAGCTGGTCATGGCCTACTGGTTTCCCGACGTGCCGGGTTTCTATTGGAGCGCCTTGTTCCTGGCGATCACCTTCGGCCTGAACGCCATGTCGGCGCGCGGCTTCGGCGAGGCAGAGTTCTGGTTCGCGCTGATCAAGGTGATCGCGGTGCTGGCGTTCGTGGCCATGGGCGTGATGATGCTGCTGGGCATCATCCGCGGCGGAGAAACGGGCGGCCTGGCCAACTGGACCGTGGGCGATGCGCCGTTCTCAGGCGGCTTCGCGGCGCTGATCGGCGTGGCCATGGTGGTGGGCTTTTCATTCCAGGGTACCGAGCTCATCGGCATCGCCGCCGGCGAATCCAAGGACCCGGCGCGCAACCTGCCGCGCGCGGTGCGCCAGGTCTTCTGGCGCATCCTGCTGTTCTACGTGGCGGCCATCCTGGTCATCGGCCTCTTGATTCCCTATACCGACCCGCACCTGCTGCGCAACGAGGTCGAGGACATCAGCGTCAGTCCCTTCGCGCTGATCTTCGAGCGGGCCGGCCTCCTGGGGGCGGCTTCGGTCATGAACGCGGTGGTGCTGACGTCGGTATTGTCGGCGGGCAATTCCGGCATGTACGCGGCTACACGCATGCTTTACAGCCTGGCCCGCGAAGGCAAGGCGCCGCGCATCTTCGGCCGCATCTCGCGCAGCGGCGTGCCGCTGTGGGCGCTGCTGGCGACGACGGTGGTGGCGGCGCTGTGTTTTTTCACCTTCATTTTCAGCCCCAACGCCGTCTACATCTGGCTGCTGAACACCTCCGGGATGACGGGCTTCATCGCCTGGCTGGGCATCGCCATCAGCCACTACCGGTTCCGCCGCGGCTATGTGAAGCAGGGCCATAACCTGGCCGATCTGCCGTATGTGTCGCCGTTCTTCCCGTTCGGGCCGATCTTCGCTTTCGTGCTCTGCCTGATCATCACCCTGGGGCAGAACTACCAGGCGTTCCTGCAGGACAAGATCGATTGGGGCGGCGTGGTCGCGACCTACATCGGGATTCCGCTGTTCCTGCTGATCTGGGCCGGCTACCGGCTGGCGCGCGGCTCGCGCTTCGTGAACTACCGGGACATGCATTTCCCGGATGCGCGGGCGCGTAGTGCTTATCTGGATTCAGCGCTGCGGGGCGAGCCTGCGGCGGGCGAGGCGAGGTGAGGGCTGGTCAAGCCAACGCTTCGATGACGGCCTCAGGGTTCCGTTCGATGACGTTAAGCAGTACCAGGGCAGGGCCGCGCGGTGAGCGATCACCGCGTTCCCAATGTCGCAGCGTGGCAGTCGAAAAGCCGAATCGGGCTGCGAATTGTTCCTGGGTCATTCCGACTTTGGCGCGTACGGCTTTGACGTCAACCTCGCGGGGGCGATGCAGGCGAACGCCGCGTGTATCTCCCTGCGCGTGGGCAATCGCTTCTTGCAAGCCTTGCTTGATGCCGTCGAATGCAGTGCTCATGATCTTGTTTGTCCTTTCCAGATATTCACCAGCAAAGTCACCATGCCGGCTAGCTCGTTGCGTTGGGCCTTAGTCAGATTGGCTTTATCGTTTTTCGCAAAAAGCGTCAGCAAATATAGCGGCATAAGATCATCGTGGTAGTAATAGATGATGCGCGCGCCGCCGCTCTTGCCTTGCCCGCTACGACGCCAGCGCAATTTGCGGACTCCACCGGTGCCCTCCATGATGTCTCCCGCCTTCGGATGCCCGGCCAGGTAGTCAATCAGGTCTTGACGCTCGTTTGGCAGCAATAGTCTGTCGGCAAGACGAATGTAATAGGGCAGTTCCGCAATGCCATGCATGGGTTGTCGCAAAGTTAATTCTAATCCATTGGATTAGTTCGGCAAGGTCAGACTTCCGGCATCGAGGCCAGGACGCAAGCACGTATATCAACAGCTACAGGCCAATGCGGGGCGGGCGAGCCCTTAAAACCAGACGAAAAGCAGCCCTTACGTACTGGATCATCCATCCAGCAGGTAAGGGCTGCTTTTTTTTACCCAGGATCCGGCGCCCATTCAGAGGCGCCATCGCGTATCCCGCTATTCGATGTTCTGCGCCTGTTCCCGCATCTGCTCGATCAGCAGCTTCAGGTCCATGGCGGCGCGGGTGACTTCCATGCTGCCGGCCTTGGAGCCCAGGGTGTTGGCTTCGCGGTTCATTTCCTGGAACAGGAAGTCCAGGCGCTTGCCCGCGCTGCCGGCGTTCTTTTTGCCGGAGGCGGGTTTGTCGCCGCCGTCGCCCAGCAGGTGGCGCAGTTCTTCCAGGTGCGAGCGCAGGCGGGAGAGTTCTTCGGCCACGTCGATGCGCAGGGCGAACAGGTTGGCTTCCTGGGACAGGCGTTCGGACAGTTCCGCGCCGGAAATGTGGGTGAAGCCGCCGGGGAAGGCGGATTCCACGCTTTCGCGCAGCTTGGAAGCCAGCTTGTCGCGGTGGTCCGCCAGCAGTTGGGGCAGGTGCGCCTGCACCAGCTCGACGATGCGCGCGACGCCGTCGGCGCATTCGCGCATCATGCCGGCCAGGCGTTCGCCTTCGCGCGCGCGGCCTTCCTGCAGCTGGGTCAGGGCCTGCTGGGCGGCCTGCATGCAGGCGGCGCCCCAGACTTGCGGGTCGAGCGCGTCGTTGGCGCGCTGGCCGGGCCAATTGAACAGTTCCACCAGGCGGGGGGCGGCGATGTCGGGGAGGATGCGGCGCGCGGCCTGCAGCTGTTCGGCCAGGCTTTCGAGCCAGGCCGGTTCCAGCTTGGACAGGTCGGTGCTGGCGTTGCGCGTGTAGGAGACGCGGATTTCGACCTTGCCGCGCGCCAGATTGGCGGTCAGCAATTCGCGCAGCGGCGTTTCCACGTGGCGCAATTCGTCGGGCAGGCGGAAGTAGAGGTCAAGGAAGCGGCTGTTGACGCTGCGGAATTCGAGCGCAAGCGTGCCTTGCTCGAGATCAGCGCGGGCGTTGCCGAAGGCGGTCATGCTGCGAATCATGATGTGCGTGTCCTGGTAATGCTTTTTATTGGGAACCGGCGGGTGTGTGCGCCAGCCGGTTTTTCGGCGCGGACCCTTTCATTTGTACCGGTTATATCGCGGCAGGATACTCCAAGCGGCGTTTTCCTGCGGCGCCACCCCGTACAATGCGGCGGATCTAAGCCACGTCTGGAGTTTGCCTGTGACCACTACCCCCGCCATCGCCCGTCCTTCGGGCCGCGCCGTCGACGAACTGCGGCCGTTCAGCCTGGAGCGCGGGTTCACGCGCTACGCCGAAGGTTCGGTGCTGGTGAAGGCCGGCAACACCCATGTGCTGTGCACGGCCAGCGTACTTGAGAAGGTACCGCCTTTTCTGAAGGGCAAGGGGGAAGGCTGGGTAACGGCTGAATACGGCATGTTGCCGCGCGCGACCCATACGCGCGGCGACCGCGAGGCCGCGCGCGGCAAGCAGAGCGGCCGCACCCAGGAAATCCAGCGCCTGATCGGCCGCAGCCTGCGGGCCGTGTTCGACATGAAGGCGCTGGGCGAACGCACGCTGCACCTGGACTGCGATGTGCTGCAGGCCGACGGCGGTACGCGCTGCGCCAGCATTACCGGCGCCTGGGTGGCCGCGGCCGACGCCGTCGCGTTGCTGATGCAGCGCGGCGACCTCGCCGCGAACCCGATCCGCGATGCAGTGGCAGCGGTGTCGGTCGGCTTGGTACAAGGTCGCGCGGTGCTGGACCTGGATTACGAGGAAGACTCGGCCTGCGACGCCGACGTGAACGTGATCATGACCGGCAGCGGCGCATTCGTGGAAGTGCAGGGCACGGGCGAGGGCGCCACCTTCACCCGCGCGGAACTGGACACGATGCTGGTGTTGGCCGAAAGCGGCATTGCCGGCCTGGTGCGGGCGCAGCGCGCGGCGCTGGCCTGATCGGCGCCAAAAGAAACGGGTTGGACGCGCACCCCGCGGCCAACCCGTAGATTCGTCTGCAGGCTTTACTTCGACGCCAGCAGCATTCCCATTTTTTCCGCCTTTTCCAGATTCCAGATCGCGGCGATCAGCCCGCGCAGCTCTTGCTCGGTAGCGGCGTCCGCGTAGCGGCCCAGGCTTAGCGTCTTGTCCTCGATTTCCGCCCGGCTCAGGGTATTGCCCGGATCGCCCTTGGGTTCATCCACGCGGCCATGCAGCTTGCGGCCGTCGCGGGTGTAGACCGTGACCTTGCCGATCCAGCGCTGAGGGTAGGCCCCGTCGACCTCCGGGTCGAGTTCCATTTCGACCTTGCCGCGGAACGTGGCCACGCCCGGATCGTCCAGGCCGGCATCGAATTCCGCCAGGCCTGCGCGGCCCTGGCGGGCGATCAGGGCCAGGACAGTGCCCATCGAGAACTTGGACTGGTGCACGGTCTGCGGATTGACTACCGGCCCCAGCACGTCGATGGCGCCCTGGTGCACGTGGGCCACGACGCGCTCGATGTCGGCTTCGGTCAGCTTGTTGTCGCGCAGCGCTTGCTGTAGCGCGTCGGCAGCGGGGTGGGTGTGGCGGCAGGAAGCGTGGAACTTGAACGAGGTCTCGGCCAGCGCCCAGCGTTCGCCCAAGCGGTCGCACAGGCGACTCGGGTCGGCGTCGGTGGACATGCCGGCCGCCATGCCCTGCGGGCCTTCCAGGATGTGGCGCGCGCCAGTGAAACCTTCGCGCGCCAGATAGGCGGCGGTGATGCCGTCGGCCGCGGCCTTGGCGGTGTGCAGTTGCTTGGAGTCGGCAGCGTCGCGCAGGAACTCCCAGAGGCCCGCAGCCTGCGTGCCGGCCGAGCCCAGCGCGTGCAGCATTTCCTCGGGGGACAGGTTCAGCAGCCGGCCGGTGGTGACGGCGGCGGCCAGCGTGCCTGCGGTGCCGGTGGTGTGGAAGATCTTGTAGTGCGAACGGCCCAGGAATTCGCCGACGCGGATTCCCACTTCGTAGCCCGCAACAGAGGCGACCAGCAGGTCTCGGCCCGAGCGGCCCAGCGCTTGCGCCACGGCCAGCGCAGGCGGGAACACCACGGCGGCGGGGTGGAACACGGAACCGTTGTGCACGTCGTCCTGCTCGACCACGTGGGCGGCCGCCGCGTTGACCATGGCGGCGAACAGCGGCGTGGTGCGGCGGCGGGTGATCAGGACTTCGCTGGGGCCGTCGGCCGGACCCATGGCGGCGGCGTAGCGGTCGATGGCCTGCACCGCGCGCGCCGAAGCGCCCGCCAGAATGGACGCCAGGCAGTCCAGCAACAGGTCTTCGGCGCGGCGCAGCACCGGCGCCGGGATGTCTTCATAGCGCAGGTTGGCGGCAAAGGCCGCGAGTTCGGCGCTCAGGTGCGGGATATCTTTGGCAGCGGTCATTGATGTCGGGGTCCGGTCAGAAGGAGCGGGGCAGGCCCAGGATGTGTTCGGCCACGTAGGACAGGATCAGGTTGGTCGAGATCGGCGCGACCTGATACAGGCGGGTTTCGCGGAACTTGCGCTCCACATCGTATTCCGTGGCGAAGCCGAAGCCGCCGTGGAATTGCAGGCAGGCATTGGCGGCTTCCCAGGACGCGTCGGCAGCCAGCAGCTTGGCCATGTTGGCTTGTGCGCCGCAGGGCTCGTGGGCGTCGAACAGGCGGCAGGCCTCGTAGCGCATCAGGCTGGCCGCTTCAACGTTGATGTGGGCCCGGGCGATGGGGAATTGCACGCCCTGGTTCTGGCCGATGGGGCGGCCGAACACCATGCGCTCCTTGGCGTAGGCGGTGACCTTGTCCACGAACCAGTAGCCGTCGCCAATGCATTCGGCGGCGATCAGGGTGCGTTCGGCGTTCAGGCCGTCCAGGATGTACTTGAAGCCCTTTCCTTCCTCGCCGATCAGGTTCTCCTCGGGGATTTCGAGGTTGTCGAAGAACAGCTCGTTGGTCTCGTGGTTGACCATGTTGGGGATCGGGCGGATCGACATGCCGTGCTTGACGGCATGATGCAGGTCCACCAGGAAGATGGACATGCCTTCGGACTTGCGCGTGACCTGGTCCAGCGGCGTGGTGCGCGCCAGCAGGATCATCAGGTCGGAGTGCTGCACGCGCGAGATCCAGACCTTCTGGCCGTTGATGACGTAGCGGTCGCCGCGCTTGACCGCGGTGGTCTTGATCTTGGTCGTGTCGGTGCCGGTGGTGGGTTCGGTGACGCCCATGGACTGCAGGCGCAGTTCGCCGGCGGCGATGCGCGGCAGGTACTCGCGCTTCTGGGCTTCGGAGCCGTGGCGCAGCAGCGTGCCCATGTTGTACATCTGGCCGTGGCAGGCGCCGGAATTGCCGCCGCTGCGGTTGATTTCTTCCATGATGACAGACGCTTCGGTCAGGCCCAGGCCGGAGCCGCCGTATTCCTGCGGGATCAGCGCGGCCAGCCAGCCGGCTTCGGTCAGCGCGCGGACGAAGGCTTCGGGATAGCCGCGTTCTTCATCGACCTTGCGGAAGTATTCGGAGGGGAACTGGGCGCAGAGATCGCGCACGGCTTCGCGGATGTCCTGATAGGCGTGGGAGGCGTTGGTCATGATGCTGTTTTCTGTATGGGTAATGGATCGGTACACCGTGGAATGTGCCGCATGCCGCCGCCCCTGCCAATTCACAATTGCTTAATACGGGGTTCGGTTTCATGACGGGAGTTTGTCATCCCGGCGCCGGGGTTGTGTCAAGAAATTGCCAAACTGGGTGTCCATAATCCATGCGAACGCCGCCGCTGGCGGCAGGTTTTGTATGGACTGATATGCGGAAAAACATCAGGGTCACGACGGCGTTGTCGGCCATTCTTGCGTTGTTCGTGGTGCTGTTCGCGCTGGCGGCAGCGGCAGGAATCTCGGTGCTGCGGGAAAACCGGACGGACATAGAAGCGCTGGGCCGGGGCAGCATCGAACGGGCAGGCGATCTGGCCGACATGACCAGCCGGTTGTTCCAGGCGCGGGCCGCGCTGACGGATGCCAAGACGGCGATGGAAGGCGGGCTGGAAGAGGCGCGCAACGAGTCGCTGGCGCACGCCGAGGCGCTGCTCAAGCAGGCCGGGGAAAGCCTGGGACGCTTGCGCGCCAATCCCGACATCAGCGCCGAGGGCGCGCCGTTGTTCGATGGCGTATTGGCGGCCTACGCCGCCTTCGCGGACAAGACGCTGGCGCCCATGCATGCGGCGATCAAGGGCTGGAACGGGATTGAGGTGAACCGCCTGGTGGACAAGGCGCTGCCGGCCAGCGGCGCTGCCTACGTCAAGCAGGCCGACGCCTACCAGACCTACGCCCGCGATCAGGGCCAGGCGGCTGTGGCCAGCGCCAGCCTCACGCTGCAGCGGGTGATCGCGGTGGCGGCCGGGGTGCTGGCGCTGGTGCTGCTGTTGGCTGTGCTGATCCGCCTGGCGTTCCGCCGCAGCATCCTGCGGCCGCTGAATGAAGCAGGGGCGCATTTCGACCGCATCGCCGACGGCGACCTCACGGGTGCGATCGCCATGCGCGGCGACAACGAGATCGGCGTCCTGTACAGCGCCATGCGGCGCATGCAGAAAGGGCTGTCGGCGGCAGTGGCCTCGGTGCGCCATGGCGTCGAGGAAATCCATACCGGTTCCGGCGAGATCGCCGCGGGCGGGGCGGACATGTCGGACCGTACCGCGCGTCAGGCGGGCTCGCTGCAGGAAGCGTCGGCCAACATGATGCAGCTGGCGCAAACGGTGCAGCTGACCGCCGGCAACGCCGACCTGGCCAGCCGCCAGGCGCTGGGCGCGACCCAGCTGGCGCAGCGCGGCGGCGCGGCGGTGGAGGAAGTGGTGCAGAGCATGCAGGGCATCGCCGAAAGCGCCCGCCGCATCGGCGAGATCGTGGGCGTGGTCGACAGCATCGCGTTCCAGACCAACATCCTGGCGCTCAATGCCGCGGTGGAAGCGGCGCGCGCGGGAGAGCAGGGAAAGGGCTTTGCCGTGGTGGCCGGCGAGGTGCGCTCGCTCGCCCAGCGCAGCGCGCAGGCCGCCAAGGAGATCAAGGGCCTGATCGAGGACTCCGCGGCGCGCGTGCAGGCGGGCGTGCGTCAGGTCAGCGTGGCCGGCGACACCATGCGCGACATGATGCAATCGGTGGACCGGGTCACGCAGATCGTGGCCGAGATTTCCAGCGCGACGGCCGAGCAGGCGGCGGGCATCGCCTCGGTGAACCATGCGGTGGCGGACATCGAACGCTCGACGCAGGAGAACGCCGCCATGGTGGAGCAGACCGCGGCCGCTGCCGCCGCGCTGGAAGCCCAGGCGCAGGGTCTGCGCCGGGCCGTGGCGGTGTTCCAGATCGCCCGGCCGGCCGATGGCGCGGCCGGGCAGGGTTCAGCTATCCAGCTGCGGCAGGATGCCGCCGGTGTAGCGCTCGGCCACCAGCGACAGGTTCCCGTGCTTGACCTTGTGCTTGACGTGAGCGGCGGCCGACGCGATGTCCTCAGGGCGGATGCGCTCGCATAGCGATGGCGTGACGGTGAGGGCGCCCACGCCCAGCGTCACGAAGGGAAAGAAGCGCGGCACGCCGTAGCGGTCCTCGGCCTCGATCCCGCCGTTGCGGCGGCCCTGGTCGTCGTACAGGTCCATGGCGCGGTCGTTGAATTCCGCGATGATGCGCTGGGCGCGCGCCATCCAGTCGGGGCTGCGCAACAGCACCACGAAGTCATCGCCGCCCACATGGCCGACGAAGTCGCGCTGCGGATCGCAGTGGCGCTTGATGACTTCGGCGGTCAACATGATCATGTCGTCGCCGCGCCAATAGCCATAGACGTCGTTGAAGGGCTTGAAGTTGTTCAGGTCGCCATAGCAGATGGTGAAGTCGTCGGCGTCTTCGAGCAGCGTGGCGATGTGGCGGCTGATGGGGATGTTGCCAGGCAGCGAGGTCAGCGGATTGGCGTAGCGCGCCGCCTCGATGCGCATCTCGGTGACCGAGCGCACCAAGGTTTCGCCGGTGGCCAGGCCGTCGTAGCGGCCTTCGCGCGTGATGATCAGGCCGTCCATCAGATAGCGCTGGTCTTCCGAGATCAGCACGTGGCTCAACTGGTCGATGGATACGTTCAGGTCCACCAGCACCGGTTCGGCATTCATGAAGGTGGAGCAGGCGTCCCGCCCGAACAGCTCGCGCGTGTAGCGCTGGGCGTAATGTTCCGAGAAATCGCGCCGGTTGATGATGCCGACCGGGCGGTTGTCGTCGTCGATCACCGCCACCGCGTGCATTTCCTTGTGTTCGATGAACAGCCGGTGCACGTCGTCATTGGTGTGTCCGGTCAGCCGTACCGCCGGCGCTTCGACGCGCAGGCTGGCCGCCGTGCCGCCGACGCCGCGGGCGGGCGTTGCGGCCGGCGCGCGTTGGCGCAGCGAATCGCGCAGCGGCGGCGCCAGCTCGGTCAGCAGCATTTCCTCCGGCCGGCCCAGCAGCCAGCCTTGCGCGTAGCGGATGTCCAGCTCGCGCACCACGGCCAGGTCCTCGGCGGTCTCGATGCCTTCGGCAACGATGGTGGTGCCCAGGTGCTGCGCCACTTTCAGGATGGCGCGCACCATGTTCTGCTTGCGCTCGTCCTGGCCGATGCCGTCGAAGAAATAGCGGTCGATCTTGACCAGGTCCGGCTGCATCTCGGCCCAGAGCTGCAGATTGGAGTTGCCCACGCCGTAGTCGTCCAGCGCGACACGCATGCCATGCGCCCGCAGGCAGGCAAATGCGCTGGACAGCTCCGCCATGTGCTCGGACAGCGGATCCTGCTCGGTGAGTTCGACGATGATGCTGGAAGGCGCGAGCGAGCAATTCTTGAGCAGGCGCTCGGGCATTTCCTCGCCCCACAGGGTCCAGTAGTGCAGCAGCGCCGAACCGGACAGGTTCAGGAACAGCATGCCGGAGGCGTCGTGCTGGTGAAAGCCCTGCGCGCCGGCGCGGAAGCTCGCCAGCTCCAGCTGCGGATGCAGGCCCTGGCGGCGGGCCTCGGCGAACAAGGCGTCGGGAAAGTGCAGGGCGGTGTCGACGGGCCCGCGGATCAGGCTTTCATGGCCGTAGATGCGGCTGTGCGAAAGATCGACCACGGGCTGGAAGCGTGGGCGCAGCAGCCGTTCCCGCAGGATGCCAGCCAGGCTCACGTGCGCTGACGCGCTGTCCAGGGGGGATGAGGGCGCGCGGGCCGCTACCGGCCGGGGCAAAGCGTGAATGGGGTCCATCGCCGGTGCGTTCAGATACTATCAGTGACAAGTTTGATCATGTTGACAACAAAATATGTCCGCGTTGTTTCGTCGATGGCAGGCGCGCCATATTCAATTAGGGTCAGTATCACTGTCAACCCTGGCGCAAGGTATATCCTTTCGCCTCGCGGGGGCATGCCGCCCGCGGGCGGCGGCGGATGGGGCCCGCGCCCTATACAATTTGCCCCATGACTGCTCCCAAGATTCCCGATTCCCTGCGCCGCGTGGTGCTCGCCTCCAACAATGCCGGCAAGCTGCGCGAGTTTTCCGCCCTGTTCGCGCCCCTGGGCATCGAGCTTGTGCCCCAGGGCGAACTGGGCGTGCCCGAGGCCGAAGAGCCGCACGTGACGTTCGTCGAGAACGCGCTGGCCAAGGCCCGCCATGCCAGCCGCCTGACGGGACTGCCGGCCCTGGCCGACGATTCCGGCCTGTGCGTCGCGGCGCTGGATGGCGCGCCTGGCGTGTATTCGGCGCGCTATGCCAAGATGCTGGGCGGCGAAAAATCCGATCAGGCCAACAACGAACTGCTGGTGCGCAATCTGGCCGGCGTGGCTGACCGCAGCGCCTGGTACGTGGCGGTGCTGGCGCTGGTGCGTTCCGAGAACGATCCGCGGCCGCTGATAGGCGAAGGCCTGTGGCATGGCGAGATCATCGACCAGCCCGAAGGCGCCAACGGCTTTGGCTACGATCCGCATTTCTACCTGCCCGACCAGGCCCTGACCGCCGCCGCCCTGGAGCCCGAGGAAAAGAACCGGCTGAGCCATCGCGCCCGCGCCCTGCGCGAACTGTTGAGCAAGCTGAGCCAGGCTTGACTAGGGCGCCGCGCGGCGCCCGGTTCAGGAATTACGCATGTCCATCATCATTCCCATCCGCAACGACATGGGCGCGCAACCGTCGCGCCTGAAGCTGCCGGCCGGCGCCACGCTGACCAGCCTGCCGCCGCTGTCCGTCTATGTGCACGTGCCGTGGTGCGTGCGCAAATGTCCTTATTGCGACTTCAATTCCCACGCGGCGCCGGGCGAAATCCCGGAGCGCGCCTATCTGGATGCCCTGCGCAGCGATCTGGAGCAGGCGCTGCCTTCGATCTGGGGGCGGCAGGTGGTATCCGTCTTCATCGGCGGAGGCACGCCCAGCCTGCTGTCGTCCGAAGGGCTGGACGAACTGCTGGCGATGCTGCGCGCCTGTCTGAACCTGTGGCCCGACGCCGAAATCACCATGGAAGCCAATCCCGGCACGGCCGAGGCCGGGCGTTTCCGCGACTACGCCGCCAGCGGCGTAACGCGGTTTTCGCTGGGGATCCAGAGTTTCGACGATGCGCAGCTGAAGAAGCTGGGCCGCATCCATGACAGCGCGCAGGCGAGGGCGGCGATCGAGATGGCGCAGCGTGCGGTCTCGCGCGTCAACCTGGACATGATGTTCGCCTTGCCCGGCCAGACTCTGGAGGCCTGTGCGGCCGATCTGCGGCAGGCCGTGGCTTTTGGCACCGAGCACCTGTCGCTCTATCACCTGACGATGGAGCCCAATACCGTCTTCGCCAAGTTCCCCCCCCAGGACCTGCCCGACGACGACACCAGCGCCGCCATGCAGGACGCGGTGGAGGCCGAGCTGGCGGCGGCCGGCCTTGCCCGCTATGAGGTTTCCGCCTACGCGAAGCCCGGCGCGCGCTGCCGCCACAATCTGAATTACTGGGAATTTGGCGATTACCTGGGCCTGGGCCCGGGGGCGCACGGCAAGCTGTCCTTCCATGACCGCATCGTGCGCGAAGCGCGGCTGCGCGGGCCCGACTCGTGGATGCAGGCCGCCATGGCCCGCGACGGCAGCCACATCGCCGAAAGCCGCCAGGTCGGGCCGGACGAACTGCCGTTCGAGTTCATGCTGAACGCCCTGCGCCTGAAGGATGGCGTAGCCGCCACCGCGTTCAACGAGCGCACCGGCCTGTCGCTGGCCGCCATTGCGCACCAATTGGAGGCGGCCTCCAAGCGCGGGCTGTTGGACGCCGATCCGACCCGGCTGCGGGCGACTCCATTGGGCTGGAGATTCCTCAACGACCTGCAGGAAATGTTCCTGTAGCGTTCATGCACCATAGTGGGGCAATCATGCTCCACTATTTGCACCATGATGGTGCTACATTTTCCCATGATCGAGCCGATTTCCCCGGGGAATCCCGGAGAGGAAACCTGGCACGCTTATTGCTTCCCTCTTTTATGCCAGTCGACGGGCAAAGCCCTCGACCTTTTTATCTAATGGAGATGACATGGCAAGCCCGAAAGATGTCCTGAAACAGATCGCCGACAACGAAGTCAAATTCGTGGATTTCCGCTTTACCGATACGATTGGCCGTGAGCACCACATTTCGGTGCCGATCAGCCAGATCGACGAAGACAAGCTGGAAAGCGGGCAGGCCTTCGACGGTTCGTCGATCCCGGGCTGGAAGGGCATCGAAGCCTCCGACATGCTGCTCATCCCCGACCTGTCCACCGCCAACCTGGATCCGTTCCGCGAAGAGCCGACCATGATCCTGTCGTGCGACGTGGTCGAACCTTCCGATCTGAAGGGCTACGACCGCGACCCGCGCTCGCTGGCCAAGCGCGCCGAAGCCTACCTGAAGTCCTCCGGCCTGGGCGACACCGCCTACTTCGGTCCGGAACCCGAATTCTTCGTCTTCGACGGCGTGACCTGGAACAGCGACATGTCCGGCACCTTCGTCAAGATCAAGTCCGAAGAAGCCCCCTGGTCCTCGGGCCTGGAATTCGAAGGCGGCAACACCGGCCACCGTCCCACCGTCAAGGGCGGCTACTTCCCCGTGCCCCCGGTCGACTCGTTCCAGGACATGCGCTCGGAAATGTGCCTGCTGATGGAACAGATGGGCGTGCCGGTCGAAGTGCACCACCATGAAGTGGCCGGCGCCGGCCAGCTCGAAATCGGCACCAAGTTCAGCACGCTGGTGCAGCGCGCCGACTGGACGCAGATCGTCAAGTACGTGATCCACAACGTGGCCCACGCCTACGGCAAGACCGCCACGTTCATGCCCAAGCCCATCGTCGGCGACAACGGCTCCGGCATGCACGTCCACCAGTCCATCTGGAAGGACGGCCAGAACCTGTTCGCGGGCAACGGCTACGCCGGCCTGTCGGAATTCGCGCTGTACTACATCGGCGGCATCATCAAGCACGCCCGCGCGCTGAACGCCATCACCAACCCCGGTACCAACTCGTACAAGCGCCTGGTTCCGCACTACGAAGCGCCCGTGAAGCTGGCTTACTCGGCCCGCAACCGTTCGGCCTCGATCCGTATTCCGTACGTCGGCAACCCGAAGGGCCGCCGCGTCGAAGCGCGCTTCCCGGACCCCCTGGCCAACCCGTACCTGGCTTTCTCGGCGCTGATGATGGCCGGCCTGGACGGCGTGCAGAACAAGATTCACCCCGGTGATCCCGCCGACAAGAACCTGTACGACCTGCCGCCGGAAGAAGACGCCAAGATCCCGACGGTCTGCGCCTCGCTGGAACAGGCTCTGGAAGCGCTGGACAACGACCGCGAGTTCCTGACCCGCGGCGGCGTGTTCAGCAACGACATGCTCACGGCCTACATCGACCTGAAGATGGCCGATGTGAACCGTCTGCGCATGACGCCGCACCCGGTCGAGTTCGACATGTACTACAGCCTCTAATGTCCTGAGGCAGTAGCTGGAGGTGGCGCGATGATGCAGGCAGAAACCAGGGCCGGCAGCACGCGCACCGCCAGATCGCGGTTCGACGTGCTGTCCGCCAGGCCTTACGCCTGGTGGACAGGGCGCCGGCTTCCGGCGCGGCCGTCGCGTTCCGCCGTCCCCTCACATTCGGGTATGTAGAAAATGAATGTAGAAGCTCTCGATTTGCTAGCCACGTCCGTTTTCCTGGTCAACGAGCGCGGTCATATCGAATACGCCAATGCGGCCGCTGAAGATCTGTTCGGCCGCTCGCGCAAGCAACTGGGCGGGCAATCCGCCGCCACGCTGTTCGACAGTCCGGAAAACATCCAATCCTCCATCGACCGCGCAGCCGCAGGGCGCTATGCCGACGTCAGGCAACTGGCCTCGTTGCGCCGCGCCGCGGAATCCGTGGAAGTTTCCGTGACGACGGTCGGACTGACGGGCCAGCGCTGGCCCGTGCTGATAGAAACCCGCGAGATCGAGCAGCGCGTGCTGGCCGACCGCAACCACCGCCTGGTTGACGAGATCGAAGCCCACCGCGAACTGCTGCGCAATCTGGCGCATGAAGTCAAGAATCCCCTGGGCGGCCTGCGCGGCGCCGCGCAATTGCTCGAAGCCGAACTGCCCAGCGCGGCACTGGCCGAGTACACCCAGGTCATCATTTCCGAAGCCGACCGCCTGCAGGCGCTGGTGGACCGCCTGAGCGGCCCGCAACGTGTGCCGCTGAACGCGCGGCCGGTGAACATCCATGAGATCTGCGAACGCGTCTGCGCGCTGATCCAGGCCGAATTCCGCAATGACGTCACGCTGCTGCGCGACTACGACGCCTCGGTGCCGGACCTGAAGGGCGATGCCGCCCGTCTGATGCAGGCCGTCCTGAATGTGGCGCGCAACGCCGCCCAGGAACTGGTGGCGCGGCCCCAGGGACCGCAGACCGAACCCGGCGTGGTCACGCTGCGCACGCGCGTCGCGCGGCAGGTGATGCTGGCCCACCGCCAGCATCGTCTGGCGCTGGTGCTGTCCATTACTGACAACGGTCCCGGCGTGCCGGATCAGATCCGCGACCGCATCTTCCATCCGCTGGTCACGGCGCGGGCGGGAGGCACCGGCTTGGGCTTGAGCCTGGCGCAGGACTTCGTGCAGCAGCACGGCGGCATCATCGAATTTGAATCCCGGCCCGGCCGCACCGAATTCCGCCTGGTCCTACCGATGGAGCCTGCACACTGATGAAACCCGTATGGATCGTCGATGATGACCAGGCCATCCGCTGGGTCCTGGAAAAAGCCCTGGCGCGTGCCGGTGTGCCCACCCGCAGTTTTTCGCAATCGGCCGACGTGCTGGAAGCGCTGTCGCACGAAGCGCCCGCCGCGCTGGTGTCCGACATCCGCATGCCAGGCGGCAACGGCCTGGAGCTGCTGCGCCAGCTGAAGGAACGCAACCCCGGCCTGCCGGTCATCGTCATGACCGCGTTCGCCGACCTGGACAGCACCGTTTCCGCCTTTCAGGGCGGGGCGTTCGATTACCTGGCCAAGCCGTTCGACGTGAACGAGGCGGTGGCGCTGATCCAGCGCGCCATGCAGGAATCCGCCGAGCCTGAAAGCCCCGAAGGGCAGGGCGAATCGGCGCAGAACAACGAGCGCTGGATGATGACGCAGTCCTCGTCCACCGCCATGCAGGAAGTGTTCCGCGCGATCGGCCGGCTGGCGCAGTCCAAGGTCACCGTGCTGATCACCGGCGAATCCGGCACCGGCAAGGAGCTCGTGGCGCGCGCCTTGCACGGCCATGGCGTGCGCGCCGGCGGGCCCTTCGTGGCGCTGAACGCGGCGGCCATTCCGCGCGATCTGCTGGAGGCCGAGCTGTTCGGCCACGAACGTGGCGCGTTCACGGGCGCCAACAACCTGCGTCGCGGCCGCTTCGAGGAAGCGCATGGCGGCACGCTGTTCCTGGACGAAATCGGCGACATGCCGATCGAGTTGCAGACGCGCCTGTTGCGCGTGCTGGCAGAAGGCAGCTTCTACCGCGTCGGCGGCGCGCAGCCGGTGCGCGTCGACGTACGCATCGTCGCCGCCACCCATCAACCGCTGGAACAGCGCGTGGAGCAGGGCCTGTTCCGCGAGGACTTGTTCCACCGCCTGAACGTGATCCGTCTGCGCCTGCCGCCGTTGCGCGAACGGGTGGAGGACATTCCGGCGCTGGCCGGCCACTTCCTGATCGCCAGCGCCCGTGCGCTGGGAGTGCCGGTCAAGCGCCTGACGCCGGAAGCGCTTGCCGTGCTGTCCAAGTTCGATTTTCCGGGCAACGTGCGCCAGCTGGAGAACTTTTGCCATTGGCTGACCGTGATGGCGCCCGGCCAGACGGTCGAGCCGGCGGACCTGCCGCCGGAAATCCGCGCCATGGAGCACCAGCCGCAGCCGAGTCCCGCGCCGTTGCGTCCGGCCGTGCCCATGGCCGGCGTGGGCACCGTGGTTCCGACCTCGGCGCCCATGGAAGCGGGCTCTCCACGCAACTGGCAGGACTCCCTGCTGCGCGACGCGCAGTACCGGCTGGAACGTGGCGAACCGGCGGTCATGGCCACGCTCACGCGCCAGTTCGAGAAGATCCTGCTGCAAAGCGCGCTGGACGCCAGCCGCGGCCGCCGGGTCGAGGCCGCCAGCCGCCTGGGCATTGGCCGCAACACCATCACGCGCAAGCTGCGCGAGTTGGGCATCGAGGACGAATAAGGCGCGCGGCCGCGCGCCTTATCCCATCCCCAACAGGCTCTCGCAGAGACGCGGCGACTTCAGCTTCTGCAGCCACCATTTCAGGGCTTCGCCCGGCGGCTCCGAGCGCCAGGCGTACGTCAGGTGTTCCGTCAGGGACATGCCTTCGTCCGTTTCGCACACCACCAGCAAGCCTTGCGCCAGATACGGCGCGGCCAGGGTCAGCGGCAAGTAGCCGCAGCCCAGGCCGCGCACCTGCGCGTCTATCTTGGCCTGCATGGTAGGCATGACCAGGGTGGGCTGTTCGGCCAGGATGCCGCGCGTCTGCGGCGCCAGATTACGCGACGTGTCCGCCACCACCACCGCGCAATAACGCGTGATGTCGGCGCGGCTCAAGGGCTGCGGCAGCGAAGCAAGCGGATGGTGCGAGGCCACGCAGAAGCCGAATTGGGATTGGCCCATGGCTTGCGAGCGATAGGGGCCGGTCGGCTCGCCCGCGGCGCCCGCGCCGATGACCAGGTCGGCCCGTCCTGAGGTCAGGGCGTCCCAGTTGCCGCTCAATACCTCGCTGGAAAAGCGCAGCGTGGTGGCGCTACCCAGCGCCTGGAACTCCTCGATCAGGTCGTACAGCGGCCGCCACGGCAGCACCGCGCTGACCGCGATGCGCAACTCCACCTCCCAGCCTGTGGCAATGCGCTTGACGCGGCAGGCCAGGTCGTCCAGCGATTGCAAGACGTGGCGGCCTTCCTTCAGCAGCGTTTCGCCCGCTGGCGTCAGCAGCGCGCGGTGTCCGGATCGGTCGAACAACAGCACGTCCAGGCCGTCTTCCAGCTTGCGGATGGAGTAGGTGACGGCCGAAGGCACCTTGCCCAGTTCGCGGGCGGCCTTGGCAAAGCTGCCGTGGCGGGCGATGGCGTCCACCAGGATCAGAAGTTCGGGGGTGATGGCTTGCATGGTCGGGGGCTTGGTACCAATGTTCAAAAAATTTGAATGGTTTCGTCAAAATATAGCGCCAAACAGCCCGGGCTGCACGCGCACAATATCACTCATGCCGGTGGTGCAGTGGCTTCTAGGGAAATGAGGGCCAGGCTGCACAACCATTCACATTATTGAAACAGGAGTCCGCAATGCTTACCACTCGCCGCGCTGCTGAACGGGGTCACGCCAACCACGGATGGCTGGACTCGTTCCACACGTTTTCCTTCGCCAACTACTACGACCCGGCCCACATGGGCTTTGGCGCCCTGCGCGTGATCAATGACGACCGCATCGCGGCCGGCCGCGGCTTCGGCACGCATGGCCATCGCGACATGGAAATCATCACCTACGTGCTGGATGGCGCGATCGCCCACAAGGACAGCATGGGCAGCGGCTCGACCATCCAGCCCGGCAACGTGCAGCGCATGAGCGCCGGCCGCGGGGTCATGCACTCGGAGTTCAACCCGCTGGCGGACCGCGAAACGCACATGCTGCAGATCTGGATCGAGCCCGATGTCACTGGCATTGCGCCCGAGTACGAAGAGCGCAGCTTCAGCGACGAGCAGAAGCGCGGCCGGCTACAAGCGCTGGTGTCGCCGGACGGCGCTGACGGTTCGATGAAGATCCATCAGGATGCGCGCCTGTATGGCGGGCTGTTCGACGGCGACGAGTCCGCCGCGCTGGAACTGGCCGCCGGCCGCCGCGCCTGGGTGCACGTGGCCCGCGGCAGCCTGACAGTCAACGGCGTTGAGCTGTCGGCTGGCGACGCGCTCGCCATCACCGGCGAGCCGCGCGTCGAGCTGTCGGGCGGCAAGCAGGCCGAAGTCCTGGTGTTCGACCTGGCGTGATGCGTCAAGGCGGGCGGGCTGGATCAGTCCGCCCGCCGCTGTTTTTTCCATGCAGGCGGCAGGCCTTAAGATGGTCCTAGTCCCCACAACCCGGAGAGTCCGATATGTCCACCTTGTCCGAAGCCGGCGAAAGCCAGATTGAAGCCGTCGTCGTGCCGCGCACCAGCGACCTGGGCGGCTTTTCCGTGCGCCGCGCCATCCCGTCCGCACAGCGCCGCACTGTCGGGCCGTTCGTGTTCCTGGACCACATGGGTCCGGTCGAGTTTGCCGCCGGTACGGGCATAGACGTGCGCCCGCATCCGCATATCGGCCTGTCCACGGTGACCTATCTTTACGAAGGCTCCATGGTGCATCGCGATGGCGCGGGCCACACCCAGACCATTTTGCCGGGCGAGGTCAACTGGATGACGGCGGGCCGCGGCATCGTGCATTCGGAACGCTCCTCGCCCGAAAGCCGCCAGGCCGCGCAGCGTCTCTGTGGCCTGCAGATCTGGGTGGGGCTGCCCAAGGAACACGAGGAAACCGATCCGGGCTTCACCCACTACGGCCTGGACGCGCAACCGGTCATCGAAGGCGAGGGCGTGCGCGCCCAGGTGGTGGCGGGTTCGTTGTTCGGCAAGACGTCCTCGGTGAAGACGCTGTCGCCGCTGTTCTATGGCGATCTGCAATTGCAGGCGGGCGCGACCACGGTGCTGCCGGCCGAGCATGAAGAGCGCGCCGCCTATCTGGCGCAGGGCACGGTCGAGATCGACGGGCAGGAGTTCGAAAGCGGCCGCCTGGTCGTGTTTGCGCCGGGCCGCCCCGTGCAGATCCGCGCCAAGACTGCGGCGCGCTTTGCGGTGATCGGCGGAGAGCCGCTGGACGGGCCGCGCTTCGTGTGGTGGAACTTCGTCTCCAGCAGCAAGGACCGCATCGAACAGGCCAAGCAGGATTGGCAGCGCAGCCGCTTCGACCAGATCGTGCCGGGCGACGAGACCGAGTACATCCCGCTGCCCGAGCCGCGCGCCTGAGTCAGCGCTCGAACCGGCCGCACGCAATCGCCACGCGGCCGGCGGTATGATGCGCCTCCGACCCTCACAACAAAACGGGATGGAGACATCATGCATCGCTACACATTCAACGCGCTGCGCGGCCTGGCCGCGCTGGCGCTGATCCAGGGCGCTTCGGCGGCGCTCGCTGCCGGCTATCCGGCCAAGCCCATCACCTTCATCGTGCCTTACACCGCAGGCGGCACCACCGACCTGGTGGCGCGCACCGCGGGCCAGAAGGTCGCGGAAAAATTGGGCCAGCCCGTCATAGTCGAAAACCGTCCCGGCGCGGGCGGCAATATCGGCATGGACGCCGTGGCCAAGGCCGCGCCCGACGGCTACACCATCGGCTTCGGCGCTATCTCCACCAACGCGCTGAATCCTTTCGTCTACCCCTCCATGCCTTTCGATCCCACCAAGGATTTCACGGGCGTCAGCATGCTGGGCGCTTCCACCGTGGTGCTGGAAGTCGGTCCTGCGCTGAAGGTCGACAGCGTCAAGGACCTGGTCGCTTATGCCAAGCAGCATCCGGGCACCTCGTTCGGCACGCCGGGCACTGGCACGTCCATGCATCTGGCTGGCGTGATGTTCGACCAGCTGACCGGCGCCGGCATGCAGCACATTCCTTACAAGGGCAGCGCGCAGGGGCTGAACGACCTGCTGGGAGGGCACTTGCCGGTGATGTTCGACAATCTGCCGGCGTCGCTGCCGCACATCAAGGCGGGCAAAGTGCATGCGCTGGCCGTGACGGGCAGCAAGCGGGCGCCCGCCTTGCCGGACGTGCCGACGCTGGCCGAGCTGGGCTATGAAGCAGCCGTGGTCGATCCGTGGTTCGCGGTCTATGGGCCTGCGAAGATGTCGCCTGAAGCGACCAAGGCGCTGAGCGAAGCCTTCCAATGGGCGCTGGCCTTGCCGGAAGTGAAAGGCAAGCTGGAGCAGGCCGGTTTCATGCCCTACGGCTCCACGCCGCAGGAAGTGGAACGCCTGACCCAGAGCCAGCACGAGGCCTTCAAGGCCTTGTCGCAGAAAGTGAAGCTGTCGGCCGACTGAGCGGCCGGGACGACTTCAGCGGCCGCGGGCGTAGGCTTGCTCGCGCCGCTCTTCCAGCGCTTCGCGGCGGATGAAGTCGCGCACGAAGTCGCTGGCGGGATGATGGTGCAGGTTGTAGGGCGTGTCCCACTGCGCGATGCTGCCCTTGGACATGACGCCGATGCGGTCGGCGATGGCGAAGGCTTCGGCCTGGTTGTGCGTGACCAGGATGGCCGTGTGGCCGGTGGTCTTGAGGATGTCGCGCACTTCAAAGGCCAGGCGTTCGCGCGTGTCCACGTCCAGGTTCGAGAACGGCTCGTCCAGCAGCAGCAGGTCGGGCGAGGGCGCCAGCGCGCGAGCCAGCGCCACGCGCTGCTGCTGGCCGCCGGAGATCTCGTGCGGATAGCTGTTGGCGGCATGCGCCAGGCCCACCAGTTCCAGCATCTCTTCGACACGGCGCGCGCGTTCCGGGCGCGCCATCTTGCGCAGGCCGAAGGCCACGTTCAGCGCCACCGTCAGGTGCGGAAACAGCGCGTAGTCCTGGAACATCATGCCCACCCGGCGATGTTCGGGCGCCACCTGCACGGTGGGCGAGGAAATGACGGCGCCATCCAGCAGGATGCGCCCGGCCCGCACTGGCTCAAAACCGGCGATGGCTCGGAGCACCGTGGTCTTGCCGCAGCCGGATTCGCCCAGCAGGCAACCGATATGGCCCACGGGCAGGCCCAGCGTCAGGTCCTGCACCACGGGCTTGAGTCCCGCCGGGGTCTCGTAGGCGAGGGAAAGGTGATCGAGTTCTAACAGATCGGGCACGATGATCAATGTCCCATTTTCAGATTGGTGCGCGCCAGCAGGATGACGGGGAACAGGCCGGCCAGCACGATGGCCAGCGCGGCGACGGCGCCTTCTTCATAGGTGCCGCGGGCCGCTTCGGCGTATAGCCAGGTTGCCAGCGTGTCGAAATTCATGGGCCGCAGCAGCAGTGTCGCGGGCAGTTCCTTCATGGCGTCCACGAACACCAGCAGGGCGCTGGCGGCCAGCGCCGGGCGCAAGAGCGGCAGGTGTACGCGGCGCAGGGTGCCGGCCGAGCTTTCGCCCAGCAGGCGCGAGGCTTGCTCCAGCGACGGCGGAATGCGGGCCAGGCCGGCTTCCAGTGCGCCAGTGGAAATCGCCAGGAAACGGATCGCATAGGCGCAGACCAGCGCGCCCATCGAGCCCATCAGGAACAGGCCCGTGCCGCCGAAGACCTTGGCGACCGCGGTATCTATCCAGACGAAGGGCGTCAGCAGGCCGATGGCCAGCACCGTGCCGGGCACGGCATAGCCCAGGCTGGCGATGCGCGCGCAGGCGCGGCCCGGGTTGAAGCCCGAGCTTTCGCGCAGCGTGCGTCCGGCCCAGGCCACGATCAGCCCGCAAAGCAGGGTGACGATGGTGGCGCTGAAGGCGACGATCAGGGTGTTGCTCAAGCCGTTCAACAGCTGGTGGGAAACGCCGCCAACCAGATGCAGGCGCTTGTAGGTCTCCACGACCAGATAGAGCGCCGGCGCGACAAACCCGATCAGTACCGGTATCCAGCCCAGCGCCGCGGCAACGGCCGCCGCCGGACCGCGCAGGCGGCGCGGCTGCATCGGGCGCATGCGCTGCGTGTTGGCGTAGCGCTGGCGCTTGCGGCCATGGCGTTCCAGCAGGATCAGCCCGATCACGATGGCCAGCATGGTCAGCGCGATCTGCGCCGCGCCCGCCAGGTCCGAACGCGTGACCCAGGTGGTGTAGACCGACACGGTCAGCGTCTGCACGCCCAGGAATTCGGAGGCGCCGATATCGTTCAGCGTTTCCAGCAACGCCAGGCTCACGCCCACCACGATGGCGGGCCGGGCCAGGGGCAGGGCGACCCGGAAGAACACGGCGATGCGGCCGGCGCCCAGCGTGCGGGCCGCTTCCAGCAGGCTGGCTGCCTGCGTCATGAACATGACGCGGGTGCTCAGGTACACATAGGGATAGAGCACAAAGCCCAGCACGAAGATGGCGCCGTAGATCGAGCGCAGATCCGGCAGGCGGAACTGGCGCGGACTGTCATAGCCCAGCAGCGCGCGGATCGCCGACTGTATCGGACCGATGGGATGCAGCAGGTCCAGATAGGCGAAGGCGATGATGTAGGTCGGCACCGCCAGCGGCAGCAGCAGCGCCCAGGTCAGCACGCGGCGCGTAGGGAAGTCGTAAGCGGTCACCAGCCATGCCGCGCCGGTACCCAGCAGCGTCACCAGCACGCCCACGCCGGCCAGCAGCATGGCGGTATTGGCCAGCGCCTGGGGCAATACGTAATTGGCCAGATGCTGCCAATGCGAGAGTTCGCCGCCCAGCGCCCACCAGCCCAGCGTCAGGACGGGCGCCAATACGGCCAGCGCGATCAGGGCGGCGCCGGCCAGCCAGCCGGCCCCGCGTTCAGTCCAGCGCAGACGCAGCGGCCGGGGCAAAGAATCTGTGTGCATGCTTCAAAGTCGATTGCATCAATGGCAAGGCCTGCTCCCCCGAAAAGAAGGGAGCAGGCCCTACGCGTGAGCTTATGCGCAGCCCGCGCGTTTGTCACTGCCGCATGGTTTCGCCAAGCCGGCGGGCGTGGCGGTCCACAGGCCTATCAGTTGTCGAAACCGACTTTGTCCACCAGTTCGCTGGCTTGCTTGCGATGCTTGGCGATCTCGGTCAGCGGCAGCGGGTCCACCTTCAGTTCGCCAAAGCTGGCGATCACGGGGTCCAGCTTCACGCCCTTGCGGACGGGGTATTCATAGTTGGCCTGGGCGTACAGGGCCTGGGCGGGCTCGGACACCAGGAAGTCCAGCAGCTTGACCGCGTTGGCCTTGTTCGGCGCATGGGCGGCAACGGCGGCGCCGCTGACGTTCACGTGCGTGCCGCCGCTCTTGGCGTTGGCGAAGGTCGGGCGGATCACCTTGATGGCGTCGCCCCACTTGCGGGCGTCGGTGCCGGGTTCGGCGTTCTTCATGTGGCCGACGTAATAAGCATTGGCCAGGCCGATGTCGCAGATGCCGCCCAGGATGTCGCGGGCCACGTCGCGGTCGCCGCCGGCTGCCTTGCGGGCCAGGTTGGCCTTGACGCCGCGCAGCCATTTTTCGGTGGCTTCGGCGCCGTCATGCGCGATCATGGAGGCGACCAGCGCGGTGTTGTAGGGGTGTTGGCCCGAACGGATGCAGACCTTGCCCTTCCACTTCGGATCGGCCAGGTCTTCGTAGCGGAAGGCTTCCAGCTTCAGGTCCTTTTCCACGTACAGCACGCGGTCGCGCAGCGACAGGGCGTACCACTTGCCGTCGGCGCCGCGCAGGTTGGCGGGAATGACGGATTCCAGCGTTTGCGACTTGATCGACTGGGTCACGCCGCCGTCGACCAGATCCAGCAGGTTGCCGATGTCCACGGTCATCAGCACGTCGGCGGGCGACTTGGCGCCTTCGGCCTTGACGCGCTCCAGCAGGCCGTCCTTGACGAAGACCGTATTGACCTTGATGCCGCTTTCCTTGGTGAAGGCGTCCAGCAGCGGCTGGATCAGCTTGGGTTCCCGGGTGGTGTAGAGGCTGACTTCCTCGGCGGCGTTGGCCGACACGGTGAAGGCGGCGGCGCCGGCCAGCGCCAGGGCGCGCAGCAGCGAATTCAATTGGGGACGCTTGGTCATGACGAGGTGCTCCGGCTAGGGCTGCAGAGGAATTCCCGAGGCTTCAGGCCTTTCCGCTGCTCAAAACAGTCTGCTAACGAAAATGATTATCAAATGAGAACGCGACGATAACAGGAAGCAAAGCGGCGTTCAACTAGTCGTAAGTCAGGCAGGCTTCAGGCTTGATCCCCATCAATACGGCATAAGGGTATTACGGAATAATGAGAGCAGTTATCATCAAGACCCTGTAGAATAGGGTCAACCCTAATGCCGGCCGCGTCTTTTGTGCGGCACGGAATGACCCAGCGGCACAAGCCGGGCTCATGGCCCGGGGCGGTCGCCCCTAATTTGATACGACATGGCTGCTTTCAACACTGAGCGCGTACTAAGCGTGCACCACTGGAACGACACCCTGTTTTCCTTTACCACGACGCGTGACTCGGCCTTGCGGTTCCACAATGGCCACTTCGTGATGATCGGACTGGAAGTTGAAGGCAAGCCTCTGTTGCGAGCCTACAGCATCGCCAGCGCCAACTATGAAGAGAACCTCGAGTTCCTCAGCATCAAGGTGCAGAACGGCCCGCTCACGTCGCGCCTGCAGCATCTGAAAGAAGGCGACACCATCCTGGTCAGCCGCAAGCCCGTGGGCACGCTGGTCGTGGACGACCTGAAGCCGGGCAAGCACCTGTTCCTGTTCGGCACGGGCACGGGCCTGGCGCCGTTCATGAGCATCATCAAGGATCCGGACGTCTACGAACGCTTCGACAAGGTCATCCTGGTGCATGGCGTGCGTTGGGTCAGCGAACTGGCCTACGCCGACTTCATCGAAAAGGAACTGCCGAACAACGAATTCTTCGGCGACGTCGTGCGCGACAAACTCGTGTACTACCCGACGGTCACGCGCGAACCGTTCCGCAACCAAGGCCGCATCACCGAGCTGATGGAAAACGGCAAGCTGTGCGCCGACATCGGCATTCCGCAGATCAATCCGGAAACCGACCGCGCCATGATCTGCGGCAGCCCGCATATGCTGGCCGACATCAGCGCCATGCTGGACAAGCGCGGCTTCACGGTGTCGCCGGGCGTGGGCCAGCCGGGCGACTACGTGGTCGAGCGTGCATTCGTGGACAAATAAGTCCCGGCGCCGGCGCCAAGCCAAAAACCCATCGCAGCGATGCGATGGGTTTTTTGTTTTTTGGCGCCGCGCGGCGTGATGCTGCGGCGCCCCTAAGGGTTAGCCCGCTGTAGCCGCGGGCAGGGCAGTTCTTATAATTCGTCCATAAAGTAAACATATTGTCCATAATATGGAAGGATTAAAGAAATGCCATTGGAACAGAGTGACACCGAGCCCCTGACCCCATACCAGTACCCGAATCCGCCCGAGGCCCTGCCAGAAATCGTGATTCCGCACGCGATCCCGACCGACGAGAGGCTGTGGGTACCGCAGGCCGAGAACGTCTGGTTCCGCCCGCTCTGTCTGAATGCCAGCCAGGGCTACTGGATGAACCTGCTGCGCGTGCGCAAGTCAGGCGTGCTCAGCCGCCATCGCCATCCGCAGGCCGTGCATGGCTTCGTCCTGAAGGGCCGCTGGCGCTATCTGGAACACGACTGGGAGGCGACTGAAGGCAGCTACGTGTTCGAGCCGCCAGGGGAGACGCACACGCTCTACGTGCCGCCCGACGTCGAGGAAATGATCACGTACTTCCAGGTCAACGGCGTCATGTACTACACCGACCCCTGGGGCAAGGGCATGGGTTACGAAGACGTGTTCACCAAGATCGACATGTGCCGCAAGCACTTCGCGGACGTCGGCCTGGGCGAAGACTACGTAAAGCAGTTCATACGCTGAAATTCCGCATTCCCACCCGCAGCACATAAACATAATCCGGAGACACCATGAAACGTCGTGCGTTCAATCGCTGCATTCTTTCCGCGCTGCTGGGCAGCGCCGCGCTGGCCGCGGGGCCAGTGGCGCTGGCGCAGAATTTCCCCAACCGGGCCATCGAGATCGTGGTGCCGTTTGCCGCGGGAGGCGGCACGGACGCCATGGCGCGGGCCATGGGCGACGCCTCGCGCACCCATTTGACGCAGCCCATCGTGGTGCTGAACAAGCCGGGCGCGGCGGGCGGGATCGGCCTGACGGAAGTGGCCAACGCCAAGCCCGACGGCTACAAGCTGGCGCTGGTGACGGCCGACATGGTGATCATTCCCCACCTGGGCCTGACCAAGACCACCTACGAGAAGTTCACGCCCATCATCCAGCTCAATGCCGATCCTTCGGCCATCACGGTGGCCGCCGATTCGCCGTACAACACCATCGAAGCGTTCCTGGAGGCGGCCCGCGCCAAGCCTGAGAGCATGCAGGTGGGGAACGCGGGCATCGGCTCGATCTGGCATCTGGCAGCCGCCGCGCTGGAGGACAAGACGGGCGCCAAGTTCAACCACATCCCCTTCAATGGCGGCAATCCGGCAGTGCTGGCCTTGCTGGGCGGACACATCGATGCGGTGGCGGTGAGCCCGGCAGAGGTCATGCAGTACGTCAAGGCCGGCAAGCTCAAGCCGCTGGCGGTCATGGCCGACGCGCGCGTGCCCGGTTTCGAGAACGTGCCCACGCTGAAGGAGCGCAACATCGATCTGTCGATCGGCACCTGGCGCGGCATCGCCGCGCCCAAGGGCACGCCGCAGCCGGTACTGGACGTGCTGGGGGCCGCGTTCCGGCAGGCAGCCGCCGAAAACAGCCTGAAGCGCTTCATGGCGGAGCAGAACCTGGGCTATGCGGTCGCCGATCAACAGACGTTCACGGCGCTGATGGAGCGCGACAATACGACGTTCAAGGCGCTGATCGAAAAGTTCGGCATGCGCCAATAGACTGCAGGCAACGACAAGGAGCAGGACATGGATCTGGGCATTACCGGCAGGACCGCGCTGGTGGGCGGCGCAAGCAAAGGCCTGGGCTACGGCTGCGCGCTGGCCCTGGTGCGCGAAGGCGTCAACGTGGTGATCGTGGCGCGCGGGGCAGAGGCTCTCGAGACCGCGCGGCAGCAACTGCTGCAGGCGCGGACGGACGACAAGTCTTTCGTCAAGGCCGTGGCGGCCGACATTACGACCGCGCAGGGCCGCGAGGCCGTGTTCGCCGCGCATCGCGACTACGACATCGTGGTCACGAACGCGGGCGGGCCGCCGCCCGGGGATTTCCGCGATTGGGGCAGGGAACAGTGGTTGAATGCCGTCGACGCCAACATGCTCACGCCGATCGAGTTGATCAAGGCCACGGTGGACGGCATGGCTGAACGCGGCTTCGGGCGCATCGTCAACATCACGTCCAGCGCGGTCAAGGCGCCGATCGACATCCTTGGCCTTTCCAACGGCGCGCGCAGCGGCCTGACCGGTTTCGTGGCGGGCGTGGCGCGCAGCGACATCGCGGCGCGCGGCGTCACGATCAACAACCTGCTGCCCGGCGCGTTCGCCACGGACCGGCTGAGCTCGGCGCTGGCGGCTTCCGCGGCCAAGACCGGCCAGGACGCGCAAGCCGTGCGCGCCCAACGCCAGGCGGCGATACCGGCAGGACGCTTCGGCAACGCCGAGGAGTTCGGCGCCATCTGCGCTTTCCTGTGCAGCGTCCATGCGGGCTACGTCACCGGCCAGAACGTGCTGGCTGACGGCGGCGCCTATCCCGGCACTTTCTGAGCGGACGGCAATGACGTATCAAGCGGATCTGTTTGCAGGCAAGACGGCGCTGGTGACTGGCGCCACGCAAGGCATCGGGGCGGCGGTTGCCAACCGGCTGGCGTCGCTGGGCGCGCGGACCATAGCTGCCGGGTTGCAATCCGACGCCGGCGAACTGGCGCCGGGTATCGAGGTGCGCCTGGGCGACGTCAGCGACGCGGGCGACGTCGAACGCCTGCTGCAAGGGTTGGACGAGCTGGACATCGTGGTCAACTGCGCCGGCATCATCCGCCGCGGCGCGGAGCATGATCCCGCCGTGTTCGAGCAGGTGCTGGCGATCAACCTGACCGGCACCATGCGCGTATGCGGCGCCGCGCGCGAGAAGCTTGCGCGGCGCGGCGGCTGCATCGTGAACACCGCGTCCATGCTCAGTTTCTTCGGCGGGGCGCTGGTGCCGGCGTATGCGGCGAGCAAGGGCGGGGTGGCGCAGCTGACGAAGTCGCTGGCGCTGGCCTACGCGGCGGACGGCATCCGCGTCAACGCCGTCGCGCCGGGCTGGATCGCCACGCCGCTGACCCGCGCCTTGCAGGACGACCCCGAGCGTTCGGGGCCGATTCTGCAGCGTACCCCGCTGGGGCGCTGGGGCAAGCCGGAAGACGTGGCCGAGGGCGTGACGTTTCTTTGCACGCCGGCGGCCTCGTTCATGACGGGCGTGATCCTGCCCGTGGACGGCGGCTACCTCGTGGCTTGAGCGTTGGCCGCCACCGTGTACGCGCGCAGGCGTTTGTAGGGATAATGGCGGGGCCGCGCCGCAGGGGCGGCCTCGTTACCGCCAACGCCACGTTTTCCGCCATGCCAGAACTGCCGCAAGTCGCCAACCCTCCCGCCGCACAGGTGGCGGGCACAGCCGCCTTCTCGAAGTTCATGCATGTGCTGCAAGTCGTGGCCGATACGCCGGAATCCATGACGGTGGCCGAACTCAGCAAGCGCAGCGGCTATCCGCGGCCGACCGTGTACCGTACGGTGGCCGCGCTGGTGGCCGAACGCCTGCTGGCCGAACATCCGGTCACCGGCAAGCTGAGCCTGGGGCCGCGCCTGATCCAGCTGGCCAGCCGCAGCTGGGGCCGTTCGGAAATGCGGCTGGCCGCCGTCGAGAACCTGAAGCAGTTGCGTGACGTCACCGGCGAGACCGTGCACCTGGCCGTGCCCAACGGCCAGCACATGGTCTACATCGAGAAGCTGGAAAGCCCCAGCGTGGTGCAGATGAATTCGCGCATCGGCACCAACGTCTCCATGTACTCGACGGCGGTGGGCAAGGCGTATCTGGCGATGTTGGACGAGGCGGCTCTGCAGGCCGCGCTGGACATGCTGCCGCAGCCGTTCGCCTGCCATACGCCCAATACCGTCAAGGATACGGCCGCGCTGCGGCGGCAGCTCGAACAGGTGCGCCAGCGCGGCTGGGCCGTGGATGATGAAGAGAACGAGGCCGGCATTTATTGCTTCGGCGCGCCGATTTTCGGCCAGAACGGCGTGCCGGTGGCGGCCATCAGCGTGAGCACGCTGCGATTCCGCCAGAAACCAGATCCGGAAGCGGCCTATGTGGCGCCGCTGCTGGAGGCCTGCCGTGCGATCAGCCAGCGCATTGCCGGCACGCCGATGCTGGCGAGCAGCGATCTGCTCTGACGGGCGGCGCGCCACCGCCCCGGGGCGGTCTACTCGGGCTGGATGCCGGCCTTCTTGATGATCTCGCCCCACTTCTTCGACTCGGCTTGCTGGAACTGCGCCAGTTCTGCCGGCGTGGAGCTTGCCGCGTCCGTGCCCGTTTGCGCATAGAACTGCTTGGCAGGCGCGCTTGAAGTGGCCTTGACCAGCAATTCGTTCAAGCGCTTGACCACATCAGGCGGCGTGCCGGCGGGCGCATACGCGGCAAACCAGTAGCCCATTTCATAGCCTGGCACGCCAGCCTCGGCGATGGTGGGTACGTCCGGCGCCAGCGGTGAACGCGCCTGGCCGGTCACGCCCAACGCGCGCAGCTTGCCCGACTTGACTTGCGGCAGGCCGGTGGCGGTGTCGGTGATCATCATGTCGATCTGGCCGCCCAGCAGGTCCGTGACCGCCAGCGGATTGCTCTTATATGGGACGTGCAGCAGTTGCACGCCCGCCATCTGTTGCAGCAGTTCGCCGGCGATGCGGCTGCTGGAGCTGCCGCTGCCGAAGCTCAGCTTGCCGGGCGCTTGCTTGGCCTGGGCCAGGAAGTCGCCAACCGTCTTGGCCGGCGAATTGGGATTGACCACCATGATCTGGCCGCCTTTGCCCAGCAGGGTCAGCGGCGCGTAGTCCTTGACCGGATCGTAGGTCAGCGTCTTGTAGAGGTGCTCGTTGGCGGCATGCGTGGTGTTTGTGGTGATCAGCACGGTGTAGCCGTCGGGGGCCGCGCGGGCGCCGGCCGCGGCGCCTATCATCGCGCTGGCGCCGGGCTTGTTTTCGATCACCACGGCCTGGCCGGTCTGTTCGGTGACGCCCTGGCCGATGGCGCGGCCGATCTGGTCGGTGGCGCTGCCGGCGGCGAACGGCACGATGAAGGTGATGGGCTTGGCGGGGAACTGGGCCATGGCGCTCAAGGGCAGGGCGGCGGCCAGCAGCAAGGCCAGCCGGCCTTTGGAAGCAATGCGCATGTGTGTCTCCTGTGGATTTTTATAGGAATCGAAATCAGGCGTCCGCGGGACGGTCGCCGGGTATGTCGGGCAGACGGCTGGCCAGCGCAGGGCTGACTTCGACCGTCATGTCCAGCAATCTGAAAGAGAGGCTCTTGCCGTGCGTGTCCAGGTTGAGGGCATCGTTGACGCCGCCGTCCAGCACGCCTTCAAGCACAAAGTTCATCGCATGCAGCGTGGGCAGCGCGTAGCGGGTGACGCGGCTGGGGCGGCGGTACGCGAACCAGTCGGCGACGCGGGCCTCGGTGACCTGTGCATCCAGCACGTCGTAGCATTCCGGATCCCAGGCGATCAGGCTCAGGTTGGAGATGTCGCCCTTGTCGCCGGAACGGCTGTGCGCCAGGCGGTACAGGGGGACCGAGATCAGCGGCGGATTCATTGCGGGGCTTCCTCCAGGAAGGTCCAGCCGCTGGGCACGGCGTCGCGCGGCAGGGTGCAGGACAGCATGTTCAGGCGCGGGCGCAACGCGGTGCGCACGCCGCCGCCGCCGGCCGGGCCGCAGGTATACAGGGCAGTCACTTCGCGCAGCACGCTTTCGGCAAGCTTGCGGTCCATGTGTTCGGCCGCGACGCGCAGGCGCACGTCGCGCGCATGGCCGTCGGGCAGGGCGGACAGCATGCTGCCGGCGTCATCGCCCAGGATGCTGATGGCGCCGATGAGGTCGGCGCGCAGGCGCAGAGCCGGGTCCAGGCGCTTGCGCACGATATCGGCGGCCAGACGGGCGCGTGCTTCGGCCTGCACCCCGGCATAGGAGATCTCGGCTTCGGCCAGCCAGCCGCCGCGGTAGCAGACGTTGACCTTGAGTTCGGCGGGACGCGCGTGGCCGGTGATGCCGCGCACCGCCACCCGATCGCCGCCCAGTTCGGCCACCTCGGCGCGGCTCAGGTCGGCGACGACGTCCGGCGTCAGGTAGCGCGCGGGATCGTGCACTTCGTACAGCAGCTGTTCTTTGACGGTGCGCGCATCGACCATGCCGCCGGTACCGTCGGCCTTGCCGATCACGAATTCGCCATCCGCATCGATCTCGGCGATGGGAAAGCCGGCGGCGTGCACGTCTGGCACATCCTTCAAGCCGGGCACGCAGAAGTAGCCGCCGCTGACCTGCAGGCCGCACTCCAGCATATGGCCGGCCATGGTGGCACGGCCCAGGCGCTGCCAATCGTCCATGGCCCAGCCGAAATGGGCCAGCGCCGGGCCCAGCGTGAGCGATGGGTCCGACACGCGGCCCGCGACCACGATCTGCGCGCCGGCCCGCAGCGCCTCTGCGATCTCGGCGGCGCCGAGGTAGGCGGTGGCGCTGACCACGTCCCGCCCATCCAGCGCGCCGCCAAGGCGCTGGCGCAGCAGTTCGCGTTGCGCATCGCTGGAGAGCGCGTCGCCATATACCACTGCGATGCGCGGCGCGGGCAGGCCTTGCTGCCGGGCCAGCGCGGCAATGCGCCGGGCTGCGGCGGCAGGGTTGGCCGCGCCGAAGTTGCCGACGATGCGGATCCCGTGGCGCAGACAGTCGGCCAGCACCGGGCCGACCAGTTCGTCCAGCAAGGGCTCGTAGCCGCGCTCCGGGTCTTCGTTGCGGGCCAACTGGGCCAACGCCAGCGTGCGCTCGGCCAGCGTTTCGTAAATCAGCACGCCGCCGCCGCGGGCGATCAGCGTGCGCACCACGGCGGCGGCGCCGTCGCTGCGGTCGCCGGAGAACCCGGAGGCGCAGCCTATGTGGAGGGGGGCTAGGGACATACGGAGTCAGGGCAGGGGTCTAGGTGTCTGAGGCCCACTATAGGCACGCTCGGCTCATCAGTAAAATAGAAAGATCGGATCAATTCATAGAGAAAAGCCATGAATCTGTCTGCCCGGCAATTGCGCGCGTTCGTGGCCCTGGCCGACGAAAAACACTTCACCCGGGCGGCCCAACGCTGCCACCTGACGCAGCCGGCCTTCAGCGCCCTGATCCGCCAACTGGAGGACAGCGCGGGCATGCGCCTGTTCGACCGCAACACGCGCCATGTGGAGCTGACGGTCGAGGGGCAAGTGCTGGACGCGACGGCGCGCAGGCTGCTGGCCGACATGGACCTGGTCATGGAGGATCTGCGCGACCACGCCGCCAGGCGTCGCGGACGGGTGGCGCTGGCGGCTTTGCCCTCGCTTGCCGCCGGCTGGCTGCCGGGGCTGCTGGCGCGTTTTCGCGAGTCCTATCCAGGCATCACGGTGGACCTGCGCGATGCCTTGCTGGATCCCTGCCTGGACCTGGTGCAGGCAGGGCAGGTGGATTTCGCGGTGGCCTCGCGACGGCCGGACATGAACGACCTGGACAGCGAGTTCCTGCATGCGGACCGTTATTTTCTGGTCTGTCGCGCCGATCATCCGCTGGCAGGGGCGGGCCGCGCCCGGCTGCGCGACATCCTGCGCTATCCCATGATCCAGCTTGCGCGCGGCAGCAGCGTGCGCAAGCATCTGGACGCGGCCTTGGGGGCCGACGCACCGGCGCCGGTGTTCGAGGTCGAGCACCTGGCCACGGCAACGGGGTTGGTGCGCGCGGGGCTGGGCATCTCGGTGGTGCCGGCGATGACGCTGTTCCATTTCGGCGGCGCCGACCTGCGCATCGTGCCGCTGGCCGGCAAGGCCCTGACCCGTCCGCTCTACCTGGTGCGGCGCAAGGGCCGCACGCTATCGGTGGCGGCGCAGGCCCTGTACGACCTGTTGCGGGAGCATCGGGGGGATATCGATAGCCCGGGATTGCCTGGTTTGGATTAGCCGGCTATCGGCTGGCCGACGCAGCGTTGGAACACCGCCTCCAGCGGCGCGTAGTCGCAGATCACGGCGGCGACGTTGGCGTCGACCCATTCCCGTTGCTCCACTGACCACCAACTGATCTCGTAGCCGGCATTGATGATGAGGTGTTCGAACAGGAGACGTTGAGCGCGCCCGTTGCCTTCACGGAAGGGGTGGATCATGTTCAAGTCGCCGTAGGCGACGGCTGCCTCGGCGATCAGCGCGGAGCGCGGCAGCTCCTTGAACCAGTTGGCCCGCGCCAGGGCCGCGAAAATCTTGTCGGCCTCGGGTTCGATCCTGCTTGTATTGCAGAAGCGCGTGCCGCCTTTTGAGATATCGATGGTGCGCAACTCGCCCGCCCAGTCGTAGAGATCCTGAAAGAGCGTGCGATGGAGTCGCTTCAGGTACGCAAGGTCGTAGGGAGGCAGGAAAAGATCGATCTGGCTGGCGGCGATCTCGGAAAGCTCTTGCTCAGCCTGCGCGAGCAGCGAATCGTCCCAGATGTTCAGTCAATTGCGCAGCGTGAGACTGCCTGGGTAGCAGTACGGATCCTGTCCAGCGCCATACTTGTCCAATGTCAGGCAGGCTTGCGATAGGCGCGCAACACGGCTTCGCGGGAGGGCAGTTCGCGCTGCGCGTGGGCGGGCGTGGCTGGGTAACCTTCGAGGCGCAGGCTAGCTGCGTAGTTGGAGCGGCGCACCTTTGCCCAATAATCCAACTTGGCTTGGAGGCTGGTGTTTTTCAAGGGAAACGCCTCATTTGAGAAGCTGCGGAGGTATAAGCGTGATTACACCGAAGCGCACATAGGACTTGGCCGGCTCAGCATTGCGGGAAGCCCTTATATTCCGTCGTGCGCCCATCCTACGGCATCCAGCCACTTTCGCAAATGTCTATTGCTGGATAAACTTCGATAGTTGTAGTTTCTATCCGACTTTCGAAGGATTCCGCCCATGAGCAAGCAAATCATCCATACCGACACCGCGCCCGCCGCGGTAGGCCCTTACTCGCAAGCGGTTGCCGTAAGCGGCACCAAGACTGTCTACCTCTCGGGCCAGATCGGCCTGGAGCCGGGCACTGGCGATCTGGTCTCCGAGAACTTCGATGCGCAGGTGCGTCAGGCTTTCGCCAACATGCAGGAAGTCATCAAGGCTGCCGGCGGCACGTTGGACAATGTGGTCAAGCTGACACTGTTCCTGACCGACCTGGGCAAGTTCACGGCCGCCAACGCCATCATGGCCGAGATCATTCCCCAGCCGTTCCCGGCGCGCTCGACCATCGGCGTGGCCAGCCTGCCCAAGGGCGCGCAGTTCGAGGTCGAAGCCATTCTGGTCCTGTAAGGCCCGTCCGGACTTTTCAATCCAGGGGTTCGTTTCTTCATGCCGGCCGCAGCCGCGGCTTCCAAGCGATCCGGCGCCGACAACAAAGGCGCCGGCCGTGCAATGACGGATACGGAGCGCAAGCTCCGTAACCTGGGTCTGGTGCTGCCCGAGGACTTCGTGCTGCACCTGCCGCTGCGCTACGAGGACGAAACCCGCATCATGCCGATCAGCGCCCTGCGGCCCGGTTTTGCCGGGCAGGTCGAGGGCGAGATCACCAAATCCGAGGTCCTCTACCGGCCACGGCGCCAGCTGACCGCCACGCTGGCGGACGACAGCGGCGAACTGCAATTGCGCTGGCTGAACTTCTACCCCAGCCAGCAGAAGCAAGTCACCGTGGGCAAGCGCCTGCGTGCGCGCGGCGAGGTCCGCGGCGGCCTGTTCGGGCGCGAGATGGTGCATCCGCGCATGACCAATGCCGATGCGCCGCTGCCCACGGCGCTCACGCCGGTCTATCCCAGTACCGAAGGGCTGCCGCAACTGACGTTGCGCCGCGCCATCGCGCAGGCGCTGGACCGCGCCGACCTGTCCGACACCTTGCCCGACGAGGCGCGGGCGCGCTATGACCTGCCGCCGTTCGAGCCAGCCATCCGCGCGCTGCATACGCCTGCGCAGGGCGAGTCCGAGCAGGCCTTGCTGGACCGCGTGCATCCCGCCTGGCGGCGCATCAAGTTCGATGAGCTGCTCGCGCAGCAATTGTCGCTGGCGGCCGCGCGGGCCGCGCGCCGCATAAAGGAAGCCGAGTCGCTGCCCGTGCGCAACGAGGCCGGCGGCCTGGTCGCCAGGCTGTACGAAACCTTGCCGTTCAAACTGACTGGCGCGCAGGAGCGCGTGGTTCAGGAAATCTCCGCCGATCTGGCCAAGCCGTATCCCATGCATCGCTTGTTGCAGGGCGATGTGGGCAGCGGCAAGACGGTCGTGGCGGCCATCGCCGCCGCCCAGGCCATCGCCAGCGGCGCGCAGGTGGCGCTGATGGCGCCCACCGAAATTCTGGCCGAGCAACACTTCCGCAAACTGGTGTCGTGGCTGCAGCCATTGGGCGTGAATGTGGCCTGGCTGAGCGGCAGCCTGTCCGCCAAGGCGCGCCGTGAAGCGGCGGCCGCCGCCGCTGACGGCAGCGTGCAGTTGGTCGTGGGCACGCAGGCGCTGATCCAGGATCACGTCGAATTCCACCGCCTGGGCTTGTCCATCGTGGACGAGCAGCACCGCTTCGGCGTCGGACAGCGCCTGGCGCTGACGCGCAAGGGCGAAACCGTGCGCGGGCGCAACGTGCCGCACCAGCTCAACATGAGCGCGACGCCGATCCCGCGCACGCTGGCCATGACCTTCTTCGCCGATCTGGACGTGTCCGTCATCGACGAGCTGCCGCCGGGGCGCAGTCCCGTGCTGACCAAGCTGGTGTCGGACGCAAGGCGCGAGGAAGTCATCGCCCACATTGCCCAGGCCGCGCGCGGCGGGCAGCAGGCCTACTGGGTCTGTCCGCTGGTCGAGGAAAGCGAAGCCCTGGAACTCCAGACCGCCGTGGACACCTACGAAGGCATGCGGGTCGACCTGCCGGACCTGCGCATCGGGCTGGTGCACGGCCGGCTGCCGCAAGCCGAAAAGGCCGCCGTGATGCAGGCCTTCCGCGATGGCGAAGTCGACCTGCTGGTCGCCACCACTGTGATCGAAGTGGGCGTGGACGTGCCGAACGCCTCGCTCATGGTGATCGAACACGCCGAGCGTTTCGGGCTGGCGCAACTGCATCAGCTGCGCGGCCGGGTAGGGCGCGGCACCGCCGAATCGGTCTGCGTGCTGCTCTATCAGACGCCGCTGTCGCAAGTGGCGCGCGAACGCCTGCGGGCCATGTTCGAGACCTCGGACGGTTTTGAAATCGCCCGCCGTGACCTGGAACAGCGCGGTCCGGGAGAGTTCCTGGGTACGCGCCAGTCCGGCATGGCGCTGCTGCGCTTCGCCGACCTGGAAACGGACGCGGCCATTGCTGAAGACGCGCGCGATGCCGCGGTCTGGCTGCGCGCCGAACATCCGGCCGCGGTCGAGGCGCACCTGGCGCGCTGGATGCGCGGGCGCGAGGATTTCCTGCGCACCTGACCATGCAGCCAGCCGCCAACCTTAATCTAGCAAGCGCCAGCCGCAAGGCTGGGGCATAACCCCCGGGGGCGTAGTCCACCATGACTCTCACCGAACTCAAGTACATCGTCGCCGTTGCGCGCGAACGGCATTTCGGCCGGGCGGCCGAGGCCTGTTTCGTCAGCCAGCCCACGCTCTCGGTAGCGATACGCAAGCTCGAGGACGAATTGGGCGTGACGCTGTTCGAGCGTGGCGGCGCCGAGGTCGGCGTCACCCCCATCGGCCAGCGCATCGTGGCGCAGGCGCAGAAGGTGCTGGAAGAAAGCGCCAGCATCAAGGAGATCGCGCGCCAGGGGCACGACCCGTTGGCCGGCCCCTTGCGCGTCGGCGTCATCCACACCATAGGTCCGTACCTGTTGCCGCGGCTGGTGCCGGAGCAGATCCGCCGCACCCCGCAGATGCCGCTGCTGCTGCAGGAGAATTTCACGGTGCGCCTGGTCGAGCTGCTGCGCCAGGGCGAGATCGATTGCGCCATCATGGCTTTGCCGCTGCCGGAGGCCGGTCTGGTCATGCAACCCTTGTACGACGAGCCCTTTGTGGTGGCCGTGCCCAATGACCACGAGCTCGCCCGGCGCCAGGCGATCGACGCGCAGGACTTGAAGCAGCAGACCATGCTGCTGCTGGGCAGCGGCCACTGCTTCCGCGACCAGGTGCTCGAAGTCTGTCCCGAGCTGTCGCGCTTTTCGGCCGCCAGCGACGGCATCCAGCGCACCTTCGAAGGCTCCTCGCTCGAGACCATCCGCCACATGGTCGCGGCCGGCATCGGCGTGACCGTGCTGCCCGTGACCGCGGTGCCGGAGCAGCCGCCTTCCAACAGCCTGCTGCGCTATCTGCCATTTGACGGCCACGTGCCGGAGCGCCGCGTGGTGTTGGCCTGGCGCCGCAGTTTCCCGCGGCTGGCCGCCATCGAGGCGCTGGCGCAAGCGGTCTATGCCTGCGAGCTGCCCGGCGTGAAGATGCTGACCGACGAGGTCGCGGCAGTGCAGGATTGATTCCCGGGCCGCTTTCAGGCGGCTTCGCGCGCGCGGTTTGCGCCGCGTCAAAAGGTCGCAGGACTGATTGATAAAAGCGGCGGATATTGCGGCATTTCGCCGTATTTGCAGTGTTATCCTTGTTTCGCACATTCATCCCTAGGAGCTAGCAATGGCCAAGTCCCCCAAGAAGACCTCCAGCGTTCCGCGCATCAACATCGGTATCTCGGACAAGGACCGCGCCGCAGTCGCCGGCGAACTGTCCAAGCTGCTGGCCGACTCGTACACGCTGTACCTGATGACGCACAATTTCCACTGGAACGTCACGGGGCCGATGTTCAACACGCTGCACCTGATGTTCATGACCCAGTACACGGAAGAGTGGAACGCGCTGGACAGCATCGCCGAGCGCATCCGCGCGCTGGGCCACTACGCGCCGGGCACCTACCGCGAATTCAGCAAGCTGTCCTCGATCGCCGAGCCGGACTCGGTGCCGGAAGCCCTGGAAATGGTGCGTCTGCTGGTGACCGCCAACGAATCCGTCGCCAAGACGGCGCGCGCCGCTTTCGAGAAGGCCGATGCCGCCAACGACCAGCCCACGGCCGACCTGCTGACGCAGCGCCTGGACGTGCACGAAAAGAACGCCTGGATGCTGCGCAGCCTGCTGCAGTGATAGCGGCCGACGCCACATGAAAAACGGAGCCTCGCGGCTCCGTTTTTTTCAGCATCGGAAATGAGTCAGGCCTGATGCGACAGCGGCCGTGCCGGTATGGGCGCGATCCGCTCGGGCGGCGGCGTCACCCGCCACACCGCGCGCCGGCGCAGCGCGCCCAGGAGCTTCAGGCCCTGCGGCCAGTCGTCCAGGCCGCTCTCGGCGTTGATGTGGCCAGCGCCCGGCACGACCACCAGCCGGCTGCCCCAATCGCGCGCAAACGCGCGGGCGCGTTCCAGCTGGCAATAGGGATCGTCGTCGCTCGCCACCACCACGCTTTGGAAGGGCAGGGAATGCCGTGGCACAGGTCCGAAGCTTCTCAAACAGGCGGGAGCATTTTCGCGTTCCACGTCGGCAGGCGCCACCAGCAGCGCGCCCGCGACCTTGGCGCGCAGTGGCACCGGCAGGGCGGCGCTGATCAGGCAACCCAGGCTGTGCGCGATCAGGAGCACGGGGCTGCGGGCCTCGTTCACCTCGGTCGCCAGCGCCGCGATCCATTCGCCGGGAGCCGGATGTTCCCAGTCGCGTTGCTCGACGCGGCGCGCATGCGGCAGCAGGGCCATCCAGCGCGATTGCCAGTGTTGCGGTCCGGAGTTTTTCCATCCGGGGACGATGATCGGTTGGAGTCTCATGGCGGCCATGATGCCGCGCGGCCTTAGTAACGCAAACGAATAAATCGTCTTTTGCATATACGCCAGCGGGCATAAGGGCGCACCCCGAACAATGCCGCAGCGCAATAATCGGACCGGTATCAAAGTGGTCGAAAACTGGTCTGAGAAGGGCAATTTTTCAGTGTATGCTTGCCGTGCAATCGCAATGCAACCGGGCGTGACCGGGGCCGAAACCCCTGCAAAGGGCAGTCCAGCAGGCATGCTTGGCCTGGAGATGATCCGGCGTCCGACCCGGTGCAAAAACTAACGATTACAAATCATTAGAGGAGTCCACACATGAAGCCAGTATTTCGTCTGACCCCGGTCATTGCAGCGCTGGGCGTCGCAGCCGGTCTGGCGTTTGCCTCGGGAGCGCAAGCGCAAACCATCAAGATCGGCGTTGTCGGCCCCACCACCGGCGCGGTCACGCAGTATGGCGATATGGTCCGTGAAGGGGTCGATACCGCAGTCGAGCGCATCAACGCCGCCGGCGGCATCAACGGCAAGAAGCTGGAAACCGTCGTGATCGACGACGGCTGCGAACCCAAGCAAGGCCCGGTCGCCGCCAACCGCGTGGTCAACAGCAAGATCGGTTTCGTCGTGGGCCACGTCTGCTCGGGCGCCACCATCGCCGCCGCCGACGTCTACAACAATGAAGGCGTGGTCATGGTCACGCCGTCCGCCACGTCGCCGGCCCTGACCGACGGCAAGAACTACGAGTTCATCTTCCGCACCATCGGCCGCGACGACCAGCAAGGTCCTGCCGCCGCCAAGTTCATCCTGGACAAGATCAAGCCCAAGAAGGTCGCCGTGCTGCATGACAAGCAGTCCTACGGCCAGGGCATCGCCACCGCGGTCAAGAACGACCTGGAGAAGGGCGGCGTGGCCGTCGCCGTGTTCGAAGGCATCAACGCCGGCGACAGCGACTACTCGGCCGTCATCACCAAGCTGAAGAGCCAGGGCGTGGACTTTGTCTATTACGGCGGCTACCACCCTGAAATGGGCCTGCTGCTGCGCCAGGCGGCCGAACAGGGCGTGAAGGCCAAGTGGATGGGTCCGGAAGGCACGGGCAACCCCGACATCAACGCCATCGCCGGCGACGCCGTCGAAGGCATGCTGTTGACGCTGCCGGCCGACTTCACCCAGAACGCCGCCAACGCCGACATCGTCAAGGCCTTCGAAGCCAAGAAGCGCAACGCCAGCGGCGCCTTCCAGATGACCGCCTACACGGCCACCCAGGTCATCGCGGACGGCATCAAGGGCGCTGGCAGCGACGACCCGACCAAGGTCGCCAAGTACCTGCACGCCAATTCCTTCGATACGCCGATCGGCAAGGTGTCCTGGAACAAGCAGGGTGACCTGACGAACTTCCAGTTCGACGTGTTCACCTGGCACAAGGACGGTTCCAAGACCGTCTACAAGTAAGTCCAGGCGCGGGCCGCCGGCCCGCGAGACCGGCGGACCCCCTGGCGGTTCCGCAGGAAACCGGGCCGGAAGCGACAGTCTTCCGGCCCGGTTTTTTTGTTCTTCCGACGGCCCGGGAACCGGCTCGGCGCGTTCCGGTCGAACGCGCGCCCGCCGCATTTGCGTAGAATGCGGCGCCATCGACCTCACTTTTTCTGTCTGGACACCATGACCAAGGCCTTGTTAGTCGAAGACGATCCGAAACTATCGCGCCTGATCGCGCAGTTCCTGGAGCAGCACGGTTTCCATGTTGCCCAGGCCTACCGCGGCGATCACGCGGTGGAGGCATTCCGCAGGCATGACCCGGCCATTACCATCCTGGACCTGATGCTGCCCGGCCGTGACGGCCTGCAGGTCTGCCGTGATCTGCGCGCGTTTTCATCAGCCCCCATCCTTATGCTGACGGCCCGCGAGGACGACCTGGACCAGATCCTGGGCCTGGAGTCGGGCGCGGACGACTACGTCATCAAGCCCGTGGAGCCGCGCGTGCTGCTGGCGCGGGTGCGGGCGCTGCTGCGCCGGCACAGCCAGCTGGACGAGCCGCCGGAGCGCCTGGAGTTCGGTCCGCTGGTCATAGACCGGCGTACGCGCGCCGTGGTGCATGCCGGTTCCGAAGTGGACCTGACCACAATGGAGTTCGAGATGCTCTGGGCGCTGGCCAGCCAGGCCGGCCAGGTGCTGACCCGCGACGACTTGCTCAATGCGGTGCGCGGCATCGAATTCAACGGACTGGACCGCAGCGTCGACGTCTGCGTCAGCAAGCTGCGGCGCAAGCTGGATGACGACCCGCGCGATCCGGCGCGCATCAAGACCGTGTGGGGCAAGGGCTATCTGTTCTCGCCCAAGGCGCACGAGGGCGGTGATGCTTAAGTTTGTCCTGCGGCTGTTCGTGGTGCTGGCGGTGGGCTTCGTCATTTCCAACGAAGTCGTGGACCGATCCGCCAACTACTTCTTCGAACCCGTCAGCGACGCCTACGCGCGCGAAGCGGTGCGGGGCCAGATCCACAGCCTGGTGCAGGAACTGAGCCGCGTGCCGCCATCCGAGCGCGAAGCGCACGTGCGCGACGCGCTGGCGCCGTACTACGGCCTGGCGCTCAAGGTGGTCGACGCCGAAAGCTACGGCGCCACCAAGGACGAGCGCGCCATGGTGGAGTCCGGCAGCTTCTTCGTGCGCGACAAGCAGCAGACCTTTGTGGCGGCGATTCCCGGTCCGGGCAGGCAATGGCTGGAGGTCAAGCTGCCGCCCGAGCCGGACATCGGCCCCTGGCTGATGGCCGCGGTGTATTCCGCCCTGGGCCTGTTGCTGTGCGCCTTCATGCTGGTGTGGGCGCTGCCCATCTGGCGCGACCTGGAGGCCCTGAAGACCGCCGCCCTGCGCATGGGCCAGGGCGACCTGCAAGCCCGGGCGCGCCTGTCGCGCCATTCCAGCATCCGCAACCTGGGCGACACCTTCAACCAGATGTCAGACCGCATCAGCGCGCTGGTGGGCAACCAGCGCGACCTGACCAATGCCGTGTCGCACGAGCTGCGCACGCCGATCGCGCGCCTGTCGTTCGAACTGGACATGATGGACCGCGAGGACGACCCGGCCGCACGCAAGCGCCTGGTCGAGGAAATGAAGAGCGACGTGGCCGAACTGGACGCCATGGCCTCGGAATTGCTGATGTACGCGCGCCTGGAACACAAGGGCGACGGCGTGGCGCTGCAGCCGCAGGACGCGCGCGGCTGGCTGGATTCGGTGGTGCAGCATGCCGGCTTCGAGGCCGGCGTGTCGGGCGTGCGCTGCGAAGTGGCACTGTGCCAGGTGCCCGAGGTGCACTTGCACCAGCGCTACATGACGCGCGCCTTGCTCAACCTGCTGCAGAACGCCATCCGGCATGCCGGCCGGCAGGTCCAGGTCAGCTTGATCAGCCCGGGCGCGCGCGAGTACGTGCTGATCGTGGACGACGACGGCCCCGGCATCCCGCCTGCCGACCGCGAGCGGATCTTCGAACCTTTCATCCGCCTGGACGAAAGCCGCGACCGCGGGACGGGTGGGGTGGGGTTGGGCCTGGCCATCGTGAGCCGGGTGGCTCGCTGGCACAACGGGACCGTGCAGGCAAGCGACAGCCCCTTGGGCGGCGCGCGTTTCGTGGTTACCTGGAAGACCGCCTGAAGCCTGGCGGGGTGCGGCGCGGCACAACGTAAACAAACTTCACAATCCGCCGCCGCAATCTTCACAAACTCCATACAAAGCGGGAAAGATCGCGGGCAGGCGCCTGGATAGCATGACGGCAGTTCTCTTCAGAGGTCTTGCCGCAAGCCATGTTTTCCCTCAGCCGCCTGGTTGCCGTAGGTATGTTGCTGGTCGCCGCGGGCGGTTGCCAGGGCGTTCCTCCCGACGCGCCGCCGCCGATCGCCCAGGGCGACTACAAGGCGGTGGTGGGTTACCTGGCCCAGCGCATCCCCTATGACATGGACGCTTCCGACGTGCCGGGCCTGTCGATCGCAATCGTCGACGACCAGCGCGTGGTGTGGAGCACGGGCTTCGGCTACGCGGACCCGCTGCGCCACCGCAGCGCCACCAGCGACACGCTGTACCGCGTAGGGACCATCACCAAGATCGTCACGGCCGCGGGCGTGCTGCGCGCCGCCGATGACGGGCGTCTGGCGCTGGACCAGCCGGCCTCGCAGGCGCTGCCCGATTGGGACATCCAGCCGCGCCGAGGCGCCATGCAATGGCTGGGCACGCATCCCTTCACCGCCCGCAATCTGCTGGCCGTGCACCCAGGATCGTTGGAAGACACCATGGGACGCGCGCGCGCTGACATGGCCTACGCCCTGCTGGGGGACATGGTTGCGCATGTGGCGAGCGAACCGTTCGACACCTACGTGCGCCGCACCATCCTGCAGCCGCTGAACATGCCGCGCGCCGGGTTCCATCCCGATCCGCGCATGCTCGAACTGCGCGCCTCGGGCTACCGTCGCGGCGCGCCCTGGACCGAAGCGCCTCAGCCCAACGAAGCGGCCGACGGCCTTTGGCTCAGCACTTCGGAGATGGCGCGCTTCTCCAGCATGCTTTTTGCCGACGGTCTTTACCAAGGCCGACGCGTGCTGAATGCCGACTCGGCCCGCGCCGTGCTCGACATGGAAACGGTGGAAGGCGGGTTGGCGCTGGAATGCCGCCTGGCCTTGTCCTGGCTGGCTGCGCCCTGTGGCGACGATATCGCCGGCACGCCATTGCGCCTGCATAGCGGCGCCACTGAAGCCTTCCATTCGCGTCTGGTGCTGGCGCCGCGCGACAAGCTGGCGGTGCTGGTCATGAGCAATTCCGACACCAGCGAGTCCTTGGTGGCCTCGGTGTCGACGATGGCGATGGCGCTGATGCGCCAGGCCAAGCAGGGCGCAATCACCCAATAGATGGGGCCGTTCCCGGCTCCACGGTTTTACCCCCCTCAACCTCGTTTCTTGGAAGCTGTTATGAAGCGAAAAATCCGTTCCACCCTGTTTACGCTCGGCGCCGGCGCTGCTTGCCTGCTGGCTTTAGTCCCGGGACTGTCCCTGGCCGATGACGCTGCGAACAGTTCCGTCTACGGCCAGCGCGGGGCCAGCTCGCGCGGGTTGACGGTGGCGACGGGGGAGGGGCCGGCCGACGAATGGCTGTTCTACGGCACGCTGGGCGCGGGCTACGCGCCGCGCTACAGCGGCAGCGACGAGTATTCCGCCGTGCCGATCATCGGCCTGGGCGTGCGCAGCCCCGGTGGCTTCTTCCTCAGCACCGACCACGGCCTGGGCTGGGAAACCCAGGCCCTGGACAGCACGTTCCGCTTTTATCTTGCGCCCAGCGCTTCGCGCAAGGACCACAAGAAGGGGTTCCAGGGATCGGACAAGCTGCGCGGCATGGGCGACATCGAAAGCCGCGCGCAGATCGGCATGGACGCTGAAACGACGATAGGCCCAGTGACCCTGTCGGCAACGGTGGCGCATGCATTCAAGAAGGGCGACAACCGCGACGTAGGCAGCGCTTACACCATGTTCAACCTGGGAGCCAGCACCACCGTGTACGAGGGTAGCGCCGGGGCGATTTCGCTGGCGCTGTCCGGCACTTTCGGCGACGGCAATTACATGCGCACCTGGTATGGCGTCAGCGGCAACCAGTCGGCAAAGTCCGGCTATCGCAAGTACACGCCCAAGGGCGGTCTGGAAAGCGTGGGCCTGGGCGCGACCTGGGCCGTGCCGCTCTCCAAGTCCTGGTCGTGGACCACGTCGGCGGAAGCGCGGCGCCTGTACGGCGACGCGGCGGACAGTCCCATCGTGCGGGATCGTGCGCAGTACACCATCGGCACCATGATGACGTACACGTATTGATCGGGGGGAAGCCCGTTCCCGGCCGGGAGCGGGTGAGACGGAAGCGGGCGGGCGCAGCCGCCGCTTCCGTCCAGCGATGGCTTTACAGGCCTTGCACGCGGCGGCCGCTGTCGGCCTCGAACCAGTGCAGCGGATGGCGGCCGTCCGGGCCCAGGCTGACGCGGTCGCCGACCTTGGCCGACGACTCGGACAGCTGGCGCGTGGTGCAACGTACGACCAGCATGTTCTTGCCGCAGCGGCTGTGGACCAGCTGTTCGGAACCCAGCGTTTCGACCATTTCGACTTCGGCCGGCACGCCCTGGGTGTTCAGCAGCATGTGCTCGGGACGCATGCCCATGATGATCTTGCGGCCGCGCACTTGCGAGGGCACCTGCAGCGGCGAGATGTCCAGCGCGATGCCGTCCAGCGTCTGCACCGTGCCGTCGCCCGCGACGTTGACTTCCATCAGGTTCATCGGCGGCGAACCGATGAAGCCGGCGACGAAGGTCGAGGCGGGCTTTTCGAACACTTCCATCGGCGTGCCGATCTGCTCGGGCACGCCCTGGTACATGACGATCATGCGGTGGGCCAGCGTCATGGCCTCGACCTGGTCGTGGGTCACGTACAGGCTGGTGGTGCCCAGGCGGCGATGCAGCTTCATGATTTCCAGGCGCATCGCCACGCGCAGCTTGGCGTCCAGGTTCGACAGCGGTTCGTCGAACAGGAACACCTTGGGTTCGCGCACGATGGCGCGGCCCATGGCCACGCGCTGGCGCTGGCCGCCGGACAGGGCGCGCGGGCGGCGGTCCAGCAGGTGACCGAGTTCCAGGATCTGCGCGGCCGCGTCCACGCGCTTCTTGATCTCGTCCTTGGAGAACTTGCGGATCTTCAAGCCGTAGGCCATGTTCTCGAACACGGTCATGTGCGGGTAGAGCGCGTAGTTCTGGAACACCATCGCGATGTCGCGCTCGGCGGGTTCCAGGTTGTTTACGACCTTGTCGTCGATGACGATTTCGCCGCCGGTGACGGTTTCCAGGCCGGCGACCATGCGCATCAGCGTGGATTTGCCGCAGCCCGAGGGGCCGACGATGACGATGAATTCACCGTCCTTGACGTCCATGTCGATGCCATGGATGACCGGCACATTGCCGGCATAGGTTTTCTTGACGTTGCGAAAGCTGAGAGTAGCCATGAGTTATTCGTGTTCGGAGTCGTGTTCGGGTGGGCGAGGGCGGGTGACCGTCACTTTTCAGTGTCGACCAGACCCTTGACGAACCATTTCTGCATCAGGATGACGACCAGCGCGGGCGGGATCATCGCAAGCATGGCGGTGGCCATGGTGATGTTCCATTCGGTCACGCTGTCGCCGCCGCTGATCATCCGCTTGATGCCGATGACGACGGGGTACATGTCTTCCTGCGTGGTCACGAGCAGCGGCCACAGGTATTGGTTCCAGCCGTAGATGAACTGGATCACGAACAGCGCGGCGATGCTGGTCTTGGACAAGGGCAGCAGCACGTCGCGGAAGAAGCGCACCGGACCCGCGCCGTCGATGCGCGCGGCCTCGATCAGCTCGTCCGGCACCGTCAGGAAGAACTGGCGGAACAGGAAGGTGGCGGTTGCCGAGGCGATCAGCGGCAAGGTCAACCCGGCGTAGCTGTTGAGCAGGCCGAGGTCGGCCACCACCTTGTAGGTGGGCGCGATACGGACTTCGACCGGCAACATCAGGGTGACGAAGATCATCCAGAAGAAGAACATGCGGCCGGGGAAGCGGAAATACACCACCGCGAAAGCCGACAGCAGCGAGATGGCGATCTTGCCGATGGAAATCGCCAGCGCCATGATCAGGCTGACGTACATCATGCGGCCCACGGGCGCGCCCGACGAACCGCCGGAAGAGCCGCCGAACAGCGCCTGCATGTAGTTGTCGACGAAATGCTTGCCGGGGATGAGGGACATCGGCGCGGACGCCACTTCCTGCGCGGTCTGGGTGGACGCGACGAAAGTGACGTAGAGCGGAAATGCCACCATCGCCACGCCGCAGAGCAGAATGACGTGGGCCAGAATATCCAGCCAGGGACGGCGTTCAACCATTGTTTATAGCCTCGGACAAAATCAATACTGCACTTTGCGGTCGACGTAGCGGAACTGCACGACCGTCAAGGCAATCACAATGAACATCAGCACCACCGACTGCGCCGCGGACGAACCGAGGTCCAGGCCGCGGAAGCCGTCGCTGTACACCTTGTAGACCAGGATGGAGGTCGACGTGCCCGGACCGCCCTGCGTGGTCGTGTCCACCACGGCAAAGGTGTCGAAGAAGGCGTAGATGATGTTGACCACCAGCAGGAAGAACGTGGTGGGCGAGAGCAACGGGAACACGATGCTCCAGAAGCGGCGCGACGGGCTTGCGCCGTCGATCGCGGCGGCTTCGATGAGCGAGCGCGGAATCGATTGCAGGCCGGCCAGGAAGAACAGGAAGTTGTACGACACCTGCTTCCACACGGCGGCGATCAGCACCAGGGTCATGGCCTGGTTGCCGTCCAGGCGCGGGTTCCAGTCGACGCCGGCATGGCGCAGGGCCACGGCCAGGATGCCGACGGAAGGCGAAAACAGGAACAGCCACAGCACGCCGACCACGGCGGGCGCCACGGCGTAGGGCCAGATCAGCAGCGTCTTGTAGAGGCCGGCGCCGCGGATGACGCGATCTGCCATGACGGCCAGCAGCAAGGACACGCCCAAACCGACCACTGCCACGAGGATCGAGAATACGGCGGTGACGCGGAAGGAATCCAGGTAGGCCTGTTGCGAAAACAGGTCCATGAAGTTGTCCAGTCCGACGAACTCGGAGGACAGTCCGAATGCATCTTCCAGCCGCAGCGATTGCCACATGGCCTGGCCGGCCGGCAGGAAGAAGAAGACCACGGTAATGATGATCTGCGGCAGGAGCAGCAGATAGGGCAAGGTCTTGTGCCCGAATACAACGCGTTTTTCCATAGGGGGAACCCAAGGTACAGAAAAGCGGTGGTTGGAGTAACCGCCGCCTGAAACCGCCTTCGTAAAATACGAGAGGCTTAAAGCCCTAAAAACCGCAGGGCCTTAAGCCTTGTACTGCCTGGCGCAAAACAGCCCAAGTCCTTGTCACGGCATGGAAAATACCGATTGACAGGACCGGGCCGGTATCGCGGAAGGGCGTTACTTTACACTCTTCTCGAACTTTTCCAGCAGCTCGTTGCCGCGCTTGACGATGTTGTCGGCGCCGTCCTTGGCGCTGACCTTGCCCGAAACGACGCGTTCGATTTCGGCGTCTTCGATTTCACGGATCTGCGGCAGGAAGCCCAGGCGCAGGCCGCGCGATTGCGCGGTGGTTTCGACGTTCAGCTGCTTGACGCCGACTTCGGTGCCCGGGTTCTTGTCGTAGAAGCCGTCCTTCTTGGTCAGCTCGTAGGCAGCCTTGGTGACGGGCACGTAGCCGGTCTGCTGGTGCCAGCGGGCGGCGATTTCCGGGCTGGCCAGGAACTTGAAGAACGCGGTCACGCCCTTGTAGGTTTCCGGCTTCTTGTTGGCGAAGACCCACAGCGAAGCGCCGCCGATGATGGTGTTCTGCGGCGCGCCTTGCACGTCGGCGTAGTAGGGCAGGGTCGAGGTGCCGAATTCGAACTTGGCGTTCTTGGCGATGTTGGCGCGCAGGCCGGACGAACCGGTGATCATGGCGCACTTGCCGCTGATGAACAGCGAGTTCGGCTCGTCGCCGCGGCCGCCGTACATGAAGATGCCTTCCTTGCCCAGCTTGGCCAGGTTTTCCAGGTGGCGCACGTGCAGCGGGGTGTTGATGGCGATGCGGGCGTCCAGGCCGCCGAAACCGTTGTCCTTGGTGGCGTACGGCACGTTATGCCAGGCCGAGAACGTTTCCAGCTGGACCCACGACGGCCAGGAGGTGGTGTAGCCGCATTCCTGACCTGCGGCCTTCAGCTTCTGGCCGGCGGCGGCCAGCTCTTCCCAGGTCTTGGGCGGCTTGTCGGCGTCCAGGCCGGCCTTCTTGAAGGCGTCCTTGTTGTAGTAGAACACCACGGTCGAGCTGTTGAAGGGCATCGACACCAGCTTGCCGTCGGCCGACGAGTAGTAGCCGGCCACGGCGCCGATGAATTCCTTCGGATCGATCGGGTTGCCGACTTCTTCCGACATCTGCTGCACCGGCTTGATGGCGCCCTTGGCGTACATCATGGTGGCGGTGCCGACTTCGAACACCTGGAGGATGTCCGGGGCGTTGCCGGCGCGGAACGCGGCGATGCCGGCGTTCATGGATTCACCGTAGTTGCCCTTGTAGACTGCCTTGACTTGGTAGTCGGGGTTCTTTTTGTTGAATTCGTCGACCAGGCCGTTCACGCGATCGCCCAGCGCGCCTTCCATCGAGTGCCAGAATTGGATCTCGGTGGCGGCATGCGCGGAGGCGCCTGCAAAAGCCGTCATGATGGCGGCAAAGGTTAAGGCAATACGGTGGGATCGCATAGAGAGGTTCCTCCAGTTGGGCGTGACGCGACCGGGTTGTCCGGGCGCAGAAAACACGACACCTTATGAATTGTTTGTGACAAAACCGTGACTTTCACATCACTCCAAACGCCTGTCAAATTGCGCGTTTTAGGCGCGAACGAACATTTTTCTTTTTTTTCCCAACGAGAACTCCCGTTTACAATCGGCTCCTATGAAAAACGAACTTTCGATTGCGTTCATCGGCGGCGGCAATATGGCCGCTGCCCTGGCCTCGGGCCTGGCCGGCAAAGTATGCGCCGCCGGCAACATACATGTCATTGACATAAACCAGGATTCGCATGCTGCCTGGCAGGCCCGCGGCATGACCACCGCGACGGCTCCGGGCGAGGCCCTGGCGCGGTGCCGCGTCTGGGTGTTCGCTGTCAAGCCACAGAACATGAAGGACGTTGTGGCTTCCACGCGTCAATGGTTGCGCGAAGACACTTTGGTGGTAAGCGTGGCGGCCGGTATCCGCGCCGATACGCTGGCGGCCTGGCTCGGTACGCCCGAGGCGCCGTTCAAGCGCCTGGTGCGCTGCATGCCGAATACGCCGGCCCTGGTGGGCGCCGGCATTACCGGCCTGGCGGCGCTGGACGGGGTGGACGCTGCCGACCGCGACCTGGCGGCGCGATTGCTGTCCAGCGTGGGTGAAGTGGTGTGGGTCGCCGATGACGCCGCGCTTGATGGCGTGACGGCCTTGTCGGGCAGCGGCCCGGCTTATGTATTCCTGTTTCTGGAAGCGCTGGTGGCGGGCGGCCAGAAGGTCGGCCTGACGGCAGAACAGGCCAAGCAACTGGCATTGGGCACGCTGGCCGGGGCGACGCGCCTTGCCGCCGAGTCCTCTGAACCGCTGGCCACCCTGCGTGAACGTGTCACCTCCAAGGGCGGCACCACGGCGGCGGCGCTCAATGCGTTCGGCGCGGCCGGGTTTGCCGCCATCGTCGAAGACGCCATGGCGGCCGCCGCCCGACGCTCGCGCGAGCTGGCGGAGGAGTTCGGCAAATGACAGCCACGGACGGGGGCACAGGCTCCCGGCGCTTTGCGCTCATGAGCCGGCCGCAGTTCGCCATTGCCGTGCTGTGCATGCTGGTGGTGGTGGTCGGCTCGAACATCCTGGTGCAGGTGCCGCTGAACGATTGGTTGACCTGGGGCGGGTTGTCCTATCCGGTCGCCTTCCTGGTCACGGACGTGCTGAACCGCCGGTTCGGCCCGGCGGCCGCGCGCAGGGTGGTCTGGTTCGGCTTTGCCGCCGCCCTGGTGGTGTCGGTATGGGTGGCCTCGCCGCGCATCGCGCTGGCTTCGGGTCTGGCCTATATCTGCGCGCAACTGGTGGACATTCAGGTGTTCGACCGATTGCGCGACCAGCGCTGGTGGCGCGCGCCCCTGGTGTCGGGCGTGCTCGGCGCCATCCTGGATACGGCCGTGTTCTTCAGCGTTGCATTCGCGGCCACCGGCGCGCCCTGGATGACATGGATGATGGGCGACCTGGCGATCAAGCTCGCGGTCAATATCAGCATGCTGGCGCCGTTCCGCGCGCTGATGTGGAATCTGGCCAAGCCGGCCAATGCCTGACCAGGCGGCGGGGCGCCTGCGGTTTTCGGGCCGCCCCGCGCTTGAATTCAATGAATAACTACGCACGTTAATTATTATTCGTAAGTCCTGCGTAAGCACTGTATTTAAATGCGTCTTTAAACGGCGTATTAATCGCCCGCGATATATATCTCGATGCACAATTTCGCGTGGCGCGCCAGATGATAAATACGATTTTCTTGCGGATTCTCCAACGATTTCAGAGGTTTGCCCCGGCTATCCGTCACGATTAAAGGCGCGCGCCTAAATATTGGGGATTACACGCAGTGACAGTATGACGGCTTGCTTTCAGAATACCGGCCACACCGTGTTTTTGCCCAAGAAGCCGGCGACGGGCGACGAGGATTAACGGATTACCCAACCGATAAACCGCGTCGGACAGAGCCGCTCAAAACCTCGCTGGAGAACTCCGCATGAAGTTTCTGAATCGCCTTACCCCGGTAGCCATGGCGCTTGGGGCACTTGCCTTGGCTGGCGCCGCGCACGCCGCCGACACGATCAAGATCGGCATTCCCCAGCCCATGACCGGCCCCAATACGCAATACGGCGACCAGATCCAGGCCGGCGCATTGACCGCGATCGAGACCATCAACGCCAAGGGCGGCGTCAAGGGCAAGAAGCTCGAACCCATCCTCATCGACGACGGCTGCGAACCCAAGCAGGCCGTGCCGGCCGCCAACCGCGTGGTCAATTCCGGCGCCAAGTTCGCCGTGGCCCATGCGTGCTCGGGCGTGACCGTGGCCGCCGTGAAGGTCTACGAGGAAGAGGGCATCGTCGGCATCACCCCGGGCGCGACCTCGCCGCTGGTCACCGACACGATCAAGCCGCATTTCTTCTTCCGCACCATCGGCCGCGACGACCAGCAAGGCCCGTACGCCGCCAACTACATCGCCAAGACCCTGAAGCCCAAGAAGGTCGCCGTGCTGCATGACAAGCAGACCTACGGTTCGGGCGTGGCCACCCAGGTCCGCGATTCGCTGGGCAAGGAAGGCGTGAACGTCGCCATGTTCGAAGGCATCAACGTCGGCGACAGCGACTACTCGGCCATCATCACCAAGCTCAAGTCGGCTGGCGTGGATCTGGTCTATTTCGGCGGCTACCACCCCGAACTGGGTCTGTTGCTGCGCCAGTCGCGTGAACAGGGCCTGAAGGTCCAGTTCATGGGTCCGGAAGGCACCGCCAACCAGGATCTGGTGGCGATCGCCGGCCCGGCCATCGACGGCCTGCTGGTCACGCTGCCGGCCGACTTCACCAAGCTGCCCGGCAACGAGAGCATCGTGAAGGCCTTCAAGGACGCCAAGCGCGATCCGGACGGCGCCTTCCAGATGCCGGCGTACGCCGCCGTGCAGATCCTGGCCGACAGCATCAACGCGGTGGGCGAAGACCCCGCCAAGGTGGCTGACTACATGCACAAGACCAAGTTCTCCACCGGCATCGGCCCGGTCGAGTACGACGCCAAGGGCGACCTGAAGAACTTCGAGTTCGCCGTCTACAAATGGGATAAGGACGGCAAGAAGACCCAGCTGTAAACTCGCGATCCCGCCGGCGTCGCCGGCGTGTAGGGCCTGTCGTCCTCGTTCTGCCGTAATCCGCGTAGCGAAGCGCCAAAAGCGCTGTGCGGCCGGCGGGCGCAGATGCCAGGCCCTTATAAAATACGCCCAGGTTTCCGGCTCCGGGTCTCTCCACCGGGGCCGGAACCATTTGGAGCAAGAGAAATAATGTCTGACCTCATACCCCAACTTACCCAGCAATTCTTCAACGGATTGTCTCTGGGCGCGATCTATGCGTTGATTGCCATCGGCTACACAATGGTCTACGGCATCATCGGTATGATCAACTTCGCTCACGGCGAAATCTACATGATCGGCGCCTATGTCGGCCTGGTCACCCTGACGGCCATCGGCACCAATAGCGGCTTGCCGATACCGTTCATCATCGCGGCCATGCTGGTTGTGGCCATCGTGGTCACGGGCATCTACGGTTTCAGCGTCGAGCGCGTCGCCTACCGGCCCGTGCGCGGCAGCCCCCGTCTGGTGGCGCTGATCTCGGCCATCGGCATGTCGATCTTCCTGCAGAACTGGGTGGCCCTGGGCCAGGGCGCGCGCGACATGGCCGTGCCATCGCTGGTGTCCGGCGCCGTGCAGTTCCACATGGGCTCCGACTTCGACGTCACCGTGCCGTATTCGCGCATCATGATCATCGTGGTCACGGTGGTGCTGATGATCGGGCTGACGCTGTTCATCAAGTATTCCCGCATGGGCCGCGCCTCGCGCGCCTGCTCGCAGGACATGCACATGGCGAACCTGCTGGGCATCGACACCAACCGCGTGATCTCGTTCACCTTCGTGATGGGCGCGATCCTGGCAGCGGTGGGCGGCGTGCTGATCGCCATCACCATCGGCAAGCTCAACCCCTTCATCGGCTTTCTTGCCGGCATCAAGGCCTTTACCGCGGCGGTGCTGGGCGGCATCGGCAGCATCCCCGGCGCCATGCTGGGCGGCGTGCTGCTCGGGCTGGCCGAGACCTTCGCGGCTGCCTACATCTCCTCACAGTACAAGGACATCGTGGCGTTCTCGCTGCTGATCCTGATCCTGCTGTTCCGTCCCACCGGGCTGTTGGGCAAACCTGAGGTGGAAAAAGTCTGATGTCGAACAACAATCTGAAAAACGCCACGATGGCGGCCGTGCTGACGGCTGTCATCGTCACCCCCGTCTTCGGCCTGCAGCTGATCCGGCAGGGCGCCCGCACCACGATGGAATCGAACTGGTCGCTGGTGGCGATTGCCGCCGCCATCGTGTTCGTGTTCCAGTTGCTGCGCCCCTGGATCGCCAAGCCGTTCCAGAAGCTGAAGACGGGCCTGCCGACCTTGCCGGCCGCGCCGGCCAAGAGCCACAAGCCGCTCGCCATTCTGCTGTTGGCCATCGCGGTCATCTGGCCGTTCTTCGCCGGGCGCAGCTCGGTGGACATCGCCACGCTGGTGCTGATCTACGTGATGCTGGGCCTGGGCCTGAACATCGTGGTGGGTTTTGCCGGCCTGCTGGACCTGGGCTTCGTGGGCTTTTACGCCGTCGGCGCCTATACCTACGCCTTGCTGTACCACTGGGGCGGCTGGAGCTTCTGGGAAGCGCTGCCGTTCTCGGGCGCCATGGCCGCGCTGTTCGGTTTCATCCTGGGCTTTCCGGTATTGCGGTTGCGCGGCGACTACCTCGCCATCGTGACGCTGGGCTTTGGTGAAATGATCCGCCTCTTGCTGATCAACCTGAACACGCTGACCGGCGGTCCGGACGGCATCTCGGGCATTCCCAAGCCGACGGTGTTCGGCCTGGAAATGACGCGTCGCGCCAGCACCGAAGGCGGCACCACTTTCCATGAATTCATGGGCTGGAATTTCCAGAACCAGGACATGGTGGTGTACCTGTACCTCATGGCGCTGCTGCTGGCGCTGGTGACGCTGTTCGTCTCCACCCGGCTGATCCGCATGCCGGTTGGACGCGCATGGGAAGCGCTGCGCGAGGACGAGATCGCCTGCCGTTCGCTGGGGCTGAATCCCACGCGGATCAAGCTGTCGGCGTTCACGCTGGGCGCCATGTTCGCCGGTTTTGGCGGCGCGTTCTTCGCGGCGCGCCAGGGCATGGTGAATCCGGAGTCCTTCACCTTCATCGAATCGGCGCTGATCCTGGCCATCGTGGTGCTGGGCGGCATGGGCTCGCAGGTGGGCGTGATCCTGGCGGCCGTGCTGCTGACGGTGCTGCCGGAAGTGGCGCGCGAATTCGCCGAGTACCGGATGCTGATGTTCGGCCTGGTGATGGTATTGATGATGATGTGGCGTCCGCAGGGGTTGTTGCCCATGAAGCGTCCCCATGTGGAGTTGGCTAAATGAGCGAGGCATTGCTGAAAGTATCCGGGCTCACCATGCGGTTCGGCGGCCTGTTGGCCGTGGACAGCGTGGCGTTCGAAGTCAAATCCGACGAGGTGTTCGCCATCATCGGCCCCAACGGGGCAGGCAAGACCACGGTGTTCAACTGCGTGGGCGGTTTCTATGCGCCGACGGCGGGCGACATCACCATGGACGGCAAGGCCATCACCGGTCTGCCCAGCCACAAGGTGGCGCGCCATGGGCTGGTGCGCACGTTCCAGAACGTGCGCCTGTTCAAGCAGCTGACCGTGCTGGAGAACCTGCTGGTCGCGCAGCACACCCAGGTGGAGTCGCGGCTTTTGCCGGGCCTGCTCAAGCTCAAGTCCTATCGCCAGTCCGAGACCGACGCGCTGGCGCGCGCCGCGCAATGGCTGGATTTCATGGGCTTGCGCGAGTTCGCCAACCGCGAGGCGGGCAACCTGGCCTACGGCCACCAGCGCCGCCTGGAGATCGCGCGCTGCATGATCACCAAGCCGCGTCTGCTGATGCTGGACGAACCGGCGGCGGGCCTGAACCCTCAGGAAAAGCGCGATCTGCAGTCGCTGATCGACCAGTTGCGGCGCGAATTCGGCGTCGCGGTGCTGCTGATCGAGCACGACATGAGCCTGATCATGGGCATTTCCGACCGCATCCTGGTCATGGAGCACGGCAAGCCCATCACTACCGGCACCCCCGAGCAGGTGCGCAACGACGAGCGCGTCATCAAGGCGTACCTGGGGGAAGAGTAATGCTTAAGCTGGATAACATTCATACCTACTACGGCGCCATCCAGGCGTTGAACGGGGTGTCGGTGGAGGTCAACAAGGGCGAGATCGTCACGCTGATCGGCGCCAACGGCGCGGGCAAGACGACGCTGCTGATGACCGTCTGCGGCAACCCGCGGGCACGCGAAGGCACGATCACGTTCGAGGGCGAGGACATCACCCACAAGGACACGCACCACATCATGCGCAATGGCATCGCCATTTCGCCGGAAGGGCGGCGGGTCTTCAAGGACCTGACCGTTGCCGAGAACCTGATGATGGGCGGCTTCTTCGCCAAGCGCGATGAGATCCAGGCGGGCATCGACCACGTGTACGGGCTGTTTCCGCGCTTGAAAGAACGCGCCAGCCAACGCGCTGGCCTGATGTCGGGCGGCGAGCAGCAGATGCTGGCCATCGGCCGCGCGCTGATGACGCGTCCGCGCCTGTTGCTGCTGGACGAACCGACGCTGGGCCTGGCCCCGCTGGTGATCGCCCAGATTTTCGACATCATCCGCGAGATCCGCGAACAGGGCGTGACGGTGTTTCTGGTCGAACAGAACGCCAACAAGGCGCTGGGCGTGGCCGACCGCGGCTATGTGCTGGAAAACGGGCGCGTGGTGTTGCAGGACACCGGCGCCAACCTGCTGGTCAACGACCAGGTGCGCAAGGCGTATCTGGGCGGTTGATTGCTGTTCCCCGCGAAGGGAAATTGGGGCGCATTGGAAAATGCGCCTTTTTTTTCGCCTGTTTGGCGCGGGGAAGGGGCAGCGGGCTCAGGCCGCCAGCAGCTGTTCGGCCTGGTAATGCGCGATCGCGGCTCGCGCCAGCGCGTCGATGGAGTCGGTCAGCGTCACGCCCAGGCTTGGGCGCAGCGCGTGCGGCACTGCGAGGGGCAGTTCGGTGCAGCCCAGCACCACGGCGTCCGCGCCGCGCGCCTTGAGGCGGGCGATGCATTCGGCGGCTGGCGCGTAGGCGTCTTCCAGGCGATTGGCCTTGACCGCGCGGATCGAGCCCATGCAATAGCGTTCGACTTCGTCGTCGTCGGGCACGATGCACTCATAGCCTTGCGCTTCCAGATGCTGCTGATACAGGCCCAGCTTCAGCGTGGCGGCGGTGCCCATCAGGCCGATGCGGCCGGTGGGCAAGCCCAGACGCCGCAGGTCGTCGATGACGGCCTGGATGATGTGCAGCACGGGCAGGTCGGTGGACGCAGCGATCTGGTCGTACCAGAGGTGGGCCGTGTTGCACGGGATGGCGATGAGCTGCGCGCCGGCGTTCTGCAGAAAGCGCACGCCTTCCTGCATGTAGGGCAGAGGATTTTCGCCGCCCGCCATGTAGGCGCTGGACCGGTCGGGAATGCGGGGGTCGTTGCGCAGCAGCGTAGGGATGTGCTGCTGGTCGATCGCGGCGGGCGTCAATGCCGCCAGGCGCAGGGCAAAGGCGGCGCCCGCCATGGGGCCCATGCCGCCCAATACACCCAGGTAACAACCCTGGGAATAGCTGTTCACGTTATTTACTCCGAGCTAATGCCGTCCCGGGCGTCAAGACCTGGCCCGGGCGTTCGGCGCTGGTCCGTTCCCCGTCCCAGACCTGCCTGCCGTTGACCCAAACCGCTTGGATGCCCTGGCTTGCCTGAATGGGAGCTGAAAAAGTGGCCACATCTGTCACGGTGGCGGGATCGAACAGCACCAGATCAGCATGATACCCCTCCCGCAACAGGCCGCGCTCGGCGATGCCGTATTGGTCCGCGGCGAGGCCGGTCATTTTGTGGATGGCGGTTTCCAGCGTCAGCAGGCGCTGTTCACGCACCATGGCGCGCAGCACGTTGGTGAAGGTGCCCCATTGGCGGGGGTGCGGATGCGGATCGAAGGGCAGGCCGTCCGAGCCCACCATGGTCAGTGGATGCGAGAAGATGCGGCCGACGTCGGCCGGATCCATCAGGAAATAGATGGCGCCGGCGGGCGCGAGCCGTGCGATGGCGGCTTCGTCGTCCAGGCCCAGTTCGGCCATGACTTCGCTGAAGTCTCGGCCGGTGGCTTCGGGGTAGCCCTTGGACCAGGTGATCATGGTGCGGCTGGCCAGGCGCGCGCGGTCCAGCCGCAACATGGTGGAGGTGGCGGGGTAGGGATGGCAATCCAGGCACACCGCCTGGGTGGCGGCGGCGCGGTTGATCAGGTCCAGGGTTTCGCGGCTGCGGCCGTGGTTGCGCTCGCCGGCCAGCTTGTGGTGCGAGAACACCACGCGGCAGTCGAGTTCGCGGCCGATCAGCAGCGCTTCTTCCATGGCCGCAACGATCTGGTCGGCCTCGTCGCGCAGATGCGTGGCGTAGACGCCGGGACGGCCGCGCAACGGCGCGCAGACCTCGATGATCTCGTCGGTGGGTGCCGCGCTGGCCGGCGGATAGAAGGTGCCGGTGGAAACGCCGAAGGCGCCCGCGTCCAGTGCCTCTTGCAGCAGCGCGCGCATGGCGGCGCGTTCGTCCGCGTCGGCGGCACGCGAGGTGTCGTCCATGACCGCCACGCGCAGCGTGGTGTGGCCGACCAGCGGCGCCACGTTGACGGCGGCGGGCGTGGCGCGCAGTGCGTCCATCCAGGCGCGGAAGGTGCTGAAACGGAACAGTTCGGCCGGACCCAGCAGGTCCAGCGGCTGCGGGATGGCAGTGCCATCCAACGGGGCCAGGCTGATGCCGCAATTGCCGGTGACCACGGTGGTGATGCCCTGCGAGACCTTGGGCAGCATGTCCGGGTGCGCCAGCAGGTAGCCGTCGTCGTGGGTATGGGAGTCGATGAAGCCGGGCGCCAGTGTCAGGCCGCTGGCGTCGATGACGGGCACGCCGGCCGGGCGGGCGAATTCGCCCACCGCGGCGATGCGGCCGTCATGCACGGCCAGGTCGCCCTGGCGGGCAGGGCCGCCGGTGCCGTCGACGAGCGTGGCGCCCGCCACGATGAAGTCTGCTTGCAGCATGCGCGCGCTCATCAGTCGAGTTTCTCGATGCCGGCGCCGTCGATGATCTGTTGCCATTTGGCGGTTTCGCGGTCGATCAGCTGCTTGAAGTCGGCGGGCGAGCCGCTGGCCGGTTCGGCGCCCAGCGTGGCCAGGCCGGTGCGGACTTCAGGCGCCTGCAGCGCCTTCTGGATGGCGGCGTTCAACGTGGCGACCACTTCCGGCGGGGTGCCCTTGGGTGCGACCACGCCGCCCCAGGCCACGGTTTCGTAGCCCTTCAGGCCGGCTTCGTCCAGCGTGGGCACGTCGGGCATCAGCGCCAGGCGTTTCAGGCTGCTTACGCCGATGGCGCGGACCTTGCCGCTCTTGACCAGCGGGGTCGCTTCCGAGGTGTTGACGAACAGGTAGTCCAGGCGGCCGCCCAGCAGGTCCTGGATGGCGGCGGGACCGCCGTTGTAGGGGATGAACATGACGTTGATCTTGGCCATGCTCTTGAAGAGTTCGCCGCCCATGTGGCCGGTCGTGCCCACGCCCGAGGCGCCATAGGACAGGCGGCCGGGTTCCTTGCGGGCGCGGTCGATCAGGTCCTGCACGCTCTTGACGGGGGAGTCGGCCGGCACGATAAGCGCGTTGTACAGGTCGAACAGATGGGCTACGGGCGTCAGGTCCGCGTCCACGTCGTAGGGCAGGCGCTTGAACAGCGAACGGTTCACGGCCAGCGTGTTGATGTTGCCGTAGCCGACCGTGTAGCCGTCGGGCGCGGCGCGCTTGACCAGGGCGATGCCGATGTTGCCGGCGGCGCCGGGGCGGTTCTCGACCACCACCGTGGCGCCGGTGTCGCGCGCCAGCTGGGTCGTGATCAGGCGCGACAGCACGTCGGGCGAACCGCCGGCGGCCGACGGCACCACGAAGGTGATGGGCTTGTCGGGATACGCGCCGGCGGTGGCGGCGGCCGACATGGCGGCGCCGAGCGCCAACGCGGACAGGCCGCGGAAGAGTTTGCTACGCATGGTGGATTCCCCTTGGTTTTGTGGTGTTGAGGCGGGCAGGTTACACCCCGCGTCTCTGCGCGCCCTCATCGAAAAATGTCGAAAACCTATAATCGGGCGTTATCGGTTTGGCGCTGATTTGCCAGGGGAAAAAATGGATGAGCATGCCTATGCGGACGAGGTCGGACCCACTGCCGGACGGCCTTTGAACCTGCGCCAGATCGAGGTGTTCCGCGCCATCATGATGGCCGGATCGATCAGCGGCGCGGGCCGCATGCTGCACGTATCGCAACCCGCGGTCAGCCGCGTGCTGGCGCTGACCGAGAGCCGGTTGGGCTACAAGCTGTTCGAGCGCGTGAAGAGCCGGCTCTCGCCGACGGCCGAGGCGCGGCGGCTGTACGCGGAAGTGGAGCAGGTCTATGGCGGCATCCAGCGCGTGAACGACCTGGCTGCCAGCCTGGGCCAGTCGGGCGCGGGCATGCTGAAGATCGTCGCGAGCGCCAGTTTCGGGCAGCGCCTCATTCCGATGGCGCTGGATCGCTTCCGCGGCCGCAATGCGGACGCGCGCGTCGATTACCGCAGCGTGACCTTCGATGAGCTGGCTGCGTATTTTCTATCGGGCCAGGCGGACATAGGCGTTTCCATGCAGCCCCCTGATCATCCCAATTTGCGGTCCGTGCGCCTGGCGCGGGTGCCCATCGTCTGCGCGCTGCCTGCCGGGCATCCGCTGGCGGCGCGCGAGGTGATGCGGCCGGAGGATTTCTCCACGGCGGCCTGGATCGGCTATCCGCGCGATACGCCGCTGGCGCGCGCGCTCAAGCCCTTCTTCGGCGAAGGGCCCGCTTGCGCGGCGGCGGTGGAAGTGCATTCGCCCGTGACCGCCTGTTCTTTCGTGCAGCAGGGATTGGGGCCGGCGCTTGTCGATGCCTGGTGCGTGACGCCGGACCAGGCCGCGCACATGGTCTTGCGCCCGATATCGCCGCCGGCCAGCGTGGATATCTGGGCCACGCATTCGAATCTGAGCGCGCCGCCCTTGCTGGCGCGGCGCTTTCTGGCGGCGGTGAAGAAAACGCTGGAAGAGGGGGAGCCGCGCGAATTGGCGCCCGGCGCTTCCAGCTGAGGGCTTGCGCCGGAGGGGGCAAGCCCGGCCGGACCTTACAGGCCTTCGGCCTTGAGCGCGGCCTGCACGCCCTTGTCGGCTTCCATGCGCTTGAAGAACGCGGCCAGATTGTCCAGGCCCGACAGGTTCACTTCCTTGGCGTGCGCCCAGCGCAGCACCACGTACAGGTAGGCGTCGGCGATGGAGGGCTTGTCGCCCGTCAGGTAGGACTTGCCGGCGAGCTGTGCGTTCAGCTGCGCGAAGAGCTTGGTCAGCAGCGCGGAAGCCGAGCCGGCCAGCTCCTTCTGTGCGCCTTCGTCGCCGACGAAACGCGACGCACCGAAGATCATCGAGAAAGTCTTGTGGATGTCCGAGTTGATGAAGCCGAGCCAGCGGCGCACTTCGGCGCGCGAGCGCGGCGAACCGTCGCCCAGCAACTGCAGTTCAGGCGCGTGTTCAGCCAGGTACTCGAGGATCGCCGCGTTCTGCGTGACGGTCCAGCCGTCGTGCGCCAGGGCGGGCACGGCGCCCAGCGGGTTGACCTTCAGGAACTCCGGGCCCTTGAGTTCGTCGCGGCTCAGCTTGTGCGTTTCGTAGGGTTTGCCGATCCATTCCAGAACGATATGGGAAGCGAGCGAGCACGCGCCGGGCATGTAGTACAGTTTCATCAGATGGGGTCTCCTGAGAGCAAGGACGGGGATCTCCGTTCCTGGCCGATATGGTACGCCACCCGTTGCCGGAGATGCCCATGCCGTCACGTCCCGCCGCGATCACGCGCGCGCTGTTCCTGTCGTTCTCTTTGTGCCTGGCGCTGCCCGCGTCCGCGCAGCCGGGGCCCGAACCCGCATCGGTCCCGGCCCGCGTCACGGCCGTGGTGGGCGGACTCAATCATCCCTGGGCCATGGCCTTTCTGCCCGAGGGCGGCGTGCTCATTACCGAGCGTCCCGGCAACCTCAGGCTGCTGCGCATCCCGGGCGGCTTGTCCAAGCCGCTGGCCGGCGTGCCCAAGGTCGCGGCGCAGGGCCAGGGCGGCCTGCTGGACGTGGCGCTGTCGCCCGACTTCGCGCAGGACCGGTATGTCTATCTGTCCTATGCCGAGGCCGATGGTTCGAAGAGCGGCACCGCCGTGGGCCGCGGCAAGCTGTCCGCCGATGGTTCGGCGCTGGAGGATTTCCGCGTGCTGTTCCGGCAGCAACCGAAGCTGTCGTCGGGCCTGCACTACGGATCGCGCCTGGTGTTCGACGGCAAGGGCTATCTGTACATCTCGCTGGGCGAGAACAACCAGCGGCCCACCGCGCAGGATCTGGACAAGCTGCAGGGCAAGGTGGTGCGGCTGAAGGCCGACGGGTCGGTGCCGACCGACAATCCCTTCGTCGGCCAGGCCGGCGCGCGGCCCGAGATCTGGTCCTACGGGCATCGCAATCCCCAGGGCATGGCGCTCAACCCCTGGAGCGGCCAGCTCTGGGAAAACGAGCACGGACCGCGCGGCGGCGACGAAATCAACCTGGTCCAGCGCGGCAAGAACTACGGCTGGCCGCTGGCCACCCACGGCATCAACTACTCGGGCCAGCCCATCCCCGAAGCCAAGGGAGCGGAGCTGCCCGGCATGGAGCCGCCGCTCTACTGGTGGCCGAAGTCGCCGGCCATCAGCGGCATGGCTTTCTACAATGCGGACCGGTTCCCCGCCTGGCGCAATTCCGTGTTCATCGGCGCACTGGCCAACCAGAATCTCATCCGCCTGACCTTGGACGGCGACCGCGTGGTGGCCCAGGAGTGGCTGCTGACGGACCGCAAGCAGCGGATACGCGACGTGCGGCAAGGGCCGGACGGTTATGTGTATGTGTTGACGGACGCCTCGCCAGGCGAGTTGCTGCGCCTGGCGCCGGCCGAACAGGGAGAGTGAATGCCATGAAACCGTATGAGCTGATCGGGTCCGCCGGCTGCGGGTCCGCCATCGTCGAGATGGCGCTGGTACTGGCCAACGTGCCGCACACCTTGACGGACCTGCCGTACCTCAAGCCCGGCGCCGAGCGCGACAGGCTGCTGCAACTGAACCCGTTGGGGCAGGTGCCTACCCTGGTCCTGCCGGACGGCGAGATCATGACCGAGAGCGCGGCCATGATCCTGCATCTGAACGATGTGGCGCCCCAGGCTGGCCTGGCGCCCGCGCCCGACAAGCCTGAGCGGGCCCGGTTTCTGAATCTGCTGATCCGGCTGGTGGCGGCGATCTATCCCACGTTCACCTATGGCGACGACCCGCCGCAATGGACCACCGCAGGCCCCGCGGCCGAGCTGCTGAGGCAGCGCGTGCATACGCGGCGGACGGATATCTGGCAGGAGCTGGAACGCCAGGCTGGCGCCCCGCACATGCTGGGCCGGCGCTTTTCTGCGCTGGATCTGTACGTCACGGTGATGACGCATTGGCGTCCCGGGCCGGCGTGGTTCGCGTCCGAGTGCCCGGCGCTGACCGCTGTGGCGCGCGAGGCGGCGCAGGAGCCCAATGTGGCGCGCGTGCTGCAACGGCATTTTCCGCCGCCTACGGAGTAGCCGGGCGTCAAGCCTTGGTTGGCTTGCGGGTCCTGGACTTGGCCCGTGCTTCACGCAGGGCGATGTAGACGCCGCTGCCGGCGATGAAGAGCGCGCCCAGATAGGCATAGGCGTCCGGGGTCTCATGCCAGAAGACCCAGCCCAGGATGGTGGCCCAGATCAGCCCGGTATAGTCGAAGGGCGCAACCACCGAGGCGGGACCGATGCGGAATCCCTGGGTGATCAACGCCAGGCCCAGGGTGCTGAACAGGGCGACGGCGCCGAAGTAGGGCAGATCCTCCATCGCGGGCTGCTCCCAGACCAAGGGCAGGGCGACCGCGCTACAGACCAACTGGCCCAGCACGATGTAGAGCGTGGTCGTCAGCATGCCTTCGTTGCGGTTGATGCCGCGCGCCGTGATCATCATCACCCCATAAAGCAAGGCGGTGACCAGCGGAAGCAGGGTGGCCGCCTGGAACGTTGCGGCCCCGGGCCGCACCACGATCAGCACGCCGGCGAACCCGGCCAGCACGGCCAGCCAGCGCTTGCCGTCCACGCGTTCTTTCAGGACCAGTACCGATAGCGCCGTCACGAACAGCGGCGCGGCGAAGGCGATGGCGGTGGCTTCGGCCAGCGGCAGCGTGCGCAGGCCCAGATAAAAGCAATAGGCCGACACGACGTTGATGGCGCCGCGCGTCAGGTGCAGGCCAGGGTGCGCGGTGCGCAATACTCGCCGTCCGCCCAGCCACAGCGCCAGCGTGGCGACGAAAGGCAGGGCGATGAGCGCCCGCAGGAACAGGATCTGCAGCGGGTTGTAGTTGGCGCCGAGCCATTTGGCGTTGGCGTCGCTCAAGGTCAGGAAGAAAATGCCGCCCACCACGCAGGCGATGCCTGCTGCGGCGGATTGGGCCTGGGCGGCGGGAAGTACGGAAGAGGTGGACATCTACAGCCTGGGAGGGCGGCGGTTCGGGCCGCCCGAATGGAAAGGAAGGGGGGAGGATTCAGCCTTGGGCGCGATAGGCCGCCAGGGCGACCATGCCCCAAGACGCCAGGAAGGCGACGCCGCCGAAGGGGGTAACGGCGCCCAGCCAATGCGTGCCTGTCAGCGACAGCACATACAAGCTGCCGCTGAACAGCACGATGCCGACGAACATCACCACGCCGGCCGCGGAAAGCAGGGACGAACCGTAGCGGGCGCCCAGCAGCGCGACGACGAACAGGCCCAGCGCATGGATCAGGTGGTACAGCACGCCGGTCTGCCAGACGGACAGCAGTTCCGGCGTCAGCATGCGCTTGAGGCCGTGCGCGCCAAAGGCCCCCGCGCCCACCGCCACCATGAGATTCAACGCCGCAAGTATCGTCAGCTGCCGGTCCGTCATCGCCAGTCCTTATAAGTGTCTGATCAATCGTGTTACAGCCGCCTATGATATGCCCAAATCCCGCGCCTATCCGGAGGCATGGCATTGTTGGGGACGGATCTTGTGACAGTCTTTCCAAATGGGATATCATGAATTCAATTTGGAATTTCTGGTGCGTCCGCAGTCGTGGCGCCCAGACTTGCAGGAGTCAGGCCATGAGCGTAGCCGCCCTCGAAAAAAGCCCCGCCAAGCGTCCGTCCCGCCATGCGGCGGCGCGCGCCAAGCAGTTGTTCCGCAGCCTGGTCGACAGCCCCCTGGTCGACATGGCGCGCGACGTGCGCCGCGGCCTGCCTGCGCAGATGGTCGACGACGCGGCCGACTACCTGCAAGTGCCCAAGTCGGAAATCATGGCCATCACCGAGGTCAAGGCGGCCTCGCTGTCGCGCTGGAGCCGCGAAGGCCTGATGCTGCCGCTGGGCGAATCCGACCGCCTGGCCCGCGTCGCGCGGGTGGCGCGGGTGGCGCGCCAGGTTCTGGGCAGCGACGAAGAAGCCGTCGCCTGGCTGAACACGCCAGTGCCCGCCCTGGGCAACGTCAAGCCGCTGTCGCTGCTGACCTCCGACGCCAGCAGCCGCATTGTCGAGGACACGCTGGCGCGCGCCGCGGCGGGCGTCTACGCATGACGGACGACAGCGTTTCGATCTGGCGTATCGGGACTACCGCAGGCAAATACCGCGCCGACGACCTGAGCGGGGCGGGCGCCGCGGCCGTGGGCGGGCGCTACAACAGCCCGGGCACGGCGGTGGTCTATGCCTCGGCCAGCGTGGCGCTGGCGGCGCTGGAAACGGTGGTGCATTTTGCGGCCCGTGCGTCCGAACAGGCCAACCGCTATCTGATCGAACTGGCGGTGCCGCGCGCCGTACACGAAGCCCGCCAGGCGCTGAGCCTGACGCAGTTGCACGAGGACTACCCGTTCTGGGATGCCGTGCCCTTCGCGGAAGCGTCGCAGGCGGTGGGCGACAACTGGGTGCAGTCCGGCGTGTCGGCGCTGCTTGAACTGCCCAGCGCCATCGTGCCTTACCGGGGCGTGCCGGACTGCAATTTCCTGATCAATCCGGCGCACCCCGACGCCGAGCACATCGTAGTGGTGCGGCGCGAACGCTTCATCTACGATCCGCGCCTGCGCCCCGTCTAGTTCAGTCCGTCAGTACCGCGCGGCCCACGACCTTGCCGGCCCGCAGCGATGCCAGCACGCTGTCGGCCTCGGCCAACGCATGGCGGTGCACGGGCATGGGCGGCACCTTGCCGGCCCGCACCAGCTCCATCAGTTCCTGCAGTTCGGTCAGGTTGCCGACGTAGCTGCCGATGATGGACAGGGCTTTCATGGGAATCAGCGCGATGGGCCACGACGATGCGCCGCCGAACAGGCCCACGATGATCAGCTTGCCGCCCTTGGTCAGGAAGTCGAAGGCGAGCGAGGTAGTCGCGGGCGCGCCGACCAGGTCGATGGCGGCCTGCGCGGGTTTGCCGCCGGCCGCCTTGATGATCTGCTGCGCGGCGTCCGGCGCGGCGCCGTCGATGGCGGCGAGCGCGCCGGCTTCCAGCGCGGCCTGGCGCTTGGCGGGGTCGATGTCGACGACGATGGCGCCGGCGCCGCCCAGGGCCTTGATCAGCGTCAGGCTCATGAGGCCCAGGCCGCCCGCGCCGAAGATGACAACGGGGTGCGAACGGTAGATGTCCGGGCCAATTTTCTTCAGCGCGGAGTAGGTGGTGAGCCCCGAGCAGGCATAGGGCGCGATCTGCGCGGGATCGAGGTCGCCGATGTCGATCAGGTAGCGCGGGTGCGGCACCAGGATGTGGTCGGCGTAACCGCCGGCGCGGTGCACGCCCAGGCAGGCGGGCGCGGAGCAGTGGTTTTCCATGCCGGCCAGGCAAGGCGGGCAGTTGCCGCAGCCGATCCAGGGGTACACCAGGTAGTTGCGGTCGGCCGACAGTCCCTGGGCATCGGGACCGGCGGAGACGACGGCGCCCACGGTTTCATGGCCCATGGTGAGCGGTAGCGAGACGCCGCGGTCCTTCAACGACAGCGTGCGGCCCTGGCCCAGGTCGTAGCCGCCTTCCCACAAGTGGATATCGCTGTGGCAAACGCCAGCCGCGCGCACCTTCAGCAGCACCTGCGACCCTTGCGGCGTGGGCGTGGGCTGGTTCATTTCCTGCAAGGGCTCGCGGAAGTTCACGACGCAATAGCACTTCATGGGATGTCTCCTCCTGGGTGGTTTTACGGCCGGCCCGCGAGGCGGGCGCGGCGTGGCAAGGCTATTTCTTCACGGTCGGGCATTCACTGTCCGCCAGGGACACGAAGACCTTTTCGCCCGGCACCGTGGACAGGATGCGGTAGAAGTCGCCGGGGTACTTGGATTCGGCGGGCTTCTTCACTTCGACCAGATACAGATCCATGATGACGCGGCCGTCTTCGGGGCGCACCCGGGCATTCTTGATCAGTTTGGTGGTGATGGGCAACTCGCGCATCTTCTGGTTGACTGTCGCGCCGTCGAAGGTGCCGGCGGCCTGGGCGGCTTGCAGGTAATGGGTGGTGGCGACGTAGCTCAGGGCCTGCACGATGGAAGGCGCGCGCGTCACGCCCATCTTTTTCTGCCAGCGCTGGGTCCAGGCCCGGGTGTCTTCGTCCGCGTCCCAATAGAAACCGGTGGGGAAGGTCAGCCCTTGGGCCACGGGCAGGCCCATCGCCTGCACGTCGTTGATGAAGGTCAGGAAGGTCAGCATGCGCTGCTTGCCCCCGGTCAGCCCGAACTCCTGGGCCTGCTTGATCAGGTTGACCAGGTCGCCGCCGGCGCTGGCCAGGCCCACCACGTCGGCCTTGGAGGATTGCGCCTGCACCAGGAACGAAGCGAAATCCAGCGCGCCCAGGGGATGGCGCGTGCTGCCCAGCACCTTGCCGCCGGCCTTGTCCACGAAGCGCGAGGCGTTGGCTTCCAGCGATTTGCCGAAGACATAATCGGTGGTGATGAAGTACCAGGACTTGCCGCCGCTTTCGACCACGCTCTTGACCACGGCATTGGCCAGGGCATAGGTGTCGGGCGCCCATTGCGTGCTGAGATTGCTGCACTGCTTGCCGCTGAAGTCGCCGGCGAAGCCGCCGCTGATGAGGGCGGTTCCGCCTTTTTCGCGCGCCACGCCCTGGGCGGCCAGGCCCGCGGAGCTGGCGCCGCCGTCCACCACGGCCACCAGGCCTTGCGTGTCGAACCAGCGGCGGACCAGGGCCGAGGCCACGTCCGCCTTGTTCTGGTTGTCCGCGCCTATGACTTCGACGGTCTTGCCGGCGACCTTGCCGCCGAAGTCCTCGACCGCCATGCGCACGGCCATCTCGGAGCCCAGCCCGCCCAGGTCGGAATAGATGCCGGAACGGTCGTTGGATACGCCCAGGCGTACCACGTCGGTTTGGGCTTGGGCCGCGCAGGCGGCCAGCGAGGCGGCCAGCGCCGCCAACAGGGGTTTGATACGCATCTGCTTGCCTCCCGGCCCGATGAGGGCCGAATTATTGGTGTCTCGTTGGGATGCTGTGTATCTGCTTGCGGGGCGCCAGTTCTCCATCTGGCCGAAAATTATTTCACATTGGTGAAAGAAAATTCTTGTGCAAGAATTTAGGTTCGCACATATGAAAAGTCAACATGGTGGATTTCCCAAGTCGAAGCGCGCTTGCGCCGGCTGAAGGAATGCCGCGCGAGGGGTAGACGCATGGAAGTGAAGCTCGTCGCAAGAACGCTGGAACTGATCGAACTGTTCGCCCAGGAGCGGCGGCCGATGCCGCTGACCGAACTGGCGCAAGGCCTGGGCGCGCCCATGTCCAGCTGCCTGGCGCTGGTGCGTACGCTGGTGGCGCGGGGCTATCTGTACGAGGTCCGGCGGCGCGCTGGTTACTACCCCACGCCCAAGCTGCACGCCTTGTGCGGGCTGATCCAATCGGGCGACCCCTGGATGGAACGGGTGCGTCCGCAGCTTGCCGCGCTGCGCGATGCGGCCAATGAAACGGTGATGCTGGGCAAGATCCAGGACGGCGCGGTGCTATTTCTGGACATGGCGGAATCCACGCACCCGGTGCACTACGCGACCCGACCCGGGGTCCGGCGGCCTTTGCATACCAGCGCCGTGGCCAAGGCGATTCTTGCGCGGCTGGGGTCGGCCGAGCGCGAGAGCATCCTGGAGGATGTCGGGTACGAACGCTATACGGATCGCACGCTGCTCACGCGCCAGGCGCTGCTGGATGAAATCGAGCGGACGGCGGCCAGGGGCTGGGCCGAGAACGCCGGCGAAAGCGTGGCGGACCTGACCGGGCTGGCGGTGGCGCTGGATCTGGGCGGCGAATGGTACGCGCTGTGCATGGCGGGACCCACGTCGCGCGTTGCCGAGAGGCGCGCAGAGAACCTGCGCTTGTTGAGCGAGACGGCGGAAGCGATCCGTCTCGGCCGGGAAGCTTAGGGGCCGCGCAAGCGGCTCAGGAACCGCGGCGCATCAGGGTCGACTTGCCGAACAGGCTTTCAATGAGGTCCACCGCCAGTTCCGCGGTCTTGTTGCGCACATCGAAGGCCGGGTTCAGTTCCACCACGTCCAGCGAGCGCATGAGGCCGGTATCGGCGATCATTTCCATGCATAGCTGGGCCTCGCGGTAGGTGGGGCCGCCGGGGACGGTAGTGCCCACGCCGGGGGCGATCTCCGGGTCCAGGAAGTCCACGTCGAAGCTCACGTGCAGGTGCGTGTCGGCGTCCAGCCCGGCCAAGGCCGCTTCCATGGTGGCGCGCATGCCCATTTCGTCGAGGTAGCGCATGTCGAAGACTTCCAGGCCGGCCTCATGCACCAGGCGTTTTTCGCCCTGGTCCACGCTACGGATGCCGATCTGCCGTACCCAGCCCGGCTCGATGTCGGGAGTCTGGCCGGACAGGCCCGTGATCTGCGCCGGGCCGTAACCGCACAGGCAGGCCACCGGCATGCCGTGGATGTTGCCCGTGGGGGTGAGCGCGTTGGTATTGAAGTCGGCATGGGCGTCCAGCCACAGCACGCGCAGCTTCTTGCCCGCTGCGCGGCAGTGGCGCGCGACCGCGCTGATCGAGCCTATGCCCAGGCAGTGGTCGCCGCCCAGCAGGATGGGCAAGCGGCCCTGGCTCAATTCCTCGTAGACGGCATCGTGCACCGCACGGTTCCATGCCGCGACTTCGTCCAGGTGGCGGTAGCCGTCCGTAGGCGGCAGCCAGGGATTGGCGGGGCCGTAGAGGTTGCCGCGGTCGGTCACCTGGAAGCCCTGGGCCTCGATGACCGGGCCCAGGTCCGCCACGCGCAGGGCTTCTGGCCCCATGGACGCGCCGCGCGCGCCGGCGCCGATGTCGGTGGGCGCGCCGATCAGGGTGATGTGGTGGGGCAGGTTGGCGGTGTTCTGCAAGTCGCGGACTCCGGTAGGGTGCATCAAGTGGCGGATAGTACCGCGCTCAATTGATCGCAGGCCCAGTCGATCTGCTCGCGCGTCACGATCAGGGGCGGCGACAGGCGCAGCGTGTGGCCGTGCGTGTCCTTGACCAGCATCCCGCGTGCCTGCAGGCGTTCGCACCACAGGCGCGCGCCGCCGGCATCGGGCTCCAGCTCCACGGCCAGCATCAGGCCGCGACCGCGCACTTCGCGCACGGGGCCGGGCAGGGTGCGCAGGCGATCCAGGAAGTAGGCGCCCATGGCGGCCGCGTTTTCGATCATGCCTTCCTCGGTCAGCACGCGCAGCGCGGCGCGCGCGATGGCGCAGGCCAACGGGTTGCCGCCGAAGGTGCTGCCGTGCTGGCCGGGCTGGAACACGCCCAGCACGTCGGCGTTGGACAGCACCGCCGACACGGGGTAGAAGCCGCCCGACAGCGCCTTGCCGATCAGGGTGACGTCGGCTTCGATGCCTTCGTGCTCTTCGGCCAGCAGCTTGCCGGTGCGGCCCAGGCCGGTCTGGATCTCGTCCAGGATCAGCGTGATGCCGCGTTCGGTGCAGCGCTGGCGGACCCGAGCGAAATAGCCCGCAGGCGGCAGGACCACGCCGGCTTCGCCCTGTATCGGTTCCACCAAAAATGCCACGGTGTTGGGCGTGATGGCGGCGTCGAAGGCGTCGTAATCGCCGAAGGGAACGATCTTGAACCCCGGCGCGAACGGCCCATAGTGGCCGTAGGCGTCGGGATCGGTAGAGAAGCCCACGATGCCCAGCGTGCGGCCATGGAAGTTGTTGGCGCAGACGATGATCTCGGCCTGGTTTTCCGGCACGCCGCGCACTTCGTAGCCCCATTTGCGCACGGCCTTGATGGCGGTTTCCACGGCTTCCGCGCCGCTGTTCATGGGCAGGATCTTGTGCGCTCCGGTCAGGCGCGCCAGGTCTTCATAGAACGGCGCCATCTGGTCGTGGCGGAAGGCGCGCGAGGTCAGCGTGAGCTTCTGCGCCTGCTCGGCCATCGCGGCCAGGATGGCGGGATGGCAGTGCCCCTGGTTGACGGCGGAATAGGCCGACAGGCAATCCAGGTACTTGCGGCCGTCCACGTCGTAAAGCCAGACGCCGCTGCCGCGCGCGATGACCACATCCAGTGGGTGGTAGTTGTGCGCGCCGAGCTGGTCTTCGACGCGGTCGCGGTGGCTGGCGGCGGACGGTGCGCCGGGCTGATTGTTCAATACCGCGCTCATGAGCGTCTCCCGAGGAGGTATTGCAGCCATCTTAGCGCCGCAATCCGGTCCGCGGCATTGCCATTGCGTGACAAAGGCCATTGCCGGGCGACGCCGCGGGCTGCTGCACAATAGCGGCTGCGCGGGGCGATGCCCTGTTTTCCTACCTGGATGGTTCTCATGTTGTTGCACAAACTGCTACTGAAATTCACCCGCTGCGCGGCCGCGGCCGGGTTGGCGCTGGCCTGCGCCTCCGCCGCCATGGCGCAGGACAAGCCGCTGCGCATCGGCGTGATCCCCAGCGTGGCCAATGCCGCCACCGAGATCGCCATCGCCCAGGCCAGGAAAGAGGGCCTGGAGGTCAAGCTGGTGGAGTTCAACGATTGGGTGCTGCCCAACATCGCGGTCGCCGATGGCTCGGTGGATGCGAACTTCTTCCAGCATGAACCCTTCCTGGAACTCTTCAACCAGCGCCGCGGCGCGGACTTGAAGCCCATTGCCTACGGCTATTCCACCACCATCGGCCTGTTTTCCAAAAAGCTGAAGAAGGGCGACGCCGTGCCTGACGGCGCGACCATCGCGGTGCCGAACGACCCGGTCAACACGGGCCGGGCGCTGTTGCTGCTGGAATCCATCGGCCTGATCAAACTCAAGCCCGGCGTGGCGCACCAGGCCGCGCTGGAAGACGTGGTGTCCAATCCCAGGAAACTGAAGTTCGTGCAGATCGAAGGCTCGCAGTCGGCGCGCACGTTCGACGACGTGACCGCGTCCGTCACGTACACCACCTTCGCCAAGCAGGCCGGCTTGAACGAGAAGGACGGCCTGGCCTTTGACAACACCGATCCGGCCAATGTGCGGCGCTATGCCATCCGCTGGGTGGCCACGCCGGCCGGCGCGCAGGACCCGCGCCTGTTGAAGTTCATCTCGATCTACCAGAACTCGGCCGAAGTGAAGGCCAAGCTGCGCAGCCTTTATGGCGATCTGATCGACTTTCCCTGGTAGCGGGGCGAGGGGCGTAGGCATTGACGATTCTTGGCAGTTCGGCTCAGGGATAGCTCGTATACTGGCCCCAATTTTCCTCCCGCCCGGAGATGAGGCGCCGTCTTGGCTGCGCCGCAGGGCGCGCCCTCTACTCTCGAGCCCCACGCCATGCGTATTCCATCGTCCGACGATGCCGCCCATGCCCAGGTCCTGCCCGTCGATGACGGCCGCATCCTGGCCGCGGCGAGCGCGATTCTGGCAGCGGGGCCGCAGGCCGGCTTTTTCGAAACGCTGGTCAGCCGCGCGGCCGCGGACATGGGCGTGGACTACGCCTGGGTGCGGCTGCAGGACGCCAGCGGCGGGACGGAACTGATCGCCAGCGCCAGTTGCGGCGCTGGCCTGGCGGCTGGTCCCGCGGGCGCGGGTGACGCCTTGCACGCACGGCTGGCGGATCAGACCTCGCATGTCTGCCTGCATCACACGCCGCAAGACAATCCCTGGCTGGCCGAAGCCCGCGTGCGGGCCTGGGTGGCGCGTACGCTTTTCGACGCGAACGGGGTCGCCTGCGGTCACATCGCTTTCCTCTTCAGGCGCGAACTGGCCGATGCGTCAGCCTACGTCAGCGCGCAAGCCATACTCGCCAGCTTCGCGCAGCACGCTGTGCTGGACGCCGCCGCCCGCGAGCGCGAGCTGGCGCGGCTCAACGAAGTCATCGCGCAGTTCGGGGCGCTGTTCCGGTCGGCGCCGGTGCTGATCAACGCCTTCGACCAGGACGGCCGCTGCACCTTGTGGAACGACGCCTGTGTGCGGCGCTTCGGCTGGTCCGAAGCCGAGATCAAGCTGAGCCTGAACCCTTTTGCGCTGTTCTACCCCGATCCGGCCGTACGGGATCGTGCGATGGACAGCGTCGTCGCGCGGCCCGACCGCTCGTTCCGCGAATGGCAGCCGCGCACGCGCGACGGCGAGCAATTGTCGGTGCTTTGGTCCAACGTCAAGCTGCCCGACGGCAAGGTTGTGAACCTGGGCATGGACGTCACCGAAAGCCGGCGTGCGGAAGCCGCCCTGGAGCGCATGGCCCGGGTGGATAGCCTGACCGACTGCTGGAATCGCGCCGAAATCCTCAAGCGGATGGAAGAGCGCCTGGCCGACGTCCGCCGTGGCGCGGGCGGTCCGACCACCGCGCTGATGCTGGACCTGGACTACTTCAAGCAGGTCAACGACCGCTATGGACATCTGGGGGGCGACATCGCTTTGCGGCATTTCTGCGATCAACTGCGCGCCTGTCTGCGCGAGGGCGATTCCGTGGGTCGGCTGGGCGGCGAGGAGTTCCTGGTGCTGCTGGCGGACGCCGATGCGGCGGTGGCGCGCGCGATCTGCGAGCGCCTGCGCACCAGCCTGCGGCAGCATCCGGCGGATATCGACGGGGCGGTGGTGACGCTGTCGGTCAGCGGCGGCATTGCGGGCTTTCTGCCCGGCGATGCCACCGCCTCGGACATGCTGCGCCGTGCGGATTTCGCGCTTTATCAAGCCAAGCGGTCGGGCAGGGATTGCGCGGTGGAGTATCGGAACTGATCGACGTTGCTGCCGCCAACCTGTGGCATTCAGGCAGTCGCCTGGCCGCGCGCCGAGCGCCGGCCATTGAGCCGCCAATGCAGGCCCAGCGCCGCGGCAGCCAGGGCGCAGGCCGCGGCCAGGCCCAGCGCTTCGAATCCCGCGTGGGTGTAGATGGTGCCGGCGATCGCGGTACCGACGCTTGCGCCCAGGTAGGTGGTGCAGGTGTTCAGCCCCAGCACCGCGCCGCGCTCTTCGGGCCGGGCGCGCGACAGCAGCAGCACCAGCAGGTTCAGGCTCAGTTGCGAGGCCGCGCCCCATAGCGTGGCGATGGCCAGCACCGCGCTCAACGCATGCGCGGCCGGCAGCAGCCCCAGATACACCAGCGCGATCACGCCCAGCGCCAACGGCAGGGCGCGGCGCGGCCCCAGCCGCTCGATCAGCGGCGCGCCAGCCACCCCCGCCAGCAGGAACCCCGCTCCGTAGGCGAAAGCGATGAAGCCCACCTGTCCTGCAGACAGCGCGAGCAGGCCGCGCACGTGGTCCGCCAGGAAGGCGTAGACGCCATAGAAGGCCGACGAGAACGCCAGGCAGCCCAACAGCAGGGCGGGCACGTCGCGGTAGGACAGCGGCGCCAGCAGGCGCGACAGGCGCAGCGGCGCGGGATTCCCGGCGCGGCGTTCCGGCAGCTTGCGTAGCCCGAGCACGGCAATGGCGGCGCAGAGCGCCAGCGTGGCGTAGGTGGCGCGCCAGCCCACCGCGTCGGAGATGAGCGCGGACAGCGGTACGCCCGCCACCAGCGACACCGACCAGCCCGCGATGACGCGTCCCAGGGTGCGCGCCTCCTGGCCTGGCGGCGCGATCAGCGCGGCAGATCCATAGGCGGCGGGCAGGATGACCCCCGCAGCGGCGCCCGCCAAGGCTTGCGCCAGCGTCAGCACAAGCCAGTGCGGCGCGCAGGCGGACAGGATCAACGCGGCGATCAGGACCGCCATCGCGCCCAGCAGCGAGCGGCGTACGCCGATGCGGTCGATGCGCGCGGCCAGGAAGAAAGCGCTGGCGGCCGTGGCCGCGCCATAGGCGGAAATGGCGGTGCTGATGGTCAGCGGCGAGGTGGAAAAGGAGCGCGCCACGTCGCTCAGGATGGGGCTGAGCGCCAGGCCGTTGGAGCCTACGACGCTGACGGCGAACATCAGGGCGGGGACGGAAGAGGCGGGGCGGGCGCTGCGGGTGCTACGGTTCTGCATCGCGAAATTTTATTGGAATAAAATAAGGGTTAACGCTTATATTTCCTTATTCTGTAAAAGTTCGAATGCCGTTCGGCAGAACCTGATTCCAATGCCTGATCTTGATGACCGCGACCGAAAGCTGTTAACGCTGCTGGCCGACGATGCCTCCCCCAGCTACGCCGAATTGGGCAAAATGCTGAATCTCTCCGCCCCGGCCGTGCATGAACGGGTCAAGCGCCTCAAGCGCGATGGTCTGATCAAGGGCATTGCCGCCAAACTGGACGGCGCGCGCATCGGCCGGCCGCTTCTGGCCTTCGTGCACGTGGACACCAACAACTGGACCATTACGCAGCAGGTGCTGGGGCTGGCCGAGCTGACCGAGGTGGAAGAGATCCACACCATCACCGGCAAGAGCGCCATGCTGCTGAAAGTGCGCGTGCGTGATACGCAGGCGCTGGAGGCGCTGCTGGCCCGCATCCATCAGATCGACGGCATCACCAACACCACCAGCGACATCGCCCTGACCAGCTATCTGGAACGCGGGCCCTTGCCGGACAACGGCTGAGCCGCGCCGTTCAGGCCGCGCGCAGCCGCAGGCGCGTGATCTCGGAGGGTGCGCCCAGGCGCTTGGGCGGTCCCCAGTAGCCCGTGCCGCGGCTGATGTAGATCCACATCTTGCCCAGGCGATGCAGGCCGGCCGTATAGGGCTGCTGGAAGCGCACGAAGAAACCCCATGGGAAGAACTGTCCGCCATGCGTATGGCCGGACAGTTGCAGGGTATAGCCGAGTGGCTCGGCCGCCGCCGCGCTGCGCGGCTGGTGCGCCAGCAGTATCCGGGGCATGGCGTCGGCGGGCGCGCCCGCCAGCGCCGCCTTGGGATTGCTGCGATGCTGCGGATCGAACGAGCCGGCGCTGTAGTCGGTGATGCCCGCCACCACCACGGGCAGGCCGGCGGGGTGGATGACCACGTGCTCGTTCATCAGCACGCGCAGCCCCATGCGGCGGAACTCGGCGATCCAGGGCGTGGCGCCCGAATAGTATTCATGGTTGCCGGTCACCAGATAGACCCCATGGGGCGCGCGCAGCTGGCCCAGCGGGCTGGCCTGTACGGAAAGCTGCTCGACGCTGCCGTCGACCACGTCGCCGGTGATCGCAATCATGTCCGGCAGCTGTTCATTGACGGCGTCGACGATGGCCTGCACGTAGCGCTTCTTGATGGTCGGGCCGACGTGGATGTCGCTGATCTGCACGATGGTGAAGCCGTCCAGGTCGGGCGCGAGGCCGGCGATGGGCACGTCCACATCGACCACGCGCGCCCGCTTGCGGGCGTTGTACAGGCCGACCAATGTTCCGGCGAGGGCCAATATGGGCACGGCCCAGGCGCTGACCCGGCGCAACGTGGTCCAAGGCAGATCGGCGCCGATCAGTAGATTCGCCAGCCACGTCACCAGCAGCAAAGCGTCGCGCAGCACCGTCAGCACGAACAGCGACGAGAACAGGCCCATCGCGAACAGCCCGACCCAGGCAATGCGGTCGCCCCAGGGCGGGTGCACGGACGAACGCCCCAGCATCCCCAGCGGGATCAGGATGCAGGACAGCAGCAAGGCAAGAATGGCGGCGGCGGAACCCGCTCCGCCCAATTGGGCGTCGGGGATCAGGCGGGCGCCCACGTAGACGTGAGCCAGGGCGCCCAGGGTCAGGAAGCGCAGGAAGAATGAGGATTGGCGTAGGGACACGGCGGCTCTGGGGCGCGCCAGGCCGGGAGCAGCGGCGCGCGGGGCAAGGGAACCGCCATTCTATGCCGGGTGCGGATACTCCCGCACGAGCAAATCCGGTCCCATCTCCTGTACATGGTTGATGCCCAGCATCGCCATGTTGCGGTCGACCTCGGCGCGCAGCAGGCCGATGGCGTGCGATACGCCGGCCTCGCCGCCGACTGCGGCCGCATAGTTGAAGGGCCGGCCGACGAAGACGAAGCTCGCGCCCAGCGCCAGGGCTTTGAGCACGTCGCTGCCGCGGCGCACGCCGCTGTCCATCATCACGGTCATATTGCCGGCGGCCTCGGCGACGGCGGGCAGGGCGCGCAGCGGCGAGACCGCGCCGTCCAATTGCCGGCCCCCATGGTTGGACACGATGATGCCGTCGGCGCCATGCTGGCGCGCCAGCGCCGCGTCCTGCGGATGCAGGATGCCCTTGATGATCAGCGTGCCTGGCCATTGGCGGCGGATGCGCGCCACATGTTCCCAGCTGAGGTGATCGCGCGCGCTGAAGTCGCGCAGCACCGACGACGACACGATCGGCGCGCCGCGCGTGGCAAAGGAGTTCTCGAAATGCGGCATGCCATGGGCCAGCAGCGTGCGCATGAACGTGCCGGCCAGCCAGCGCGGCCGCGTCAAGCCATCCCAGGCCAGGCGCAGGCTGGGCTTGAGCGGGGTGGAGAAGCCGGTGCGCACGTTGTTCTCGCGGTTGGCCGACACGGGAATGTCCACCGTCAGCACCAGGGTTTCGTAGCCGGCGCGGCGGGCGCGTTCGACCAGTGCGTCGATGCGCTGCGGATCGCCAGGCAGATAGGCCTGGAACCAGGTGCCGGGCGCTGCGCGGATGACGTCTTCCAGCGGAATCAGCGAGGTGCCGCTGAGGATGGCGGGTATGCCTTGCTCACGCGCGGCACGCGCCAGCACGATGTCGCCGCGGTAGGCCGACAGCGCGCTGATGCCCATCGGGGCAATGCCGAAGGGCGAGGCATAGCGGCGGCCGAAGAGTTCGGTTTGCTGCGTGCGGCGCGACACGTCCACCAGCACGCGCGGCGAAAACGCGTACTGCGTAAAGGCGTTGCGGTTGCCGCGCAGGGACTGGTTGTCTTCGGCCGCGCCCGCGACATAGCCGAAGATCGGCCGCGGCAGGCGGCGTTTCGCCGCCGCCTCGAAGTCGTCCAGCGACAGCATGCGCGCCAGCGCGCGCGGCAAGGGGCGGTCGGCCGAGGCGGCGCGGGGACTGGCGGAGGACGAGAGCAGGGATGTCATGGCGGGCCGGTAAAAGCCCGTAATCTAGCAACGCCGATTCATCGCATAAAGCGAATAAAACCAGACATCCAATTTCGAATAAATCGAATATTTGCGGAGAAAACTACGCAGGCAGCGCCATCAGTTCGCCCATGCGCACCGGACCCAGCACGGCAGGCGTGTCGGCCCAGCGGATCTGGTTGGGACCGAACAGCACGATGGCGGTGGAGCCCAGCTTGAAGCGGCCCATTTCCGCGCCCTTGGCCAGGTGGATCGGGGCGCGCGCCGCGTCGTCGTAGCGGGTGGCTTTCACGCGGCGCTTGTGCGGCGTGACCAGGCCGGCCCACACCGTCTCGATGGACGCGACGATCATGGCGCCCACCAGCACCAGGGCCATCGGTCCGTGCTCGGTGTCGAAGATGCAGACCACGCGTTCGTTGCGCGCGAACAGGCGCGGCACGTTGCGGGCGGTCAGCGGGTTGACCGAGAACAGGCGGCCGGGTACGTGGATCATTTCGCGCAGGGTACCGGCGACCGGCATGTGCACGCGGTGGTAATCCTTGGGCGACAGATAGACGGTGGCGAATTCGCCGCCCTGGAACGGGGCCGCGCGTTCGGCGTCGCCGCCCAGCAGGTCGGCCAGGCCGTAGCTATGGCCCTTGGCCTGGAAGATGCGGCCATGTTCGATAGCGCCCATCTGGCTGATGGCGCCGTCGGCCGGACACACCACCGAGCCCGGCTCGTCGTCCAGGGGCCGCGCGTCTTCTTTCAATGCCCGCGTGAAGAAGTCGTTGAAGCAGTCATAGGCCAGCGGGTCTTCCTGCAGCGCCTCGCGCATGTCCACGCCATAGCGGCGGACGAAGCGCGAAATCATCCAGTTCTTGACCGCGGGTTCCCGGCAGTCGGATGCGTACCCGAAGAGCCGCGACACCAGGTGGTGAGGGGCAAGATACTGGCTGGCGAGGAATAGTTGGTCTTTGATCGGCATCTAGGAGCGCTGAGAAATTACCCCGCGGCCGGCCGCGGCACGGGCCGGCCCGCAAGGGGCCCGCCTTCAGGCCCGGGACTGGCCGCGTCAAAAAACGTCGTCCCGCGTTGCAGCGGGACGATGTGGTGATGAGCAGAGGGGTGAATTCTACCGCTTTCAGGCGCACTTCAGGCATATGAATGCGCGCATGCGCCGCCGGGCGCAAGGGCGCGACATTGCAGGCACGCCAGCCGCTACAGCTCCAGCACGATGCGCTTGCCCTGGGCGCGGGAGCAGCAAGCCATCATGCGGGTGCCGGCCTCGCGTTCGGCGCGGGTCAGCACCACGTCGCGGTGATCGACCGCGCCGCCCAGCACGCGCACCTCGCAGGAGCCGCAGAGACCTTCCTCGCAATCGCTCTGCACGTCGATGTTGGCGCTGCGCAGCGCGCTCAGCAGCGTCTGGTCGGCAGGCACTTGCACGACGATGCCGGAGTCCTTCAGCTCGGCCTCGAAGGCGTGTTCCTTGGACGGGTCCAGGGTGGCGAGCGTGGAATGGAAGTGCTCCACGCGCAGGCTGTCCTCGGGCCAGGCGGCGCAGGCGGCTTGCAGGGCATCCAGCATGCGCTCGGGGCCGCAGGCGTAGATCTGGACGCCGGCCTCGGGACGGGACAGCAGGGCGGCGAAGTCGTTGCGGCTGCCTTCCTCGCTGATATGCAGATGCAGGCGCGCGCCATGCAGCTGCAGCAGTTCGTCCAGCATGGCCATGCAGGCGCGCGAGCGTCCGCTGTAGTGCAGTTCGTAATCCAGGCCCAGCTCGCGCGCGCGGCGCGCCATGGCGCTGATGGGCGTGATGCCGATGCCGCCGGCGATGAGGATCAGACGTTTGGCGCTTTCGTCCATGCGGAAATGGTTGCGCGGGCCGCGTGCGCGCACGATGCTGCCCGTGCGCAGGTGCTGGTGGATCCAGGCGGAACCGCCGCGGCCTGCCGTTTCCTTGAGCACGGCGATCTCCAATGCATTCGCGGCGGCCGGATCGCCGCAGAGCGAGTATTGGCGCGACAGGCCCGTGTCGCCGCATTCGACGTCGATGTGCGAGCCGGGCGTCCAGCGCGGCAGCGGCTTGCCGTCAGGCGATTCGAGCCTGATGCGCGCAATGCCGTCGGCCGCGGCCGTGACCTGCGTCACCACCAGCTTGCGGCTGATCGCGTGGGTCGAGGGCTCGCCGATGCGCACCGGCTGCACCTGATCCAGCAGGGCGGCGTCGCGGCGCTCGGGGTTGTCGGCCGGGTTCCATTCCACCCACAGATGCTCGGGGCCGCGGAACGAGGTGTTCGGCACGTAGGTGAACTGCTGTTCGGCCAGGCGCATATGCGGCAGGCGGCGGGTCAGCTCTTCCAGGAAGATCTGCATCTCCATGCGCGCCAGGTTCTTGCCCATGCACTGGTGCGCGCCATAGCCGAAGGTCAGCTGGTCGCTGGCGTTGTCGCGGCGGATGTCGAAGAAGTCGGCGTCGGCGAAATGGCGCTCGTCGTGGTTGGCCGACGAGGACACGATCAACAGCTTGGCGCCCGCGGGAATCGCCACGCCGGCGATCTCGGTGTCGCGCGTGGCGAGGCGGCGCCAGGCCGCGACCGAGCCGTTGTGGCGCAGGCATTCCTCGACCGCGTTGGGCAGCAGGCCGGGGTCCTCGCACAGTTCGCGCCAGGCGTCAGGATGCTGCAGCAGCAGCTTGATGGCGTTGGCCGAGGCGTTGGCGGTGGTCTCATGCGCCGCGACGATGCCGGCCATCATCATCGAATGCAGGTACGAGTCGGTGACGACCTCGGGATGGTCCTTCTGCTTGCGGATGCCGTACTGCATCCAGCCCGGGGCATCGGGATCCTGGCGCATCTTGTCCAGAATCTTGCCCGCCAGTTGCCAGAAATTACCTACCGCATGCGCCACCGCCACCTGTTCTTCCGGCTTGGGCCGGCCCCAGGTATTGACGGTGTGGGCGATGGAGTACTGGCGCAGCAGATCCATGTCCTCCTCGGGCACGCCCAGGAAGTGCAGGGCGACGGTCAAGGGCACTTCCCACAGCATCTGGTCGACCAGGTCGGCGCGGCCGTCGTTGATGAAACGGTCCACATACTCGCGCGTCAGGCGCCGCACCATGGGTTCGTGGTGCTTGAGTTCGTCCGGCGTGAACGGATCCATCAGCACGCGGCGGCGCGGCATGTGGGCCGGTTCGTCCTCGTTGACCAGGGTGCGGTTCATCGCGTAGCCGTAGCTGGCCAGCACTGCGTTGGCCTCGGGGCCGGTCGGCGTGATCTTTTCCAGCGCGATGGAGGGGCTGTAGGTGTGGTTGTCGCGGAACACGGCCTTGATGTCGTCGTAGCGCGTGACCACCCAATAGCCCAGCTTGGGGCTGTAGAACACGGGTTCCTGTTCGCGCGCCCAGCGCACGTACTCGGGCGGGTCCTGTTGGTAGCCGTCGCCGAACGGATCGAATTCCGCGGCGCGCGGGCTGACCGGACAGCCTTGGGCACGCGCCAGCGCGGCATGGTCGATGGGACAGCCGCCGGTACTGGCGGGCGCGGGGGTTGCAGGGGTGGTTGGGTGGCCCATGTCGTCGCTCCGGATTACAATTGCGTAAATCATATACGCATTGCGTAATTATTCAATTGGGGTAATCTCCGGGCTGCATCCGCAGCCGCCTGGCAGCCCCCAACCCGCGTCCATGACCCAGACTCCCGAACCTTCGTCCGTCCCCACCCAGACTACCGACGCGCCCCGGCCGCGCGAACGGCGCCAGCGCGTGCAGGCCGCTGAAACCGGCATGGCGGTGCTGAAGGGGTTGGGCCGGCTGGGCGGCCGTGCCAGCCTCACGCTGCTGGCCGCGCAGGTGGACGAAAGCCCCGCCAAAGTGCACCGCTACCTGGTCAGCCTGATGGAAGAGGGCCTGGTGGCGCAGGATGCCGCCACTCAACAGTACTACCTGGGACTGGAAGCGATGCTGCTGGGCCTGGCCGCGCTGCGCCAGGCCGATCCCATCCGCCTGGCCGAGCCCAGCCTGGTGCGCCTGCGCGAAGGCCTGGAAGTGACCTGCTTCATCGCGGTCATGGGCAACAAGGGGCCGACCATCGTGCGCTTTGAAGAACCGGGCCTGCCGGTGACGGTCAACGTGCGCATGGGCTCGGTGCTGTCCATGCTGTGGTCCGCCACCGGGCGGGTGTTCCTGGCCTTGCAGGACGATGCGCGGGTGCGGGCACTGGCCGAGGCCGAACTGGCTCGTGCGCCCGCCGACATGCGGGCGTTGCTGGACGCCTCCGACCCCATCGGCCGCCTGCGCCGCCAGGTGCTGGCCGAGGGCTGCGCCACGGTGCGCGACACCAATCTAAAGGGCATCAGCGCGGTGTCGGCGCCGCTCCTGGACCACAACGGCCGCCCCTGCGCCGCGCTGACTGCGCTGGGCGCGACGGGCGGATTCGACGCCTCGGCAGACGGCCCGATCGCGCAGGCGGTACGGCGCGAGGCCGAAGCCGCCAGCGTGCTGCTGGGATATCAGGCGCCTGGGGTCGGCGCGGTCTGAATCGCGCCTGCCGGCAAGCCGCGCAGCCACGCAACCGCCGCCTGCACCACGGGCATGCCGGCCGTGTTGCGGTTGACCACGGCGCCGATGGCGCCGAAGTTGGCGTCCAGCCGTAGCGGCAGTACGGTCACGCTGCCTTGCCGCTCGCAGTAGCGCGCAATCGCCTGGGGCAAGGCAGCCAGGCGATCGTCCTGGGCCAGCAGGGCCAGGGTGGCCAGCAGCGAATTGGACTGGATACTGGAAACTGGTGCGTGCGCGCCGGCATGCACGAAAGCCTCGTCCAGACGCTCGCGCATCATGGTGGCTTCCAGCGGCAGCACCCAGGGCCAGCGCGCCAGTTCGGCGGCCGCGAGCGCCTCGCTTGCCGCCAGCGGATGGCCGGGGCGCGCCACCACCAGGATAGGTTCTTCGTGCAGGCGGATCACCTCGCAGTCCGCGGGCAGCAGGCGGCTGCCCAGGCGGCCCAGCACGATGTCCAGCTCGTCGCGCGCCAGCTTGTCCATGAGTTCGCCGAGCGCGCCTTCCACCAGTTTCACTTCCAGCCGCGGCGCCAGGCCCAGCAGATGGGCGATCAGTTGCGGCGCCAGATGGGGCGCGGCCGAGGGCAGGGTGCCCAGGCGCAGCAGGCTGGCGCCGCGTTCTTCGGCGGCCCGCAATTCGGCCGCCACGCGCTGGGCTGCGCCCAGGCTGTGCCGGGCGTGGCGGATCATAACCATTCCGGCATTTGTCGGCAGGGTGCCCCGGGTCCCGCGCTCGAATAGCGCGTAGCCCACCTGTTCCTCCAGCTGCGCCAGCGCCTTGGAGGCGGCGGGCTGGGACATATGCAGGCCTTCGGCCGCGCGCCCCAGGTGACGTTCGTCGTCCAGTGCGACCAGCAGTTCGGCATGACGTCGCTTGAGGTGGGTGCCGGCGCGGTCAGGCATGGGCGATACATATTCAAATGGTTATGAATCGTTCAGTTTATTTCATTTCACGCCGACACCGGGCGCTAGGCATACTTGCCGCTCTACGAAAGACAGGCGTTGCCCAGGCTGGGCCGGGCAGGACGCCGGGATGGAGACGATTCATGAAGAAGTTCTGGATGGGCCTGGCCGCGAGCTGGGCCTGTGGCATTGCGGGTGCGGCGGCGGCTGCGGATACCTACCCGGCGCGGCCGGTGCAGATCGTGGTGCCGTTCTCGCCCGGCGGCGCGGTGGACGTGCTGGCGCGCCAACTGGCGCAGCGCCTGGAGCCGCGCGGCTACACGCTGGTAGTGGAGAACAAGCCGGGCGCGGGCGGCAACATCGCCGCGTCCATGGTGGCGCGCGCCGCGCCCGACGGCTATACGCTGCTGATGGGCACCACCAACACGCACGGCATCAACAGCGCGCTGTATTCCAGCCTGCCGTACGACCCGGTGCGCGATTTCGCGCCGGTCGGCCTGGTGGCGGACAACGTGGTGGTGCTGCTGGCCAATGCCGAGTTTCCAGCGTCGACGCTGGCGGATGCCGTCAAACTGATCAAGGCCAATCCCGGCAAGTACACCTATGGCTCGCCCGGCCTGGGCACGGTGCACCAGCTGGCAATGGAGCAGTTGAAGCACGCCGCCGGCCTGGACGTGGTGCACGCGCCATATAAGGGCGCCGCGCCTGCGATGGCCGATCTGGTCGCGGGCCACGTGCCGCTGATGATAGGCGGCATCGCGCCGGCCATTCCGTTCCTCGCATCCGGCAAGGTCAAGGTGCTGGGCGTGGCCAATACTGAAAAGTATGCAGCGCTGCCCGATGTGCCGCTGTTCTCGGACGTGGCCGCCGGAGTCGCCGTGCGGTCGTGGATCGGCCTGTTCGCGCCCGCCGGCACGCCGCCCGCAGTGGTGAAGAAACTGAACGCGGACCTGGAGGCGGTACTGACCGACAGCGCATTCGCGCAGGCCTTGCAGCCGCTGGGCATGGTGCCGATCTACATGACGCCCGATGCCTTCGGCGACATGGTCAAGCGCGACATGCCGGCCTGGCGTTCCGCCGTGGAGATGTCGGGAGCGAAGCAATGACGTCCGCTGCGAAGCCCGTCAACTTCCTGCTGTTCATTACCGACCAGCACCGCGCCGACCATTTGGGGTCCTACGGCAACCGCGTGGTCCACACGCCCAACCTGGACCGTCTGGCCGAGTCGGGGTGGCGCGCCGACAACATGCACGTGGCCACGCCCATCTGCATGCCGAACCGCGCCAGTTTGATGACCGGCCGCTATCCGTCCGCGCATGGCGCGCGCCACAACGGCATCGCGCTGTCGCTCCGCAGCCGCACCTTCGTCGAGGCCATGCGCGAAGCCGGCTACGGCACGTCGCTGGTCGGCAAGGTGCACCTGCAGAACATGACGGACATACCTCCATCGTGGCCGGTGCGCGCCGAAGACAGATTGCCGCGCGAGGCGGTCGAGCCTGACGCCGGCCGGTACGACCAGGAGCAGCGCAAGCTGTGGCTCGAACGCCCCGACCACGATCTGAGCTATCCGTATTACGGCTTCGAGCAGGTAGACCTGGTCGACGACCATAGCGACGACGTGCACGGCCATTACCGGCATTGGCTGCGGCGCGAGCATCCCGAGGTCGAGGCGCTGATCGGCCCGGCTCATGCCATCCCCGCGCCGGAATACGAGCTGACGCGCATCCGCCAGGCCTGGCGCACGCGCGTGCCGGAAGAACTCTATCCCACTGCCTACATCGCCGACCGCGGCATCGAGGCGCTGCGCGGCTATGCGGCTTCCGGGCAGCCATTCTTCCTGCAATGCTCGTTTCCGGATCCGCACCATCCTTTCACGCCGCCGGGGCGGTTCTGGGACCTGCACAAGCCAGAGGACATGGAGCTGCCCGCGTCGTTCCACGGCCAGGGTACGCCGCCGCCGCACGTGGCCTGGCTGCGCGCGCAGCGCGACGCGGGCACTGCGGTCAAGCACACGCCCGCGATCTTTTCCTGCAACGAGCGCGAGGCGCGCGAAGCGCTGGCGCTGAACTATGGGTCGATCGCCAACATCGACAACCAGATCGGCCGCGTGCTGGCCGAACTCGACGCGCTGGGGCTGGCCGACAATACGGTGGTGATCTTCACCAGCGACCATGGGGATTACCTGGGCGACCATCAGTTGATGCTGAAGGGGCCCATCCATTACCGCGGCCTGACCCGCGTGCCGTTCATCTGGCGCGACCCCGCCGCGGCGCGAACGGCGGGCGCGGCCAGCGACGCCTTGCTCAGCACCATCGACGTCGCGCCCACGGTGCTGGCGCGCGCTGGCGTGCAGCCCTATAACGGCATCCAGGGGCGCGACATGGCAGGCCTCATCGGAGGAAGCGAGGCTGCCGTGCGCGACGCGCTGATGATCGAGGAAGAAGGGCAGCGCGTGATACTGGGCTTCAACAGCCGCATCCGCTGCCGCACGCTGCTGGCCGACGGATTTCGCGTCACGGTCTACGACGGCGCGCGCTGGGGCGAGCTCTATGACCTGAATCAGGACCCGCACGAGCTGCGCAACCTGTGGGAAGACCCCGCGCATGCCGCCGACCGCGCGCGGCTGCTGGAACGGCTGGCCTACGGCATGCTGGAACACATCGACACCAGCCCCTATCCCAGCGCGCTGGCGTGAGGTGGCGCGGGCAGGCCGCCCGCGCCCGGCTTCAAGCGGCCTTGGCGGCCAGCTTGGTCTTGTAGAGCCAGTCCTTGTAGTCGTCCAGGTCGCCGTCAAACGGGCTGACTTCGCCGTCGGCCACGATGATGAATTCATCGGTGGTGGCGCGCAGCAGATGGCGGTCGTGCGACACCAGCATCAGCGTGCCTTCGAACTGCGCCAGCGCGGTGGTCAGCGCTTCGCGGGTTTCCAGGTCCAGGTGGTTGGTGGGCTCGTCCAGCAGCAGCAGATTGGGACGCTGCCACACGATCAGGGCCAGCGCCAGCCGCGCCTTTTCGCCGCCGGAGAACGGCGCGATGGAGCTGGTGGCCATGTTGCCGTTGAAGTTGAAGCTGCCCAGGAAGTTGCGCAGCTCCTGCTCGCGCACGGTCGGCGCGATCTTCGTCATGTGCCATAGCGGCGATTCGTCATGGCGCAGCATCTCCACCTGGTGCTGGGCGAAGTAGCCGATGGACAGCCCCTTGTTGAACTGCGCTTCGCCGGCCAGCGTTGCAAGTTCGCCCGCGATGGTCTTGATGAAGGTGGACTTGCCCGCGCCGTTGATGCCCAACAGGCCGATGCGCTGTCCCGCCTGCAGCGAAAAATTGATGCCCGACACAATGATCTTGTCGGACTCGATTTCCGTTTCCTCGTCCGCGACGCGATACCCGGCGCTGACCGCGTCCATGGTCAGGAGCGGGTTGGGCGCGCGCAAGGGCTCGCGGAATTCGAACGAGAACTCGGCGGCCGCGCGCAGCGGCGCCACTTCCTCCATGCGGGCCAGCGCCTTGATACGGCTCTGCGCCTGGCGCGCCTTGCTGGCCTGGGCCTTGAAGCGGTCGATGAAGGATTGCAGGTGCGAGCGTTGGCGCATCTGCTTTTCCAGCATGCCTTGCGCCAGCTCCAGCTGCGCGGCGCGCTGGCGCTCGAAGGACGAATAGTTGCCCGAATAGCGCTTGAGCTTGCGCTCGTCGATATGGACGATGACGTTGACCACGCCGTCCAGGAAGTCGCGGTCATGCGAGATGACGATGAGCGTGCCCGGATAGCGCTTGAGCCAGTCTTCCAGCCAGATGATGGCGTCCAGATCCAGGTGGTTGGTGGGCTCGTCCAGCAGCAGCAGGTCGGACGGGCACATCAGCGCCTGCGCCAGGTTCAGGCGCATGCGCCAGCCGCCGGAAAAGCTCGTCAACGGCAGGTGCATCTGCGCCTGCGTGAAGCCCAGGCCAGTCAGCAGCTGTTCGGCGCGCGAATGCACGGTGTACGCGTCGGCGTCGGCCAGCGCGGCGTAGATGTCGGCCATGCGCAGGCCGTTCTCCGTGCTTTCCGGTTCGGCTTCCAGCTGCGCCAGTTCCGCCTCCAGCTTGCGCAGCGTCACGTCGCCGTCGATGGCGTATTCGATGGCCGGGCGGTCGAGCGCGGGCGTTTCCTGCGCCACATAGGCCATGCGCCAGCTGGCCGGATAGTCCAGGTCGCCCTGGTCCGCGTGCAGCGTGCCGCGCAAGAGACCGAACAGGCTGGACTTGCCGGCGCCGTTGGCGCCGATCAGGCCGATCTTGTCGCCGGGGTTGAGCAGCAGGTCGACCTTGTCGAGCAAGGGCTTGACGCCGCGCATGAGTGAAACTTGTTGGAAGCGGATCATGGATGGTGCAACAGGGGACGCGGCAGGATTCCCGCCGGCCAGGCGCAATGAAAAATAATCGGGGAAGTAGGGCGCTCAGGCGGCGCGGCGGGCGGACGGAACGGGCGTTCGTTCCGCGTCAAAGGCCGGTATTGTACCGGGCTTGGCGCGCGATGCCGTCAATCAGCGTGAGGCGTACCGGCTGTCGAGCACCCGGCGCAGGCGAACCGCGTCGCCGAAGCGCGAGCCGTTGATGCCCTGCGCGTTGAGCAGCACCATGGCCAGGTTGCGCTTGCCGACCTTGACCGCCATCACCAGGCAATCGCCGGCTTCGCGGGTGGTGCCGGTCTTGGACACGAGGATGTCCCATTGCGGGCGGCCCACCAGGATGTTGGTGTTGCGGAAGGTCTGGCCGGCGGCCTGGTAGCTGGTCTCGCCGGTGTATTGCCGCAAGAGCGGCTGCGCGGAAATCGCCTGCAGCAACTTGACCAGATCCTTGGCCGAAGACTGGTTTTCGTTGGACAGGCCGCTGGGTTCGGCGAAGCTGGAGTCGGTCATGCCCAGCGCGCGGGCTTCGGCGTTCATTGCCGCGACGAAGGCGGCGGTGCCGCCGGTATAGGTGCGGCCCAGGGCCTGCGCGGCGCTGTTCTCGGACGGGACCAGCGCCAGGCGCAGCAGATCGGCGCGGCTCAGCTTGGTGCCGGCGGTCAGGCGCGAAGGCAGCTCGCTGGTGGAGCGGGTGTCGCTGGCGTCGATGGTGATGAGTTCGTCCATGGGCAGGCCGGCCTTGACCAGCGTCAGCGCCGCCATGAGCTTGGTGATGGAGGCGATGGGCCGCACGGCGTCCTCGTTGCGCGCGAACAGGACTTCGGAGGTGTCCATGTCCTGCACCAGGATCGTGCTGGATTTGAGCTTGCCGATTTCCTTGGCCGGGTCGCGCGTGACCAGCGAGGCGTTGACGGCCGCGTCCGGGTCCAGCGGGTCGGGCTGCGCGCCCCAGCGCTGCACTGCTATGCGCTTGCCATAGCCATGCAGGCACATCGGCAGGGAAGGCTGGGAATTGCAGGGATGGAAATTGGCGGCCTGGGCCCGCGCCGGCGCCGGCAAGCCCGCCGCCGTGGCGGCCCACAACGCCGCCACGCAGAATGAGATCGACATTTGCCGCAAGATCAACGTCACGACCGCTCCCCGATACGCCGATCACGCGCCTGGCCCGGCGTTACCGACAATATGCATTTGAAAGCCGATATTACTGCTGTCGCCGCTGTTGTCACCAGGCTTGTGCGATGGCCTCGGCCAGCGCCAGCACGCGTTCCGCTTCGCGCGCATGCAGGTTTTCCACCAGCGCGCCGTCGACCACGGCCACGCCCAGGCCGGCGGCCTGCGCGGCGCGCCAGGCGTCCAGGCGCTTGCGCGCGGCGGCAAGTTCTTCCGCCGAGGGCGCGAAGGCGGCGTTGGCTGCCGCTATCTGCCTGGGATGGATGAGCGTCTTGCCATCGAAGCCCTGGTCGCGTCCCTGTTTGCAGGCGGCCTCCAGGCCCGTGTCGTCGTGCAGGTCCAGATGCACGCCGTCCAGCGCCGCCAGGCCGTGGGCCCGCGCCGCCATCACCGCCATCGAGCGCGCCAGCAAGGTTTCTTCGCGTGACGGCGTGTGGCGCGCGTGCAGATCCTTTACCAGGTCCGAGGTGCCCACGACGATGGCCGCCAGCCGCGCGTGGCCGGAAGCGATGGCGTCCAGACGCAGAAATCCCAAAGGCGTTTCGGCCATGGCCCACAAGGGCAGGCTGGCTGGCGCGCCCGCCGCGTCCAGCGCCCGCGCGAGCGCGTCGAGCTCGGCGGGGGACTGCACCTTGGGCAGCAGCACGGCGTCCGCGCCCGCCTGGGCGATGGCCCTGACGTCGTCCAGGCCCCAGGCCGTGTCCAGCGCATTGATGCGTACCACGCATTCGCGGCGCCCATAGCCGCCGGCGCGCAAGGCCGCGGCGACTTGCTCGCGGGCTTGTGCCTTGGCGTCCGGCGCGACGGCATCCTCCAGGTCGAGGATCAGGACGTCGGCGTCCAGGCTGCGCGCCTTGTCCAGTGCGCGCGGGTTGGTGCCAGGCATATAGAGTACGGAACGGCGAGGGCGGATAGGTAGCGTCATGAGGCGGTTTCAGTTCTTGGTATTGCCGACGATCTGCACAGGCGTGGTGCACACATAGCCCACGCCGTACACCGTGCGTATGCCCATGTCGCCGCCGGCCTGCGCGCGCAGCTTGCGGCGCAGGCGGTGCATGTGGGCGTCCAGCCTGTGCGTGTCGTAGGCCTCCACGCTGGCGCCCAGCGCCTCGATCAGGCGTGCGCGCGACAGGGGTAGCGGCGCGGCCTGGATCAGCGCGCCGATCAGCCGGCTTTCGGTATCGGTGATGTCCACGCAGACCTGCTTGGGCGATACCAGCATGCGCCGCGACGGATCGAAACGCCAGGCATCCGATTCCGCGGCGTCGGCTTCGCCCGCCGGCACCACCCGCAGTCGGCGCGACAGCGACACCAGCGTGGCGCCAAGCTCGGCCAGATTGACGGGCTTGGTCAGGTAGTGGTCCGCGCCCAGGCTCAGGCCCGAGACCTTGTCTTCGCTCAAGAGGCGGCCGGTGAGCATGATGATGCCCATCGACGGGAAGGAGGTCCGCAGGTGCGAGACGCGTGTCAGCGCATCGCCGTCGGGCAGCATGGCGTCCAGCACCAGGATGCCGGGCGTCACGGTGAGCAGCAGTTGGTCCAGCTCCGCGAGGGAACCGGCGGTGAGGATGCTGCGGCCCAGGCCCAGATCCTCGATGTATTCAGCGATGGTGTCGCGCCAGTCTCCGTGGTCGTCGACGATGATGATGGTCACGGCGAATCCGGCGTCAGCGGTTGCGCGCAGGGACCTTCGAATGCAAACACGCTATCCGCTCCTTGTATGTGGGTCTTCTTGTATAGGGGGAGTCCGCGAGCGCGATATTTTTCGTATCGCGCGCTTGCGGAGAATATCATCATCGCCCCTGCGGCGCCGCGTCAAGAATCAAGGATGGCAGCCGCGCGCCGCCCATTCTTTTAGTGGTCAAAAAATGAGCAGCCCGTTGCGCATCGGTCGAACGGCCATCAGCCGTGGGTTCGAGGCTTTTTTATCCACAGAAATTGTGGATAAGGCCGGCCCTGTGGATACTGTGCTTTTTATGTAGGCAGGTGTTCGACGGCAACGCCCGGCGGTACCTTGCGCATGCGGTCGCGCTCGATGCGGGGCGGGGCGAAGCGGGTCTTGCGGGCAGCGGCGTTCTGCAGCAGCACGGACAGCACCGCGCCCTTGTCCTGTATCCACTGGTTTTTGCCACGCAGCAATTTCATCGCGTTCTCGGCCGTGCCGAGGCGATAGGTCATCGAGTTGATCTGGACCGAGGTCTTGCCATTGAAAAGGGACGCGTCCTGTTCGGTGATTGCCGCGGCGTCCAGATTGCTGCTGTCGTGATCGATGCGATAGACGAACTTCAGGCTGCTGTGCGGATCCTGCACCACCACGAGTTTGTCGGACCCCGATATGTCGGAGAGCATGCCGAGCACCAGCGACTCGACCAGCTGGTTGCCGCGCTGTTCCTCGGTGTAGATGTATATCGTGTGGCGCGCGGGCGCGGCGTAGGTCTGTTGCATAACTGGCTTCAATAGTGCGGGGCAGGCCTCGCGGCCCGGACAAGCTGCGAAATGAGCGGGAGGCGCGCGCTAACTGGCGCGGCGCATGCGCATCAGCAAGCGCGCTTTGACGGCCGGCCAGTCCTCGTCGAGGATCGCGAAGTAGACCATGTCGCGCGCGCGCCCCGATTGCGCGATCAGGTGCTTGCGGAACACGCCTTCCTCCACGCCGCCGATCCGCAGGATGGCCTGGCGCGATTGCATATTGCTCAGTTCAGTCTTGAATACAACACGCATGATACCAATTGTTTCAAAGGCGTGCTGCAACAACAAGAACTTGGCCTCGGTATTGGCGCCGGAACGCTGGCTTGCTGGCGTGAGCCATGTGCCGCCGATCTCCAGGCGTTTGTGCGCCAGCGCGATGTCCATGTAGCGGGTCGCGCCGATGATCTGATCGTTGTCCTGCCGCACGATGACGAATGGCAGGCAGTTGCCGTCGCGTTGGCCAGCCAGCGCACGGTCGACATAGCGCTGCATATCGTCCAGCGTCTGCACGGGCTCGGGTTGCAGACGCCACAGTTCGGGGTGCAGGCCCACCTGCGCAAGCGGCGCGGCATGGCTGGCGGTCAGCGGTTCCAGGCGTACGACCTCGCCGGCGAGCGTGACGGGTTGCAGGCGGGGGCTGGTCATGACGTATTCCTCGATTGGAGCGTGGGCGCGGAGGGCAGGGCGTGCAGCCGGGGATTCTACGCGCGCGCGCCCTTGCCGAACACCGCACGCAAGCGCAGAATGCGCCGCATGAAAACAGACGCCTTGGTCCTGGGTGCGGGCATCGTCGGGGTGAGCACCGCCCTGCATCTGGCGGCGCGCGGCCGTTCAGTGGTGCTGCTGGACCGGCGCGGCCCTGGCGAGGAAACCAGCTATGGCAACGCGGGCCTGATCGAACGGGCCAGCGTGATTCCCTATGCCTTCCCGCGCGACTGGCGCAGCCTGTGGCGCTATGCCAGGAACAACACGCCTGACGTGAGCTATCACCCGCGCTTTTTGCCGCGCATCGCGCCATGGCTGCTGCGCTACTGGTGGCATTCGGCGCCGTCGCGGCTGGCGCGCGCGGCCGAGGCCATGCTGCCGTTGATCGAGCGCTGCGTCGCCGAACATGACGCGCTCAAGGACGAGGCCGGCATCTCCCACCTGTTCCGGCGCAGCGGCTGGATCGATGGCATGCGCAGCGAGGCCGGCCTGGCCCGGGCCGTGGCCGAGGCCCAAGCGCTCGCGCCTTACGGGCTGAACCACCGCGTGCTGGACCGCAAGGCGCTGGCGGCGCTGGAACCTTCGCTGTCGCGCATGGCCGGCGCGGTGCACTGGCTGGATCCGGTCAATGTTTCGGACCCGGGCGCGGTGACGCGCGGCTACGCGGCCTTGTTCGAGCGGCGCGGCGGCGTGCTGGCGCGCGGCGACGCGCGCAGCCTCAAGCCGTCAGGCAAGGGGTGGCAGGTACAGGGAGAACAAGGGCCGATCGAGGCCCGCGACGTGGTGGTGGCGCTGGGCCCGTGGTCGCCGGACGTCCTGCGCCCGCTGGGCTATCGCATCCCCATGGCGGTCAAGCGCGGCTATCACCAGCATTACGCGTTGGAAGAGGGGGCGACCTTGTCGCACCCGGTGGCAGATATCGAAAGCGGTTTCGTCGTGACGCCCATGACCCTGGGCGTGCGCCTGACCACGGGCGCGGAATTCGCGGCGCGCGATGCGCCGCCTTCACCGATCCAGATCGAGCGCACGCGGACGCTGGCGCGGCAACTGCTGCCGCTGGGCGAGGCCGTGGAGCGCGAACCGTGGATGGGTTGCCGGCCTTGCATGCCGGACATGCGGCCGGTCATCGGACCGGCGCCGCGCCATCCCGGCTTGTGGCTGGCGTTCGGCCATGCGCATCATGGCTTCACGCTGGGTCCGGTGACGGGCAAGCTGCTGGCCTGCATGATCACCGGCCAGGCGCCGGACATGGATCCGGCGCCTTACCGCGTCGGCCGCTGAGGCCGTACGCGGCAAGAGACCCGAGAGCCGCGGTTCTCAGGCCGGTTTTGCGGCCTTTTCGCGGCGCTGGCGCACGGCCAGGGCCAGCGTTTCCAGCACCGGCGCGGTCTGCGACCAGCCCAGGCAGGCGTCCGTGATGGACACGCCGCGGCGCAGCGGCAGGCCGGGCTTCAGGTCCTGGCGGCCTTCTTCGAGATGGCTTTCGATCATCACGCCGGTGATGCGGCCGTCGCCCTTGGCGATCTGGGCGGCGATATCGTTGGCCACGTCGACCTGGCGCAGATGCGACTTGTTGGAGTTGGCGTGCGAGCAGTCGATCATGACCTGTTCGCGCTGGCCGGCGGCGCGCAGGGCGGCGCAGCAGGCGTCGACGCTGGCCGCGTCGTAGTTCGGGCCTTGCTTGCCGCCGCGCAGGATGACGTGGGTGTCCTGGTTGCCGCGGGTCTCGAAGATGGCGGCCATGCCCATCTTGGTCATGCCCATGAAAGCGTGCTTGGCGCTGGCCGCGACCATGGCGTCGGCGGCGATCTGCACGCCGCCGTCGGTGCCGTTCTTGAAGCCCAGCGGACAGCTCAGGCCGGAACTCAGCTGGCGGTGGCTGGGGCTTTCGGTGGTGCGCGCGCCAATGGCGCCCCAGGCGATCAGGTCGGCAATGTATTGCGGGCTGAGCAGGTCCAGGAATTCGGTGGCGATCGGCAGGCCCAGGCCGCTGATGTCCAGCAGCAGTTCGCGCGCGCGGCGCAGGCCTTCATTGATGCGGAAGCTGCCGTCCAGGCGCGGGTCGTTGATATAGCCCTTCCAGCCCACGGTGGTGCGCGGCTTCTCGAAGTACACGCGCATGACGATGAGCAAGTCTTTCTGGTGCTGTTCGGCGGCGGTGCGCAGCAGGCGCGCGTATTCCATGGCCTGGCCATGGTCGTGGATGGAACAGGGGCCCACCACCAGCACCAGGCGGTCGTCGCGGCCGTGCAGCACGTCGGCGATCTGGACGCGGCTTTGCTCGACCAGCGTCTGGATCTCGGCCGACACCGGCAGTTCATCCTGCAGCAGGGCGGGCGAGATCAAGGGGCGCACCGCGCTGATGCGGGTGTCGTCGGTGCGCGTGTTGTCCTGGGTGGAGTCGGCCGCGCCGACCTCGCGGTCGTGCAGGGGGTCGTCAATGCGGGTCAAGGGTAGCTCCGTGCCGTAGATGCGGAAAGAAAGACATCTATTATGGCACCGGCCGCGCCGTGGGGCGACGGAAGGCTGCCTCCGTCTGGCTGATGCCGCGAATACTACGACTATCGGCGATGGGGCTGCATTAACCCGTTAGCGATAACGACAGGGCGCGCGCAGATGCCTTAGCATGGTGTACACAGTTTTCCAGCGGCCGCCTGCGGGGGCCCGCCCTATATGAGTAGGACGGTAGACCATGCCTAAAACGGAACCCGGCGGGACCCGACGGATACTTCTCGTCGAAGACCATCCGGTTGAACGCGCCTATCTGCAGAACGTGTTGCTGGCGCTGGGTTTCCGCCGGGTCGCCGGCCTGGGCAGCAGCATAGAAGCGGTCAGCGCGCTGGCGCGCCAGTTCTACGACGTGGTCATCAGCGATATCGTCACGGGCGAGGGCGACGGCACGCGGCTGCCGAACGAACTGCGGCGCCTGGTGGACGCCGGGCGGCTCAAGAGCATGCCGCCCATCATCTGGATCAGCAGCCTCAGCGATGAACTGTTGCAGTCGCATGTGCGGCTGGCCTTGCAGGCCGGCTGTCCGTCCGCGCAGGCGCTGTCCAAGCCGGTGTCCCGCACGGCCATGCAGCAGGCCATCAAGACGGCGCTGCGCAGCATCGATGAGGACGATGCCGCCTCGCCCCGGCCGCGCTCGCTTCGGCGCGACGTCATCGAGGCGGCGCTGGGCCATGCGCTGATCACGGGGCAGGGCATGAGCGTGGTGCTGCAGCCGCAGATGAGCTTGTCGACAGGGCGCGTGCTGGCCGCCGAGGCGCTGTCGCGCTGGGACCACCCCGAACTGGGCGCGATTCCGGCGGCGGACTTCGTGCCTGCGGCGCATCGGCTGGGACTGGACCGGACCTTGTTCTGCCGGGTGACCGACACGGTGCTGGAGCTGCAGCAGCGCATGCATGCCGAGGACATCGCCGTGCCCATCGCGATCAACGCCTCGGCCTCCACATTGTGTTCGCGCGACCTGCCGGGCCTGCTGGAGCAGCGCGTGGCGCAGGCCGGCCTGCCGGCCCGGCTGATCAAGGTCGAGCTGACCGAGGACGAGCCGGTGACCGATTGGCTGGCCTTGTCTTCGGCGCTGAACCTGCTGCGCGTGCGCGGCTTTGAATTGGCGATGGATGACTTCGGCGCGGGCATCGCGTCCATGCGCCTGTTCTCGGCCATGCCCTTCACCGAACTGAAGATAGACCGCGACTTCATCGTCCATATGCATCGCGAGCCCGCGTCGCGCGCGGTGGTCGCCGCCGCCATCGAGATGGGCCGCGTGCTGGGCCGGCGCGTGGTCGCCGAAGGGGTGGAGCACGAGCGCGACGTGGAGCTGCTGCGCGAACTGGGCTGCGACGTGGCGCAAGGCTACGGCATTTCCGTGCCGCTGGAACCCGACGCCTTCTTCGAATTCTGCCGCAGCCATTGAGTCATCCGCGCGGCGCAATGGGGTATCCTGGCGCAGGCCGGGCTCCTGCGGGCCCTCCCGATTGTCGGCGGACTTGACCCCGATCAAGACTGCGCCCGCGCATGGAAAATTGCCCCCACGGGCGGATTTACCATGGCTTCATGCGGGCTGCGCACGGTGGCGCGGTCCCCAAGATGGAGCGATGAACCGATGCGACGCATACTGGCCGCTGTTCTGCTGATTTCCCTGCTGGCCTGGGCCGGCGCCTATTGGGCGCAACCGCCGGCCGAACTCAACGTCTGGACCGCGCGCGATCAGCTCATCCTGCTGACGGGCCTGGGCGCCTACGCGGTCATGGCCCTGATCATGCTGCTGGCGGTGCGCCCCATGTGGCTGGAAACGCGGATGGGCGGGCTGGACAAGATGTACCGGCTGCACAAATGGAGCGGCATCCTGGCTGCCGCGCTGGCGGCGGCGCATTACCTGATCAAGCTGGGCAAGCCGCTGCTGCTGGCGTTGTTCGACCCCGTGCCCAAGACGCCGCGCGCGGCCGCTTTGCTGGACGTGTTCCGCGGATCCGCCAAGGACATCGGCGAATGGGCCGTGTGGATCCTGGCCGCGATGGTGTTGCTCACCTTGTGGCGGCGCTTTCCGTATCACATCTGGCGCCAGGTCCACCGCATCGCCGCGGTGATCTTCCTGGTGGTCGCCTTCCATGGCGTGGTCCTGACGCCGGCCGCCTGGTGGTGGCAGCCCGCCGGCTGGCTGGTGGCGCTGTGCACGGCGGTGGGGACGGTTTGCGCCGTCATGGCGCTGACCGGCAATATCGGACGCGGGCGCCGCTACAGGGGGCAGGTGCTGGCCATCGACCATCTTTCGGACGACATCCTGGCGCTGACCTGTAGGGTGGAGGGCAACTGGCACCATCGCGCCGGGCAGTTCGCCTTCCTGACCGCGGACCGGCGCGAGGGCGCGCATCCCTTTACGGTGTCCGGCGCGGACGACGGCACCGGCCGGGTGCAGTTCTCGATCAAGGCGCTGGGCGATTACACGCGGCGTCTGCAGCGCAGCCTGCAAGTGGGGCAGGACGTCATCATCGAAGGCCCTTACGGCTGCTTCGACTTCCAGCGCGACGATGGGCGGCCGCAGATCTGGGTGGCCGCGGGCATCGGCGTCACGCCGTTCATTTCATGGATGGAATCCTTGCAGACGGACCCGGATACCGCACCGGTCGCGACCCTGTACTACTGCGCCCGCAACGCCGACGACGCGCCGTTCGCGGATCACCTGAAAGCGCTATGCGCGCGCGTGCCGAACGTGACCCTGCATGTGCGCTACAGCGATACCCAGCGGCCGCTGACGGCCGCCGAGCTGGCCGCGGACCACAAGCCGGGCGCGGCATGGCCCAGCGTGTGGTTCTGCGGCCCGGCGGGATTCGCCGATGCCTTGAAGGACGGGCTGCACCGGCGCGGCATGCCGGTGAGCGAGCTGTTTCACCAAGAGGCGTTCCAGATGCGCTGAGCGCGTCAGATGCCGGACACCTCGATGTCGCCCGGATAGTCGACCGAGAACTTCAGCACCGTCTCGCGCGACTTGCCGGGCTCCATTTCCCAGTCCCATACCAGCTTGCCGTCTTCCTCGCGCTTGATCTCGCGGTCTGCCGGCGACAACAGCTTGACCACGATCTTCTCGTTGCGCGAGATGGGCAGGCGGTCCTTGAACGACACTTGCTCCTTGGTGGCCTTGTTGTTCTTGACCGTGATCTTGTACTCGTAGGTCACGCGCTTGCCGCTGCCCGAAAAGCCGGTGCTTTCGGTATAGCGGTTGACCAGCTGGCGCTTGATCGAGATGCCTTCGTCGGCGCCCAGCGCCAATTCGAGCTTCTCGCCGGGCATCACCGCCTTCATGGAGCTGGCCGCGACGAAGGCGTCGTCCAGGAAGGTGTTCAGCGAACCGGCCAGGAAGGGGAACTCCGTGTTGTTGCTGGCGTGCGCGGTCAGGAACATGGCTTCGCGCAGCGCCGGCGTGGACTGGTATTGCAGCGTGGCGGGCAGCTTGGCCGTGGCGATGGCCACGCGCTGCGAGGAATTGTCGGACGGCAGGGTGGCCGGACTCTTGATCTGGAACGATGCGCTGGTCGCTTCGGCCTGCACCTGGGCGGTCGCCTGCTCCAGCGGCTCGGGAATCATCTCGGCGACCGGCGCGCCGGCGTCCTCGAAGGACTGGACGCGCTGGCGCGACATCTTGGCTTCGGCCTCTTGCCTGGCTGCCGCGACCGGCGCGGGGCTGGGGCGCGGGCGGGGCGGAGGCGGCGGGGCGGCCACGTCGACGATCCACGGCTGCAGCGCGGGCGCGCCGCCGCCCAGCGAGGGCCTTGCGGTGGACAGCGTGAGCTTGACGTTATTCCAGTCTTCACCGGTGTCCTGGCGGATGACGCCGAAATAGCCCAGGTCCACGCTGCGATCGGCCGGGCGCAGGCGCGCATCGTATGCGGGCGTCCAGCGGGCGCCGGCCACGGCGTAGGAAACGTTCAGGTCCAGCTTGCCCGCACGGGCCAGGTTGACGCGCAGGGTGACGGTCTTGGTGCGGCGGTTGAGCGAGCTTTGCAGCTGATCCAGCTGGTTCTGCAAGGCGGTCAGCTCGCGCTCCAGCACCTCTTTCTGTTCGGCCACCCGGCGCAGTCCGGCCAGCGACTTGGCCAGGGAGTCCGCGCTCAGCGATTGGATCGCCTTCAGTTCGTCCAGCGTCAGGCGCGCGCCGTCCTTCGACGGTTCGGTGGCGCCCCGCTGCATCATCAGCACCAGCTCGCGCTGGTTGTCCAGCACCGCGGCCTCGTCGTCCAGCAGCGCCTGCTGGCCTTGCAGCTTGCGTACCTGTTCCTCCAGCAGCTTGACGCGTTCGTTGACGGTGTCTGCCTGATAGGCGTCGCGCACCTTCACGTCCAGCAATGTCGCCTGGCCGGTGCTCTTGGCCGAGACTTGCAGCGAATTTTCCTGCAGGCTGGCCGGCAGCTTCTCCAGCACCAGCTCGTGTTCGCCGGCGGCCAGCTCGCTGCTGGCGGCGCGCGTCACGACGGCGCGGTCCTGGTAGACGGTCACGGAACCGATGGAGGAAGGCAGTCCGGCGGCTGCGGCCAGGCCGGGGATCGTCGCGATGGCCAAGGCCAGAAGGGTACGTCGCACTATTTCACCTTTGTACAGGTTGGAATCGCGCGACGCCGTGTCCTTGGACAGGGACGGACCGCCGCGCGCGCCAAATTTACATTGCGGCCCGGACGCTGATCTTACAGAAAATGACAAACGCGACAGGGCGATACCGTGGCGCGGCCTAGGGGTGGGCCAGCGCGCGCAGCATGTCCACGGCGTTGCCCGCCGCGGTCGAGCGGTCGTGGCGGCGGTAGGCCATGTCCAGCAGGGCGTGCGGCGCGTCGCCCTTGATGGGCCGGTACTCGATGCCTTGCGCGCCCATGTGCCGCATCGCCGCAGGCACGACCGAAATGCCCACGCCGGCAGCCACCAGACTCACGATGGAGGCCATCTGCGGCGCTTCCTGGATGACCCGCGGCACGAAGCCGGCGCGCTGGCACGCCGACATGATGGCGTCGGACAGGCCCGCGCCGATGGGGCGCGGATACAGCACGAAGTCCTCGTCCGCCAACGCGGCGATGGGCACGCTGCGCTTGCGGCTCAGCGCATGGTCTGGCGGCAGGGCCACCAGCATGGGTTCGTCCAGCACGCGCTCGGACTCGAACTCCGGGTCCAGCACATAGGGAGGCCGCACGAAGGCCACGTCGACGTCGCCGGCGCGCAGGCCGCGCAGCAGCGTGACCGTATTGCTCTCGGTGAGCGTGACGCGCACGTCGGGATACCGGTCCCGGTACGCCCGGATGGCGCGGGGCAGGTAGGGGTGGAACACCGCGGACGCCGTGAATCCCACGGTGATTGCTCCGCGTTCCCCGCGGCCCAGCCGGCGGGCCGTGTCGATGGCGCGGTCGGCGCTGGCGAGGATGGCGCGGGCGTCTTCCAGGAACTGGGAGCCGGCCTCGGTCAGCGCGATGCCTCGCGGCAGGCGCAGGAACAGCGGGGTGCCGATTTCGCGTTCCAGCTGCTGGATCTGCTGGCTCAACGGCGGCTGGCCTATGCCCAGCCTGGCGGCGGCGCGCGTGAAGTGCAGCTCTTCGGCGACGGCGGTGAAATACCGCAGGTGGCGCAATTCCATCGTTATTAAATATGGTCGGGACGACTTTCATATATTGGACATATGCAGGGGAAAAGTCTACCTTGGTGGCGTGGGCTGCATGCCCGCTGTTCTCGAGAATCCCGATGTCTGCCCCATTAGCCAGTCCCTCATCCCCAACCGCCGCGTCCGCGCCGGCGGAGCCTGTCTCTGCTTCCACCGATCATCTCGCCCGCGGCACGCCCGGTTTGCGGCGCGCCCAGTGGGCCTTGTTCGCGGCCGGTTTCTCCACTTTTTCCCTGCTGTATTGCGTGCAGCCGCTGATGCCGCTGTTCACCCATGCGTTCGGCGTGTCGCCCGCGCAGAGCAGCCTAGTGCTGTCCCTGTGCACCGCTTTCCTGGCCGTCGCCATCTTCTTCGTGGGCTTGTTTTCACAAGCCGTGCCGCGCAAACGCGCCATGGCGCTGTCGCTGTTCGCGTCCGCCGTGCTCGGCACCATCGCCGCCGCCGCGCCCGACTGGCACAGCCTGCTGGCGCTGCGCGCGCTGCAAGGGCTGGCCATGGGCGGCGTGCCGGCGCTGGCCATGGCCTACCTGGCCGAAGAGGTCGAGCCAGGAACCCTGGGTTTCGCCATGGGCCTGTACATCGGCGGCAGCGCGTTCGGCGGCTTGTCCGGCCGCGTCATCACCGGCCTGGTGTCGGATCATTTCGGCTGGCGCGCCGCGCTGGGCACGCTGGGCCTCCTGGGTATCGTGGCGGCGGTGCTGTTCGTCTGGCTGTTGCCTGCGTCGCGCAGGTTCGCGCCCCAGCGGGGCCGGGGCTGGGCTGGCGTGTGGGGCGATGTGCGCGCAGGCGCAGCCTCGCACCTGAAAAATGGCCCCCTGTGCGGGCTGTTCGCGCTGGGCGGCCTGCTGATGGGCGCGTTCGTCACGGTCTACAACTACGTGGGCTTTCGCCTGCTGCTGCCGCCGTTTTCGCTGAGCCAGACCTTCATTGGCTTCATCTTCGTGGTCTATCTGGTCGGCATCTTCGCCTCGACCTGGTTCGGCCGCCTGGCCGACCGCCATGGACGCGGCGCGATGCTGTCGGCCGCCACCAGCTTGGCGCTGGCGGGGTTGCTGCTGACGCTGTCCAACTGGCTGCCTCTGCTGATCGCCGGGATCGTGGTGTTCACCTTCGGCTTTTTCGCGGCCCACGCCGTCGCCAGCGGCTGGGTCGGACAGATGGCGCGCGGCTACAAGGCGCTGGCGGCGTCGCTCTATCTGCTGGTGTACTACGTGGGATCGAGCGTGCTCGGATCGCTGGGCGGACACTTCTGGACCACGGGCCAGTGGCCCGGCGTGGCCGCGATGGCCGGCGGGCTGCTCGCGTTGGCGCTGGCGATCAGCGCCGGCCTGTACAAGCGCACGGGCCGCGTGCCGGCATCCGCCGCGGTGGGGCGGGGCATATCCTAGGATGGCCTAAAAGCTAGTAATTCTCATTTATAATTTGCGGCACGCTCGGTGAGCGCCATCCCATCCAGTTCCGAGGGCCGCGATGAATCCTACCTCTCCCGACAGCCAGAACCTGCAACGCGAACATGCCGCGCTGCTCGCCGCCTACGGGCAGGCGCAAGCGCATTGCAGCCGGCTCCTGGCAGCCCAGGCCGCGCGCATCCTGTATCTGGAGAGCGAGGCCATGCGCCTGCGCGCAGCCGTCATCGTGCGCGACACCGCGCTGGCTTGGGCGCGTGAAGACCGCAAGACGCTGGAGACTTCCATTCCAGGCCTGCCCAAGCGCGTGGCGCTGGCGCGCAGCGTCGCCCAGCTGATGGAGCGCGTGCAGACGCTCATGCGTGAACGCCTGGCCTGGCAAGGGCGGACCGGCGCTGCCGCACGTGAACTCGAAACGCTCGCGGAACCTCCTGCCTGGCGTCCCGCGCCGTCAGCCGTGGTGCTGCGCGAGAAGGCGGTGCTGTGCGTGGGCGAGGACGCGGTGGCCCTGGCGCTGACGCGCAAGGCGGTCGAACTGGCCGGCGGGCGCTATCTCGGCCATGATGGCGGCGCGGATGCCGATGGCGACACGCTGGAAGCCAGCCTGGTGGCCGCGGACCTGGTGATCTGCCAGACCGGTTGCGTCAGCCACGGCGCCTACTGGCGCGTGAAGGACCATTGCACCCGCACCGGTAAACAATGCGTGCTGGTCGACAAGCCCGAAGCCTTGCAGGCGCTGCGGCTGGAGCGTGCACCGCTGAAGACGGACGCTTGATTCGTCCGCCTCCCGCGCGCTAACCGTAGCGTCGCGTTACCTAGCGTTTCGGCTGCGCGGCCATTGCCGCAATACAGTCTAGGGGCAAGGGGGCCGACATGCTGACCAAGCGGGACCGAGTGGCGCTACCCTGGACGGACACGCTTGCCCGCCTGGAAGACGAGCGCATCATGTTGCAGCGCATAGCCGCCGGCATGCCGCTGGCCGAGGTGCTGGAGCACGTGCTGCATGCCATCGAGGCGCAGTCCAGCGTGGAACTGCGCACTTCCATCGCGCTGGTGGATGAAAGCGGCGGCTTTCTGGTGCATGGCGCCGCGCCCAGCCTGCCGGCCGCCTACAACAGCGCGGTGCACAAGGCCGTTATCGGCCCGGACAGCGCGTCCTGGGGCGAGGCCGCATACACCGGCAGCCCGGTCTACGTCGAAGATATCGCCTTGAACCCCGGTTGGGCGCGCTGGCGCGACCTGGCCTTGTCCCACGGCCTGCGGGCCTGCTGGTCCACCCCGATCAAGGCGCCTGACGGCCGTCTGCTGGGCGTCTTCTCCAATTACTACGGCGTGGTGCGTTCGCCCTCCGCCCACGATATCGACGCGATCGCGCTGGTCACGCGTAGCGCCGCCCTGGCAATAGAACGCCATCTGACGGAGTTGGCGCTGCGCCAGAGCGGCGAACGCTGGCGCGCCATGTTTGCCGGCATGCAGGAAGCGTTTTTTCTCAGTGAGGCATTGCGCGACGACGCCGGCCGCATCGTCGATTTCCGCTTCCTGGAGGTGAACCCCGCCTTCGAGCGCCAGACAGGCATGAAGGAAGGCGATACCCTGGGCCATACACTGCGCGAGATGATTCCCGGCGTGCCCGGCCAGATCATGGATACGTTCGCCCAGGTCATCGAGACCGGCGAGCCGGCCCAGTTCGAGTTCATGGTGCCCGCGCCCACGGAGGCCTGGTACGAGGCCCGCGCGCGCAAGGACGGAACCGACAGGATGATGGCGTTGTTCCTGGACGTGACGGCGCGCAAGAGAGCCGAGGCCGAGCTGTGGGAAGGGCAGCACCGCAAGAATTACCTCGGCGCGCTGGGCGACCGCATGCGCGAGCTGCATCGCCAGGAGGACATAGAGCAGGCCGCATGCGAAGGGCTGTGCCTGCATCTGGCGCTTGGCCAGATGGCGGTGCTGGATACGCAGGGCGAAGACCAGGCTCCCGCCATATCTTCGGTCTGGCCCCCGGGGTCCACGCTGCTTGGCCAGCCGCCGCACACGCTCGATGCCTTGGGCGACGACTATCACGCGGCCTTGCGGCTGGGGCGCACCACATACCTGGCGCCGCTGCTGGGAGAAGCCGGCGGCGAGATCCGACCGTGGGCCATCGTCGTGCCGCTGCGGCGCTGGGGCCGGCATACCGGCGCGATGTTGGCGTGTCCCGCATCGGGCAGCAGGCTCAAGAACAGCGATATCGCCTTCCTCGAGGAAGTGGCCGAGCGCATGTGCGGCGCGGTCGAGCGTTCGCAGTATTCGCGCATGCTGGAACAGCGCGTGGAAGACGCGATCGCGGAGCGCGACCGGATCTGGCGCCTTTCGCCGGAACTGCTTGCGGTGGTCGACCGCCAAGGGCGCTTCGTCAGCGTCAACCCTGCGGTGCGGCCCATTCTAGGCTGGACCCCTGAGCAGTTCATGTCGTTGGCGCTGGCCGACCTGATCCATCCGGACGATCTGGCGGCGACGCTGGCGGCCTGGGGCTGGTCTTCGGGCGACGCGGGTCCGCGTCCCGGCGCAAGGCATCTGGAAAACCGCCTGCTCAAGCGAGACGGCGGCTATTGCTGGATTACATGGAGCATGTCCTGGACCCAGGACAGCCTGTACATGACGGGGCGGGACGACACCGACCTGAAGCTGCAGGCCGAGGCCTTGCGCGACACCGAGAACGCGCTGCGGCAGTCGCAGAAGATGGAAGCGGTGGGACGCCTGACCGGCGGCATCGCCCACGATTTCAACAATATGCTGCAGGGGATCTCGGGCGCGCTCTACCTGGTGCAACGCAAGATCACGGCCGGCGCGCCGGAACAGGCGCTGCGTTTCGTGGACGTCGCCATGGATTCGGCGAACCGGGCGGCGCACCTGACCCAGCGGCTACTGACTTTTTCGCGCCGCCAGCCCATTGACCCCAAACCGTTCTGCGTGGCCTCCGCGCTGCAGTCCATGGTGGCGCTGTTCCACCGCTACACCGGCGAACGCGTGGCCCTGCGGCTGGACCTGCCGCAGGAATTGTGGGCGGTCTGCTGCGACAAGAACCAGTTCGAGAATGCCATGCTGAATCTGGTGATCAACGCCTGCGACGCCATGCCGAACGGCGGCGCGCTGACGGTTGCCGCGCGTAATGTGGAGCCGCACGATCCGCTCCTGTCGCTCTGCGCCGGAGAGCATACGGGACGCTACGTGGAAGTATCGGTGACGGACGTGGGTTGCGGCATGCCGCCAGACGTGCTGGCGCACGCCTTCGACCCGTTCTTCACCACCAAGCCCTTGGGCCAGGGCACCGGGCTGGGCTTGTCCATGATTTACGGCTTCGCCAGGCAGGCTGGCGGCGCGGCCAGCCTGGAGAGCACGGTGGACGTGGGCACCACGGTCAGGTTGTTCCTGCCGCGCTACGACGGCGCGCCCGAAAGCGTGCAGGATGGCGAACGCCCGGCGGCCGCTACGGCCGGCGGAGCGCGCAAGGAAGTCGTGCTGGTGGTGGAAGACGATGCGAACGTGCGGGAAATGGTGCGCGAATGCCTGGCCGAACTCGGCCTGGAGGTGCTGACGGCGGTGGACGGCGAGGCCGGCCTGGACCTGCTGCAATCCGCGCGCGGCATCGACCTGTTGGTAACCGATGTGGGACTGCCGGGGCTCAATGGCCGGCAACTGGCCGACGCCGCCCGCGTGGCGCGTCCCGGCCTGCGCGTGCTGCTGATGACGGGATATGCCGAAAGCGCGGCGCGCGGCCAGGGCTTTCTTGAACAGGGGCTGGAGCTGATCGTCAAACCCTTCCAGCTGGACAAGCTGACCGAGCGCGTGCAGGGCATGCTGGACAGCGCGCCCGGCAGGCCGGGGCAGGAGTCCCGCCACTAGTCCGCGCAAGCCCTGGCCGGCGCCGGCCTAGTGACGGCGGCGCAGTTCCGCGGGAGGCATGCGCAATTGCCCGCGGTACTTGGATACCGTGCGCCGCGCCAGCAGTATGCCGCTGGCCGCCAGTTGCTGGGTCAAGGCCACGTCCGAGAGCGGCATGGCCGGATCCTCGGCCTCGACCATCTCCTTGATCAGTGCCCGCACCGCCGTGGCGGAGCAGGACCCGCCGGTGTCGGTGGCCAGTTCGCGCGAAAAGAAGTGGCGGAACTCGAACACCCCGCGCGGCGTCACCATGTACTTGCCGACGGTGGCGCGCGACACCGTGGATTCGTGCATGTCCAGGTCATCCGCGACCTCGCGCAGCATCAGCGGCCGCAAGGCCACGTCGCCATATTCGAAGAAGGTCTGCTGGCGCTTGACGATGGCTTCGGCCACGCGCTGGATCGTGATGTAGCGCTGTTCGACGTTGCGCACCAGCCAGCGGGCTTCCTGCAGCTCCTGGGCCATGGGGCTGCGGTCGTCCAGGCGAGCGCGCCGGAACAATTCGGCATAGGTCTGGTGCAGCCGCGCCTGGGGCATGGCGTTGCGGTTGGGCAGCACGCGCCAGCGCGATTGCCATTTGTCGACGAATACGTCGGGCACGACGTAGACAGGCGCTTCGGCGCTATAGCGGCCGCCGGGCTTCGGGTCCAGGCTGCGGATCAGCGCGCAGGCCTCGCGCAAGGCGTCCTCGGAGCAGCCCAGCTGCTGGCGCAAGCCGACGCAGTCGTTGCGGGCCAGCCGCTCGAGTTGCTCGTGCACGATGCGCAGGGCGAGCGTCCGCAACTCGTCGCTGATGCCGGTTGCCGCCGCCAGCTGCAGCGTCAGGCACTCGGCCAAATCGCGCGCGGCCAGGCCCGGTGCATCCAATTGCTGGACCAGGCGCAGCGCAGTCATCCATTCGCATTCATCCGGGACGGGCTCGGCGCCGCGCGGCGCGTCTTCCCACAGACTGGACAGGGGCGTGCGCAGATAGCCGTCGTCATCCAGCGCGTCGATGATGTACTCGGCAAGCAGGCGGTCGCGCGCCTGCAATTGATAGTTGCCCAGTTCCTGGGACAAGCGCTGGCTCATCGATATGGGTGCGCTGACCCACAATCCCTGGTCCCGGTCCGGGCCGTCGCCCTGCGCGCGCGTGGGGTAGTCGCCGGAATAGGCGGGAGCATCAGGCGGGGGCAGATCATCCTGGGGCGCAGGCTCCAGCGGCGCGGGCTGGGGCGGGTCAGCAGGAGGAAAGCCCTCCGCGGCGGCCGGCAGGTCGTCTTCCAGCTCGTCGGGATCCTCCAGGAATGGATTGCTGGCCAAGGCCTGTTCCACTGCCGTGGTGAATTCCAGCGCGGTCATCTGCAGCAGCTTGACGGATTGCTGCAGGCGAGGCGCCAGCGCCATCTGCTGGCGCAGGCGCAGTTCTTGCGTGGGGTAGACCAATCGAGCCTCCTGGGGACTGGCTGCCGGCGGCAGTCCATCCTTGTGCTGAAGCAAAGACCATGCCAGGCGTCTCGGCGGGCGAGGCGGGTTGATTGCGCGCGCGGCGCTGCCCCAGTATTACAAGCCAGTGGTAAGAAATGCCTCTCGCGCCTCTCGCGCGCGGTGGCCGCAAGATCGGCCCTGGCGCTCAAGCCCCGGCGTCGTCCTGCCCGTTCTGGTCGTAGTCTTCGAGGCGGTTATAGAGCGTCTTCAGGCTCAGGCCCAGCGTCTCCGCGGCGATGCGCTTGTCGCCCGCATGGTGCGCCAGCGTCGCAAGAATGAATGCGCGCTGCGCCTCGCCCAATGACATGCCGATGGGCAGGGTCAGCGCGCCGTTACGCAGCATCGGCCGCTGCGCCTCGCGCGACCGGGGCAATAGCTCGGTTTCGAGTTCACCGTCTGCCAGAATGAACGCCCGCTGCACCGCGTTGCGCAGTTCACGGACATTGCCCGGCCAATCATGCAGGGAGATCGCTTCCAGCATGCGGGGGGAGAACGACTTCCGCGTGCCGTTTGCAGCATTCAAGGTGTCGAGGAACCAGTGCGCCAGCACCAGGGCGTCTTCGCCCCGCTCACGCAGCGGCGGCACGCGTAACGGAATCACCAGGAGCCGGTGCAGGAAGTCCTGGCGCAGGCGGCCTTCAGCGACCGAGGCGAAGGGGTCGCGGTTGCTGGCGCAGATGATGCGGACATTGGCGCGCAACAAGTCCGAGCCGCCTACGCGCTGATACGTGCCGGCCTCGAGCACGCGCAGGAAATTCACCTGAAGGTCGGGCGGCATTTCGGTGACTTCATCCAGGAACAGCGTGCCGCCGCTGGCGTATTCGAAGTAGCCGGCGTTCTGGGCGACCGCGCCGGTAAAGCTGCCTTTTTCATGCCCGAACAATTCGGCATGCGCCAGGCTGCCGCTGATGGCGCCGCAATTGACCGCCACGAAAGGCTGTTCGCGGCGTTCGCTGGCGTCATGGATGGCGCGCGCGACGATTTCCTTGCCGGTCCCGCTTTCTCCCACGATGAAGACGCTGGCATCGGTGGCTGCGGCCAATTGCAGCTGCGCGCCGAGTTTCTGCATCACGGGGGACAGGGCTGATGGGTCCAGCAGCGCGTCGGACTTCGCGGACGCCGCTGCACGCGGGGCAGTAGTAGTGCTGCGATTGGGCATGCTGATTCCTGAGGGCCCGCGCGGGCCGTGAGTCTGTTTCCATGCTAGAGAATCGACGCAGTACGGTATGCGACGATTTGCAAGCATTCGAAAATGTTGATGGAAAGTGTCGAACATTTGCCACCGGGCCGGCGGTTATCGCTATGCTGAATCACTGACCCTCAACATCCGCGACACGGAGCAAGCATGCCTCATCTGTTGATCGTTGATGACGACCCGGCGATACGCGAAACCCTGGCCGAAATCGGGCGCGAAAGCGGCTTTTCAGTAGCCCTGGCCGCCAGCGTCAAGGATGCGCTGATCCAGCTGGAGCGGCACGCGCCCGATCTGGTGCTGACCGACATCCGCTTGCCTGAAGGCAGCGGGATGGAAATTTTCAAGAGCGACGCCGCCGCCAGCGCAGAGGTGGTGGTGATGACCGGCCACGGCACCGTCGACAACGCCGTGCAGGCCCTGCGCCTCGGGGCCACCGATTACCTGGTCAAGCCGATCTGCATGGAACGCCTGAACGGAATCTTCGCGCGCGTGAATGCGAATTCGAGTGGCGATCTGCGGGGGGCTCCGTTCGAAGAACCGGGGCGCTACGGAAAGATGTACGGCGCGTCGGCCTGCATGCAGGAACTCTACCGTCAGATCGGCCGCGTGGCCACCACCAATGTGACGACCTTGCTGATCGGCGAAAGCGGCACCGGCAAGGAACTGGCCGCGCATGCCATCCATGAACTCAGCGCGCGGAGCCAGCGTCCCCTGATCGCGGTGAATTGCGGCGCGATCTCGCCCAACCTGATCGAAAGCGAAATGTTCGGGCACGAGCGCGGCAGCTTCACCGGCGCGGACCGCCAGCACAAGGGCTATTTCGAGCGCGCTGACGGCGGAACCCTGTTCCTGGACGAAGTCACCGAAATGCCGCTGGACCTGCAAGTCAAGCTCTTGCGGGTCCTGGAGACCGGGCAGTTCATGCGCGTGGGCACCAATCGGGAGATCGCCTGCGATATCCGGATCGTCGCCGCGACCAACCGCGATCCCGAGCAGGCGGTGAAGGATGGCAAGCTGCGCGAGGACCTCTATTACCGGCTGAGCGTCTTCCCCATCACGCTGCCGGCGCTGCGTGAACGCGGCGACGACATCCTGTTCCTTGCGAATCGCTTCCTGCAAGGCTTGAACCAGGAATCCGGCAAGAACAAGGAATTCTCGCCGCGCGCGCTGGCCGCGCTGCAGCAATACGCATGGCCGGGCAACGTGCGGGAGCTCAAGAACTACGTGCGCCGCGCCTTCATCATGGCGGATGGCGATACGCTGGAAGTGGATATGCTGACGCCCCGGGTGTCGCCGGCGGGCGAGGGCGCGGGCGGCCAGGTCAGCGTGCCCGTGGGAGAAACCTTGGCGGAAGCGGACCGGCGCCTGATCCTGGCGACGCTGGAGCGTTGCAACGGCGTGAAAAAGCAGGCCGCGGCAGTGCTCGGCATCAGCCCCAAGACGTTGTACAACCGGCTTGAGGAATACGCCGCTGCGGACGCGGAAGGCGCCGCAGCGGCGCCTGGCCGGAAACAGGACCGGTCCTGACCTCATTTGCCGTACCGCGTTTTCAGGTCCGCCATGCAGGCGTCCTTGGCATTGCCGGACATGGCGTCGCATTTTTCCTTGCCGACCTTGTAGTCGGCATCGTTGCGCACCTTGGCCGCGTCATGCGAGGCCTCGGCCTTTTCCTTGCCTGCCTTGGCGTCGGCCCGGGCCTTGTCGCGCGTGGCTTCGGCCTGCTGCTGGCAGACGTCCTTCTGGTTGCCTTTCATGCCGTCGCAACGTTTCTTGTCCAGCTTGTACTGGTCATCGATCTGCGCGTTGCTGCGCACGGCGCCGCCGCTGGTCTGCGCGGTTTGGGCTTGCGCCTGAAAAGCCAGGGCGGAAAGGCTCAGGGCGACGGCGGGGAGAACGACTCGGGACAGATTCATGGCTGACTCCTAGGATGGGGACCCGGCATCGCCCGGGCCTGGCCGCATGTGCAAGCAAGCGGCGTTCCCGGGCCGGCCGGGCACGCCGCTTGCTCCGGCACCTTGCCGCAGGCGGTGCCCATGCGCACACTGCAAGCATCCATTGAACGAGCCCGGGGATACGAACATGCAAACCAAGCGCGCAGACCATGAAAAGGCGGACACCGAGCAAGGCAAGGCCAATGCGCCGCGCACGCAAACTGAGGCGGCGCATCGCAGCGGCCAGTTCGGAACCGACAAGCCGGGCTTCGGCAAGCCGGCCGCGGCGCCCAAACGCGAGTCGGACAAGAAGCCCAACGACAAGGGCGCGGAGTACGAGGAAGGCGGCCAGTATCCGGGCAAACGGCCCGGCTCAAAATAGCCGCTGGCGGCGGGTTCAATCCGCCGCTTGTTCCGTCTTTTCGGCGGGGATTGCGTCCGCCTCTTGCTCGCCCAGCCGGAACAGCAGCACCACGCTGTATAGCGCGGCCAGTCCGATCAGGCCGTAGACGCTGCGCGTCGCGGCGGCCGACGGCAGCACCTTCGCGAAGACATCCAGGCCTACCGCCGCGATCAGGCCGCAGTTCAGGCCGCCCGCAACCACCGCGATCAAGGCGGACCAGTCAAGCAAGGAAAGGCCGCGGGCCTCGGGAGGGACCGGGGGAGGAGCAGAATCCTCTTCCAATTCTGAAAGATCTTCTTGGTGGCCGGGCATGTCCATGTGGAAGTCCTTTGCGCAGAATGCGGGTAGGCGGGACTGCGGGCGGACTGCCTCTGAACCTGCCGGTCCAGGCCGCTCGCCAGCGCTACAGCAATTCCCATGCCTGGAACGGGCACGGCAGTTGCTGACCACAAGGGAATGATTCCCGATGGAGAGCACAATGTCCCTGATCGTTGCCGCCCGATTCGACACTTTCGACCACGCCGCCGAGGCGGCGCGCAAGCTGTGCGCCGAAGGATTCACCGAAGACGATATCCATACCTTCTACATCAACACGGCGGGCGAACACGCGCGCTTTCCGATAGGCGGCGACCGCGTGGCCGATCCCGATGCCCGGGGCGGCCATTTCGGCGCGGTGGCGGGCGCCTCCGCGCTGGGCCTGGTGTTTGCGCTGCTGGGCGGGCTGATCGCCGCCCGGGTGGGGGCTTCGGTCTTGATCGTCATTGCCGCTGCGGGCGTAGGCGCCTACCTGGGCGCGCTGGCCGGGGCGCTATGGGTGATCGGGCGCGGACGCCGCAGGCATCCGGCGGCCACCGTCGCCCGTGACGCGCATCCTGCCGTACGCCAGGCGGGCGTGATGCTGGCGCTGCACGTGTCGCCGGACCGCGATGCGCTGGCAAGAACCGTGCTGACGCAGGCCGGCGGCACGGACGTCGAGCGCGCGCAAGGCCGCTGGTTGAATGGCAAATGGGAAGACTTCGACCCCTTGACGCCGCCGCGGCATGTGGACGCGTCGACGATGGCGAACTAGGCCGAGGGAGACACGGAGATGAAAAAGACCTTATGGCTCTGCGGTGTCGTCGCGCTATGCCTGCTGGCCGCGCCCGGTGTGCTGGGCGGCGTGCAGGCGCAGGAACTGGCGGAGCCGGAAGCGCGCTTCCTGCAGGCGGCGGCCGGCTCCGGCATGTTCGAGGTAGAGGCGGCGGAGCTGGCGAAGAAGCGAGCAGGGGACCGCGACGTGAAGGCATACGCCGCACGGATGCAGGAGCAGCATGGCGCCATGAACGCCGAACTGAAGACCCTGGCCGGGCGCAAGCAGGTGAAGCTGCCAGCTGAACCGTCCGAACCCGACCGGGGCACCCTGCAACAGCTGGGCAACAGGACCGGCCCGGACTTCGACGCGCTCTACATCGAAAAGGCAGCCGTGGACGCGCACGTCACCGCCAACCGCCTGTTCGAAACGGCGGCACGCGAGTCCAAGGATCCGCAGGTGCGCGATTTCGCGGTGCGTGCGCTGCCCATGGTGGCCGAACATCTGGCAATGGGCCGCAAGCTGCAAAGCACGCCGCCCGCCGACCCGGACAAGATCCAGCCGGCGACGAAGGGCGAAGCGCCGGCCGTGTCGCCAGCGTCGCGCGAGGCGCCGGCCTCGATCGCGCCGGCCAAGTAGCGGGACGCGCGGGCCTCAGTCGCCAGCGCTGCCGGTAATGGGCAGCACGATGCCGGTGATGTAGCTGGCGCACACGGGCGAGGCCAGGAAGACGTAGGCCGGAGAGATTTCCTCGGGCTGCGCCGGACGCCCCAAGTCCGTGTGCTTGCCGAATTCCTTGATCTTCTCCGGACTTTGGTCCGCGGGATTCAGCGGCGTCCATACGGGTCCCGGCGCCACTGCGTTCACACGCACGCCCTTGCCCGCGAGATTGGCGGCCAGCGAACGTGTGAAAGCATGGATCGCGCCCTTGGTGGTGGAGTAGTCCAACAGTTTGGCGCTGCCGCGCAGGCCCGTGACCGACCCGGTATTGATAATGGAAGCGCCAGCGTGCAGATGCGGCAGCGCCGCGCGCGCCATCTGGAAGTAGGCGGTGATGTTGGTGCGCAGCGTCTTGTCCCATTTCTCGTCGCTGATCTCGGGCAGCGTGTCGGTGTGCTGCTGATAGGCAGCGTTGTTCACCAGCACATCGAGCTTGCCGTATTCCCGGATCGTCTGTTCCACCGCCTGTTCGCAGAACGCGGGTTCCTGTACGTCGCCTGCGATCAGCAGGCAACGGCGGCCTTCGCTTTCCACGGCGCGCCGGGTGTCTTCGGCATCCTCTTGCTCGTTGAGATAGACGACCGCCACGTCGGCGCCTTCGCGCGCATACAGCAGGCAGACCGCGCGGCCTATGCCGGAATCGCCGCCTGTCACCAGCGCAACCATGCCCTCGAGCTTGCCGCTGCCCTTGTACTGGGGCGCCTGGTACTGTGGCTTGAGAACCATGTCGGCTTCCTGCCCCGGCTTTTCCAGGTGCTGGGCCGGCATGGGCGGTGTGGGATGCGGGCGGGCGCCGGTGTCGGCTTGATCGGGCTTGCTCATGAGGGTCTCCTGGTGGGCAGGCGCGACAGGCGCCTCGCCCATTGCCGAGCAAATGCCATGCCCGGCCCGCCGCGCGCGCCGGAGCTACTGCCGTCCCACCACCACGCCGAAAAGGAAAGCCGCGCCAGCCACCAGGCCGATGGCCTGCCATGGCCGGGCGTGGATGTACTCCTCGGTGCAGTCTATGGTCTCCCGCATCAGGTCGCCGGCATGGTCTGAAGCGTCGCGCAGGCTGCGCCGCGTGGCGTGCAGCTGTTCGGACAGGCGCGCCTTGAGCGCCTCCAGATCGGTCGCCGAGGCGTCGCTGAGCGTGGCTTCCAGGTCGTCGATCCAGGCCTCCGGGTGCCGTGCACGCCTGTGCGCGCCGCGGTTGTCCGGGCCGTTTTCCGGAAAGTCGGAGGGCAGGGGGGTGTTGGTAGAGGCCATCGGTAGCTCCTGGCTGTCGGGCGGGAAATACGCCTGCGCGGACCGGCCCGGGCGGCCGCGCTGCGGATCCGAAGGCTTCAGGCCTCCAGCATGTCGCGGCAGGCCAGGGTGCAGCTCAGGCAAGCGCCTGCGCAGACCTGGCAATGCTCTGCCTCGTGCGATGAACATTCGCGCGCGCAGGCATCGCAGATCAGCGCGCACAGCGTGCAAAGCGCATTGGCGAACTCGCCGTCGCGCGCCAGCATGGCCGCGCACAGCCGGCAAACCGCGGCGCAATCGGTGCAGAGTGCAATGCATCGCTGCATGTGGGACGGATTTTCCCGCAGGCACGCGGATGCGCAAATATCGCAGGCGACGGCGCATTCATAGCAGGCTTGCACACATTGCTCGAAATTTTGGTCTCGCATTGCATCTCCTTGTGTGTGCCGGGTACGCGCGGCAACCGGCGTGCCCGGAGACCGGGCCACATCCGCTTGCAATTTGATGCCGCACGGCGATGACCCGGGCGGCCTGGAGCCGTAGCATGGAAGTTCGAATCCCCGTCGGGGAGTCACTGCAGGAGCCACGCATGAAGCCAGCATCCGTACCCGGATCCGCGAAACCGGCGCAAGCCGGCAAGCGGGCGGAAGACAACGCTAAGATACTGCCGCCGCGCTCTCCCGTCGATGTTCCGCGCAGACCGGATAAACCAGACGCCTCTACCCCGAACGAGGCCGCGCGCGACAAGCGCATCGTGGCCGATACGCGCACCGAGTCGAACTGGGCGGACGGTTCTGCGCCGCAACCTCGGGCCAAGAACGCGCGCTCATCGATCCTTTGACGCCTGCCTGGCGTTCGCTGCCGCAGCGGCCTCTCCGCCCAGGAAGGCAAGCAGGCGCCGTTCGTCCGCATTCAGTCCGCGGGGACCCCGTGGCGCTGCCGAGCGCGCGGGCAGCGTGCCGTCCAGATAGGCGGCCAGAATAGCCGGATGCACATAGCAGGCGCGGCACACGGCTGGCGTATTGGCCAGCCGCCGCGAGACCTGCTTGATCACTTCCACCACCGTCTTCTGCGCCTGGCTGGCGCTCTCGCTGGGGCATGCCTGCAGCGCGGCATAGGCCATGACGGAGCCTGCCCAGGTCCGGTAGTGCTTCGCCGTGAAATCGCCGGCGCCGGCTACACGCAGATAGGCGTTGACCGCGCCCGAATCGACCGGATGGCTGCCGCCGTCCTCGTCGAGATACTGGAACAGCTGCTGGCCGGGTATGTCCAGGCAGCGCTTGATGATGCGCGCCACGCGCCGGTCCGCAGCGCTGACGTCATGGGTCACGCCGCTCTTGCCCTGGAAGCGGAAACGGAACTTGTCGCCCGTCACGCTGGCGTGCCGCCGCTTGAGCGTGGTCAGGCCATAGGACTTGTTGGTTCTGGCGTACTCGCGAGCGCCGATGCGCACCAGCGTCGTCTCCAGCAAACGTACCAGTACGGCTATCACCTTGTTCTGGGACAACCCGGCGGTACGCAGATCGCGCTCGACCTGCCGCCGTATGCGCGGCAGCGTCTGGCCGAAGGCTGCAAGGCTCTGGTACTTGCTCGCGTCGCGCACCGCGGTCCAGTCCGGGTGATAACGGTATTGCTTGCGCCCCCGGGCATCGCGCCCGGTGGCTTGCAGATGCCCGAGCGGGGAAGGGCAGATCCACACATCTTCGTAAGCCGGCGGTATCGCCAGGGCGTCGATCCGTTTGATTTCGCGCGCGCTGCGTATGCGCCTGCCTTGCGCGTCCAGGTAGTGGAAGGCGCTGCCGTTGACGCGGATCCGGGTATAGCCTGCCAGGCTGTCGTCGTAGTAGACCAGCGCTGCGCCGCCGCGGGCGGGCGCCGTTCGGGGACTTGGGTTCATGTCGTCTGCGGCTAACAGGAGCAGGGGCGCTGTCATCAGCATGCGGCGTGCCCGCCACCCCTTGTGCGTAGCCAGGCACGCGGCTTGCTGATGCGGGAATGGACTTTCTCCGGAGACAGCCATGCACATCGCGTACTCGTACTACCTGCACGTTCCGCCCAAGCCAGATCCGATACCGCCAGGTTCGCCGCCCGGCGACCTGCCTGTGGATCCGGATACGGATGAACCGGACGTGGACCTGCCGCCCTTGTCGCCGCCCGGCAAGGAAATCACGCCGCCCAGCCCCTGACGCGGGCTTGTGGTTTTTCCCTGATCCCAACAAGAACTGAGGAGTCGCCATGTCGACCATCCTGCTGATTATTCTCATCCTGCTCCTGATCGGCGCCGTGCCCGCCTGGCCCCACAGCCGCGGCTGGGGCTATTACCCCAGCGGCATACTGGGCATATTGCTGATTGTGCTGATCGTGATGCTGTTGACCGGCCGGCTCTAGCAGGTCCCATGCGGTCATGGGCGCGCGGGCCGTGTCGGACGGCTCGCGCGCCGCCGGTCCGCCAGGCGGCCGTCTGGCGGACCGGCGGGTGGCGCGGGTTTGCGCCCAGGCGTAAGATCGCCGGGTTTTTGTGCAGCCCTCCGCCATCCGCGGCATTCCCGACATGACCATCCCCTTGCTTGTCTTGATAGAAAGCGTGCAGGACTACCTGCCCGAAATCGAAGCGCGCGGCTTTCGCGCGATTTTTGCGCCCACCGCCGAAGCGCGCGCGCAGGCGATCCGCGACCACGGGCCCGAGATCCGCATCGTGCTCACGCGCGGCGCCACCGGCCTGTACGCGCAGGAAATGGCGGCAATGCCCAAGCTGGAAATTGCCTGCTCGCTGGGGGTGGGGTACGAAAACATCGACCTGGCCGCCGCGGCGGAACGCGGGATCGTCGTGACCCACGGTCCGGGTGCGAACGCGGTGTCGGTGGCGGACCACGCCATGGCGCTGCTGCTGGGCGCGGCGCGGCGCCTGCCGCAAGCCGATGCGTCGGTGCGCCAGGGCCATTGGGGCGGCTTCATGGGACCGCAGGTCACCGGCAAGCGGCTGGGCATCCTGGGCCTGGGCACCATCGGACTGGAAATCGCGCGGCGCGGCGCCAACGGCTTCGGCATGAGCGTGGGCTATTACAGCCGCAGCGTCCGCCCGGAATCGGGCTATGCCTACTTCGACAGCCCGCGCGCGCTGGCCGCGGCATCGGATTTCCTGGTGGTGGCGACGCCGGGCGGAGCGGACACGCGCCACCTGGTGGACGCGCAGGTACTGGAAGCGCTGGGGCCGGAAGGCTATCTGGTGAACATAGCGCGCGGCAGCGTGGTCGACACGCAGGCGCTGATCGCGGCGCTGGCCGAACGCCGCATTGCGGGCGCGGGCCTGGACGTGGTGGATGGCGAACCCGACGTGCCCAAGACCCTCATTGAGCTCGACAACGTGGTATTGACCCCGCATAGCGCGGGGCGCTCGCCGGAAGCGGTGCATGCCACCGTGGCGCTGTTCCTGGACAACGCCACGGCGCACTTCGGCGGCAAGCCGGTGCTGACCCCGGTGCGCCGAGGCTAGCAGGCCAAGGCTAGTGCGAGAACATGACCGGCACGGTCATGCTCTTCAGGATGGATGCCGTCGCCCCGCCCAGCGCCCACTGGCGCAGCTTGCTGTGGCCGTAGGCGCCCATGACGATCAGGTCCGCGCTGTGGTCGGCGGCGGCATTCAGGATGGTGCTGCCCACGCCTACGCCCTTGATGTCGCGGCGAACGTGCTCCGGCGCCGGCATGCCCTGCGCCACGCAGTAGGTGGCCAGGTCCTCGAACGGCGCTTCATGCTTGGGGCTGGCGGCGCCTTCGTTCATGCTCAGCACGGTCATGTGCGAAGCCAGGCGCAATATCGGCGCGGCATCGGCCAACGCGCGGGCGGCCTCGCGGCTGCCGTCCCAGCAGCACAGCACGCGGTCGCCGATCACCGGAAACTCGCCGCTGGACGGAATCGCCAGCACCGGCCGGCCCGCCGTCAGCAGGGTCTGCTCGACGAACTCGATCTCGTGGGCGGCTTCGACGTCCTCGCGGTTTTCCTGGCTGACCACGATCAGGTCGGTGGTGCGGCCCAGCAGCGCCACGGTCTCGCTGGGCGAGGATGTGCCCGCGCGCATGAAGGCGGGCACGTCGGCTTCGGCCGCGGCTTCCAGAAACGCGGTTTCCACCGCGTCGCGGCTTTGCGCCTGCAATTCCTTGATGATGCCCAGCGAACGCGACATGAGCACGGACTCGCCGTAGTAATACTGCGGCGGCGCGGCGTTGGCGTAGATGCCGACCAGCTCGGCCTTGTGGCGCTTGGCCAGGGCCAGGGCAGCTTCAATGCGGCGTTTGCAGTCGAATCCGTGGTCCAGGTGGACGGAAATGCGGCGGTACATGAAGGCCTCCTTGTTTAAGCGTGCCATGTGCATATGGTTACGCTTTCCGGCCTTTTCGCCCTTGATGCGCGTCAAGCCCGCGGCAGTTCGCCGGTGTGCGCGCAAACCGCAGGCTATGGCGCGGCGGGAGCCCGTTCCACGCGTTCGCGCAATTGGCGCAACTGGCGCGCCTGTTGCGCGATGCGGTCCAGCGGACCGGCCAGTTCCGGATAGCCCGCGGCCACCGCTGGCGGCACGGCCAACTGGCGATCGTTGGCGCCTGGCGCGGGTTGCTGCGGATGCAGCGCATGCGCCAGCGCCGGACCGTACTCGGAGAGCGCCTGGGCGGCAGGCGTTCCGGCTGGCAGGGCCGGCTGCATCTCCAGCACCGTGCCCGCCGCCGTCACGCGCCGCATGGCGTTGAGCAGGTTTTCGGCGGTACCGACATTGCGGTCGCGATGCACCGGATTCTGCTGCAGCCGTTGCAAGGACGCCTGCGCATTGTCGGCGGAAAGGCAGGCCATGCGGCGCAACGCCACCAGGTCCTGTCCGTCGCCGGCATCGCCGCTCTTGGCCCGCAACAGGGCGCGCGCATAGGCGGCGTGGCGCTCCAGCGCCAGGCTGAGGGCCCCGGCCAATTGCCGCGGCTCCTTTTCGGGCCAGACCAGAAAGCCGACCAGCAGCGCCAGGACGCCGCCCAGCACGCTATTGAACGCGCGCAGGGCCGCGAGCATCGGCTCCTGGATCTCAGGCTGCTGGATGTGGGTGACCAGCACGAATTGCGAAGTCAGGAAGAACGTGAACAGCGCGTAATGAATCGTGCGCGCGGCGAACGTGCCCAGCGCGATGGGCAGCACCGCCAGGGCCACGGACAAGGGGGTGCTGAGGAACAGGCCCAGCAGCGAGGCGCCGACGGCGCCAGCCACGCTGCCGGCCACGCGTTCCAGCGTGCGCTGCCAGGTGGTCGCGAAGTAAGGTTGCAGGATGAAGACCAGCGTCAGCGACATCCAGTAGCCATGGTTGACGGCGAAGGTCTTGGACAGCGCCACCGCGATGGTGGCGCCCACGCCCACCCGCAGCGCGTGGCGGAACGCGTCGGATTCGAAGCTAAGGTTCTGCCGCAACGCGCGCCACGCGTCTTGCGCAGGGTTGGCTGCGCGGCGATCGCGCGTGGGCGCCGCCGGGGTCCGTCCCTGGTCGAACAGGGACTGGGTGACGGCCTGCGCCGTGTGCAGCAGGCGGTCCAGCACCGGCGCCATGGTGGCCAGTTCGGGCGCGTGGGCCAGGGCGCTGCCGCGCAGTTCATGCAGGCCGGCGCTGTAATGGGCCAGGCGTTCGCGCAGGCACTGGGCCTGCTTGGCGTCGTTGACGTCGGAGGTGCTGGCGATGGCATTGCACAGGCTGGCGTAGCGGTGCAGCGCGTGCGACAGATGGGCGCCGGCGCCGCGTCCGAGCCAGCGCGGCGCATTCGATTCCATCAGGTCGGCTGCGGCCACCAGCGCAATGAAGCTGTCCTCGGCATTGTCCAGCAGGTACAGCAGTTGATGCGCGCGGGCGCGGCGCGATGGGCGCGCGTCCTGCACTTCGCGGATGCGCGTGCGGGCGGCTTCGAGCGCGGCGCGCTGGGCGCTGCGCTGCGGCCGCGTGACGGCGCTCCAGGCCTGGGGGCTGGCCGCGGGCGTCAACCCGGTATACATGCGGGCCAGCGCGTCGGCGAAATCCGCCAGGCCGCGGTAGCAGTGCGCCACCGCGTGAGTGGCGTCCTTCCAGGGACGTCGGCGCCATACCAGCGCCGTCATCAGGATGGCCCAGGCCGCGCCGGCCAGGAAAAACAAGGTGTAGGACAGGCTTTCCGTCCAGGTCGGGGCGGGCAGTTCCGCTGCCACCACGAAGCCTGCGGACAGCAGGGTGCCGACGATTGCCGCGGCCGGCCCCAACACGCGCAACAGGCCGCCGAATGTGCAGCACACGAAGGTCAGGGGCAGCAGCAGCCACAGATGAGCCGCGCTGACGCTGGCCAGAAAGCAGAACAGCGCGCCTATCAGCCCCAGCGCGAGCATTGCCCCCGCGCGCTGGCGCAGGGGACCGCCCGGATCGCCGAAGCAGGCCCAGAAAGCCGCGATGGCGCTCCAGCCCAAACGCGGCTCGTGCGCCAGCACGGCCAGGATGACAGGCGCGGCGCTGATGGCCGCGGCTTGGAGGGCGTCCAGCCACAGAACGTTGCGCAGGGAGGCGCGCCAACGGGAATAAAGATTCTTCACGCTAGGAATACAGCAGCGGCGGTGGGCCCGGCAGGGCGAAAGACGCAAACCCTACCATGTCGACAAGGCATTTCGGCGGGGGTGACGGCCAGGGCCGGAAAGCCGGTTTCATTCATGAATCCGAGCAGCTTAATACGTATGGATACATATATGTGACTTTGCCGCCGCAGCGGCGCAAAATTGCCTGGAAGAAAGTCTGGAAATCGCATACAAAAAGCGCTGTAGCTGGGAATACTCAGTCCAATGTGCCTCTTTCTGCGCCCGGACAGCGCAGGTTTTGACCCAGGGGCGCGCAAGGAGTATCGACATGATGTCGAATCACGAGGCTTCCACAGACTCGGTGGCGAGCGACGACGAGATCGCCGCCATGATCACCGGCAAGGATGGCCTGCGCATGCTGTTGCAGCCGCAGGTGGATTTGCTGACAGGCCGGATCGTGTCGGCCGAAGCGCTGGCTCGCTGGCGGCATCGCCGCCTGGGCATCATCATGCCTTCCGACTTCATCCCCGCCGTCAACCGCCTGGGCCTGGACAAGGTGCTGTTCGAGCGCGTCTGCCTGCGTGTCATAGACATGCTGTTGACGATGCGGCGCGCCGGCATCGCCATTCCGGTGGCCATCAATGCGCCTGCCTCCACCTTGTCGGACGAGGCCGCGGTCGATTTCCTGCTGGACCGCATCTACGCGGCGGAGCTGCCCGCGTCGCTGGTGCGCGTGGAACTGACGGAAGACCAGCCCATCCGCGAACTCGACGTGCTGCGCGCCACGCTGCTCAAGCTCGAGAATGCCGGCTGCGAGGTCAGCCTGGACGATTTCGGCACCGGCCATGCTTCGTTGAAGCTGCTATCGGCGTTGCCGCTGTCCGAGGTCAAGATCGACCAATATTTCGTGACGCGCATGCGCCGCAGCGCAGTCGCCTTCGAAGTGTTGCGCACCGCCGCGGAACTGGCGAACCGGCTGGGCCGCCGGGTGGTGGCCGAGGGCGTCGAAAACGTGGCGGACATTCCTGCCCTGCGCGCGGCCGGCTGCCGCTACGGCCAGGGCTTCGCGCTGGGCCGCCCCATGCCGCTGGACGAATTGACGGTGCGCCTGCGCACGCAACGCGACCAGGGCGAACCGCTGGCCGCGCCTGCCGCCTACGCGTCGTCCTGGCTCGATGCCTACGACGCGTCCGCCCAGGAGCCGCAGTCAACGCGCGGCAAGCGCCACGCCACCACGCAATAAGGCTGGTCGCGCAGCGTATTTTTTACCAATCAGGCCGGACTTTACCCGCAGTCCTTGCGTCCCCGTGTCCGCGGGCTGCGGGGGCTGGCTGCGGCGCCGCTTGGGCACGCGGGTTGCTGTATGGAAGATGGCGGAGCTTTTTCCGTCTTCCAGGAGACTTGCAATGCCCAATCAGAACCAGCCCGACCAGCAAAAGCAGCAACAGAAGCAACAGGCCCAGGAAAACCCCAGGGACCGCAATCAGCCCGGGCAGCAGCCCGGCCAATCCGGCCAGCATGCCGATAAGGATCGGCAGCAACCTGGCCAGAATCAGGGCCAGCAAGGCAAGATGCCGCGCTGACTCGTAGACCGCGTGTTCCGGGCCCTCTAGTCGGGCGGGTATCGCGGTAAGAACGGCCTTGTCCCGCTGTGGGCGGACAAGGCCGTTTGTGCTTCATCATGGCTTCGGATTTCGGCATCAAGCCGCCGCTGGCAGCCACAGCGCAACCGGCAGTTCATGCAACAGTTCCGACAAGGGCAGCGCGCCACCGGAGCCGGATCTCGCTTTTTCGCCGCCCATTGCATCGCGCCAAGCCAGACCCTTGATGGCATCGGGCAGGCACAGCGCGGTGTCGGCCCAGAAGTCCCGTGCCGCCCGCGGCTCGCCGCGAGCGTAGCCAGACAGACGCAGCGCGCACAGCCGCGGCGCGACGATCAGGGCGTGCTCGTCTTCATGACGCCGCAGCCAGGCTACGACGTGCTGTGCATGCGTCCCGGCTACAGCCAGGGGGACGCACTCGCCCTGGCCGAACAATGCCGGGTGGCGCTGCCGCGCCGCCAGCAGGCGCTGGATCAGGGCCTGCTTCACCGCGCCGCTGCGCCAGTCCGTTGCGCTGGGTCGCACGGCGGCGCTGGCGCGCGTGCGGGCCAGCATGGCGATCCGCGGCGGGTAGTCCACCGCGCGCCGGTTGTCGGGGTCGACCAGGCTGTAGTCCCATAGCTCCGTGCCTTGGTACAGGTCCGGCATGCCGGGCAGCGTGTTGCGCAACAGCGTCTGGGCCAGGCTGTTGATCATGCCGGCAGGGGCCAGTTCCAGGGCGTATGTGGCGATTTCGGCCAGCAGGCGGCGCCCGGGCGCCGCGTCCCGCAGAAATTCCAGTGCGCCAAGCCCGGCGGCTTCGTAAGCGGGGTCAGGATCCGTCCAACTGGAATGCAGCTTGGCTTCGCGCAACGCCTTGAGCTGCCATTGCGCCACGCGCTCGATCCATGCGGCCACGCTTTCTGGCCGCTGTTCGATGATGTCGGCATCCCAGTCGGCGGGCCACGCCCCGATCAGCGTCTGCACGAGCAGGTAGCGGTCCGCCAAGGTAAGCAGCCCGGCGTCGGGCAGGGCGTGGGTCCAGCGATACGCTGTCTTGCGCCAGGCCTGCGGCATTTCCGAAACCACCGCCAGCCGCGCGCGCGCGTCCTCGCCGCGCTTGTGGTCATGCGTGGCCGTCGCCAGCATGGCGTGCGGGAAGTCGCGCGCCCGCGCCTCGACCTGGGCATGAAATGCCTCGGGCGACAGCGCAAATCGCTGCGGCGATGCGCCGACTTCATTGCGCGACAGCAGCGGACCGTAGCGGTAGAACAGCGTATCTTCCAGCGCCTTGGCTGCCAAAGGCGGTGTCAGCTGCTGGAACCGCCGCAGGGCCTGGGCGGCGTTTGGCTCAGATTGCGGGAGCGGCGCGGTTGCCGGATCGGCGGGGCCGCCGCCCAGCCACCGGTCCATCTGCGCCAACAAGGCAGCGTCCGCTGTGCCGGGCAACGCGTGCAGCAGGGCGGCGGCGCGTTGCGCTGCCGCCTCGCAGTGATGGCGGTCCGCATCGCTGCGGCCGCCGTCCTCCGCGTAGGTCCGGTACACCGGAAAGGCCGCCAGCCACGCGGACAACACGCGGTCCATGGCCGGCGCGGACCAGTCGCGGGTCCGGCGGTCCTGCCGCGCCAAACGTTCCAGGCAGCGGACCAGCGCCAGGCGTTCCGCGGGAAAGTGCCGTTGCAGCATGCGGGTGCGCGCCGCTTCCAGCTGCCGCGGCGGCGTGCGCAGATCGCCCGTGAGCATCTGCCAGAACGCCCGCAGCGGCGCCTCGGCCTGCGGGTCGTGCAGCAATGCGCCGACCTCATCCATGAAGTCATAGCCGGTGGTGCCATGCAGCTGCCAGCGCGCATCGGGCGCTTCGTCCGGCGCCAGGATCTTCTCCGCCACCAGGTAGGCTTGCGATTGGGCGCAAGAAGGTGGACGGCGGGCTCCGGCTTCGGCCAGGCGTCGATTCAGCCTGCGCAGATAGGCGCCCGGCGCGGCCAGCCCGTCGATGTGGTCGATGCGCAGTCCGTCGAGCAAGCCTTCCGCATACAGGCGCAGCGGCAGCGCATGCACGGCATTGAAAACGGCTTCGTCCTCGACCCGTACGCCCACGAGCTCGCTGATCTCGAAGAAGCGCCGCCAGTTGATCTGATCGGCAGCGCAACGCCACCAGGCCAGCCGGTAATGCTGGCTCTCCAGCAGCCGGTGCAGGCGCTCGCGGCCGGCTGCGCGCGCCGGGTCGCAGCGGCGCAGCAGGGCCTGCGGATCCTGCCCGCGCGCAAGCGACTCCGGGGCCAGCGGATAGCGCTGCCCGGAGACCTCCAGTTCGATGCGTCCGGCATCGGCGTCATAGCGCAGCGCCATTGCGCCTTGAGCCAGCGACACACCGTAGGAGTCGGGCAGGATGGGCAGCAGGACCTTGCCGCGCAGGGCGGGATCAGGCGCGTCCCAGTCGATGTCGAAGCAGCGCGCATGCGCGCTTGCGGCGCCGTGTTCGAGCACATCGCGCCACCAGGCATTGGCGGGGTGGGCCGCCATGTGATTGGGCACGATGTCCGCGATGAGACCCAGCCCGCGCCGACGGGCCGCCCGGGCCAGATCCCTCAGAGCGGATTCCCCACCCAGCTCCGGATTGACTGCGCCATGGTCGATGACGTCATAGCCATGCGTGGACCCGGGGCGGGCGCAGGTGATGGGCGACAGGTAGAGGTGGCTGACCCCCAGGTCCGCGTAGTAGTCCACGCAGGCTCGAGCGTCCTCAAAGGTATAGCCGGCATGCAATTGCAGGCGGGCCGTGGCGCGCGGCATGGTCATGGCCGGCCCCGTCCGGTGCGCAGGGCTTGCAGCCGGGCCTGCACGGCAGGGGCGGCGAAGCACGCCGCGCTGCTTGCGGCCAGGCGTTGACGCCAGTTGGGATGCTGGTCCACTGTGCCGGGCAGGTTGGGCTGTTCCAGTTCGCCCGCCAGGTCTTCCATGGGCACCAACAGCAGGGGACAAGGGCTGGAAGACACGAAGCGCAGCATGTCCTCCAGGGGCGCGCGCGCGGGCTCGGCGGCGCAGCCCAGGGCTTGCGCGAGCAAGCTGCGGTCCATGCGGCGGTTGCGCCGCAGCGTGGCTTCATCGTCGCCGCCGCCCAGCAAGTCCAGTTCGGCGCGCAGGTCGATGTCGCGCTCGGCCCACCAGCCGCGCAAGGTCGGCAGGTCGTGGGTCGAGGTCATGGCCACGGCCTGGCCGGGCCAGTCGCCGGCTGCAAGAAAGGGCGCCGGCGTGGACGGCGCAGATGGCGGCGCGTCAGGTTCCTGCCGCATGAACCACAGCACATTCATGCCCAGGATGCCGTGATCCGCCAGCTCGCGGTTGAAACCTTCAGGCACCGTGCCCAGGTTTTCGCCGATGGCAAGCGCGCGATGGCGCCAGGCTTCCAGCGCCGTGAGCGCCAGCAGTTCGCGCAGTGGATAGCGCAGATAGGCGCCCGCATCGGCCGTCAGTCCATCGGGCACCAGCCACAGCCGCGCCATGCCCAGGATGTGATCGATGCGCAGGCCGCCGGCGTGAGCCAGCGCGGCGCGCAACATGTCGATGTAGGCCGCGTAGCCCTGGGCATGCATTGCGCGCGGCGAGAACGCGGCCAGGTTCCAGTTCTGTCCTTGCGGATTGTGGATGTCGGGCGGCGCGCCTATGGACAGGCCGGGCATCAGGTCGGTCTGGCGGCTCCAGGCGTGGCTGCCGTCCGGACTGTCGCCCACGGCCAGGTCGGCGATCAGCCCCACGCGCATGCCGGCGCGTCGCGCCGCCTTCTGCGCGTGGTCCAGGCTTTCGGCGGCCAGCCATTGGGCGTAGCGATGGAAGTCGACCTCGACCGGATGCTGCCGCGCATACCGTTCGACTTCCGGCGAGTCCGGATCGCGCAGGCCGGCGGCCCATTGCGTCCAGGGCTGGTGGTCTGCGCCATGCGCTGCCTGGGCGGCATGCAGGGCTTCAAATACGGCGTGGTCGCGCAGCGCCTTGCCGCGCCGGGCGCAGTACGCCTCGTAGCGCTGGCGGGCATCCGCCGGTCCGCTTGTGCGGAACTGGCGGTGCAGCGCGCGCAGCAGGCGCTGCCGCCATATCCCGGCCGATGGCCAATCTATCAACGCCGTTGGGCGCGGCTGGGCGGCCAATTCGGCCAGCGCCCGGCGCAAGACATCGTCGCCGACGATGGCGGCGGGATCTGCGTACAGGGTGTTCAGGAACAAGCGGCTGGATGGGGCGTAAGGACTGCAACGCTGCGGTTGCGCGGCGAACATGGCGTGCACCGGGCTGATGGCGAGCGCGTCCGCGCCCTGGGCCGCGGCGGCGACAGCCAGTTCGCGCACGGCGCCAAAGTCGCCGTAGCCGCCGTCGCCAGGTTGGTCGGCATCGCGCCTGAGACTGTAGACCTGCGCGCATAGTCCCCAGCCGCGCGGCCGCACGCCGTCGGTCAGATCATCAAGGCCAGGCGCTTGGCGGGGCGCCACCGCAAGCACGGTCTGGCCGCATGCCAGGTGCAGCGTGTGGTATCCGGGCTCCTGCGGTGCGATCAGGCTGCCGTCGTCCGCGACCTCGCCGTCGCTGGTCTGGCCTGACTCGCACACGATGCGGTAGCGGCCGCGCGCGCAAGCGGGCAGAAACGCGGCCATGCCGCTGCGCGCGACCAGCAGGGGCGGCAGCCGGGCCCCAAGCTCCACGCCCAGGCGATGGTCGCTGTCGCGGATGTCATGGGCGTTGCCCGCCGGCAAGCCCATGCCCTCCAGCAGCAGCCGTAAAGTATCCGGCGACACTTGCTGCGGACGCTGGCGCGCGTCGGTCCAGTGTTCGGCGATGCCGGCTTTGGCGGCCAGCGCGGACAAGGCCGGATCGCCGGCGGACGTTGCGGTCATGCCGGTTCCTCCAGCAGCCACACGGTGCTGTCGCCGCACACCTCGCCGTGGACCAGGGCGTCGCGGGCGCCGGCCACGGATTCAAAGAGCAGCGTGGCATAGGCCTCGGCGCCCGCCTGCAAGGCCTCGGGCAGCGCCACGCGATCGGGGCCGAAGTTCGCATAGACCGTCAGGCGCGCGCCGCCTGCCAGTTCCCAGCGCGCGAACACGCCGCGTTCGCCGATCGCGGCCGCACCCAGGCTGACCGCGCCGGCCAGCCGGGGCGCGATCAGGCGAGCGCGCAGATGCAGCAGGACCGCGTAGTCCCGCATCCAGGCATGCGCGTCGGCGGCGCTGGCCCGTGGTTTGCTGGCCACGTAGGTTGCGGGATCGTTCGGGTCGGACAACGCGCCCGCGCCCTGGAATTCGGGAAAGCGCGAGAACTCGCGCCGCCGGCCGTCGCGCACCGCTTGCGCCAAAGCCGGGTCGGCATGGCTGGTGAAGTAGTGGAACGGCGTGCGCGCGCCGCGTTCCTCGCCCATGAAGATCAGCGGGATCTGCGGCGCCAGCAGCTGCAACGCGACCGCGGCGCGCAGCCGGGCGGGACTGTCCACCAGGCTGGCCAGGCGTTCGCCGCCCGCACGGTTGCCGGTCTGGTCATGGTTCTGCAGGAACAGCACGAAGGCGCTTGGCGGCAGTTCCGCGCTGGGTTCGCCCCGCGGTTGTCCGCCGCGGTAGGGCGAACGCTGCCCCTGGTACAGCCAGCCTTCGGCCAGGCAGCGCGCCAGCGCCTGGGCCGGCTGAGCGCTGTAATCGGCGTAGTAGCCGTGGCTCTCGCCGGTCAGGAGGCAATGCAAGGCATGATGCGCGTCGTCATTCCATTGCGCATCGAAGTCACCTTGCAGCAGGCTGGCGCGGTTGTCGTCGTTCTCCAGCACCAGATGCACATGGCGTTCGGCAGGAATATGCTGCCGCAGGTACTGGGCCAATTCATGCAGCCATTCATGGCCCGCAATCGCGTGCACGGCGTCCAGACGCAGCCCGTCGAAGCGGTACTCGGTCAGCCAGTACAGCGCGTTGTCCTTGAAGAACTGGCTGACCGCCGGCTGGCGGAAGTCGATGGCGTCGCCCCAAGGCGTGGCGACGTCTTTCCTGAAGAACGGCGCGGCATAGCGCGGCAGGTAATTGCCGTCGGGGCCGAAATGGTTGTAGACCACGTCCAGCATCACGCCCATTTCCAGCCCATGGGCCTCGTCGATCAGGCGCTTGAGCTCATCGGGCGTGCCGTAGGCCGTGTCGGGCGCGTAGGGCAGCACGCCGTCATAGCCCCAGTTGCGTGGCCCGGGGAAGTCGGCAATGGGCATCAGCTCCAGCAAGGTCACGCCCAGCGCCGCCAGCTCCGGCAGCCGCGCCAGCAGGCCCGCATAGCCGCCCTCCAGGCCGGCATGGGTTTCGTACAGCACGGCGTCTTCCCAAGGCCGTCCGCGCCAGGTGCCGTAGCGCCAGGGGTAGGAGTCCGGCGCGACCACGACGCTGTCGTCGTGCACGTCTCCGTGCTGCAGGCGCGAGGCGGGATCGGGCGCGACCGTGTCCGCGTCCAGGCGGTAGTGATAGCGGGCGCCGATGGGGCAGTCCACGTCGGCCTGCACGTAGCCGTCCGGGCCGGGGCTCAGGGCGATGGGAGGATGGCCTTCGACCTCGAGGGCGAAGCCCGCCGGCGCGGTCGGCGCCCACAGGCGAAAGCGCGTGACGCCGCTCTCCAGCGGGATTGCGCCTGAAGCATAGTCATGTGTCATGGCGGATCTCCCGGCACGTAGGTCGCCGCCAGCAGCGCCACGCTGCGCGCCGCCACCGTGACGGCGGCATCCGCCAGTGGCGCGGCAGGCGCCTGCGTGGCGGAATCCAGCTCGCGAATCCACGCCAGCGCGGGCGACGGCATCTGGAAAACCGTGTCCTCCGCGCCGGGATTCAGTAGCAGCAGCGTCACGTCGACGCTGCCGTCTTCGCGGCAGGCGGCGCGGCGCAGGACCATGGCATTGGCCTCCGACTCCCAGGCCGCCGCGTCCAGTTCAGCGCCCGCCGGATCGAACCAGGAGATGGCTTGTACGCCAGGCGCGAGCTCCTGCCCCGCATCGCCGTAGCGCGCGGCGCGCGTGCTGGGGTGGGCGCGGCGCAGTGCGATCAGGCGCGCCGCGTAGCGGGATAGCTCACGGCCGTCATCGGACTGCGCCTGCGTCCAGTCCAGCCACGACAGGGCGTTGTCCTGGCAATAGGCGTTGTTATTGCCTTCCTGGCTATTGCCGAATTCGTCTCCGGCCAGCAGCATCGGCGTGCCATCCGCCAGGAACACGCAGGCGAGCTGGGCCCGTTGCACCCGTTTCCGGGTGTCCAGGATGGCGGCGTCCTCGGTCGGGCCTTCGGCGCCCCAGTTGTGGCTGTAGTTCTCGCCGTGGCCGTCGTTGCCGCCTTCGCCGTTGGCCTCGTTGTGGCTGGCGTCGTAGCTGACGATGTCGGCCAGCGTGAAACCGTCGTGCGAGGCCACGTAGTTGACGCTGCTCCAGGGCCGGCGGTGGCGGCGGTCGAACAGGTCGCGCGATCCGCACAAGCGCGCCGCCATCTCGCCGCGCATGGCGGGATCCCCGCGCCAATAGCGGCGCGTCGCGTCGCGGAATTTGTCGTTCCACTCGGCGAAGCCCGGTGGATGGTTGCCCAGCTGGTAGCCATCCGGCCCCACGTCCCAGGGTTCGGAAATCAGTTTCAGGCGGGCAAGGGCAGGGTCCTGCAGCACGGCGTCGAAAAAGCCCGAACCCGGGTCATAGCCGGTGCCTTCGCGTCCCAGGGTCACGCCCAGGTCGAAGCGGAAGCCGTCGACGCCATAGGATTGCGCCCAATAGCGCAGCGAATCCGTGACCATTTGCAGGACGCGCGGATGTGACAGGTTGACCGTGTTGCCGCAGCCGGTGTCGTTGATGTAATAGCGTTCGTCGCCCGGCACCAGGCGGTAGTAGCTGGCGTTGTCCAGTCCGCGCCAGGACAGCGTGGGTCCCAATTCGCTGCCCTCGCAAGTGTGGTTGTAGACCACGTCCAGAATCACTTCGATGCCGGCGGCATGCAGCCGGCGTATGGCCTGGCGCAGTTCGTTCGGATTGTGCTGCAGGTAGGAGGGCTCCGGCGCAAAGTACGACAACGTGCTGTAGCCCCAGTAGTTGCGCAGGCCGCGTTCGGTCAGGAAGCGGTCCTGCAGGAACGCATGCACCGGCAGCAACTCCACGGCGGTGACGCCCAGCCGCTGCAGGTGTTCGATGAAGCGCGGGTCGGCCAGCGCGGAGCAGGTGCCGCGCAGGGGCTGGCGCAGGTCTTCGCGCAGCATGGAGGCGCCGCGCACGTGCACCTCGTAGATCACCGTATCGTTCCACGCCGTGGCCGGCGGCCGGCTGTTGCCCCAGGTGAAAGGCGCTTCTTCGGCCACGATGGCCTTGGGCATGGCGGGCGCGCTGTCGCGCCGGTCGATGCTGAGGTCGGCGCGCGCGTGCTTCATGCGATAGCCGAACAGCGCGTCGCTCCAATGCAGCGGTCCGGTCAACTGCCGCGCGTAGGGATCGAGCAACAGCTTATGGGGATTGAAACGGTGCCCATTGCGCGGATCGTGCGGGCCGTGGGCGCGATAGCCGTACACCAGTCCGGGATGCGCGTCCGGCAGGTAGCCGTGCCAGATCTCGTCGGTGCATTCGGGCAGGTCGAAGCGGCGCAGTTCCTTGCGGCCCTTGGGGTCGAACAGGCACAGCTCGATACGCGTGGCGTTGGCCGAGAACACGGCGAAGTTCACGCCCAGGCCATCGCTGACCGCGCCCAGCGGATGGGGCTGGCCCCCGGCGATGCGCGTGAATTGGGAGGGATCCATATGGGTTCAGCCTTCGTAGAGCAGGAAGAGGGTGGACAGCGGCGGCAAAGTCAGGGACAAGGCCTGGGGCTGGCCATGGGACGCGCTGACGCCGGTGCTGGCGCCGCCCTGGTTGCCCTGGCCGGATCCGCCATAGTGCGTGGCGTCGGTATTCAGCTTTTCCGCCCAGCGGCCAGCCCGCGGCACGCCGATGCGGTAGTCGTGCCGCGCCACCGGCGTGAAGTTGGCGACCGCGAGCACGTGATGGACGCCGTCGCTGCGGATGAATGCGACCACGCTGTTGTCGCGGTCGTCCAGGATCGTCCAGGCGAAGCCCGCCGGGTCGGCATCCAGCGCATGCAGCGCCGGCACCCCGCGGTACAGGCCATTCAAGTCTGCAACCAGCCGCTGTATGCCCAGATGGCCGGGACGGTCCAGCAGGTCCCAATCCAGAGGTACGTCGTGGTTCCATTCCCTGGGCTGGGCCATTTCCCCGCCCATGAAGAGCAGCTTCTTGCCCGGATGAGCCCACATGAAGCCGAGGTAGGCGCGCAGGTTGGCGAGCCTGGCGGCCGCGTCGCCCGGCATCTTGGCCAGCAGCGATCCTTTGCCGTGCACCACTTCGTCGTGCGATAGAGGCAGGATGAAGCGCTCGCTGTACGCATACACCATGCTGAAGGTGATGTCGTGGTGGTGATGCTTGCGGTGCACGGGGTCCTCGGACAGGTAGCGCAAGGTGTCGTGCATCCAGCCCATGTTCCATTTGTAGTGAAAGCCCAGCCCGCCGTCGGCGATCGGCGCGGTGACGCCGGGCCAGGCCGTCGATTCCTCGGCGACCATGATGGCGTCCGGCACTTCGTGGCGCACGGTGCCGTTGAGCGCCTGCAGGAACTGCACCGCCTCCAGGTTTTCCCGGCCGCCGTAGCGGTTGGGGATCCATTGGCCGGGCTGGCGGCTGTAGTCGCGATAGAGCATGGACGCGACCGCGTCCACCCTCAGGCCGTCGACATGGAAGCGCTGCAGCCAATGCAGCGCGCTGGCGATCATGAAGGCCTGCACCTCCGTGCGGCCCAGGTTGTAGACCATGGTGTGCCAGTCCGGGTGATAGCCTTCGCGCGGATCCTCGTACTCGTAGAGCGCCGTGCCGTCAAAGCGGGCCAGGCCGTGCGCATCGTCCGGGAAGTGCGCAGGCACCCAGTCCAGGATGACGCCGATGCCTGCGTGGTGGCAGCGGTCGACGAAACGGGCGAATGCGGCGGGCGGACCATAGCGGGCCGCGGGCGCGAACATGCCCAGCGGCTGATAACCCCAGGACCCGCCGAAAGGATGCTCCATGACGGGCAGCAGCTCCACATGGCTGAACCCCATGGCGCGGGCATAGGCCGGCAGCTTGTCGGCCAGCCGGTCCCAGATGCAGGCGTGCGATTCCGGTTCGTCAGGCAGCCAGGACCCGGCGTGCACTTCGTAGATGGACAGCGGCGCGTCCGTGGACTGGCGCGTGCGCCGCTGCGCCATCCAGGCCTGGTCTTGCCACGGATAGTCGGCGCCGTCTTCCACCACCGAGGCGGTGGCAGGCGGCGCTTCGCTGCGTCGCGCCAGCGGATCGGCCTTGAGCCGTAGGTTGCCGGCGCGGTCGGTGATTGCGAACTTGTAGCGTTCGCCGGCCTGCACGTCCGGGATGAAGATCTCCCAGACGCCGGCGCGGTGCCGCAGCCGCATGCCGTGCCGGCGGCTGTCCCAGGCGTTGAAATCGCCCACCACCGCCACGCGTTGCGCGTTCGGCGCCCATACCGCGCAGCGCAGGCCGGCCACGCCGTCGACTTCCATCAGGCGCGCGCCCAGGGCCGTTCCCACGCTGCGCCATGCGCCTTGCGCCAGCTCTTCCAGCGTGCCGTCTTCCAGCAGGGTGCCGAAGGCATAGGGGTCGGCGGTGATCTGTTCGGCGTCGGGCCATTGGATCGCCAGACGGTACGAGGCGCCGTCGCCGGGGCGGGCGTAAGGAACGCGTCCAAGAAACAGTCCCTGGCCCTGTTCGCGCAAGGGGATGCGCGCGCCGTCGCCGTCCAGCGCCGCCACGGCCCGCGCGCCCGGGGCATACACCCGCACTTCGCCGTCGTGCGGCCCCAGGAAGGCATAGGGGTCGCTGTGCAGGCCGCTGGCCAAGGCGGCCAGTTCGACGGGCGCTATGGGGCTGATGCTGCCGCCTGCGGGCATGTCCTGGCTCATGATCGTGCATCCTCTTCGTCCACCGCGGCCGACAGCAGCAGGCTGCGCGCCAGTTCCGCCAGGGCGCACAGCGGTATCGAAATCCAGTCTGGGCGATGCGCGGCTTCATAGCTCACTTCATAGGCGGCCTTCTCCAGTTGGGCCAGGGCCAGCAGCGCGTCTTCATCCGCAGGCGGGATAAGCGCCGACGCGCGCGCATCGCGGTAGCCTTGCAGGAAGGCCTGGCTGGCGGTCTGGCGAAAGCGCGCCAACAGCAGGTCGCGCAGTTCTGCTGGCGCGACAGGCGCGCCCGGCGTTTCGCCCGCGCCGGCATTGGCGTCGGTCGGCGCGCCGCCGATGATGTCGGTGCGGGCGATCGAGGCGGCGGCATAGTCGAACGAACGCAGCATGCCCGCCACATCCTTGTAGGGCGAGGCGAGGGCGCGGCGCGCGTCCACGCTGCTGACCGGTTCGCCTTCGAAGTCGATCAGATAGGCGTCCGCCTGCGCCACCAGCACCTGCCCAAGATGGAAGTCGCCGTGCACGCGCAGGCAAAGGACGCCGGTCTCGGCCTGCGCCATCGCCGCCACGCGCGCCGCCAGCCGGGCGCGGTGCTCGAAATACCATTCGGCGCAGGCGCGCGAAGGGGCTTCCAGTTCACCGAGCTGCGCGCGCAAGTCCTTTTCCGCGCGTTCGAGCAGGTCCTGGACGCGGCGCGTGCGCGCATCGGCGTCCGCCTGGCTGGCGGCGCGCGGCTGGAACGCGGGGTCGTCGGAGGCCTGCGACAGCAGGTTGTGCATCTGCGCCAGACGTTCGCCCATGGTGGCGGCCATTGCGGCGTAGCCCTGCAGGTCCTGGGCGAATTCGTCCGGGCTCTGGTTCACCAGCAGCGCGTTGTCCAGCGTGCGCTTGAGCAGATCCAGCGTCCAGTTCCAGGCGTCGCCTTCGTTGGCGACGTAGCGGTGCGCCACCGCCAGCGTGTGGACCACGCCGTCGGCATCCTCACGTTGGACCTCGCCCAGCAGCGCCGGCATGTTGGCGTAGCCGGCGCGCGTCAGATAGCGGGTCATTTCCAACTCGGGCGATCCGCCGGGCTGGACGGCGCGGATCAGCTTCAGTATCAGCTTGCCATCGACGACGACCGAGCTGTTGGATTGCTCGCCCGTCAGCCACTGCAGTTCGCCGTCCCCGGCGACCTCCAGGGCGGCCAGGCCAGCTTCGGGCAGGAAGCGGATCACGCCCGGCTTGTCGCCAGGCTTGCCGCCGCTGCGGCCGTCGAGCTCGCGGCCCTCTTGCATGGCCTGGACGATGCCGCGCACGAAGCCGGGCTGCAGAAAGGCGTCCGCCAGAATGCCGACCTCGGCCCCGCGCCGCACCCGCGCGATCGCATAATGCACCGCTGCCGTCTCGTCCCACACCAGCACGAAGGGCGCTTGCGCGCGCAGGCCCGTGACGCCGTCCTCGGGCTCGACCTCGGCCCAGTAATACTCGCCATCGGCCGCCGTGAACGGCGTGGCGTACGCCAGGCGTGCGCGGGCGGGCGGCTGTTTGGCCGGATACCAGCGCTGGCGCGCCAGGTACTGGGGCAGGACCTCGCGCTCCAGCGTAGCGCGGGAGACGTCGGTCAGCGCGGCGCCGCCGTGGGCGCGCAGCACCAGCGTGGTGAGTTCCGGCATCTGCGCGGGAGCGCTCGCATGCCAGTCTGGCGGCGCGGCTTCGTTGCTCAGGTCCAGCCAGTAAAACGCGTAGGGCGGCAGGGTCAGCAGATACGGCAGTTCACCCACGGCCGGGAAGGGCGTACCGCCCAGCATTTCGACTGGCACGCGGCCATTGAATTCCTGCAGCTGCAGTTCCACGGGCTGGGCGGCGTTGGACAGGTTGGCCACGCACAGGATGGTGGTGTCCTGCCATTGGCGCAGATAAGCCAGGATCTTCCGGTTGCCTGCGAAGATGAAGCGCAGCGTGCCGCGCCCGAATGCATGGCTTTGCCGGCGCTGCGCCAACAGGCGTCGGGTCCAGTTCAGGAGGGAATGCGGATCGCGCTGCTGCGCCTCCACGTTCACCGCTTCATAGCCGTACAAGGGGCCCATCAGCACCGGCAGGGGCAGCTGTTCGGGGTCGGCGCGCGAAAAGCCGCCATTGCGGTCGGGCGACCACTGCATCGGCGTGCGCACGCCGTCGCGGTCGCCCAGGTGCACGTTGTCGCCCATGCCGAGCTCGTCGCCGTAGTACAGGACGGGCGTGCCCGGCATGGACAGGAGCAGGCTGTTCATCAGCTCGACCCTGCGCCGGTCGCGCTCCAGCAGCGGCGCCAGACGGCGCCGGATGCCCAGGTTGATGCGGGCGCGCGGGTCCGCCGCGTACACGTTCCAGAGATAGTCGCGTTCGCGGCTGGTGACCATTTCCAGCGTCAGTTCATCATGGTTGCGCAGGAAGATCGCCCATTGGCAGGACGCGGGAATGTCCGGCGTCTGGCGCATGATGTCGATAATCGGGAAACGGTCCTCCTGCGCGATCGCCATGTACATGCGCGGCATCAGCGGGAAATGGAAGGACATATGGCATTCGTCGCCCGCGCCGAAGTATTCCTGCGCATCCTCCGGCCACTGGTTGGCCTCGGCCAGCAGCAAGCGGTTGGGATACTCGGCGTCGATCACGGCCCGGATGCGCTTGAGCACCTCGTGCGTCTCGGGCAGGTTTTCGTTGTTGGTGCCCTCGCGCTCGACCAGGTACGGCACCGCGTCCAGGCGCAGGCCGTCCACGCCCATGTCCAGCCAATAGCGCATCACGGCCAGCACTTCCTTGAGCACCTGCGGATTGTCGTAGTTCAGGTCGGGCTGGTGCGAATAGAAGCGGTGCCAGAAGTAGGCGCCGGCCTCGGGGTCCCAGGTCCAATTGGATTTCTCGGTATCGCAGAAGATGACGCGCGTGCCGGCGTAGGCCTTGTCGTTGTCCGACCAGACGTAGAAGTTGCGCGCGGCCGATCCGGGTTTGGCCGCGCGCGCGCGGCGGAACCAGGGATGCTGGTCCGAGGTATGGTTGACCACCAGCTCGGTGATGACGCGCAGGCCGCGGGCGTGGGCCGCGCGGATCAGCTTCCTCACGTCGGCCACGGTGCCGTAGTCCGCGTGCACCCCGCGGTAGTCGGCGATGTCATAGCCGTCGTCGCGGCGCGGCGAGGGATAGAAGGGCAGCAGCCAGATCGTGTTGACCCCCAGGCTGGAGATGTAATCCAGCTTGGAGATCAGGCCTGGCAGATCGCCCACGCCGTCGCCATTCGAGTCGAAGAATGACTTGACGTGCAGCTGATAGACGACCGCATCCTTGTACCAAAGGCCATCGTCCTGGAGAGGTTGGGTTTCACTGATCATGGCAATGGGCGTGCGGGGTCATCCATGCAGCGACAAGCGCCACACGCGATAGGGTTGATCGGGATGCAGGGTCAGTTCGCGGATCTGCCCCTGCCATGGCTCGCTGCGCTCGGCCAGCAGGTCCTCGGCGATCAGCCGGCCCGTGTCGGCCTCGCCGAACAGCCAGAAGGGCGCCTCGATGCGCGCCGCCTGCTGCTGGAAAGGATCCAGGCTGATGGCCGCGAGGATGAAATTGCCGCGGCCAGGCGTGGACTTGCAGAACGCCAGCACGCGGTCGTTGCCGCTATGCACCAAGGTCAGGCCCCGATGGCTCTGCAGCGCCGGGTTGGTCCGCCGGATCTGGTTCAGGCGGGTGATCTCCGCGCGGATGTTGCCCGGCGCAAACCAGTCGCGCTGGCGCAATTCGTACTTCTCGGAGTCCAGGTATTCCTCCTTGCCCGGCAAGGCCGCCGACTCGCACAGCTCGAAGCCGCTGTACATGCCCCACAGGCCGGATCCCAGCGCCGCCAGCGCGGCGCGTATCAGAAAGCCCGGGCGGCCCGAGGACTGCAGGAAGTAGGGATTGATGTCCGGCGTGTTGACGAAGAAGTGCGGGCGGAAGAAATCGGCGGCGGGCGGCGTGGAGACTTCCTCCAGGTAGGATTCCAGTTCCGCCTTGTCATTGCGCCAGGTGAAGTAGGTGTAGGACTGGGTAAAGCCGATCTTCGCCAGCCGGTACATCATCTTGGGCCGGGTGAAAGCTTCCGACAGGAAAATCACGTCGGGATGCTGGGCATGGACCTCGGCGATCAGCCACTGCCAGAATGGCAGCGGCTTGGTATGCGGGTTGTCGACCCGGAAGGTGCGCACGCCATGCTGCACCCAGAACAGCACCACGTCGCGCAGCGCGCGCCACAGGGTCAGCTTGCGCGCGCGGCGCGCGGCGGCGCCGTAGAAGGCGACATTGACGATGTCCTGGTACTTCTTCGGCGGATTTTCCGCATAGCGCAGCGAACCATCCGGACGCCAGGAGAACCAGTCCGTGTGCCGCGCCAGCCACGGGTGGTCCGGCGAGCACTGGATTGCGAAGTCCAGCGCCACTTCCATGCCGTGGGCGCGGGCGGCATCCACCAGCCTAAGGAACCCGTCCAGTCCGCCCAGCAGCGGTTCAACCGCGTCGTGCCCGCCTTCGGCCGAACCGATGGCATAGGGACTGCCCACGTCGCCGGGCTCGGCGCGCAGGCTGTTGTTGCGCCCCTTGCGGTTGCGTTGCCCGATGGGGTGTATGGGCGGGAGATACAGCACGTCGAATCCCATCTCGCGCACATCTGGCAGCCGTGCGATCACATCGTCGAAGGTGCCGTGTTGGCCGGGCAGCATGGATTGCGAGCGCGGAAACAGCTCATACCAGCTGGCGTGGCAGGCCTGGCTGCGATCCACCCAGACCGGATAGGGCGCGGGGCTGACGTATTCGAAAGGGCGGTCGTCCAGTTCGCGCATGGTGCCGGCCAGGTCTTCGTCCAGCAGTGCATCGATCTGTTGCGGTGTGGGCGGAGCCAGCTCGCCTTCGGTGGCCTTGGCGAACTTTTGCAGGGTCTCGCGCAACCTCATGGCGCCGGGGTGCGACGCGTTGCGGGCGCGCGCCAGCGCTGCGCGCAGCATCAGCAGGCCTTCCTCCACTTCCAGGCGCAGGTCCACGCCGGCCTGGTGTTTCACCTCCAGGTCATGGCGGAAAGTCTGCCAGGCGTCGAGCCAGGCGTGCACCACGAACTCGTGCGGCCCGATGCGGCGCGGACGGAACGAGGCTTCCCAGCGGTCGTTCAAGCCGCGCGTGAAGGGCGCGGCGCGCCACGAACTTTCATCCGCCGCCCGCCAGCGCAGTTCTGCGGCCAGCAGTTCATGGCCGTCCATGTAGATGTCGGCGCTGACGGGAATCCGCTCATGCGGGATGCTCTTGATGGGGAAGGCGCCACTATCCACGGTCGGACTGACCTGCTCGACCACGATGCGCTGGCTGATGGCGCCATCCATGCGGCGCGCCACGTGGCGCGAGGCTTCGCGCACCGGATGCGTGGGTTCGAGCAGATACATGGCGCAACCCGCGGGCGCAATGGCATTGCCTTGCAGCGCCAGGCCGTCCGGCACGCCTTCGGACAGGAAATCGGCCGGTGGCAGCAGCGGCGCCAACGCGTCCCAATCCACGCTTGCCTCCTCCGTATCCGAAGGATTGAGCGCCAGTACGGCCGTGCCGGCCGCGCAGTCGCGCAGCAGCAGGGTGCAGTGGCCGTCGCGCCCGCCGGCCAGACGCAGCGGGCCGCGCAATCCGGCTTGTTCAAACCAGCGATTGGCCTCGGCTACGTCGGGCAACCGGGCATCGTCCTCGTCGTCGAACATGAGGACATCCGCGGATAGCGCCGCGGCCCAGGCGCCGCGCTTGTCCGGGGCCACACGCGGCGGCGAAGCGATGACGGGTGCGATGGCGCGCAGCCTGCCGTCTTCCTCCGCCGGCCAGCCGGACTTGTAGTCCCACCAGGGCAAGGACGAGCACAGGCCGTCCAGACCCGCGCCGCGCAGGGCCGCCAGCGACTCGGGCGTCAGTCCCTGCGCCCAGGCAAACAATTGCGCGGTGCGATCCGGGCCGCCCACTGCCGCTGCCAATGCCGCCCAATCCTGGGCCGGCAGGCATTGCGGCGCGTGAAAGACGTAGCCTGCGGCGCCGCGTTCGGTCCAGCGCTTCAGCCGCGTGCTCCAGGCCTGTACAAAGCCGGGCGGTGGCGGCCCCGGGCGCAAGTGCAGTGCCTCGCGCACGTCGATGCTCATGCGCGGATCGCGCGCGGGGTTTTCGGCGGGCGGTTGGTACCAGCCGGGGCCCGCCGTGTCGGCTACGGCGCCAATGGCGCAGCGGTCCATGACGATATCGAGATACAGCGCCAGGCCATGTTCGGCAAGCTGCCCGGCGGCGTGCGCGATCCAGTCGGCCATGGCCACGCGCTTGCCTGCCAAAAGCGCGCTGTCGGCATCCAGCGGGGCGGCCGAAGCGCCTTCCGGCCCCGACAGCCAGGGCACCGGCATCAGCAAGGCATTGAATCCGCGTTGCCGCAGGCGTGAATAAAGGGCCGGCCCCAGCTCGCCGCCACGGGCGCGGACGTCCCCGGTTGCGCCGCCACGGGCGTGGTAGAGGCGCAGGGGAGCGTGGGGATGGATAGGCGGGGCTGTGGGCACCTGCGGTTCCTCCTGTGGGCGAGCCTAGACCGCGGGCGCGGGCAACGGCCCGCCAGAACGCTGGCCAGCGCGCAGGGCGGCCACCTCGGCCACGGTTGGCACGCGGGGCCTCCTGCCGGTATCGGCCAGCGCGCGATAGAGCTCGGCGTAGGGCGCCACGGCGGCGCGCCAGCTGAAATCCGCGCTCATGGCGTTGCGCTGCATGGTGCGCCAGAGCATGGCGTCCTCGCGCAAGCTCAGGGCGCGGGCGATGGCCGCGGCCATGGCCGCAGGGTCGTCGCCGTCGAACAGCAAGCCGTTGGAACCGGCCATTGCCGAGAGCGGCGCGCGCGGCCCGGGATCGTCGATCGTGTCGGCCATGCCGCCCACCCGCGAGCCTATCGGGATGGAGCCGTAGCGCATCGCGTACAGAGGCGTCAGGCCGAACGGCTCGAAGCGGCTGCCGTGCAGCAGCATGTCGGAGCCCGCGTGCAGCCGGTGCGCCACTGCCTCGTCATAGCCGATACGGGTGGCGCAGCGCCCGGGAAAGCGCGCGCACAGCAGTTTCAGGGCCTCTTCCAGGCGACGGTCGCCCTGGCCCAGAATCGCGACCTGCAGGCGCGGGTGGCGTTCCAGCGCCTGCGGCAAGGCCTGCGCGGCGACGTCCGCCATCTTCTGTTCCGTCAGCCGGCTGCCCATCGCCAGGAGCACGGCTTCGGCGTCCTCATGCAACTCGAACTCGCGCTGCAGGGCCGCCTTGCAGCGAGCCTTGCGGCCCAGGTCGCGCGCCGAAAACCGCAATGAGCCCAGATGCGGATCGCGCACCGGATTCCACACCATGTTGTCGATGCCGTTGGGGATGGCCACCAGATCGGCGGCGCGCCGCCGCAGCAGCCCCTCCAGCCCGCAGCCGAAGGCGGGCGTCAGGATTTCCCGGGCGTAGGTATGGCTGACGGTGGTGACGCGGTCGGCGTAGCGGATGCCGGTCTTGAGAAAATTCAAGCGGCCCCAGGCGCCGGCGGCTTCGTCGTTACGGTAGCGTTCAGGGATGCCCAGGGCGGCGGCGCATTCCATCGGGAACTGTCCCTGGAACGCCAGGTTGTGGATGGTCATGATGCTTTTGACGTCGCCCGGGCCGTATTCCCGCAGCAACAGCGGCACGAGTCCGGCGTGCCAGTCGTGCGCATGCAGCAGTTGCGGCCGCGCGATGCCGGGCAGGCCGCCCGCCACGCGCACCGCCGCATGGGCCAGCGCCGCGTAGCGCAGCGCATTGTCGGCGTGCTCGCGGTTGTCTTCGTCCAGATAGATGCCAGGCCGGTCATAAAGCGCGTCGTTTTCCAGCAGCAGGAAGTCCAACCCCGACTGCGGGCAATGCCCCGCCAGGAGCTGCGCTTCGCCGCCCGGCAGGTTGTGCAGCGGCGCCACTACCCGCAAGCGCTCCAGCCGCTGGCGCACGCCGCGGTAGGCCGGAAGCAGCACCGTCACGGGCACGCCGGCTTCGCACAGCCCGCGCGCCATGCCCGTTATGGCGTCCCCCAGGCCGCCCGTCTTCGCCAGGGGAAACGCTTCACCCGCCACTACCAGGGTTCGAATCTTTGTCATGCCAACTCCCTTTTAGGCGGATCGTCGAGCGCGTCCGCCGCAGGGATTTCATCCGCAAGCGCCGTGCCCGCGCCGGCACCGTCGCAGGCGTTAGAACGCCGGGAACGGCAATTGCTGATTCAGGCGTTCTGTCGGAATGCAGGCAAACGCGGGAGCATCGAATGAAGACTGTGGCGGACTTTGTGCTGGAACGGCTGTCGCAATGGGGGGTCAGGAGGATCTACGGCTACCCAGGGGACGGCATCAATGGCCTGATCGGCGCATTCGGCCGCACCCAGGAGCCGTTGGAGTTCGTCCAGGCCCGCCACGAAGAGGCCGCCGCGTTCATGGCCTGCGCCCACGCCAAGTTCACCGGCCAGGCCGGGGTCTGCCTGGCGACCTCCGGTCCAGGCGCCATTCACTTATTGAACGGCCTGTACGACGCCAAGCTGGACCATCAGCCTGTCGTGGCCCTGGTCGGCCAGCAAGCCCGCAGCGCCCTGGGCGGCGACTACCAGCAGGAGGTCGACCTGATCAGCCTGTTCAAGGACGTGGCGCACGATTACGTGCAGATGGCCGCGACTGCCGAACAGGCGCGCCACATGATCGACCGTGCCATGCGCATCGCCCTGGAGCGGCGCAGCGTGACCTGCGTCATTTTTCCAAACGATGTGCAGGATTTGCCGGCGGTGGAAAAGCCCGCCCGCGAACATGGCACCGTGCCGACGGGCATAGGCTTGACCTCGCATGCCGGCGTACCCGGCGAGGCTGCGTTGCGCAATGCCGCCGACATCCTCAACCGCGGCGAACGGGTCGCCATGCTGGTCGGGGCGGGCGCGCTGCAGGCCGGCGCGGAAGTGCGCCAGACCGCTGAACTGCTGGGCGCTGGCGTGGCCAAGGCGCTGCTGGGCAAGGCGGCGGTGCCCGACAGCCTGCCGTACGTCACGGGCTGCATCGGATTGCTGGGCACGCAGCCCAGCTGGGACATGATGAACGAGTGCGACACCTTGCTGATGGTGGGCACGTCGTTCCCGTATTCGGAATTCCTGCCGCCGCCGGGACAGGCGAGGGCGGTGCAGATCGATCTGGACGGCCGCAAGCTCAGCCTGCGCTATCCCGTGGAACTTGGCCTGGTCGGCGACAGCCGGCTGACCCTGCAGGCGCTGATTCCCTTATTGCAGCCCAAGACCGCGCGCCGCTGGCGCGAACGCATCGAGGCCAAGGTCGCGCGCTGGCACGAAACCGTGGAGGCCCGCGCAATGGTGCAGGCCAAGCCGCTGAATCCGCAACGACCCTTCCTGGAACTGTCGAAACGGCTGCCGCCGCGCAGCATTCTGACCTGCGACTCGGGCTCGGCGGCGAACTGGTACGCGCGCGACATCGCGCTGCGCGAAGGGATGATGGGCTCGGTATCGGGCGGCCTGGCCACCATGGGCTGCGGCGTGCCTTATGCGCTTGCCGCCAAGCTGGCGCATCCGGATCGGCCCGTCATTGCGCTGGTCGGAGACGGCGCCATGCAGATGCTGGGCATGAACGAGCTGATCACCATCGCCCACCGCTGGAAGGACTGGGCCAACCCGACCTTGATCGTCATGGTCCTGAACAACGGCGACCTGAATCTGGTCACCTGGGAGCAGCGCGTCATGGGCGGCGACCCCAGGTTCGCGGATTCGCAATGGCTGCCCCAGCTTTCCTATGCGGAGTACGGCCGCCTGTTAGGCCTGGAGGGCATACGGGTGGACAGCCCGGACGCCGTGGGAGACGCCTGGGATCAAGCCCTGGCGGCAACCCGTCCGGTCGTGCTGGAAATGGTGACCGACCCCGAGGTGCCGCCCTTGCCGCCGCACATCCCGGCCAGGCAGGTGGCCGCGTACTTCCAGGCGCTGCGCAAGGAAGAGGGCGGCGCGGCGGGCGCGGCCTTGCGCGCGACCATCAAGCAATGGTGGGCCGGTTGAGGCCGCGGCCGCATCGATCGCATTCCGTCGTTCAGGAGCATGCCATGACCAAGTCCAAACCTTCCGGGCCCGCCCGGCCCGCGGACCCCAAGCAACCGGGTCCGGAGCAGCATCCCGCCGAACAGTCCAACCCCGACCCTGGCGGGCATGAGACCGACCGGCACGGCCGTTGGCCGCCCGACAGCCTGCCCAACCCCATGCCGGGACTGGATCCCCAGCAGACGCCGGGAATCGACAGGCTTTGACGGACCGCGGCCTTCCGCGGCACAGTTTTTTCACGAGGAGCACGTATGAACAAGCACCATGGATTGCGGGACATGTTTCAACCGGCCGACAACGCCACGCGCACGATGCGCGAGCTGATCTCCGGCACCGAGGCGCTCTTGCGCAGCACGGCTAGCTACGGCGGATCCGAGATCGAATCGGCGCGCGACAGCCTCAAGCACCAACTGGAGGCTGCCCGCGAACACGCCAAGGGCTGGGAACGGGCGGCCTGGGACCGCGCCAGGCATGCCTCCCATGCCGCCGACGAGTACGTCCACGAAAACGCCTGGAAGAGCCTGGCGGGCGCGGCGCTGATCGGCGTGCTGGCGGGGGTGTGCCTCATGTCCGACCATAAGCGCCGCTGAGCGCCTAATCCTTTTTGCCCATTGATGGGGCGGGGCGTTTCCAGGACCATGCTCGGATTGCGCCGCAACACCGGAATCCACGATGAACCTCGACCCAGCCGCGCCACGCCGCAGATCGCTATGGGGGAAAGCCTTCGCGGTCGTAACCCTGATCGCGGCCGTGGCCGTCGTGCTGGCGTTCGCCGCCCTGCGCATCGCCGAGCAGCGCATCGCCAACATGCTGGGGCCGCGCGGCGAGGTGGGACAGGTGGATATCGGCTACCGGCAGGTGATCCTGAAGGACGTGACGATATCTGGCGGCACGGGGCAGGCCAGCGCCCGCGCGCGGCACGTGATCCTGGAGCCGGAGTGGTCTGCCTTTCTGCGGCACGAGACCGTCTTCAAGACCGTCATCATCGAAGGCTTCGACTTCACCGTGGTGCGCAGGGCGAATGGCGACATGGACATCGCGCCCGCCTTGCAGTCTTCCTTGCGGGCCGGCGCAGGCAATGACGGCCAATCCCGGCGCAATACTCCGATCCGCATCGCGCAACTGATCCTGCGCGACGGCCGGCTGGATTTCGAGGACGCGGCGGTCTCCCGGCCCGCGCATCGGATCCCGTTTTCTGGCGTCCAGGCGAGCCTGCGTCCGCTGACCCTCCCCGGCGACGGCGCGCGCAGCGAGATGGAATTCTCCGGCAATGTCGAAGGCAACCGCAACGGCGCGGCCACGGTAAGGGCGCAAGGTTGGCTGGTGCTGGGCAGCACGGATGCCGACATCAAGGTGGCGGTGCGCAACATGGACATCCAGCATGCCGCGCCGTACCTTGCGGACAACGGCGCCACGTCCTTGGCTGCGGGCGCCATGGACCTGGACATGCGTACCGCCATCGCCAAGCGGCAACTGCAGGCCACGGGTACCGTGGCCCTGCGCGGCTTGCGCTTTGGCGGCAACGGCGACCTGTTTTCCTTGCCGCGCAAGGCGGTGCTGGCGGCGCTGAAGGACCAAAGCGGCACGCTGCGCTTCGACTTTGCCCTGGCGGGCGACCTGGACAATCCCAAGTTTTCCGTCACGCGCGGCTTTGCCGCCCAGGTGGCTCAGGGCTTCAGCCATGCGATCGGGGTGGGCGCCGAGGGCGCGGCCGAAGGCGTCACCGGCGCGGTGAAGGAATTGGGCAATGCCTTGTCGGACCTGCTCACGCCTAAGCCTTGAACGACTGGCCCGTGTTGTTGCCGCGGCCGCCGTCCGCGGCGGGCTGAGCGTGGCCCCCCGCGTGCGCGCGCCGGCGCCTGAGCTTCACCTCCATCACGCCAAAGGCTGCCAGCGCCAGGAACAAAGGCGCGAACGCATATAGCGCGCGGTAGGCCAATACCGCGCCCAGCACCTCGGGGGCCGGGATTCCTGGCGCGAGCGTGGCCACGAAGATGGCTTCTGTCGTGCCCAGCCCGCCCGGCACGCGGATGATCAAGGCCGCGAAGCTGGCGCACAGCAGGATGCCGAGCACCGCGGGATAACTGGCCTTGCCCTGCAGCAGCAGGTGGATGATGGCGCCCATGATCACCCACGACAATGCCGCAACCGCGCTCTGCGCCGCCGCCATGCCGGCGCGGGGCAACACGGCGTGCTGTCCCATCAAGGTCCAGGACCGCCGCGTGGCCCGCACACATACTGCCACGTAGCCGGCCGCCAGCAACAACAGCGCCGCACCCAGCACGCGTAGCAGATTCGAACCGATGGCCCACCCCTGCGGCACGGGCACGGCGCCCGCGACGAACAGCGCGCCAGCAACCCACGCGTAACCTACCCAGTTGGAGACCGCGGAAAACAGGGCCACCCGGGTCGCCACCGACTTGCGGCAGCCCAGCCGGGCGTACAGCCTGAGGCGCGCGCCCAGGCCTCCGAGCAGGACGCCCAGGCTCAGGTTCAGGGCGTAGCTCATCATGGCCACCCCCAGGGCCTTGGCCCAGGGCAGGGTATGGCGGGTGTAGCGCTTGCCCAGCAGGTCCAGGGCGCCATACGCCAGGTAGCCCGCCACGACCAGCGCGGCGGCGACAGCTATCGTCCCCGGCGGTATCCTGCGCATGGCGACCCAGACCTGGGCCCAGTCGATCGAACGGCCAAAGTAGTACAGCAGCGCCGCCACCAACGCCAATACGATCACAGGCAAGGCACGCTTGACTCGCGGCCAGCGGTGGCGCCAGGCGCGCGTCAGCGTGGAGCGGAACACTCTCATGCCGACTCCTCTTGCGCCGCGATGGGCAGCGACTTCAGGCGGGGCTTGTGCGCGGGCAGGCTGCCGGCCCAGGCGGGAAAGCGCCGCAGGAAATGGAATACCACCACGCCGATCCACAGCCGCCGCAAGCGCCGCCTGGATCCCTCGGGCAGCTCGATGCGCCGGCAATCCTGTTCGATGAGCCGGTCCAGGCTGCGGCGCAGCGCGGCGTTCAAACCGGCGTCGCGCGCCACCACGTTGGCCTCCAGGTTCAGCGCCAGGCTGAGCGGGTCCAGGTTGCTGGAGCCGATGGTGCTCCAGTCGCGGTCCACGCAGGCCACCTTGCCGTGCAGCGGACGCTTGCAGTACTCATAGATCTCGACGCCTGCATCGATCAGATAGTCATACAGCATGGACGCCGCCAGCCGCGCGACCAGCACGTCGGGTTCGCCTTGCAGCAGCAACCGTACGCGCACGCCGCGGCGAGCGGCGTTGGCCAGATCGTGCAGCAACTGATAACCAGGGAAAAAGTAGGCGTTGGCGATCAGCACGTCTTCGCGCGCGGCGCGCACGCCGGCACGGTAATAACGTTCGATGTCCGTCTGGTGCTCGATGTTGTCGCGCACCACCAGACGGCCGCCGCCGTCGCCCTCCGGCATGGGATCCAGACGCGCCGGCCGCCGCCGCTTGCGGGTCCACGCATCCACCGCGAGCGCCTCGCGCGCGTAGTCCGCGATGTCCGCGGCCAGCGGTCCCTCCACCAGCACCGCATAGTCCTGCTTGGCTTGCGGCCCGTAGTCCGGCAGGTGGTCAGCGGAAAAATTGATGCCGCCGACAAAGGCCATCTGGCGATCCACCGCCACGATCTTGCGGTGCATGCGCCTGAACACATTGGTGCGCACGCCGAGAAAGCGCGGGCGGGGATCGAATACGTGGACGCGGATGCCGCTTTCGGTCATGGCGCCGACGAAGGCGCCGTCCAGCTCGTCCGAGCCATAGCCGTCCACCGTCAGGTCCACGCTGACGCCGCGGCGGGCCGCGGCGATCAGGGCGCGCTGGAATTCCTGCCCCACGGCGTCGTCGAACAGGATGAAGGTTTCCACCAGCACTTCGCCGCGCGCCGCGGCGATCGCATCGAGCACGGCCGGAAAGTAGCCCGTGCCATTCTCCAGCAGCGTGTAGCGGTTGTTCTCGCGCCAGCGCAGGTTCATAGCGAGATCTCCGCGCAGATCGGCACATGGTCGGACAGGCGCGACCAGACCCGCGAGGCCAGCGGCACTGGTTGCCAATCCCGGACGTTGCGCACGTAGATGCGGTCCAGTCGCAACAGGGGCCAGCGCGCCGGAAACGTGCGGGCGGGGCGGCCCAGGCGCGACGTGAAGACCTCGCGTGTGCCGCAATCCCGCATCAGCGCGTCGGCGCGCAGGCGCCAGTCGTTGAAGTCGCCCGCGATCAGCAGCGGTTCGCCGGCGGGCACGCCTTGCGCCACCAGCTCGCACAGGCGGCGCAGCTGCTTGCCCCGGTGGCCTTCCAGCAGGCCCAGGTGCACGCATATGGCATGGACGGGCATGTCCAGCGAGGGCACCCGCAGCACACAGTGCAATAGTCCGCGGCCTTCGTGTCCATGCACCGTCACGTCATGGTTCTCGTGCTGTTCAATGGGATACCTGGACAGCAGCGCATTGCCATGATGTCCCGCCGGGTAGACCGCGTTGCGGCCGTAGGCAAAATCCGTCCACAGCGAGTCAGCCAGGAATTCGTACTGGGACAAGGCGGGCCAGCCCTGGTGCCGTTCCGCGTGCCCCTGGTGTTCTCCCAGCACTTCCTGCAGGAAGACGATGTCGGGGCTCGCCATCCTCAGCGCCTCGCGCAGTTCGTGCAGCATGAAGCGGCGGTTGAAGCTGGTGAAGCCCTTGTGCGTGTTCACGGTCAACACGGTCAGCGTGGTGGCATCGATGTAGCGGGAGGAGGGCATGGATGCTCCGGATGGGTCGATCCGCACAGCGGAGCAATCCGCGTTCCCAAAACGTAAAGAGGCGTAACCGCCGGGGTGGCGCCAGGCTTGTTGCGTCACAAACCGAATGAGCAAATGCGAAATGCGCAGTTCTCATCCGTGCAGGCCAGGCCTACGATCCGAAGCTTCTTCCTGGTGGACGACCCATGACCGAACTGCTGCGCATCCAGAACCTGACCGTGGACCTGCCGCCCGGCGCCGACCGGCCGCATGCGCTGCAGGACTTGTCGCTGAACATCAGCGCGGGCGAAATCGTCTGTGTGGTGGGTGAAAGCGGCTCCGGCAAATCGCTGACGGCCGGCGCGGTCCTGGGGCTGCTGCCCCAGGACGTGCGCGCCAGCGCCGGCCAGGTGCTGTGGGAAGGGCAGGATCTGCTGCGGCTGGCGCCCGAGGCCTTGCGCCGGCTGCGCGGCCAGCGCATCGGCATGATCTTCCAGGAACCGATGACGGCGCTCAATCCGCTGCGCACCATCGGCGACCAGATCGCGGAAGTGTTCCGCACCCATACCCGCCTGGGACGTGCCGATATCCGGCGCCGCACGCTGGACCTGCTGGAGTCCGTGCGGCTGCCGGACCCGCAACGGGCGCTGGGCGCGTATCCGCATGAATTGTCAGGCGGCCAGCGCCAACGCGCCATGATCGCCATGGCGCTGGCCCTGGAACCCGCCTTGCTGATCGCCGATGAACCGACCACCGCGCTGGACGTCACCACGCAGGCGCAGATCCTGCATCTGATCCACGACTTGCAGCGCCGCAAGGGCACGGCCGTGCTGTTCATTACGCACGACTTCGGCGTGGTCGCCGAGATTGCCGACCGCGTCGCGGTGATGCAGCGCGGCGTGCTGGTGGAAAGCGGCGCGGCGCGGCAGGTGCTGGAGCATCCGCGGCATCCCTACACGCGCGCCTTGATCGCAGCGGTGCCGCCGCTGGCGCCGGCCGCGGTCCGGCCGGAACTGCGGGGCGATGCGCCCATCATCCTGAGCGCGCAAGCCGTCTCCAAGACCTACCGCAAGCGCGGCTGGTTCGGCCGCCCGGGGCGCGAAACGCGGGCGCTGGACGACGTGACGCTGGCACTGAAGGAGGGCGGCACGCTGGGCATCGTGGGCGAAAGCGGGTCGGGCAAATCCACGCTGGCGCGCGCCTTGCTGGGCCTGGCGCCGCCGGACGCAGGCCGCATCACGCTGGCCGGCGCGCCCCTGGCGCTCCATGGCGGCGCAGCACGGCGCGAGCATGCGCGGCGGGTGCAGATGGTGTTCCAGGATCCCTATGGTTCATTGAATCCGCGCCAGCGCGTCGGCGAAATCGTGGCGCGCGGCCCGATCGTGCACGGCACGCCCAGGCGGGAAGCGCTGGCGCGCGCACAGGAACTGTTTGAACTGGTGGGCTTGTCGCCGGACGCCGTGCGGCGCTATCCGCATGAGTTCTCGGGCGGGCAGCGCCAGCGCATCGGACTGGCGCGCGCGCTGGCCATGCGGCCGCGCGTGCTGATTGCGGACGAGCCCGTATCGGCGCTGGACGTGTCGGTGCAGGCGCAGGTGCTGGCGCTGCTGGCGCGGCTGCGCGAGCAATTGGGCCTGTCCGTCCTCTTCATCACGCACGATCTGCGCGTAGCCGCGCAAATCTGCGACGATATCGCGGTGATGCAGAATGGACGGGTGGTGGAAGCGGGGGCCTGCGCCCAGGTCTTCGGCCAGCCCGCGCATCCCTACACGCAGGCGCTGCTTGCCGCCGTGCCGGGTCGGCGCTGGGATCCGGCCTCGGCGGCGTTGCGTCAGGCGGCCTGAGCCGCGCAACGCTATACCGTGCGGGCGGCCCAGAAGGCGGTGCGCACGGCGGGCGAGGCCGCGATGCTGGCGGTCACGCGGTCCAGGTCCAGCTCGTCGACCGAGGCTTCGCTCAATGCCGCTTCGATTTCGACTTCGTTCTCGCCGAACTGGTCTATCTTCAGTTCGGACAGGGGCAGCTGTTCGGTTTCGAGCACGTCCTCCAGCACTGTCATGGCCGCCTGCCGCTGCTCCACTTTCGCAATTACATGTATCACGGTCGTGACTTCGGTGGTCTGCGAGTCGACCGGCTGGCGGTTGACGTAGCTGACGACCGGGCGCAGCAAGGTGTTCGCCGCCAGCACGAAGGCGGTGGCGGCGACCGCTTCCAGGATCAACGATGCCCCGGCGCAGGCGCCGATGGCGGCGGAGCCCCACAGCGTGGCGGCGGTGTTCAGGCCGCGGATGCTGCCGCCTTCGCGCATGATGGCGCCGGCGCCCAGGAACCCCACGCCCGAGACCACGTAGGAAATGACGCGCGAGCCGCCATCGGCGCCGCCCACGCGAAACGCCAGGTCCACGAAGATGGCGGCGCCCACCGCCACCAGCACGTTGGTGCGCAGGCCGGCCGTGCGCTGGCGGAACTGGCGCTCAAAGCCCACCACGGAGCCCAGCACGAACGCGGTCAACAGGCTGATCAGGGTATTGGCCAGCGTGATGAATTGGATGTTTTCGAAGTTCTTCATCTTCTTCTCTCTCTTCTTCTACAGCATGTTATGGATGGGCGCGGACGGGCTCAGGGCAGGCGCCAGACCGACGCCAGGACCAGCAGCAGTCCGGCCAGCCAGATCAGCGCCAGCAGGACGACGCGCGCAATCATCAGGGTTTTGTACGGATCTTTCATGACAGCCTCCCGGCCGCGTTGGCGTCAGGCGGGCAGCACGGCGATGGCCGCGCCGGACTCGCATTCCCAGTGCACCCGGCGCACGTCCGGGCTCTGGCCCAGCCGCAAGGCGACCGCGCCCAGCAGGTTGCGCAGATGCGGCGGGCATTGCAGCGTGACGACGGTGGACGCCAACTGACCCGATTCGGCGCGCGATATCCGCACCGCCTGCACGTGCAGGTCCAGGTCGCGCAGTTCGTAATAGAGCTGCTTGCGCAGCGCGTTGAGCGTGTCGCCCAGGCTCACGATGGTGAATTGGTAAGTGGAAGAGGCCGTCTTGGGCGCTGCCGCCATGGGCGCGGCCGCGCCGGTCCGGTCCGGGAAGGGCAGGAATTGCTTGATACGCATGATCGTCTCCTTAGCGGGGAGTACGGTGGAAGGTCCACATGCATGCGCCGCGTGGCCGATGCGCAGGCGCGCGCAACAAGGCGCAACGCATCGCGTCGGCAAGCAGTAGGGGAGAGGGCTGGCGGTCCCGCGTCGGGGACCGAAGAGCCGGGTCCTGGCTTTCAGGCAGGACCGGCGCGGACTATTTCCGCGGATCCTGCGTCAAGCGGCGCTTGCAGTCGTGTTCCGACTACATCCGTCGTTGTCCACATTGATCTCTGGTGAGTTGAAGGTGCCCGCAGTATATCGTCGACCTAGGGTAAACACCAGTAAAAATGCCGCAAAGAAGCGAGTCCGCAGCATGGCATTGCCTGGGGATCCTCGGATGCGGGAGAGACCGGATTCATGTAGTATTCAGTTTCCCGTAAGAAAGAGAGCAAGGCGGGCGCTCTATCCGTTTGCTGCCCCGGCAGCCTGAGCCGTCCGCCATCTATGACCGAAGACCCACCCTCTAGCAGGGCGCCGCAAGCAAGCCGGCGCCCGGTGCCCAATCTTCCCGCCACGGCCCGGGCGCGCAGCCCGCAAGCCGATTCCATGTTCGCCGCCGCGGCCACGCCGCGCCTGGGCGGCCGCGCTCCGCCGGCCGTCCCTGGGGCCGTTCGCGCCCGCACTGAGTCTCGTGTCCGCATCCGCGGCGCATTCCCCTTGATCCTGTCCGGCGCCGCGTGGCGCACGGTCCCGATTTGCATGGAATCTCGATGATTTTCGATTGGATGTCCGACCCCACCGCCTGGCTGGGCCTGGCGACCCTGGTCGTGCTTGAAATTGTGCTGGGTATCGACAACCTGGTGTTCATCGCCATCCTGGCCGACAAGCTGCCGCCCGAACAGCGCAACCGCGCACGGCTGATCGGCCTGACGCTGGCGATGGTGATGCGCCTGGGCCTGTTGGCGAGCATCGCATGGGTGGTCACGCTGACCGAACCCATGTTCACGCTGCTGGGCGCTGAGATCTCCGGACGCGACCTGATCCTGATACTGGGCGGCCTGTTCCTGCTCTTCAAGGGCACCATGGAGCTGCATGAACGCGTGGAAGGCAGCGCCAGCCACGAGCAAGGCCAGAAGCCGCAGCATGCCGTGTTCTGGCAGGTGATCCTGCAGATCGTGGTGCTGGATGCGGTGTTCTCGCTGGACTCGGTGATTACCGCCGTGGGCATGGTGCAGGACCTCAGCATCATGATGATCGCGGTGATCGTGGCCATGGCCGTGATGATGCTGGCCAGCCGCCCGCTGATGGCTTTCGTGGGCCGCCACCCGACCGTGGTGATCCTGTGCCTGGGCCTCTTGCTGATGATCGGCTTCAGCCTGGTGGCCGAAGGCCTGGGCTTCCACGTGCCCAAGGGCTATCTGTATGCCGCGATCGGCTTCTCGATCCTGATCGAGCTGTGCAATCAGCTGGCGCGCCGCAATCGCGTCAAAGGCACGCACGCCCTGGGCCGCCGCCAGCGCACCGCGCAGGCCGTGTTGCGCCTGCTGCGCGCCGGCCGCGCCGGGCAGTCCGCCGGCCAGGCCGACGAGGTGGCCGCGCTGGTCGACGGCGCGGACGGCGAACCGGCTTTCGCGCCCGAGGAAAGCACCATGATCGAACGCGTGCTGTCCATCGGCGGGCGGGACGTGCGCTCCATCATGGTGGCGCGCGGCGACATGGTCTGGCTGGACGTGGCCGATACGCCGGAGGCCATCGTGCGCAAGTTCGGCAGCGGCCACTCCCGCCTGCCGCTGTGCGCGGGCGATCCGTCCAATGTGCTGGGCGTGCTGCACTTCAAGGACCTGCTGCCGCTGCTGCAGAACCCTGGCCCGATCGACCTGGTGGAGCTGGCGCGCGAGCCGCGCTACGTGATGGAAACCATGCCGGTGCTGAAGGTGCTGGACGAGTTGCGCGGTTCGCGCGAGCACATGCTGATCGTGGTCGACGAGCACGGCGTGTGCGAGGGCCTGATCACGCCCATGGACGTGCTGACCGCCGTTGCGGGCGACATGCCCGAGCATCAGGAAGACCAGCCCGAAGCCTTGCAGCTGGCGGACGGGACCTGGCTGCTGGAAGGCCGCCTGGCCGTCGCTGAAGCCGCGCGCCTGCTGGACGCGCCGGACCTGGCCGAGGAGTACCCCGACGCCACGCTGGCCGGCTGCCTGTTGCGCGCCGGCGGCCGGATCCCTGACGCCGGGGACGCGATCGAGTGGCGCGATTGGCGCTTCGAGGTCACCCGCCGCGACGGCCTGCGCATCGACCAGGTGCGCGCCAGCCTGATGCGCGCAGAGGCGCCGCAAGCCGGCTGATATCGCTCGACCGGCGCCTGCACCACGATGGGGATGCCTGAAGGCATCCCCATTTTTTTGCCTGTGTGTTGCGCCTTATCCGTTCTTCGCCTTGAAAGCAATAGATCACAGCCTATGGCCAGTATTGGTGAAAGTAAAACTCTGTGCGAAGATTGCGACAGATTTCACGACTTTGGATCTCGGCGCGGTTTGCCGAAATCAGCATTTCCGTACGGCGCGTCTTTGCATTTTGTTATCTCTTTCCGGGGTACATCGCATGGGCAGTACGCAGTCTGCATTCAAGGAAATCAGTGGAAGAGGAATCGCGGCGTGGCTGATGGTGGCTGCGCCGCTGTGCTTTGCGCAGCCTGCGCATGCCCAGTCCCAGTCGGCGGATGACGCCAACAAAAGCAACAACCCGCTGAACCTGGCGGCGTCGTTGAATTTCCAGAATTACTACACGCCGAAGTTGTTCGGCAGCAACGCCCACACCAACGACTTCCTGATCCGGCCGACGATCCCTGTCGCGCCGGGCGAGCTCGTCGGCGTGCCGCAGATATTTCGCATCACGGCCCCAGTCAGTACGCGCCCCGAGGCCGACGGCAGCTACAAGACCGGCCTGGGCGACATCAATGTGTTCGACATTTTCCTGTTGCAGCAGGGCGCGGTGGACCTGGGCGTTGGGCCGATGCTGACCATGCCCAGCGCGACCAGCAGCGAGCTGGGAGCGGGCAAATGGTCCGCCGGGCTGGCCGGCGTGGCGGTGCATGCCAGCAAGGAAGGGCTGCTGGGCGCGCTGGTGCAATGGCAGCATTCCTTCGCCGGCCAGAATGCGCGCGACACGGTGCACACCGCCACCTTCCAGCCGTTCCTGATACGCAATCTGCCGCAAGGCTGGTATTTGAGGTCCACCGCAACCTGGACCTTCGACCTGCAGAAGAACGACTACTACATTCCCTTGGGGCTGGGCGCGGGCAAGGCCTGGCGCGTCGGGAAGAACATCTTCAACGTGTTCGCGGAACCGCAATGGACGGTTGCGCACAAGGGGGAGGGCCTGCCTCAGTTCACGCTGTTCGCCGGCTTGAACATCACCTTCGGGAATTGATCCCGTCAGCGTTTTTCTGGTCTTTCGGAGTGTAGGGATGCGGAGCGCGATTGCGGCAGTTGCAGGGTTGTTGGCGGTTCTGGCCGGATTGGTCCTGCCGTCTGCCGCCTGGGCCACTGAAGGGGCGCTGGGCCGCCAGATCACCGGCACCAACGTGCAGCCCAACGCCGGCATCGTGTCTCCCGAGCCTATCTGGGCCGTCAACCTGTCGCAGATCTACCTGGACGGCACCGTGGGCGGCAGCCGCGAAGTGCCGGTAGGAGGCCGTACCTCGCTGGGCCTGGACGCGAAAGTCGCGTTCACCCTGGCCACGGTCCTCAAGACCTGGGACACCGGGCCGGGGCGCTGGAACTTCGCGTCCAGCTTCACCTTGCCCTACGTCTGGACCAAGGTGAATTCCACCGTGACGGGACCAGGCGGGCGCAGCATAGACCAAAGCGATACCGCCTCGAACCTGTTCGACCTGTACTTCTCGCCCATCATCGCGGGCTATCACTTTTCCGAAACGTCGCACATGGCGCTCAGCCTGAACATCTGGGCGCCCACCGGCAAGTACAACGCCGACGACATGGCCAACCCCAGCCTGAACAACTGGACCTTCATTCCTCAGGTGGCCTACACCAAGATATTTCCGGAATCCGGTTTACAACTGGACACCGTGGCCGGCGTCCAGTTCTACACCCGCAACAACGCCACGGACTATCGCAACGCGCCGCTGTTCAGCATGGACGTGATGGGCCGCAAGATCTTCAGCAACGGGGTGAGCGCGGGCTTGATCCTGGGCACCATCCAGCAACTGGGCAGCGATTCGGGACCGACGGCCGACCGGCTCAACGGCTTCAAGGGGCGCGACTGGGCGCTGGGCCCGATCCTGACCTATGACACGAAGCTGGCGGACAAGCGCTCCTTGTCCCTCAGCCTGCGCTGGGTACCCACGATCAGCAGCACGAAGCGTCTGGACAGCAACGATACGGTCATGGCGACCGCGACGCTGGTGTTCTGAACGTCAGCACGATTTCAAGGGGCTGCCAGCCCCGGGCGCGGCACCGCCACGCCTGAACCATCAGCTTTCGGGTGATTGAAATGGCAAAGCAGACAACAGGAAAGACACGCTACGCCAGCGCATTGCTGCTGGCCGGCGTGGTGCTGGGCGCGGGCGCCAGCACCGCCTATGTGGTCATGGGCAAGGACGGGCCGCCCGAAGCGGTGAAGGTGGTGCTGGGCGACGGCAAGAGCGGCCCGGCGGGCATGGCCTGGGTACCCGGGCGCGAGTTCCTGATGGGCAGCAGCCACAAACTGGCCCAGCCCAATGAAATGCCGGCGCACAAGGTATCCGTCAGCGGCTTCTGGATGGACGTGAACGACGTGACCAACGCGCAGTTCCGCCGCTTCGTCGAGGCCACCGGCTACGTCACGACGGCCGAGCAGAAGCCGCGGTGGGAAGACTTGAAGGTGCAGTTGCCGCCTGGCACGCCGCGCCCGGACGACAGCCTGCTGGTGCCCGGCGCCATGGTGTTCGTCGGCACCGAGAGCGAGGTCTCGCTGCGCGACTATTCGCGCTGGTGGCGCTATGTGCCCGGCGCGAACTGGCGCCATCCGCAAGGACCGGGCAGCTCCATCGCCGGCAAGGACGACCACCCGGTGGTGCAGGTGTCGTACCAGGACGCCATGGCCTATGCCAAATGGGCGGGCAAGCGCCTGCCGACGGAATCCGAATGGGAAATGGCCGCGCGCGGCGGGCTGGAGCAGGCCACCTATGCCTGGGGCGAGGAGCTGCTGCCGCAGGGCAAGGCCATGGCCAATATCTGGGACACGCAGCAACAGCAGCCGTTTCCGGTGGTGAAGGATGAAAAGGTACAGGTCGGCACCATGCCGGTGGGCAGCTTCTCGCCCAATGGCTATGGGCTGTACGACATGGCCGGCAACGTCTGGCAATGGACCGCCGACTGGTACCGCGCCGACGCCTTCAAGATCCAGGCGCAGTACCGCCAGCCGCCCGCGGATCCGGCGGGGCCGGCCGACAGCTACGACCCCGACGACGGCATCGTGCCGCCGGCCGCGCCCAAGCGCGTGACGCGCGGCGGCTCGTTCCTGTGCAGCGACACCTATTGCATCAGCTACCGCACCAGCGCCCGGCGCGGCACGGATCCGATGAACGGCATGTCGCACCTGGGATTCCGCACCGTCATGACGCCCGCGCAATGGAAACTGGCCCAGACCGCCAGGAACGGCATCGCCAGCCGCTAGCCGGCATCACGCAGGAGAGGAAATGCCGATGAGCAAGCGCGACAGCATTCTGGAACTGGAGCGCGCCATGGCGCGCGCGGTGCTGGGGCAGGCCGCCGTCATCCGCGAGGTGCTGCTGGGCCTGTTGGCCGACGGCCACCTGCTGCTGGAAAGCCTGCCGGGGCTGGCCAAGACGCGCACCGTCAAGACGCTGGCGCAGCATCTGGCCGCGGCAATGAGCCGCATCCAGTTCACGCCCGACCTGCTGCCTTCGGACATCACGGGCGCAGAGGTGCTGCAGCAGGACGCGCAGGGCGCCAGCCGCATCCAGTTCCAGCAGGGGCCGCTGTTCGGCAACCTGATCCTGGCCGACGAGATCAACCGCGCGCCCGCCAAGGTGCAGGCCGCGCTGCTGGAAGCCATGGAGGAACGCCAGATCACCGTGGCTGGCACGACCCACCGCATGCCGCAGCTGTTCATGGTGCTGGCCACCCAGAACCCGATAGAGCAGGAGGGCACCTATCCCTTGCCCGAAGCGCAGATGGACCGCTTCATCATGAAGATCGTGCTGGACTACCCCGACCCCGCCAGCGAAAGGCAGATGCTGGCCATGCTGCGCGGCGAGTCGCGCCAGGACGCGGAACCCGCCGGCGCGCCGCTGAGCCAGGAGGACCTGTTCGCCTGCCGCGCCGAGGTCGACCGGGTGCACGTGTCCGAAGCGCTGGACCAGTACCTGGTGGACCTGGTCAACGCCACCCGCCACCCGGGCGGGCATGACGCCGACCTGGCGCGCTGGATCCAGGTCGGCGCCAGCCCGCGCGGCGCGATCGCGTTGGACAAGGTGGCGCGCGCCCACGCCTGGCTGGCGGGGCAGGACTATGTCTCGCCCGATGATGTGCGCAGCGTGGCCCGGCCGGTGCTGCGGCATCGCCTGCACCTGTCGTATGACGCGGTCGCCGACGGCGTCTCGGCGGACCAGGTGATAGACAAGCTGCTGGACACGGTCGCCGTGCCGGTCTGAGCCCGCCATGCCTTCCGCCGCTCCTTCCCCGGAAGTCCAGGTCCACATCAAGGACCTGATGGCGCTGGAACCTGCCGCGCGCGGCCTGGGGTTCTTCAGCCGCCAGCCGGTGCGCAGCATTCTGGCCGGCCAGCATGGCTCGCGCCTGCGCGGGCGCGGCCTGGACTTCGAGGAGCTGCGCCGCTATCTGCCCGGAGACGATCTGCGCCAGCTGGACTGGCGCGCCTCGCAGCGGTTGGGCAAGCCCTATGTGCGCACCTACAGCGAGGAGCGCGACCGTCCGGCGCTGGTGGTGGTGGATCAGCGCATGGGCATGTATTTCGGTTCGGTGCGCAGCTTCAAGTCTGTCGTGGCCGCGCGCATCGCGGCGCTGTCGGCCTGGATGGCCTATCTGGCGGGGGACCGCGTGGGCGGCCTGGTGTTCAGCGATGCGGGCATCGACAACGTGCGTCCGCTGCGCAGCCGCGAACGCATCCAGGCCCTGTTCGCCGCCATTGCGCGGCGCAGCCAGTCCATGGGCGCGGACCAACCCGATGTGGACGCGTCCGGACGGCTGAACGAAGCGCTGCAAGGGGCGCTGGCGCACGCGCCGCACGATTGCCTGGTCTGCCTGATCAGCGATTTTGCCGGCGCCGATGACGCTACCTTGCGCCTCTTGCGCACGCTGGCCGCGCATAACGATGTGGTCGCAACGCTGGTGTATGACCCGCTGGCGTTGCGCATTCCCCTGAGCGGCCGGCTGGTGGTGACGCAGGGCGAGCTGCAGGTCGAAGTCGCCGCGGATCGCAAGCAGGTACGCGAGCCGCTGTCGGACTTCTTTTCAGGACGCCTGCACGACGTGGCCGAGCTGCTGCGCCGCAGCCGCGTGCCGCTCTTGTCCATCGATACGGCGGACGACACCGTGGCGCAGTTGCGCCGCGAGCTCGGCCGCCAGGCCAGTCGTGCGCAAGCCAGGGGCCGGGCATGAACGCCGACGCCGCTCCGTCCATCGAACAGCTGCGTCAGTTGCCGCTGCCCGAGCCGGTCAGCTACTGGCCGCAGACCTGGGGCTGGCTGGTCGTGCTGGCCGTGGTGCTGGCGCTGGCCACATGGGCCGCGTGGCGGATGGCGCGCCGCCACCGACGCAATGGCTACCGCCGCGCAGGGCTGCGCATGCTGGAAGCGCTGCGGCGCGAAACACAGGCGGATCCCCTGGCCGCACGCGCCTTGCCGGATCTGCTCAAGCGCGTCGGCCTGTCGTCGGTGGCGGCAGCGGACCGCGACCGGGTCGGCGCGCTGCAAGGCGCGGAGTGGGTCGCCTTCATGGATGCCGGCGTGGCCGTGTTTCCGCCCGACGCGGCCGTGCTGCTGCGCGCGCTGGCGTATGCGCCGCCCGAGACCTTGCGGGCCATCGACCCCGCGCGCGTGCGGACCTTGTTCGCCGCCAGCCGGCAATGGATGGAGCGTCACCATGTGGCGGCTTGAATATCCCTGGCTGCTGGCGCTGCTGCCGCTGGGCTGGCTGGCGTACCGCTATCTGCCGCCGTATGTGCAGCGGCGCAGCGCCGTACGCATTCCATTCTTCGAATCGGTGGCGCGCAGCACCGGCCAGACGCCGCAGCGCCCCGGCGTGCGCGGCGACCGCTGGCAACTGGCCTTGAACGCGCTGGTGTGGCTGCTGCTGGTCCTGGCGCTGGCGCGGCCCGAACGGGTCGAGCCGCCGCTGGAGCATCGCCAGCCGGTGCGCGACCTGCTGCTGGCCATCGATATCTCGCAATCCATGGAGACCGAGGACTTCGTGGCGCCGGACGGCCGCCGCGAGGACCGCTTGAGCGGCGTCAAGGCCGTGGTGGCCGATTTCATCGACCGCCGCAAGGACGACCGGCTTGGACTGATCGTGTTCGGCACCGCCGCCTATCCCCAGGCGCCGCTGACCCAGGACCATGCCACGCTCAAGCTGCTGCTCGGCCAGGTAAGCACGCGCATGGCCGGGCCCAATACCGCCATCGGCGATGCCATCGGCGTGGCGATCAAGCAGTTCGAGCATGCCGGCGAACACGACCAGGTCCTGATCCTGCTGACGGACGGCAACGATACCGGCAGCGCCGTGCCGCCGGACCGCGCCGCGGCCATGGCGGCCGCGCGCCATATCGTCGTGCATACCGTGGGCATAGGCGATCCGCAGGCGCAGGGCGAGGAGAAGGTCGATTTCGACGCCTTGCGCGCGATCGCAGCCAAGACCGGGGGCCGCTTTTTCCCGGCGCAGGACCAGGCGTCCTTGCGGCAGGTCTATGCCGAACTGGATCGCATCACGCCGCACGAAGTGCGCGAATTGCGCCACCAGCCCAAGCAGGATTTCTTCTGGGTGCCGCTGGGCCTTGCGCTGTTGCTGCTGGCTGGCTGGCACTTGGCCGCGGCGCTGCGCGGCCGGCGGCGCGACGCCCGGCCGCAAGGGGATGCGCGCGTGGAGGAGGGCGGATGGAAATCGACCTGAGCGCCTTCCATTTCCTGCGCCCCTGGTGGCTGCTGGCGGTCGCGGCCGCGGCCTTTGTGCTTTGGCGGCGGCGCGACGAGGACGGCCGGCTCGGCTGGCGCAGCAACATCGCGCCGGCGCTGCTGCCATACCTGACGGTGCGCACGCAGGGCAGCCGCGGGCCGCGGCCCGCGCAACTGCTGGCCGCCTTGCTGGCGCTGGGCGGCATCGCCGCTGCCGGGCCGACGTGGCAGCAGGACCGCCCGGCCTTCCTGGACAATCTGGCGCCCCTGATCGCGGCGGTCGACCTGTCGCCCTCGATGGATGCGGCGGATCTTCCGCCCAGCCGGTTGGAAGCCGCCAAACGCAAGCTGCGCGATCTGCTGAAACGGCGCGCAGGCGCCAAGACGGGCCTGATCGCCTATGCCGGCTCGGCGCATCTGGTGTTGCCGCCGACCGACGATCCGGCTTTGCCCGACATGTTCGTGCAGGCCCTGTCCACCGGTCTCATCGCCGCGCCCGGCAAGGATGCAGCGGGCGCGATCTCGCTGGCCGCGAGCCTGCTGCAATCGGGCGAGGCGGGCGGCACCCTGCTGCTGGTGACGGACGGCGCGGACACCGGCCAGCTGGCCGAAGTCGAGCGCCTGGCGCGGGCCAATTCCTTCCAGATCCTGGTGTGGGCGGCGGGCACGCGCGATGGCGGCGTGGTGCGCGACGCCCGCGGCCAGCCGCGCCTCGACGCGCAGGGCCGGCCCTTGCTGGGCAGTTTCGACGAGGATGCGCTGAAACAGCTGGCGCAAGCCGCCCGCGCGCCGCTGGGCAGCCTGACCCTGAACGACGACGACCTGGACTGGGTGACGCTGCATGCCGAACGGCACTTCCAGGAGGTACAGGACGCGGACAAGCCGCTGCACTGGAAGGACGCCGGCTATTGGCTGTGCTGGCCGCTGGCGCTGCTGGCATTGCTGGCGCTGCGGCGCGGCTGGAACATCAACTGGACGGCCTGCCTGCTGCTCGCCGCCACGGCTACGCTGCATACCCCGCGCGCGGAAGCAGGCGCGCTGGCCGACGCCTTTTTCACGCCCGACCAGCAGGGCCGCTGGGCCTATGAACACAAGCGCTATGCCGAGGCTGCCGCCTTGTATGCCGATCCTTACTGGAAGGGTCGCGCCGCCTATGACGCCGGCGACTATCAGGCGGCGCTGGCCGCATTCGCCAAACTGGACACGCCCGAGGGCGACTTCTATCTGGGCAATACCCAGGTCCGTCTGCGCAGCTACGACGCCGCGCTGGCGGCGTACGACCAGGCGCTGCGCCTGCGGCCGGATTTTCCCGAGGCGCGCGAAAACCGCGAACTGGTCGCCAGATTGATCGCCGCCGCGGAAAGCGAGCAACAGGACGACGACTCGGAGAAACCGGACGAGACCCGCGTGGACAGCGACAAGGGCGCGGGCAAGATGATCCGCACGCAGGCGCCGCAAGCCGCGTCCGACGAGGTCTGGCTGCGCAACCTGAGCCTGTCGCCGGCCGGCTTCCTGAAGCAGAAATTCGCGATCGAAGACGCACGCAAGGCCGCGCCGGCGCAGGGGAGGCAGCCATGATGCACCGCCATGCCGCGCTGCTGCGTTGCCTGGGCCTGCTGCTGTTGCTGCAACTGGGCCTGTGCGCCGGCGTGGCGCGAGCCCAGCAGGCGGATGGCGGGCCGCAGCTGCACGCCGAGGCGCGCATGGCGGCATCGGGCGACCTGATGGCTGGCGCCACCGCCATCCTGCAGGTGGACGTGTTGACGTCGACCTGGTTCACCCAGCCCCCGCAGATGCCGGCCCTGGACATCCCTGGCGCGCTGGTGTCGGGGCCGTCAGGGCAGGCCACCATCATCCGCGCCACCATCGGAGGCGTGGCCTACAGCGGATTGCGCTACGCCTATCTGGTCAGTCCCGAGGCGGCGGGCGACCTGCGCGTGCCGGCCATCCGGGTCAGCGCGCAGGTGGGACAGGCGACTGCGCCCCTGGTTGCGCAGACGCGCCCGTTCGAGGCGCGCGCCGCCGGACCGCCAGGCGGGGCAGCCGGTCATGTCCTGGCGGCAAACTCGGTCCAGGCGACCCAGCAGATCCGCTATTCGGCCGAGCCTCCCGCCGTCGGCGACCACGTCAGCCGCGTCATCACCGTGCAGGCCCAGGGCGCCCAGGCCATGCTGATCCCGCCGCCTGCCGCGGCCGCCGTGCAGGGCCTCAAGCTGTACCCGTCCGAACCCGAATTGACACAGATGTCCGACAGCCGCGGCGGTTTCCTCGGCGGACAGCGCATCGACCGCCTGGACTATGTGATCGAAAGCGGCGGCGCCCATGAACTGCCGGCGGTGGAAATCCGCTGGTGGAACGTCGCGGCCAACAAGGAAGAGCGCGTAACCCTGCCCGCGCAACGCTTCGAGGCGAGGGCGGGCGCCGCCTACCAGGCGCCATTCTCGGTCGAACAGGACCTGCGCGACATGGGCCGGCAAGTGCAGGTGCGCGTTCCGGGAGGATGGCTGGCGCTGGCCGCGGGCGCGGCGCTGGCGGCGTTGGCCTGGTGGCTGGGTGCGCCCTGGTTGCGGCGGACATTGGCCCGCCTGCGGGCCGGACTGCGGGCGCGGCGCGAACAATGGCACGCCTCCGAACCCTATGCGGCAATGACCTTGCGACGCTTGTTGGCGCAGCCCCAGCCGCGCATGGACGCGCTATACGCATGGCTGCGCCGAGCTTGCGGCGCAGCCACGATCGCGCAGGGGACGGCCGGCCTGGACCCGGCGCTGCGCCAATCCGCAGACGATGCGCTGCGAGCCTGCTATGGCCGGGAGCCGGACGCGGCGCGCGGCTGGCGCGGATTGCGCGGGATGTTCCCGCGTTGGCGCCGAGCCTTGCGCGCACCGGTACGAGAGGGCGGCGCGCAAGACCTGCCTACGCTGAATCCCCGTCCGGCCGCAACATCGCGCGGACTTGCGGGCATGCCGCCCGCCGAAATTCCAGGAGATCTCCCATGACGACGCCTTTGCTTGCCCGCCGCTGGTTCGCGCTGCTGCTCCTGGTGCTCCTGGCCGGGCTGGCGCGCGCGCAGACGCCGCTGCCTTCCTGGAACGAAGGACCTTCGCGCCAGGCCATTCTTGGATTCGTGCAAGCCGTCACGACGGAGGGCAGCCCGGACTATGTGGCGCCGGCCGACCGCATCGCGGTGTTCGACAACGACGGCACGCTATGGAGCGAGCAACCTCTGTACTTCCAGCTGATCTTCGCGCTGGACCAGGTCAAGGCCATGGCGCCGCAGCATCCCGAATGGTCGACCGAGCAACCCTACAAGGCCGCGATCGAAGGCGACCGCCAGGCGCTTGCCGCCTCGGGCACCGAAGGACTGCTGAAGATCGTGGGCGCCACCCATACCAACATGACGACGCAAGCCTTCGGCGCGGAGGTCCGGCAATGGATCAAGACCGCCCGCCATCCGCGCTTCAAGCAGCCGTACACCAGCATGATCTATGCGCCGATGCTGGAGCTGCTGGACTATCTGCGCGGCAACGGCTTCAAGACTTACATCGTGTCGGGCGGCGAAGTGGAATTCATGCGGGCCTGGGCGCAGGACGTCTACGGCATTCCGCCCGAACAGGTGATAGGCACCACCTTCGTCACCGAGTTCCAGATGCGGGACGGCAAGCCCGTGCTGATGCGCACGCCCAAGCTCGACTTCAACGACGACGGCCCGGGCAAGCCCGTGGCCATCAACAAGTTCATCGGCCGCCAGCCCATATTCGCCTTCGGCAATTCGGACGGCGACCTGCAGATGCTGCAGTGGACGGCGGCCGGCAGCGGCAAGCGCTTCGCGGGCCTGGTGCATCACACCGACGCCCGGCGCGAATGGGCCTATGACCGGGATTCCAAGATCGGCAGGCTGGACCGCGCGCTGGATGAAGCGCAGCAAAAGGGTTGGGTAATCGTAGACATGGCAAAGGAGTGGAGAAGGGTATACGCATTTGAAACACAGTGATTCGTTTACGTGACTGGGAACCGCCCGCGAGGGTCAGGAGAAAGCGATGAACGCAAGAAAACTGTTGAGCGCGGCGCTCTTCGCCGCAACAGGCCTCATGGCACTGGCAAGCGCGCAGGCGCAGACCCAGGCGCCTGCGGCCAATCAGGGCCAGGCGGCGGCATCGGGCAAGAAGCCGAACATCCTGGTGATCTTCGGCGACGACATCGGGCAGGCGAATATCAGCGCCTATGCGCACGGCGTGGTCGGATACACCACGCCGAACATCGACCGGATCGCCAAGGAGGGCATCCTGTTCACGGACTACTACGCCGAGAACAGCTGCACGGCGGGCCGCTCGTCCTTCATCACGGGGCAGTCGCCGCTGCGCACGGGCTTGTCCAAAGTCGGCATGCCCGGTGCAACCGTGGGGCTGCAAAAGGGCGACATCACCCTCGCCGAGGCCTTGAAGGCGCAGGGCTACACCACGGCCCAATTCGGCAAGAATCACCTGGGCGACCGGGACGAGTACCTGCCCACCCGCCACGGCTTCGACGAGTTCTTCGGCAATCTCTACCACCTGAATGCCGAAGAGGAACCCGAACGCCCGTACTGGCCCAAGGATCCCAACGATCCCTACGTCAAGAACTTTTCGCCGCGCGGCGTGATCAAGGCCACGGCCGATGGCAAGGTGCAGGACACCGGCGCCCTGACCACCAAGCGCATGGAGACCATCGACGACGAAACCGTGGGCGCGGCGATCGACTACATCGACAAGCACGGCAAGGACGACAAGCCGTTCTTCGTGTGGATGAACACCACGCGCATGCATATCTATACGCACATCCGGCCGGAGCACAAGGGCAAGAGCGGCATGCCCGGCAATGACTACGCCGATGGCATGTGGGAGCATGACCAGGACGTGGGCAAGCTCTTGAAGAAGCTGGACGACATGGGCATCGCCGACAACACCATCGTCGTCTACACCACCGACAACGGGCCCAACGCCTTCACCTGGCCGGATGCCGCCACCACGCCATTCCGCAGCGAAAAGGACTCCAACTGGGAAGGCGCGTTCCGCGTGCCGGCCATGGTGCGCTGGCCGGGCAAGATCCCTGCCGGGGAAATCAAGCGCGGCATCGTGTCCGGCATGGACTGGTTCCCGACGCTGATGGCGGCCACGGGTGACACCACCATCAAGGAACGGCTGCTGGATGGCTGGGCGCCGCAAGCTGGCGGCACCAAGTTCAAGGTGCACCTGGACGGCTACGACCAGTTGGGCTACCTGACCGGCAAGCAGGACAAGAGCGCCCGCGACGAGTTCTTCTACTTCAACGACGACGGCGTGCTGGTCGGAGCGCGGTTTGGCGACTGGAAGGCGGTGTTCTGCGAGCAGCGGGCTCCCGGCAATCTCAACATCTGGCAGGACCCGTTCGTCTGCCTGCGCTTGCCGAAGATCTTCAACCTGCGCATGGACCCGTACGAGCGCGCCGACATCACGTCGGACCAGTACAACGATTGGCTGGCCAAGAACGCCTATCTGACCGCCATCGCCACGATGAAGGCCACCGCGTTCCTGGACACGTTCCTCAAGTATCCGCCGAGCCAGCGTCCCGCTACGTTCAGCGTGGATCAGGTGCAGGAGAAGGTCAACAAGGCCATGGAAGAACACTTCCAGCAGCTTGACAAGCAGAAGGCGAAGTAACTGCGCCCGGCGCAAGCCGGGACAGTACCGGGCGGCGCCTGTCGCGCCGCCCGGCAACGCAGCAGGAGCAGCATGATGGGCATGGGAGCAAGCGAGGCAGCGATGCAGGGACATGATGTGGACGACAAGGCGGCGCAAGGGCGCGCCCTGACGGCGGTCCGGCCGGCCGCGTTGCTGTTCCTGTCCGGAACGGCGGCCCTGGTGTTCCAGGTGCTGTGGATCAAGCAGTTGTCGCTGGTTGTGGGCGTGGAGGTCAGCGCCATCGCCGGCGCTGTCAGCGCATTCTTCCTGGGCCTGGCGCTGGGCGGCTGGCTGTTGGGCCGCAAGGCGGACCAGTTGCGGCGCCCGGTACGCTTCTACGCCATGCTGGAAGCGGGCGTGGCGCTGTCCTGCATCGCGGTGACGTGGCTGCTGGCGCGCAGCGCCGCCGCCTTTGTCGCGGTCGAGGTCCATAGCAGCCTGGCGGCCTGGCTGGCGGTAGGGCTGCTGCTGGCCGTCCCCGCATTCTTGATGGGCGGCACCTTGCCGGTGCTGCTGCGCGCCGTGAGCCGGCAGCAGGGCGCGGACGTGAGCCGCTCTGGCGGGGCGATGTATGCCGCGAATACCTGCGGCGCGATCCTGGGCGCATTGCTGCCCGCGTTCTTCCTGATTCCGCGCTTCGGCGTGCAAGGTGCGGCGCTGGCCGCGGCCTCGCTCAACGTGCTGGCGGCGCTGGGCGCCTGGATGCTGGACCGCAGGGCAGGCGACAGCGCGGCGCCCGCCGACAATCCGCAGGCCGCTGCGGCGCCCTTGTCGGGCGAGGCGCGCCTGGCCGTGGCGCTGTACGCGGTGGCTGGCGCGGTGGCGCTGGGCTACGAAGTGATCTGGTCGCAGATGATCGTGCCCTTCATGAGCACACGCGCCTTCGCCTTCGCCATCGTGCTGGCCACCTATCTGGCCGGGCTGGCCATCGGCGCGGCGCTCTATGCGCGCTGGGCCCATCGCGTGCGCAATCCCTGGCCGGTGTTCGGCTTCCTGATCGCTGGCGCAGGCCTGATCGCGGTGCTGGAGGTGGCCTTGCTGGGCAAATGGCTGATCGTGGCCCAGACGCAGGCGGAAGCGGCGGTCTACCAATGGACGGGCAGCGGCTTTGCCGGCATGTGCGCGCGCTTCGCGGTAGCGGCGGCCAGCCTGGTGCTGGCGCCCACGCTGCTGCTGGGCGCGGCGTTTCCCGCCGTGCTGCGTATCGCGGTGGGCGACCGGCAGGTGGGGCGGGAAGCCGGGGCCGTGCTCGCCTGCAACACGCTGGGCGGCATCGCGGGCACCTTGTTGACGGGATTCCTGCTGTTGCCCGCCCTGGGGCTGGTACGCACGCTGAGCGTGCTGGCGGCCATCGCCGCGGCGGTGGGCGCCGTTGCCGCCTGGCGCGGGCGTGCGGACGGCCGCGCCGCCACCGGGTGGGCCACCGGCATCGCGGGCCTCGCCACGCTGGCGCTGATCGCCACGCTGCCGGCAGACCAGTTTGCGCGGCTACTGCCGGGGGCGAGCGGCGCGGGCCTGGTGTTCTACGAGGAAAGCCATGGCGGCACCGTGGCCGTGGTCGAGCGCGCCGGCAACGGCAACCGCTTCCACCGGCTCTATATCCAGGGCGTATCGAATTCGGGCGACGCCATGCCTTCGCTGCGCTACATGCGGCTGCAGGCGCTGCTGCCCTTGATCGTGCATGCGGGCGAACCCAAGTCCGCGCTGGTCGTGGGCTATGGCACCGGCATCACGGCGGGCGCCTTGTCGCAATACCGCGGGCTGGAAAAGCGGGCGGTCGCCGAGCTACTGCCAGCCGTGCTGCGCGCCGCGCCGCACTTCCAGGGTACGTTCCAGGCCGCCACCGATCCTGGCCTGGACAAGCGGCTGCGCGACGGACGCCGCGAGCTGCAGGCCAGCGCCGAACGCTGGGACCTGATCACGCTGGAGCCGCCGCCGCCTTCCGCCGCGGGCGTGGTGAATCTGTATTCCCGCGACTTCTACCAACTGGCCGCAAGCCGGCTGGCGCCGCAAGGCATCGTGGCGCAATGGCTGCCGCTGCCCACGCAGAACGAAGACGACACCCGCGCGCTCATCGCCAGCTTCATCGAGGTGTTTCCACATGCCCAGCTCTGGACCAGCGAACTGCATGAAATGCTGCTGCTGGGTTCCATGCAGCCGCTGACGCTGGACGCGGCCCGCATCCAGGCGCGCTACGGCCAGCCCGATACCGCCGCCGCGTTGCAGGCTGTGGGCGTGCCATCCGCCGCCGCCTTGTTGTCCACCTGGGTCACGGACCGGGAAGGCCTGGCGCGCTTTGCCGGCAATACCCCGGCCGTGACCGACGACCGCCCGGGCATCGAGTACGCAACCTGGGTCCGCCCGCGCGAAGTGGCGCGCGTCCTGCCCGCGCTGCTGGCCCTGCGCAGCGAACCGCCGCTGACCGGCGCGTCCGACGCGCTGCGCGCCGACATGGAACTGGAGCGGGCGCGGCTCGACACGTTCTACCGGGCGTCGCTGGCGGCCTATGTGGGGGATCGTGAGACCTGGGGCAGGGAAATGAACAAGCTGGCGCGCGATGATGGCGGCAACGCCTACTACCGCTGGTTCATGCCCAGCGCCAGGCAGTAGGGCTAACTACATATGCGCCGCCATGGCGCGACCCCGTGGGGCGAGCAATAGCCCGCGCAGGGCGTCGCCATCGACATGCCGCTCTGGCAGCGCAGGTCCGGCGCCCGTTCGCCATAGGGCACCATGCCCTGGCAATCGCATGAGGCAAGGCCGGCGCCGGACGGCAGTTTCTTGGGCAGCTCCGGCACAGCGGCGCGTTCGGCCTTGGCCTTGGGCGCGGGCGGCGGCGCTTCGTCGTTCGCATCGGCGCGCTCGATCACGCCCCGGACCTTGGCCGTCGGCATGCTGCAGGCTTTGGCAATGGCGTTGACCGTGCGGCCGTCGTTGGCCATCGCCACGATCTTCTTGTCGCTGCAGGCCGCCTCGGCGCGCGGCGCGGCGAGGACCCACAGCGCAAGCGCGGCCGCCAGGAAAATACCAGGACTGGTCAGTGTCATTGCACGCCTCCTGCACCCATGCCCGAATGAGGAAGTACGGCGTAGTCTGGTCAGGCGAGAGGGTTCTGGCCAAGAGCGTAGTGCCGGCTATTTGGGGGTGTCAACGCAGCCCGATTGCCTAATACTTCTTGCTTAAGCGGGCTCGGCGCCGGCGCTATTCCTAAGAATGAGGCGGCTTGGTGCGCGCGCCATGATGCGCGGGCACCAGCCCCGGCGCGATCAAGCTGCCGCGAACTCCGGATGCAGACCCGCCGCGAACGGATGCGCGACGATCTCCGATTGCGCCTGCGCGCGGGCCGCCTGCAACGCGTCCGCGCCCCGCGCCGTGCCCTGCACCGAAAAGAACGTCACGTTCTTCAGGCCCATCGTGCCCAGCACGTGCCTAAGATAAGGCGTGAGAAAGTCCGGCTGGCTTTGCCCGTCGCAGCCGAAGTCGCCGCCGGACGAGATCGCCACGTATACCGGACGGTCCTCCAGGCTGCCTTCCTTGCCGCGCGCCGTGATCTGGAAGGTGCTGCGCACCCGCACCACGTGGTCGATCCAGGTTTTCAACGATGCCGGCACGGTGAAGTTGTGCATCGGAGTCGCGATGACGACGTGGGTCGCGGCCTGCAGGGAATGGATCAGTTCGGTTGAGCGGCCCAGCGCGCCCCGATTCTCGCGTCCGTCCGTGGGGTCCTGGCGCGCACTCAGCGTGGCGGCGTAGTCGGAGTCGACCAGGGGCAGGGCGGTCGCGTCGACGTCGACCACGGCCGCGTCGGGCGCGGCGGCGGTGAGTTGGTCGACGATGGCTTGCGACAGGCGATAGCTTTCGGAGGCGCGGCCGCGCGGGCTGCAGATGATGCGCAGGATATTCATGAGGCGGAGGTTTCCAGGGATTTGCTGAATCGGATGGCGCTGGTCAACAGACCGGCGCGGAAGTAGAAGCGTTGGGCCAGGGCGTTGCCCAGGCCGGTGTCGAGCACCAGGCGGGCGCAGCCGTGGCCGCGCGCGGCGGCGTCCAGGGCTTGCAGGAGCCGGGCGCCCCAGCGTTCGCCGCGGCGGCCGTCCGCCACCACCAGGTCGTCCACGTACAGAAAGCGGCCGTAGATCAGGTTTTCCTGCACGCGGTAGCCGGCCAGCGCGACGGCTTGGCCGTGGTCCATGGCGGCCAGCAGCCGGTAGCCGTCGGCGCGCATGCGGCACACGCGTTCGACGAAATCGGCTTCGTTTTTCAGATGGGGCCTGAGCTCGCGCATGAGCGGCAGGCAGGCCCTTAGGTCCTGCGGGCTTTCGAGGTGTTGCATAGTGGCGTCGGTCATGGATGCACTGGCGGTGTCAGGGTTCAAGTGCAGTCATGTTAGGAGCCGCATGCCATAATTAGAAGGGCCATAAATTGAATTCTGGACTATGCCATGATCAGCCCGCAGCCCCAGGACCCGCCCGTGCCGCCGGACGGCGCCGAGCCTCTGTACCGCCAGGTCTACGAGCGCTTTCGCGGCGCCATCGCGCAGGGCACGCTCAAGCCAGGCGACCGCATTCCATCGGCGCGGGCGCTGGCCAAGGAGATGGGCGTGGCGCGCGGCACGGTGGAGGTCGCGTATTCACTGCTGGCATCGGAAGGCTATATCCAGGCGCGCGGCCAGGCCGGTACGGTGGTAGCGCCCGACCTGCAGCCCCAGCACGCGCCGCCCCCCGCCCTGGCCATTCCTGCCGAGACGCCCGGCGACGGCCCGGGCTGGCGCGAACCCTCGGGCCTGCGGCCGTTCCAGATGGGCTTGCCGGCGCTGGATGAATTTCCCCGCAAGCTCTGGGCCCGCCTGGGCGCGCGGCAACTGCGCGGCCTGCAGGCCGGGGACCTGGCCTATCCGCCCAGCGGCGGCCTGCCAGCCCTGCGCAGCGCGACCGCCGCCTATCTGCAGGTGGCGCGCGGCATCCATTGCCAGCCCTCGCAGGTGTTCATCACCGCCGGCTACAACAGCACGATGGCGCTGATCCTGCAGACGCTGTTCGAAGCCGGCGACCAGGTCTGGATGGAAGATCCAGGCTATCCGCCAACCCGCGCGCTGCTGGAGCAGGCGCGCTTGAAGCCCGTGCCCGTGCCGGTGGACCAGGACGGCATCATGGTCGGCGCCGGCATCGAGCGGGCGGGGCGGGCGCGCGGCGCGGTGGTGACGCCTGCCCATCAAAGCCCCTTGAGCATGTCCTTGTCATTGCCGCGCCGGCAGGCCTTGCTGGACTGGGCCGAACGCTGCGGGGCCTGGATCGTGGAAGACGATTACGACGGCGAATACCGCTACGTCGGCCGTCCGTTGCCGGCCTTGAAGAGCCTGGATACGCAGGGGCGGGTGTTGTATGCGGGCACCTTCAGCAAGGTGCTGTTTCCCGGCCTGCGGCTGGCCTATCTGGTGGTGCCACAAGCGCAGGCCGGACGCTTCGCGCAGTCCGCGCGCTTGCAGGCGGGCGCTGCGCCGGGCCTGACCCAGGCGATATTGAGCGCCTTCATGGCCGAAGGCCATTTCGGCCGCCACATCCAGCGCATGCGCAAGCTGTACGCGGAGCGGCGCGCCGCGACGGTGGCGGGCCTGAATGATGCGCTGGGGCAGCGCCTGCGGATCGAGCCGCAGCCCGGCGGCATGCATCTGGTGGCGCGCCTGGAAGACGGCCAGAGCGACGTGGCGTTGGCCGGGCGGATGGAAGAGCAGGGCATGTATGCGGGCGTATTGTCGCGCTGGCACGCCGCCCCGCAGGGGCAATCGGCGCTGCTGCTCAGCTTCACCAATATCGCCACGCAGGCGCAGGCCCGTGAACTGGGTCTGCGCATACTGCAGCTGATGCAGTCCTAGTTCAGCCCGGCCTTGTCCAGGCCGTAGGCCGCGTCGGCCGAACCCGGCACGGTGCGCAATGCCACGTTCAGCCGGTTCCAGCCGTTGATCCCGACCACCAGCAGGGTCAGGTCGGAAATTTCCTTTTCGGACAGCTGCGCGCGCACGTCCTCATAGACCGCATCCGATACGCCCTGCGCCGACAGGGTGGTGACCGCCTCGGTCCAGGCCAGCGCGGCGCGCTCGCGCGGCGAGAACAGCGTGGACTCGCGCCAGATGGCGATGTGATGCAGGCGCAGTTCGCGCTCGCCGGCGATGCGGGCCTGCTTGACGTGCATGTCCAGGCAAAAGCCGCAGCCGTTGATTTGCGACGCGCGGATATCCACCAGTTCGCCGACCTCCTGCACGACGGGGGTCTTCTTCAGCGACATGCTGAATTCCAGGTACTTCCTGGACTGTTCCTCGGATACCTGGAAATAATTCAAACGCTGGGTCATGTTCCTACCTTTTCGATGCGTGTTGCCGAGCGGAATCTCGTGCCGTCAGGATGCCGCGGCTTGGACCAGGAAGGTAGTGCCATAAATGGAGTTTTCGCCTGGGCCATGATCAGGCCGGCCAGCGCAACACGAAGCGTGCGCCGCCCAGGGGGCTGTCGTGGATTTCGATACCGCCGCCGTGGCTGGCGGCCACTCGCCAGACGATGGCCAGGCCCAGGCCGGCGCCGCCGGTGCCGCGGTCGCGGCTTTCATCCAGGCGGATGAAGGGTTCGAACACGCGTGTCCGGTCGGCGGGCGCGATGCCGCCGCCGTCGTCGTCCACGATCAGCTCGAAGCCGCCCGACGGGCACTGGGTGAGCTTGACCTCCACGTGGCGGCTGGCGTAGCGCACCGCGTTCTGCACCAGGTTCAGCAAGGCCCGGCTCATGTAGCGCGGATGCAGCCGCACGCGCGGCGGGTAGTCGCGATGCACATGGCACTGGATCGCACGCGCCTCGGCCTGGTGCGCCACCTGCGCCAGCGCTTCGCCCAGCCAGTCGCAGGTGTCCACGGTTTCCAGCCGGACGGTGTCGTCGGTGGGGCGTTCCAGCCGCGCATAGACCAGCAGTTCGGCCACCAGCGTTTCCAGTTCGCAGATGTCGGCCTGCATGTCGCGCAGTATCTGGTGCCGCTTGGGCAGGTGCTGGTCCTGGCCCAGCATGGCGACCTCGAAGGACAGTCGCGCCAGCGGCGTGCGCAATTCGTGGGAGACCGCGTTGGTCAGGCTGCGCTGGTTTTCGACCAGCGCCGAAATGCGCTCGGCCATCTGGTTGAAGCTTTCGCCCACGTGCCGCATGCCGGCCAGGCGCGACAGCCGCACCCGCGCGCCCAGGTCTCCCTGGCCCATGCGCAGCGTGGCGTTGCGCAGCCGGTCCAGGTCGCGCCACAGGGGCAGGGCCCACAGCAGCAGCAGGATGATGCCCACGATCAGGCTCAACGCAGTCCAGACGCCAACGGTGACCCATCGCTCCAGCACCGGCGCGCGCGGCAGGCGGACTTCCAGCCACTGCCGGGGCTGGCCCGCCAAGGGCGCGAGATAGACGTTGTAATCGTCGCGCATGATGATGCCCAGCGTGGCCAATTGCCGCTGTTCCTCTGTGCTGGGCGTGACGTCGGCATCGGCCAGCAGACCCAGGCCCAGGCCGTAAAGCGGCTGGATGTCGTCGCGCAGGCGCTCGGCGCGAGCGGCCGGCGCGATGCTGTCGAGTTCCGTGCGCAGCACATGCATCTGTCCCCGGACAGCCTGGTACGACAGATCCGCGCTGACCGAATCCAGCAGATACATCAAGCTGCGTTCCACCAGCTGCGACCCCGCGACATAACCGATGGCGGCGACGACGAAGATGCGGATCGCGAACTTGAACATGGGGGATACGGCCGGATGAGGACTCGCGATGCTAGGGGCATGCCGCCGGGCAGTCCGCCGATATTTGTAGGGTATTTGTAAAGTTATTTGTAGCGGCTACGCGGGCGAGGTAAACCCGCCATATGGCCCGGCCCGTTCAGGCGGTTGAATCCGCCGCGGCGCCCGGCTATAAGCATGGGGCGGGGGCAGGACCCTCATGCCCCGCCTGCCGATGAAGCCGAATCCCATGCCGCCGCTGCCTCCCCACCAAGACGAACACGTCGCCAGCAAGCCCGCCACTGCCACGCGCGAGCAGCCCGGCCGGGGGTCCTGTCTGGAAGTCTTCCTGGTATTCCTGCGCCTCGGGCTGACGTCCTTCGGCGGGCCGGTGGCGCACCTGGCGTATTTCCGCACGGAATTCGTGGAGCGCAGGCGCTGGCTGGACGACTATGCGTATTCCGACCTGGTGGCGCTGTGCCAGTTCCTGCCGGGGCCGGCCAGCAGCCAGGTCGGCATGGCGATAGGCCTGAAACGCGCCGGATGGGCCGGCATGCTGGCGGCCTGGGTGGCGTTCACGTTGCCCACGGCCGTGGCGCTGATCCTCTTCGCGCTGGGGCTGGCGCAGTTCGGCTGGCTGTCCGCGTCGGGCGCCATCCATGGACTGAAGATCGCGGCGGTGGCCATCATTGCGCAAGCGGTCTGGGGCATGGGCCGCTCGCTCTGTCCTGACCGCGAACGGGCGGGACTGGCGGTGGCGGCGGCGCTCATCACCATCCTCATGCCGACGACGCTGGGGCAATTGAGCGCGATCCTGCTGGGCGCCATCGCCGGCCTGGCCGCGCTGCAGGTGCCGCCGCGACCTGCGCTGGCGGTGCCGCCGTTGAATGTGTCGCGCCGCGCGGGATACACGGCCCTGGCGCTGTTCGTGCTGCTGCTGGCGGTCTTGCCGGCTTGGGCGGCGATCAGCGGCATGCCGCTGGCGCAGCAGCTCTCAGGCTTCTACCGCGCGGGCGCGCTGGTGTTCGGCGGCGGCCACGTGGTGCTGCCCTTGCTGGAATCCGCCTCGGTGGCGGGAGGCATGGTTTCCAACGCCGATTTCCTGGCAGGCTATGGCGCGGCGCAGGCCATGCCGGGGCCGCTGTTCGCCTTTGCCGCCTTCCTGGGCGCGATGTCGTCGGGGCCCTTGTCGGGCTGGGCCGGCGGACTGGTGTTGCTGGCGGCGATCTTCCTGCCGGGCGCCTTGCTGGTGGCGGCGGCGCTGCCGTTCTGGGAAAGCCTGCGGCGGCGGCCCGGCGTGCGCAACCTGATCGCGGGCGTGAACGCGAGCGTCGTGGGCATCCTGCTGTCGGCCCTGTACGACCCGGTCTGGACCAGCGCCATCCGCGATCGGGTGGATTTCGGCCTGGCCTTGCTGTTGTTCGGCCTGCTGGTCTATGCGCGCTGGTCGCCCGTCTGGGTGGTGCTGCTGGCCGCGGCCGGCGGCTGGGCCTTGGCCTAGCGGAGCCGCGGGCGGCGCGGCCCCGCAGCGTCGAATCAGGACTGCCAGCGCGGCGGACGTTTTTGCAGGAAGGCGTCTATGCCTTCGCAGGCGTCGGCTTCCATCATGTTGCGCGCCATCACGTCGCCCGCATAGTCGTAGGCATCCGCCAGCGCCATCTGCCGCTGCTTGTAGAACATGCGCTTGCCGTAGCGGATGGCCGTGGGGCTCTTGGCCAGGATGTCGTCCACCAGTGCGCGTACGCGCTGGTCCAGCTGCGCCTCGGGCACGGCGTCGTTGATGAGGCCCCAATCCCTGGCCTGGCCGGCATCGATGAAGCGCGCCGTCACCAGCATTTCGAAGGCGCGCTTGGCCGATACGTTGCGGCTCAGGGCGACGGCGGGCGTGGAGCAGAACAGGCCGACGTTGATGCCCGACACCGCGAACTTCGCCGTGTCGGCCGCGACGGCCAGGTCGCAGCTGGCCACCAGTTGGCAGCCCGCCGCGGTGGCGATGCCGTGCACCTTGGCAATCACCGGCACCGGCAAGGCCTGCAAACCTTGCATCACGGCGCCGCATTTCCTGAAGAGGTCGCGGTAGTAATCCAGCGAGGGCTGGCTGCGCATTTCGCGCAGGTCGTGGCCGGCGCAGAACGCCCGGCCGCTGGACTCAAGCACTACGCAGCGCACGCCGGCATCGCGCGAAAGCGCGTCGATCTCCACCTGCAGCGCGGCCAGCATGCCTTCGGACAGCGCGTTGAACTGGCCCGGGCGGTTCAGGCGCAGCGTCACCACGCCGCCTTCGGCGTGGCGCGCCAGGATCGGCTCTTGCGCCGCTTGTTCGTTATTCATGTCGTCTCCAGGGTGGGCTATCCCTGGATAGTAGAGGCTTACGCGGCTCGGCGTCAGCCCGCAGCCAGGCGCCGCGCCATGCCCGGCGACAGGCACAGCAGCGGCCCGACGATGACCGCGCCGATCAGCGCCATCGCCGCTTGGGGCGCCATGCCGCTGTCCAGCAAAAGGGTGGCGATGACGGCCGATCCGCTCATCTGGAACAAGCCATACACCGCGGCCGCGGTGCCAGCGCGCTCGGCGAAGGGCTCCAGCGCCAGGCTCAGCCCGGATCCCAGCGCGAGCGAAAAGCCCACGGTCAACACCGCCACCGGCAACATGAAGATCCAGGCCGACAAGGGCAGCCACAGCCAAGCGGCCAGGTGCATGGCGGCGGCCGCGAGCAGGGCGGCCATGCCTACGCGCACCATGGTGTGGCGGCCATAGCGCGCGATGAAGGCGGGAGCCAGGAAGAAGGCGCCGATGTTGATCGCCGCGTTGCCGCCGAACCAGGCGGAGAAGCCCAGTTCGGAATAGCCCAGCTGCTGCACCAGCACCACGGGCGCGGCGGATACGAACACCAGGATCATCGCCATGCCGGCCATGCCGAACGCCGCGAAGTACAGAAAGCGTCCGCTGGCCGCGATCGGCGCATAGCGGCGCAGGCTGTAGAGCGGGCCTTGCTGTCTGGGAGGCGCGGCGCGCGTTTCCTCGAAGCGGATCGCCAGAAAACCTGCCAGTGTCAGAGCGAACAGCACCATGAAGACGAAGGTGCTGCGCCAGCCCGCATGCACGGCCAGCGCGCCGCCCACCATGGGCGCCAGCGCGGGCACGGTGCACAAGGCGCCGTTCAAATAGCTGTAGACGCGCGCGCCCACCGCGGGACTGAAGCAGTCGCGCACCGCGGCAAAGGCCACCAGCGAGGCCGAGCACGCGCCCAGCCCCTGGATCACGCGCGCGGCATAGAACACGTCCAGCGACGTGGCCGCGGCGCCCAGCGCCGAGCCCAGCAGATACGCCAGCGCGCCGCCCAGCGCAACTGGCCGCCGGCCATAGCGGTCGGCCAGCGGGCCGATCAGGATCTGGCCCACGCCGACGGCGAAGATGAAGAGGGTGATGCTGGCTTGCAGCGCGGTGACAGGCTGGCCGTAATCCTGCGCCATGACGGGCAGGGAGGGCAGATAGATGTCGATGCCCATGGGCGTAAGCGTGACCAGCCCCATCAGGAGGCCGATCAGCCAGCGTTGGCCGCGGGGGGATAATGCAGACTTCATGGCAGGCTCGGGGCCCATCGCAGACCCGGGAAAACCCGATATTATCCATGAACCGGCGTAGAATCTTCCAGCTATGAACACACCCGCCCTGCGCCCCCGCATCGTCATCCATTACTGCACGCAGTGCCAGTGGCTGCTGCGCGCCGGCTGGATGGCCCAGGAACTCTTGTCCACCTTTTCCATCGATCTGGGCGAGGTCGTGCTGCAGCCCGGCACCGGCGGGATCTTCCAGGTCACCTACAACGGCGACCTGATCTGGGACCGCAAGAGCGATGGCGGCTTCCCCTCGGCCAAGGAACTGAAGCAGCGCGTGCGCGATCGTCTGGATCCCGGGCGCACGCTCGGCCATATCGACGGCCACACCGCCGGCCCGCTGGCCGCGCCCGACGCCTGAAGCGCATACGGACCGGCCCCGCAGGAGCCGGTCCGTCGCCACGCAGCGGCAGTCGTCAGGCGGAAGACTCCGCTTGCGCCAGGCCCACACGCTGCTTGCGTTGGCGCATGGCCGACACCACCAGCAGCGCAATCAACCCCACGCACGCCACCACGAAGCCCAGGCTGATGGGCCGCGAGACGAAGATCGTCAGGTCGCCGCGCGACAGCAGCAGGGCGCGGCGGAAGTTCTCTTCCACCATGGGGCCAAGCACGAAGCCCAGCAACAGCGGCGCGGGTTCGAAGCGCATGCGGATCAGCGCGTAGCCCGCCGCGCCGAACAAGGTCACCATGGCGACGTCGAACAGATTGTTGTTGGTGCTGTAGACGCCCACGCAAACAAAGAACAGCGCCGCCGGGAACAGGTAGCGGAACGGCACCGTCAGCAGCCGCACCCACATGCCGATCAGCGGCAGGTTCAACAGCAGCAACAGCACGTTGCCGACCCAGAAGCTGGCGATCAGCCCCCAGAACATGTCGGCGTGTTCCACCATCATCTGCGGTCCCGGCTGGATGCCGTGGATGATCAGCGCGCCCAGCATCAACGCCATCACCGGATCGCCAGGGATGCCCAGGCTCATGGTGGGAATGAAGCTGGTCTGGGTCGAGGCGCTGGTGGCCGCTTCCGGTCCGGCGATGCCCTCGATGGCGCCGCGGCCGAAGCGGCGCGGCTCGCGCGCCACCTTCTTTTCCGTCGCATACGAAATGAACGAGGCGATGGTAGGGCCGGTGCCGGGCAGGATGCCGAAGGCCGCGCCGATTGCCGTGCCGCGCACCAGCGCGCCGCGCGACTGCTTGATGTCGCCGGCTTCGGGCCGCATCGACTTCATGCTGATCTTGGCGGTGGTCACCTTGGCATCGCCGCCGATGCGGTTGATGTTCTTCAGGAAGTCCGCCACGCCGAAGAGACCCATGGCCAGCGCCACGATCTGCAGGCCGTCGGACAGTTCCAGGATACCGAAGTGAAAACGCATCGTGCCGGTGTTGACGTCGGTGCCCACCACGCCCAGCAGCAGGCCCACCACCACCATCGCCACGCCCTTGATCGCCGACCCCTTGGCCAAGGTGGCGCCGGCCAGCAGGCCCAGCATCATCATGGAGAAGTACTCGGCGGGGCCGAACTTGAAGGCCACGTCAACCAGCATGGGCGAGAACAGAATCATCGCCAGGATGCCGACCGACGCGCCGCAGAACGACGAGAACATCAGCATGAACAGCGCCGAGCCAGCCTTGCCGTTGCGCGCCAGCGGATTGCCGTCCAGGCAGGCCACCGCGTGTGATGCGGTGCCAGGCAGGTTCAGCATGATGGAGGTAATGCCGCCGCCGTACTGCGAACCGTAGTAGATGCCTGACAGCATCACCAGCGCCGCCGTGGGCGTCATGGTGTAGGTCAGCGGCAGCAGGATGGAGATCGCGGCCAGCACGCCCATGCCCGGCAGCACGCCGATAAGGTTGCCCATGAACACGCCGAACACGGCCCACATGAGGTTGTCCAGCGCGAAGGCGACGGAGAACCCGTGCATCAGGTTGTTGAAGATTTCCATCGATCAGCCCCAGCGGAACAGCGGAAACTGCAGTTGCAGCGCCCAGGAGAAAACGGCCACGCCCAGCACGGTCACGCCAGCGGCCAGCAGCGCCGCGCTGCGCGGCGTGTGCTGGCGGTCGCCCATCGCGGAAATGAAGACCAGCGCGAAGGTCGCGGGCACCAGGCCGCCGTATTTGCCCACCAGGATGAAGGCCATGAGTCCGCCGATGATGCAGCCCCAACCGCGCCAGTCGGGCGGAGGCTCGTCCTCGGCGTCGTCATCGGCTGCCGCGGGCGCCGCGGCCATGCGCGCGATGATCAGGCCCAACAGCACCAGCAGCACGCCCAGGATCGCCGGGAACATCCCTGGCCCCATGCGCGCCAGGCTGCCGATGTTGTAGGTGGATGCCTGCGCGATGGCGCCCAGGCCCAGCACGATCATCGTGCCGGCGGCCCAGACTTCGCGCCGCGCGGCGCTGCGTTTGGATTGCATCTGTAGTCCTCCCGTTGTTGTGCTTTTGCCTGACTACGTTCTGAACAAAAGCTGACTTTTGAATGAACGCGGAAGTCTAGGAATTCAAACTTCCGTTCACCTTTCAGGGACACGGGATATGCGCCAAACAGGCTTTTTTTCCGCAAAAACGGGGGAAATCCCTAAGCGTGCGAGGATTGCGGGCAGGGTCGATGCGCGGCGCTCAGACGGGTGTTGCGGCGTTGCGCCGCGCGTTGTTGCGGCGGGGTATTCAGCCCTTGGGCGTCCAGGGCTTGCGCGGGCTGCCGGCCAGCGCGGCGTCAAGGCGCTGCCTGGCGGCCTGGGGCCAGCAGGCGTCCATGTCGTAGAACGCTTCGGCCGCCGGCACGTCGTCCGGTATGCCCACCCACGGGTGCTTGGAGCGCACGAAGCAATGCGCGCCTGGCGGGAAGTCGGCGGCGCGGTCCAGCGTGCCCGCATAGATCAGCGCCACCGTTTCGCCGAACCCCGGGTGATGGCTCCACAACAGGCCCAGGCAGGCCGCGCAGCGCACGACCACGACCGTCTCGCCATCATTGGCGTTCTTGTCTGCGGGATGGCGGCGCAGCTCGCCCCGCAACTGGTGCACGCGGTCGGATTCGATCACCGCGTTCATCGCAAAGGCGGTGCCGGCGTGCCGTTGGCACACGGTGCAATGGCAGCAATGCACGAACATGGGCGGGCTGGCGAGGCGGTAGCGGACCGCGCCGCAATCGCAGCCGCCCTCGATGGGAGCGTGGGTCACGATCAGTCTCCGGACAATGGGCGCATCCAGTGTATGAAGGCCCGTCCGGCAGCGGGAGTGGCGATCGCGTCATGTTGCGGGGGCATTTGCGTCATTGGCCATTGCCGGCGTCGACGCGTCAGCGGCAGGGCGCCGGCCTTTGTGGCCCACGCCAGAATCGCTTGCTATTTCAGGCAATTTAATGCTAAAATTCAGCATCTTTCGGCAAAATCACAACAAAACCAAGTGCCAGAAGATTTGTAAGTCGCTGGCGGCCGCGGCCGCCATTTTCGTTTGCGTTGCCTGCGCGCATGCCCCCCGCGCTCCGATGGCATCCATTGGAAACAGCATCCATGGCACGCACGAATCTCATGCATTGCGCTTTGCGCGGGGGAAAGCCATGCGTCCTGAACAGGAGAACGTTCATGTCTCATCAACTCGTTGGCAAGAAGTGGCAATTCGAGATTCCTCCCCTGGACTGGAAGGCGCCCGAGACCAATAAGGAAGCGGACATCAAGACCGTTGCCGCGGACGCCGATGCCGCCGAAGACCAGGACGCCTGACCCGGCGTTGCCACAGCCCTGAAATAGCCGCCGGGCGGGCAGGGGCGTCAGCCCGCGTGCGTCACCACGCGATTTCGCCCCTGCTGCTTGGCCGCGTACAGCGCGGCATCCGCGGCCTGGAAGACCAGATCCACGTCCGCGCTGCCGGCCGTCCAGTGCGCCACGCCGGCTGACACCGTGATTTCCGGAGAGCCGCTCGCACGGCGCATCTCCGTGGTCTTGCGCAGGCGCTCCGCCATGCCCGTTGCTTCCCTGGGGCCCGCGCCGGGCAGCAGGATCAGGAATTCCTCGCCGCCGTTGCGGCAGAGTATGTCTGTCGGGCGCGAACAGTCGCGCATCAACTGCGCCATTCCCTGTATCGCCTCGTCGCCCACCGTGTGGCCGTAGGTGTCATTGACTCGCTTGAAATGGTCGATGTCCAGCGCGATCACCGCAAAGGGGGTGTCGGCCGCCTGCAGCGCATCCACCGCCTGACGCGTGCCGCGACGGTTGCGCAGCCCGGTCAGCGGATCGGTAATGCTGGCCTGGTTGAGCTTGCCGATCTTGTCCTGCAGGCTCGAGTAGCTGCGGATCACCGCGCGCTTGAGGCGCTGCGCCTCGAAGTACCAGGCTTTCACCGAGCGCACCCGCTGCATGGCCACCGCCATGTCGTGGTGCTCGACATTGGTGGCCAGTTGCGACAGCGGCTGCGAAATCTTGCGCGCACACCACCAGATCGCCAACAGGAACAGCAGGGCGAAGGGCGCCGCGTAGCGGATCAGCGCCCAGATGAGATCGTGCAAGGGCTCCAGCGTGGCCAACGCCGGGCGCTGCGCGATTACTCCCCAGCCGCTGCGCGAGACGTGGGCATAGCCGGCCAGCATGTCCACCCCGCGCGTGTTGATCAGGCGCTGCGCGCCATCCTCCCCGCGCATCACCGCCGCCACGGCGGGATTGCTGGTGACGTCCTCGCCGACGCGGTCGTTCTCGGCGTGATAGATCAGCCGCCCCTCGTTATCCACCACGTACAGATAAGACCCGTCCTGATAGGGATGCTTGCCCAGCAGGTTGTGCAGCGCGCCTTCGTTGCGCAGGTAGATCGTGCCCGACACGTAGCCCAGGTAGATGCCGCCCTCGGAATGAATGGGATACGAAACGTTGATCAGCAGGTTGCCGGCAACGGACACATAGGGCTTGCTGATCAGGGGCTTGCGCGTCTGCAGCGCCATGCGGCTGGCGGCGTTGTCGACCCGCGTTCCCTGGAAGCTGCGGATGGCCTGGCTGGCCGCCACCATGACGCCGTCGGCGCGGATGATGGCGACCGTGTTGAAGCTGTCCGTCTGCTCCCGCAGGCGCGCGACTTCCGCGTTCAAGACTTCCGGCGCATCGAAGCGCCAGGCGACATGGCGGGCGCTGTACTCCAGTTGCTGCAGGGCCGAGTCCAGGAAGGTGCCCGCGCTCTCCGCCAGCTTGGCGGCGTACACCCGGTTGGATTCCAGCGTATTGGCGATGAGCTGTTCACGCTGCACCCGGTAACTGGCGTACAGGGCGTTGGCGGTAGCGGCGAGGGCGCTGCATACGGTAAGCGCAAGCACCAGCCCGCGTAGGTTGATTCGCATGAAGATCGTGTCGGGCAGGATTCGGGTTGCGGCGAGTGCGCGGGATTTTACCCGCGCGGGGCGTCCGGCTCGTCCAGCAGCCGGGCCGCGGGCGATTCGGCCGCCGCCCCGGCGCGGAAGTAGCCCATGACGGTGGCCACGCTGGCATGTCCGGTCATGGCCATGGTGTCGCCCAGCGGCACGTTGCGCCGTCCCGCCTCGGTCACGAATCCCGAGCGCAGGCTGTGCGCCGAAAACTCGCCTTCCAGGCCGGCCAGCTTGCAGCGTTCCTGCACGATGTCCCGTACCGCGGCCGCGGCCAGCGGCTCGCCCAGCACGTCGCCGCGCCGCACGCGCCGGAACAGCGGACCTTGCGTGATGCCGCTGGCGCGCAGCCAGGCGTCAAGCGCCTGGGCAGCCACGCCGACGATGGGCTTCTGGTCATTGGCGCGGACGGCGCCCGCCTGGTTGGTCTTGGAATACGCCAGCGCGTACAGAAACCCCTCGGCCGTGCGCCGCGTGTTTTCCATCGTGGCATGAACGACTTCGGAGCGCCTGCGCCCGCCGCTGGCCCAGGCGAACAGCAGCAGGGCGCGGTCACGCATGCCACGCAGGGAATCGTCACAGGTGGCCAGCATGGCCTCCAGCGGTTCGCGCGTGAGCGCCACCTTCTTGGCCGGCGCCACGCCGCGCCGGGCATAGGCGCGCCGCGTCCTGGCAAGCAGCTCGCGCACCGCGGCCGCGCGGCAGGGGTTGGGGTGGCCTTGAAGTTCGTGCGCCTTGGACAGCACGGAAATGCGCTGCAGCAGCGTGTTGAGGCTGGGCGCGCCCAGCCTGCCTTTGGCTTTGAGCCGGACCAGTTCCTGATCCAACGCCAGCGGCAATTCCCATTTCAGGCCTTGCTCGGTGGAGCGCTGGGCATGGTCGACCACGAACTGGATCACGGCGGCTTCCGGCAAGGGCAGGGCAAAGGGGCGCGCATAGCGCAGCTCGAACCAGGCGCTCCAGTAGCGGATGGCGGCGCGGTAGCTGGCGACCGTATTGGCCGAACTGCCTTCGCGCAACAGCGCGCTGGCGGCGGCATCGGCCTGGGCGTCCAGGGTGAGCGGGTCCAGAACGGGCAGCGGCGCCTGCGTTTTCAGCTGTGTCATGGTTGAAGAGGGTGGGAAAATCGCATTTCATACATATTATTATGTATGCTGTATGATATCTAACATAAATATTAAATTACTCTCGATAAGGTTCCATTATCGTGGGTAATTATCCCGAAAATGCCGAATTCGGCACGGAGCAAGCGCATGGCCACCGGAATTACCGAAACTGACGTCTGGACCGCCGCCGACGCCTTGCTGCTGGAGGGCGCGCGGCCCACCATCGAACGGGTGCGACAGAAGATCGGCCGGGGCTCGCCGAATACCGTCAGCCCCTATCTGGAAACCTGGTTCCGGGCCTTGGGCGCGCGCATCAAGGACCCGGGCGCGTTTGCAGCGCCGGCTGCCGTCCCGGATCCCGTGGCGCAGGCCGCCTCGCACTTCTGGGAAGCCGCCTTGTCCGAGGCCCGCGCCCAACAGGAACAGGCCTATCGCGGGCGCTGGGAAGAACTGGCGCGGGAAGGGGAGCAATTGGCCTCGGACGCCGAACAGCTGCAGCAACGCGAAGCCCAGCTAGCGCACCGCGAACAGGACTTGCAGGAAGCCCTCAGGGTGGCGACGTCCCAATTGGCGGCCGCCGAAGACCGGCTGCAGTCGGCCGAACAGCAGCTGCGCCAACGCGACGAACTGCTCAGGCGCAACCAGCTGCAGCTGGAAGACGCCCGCAGCGCCACGCAGGCGGCGCTGGCGGAGAACGAGAAGATCCGCGCCCAGCATGCGCAAGCGCTCGATGCGCTGGAAACCCGTCATACCGCCCACGAACGCCGCTGGCTCAATGAGCTGGACAGCGAACGCGGCACGGTCAAGCGCTTGCAGGCGCGGCTGGACGACGCGCAGGCAGCCAGCCAACAGCAGGCGGCGCAGGCGCGCAAGGGGCTGGAACAGGAACAGCATCAGCGCCGCCAGGCGGAACAAGAGGCGCAAGCCCTGCGCACCGAAGTCCAGGCTATGCAAGTGCGCCAGCAAGCCGATCAGGCCGCGGCCGATACGGCCTTGACGGCGGCGCGCGATCGCGAAAGGACGCTGGAATCCCGGCTGGCGGCCGCCGAGCAACGCTCATCCGACTGCCTCGCGCAGTTGAAAGGGAAGGACGAACAACTGGGCGAGCTGACTCGGCATCTGATGGCGCAGGCCCAGCGGCAGGACGCCGGTCATGCGCCGCCGAAACCCGCGCAGCCCTAGAGGCCCGTTGGATGCCGTCCGCATTGCACGCCGCAGCGGAAAGAATCCGTTGCATGAACCCCGGCCGCCCGATATTGTTGTAGCCACGGCCCGGCGCGCAACGCGCCTTGCCGCGCGGCATACCTGACTTGCCGCAGTAACCGGGCCTGCCGGAGGAACTATGTCATTTCGCGTGATTGCCTCGATGCTTTGCGCGCTGTTGCTGTGGTTGCCTCCATCGCCTGGGTACGCCCAGACGGCGAAGGCCAAAGGCGACCCGCTGGCGCTGGCCTACAACATGAAGCCCTGGACCGGGGACTTCGACGGCATGGTCAAGCGCCGGCAAGTCCGGGTGCTGGTGCCCTACAACAAGACCCTGTACTTCCTGGACAAAGGCGGCACGCAGCGCGGCATCATCGCGGACATGATGACCGAGTTCGAGAACGACCTGAACCGGCAGCTCAAGACCAAGAACATCCGCGTGTACGTGGTGTTCCTGCCGACCTCGCGCGAACGCCTGATTCCCGATCTGCTGGCGGGCAAGGGCGACATCATCGCCGCCAATCTGACGGTCACTGAAGAACGCCAGAAGCTGGTGGACTTTTCCACGCCGCTGGCGTCGGGCGTGCGGGAGCTGGTCGTGGCCGCGCCAGGCGCGCCCGAGCTCAAGTCGCTGGACGACCTTTCCGGGCAGGAGCTCTTCATCAGCCCCGTCAGCAGCTACTACGGCAGCATCAAGAAGCTGAACGCGGATCTGGCGGCCAGGGGCCTGAAGCCCGCCATCATCCGTGACGCGCCGGGCACTTTCGAGACCGACGACATCCTGGAGATGGCCAGCGCGGACCTGGTCAAGTACACGGTCGCCGACCGCTACCTGGCGAATTTCTGGAAACAGATCTTCCCGCAGATCCGGGTCTACGAAAATCTGGAGGTCGACAGCGGCAGCGATATTGCCTTCGCCTTCCGCAAGAACTCGCCCAAGCTCGCGGCGGCGCTCAACCCCTTCATGGAGAAGAACCGCGTCGGCACCTCTTTCGGCAACCAGCAGCTGACCAAGTACCTGAAATCCGTGAAGTGGGTAAAGGCCGCCACCGATCCGGAGGAAATCGAAAAATTCCACCGCCTCGCTGACTTCTTCCGCAAATATGGGGACCAATACAACATAGACTGGCTGCTGATGATGGCGCAGGGCTACCAGGAGTCCCGGCTGGACCAGGGCGCCAAAAGCTCGGTCGGGGCGATAGGCGTCATGCAGATCATGCCTGCCACCGGCAAGGAACTGAAAGTAGGTGACATCCGGCGCGAGGAATACAACATCCATGGCGGCGTCAAATACATCCGTTTCATGATCGACCAGTACTACGCGAAAGAGCCCATGACGGACCTGAACAAGGGGCTGTTCGCCTTCGCGGCCTACAACGCCGGCCCCGGCCGGATCAACCAATTGCGCAAGGACGCCGCCGCCCGCGGACTGGACCCGAACGTCTGGTTCGACAATGTGGAACGGGTGGCAGCCGAGCGCATCGGGCGTGAAACGGTGCAGTACGTGAGCAACATCTACAAGTACTACATCGCCTACACGCTGATCCGCGCGCAGGGCGCGGGCGACGGCGCGGGCGCCCCGCGTTAGCCGCAGGCGGCGCCGCTTGCGGGCGGCCGGTATATATACGCGCCGGATTTTCGGATAAATTCGCCAAAGACGCATTCAGGTGTACCAACCGGGCATATGCCCAACCGGCATCGATGCGCCACAAACCAGGGCTGCCGGCCCTGTCAGGAGCAGCGGTTGAATCCTCTTCCACGCCAGACGGTCGATCTCGCCCGCATCATCCTCGTCATCGTGATCCTGGCCGGCCTGATGGCAGGCAGCCTCTACATCCTGCGCCCGTTCCTGCCCGGCCTGGTCTGGGCAACCACGATCGTCGTGGCGACGTGGCCGGTCATGCTGGCGATCCAGCGCTATTGCGGCGGGCGGCGCTGGATGGGCACCCTGACGATGCTGGTCATCCTGCTGTTCGTCATCGTGCTGCCGCTTTACGAGGTGATCTCGACGCTGGCCTTGCACAGCAGCTCGATCATGGCGGCGGTCAAGAGCCTGCCCGACTACGCGCTGCTGGCGCCGCCCGCCTGGGTCCACGGCATTCCGCTGGTCGGCCCCAAGATTGCGCAGGAATGGCAGACCCTGTCGGACGCCGGCGCCGGCGGCCTGCTGGCCAAACTGGAACCGTACCTGACCAGCGCCGCGGCCTGGCTGCTCGGGCATGCCGCCATCGTCGGCGCCTTCATGATGCACATGCTGATCACGGTGGTCGTGGCCGGCATCCTCTACACCAAGGGCGAAGTGGCGGTCGATTTCGTGCGGCGCTTCTTCAACCGGCTGGCGGGCCAGCGCGGCCTGGCGGCCGTCAAGCTTGCCGGGCAGGCGATACGCGCCGTGGCCCTGGGCATCGTCGTGACCGCCGTGGTGCAGTCCGGGCTGGGCGGGATCGGCTTGTGGATCGCGGGCGTGCCGGCTGCCGGCATCCTTACCGCGCTGATGGTGATGCTGTGCCTGGCGCAACTGGGGCCTTTCCTGCCCATGCTGGCCGGCGTGGTCTGGCTGTTCCAGAACGACATGAAGCTGGCGGCCGCGGTGCTGCTGGTCTGGTCGGTGCTGGTGGCGATGCTGGACAACCTGCTGCGGCCGCTGCTCATCAAGCGCGGGGTCAACCTGTCCTTGCTGCTGATCCTGGTGGGCGTGCTGGGCGGCTTGTTTGCCTTCGGCATCGTGGGCCTGTTCATCGGCCCGGTGATCCTGGCGGTGACCCATACGCTGCTCAAGGCCTGGATCGACGAAGTGCCGCCGCCCGCCGCGCTGGACGCGGAAACGCAACCGGCGGCAACGCCCGCGGGACACGCCGAATTCCCGCCGGTCTGAACGCCCCCCGCATTGGCTGCCAGCCAGGCCGCGGCCGGCAGCCTGCCGGGGAAGGGCGTAACATCTGCCTCACGTCGCGGGCGCAAGGCCCGCTTTTCTGGCAACACCCCGGCAATACCTCATGACGATGCACCCACTGGCGCCGCTGCAAGGCGGCTATTCTTTCCGGTCCGAACGGCGATCCGAATCACGGCCCGAACTGCGGCTCGATTCATGGCCTGACTCCACGCCCGGCCCCGCGGCTTCCCCGCACAAGGCGGTGGTGCGATGAGCGAAAGCGTACGCCTGGCCAAGCGCTTGGCCACCGAACTGTCCTGCTCGCGCGGCGACGCAGAACGCTACATAGAAGGCGGCTGGGTCGCCGTGGATGGCAAGCAGGTCGAGGAGCCGGGCTATCGGGTGGCGCCCGGCCAGTCCGTGGGCCTGCTGCCAGGCGCGCGCCTGGAAGACGCGCGTCCCGTGACCATCCTGCTGCACAAGCCCGCCGGCCTCTACGCCAATGACGAGCCCGGCTCTGCGCGCGACCTGATCCTGCCCGAAAACCTGATGCCCGGCGACCGTTCCGGGCAGCGCTACCTGAAGCGCATGCTCAACGGCCTGAAGCTGGTCACGCCGCTGGAACGCGCAGCCAGCGGCCTGGTCGTCTACACGCAGGAATACCCGATCGCGCGCAAGCTGGTGGAAGAAGGGCGCTACGTGGAGCAGGAGTACGTGGCCCAGGTGTCCGGCCAGCTCAGCGCCGCCGACCTGGCGCGCCTGCAGCGCGGCATGGCTTATGACGGCCGCGCCGCCACGCCCATGAAGGTCAGTTGGCAGAACGAAACCCATCTGCGCTTCGCCCTGAAGACGCCTGCGCCCGGCTTCATCGAATACGTGTGCGACGCGGCGGGATTGCGCCTGCAGGCGCTGCGCCGCATCCGCATCGGCCGCCTGCCGATGGCGGGCCTGGCCCTCGGCCAGTGGCGCTACCGCCTGGATTACGAACGTTTCTGACGGCAGCAGGGATGACCATGGAACAAGCGCCGCAAGGCCAGCGACCGCAGCGAAATACCGGACGCAGGAGTTTTCTGATCAACACCGGGGCCCTGTGCCTGTCCGCGGCCTTGGCCGGCTGCGCGGCGCCCAAGCCGCCGCCGCGCCGCGCGCCGCAATCGGCCAAGCCCGGTTCCGCGGCGCCCCCGGTTGCCAGCGGCGCAGCAACGCCAGTGCCCGCGCTCAAGCCCGGTGCGCGCGTCGCCATCGTGGCGCCCGCGTCCGCCGCGCTGGATGCCGCGGATGACGCGGCCGAATGGTTGCTGGCGCGTGGCTACGTGCCGCAGGTCATGCCGGCCTCGCGTTCGCGGCTGGACGCCCCCTATGACTATCTGGCGGGTTCGGACGCCGACCGCTTGGCCGACCTGCATGCGGCCTTCGCCGCGCCGGATATCGGCGCCGTCTGGTGCCTGCAGGGCGGCTTCGGTTCGTGGCGCCTGCTGGATCAGCTGGACTTCGATCTGCTGCGCCGCCACCCCAAGCCGTTCATCGGCTACAGCGACATCACGGCGCTGCACCTGGCCATGCAGCGCCGCGCCGGCTTCGTCACGTTCCACGGGCCGATGCTGGCGCAGGACCTGCTGGCCGGCAAGCGTGAACCCACCGAATCGCATTTGCTGTCCATGGTCAGCGGCCAGGTGGGGCAGGGGGCGTGGATCACGCCGCCGCCCTATGCCACCGCCACGGAACTGATACCGGGCACGGCGACCGGGCGGCTGATCGGCGGCAATCTGGCGCTGATCGGCGCACTGATCGGGTCCGATAGCGAAATCGACACCAGCGGCGGAATTCTTTTCATCGAGGACGTCAACGAAGCCTTGCCCCGCATTGACCGCTTGTTGAGCCAACTGGCCGCCGCTGGCAAGTTCGACGACCTCAAAGGCGTGCTGGTTGGCAACTTCACCCGCATCCTCGGCGTGCCGGGCGACGATGCCCAGGCGCAGGGGCTGCTGTATCCGCTGGTACTCGACCAGTTCCGCCCGCGCGGCATTCCGGTGCTGGCCGGATGGCCCAGCGGCCATGGCGATCCGAACCTGACCTTGCCGCTGGGCGCACAGGTCACGCTGGACACGGCGCGTGGCGGATTGCGGCTGGAACAGGCGATTGTAGTTTGACCTGTTTTGCTGATTTAATGAGTCATAAATTAAACTAATGCCTCATTAATAGAACATTCTTAATTCCCAATATGCCTCATTAATAGTGCAAACCAACAAACAAAGCACTATTATTGACTCATGAAAAAGAAGATCGAACCCAGCTTCGATGCCGCCAGTGCGCTTGCGCGCCTTGGCGCCAACATCCGCACCGCCCGGCTGCGCCGCGCCGAAACCGAATCCACGCTGGCCGCCCGCATGGGCGTGTCGCGCGCCACCATCACGCGCCTGGAACGCGGCGACGGCGGCGTGTCCCTGGCGCTGGCCATTGAAGCCTTGCTGCAGTACGGCTATGCGGACCAGGTCTACGCCCTGGGCGATCCCGACCTGGACGGCGTAGGCAAACGCCTGGACGCGGTGCGCCGGCCCAGCCGGGGCAGCGGCAAGACGCCCAACACGCACCGCGCCGATCCTACCCAGCTGTAGCGCCACGCAAATCGTGAAAGCAAGAAAGCACAAATCGGTGGAAAGCGAGCTGTATGTCTACGTCGACATCCGCGGCGAGGCCGTGCTCGCCGGCCTGCTGACGCTGGACGATTCGGATGAAAGCCGCTTCTACGCCGAGTACACCTATGTGCAGTCCTATGTGAACGATCAGCGCGCCTTTGCGCTGGATCCGCTGAACCTGCCGCTGGTGGACGCGCGCACCACCTTCCGCACCGAAAGCCGCTACGAAACGCTGGGCGCGATCTTTGACGCCGCCCCCGACGCATGGGGCCGCAACGTCATGCGCGTGGACAACGCCGGCGCCCGCGTGACCGAGGACGAAGTCCTGCTCAAGGGACGCGGGATGGGCGTGGGGGCGTTGTTCTTCAGCGCCCGCCGGCTTACGCCGAACATGCGCAAGACCTATCGCCTGCCGGAACTCAGCCAGGTGGAATCGCTTGCGGACCTGCTCACCGATATCGATCAGGGCGTCAAGCCCAAGGGCCTGTACCGCGACATCCTGGGCAGCTCCTGGGACATCGGCGGCGCGCGCCCCAAGACCATCGTGCGCGACGAGCGCGGCGAAATGTGGATCGCCAAGTTTCCGCGCAAGGGGGATTCCTACGACCGCCAGCGCGTCGAATACGCCAATCTGCAGATGGCGCGCGCCATCGGCCTGACGGTGCCCGAGATCCGCCTGGCTGAAACGCATCTGGGCGCGGTGCTGCTGACGCACCGCTTCGACCGCGAGTTGCTGCCGGCCGGGCAGGGCGCGACTCCCATCGTCGCGCGCCGCCATTTCCTCAGCGGCGCCTCCCTGATCAGCCCCTCGGCGCAGATCGGCAAACGCGAACTCGACGAGGCGCGCGGCAAGGCCACGTATTCCTACGCGCGGCTGGCGGACGTCACGCGCCGGATTTCGTCCAACCCGGTGCGGGACTCGAAGGAACTGTACGCGCGCATGATCCTGAACGTCGCCGTCCACAACACCGACGACCACTTGAAGAACGTCGGCTTCCTGAAGGACGAGGGCGCGCAGACCTACCGGCTGTCGCCCCTGTTCGACGTGGTTACGCAGGAAGGCTCCGCCAGGCACTACCTGCACATCGGCGCAGCCGGCCGGGAAAGCTCATTCCAGAACTGCCTGAGCGAATACCGGCGCTTCGGCCTGCGGTCTGAAGCCGTCGCTCGCGGCATCCTTGAGCACGTGCGCGAGGTGGTGGAGCAACGCCAGCGCTACTACGCCATGGCCGGGATGACGGCGCAGGAAATCGGGCATGTGGAAGCATCCTTGACGGCCTGGCGCCACGCGGCATAACCCGTCCGCGTCGCGGCCCTACACCCGCTTGGCCGACCAGTTCCCCCGGCCGGCGGCGCTGCCGCTCATCTGCTTGCCATTCACCGTCCCGGTATAGCGCACGCCATTGGCGACAAAGGAGATCTCGGCGCCATTCAGCCGCGCCTCCGAAATCGGCGCGCCGCCCAGCTTGCCCGACAGGCGCTGGTAGCGCTGCTCCAGCTGCAGGGGCTGGCCGTCCACCTCCCAGTTGCCCGCCACCTTGGCGGGCACGATCCACAAGAGCGCCGTGCAGTAGGTGTTGCAGTCCTGCCGGATGGTTTCCTCGGCGTCCGGCTCCCAATCGCCCATGCGGAAGGAGTTCGACACGATGCGGGTGCCGGGCGCCAATTCCAGCAGCTTGGGCCGCAGTTTTTCGTTGATGGTAGACAGCAGGAACATGGTGATCACGTCCGCCTGCGACAGATCGGTGGCGAACAGGTCCGCCGTCACGAAGGTGGCGCGGTCGGCAACGCCGGCGCGCTGCGCGTTGCGGCGCGACAGTTCGACCAGGTCCGGGTTGTACTCGATGCCCTGGGCCGTCAGGCCGCGCTGGGCCGCGGTGATGACGGTGCGCCCGTCGCCCGAGCCCAGGTCCATCAATTTGTCCTTGGGCGTGACCTTGGCCATGTCCAGCATGGTATCGACCAGGGCCTGCGGCGTAGGCACCCAGATGACGTCCTTGCCGTCCTGGCCTACGTCCGGCACGTACTCTTTCTGTTCCGAGGGCTGCGCGGCGGCGGCCAGCGACGGCAGCGGGACGCATGCCAGGGCCAGCGCGGCCGCCGACGCGAGCACGGCGCCGCGCAGGGGCGGCATGGCGCTACGGGCGACGGATCTGAAGGACTGAATCGCGATGTGCATGATGTGGACTCCTTGCAGGTAAGGCATGCGGACGGGATCGCCGCCCCGGGGAAACCTTGGTCAGGCTCGCGGCGGCGCGGGCCCCAGCAGGCGCAGCAGCGGCAGGCCCGCCGCCAGCACCGCCAGCCCGATCAGCGCGCCGGCGCCGGCGTACATGGCGCTGGAAACCACCAGGCCGGCGCAGGTCAGCGCCAGCAGCAGCGGGGGCAAGGGATAGAGCGGCACGCGGAACGGGCGCGGCCGATCCGGATCGATGCGCCGCAGGCGCCACACCGAGGCCGCAACCAGCAGCATGAAGATCCAGAACACCGGTGCGGTATAGGCCACCAGGGTCTGCACGCTGTTCTGGCTGAAGGCGCCCAGCGCGATCAGCGCAAGCGTGATCGCGCCCTGGACCAGCAGTGCGGATGCGGGCGTCTCGCCTTGCGCGTTCCACGCCGCCAGCGCGCGCAGCCGCGGCACGTCGCGGCCCAGGGCGCAATACACCCGCGCGCCGGTGATGATGGTGCCGTTGATGGTGCTGAGCGCCGTGGCGCAGATCGTCAGGCTGAGCAGGGCTGCAGCGTAGGGGCCGGCCGCCAGCTGCATCACGTCCGCCCCCAGCGCCGGCGTATCGCGCAGCCCCTGCAGGCCGAAGATCTCCAGCAGCGCCAGGTTGGTCAGCACGTACGCGCCCGTCACCAGCAGCGTGCCGATCAGCAGCACCCGGCTCATGTTGCGGCCCGGGTCGCGCAGCTCGCCGCTGAGATAGGCGGCTTCGTTCCAGCCGCCATAAGTCAGCAGCACGAACACCATGCCCATGCCCAGCAGGCCCGCGGTATTGCCGGTCAAAGGCCCCGGTTCGGCAGCGCTGCGCAGCGGGCTGTCTCCCGCGGCGGCCAGGCTGGCGATCAGCACCGCCGCCAAGGCCGCCACCGTCAGCGCGGTGAACACCCATTGCAACCGCTTGGAATAGCGCGTGCCCGCCACGTTCAAGGCGGTCAGCGCCACCACCGATATCGCCGCGTGCAGGGCGGGGCCGTACGGACCAAGGGGCGCGAGCCGTTGCGCGTAATCGCCATAGATATAGGCGACCACGGCGATGGCGCCCGTCTGGATGACAGAGCAACGCGCCCAGGCGAACATCAGTCCCACCTGCCGGCCCCAGGCCCGCGTCAGGTACAGGTATTCGCCGCCCGCGCCGGGATAGGCCGAGCCCAGCTCGCCGTAGCAAAGCGCGCCGACCAGCATCACCAGGCCGCCCGCGCACCACAAGGCGATGTACATCGCCTCGGAACTCGCGTGCTGCGCCACCAGCGGCGGAAAGCCGAAAATGCCGATCCCGATCACCACGCCCACCAGCACCATGGTGGCATCCATCACCGACAAGCCGGCCGGCGCGCGCGGCTGGAGCAACAGGGCCGGATTCGCGGGCGAACGCAGGGTGGGCTGTGTCATCGGATGCTCTCGGTTGGGCGCGGCGGGCGCGTGCAGACGGCGCCATTGGGGGACGGTGCCTGACAATCACCTGAACAATTTGCGACCGTATTCCGTGCGGGAAAGTTTCTCCGGGTTTTCCCGTGAGAATCGATGATTTCTCGAATTCAGCATAGGTTCAGCATCATCCAAATTCTTAGAATAATCTTTTAATTAATTGATTAATATGACTTTAATTTCATACTTAAGGTTCTTTATTTAAAGTAATTTCTCATCATTGAATCAAGCTCGATATGCAACGCCTCCCGCGCTATGCTGATTGCGCCGGACGCGCGCCACACGAGCGGCCGCCGCAAAGGAAGGGGAGCCAAACCGCAATTCAGGAGCAGCGACATGAAGCTATCCATACGCGTGGCCACGGCAGCGCTGGCGCTTTCCGGACTGATCGGCCTGGCGCCCGCCGCGATGGCCCACCACGGCTGGTCGTGGGCCGAATCCGAACAGATGACGTTGCAAGGCACGGTCCAGCAAGTGCAGATCGCGCCCCCGCATCCCTGGCTGGACGTACGCGCCGACGACGGCGTCTGGCGCGTGGAGCTGGGCAATCCCACCCAGACCAAGGACGCCGGATTCGTCGAAGGTTCGGCCAAACCGGGCGATGCCATCGTCGCTGTCGGCAACCGCGACCGCGAGTCGGACGCCAAGCGCATGAAAGCCGTCCAGATCAAGGTAGGCGGCAAGACCTACGACATCTATCCCAGCCGCATCAAGAAGCCCTGACCGGCCGGGCCATGCCTGAGCTGCTGCGTCTTGCGCTGGAACAGCTTCAGACCCTGCCGCCGTCGATCTGGCTGCGGCGGTGGAGCACGCTGTATCTGCTGGTGAACGCCGCCCATATCGGCGCCATCGGCCTGCTCATAGGCTCCATCGTTCCGCTGGACCTGCGCCTCCTGGGGTGGCTCAAGCCCGGACCGCTGGCTGTGCTGGCGCCGGCGTTGGCGCGGACTGCGGCAGCGGGCCTGGCGCTGGCGGTGTTGACGGGCGCCATGCTTTTCAGCGTCCAGCCGCTGGAGTACCTGGCGAATCCCGCGTTCGGGATCAAGATGGGCCTGCTGGCCGCGGGTGCGATCAATGCCGTGCTTGCACGGCGCAGCCTGGCCTGGCAGACGGTGCGGGATCAGGGCAGTGCGACGGGCGCCATGCGCGTGCGCGCAGGCGCTTCGCTGTTTTTATGGCTGGCTTGCCTGGTGGCGGGGCGCTGGATCGGGTTCCTGTCTTAGGAGCCAGGGCCTTGCGCGTGCGGCGATCGCAGCGCCCGGAAAATCAACGTGCGGCGTCAGCCACGGCCTCGACCGTGATGCGAAGTTGCACTTCGTCGCTCACGCCGGGCGCAAACGCGTCCACGCCGAAATCGCTGCGCTTGACCACCGTCATGGCGTCAAAGCCGATGGCCGGACGCTGCGCCATGGGATGGATGCCTTGCTTGTTCTGGCGCGCCTGCAGCACCACCGGTTTTTCGATGTTCTTGATGCGCAGGACGCCACTGATGCTGAGATTGCCGTTGCCGTGGTCGGTGACCGAGGTGCTCTTGAACTGGATGTCCGGGTACTTGGCCGCCTGGAAGAACTCGGCGCCTTGCAGCATGTCGTCCAGCTTGGGTACGTGCGACGTCAGGCGCGCCACCGGCACGCGCAGGTCGACGGCCGACTTTGCAGGCTGCGCGGCGTCGTAGCGGATCACGCCCGTCACGGCCCCGGCATGCGCGGTGGGCTTGGAGAAACCCAGGTGGTCCCAGGTCACCACGACTTCCGTGTGTTCCGGGTCGATCTGGTAATCCACGGGCGCGGCGTGCGCCGGCAGGCTGCCCAAGGCCAGCAGCGAGGCGGCCAGAAATGCTGCGTAGGTGTGCTTCATTCGATTCTCGGTATGTTCGGCGTCCGGAGGAGCCGGGACGCGCATTCCGTCAGCCCGTCAGCTTAAAACGCGCTGACAGCAACGGCACGGAAGAAGGATAGGAAAGGATGCAATACCGCGCTAGTCCGCCGGAACTGACTGCAGCGTTCCAGTTTTGATGCCAATCAAACCGATACGATCGGCGGCATTGCTGGCCGGGCGCCGCGCGCCGGCCAGCCCGCCGCCGTCAGGAAGCCTGCGCTTCGGCCAGTGCGCGCTGCACGGCAGGTCTTGCCGCAACCCGGGCCAGATAGGCCGCAAGCTTGGGGAACTGCGCGAGGTCGACGCCGTCGCCCTCCAACCAGCTGCCGATGGTGTAGAGATAACCGTCGACCACGCTGTAGCGCTCGCCCGCCGCCCAGGGGCCGGCGATCTGCGATTCCAGGTAGGCGGCGCAGGCGGTCATGGTCTGCGGTACCTTGGCCTGCATGGCGGCATGCGCGGCCGGATCGTCGGCCCAGCGCGCGCCGCGGCGCTTGTGCGCGTGCGCCACGTGCGCGGTGGACGCCAGATAGCTGGCCAGCTCCTGCATGCGCGCGAAGGCGAAAGGATCGTCGACCGGCGCCAGCTGCGCGGCCGGAAAGCTTTGCGCCACGAAGGCGAGCAGGGCGGGCGTCTCGGTCAGCACGCCGTGCTCGGTCGCCAGCGCCGGCACGCGGCCCTTGGGGTTGACGCGCAGGTACTCGGGGCTCTGTTGCTGCGCAGCGCCCATGTCCAGCTTGACCAGGTCGAAGTCGGCGCCCGCTTCATGGAGCGCGATATGCGTCGCCAGCGCACAGGTGCCAGGGGCTGTGTAAAAAGTCCAACGGGACATCCGCATCCTCTACTTTCTATGGTTGAAAAGCCAAGTCGCCACTACGGGCTGCCGGCTACAGGGTAGCCCGATCACCTGCCTGCGCCAAGCTTGGCGGCGACGCGCACGAAGCGGCGGCATTGTCTGATCTACATCAGACGGCAATCCGAATTGGCTGCGCGTTGCCATCCATGCGCGGGATCTGCTCCGCCCTGCGTGATAGCATCTGCGCCGATAAGGAACCGCCGAATGCATGCATCTGCCTATGCCCGTAGACGTTGGGTCGCGCTGGTCGCGATGGCCCTGTTCGTCTTCCAGGCGCTGATCGCGTCTTCGGCGCTGGCGGCCTCGGGCATCGGAACGGGCAAGCCCGGTGTCACCACCATCGTCTGCACGGCCAGCGGCCCACGCGTGGTGACGCTGGATGCCGATGGGCAAAAGCAGGGCGCGCAGCAGCACAGCGGCGCCTTGCCGCACTGCTGCAGCGCAGGCTGCGCCATGCTGAGCGACGCGCTGCCGCCCGAAATCGTGCTGCTGGCCTGGCTCCTGCCAGCCGCAGCCCCCGCAGTCCATCCCCCCGCCGCCGAACCCCACGTTGCAAGCGCCTTGACCCGGCTGCCGCAACGGTCGCGCGCGCCGCCGCCATCCGCCTGACCCTCTCCCCAGACTTCCACGACATGCCATCCGCGCAGCCCGCCAACCCGCGGGCCTGAGCGGTTGCGCCAGCGTCGTCCGCACGCAGCGGGCCAAGGTCCTTTTGCGCCGCGCGGGGAGGCCCCCCACTTCGTCACGCCCATGCGCAGACAGCGCGCTCCTGCCACGCCTTTCTTAAAGGCAGGCGGCCGCGCCGCCCGTCCGCGCCTGCCACCGCACGTTCCCGATCGACAGACACCAGACATGACCACAAACCAAGAATTCCTGCGCGCGAGTTGCCTGGCCGCCGCAGTGGCCGCCTCATTTCCCGCCTGGCCCCAAGCCGCCGACACGCCCGACGTCTACACCACCGATCCCGTGGTCATCACGGGCGTGGAACCCAGCGCGCCCTTGACCTTCACCACGGATCCCAAGATCCCGCGCCAGCCGCTGCCGGCCAGCGACGGGACCGACTATCTGAAGACGATTCCCGGCTTCTCGGCCATCCGCAACGGCGGCACCAACGGCGATCCCGTGCTGCGCGGCATGTTCGGCTCGCGCCTGAATCTGCTGACCAACGGCACCTCCATGCCGGGCGCCTGCCCGGCACGCATGGACGCGCCCAGTTCCTATATCTCGCCCGAGAACTTCGACCAGCTCACGGTCATCAAGGGACCGCAGACCGTGCTGTGGGGGCCCGGCGCGTCGGCCGGGACGGTCAAGTTCGACCGCGACACGCCCCGTTTCACGGCAGCCGGCGTGCGATTCGACGGCAGCCTGACGGGCGGCTCGTTCGGCCGCAACGATCAGGCCGCCGACCTGACCGTGGGCAACGACAAGGTCTACACGCGCATCACCGCCAACCATTCCCACTCCCAGGACTACAAGGACGGCGACGGCAACACCGTGCCTTCGCGCTGGGACAAGTGGAACGCCGACCTGACCCTGGGTTTCACGCCCGACGCCGACACGCTGTACGAACTGACCGCGGGCACGGGCGATGGCGAAGCGCGCTATGCCGGCCGCGGCATGGACGGCTCCCAGTTCAAGCGCGAGAGCTTCGGCCTGCGCTTCGAGAAGCGCAACCTGGGGCCCGTGCTGAGCAAGGTCGAGGCGCAGCTGTACTACAACTACGCCGACCACGTGATGGATAACTACACGCTGCGCGCGCCGGACCCCATGAGCGCCATGCCCATGGCCATGGCGGCCGACGTGGACCGCGCGACCTGGGGCGGCCGCTACGCCGGCACCTGGGAACTGACGCCGGATATCAGTCTGGTCACCGGCCTGGATTTCCAGCAGAGCCGCCATCGCTCCCGCAGCGGCACCGATACCGTGCCGTACAGCAGCCAGAGCTGGGTCAAGGACGCCGACTTTTCCAACACCGGACTGTTCGGCGAACTGACCTGGCGCGTCGCGCCGGACAGCCGCGTCATCGGCGGCGCACGGGTCGACTGGGCTTCGGCCAAGGACTTCCGCCAGGACACGGGCTCGATGATGATGCCCATGCCCAATCCCACCGCGGATGAGCGCCGCAAGGACACGCTGCCCAGCGGCTTCCTGCGCTATGAGCAGGATCTGGCCTCGCTGCCGGCCACGGTCTATGTGGGCCTGGGCCACGTCGAGCGCTTCCCCGATTACTGGGAGCTGTTCTCTCCGGACCAGGGGCCTGCCGGGTCCGTCAACGCCTTCCAGGGCGTGAAGCCCGAGAAAACCACCCAGCTGGATTTCGGCGCCCAGTACAAAACCGAAGCGCTGGACGCCTGGTTCTCAGGCTACGCCGGTTACGTCAATGACTTCATCCTGTTCAGCTACACCTCGGGCGGCATGATGGGTCCGGCGTCGCAGGCCAGCAATGTCGACGCACGCATTGCGGGCGGCGAACTCGGCGTCTCATACAAGCCCGCGTCCGCGTGGAAACTGGGCGCGACGCTCGCGTATGCCTGGGGCGAGAACCGCAGCGACGGCAGGGCGCTGCCACAAATGCCGCCGCTGGAGGCCAGGCTCAGCGCTGCCTACGATGACGGCACCTGGTCGGCCGGGGCGCTGTGGCGCATCGTGGCCGCGCAAAAACGCTACGCCTTGAATGAGGGCAACGTAGTCGGCAAGGACTTCGGCCCGAGCGCGGGCTTCGGCGTTTTCTCCGTCAACGGCGGCTATGCGGTCAACAAGCAGGTCCGCCTGTCGCTGGGCGTGGACAATCTGTTCAACAAGACCTACAGCGAACACTTGAACCTGGCGGGGAATGCGGGTTTCGGCTATGCCGCCAACACCGCAGTCAATGAGCCGGGCCGCACGGTCTGGGCGCGCGTGAGCTTCAAGTACTGACGCGCCCAGTCCGGAACACTCGGTCAGGACTAACGCCCGGTTGTCAGCAGACGAATGATGCCGCGCAGGTCCTGTTCGGCCTCCAGTCCGCGCAGCCGTCGCGCCAGCTCCCGTGTCTGGCCGGCGGGCAGCGGCGGCTGCGCGGACGCGCAGCAGGCTTCGAACTTGGCGTCCTGTTCCGCCACGCCCAAGGGGCGTTCCGGACTGCCGGGAAAGGCCGGCATGTCGACCGCGAACTCGCGGCCGTCCTTCAGCCGCAATTCCACGCGCTGCGGGCTCATGGCGTTGGGGTCCGGATTGCCGTCATCCAGCACCTGGACACGGGCGGCCAGTTCGAAAGTCCTGGCCTCGGCCAGCGCGTCGGGATCGAAGTCGGGTATGCCGACCCGGCCGCGCAGCAGGGCAGTAGCGATGGCATAGCCCATGCAAAGCCGGGCCGTGGCGGAATCCATGCCCGGATGGGCCGGCCGTCCCACCAGGCGCACGATCAGCGACGACGCGCGGACCGTGATCCGGTCCACGTCCCCGGGCTGCAACGAATGGGCCCGCATGAGGTCCAGCACGGCGCCGATGCCGCTATGGGTGGCCCGGCCGGTCGGGTAGGGCTTGTGGCTCATGCGGGTGATCTGGAACACCCGGCCCACGTCCGCGCGAACCGCGTCCCAGTCGGCCTGGCCGGCGTCATACAGCGCGAAGTAGCCATAAGGGCCTTCCAGGATGTCGCGCGGACCGGGAAAGCCCGCGCGCGCCAGCTCGAAGGCCGTAACCGCCGCCCTGGCGTTCAGGCCGACCTGCAGGCCGACCGCGGGCGAGCCTTCGATATGCGCCTGCATGGTGCCGGAGAGATGACTGTACGCCAGCCCCAGCGCATCGCGCGTGGCGCTCTCATCCAACCCGCCAAGCTTGCACAGCGTGGCCGTGGCGCCCAGGCCGCCGCACATGGCCGGCCGGAAAAAACGCATGGGCGCGCGCTGGGCCAGCGCGACATAGATGGCGAAGTCCAATCCGGCGGCGACCGCGGTGATCAATCGGGGACCATCGACGCCGCCTTCGCGTTCGGCATAGCCCAGCGCCGCCGGCACGATGCAGGCAAACGCGTGCACCACGGCCCGGTCGTGGATCGCGTCGAACTCCTGGTTGAACACTTGATATGCGTTCAGCATGACCGCGCTGGCCAGCGGCAGCCGCTCGCCGCTGCCCCAGACGGTCGCTTCCGCACCCTGGCCCAGGGCCTGGGCCGCCTGGCGCAGCGAGGGCATGCGGGGATGGCGCGAGCCGGATAGCCCGACGCCAACCGCATCCAGGATGAAGGTCTTGGCCGCTTCCACCGCCGCTGCGGGCAGGTGCTCGTATTGGGTGCGCAGCAAATGCGCGACCAGGGTATCGATGGCGTTCATGCGGCGGCTCCGTCGGGCTGGACGGGAACCTGGGCGGCGTACCAGTCATACATCGCGGCGCCGGTGACGAAGGTAGTCATCGGGTGCTTTTGCAGCAGGTCCAGCATGGTGAGCAGGTCGGCGTAGCGGTGCGGCACGCCCATCAGATGGGGATGCAGTCCCAGCGTGAGGACGCGCGGACGGCCCGCGGTCCGAGCCTCGTCGGCATACAGGTCCAGCGTCCGCTCCAGGCGCCGGCTGAATTCCCCGGTGGCATGCTTTTCCACGGCGTGGATGACCGAGTCGTTCAATTCCAGCGCGTACGGCAAGGCCAGCAAGGGCCTGCCGGCGGTCCGCATCCAGTTGGGCAGATCGTCCAGGCACCAGTCGAACAGGTAGTCGATGCCGGCCTGGGCGAGGAGATCCGGCGTGTCCAGCGTTTCGCGCAGGCCCGGCGAGAGCCAGCCGCGCGGCCGGCGGCCGCTGAAGCGCTCGATCCGGTCCAGCGCCGCGGCGATGGTGCGGGCCTGGCCGTCGCCGTCCTCTTGCGACAAAGCGCGCTGGTGGATGCCGTGGCCGATGAATTCCCAGCCGGCCTCCAGCAGCGCCTGGGCCGCCTCGGGGTAGGCATCGATGACGGAGGCGTTCAGGCTGGCCGAGGCAGGCAGGCCGCGGCCGCGGATGGCGTCGATGATCCGCGGCAGCCCGCAGCGCAGGCCATATTCGGCCCAGCTGTAGTTGGGCACGTCCGGCACCGTCTCGCGCCCGTGCGGCGCGGTCAGCAGGGTGCGGGGCATGGGCTGGTCGAACGGCCAGTGCTCCACATTGACGACCAGGTGCACCAGGATGGCCCGGCCGTCCAGCGCCGCCAGGGGCGGGCGCTGGCTGGAAAGCATGAAAGGAATGCGTGGATTGTTCATGGCATCTTGCTCATGGTTCAAAGACGGCTCAGCGGCCAAGGAAGACCGGGTCGCGTTTTTCGGCGAACGCCCGCCGGCCTTCGGCGTAGTCCTCGCTGGCGAAGCACCGGGCCACCAGGGCGTCGATCGCATCGAGCTGCGCGGGCGCGGGCGGATTCATGGTCGCCAGTATGGCTGCCTTTGCCGCGCGCAGGGAGAGGGGCGCATTGGCGGCGATGGCGCGCACCCGGGCCTGCGACTGGCGGACGAAATCGTCGTCGGCGTACCGTTCGTGGACCAGGCCGCGGCGTTCGGCCTGCTCGGCGTCAAGGATGCGGGCGGTATAGAACAGGTCGAAGGCGGACGCCGCGCCCACCACGCCCGCCAGCCTGCGCATGTCGGCATAGGAGTAGCCCAGCCCCAATCTTGCGGCCGGCATGCGGAAGCGGGCGCTGGCGCTGGCATAGCGCAGGTCGCAGGCCAGCGCCAGGCCGATGCCGCCGCCCATGCAGGCGCCTTGTATCAGCGCAACGGTAGGCGCGGCGAAGTCCGCCAGCAATTGCTGCGCATCCGCCACCGCCTGGTTGTACCGGGCGACCGCGGCCGCGCCGTCGCGGGCCTGGTCGAACTCGCTGATGTCGGCCCCGGACACGAAGGCCCGGGTACCGGCGCCGGTCAGCGCCAGCACCCGGACCTCGGCGCCGTCGAGTTCACTCAGCGCTGCAGCCAACTGCAGCCACATGTCCAGCGTCATCGCGTTGCGCCGTTCGGGATGGCAGACCGTCAGGGTTGCAATGCCGTCCTGGAAATCCACCTGGATCTGGCCGCCGCTCATACCACGCCCTCTTCATACAGGCGCTCGATGTCGTCCGCGGCATAGCCCATCTCCGCGAGCATTTCGCGGGTGTGCTCGCCCCAGCCTGGCGCGGGCCGCTTGATCTGGGCGGGCGTGCGCGTCAAGGCCACGGGCTGCGAGATCAGCCGGTACTGGTGTCCGGCATCGTCGGCAACCGGCTGCGCCACGCCCAGGTGGCGCACCTGTTCGTCCTCGAATACCTGCGGAATGCTGTAGACCGGGCCTGCAGGCACCCCGGCGCGGTTCAGCAGGCCAACCCAGTGCGCGACGCTCTGTTGGCTAAAGCGCTGCGCCAGGGATTCATTGAGCGCACCCCGGTTCGCCACGCGCAACTTCTCGGTCGCGTAGCGCGGGTCTTCCAGCCATTGCGGCGCATCCAGGCACTCGCACAGGCGGCGCCAGTTGCCTTCGCCGGACGCGCCCAGGTTGAACGCGCCGTCGCTGGCCTCGAACAGCCCCATCGGGCTGCTGGTCGGATGGTCATTGCCTGCCTGCACCGGCGTGTCGCCGTCGTTCAGATAGCGCGCAGCCTGGAAGTCCATCAGCGCGATCTGCGTGTGCAGCAGGGAACTGTGGACCCATTGGCCCACGCCGGAGTGTTCGCGCTCCAGCAGGGCCAGCAGGACGCCGACCGCGGCATAGATGCCGGTGCCGCAATCTGCGACCGCGAGCCCCGCGCGCAGCGGACCGCCGCCGGCAAAACCCGTGACCGACATGAGCCCGCCCATGCCCTGGATGATCTGGTCAAAGCCTGGCCGGTCCGCATAGGGACCGTCCTGGCCAAAGCCGGAAATGCTGGCCAGGATGATGCGGGGATTGATGGCGCGCAGGGTGTCGTAGTCCACCCCAAGGCGCGCCTTGACGTCGGGCCGCCAGTTTTCCACCACCACGTCGGCCGTGGCCACCAGCTGCTTGAATACGGCCAGGCCTTCGGGCTTCTTCAGGTTCAGCGTCATCGACCGCTTGTTGCGGTTCAGGTTCTGGAAGTCGCCGCCGGTACGGTCGGCGGCGAACATGGCTTCATTGGGATCGATCCCTGCCGGCGGTTCGATGCGGATCACGTCCGCGCCGAAGTCGGCCAGGATGCGCACGCAGGTCGGGCCGGCGCGCACGCGAGAAAGGTCCAGCACGCGAAAGCGCGCAAGAGTGGGGGAGGCATTGATTCTGGCCATGATGAGTCCGTGGATTAGCGTTGCAGGATGTCGGAAAAGGGCAGGGCGAACTGATGCGCAAAGGCCAGCAGCAGGGCTTCGCTGCCGGGGGCGCCGACCGCTTGCACGCAGACGGGGCGGCCTTGCGCATCGATGCCGACGGGCAGGACCAGCGCCGGCAGGCCCAGGTAGTTGAGGTAGGCGTGATGGCGGTGCAGCGCGCCGAGGGCGCGCGGATCGAAATCGGGGCTGCTGGTGGTGACCGCCGCACGGTCCGGCACGCCTTGCGGCAGGCAGGGGGTAAGCAGCAGGTCCGCGTCGGCCAGATAGGTGGCGAGGAAAGCGGCGCGCAATGGCGTGATCTGCGACAAGGCATGGCGATACCAGACCGCTGGCATGGCCCAGCCCGGCAGCGCGATGGCCTGGGTGGCCGGCGCCAGCGAGGCCAATTCACGGCGCACGCTGCCCGCGAGCGTGGCGGCGGCTTCGGCATGGAGCACGATCTGCGCCAGACGGTTCAAGCGGTCCAGGTCGGGCGCGGGGCGCAAGCCGATGCGTTGCGGATCGGGCAGGCCGCGTTCGAATCGCGCCATCGTCTCTGCCACGTCGGCGCGCGCTCCGGCAGTCGCCAGCGTCGAGGCCAGCCTCCAACGCCGCGGCCTGGATAGTTCCCGTTCGATCAGCGCCATGTCCGCGGGCAACGCGGACGCGGTTGGCGGCGTTGGCAGCAACGCGGCGTAGACGCAGGCCGCATCCAGCGCGCTGCGGCCCATCACGCCCACCGTGTCCAAGGTAGGCGCCAAGGCCGCCACGCCGTCGGCCGGGATCGCCCCCGGAGTCGGCTTGAGTCCCACCAGGCCGCAGGTCGCGGCCGGCATGCGCACAGAGCCGGCCGTATCTGTGCCCAGCGTCGCGGGGACCAGGCCTGCCGCCACCGCGACCGCACAACCGCTGGACGATCCGCCCACCGCGGCGGCGGCGTCCAGCGGATTGGCCAGCGGCGCGCCGTGGGGGTTCTCGGCCGTCGCGCCGCAGGCATGCTCGGCCATCGCCAGCGCGCCCAGGTTCAGCGCGCCGTGTTCCTGCAAGCGGCGCAGCGCCGTGGCCATCGGCCCTGGGGCTTCGTCGCGCAACGGCCGCCCGCGCCCCGGGGCGTGCATGCCGGTCTGGAAGGCATCCTTGTGCGCCAAGGCCACGCCTTCAAGCAGGCCGCCCGGACGCACGGTCAGCGCAGAGGGTTGATAGGTGCGCGTGACGCAGTGCAGGTCGGCCGCCCGGCGCTGGAACGCCGCAGCCTGGGTCGAGACCAATGCCACGCGTGCGCCGGGCGCGGCCTGGGCGTAGTTTCGACGCATGTCGGCCACGGAAAGATGCAGCAGAGAATCAGGCATCGTCGTCCCCGCAGCCGTCGATCTCGGCCTGCACGGCGGCAAGGCGCAAAAGCGTGCGTGCGACCGCCGCTTGCGTCTCCACTGGTACCGCCAGGCCATGCGTCTTGCAGGCCAGGGCGACCCAGGCCTGCCATTCCTGCTTGGGCGAGTCTTCCATGCTCATTACCTCCTGCCGCGTTTTGCTCGTTAAAATAAAAGTCTAGTCTCATAAATATATTTATAGAAGTCAAGAAAATACTATGCCTAGCGTGAATTTTCTTACCCCCTACACCGGAGTCCGCCATGAAAGCCGCTGAGCGCATCCGCCTGTCAGTCGAAGAGTCCATCCGCGATGGCAGCCTGCTGCCGGGAGATCCGGTCGATGAACAGATGCTGATGCAGACCTACGACGTCTCCCGCACGCCGGTGCGCGAGGCGCTGCTGCAGTTGCAGGCGCAAGGGCTGGTGGCCAGCCTGCCGCGTGGCGGCATGGTGGTGGCGAAGATGGACGTGGCCCAGTTGCTGGCGATGTGGGAGCTGTTGGCGGAGCTGGAAGGCATAGGCGCGCGCCTGGCCTGCGAACGCATGACGCCCGCCGAACGCGACGAGCTGGCAGCCATCCATGAACGCGCCGCGGCCGTGGTGCGGCGCGAGGACACCGACGCCTGGCAGGAACACAACCGGCGCTTCCACGATGCCCTGTACCTGGGCGCCCGCAATCCCTATCTGCGCCAGGAGATCCTGCGCATGCGGTCGCGCACCGGCGCCTACCGGCTGCACGCCTTTTCCGCTTTCGGCCGCCTGGCCTCGTCATGGGAACAGCATGGCCAACTGCTCGAAGCCATCCAGGCGCAGGACCCGGCGCGCGCGGCCGCGGTCATGACGCAGCACATGAGCCCCGGGCAGGGCGCCACCAGCTTCGCGTCCTTCATCGCCGCGCTGCCCAAGAACCTGTTGGCCTGAAGACGCGGCGGCGGACCTCGCCCCGCGGCGGCCACCGCGGGTTAATCCTGATTATTGTATTTTTTCATAATGGCAAAATATATTTATAGCAGACAAAAACATCTGCTCGCGTAACCTTGCCCCGGTATCGGCGGGCTAGGGCGCTCCCCTGATCCGCTCCACCGAGGAACCCGCTATGGATGCTGTTTCACCGCAACCCCTGTCCGCGCCCGCACACGGCGCCGCGCCGGCCGCCGATCCTGGCCAGATGCACCGCAAGGTCGCCTGGCGCCTCATTCCCTTCCTGATCTTCCTGTTCCTGCTGGCGTGGATCGACCGCGTCAACGTGGGCTTCGCCAAGCTGCAGATGCTGCAGGACCTGCGCTTCAGCGAAGCGGTGTACGGCCTGGGGGCGGGCATCTTCTTCATCGGCTACTTCATCTTCGAAGTGCCCAGCAACCTGCTGCTGCAACGCATCGGCGCGCGCAAGACGCTGGCCCGCATCACGATCCTGTGGGGCCTGACCTCGATGGCGATGGCGTTCGTGACCACGCCCACCTCCTTCTATGTCCTGCGCTTTCTGCTGGGCGCCTTCGAAGCGGGCTTCTTCCCCGGCGTCATGCTTTATTTGACGTACTGGATACCGGCAGGCAGGCGAGGGCGCATCAATGGCTGGTTCATGACATCGTTCGGCATCGCCGGCATCGTCGGCGGGCCGATAGCCGGACTCATCATGAGCGGCATGGACGGGGTGGCGCCGCTGCGCAACTGGCAATGGCTGTTCGTGCTGGAAGGCATTCCTTCGGTGATCGCCGGACTGGTGGTGCTGGCCTATCTGCCGGACCGCCCCCAGCAGGCGCGCTGGCTCAGCGCGGCGGAAAAGGCCGCGCTGACGGCCGAGCTGGACAGTGAACGCCTGGACCCCGGCAAACACGCCAGCTTCGCCCAGGCCCTGCGCCTGCCTGCCTTGTGGCTGTGCACCGCGGCGTACTTCTGCATCGTCGGCGGCAATGCGACGCTGGCGTTCTGGATGCCTTCCATCGTGCGCGAGCTGGGCGTGCAAGGCGCGCTGAACATAGGCCTGTTGTCGGCCATCCCGTTCATCCTGGGCACGGCCGCGATGGTGATCAACGGCGCCCATTCCGACTCCACCCGCGAACGCCGCTTGCATTGCGCCGGCGCCACCCTGGTCGGCGCGGTCGGCCTGTCCTTGACCGGCGCCTACATCGGCAGCCCCGTGCTGGCGATGGGCGCCTTGAGCATCGCCGCCATCGGCGTGCTGGGGGCGTTCCCCGTCTTCTGGGCCATCCCGGCGGCATTCCTGACCGGCACCGCCGCGGCGGGCGGCATCGCCTTCATCAATTCGGTCGGCAACCTGGCCGGCTTCGCCACGCCGTTCATGATGGGCTGGCTCAAGGAATGGACGGGCGGCGTGGCCGCCGGCCTGTACGTCGTGGCCGGCATGCAGCTAGTCGCCACGGCGGTCGTCGCGCTGACGATGCGCAGGCTCGCGGTCTAGGCAGCGGTGGCGGAAGTAGTGCGCAAGATCCGGCGCCGTGTCATCATCGGCGGTGCACGACTGAACGCGCGGCTCCAGTCTCATTCTTGCGAGCCGCCCGACATCGCCGGACTGCGGCACTACAACGGGGAAGGACTCCGTGCGCCAGGAATGCAGACACGCCCGAGACAGCGCCTCCAGCGGGGCCTTGCCCGCCAAGGGCGGCGCGGCACCCCGGGGCCATCCGGTCACCTGGCCGCGACTGGCCAGGCAGATCCTGATCCTGCTGTGCACGGGCCCGGCTTTCATGGGCGCGGCGTTGGCGCAAGCGGACGCCGACGTGGACGCGGACGGCGGCGGCCTGGACATGGGCGACTTCCTGTTGCGCCAGAACGGCGCGCTGCCGGTACCCGTGATCATCACCGAGCCCGCAGTGGGCTATGGCGGCGGCGTGATGCTGCTGTACTTCTCCGAACCGGCGGGTGAGGCCGCCTCCCAGGGCCAGCCGGAAGGCAAAAGCAAGGCGCCGCCCAATGTCACCGGCATTGGCGCCATGGCCACCGAAAACGGCACGCGCGGCGGCGCGCTGTTCCATTTCCGCAGCTGGGACGCCGACCGCTACCGCTACCTGGGCGCGCTGGCCCAGGGACGCGCAAACCTGGAGTACTACGGCGCCTCCAGCCACGGACGCAGCTACAAGGTGAAGGGCACCTTCCTGATGCAGCAGGTCCTGGCCCGGGTGGGCGACACGCCCTGGTACGTCGGTCCGCGCTATACCTATTTCCGCTCGAACACCCGGTTCACCGGCAGCCAGGCTGGCGAACTGTCCAAGGCCGAATTGGCGGGCCGCATCGGCAAGGCCGGCGTGGTGGTGGACTATGACACGCGCGACAATATGTTCTATCCCAACAGGGGCAGCTATGCCGAGTTGGAGGCCCAGTTTTCGCGCAGCTGGCTGGGCAGCGACCAGGCCTTCGAAAGCTACCGCACGCGCGGCTACACCTGGCTGCCGCTGGCCCCGCGCTGGACCCTGGGCCTGCGGGGCGACGGCCAGTTCACGCGCGGCACGGTGCCGTTCTACGCCCAGCCTTACGTCGACCTGCGCGGCGTGGCGCGGGGCCGCTACCAGGACCGCGACGCGCTGACCTTCGAAACAGAATTGCGCTGGGACGCCACCCCGCGCTGGTCCATACTGGGGTTCAGCGGCGTGGGCAAGGCCTACGGAAACTGGAAATCCTTTGCCGATTCCACCAATGTCGTCAGCATCGGCACAGGCTTCCGGTATCTGATAGCCGCCAAGCTGGGATTGGCGGTGGGGATAGACATCGCCCACAGCAAGGACCAGAACGCCTTTTACATCCAGGTTGGGAGTGCATGGCGATGAAGACAGATGACGATAGTTCCATGTTGCAGGCCGGCACGTCCCAGCTCGGCAACCTGCTGCAATTCCTGGCCTGGATCGCCGAACGGCCGCGCACCTATGCGCAGACCATGGACGCCTGGCGCAGTTCGTGTCCGCGCCTGTCCGCCTGGGAAGACGCGACCGCCAACGGGCTGGTGGACGTTCCCCGCCGCGCGGATGTCGAACCGGTGGTTGTCCTGACACCCAAAGGGCAGATGCTGCTGGCATCTTCGGACGGCGCCAGGCGGACGCGAGCGCGCCCCTGACACGGCCGGCCGGCGGCTCTACGCCGCATTCAATCTTTACTTACATTTGTGGCCGCGCAAGCGGTAACAGTGTGGTTTTCTTTGCGGATTTCGTCGAAAAAAAGCACTGATTCGTCGAAAAAAAGTTGCGCGAGGTGCGCTGCCTGCGGATTCTAGTGGCGAAACTTTGCCAGTTACTACTGAGCGCGCGCCCGCCGACCCGGGTAAACCGCGCTCGGGTCACAAGAATCCGCTCATCCATGAAGCCCTCATCACGCCCGGCGCACAGCCCCAGTCTGCCTTTTCCCCTGCTGCGGCAGAACACGTTGCGGCTGGCCATCGCGTCCGCGCTGGGCGCCTGCGCCTGGAGCGTAGCGGGCGGCGCACAGGCCGGCTATGCATGCGCAGGCGGCCCCACCCTGAACGTGCCGTCCGGCAACTACCCAAGCGCCCAGGCCATCTGCGAGGGCGACAGCGGCGTAGACCATGACAACGAAAAGAACGGCCAGAACGGACCGGACGTGTCGGTCACGTCCTCGGGCAACTACAACGCCGACGAGAACCAGACCCGGCTGAACCCGGTGGGCGTGGTCACGGCCATATCGCGCGGCGGCGACGGCGTGGACGAAGGCACGGCAGGAGACGGCGGCCACATTACCGTATCCAGCACGGGCGACATCGCGCTCAACGGCACGGCGCTCAGCAATTTCAACAGCCTGATCATGGCAGTCTCGTCCGGCGGCATCGGCGACCCCACCAACGACAACAACGACTCGAACGGCGGACACGGCGGACTGGGCCAGAACGTCACCGTGACCAATTCCGGCAACCTGACGATGTCCGGTTCCCTGCCCACGCCGCGCCAAGGCCTGTACGGCATCAACGCGCGGGCCCTGGGCGGGGCCGGCGGCGACCAGAACGATCCGACGCTGGAATACGGCGACCAGGTGGGCGGCAATGGCGGCAACGCCAGCACGGTCACGGTCAGCAACACCGGCGCCATCAACCTGGGCAGCAGCGCCACGCGGCTGCGCACCTATGCCAACGGAGCTGCCATCTACGCGAATTCCGTGGGCGGCATGGGCGGCTACAACAACGGCAATGCGGGCACCGGCGGCACCGTGCAAGTGACGCACCAGGGCCAGGCCAACAGCTATTGGCAGGTTTTTGACAGCGCCACGGTCTTTGGCATCTACGCGCAAAGCATAGGCGGCGACGGCACCGCGTCGACCGACAACAGCGATAACGGCGGCAATGGCGGCGGCAACTCCGACACCTGGACCCAGAAGGTGACGGTGGACGTGAACGGCTCGGTGCTGCTGGACGTGGCCGGTTCGGCGGCCGGCGCGACCGTGCAGGGCGCCGGCGTTGCCGCCCGCGCCATCGGCGGCAAGGGCGGCAAAGGCCCGGACAAGGACCATTCCGGCGGCAATGGCGGCGCGGGCGGCGCCGTGGCGATCAATCTCTATCAGGGCGGCAGCGTCGCGACCCGCGGCGACAACCTGCCCGGCCTGGCGGCGCAAAGCCTGGGCGGGCAGGGCGGCGACGGCACCGACAGCACCAAGCTGGCCGGGCAGGGCGGGGGCGGCGGGTTTGGCGGCAACGCCAGCGCCGTCAACATTTCCACCGCCAGCGGCAGCGCCATCAGCACGACGGGCAATTTTTCCACCGGCATCGTGGCGCAGTCGGTCGGCGGCGGCGGCGGCACGGGCAGCGACTTCGTGTCGGTGTTGGGTGGCCAGGGCGGCAATGGCGGCAATGGCGGCAACGCTGGCGCGGTCAATGTGGCGACAGGCGCCACGGTCACCACTGTCGGCGACCACGCCTACGGCGTGCTGGCCCAGTCCATTGCCGGCAGCGGCGGGGCGGGCGGCGCGGACACGGCCGAACTGGTTTCCTTGGGCGGGGACGGCGCGGGCGGCGGCGCGGCCGGCCAGGTCACCCTGAGCAACACGGGGTCCATCGCCACCTCGGGCTACAACTCGCACGGCATGATAGGCCAGTCCATCGGCGGCGGCGGCGGGGCCTCGGGCAGCGCCACTGGCCTGCTCAGCGTAGGCGGCAGCTCGGCCGGGGCCACCGGCTCGTCGGGCAGCACGGTGGTGATCGGCAATACCGGCTCCATCACGACGGCCGGCAACGCCGCCATCGGCCTGGTGGCCCAGTCCATCGGCGGCGGCGGCGGCAGCGGCGGCGACAGTATCGGCGTGCTGGGCGTGGGCGGCGGCGGCGCGGGCGGCGGGGCGGGCGGCAACGTCGTCATCCAGGACCTGGGCTCGATCCAGACCGCCGGCCAGTTCGGCGCAGGCGTGCTGGCCCAGTCCGTGGGCGGCGGCGGCGGCAACGGCGGCGATACCTTCACCGCATCGGTGGGCGTGTCGGTGGCGATCGGCGGCAGCGCCAGCGGCGGCGGCAACGGCGGCACGGTCTGCATGAGCAACCAGGGCGGCTGCGACGGCACATTGACGTACTCGACCGCGAACCTCACCACCCACGGCAACTACGCACCCGGCATCATCGCGCAAAGCATTGGCGGCGGCGGCGGCACGGGCGGCAGCGTCAAGAACGCCAGCGTGGCATCCTTCGCGGCGCTGCAATTGGGCGGTAGCGGCGGCGCCGGCGGCAATGCCGCCGAGGTCAAGGTGGGCTACAGCAACCTCAACATCAGCACCGGCGGCGCCCACTCGGCCGGCATCCTGGCCCAATCCATAGGCGGAGGCGGCGGCAACGGCGGCGACGCCAGCTATTACGACGTCACGGTGGGCTTCAATGCCGCGGTGGTGTTGGGCGGCAGCGGCGGCTCGGGCGGCACCGGCTATTCCTCCATCGTGAACCTGAGCGGTTCCCACGTCGCCACCGGCATGGATTACGCCAGCCCGAACATCGATCCCTCGACCTACGCGCCCAACGATTCCTTCGGCATCCTGGCGCAGACCATAGGCGGAGGCGGCGGCAATGGCGGCAGCTCCAGCGCCAGCGACCTGGTGGTGGCGGTACCCACCGGCGAGGGCGCGTCCCTGGCGTTCAATTTCGAAGCCGCGGTGGGCGGCAGCGGCGGGGCGGGCGGCAGCGCCTGCCCGCCGGGGGATGGCGCGTGCGTCACCCAGGTCAACCTCAGCAACGGTTCCACGGTCGCCACCTTGGGCGACGGCTCCCACGCCGTGATGGCCCAGTCCATCGGCGGCGGCGGCGGCAATGGCGGCGATTCGTCCGTGCTATCCACCGTGCTGGGCGATGCGACCACGATCTCGCTGTCGGCCGGCATGACGCTGGGCGGTTCCGGTTCGGCAGGCGGCAACGGCGGCGCGGTGGGCGTGAGCCTGGGCGATGCCAACGGCGCCTATGTCGGCATGCCGCCGTCGTTGCTGACCCCGCCTGGCGTGCGCGTCCCTCCGGCATCCACCATCGTGACCTATGGCGACTACGCCAATGGCGTGCTGGCGCAATCCATAGGCGGAGGCGGCGGCAACGGCGGGGTCGGCAGCAGCAACGCCTACACCCACGGCGGGCCCACTAACGTCAAGCTGACCCTGGCCCTGGGCGGTACCGGCGGCTCGGGCGGCACCGGCGGCAATGTGGACGTGACGCTGAATCCCAACTTCGCCATCCGCACGCTGGGCTCGGGTTCGCGCGGCATCGTGGCGCAGTCCATCGGCGGCGGCGGCGGGGCCTCGCAGGGCGGCACTCTGAATGTGGCTGGCAGCGCCGAAGAGCGTCCGTCAGCCCGTCTGCAGGTGGGCCTGGGCGCGACCGGCGGTTCCGGCGCCACTGGCGGCAGCATCAATGCGACATTGCAAGGCGCCATCCGCACCGAAGGCGGCGACGCCGATGGCGTGCTGCTGCAATCGATCGGCGGCGGCGGCGGGCTGGGCGGATCGCTGGGCGCCGACGCCTCGTCCTATCCCATCCTGGACCGCATCGGCAATCACAGCGACAACAAGGAACGGCTCGACGACGAAAACAGCACGTATCAATTCGGCGTGGACGTGGGCGGCACCGGCGGCACGGGCGGCCATGGCGGCAACGTCACCGTGAACTACGCGGGCAAGATCGCCACCGCCGGCGACTGGGCCGACGGCCTGGTGGCCCAATCCATAGGCGGGGGCGGCGGCGTGGGCGGATCGTCCAGCGCCTCGGGCAGCAAGATCAAGGCCAACGCGATCATCGGCGTGGGCGGCAGCGGCGGCGCCGGCGGCAATGGCGGCGTCCTGAGCTTCCTCTTCGACGACGACCATGGCAACAACATCGCCACCACCGGCTACAACGCCTATGGCGTGCTGCTGCAATCGATCGGCGGCGGCGGCGGGCAGGGCGGCGATGGCTCGGACCAGGCCCAAGGCACCATCACCGTCGGCGCCTCGTTTGGCGGCACAGGCGGCGTGGCCGGCAACGGCGGCAACATCCTGACCTCTGGCGGCGGAAGCTGGCTGAATGTCCAGACCGCGGGCGACGACTCCCCGGCGCTGGCGATGCAATCTATCGGCGGAGGCGGCGGCACGGCCGGCGCGGGCAACAGCAGCTCCAAGCTGCAGCAGGACAGCCATTCCATGAGCGTCGCAGTGGGCGGCAACGGCGGCTTGTCCGGCTCGGGCGGCGCCATCGACGTCGCCACCGGCATCGCCGCCACCACGCAAGGCGCACGCGCCTATGGCGTGCTGGCCCAATCGATCGGCGGCGGCGGCGGGCTGGGCGGCGCGGGCGACGCCAGCAACCTGTCTGGCGTGTCGCTGGGCGGGCGCGGCGGCGCGGCGGGCGACGGCGGCGCCGTGACCCTGACCTTGAATGCCGGCAGCCACATCAGCACCAGCGGCGCGGGCTCACATGGCCTGATCGCCCAGTCCATCGGCGGCGGCGGAGGCATCGCGGGCGACACCAGCAAGGGCTTGCAGCTGGACTCGGGCGGCTGGACCCCAGGCAGCGGCCAGACGGGTGGCAACGGCAACGGCGGCGCGGTTAACCTCAATGTCGCCAGCAACATCACGACCCAGGGGGCCTACGCCTTCGGCGTGATCGCCCAATCCATCGGCGGCGGGGGCGGGCTGGGCGGCAATGCCGCCGGCGGCTTCGCCGGCAGCACGGCAGGCGCGGGCAGTACGGGAACCGGCGGGAACGTCACGCTGACGCAGAGCGGCAGCATCGCCGCCACCGGCGCCGGCGCCACCGGCATCTTTGCGCAAAGCGCCGGTCCGCAAGGTTCGGGCCAGGTCGCGGTCACCGTCGACGGTTCGGTCAGCAGCGGCACCGGCGCGGGCGCATATGGCGTCTGGATCGTGGGCGACAAGCAGAACACGCTGACCGTGGGCTCGGCGGGCATGATCATCGCCGGCGCAGGCGGCAGCGCCGTACGCTACGACGGCGCCGCCCTGCAGCAGGCCAAGACCGTGAGCTTCCTGGCCAGCGCCCCCGGCGCCAGCCTGTCCGTCAACAATGCGGGGACCGTGCTGGGCAACATCGAATGCGGCGGCGGCGCGGGCGGCATCGCCTGCAACGTCTGGAACGCCGCCAGCGGCACCCTGAGCGACGCCACGCTTTATCAGGCCAACATCGACAACGCGGGGCTGGTCGCCATAGGCAGGTCCGGCGCCTTCGACACGCTCACGGTTACGGGGAATTTCAACCTGCAGGCCGGCGGCCTGCTGCAGGCGGACGTGGACTTCGCCAACCTCAAATCGCCGAGCATGGTGGTGCAGGGCGATACCCGCCTGAACGGCCAGGTCAATGTCCAGCCCATCACCTTGCTGCCCGATCACGAAGTCACCGTGGCGACGCTGCAAGGCGATGTGCAAGGCAGCCCCGTTGCCAAGGACAGCCCGGTGATCGACTACGACGCCAGGCTGGACGGCAAGAACGTGCGCGTGCGCGCAACGCAGGCCGACTTCGCCGCGCCGTCCATGCAATTGGCCGCCAATCAGCGCTCGGTTGCGAATCATCTGCAAGGCGCCTGGAACCTGGGTGGCAACGCCGCCATGGCGTCCTTGTTCGCGGCGCTGGACATGGCCTCCCGCGAAAGCGCCGACACCTATTCGAACCGGCTGTCCGACCTGTCGGCCGGCGTCACCGTGGCGCCTGCCGCGCAGATGCAGGCCAGCATGGCGCGCTTTACCGGCGCCATGATGTCGTGCCCGGCATTCCAGGGCGGCGACGCGCTGACCGGCGAGCAGGATTGCCTGTGGGGCCAGGTGTCCGGCATCAATACCAACCAGGACGGCGACGGCGGGGTCTCCGGATTTTCGTTCGATGGCGTCACCTACCAGTTCGGCGGCCAGCGCCAGGTCAGTCCGGGCTGGTTCCTGGGCGGGTCCGTTGCCTACCAAAACAGCCATCTGAGCGGCGACGACGGACGGGTCAGCGGCAAGGGCGACAGCGGTTATGCCGGCGTGGTGGTCAAGCGCGAAACCGGACCCTGGACCCTGTCCGCGGCCCTGGGCGGCGGCTACGGCCAGTACGACATCAACCGCAGCATCCGCATCCCCGGCATGCAAAGCACGGCCGACGCGGACCTGGACGTCTACGGCGCGGCCTTGCGCCTGCGCATCGCGCGCACCTACGCCGGGGAACACGTTTACCTGAAACCCTATGTGGACGTGGACGCGTCCTACACCCACATGCCCGGCTACAGCGAATCCCGCGACGCCCTGCATCTGGACGTGGAAAGCAGCAATGAATTCGTCATGGCCCTGTCGCCGACGCTGGAACTGGGCGGCAAGGTGGCGCTGAAGAACGGCGCAACCATGCGCCCCTACATGTATGGCGGCGTGTCGTTCCTGTCCAAGGACGAGTACACGGTCAAGTCGCGCTTGCAGGGCGCGCCGGCAGGCTCGGGCGCCTTCGAGACCTCGGTGCCCATGGACGACGTCATCGGCCGCATCGGCGCGGGCCTGCAGGTATCCAACGCGGGCGGCCTGGACTTCCGGTTGCAGTACGACGGGGATTTTTCGTCCCACATACAAAGCCATCGCGGCACGTTGAAGGTGATGGTGCCGTTCTGAACGCCCCGCAGGGCTCCGCGCGATTCGATACTGCGAACGGTTCTTGGTATCATTTAGCCCCGCTGGCCGCCGGGCTGAATCCGGCCAGGCCGCCATTCCGTGTCATCGCGCTGCCTATCGGGGGCGTTCGAGCATGTCCAAGCCCCTACAGCCGCTCCAGCTACTCTGCGAAAACCACTACGACTGGCTCTGCCAATGGTGGCGGCATCGCCTCGGCCATGGCGATGAGGCCGCGGACTTCGCGCACGACACCTTTCTGCGCGTGCTGCGCCATCCCGAGGAAGTCCGCACGCTGCGCCAGCCCAGGGCCTATCTGACCACCATCGCGCGGGGGCTGCTCAACGATCACTGGCGCCGCCGCTCGCTGGAACGCGCCTGGCTCGAGGCCTTGGCCGCGCTGCCGCCCGAATTGGAAGCCTCGCCCGAGATGCTGCTGGGCGTGCAGCAAGCGCTGCAACAGTTGGACCGCATGCTCGGCAATCTGGCGCCCCAGGCGCGCGAGGTGTTCGTCCTGTCGCAACTGGAAGGGCTCACCTACGTCGAAATCGCCGCCCGCACCGGCTTGAGCGACCGCACGGTGAGGCGCTACATGGCCCAGGGCTTCGAAATCTGCCTGACCATGCTGGATTCCTGACCCATGGCCGCCGCCGAATCCAAACCGCTAGACGCCTCCGTCATACGGGAAGCCGCCCGCTGGCTCGTGCGCCTGCATTCCGGCGAGGCCGGACCGGCGGATCACGCCGCCTTCGAACGCTGGCGCCATGGCCATCCCGAACGCGAGCTTGCCTGGCAACGCGCCCAGCGCCTGATGCAGCAGTTCGACACGGTGCCGGCCTCGGTGGGCGTGCCGCTCTTGACGCGCCCGTCGCAGGTCAGCCGGCGCGCCGTGCTGCGTACGCTGGCGGTCCTGGGGGTTGCCGCGCCCGCCGCCTTGCTGACCTACCGCCTGTATGCGGAGCCGGCAGGCGCCTATCGCACGGCGGTGGGCGAAAACCAGGACCTGCGGCTGGCCGACGGCAGCCAGGTCCATCTGAATACCGATACGGCCATGGAGGTGGGCTACTCCGACGAAATGCGCCTGCTGCACCTGCGCGGCGGCGAAATCTATGTGCGCACGGCCGCCGACCCGGCGGGCAGGGCGCGGCCCTTTATCGTGGAGACTCCCCAGGGCCGCTTGCGTGCCTTGGGCACCCGTTTTGTCGTCCGGCAACTGGACGATGGCGACGCCCAGACCGAGCTGACCGTGCTGGAACATCGCGTCGCCGTCACCCTCGGGAATGGCAGTCCGGAGCGGATCTTCAATGCCGGCGAGTCGGTGCGCTTCACCGCCAATGCCTTTCTGCCGAACGCCCAGGCCAGGTCAGACGCGCCAGGATGGACGCGCGGCGTCCTCGAAGCCGACAACATGCGCCTGGACGCGTTGCTGGCCGAGGTCTCGCGCTACCGGCGCGGCGTATTGCGCTGCGACCCGGCGGTGGGCGGCCTGCGGGTATCTGGCGTATTCCGCCTGCAAGACACCGACGCGCTACTTGCCGTCGTGGCCAAGACCCTGGATCTGCGCGTCGTCACGCGTACCGCCTACTGGGTCACCCTGACGCGCTGAAAGCCGCCTGGTTTCACTCGCTTACAACTTTGCCGCTACGCCCTTGTCCCTTTTCCCCGCGCTCATCCGGCATACCGCGCATTGATGACCTGTAGGGATGTGACCAAGTGGCAGTCGTAGACAAAACCCAACCCCGCGTCCTGCGCTTGGCCGGATTGACACTGAGCCTGGCCGCCGCCTTCGCCGCCGCGCCGCCCGCCGCGGCCCAAAGCTCGGCCCCGGCCGCGACGCACGACTATCGCATTCCGGCAGGTCCCCTGGACCAGGCGCTTTCCGCCTTCGCCAAGGCGGGCGGCATCACCGTTTCCTTCCGGCCCGAGGACACGCGCGGACTGAGGACGCAGGGCCTGGACGGCAGCTATGGCGTGGAATCGGGGCTGGCCAGGCTGCTGGCCGGCACCGGCCTCGCCGCGGAGGAGCAGGGCGGCCAGGGATACGTGGTGCGCGCGCCAGCCCCTGCGGCCAAGGCCGTGCCTGCCGGCAACGCCAACACGCTGGAATCGATCCAGGTCAGCGGCGACTGGCTGGGCACCGGCCTGGAAAACAGCGTGCAGACCTTTGGCGGCGCCCGCACGCTGGTCAAGCGCGACGAGATCCAGAACAGCGGCGCCACCAGCGTGGCCGACGTGCTGCGGCGCGTGCCAGGTGTGCAGATCAGCGGCAGCACCAGCGCCAGCGGCAGCTCGGTCGGCCTGCACGTCGGCATCCGCGGCCTGAACCCGCGCAATTCATTCCGCACCACCATGCTGCTGGACGGCATCCCCATGGCCATGGCCCCTTATGGCCAGCCGAACCTGGTGATGTCGCCGACCAGCCTGGGCAACATCGAAGCCATCGACGTGGTGCGGGGCGGCGGGGCGGTGCGCTATGGCCCGCAGAACGTGGGCGGCGTAATCAACTTCAAGACCCGCTCGATTCCGACTGGCAGCGGACTCACCGCCGAGGCCTCCGCCCGCTACAACATCTTCAGCCAGGGCGGCACCAATACCCAGTACACCGGCTTCCTGGGCACGCAGTTCGAAAACGGGCTGGGCGTGGCGCTGATGTACTCCGGCATGGACGGCGAACAATGGCGCGATGCCAGCCATGACCGCTACAACGACGTGGCGCTGAAATGGCGCTTCGAGCTGACCCCGACGTCGGAAATCTACGGCAAGTTCGCCCATTACGACGTCAAATCGATGACGCCGGGCGGCCTGACGGTGGCGCAGTACCGCGACGATCCATTCCAGAACACCCATCCCACCGATTACTGGAAAGGGCAGCGCGATCAGGTCGACATCGGATACCTCAATTCGATCTCGGACACCCAGGAATTCGAGGCCCGGGTCTATCACTACGACAGCTCGCGCCAGAGTTCGCTCATCAATACCGCGACGGGCCGCAACGATTATCAGCCGCGCAACAACCAGGTACTGGGCATAGAGCCGCGTTACACGCAGCGCCTGGAATGGGGGCCGACCACGCACGACGTGACCATCGGCTACCGCTACATCCACGAAACCGGCCAGGACCGGCGCTATTCGGAATCCCTGGCCACGGGCCAACGCATCGGCGCGGCACAGGTCTTCGACAACAAGACCGAAGCGCACTCCATCTATCTGGACGACCGCATCGCCTACGGCAAATGGCGCGTCACGCCCGGCGTGCGCTATGAACACATCCGCACCAACCGCCAGCCCAGCGGCACCGCCAACGACACGCCGTTCGACCTGCGCAACAGCCGCGGCCTGCCTTCGCTGAACATCGCCTATCTGGTCGACGATGCGTTGACGCTCTATACCAACTACAACACCTCGTTCGGCGCGGTGCAGTACACGCAGCTGAACTCGATGTCGGCCTCCAATCCGCTCAGCCCGGAAGTCGCCAAGACCCTGGAAGCCGGCCTGCGCTACTCGGGCGAACAGACCCACACCGAGTTCACGGTCTTCAACCTGAAGTTCGACAACCAGATCCTGTCGATACCCGGCACCAATCCGGCCGTGTTCCGCAACCTGGGCGCCACCACCCACAACGGCGTCGAATTCGCCATCGACTACGACTTCGACAAGTCCGGCCCGCTCGCCGGCCTGAATCTCTACGCCAACTACACCTACGTGCGCGCCATCCAGAAATCCGGCGAATTCGAAGGCCGGGACGTGCCGTTCTATTCGCGCCAGACCGGCACGCTGGGCGGACGCTACATGCGCAACAACTGGACTTTCAACCTCTACACGACGGCACAGAGCGGCCAGTACTCGGACACCGCCAACACCGAAGAGGAGAACGCCGCCGCGACCAACGGCCGCGTGCCGGGTTTCAGCGTCTGGAACACGCAGCTCAGCTACAAATTGCCCCAATGGAAGGGCAGCGAGCTGGCGGTGGGCGTGAACAACCTGTTTGACCGGCGCTACTACACCCGCAACGTCGACACCAACGGCGGCCGCATGGTGGGCGCGCCGCGCATGGTCTACCTGCAGGCGCGCCTGGCCTACTGATGCCCAGGCGCATCTGGCTGCTCTGCCATCGCTGGGTGGCGCTGGGCCTGGGCGGGATCCTGATCCTGTCCGGACTGACCGGCGCCTTCCTCGTGGCCGCGCGGCCGCTGGACAAGCTGCTGCATCCGGAGCTCTTCCGGGCCGGCAACGCAGGCGGCGGCCAGCCCGCATCGTTCGAATCCATGCGCCGCAACCTGGCCGCCGAGTTCGGCCCGCAAGCCTCCTACACCTTCCGCCCGCCGCGCGAATCCGGCGAAACCATGCAGGTCAGGGTGAGGGCGCCTGACGCCTGGGACGGCACTGTCTATCTCGATCCAGTCAGCGGCCGGGAGCAGGGCAGAAGGGGAGAAGACGAGGGCCTGGTCGCCATCGTCTACAAGCTGCACAGCGCCCTGATGCTGGATCGCACCGGCAAGGCCGTGCTGGCCTGGACCGCGCTGGCCTATCTGGTCCTGACGGTGTCAGGCCTGATCGCATGGTGGCCGCGCAAATGGCCGCCGTCCTTGCGCATGGTGTTCAACAAGGGCGCGCTGCGCGCCTTGTTCGACGTGCACCGCAACGGCGGCGCCATCCTCGCGCTGCTGCTGGCGGTGTGCATGGCCAGCGGCGCCTATCTGGCATGGCGTCCGATAGGCGGCTGGATCACGCTGGCCAGCGGCCAGCCCCCGGTCGTGGCGCCCAAGCTGCCGGCGCAGCCCGCAGGCCCGATCCCGCCGCGCTCGCTGGACGAACTGGCCGCAGCCGCGCAGGCGCAATTTCCGGACGGCACGATCGGCTACTTGCTATACACGCCGCGCAGCGACCGGCCTTTGGCCATACGCATGCGCGTGCCCGACGATCCGCATCCCAATGGCAGATCCACCGTCTGGCTCGACCCGCGCGACGGCACAGTGCTGGCGGCGCAGCGCTGGAATCAGCTGGATCCGGGCGCCCGGATCAACTCGATGCTTTATCCGCTGCACACGGGAGAGTTGGGCGGGGTGGCCGGCGAAGCCATCGTGGCCTTGCTCGGCCTGGGCCTGGGCGTGCTGGGCATCAGCGGCATCTGGCTGTGGTGGCGCAGGCGCGCATGGAAAGCCCAGTTGAAAATCCAGGCCCGCGCGCCGCGATGAGTCCATCTAGATGGACGCCTGCTTCATCCGGCGCGACAGATCGGCGGCCGCCTCCTTGCGTTCGCTATAGCGATCCACCAGGTAGGGCGAGGCGTCCCGCGTAAGCAAGGTGAACTTCATCAGTTCCTCGACGACGTCGACGACACGGTCGTAGTAGGGCGATGGCTTCATGCGTCCCGCCTCGTCGAATTCCTGGTAGGCCTTGGCCACCGACGATTGATTGGGAATGGTCAACATGCGCATCCAGCGCCCCAGCACCCGCATCTGGTTCACGGCATTGAAGGACTGCGATCCGCCCGACACCTGCATCACCGCCAGCGTCTTGCCCTGGGTCGGGCGCACCGCGCCCACCGACAGCGGAATCCAGTCGATCTGCGTCTTCATCAATCCCGTCATTGCGCCGTGACGCTCGGGCGAACTCCAGACCATGCCTTCGGCCCATTGGACCAGCTCATGCAGCTCGCGCACCTTGGGATGGTCATCGCTGGCGTCATCGACCAGCGGCAGTCCCGAAGGATTGAACAGCCGGGTCTCGCCGCCCAGCGCCTGCAACAGGCGCGCGGCTTCCTCGGCCACCAGGCGGCTATAGGAGCGTTCGCGCAACGAACCGTACAGCAGCAGGAACCGCGGCGCGTGCGCGGCCCGCACGGCAGGAAACAGCCCGGCCTCGCCGGGTCGATGGAACAACGACGAATCAATGTTGGGCAAATCGGCCAGGGTTTCAGACACGGACCACCTCCGCGCCGATGCGGGTCTCAACGGTTTTCTGGATCAACTTCATGCAACACCTCTATACATACGACACTCAGATTTCAATCGGCCGACGCCCGCGCACGCAGCAGCAATAGCGCGGCAAAGGCGCCAAGCCCTATGCCCCCGGACAGCCACAGCGCGTTGACCCCCCAGCGGTCCAGCGCCACCCCGAAAAGAAATGGCGCTAGCGCCTGCGCCACCCGCGCCGGCATCATCAGCCAGCCCTGGCGCGCGCCATAGCCCTGGGGGCCGAACAGCACCAGCGGCAAGGTCCCCTTGGCAATGGTCAGGATGCCGTTGCCCGCCCCATGCAGGACGGCGAACACCGGCGCCATTACCGGACCGCCTCCCAGCAGCAGGGCAACCCCCGCCGGATGCGCCAGCGCAGCCAGGCGCGCGGACAACAAGGGATGAACCCGCCGCAAGAAACCGAATTCCAGCAGGCGGCCCGCCACCTGCGCCGGACCGATGAGCGCACCCACGGCCACGGCGGCTGCGAGCGTGGCGCCCGTGGCTTCCAGCATGCGCGGCAAATGCGTGGCCATCGCGGTGCTGATGAACCAGGTCGCCGCAAACACGAAGGCGAGGAGGGCAGTGGCATACCTCTGCTGCCGCGGCTGGGGGGCAGAGGAGGGGACATCCTGCGCATTGTCCGCAGGCTCTTGCGTTCGTCCCGCGCCCGGCGCTTTCGGAAACCATGCGTTCAACGGCAGGCCGACCAGCAGGTGCAATCCTGCCCACCCCAGGCACGCGCCGCGCCAACCGAATTGGGTTTCCATCCAGGCCGAAAGCGGCCATCCCACCGTGCTCGCAAAACCGGCAATCAGCGTGATCCCCGTAATGGCGCCGCGGGCGTGATGGCCATACAGCCGCACCAGGCTGGAGAAGGCTGCCTCGTAGAGTCCGGCCCCCATCGCCGCGCCGATAACCAGCCAGGCGGCGACCATCGTCCAGAGGCCCTGGGCGGCGCCCAGCAAGCCCAGCCCCAGCGCAAACAGCAGGCTCGTGCCGGCCAATACGACGCGCCCGCCATGGCGGTCGATCGCTAGTCCCGCCCAGGGACCGACCACGGCCGAAGCCACCATCGCAGCGGAAAACGCCGCATACACCGCCGGCGCCGACACCCCCAGGTCGCGGGCCATCGGATCCGCCAGCATCGCCGGCAGGTAATAGGAAGACGCCCAGGCGAGCGTCTGAGCCGTGCCCAGGGAGCCAACGACGCGTACGGGAGCGTCGAGCATGTATCAATGCCGCTGGAGGAGGCGGGATGGCGGGCTGCATGCCGCGCTGGCGCCGGTCTCGGCTCCCTCACCAGCCGCGCCCGCGCAGCAATGCTCGGTAAGGTATCCGAGCAAGCCATTCATCTGGGAGAAATCCGCGCGGTAGATCAGATTCCGGCCTTGCTGCTCGACGCTGACCAGGGCTGCGTGCGCAAGCTCCTTCAAGTGGAAAGACAACGCGTTGCGGGCAACGCCAAGCCCCTCCGCCATGACACTGGGTGTAAGGCCGTCGGGCCCCGCGACGACAAGCGCACGAAACACGCGCAGGCGTTGGGCATGGGCCAGGGCATTCAGGGCAGTAACGGCTTGATCTTCATTCATTGATCAATGATACAACAATTATTGAACTATTTATGCATGCAGGCCCGCCGCGGGCCTAACTAAACGTGCCTCTAGATATCGGCTACATCGCGCAGCCGTACGCCGGAGAAGTTGGCCGCACTCAATGCATCAAACATCGCGCGGTCGCAGATGGGAGGCGCTCCCATGCGATCCTGGCGGAAGATATGGGCATCTCCCACCACATCCTGTTTGAACACCAGGCTGGCTCCGCCGACGAGGCTGTAAAGTTTCTCGTCCTCGCCGGTCTGATAGTTGCGGTCGAACTTGATCCTCACGCGGGAAGAGGCTTCATCCAGGGCGTCGAGTCTGCGCAGCACATTGCCTAGGTAGTACTGAGGGGCGGGGCTGCCGTCAGCCAGGCTGAAGTCGCACGCCACAAATGCAAACGCCTCGGCGTCCAACTGCTCAAACAGTTGCTTCAATGGCTCCGACACAATCCATATGCCAGCAAGCACCTCCAGATCGCGTGGCATTCCGCCTTTCTCCGGCACATGAACCAGGCGGGGACGCTCCGGATACTGATCTGGCATTCCATTAGGACGCGAGACGACATTCATCCCCGGATCGATCAGCTTCTCTTCGTTGGCGATTTCGATGCCGGGAATCCTGCCGTTTCCCAAGAAGCTGGCGTCGATCAGGAAAAATTCGCCCTTATGAGATGCGGCTTCGGCTGAAACTTCAATGGCGGTCGGTTCGGTCACGGTCGCTCCAAAGTTCATAACACGCTCCAATTACGGACAGCACGGAAACACAAGTTCCGCGACCAAACCGCCACCTTCCCGGGGCTTGAGATGCAATGCTCCCCCGAACCGCTTGGCAATGGCATGCACGATCGAGATGCCAAGGCCCGCGCCGTCGTTGCGGCTTCGGCCTTGGTCCCCGCGCCAGAAGCGTTGGCCAATCTTGGCTGCCTGATCCTCGCTGAGCCCCGGTCCCCGGTCCGCCACGACGATGCGGCATTGTCGGGTTGCAGAATCGAAGCGCGCCAGGACTTCGACAGGCATGTCTTCGGGGGAGTAGCGGACTGCGTTGTCCACCAGGTTGCGGATGGCGGCCTCCAGCATCTCTCGTGGAATGGAGCAGCAAGCATCGGTGCCGTGGACGGATACCGCCAGGCGCAGCTGTGCTTCGGCAGTTGCCGCATCGATGACGCTGGCGATGACTTCCCGGATGGACGTACTCCGGTCCTCCAGATTGGTCGATGCTTCGGCACGCGCCAGAACCATCATCTGTTCGAGCGTGCCCCGCAGGCGTCTCACGCCTTCCTCGGCGCTGCAGAGTGACGATTCGGCCTCTACGCCTTCGGTCAATCTGGCCACTTGCAGGTGGGTATCGATCACGGTCAGCGGGGTCCGCAACTCGTGCGCCGCCGCGTCGGTAAACGCTCGCTGACCGGAGAGTGCCAGGGATAAGCGTCCCAACAATCCGTTCATGGCATCCAGCACAGGACGAAGCTCGGTGGGCGGCTTTGCGACAGCGATAGGGGTGGTATCGTCCGTTTGCTTGGCCCGCAACTGCATGCGCAAGGCTTGCAGCGGCGCAAGGCCTTGCCCGATACCGATCCACAGGGCAGCCAGCCCGCCAAGAAGCGCGATCAGGAAGGGCACGCCAGCCGCAAACAGCAGTTCATTGATCAGCGTGTTCCTTTGCTCGACGCGATCCGCTGTCGTTATTTGATAACTGTCATCGCGAAGCACATAAATCCGCCACTCGTGTCCGGCGACCATGCGCGTGCTGTAACCGGCAGGCAGGCTGTCGAAATCCGAGGCCGGACTGCCGCTGGTGCGCGCCAGGACCTCGCCGCGCAGCGCGCGAATCTCGCAAGCGATTCCTTCGCTGCCGTTGACGCGGATGGCTTGCGTGAAATCCATAGTCTTGGCGTTGGGATCTATGACAGACCCGGCAAGCAAGCCCGAGACCATGCGAGCCGACATGGCCAGGCGGCCATCAAGTGTGCGGGCCAGGTCGGCGCGCACGCCCAGCATCATCCAGGCAGCCGCCGCCGCCCACAAGACCATGAGAGCAATCCCTGCGATCAGGACGGCACGAAGACGCAAACTCATGCGCTGAGCCTCCAGCCCAGCCGGTATCCCAAACCACGCGAGGTCTCAATCACTTCAGCTCCAAGCTTGCGGCGCAGGTTGTGAATATGGACGTTGAGTGCGTTGCTGCTCACTTCCTCGCCCAACCCGTACAGGCGTTCGTTGAGCACATCAGGAGGAATCCATCTCGCATTAGCCGTGGCCAGGTGCGCCAGCAGATCCACCTCGCGACGCGATAGCGAGATGGCTTGGCCTTCCAGCCAGGCAAGGCCGCTTTCGGGCTCCAGGCGCAAAGGTCCCGCCGTAATGGTCTGGGCTGCGCGCCCCTGTGTGCGCCTCACCAGCGCATGCAATCGCGCTGCCAGTTCGCGCAGATCAAACGGCTTGGTCATGTAGTCGTCCGCGCCCTGGTGCAGGCCCGCGAGCCTGTGGTCCATGGCATCCCGGGCGGACAGTATCAGCACGGGCAAACAGGGTTCAATGGCTCGCACGGCGGAAAGCAATTCCATTCCGTCACGGTCTGGAAGCCCCAGGTCGAGCACCAAGGCACTGAAGGAGTTTTCCGTTTGGGCGGTTTCAGCGTCAACGGCCGTGCAAACGTGGTGCACCGTGATGCCGTGCGCGCGTAAGCCAGCCACGATTCCTTTGCCGATCAGTTCGTCGTCTTCTACCAGCAATACCCGCATTTGAATCCCAATCTGCTGCAACCAAGAGCCTATATGTTAGGCCAGAACTTTTCAGACCAGAATGGCCGGCGTCCCTGATTGCCGACCATTCCGCGCTTGCTTTCCCTTCTTTAGTTTCGGTTAATCGATCTCCTCCATCATGGCTGGATAAGCTCCCCTGCGCCTCAACATGAGGGCGGTTGGGGAAGGCCGACTATTGCCCCGGAGGAATGAGGTTGTTTGTATATCGACGAGTACTGGCCGTTGTCTTTCTGTTTTTTTTCGCCATCGGCAGTGCATGGGGGAGTGCAGGCCTGTTTTCCTGGCAGGAGGAGGCTGAATTTCTGGATCCTGTCGATGTATTCAACCTGGCGCAGGTTCAGCAGCAGGGGACGGAACTGGCGGCGCAAGGGCACATTGCCGAGAACTACTATGTCTATCGCCACTCATTGAAGCTGGTTTCGGGGAAGGGCGAGGAAGTCCGCCTGGATCTTCCCCCTGGTACGCCCAAGAATGACGAGTTCTTTGGCGATACGGAAATCTATCTTGGAGATGCGCTGCGACTGCGTTTTCCCGCCTCCGTCACAGGTCCGTTGACACTGCACTGGCAAGGCTGTGCGGAAGGGGGCATCTGCTACCCCCCGCAGACCATGGCATTGAACTTGCCCGCGATGGCGGCGGGGGCAGGTAGCGCTGCCGAGCCTCCTGCCACCACCAATCAGCCGGAGGTGGGCGCCGGCGGCGCAGCCAACGTCGCCGAGGACCAGGCTGCTGCCCAACGCCTGGCGACGCTGGGGCCGATCGCAGGCACATTGCTGTTCTTCGGCTTCGGCCTGCTCCTGGCTTTCACGCCTTGCACCTTGCCGATGATCCCCATCATCTCCAGCATGGTCGTGGGCGCTCAGGCCAGTCCGCGGCGCGCTTTCGTCACGTCCCTGTCCTATGTGCTGGCAATGGCCGCCACCTATGCCGCCGTGGGCGTGGCAGCCGGCTTGGCAGGCGCGAATCTCCAGGCGACCCTGCAATCCCCCTGGCTGCTGGGAGCGTTCGCGGCCTTGTTCCTGATTCTCGCCAGTTCCTTGTTCGGAATGTTCGAACTGCGCCTGCCGTCCGCCTTGTTGAACCGGGTCGGGTCCGCCAACCAGGGGCGCGCGGGCGGCAGCGCGGTCGGCGCTGCGGCGCTGGGCTTCTTGTCGGCATTGCTGGTCGGGCCATGCATGACCGCGCCCTTGGCGGGAGCGCTGCTCTACATCAGCCAGACCGGCAGCGCGCTGTATGGCGGCCTGGCATTGTTTGCCCTGGGCCTGGGCATGGGCCTGCCGCTGCTGGTGATCGCCATATTCGGCGCCCGCGTACTGCCCAAGCCGGGAGCGTGGATGGATCGCGTGCGCATAGCGTTCGGCTACGTGATGGTCGGGATGGCGGTGATGATGCTCGACCGCTTCCTGCCGGCCACCCTGAGCCTGGTGCTCTGGGGGGCCTGGATACTGTCCATCGCCATCGGCCTGCTGGCCTGGGCGCAAGCGGTCGCGCAAAAGCTGCGCCTGATGTGGGCCTTGCGCACACTGGGAGCCATCGCAGGCCTGTGGTCCATTCTCATGCTGGTGGGCGCCGCGTCGGGCGGTGATTCACTGTCACAGCCGCTGGCGCACCTGCGCGCCGCCTCGTCGGCCGCCGTGCCAGCCATCGCCAACAAGCCAGCCTACGTCGAGGCCAAGTCGGTCGAGGACGTGGACAGGCGCCTGGCGGACGCGGCCGCGCGCGGCCAATGGACCTTGATCGACTTCTACGCCGACTGGTGCATCAGTTGCCACGTGATCGAACGCAATGTGTTCGGCGACCCCGCTGTGGCGCAGCGGCTGGCGCGCATGCAGGTGCTGCGGCCGGACGTGACACGCAACGACGCAACGGATCAGGCCCTGCTCAAACGTTGGGGCGTCATGGGGCCGCCCACGCTCATCCTGGTGGGACCCGACGGCACGGAGCGCCGAGACCTCCGCGTGGTGGGCGAGGTCAGCGCCGCTGATTTCCTGGGGCGACTGAACAAGGCGGGAACGCCATGATAGGCATCGGTCCCTTCTCCATTCAAAGCATGGGCGTCTTCGCGGCTGTACTGTTTTCCTGGCTGGTGACCCGCGCGCTGGCCAAACGCCTGCCGGACGCTTCTCATCGGCTTGCCGGCGCCGTGCTGCTCGACGGCGTGTTTTGGGGCATTGTGGCGGCGCGCCTGGGATACATCGCCTTCTGGTGGGAAGACTACTTCGCGGCTCCCATGGCGCTGATCGCAATCGGCGATGGCGGATACTACTGGTGGGTTGGGGTGCCAGCCACGCTGGCCTTCGTCTGGTGGCGGACCCGTACCATGCCGGCGCCGCGCCGTCCCATATACGCGGGCATATTGGCCGGGGTCGTGGCCTGGTTCGCAGGCGGCGCGCTGCTGCCGCTGCTGCTCGAGCCGCCGCGTCTGCCGGACTTGCAGTTGCAAACGCTGGATGGGAACCCCATCGCGCTGAGGTCATACGAGGGCAAACCGCTAGTCGTCAACCTCTGGGCGAGCTGGTGCCCGCCTTGCCGCCGTGAGATGCCCGCCCTGGAACAGGCGCAGTCCGAGTTCCCGGGCGTCAGCATCGTCCTGGTCAATCAGGGGGAGGGCGCGCAACAGGCGCATGACTTCATCCAGAGCGAAGGCCTGGCATTGCGCAACGTCTTGCTCGACCCTGCGTCCGCGTCCATGCGGGCGGTGAATTCGCGCGGCCTGCCCACGACCTTGTTCTATGACGCGCAGGGACGCCTGGTGGATACGCATCTGGGCGAGATCACCATGGCAGCCCTCAAGGACAAGATGTCGCGGCGTTTCGATATGCCCCGAGACGGCATCCAAGATTTACCCAAGTAAGGAATGACCATGTTTGCATTGCGTATGCGTATTTCATCCATCGCAGCCATCCCGCTCGTGCTGGCAGCCGGCTACAGCCAGGCCCAGACCGGAGCTCGACCGCCGGCCATCCAGGCACTGGAAGCGCAAGGCCTCACCATCGTGGGAGAGTTCGATGTGGAAGGCGGCCTGCGCGCTTTCGCCGGCACGGCAGAAGACCGCCCCATCGCCGTCTACCTCACCAGCGATGGCAACGCCATCGTGGGCACGCGCCTGGACGCCAATGGCAAGCCCATCGACCGGATGAAGCTGCGGGACCTGGTTGAAAAGCCGATGGGCGAAAAGACGTGGAGTCAATTGGAATCCGCGACCTGGGTACAGGACGGCAAACCCGACGCGCCCCGCATTATCTACACTTTCTCCGATGCAAACTGTCCCTACTGCCACCAGTTCTGGGAAGCAGCGCGCCCCTGGGTGGACGCCGGAAAGGTGCAGCTTCGCCATCTGCTCGTGGGCGTGATCCGGGCAGACAGTCCGGCAAAGGCCGCGGCTATCCTTGGCGCTCCCGACCCAACGGCCGCACTGATCGAAAACGAACACAAGTTTGATCAGGGCGGCATCAAGCCTGCCGACAGCATTCCCGACGCTGTACTCCAGGCCCTCGAAGACAACCACATGCTGATGCTGTCGAGCGGGTTCCGAGGCACGCCCGGCATCGTGGTGCGGGAGAGCGACGGCTCGGTCAAGAAATTCAGAGGCATGCCCCAGGGTGCGCAATTGGCCGAGGTGTTGGGGCCGCGCTGAATCCAAGACGGGATCCGCCTTGGACGCCAAGGCACGCAGGCGAGGAGGGCGGTAGCGAAAACCTATGCCTTCCGCGCGCGGACTCCATGCCCTGGCCCATGACGATGCCGGTGATGAATATCCGGATAGTGGGGATGCGTGTGCGTCAGCGCTTCATGGCGGTGCGGATGCGTATGCGGCTCCGCGCCATCCCAGGCAAAGGGATGCGCGTGCTGGTGGTGCTCGTCGTGCACGTGACGGTGGCTATGTTCCATGGCTTCGTGGGTATGTTCGTGCGCATGCCGTTCGCGCAGGTGCAACCACACGCCCAGCGCCATCAGGGCGGCCGCCGGCCAGAATAGAAGGCCCGGATTCTCGGGCCACAAGATGAAGGAAATGATCACCCCGACTAGCGGCGCCACTGAAAAGTAGGCCCCAGTCCTGGCGGTTCCCAGCGTTCTTAGCGCCAGGACGAATAGCGTCAGGCTCAGGCCGTACCCCAGAAATCCCACGACAAGACTGGCCCCCAGCATGGTAACCGGCGGAAGTTCGGCGCCACCAAGCAGCGCCAGGATCGTACTGACCGCTCCGGCAGACAAGCCTTTCAGACCGGCGATCAGCATGGCGTCATTGGTGGCGACCCGACGCGTCAGGTTGTTGTCTATGGCCCAGCAGAGACAGGCCCCAACTATGAGCAGCGCCCCGGGTGACGGCGCCGTGCCGCCCGGCTCCCAAGACAGCAGTACGCCGCCGAGCACGATCGCGACCATGCCGAGCACGATCTGGCGGTCGGCGTTTTCCTTGAACACGCACCACGCGATAATGGCCGTGAGCACCCCTTCGATATTCAGCAAAAGCGAGGCCGAGGCGCCGCTCGTCTGGGTCAGCCCGAGCATCAGCAGCGCCGGGCCGAGCACGCCGCCTGTCGCAATCGCACCCGCCAGCCAGGGCAGGTCTGCGCGCGGAATGCGCAAGCCAGGCGCATCCCCCGGGCTGTGGCCACGGCCGATGTGACGTAGCGCCAGCAGGATGCCGAGACCCAGCCCGCTGCCCAGATAGAGAAGTCCAGCCAGCAGCAACGGTGCGACGCCTTCGACCAAGGTTTTGGCGAATGGCGTGCTCGCGCCGAACAGGAGCGCCGCGGCCAGCGCGGGGGATGCTGAGCGGATCGACATGTGGACGTGTAGACGGCGGGAATGGCTTGGAGGACAAGCGTACGCCCATTTACTTCCGATTAAACAGACAATAAACGAACTGCTGGCTGGTACCGAAGGGCGTCTGGTGAGATTCTACCGTGCTGTCCATAAGCGCGAAGCCAGCTCCAAACTCCGCCTGAAGCGCCGCGGCATCGTAGCGGACGGTATCCAATCCGCTGCACTTGAGCGGGCCATCGGGTCCGAACGTTGCAACAATGAGGAAACCATCCGCTTTCACCGACTGCGTCGCCTGCGCAATGTACGCTTGGCGGTCGGCTGGATCCGTCAGGAAATGGAAAACAGCGCGATCATGCCAAACGTCGTAGCGAGCGGAGGGCAGGGTAGCGGTAGTCACGTCAGTGACCAGCCATTCCACACTCGCGGACTTCGTCCCCAGTCGTTCCCGCATCGCCTGAATGGCCGTTTCCGAAATATCCAGCACGGTCAGATCCCGGTAGCCGAGAGCCAGCAAATCATCTGCCAGTGTGGCTTCGCCGCCGCCGACATCGATGATTGCGGCCTCGGGCATCGGGGCCACGTGCTGGATCATGCGCAAAGACGTATCGAGATGAGCGGCGTACCAACTCACCGCATCCTCGGATTTGGTGCGGTAGACATCGTTCCAGTGATTCTTGTTGCTCACGCTGCATTCCTCTTCATTGTCGACCCAAATGTAGTACGTGTTTGGCGGGTGTTCTGCGCGCGCTGCTGATGCCATGCCATGTCAACACAACGGCAGCCGCGGCCAGCCACGGCAACAACAGCCCATTGAGTGTCTGCCAGCCAAATTTCTCCAGTAATCCTGCAGCGCCAAACGAACATGCAAGGCCAACCGCAAAAATGGTCATGTCATTGGTGGCCTGGGCCCGACTCTTCTCCGCCGGCGTGTACGTCGTCGTCAGGAGCGTGGTCCCGCCGATGTATAGAAAATTCCAACCCACACCCAGCAACACCAGGGCCGCTGCAAACGAATGGAAAGAGGTGCCCGTCCAGGTCATGAAAACGTGGCTTGCCAATAGCGCAACGCCGACGAACATGATCCGGGTTACGCCGAAACGGGCTATCAACGCTCCCGTGAAGAATGAAGGAAGGAACATACCCAGGACATGCAACTGGATCACGGTGGACGCCGCCGACAGTTCGTGGCGATGATGGAGCATGGCGAGCGGGGTCGCCGTCATCGCCAGGATCATGGTCCCGTACCCGGTGACCGCGCCGAACAGCGCAACCAGGTAGGCGGGCTGGCTCACAATGGCGAACCAGCTCCGCCCCGTGGCCGTATCCGCATGGTCGATCTGAGAGTCAGGCATGCGCAACCCCGTCAGTGCGCAGGTCGCCACCAGGGAGACTACGGCCAAGATGAGGAACGAACCGGTGTAGACCGGTTGCAGGAGCGGACCGCCATATCGGGCCAAGGAGGGCCCGAGCAAGGCGGCGACTATCCCGCCAGCCAGGACTACCGAGATAGCGCGTGAGCGGAATCTCTCGTCCGCGACCTCGCTGGCCGCGAACCGGTAGAACTGGGCAAATGCCTGGTACGCGCCCACGAGGAAAGTGCCTGCGCATAGTATGGGCAACGATGCCAGCCAGACGCCCAGGGCGGCGATCAGCCCGCCCAGGACTCCAAGAGAGGATCCGGCGAGAAAGCCTGCCCGGCGGCCAATTTTCGCCATCCAGGAGGATGCTGGAAATGTGCTTAGCGCTGTCCCGAGGAACATGGCAGCGATCGGGGTCGTAGCCAATTCTGGACGGCTCGCTACAAGGCCGCCAGCCAATCCGCCTACGGTCATCACCAAGACGGAAGCGGTTTGAAACAGGGCTTGCGCCGTCGCCAGGATGAACACCTGGCGGTGCATGGTGTAGCCGCTCATCGACTTGAATTCCTCACTGCAACTGGTCAAGGTCTGCTCGCGGCTGCTGGGCCGTGAGTATGCGGTTGGCAGTGTGATCGCTTCAGATTTATTATTCAAACGAATAATCTAGAGAACTAACCTCAATAAAATTAATGGAAAGAATACCGATCGACGTCCGTCATCTTCAAACCCTGATTGCATTGCGGGATAGCGGCAGTGTCTCCAAGGCGGCGAGCTGGCTACGCTTGACGCAAGGAGCGCTCTCGCACCACATCAAGGCGCTTGAAGACTTCTACGGATTGCCGCTGTTCGTGCGCAAATCCACACCCGTGGTTTTCACGCCGGCGGGCAGGCGGCTACTGGAAACTGCCGATGCGGTCGTGCCGCTCCTGCACCAGACCACGCGGGACTTGACGCGGCTGGCAAAGGGCGCAAAAGGTACGCTGCGCATCGCGCTCGAATGCCACACCTGTTTCGACTGGCTGATGCCAGCGGTCGACGCCTTTCGCGCCCGCTGGCCAGAGGTGGAGGTTGACCTCGTATCGGGCTATCAAGCCGACCCCGTGGCCTTGCTGCATAAGGAAAGGGCGGACGTAGCCCTTGTATCGTGCCAGGAACCCGAGAATGGCGTCGATTTCCACCACCTGTTCAAGTATCGCCTGATGGCCGTGGTGGCCAATGATCACCCGCTTGCGCAGAAGAAGATCCTGCAGGCGGAAGACTTCGCTGGCGAGACACTCATCACCTATCCGGTCCCGGATGAGTCGCTGGATATCATTCGCCAACTCCTGGCGCCGGCAGGGATCAATCCCAAACGCCGGACCACCGAGCTGACCGTCGCCATCCTGATGCTCGTCGCGACAAGCAGGGGGATTGCCGTCTTGCCTCGGTGGGCGATCCAAAGCTATTTGCAGCGGCAGTACGTCAGCGCCAGGCCGATCACGGATGCCGGCCTGACGGCCGAAGTCTGGGCCGCCATGCGTGCGTCCGAGAGCACCAAGCCTTACCTGGTTGAATTTGTGTCGCTGATCAGGGATACCAGCGCGGCAACGCTAACGGACGTCGTTCTTTCGTAGCGTGTCGGGATACCGCCCATTGTCAGCAGGCGTAGCGGGGGGATCACTACGCCTATCTATCACTTTACATAATACACATTATGCGTATACCTGGTATGTTTGGCGCTGTTGCGGGATCCCGGACGTCTGGTGCTTTATGACCGCAACAACTAGCTGGTGGTAGCCCCACTGGACTCATCGCAGATCATCGCCCGGCACGTCGCCGGCCTGGCGTTCCAGGACCTGCCGGCATCCGCCGTCGAAGCGACCCGCAGGAACCTGCTCGACACGGTCGGCGTGGCGATCGCCGGCGCCACCGCGCCCGGCTGCGCCGCGGCGGTCGGCGCCATACTTCGACGACACGCACGACCTCGCGGTCCTGCATGCGGGCGTATCGGTGGTGCCGGCCGCGCTGGCGATGGCGGACCGCATCGGCGGCGTCAACGGCGAGGACCTGGCCGTGGCCGTGACGGCGGCCTGGACCTGGCCTGCCGGCTGGGCGTGGCGACGCGGGTCTCGCCCGTGGTCCGTGGCTGGGCCTACACCGCCACCCATAGGCTGTTCGGCGCCACCGCGGCGGCGGCCCGGCTGCTGAAGCTGGACGCGGAACGAACCGGCCATGCCTTGGGGTTAGGTGCCAGGTCTCGGTTGGACGGTGGCAACGGCAGAGATGTGCACTTGAGATCGATGACGCCACGACTTAAAAAGATGAACGTTAGTCCGGCATCACGGCCCGCTGTGCAATGGCATTTTCTGGGAACATGGTGGGCGTTCAGCCGTCACGCATCAATAGGATGCTGAGCCCACGCCTACTCAAGATGATTTCGCCGGATGCATATGTCGGAATGACCGCAACATGGCGAAGTCCGACCCCACAACCTTGCAAATCCACCGGCAGCAACCGCTGCGGAGCAGTCGTTCGCGGACAGACTACGAGTGGCCACTGCGGGTCGAAAGCGGAAATTGCTTGCAGAGGCGGGGAAGACCGCCGCTACGTAGCCAGCTGCGGCAGCACCACCGCGTGCTACTGGGCCAGGAACGTCAGGTGTACGGCACGGTCAGCTATCGCTGGTAGGCCGCATCGGACGGCGCGTCCGGCCCTCTCGCCGGCGCGCTGTCGCCCAACGGAGCGCGCGTTCGCCGCGCCCGCATTCCCTACGCCCTTGCGTGATGCCGTGCTTTTGTATTAAAGTTGAAAACCATTCTCATTTACATAAAGGCACGAGGAAGCGTGGTGGGCACTGATTCGGGCGTACAGCAGCAATTTCATTTGCTGTACCGCGATCATCATTCCTGGCTTTTTAGCTGGCTACGCAGACGCATGGGTTGCACCCATCACGCGGCAGATCTCGCTCACGACACGTTTGAGCGCTTGCTGGCCTCGCGCGACGCACTGCTGGGCCAGCCGCTGGGGCTGCAAGAGCCGCGTGCCTACCTGACCACCACCGCCAAACGCCTGCTCATCGACCGGGCGCGCCGCGAGCTGCTCGAACGAACTTACCTGGCCGAGCTCGAACGGCTGGCTCCGGAACTGGCTCAGCATCCCTCGCCCGAGCAATTGCTTATCGCCATGCAGGCGTTGGAACAGATCTGCCAAGCGCTGGAAGGCGTATCCGCCAAGGCCCGCGCAGCCTTCCTGCTGCACTACCTTGAAGGCCACACGCACGCCTACGTCGCCGGGCAACTGAAGGTCTCGACCAAGATGGTGCAGAAGTACCTGGTCCAGGTGCTGTTGCATTGCCATCAACGGCTTGCCTGAACCGTGGCTGCGCCCTCGCCTGCCTCGGTTGCCGCACAGGCCGCGCAATGGATCGTCCAGCTTTCCTGCGACGACGCCGCGCAACGGCGCGCGGCCAGGCAGGCCTTTGAAGCCTGGAAGGCGGCAGACCCGCTCCATGCCACGGCCGCGGAACGCATGGAGGGCCTGTTGGACCAAGTAGACGCGATCCGCGTCGGCGGCGTGGGTGAACCGGGCAGCGCCGCCCTGGCCGCCGCGCTCAATGCGCGCGGCAAGCGCAGCCGCATCAAGAAATACGCCGCCGCCGCCCTGCTGGGCTGCGTCCTGGCCGCGCCCGCATGGCTGACGTTGCAAGCCTATCCCCCCTCCTGGCTGATGGCCGACCTGCGAGCTACCAGCGGCCAATGGAGGACGCAGGTTTTGGACGATGGCACTCGCATCAGCATCAACAGCGGCACTGCCGTCAATCTCCGCTACGACTCCCGGCTCCGGGCTTTGGAACTGATCCAGGGCGAGATTCTGGTCGAGGTCGCCAAAGATGCCACGCGCCCCTTCCTGGTCGAAACCCGGGACGGAACCATGCGCGCCCTGGGCACGAAGTTCGTCGTCAGCCGCGAGGACGGCGCAACGCGATTGAGCGTGCTGGAATCGCGCGTATCGGTCCAGACCGACGCGCAACGCCGCGGCGGATCGCGCGACGCCACCGTGGTTGAAGCCGGCCAGGCCGTGCGGATCCGTCCAAACGGCCTGGATCCAGTAACGGAGATCGACACCGGCCAGATCGAAGATGGCTGGAAGCAGCACCGGCTGTTCATACACGATCGTCCGCTCGCCGAGGTGCTCGACACCCTGGCGCGCCATCGCAGCGGCCTGATTCAGTACGACGCCCAGGCGCTAGCCAGCATCCGCATTTCGGCGGTGCTGCCTCTCGATGACACAGATCGCGCCATGCAGCTGCTGACAGCCAATTTGCCGACGCTGCGCGTGCGCAGCTTCACTCCCTATTTCCTGCGCGTGGACGTGGCGCCGGGAGACTGAACCGGGCGGTTCCGGCCCCTCAGGCACGCGAATTTTTTTGGACAGCAGGTTCCACTTCCGAATTCTCGTTCGTCAAACCAAAAGACATCACGAACAGGAATTCCCGATATGGCCCTGCCCCGCATCACCGCGCACCCCGTTTCTTCCCGCCAGCCCTACCTGCTCCGCCACCTGCCGCTGGCCGTCGCCCTGGCGCTCGTCGCCCTGCATCCGCATGCTGCGCGGGCCCAGGCCGCAACAGGCATGGCCGTCACCCAATACGACATCCCGGCCGGTCCGCTGGCCCCGGCGCTGAACCGTTATGCGCAGTTGTCCGGCGCGGACATCGTGGTCGACACGCGCAATCTGCAAGGCCTGACGACCCAGGGGCTGCAGGGCAGCCACACCGTTGCCGGCGGCTTCGACATCCTGCTGCGCGGCACCGGCTACAGCGCCAGGCAGACCCCCGCCGGCTACGTCATCGAGCCCGAACCGCGCGCCAGCGCCGTTACGCTGGAATCCGTGCGCGTGGACGGCGACGCGTGGCGCAACGCCACCACCGAAGAAACGGGCTCCTATGCCGCGCGCGCGGTCACGATCACCAAGGGCGCCCAGACCCTGCGTGAAATACCTCAGTCGGTGTCGGTGATGACCCGGCAGCAAATGGACGACCAGGGCCTGACCACGATCGCCGACGCCATGGGCTATGTAACGGGCCTGACGGCCTCCGACTATGAAGACACCGAGAAATTCAATGCGCGCGGGTTCGGCACCAGCGCGCAATACGACGGTCTGCCTCAGCAGGCAGCCAGCACCAACATGGATCTCGCCATCTACGACCGCATCGAGATCCTGCGAGGCCCCACCGGCCTGCTGACCGGGACGGGAGAACCTGGCGGAGCCATCAACTACGTGCGCAAGCGTCCGCGCGCCGAGAGCCATTTTTCCGCCTCCGTCTCCGGCGGCTCCTGGGACCAGTACCGTCTGGAGGCCGACGGCGGGGGTCCGCTCAATGAATCGGGCACGCTGCGCGGCCGCCTCGTCGGCGCCTACAAGGACGAAAACAAATTCTATGACTGGGGACGTTCGGAACCGCGCACCTTTTACGGTGTGCTGGAATACGACCTCGCGCCGCGCACAACGATCGGCGTGACCGCTACCTACAACGATCGCCGCTTCCGCAACTTCAACGGCCTGCCCCTTTACTCGGATGGCAGCGTGCCAGATCGCGACGCGTATGTCGGCCCGTCGAAAATGTCGGACATGTCGACCTATGACGTCGGGACCGACCTGACACATCGATGGAGCAATGGCTGGGAATTCAAGGCGGCCTATCTGCATCGCGACACGCGCTATCGCGGCTATTCGGCGTTTACCGGCAGCCGTATCGATATCGACACCGGCCTGGCCGCCGGCATGTCGGTCGGACGCATCGCGAACGACTTCAAGTGGGATCAGGGCGACGTCCACGTGTCGGGGCCCGTCTCCCTGTTTGGACAGGAGCACACGCTCACGCTGGGCTACAACTACGCGCGCTCTGACGAAACGACCGGAAGCCGCTTCAGCTACATCGAGAACGTCGCACCGCTGACCGATCACGACTTCGATCAGGAATACGCGCTGCCGGTAATCAATCGCAACAACACCATCACCACGCAATCTGGCATCTACGCCTCGGGGCGATTCAAGCTGGCCGAGCCGCTGAGCCTGATCCTGGGGGGCCGCTGGACGGACTACCGCCAGAAAAGCCGCCCGGTGTCGCCACAGACCGGAGACTGGGAATACAGCGCGGCCAATACGAAGGACGAATTCACGCCGTTCGGCGGCATTGTGCTGGACCTGAATCAACAGGTCTCGGTCTACGCCAGTTATACGGACATCTTCGTGCCCCAAAGCGAGCAGGACTACACGGGGCAAACGCTCAAGCCGCGCAAGGGTTGGCAAACCGAAGCCGGCGTCAAGGGCGAGTTCTTCGATGGCCGCTTGAATGCATCGCTGGCGATGTTCCGGATTCGCGACCAGAACCGCGCCATTACCGATCCGGACCACATCGGTTGCGGCGGCACGCCCACCGGTTCGTGCTCGCGCGCGGCCGGCCTGGTGCAAAGCCAGGGTTGGGAAGCGGAAATCAGCGGCAGCCCCTTGCCGGGCTGGGACATAGCCGCCGGCTATACCTTCACCAACGCAAAATTCCTGCGTGACGCCGACGCCGACAACGTGGGCCAGCGCTTCGCTGCCGATGTTCTGCCCAAGCACCTTTTCAAACTCTGGACGCAATACCGGTTCCAACCCCGCGATTTCAACGGCGCGCTGAACGGCTGGCGCGTCGGCATGGGCTTGCAGGCGCAAAGCGATGTCTACACCTCATCCATGCGCCAGGGCGGCTACGCGGTTGTCTCCGCGCGCCTGGGCTACCAGATCAACAAGCAATGGGACGCCGCGCTTTCGATCAGCAACCTTTTCGACCGGGAGTACCTGCGCACGCCGGGCTACGACATTTTCTACAACCTCTATGGCGCGCCGCACAGCGCTATCCTGACGCTGCGCTACACGATGTAGCGTCTGGTGGAGATCCGCAAGCCTCGCGCAGCGCCGCCGCGATGTTTCCACGCCAAAGCCTTGCTTGCGCGCGGGGTAAACCCTAGGAAGACGGTGTTTTCGGGCGTCCGCCCGACGAGGTCCTGGCGACAGGCGGCTTCGCGGCAAGCGCGCAAGCGATAGGCGCGCCAACCGGAACAATTGACACACTATGGCAAATAAATCTCAATATATTTCACGCTATCCGGCCGACCGTCCGCGTTGGGAGGATGCCGGCACTGCCCCCTCCCTGGGCGCTTTTTTCCTTGTCTCTCTCCCTGCGGCCTGCGCGCGCGTGCGCCCGATTCATCGCCGGAGCCATACCCTGTACGACGGATGCTCCTCCTCCAAATGCCGGTGCTAAAGATGAACACGCCACGGGAGAACGCGTCTGCAGGCAATTCAAATCCCGACGCAGGCGCGCCGATCTTGGGGGGAGACTCTATGGCCTCAAGCACTCGACTAGCGGACGTCATCGTCAAGCTGCCAGATCGATCGACCTGCCTCGTACAACGTGCCTGGTCATCAAACGCAGCGATGCGGCCCCACCAGAGCCGCAATACATCTGTTCATTACCATCGGGCGAGCCCGTAACATGGTTGCGCGATGGGAAGTATCGGCTGCCAGACGGCCCCGTCGCTGTCGCGGTCGCTCATCGACGACCCAGCAAGTAGGTATCAAAGTCCATCGCAGTCGACATTGCGCTGCTGATGGCACGCTGCATTACCTGATGTCCGCCGTGATCGGCTATCCGGCGCATGCTTTGCTGACGATGAACATTGCCGCCTGGAACGCACCGTTGATGCTGGCGGTGACCATGGCCGTCCTTCCCGTCCAACCCTTGGCTTATGGGGCGTAGATCATCGGCATGCCCTCGGTGCCAGACTACAATTTCGGCCGTTGATCCGCCAGCGCACCTCGCGCGCCGCTTCGTCGCAACCACCGCCGACCCGCAACATCACCTCGCAGCCCTTGCCCAGGCCGTCTTCGTCCTCGTTCCCGGATGGCGGTCTTGGCGTGGTCATCTTGAACTCGCGATCCACCGCGTAATCCAGCGTCGCGAGGCCGATCTTCTTCAGCCTCTCCATGGCGCTCTGGGGCGGCACCGTTTCGGGCAGTTCGGTACGGGGCTGATGATAGGTGATGCGGTTGAGCCGGTATTCGCCCGACCACACCGGAATCACCTGATACCGCAGCTTGCCGCGCACGGTCTGGAACTGCGGCCCGGGGTCCGTCGGGTCCAACTTGTGGTCTCCCGCGCCGGCGCTGATCGCGTAGCCCTGTTCCGTCTTGTGGTTCCGGTACACGAACGTGCTGCACTGACGCACAAACGGTCGCGCGTCGCGTCGTCATTGAAATCGCACTGGGGCCCCGCATCCAGGTTCAGGGTTGGAATCACCAGCAGCGCCATTCCCTCCTGCCGCGCATTGCCCAGCAATTCATCCACATTCACGCGATGGCGCTCCATCAACGCCGCAGTGCGCGCGGCGAAATTCGGCTCGGCGGGCTGAGCCATTGCCAGCGCCGGGGCGTAAGGGCAAGCAGGCCAACGCAGGCAAGCGTGGGGAAAAGCGGCGTCGTTCTGGGTTCCTGTGTCCGAGGCGGGAAGGAACGGGGCATTGCAAGAGGCCGGGCCAGGCAATACCCCGGCGGGGAAAGGCTAGGGCATGATATCGCGTCGCCCCCCCCGCCCGCGCAAGCATCAGAACCGCCCGCGCAACGTCAGCATCATGTTGCGCGGCGCGCCGTAGTTGTTGCGGTTCTCGACATAGCCCGGATACTCGTAATACACCTTGTCGAACAGATTGTTCACGTTCAACGCAGCCGTCCAATTCGACGTCACGTCATACGCGACCCGCGCGTTCCACACGCTGTACGACGGCCGGCGCACCTTCGAGATGCTGTTGGTCAGCGCGCTCTGCCAATTCACGCCCGCGCCCACGCTCAGGCGGTTCAACTGGCCGGGCAAGCGGTATTCGCTCCACAGACGCAACAGGTGCCGCGGCGTTTCCTCGCTGAAGGTCTGGCCTTCGCGGTCCGGGTCGCTCAGGTAGTTGTTGCTGTTGAAGGTATAGCCCGCCGCCACTTGCAGGCCCCGCATCAGCTCGCCACTCATCTCCGTCTCGAAGCCCTGGCTTCGAACCTTGCCCGCGGCACGCGAGCAGTAGCCGCCGTTGCACACCGGCCCGGCCTCGTAGGCCTGCACCGCGCGGTTCTTCTGGTCGATGCGGTACAGGGCGAACGACGTATTTAGCTTGCCGTCCATCAACTCGCCCTTCACGCCCACTTCGTAGTTCGCGCCGACGATGGGCTTCAAGATGCTGCCGTCCAGCGTGGTGGCCGTTTGCGGCTCGAAGATATCCGCATAGCTGGCGTAGGCCGACCATTGCGGCGTCAGCGCGTAGACCAGCCCCACCATGGGCGTGAACTCCGCGCTGGCCTTGGCGGTGCTGACATCGTCCCACGTCGCGGCCTGCGTGGTGTAGCGGCTTTCAAACCAACTGAAACGCCCGCCCGACACCAGCGTCAGGTCTTCCGTCAGGCTGCTGCGCAACTGCGCATAGATGCCTTTCTGCACATGCGGTTCATAGCGCGACGTGCGCTGAGAATCTGGAAAGCTGTCCGGCTTGGGCACATGCGGATTGGGGTGGAACACGTCCAGCGGCAGATAGTTGGACGCGTACTCGATGCGATCCTTCGACGTCAGCCGCGACATACTCACGCCCACCGTCAGGTCCTGCGCCATGCCCAGCACCGTGAAGCGCCCGTTCACATTCGCATCAAAACCGATGTGCTCCGCCGACTTGTCGTAATTCCACGCATTGCGCATCGGCCCCATCAAGGTCACCGGATCCACCGCGCCCGTCGCGTCCAGCGCCGAGGTCAGGCTCGTCTCCTTCACGTAGGTGGCCGCCACGTTCACGCGCCAATCGCTGTTGAAGCGATGCGTCAGGTCCGCGAACAGCTGCGTCTCGTCCCGATCCCACTGGTTCCAGTCCGCGCCCAGAAAGGTCGACCGCTTCAGCCCCAGCGAACTGCCATCGCTATAACGCGGCAGGCCGCCGAAAAACGGCGTGGACCGCAGGCGTGACACCAGCACGCCCGCGCCCATCGTCGTGCTAGGCGACAGGTCGTAATCCAGCGCGAAGTACAGATTGGTGTTGCGCTCCTTCACCACGTCGATGAACGAACCCTTGGAATCCAGATCCAGCACCGCCCGCGCCCGCAGGCTGCCGTCCGCGTTCAAGGCCCCGCCCGCATCCAGCATACCGCCCACGTGATCCCACGAGCCCGCGCGCGCCTCCATCAACACCTGCGTCTCGGCGGTAGGGCGCTTGCGCACCAGGTTCACCGAGCCGCCCGGTTGCCCCGCGCCTTCGAACAGGCCCTGCGCGCCGCGGAACACCTCCACCCGGTCCAGATACGCCGTGCTGCCGGTGAAGCTATTGCCCACCGCATAGAAACTGCGCGACAGCGGCACGCCGTCGTACTGGATATTCGTGATCTTGAACCCGCGAGAATAGAAATTGCGCCCGCCGTCGGCCACCTCGCTGATTGTCACGCCCGTGGTGTTCTCCAAGACCTCGCTGATGGTCGACAGGTTCTGGTCATCCAACCGCTTGCGCGTCACCACCGTGACCGACTGCGGAATGTCCTTCAACGCCTGCTCGGTCTTGCCGATGGTCGCCATGCTGGACCCGTAAGACTGCGTGCCCTCGGTCTGCGCATGATAGGCGCCCGTCACCAGCACCGGCGCCAGCGTGCTGGTGGCGGACGGCGGCTCGGCTTCCACACGGATACCGCCGTCCACATTCACCGCGCGATAGCCCGTACCCGCCAACAGCGCGCGCAAGCCATCCGCCACGCCATACTGGCCATTCAGGCCCGCGCTGCGCGCCCCGCTCAACTGCGACGAGGAATACCCCAACGAAATCTCCGCCTGCCGCGCAAACGCGGCCAGCGCGTCATTCAACGGCCCCGGCGCAATCGCGTACATGCGGGCAGATTCGGACTGCGCCGCCGTGGCCGGCGCGGCCTGGGCGTAGGAGGGTGACGGCGCCGACAAGGCGGCCAAGGCCGCCGCCAACGGCAACAGCACGGTAAAGAAGGGCTGGGGGCAAGCGCGCAAGCAAGCCCGCGCGCCGGACGACGGCGTCGCGGCCCGGAGACGATGGGTCTTCACGAAAGGGATACTCCAATGAGGGTCGGTCGGTGCTGGGCAGTGCGCACTGCTACAACCGATATGACGAACGAATTCGCCCATCCCCTCAGATTTTTTTGTTTGTTCAGCCCCGCGCCCGTTCCGGCGCCCGTGCGCGTGCCCGAACCCGCGTCACCCGCCCGCCCCACCACAAGCGTCCCGCCTGCGGCTCCACCGGCAGAATCTGACGCAGCAGCGCCAGCACCTTGCGCGTATCGTCCAACTGGAACACCCCCGACACCGGCAACCGCGCCACCGCCGGGTCACACTCGATCGCCCCGTGATAGCGCGACAGCTCCTGCAAGAAGGCGTCCAGCGGCATATCGCGCACCGACAAGGCCCCCTCGACCCAGGCCCCGCCATCCATCACGCGCCCCTCCACCGGCACCAGCGCCCGCACACCTTGCGGCGTCATCCGCGCAGACTCCCCGGCCCGCAGCGTCGCGCCCGCCGTCTCGCCCGCGCCATCGCGCGGCAGCAACGCCACCGCGCCTTCATCCACCGCCACCTCGCTGCCGTCGTCCCACTGCCGCACCCGATACCGCGTTCCCAGCGCGTGCGCCCGCCCGTCGCGCGTCTCCACGAACAGCGGCCGCGACAGCGGGTCATGCCCAGAAATCACATACACCTCGCCCACCAGCAAACGAATGCGCCGCACTGGCCCGCCGTAATCGATATCGACCGCCGTCTCCGTATTCAGCACCAGCGTCCCGCCATCCGGCAGCGCGACGCGACGCCGCTCGCCCCGCGACGTAGACACATCGGCCAGCGCCTGCCGCACCGCAGGCACATCCCCCGCCCGCCACGCCACCCAACCGCCCGCCGCCAGCGCACCCAGCGACATCAAGGCCTTGCGGCGCGACCTCCGTGCCTGTGCCGCCTCTGTCTGCCGCAGAATCCGCGCCGCCGCCTCGCCCGGCATCTCCACCGCTGGCCGCTGCAAACGCGCGCCCAGCGCCTGCAAACGCTCCCACACCAACGCATGCGCGGGCTGCGCCCGCAGCCAGGCATCGAACGCCTGCCACGCCGACGCGTCCGCCGTGTTGTATTGCAGCTTGATGCGCCAGCGGATCGCTTCGTCCAACATCGCCCGATCCACCGCGCCCTCCGCGCCGTCCTCCGGACGCGCGCCTGGCGCCCCTGGCGACACGCCCGCCCGATCAAACCCCATAGACCAGCCGATAGCAGTGCTGCAACGCCTGCGCCAGATAACGCTCCACCGTCGCCACCGACCTCCCCACCTGCCGCGCAATCTGCGGGCACGTATGCCCCTCCATCTGCGCCAACAGAAACACCTCACGCACCTCCGGCTTCAACCGGCCCAGCATCTGCGCCACCTGCTCCAGCGACTCCAGAATCAACAGCCGCGACTCTTCCGAGGGCCAATGGCTCTGCGGATAAGTCTGCAACACCGCCAGATAACTGCGCTCGATCTCCAACCGCCGCCAATGGTCCACCAGCAAGCGGTTCGCGATGGTGCGCAGGTAGGCCCGCGGCTCGCGCAGCACGGTGTCAGAGGGGGAGTTTGCCGACAGCAGGCGCACAAACGTGTCCTGCGCCAGATCCGCCGCGCGATGCGCATCGCCCAGCTTCAGCCGCAGCCAGCCGTGCAGCCAGGAATGATGGTCGCGGTACAGCGTCGCGATGCCGGCGTCGGGACTGGCGCTAGGGGTAGCGGGCATGGGGATATATTGGGAATGGGAATTGTTCCTATTATATCCAGACGAATACCGGCCCAAGCCCGGTGTTCGCCCCCATGCCCGCCGGCTCGGGCGGGTCTTTGTCGTTGGGCGGGCGCCTACTGCAACGAAGCCGGCGCGTCGTGCAACACGCCGCAAGGGTCCGCGTCCGCGCCGCAAGCCCGCGCCTGCTCCAGCATGGCATTGACCTGCTCCCTGTGAACAGCGCCGCAGCATTGCTGTGACGCGGTACTGGCCGGCTTCCCAGCGAAGGTCATTTGGCCATCCATGGCCCGAGCTTGAACTCGCTGCTCATTTCGACGCAACACCTACGAGGTGAGCTGTGAGTTTGCAATCAATCAGTGTTGCGTTAGCCGCCATCTCATGCGCAACACAAGAAGCACAGCGGGGACCGCAACGCAGATTTGGAGACCCCGATGATCTCCAGAGTGGAGTCGAACGCAACACCAATCCCGAACTACCAAGAATGTGTCTTAAGCCCGTAGCGCAACTGAACCTTACTTCTGCACAATGGATTCCGATGCCAGGCGGCCGGTTTCGATGCACGAAACAAGGTTGGCCCTTACCAACGTGTCCACAGCGCCTTCATCACGCGCACCCGGCGACGTCATAAGCACAATGCGAGCACTATCGAAGGCCTGCGCCAGATCACTTGCGCTGGGCCATTTGGGCTGCAACGCCGACAAGCTCGACTGGACATTGCCCAAGATGCGATTACTGGCATTTTTCAGCTCGGGGACCAGTCGGCTGGAACCCAGAACCGGACTTGCCGCAGCCACGACACAAGTCAATTGAGCCGCTGCCGCCGAAAAAATGGCGTCCTGCGCCGTCAGGGAATACTGCGCCATTAACAATGCGGAGCCCGTCGCGATGCCCGCTCCCACTGCGGTCGTAGCAACATTGCCGATAATCGCGCCTACGGCTCCCGTCACAGCGCCGCCAATCGCGCCCGTACGCAGCTCAAGCCCCCCGGTCCGCGCCCTTTCCGAACGGTAGCGGTAGTATTCGGTCTGAACTTGCAGCTTCGCAACGACGTCGTCAACGGTGGTTTCGGACGACAGGTCGAATGCCTTTTGCGCATTGGTTTTTTCTCCTGTGTTCGTCTTGCTGGGATCGCTCCAGACGTCCAGAACCGGATAGGCATTTGGCGGTGTCCAGGCGCATCCGGATATACCACCCGCGAAGCTCACCAACGCCAATCTGACGGCTGTTCGGACGATGCAACGAGATGTTGGGTATGACACGCGCCCTCCTCTGTCGAACTCGATGGTCGCGACACCGCCGAGACAACTGAATCACTGATACGCCTTTTTCATTTTCCGAGTTGACCGATGCCTTGTTCGATGACACTGGTACGCACTCGGACGCCCTGCTCCTGCAATGCCAGATTCCGAAGCACAATTGTCAGATTGGGCAGAGGCATACCGGCGGCATCGAACAATTTCAAGTCCGCATTGATATCAAGGTTCAAGTCGCGCACCAACACGCTCGCGATTTCAGGCGGGCAATTGCAGCCCGCAGCGCAATCGGCCGTCCCGGGCGCCGCTTTCTTTGGCGCTTCGCACCACGGGCCCGCGAAGGTCGCAGCCGGCTTTGCCCGTCCATCCTTGCAGGTCCTGCCATGCCCGTTGACGACAGCTTTTGACCCCAGCGTGTCGCACCATGGCGAATGCGCTGCGGCAATATCCACGGCAGACACCAGGCCCCGCCGGTACTTGGACCGAAGGTCCATCGCAATCGCGCGGGCCGACCAGGCCGCCGAATCGAAGATCGCATGCCCGTCCACGTCGCGGTTGCCGTCGTTGCCCTGCGCGTCGGTCGTTCCCCGCCAATAGCTGGCCCCATGTTTCTGGCACCAGTAGTTATTCATTTTGATGCAGCGCTTCGCAACCGCGGCGCACTCGACCGCGTTGCCATTGGCATCTGTCAGCGCTTTCCTGGCTTCTTCGCACCAATTCGAGGCCTCGGCCTGGGGGGGTGGCATCGACTGTGCGCCCACGGAAAAGGACAACACTGCCGCCATCGTGGCAGGCGCAACGAGCAGTGACCAGGATACGAGTTGTCGCATGGCAGGCACCTGAAGAGACGGCATACCCGGCAGCCAGACTTCAGCACCGCTGCGCTTCAGAGAGCGCGGAAAGCTGCTGGGAGCATGGATCGTGGGAGCGTTGCTCTCGAATTTTTACCACGCGTGGATTCGTTCAAACACCACCACAACATCCTCCAAATTGAGTATGACGCAGCCCGGTTTTTTCCGGAGGAACGTCACCGCAACTGGAGTCCGCTCAGGGCTGCCCCCCAGTCGCCTTGGCAACATATGCCGCCAATACCTCGATTTCCTGATCCGACAAGCTCGTATAAGCCGGCATCTGGCCGATGCCATTGCGGATGGCCGTCGCCACGCGCGCCGCATCGGGCTTGATTTCGTCGAGCTTGGGACCGATGGCGCCGCTGGATTGCGCGTCGTTCAGGGTATGGCAGATCGCGCAGGCTGGCGTTGCGCCAACGAACAAGGCGCGGCCAGCCTCCATGTCGGGTTCGGCTGCCGACACGCCGGCATGGAGGCTGGCGATCAGCAATCCGGCGCCTAATGCGCGCTTCCTGGGTAACGCCAGTGCAGCTTCCCTCATGCCTTGGCCACCACCGTCACGGCGTGATCGCGCCAACTGCTATTGATGTAGCCGCCGGCATTCTGCGGACGCTCTTCTTCCTGCACGCGGCCCTCGGTATCCGTGGCCCGGCTGACCAGCACGTGTTCGCCCGCCGCCAATTCCACCGGCAACGCGAACTGGCGCCAGGCATAGCGCCCGAGGTCCGGGCCGACCAGCTCCGCCTTCTGCCAGTTCTTGCCGCCGTCTATCGAGACCTCGACCTGCTTGATGCCGTTGGTGCCGCCAAACGCCACGCCCTGCACCACCACGCGCCCGGCCTTCAGGGTGGACGCAGCCGGATTGGGCGTATTGATCCACGACTTCACGCCCATGGCCCAGACAGAGGGCTGGCTCGGATTCCCTTTCTGCCCAGGTGGCGCGAGGCGATAGCCGGTCTGCTGGATCGCGGCCGGGCTTTCCTTTTCAGTGAAGGCCAGCCGCTTGATGTATTTGACGCTGTTCACGCCTGTGTAGCCCGGCACGATCAGGCGCAAGGGGCCGCCATGAGCCAGCGGGATCGGTTCGCCGTTGAGCTCCCAAGCCAGGAGCGCATCCCGCATCGCTTCCTTGGGCACCGAACGCTCGACCATGACCATGTTCGGATCCAGGCCGTCAGGCAGTTTTTCGCCGCCGGTGCCGGTCATGTACACGGCGGCCGCCTCCAGTCCGCCGCAATGCTCGACCAGGACGCTGACCGGCAAGCCGCTCCAGATCACGCATCCGGCCGCGCCGACCTGCCAAGGCGTGCCGCTGGGTTTGTTGGGGAAATAGCCGCGGCCATTGCCCGAGCACTGCAAGACCATCGCCAGCGTCTGCAGGCCCATGCTCTTCAGTTGCCCCACGCTCAGCGACATGGGTTTTGCCACGCCGGCGATTTCAAGGACCCATGCGTCGCGGTCGGCCACGATGGACTCGTCGGGCGGCGGCAGGTTGTTGCGCACGTAGAGTTGACGCAGCGGCGTGACCACCCCGCTGCCGAATGCCTCGCGCCGCGTTTCTATGGTGTTGGCGCTGTGCACGATCATCGCATCGGGCTGCTTCCAGGCCGCGTAGGCTGGCAGCGGCTTGGCGGCGGATGCCGGGGCCGGTGGCGCGGCCGCGGCTGGCGCGGCTTTCTGTTCCGCGGCCAAGGCCGCGCGTCCCAGGCCCGCTGCGGCCAGCGCGCTGGCGCCGCCAGCCAACAGGCGCCGCCGCGCCGCGCTCTCGATCAGGGATGAACGCATTGCAGTCTCCTCGTTGGGGTCCGGAATCGTTGGTGTTCCAGAACCCTGCCGGCCTGCTACGACGTGGCTGTCTACCCCGCACGCACGTGTCCCAGGCCGCCAATAGTTATGACTGCGATGTTGGTTGAGCGATCTTTTCGTGTCAATTAGTTATTTGCAATACCCTGCCCTAGCCCATTTGGATAGGACGAGCCCATGCCAGCCAGCGCGGCCTAGGCCCGCCGGGCCAGGCTGTACACCGACGCCGGCGGCAGGTTCAGCGGCACGAACCCGACCTTGCTGGCCTGCAAGCCGCAGGCCTCCAGCACACTGGCGGATATCGGACAACGCACGCCATAGGTGAATAGCGCCATCGAGCCCTCTGCCGGCAGCGCGTCGAACACGGCGGCCAGCAGTTGCTGGTGATGCGCCTGGCTCATGTTGCGCAACGGCAGGCCGCAGATGGCGGCGCCAATCCCATCCATCTCGGGATGGCGCTTGCGGCAGAGTTCCTGCGCCGGCACCCGTAGCACCGCTGCCTCCGGAAACTGCGCCTGCAAGCTGCTGCTCATGGCCATGTCCTGTTCGACCAGCACCAGATTGGCCGGATCCACGCCCCGGCGCAGCATTTCGCGGGTAAAAACACCTGTGCCGCAGCCCAGCTCCAGGACTTTGCCCGCGCCGGGCGGTATGCAGGCGGTGATGGCCGCTGCCAGTGCCGGGCCGGACGGCGCCACAGCGCCTATGGCCGCGGGATTGGACAGCAGCGCCCGGACGAACTGCGTACGCTCCTGCAGCCAGCCCAACGGCGAGCGGCTCGCGGACTGGCGCGGGATAACGGTCTTGTAGGATTGCGTGGAATGCATGGGGGCCTCAGTCTCCTGGATCGGGAATGCCGTGCGACCCCAAAACCTTAACTGCGCAAGCCCCGCCGCACCCGCAACCGTCGGTAAGCACCCTTGTCAATTCGGTCTTGAAAGGCACGCCCGCCGCGCCCATGCGCGGCCGCACGCGGAGAGTTTAAGTTGCATAACTCTCTCCTGCCCTGCGTTATTGCGCCGTTCGATCAGCGAGGCCACGCTGATCGAACGGCGCTCCGCCGGCAGGCTGGCCTGAATCAGCGCTGTACCGGACGCAGATTCAAGGTACCCGCCTTCTCGCTATCCACCTTGGCGCGGCTGAACGCCATGGGGAAATACTCGCCCGTTGCCCAGTCCTTGAGCAGGTTCTGGTAATACGGGCTGCGCGGGTCGGCGGATTGTCCCGGCACGTTCTGCATGCGCGAGTTGTCCCAGTCGGCCACGTCGATCACCTGGCGGTATGACGCGCCGCTGGTCTGGCGGAAGTCGCTGGCGCGGAAGGTGGCGCGGTGCACGGTGTCGTTGTCGCCGCTGACCGGATAGCGCGGCGTGCCGTAGGCATTGGCGGTGGCCTCGGGCAACAGGCTGGCCAGGCTGTGCTCGAACTGGATGTGATGCAGCTTGCCCCACTGCCATTGCGAGGAATCCGGTCCCAGCTTGGCGCGCAGCTTCTGCAAGCCGTCGTTCAGCGCCTGCAGCAGCAGCGCGTCACGGCCCTGCTGCGGCTGCGCACCGAAAGCGCTGTCCGGCGTAGCCAGCTTTTCCAGCGTTTTGGCGGTGGACAGATTGCCGAAGGCGGCCCGGCCGTTGGCAGGCACGTAGAGTTCAGTCACGCGCTTGACGACCTCGGGCAGCCAGAACTCGTACACCGTGGCCGCGCGCGATTCCGTTCCCACTCGGGCGTCCCAGTCCTTCAGCATGCTCAAGGCCTGCGACGTCGCGGGATCGGCCGAATTCAGCGACTTCGCGTAGCCCGTCAGAGTGCGTGCCGGAATGGACAGGTTGTCGTACTGCAGCGCCTGCGAACTCTGGACCGTCTGCCCCTTGCTGTCGGCCAGCACCTCGCGTATGCGCTGCACGCGGTAGGGTTCGGCCCAGGTGCGGGCGGACATGTCCTTGTAGCGGTAGTCGGCCGGCAGGTTGTATTCGTTGGCGGTGGCGACATAGCCCTCGGGAGGGTTGTAGGCGCGGGGCAGCGCGCTGCCCGGCAGGACGCCGCGCCATTCGAACTCGCCATTGCCGGGCACGGGGAGCATGCCGGACCAATCCGCGCGCGGGCGTATCGGCGCGATGCTGCCGCCGAACCAGCCGATGTTGCCGTCCACGTCGGCATACACCATGTTCTCGCTGGGCGTGTAGTGCTTTTCCATGCCGGCGACGAACTCGTTCCAGTTCTGCGCCTGGTTCAGCCGCAGGCTGGCCAGATAGGCCGCGGTTCCGGGGAATTCCAGGTAGGCCGCGCGCAAGGCGTAGGCCTTGCGCTTCACCGGATCCACGTAGATCACCGGGCCGTGGCGGGTGAACTTCAGCTGGCGCGTTGCCGCTGCCTGCCCGCGCACGGGGATCGACTCATCCACCTGGCGCATCTTTTCCCAGCGGCCGTTGTAGCGGTATTCGTCCGGCCTGGCTGGATTGGTGTCGTAGACGTACAGGTCTTCTTCGTCGCCAAAGGCGAAGATCGTCAGCCCGAAAGCGATGCGGTCGTTGTGGCCCATGGACACGCCGGGCAGCGCCGGCTCGCCCGCGCCGATCACGTTCCAGCCCGGCGCGTTCAGGTGCACCATGTAGCGCAGCGAAGGCATGGTGATGGACCGGTGCGGATCGCCCGCAAGAATGGGCTTGCCGCTGGCCGTATGCTGGCCGGCTATGGTCCAGTTGTTGCTCTCGTAGCGGGTCGCCATGGGGTCGAACGCCGGATCCAGCGACGCCAGCAGATTCGCGGACAATTCCTGCGCAAGTTTTTCGCGCTCGGCGGCCGCGAGCGGGCTGCGCGGGAAGTCGGCGGCGACGAATTTCTGGCCGTTGCGCGCCAGGTTGTAGTCGCCCAGGACCTTGCTGTCGACGTCGCGCACGTCCAGTCCGGCAGGCACCTGCAGCGCCAAGGGCGGCTCGAAGGTGCTGAGTCCCTGCACGGCGTTCAGGCCCAGCGCCGCGACGCGTTGCGCCATCCGCACCTCTTCGTTGAGATTGCGGGTCAGGCCATAGATGCGGATGAGCGAGGTCTCGGGGCTCCAATAGCCGGGCTCGGTGCCGGTCAGCTTGAATTCCGGCGGCATCTGATCGGGATTCGCCTTGACCCAATCGATGTAGGCATTGATGCCCGCCGCGAAGGACGTGAGGATCGCCTTGCCCTGCGGGTGGTAGCTGGCGAATTCGGCCTGCATGTCGCCGCGGTACAGGAACAGGCGAGCCGCGCGGTCCTGCTCGACAAAGCGCGGACCGAACTGTTCGGCCATCTTGCCCTCGCCCTGGCGGCGCCAGAGGTCCAGTTGCCAGAGGCGGTCGCGCGCCGCGTTGAAGCCTTGGGCGAAGAACAGGTCATCCTGGTTCTGCGCGTAGATGTGGGACACGCCGTGGCGGTCGCGCACGATCTCCACTGGCTGGGACAGCCCCTTCATATCGACGGTTTCTTTCTTGCCTCCGGGCGACGCGCAGCCTGCCAGCACTGCAATCAGCCCGCTCGCCAGGAATGCCGCGGCCCTGCGATTGAACGTACGCATTGACTCCTCCTCGGGTTTATTTGTCTTCTATGTGCCTGCCGGCATCGAGGGGGCCATGCCGCCCGACGCGACAGCTAGCAATATGTACAGCGAAATTCCAAAGGCGGCGAACGCTGTTTCATTTGAACAGGCTTGCCAGAATCGGTAACGTCTGCGCCAGGTCCGTGTTGAAGCCCGATGGCAGAGCGGCACGCCTCTTGCGCAAGCATGCTTTCAAGCCTAAATTGATCTGGTCGCCTGGCGCTTGGCCATTGCAAGCGAACTGCGCGCATGGCGTTCTGGTTGTTTTTCTGTCTTTTGTTCCACCAAGGAGCGATATGATGAAAGTGAAACACCTGTTAGGCCCGGCAGCCCTTGCGCTGTCACTGCTGGTCGCCGCGCCGGTGGTAGCGGCGCCTACCGACCCGGCGCCCATCATCACCGGCAAGCAATGGTCGGAGTCCGACGCGAATCTGAAGAAGGCCTACCTGCTGGGCATGGCGAACCTCATCCAGGTGGAGCAGGCCTATCAGCAGCGCCGCGCGCCGGCGGACAACCAGACGCTGATCCCGCGTTTCGCCAAGGGTTTGCAGAGCCATACGCTCGATTCGGTGCGCGAACGGCTGGATAGCTGGTACGCGGCCAATCCGACCCGGATGGACCGCCCCGTGGTCGAAACGCTCTGGTTCGAAATCGTCGCGCCCGCGGCGCCGGCCACGCCGGCCGCTCCCGCCAAGCGCGCCCGCTAGGAGTCAACCATGAAAGTCATCCGATCGATCGCCATAGGCCTCATGATGGGGTCGCTGGTAGCCTGCACCAACATGAGTTCCAAGCAGCAAGGCACCCTGTCGGGCGCGGCCATCGGCGCCGCGGCCGGCGCGGGCATTGCCGCCATCGCGGGCGGCAGCGGCTGGACTGGGGCCGCCATCGGCGCCGCCGCCGGCGGCATTGCCGGCAATATCTACGGCGACAAGCACTAAGCCTCCGCCCTTGCGCAATGGCCAGTCCCGGGCCGCGGCCCGGGACTGCGGCTACAGATTGCCGGTGGACTTGCCGATCCGCCAGTACACGCCTCCTCCCGTCATGCCGCCGTCGACCGGCAGGTCCGCGCCGGTGATGAACGAAGCCTCGGGCCCCAACAGGAACATTACCGCCGCCGCGATCTCATCGGCATCCGCGCCGCGCGACAGCGGCGTGGCGTCGCGGTTGCCTTCATAGAACAGGCGCGCCCGGCCGGCGTCATGCACGGCATTGGGCTGCATGATCATCGGCGTTTCCACCAGGCCGGGGCATACGGTGTTGACGCGTATGCCCCGCCCCGCCAGTTCCAGCGATGCCGCCCGCGTCAGGCCGCGCAGGGCCCACTTGCTGGCGGTGTAGGCTGCGCTGAAGTAGCCGGTAAGCCCCGCCGTCGACGACGTATTGACGATGGCCGCGCCCTGCGGCATCAGTGCGGCCAGGTTGCGGATGGCGAGGAATGGCCCGTCCAGATTGATGTCCAGCAGGCGCCGCCATTCCGCGTGCGTGGTCTCGGTCACGGTTTTGCGCAGGGTCACGCCAGCGTTGTTGACCAGGCCGTAGAGCGGCACGCCCGCAGCCGAAATCTCATCGGCCAACGCCAGCCAATCGGATTCGCGGGCCACGTCCGCGACCCGGATGCGCAGCCGTTCGGCATCCGCGCCCGCCGCCGCGCGCAACTCCGCCCAGGTCGCATCGCTTTCGGGCAAGACGTCCAGCGCGTAGACGGTTGCGCCGGCCTGCAACAGGCGCAGCGCCTCGGCCGCGCCCTGCCCTCTGGCCGCGCCCGTCACGACGGCCGCCTTGCCGTTCCACCACGATGCCACGTCCTTGTCGTCGCTCATGTCTTGGACACTCCGCCGTCGACCATCAGCACGTGACCAGTGACATAGCCGGATGCCTGCGAAGCCAGATACAGCGCCGCGTCGGCGATCTCGGACGGCTGGCCCACGCGGCGCGCCGGCAGGCGCTCCACGTATTCGGCAAAGGTGGCGGCGTCGGCGTGCATCCAGCTGCTCATCGGCGTTTCGATGAAGCCGGGCGCAATGGCGTTGACGCGCAGCCCCTTGGGGCTCCACTCCAGCGCCAGGCATTGGGTCAGATGGGCCACGCCGGCCTTGGCAGCCGCATAGTCGGCGCAGTTCGGGCGCGGCTTGACGCCGGCATAGCTGGACAGGTTGATGATGGCGCCGCTGCCTTGCGCGATCATGTGGCGCGCAGCCGCCTGCGCGCCGAAGAACGTGCCTTTCAGGTTGATGTCCATGGTGCGTTGCCATGCGGCTTCGTCCAGGTCCAGGGCGGGCATGCGGGCCATGAAGCCGGCGTTGTTGACCCACACGTCCAGCGCGCCGTACTGGGCAGCCACCGCGTCGGCCAGTGCGCGTACCGCCTGCGCTTGCGTGACGTCCAGTTGGCGGCAATCCGCGTCCACGCCGGACGGCGCCCCAAGGTCCAGGTCGGTGGCGACCACGGTCGCGCCCTGCTGGCGGAACGCCGCCGCCATGGCGCGTCCAATACCGCCCCCGGCCCCCGTGACAACCGCGATTTTCCCTGCCAGATCCGGATAGTTCATTTTGCTCATGTGATGATGAAAAAATTGGAGTTCAGTTGAATGCCGCGCGCTTGGCGGCCTTGTTGACTGCTGTGTTGCCGGCTTCCTCGCCCGGCAGGCGGATGTCGTTCAGGTCCATGCCCGCCGTCTCCTTGATGAGGAAGGCGCCGGCAAACGCCATCAGCCCCAGCGCCCCCACGTAGGCCGTGTAGACCCAATCCAGCCCTTGGGCGCCCAGCCAGGCATTGATGTAGGGCGCGGTGCCGCCAAAGATCGCGACCGACAGCGAAGAGATGAAGCCCACGCCCATGGCGCGCGCGCCGGTCGGCACCTGTTCGGCCACCACGGCGGGGAAGATCGCCGCCAGCAGCGCCCAAACCAGGAGGCCTATCAACTGCCCCACGAACAGCGTCCAGGGCTGGTCGGTCACGATGTGCGATACCGGGAACACCGCCAGCGCCACGCCCAGGCCGAAGGCCATCACCATCGGCTTGCGGCCGTAGCGGTCCGCCAGCCAGCCGCAGACCGGCAGCCACAACAGGCACACCAACTGCGCGATCAGGCTGGCCGTGTAGGCGCCCGCCGGATCCATGCCCTTGGTCGCGATGGCCGTGGCCGGCGCGAAGGTGACCCAGGTGTAATACGTGGCGTTGGACGCCGCGGCGATCATCACGATGTTGCGGGCGATCTTCAAGGCCTGCCGCGCCGACACCTTCTGCGTACCGCCCTGCTCCGCGCTGTGTTCGAAGACCTCGCTTTCGCTTGCGCTGCGGCGCAGGAACAGCGCGTAGACGCCCAGCAGCGCCCCCACGCCAAAGCCCACGCGCCAGCCCCAGGCTTCCATCGCGGGCTTGCCCAGCCAGGACGTCAGCAACGCCGCCAGCGCGGTCGCGGCCATGACGCCGATGGTCACGCTGACGAACACCGAACTCGACCACAGCCCGCGCCGCGCGGGCGGCGCGATTTCGGCAACATAGGTATAGGCCACGCCGGACTCGCCGCCATGCGCCAGCCCCTGCATCAGGCGGCAGATGAAAAGCAATACCGAAGCCAGCACGCCGGCCTGCTCATAGGTGGGCAGCAGCGCGATCGCCAGGCTGGTCAGGGCCAGCAGGCACATGGTCAGGACCAGCGTGAACTTGCGGCCGTAGCGGTCGCCGATGCGGCCGAACAGCCAGCCGCCGATCGGCCGCGCCAGGAATCCGCCCGCGAACACGGCCAGCGTGGCCAGCAGCGCCGAACCGCGGTCGGACGGGTCGAACAGGTTCATGGCCAGATAGGCCGAGAACGTGCCGTACAAGGTCCAGTCGAACCATTCCAGGGCATTGCCCACGGCCGCCGCGCGCAGCGAAGCGTGGCGGCGTTGGCGGTCCTGTGTCTCCATCATTATTGTCGTCGTCATTTTTTTATCCGTGCTGGTCTTGGCCGAGGTGCCGCGCGAACCAATTGGCCGCGGCGTTGCTGGTGCGTTCGAAATGTTCCGTGTAGACCGAGTAATGGCCGCCGGGCAGCAGCAGCAACTCCTTGGGCTGATGCGCTGCGTTGAAAGCGTCCTGCTGCAGATCGGCAGGCGTCAGGCCGTCGCCGGTGGCGACGATCATCAGCAGCGGCGTGGGCGCGATACGGCGCACGTACATGCCGGGCTCATAGGCGCGGGCCAGTTCCAGCGACCGCAACGTGACCTCATTGACCCAGCTTGGGCAGCGGCGCGCTTCGCCCGTCATGTAGTTGTAGGAGTCCGGGCCCGGATAGGCGACCGGCGCGTCGGGATCGGCATCGACCATGCGCAGCATCGCAGGCGGCTGGCCCGCGTCGCGTGCCTCGCGGTCGGCTTCGAACGCGGCCTGCAGCGCCTGCGCCTTGTCGTAGCGCACGCGCCGTTGGGCCGCGGAGAAACCGCTGGTGGTCGGAACCTGGCTGACCACGCACTTGACGCGGCGGTCGATGGCGGCCACCGTCAGCGCGTGGCCGCCGCTGTAGCTGCTGCCCCAGATGCCGATGCGCTCGCGGTCGACTTCCGGACGTTGGCGCAGATAGGAAATTGCCGAGCGGAAATCCTGGATCTGCCGCTGCGGATCGATCTCCTGGCGCGGCATGCCCTCGCTGCGGCCGAGATTGCGGAAGTCGAAGGTCAGCGCGGCCAGGCCCCGGGCCACCACAGCGGCCGCGTACTCTTCCAGGTCGCCGCCGGCGACCATGGACCAGCCGTGCGCGAGCGCGACCGCGCCGACCGGGCCGCTGGCCTGCTCGGGCCGGTAGAAGGTACCGCGCACCAGATCCCCTTCGACCAGGAATTCAATCGGTTCTGCCGATTCTTTTGGGCCTGATCGTTCTGGCATAGATGAACTCATGCCTGTCTCCTTATCGCTCATCAATGAGCTAAGCTTGTGTGAACAGGTCGAATTCTGCCCATCGGGCCTGGCGCGAACAAGCGCTATTATTCAAGCCATCAATCGTTAATCCCGATTGATATAAGAACGACTACTACGCGCACGGAAGGTGCCCCGGAGCCATGGATCTACGCCAATTCGATTGTTTTCTGGCCGTTGCGGACAAGCTGCATTTCGGCCGCGCGGCGGAAGCGCTGCACATGAGCCAGTCATCCGTATCGGAAGCGGTCAAGGCGTTGGAAAAGACGCTGGGCGCCCCCTTATTCGAGCGCAGCAGCCGCCGCGTCGCGCTTACGCCGTTGGGCGAAACCCTGAAGCTGGGCGCGGGACCGGCCGTGGTCATGCTGAAAGCCGCGCTGGACGACTGCAAGCGCCAGGCCGCGGGCAAGCCGCGCCATCTGCGCATCGGCTTCCTGGGCGGCGGTTTCTACGAGCTATACCGCCCGCTGGTCTCGGAATTCAAGGCCGCGCATCCCAACGTGGAGCTGGAGTTCGTGGAACTGACCTACGTCACCCACTACGCGGCGGTGGCCGACGGCTCGGTCGACATTGCGTTCTGCCGTTTGCCGCTGGGCGCGGACGGCCTGTGCCATGGGCCCATCGTGTTGCGGGACCAGCGCATGCTGTGCGTCCCGCTTGATCACCCGTTTGCCGCGGCGACCCTGCTGGACCCTGAGCTGCTGGCCGAGGAACGGCTGGTGCGCATGGTGCCGGGATCGGTCAACCAGGAATGGCAGGACTACCACTTTCCGCGCCACACGCCCAAGGGCAAGCCCATCGGCGACGGCCCGGTGGTGCGCACGATCCGCGAGGGCATCGCGGCCGTGAACACGCGCGAAGGCCTGCTGATGCTGACCAAGCGCGCCGCCAGTTATTACGCGACACCCGAGATCGCATTCGTCGAGATCGACCTGCCCGCCATGCCTTCTGCCCTGGTCAGGCGGGTGGACGACCACCGGCCCATTCTCCAGGAACTGGAAGCCTTGCTGCTGCGCATCGCCGAGCGGCATGGCGTGGCGGCTTGATCCGGGCCGCGAGGCCCGGGCCTCCGCTTATATCGAAGCGGATCAGCGCTGCGAATCCAGGACTTCGTTGTTCTTCACCACTTCCTGCGCCTTGGAGTAGCTTTCGATCAACAGCTGGTAGGCCGGGAACACCTTGGTGTAGACCTCGGCCCACTGCATGGCGTCTTCACGGTTCCAGGTCTTCTGCAGTTCCGAGGCCACGGCGGCAGTGTCCATCGGCACCACGCCGGCCTGCACCACGCGCGCCAGCGTGATTTCCTGGGCCATCTTGGTGTACGTGCCAGAGGCGTCGATCACCGCGAACACCTTGTAGCCGTCGGCGACGGCGCTGATGGCCGGGAACGCCATGCACACGCTGGTGATGGTGCCGGCGATGATGAGCGTCTTGCGGCCGGTGGCCTTCACGGCGGCAACGAATTCGGGGTTGTCCCAGGCGTTGATCTCGCCCTTGCGCGCAATGTATTGCGCATGCGGGGCGTTGGCGTGGATCTCGGGAATCAGCGGACCATTCGGGCCTTGCGGCACGGAAGCCGTGGTGATGACGGGCATCTTGGCCAGCGTGGCCATCGACGCCAAGGCGCCAGCGCGGGCACGCAGTTCCGGCATGGGCATGTCGCCCACGGTCTGGAACAGGCCGCTCTGATGATCGATCAGCAGCATGACGGCGTCGTCGGCGTCGATAACAGGACGTTGGCCGTTGAAGTTGGCGGGTGCGGACATGGTGTACTCCTAATTTGAAAGGTCGACGGCTTGTGGCCGAATCAGAAGCCTTATGGCTGCACAAATATTAAAAATAGAACAAAATTGTCGGAAGACCGATTTTTTGCTTTCAGCGTTCTATTTTTTGAACCAAAGGGATGCCCATGCAGGATCTCAACGACCTTTTCTATTTCGTGCAGACCGTCGAGCACCAGGGCTTTGCCCCCGCGGGACGTGCGCTGGGCATGCCCAAGTCCCGCCTCAGCCGCAGGCTGGCCCTGCTGGAAGAGCGCCTCGGCGTGCGCCTCATCCAGCGCTCGACCCGGCATTTCATGGTCACGGACATAGGCCAGACCTACTACGAGCGCTGCAAGGCCATGCTGGCCGAAGCGGAAGCCGCGCAGGAAGTGATCGACGCGGCCCAGGTCGAGCCGCGCGGCGTGGTCAAGCTGACCTGCCCGATCGCCCTGCTGCATACCCATGTGGGCGGCATGCTCGCCGACTTCATGATCAAGTACCCGCGCGTGGTCATACAGTTGGAGGCCACCAACCGCCGGGTCGACGTGCTGGGTGAAGCCGTGGACGTGGCGATCCGCGTGCGGCCGCCTCCGCTGGAAGACAGCGAACTGGTCATGCGCGTGCTGTCGGACCGCGGCCAGAGCCTGGTCGCCAGCCCGGGCCTGACGGCCCAATGCGGCCAGCCCGCAACCCCGGACGACCTGGGCGCCTGGCCCAGCCTGGCGCTGGGCTCGCCCAACCAGGCCTATCGCCTGGAGCTGTACAAGCAGGACGGCCAGCAGGCCACCGTCTCGCTTGCCCCCAGGATGATCACCACCGACATGATCGCCTTGCGCAACGCGGCGGTGGCCGGCGTGGGCGTCGTGCAACTGCCCACCATGATGGTGCGCGAACAGCTGCAGGCGGGACAGCTGGTCCGGCTGCTGCCTGACTGGGCCCCGCGCCGCGAGCTGATACATGCGGTGTTCCCGTCGCGGCGCGGCCTGCTGTCGTCGGTCAGGACCTTGGTGGATTATCTGGCGGAGCGCTTCGGGAAGTTGCAGGAAGACTAGCCCAGCGTTCCGTTTTCAGGACAGCCAGGGCTAAAAATGGCGACTACCGACGCCATTGTCCTTAATCTATCTTGCCGCCTGGTCACTTTTACCGCTGTCGACGCTTGCACGCGTCGGCTGCAGCCCAGGCAACTTGAACTTCCACAGACTCGCAATCCTCCCGCTGGCCGCGCTGGCAATCGGCGCCGCGCAGGCCGCCGGGTCCGCGCTGCCGCCCATCGATCCCTGGCGTTATACCGAGGACTACAGCTACCTGGACGACCCGGCCAAGCGCACGGGCGCCTGGGGCGAAGCCGGCAAGTGGATCCGGCTGGGCGATTCCTCCGCGCTGACCCTGGGCGCCGAGCTGCGCGCCCGCTATGAGCGCTACCGCAACAACGAATTCGGCGACGCGGCTGTACCCGACGAGGGTTACCAGCTGTACCGTTTCCTGCCCTATGCCGACCTGCGGCTGGGCCGGCAGGTGCGCGCCTTCGGCCAGTTGAACCTGACCCATGCCGAACGCGACACCGGCTCCATCGGACCGCCCGACGACACCGGCAGCGACGTGCTGCAGGCTTTCGTCGACGTCTCTCTTGCCGGCGCTGGGGGCACCTGGACCGCGCGCGCGGGCCGCCAGGTCATGGCCTATGGCAGCGAACGGCTGATCTCGGCGCGCTACGGTCCCAACGTGCTGCGCTCGTTCGACGGCGGCGCGCTCAGCTGGGCAGGCCAGGGGCTGCGCGTGGACGGTTTCCTGGTGCGCCCGGTGCGCAACGATCCGGACGATTTCAGCGACCGCGCCGACTCCCAGCGCCGGCTCGGCGGCCTCTACGGCACCTGGTCCGCGCCCGGCGGCCTGGGCGACACCGGCCTGGATGCCTACCTGCTGTCGCTGTCCAGCGACTCGGCCACCTACAACCAGGGCAGCGGCCCCGAAACCCGCAACGCGCTGGGCGCGCGCTACTTCGGCCAGCACGCCTCCTGGCGCTGGGACCTGGAAGCGGTCTACCAATACGGCAGCTTCGCCGGCGCGCCGGCGCGCGCCTGGTCGCTCGCCAGCGACGTGAGCTACACCTTCCGCGGCACGCCATTGCAGCCGCGCGTAGGCCTGAAGGCCAACATCATCAGCGGCGACCGCAATCCGGACGATCCCAAGCTCCAGACCTTTGCCGTCTTCTTCCCCAAGGGCAAGTACTTCGGCGAAGCGGGCCTGATCGGCCCTTCCAACCTGATCAACCTGCATCCCTCGCTCACGCTGGACCTGGGCTCCGGCTGGACGTTGGGAACCGCGGCGGTCTTCTATTGGCGTCAAAGCCTGCAGGACGGCGTGTACGGCGTGGCCGGCAATCTGCTGCGCCCGGCCGGCGCCAGCCGCGCCCGCTACATCGGCACGCAGGCCGACGTGGTGCTGGGCTGGGAAGTGTCGCGCCACCTGAGTTTCGAAGCCGCCTACTCGGTGTTCCGGCCCGGAAGCTTCATCCGCGACACCGGCCGCGCCGAAACCGTCCATTTTTTTGGCCTGGAAGCGCTATGGCGCTACTGAACCCCCTCGATGACCGGAGACGACACATGAAAAGAACCACGGCGCTTGTCCTCGCATTGGCAGCCGCGCTGCCCTGCGCCGCCCACAGCCGCGACGCCGACCTGGTGCTGCGCAATGGCCAGATCATCACCATGGACCCCGCGGCGCCGCGCGCAACAGCCCTGGCGATCCAGGGCGAACGCATCGTGGCGGTGGGCGGGGACGGCGATGTCGAGCAACACGTCGGACCGGCCACGCGCCAGTTGGACCTGCAGGGCCGCACGGTGATACCCGGCCTCATCGACACGCATATCCACGCCATCCGCGGCGGCCAGACCTATGCGTTCGAAACCTACTGGTACGACGCGCCCAGCCTGTCAGACGCGCTGGGCCGGCTGACCCGCGACGCCGCGCAACGCCCGCGCGACCATTGGGTCGCGGTGGTCGGATCCTGGCATCCGCGGCAATTTCGCGAGCGCCGCGCGCCCACCCGCGCCGACCTGGACCAGGCGGTCCCCGGGCATCCCGCCTATGTCCAATACCTGTACGACTACGCCCTGCTCAACAGCCGCGGCATCGAAGCCCTGGGCCTGGACGGCCCGCAGCCGCCGGAACTGCACGGCATCACGGTCGAGCGCGACGCGCAGGGCCGCGCCACCGGCAGGCTGCTGGGCGGCATCGGCCCGTTCAACGCGCTGTTCGCCCGCCTGAGCCATACCGCCGACCGCCCCGCCGGGCTGCAAGCCTTTCTGCGCGCCATGAACGCGCGCGGGCTGACGGGCTTCATCGATCCGTCGGCCGGCGGCGCTGAAGCCTACGAGCCGCTCTACGCGCTGCGCGACCGTGGCGAACTCACCGTGCGCGCGGGTTACCGGATTTCGGCCATGCGCGCGGGCGGCGAGGCGCAATGGTTCCGCGACATCATGGCCTTCCGCCCGCCGCGCCACGACGACGGCAAGCTCGCGTTCCTGGGATTGGGTGAAAACCTGGTATCCGCCATGAACGACGGCGTGCGCATGGGCCCGGGATTCAACCCGCCGGCCGAAGCGCGCCAGGAACTCGCCCGCATCGCCCGCTACGCGGCCGAACGCCGCATCCCGCTGGAGATCCACGCCTACACCGACGATGCCGCCAGCGCCATCCTCGACGTGTTCGAGGAAGTCGGCCGCGACCACGACCTGCGCCCGCTGCGCTGGTCCATCGCCCACCTGAACACCGGCTCGCGCCGCACGCTGGAACGCATGGCGCGTTTGGGGCTGGCCTATACGGTGCAGATGGGTCCGCACTTCGAGGGCGAGGCGATACGCGAGGCCAATCCCAAGGGGGCGGAGCAGGATTCGCCGCCGGTGCGCACGGCGCTGGACCTGGGTCTGCCGGTCGCGGGCGGCACCGATTCGACCCGCATCGGCGTGGCTGGCGTCTGGCAGGCCGTGGAGTACCACGTGCAGGGACGCGCCATCGGCGCCACCGTGCTGCGCGAGCCCGGCGCCTTGCTCACGCGGGAGGAAGCGCTGGCGCTCTACACGCGCCAGGCCGCCTGGCTGGCATTCGACGAAGACGACCGCGGGCAACTGAACGCCGGCAAGCTGGCCGACCTGGCGGTGCTGGACCAGCCCTACCTGACGATGCCGGCGGACCAGATCCACGCCATCAATTCGGTGCTCACGCTGCTGGGCGGCAAGCCGGTGCATGATTCCGGGGTGTTGCCGGCGGCGCCTGCCAAGGCGGTCCAATAAAAAATTGCAGCCCCGCACTGAGCGGGGCCGCAGCGCATCACGCTCAGAACGAGTGGCTGATCCCGACCTGGAAGCCCTTCGAGTTCGCGCCCGGCACGCCTTCCGGCGCGACGTCCCCGGTCACGAAGGCGGCATTGCCCTCGTTCTTGATGAAGGACGCCGCCGTGTACAGCACCGTGCGCTTGCTGAGCGCGTAGGTGTAGCCCAGCGCAAACTGCTGCGCGTCGTCGCCTTCGTACTGTCCGCTCTGGGTGGAACGGGAGTACGACAGCTTCACGTGGCCGCCACCCACAGGCACCGACGCGCCCGCCAGGGCCACGTGCTGCTTGTCCGACCCGATCTTCTGCTGCAGGTAGTTGGCAAACAGCTTCACCACGCGGAAGTCATAGCTGGCGCCCAGGGTCGCGGTTTCGTAGTGCTCGCCGCTGCCCATCGACGTCCTGCCGTATGCGGCGGCGACATTGAGCGGACCGGACTGGTAGCCCAGCCGCCCGCCGGCATAGTCGGCGCCGCGCAGGTCTTCTTCGCGCGCATAGTTCAGGTGTCCGTATATCCCGCCGAGTTTCTTCGGCAGGAAGTACGCCACCATGTTGCTGGCGCGCGAGAGCGTGGTGGCGCCCTCCATCCCCAAGGGCCAGCCCTTGATGATGTTGCTGCTGCCGCCCACGCCCACGGTGCCGAAGGGCGAGAACGAGGACACGTTCCAGAACGCCGCGGTGTAGTCCCGCCCCAGCCGCAGTTCGCCGTAGCGCTCGTTGCTCAAGCTGATGGTCGAACGCCGTGTCCAGTTCAGGCCTTGCGGCCCGCCACTATTCGGCAGGATGGGCGCCTCCAGCCAGAACCCCACCGAGTTGCCGTTGCCCAGATTCTCGGTGCCGCGCATGCCGATGCGGCTGGGCAGCATGTAGCCGCCCTGGTCCATGCCGATCTTGGAAGTGCTGCCTGCGGTGGCGCTGGTCACGTTCAGGTCGATGTGGCCGAACAGGGTCAGCGACGACGATTGCGCAAGCGCCGGTCCCGCCAGCGCACAGGCTCCCAACAGCCCGATTCTTCTGATTATTGACATATTCCCCCCAGTTTCCCCGACTCAATTGCCGACGCGTATGCCGGCGCCGCGGATCAGGCTGCCGGTGCTTTCCATTTCGCGGCCGATCAGCTCGGCGAATTGCTGCTGCGGCATGGGCGCGGGCTCGGCCCCCAGGTTGTCGAAGCGCTCGCGCGTGGCGTCCGAGCGCAGCGCCTGTTCGGTGCCGGCATGCAGCTTGGCCAGGACCGCCGGCGGCGTCGCGGCCGGCACGAACATGGCCACCCAGAACAGCTGGTCCACGTCGCGGTAGCCAGCCTCTGCTGTCGTGGGCACGTCCGGCAACGCGGGCGAGCGGTGGTCGGCGCTGATCGCCAGCGCGGTCAGCTTGCCAGCCTTGACCATGGGCAGCGCCAGCGGCAATGGCAGGAAGAACCAGTCGACCCGGCCGGCGATCACGTCGTTGACCGCCTCCGGCGTGCCGCGGTACGGCACGTGGATAGCCTGGATGCCAGTCGCGGCCCTGAACTTTTCGCCCGCGATGTGCGCGCCGCTGCCGCTGCCGGACGAGCCGTAGGTATATTGGTCGGGTTCGGCGCGGGCGCGCTCCACCAGGTCCTTCAGCGACTTGAAGTTGCGCGCGTTCGACGCCACGATCACGTTCGGCATCGAGGCCAGCATGGTCACGGGCGTGAAGTCCTTGAGGGTGTCGTATTTGAGGTTGGCGTAGAGCGACTGGTTGGCCACGTGGGCGGCGGAGTGCACCAGCACCGTGTAGCCATCGGCCGCGGCGCCCGCCACCATGGTGGCGCCCAGCACGCCGCCTGCGCCCGGCCGGTTCTCCACCACCACCGGCTGGCCGAGTTTCTTCTCCAGCTGTTCCGCCACCGTCCTGCCGATGACATCGGTGGTCGACCCCGCCGTGAACGGCACTACCATCCTGATGGGGCGCGCCGGATAGTCCGGCTGGGCCTGCAGCGTGGCGCTAAGCCCCACGACGCCGGCCAGGGCCGTCGCGTATTGAAGAAAATGTCTGCGGTGCAGTGTCATGGTTTGTCTCCTTTTATGCTTCTGCTGCGCGAAAAAAAAGCCGATCGCCCATGACGGACAGGCGATCGGCCGGATAAAGCGGGTCGCGGATCAGGGGGCGAGGACGGGCCGGTCCTGCGCGCCTTCCAGCACCTTGATGTAGGCCTCGCGGGCTTGCGCCAGCGGCACCACGGCGGCCGGACTGACCGGAAAGGACTGCAGGCTGCCGTCCCCGAAGCCGGGCAGCAGCTCGCGGAACACCGCGGCGCAGCGGGCCGAGTCCAGCTTCAGGCTGTCCACGCCGATCAATTGGAGGTCGCGGCGGTAGAAGGCCTGGATGTCGAAGGGCACGTTGCGGTCAGGGGTGGAAATGACGATCTGCCGCCCGCCCACCTTCAACGATTCCAGCGCCGCGGCGAAGTACGGCGAGCCCACCGTGTTGTAGGCAATGTCCGCGCCCGTCTGGCTGGTCAGCTCCATGACACGCTGGGCGATCCCGTCGCGGCTGCCATCGATGACCGACACGCCTGAAACCGCATGGCCGACGTAGCCTTCGCCGCCGCGCTCCACCCCGATCACCCGGGCGCCGGCGCGGCTGGCCAGCTGGATGGCGGCCTGCCCGACCTTGCCGTTCGAGCCGAACACCACCACCGTCTGGCCCGGGCCAGACAGGCCGGCGCGGCGCAGCCCTTCATAGGCGGTGACAAACGGCACGCCCGCCATGGCGGCGCTGGCCGCTGCGATGTGGGCAGGCCTGCGCACCAAGGCGGCCACGGGCAGCACCAGGTAGCGCGCGTGGGTCCCGTCGCGCGTAATGCCCAGGTCGCCGCCCGTGCCCCACACCTCCTGCCCCATCCATTCCGCGGGTCCGGCTATCACCTTGCCCGCGTAGTCGCGTCCGGGCGTGCGCGGCCAGATCGCGTAAGGCATCATGCCCATCGCCGCCTTGACGTCGCTGGGATTGATCCCGGCCGCGCTGACTTCGACCACGGCATGGCCTTCCGGCGCCTGCGGCACGGAGATGTCGACCAGGGCCGGCCGCAGCTCGGCGACGGTGGAAACGCGTTCGATCACGCGCAGGGCTTGGGTTTTCTTGCTCATGTCTGTCTCTGGTTCTGGTTGTTGCGGGCAAAGGCTGCCCAAGGCGCGGCAGGCCGCGCCGGGATTGAGGTCGAAAGCGGGGAAAGCCGGATCAGGAAAGCGGCGGCTTGGGCATGCGCGTTTCGCCCGGCTCGAGCTTGAGCTCCACGTCCAGGCGGTAGGTGCCGTCGCCCGTCGCTTCGAACTTCCGCAGCAGCGACCCCACCGCGCCGAATGCCGCATCGCTATACGCGTAGGCGTCGTTGGCGTCGAAGATCTGGGTGGTCAACACCTTGTGGCCGGGCGCCGAGGCGATGAAGTGCAGGTGCGCGGGCCGCATGTGGTTGCGCTGCTGCAGCGCCAGCAGGTCGCCGCAGGGGCCGTCGATGGGCACGCCGTAGCCGGCGGGCTTGACGCTGTCGAACCAGAAGCGGCCGTCCGCGTCAGTCATGAACACGGCCCGCAGGTTCATGTCTTCCTGCTCGGGATCCTGGTTTTCGTACAGGCCGCTGGGCGCGGCCTGCCAGGTTTCCAGGCGCGCGCCGGCCAGCGGCTGGCCATCCAGCGTGCAGATGCGCCCCGTCACCAGCAGCCGATCGCCGGTCGTATCCTCGGTGGCGATCTTGGAACCGTTTTTTAGTACGGGCTGGTTGGCGCGCCAGAACGGCCCGATCAGCGCGGGCTCCGTGCCGCCGGCCTCCAGCACGCCCTCGGCGTCCATCAACAGGACCAGCGTGGCCACGCCCAGGATGTCGGCCAGCAGGATGCCTTCGTGCCGCAGCGGATTGGTGGCCTGGCCCACTCGCACCATGAAATCCAGGCCCCGGTGCAGTTCCTCGTAGCTCAGTTTCACGTCCGCCGCAAACGCGTGCAGGTGGCGGATCAGGGAATCAAGAACCTCGCGGGTGCGCGGGTCCGTGGCCTGGTTGGCCGCAAGAACGGCTTGCAGCAATGCTTGCGGCGTTGCGGGTATGGCGCGCTGTTCGTCGGCGGCGCGCGTGTCCGCGCAGGAATTGGCATGACTCATAAACATTCAACCCTGTAGTCTGACTAATGAAATTTGCGTGCCGCGCTTCAGTCGGCGCTTATTCCCGCCTGGGCCGCCACGGCAGCCCATTGCGGGACCTCCTGCGCCACCCTGGCCTTCAGCGCCGCTGAAGAACTAGCGATGACGCGAAATCCGAGCCCGTCGAGCTGCCTGCGCACCGGCTCTTTGCCCAGCGCTTCGGCCACCGCTTTGTTGATGCGTTCGACCGTGGCGGCCGGCGTGCCCGCCGGCGCGAACAGCGCCTGCATGGTTTCCGAGCGGAAATCGGCGAAGCCGGCTTGCGCGATCGTCGGCACGCCGGAAAGCGCCGGCCAGCGCTCTTCCCCGCCCACGGCCAAGGCCCTGAGCCGGCCGTCGGCGAGAAACGCCTGCGCCGCGGGCAGCGCGGCAAAGGCGCAGTCGACCTGGCCTCCCAGCGCCGCCAGCACTGCGGGCGCCGCGCCCGAGTACGGGACGTGCAAAGCCTTGACACCCGCGCGCCGCCACAGCAGTTCGGCCGCCAGATGCACGCTGTTGCCGTTGCCCGGCGTGGCGTACGTGAGCGTGCCGGGATCCCGGGCGGCAGCGTCCAGCAGATCCTTGAGCGTGGCAAGCCGGCTTTCGGCGCGGACCACGATGACGTCCGGGGAACTCACCGCCAGGCTAACCGGCGCGAAGTCGCGCACCGGATCGTAGGCGGGCCGTTCTGCGGCGATCGCAGGATTCGTGACGAACGAGGACGACACCAGCAGCAGCGTGCCGCCGTCCGCCTGCGCCCGGGCGACCGAGGCCACGCCGATATTGCCGCCTGCGCCTGGGCGGTTCTCCACGATCACGCTCTGCCCTAGATAGGCCGGCAGCTGCGCGGCCAGCAGGCGCGCGACGATGTCCGTGGAGCCTCCGGGGGCGAACGGCACCACCAGGCGCACCGGCGTGCGCGAACTCCTGCCGAAGAACGGAACGAGCTGCTTGGCCTGGCCCATCGCAGGCACCGCGCAAAGCGCGCCCGTACAGGCGACGGCCCGCAGCACGCGTCTTCTTGCAATCAGCCGGGATACGCCATAGTCATCGCTCATTCCATGTCTCCTCTATTGTTCTCTTTGTTATCGATGGCGCCGCACCTGGCCGGCGCAGGCCACCGTCCGGCATCAGCTTTCCGCTTTCTCTTTAAGGAAGCCGTCGGTGCCGTAGACCAGGCCGGTGTTCTCGGCGGCGCGCACCACGTCGGGATGCCAGGCAATGCGCCCGCATTCCTCGTCGGTGCCGCCGACGACGGAATAGACGACCAGGGCATGCGGGTTGGGATTGCGGAATCCGCGCATCACGCCGATGGGGCAGGAAATCACGTCCCACTGGTTCAGCATCACCGAGTGCTCGCCCTTCTCGCCCCAGATCACTTCCATCTGGCCGTTCAGAGGGCAGAAGACTTCCTCGGTCTTGTGCGCATGCAGGCTGGCGCCCTGCCCCACGGGAATTTCGATGAAGGTCACGCCAAAGCGGTGGTTGCCGGGGATGGCTGGCTCCACGCCTTTGTTCTCCAGCACGCCGCGGTTCATGATCTTGTAGATGTTCTTCTTCATGCCGGGCAGCCGGCTTTCGATGAAGGTCTCGCGGTAGGGCTCGACCTTGCCCCAGCGCGCGATGCGGGTGGCTTCCATTTCCTGAGCATTGATATCCATGTCATTCCTTTTTCTGATGATCTTTAAAGAGAGAGGTGCTGCGGCTTTTCTCGCGGCTGATGCAAGTTAAAGCTCACCCGGATGCAGCGTCCACTACCATTTTCTTACCGCTCCCATATAATTTTGTTATGACTCAATCCGCCACATAGGGCTGCTACGGAAATGGATCTGCGGCAACTTCGCTACTTTGTCGTTCTGGCCAACCAGGGGCATTTCGGCCGCGCCGCAAGCGTCCTGCATGTGGCGCAGCCCGCGCTTACGCGCCAGATCCAGCTGCTGGAAGAAGAGCTCGGCGTCCAGCTCTTCGTGCGCCATTCGCGCGGCGCGTCGCCCACCGAAGAAGCCGCCTTCCTGCTGGAACGCGCTTCTTTCCTGCTGCGCTACGCCGAACAGCTCAAGCAGGACATGTCTGCCCTGCAACGCCATCCCAGCGGCCCCGTCGTCATCGGTCTTTCTCCCGGACTCGCAATGACGCTGGCCGTGCCCCTGACTCGCGCCGTGCAGGAACAGCTCCCCGAAGTCCGGCTGCGCTTCGTTCAAGCCTTCTCTCCCACGCTGCACGAAATGCTGCTCAAGGGCCAGGTGGACCTGGCCATGCTCAACGGTCCGGTCCCCGTCGCCAACCTGCTCACCTATCCCTTCCTGACCGAAGGCATGTGCCTCATCGGACCGCCCTCGCATCGCAAGGCCCGGCCCGCGCGGATCGGCGTGCGCGACCTGGCCGAGCTGCCGCTGGTGATGACCGGCCTGGCCAAGTCCGGCGTGCGGCTCGAGCTCGAGGCCCAGGCGGCGCACGCCGGGGTGCATCTGAATCCGGTGGTGGAAGTCGAAACCATGGAAGTCGCCAAGCGCCTCATAAAGGAAAAGGTCGGCGTGACCGTGCACTTCGCCGCAACCGTGCTGGAAGACATCGAGGCAGGCCGCCTGTCCGCCCAGCCCATCGACGGCCTCAGCCTGCGCCGCATCCTGGCCCACCCTTCGGATCGGCCGGCCTCGCGCGCCACCAAGGCGGCGGTCGAGATCCTGCGCCAAGTAGCGCGCGAGCTGGTGGCGACGAAGCGCTGGCCCCACGCCACGCTGGACTTCTGAACCCGCCCCCGCAGGTTGCGGCATTTTTATCATCGTCCCGCGTTCCAGACGCGGGACGCAGCGTACGGTTGCCGCGCCTTCCAAAAGACCCCGCGATCGGGCAGGCATGAACCGCCGCGGCGCGGCTCTCGGCATACACTGCTACGCGCCAAGCCTGTCCCGGACCCCGCCATGCACACGCTCAATCCATGATGTACCTACTGTGGTCGCTACCCGCCCTGGCCGTCATCGGCGCCATCGCCAGCGGACGCCTGAACACCACGGCCGCCGCCTTGCTGGGCCTGCTGGCCGCCGTGCCCATCGCCCTGTATGCGGCGCCCGCCTCCTTCACCACCGGCCAGCTCGGGGTGGCGCTGGAACGCGGCCTCTGGATAGGCGGGATCATCACGCCGTACATCCTGGGCGGGCTGCTGTTCTGGAACATGGCGGCACAAGGACGCGCGCCGCACGCGGCGGCGGACGGCGCAAACACCGCACTGGCCCATCCGCTGGCGCGCCGCCGGCTGCTGTTCTTTGCCTGTTTCCTGGTCGGCCCTTTCGCCGAAGCGGCCACTGGCTTCGGCGTGGGCATGCTGGGAACGGTGCTGCTGATCCGGCCTTTGAATTTGAAGCCGCGCGAAACCATGGTGTTTGCGCTGCTGAGCCAGACCCTGATCCCTTGGGGCGCCATGGGCAGCGGCACGCTGCTGGCGTCGGCCTATGCGCGCGTCCCGGCCACGGAGCTGGCGCTGTACGGCATGGCGCCGGTCGCCTTGCTGACGGTATTGTGGATGCTGCTGTACTGGCGCACCGCCAGGCGCGCAGGCTTGCGCGCTGAATCCGCGGAGCATGTGCGCGAAGCCGTCTGGATGATCGCGAGCCTGGCCGCCCTGAGCGCCGCGACAGCGCTATTGGGACCGGAAACCGCGCTGCTGTCGGCCTACGGCCCGCTCATCGTGCTGCGCTTCCTGCTGGACCGCCGGCCCGACCGGCCCCGGATGATGGCGGCGGCGCGCAAGGCGCTGCCCTATATCCTGATGATTGCTTGGCTGGTGGCCACGCGCTTGCTGCCAGGCTTGAACGGCGGCCTGGCCGGACTGGCTGCGTTCAAGCCGTTCCCGGACCTGCCCGGCTGGATGCCGCTGCTGCATGCCGGCAGTTGGCTGATCGTGGGCGCCGTGCTCATGGCCGCCATTTGCCGCCAGCGCGACCTGCTCGCGACGCAGGCGCGCGCGGCCTGGACCACGGGACGGCACGCGGTGTACTCCGTGTTCCTGTTCGCCATGATGGCCGAAGTCCTGGCCGGCGCCGGCATCTCGCAAGCGTATGCCGACGGCCTGTTCGCCAGCCTGAAGGACTGGACCATATTGATCACGCCGCTGCTGGCCGGCGTATTCGGCATCCTGGCCAACAGCGGCAACGCGCCCAACAGCCTCTTCATGCCTGCGCAACTGTCGCTGGCCTTGAATGCGGGCCTGAGCGTGCCGGCTGCGGCCGCGCTGCTGCATGTGTCGGGCACGTCGATGGGAATTTTTTCACCGGTGCGGATGTCGATCGCGGCTGGCCTGGCGCATGGCCGCGGCGAAGAGCGCGGCGTGTATGTGCAGTTGCTGCCCTACGCGCTGGCGGCGTTCGGACTGCTGCTGTGCCTGGCGGTGCTGGTGGTGCTGGCGGGGGCCTGATCGCTATCTGCGACCAGCCTGCGATACGGTACACGGCCCGCTTCAGGCGTTCGCGTACATCCGCAGGATCCCATGCCCGATGACTCCCTGGCTGAGCGCGTACTGGCTGAATGCCCCTAGCGGCATCGGCCTGCCATGGAAGTACCCTTGCGTGACCTGCGCGCCCAAGGCGCGCACCATGTCGTAGTCCTCCTGGCTCTCGATGCCTTCGGCCACCACCGTCATGTCCAGCGACCGCGCCATCTCGACGGTGCAGGCCAGGACATCCTGGGCATGGCGATGGCGGCGCGCCCGGGCGATCATGTCGCGATCGATCTTCAATTCGTCGAAAGGCGCGCACAGCAACCGGTCGAGCGAGGAGTCGCCGGTGCCGAAGTCGTCGATCGCGCAGCTGAAGCCGCGCAAGCGCAGTTGCGTGATGGCGCCCGCCAGCGCCCCGTTGGAGCGCGCGCCACCGTCCTCGGTGATCTCGATGACGATGCGGCTCGGATCCACGCCGGCGAATTCGGCCCGGTCGGCCACGTCCTGGGCCCAGCAGATGGAACTTGCGACGGCCGCGGGCACGTTGATGCTGATGACGCAATCGGGCCGGCCGCCCAGTTCGCGCTGCGCCTCGAAGGCGCGCGCCAACATGTAGTCGGTCAGCGATCCCAGCAAGCCCGCCGCCTCGAAAGCCGGCAGGAAAGCGGCCGGAGGAATCATCGCGCCGTCATCCGCGACCCAGCGCGCCAGCATTTCAGCGCCGCGCAGTTCGCCCGTCGACACGCAATGCTGTGGCTGGAAGTACGCAGCAATCTCGCGCTGCGCCAGGGCGCGGCGCAGACGTTCGGTGTCCAGGCCGGCCAGCGCGACGCCGCTGCTCTGCGCCGCGGCGCGCAACGTCGCCTCGCCATCGGCCAGCGCGGTCCGGGCCAGGGATTCGATCATCGAAATCAGGCAGGCCGCCTCCAGCGGCTTGCCCAGCGCGGCGATGATGGGCAGGCCGCGATTCCGGGCGTAGGTCGCCGCCGCCTGCAGGATCCGGGTCGGATGGCTGCTGGCGATCGCGATGCCGCCGCAACCGCCGGCATCGGCCAGCGCATCGATCATCTGCAGCCCGGTGCGGTCCGCCATGTCCAGATCGACAATGACCAGATCCCATTGCTGCTGCTGGATCGCCGCCACGGCCGACGCGCCGTCGTGCGCCGTCGCCACTTCAGGCACGCCGATCTTGCCCAGCATCCGCGCCAGCGCGGCACGTTGGAATTCGTCTTGGTCGACAACTAGGGCGGATTTGAGCATGATGGTCCCGGAGAACGAAGCGCCCATGGCGCGGCGGCGAGGCGCCTGCGGGCGGAAGGCCAGGCAGCGAACTGCCGACGAATTCATTGTTCCACCCGCCGCCGGGAACGGAAATCAGCCGAGTCCTATATTGCCGGTTCCGGCCTGTTTGGCTCTATCATGGCGTCACCCATTCCGGCGGAGCCGAACCCAGCATGGCCGCGCAGATCCAAGACGCCCCTGAGCCCGAGACCGCCGGCCGGCCGTCGCGCAGCGCCATCAGCATCCTGAACCGCTATCAAAGGGCGCTGCTATATGTGGGCGGCGCCGTCACAACCTTGGTCCTGCTGACAGTCGCTGGCGTCATGCTGTTCGCGCAAGCCAAGGATTACGTCGCGGAACGCTATGCCGGCTTCGTGGTGCGCAAAGCGCTGTTGCAGACGGCGCTGGGCGTGCGCGAGGGCGCATTCCGCATCGGTCTTTCGCACGAGGAGTACGCCTGGCCCGCACGCGTGTCGTCCGCGGCCCCCGACCTGGTGCAGACTTTCGCGCGCCTGCAAGGGCGCATGGAATTCCAGCGCAACCCAAACTTTCCTCCGGTGGTGGCCCTGGCCGACATCGAACCCGGCCGGCCCGCCGCCGCCTACCTGCCCTATCTGCATCTGACCGACGAGATCAGCTATTCCGCTGCGGCCTACGCCAAGGCGCTTTCGGTCAGCGGCTTCTTCTACAGCCCCGACCGCGGCTTCCTCGGCGTGGGTCCCATGTCCGACACCGTGGATCCGCTGGCGCTGGTGGGCGCGAAAGACGTCGCGGAACTGATCCGGACGATCGCCCCCGACCTGGGCGACCTGGAATCGCCCGAGATCCAGCAGCGCCTGATGGCGGCAGGCGGACCGCGCTGGCTGCCGCCCGCCGTCGATCCCTTGACGCGCAAGCTGTCCCTGCGGCTGTACCAGGCCGCAAGCAGCCAGGGCCGCATATTCGCCATCTTTGTTGCCATCTATCCTGCCGATACGCTGAACGCCTATCTGAGGACAACGCGCTACGAAGAGGCAGCCCTGATCGTCGACCAGGACGGGCGCCAGCTCCTGCCTATGGCCATGGAAGAGCAAGACGCGAAGATCGCTGCCAGGATGCTGGACGCAACGAGATCGGATCCGGTCGCGCCGCCGGAGGTGCGTTACCGCGACGGCCTGTTCATCCTCGGCGACCAGGTTTCCGAATCCGGCTGGCGCCTGACCTACGCCTTTTCCTGGCGCACCATAGTCGCCGACCTATGGCCCAGGCTGGCCGGCTACGCGCTCGCGACGCTGCTGATGGTGACGTTCGTCTGGGCGGTACTGCTGCTGCTCGACCGCAAGGTCTTCAAGCCCGGCTATGCCCGCTCACAGCGCATATTCGAAAGCGAGAACCTGAACCGCACCATGGTCGCCACCGCGCCCTCGGGCCTTGCGCTGCTGTCGCTGAACACGGGCGAAGTGCTGTTGCAGAACGAGGTCATGCAGGATTATGCCGCCAGCGCAGCGCCCGGCAGCCCGCCCTTGCATGCGCGTCTGCTCGCCCTGTATGGCGGCGCTTCGGACGCCGCCGGCTGGCACGCCGAGCTGGAACTGGCCCATCCGCGCATCGGCGGCAGCCACAGCGATCTGCTGGTGAACGCGGTGCGGACCAAGTACCAGGGCGTGGACGTGCTGCTGTGCAACTTCACCGACATCACGGCCCGCAAGCAACTTGAACAGAAACTGGACGAAGCCCGCGTCGCCGCCGACACGGCGAATCAGGCCAAATCCGCCTTCCTGGCCACCATGAGCCACGAAATCCGCACGCCGCTGAACGCCATCCTGGGCAATCTCGAACTGCTCGAGCGCTCTGGCCTGCAGCCCGCCCAGAGCGAGCGCCTGCGGGCGGTGACGTCCTCCTCGGCCACGCTGCTGGAGATCATCAACGACATTCTGGATTTCTCCAAGGTCGAATCCGGCCAGATGAGCGTCGAGTCGATTCCTTTCGACCTCGCGGAAGCCGCCCGGCAAGTCGTCGCCGTTTTCACGCCCGCCGCGCAGGCCAAGGGCCTGGAGCTGGATTGCAGCATAGACGACCGCTTGGCGCCCCGCTATCTGGGCGACCCCACGCGCATCCGCCAGATCATGTTCAACCTGGTCGGCAACGCCATCAAATTCACATCCCACGGCGATGTGCTTCTTGAGGTCTACCGCCAGGACGACGATGCGCCCGACACCCCTATCGTGATCGGCGTCAGCGACACGGGCATCGGCATGACCCCGGCGCAGCAAGCCGTGCTGTTCCGGCCGTTCACCCAGGCGGATTCCTCCATCGCCCGGCGCTACGGCGGCACGGGGCTGGGCCTGGCGCTATGCGGCCGGCTGGCCACGCTCATGCACGGCAGCATAGCCGTCACCAGCAAGCCGCAGGAAGGCAGCACCTTCCTCGTCACGCTCCCCTTGCCCCCCGCACCCGCCGAGGCCCCGGATGCCGCAGTTCCGGCGAGCACGGCGCCGCTGGAACCGGAGCAGCCGCTTGCCGCCCGCATCCTGGTGATCGATGACAACCCCGCCAACCGCGAGCTCATGAAAATACAGCTGGAGACCCTGGGCTATCAGGCGGACCTGGCGGCGGATGGCAGCGCGGCCTTGGCGCGCTTCATGGAACAGGCCTACGGCCTGGTCATCACCGACGTGAACATGCCCGGCATGGACGGCTATGCCTTGGCCCGCTGCCTGCACGCGCAAGGCGCGCAAGTGCCCATCATCGCCTACACCGCCCACGTCGGCGCGCAGGAGCACCAGCAATGCCGCGACGCCGGCATCGACACGGTGCTGGTCAAACCCCTGCTGCTGGACAAGCTGGATGCCGCCATCCGGCGCCTGCTGCGCGGCGCCCCGGCGCCTGCCCCGCGCCCGCGCGCCCGGGACGAGATCGCACAAGGCCCGCTGCCTGCGCGAGTCCATGAGGCACTGACGCGGTCGCTGCACCAGTCGCTCGCAGCCATCCGCAAGGAACTCGCGGCGATCCGGACCGGCAATGCGCCCGCCGAGCCCGAGGCGGGAGCGCATCTGCACTCGCTGCGCGGGGCCTACGCCATGATTCACGAAACGGCGCTGGCAGACCGGTGCGCACAGATGGAAGACCTGGCGCGCAACCGGCGCACCGATGCCTTGGCTGAGGCCTTGGACGTGTTCGAACCCATGGCGCTGGCAGCCCTCGCAGGGCGCCACCCCCGCGACGCCGAAAAATAGGCTTAGTCCTATCCGAACCGGGCCTGCAATCGGACTCGGCTGCTTATCCGCCAGACCACGCGCCTCTACAGTCTGTCCTGCGCCGCCTCGCCGCGCCTGGCCGCCTCGCCAGCCTGGTCCCACCCTGTTCCATCATGAAGCCTCTGAATCTACGCGTCGTGGTCGCCGACGACCATCCCGCCGTGCGCGCCGGCGTGCAACACACGCTCGCATCCAGCAGCACCGTATCCGTGATCGGCGCGGCCCGCGACTCCACCGAGCTGATGGAGATGCTGAGCCGGCATCCGTGCGAGGTGCTGATCTCCGACTATTCCATGCCGGGCGGCCATTTCGGCGACGGCATCACCCTGTTCGGCCTGATCCGCCAGCGCTACCCCGGCCTGAAGATCGTCGTGCTGACCATGCTGGAAAGCCCCGGCATCGTGCATTCGCTATTGAACCTGGGCATTCCCGCCGTCCTCAGCAAGTCCGATTCGTTGAATCATCTGTTGCCCGCGATACATGGCGCCCATGCCAACGGCCGCTATCTTTCGCCGCGGATCGCCGATCTGGCCAATGCGCTGGACCGCGGCGACTATGGGATCCACATGCTGACCCGGCGCGAGCTGGAAGTGGTGCGCCTGTTCGTATCCGGCCTGACAATCAACGAAATCGCCGAGCGCCTGCATCGCAGCAAGAAGACCATCAGTACGCAGAAAGGCACCGCCATGCTAAAGCTGGGGTTGGAGCGCGACATTGAACTGCTGCGCTACGGCATCGAATCGGGACTGGTCAGCGCCAATCCGTCGGGAAGCCCGGCAGGCGCAATGGACCAAGCGCCTGCATCGTCATAAGCCGCGGCAAGCGACCGGCCTCAACCCTGCGCGCCTTCCGCCGGCTCCTGCACTGGGGACGCGGAGTCCGCGGCCAGCGTGGCTGTCAGGCCGTTCTCCATCGCATACCGGAACAGGTCGACCTCACGTTCGATGCCGAGCTTTTCCATGGCCTTGGCCTTCTGGGTGCTGATGGTCTTCTTGCTGCGATGCAGGCGCTCGGCGATTTCATTGATCGTCAGGCCCGAGGCATACAGCCGCACGACCTCGGATTCGCGCTGGCTCAACACGCTTTCCGGATTGCGTCCACGCCGGTTCCAGTCTATGCCCTGGATTACCTTGTTGGCGCTGGGCGAATAGTACTTGCCGCCGGTATGCGCGGCGTGGATGGCGGGTATCAGGTGCGCCAGCGCGTCAGACTTGCTGACGATGCCGCCTATGCCCAGCGTGACCAGCGTGTGCAGGACCGCCGCGTTGTCCAGCATGGTCAGGACCACCAGCTTCAGTTGCGGATAGCGCCGTTGCAACAAGCCGAACAGCGATGCTCCATCGCCGAAATCGCCCGCGGGCATGGAGTAGTCGGATACCACCACGTCGCAGGGAGTACGGTCCAGCAATGCGACCAGCTCGGTGGAGTTGGCGGCCGCGCCCACCAGCGCAATCGTGGGCACTTCGGCCAGCGCGTGCTGTACGCCCGCGACCATGCCGGGATGGTCATCCGCCAGCATCACCTTGATCTTGAATTCGTCCATGTCCGACCCTCTGGTCCGGCGCGCTGCCGGGGCGCTGCATTGTATTCGCCCTAATGGCGTCAGCGAATATTGAAAGGCGGAGCCCGCCCGACCACGGCGGGCTCCGCCAGCCGCCGGCTAGTCGTAGGCCAGCATGACGACCGCCTTGGCGGGCCCGGCCGGCGGATGCGTCCGGCTTGCGGTCAAGGCCAGCGCGCCGCCGCCCGCGGGCAAATGGCAGGTCGTGGCCTGCTGCTTGCCCATGCCTGCGCAAGCCAGGGCATATGACGATGCGTCCAGATTGACGAGGCTGACGGTCGCGCTGCTGCGCTCGACGCGCGCGCCCTGGAACTGCATGGCGGCGCCTGCCGCCGTCGGCGCCAGCGTGCGCGTATATGAAGCTGCGGAAATGCCGCCGGTAAACGAGACCGTCCCTCCGGCGGCATGCGCCGCCAAGGGCATCACGCCCGCCGCCAACACGCTTGCCATGACCATACGAACAGAAATCCTCGCAGGATGCCTCATGTCAACTCCTCAACAAATGCGGCAAGGGCGCCGCATATTCTTCATTCATGACCGGATAACGACTGCCAGGTCTCGGAATTGAGAGCGCGGAGCCGCCGCCCCGGACGTGGCACAACAGTCTCTTGCGCGGCGGCAAGTCTGGAAGCGCGAAGCGTGGCCTGCAGGCCGCCTCGAAGCCGGCCTTGACGCCGGGCAAACAGGCGGTGCGGGCTTGAGCGGAACAGGCGGTTCGCTGCGGTGCGATGGAGTTGCGTTGCGAGCTCCGAGCCTGAGCCGGCGTAGCCGTCCGCGCCCTGCCCGCAGTCCTGTCCAGGGGCGAATTCATCAGCCGTGTCCTAGTTCGTAAGCCATTGATATAGGACGAATCCGAATACTGGAAAACAAATGCAAATATAGCCCTGAAAATGGATAGCAAGCGGGAATTTCATGGGATTCTTCGCTTCTGCATCGCGCGCGCCACACATCCGCGCGCGCAGTCCCAACCGATACACCGATATGCCGAATACCACCGCCACGGCCAGCCTTGGCGATCCTCAAAACCTGCTCAGCGCTGGTGCGCGACATGCCAGGGAACTCAGCCTCCTCGCCCGCTATCACTCCGTGATGCTGTTCGGAGGCGGCATCGTGCTGTCCGTCCTGATCGTGGTCGCGGCGTGCCTGGTGCTTTATCACTCCGCGCATGCCGCCATCTCCAGGCTGCACACGGAACTCGTCGCGCACCAGTCCCAGGTGGCGCTGGACCTAGAAGGCAAGCAGACGGCCATGCGGCGCGGCGTCATCCATGCGGAGCTGCTCTGGCAGGCGCGCCCCGCGCCCACGCCCGAAACCGAGGCGGCTTTCCGCGCTGGCGGCGGCCACGCGCGGCTGCAGGTCGGCGCGGGCCTGCCATCCATTCTGGCGGCCGGCAGCGTCACGGCCGCCTCACCCCCGGCCAGCTACGCCCGCTACCTGGGCATGACGGAACTGCAGGCGTTCACCGCGACGGCCAGCGAGCGCGAAAGAAAGCTGCCGCTGACGGCTTACGGCTACAGTCCGGACCTGAGTTTCCTGGCCCTGATGCCCGCGCCCTCCACGCCCTATGCGCAGTTGCTCGAGCACCTGGGCGCAGCGGACACCGCCGGTCTCATCGGCCAACTGTCCTATGACCTCGGCATGCTGTCCGATCCCGCCGTGGCCAAACAATGGGAGACCAGCCGGCGCATCCTCTGGCAGCCGCCCGCAATCAATCCGCTGACGGGCCAAAACGTGATCAAGCTGGTCGAACCCGCGTTCGACGGGCCCCAGCCGTTCATGATCTTCGTCAGCGACTACCCCGTCAGCGCCCTGGCAGCCCGCCTGGATGACATCCCCGCGGGCACCGCCGTGGCGCTGGTCGACGGCAATGGCGGCATCCTGCTCGAGTCCGACCGCGCGCAATCCGCCGCAGGCCTGGATACGCCCAGCCGGATCGCGCTGGCGTCGCATCCGTGGAAGCAAGCGGCGCAAGAACCCCTGACGCGCTATCAGGACGGCGTGTTCAGCGTCGGCGCGCGGTTGCTCGATACCGGTTGGACCCTGGTGTATGCCTATTCCTGGCGCACCGTCGCCGCCGCGCTTCTGCCCAGCCTCACGCTATACCTGACCGTAACCGTGCTGCTGCTCGGGACGCTCTGGGCGCTCTTGCTGTGGTTCAGCCGCAAGGCGCTGGCCCCCGTGTACCGCCGTTCGCAGCATGTGTTTGAAAGCGAGCACATGAACCGCTCCATCATCGCATCGGCGCAGTTCGGCGTGGGACTGGTGTCCTGCGCAAGCGGCGAGGCGCTGCTGCAAAACGCGATGATGCAGCGTTACGCTGCCCGCGCCGCGCCAGGCGTGTCGCTGCATGCCTTGCTGCGCGACTGCCACGCCCGCGGCGACCGCGAGGCCTGGCTGCAGCGCGACCGCGAACTTACCCTGACGCTGGACGATGGCCGCGAATGCGAACTGCTGGTCAACATCGTCAAGACCCGCTATCACGGCGATGACGTGCTGCTGTGCAGCTTCTCGGACGCCACGGCCCGCAAGGACATCGAAAAGAAGCGCGAGGACGCGCGCATCGCCGCGATCGATGCCGCGCGGGCAAAGTCCGTCTTCCTGGCCAGCATGAGCCACGAGATCCGCACTCCCCTGAGCCTGGTCCTGGGCCACCTGGAACTGCTGGACCGGGATCCGGCCGCCGCCGGCCAGGGCGGGCGTCTGCGCACCGTCCGCAACGCTTCGCGCGCACTGGTCGATCTCATCAACGACATTCTGGACGTGTCGCGCATGGAGTCGGGGCAGATGACGGTCGAGCGCATACCGTTCGACCTGCCGCAGCTTGTCGCCCAGGTCGTCGCGATGTTCAAGCCCGCCGCGCTCGCCAAGGGAGTGCAACTGTCCGCCACTGTCGGCAGCGAGGTGGCCCAGATCTATGCCGGCGACCCGACGCGGATACGCCAGGTTCTGGTCAATCTGGTCGGCAATGCCCTCAAGTTCACCGACGCGGGCGCAGTGGAAATCACGGTCGAGCCTGCGCGCGACCCTGCGCTGGCGGATTCCATGCTCATGCGCGTGCGCGACACAGGCATCGGGATGACGCCCGAACAGGCGGATCGCGTGTTCACGCTGTACGCGCAGACCGACAGCTCGATAAACCGCCGCTACGGCGGCTCCGGACTGGGCCTGCCGATCAGCAAGAAGCTGGTGGAAATGATGGACGGCACGATCGCCGTCGCCTGCCCCGACGACGGGGGCGCCACATTCACGGTGACGCTGCCCTTGCATCCCTGCGCGCAAACGCTGAACGCTGCGCCGTCCGCGGACGACCCCGCAACGCCTGCGCCCGACGCCCTGCCTCAGGACATCCGCGTGCTAGTGGTCGACGACCATCCGGCCAACCGCGAACTGATCCTGGACCAGCTGGCCGCCCTGGGCGTCGCGGCAGACGCGGCGGAAGGAGCGGCGGCGGCGATGCGCTGCGTGAAGATGCGCCGCTACGACATGGTGCTGACGGACATCTCCATGCCCGAGATCAACGGTTATGCGCTGGCGCAGTTCCTGCGCGAACGCGGCCCCAGGCTGCCGGTCGTCGCGGTCACGGCGCACGTGGAGCCGGACGAACTGCACAACAGTCAGGCGAACTTCGACGCGGTGCTGCTCAAGCCCATGTCGCTGCGTACGCTACGGCGCGTCATAAGCGAGCACATTCCGCAGGCGCGGCTGAATGAAGAGCCCGCGGGGCTTGCCGAACCGGCGGCGTTGCCGCCGGATCCCGCCGTCCTGGCGGCGCTGGACTCCAGCCTGGGCTTCTCGCTGGCGGCCATCCGCGACGCGCTGGCGCGAGCGGACTTTCAAGGCGTGCGCGAACAATGCCATTCGATCCGCGGCGCGTTCGCCATGATAGGAAAGACCGCCGTGGCCGACCTCTGCATGCAGATGGGGCAGTATGCGGCAGCCCAGGACCGCGGCAAGCTCCATGAGCGCCTGGTAAGTCTGGAGACCGCCGCGCGCGCCGCCTTGCGCTGAATCCTGGGTGTTGCCAATTGTCCTTCGCAGCGCGGCCACGTATAACGTCGTCTTGGCCGCCTGCCCGGGACGACAGACCCGGCCGGCGTCGCGTCAACCCGCAACCAGGTGTCACCCCGCATGAAGGCATACTTCCACGACGACCAGAAACTGCACCATCCGCAGACCTATTTCTCGCGCGGCAAGATGCGCACGCCCCAGGAAGTGCCATCGCGCCTGGACGCGTTGGCCGAGGCCGCGCGCAAGCTGGGCTTTGACGTGCAGGCGCCGCCCGACCAGGGCGCGGGCGCGATCTCGGCGGTCCACACGCTGGACTACCTGCGTTTCCTGCAAGGGGCGCACTCCGCCTGGAAGCAATTGCCCGACGATTGGGGCGACGAGGTCGTCTCCAACGTCTTCGTGCGCCAACCCAACGCCTTGCGCGGCGTGCTGGCCCAGGCCGCGCGTTACCTGGCCGACGGCAGCTGCCCGGTCGGCCAGCACACCTGGCACTCTGCCTACTGGTCGGCGCAATGCGCCATCGCCGGCGCCGATGCGCTGTTGGCGGGCGAGCGCCACGCCTACGCCATCTGCCGTCCGCCCGGACATCACGCGCGGCGCGACGCGGCCGGCGGCTTCTGCTACCTGAACAACGCCGCGATCGCCGCGCAGCGCCTGACCTCGCGCTTTCCGCGCGTGGCGATCCTGGACACCGACATGCACCACGGCCAGGGGATCCAGGAGATCTTCTACGAACGCAACGACGTCCTGTACGTGTCCATCCACGGCGATCCCGAGAACTTCTATCCCGTCGTCGCGGGCTACGAGGACGAGCGCGGCGCCGGCCCGGGCTACGGCTACAACATCAACCTGCCCATGCCCCATGGCTCGCCGGAATCGGTGTTCTTCGACAAGCTGGGAGAGGCGCGCCGCGCCATCGAACTGTTCCAACCCGACGCCCTGGTGCTGTCGCTGGGCTTCGACATCTTCGAGAAGGACCCGCAGGCCATGGTCGCCGTCAGCGAAAACGGCTTCGAACGCCTGGGCCGGGAAGTCGGCGGCCTGGCGCTGCCCACCCTGATCGTGCAAGAGGGCGGCTATTACATCGAAGGCCTGGAATCGAACGCCTCGCGCTTCTTCGGCGGACTGGCTTCGGGCTGACCGCGCGCGCCGCCGGCGTCCCGCCGCGGACGCCGGCCGCAAGTCCGCTGCCGTGGCGCAAAAGCCGCGCTAGTGGTTTTCCCTAGAAATGGAAAAGCCCGGTTCACAAGCCGGGGCGCCTCCGGTACATTTCGTCCAGTGGCCTGACCACTGGGCCACCAGATATCCAGGCACCCTCGGTGATCGCCCGGGGGGCATGCAAGACAAAGCCCGGGCAGACCCATTACCCTCTACATCCCGACCATTCATCTAGACGCAACAATGACCTCTCTCCAGGCCGTCGCCTCCACCCGCCTCTACCGCATGATTGCCGACCAGATCGCCGCGCGCATCAAGGCGGGCGACTTCCCCGCGGGCGGGCGGCTGCCGGCAGAGCGCGAACTGGCTGAACAGTTGCAGGTCAGCCGCGCCTCGGTGCGCGAGGCGCTGATCGCGCTGGAAATCGAAGGCTATGTGGAAGTGCGCGTAGGCACGGGCGTGTTCGTGAACCCGGCGCGCGAAGACGGCCAGTACCTGTCGCCGCAGCAGGCGCCGGTTGCCGCCAACGGCGTCGAAGCCACCGACATCGGCCCCTTCGACCTGCTGGAAACCCGTTTGCTGCTGGAACCCGAGTGCGCGGCCCTGGCGGCGCAGAAGGCATCGCCCGCCCAGATCGCGGCGATCCGCGCCGCGCACGAAGGCATGTCCCTGACCGAATCGCCCAGCGTGCACGACCGCGCCTTCCACAGCGCGATCGGCGCGGCCTGCGGCAACGCCGCCCTGGCGGCGGCAATTTCCCATATCTGGCACCTCAGCACGCTGAGTCCCGTATTCAACCGTCTTGAAGAGCACTTCGTGACCACCAAGGTGTGGAGCGAAGCCCAGCAGGAACACGAACGCATCCTCGCGGCCATTTCCGACCGCGATCCCATCCGCGCGCGCCACGCCATGCACGACCACCTGGTCGGCATCCTGGCCCGCCTGCGGGAAGACTTCGGCAGCGCTGGGATCCGATGATTTGATGAACGCCTGAACCTCGGCCTGAACGCCAGGCCGCTCCCCTTACCGACGGAACAAGCACCGCCGGCGCAGAACGCGCCGCCTGCGGCAAGGGGAGCGGCTTGCCCGCCGATACGCAAACAGCAGTTCCGCAGTACCCGTAAGTCCCATACCTAAAACACATCAAGGTGAAAACATGCAGCTGACCCGTACCGTGAAGCTTTTGAGCGCGGCGCTATTGGCGCTTGGCGCCCATGCCGCCCAGGCCAACAAGGCTGACAACTCCCTCAACATCGCGTTCGACGCGGCGCCCGCCACGCTGGACGCCTACAAGGAATCGGACCGTCCCGGCCTGGCGCTGGCGCGCATGGTGTTCTCGGGACTGCTGCAGAAGAACCAGGACACGGGCGAATTCGGCCCGGCCATCGCCACCGGCTACAAGTTCGTGGACGACACCACGATCGAACTGCCCATCCGCAAGGACGTGAAGTTCCATGACGGCTCGTTGCTCACCATCGACGACGTGCTGTACACCCTGAACCTGGTGTCATCCGAAGGGTACAAGGCGCGCTTCCAGAACCAGGTGGCCTGGATCGCCAAGGCCGAAAAGGCTTCCGACGATACCGTCCGCATCAAGATGAAGACGCCGTACCCGCTGGCGCTGGAAATGCTTTCGGAAAACCTGCCGATCTATCCGCGCAAGTACTACGAGGCCAACCAGTCCGACATGGGCGCCAAGCCCATCGGCACCGGCCCCTACCGCCTGGTGGAAAGCCAGCCCGGCAGCCGCTACGTGTACGAGCGCTTCGAGGACTACTTCGGCCCCAAGCCCGCCGTGCAGAAGCTCGTGGTGCGCGTGCTGCCGGACGCCAATACCCAATACGCCGAGATGTTGTCCGGCGGCCTGGACTGGATCTGGCGCGTACCGCCGGACGTGGCCAAGCGCATGGAAAAGCAGCCGGCCGTCACAGTCAAGAGCAGCAGCATCATGCGCATCAGCTACATCTCGCTGAACCCGCGCGCTGACGACGGCAAGTCGCCGCTGGCCAAGCAGGAAGTGCGCCAGGCCATCAACTACGCCATCGACCGCGAAGCCATCCGCAAGGCCCTGGTAGGCGGCGCCTCCAAGGTGATCAACGCGGCCTGCAACCCGGCGCAGTTCGGCTGCGCCGCTGACGTGCAGTCCTACAAGTTCGACCCCGCCCGCGCCAAGCAGCTGCTGGCCCAGGCCGGCTACCCCAACGGCGTGACGCTGGACCTGGTGATCTCTGCCCCGCCGCGCGCCATCCTGGACGCCGCCGCCGCGCAGATGGCGCAGGCCGGCATCAAGCTGAACCTGGTCGAACAGCAGTACGGCACCGCCATGACCAACTGGCGCGAAGGCAAGATCGCCATGCTGTCGTCCAACTGGGGCTCCTACGGCATCGCCGACGCGGCGCTGTCGACCAGCAACTTCTTCCGCGGCGGTCCGGACGACCAGGCGCGCAACCCGGAAGTCATCAAGTACCTGGAAACCGCCGACACCTCCGTGGACCGCGAGCTGCGCGCCAAGAACTACGCCGCCGCCCAGAAGATCGTGGCCGAACAGGCCTACTGGGTGCCGCTGTGGAACCACTCGCTCAACGCCGTGCAGTCCAAGGACCTGAACTTCTCGGTCGACGGCGACGAGTTCCCGCGTTTCTACAAGGCCCGCTGGAACTGACCGGCGCCGCCGGCGCGGCCCCGTTCCCACGCCCGGCCGGGCGGGAGCGGCGGCCTCTCCGGCGCATTCCGTCATAGGTAGCCCCATGATTGCATTCCTGTTCCGCCGCCTGATTGTGTCCGCGCTGCTGGTGGTGTTCGTCTCGCTGATCAGCTTCTCGCTGGTGTTCGCTTCCGGCAACCCGGCGGCGCGCCTGGCCGGTGAAGGCAGCGCCGCCGACGCGGCCCGCCTGGCGCAGCTGCACGGCTTCAACGACCCCATCCTGGTGCAGTACGGCCGCTGGCTGGCCGGCGTCGCCCGCGGCGACTTCGGCGACAGCCTGTACTTCAGCCGCCCGGTGGCCGAACTGCTGACCCAGCATTTCCCCGCCACCGCCAAGCTGGGCCTGGCCGCCATGCTGTTCGCGCTGCTGCTGGCGATACCGCTGGGCGTGATCGCCGGACTGCGCCGCGGCTCGCTGATCGACCGCGCCACCATGCTGCTGTCGGCCTGCGCCCAAGCCATGCCGCCGTTCTGCCTGGCCTTCCTGCTCATCATCCTTTTCAGCGTGCGCAACCAATGGCTGCCGGCCTCGGGTTTCGACAGCTGGAAGCACTACGTGATGCCGGTGACCGCGCTGGGCCTGTTCGCCATGCCGGCAATGCTGCGCCTGATGAAGTCCGAAATGGAAACCGTGCTGGCCACCGACTACATCCGGACTGCGCGGGCCATGGGCCTGGGCGGCCCGAGCGTGGTGCTCAAGTACGCGCTGCGCAACGCCTTGCGGCCGCTGGTGTCGCTGGCCGCGGCCCAGATGGGCACGCTGCTGGCCGGTTCCGTCGTCATCGAGACCGTGTTCGCCATCAACGGCGCGGGCCTCCTGGCCTGGACCTCGATCCTGCGCGGCGACTTTCCCACGATGCAGGCGCTGATCCTGATCTTCGCCCTGATCTACATCGTCCTGACCCTGGTCGCCGACCTGATCAACGGTTGGCTCGACCCCCGCGTGCGAGTTTCCTCATGAGCAGCGTCATCGCCTCCTCCTTTCCCGTCCGCTCGCGCGGCGCACGCGCGGCCCGCCTGGGCCGCAACCTGGGCCTGGCCGTGCTGGCGCTGCTGGTGCTGGCCGGACTGCTGGGCCCCTACCTCGTCCCGCACGACCCGTACACGCAGGACCTGCTGGCGCGGCTGCAAGAGCCCGTCTGGGGCGAAGACGGCAGCTGGAACCACATCCTCGGCACCGACCAGCTGGGCCGCGACGTGCTGGCGCGCGCGCTGTACGGCGTGCGCGTGTCGGCGCTGATCGGCCTGTCGGTCGCGCTGATGGGCGGGCTGATCGGCACCACGCTGGGCGTGGCCGCCGGCTACTTCGGCGGCGCGGTGGATCGCGCCGTGTCCTTCCTGATCACCGCGCGCCTGGCGCTGCCCATCATCCTGGTGGCGCTGGCGGTGGTGTCGGTGGTGGGCGCCTCGCTCACCGTGGTGGTGCTGGTGCTGGGCCTGTTGCTGTGGGAACGCTATGCGCTGGTGGCCCGCACCATGGCGGCCGGCCTGCGCAACGCCGAGTTCGTCACGGCCTCGCGCCTGCAGGGCTGCACCCATCTGCAGATCATCTGGCGCGACATCCTGCCCAACCTGGTGGGCAACCTGCTCATCATCGGCACCGTGGACGCCGCCATGGCGATCACGCTGGAAGCGTCGCTGTCGTTCCTGGGCCTGGGCGTGCCGGCGCCGATGCCGTCGCTGGGCCTGATGATCGCCGAAGGCAAGGAAAACATGCTGTTCCAGCCCTCGCTGGTGGTGATCCCCAGCGTGGTGCTGTTCGTGCTGGTGCTGTGCGTGAACCGCGCGGGCGAATCGCTGCGCGCCGTGCAAATGAAGAAGGGCTGACCCCATGACCGATACCAGCCATCCCCTGCTGCGGGTCCAGGATCTGCACATCGACATCCAGACGCCCACCCACGTCAAGCACGTGGTGCGCGCGGTGGACTTCAGCCTGGAGCGCGGCAAGACACTGTGCATCGTGGGCGAATCGGGTTGCGGCAAATCGTTGACCGCGCTGGCGCTGCTGGACCTGCTGCCGGCGGCCGCGCGCCGCCGCGTAGCGAAGCTGGAATTCGCCGGCCAGGACTTGGCGGCGCTCACGCCCGCCGAACTGGCGCAGCTGCGCGGCGCGCGCATCGCCATGATCTTCCAGGATCCGATGACCTCGCTGAACCCGGTGTTCCCCATCGGCACCCAGCTGGTCGACGTGCTGCGCCGGCACAAGCGTGTCAGCCGGCGCGCGGCTGAAGAACGCGCGGAGTACCTGCTGCGCCGCGTCGGCATCGCCAATCCCCGCGACCGCATGCGGCAGTATCCCTTTGAACTTTCGGGCGGACTGCGCCAGCGCGTCATGATCGCAATGGCGCTCATGTGCGGTCCCGAGCTGCTGATCGCCGACGAACCCACCACCGCGCTGGACGTCACCGTGCAGGCCGAGCTGCTGGACCTGCTGCGCGACATCCAGGCCGAGTTCGGTCTGGGCATGGTGTTCATCTCCCATGACATGGGCCTGGTGGCGCGCATCGCCGACCATGTCATCGTCATGTACGCGGGCGACATCGTCGAAGGCGGCAGCGTGCGCGAAGTGCTGGAGCAACCCAGCCATCCCTATACCGCGATGCTGCTGAACTGCATCCCCCAGCCCGGGCGCACCGCGCCGCGCGCCGACCTGCCCACCATCGCCGGCGCCGTCCCCTCGCTGGACACCGCCATCCGCGGCTGCGCCTTCCGCGAGCGCTGCCCGGCGGCCGAAGCCCGCTGTGCCCAGCCCTTCCCCGCGCGCGTGCAGGGCGGACACCGCTGCCTGTGCATCAAACCCGGCGCCTTGCGCCTAGGAGCCACGGCATGAGCAGCCCGACCGCCACTTCCGCCAGCATCAGCCTGAACGCGCTGTGCTTCCAGTATGGCCGCGCCGGCCTGTTCTCGCGCCGGCCCGCGCCGCGCATCCTGCATGACATCGACTTGCACGTGCCCGCCGGCCAGACCATCGGCCTGGTGGGCGAATCCGGCAGCGGCAAGTCCACCATCGCCAAGCTGATGCTGGGCCTGTTGGCGCCGACCCAGGGCCAGGCGCTGCTGGACGGCAAGCCGCTGGCCGCGATGCCGGCCCGCGACCGCGCCCGCCGCATCCAGATGGTGTTTCAGGATCCGTATTCCTCGCTCAACCCGCGCCGCACCATCAGCGAGATCCTGACCGCGCCGCTGCGCACGCATGGCATCGGCAATGCGGCCTCCCAGGCCGCGTCGGTGCGCCGCATGATGGACGCCGTGGGCCTGGTGCCGGCCTTCGCCGCGCGCTATCCGCGCGAGCTGTCCGGCGGCCAGCGTCAGCGCGTGGCCATCGCGCGCGCCTTGATGCTGGAGCCGCAGTTGCTGATCTGCGACGAACCCACTTCGGCGCTGGACGTATCGGTGCAGGCGCAGATCCTGAACCTTTTGATGGAACTGCAGCGCGAACGCGGCCTGGGCTATCTGTTCATCAGCCACAACCTGGCCGTGGTGCAGCACATTGCCGACGAGATCGTGGTGCTGCAAGGCGGCCGCGTGGTCGAACGCGGTCCTGCCAGCCAGGTTTACTTCGAGCCGGTCCACCCGTACACGCGGCAGCTCATCGGCGCCACCCTGGCGGTACCGCAGGCGCAGGAGCTCGCGGCATGACCACACCCGCCACCCGCCACCTGCTGCTGGTCGGCAACGACCAGAAAGTCACCTGGGACGACGGCCAGATCCGTTTCCTGGCCCCGGGCAATGACAGCCTGTGCGTCTACGACGCCGGCGCGAATCCCGCCGCGCCGGAATTGGTCGCCACCTTGTCCCTGCCCAACTCCCTGTTCGGCCCGCCAGTCAACCTGGCCGTCACGCCCGACCAGCGCCTGGGCCTGATCGCGGATTCGATGGATTGGCCCGCGCGCGCCGACGGCGCCGGCTGGCAGCCCAAGCCGGGCCGCGGCCTGTACGTGATCGACCTGCAAGCCAGCCCGCCCGCCATTGTGCAGCGGCTGGAGGTCGGGTTGCAGCCCTCCGGCCTGTCCATCAACCGCGCCGGCACGCTGGCGCTGGTGGCCAACAAGGCCGGCCGCTCGGTGTCGGTGCTGCGCATCGCGGGCAAGCGCGCCGAGGTCTGCGGCGAAGTGGACGTAGGCACCCCTGTGGTGGCCGTTTCATTTTCCGCGGACGGCCGCCGCGCCTTCGTGGTCAAGACCGACACCCATCGCCTGGGCGTGCTGCGCATCGACGAGAGCGGCGCGGCCCCCATCGTGACCCACGATCCGGCCGAGGACCTGACCACCGGCCTGGTGCCGTTCAACCTGGTGGTGTCGCCCGACGGCGCGCTGGCGCTGGTGGTGGACATGGGCAGCCCGACCGCGTCGGACGGCCACGCGGATTCGGTCAGCGTGGTGGACCTGCGCGCCGATCCGCCGCGCGTGATCGACCGCGTCATGGTCGAGGACGGCCCCGAAGGCATCGCCATCAGTCCCGACGGCCGCCATGCCGCGGTCGCCATCGTGCAAGGTTCCAACAACCCGTCCAGCGTCTGGTTCCACCACCCGCGCGGACAGATCGTATTGCTGCGCATCGACGGACAGTCCGTGACCCGCGCCGGCGCCATCGAAGTCGGCGCGCTGCCCGAGGGCCTGGCCTTCAGCCCCGACAGCCGCTACCTCTATGTCGGCAATTTCCTCGATGCCGAAATGCAGGTTCTGGCCGTGGGCGACCACGGCCTGAGCGACACCGGCACCCGCATCGCCCTGCCCGGACGGCCCGCTTCGATGCGCGCCCAATCCTACTGACCCTACCCATCCCCACTGCTCCCGGAGTTCCGCCATGACCACCGCTCCTCAAAAGAAACCGGCCCTGCTGGCCGCCGCCCTGCTCGCCCTCGCCGGCCTCGCGCCGTTGTCGGCCCACGCCCTGGATATCAAGCTCGGCCACGTGCTGGCGCCCAGCCACAGCTGGAACAAGGCCGCCGAAGGCTTTGCCGCCGAGGTCAAGGAAAAGACCGCCGGCCGCGTCAATTTCGTGCTGTTCCCCAGCGGCCAGCTGGGCAATGAAAAGACCATGCTCGAAGGCCTGCAGATCGGCAGCCAGGGCGCGGCCATCATCGGCTCGGGCTCGCTGCAGCCCATCGAACCCAAGTTCGGCGTGGTCGAGCTGCCCTATACCTGGTCGACCTCGCAACAGGCCTACAAGGCCTTCGACGGCGAACTGGGCGAGGCGTTGGCCAAGCTGGCCGACAAGAAGAACCTGACCATCATCTCGTGGTGGGAAAACGGCTTTCGCCACGTCACCAACAACCGCGGCGCGGTGGCCAAGCCCGCCGACCTGGCCGGCCTGAAGACCCGCGTCACGCCCGACAAGATGCGCCTGGACACCTTTACCGCGCTGGGCGCCAACCCCGCGCCGCTGGCCTTCGGCGAACTGTATTCGGCCCTGCAGCAGAAGGTGTTCGACGCCCAGGAGAACCCGCTGTCCATCATCTACACCTCGTCCTTCTTCGAGGTGCAGAAGTACCTGTCGCTGACCGGCCACGTCTGGGGTCCGGCCAACCTGATCATCTCCAAGCCGGTGTGGAACCGCCTCTCGGCCGAGGACAAGAAGATCGTGCAGGCCGCCGCCGACAAGTGGCGCGACGCCCAGCGCCAGATGATCACCGACGGCGACCAGCAATACATCGCCCAGCTGAAGGACAAGGGCATGCAGGTCAACGAGGTCGACAAGGCCGCCTTCGCCGCCGCGGTGGAGCCGGTGTGGAAGACCTACTCGGTCACCTACGGCCCCGAGCTGATGGCGCTGGTGCAGAAGTACCGCGAGGCCAAGTAATGCTCAACCGACTGTCCGCGATCCTGTCGGGCATCAGCAAGGCCTTCGCCGCCCTGGCGGTGGCCTTGCTGGCGATCCTGATCTCCTACGTGGTGTTCGCCCGCTTCGTCACCCACACCACGCCGCACTGGGCCGAGGAACTGCCGCGGCTGGTGCTGGTGTGGTCGGCCTTCATCGGCGGCGTCGTCTGCAGCCATGAGCGTTCGCACCTGATGGCCGGGCTGCTGCCGTTCGTGGTGCGCAATCCCCGGATCCTCAACGCCTTTGAACGCATCAACCAGGCGCTCATCATCGTCGGCCTGGCGGCGCTGGGTTATGCCGGCTGGCAGCTGGCCGAGCTGACCATGGACCAGACCCTGCCCGCGCTGGACGTGTCCGCCGGCACCGTCTACCTGGCGCTGCCTTTCGCCTGCGCCATCACCATCGTGGTGCACCTGGCGCAGCTGTTCTCTTCCGCTCCCGCCGCTGCAAAGGATTAACAAGATGTCTACGGGTGCTCTCTTCCTGATGGGCGTGTTCACGATCACGGTGCTGATCGACATGCCCATCGCTTTCGGCCTGGTGCTGTCCTGCCTGGCCTATCTGGCGGTCTTCGACTCCGCGCCCATGATGGTGGCGGCGCAACAGTATGTGGTGGGGCTGGACAGCTTCACGCTGCTGGCGATTCCGCTGTTCATCCTGGCCGCGCAGCTGATGAACGGCGCCGGCCTGACCCAGCGCATCGTGCGCCTGTGCGCCGCCATCGTCGGCGACATCAAGGGTGGCCTGGCGGTGGTGGCCGTGCTGGCCTGCCTGATGTTCGGCGCGCTATCCGGTTCCGGCGTGGCCGACGTGGTCGCCATCGGCAGCCTGCTGCTGCCCGCCATGGCCCGCAGCGGCTACGACAAGGGCTTTTCCTGCGCCCTGGTCGGCAGCGCCGGCGCCACTTCCACCATCATCCCGCCCAGCATCGTGCTGATCGTCTACGGCACCATCACCGACACCTCGGTGGGCAAGCTGTTCGTGGCCGGGATCATTCCGGGCATCCTGCTGGGGCTGTCGCTGATCGGCGTGGCCGTCTGGCAGTCGCGCAAGCACAACTGGGCCGGCGGCCAGCCATTCAGCTGGCCGGAACTGCGCGCCGCCGCCATCGACGCGCTGCCTGCCCTGATGGTGCCGGTGCTGATCATCGGCGGCATCCGCTTCGGGATCTTCACCGCTACCGAGGCCGCCTCCAGCGCCATCATCTACGCCTTGCTGATCGGCTTCTTCTGGTATCGCACGCTGAGCCTGAAGTCGCTGTGGGACAACCTGAAGTCCACCGGCGAAAGCAGCGCGTCCATCCTGCTCATCATCGGCGCGTCGGGCCTGTTCGCCTGGGTGCTGGTGGCCGAGCAGGTGCCGCAGGCGCTGTCCACGCTGCTGGTCGAATGGACCGACAGCAAGACCGCCGTGCTGCTGGTGCTGACCGTGGTGCTGCTGCTCCTGGGCACCTTCATGGAAGCGATCCCGGTCATCATCATCGTGGCCCCGGTCGTGATGCCGGTGCTGGCGCACTACAACATCGATCCGGTGCACTTCGGCATCCTGCTGTCGATCAACATGGCCATTGGCGCCAACACGCCGCCCGTCGGGGTCGACCTGATGGCCGCGTGCAAGATCGGCGGCATCAACATGATGCAGACCCTGCGTCCTCTGTCCTGGATGATGCTGGCCATGACCGCGGTCATGCTGCTGCTGACTTTCGTACCTGAACTGGTGCTGTTCCTGCCGAGGCACGTGCAATGACCCCTATTACCCCCTCCCGCCGTCCCCCCTTCCTGCGCCGCAGCTGGATGTTCGTGCCCGGATTCGACCCCAACGCCCAGGCCGACGGCCTGGCCAGCGGCGCCGATGCGCTGGTCGCGGACCTGGAAGAGTTCACCGCCCCGGCGGACCGGCCAGCCGCGCGCCCCATCATCGCCGAACTGTTCGGCCGCTGCCGCGCCCTGGGCGTGGTGGCCGCGGTGCGCATCAACAAGCTCGAAGACGACGGCCTGGCGGACCTGCGCGGCGTGATGCCGGGCGCGCCGGACGCGGTGTTCCTGCCCCACGCCGAAAGCGCGGCGCAGATCGCCGCGCTGGACCAGGCGATCACCGCGCTGGAAGCCGAACTGGGCCTGCCCGCGGGCAGCACCGAGATCGTGCCCACGCTGGAGTCCGCGCTGGGCGTGCACCGCGCCTATGACATCCTGACCGCCAGCCCGCGCGTGTCCGCCTGCCTGCTGGCCGCCGAGGACCTGACCGCCAGCCTGGGCGCCGAACGCGGCAAGGACGGCATCGAACTGCATCACCTGCGCGCCCGCTTCCTGCTGGATTGCACGGCGGCCGGCTGCCTGCCCATCGACTGCCCCTTCAACTACCGCGACATGCCGGCGCTGGAAGCCGATGTGCGCTGGGCCCGCCGCATGGGCCTGAAGTCCAAGTGCGCCACCGTGGCCGACCAGGTCAAGCTGATCCACGCGGTGTTCACGCCCGCCCCGGACGAAGTCATGGCGGCCCATGATTGCGTCGCCCGCTATGAAGCCCAGCGCGCCGGCCGCCACGACGCCGAGCGCATCGATCCGCCTGTCTACAACACCGCGCGCCGCCTGTTGGCGCGCCATCACCAATTCGAACGATGGGCCGCCGAGCGCCGCGCGCAGGCCGTCCCGCAACAAGGAGACTCCGCATGACGTCAGCAGCAATTCCCGAACGCAATGGCGGTCAGATCCTGATGCAGCAGCTGCGCATCCATGGCGCGCGCCGCGTGTTCATGATCCCCGGCGAAAGCTATCTGCCCTGCATCGACGCGCTGAACGACCACACCGATGCCATCGAGGCCATCGTCTGCCGCCAGGAAAGCGGCGCGGCCTACATGGCCGAAGCCTATGGCAAGCTGACCGGCGAACCCGGCATCTGCTTCGTCACGCGGGGCCCGGGCGCCACCAACGCCAGCATCGGCGTGCATACCGCCTTCCAGGACTCCACCCCGATGATCCTGTTCGTGGGCCAGGTGGGCAACGACTTCATGGAGCGCGAAGCCTTCCAGGAAATCGACTACCGCCGCATGTTCGGCCAGATGGCCAAATGGGTGGCCCAGATCGACCGCACCGACCGCATCCCCGAGTACATCTCGCGCGCCTTCGCAATTGCCACCAGCGGCCGTCCCGGCCCCGTGGTGCTGGCGCTGCCCGAGGACACGCTGTGGGGCCGCGCCCGCGTGGCCGACCTGCCGCGCTACCCGCGCGTGCACAGCCACCCCGGCGCCGCCGACCTGGCCCGCATGACCCAATTGCTGGACGCTGCCGAACGTCCCTTCCTGCTGCTGGGTGGCAATGGCTGGCACCAGACCGCCATCGACCAGATCGCCGGCTTCGCTGAACGCTTCGAGCTGCCGGTAGGCACGGCCTGGCGCCGCCTGGAGTGCTTCGACCAGCGCCACCCCAACGCCGCCGGCCACGTCGGCTGGGCCATGACGCCCGAGCTGCGCCAGCGCCTGCACGACGCCGACCTGGTGCTGGCCGTGGGCACGCGCATGGGCGAGGCCACGACCGAAGGCTATACCGTCATCGAAAGCCCGCTGCCGCGCCAGCAACTGATCCACGTGTATCCGGACGCCGCCGAACTGGGCCGCGTGTTCTCGCCCACCCAGGCCATCGTGGCGGACGTGGCCAGCTTCGCCGCCAGCGTGGCGGGCCTGGTCCCCGGCCACAAGACGGCGCGCGGCGAGGCGGTGCGCGCCGCGCACCAGGAACTGGTTGACAGCCTCAAGCCGCTGCCTTCGCCCGGGCCGATGAGCCTGGACCAGGCCGCCGCCTACGTCGACGCGCACGTGCCGGCCGACGCCTGCATCACCGTGGGCGCGGGCAACTATGCGCTGTATCCCCACCGCTACCGCCGCTATGCCGGCCCCGGCACCAGCCTCACGCCCACCGTGGGCTCCATGGGCTACGGCCTGCCGGCGGCGATCTCGGCGAAGCTGGAAGACCGCAAGCGCACGGTGGTCTGCTATGCCGGCGACGGCTGCTTCCAGATGAACATGCAGGAACTGGGCGTGGCGCTGCAATACCGCCTGGGCGTGGTGGTGCTGGTGTTCAACAATGGCATCTGGGGCACCATCCGCGCGCACCAGGAACGCGAGTTCCCGGCGCGCACCATCGCCCTGTCCTTCGAGAACCCGGACTTCACGCAGATCATCCGCGGCTACGGCGGCTACGGCGAAGCCGTGGAAGACACCGCCAGCTTCGGTCCCGCATTCGAGCGCGCGCTGGCCTTTGCCGAACGCGAAAACATGCCGGCCCTTCTGGAAATCCGCTACGACGCCAATGGCATTTCGCCGGGCGAAACCCTGATGGGCATCCGCGAAGCCGCACTGGCCCGCAATGCCGCCGCCAGCCACTGACACAGAGGAACTCCAACATGACGACGATATCGATCAACGGACAGCGGCTGTGGCAGTCGCTGATGGACCTGGCGCAGATCGGCGCCACGGCCAAGGGCGGCAACTGCCGCCTGGCGCTGACCGCGCTGGATGGCCAGGGCCGCGACCTGGTCACCGGCTGGATGCGCGATGCCGGCATGACGCTGCGCGTGGACCAGGTGGGCAACATCTTCGCCCGCCGCGCCGGCCGCAACAATGACCTGCCGCCGGTCATGACCGGCAGCCATATCGACACCCAGCCCACCGGCGGCAAGTTCGACGGCTGCTATGGCGTGCTGGCGGGCCTGGAGGTCATGCGCAGCCTGAACGACCACGGCGTGGTCACGGAGGCGCCGCTGGAAGTCGCCATCTGGACCAACGAGGAAGGCTCGCGCTTCGTGCCCGTGATGATGGGTTCGGGCGTATTCGCCGGCAAATTCCCGCTGGAAGTGGCGCTGACCGCGACCGACCGCGACGGCAAGTCGGTGGCCGACGAGCTGGCGGCCATCGGCTATGCCGGCACGGACCCCGTGGGCGGCCGCCCGGTGGGCGCCTATTTCGAGGCCCACATCGAACAAGGCCCGATCCTGGAGCATGAAGAAAAAGTGGTTGGCGTGGTGACCGGGTCGCTCGGCCTGCGCTGGTACGACGTGACAGTGACCGGCATGGAAATGCATGCCGGCCCCACCCCCATGCCGATCCGGCGCGACGCGCTGTACGCCTCCAGCTTCCTGCTGCAGGCGGTGGTCGACATTGCCAACGATAACCAGCCGCATGGCCGCGGCACCGTGGGTGAAATCCACGCGCACCCCGGTTCGCGCAACGTCATCCCGGGCCAGGTGCGTTTCACGGTGGACCTGCGCCACGAGGACGAGGCCACGCTCACCCGCATGGACCAGCGCTGGCACGAAATCTGCGCCGAAATCGCCCAGCGCCACAACGTGGAAGTGGACGTGAAGCACGTGCAGTACTTCCCGCCCACCCCGTTCGACCCGGACCTGGTCGGCAAGGTGCGCGACGGCGCCGCGCGCCGCGGCCTGGCCGCCATGGACATCGTCACCGGCGCGGGCCACGACGCGGTCTACATGGCCGCCGTCACCCCAACCGCCATGATCTTCGTGCCGTGCAAGGACGGCGTCAGCCACAACGAGATCGAGGACGCCAAGCCCGCTGACCTGGAAGCCGGGTGCAACGTGCTGCTCGACGCCATGGTGGCGCGCGCCAACGCCCAGGAGGTCCGCTCATGACCCAGGACGCCGCCTACTGGCGCGCCCGCGCCGCCGCGCTCGCCTTCAATGGCCAGGCCTACATCGACGGCGCCTATTGCGACGCGGCCGATGGCGCCACCTTCCCCGCCACCAGCCCGATAGACGGGCGCAAGCTGGCCGACGTGGCGTCTTGCGGCGCGGCCGACGTGGACCGCGCCGTGCAGGCCGCCCGCCGCGCCTTCGAAGCCGGCGTCTGGAGCGCCTTGGCGCCGCGCCAGCGCAAGCAGCATCTGCTGCGCCTGGCCGCGCTGATCGACGAGCACCGCGAGGAACTCGCGCTGCTGGAAACGCTGGACATGGGCAAGCCCATCCGCGACGCGCTGGCCTTCGACGTACCCGAGACGGCGCGCTGCTACGCCTGGTACGCCGAGGCGATCGACAAGATCTACGACGAGATCGCCCCCACCGGCCCGGACGCGCTGGCCACCATCACGCGCGAAGCGCTGGGCGTGGTCGCGGCGGTGGTGCCGTGGAACTACCCGCTGATGATGGCCGCCTGGAAAGTCGCGCCAGCCTTGGCCGCCGGCAACAGCGTCATCCTCAAACCGGCCGAACAAGCCTCGCTGTCGGCCATCCGGCTGGCGGCGCTGGCCGGGGAAGCAGGCATCCCCGCCGGCGTCTTCAGCGTGGTGCCCGGCCTGGGCGCGCAGGCCGGCCAGGCGCTGGGCCTGCATCCCGATGTGGACTGCATCGCCTTCACCGGGTCGACCGCCACCGGCAAGCGCTTCATGGAGTATTCGGGACAATCGAACCTGAAGCGCGTGTGGCTGGAGTGCGGCGGCAAGTCGCCGCACATCGTGTTCGAGGACTGCCCCGACCTGGACCGCGCCGCTCAGGCTGCGGCCCTGGCCATCTTCTCCAACCAGGGCGAAGTCTGCATCGCGGGCTCGCGCCTGTATGTGCAGGACGGCATCTACGACGCCTTCATGTCCAAGGTCGCGGACTACGCCGCCGCCCTGCAACCGGGCGATCCGCTGGATCCCGCCACCGCCATGGGCGCCATGGTCGACGAACGCCAGATGCGCGGCGTGCTGGCCCGCATCGAAGCGGGCTCGGCCGAAGGCGCGCAGTTGCGCATGGGTGGGCGCCAGGCCCTGGGCGCCACCGGGGGCTACTACATCGAACCGACGATTTTCGATTGCGCCAGCCAGGACAGCAGCCTGGTGCGCGAGGAGATCTTCGGCCCGGTGCTGGCCGCGCAGCGCTTCGCCACCGAGGACGACGCGGTGCGGCTGGCCAACGACTCGATCTACGGCCTGGGCGCTGGGCTCTGGACTGCCAACCTGTCGCGCGCGCACCGTCTCTCGCGCCGCCTGCGCGCGGGCCTGGTGTGGGTCAACTGCTACGCCGACGGCGACATCACCGTGCCTTTCGGCGGGGTCAAACAGTCGGGCTTCGGCCGCGACAAGTCGCTGCACGCGCTGGACAAGTACAGCGACCTGAAGACGACCTGGATCAGCCTGACGGCTTGATCCCCTGGGCGGACGCCCGCGCGGCGTCCGCCATCCTTGCCATTTCGCGTTATCTGCTTGGCCGCCAGCGCCATTGAAGGCGGTGGGCCCTTGTGCGACCTTGAACGGCGACGGGCTGCCCACCGCGGTTCCGTTGCGGGCAGGCGCAGGCGCTCTCCCGCCATCAGAACAATGACTGGAGACTACGATGCGCAATGCGACAAGGCGAGCCGCGCTGGCCGCCATGCTGGCCGCCACAGCCTGGGCCGCAGCCGGGCCGGCTTGGGCGCAAGCCCCCTATCCCTCCAAGCCCGTCACGATCCTGGTCGGATTCCCGCCCGGCACGGCCACCGACACCGTCGCCCGCATGGTCGGCGACCGCTTGGCGCAGCGTCTGGGCCAGCAGTTCATCGTCGAGAACAAGCCTGGCGCGGGCGGCTCCATCGCCGCCGGCCTGGGCGCGCGCGCCAAGCCCGACGGCTATACGCTCATGATCGGCGCGTCCGCGCCGCAAGCCATCAACCCGCATGTCTATCCCAACCTGAACTACGACGCGCGCAAGGATTTCGCGCCCATCGGCCTGCTGACCTGGCTGCCCTACCTGTTCGTCGTCAGCCCCGACAATCCGGCCAACAACCTGCAGGACTTCCTCGCTGCCGTGAAGGCCAAACCGAACCAGTACACCTACGCCACCACCGGCGTCGGCACCACCAGCCATCTGGTGACCTCGGTGCTGCTGGCCAAGGCCGGCGCCAGCATGATCCACGTGCCCTACAAAGGCAGCAGCCAGGCGCAGACCGATATCGTGGGCGGGCGGACCTACGCCACCTTCGACACCATGGTGTCCTCGCTGGCCCTGGTTAAAGCGGGACGCCTGAAGGCGATCGCCGTCAGCACCCCTGAGCGGGTCGCGAGCCTGCCGGAGGTGCCCACCGTCGCCGAACAGGGCTACCCCGGTTTCGACATGGGCGCCTGGCTGGGCCTGATCGCGCCCGCCGGCATCCCGCCCGAGATCCAGCAGAAGCTGGCCGTCGAGGTCAACGCCGTGCTGGCAGACCCCGCCGTGCGCGACAAGCTGGCGGACCTGGGCGCCCAGGTCCGCACCACCGCCACGCCCGCCGAGTTCGGCGCGCTGATGAAATCCGAATACGAATCGTGGGGCAAGGTGGTCCGCGATTTCAACGTCAAGGCCAGCGACTGAACCGGAGACCCGAACCATGCAAAAAGCCATGAGCCCCGCGGAACGCGACACCCGCATTCAACTGGCCGCCTGCTACCGGCTGGTGTCCCACTTTGGCATGAGCGATCTCATCTACAACCACATCACCGCGCGCATACCCGGGCCCGAGGGCCATCTGCTGATCAATCCCTACGGCATGATGTACGACGAAATCACCGCTTCCAGCCTGATCAGGATAGACCTGGACGGGAACGTGCTGGACAATCCCGGCGAGTACGGCATCAACGCTGCGGGCTACGTGATCCACAGCGCCGTGCACGGCGCGCGCCACGACGTGCAATGCGTCATCCATACCCACACGCGGGCCGGCATGGCGGTATCGGCGCTGCAATGCGGCCTGCTGCCGCTGACCCAGACCGCCATGCGCTTCGCCAAGATTCCCTACCACGACTATGAGAGCGTGGCCATCGACCTGGACGAGCGCGCGCGCCTGGTGGCGGACCTGGGCCAGTCCGAGGCGATGATCCTGCGCAACCACGGCCTGCTAGCCGCCGGCCCGAGCATCGCGCAGGCATTCAACACACTGTATTGGCTGGAGATGGCCTGCAAGGCGCAGGTCGACGCCTTGGCCGCCAACCGCGAACTATGCGTGCCGCCGCCAGAGGTCGTCGAGAAGACCTGGCACCTGTATCAGCCGACAACGCGCCGCCCCTTCGGCGAACTGGAATGGCCGGCCATGCTGCGTCTGATGGACAGGAAGGATCCTGGCTACCGCGATTGAGTCCCTGCCTGGTCTCGCCCCAGAAGGTCGATGCCGGCCGCGCTGTCCGCGCCGTCCGGCAGGATCGCGGCGAGGCTGGTCTTGACCTCCACGAAGTACGGCGCGGCCGAGGCCAGCCCGCGGGCGATGGCCGCGGCCACCTGGTCCGGATGGGTGACATACTCGGTCTGCATGCCGAAGGCGCGCGCCATCATCGCGAAATCGGGACTTGCCAGATTGGTGCCCGCGTAGCGCCCGGGATAGGTGCGCGCCTGATGCAGGCGGATGGAGCCATAGCAATTGTTGTTGGAGACGATGAAGAACACCGGCAGTCCGCGCTCGGCCGCGGCCATCATCTCGTTGCCCGTCATCATGAAGCCGCCATCGCCAACCAGGCACACCACCTTGCCATGCGGATTGCGCAGCTGCGAGGCAATCGCCGCCGGCGTGCCGTAGCCCATGGCGCCCGATTGCGAGGCCATCAGCCGTTGCGGGTAGACGAAGGGAAAGTGGCGATACACCGGCGCCGCGAAGGTGCCCGCGTCCAGGCAAACCATGAGGTCCGGCGGCGCCTGTTCGGCCAGCGCTCGCACCACCGACACGAAGGGCACGCCATCGTCGGCCTTTGGATCGGGCCAGGCGGCGGAGCGCTCGCGGATCGCGCGCAAGGATTCCGCCCAGTCCTCGCGCCCGCCACGGTCCGCCGCCGGCAGCGCGGCCAGCGCCTGCGCCGTAGCCACCGGATCCGCGATGATGCCCACGTCCGCCGCAAAGTGCTGGTTCACGAAATGCGCGTCGGCATGGCAATGCACCAGCGTCTGCGACGGCCTGGGATAGGCCGGAAACGTGTAGCCCTGGGTGGTGATGTCGCCCAGGCGCGTGCCCAGGGCCAGGATCAGATCGCTGGAATCGAACGCCTCCACCTGCGCGGGCTGCGTCGCCAGGTCCAGGTCGCCGGCGTACAGCGGATGCGTGTTGGGGAACAAGTCATGCTGGCGGAACGATACTGCCACCGGTATGCCGTGCCGCTCCGCCAGCTGCCGCAGCGCCTCGCGGCCGCCCGGCGCGTTGAAGGCGCCCCCGGCAATGATCAGCGGCTTGCAGGCGGCGTCCAGCAAGGCTTGCAGTCGCGCCAGCGCGGCGGGCGCCGGCTGCGCGGGACTGGCCGGCTCGGCCACCCAGTCCGGTTGCGGCACGCAGGCCTGCTGGACGTCTTCCGGCACCACCAGCACCACTGGCCCTGGCGTACCCGACGCGGCCACGCGCAAAGCCTTGAAAGCGGCCCAGGCCACGTCCTCGGGCGCCGCCACCTCATGCACCCATTTGGCGATCGAACCGAACATCTTCTGGTAATCGATCTCCTGGAAGGCCTCCTTGCGCAGGTCCTTGCGCGGCACTTGCCCGATCAGCAGGATCAGCGGCACGCCGTCCTGCTGCGCGGCATGCACGCCGATGGCTGCATTCGCCGCGCCCGGTCCCCTGGACACCATGGCCACGCCCGGGCGGCCCGTCAACCGGCCATCGGCGCACGCCATGAATGCCGCGCCCCCTTCGTGCCTGCAGGTCACCACGTCGATGCCGGCGAAATCGTGCAAGGCGTCGAGCACGCCCAGATAGCTTTCGCCAGGGACCAGGAAGACCCGGTCGATGCCGTTGCGGGCGAAGACCCCGAGCAAGGCGTGGGAAGACGTGTTCAGTTCGGCAGCAGGTGTCATGGAGGGCAGGAAACCAAGGGCAAGCGCGCAGGCGCGGGTCTGATACGCAGGAATTCTAGGGTGGCTGGCGGCAGGCCATGTAGGCATACTGTGCCTATCAGATATACAAAAAACGCACACAAGGAGGAGCCGCCCGCAAGCGCTGGCGGCGAGACATCGCGATGGACCTGCGCAAGATCGAAAACCTGATCCACGTGGCCGACTCGGGCAGCTTCTCCAAGGCCGCCTCGGTGCTGGGCATCGCGCAATCGGCGCTGGGCCGCCAGGTCAGAAAGCTGGAAGACGAATGCGGCTGCGCCCTGCTCTATCGCAACGGCCGCGGCGTGTCCTTGACCCCGGAAGGCGAGAAACTGCTGGATAGCCTGCGCCCCTTGCTGGCGCAAATGGCGCGGGTGGTGACCGAATTCCATGACGAGCAGAAATCGCCCTCCGGCCAGGTCACGCTGGGCCTGACGCCCACGCTGTCCCACATGGTCGGCATGCCGCTGGTGGCGGCAGTCTGGAAGCGCCATCCGCGCATCCAGCTCAACGTCATCACCGGCTACAGCGGCTATGTGCACGAATGGCTGGCCAACGCCCGCGTCGACATCGCGGTGCTGCACGACGCGCGGCGTTCCCAGCACGTGGTGGTCGATCCCCTGGCCGAGCTGGACCTGGCGCTGGTATCGCCCGCACAGAACCTGTCCCCCGCCGCGCGGGCCTTGCCCTCCATCGACTTCGCTCAGCTGGGCGATCTGCCCCTGGCGCTGCCCACGCGCAGCCATGGTCTGCGCCGCACGCTGGAACAGGCGGCAGCGCAGGCCGATGCGCCCCTGAATGTCGTGTTCGAAATGGACGCGCTGGAACTGATGAAGGAAATCGTCTTGAACGGACTGGCCCACACGGTGCTGGCCCTGCCTGCGGTGGTAGGCGAATTGAACAGCGGCCAGCTCGTCGCCCGCAGGATCGTCAATCCCGCCCTGTCCACCCGCCTGATGCTGGCCACCGCATCGAACCGGCCGCTGACGCAGGCGGTGAAGATAGTGCAGGACATCCTGCGTGAATTGCTGCGGGACATGGTTGAGGCGGAGCCTTATCGGTCGTACATGCGGATGGCGGATGCGCGGTCGGCACCGCCATGAGGTTTTGCCGCCTTCCATCCCCCCGCATCACCTCGGCACCGGCAACGGCGGCGCAGGCGTCAGCGGCCCCGTCGGCACGCCGCGCTGCGCCGGCATCGGCGGCAGGCGGGATGGCGCGGGGCTCATCCAGCCGGGCTGCCGGCTCGGTCCGCTGGAGGGTGGCGCGGGCGGGCCAGGCGGCCTGCCCGCGGTGGCGCAACCGGTGCCCAGGCAGGGTTCCTGGGTAGCGCCCGGATTGACCAGCCGGGGACATGATGCGCCGACGCAGGCATCGGGTATGACGCGGGCCGAAGGCGGGGGTTGGGGAACCGCGGGTCCGGCGCCTTGCGCGACGGCTGGCCCGCAGGCCGCCGCCAGCAGCGCGGCGGCGCAAAGAATTTTCATGGCTGCAGCCCCTCTGCCCCTGGTCTGCGGCCGCGCGCGATGTTGCCTGCGCAGCCCGGGCCCGCGTCGCGCCGGGGCCTGGACGGACGCGGGATGATTCCAGTGTGCTCCCGCGCCTGAATGCCTGTCCAGGCAGCCCCGCCGTCAATCCAGCCGGATATCCGCGCTTTTCACCACCGACGCCCAGCGCGCGCGTTCGCTGTTGAAGAACTGCGCCAGTTCGGCGGGATTGCGGGTGACGATTTCAGCGCCCTGTTCGTTCAACTGCGCCTTCACGTCCGGCTGGTTGACGATCTGCGCCATCAGTTCCGACAAGCGGATGGCGACGGGATCGGTCGTGGTCACGGGCGCCATCACCCCTTGCCAGGTGCCGGACTCGAAGCCCGCCACGCCCTGTTCGGAAATGGTGGGGATGTCAGGCACCAGTTGCATGCGTTCGCGCTTGGAGATCGCGATCGGCCGCAGCTTGCCGGCCTTGATGTGGGGCAACGTGGCCAGCAACCCATTCATGATGACCTGGGTCTGCCCGCCTATGGTGTCCGTCACCGCCTGCGAACCGCCCTTGTAGGGCACATACTCCCATTGCGCGCCCGTCGCCTGCTGCACGGCGACCGCGGCCAGATGCGGCGCGCTGCCGATCGCCGTGACCGCGAAGTTCAGGCGCTGCTTCTTCGACAGGGCCACCAGTTCGGGCACCGTCTTGGCCGGCACGTCGGGATGCACGGCCAGCACGTGCGGCGAATAGGCCAGCATGCCGACCGCGCGCAAGTCCTTGGACGGATCGAAAGACAGCTTGGTGTACACGGACGGGCTGATCGCCAGCGCCCCCACGTCGCACAAGAGCACGGTATGGCCCTCTTGCGCCGCCTGCACCACCAGGCCGGCGCCCAGGTTGCCATTGGCTCCAGGCTTGTTCTCGACCACCACGGTCTGCTTCAGGGCGTCGGCCAGGCGCGGCGCCAGGATGCGCGCGATGATGTCCGACGAGCCGCCGGGCGGGTAAGGCACGATGATGCGGACCGCGCGAGTCGGCCAGTCGCCCGGCTGCGCCCATGCCGGCAACCACGGCGACAGGCATAGCGCCGCAGCGCCGCCCAGGAATTGTCTCTTGCTCGGGTTCATGCAGTCTCCTCTGGAATTATCTTGCGCGCGGACGCCGTCCCCGGCGCACTGCCGCAGCCTTTTGGGAACGGCCGCCGCGCGCACCTGCGCCAGCTTCGTCCGGCTAGACCATAGTCATCGTACAACTACGAAATTATTATTGGAAAGCAAAATATATCCCTATCGGGTATGCACCTATCCCGGCGCCTACAGTAGTGCATTTTCCTTGAATGGAGATACTTCATGTTGTACGATGACTTACCACTTAACCAGGCTGCCGGCAGACTTTGCCGTTCGATGGCGCCCCATACGGATCAACGCGACATGACCACCCCGCAGGAACTCAAGCACATCGTTTCGGAAGGCTTGCTGTCTTTCCCCGTCACCGATTTCGACCAGAACGGCGACTTCAACGCCAGGAACTATGCGCAGCGCCTGGAATGGCTGGCGCCCTACGGCGCGACCGCCCTGTTCGCCGCCGGCGGCACGGGCGAGTTCTTTTCGCTGGCGCCAGAGGAATACGCCGACGTCATCCGCACCGCGGTGCAAACCTGCGCGGGCAAGGTTCCCATCCTGGCCGGCGCGGGCGGTCCGACCCGCACTGCCATCGCCTACGCGCAAGAAGCCGAGCGCCTGGGCGCCAAGGGCATACTGCTACTGCCCCACTACCTGACCGAGGCTTCGCAACAGGGCATCGCGGCGCACGTCGAGCAGGTCTGCAAATCCGTGAACATCGGCGTCATCGTCTACAACCGCGCACAGTCGCGCCTGTCGGCCGACAGCCTGGCGCAACTGGCCGAACGCTGCCCCAACCTGGTGGGTTTCAAGGACGGCGTGGGCGATATCGAAGCCATGGTGCGCATCCGCCGCAAGCTGGGCGACCGCTTTTCCTACCTGGGCGGCCTGCCCACGGCCGAGGTCTATGCCGCCGCCTACCGCGCGCTGGGCGTGCCGGTCTATTCGTCGGCCGTGTTCAATTTCGTGCCGCGTATGGCCATGGACTTCTACCGCGCGATCGCCGCGGGCGACCATGACACCACCAACCGCCTGCTGGACGATTTTTTCCTGCCGTACCTCGACATCCGCAACCGCGTGCCGGGATATGCCGTCAGCATCGTCAAGGCCGGCGCCAAATTGGTCGGTCACGATGCGGGTCCCGTACGCGCGCCTCTGACAGACTTGCGGACTGAAGAACTGGAGATGCTGGACGCCTTGATCCGCAAGCTCGGCCCGCAGTAAGGGACGCTCCCTGGCGGTGGTATATATAGACCCGTCCAGCCACACCAGGGAGTCCGATCATGGCGCGTCGACGCAGCCTCGCGTTTCTGCTCAGCATGCTTGCCGCGCCCGCGGGCGCAGACGTGGTCTACGACAACCATGGACTGGTGGTCGAAGCCGCCACCGGCAGCCGCAGCGACTGGAACACCGGCCAGCGGCAGACCACCCGCGCCACCACCATCACCTACCGGGGCCAGCCGCTTTGCGGCAAGGACGTCGGCGCCCTGCTCTATCCCGATGGCCAGCGCATCGAGGCCCGCGCCTTCTTCTGCGCGTCCACCGCCAAGGCCTTGGAAACGGATGCCGTGCTGGCCTACTTCACCAGTTCCAGCGCCAATACCGTGCTGGCGCAACTGCGCGTGGCCAACGGCGCGCTGCGGGTCGAGCGCCTGGCCTTGTCCGCCAAGCCCGAGCGCGACCGCATCTCCACGACCCGCTTCGAAGACGCGCGCCTGCCCGGCTGGACACGCGTCCAGACTTCCTGGAACGAAACCGTGATGATCCGCCACGCGCCGCTTGCCGCCCTGAACCTGGGCCCGGGCAAGCTGCTGGACGTGGCCGACGGCGTGGCCTACCTGGCCGTGCCGCCAGGCAGGGACGTGATCGAGATCGAGCCCACCAAGCGGGTCAAGGATGCCGATGGCTATCTGCAGATCGTGCCGGCCATCACCAAGTTCGTGGACACTCCGGTGGCGTTCCGCGCGGTGCGCATGAGCGACGGGCGCGAACTGGCCCGCCTGGATTTCAAGGACCCTTGCCTGCGCCTGCCCGCGATCCAGTTCGACCGGCCGGACGCGCTATCCAAGACGTCGGCAGCGCCCGACGTGGCCTTCGACGACGTGCCGGCCTGGCGCGCCGCCACCCTGCAGCTGACGCAGGCGGCGCAGGGGCGCACCGCGCTGCGCCTGCAGCCGGGCGTGGCCCTGCCGCGCAAGCCTGGCTGCGCGCCGGGTTGATCTCGCCCGCTCAGATCAGGAACTGGCGATAGGCCTCGTTGGCGGTTTCTTCGGTATGGGCGTAGCCCAACTGCCGCAGGAATGCGTCCAGCGCGGCGCTGTCCGCCAAGGGAGCCTGGATGCCGACCAGCGCCGAGCTGAACTCCGTGCCCTGGTTGCGGTAGTGGAACAGGCTGATGTTCCAGTTGGGCGCCATCTCGGACAGGAACTTCATCAGGGCGCCGGGACGCTCAGGAAACTCGAAGCGGAACAGGCGCTCGCCGGCTGCCAGCGGCGAGCGGCCGCCCACCATGTAGCGGATGTGCTGCTTGGACACTTCGTTGTTGCTCAGGTCGCCGACGGAGAAACCCTGCTCCTGCAGCGCCGTCATGATTTCCGCGGCGTCGCCGCGCCGCGAGATCTGCATGCTGACGAAGATGTGAGCGGTACGCGCATCGGCGATGCGGTAGTTGAATTCCGTCACGCTGCGCTGGCCGATCACGCTGCAGAAGCGGCGGAAGCTGCCGCGCTCTTCCGGCACCGTCACGGCAAAGACCGCCTCGCGGGCTTCGCCGACCTCGGCGCGGTCCGCCACGAAGCGCAGGCGGTCGAAGTTCATGTTCGCGCCCGAGGTCACCGCCACCATGGGCAGGCCTTGCACGCCTTCGCGTTCCACGTACTTCTTCAGCCCGGCCACCGCCAGCGCGCCGGCCGGCTCCAACACGCTGCGCGTGTCCAGGAATACGTCCTTGATCGCCGCGCAGACCGCGTCCGTATCCACCAGGATGATCTCGTCCAGGTGTTCACGGCACAGGCGGAAGGTCTCCTCGCCCACCAGCTTGACCGCCGTGCCGTCCGAGAACAGGCCCACCTCGGGCAGGTTGACCCGTTCGCCCACCTGCATGGACAGCGACATGGCGCAGGAATCCTCGGTCTGCACGCCGATGACCTTGACGCCCGGATCCACCGCCTTGATGTAGGTCGCCACGCCCGCGGCCAGCCCGCCGCCGCCGATCGGCACGAAGACAGCATGCAAGGGGCCCGCGTGCTGGCGCAGGATCTCCATGCCCACCGTGCCCTGGCCGGCGATCACATAGGGATCGTCAAAGGCCGGGATGAAGGTCAGGTCCTGCGCGCTGGCCAGCTTCTGGGCGTGGCCGTAGGCATCGCTATACGAATCGCCCGCCTGCACCACCGTCACCGTGGGGCCGCCATGCGCCTTGACCGCATCCACCTTCACCTGCGGCGTGGTCTGCGGCACCACGATGATGGCGCGCACACCCATCCTGGCCGCCGAGATCGCCACGCCCTGCGCATGGTTGCCGGCGGACGCCGTGATCACGCCGCGATCCAGCGCGGCCTGCGGCGTATTGCGCATCTTGTTGTAGGCGCCGCGCACCTTGAAGGAGAAGACCGGTTGATTGTCCTCGCGTTTGAAGTAGACCGGATTGCCCAGCCGGGCCGACAGGCCGCGGGCGCGGTCCAGCTCGGTTTCGCGGGCGATGTCGTAAATGCGGGCGGTCAGGATCTGCCTCAGGTATTCCATCGGCGTAGCCCGGCCGTCCTGGAATGCGGTCGGCGTGGCGGTTTGCTGGCTTGCTTGCGGGGTGTGGTGCATCTGGCTCTCTGCTTCGGTGTGCTTGCCCGGCAGAGGCGGCCACAAAAAATCCGCCTCGTGGGGCGGGTGGCTGTGACTGTTGCGGTCGCGCGCTAACCCACCATTCCAGGAATGATGGTAATAATCAGCGAAATGCGGACGGCGCGGAAATTCATGGGGACGTAGCTTCCTCCTTGTGCGGCGCTTTGTCAAACGGGCAATCGGCCATGGCGCGCCTGATTTGATATGTCCCCGTTTAATTTGGCGCCATTATGGCCACATCCCGGCCGAATCCGCGGGTTTTTGCTGCGCAGCAGGCGTAGCGCGGTATTACAATGGAAGGTTCGTGGCAGTCGCACTTCCCCAAATCAAAAAAGGGCAGGCGCCAGCCATGTTGGGTATACGCCTTCCGACCAGGTCCTGGACGCGTCCGCGTGCTTGCCCATACGAACCCACTCTCCGACAACATCTACCGGCTTCTGGCCGCATAGCATGTTCGGGTTTGCGCCTAGCGCCTGCCGAACAGATTCAAGGATCATGTCTCTTACTCCGAAGATTATCTATACCCTCACCGATGAAGCTCCGGCGCTTGCAACCCGTTCGCTGCTGCCCATCGTCCAGGCTTTCGCAAAGCCCGCAGGCATCACGGTCGAGACCCGCGACATCTCGCTGGCCGGCCGCATCATCTCGGTCTTCCCCGACTACCTCGAAGACAGCCAGAAACTGGGCGATGCCCTGTCGGAACTCGGCGCCCTCGCCGTGCAGCCCGAAGCCAACATCATCAAGCTGCCCAACATCAGCGCGTCCATGCCGCAGTTGAAGGCCGCCATCAAGGAACTCCAGGACCAGGGCTACAAGCTGCCCGACTACCCGGACGCCCCCGCCAACGACACCGAGCGCGACGTCAAGGCCCGCTACGACAAGGTCAAGGGCAGCGCCGTGAACCCGGTCCTGCGCGAAGGCAACTCCGACCGCCGCGCCCCGCTGTCCGTCAAGAACTACGCCCGCAAGCACCCGCACAAGATGGGCGCCTGGTCGGCTGACTCCAAGTCGCACGTCGCCCACATGAGCGAAGGCGACTTCTACGGCACCGAAAAGTCGGCGCTGATTTCGGAAGCCGGCGACGTCAAGATCGAACTGACCGCCGCCGACGGCGCGAAGACCGTCCTGAAGGAAAAGACCCCGGTCAAGGCCGGCGAGATCATCGACGCCGCCGTGCTGTCCACGGCCAAGCTGAAGTCCTTCCTGCAAGCCCAGATCGACGATGCCCGCGCCACCGGCGTGCTGTTCTCGGTGCACCTGAAAGCCACGATGATGAAGGTCTCCGACCCGGTCATCTTCGGCCACGTCGTGTCCGTGTTCTACAAGGACGTGCTGGCCAAGCACGCCGACGCGCTCAAGCAAGCGGGCTTCGATCCCAACAACGGCATCGGCGACCTGTACGCCAAGATCCAGTCCCTGCCCGCTGACAAGCAGGCCGAGATCACCGCTGACATCGACGCCGGCTACAAGACCCTGCCGCAGCTGGCCATGGTGAACTCCGACCGCGGCATCACCAACCTGCACGTGCCCAGCGACGTCATCGTCGACGCGTCCATGCCCGCCATGATCCGCGACTCGGGCAAGATGTGGAACGCCGAAGGCAACCTGCAGGACGCCAAGGCCGTGATCCCCGACCGCAGCTACGCCGGCGTCTACCAGGCCGTCATCGAAGACTGCAAGCGCAATGGCGCCTACAACCCGGTCACGATGGGCAGCGTGCCCAACGTCGGCCTGATGGCCCAGGCCGCCGAGGAATACGGCTCGCACAACAAGACCTTCGTCATCCCGGCTGCCGGCACCGTGCGCGTCACCGACGCTTCGGGCAAGGTGCTGCTGGAACAGGCCGTCGAAGCCGGCGACCTCTGGCGCATGTGCCAGACCAAGGACGCCGCCGTGCAGGACTGGGTCAAGCTGGCCGTCACGCGCGCCCGCGCCACCAAGACGCCCGCCGTGTTCTGGCTGGACGAAAACCGCGCCCACGACGCGCAGATCATCGCCAAGGTCAAGCACTACCTGAAGGACCACGACACCAGCGGCCTGGATCTGCGCATCCTGAGCCCGGTGGAAGCCACCAAGTTCTCGGTCAAGCGCATCCGCGAAGGCCTGGACACCATCTCGGTGACCGGCAACGTGCTGCGCGACTACCTGACCGACCTGTTCCCCATCATGGAACTGGGCACCAGCGCCAAGATGCTGTCGATCGTGCCGCTGGTCGCCGGCGGCGGCCTGTTTGAAACTGGCGCGGGCGGTTCCGCGCCCAAGCACGTGCAACAGTTCCTGGAAGAAGGCTTCCTGCGCTGGGATTCGCTGGGCGAGTTCATGGCCCTGGCAGAATCGCTGGACCACCTGGGCCGCAGCTACGGCAACGCCCGCGCACAGGTCCTGGCCAAGACCCTGGACCTGGCGACCGCCAAGTTCCTGGACGAGAACAAGTCGCCCGAGCGCAAGGTCGGCGGCCTGGACAACCGCGGCAGCCACTACTACCTGGCCATGTACTGGGCCCAGGCCGTGGCCGCGCAGACTGACGACCGCGAACTGGCTGCCCTGTTCGCGGCGCCGGCCCGCGCGCTGGCCGACGGCGAGGACAAGATCCTGGCCGAACTGAAGGCTGCCCAGGGCAAGCCCGTCGACATCGGCGGCTACTACCAGCCCAACGAAGCCCTCGCCAGCCAGGCCATGCGCCCCAGCGCCACGCTGAACCAGGCCCTGGCCTCGATCGGCTAAGCGCCTGCCGCGCATAGCGGCAAGGAAAAGGCCGGCAGCCCTCGGGCTGCCGGCCTTTTTTCATGCGCTCGGGTTCAGGGCCCGGGCTGCGGCATTGGGGTCGGATTGGCGGACGGCAGACCGGCGCACGCACGCTGGCGGAACGCCGCGTCCACGTCGATGCGCCAAATACTCCGCTTCTCGCTTGCAAGCCGCGCGGCCACGCCGTTGAGTACGGGATATCGTCCGCCGTCCTCCTTCTGGCCCCAGATCCAGAAACGCGCCCCGTCGGCGGCCTCGCACATGCGCAGACGCAAGTCCTGGTCGTCGATCAGCACGCGCTTGCCCGTGGCCGGATCGAATTGCGCCGCGTCGTACAGCTCCTTGCGCCAGTTGTCCCGCTTGGGGATATCGGGGTTCCGCCAGTCGTCGACGATCCAGGCGGGCTCGCGGGCCTGGGTATAGAAACCCAGGTCGAAGGGCAACGCATGCAGCGCGACCTGTATGTCTTGCGGCTGCATTTCGCGGCGCAGTTCCCGCGCCTGCGGCCCCGCGCTGCCGCGCGGATTCGATGCCCCGACGATGACCGCGGCCAGGCAGATCACGGCCGACACCCCGGCGGCGATCCAGACGCCCCTGCGCTTGCCCGCCGCCCAGGCAGGCGCGATACGCTCGCTGACCAGGAACGCCAGCGGCGGAAACACCGGCAGCACATAGCCGATCAGCTTGGAATGCGGGATGGAAAAGAACACGATCACGACCGCCATCCAGATCGCCGCCAGGCGGCGCAGGCCCTGCGGATCGGTCTCGCGCCAGTAAGACGGCCTGAAGACCGACGCGCCCCAAATCGACCACGGCAGCGCCAACCCCGCCACGATGGGCAGGTAGAACCAGAACGGCTGCGCGTTGTTGAAGCCTCCCTGCGAAAAACGCTCGAACTGCTGGTAGACGAAGAAGTACTGGTAGAAGCCGGGATAGCGCAGCTCCATCAGCCAGAACCACGGCACCGCCACTGCCGCGAACGCCAGCAAGGCTGGCACCCACAGCAAGGCGCGCACGCCGGGCCAGTCGCGGCGCAGCAGCAGCCAGGCCAGCACGATGGCGCCGGGCAGCGCCACTCCGATCAGCCCCTTGGCCAGCACCGCCAGCGCAGCCAGCACGCCCGTGGCCACCGACATCGCGCGGAACGGCCGCCCTGCGGCGCGGCGCAAGACGGCGTCGGCGGCTGCCAGCACGCACAGCGTGATCATGCTGGCCACCAGCATGTCCATATTGGCGAACTGGGCGGCGCCGAAGAACAGCGGCATCATGCCCAGGATCACCACGGCCCAACGCGCTTGCGCGGCATTGCGGTAGCGCGCCACGAAGGCATAGAGCCCGGCGCCCGCGCTCCAGGCGCCCAGCAGCGACGGCAGCCGCGCACTGAATTCGTGCACGCCGAACAGCACATAGCTGATCTGGGCCAGCCAGTAATACAGCGGCGGCTTGTGGAAGTACGGCATGCCGTCAAGCAGCGGCACCATGGGCGAGCCGCTGCGCAGCATCTCCCAGGCCACTCCGGCGTAACGGCCTTCGTCGGGCAAGGTCAGCCAGCGGGCCCAGGCCAGCGCGCCCAGCCAGAGAGCCAGGCACGCCAGCACCAGCCAGCCTGGAAAGGCAGCGCGGCGCGCCGCAGGCGCCATCGATGCGGTCATGGAAACGCTCATGCCCGGCGCTCCGGCAAGGCGCGCTCAGAGAGGCTGCGCTGAGCGGAAGCAAGCTGCTGCGGGGGCGCCGCGGAATGGGAAGCAAAAGGCATGGGGATCCGGGAAAGGTTCAGGAAAATGCAAGATTTCGCGCAGTATCGCCAAGCGCGCGTCAAGCTTTCATGAAATTTCCGGAAAAGCCGCCGCTTCCTAGGACGGATGCAGCCTGTCCAGCCTGAGCCGCCCGCGCTCGTCGGTCAGGCGGCGCATGGCGCCGTAGGCTGCGGCGATCGCCGCCATGCCGCTGGCGCCGCACAGCAGGAACATCAGCAGGATCTGGTACTTGGCGGCCTCGATCGGATCCATGCCGGCGATGATCTGCCCGGTCATGATGCCCGGCAGCGTGATGATGCCGGCGGCCGACATCTGGTTGATGCTGGGCACGATGCCGCGCCGCACGGATTCGCGCAGCAAGGACGAAAATGCCTCGTGCACGGTCGCGCCCAGCGCCAGCCTCGCCTCGATCGCCAGCTTTTCCCGGCGAGCGCCGGACAGCACCCCGTCCAGCGCCAGGCTGGCGGCGTTGAGCACGCTGCCCAACACGATGCCGATCAGCGCGATGGTGTAGCGCGGGTCGTACCAGGGGTCCGGACGCAGCGCCGTGTTCAGGATGAACAGCACCGTGATGACCGTGGTCCCCGCCACCGCCATCGCGCCGACCCAGCCGTTTCCGCGTTGCGTCAGCCTGGCCTTCGGGCGCGCGGCGACCTCCCTGGCCGCCAGCGCCATCATCACCGCCACCACCAGCGCCGTCAGCCACGGGGCGGCGTGCGCGAACACGATGCGCAGAATGTGGCCGACCAGCAGCAGCTGCACCACGGTGCGCAGCGCGGCCCACAGTACCTGTCGCTGCAGGTTCAGGCGCAAGGCGAAGGAAATGCCGGCGCTGAGCAGCACCAGCAGCGAGGCTATGGCCAGGTCCGAGGCCTGCAGCTTGATCACGTCCATAGCGGCTCCAACCTGCCTTGTTCCATGTGCCAGGAACGCCGCGCAAGCCGTTCGGCCTGGGCTGGACTATGGGTCACCATCAGGATCCCCGCCCCGCCCTCCAGGTAGCGCCGCAGCTCCGCTTCGACCTGGTCCGTGGCCGCCAGGTCCAGCGCCGCGGTCGGCTCGTCCAGCAGCAGCACGCGCGGCGCCAGCGCCAATGCGCGCACCAGGCCCAGGCGCTGGCGTTCGCCCGTGGACAGTTCATGCACCAAGGCGTCCAGCTTGTCCGCGGACAGCCCCAGGCGTTGCATGATGGCCAAGGCCCGGGCGCGGTCCGTGAAATGCCGCGCGACCAGGTCGTCCCACCAGCCGGCCTCGGCCTGGCAGTACATGACCTGCCGGCGCCATTCGTAGCCCCGCATGCCCGAGCGCGGCCGGCCATCCAGCAAGGCCTCGCCATGCCCGGGGTCCAGGTCGGCGGCCTGGCGCAGCAACAGGGATTTGCCTGAGCCCGAAGGACCCATGATGGCTGCGCACTCGCCCGCGGCGAGATCCAGGCTGACGGGAGAGAGGCGTTCGCTGTAAATACCGCGCAGCCTGAGCAGCGGGTGGGCGTCGATGGTGGTGTTCGGCATGGATAGAGATCTTAGCGCCTGGCGCCGCCCTGCTCCTGGAGCCACATCGGCGATGCGTTACTCTCAAGTACCCCTGGGCTGCCGCGTAACATGCGGCGATGGCGCGCCGCGCATTGCAGCCTGTCTGCCTTTTCAGGAGTATCGATGGAAGTTTCCTTGAGTTGCAGAATGGGCGGTCCCGAGGCCGGAGCCGCCTGGCTCGCCAGCATCGTCCAGCTTCGGCCGAAGCTGAAGTCCGCGTTGGCGGACCTGTCCGTCAACGGCCTGGGAACCATCGACATCCAGTTGTGGATCGGCGGCAGCATCACCGACTACGGACCAGAAGGCTTTTCCTCCACCGCCAGGTACTACGCGAAAAAGGAGTCCTTGTTGCTTGCCATCTCCGTACCCAAGACGGTGGCGGCGGCCTCCCCGCAAGAGCGGCCGGAACATACCGTGGAGGACTGGCTGGCCGACGGCTTCCGTTCCGCCCAGCTCCCGCGCAGCGCCCAGAAGCTGCCCTTTGCGCTCATCGCAGAGACGGTCTGCTCTTCCCTGGGCACCTCCCGGCAATGACAAGCACCGCTGAGAAATGAAAAAGCCCGCCTGAGCGGGCCTTGTCCTGCAACGCAGACGCCTCAGAGCATATGCGCCAGGAACTCGCGGCTGCGCGCCTCTTGCGGGGCGCGGAAGAAATCCGCCGAAGGCGCTTCCTCGATGATGCGGCCTTCGTCCATGAAGATGACCCGGTGCGCGACTTCGCGCGCAAAGCCCATTTCATGAGTGACGACCAGCATGGTCATGCGTTCGTCGGCCAGCTGCTTCATGGTGCGCAGCACTTCGCCGGTCAGTTCCGGGTCCAGCGCCGAGGTGGGCTCGTCGAACAACATGATGTCCGGCTCCATGGCCAGCGCGCGGGCGATCGCCACGCGCTGCTTCTGGCCGCCGGACAGGCGCGTCGGATAGTTGTCGCGCTTGTTCAGCAGGCCGACCTTGCGCAGCAGCTCTTCCGCCTTGGGAACGATCTGGGCGCGGCTCATCCCCTTGACGGTAATGGGCGCCTCGATGATGTTCTGCAGCACGGTCATGTGCGGGAACAGGTTGAACGACTGGAACACCATGCCCATCTTGCGGCAGATACGGCGCACGTCGGCGTCGCTGGCGTACTGGCTGCGTCCGCCCGGCACGGCGCGGGCCATGGCCTCGCCTTCGACCTCGATGCTGCCCTCGTCGATGGTTTCCAGGTGGTTCAGGCAGCGCAGGAAGGTGCTCTTGCCGGAGCCGGACGGTCCGATCACCGCCACCACTTCGCCCTGGCCCAGGGTCAGCGACACCCGGTCCAGCACGCGGTTGGAGCCGAACGACTTGATGATTTCGCGGGCCTCGATCATGACGGGACGCGCGGACGGAGAATTACTGGTCATATTTGGCATAGCGCTTTTCCATGTGCTGGAAGAACCACGTCAGGATCAGCGTCATGATGAGATAGAAGGCGGCGGCAACCAGGAACGGCGTGGTCGTGAAGTCGCGCTGCACGATGCCGCGCGCCGTGCGCAGGATGTCGTTGAGCGCCAGCACGTAGATGAGCGAGGTGTCCTTGACCAGCGTGATGGTCTCGTTGCTCATGGGCGGCAGCACCCGTTGCACCATCTGCGGCAGCACGATGCGGCGCAGGGTCTGCAGATAAGTCATGCCCAGGACCTTGCTGCCCTCGTACTGGCCGCGGTCCACCGACTGGATGCCGGCGCGGAAGATCTCGGCGAAATAGGCCGCGTAGTTCAGCGCGAAGGCCACCACGGCGGCGGGAAAGTCCGGCAGACGGATGCCGATCACAGGCACGAACGGCAGCGCGAAGTAGATGAACAGCATCTGCAGCATCAGCGGCGTGCCGCGCATGAGCCAGATGTAGCCGTTGACCAGGCTGCTGGCCAGCCGCCATTTGGAAATCCGCACCAGCGCCAGCACCAGGCCCAGCGGGACGGCCAGCGCCAGCGTGATGAAAAACAGCGTCAAGGTGACTTTCGCGCCTTGCGCCAGTGGCCCCAATAGGGAGAGTACGTAGTCCATGCTTGGGTTCACGCCGTCAGCGTCCGCGGACGCCAGGGCAAGATCGTTTCATGAGTAAGCCCGCCTGGCGCATGGCGCCGCGGCGGGCTGCGAAATACAGGCCGGGACGCCCGGGCCCAATGGCCCCGGACGCCGCCCGCCCCTTACTTGATGATGTTGGCGCCGAACCACTGGGTGGCGATGCGGCCGGCGGTGCCGTCCTGCTTCATCGAGTCCAGGGTCTTGTCCAGCTTGCCCAGCAGCTCGGTGTCGTCCTTGCGCACGCCGACGCCGTAGTCTTCGGTGCCGAAGTTCTCGTCCAGGACGCGGTATTCGCCGGCGCGCTTGCTGATCAGGTAGCGGCCCACCACTTCGTCCACCACGATGGCGTCCAGGCGGCCGGCGGCCAGGTCCATCAGCGCGGTGACGTTGTCGCCAAACTTCTTGACTTCCTTGATCTGGGCGGCGACCGGGTCCTTGGCGATGGCGTCGGTGGCGCTGCTGCCGTCCTGGGCGCCCACGACCTTGCCTGCCAGGTCAGCCTTGAGCTTCACGGGCGAGGCGTTGCCGACGATGATGATCTGGTGGTTGGCCATGTAGGGCGCGGTGAAGCTGATGTTCTTCTTGCGCTCTTCGGTGATGGTCAGGCCGTTCCACAGCACGTCGACGCGCTTGCCGTTGAGTTCGGCTTCCTTGGCGCTCCAGTCGATGGGCTTGAACTCCACTTCCAGGCCCAGGCGCTTGCTGGCTTCCTTGGCCATGTCGATGTCAAAACCGACGATCTGGTTGTTCGAATCGCGGAAACCCATCGGCGGGAAGTTGTCATCCAGGCCAACCACGACCTTCTTGGCGGCGGCAGGCGCCTGCGCGCTGGCGGCGGGCGCATTGTCGCTGGGACCGCAAGCGGTCAGCAGCGCGGTTGCGGAAGCGAGGAGTACAGCTGTCAGTTTTTTCATCGTTATGGATGCGCCGGGCGCAAGAATGAAGAATGCCGGAATGGCCAGTCAAAAAGCCGCGAGCCGGTATTTTAGCCTCCCCCGCGACCGCGGGCGCGGACCCGGGCTGGCGTGCGCTATTGCGCCGGGTGGAAACGCTCCAGCAGGCGCAGGAACAGCTCCACGGCGCGCGAGCCCGGGCGCGACACCTCGGTGATCGCGCAGAGGGTGTTTTCGTAGGTGGGTCCGCCCGGCAGGCGGGTCAGGGCGTGGCGGCGCGAGACCGAATCTGCGTAGTGGGCGGGTAGCAGGCCCACGCAGTGACCGGACGACACCAGCATGGCGATGGCCTCCAGCCCGGTGGCCTCCGGCCCGCGGGCAAAGCCGTAAACGCCCAGCGCGTCGTGCACGAATGGGTGCGAACGGTAGACCAGCGGCAGGTCGCGGGCCTGGCGCACGCTGCCGCGCGCCACGAAGATCTGGTGGCGCTCGATGAACAGCCGCTGATAGTTGAAGCCGCTTTCCCGCCGGTACATGCCGCGGATGGCGACCTGCACCCGCCGCTCGCGCAGCGCCTGGTCCAGCTCGTTGAAGGTCATGACGGTGAGTTCGACCTTGACGTCGGGCGCCTCGACGCGCATGGCCGCCAGGGCTTCCGGGATATGGCAGTCGGCGTCGGTGATGACGTGCTCGACCATGCCGATGGACAGGGTGCCCGACAGCACGCCGCGCACCGCGTCGATTTCGGGACGGATCCGCTCCAGCGATTTCAGGGCATCGCGGGCCAGCTCCAGGGCGACCTTGCCAGCTTGCGTGAGTTCAAAGCCCGAGGGGCCGCGGTCGCACAGCCGCACGCCCAGGGTTTCCTCGACCTCGCGCACGTGCCGGCTGATGGACGCCTTGGACATGTGCAGCTGTTTTTCCGCCGCCGCGAAGCCGTTGGCCTGGGCCACGGCGCAGAAGATCCGCAGGGAACGCAGGTCGCGTTCGGTGAACTCGGGACGGGACAAGGCGGCGGCTCTGAAAAGGTATCGGTTTTCGAAACCATACCACTAAAAAAATCATTTTTCACAACCCAACCCGGCAGATACAGTGGGTCCAGCACTGGCGTCCAGGGGCGCAGACCCCGGCACATTCCGCAAGGGATATCCGCCGGCCCAGTGCCGGAACCATGACGACATACAAGGGAAAAATCATGCAGAACCTGTCCAGAAGGCGTTTTGTCGCGACTACGCTCGCAGCCGGGGCCGCGCTGGCCCTGCCCTCGCTGTCCTACGCCGAGGGCGGATCGCTGGCCGACATCAAGAAGCGCGGCAAGCTGACCGTGGGCACAGAAGCCGCCTACGAACCGTTCGAATTCGTCGAGAACGGCAAGGTCGTGGGCTATGGGCACGACGTGCTCCAGCTGATGGCGGCCAAGCTCGGCGTGCAGCTGGAACAGATGAACCTGCCGTTCCAGGGTCTGTTGCCGGGCCTGATGTCGCGCAAGTTCGATTTTGTCGCGACCAGCGTGGGCATCACCCCCGAACGCGCCCGCCGCTTCGCCTTCACCCAGCCCGTGGGCGTGGTGCGTTCGGTGCTGATGGTGCGGGTGGACGATGCGTCCATCAAGCAGGACATGGATATCGCCGGCAAGATCATCGGGACCCAGATGGGCTCGTCTTCCCAGCCGGTGGCCGAAGAATTCGAAAAGCGGCTGAAGGAAAAGAACGGCAAGGGCTATGCCGACACCAAGCTGTTCCAGGCCTACCCGGACGTCTCCAACGCCTTGGCCAACAAGACCGTGGACGTGGCGCTGATGCCCTCGAACATCGCGGCCGTGCAGATGCGCAAGCAGCCGGGAGCGTTCCGCATCGCCGGCGAGATCGGCCAGGCCAAGCTGCTGGCATGGGTCGCCAACCCCAAGGACCTGGAGATCCGCCAGTTCATCAACGACACCTTCGACGAACTGCGCGCCAGCAACCAACTGCTGGAGCTGCAGAAGAAGTGGTTCGGCGCCCCCATGGACACGCCGCGCGCCAACTACCTGCCTGACGGCGCGATCTAGGCGGACCTCCCATGCTGGATTGGTTGAATCAGAACGGCGCCCTGGCGCCGTTCCTGCACGGCGTCGTCTCGGGCACGGCGATCACCCTGGCGGCATCGGTGGCGGCGTTCGCCATCGGCATCTGCCTGGGGGTCGCGCTGCTGCTGGCGCGCCTGTCCCCCTACGCGCCCCTGCGCGGGCTGGTCATGTTCTGGGTCAGCGCCATACGCGGCACGCCCGCGCTCATCCATATGCTGATCGCCTACTACGTGGTGCCGCCCCTGCTGGGCATCTCCGTGTCGCCGCTGGCGGCCGGGATCGGCGCGCTGGCCTGCAACACCAGCGCCTACATCGTCGAGATCCTGCGCGGGGCGCTGGGCACGCTGTCGCCCGGCCAGGTGGCGGCCGCGCGCGCGCTGGGCATGCGCAGCCGGCAGATCTGGCGCCACGTGCTGCTGCCGCAGGTGTTCTACCGCGCCATCCCGCCCCTGACCAGCGAACTCACCATACTGCTGAAGGCCTCGTCGCTGATGTCCATCATCGCCGTTCCGGAGCTGGCCACCGTGGCGCGCAACGCCACGCTGCAAAGCGACCTGCCGCTGCAGGTGTTCACCGTGACGGCCGCGGTGTACTTCATCATTCTTTTCTGCCTGTCGGCCGCCTCGCGCCTGTGCGAGCGCCGCGTGTCCAGGATGCTGCCCAATGCCCATTGATCTCTCCATCGTCGGGCAGTCCATCCCGGTCCTGCTCAAGGGCCTGCGGATCACCGCCCTGGTCAGCCTCATCGGGATTCCGCTGGGCATCCTGATCGGCACGATCGCGGCCTATGCCGCGCAGTCGCGCAGCCTGCTGCGGCCAGTGGCCCTGGCCTACGTCGAACTGGTGCGCAACATCCCGTACCTGATCCTCGTGTACCTGTCGTTCTTTGGCCTGCCCAAGCTGGGGGTGCCGGCCTCGGCGATGTCGGTCGCCATCGGCTGCACCGCCTTCTACACCGGCGGCTACTTCTGCGAGGTGCTGCGCGCCGCGTTGAAGAGCGTGCCGCGCGGCCAGACCAGCGCCGCCCTGTCGCTGGGCATGACCTACTGGCAGACGCAGCGCCACATCGTCGTGCCCCAGCTGTTCGGCTTTCTCATCCCGCCCACCACCAGCCTGGTCATCATGATGTTCAAGGACTCGGCGATCTTCTCGGTGATGAGCCTGCCGGAAATGACTTACCAGAGCAATCTGCTCACGGCCAACACCTTCGCCTACCTGGAAGTGCTGGGCACCACCGCCCTCATCTACTGGGTGTGCAGCGTGCTGATGGCCGGCACGGGCCGCCGCCTGGAAACCCTGGTCCGCCGCAAGACGCGCCAGGCCTGATCCTCCCACCATCAAGGAAACGAGAACATGAGCACCTATACGGTCCCTCCCCGCACCGGCCACCCCACCCTGCTGTACTCCACGCTGGCGCTGGACCTGGAAAACCTGCAGGCCGATGTCGCCGTGCTGGGCATGCCCTACGGCTCGCCCTATTCGGCCGCGGACTTCAGCAACGACCAGACCAATGCGCCCACGGCGATCCGCCAGGCGACCGACCGCGTGGTGCGCCGCCCCGGCCACTACGATTTCGACATCGACGGGCCGCTGCTGCAAGGCCGCGACGACATCCGCTTCGTGGATTGCGGCGACATCATCCCCGACCTGTCCAAGCCCCGCGGCGAACACTATGAACGCGCCGAGGCCGCGGTGCGGCGCATCGCCGCCGCGGGCGCCGTGCCCATCGTGCTGGGCGGCGACCACGGCATCACCACGCCCGTCCTGCGCGGCCTGGACCAGCAGGGTCCGATCACGCTGGTGCACATCGACGCCCACCTGGACTGGCGCGACGACGTCAACGGCGTGCGCGACGGGTTGTCCAGCCCTATCCGGCGCGCCTCCGAAATGGCGCACGTGGACCGCATCATCCAGATCGGCCTGCGCGCCCAGGGCAGCGGCCGCCCCGAAGAGCTGGAAGCGGCGCGCGCCTATGGCGCCGAACTGGTCACCGCCTACGAACTGCATGACATCGGCATGGACGCGGTGCTCGAGCGCATTCCGGACGGCGGCAATTACTACCTGACCATCGACGCCGACGGCATGGATCCCGCCACCATGCCGGCGGTCGCCGGCCCGGCCCCGGGCGGCGTCACCTTCGTCCAGGCCCGCAAGCTGATCCACGGCCTGGTGCGCAAGGGCCGCGTGGTGGGCATGGACATCGTCGAAATCCAGCCCGAAAAGGACCTGAACCAGATTTCCTGCATCACGGCCGGCCGGCTGATCCTCAATCTCATCGGCGCGTCCATCCGCGCAGGGCATTACGACAAATGAACGCGCCCGCCCCCATCATCGAAATCCGCGGCGTGGACAAGTTCTACGGCAGCCACCAGGTGCTCAAGCAATGCTCGACGCGCGTGAACCGGGGCGAGATCGTGGTGGTCTGCGGGCCGTCCGGCTCCGGCAAATCCACCCTCATCAAGACCGTCAACGCGCTCGAACCGATCCAGGCAGGCGACATCCTGATCGACGGCGCCTCGGTGACGGGCGCCACCGACCTGCCCAAGCTGCGCACCAAGGTCGGCATGGTGTTCCAGCACTTCGAGCTGTTTCCGCACCTGGACATCATGCGCAACCTGACCCTGGCGCAGCAGATCGTGCTGGGGCGGGATATCGGCTCGGCCCGCGCCAAGGCCGGCGCGCTGCTGGAACGCGTGGGCCTGTCCGCCCATGCCGGCAAGCATCCGGGCCAGCTGTCCGGCGGCCAGCAGCAGCGCGTAGCCATCGCCCGCGCGCTCTCGATGGATCCGATGGCCATGCTGTTTGACGAACCGACCTCCGCGCTGGACCCCGAGATGGTCAATGAAGTGCTGGACGTGATGGTGGAGCTGGCCGAGGAAGGCATGACCATGATGGTCGTCACCCATGAGATGGGCTTTGCGCGCCGCGTGGCCAATCGCGTGGTCTTCATGGAAGACGGCGCCATCATCGAGGACTGCCCCACGGACAGCTTCTTCCGCGACGCGGCCAGCCCCCAGGCGCGCCGTTTTCTTTCCAAGATCCTTCCCCACTGACGGCCGGATAGCCGCCAGATCCATCCGCCCGCATCAGGACTCAATATGGCCCACACCCGCATCCGCAAATTCAATACTCGCCAAACCTACCCCGAACAACGCCTGGACAACGACCTGTGCCAGGCCGTGGTCGCCGGCAACACCGTGTTCCTGCGCGGCCAGATCGGCCAGGACCTGGACACCCGGGAATCGGTGGGCGTCGGCGACGTGGCCGCCCAGGCCGAAAAAGCCATGGCCAACGTCGCCATGCTGCTGCAGGAATGCGGCAGCGAACTCTCGCACATATGCAAGCTCACCGTCTATCTGGTCGACGTGCGCTACCGCGAAGAGGTCTACAACGTGGTTGGCCGCTGGCTCAAGGGCGTGTTCCCCGTCTCCACCGGTATCGTGGTCTCGGCCCTGGCACGGCCCGAATGGCTGGTGGAAATCGACGTGACCGCGGTCATTCCGGGCTGAGGCGGCAACGCCATGCCTACCGCTTCCGAGGCGCTGCTGGCGCGCCTGATCGCCTTCGACACGGTGACCCTCACGCCCAACCTGGCGCTGATCGAGGCCGTGCGCGAACTGCTGGCGGCGCACGGCATTGCCTGCACGCTGGTGCGCAGCGACGACGGCACCCGCGCCAACCTGCACGCGTCCGTCGGCCCCGCCGATGTTCCGGGCGTGCTGCTGTCGGGACATACCGACGTGGTGCCCGCCGCCGGACAGGCCTGGACCGTGCCGCCCTTCGCGCTGACCGAGCGCAACGGGCTCTTGTATGGCCGCGGCGCAGCGGACATGAAGGGCTTCGTGGCCTGTGCCGTCAACGCGATGCTGCTGGCCAGCAACCGTCCGTTGCGGCGGCCGCTGCAACTGGCGCTGTCCTACGACGAGGAGATCGGCTGCGTCGGCGTGCGCCGGCTGCTGGACGTCATGGAAATGGCGCCCACCCGGCCCGCGCTGTGCATCGTGGGCGAACCGACCTCCATGCAGATCGCCACCGGCCATAAGGGCAAGATGGCCTTGCGCGCCGTCTGCCAGGGACTCGAAGGCCATTCCGCGCTGGCGCCGCGGGCGCTGAACGCCATCCATCTGGCGTGCGACATGGTCGGCGCCATGCGCGCCCTGCAGGACGAGCTGCAAGCCCATGGCGCGCGCGACCCGGCCTATGAGGTGCCCTATGCAACCGTCCACGCGGGCTGCATCCACGGCGGACGCGCCTTGAACATCGTGCCCAACGAATGCGCGGTCGACTTCGAGATCCGGCATCTGGCCCAGGACGATCCCGACGCGCTGCTTGCGCCCTTGCGCCAGGCGGCCGAGGACATCCGCGATCAGGCGCGCCTGCGTGCGCCCGCCGCGGATATCCGGATAGAGCAGATCAACGCCTATCCGGGGCTGGACACGCATCCGGCCAGCGAGGCCGTGCGTTTCGTGGAATCCCTGCTGCCCGCCGGGACCGGCAAGACCAAGGTGGCTTTCGGCACCGAGGGCGGGCTGTTCACCCGGCACCTGGACGTCCCCGTGGTGGTGTGCGGTCCGGGATCCATCACGCAAGCCCACAAGCCCGACGAATTCATCTCGCGCGCGCAACTCGCCGAGTGCGATGCATTCCTGGAACGGCTGTTGGCGGCGCTATAGCGCCGGGACGCGTGCTCAATCCGGCTTGATGCCAGCGGACTTGATCAGGGTTTCATAGCGGCCGGCCTCTTCCTTCATGGCAGCCAGCGTGGCCTGGGGCGTGGAGCCGCGCACCAGCAGGCCACGCGCTTCGTAGGTCTGGCGAAACGCCGGATCCGCCGTGACCGCCGTCACCGCCTGGTTGATCCGCGCCACCAGCTCGTCCGGCGTCTTGCCGGGAGCGAACAGGGTAAAGACCGTGGACGGGATGCTGCCGGCCTTGCCGCCCGCCTCCTGCAGCGTCGGCACGTCGGGCATCATCGCCGCCCGCTGCGAAGCGCCGGCGACCAGCACGCGGATCTTGCCGGCCTTGTACTGTTCCGACACCGCCAGGCCGCCAGCCATGACGCTGTCCACGTCGCCAGCCATGGTCGCGGTCATGGCCGGCGCCACGCCCTTGAACGGCACATAGGTGAACTGCACGCCTTCGGCGCCGGCCAGCATGGCCATGCCCAGATGGTTCACGTGGCCCTGGCCGCCGGTGCCGACGTTGATGCGTTGCGGATTGGCCCGGGCGTAGTCGATGAACTCCTTGTAGGTCTTGGCCGGAAAGGCATTGCTGACCGCCACGTAAAGCTGCACCTGGCCCAGGTCGGTGACGGGCTTGAAATCCTCCTGCCACCGGTACGGCACCTTGGCGTACAGGAAGGGATTGGTCTCGAGCGCCAGGCGGTCGACCATCAGCAGCGTATTGCCGTCACCCGCCGCCTTGGCGACGTAATCGCTGCCGATGATGGCGTTGGCGCCGGGGCGGTTTTCCACCACCACGGTCTTGCCGCTCTCCTTGAAGAGGCGGTTGCCCAGGTCGCGCGCCAGCACGTCGGGTTCGGTGCCGGGCGGATACGGCACCACGATCTTCACGGTGTCCGACGGCCAGGACTGGGCCGCGGCCTGGCCGGCCGGCACTAGCGCCAGCGCGGCCCACAAGACGGGTTGCAAACAACAACGGTACGGCGATCCCATGGTACTTCCCCTTGTATATGTCGTTTCCCGGAATAGTCCGGCGACTGAGTTGCCGCTCCGGGCCAGGACGGACCCGGGCGGCTGGAAATCCAGATCAGGACCGGTCCGCTTCACCAGCGGCCGATCAGAATGCCCATCATCCGTTCGTGCGCATGCGTGCGCTCGCGTACTTCCTCGTCGGTCTCGGTGGCGCGGCGCTTGAGGCCTTCATGCCAGTCCAGCAGCGCCGAGCGCATCCGTGCCGCCACCGGCGCCATGCCCGGATCGGCGCCCAGGTCATGCAGCTCGCCCGGGTCGTCGCGCAGGTCGAACAATTGCGCGGGATAGCCCTGCCAATGCAGGTACTTGTAGCGCTCGTCGCGCACCATCAGGCCGGTGCACTCGCGCTCGCCGCGTCCCAGGAACAGGCGCGCCTCGCGGTAGGCGTAGTCCAGGCTGCCCACCACGTACTCGCGCGTGGACGGCGCGGACTCCGACACGCCGCGGATCCCCGGCAGCAGCGAACGGCCCTCGATGCGGTGTTCTTGCCCCGGCAGCGCCAGCGCCTCCAGCACCGTGGGGACGACGTCTATGCATTCGACGAATGCGTCGCTGCGGCTGCCGCGGGTCGCGTCGGCGGCCGGCGCCGGGTCATAGACCAGGCAAGGCACGCGCATCGCGCTGTCGTAGAAGTATTCCTTTTCGCCCAGCCAGTGGTCGCCCAGGTGGTCGCCGTGGTCGGAGGTGAAGAGGATCAGCGTGTCCTTGAGCCGGCCGCTGCGCTCCAGGAAGTCCAGCACCCGGCCGATCTGGTCGTCGATCTGCTTGACCAGCCCCATGTAGACCGGCCGTACGCTGCGCCAGACTTCGTCGCGGGCGAAGGACTGCGACTCTTCCAGCCGCTGGTAGGCGCCATGCACAGGATGGGGGCGCTCCCGCTCCGCCTGCGAGCGCACGGGCGCCGCGCAGTCTTCCGCGCCGTACATGGCGTGGTATGGCGCCGGCGCCTTGTACGGCCAGTGCGGCTTGATGTAGGAAAGATGCAGCGCCCAGGGCTTGTCGCCCTGCCCCTGCATGAAGTCCAGTGCGCGGTCCGTAAGATAGGCCGTCTCGGAATCCGCCGCGTCCACGCGGGCGGGCAGCGGCGCGTTGCGCATCAGCCAGCCGCTGGCGATGCTGCCGTCGGCCGCCTGGCTGCCCACCACGTAGTCTTCCCAGGGGCGTTCGCTGTCGTAGCCGCGTTCGCGCAGGTAGCGGCGGTATGGGCTGTCCTTGGCCAGTTCGAAATGGCCGTCGTAACGCTCGATCGGCAGGAAGCCGCCTTGCAGGAAACGTTGCTCGTCCTCGGCCGCATAGCCTTTGCCCCGCAATCCGGCGCGGTCGGGCACGAAGTGCGTCTTGCCCAGCAGGTGCAGCGGCAGTCCGGCCTGGGCCAGGTATTCGCCCAGGCACCATTCGTCCACCGGATGCGGCACCCGGTTCCAGGTGACGCGGTGCGACAGCGGATAGCGGCCGGTGTAGTAGGACGCGCGCGACGGGCCGCAGACCGCGGACGTCACGTAGGCGCGGTCGTACTGAACGCCCATGCTTGCCAGCCGGTCGATGTGGGGCGTGCGCAAGGCGCCGGCTCCGCCATAACAGGAAAGGTGATCCGCGCGCAGTTGGTCGCACATGATGAACAGCACGTTGCGGACCGGGTTGCCCGCGGGCTGGACCGGTGCGTTCATGGCTGCGCTCCGTTCAGGATCGCCCCGGGCGCGTGCGACGGCTTGCCTGTCGGCTGCGCGGCCATCTGGGTTGCCCCGGGTACGAAGCGGGCGGCGAAGCGACCCAGGGCGTCGGCGGCGTCCGCGCTGCGGCCCAGCGCCGCGACGTAGCGGTCCGGCCGCACCAGCACCCAGTCCGCGCGGGTGCGCTGGAACCAGAAATGCAGCGCGTTCTCCGTATCCTGCAACACGGGCAAGGCGCCGGCTTGCAGTTCGTCGGGATCGCAGCCGCTGCGCGCGCGCTGCGCCGCCACGTAGCGGCAGCCCAGCTTGTCCAGCTGCGCCCGCAGGGCCGGCGGCAGCCCTGCGCGCGGATCGCGGCGCCAGCCTATCAGCGCGAAGCCCGCGCCCAGCGCTTCGTCCAGGCGCAGCGTGGCGCCGTTCTCGCATTCCACCAGCGGCTGGATGAACATGCGGCCGATGCACTCGCGCTGCGTCTTGTCGGCGCTGTTGCCCACCACGCCGCGGCTATAGCGCGGCATGGGCTTGAACTTCATTTGCAGCACATAGTCGCGGATCTTCGGAATATTCCGGATCGACAGGAAGAACGTGTCGCGCAGCGCCGCCAGTACCGGGTTGGTCTGCGACAGCATGGCGCCGAACATGTCGGCCAGCGAAATCATGGCGCGGGCATGGCTGTGGCGTTCGTCGTGGTAGCTCTGCAAGGCGGCCGGGTCCAGGCGGCCCTGCACGATCCAGGCCACCTTCCAGGCCAGGTTGAAAGCGTCGCGCAGGCCGGCGTTCAGGCCCTGGCCGATCCAGGGCGGGGTCAGGTGCGCGGCGTCGCCCGCCAGACAGACGCGGCCCGAGACGAAAGTACGCGCCACGCGGGAATTGTGGGTATAGACGCGGGCGCGGATGACGTTCAACCTGGCCGGGTCGGCCACGTGGTGGCGCAGCAGTTCCTGCACCTTTTCCGGCTGCAGCATCTGCTCGCCGTCCTCGCCCGGAAACAGCATGAACTCCCAGCGCCGCAGGCCGTAAGGCAGGCGCAGGCAGACATAGGGGCGGCGCGGCTCGCAATGCAGCGCGGTATAAGGAGCGTCCAGCGGGTCCTGGTCGCATTCGATGACCACCCATTTGCGCGGATGCGTATTGCCGTCGAAGGGCAATTGCAGAAGGCGTTCGCGCACTGTGCTGCGCCCGCCGTCGGCGGCCAGCAGGTATTGCGTGCGGATCTCGCGCTCGGCGCCCTCGGCATCGCGCACCCGCACCGTGACGCCGCGCTCGTCCTGCGCCAGCGACAGCAGCTCGCTGCCCAGTTCCAGCGTCACATGGGGAAAGCGCCGCAGACCGGCGCGCAGGGTGCGTTCGCCCAGCGGCTGCGAAAACAGGTTGCGGCGATACCAGCCGAACTCGCGCGTGGCCGGCAGGATCTCGGCAAAGCAGCGCTTGGTCCGCGTGTACATGCGCATGGGCACGTTCTGGATCATGTCGCGCAGCATTTCATCGGCCAGGCCCGCGCTCTGAAAGGTGCGCATGGCTTCGTCGTCCAGGCCCACCGCGCGCGGATAGTCCAGCACGTCCCGGTTGCGTTCCAGCACCAGCGTTTCCACGCCATAACTGCCCAGCAGATTGGCCAGCGTCACGCCGACCGGCCCGGCGCCCACCACCAGCACCGGCACTTCTACGATATGCGCCATCTCGGCTCTCCCTTGGATTCTTGTCTTTTGCCTGGCGGGTTGCGCTCAGACGCCTCAGGCGCGCCGCAGGAACCCGCCGACGGCCTGCTCGAAGGCGGCCGGCTGATCGTCATGGATGTAATGGCCGGCGCCTTCTATCTCGACCCATTCCACGTTCGGATTGCGCGCCGCCATGTCGCGGGCGGTCTGGGCCTGCAGGTAGTCCGAACGCCCGCCGCGCACGACCAGGGTCGGACAGCCCAGCGCCTGGACCTGCGGCCACAGGTCCACCACGCGCGCCGGATCGGGGTCCAGCCGGGTCGCGGCGATGCCCGCATGGTCGTGGCGCCAGGTCCAGCCGCCTGCTCCGTCTTCCTTCAGCATGTGGCGCAGCCGTTCCTCGCGGGCGGCTTCGGTCACGCTGGGCCGCAGCGCGCGCAGGTACTCGCGGGCCGCGGCGATGTCGGGAAAGAACTCGGGCGTTTCGCGCAATTCGCGCTGGATGCGCGCCGCGCCCGCGCTGCCTTCGAAAGCGGCGGGTCCGGCATCCTCGACGATCAGGCGCCGCACGCGCTGCGGATGGCGGGCGGCAAAGACGATGGCGGCGATGCCGCCCATCGAATGGCCGAGCAGATCGAAGCGGTCCAGGCCCAGCGCGTCGGCCACGCCCGCCAGGTCATCCACGTAGGCGTCGGTGTAGTAATTGCGCTGCGGATCCCAACTGCTGGCGCCGCGGCCGCGCTGGTCATAGGCCAGGACGCGGAAATCCGGCTGCAACGCCTGCGCAATGCCGGCGAAGGTCTCGGCATAGCCGCGGATGCCGTGCAGCATGAATAGCGGACGCCCCGCCTGGGGGCCCCACTCGGTCAGGTGCAAAGTCATGCCGTTGACGGCGATAGCGGTGTCGCGGCGTTGCATATCGGCTTCCTTTCAGCAGAGTCCGTCTTTGCCCTGGATTTCGCTGGCGGGGATGCCGCCCAGCCGCGCATGCAGGCGCCCGCGCGTGGCAAACGCGAAGGCGATCAGCACTTCGTCGCGGTTGGGCGCGTCGCCGAACAGCGCGGTCACGCTGTCGTAGTGCGAACGGACATAGAGCGCGTCCTTGTGGGCAAGCGGAATGTCGATGACGGTGCCGGGACCGCCGCGCTTGCCGGTGGAAGGCACCCAGGCCTTGCCGCCGCCGAGCGCCGCGCGCACGGGTTCGGCGAAGATGGTGGTCAACAACGCGTTGCCGTGCTCGTATTCGCCGTCCGTGCCCACCACGCAGGCCTTGCCGTAGCTTTCCAGCGGCTGGCCGCCGGCCGCGGCGATGATGCGCCGGCCGAACTCCTCGCCCAGCCTGCCCGAGGGTTCGACATAGCCCGACAGGTCGCGTTCGAAGCGCCCGGCATAGGGGTTGTGCAGCGCGGCCGCGATGACGATCTTGCGCAGCGGCTCGCCGTCGGCCGGTTCGCCGGTTTCAGTAGTGAGGGTGTCGTCGATCTGCAAATACCACTTGCGGATGCGGTAGGGACCGAAGTTGGTGCTGCTCATGGATGCTCCAGAAAATGTGGGATCAGGAAGGAGTGCGCCGTGCGGGCGGTCAAAGCGGGTCCAGGGTCATGGGGACGCTGGGCGCGTTGTGGTCGTGCAGGACCTGCTTGCCCTCTTCGTCGCCGTGCACGGTTTCGCAGAAGAACTCGAAGCGGTGGCCGTCGGGGTCGGTGAAGTACAGCCCGTAGCCGACTTTGTGATCGGTGATTTTCACGACGTCCACGCCCTTGGCCAGCAACATGCCGTAGAGGCGGCGCAGCTCGTCCACGTCGCCCTCGATCTCCAGCCCGTAGTGCTGCATGTTGACGGGGCCGCGGGCGGGCTCGCCTTCGGCCGCGCGGATCAGGGCGATGTCGTGGTGCTTGCGCCCAAAGGACAGGAACACCCATTGCTCGCCGCGCGCGGTCTCCTGCATGCCGAGCACGGATTCGTACCAGGGCGCCGACGCGAACGGGTCGCGCACGAACAGGGCCAGGTGGGTGCGCGCGATGCGCGGCCGGCGGTCTGCCGGCGCAAGCGTGGTGTTGGTGGACATGGCGGTCTCGGGCGGGTGTCAGTTGATGGACTGGGGGTGCGCGGTCACGGGCGCGGCGTACGGCGTCCAGGCCACGGCGGTGATTTCGCTGAAATCGCGCCATTCCTTGAACCAGCTGCGGCCGCCGTCGGTGGAGCGGAACAGATGGCCGTACTTGGTGCCGGCGAACGCCAGCCGCGGGTCGGCTGCGTGCACGCCGAAGGCCCAGAAGGTGGAATTTGGCGGCGTGTGCAACAGCGCCGGCTGCCAGTTGCGGCCGCGGTCGGACGAACGGTAGATCCTGCTGCGCGTGCCTGGCGTGCCGTCGCCGATGGCCAGCAGCAGCGTGTCGGGATCGTCCGGCAGCGCCTGCACCGTGCGGGTGTAGTACATGCCGTCAAAGCGCGACTTGGAAGCCACGCCATTCCAGCGCCGGGCGTCGTCCTCGCTGAGATAGACGGAGTTCACCGTCAGCACCATGGCGGTCTTGGGCGCGGCGGCCGTGGCCGGCAGGACAGCTACGCAATGGATGTCGGGGTTGGCGATGGCATCGGCATTGCCTTCATCGTCCTCGCGCGACCAGGTATCGCCGCCGTCGCGGCTGCGCCACAAGCCCCCTTCTTCGACGCCGAACCAGACCTCGCGGCCGTCGTCCGGATCCACGCAGACCGACAGGATGCGCGGGCGGTTCACGCCGCGGCAGAACTCCGGCAGTTCGGGCGACAGGCGCTGCCAGCTGGCGCCGCCGTCCACCGAACGGAACATCGCTGCGCGCGACGGCGCGCCGGTGCCCGCGTACATGCGCCGCGGATCCGTGGGATCGATGGCCATGGCCCAGACGGTCATGCCGTTCATGGGGCTGTCCACCCGCGTGAAATGCGCGCCGCCGTCGGTGCTGACACACATGCCGGCGTCGGCCCCGGCAAAGACGCGGCGCGGGTCGGCCGGATCCACGGCCAGGCTGCGCACCGTGCCGTCGAACTCGATGGCTTCCTTCAGCCCCAGGCGGTGCCAGGTGGCGCCATCGTCCACGCTGCGCAGTATTCCTTGGCCGGCGGTGCCGACCAGTATCGTGCCTTGCATATCCAGACTCCCCGAATGAGGTTCAGCGGTTCAAAGAAAGATGCCGCGCGTGATGCCGCCATCCACCCCCAGCGATTCGCCGGTGATGGCCCCTGCCCGCGGCGATGCCAGGAACAGCACCGCGTCGGCGATCTCCGCCGGCTGCAGCACCCGGCGTATGGGCGTGGCCTTGGCATAGTTGGCCTCGACCTGGGCGGGGGTCAGCCCCTGCTTGGCGGCTTCCTTTTCGTACAGTTCATGGATGTGGGGCGTCTCGACCACGCCCGGATGGATCACGTTGACCGTGATGCCATGCGGACCCAGCTGGTCCGACAGGGTCTTGGTCATGTGGCAGATGGCCACGTTGCGCATGCCCGAAAGCTGCTTGCTGCCGCGCCCGGTCAGGCCGCCGATGTTGACGATGCGGCCAAAGCCGCCCTGGCGCATGTGCGGCGCCGCAGCCTTGGCGCAGCGCATGTAGCCCACCACCTTGATGTTGATGTCTTCCAGCAGGCCTTCGGGATCGGCCTCGTCGATCTCGCTGCGCACCAGGCCGCCGGGATGGGCCGCGCCATTGACCAGGATGTCGATGCGGCCAAAGTGTTCGGCCACGCGCTGCATCATCGCGTTGACCTGGGCGGTGTCCGACACGTCGGCCGCCACGCCCAGCACTTCCACGCCCGTGGCCCGGGTGATTTCAGCCGCCACTTCGTCCAGCTGCGCCTGGCGGCGCGCCACGATGGCCACACGCACGCCCTCGGCGGCCAGCGCTTCGGTCACCGCGCGCCCGATGCCCAGGCTGCCGCCCGTGACCACCGCGACTTTCCCCTTGAGTTGCAAGTCCATGCTTTGATGCTCCTTATATATATGGCGGCGCCTACAGCGCCATCTCGATCAGGACCGGGCCCGGCTGGCGCAGCGCCGATTCCAGCTGCGTGGCCAATTCTTCCGAGGTCGCGGCGCGGCTGGCCTGCACCCCGTAGCTGGAGGCCAGCCCCACCCAGTCGATGCGCGGGCGGTCCAGCGCGGTCAGTTCGGCCGCGCGTTCGCCCAGCACGGCGTTGCCGCGGCGCAGCTCGTTGCGCAGGATGGCGTACTGGTGGTTGGCGGCGATCAGCACCGTGACCGGCAGGTTTTCATGCGCCAGCGACCACAATGCCTGGATCGTGTATTGGGTGCTGCCGTCGGACAGCACGGCCACCACTCGGCGCTGCGGGCAGGCGATGGCGGCGCCCATGGCGACCGGCAAGCCCTGGCCGATGGCGCCGCCGGTATTGGTCAGCACCGTGTGCGGCGCGGCGCCGGCGGACGCGGCATACAGCGGATAGCCGCAGGTGCCGCCTTCGACCGAAACGATGGCGTCTTCGGGCAAGGCCCGCGCCACCACTGCGGCAATGGATTGCGGCGTCAAGGCGCCCGGCGCAGGCTCGGGCAGTAGCGCGGCGGCGGGTTCGAAAGCCGGCGCGCCCGCCAATTCGGCCAGCGCCTCCAGGCGCGAGGCCGCATCCTGGCCGGGAGCGGCCAGTTCCAGCAGGCGTTCCGCCGGCACCAACCGGCTGGGGTGACCGGCATAGCCGAAGTAGGTCACGGGCGGCAGCGCCCCCACCAGCACCACCAGGTCGGCAGCGTCCAGGGCAGCGCGAGCGGGTTCCGGGAAATACGGCAGGCGGTCGAAGTCCGGCAAGCCCCGGCCGCGTTCCGATCTGGCGGGAAAGGTCTCGGCGTAAGCCTTGCCGCTCAGGGCTGCGCACAGGCGCGCGGCCGCAATCTGCGCGCGGCGTCCCAGGCCGCTGGCGGGACCGCCCCCGCCCAGCAGGAACAGCGGCTTTTGCGCGCGGCTCAGGCGCTGCCATGCGGCGGCGGCGTCGAAGGTCTCGGGCTGCGCAGCGGCCTCGGCGGCAGCATCCGCGGAATCCGGCGTCACGCTTTCCGCCTGGAAGTCGGCGGGAAAGATCAGCGTCGCGCCCTGGCCGCCATCGGCCAGGCTGGCCTGCACGGCGCCGCGGGCGGCGCCAGCGGCGTCCTGGGCGGACGCGATGCGCTCCACCCAGCCGGAGACTGGGCGCGCCAGCGACTCGATGTCCGAAGTCAGGGGCGCGTCGCATTCCAGGTGCCAGCTGGCGTGGTCGCCGATGATGTTGACGATGGGGGTGCGGGCGCGCCGCGCATTGTGCAGATTGGCGATGCCATTGGCGAAGCCCGGCCCCAGATGCAGCAGGGTCGCGGCCGGCTTTCCAGCCAGCCGGCCATAACCGTCGGCCGCGCCGGTGCAGACGTTCTCCTGCAGGCCGACCACGCAGCGCATGCCGCGCACCTCCTCCATCGCACGCACCAGGTCCAGCTCGGTCGTGCCGGGATTGGCGAAACAGACTTCCACGCCCTGCTTGCGCAGAGCCTCCAGCAAGGCACTAGCTCCGGTCATGATTACCGCCTCCTTTTTTCGCTACTTTATCGTAATTTGATAAATGTGCAATTTCTTTTGGCGGATTGATGCTGGATAATTTATTAGAATTATCTATTTGATAGTTCTGCGCGGATCTCCTATACGCGCGTGCACGCTGCGCGCGCGGCGGGACGATTTGCCAATACGCGCCCCTTGGTGCACCCTCGCAGCACGTCAGCCTTACAACACCTCACGCACATGAACAGTCTTCGCCGCATGCTCGATGTCCTGGACCTCTTTCAGCCCGACCGGCCGGTCCTGGACGTCGATGCCATCTGCCAGCTGCGCGGCTACGCGCCCGCCACCGCCTACCGCTACGTGCGCGAACTGTGCGCCTGCGGCCTGCTGGTGCGCCTGCCAGCCGGCTACGCGCTGGGTCCGCGCATCATCGCGCTGGATCTGCAGATGCGGGAGTACGACCCCATGCTGACGGTCAGCCGCGACCTGATCGAGGAACTATCCAGCCAGACCGGCCTGGACGTGCTGCTCAGCGCGCGCTACGACGACAAGGTCATCAACGTGCACCAGCAGGCCGGGCGCAATACCCAGGCCCTGAACTTCGGCCGCGGCCGGCACATGCCGCTTTTGCGCAGCGCGACCGCCCGCGTGATCCTGGCCAATCTGGGGCCGCGCCAGTTGCGCCGCGTCTACGACGAACACGCCGATGCCCCCGACATGCAGCGGCTGGGCCAGGACTGGAAGTCCTTTTCCCGGGCCATGCTGCAAGTGCGCAAGGCCGGCTATTGCATCTCGTCGGGCGAACTGGATTCCGGCAAGACCGGCATCGCCGCGCCGATCTTCGATGAAGAGAACCATGTGCTGGGCAGCATCACGCTCATCGGCATGCAGGACGCCTTCGCGGCCTTCCGCGAGGACTACCTCGCCGGCCTGACCTGCCGCGCCGCCACCGAAATCACCCGCCGCATCGCGCAGGCGCCGGCCAAGCTGCAGCAGGCAGCCTGATCCCCGCCGCGCCAGTTCCAGATTCACGCATGACGCCCGCCATCCGTATCGGTCCCCTCGTCTTTCCCTCGGACCTGCTGGTTTTCATCGTTGCCGCCGCTATCGGACTGCTGGCCGCCAGGCTGCTGACCCGCGGGCAGGAGTCCCGGCCCGACACCAGTACGGTGTTGTGGCGCGCGCTCGTCATCGGCCTGGTCGTCGCCCGGCTCGGCTTTGTCTGGCAGTTCCAGGCCCACTTCATCGAGAATCCGCTCCGGATCCTGGACCTGCGCGATGGCGGCTGGGCCGGTATGGCCGGGCTTGCCGCGGCATGGCTCTACACGCTGTACGCCGCCTTGCGCCGCCAGGCGTCGCGGCCCGCGCTGCTGGGCGCGCTGGCGCTGGCCAGCGCGGTCTGGATAGGCGGCGGGCGGTGGCTGGCGCCCGCGCCGCAGGCCCTGCCCGAACTGTCCGCGCTCGCCTTGCGTCAGCTGGACGGCACGCCCGCAGCGCTCGCGGCCTACCAGGGCAAACCTACCGTCATCAATCTATGGGCAAGCTGGTGCCCGCCTTGCCGCCGCGAAATGCCCGCATTCACCGCGGCGCAAGCGGCGCATCCCGATGTGAATTTCGTCTTCCTGAACCAGGCCGAAGCGCCGCCGGACGTGACGGCGTTCCTGGCGCAGCACGCGCCGTCGCTGCGCAACGTGCTGCTCGATCCCGCAGGCGCGGCCTCGCGCCAGATGAGCAATCGCGGCCTGCCCGCCACGCTGTTCCTGGACGCCCAGGGACGGCTGGTGGACCTGCGCGTGGGCGAGTTGTCCGCGGCTTCGCTGGCCCAGCGCCTGGAGGCGATCCAGGCGCCGGCCAGCGGCGATTGACGCGTTGGCGCTTCAGATCTGCGGTTCGGCCGCGACGCGGGCCCAAGGCAAAGGCTGCCCGTCCGTATCGCGTTCGAATAGCCACAGACGCTGGCCCGCATGGGCGGGCGGTTCTTCCAGCCGCACGACCAGGACCGGTCCCGCGGGCAGCGCCCGGACCGTGGCGATGACTGCGGCAGGCGCACCATTCCGCGAGGGCAATTCGGTCCAGGCCTGCAACTCGGCCTGTTCCACCGCCGCCGCGCGCGCCTGTCCATGGCCGCAAGCCGGGCACCACAGCCGCATGGGATAGACCAGATGGCCGCAGCTGCAACATTGGCTGACGTCGACGCTCATGCTTCCTCCCGCGCCAGCACGGCCGCATTGGCGCACATCCCGTAACGCAGCTGCACCATGCCGTAGCCGGTAGCCACGCCGTGACGCGCGCCGCGCACCTGTCGTTCCCCTGCCTGCCCCAGCAATTGGCGCGCCACTTCGACCAGGCCATGCATGCCGCCGGCGGTGCCCGCCTGCCCGGCGGACAGTTGGCCGCCTGCGGTGTTGACCGGCAAGTCCCGGGTGGCCAGGCGGCGCGCGATGAAGCCAGGCAGGTCATCGATGCTGGCGAAGCCCAGATCGCACAGCTGCGCCAGCGCCATGGCGGGATAGTCGTCGTACACGCTGAGCACATCCATGTCTTCCGGTCCCAGGCCAGCGCGCTGCCAGAGCGCTGGCGCGAACGCCGCGATGCCGGTCTGCAATCCGTCGCCTTCCTGCTGGTCGTCGTTGTAGCGCGCATCGCTGGCCAGCAGCCGCACGCTGATTCCCGCCGGACGCGCGCTCAGCACCAGCGCGCAAGCGCCGCTGACCACCGGCACGCAATCCAGGCGTCCCAGCGGCGGCGCGACCATGGGCGCGGCCAGGTATTGCGCCAGGCTCAATGGATCGCGATACGCGGCGTTGGGGTTGCCTGCTGCCCATAGCCGCTGCGCGACGCATAGCGCGCCATAGTCCTCGCGGGCAAGACCGGCGCGCGCCATCTGCCTTTGCGTGAGCATGGCGAACAGGGGATTCGGCCCCTCGCAGCCCAGGGGACTGAGATAGTCCTGCGCGCTGCGGTTGTAGCCGCGTACCAGCCCTGCGAAATCGGCGCCCGTGAAATGGTCTCCCGCGACCAGCACGATCGTCTCGGCCTGCCCGGCCTGCAACGCGAGCCAGGCCTGGCGCAACAGGTTGATGGCGCTGGCGCCGCCCATTTCGTCCTGCATGCACCAGTTCAGCCGCAGTCCCAGGCGCCACGCCAGATCGATCGCGCGGTCGGGGCGCAGCGTGAATGAAGCCACGCCCAGGCCGTCCACATCGCCGGGCTTCAACCCTGCGCCGCGCAGCGCCTGCGCGATCGCCTCGGCCATCAGGCCGGCCGTGCTGGTTCCCGGGCCGGGATGGCGCAGCGAAGGCGTTTCGCCCACGCCGACGATGCCCGGGCCGCGCGCCGCGCTCACGCCGACTCCTGCCGTGGGGGTTCGCGCGTCAGCAGCAAGGTGATCACGGTGACCGCGGCCATGCCCACCAGGAACCACGCCACCGGGGTCGCCGATTCATATTTGCGCAGCAGCGCCATGGCGATCAGCGGCGACAGGCCGCCGGCGAATACAGAAGCCAGTTCATGCCCCAGCGCCAATCCGGTGTAGCGGACCTCTGCGGGAAACAGTTCGGCGAAATACGCCGGCTGGGTGCCGATCATCGCGGCATGGCAGACCGTGTTGCCCAGGAAGAAGGCCAGGAATATCCACACCGGCTCCTTGGTCTGCACCAGCCAGAAGAACGGGAATGCCACCAGCACCAGGCCGGCCGAACCAATTAGGTACACCGTCCGCCGGCCGATGCGATCGGACAGGTGGCCGAACCAGACCAGCGTGCCGAGCTCGATGAACATCGACACCAGCACGCCGCCCAGCATGACGTCGTTGGGTATGCCAAGGAATTTGCCGTAGGCCAGCGCAAACGCCAGGAAGATGTACGACCCGCCGTTCTCGGCCACGCGCAATCCCATCGCGGTAAAGACCTGGCGCGGATAGCGGCGGAACACTTCGACTGCCGGCATGCCGCGCTTGGCGGTCTTGGCGGCCTGCACGAACTCATCGCTTTCCGGGATGTGCTTGCGGATGTAGAGGCCCACGCCGAAGATCAGCACGCTCAAGAGGAACGGCAGGCGCCAGCCCCAGCTCATGAAGGCTTCCTGCGGCAGCTGCTGCGCCAGCATGAAGACGCCCGACGACAGCACGAAGCCCCCCGCCACTCCCAATTGGCTGAAGGACGAGAAGTAGCCGCGGCGCTTGCCCCCGACCGCCTCGCTGATCAGCAGCACGCCCCCGCCCCACTCGCCGCCCGCGGCCGCGCCTTGCAGGATGCGCAACACCACCATGGCAACCGGCGCCCAGAAGCCGACCTGATCATAGGTAGGCAACAGCCCGATCAGGAAGGTGGCGGCGCCCATCAAGCCCAGGGTCCATTCCAGCGCCAGCTTGCGGCCGTAGCGGTCGCCGATATGGCCGAAGATCACGCCGCCCAGCGGCCGCGCCAGGAAGCCGACCGCAAAGCCGGCAAACGCCCCCATGGTGCCCAGCAGCGGGTCGGTGCCCTTGGGAAAGAACAGTTCGCCGAACACCAGCGCCGCCGCCGTGCCGTAGATGAAGAAGTCATACCATTCCATCGCGTTGCCCGCGACGGACGCCATCACCACGCGCCGCGTGCGTTTTCTGCGCGCATCGTCGCCGGCGGCCGCGGCCGCCCCCTTGTATGCCATCGTCATTGCCGCCCCTAGTCTGTTTGAATGGATTGATGACGCTCAGCGCGCCACGCGATAGCCGGCGGCGTCGCGGTCCCAGGCGTCGCCGGTAATGCCCTCATCCCGCAAGCGGAACTTGCGGATCTTGCCGTTCTCGGTGCGCGGCAAATCGTCCAGTACGCGCAGATAGCGCGGTACGGCGAAATACGGCATACGGGGCTGGCAGAAGTCCAACAGCGTCTCGGGCGCGATGGCCTGCCCGGTCTTGTAGACCAGCGCCGCCATGACCTCGTCTTCCGCCAGATCGGAACGCACCGCATAGACCGCCACGGCGGCAACCGCCGGATGCGCCAGCAGCACCTGCTCCACCTCGTACGAGGAAATGTTCTCGCCGCGTCGGCGGATGGCGTCCTTCGTGCGGTCCAGGAAGCGGAAATAGCCGTCCGCATCGCGCACCACCCGGTCGCCCGTGTGGAACCAGAGATTGCGCCAGGCTTCCACCGTCTTGTCGTCCATGCCGAAATAACCGGTGGCGATGGCGTATGGGATGTGCGAGCGCAACAGCAATTCGCCCGGCGTGCCGTCTGGCACCGCCGCGTCGTGCTCGTCAGCCGCCATCGCATCGAATTCGGGCGCGACGCGCCCCATCGTGCCCGGCCGCTGCTCGTCCAGCGTGCCGCCCAGCGCGAAGTTGGTTTCGGTCGAGCCGTAGCCTTCCAGCAGCGCGATGCCCGTGCGTTCGGCGAATGCCGCATGGAAGCGTTCGGGCACCCCGGGCGCCAGCGCAATCCGCGCGCGCTGACGCCGTTCGGCTGCGGCAGGCGGCTGCGCCAGCAGCATGGGCACCATGGCGCCCAGCAGATAGGTCACCGTGGCGCCCGTGGCCTCCAGCCGGTCGAAATAGCGGCTGGCCGAGAAGCGCTCGTCGCAGATGATGGTCGCGCCCGTGACCAGCGCCTGGAAGCAGGCGTTCAGGGCATTGGTATGGAACAGCGGCAGGCTCGTGTAGAGCACGTCGCTCTCGGCGATTTCCAGGTTGCGCGCGGCGATCCTGCCCCACCAGTAGAACTGCGCGTGCGGACAGCACACGCCCTTGGACAGTCCGGACGTGCCCGAGGTGTACAGGATGGCCAGCGTATCTCCGGGACCGAGGTCGGCCGCCGGCGGCAGCGGCGTATCCGGCACAGGAGGCGGCGGACACGCGTGCACCGGCAGCGCGTCGGCGTTGCCGTCCAGGAGCCAAATGCGGTTCAAGGCCAGGGACTGCATGTCCAGTGCAGCCAGCGCGGGACAGGACGCGGCATCGGCCACCAGCAAGCGGCAACCGCTGTTGGCCAGGATGTGCTGCAACTGCATGCCGCGCGACGCCGTGTTGATGGGCACCACCACCGCCCCCAGCCAGCCGCAGCCCAGCACGATGGACAGGAATTCATGCCGGTTGCCGGCCATCAGCCCGACCCGGTCGCCCCGGGCGACGCCGGCCGAAGCCAGGCGCGCGGCCCAGTCCGCTGCATGCCCGGGAGCATCGCCGTAGCGCAGTGCGCCGCCTGGCGCCTGCACCCATGTGCGCTCGCCCCATCGGGCGCCCTGCTCCAGCAACAACGACGGCAGTGTCAACGCATGCATGGCGGTGCTTCCCCCTGTGTTGCGGCCATCGGCAAGCGTTGCCCCAGCCTTATGAAATTAGTCTAGGAATCAACTATTTATATGTCAAATTTATGGATATTATTTATCTTATAAATCAAGCTGATATGAGAGGCATGCGTGGACTTCGATCTGAACCTCATGCGGGTTTTCCTGACCGTGCTGCAGGAACGCAGCGTCACGCGCGCGGCGCAGCGCCTGAACCTGACGCAGCCCGCCGTGAGCTACGCGCTGGCGCGCTTGCGCGAAAAATTCGACGACCCCCTGTTCGCGCGCACGGCGTCCGGCATGCAGCCCACGCCGGTCGCGTTTGCCCTGGCCGACCCCATAGAGCGCGGCATGAACAGCTTTGCGGAAGCGGTCAACCTGCGGCAGCGCTTCGAGCCCGCAAGCAGCACCCGGCGCTTTCGCCTGTCCATGTCCGATATCGGTGAAATGGTGTTCCTGCCGTCATTGATGGAACGCGTGCACGCCCTGGCGCCGCGCCTGCAGGTGGAAGTATTGGAGATCCCGCTGGAACGGCTGCCGCAGGCGCTGAAAGACGGCGAGGTCGATCTCGCCATCGGCAACCTGGCCGGGCTGGGCAGCGAGACCTGCCACGCGGAACTGTTCAGCGAACGCTACACCTGCATGGGCAGGCGCGGCCATCCGGTGTTGTCGGCGGGCCTCACCCGTAGCCAATACAAGCGCCTGGACCACATCCTGGTGGCCTCGCGAGCCAGCGCCCACCGCTTGCTGGACGATGTGCTGAGCGAGGCCGGCCTGCCGCGCAGGCCATATCTGACCTTGCCGCATTTCTCGGCGGCCGCCGAGATCGTGCGGCGCACCGATCTCACCATGACCCTGCCGCTGCGGGCCGCGATCTGGTTCAACCACGACGACGCGTTCCAGATACGCCCGCTGCCCATCGCGCTGCCGCCGCTGTCCGTGACGGTGCATTGGCACGCGCGCTTCGAAAGCGATCCGGGCACCGTCTGGCTGCGCCGCCTGGTGGTGGAGACGCTGGCGGACCCGGCCTGAGCCCGCGCAGGCGTGGCGCTTATCGCAACGCGGCCAGCATCAGGTCCAGGTTCTGCACCGCCGCGCCCGACGCGCCCTTGCCCAGGTTGTCGAACACCGCCGTCAGCAGCACCTGGCCGTGCTGCGCATTGCCGTACACGGCCAGGCGCAGGTCGTTGGTGCCATTGAGCGCCTGCGGATCCAGGTGCGTATGGGCGGCCGCGTCCTGCGGCGCCACGACCTGCACGTGGCGCGCGCCCTCGTAATGCTGCTGCAGGCAGGCGTGCAGGCGTTCCATGTCGACGCCCGCCGGCAGCAGGCGCAGCTGCAGCGGCACGGTCAGGACGATGCCCTGGCGATACGCGCCGTAGGCCGGCACGAACACCGGCCGCTGCGTCAGGCCCGCATGCCGCTCGATCTCGGGCGTGTGCTTGTGCGCCAGGCCCAGGCCGTAGAGCTGGAACGCCGGTCCCGGCGCGCCGTCCGCGGCTTCGTAGGCGTCCACCGCCGCGCGCCCGCCGCCCGAATAGCCTGATACCGCGTGCACCACCACCGGATAGTCGGCCGGCACCAGCCCGGCCCGCACCAGCGGACCCAGCAACGCGACCGCGCCCGTGGGATAACAACCCGGGTTGCTGACCCGCAGCGCCTGGGCGATCAGTCCGGCCTGCTCCGCGTTCATTTCCGGAAAGCCATAGACCCAGCCCGGCGTCGTGCGGTGGGCGGAACTGGCGTCTATCACCCGTACCGCGGGATTGACGATGGACGCGGCGGCCTGACGCGCCGGTTCGTCCGGCAGGCAGAGAATGGCGATGTCGCAGCCGTTGATCGCCTGCGCACGGCGTTGCGGGTCCTTGCGTTCCGCCTCGGGCAGCGTCAGCAGCCGCAGGTCCGTGCGCCCATGCAGGCGTTCATGGATCTGCAGGCCGGTGGTGCCCTGGTCGCCGTCGATGAAAACTAGAGGTTGGGTCATGGCGCTTGCGTCCTGGATCAAAGGCGCGCCGGAAGGGGTTCCGGGCGCAGGACTCCATCATCGGCTGGACTGGCAGATAACAAAAGTCGAATATCATGACTATCCAATTCAGCTTTCCTGAACGACACCGCCATGCGTGAAATCAGCCTGGACCGCCTGCGCACCCTGGTTGCCATTGCCGACCTGGGCTCGTTCGCCGACGCGGCGCGCGCGCTGCATCTGGCCCCGCCCACCGTCAGCCTGCATGTGGCCGACCTGGAGGAACGCATTGGCGCGCCGCTGCTCACGCGCAAGCGCGGCCAGGTCCGCCCCACCGCCATCGGCGAAACCCTGCTGGAACGCGCGCGCCGCCTGCTGGCCGATGCCGACCAGGCGCTGGACGACGTGCAGCGGCAGGTGCAGGGCTTGTCCGGGCGCGTGCGGCTGGGCGCTTCCACCGGCGCCATAGCCCACTTGCTGCCGCAGGCCCTGGAAACGCTGGGGCGCAACCATCCCGGCATTGACGTGCAAGTGGCTGTGCTGACTTCGCAGGAAACGCTCCTGCGCCTGGCCGACGGTTCGCTGGACGTGGGCCTGGTGGCCCTGCCCCAGCCGCCGCTGGAAGGCCTGGTGTTGCGCCCCTGGCGGCGCGACCCGGTCATGGCCTTCCTGCCCGCCAGCTGGAAAGCGCCCGCGCGCCTGACGCCGGCCTGGCTGGCCGAACGGCCGCTGATCCTGAACGACGCCAGCACAAGGCTGTCGCGCCTGACGGGCGAATGGTTCGCCGCCGCCGGCCTGAACCCGCGCGCCCGCATCCAGCTGAATTACAACGACGCCATCAAGAGCCTGGTGGCCGCGGGCTACGGCGCCACGCTGCTGCCGCACGAGGCCACCGCGCCGCAGCCGGATCCGCGCATCGAGATGCGCGCGCTGCGGCCGGCCCTTTGGCGTCCGCTGGGCATCGCGCACCGCGCCGGGCAGGTGGAGCAAGCCACCCGGCACGTGCTGGATGTGCTGTGGGAGCTGCGCGCCTCACCCGCCCGCTGAAGGCGTGCGGCGGAAATACGCGGTGCGCTGGCTTTCTTCGCGCAGCCGCCGCGCGCGCGAGCGGAACAGGTCCTTGCGCCCCACGATGCCGACCAGCCGGCCGTTGGCCCGGTCCAGGATGGGTATGCGGCCGGCGCCGGTCAGCGCCATGCGGTCGGCGATCTGGCTGGCCAGTTCCTCGGGATGGCCGTACACCAGGTCGCGGCCTTGCAGGGCCTCGGCCAAGGTGCGCCCGGTCTGCTCGTCGTCGATGGCCCAGGCGAGCGTATCGGCGCGCGTGACTTCGCCTACCACCGCGCCTTCGGCATCCAGCACCGGATAGCTGGTATGCACCGGCTGCGCCGTCGTGAAATGCGCGATGGCCTGCGCCACCGTCCAGTCGGCCGGCAGGGTCTGGACCGGCGTGGTCATCACCTGGCTGACTCGCAGCAGGTCGAAGGGATCCACGCGGTATTCGCGGCTGATATGGTGGCCGCGCCGCGCGATCTTCTCGGTCAGGATGGAACGCTTGAGCAGCAGCACCGTCATCCCATACGCGAACACGCAGGCGGCCAATACTGGCAGCAGCGCGCCCATGTCGCCGGTCAGTTCCACCGCGAACAGGGTCGCGGTCAGCGGCGCGCGCATGGTGCCGCCCATCATTGCGGCCATGCCCAGCAGCGCCCAGAAGCCCGGATCGGCCTGCGGCAGCAACGGCGTGGCCAATGCCCCCAACGCGCCGCCGAATATCAGCAGCGGCGCCAGCACCCCGCCCGAGGTCCCCGACCCCAGCGCGACGGACCAGATGATGACCTTGACCGCCAGAAGCAGCAACACGGCCTGGAATGCCAGGTCGCCCGCCAACAGATGGCGGATGTTGTCGTAGCCCACGCCCAGCGCCGCCGGCTCGATCAAGCCGCCCAGGCCGATCACCAGGCCGCCGAAGGCCGGCCACCACATCCAGTGCAGCGGCAGTTTCTCGAACAGGTCCTCGGCCGCATAGACCATGGAGGTCAGCATGCCCGATCCCAGCCCGGCCAGCACGCCCACGGCGGCGCAGGCCAGCAGATGCGCGGGCGTGAACGCCAGTGAACCCGAATACGCGAATATCGGTCCGCCATCCAGCACGAAGGCGCGCGTGGCCGCCGCCACCAGCGCCGCCATCGCCACCGGCAGGAAGCTGCGCGGCTTCCATTCGAACAGCAGCAGCTCAACCGCCAGCAGCACCGCCGCCAAGGGCGTGGCAAAGATGGCCGTCATGCCCGCGGCCGCGCCGGCCACCAGCAGGGTCTTGCGCTCGCCGTCGTCCAGGTGGATAGTCTGCGCCAGCAGCGAGCCGATGGCGCCGCCCGTCATGATGATCGGGCCTTCGGCCCCGAACGGACCGCCCGTGCCGATGGAGATGGCGGAAGACACGGGCTTCAACACCGCCACCTTGGGCTGGATGCGACTCTTGCCGATCAGGATGGCTTCCATCGCCTCCGGAATCCCGTGGCCGCGGATCTTTTCCGAACCGTAGCGCGCCATGAAGCCGATGATGAGGCAGCCCACCACCGGAATGGCGACCGAAGCCAGGCCCAGGTGGCCTGTCGTGATGGGCTGGTCCTTGAAGGAGAACTGCTGGTGGTACGCCAGATTGGTGCACAGCGCGATCAGCCGCAGCAGGGCCCAGGCCGCGGCTACGCTGGCCAGGCCGACCGGGATGGCCAGGCCCATGAGCAGGACCACGCGTTTGTCCGTGGTGAAGTCGCCCAGGCGCAGCGCGGCCCGGGCGGAGGAAGAAGTGGGAGGCATGTTCGAAGACGGGAAGAATTGCGCAGGGATTTGCGAAATGTCATATATATCGTATCACGACATATATTAGAATCGCCCAGGTGAAACCGCCCTCGCCCCCACCCCAGCTGACCGCCACGGACTACGAGCTCCTGGCCGACTTCCGCTATGCGCTGCGCCGCTTTGCCGCCTTCAGCGAAAACGCCGCCGCCGGGCTGGACCTGATGCCGCAGCAGCACCAGGCCCTGCTCGCCATCAAGGGCACGCGCAAGAACGTCCCTGGCCGCCGCGGCCTGTACGTGGGCGAAATCGCCGAACGCCTCCTGATCCGACCCCACACCGCCGCCGAACTGGTGGGCCGGCTGGCGCGCCTGGATCTGGTCAGCCGCGAGGCGGACCCCGAGGACGGCCGCCGCGTAGAGGTCGTGCTGACCGCGAAGGCCGAGCGCATGCTCGAAGACCTCTCGGCCTCGCACCTGGAAGAACTACGCGCCATGCGCCCGCTGCTGACGCGCCTGCTGACCCGCATCGGCGACGACTCCGGCAACGCCTGATCCACGCCCTGCTGCATAAGCTTATGCAGCGCAGCTTTGCCTCGCGTGATAAATTGTCGCCCCGCGACATATCGATGCGCGAGGAGATCGTTTTGGGTGTAGCAATCAAGCGCTGGCTGGGCTCGTTCGCGCCAGCGCCGGTGGGCGTCAACGGACGCGAGAAGCTCTACGGCGTGCTGGGCGCGCTGCTTGGCCTGTTCTGCACGGAATGGGTGGGCCGCCACGCGCTGGGCGACGCCAGCCCCTGGTTCATCGCCCCCATGGGCGCGTCCGCCGTGCTGCTGTTCGCCGCCCCAGCCAGTCCGCTCGCCCAGCCCTGGTCCATCATGGCCGGCAATCTGGTATCGGCCCTGATCGGCGTCTTCTGCGCCCAGTTCATCCCTGTGCCCGGCGTGGCTGCCGCCGTGGCGGTGGCGCTGGCCATTGGCGCCATGTTCTCTTTGCGCTGCCTGCATCCGCCCAGCGGCGCAGTGGCGCTGACCGCCGTGCTGGGCGGCCCCGCGGTCGCCAGCCTGGGCTACGGCTTTGCGCTCTGGCCCGTGGCGCTGAACTCCGCCATCCTGCTGTGCATCGCCGTGGTCTTCAATGGCGCGCTCAAGCGCAATTATCCGCGCCGCCACGCCGACCCGGCCGCTGGCCACAACACCCGCGACCTCGCGCCCAGCGCTCGCCTGGGCTTCAGCCTGGCCGACCTGGACGACGCGCTCACGCAGCGCGGCGAGCTGCTGGACATCAGCAAGGAAGACCTGGAAGAAATCGTCCTGGCCGCGGAAATGCGCGCCAGCGTGCGCCGCTTCGGCGACGTGCATTGCGCCGACATCATGTCGCGCGACGTAGTCACGGTACAGGCCCAGGACCCGCTGGACTACACCGTGCGCCTGTTCGACAAGCATCGCCTGCAGGCATTGCCGGTGCTGGATTCGGCCGGCCGCTACGCCGGCATGGTCAGCCAGGGCGACGTGCTGGCGCGCCGGACCCGGCTGGCTGCCGTCGCCGTCGATGCGGATGCCGCGCCCGACCTGCTGGTGGCCGATTGCATGCGCAGCGAAGTGCCCTTCGCCACCCCGGGCCTGCCCGTCATCGAACTGGCCCGCCCCATGTCGGACAGCCTGCATTGCGTGCCGGTGCTGGACGAAGCGCGCAACCTGGTCGGACTGGTGACGCAATCTGACCTGGTGGCGGCGCTGTACCAGATCGCGCTCGCGGCCAGCTCGCAGGCGCCGGACCCGGACGCCCAGCGGCTGGCGGCCTGAGCGCCCACCCCTCCGTAGCCCTACGGATTCCTGCCCGCGTTGGCCGCAAGGCATAATTTCAGGCGTGAATCCCCTATCGCGCGCTCGCGCCTTCTTCTGCTGGCTGGTCCTGTTCACCTTCGGCGCCCTCTGGATCGGGCGGCAGGACTATGTGGACCAGTACGAACGCTTCACCCAGAGCACCAGCGTGGCGCAGCGCATGCTGAGCCAAAAAACGGTGCAGCATGAAGCCGTGCTGGCGACGCTGGCCGCCCTTTCCCATCCCCCTGCTCCGGAACGCCTTTATCCCAGCCTGCGGCCGGCCATGCCCCAACTGCTGGGGCTGGGCTACCTGCCTGGCGGCGCCTGGAGCGGCAGCGTGGCGGAACCTCCGGGCCTTGCGGCCGCCGTCGAACGCGCGCGCGGCCTGGGCCGGCCGGTGACGCTGCCAGTGGATAGCGCCCGCTACTGGCTGGTGGCGCCCTCGGGCTGGAGCCTGCTGCTGGACGCCAGCCAGCTGATACCCGCGGCCGACTTTCCTCCCGGCCTTGCCAACCTCACCCTGACGGTGGACCAGACCCCGCTGCGGCTGCTGGACAAGCAGCCCGACGCCGGCAGCCTCGGCTGGCCGCTGGCCCTGCAAAAGCCGCTGGGCGCGGCCAGCCAACCCTTCCAGATGCGCAGCACGCGCACGCTGACGCCCGGCGCCTGGCCCTGGGCCACCTGGCTCGCCTGGGGCCTGGCCAGCGCGCTGCTGGTGGCCGGCGCCGCGGCGTGGCAGCGCTCGCGCGCCCAGGCCCGCCGCCACCAGGAACAACTGCGCCTGGGCGCCATGGCGCGCCTGAGCACGCTGGGCGAAATGGCCGCCGGCATCGCCCATGAACTGAACCAGCCGCTGACCGCCATCCTGGCCCAGACCCGCGCCGCCGAGCGGCTGCTGGACGACGAAGAGGAACGCCCCGCCGTGCGCCACGCGCTATTGGCCAGCGCCGAACAGGCCAAGCGCGCGGCCGAAATCATCAGCCGCATGCGCGCCCTGGTGCAGCCCAGCTCGCCCGCCCGGCGCGAGGCGCTGGACCCCGACGCCTTGGTGGCGTCGCTGCGCTTTCTGCGCGAAACGGAACTGGCCCGGCTAGGCATACGGCTGAGCTGGCACAACGCCAGCCCAGGCGTGCGGCCGCTCGGCGACCGCGTGGCCCTGGAGCAGATCCTGCACAATCTGGTGCAGAACGCCGCCGATGCGCTGGCCGACGTTCCCGGACCGCGCCAGATCTTGCTGGAAGGCCGCGCCGATGGCGACGCCTACCTGTTCAGCGTCAGCGACACCGGCCCCGGCATCGCCGCCGACGCGCTGCCGCGCCTGTTCGCTCCCTTCTACACCACGCGGCCGCAAGGCATGGGCCTGGGCCTGGCGCTGTGCGACACGCTGGCCGGCTCCATGGACGGCCGTATCGCCGCGCGCAATCTCAGCCCGGCAGGCGCCTGCTTCACGGTCAGCCTGCCGCGCGCCGCCGCATGACGACGCAGGAATCTTCCATGTTCGAACAATCCCCGCTGGTCTACCTGGTCGATGACGACGACGCCGTGCGCGACGGCCTGGCGCTGCTGCTGCGCAGCGTCGGCCTGCGCAGCGAGGGCCATGGCGACCCGCAGGCCTTCCTGGCCCGGTTGCACCCGCAGCCCATCGGCTGCGTGGTCCTGGACATCCGCATGCCCGGCATCAGCGGCCTGGACGTGCTGAGCCGGCTGGCCGAGCAATCGGACCTGCCCGTGGTCATGCTGACCGGCCACGCCAACGTGGACCTGTGCCGCCGCGCGTTCAAGGGTGGCGCCATGGAGTTCCTGCAAAAGCCCGTGGACGACGACGTCTTCCTGGACGCCGTGCAGGCCGCCGTGCGCACCCACATCGCCAGCCGCGAAAAACTCGCCGTGACGCAGGCCGCGCAGGAACGGCTGGACAAGCTTTCCGGCCGCGAACGCGATGTGCTGGAACGCGTCGTGCAAGGCCTGAGCAATAAGGAGATCGCGCGCGAATTCGACCTGTCGCCGCGCACGGTGGAGACCTACCGCGCCAACGTCTTCGCCAAGCTGGAAGCGGACAACCTGGCCGGACTGATCCGCGAATACGCAGGGCTGCTGGCCTGAAGGCTGTCGACGCGGCGGGCAGCCTTGCGCAGCCTCCCTCCGTAGCCCTACGGAGGCCCCAGCGTAGCCGACCGAATACCGCCGATCGGCCGTCATCTTTAATCTGCCTGTTCCTGTCACCGACCCACTAAGGACACAGACATGTCGCCCAAATTCATCGCTTTCGCCGCCCTGTTCGCCTGCGCCGGCGCCGCCAACGCCGCCGTGCTCAACGAGAGCAACCTGTCCATGGCCGACGCGCAGAAGCTGGCGACGGCCACCGTCGCCGCCTGCCAGGCCAAGGGCTACAACGTGAGCGCCTCGGTCGTGGACCGCGCCGGCCTGCTCAAGGCCTTCGCCCGCGCCGATAATGCCGGCCCGCACACCATCGAAGCCAGCCGTGCGAAAGCGTTTACCGCCGCGTCCGCCAAGACCCCGACGCTGACGATGCTGGAAAACGTCCAGAAGAATCCCGCCGCAGCCACCCTGACCGACATTCCGGGCTTCCTGGTGCTGGGCGGCGGCGTGCCCGTGAAGGCCGGCTCGGCCGTGATCGGCGCCATCGGCGTGGCGGGCGCACCCGGCGGCAACCTGGACGCGCAATGCGCCGACACCGCCTTGCAGGAAAACGCCGCGCTGTTCAAATAAGCCGCTGCCAACCTGGGCGCGGTGCGTTTGCCGCGCCTGCGGCATCGCGGTAGGCTTGGGGCGCCATGCCCCAGCCGCCCTCCCTATCCCTGCTCGACGCCATCCTGCGCCGCACCACCCGGCGCTATCGCGTGCCGGCCATTTCCCGCATCCCCACGGAAGACGCCCCGCCCGCGACCGCTCTGGCCGTCGCCATCGAACAGGCGCGCCAGTCGGTCGAAGATGGCGCCGCGCCGCCGGCCGCGGTCGAGCGAGCCTTTCTCGACGCCCTGGCGCGCCTGATCCGCGACGCCATGCGCGAGTCCGACGGCGATCCGGCATTCCAGGCCATGCTGCTGCGGCACCGCCTGCCGCTCGTGCGCGAGTATGCCTCCCTGGCCGCGCGCGCAGCCCAGGACCGCCGCGAGATCATTGCCGCCGCCAACGCAATCGCCCATCCCGCCAAGCTTGAACGCATGCCGGCAGGTCTCGCCCGCGACGCCATGGCCGCCTTGCAGGCTGCGGCGGCATCCGACTCCTGGCCGGCGCTGCCCGATGCCGCGCGCCGGCTTCTTGGTTTGTCCGCCGAAGCCCAGCCGGCCTCTGCCGCTCTCGACCGTCTGCTCGCCAGCCCCGCGCTGGATCATCTGCAACGCCTGGACGTCCTGACGGCCGACAGCGATGTGCGCCGCTACCGCGCCTTGTGGGAACAGCAAGGCCCGCGCCCGGGCAGCGCCAGCGCCCTGGCCGAAGGCAACGCCTCGCGGTTGCGCGGCGACGCCGTCGAGGCGCAGGCGCTGCAAGCGCTCCAGGCCCTGGCACGCCGCCTCAACGACGCCGATGGCAGCCCAGCCTACCAGGCCGTGTCATCCATGCGCGTACCGCCTTCGATGCCCGCCAACGCCGACCGCGCCAAGACCGAATGGGATGCCGCGCTGCTGCGCCAGGCGGAAGGCGATGGCGGGCCGCCGGCCTGGGACCTGTGCCTGCTTCTCGAAGCCAAGGCCTCGGCCGACGCAGCCGCCACCGACTTCCCGCGCCTGTTGCGCGGGCTGCGCCTGCTGGCGCAAGCCGATCCGCGGACCGACTACGCCTTCAATACGCGCCAGGGCCGCTTCCCCCTGCGCGGCGCGGCGCTGCGGGCGTTGCCGGCCGAAGGCCCGCGGCTCGATACCACCGTGCTCTATGTCTGCGATGGCCCGGCAGACGCGATCCCGCGCCTGCTCAGCGCCGCCAGCCGCATGCAGCTGCTGTCCGCGACGCCCAGCCTGGAATATGCCGGTCTTCTGGCGCAGGGCCTGGACGCAGCCCGCGATACCTTGGAGCCGGTCTGGCAACAGCTGCTGCAATCGGCGCAATGGACCGGCGTGCTGCAGCAGTACCCGACGCTATGCCAGGCGCGCGAACTGATGACGCACCCGGATGACCTGATGGCCGCGATCACCCCTCACCCTTGAGCTCTCGCTGCACGATTGCGCGCGTGAGCGTCGGCACGAACATCTCGATGAAGTCGAATGCGTAGCCGCGCAGCCAGGCGCCGCGCCGTATCGCCAGACGCGTCAGATTGATCTCGAACAGGTGCCGCGCGTCGATGGCGTACAGGCGCGTATCGCGTTCGGCGTCCCAGGCCACCGAGGCCACGATGCCCAGGCCCAGTCCCAACTCCACATAGGTCTTGATCACGTCCGCATCCATTGCCGTCATGACGATGTCGGGGGTGATGCCGGCGCGTGCGAATGCCTCGTCGATATGGGCGCGACCGGTGTAGCCGCGTCCGTACGTGATGAGGGGATGGCGCGACAGCTGCGACAGCGTGACTCCGTCCTGTTGCCGTTCCAGCGGATGCCCGCGGGGCACGATGATGCTGTGGCTCCAGCGATAGCAAGGCAGGTTGAGGAGTCCTGGATAGTCGGCTACCGCTTCCGTCGCCACACCGATGTCGGCCTCGCCCTCCAGCAGCATTTCCGATACCTGCTTGGGCGAGCCCTGATGCATATGCAGCACCACCTCAGGATAGCGTTCGCGGAACTCCTTGATGACGGGCGGCAAGGCGTAGCGCGCCTGCGAATGGGTGGCAGCGATCGATAGCACGCCTGTTCTGCTGTCGGCGTACTCCGCACCGGCATGGCGGATGTTGTCCGCGCATTGCAGGATCTGTTCGACCAGGGGCAGGATCAGTTCGCCGGGCGGGGTCAGACCGATGAGCCGCTTGCCTGAACGTACGAAGATGTCGACGCCCACCTCTTCCTCGAGCTCGCGGATCTGGCGGCTGACGCCGGGCTGGGACGTATGCAGGCTCTCGGACACGTCGGTCAGGTTGAAGTCCTGCCGCACGGCCTCGCGCACGGAACGCAATTGCTGGAAGTTCATCGCGCCTCAGCCCAGGAAAGCCAGCTGATTGCCGGACGGATCTTTCACGTACATCACGCGGGGTTCGGCCTGCGGCAGCGAACACACGGGATCGAAACCCGCCTGCCTCAGCCGCGCCAGCACCTCGTCATAGGCGCTCGTCCTGAACGCCAGATAGTCCGGCCTGACGCCGCGGCTGACCTTTTCCACCGGCGACAACGAGAGGGTTGCATCGCCCAGCGTGAACAGCAGCCGCTGTCCGTCGATGCCGGACACTTCGTCAAGACCGATCACGTGCCGATAAAACTCGCGGACCTCAGCCTGCCGCCCGGCAAGAAAGGAAAGCTGCACCGATCCGATAGAAAGAATAGTGGACATGTCCTGCCGCCAACCATGGAACAGCGCAAATTCTAGTTTCCGCGGACAGGGTCAGACAAAGAGGTATACGTTGCTTCTACATAGCCTGAAACCCTAAGGCGCGGCGCTCATTTGCATATGTCCGAAGCGGAACTCACGGCGTCCCCTGATGGGCGCGGTGGGTTGCGGCGATTTCAAGCCCCATGCATCCAACATCCTTTCATGCTGCGTCCTGCAGATATGGATATGCGCACACCCCCATCCCCGCGCGACCAGAAAACAAATATCCACATGCGAATTCAATCGTTCTGGCCCGCCTGCGCTTCGGCCAGACTGCCCGCTTCCGTCAAGCAAATTCAGGAAACGCGATGTCCATACCCTCAGTCACCGGACTGGACCACTACATCATCCGGGTGCATGACCTGCAGGCCGCAACCGCCCAATACCAGAAGCTGGGCTTTGCCCTGGCGCCGCAAGGCCGCCACCATCGCGGCACGCGCAACCAGACCCTGATCCTGGACGCCAATTACCTGGAGCTGCTGGCATTCCCGCCGGAGCTGCGCGAGCAGTCGCGCTTTGCGGGCTTTGACGACGCCTATGAAGGCCCGGTCTCCGTCGCGCTGCAGACCACCGACAGCAGCGCCGTGCACGCCGAGCTTGCCCGCCTGGGCATAGACGCCGAAGCGCCGCAGCGCGGCGGCCGTCCGGTGCACCTGCCCGCCGGCAGCGAGGACGCGGCCTGGAACAACACCCAGTTTCCGGCGGGCCTCTTCGCGGTGCCGGACTTCTTCACCTGCGGCCATCTCACGCGCCATCTGGTCTACCGGCCCGAATGGCAGGATCATGCCAACGGCGCCCGCCGCATCGAGTCGCTGATCGCCGTGCATCCCGAGCCGCGCGCCCTGCGCGCCGCGTATGAACGCGTGCTGGGCCCCATTGCCATCAGCGAGCTTCCTGACCAGGGCCTGCAAGTGCGGCGCGGCAGCCTGCGCATCGACTTCCTCGCGCCCGCCGCCTTCGAGCAGCGTTTCCCCCATGTGCGCGTGCCAGCTGGCCTGCCCGCCAGCAGCCAGGGCGGCTGGTTCGCGGGATCGGTCATCGGCGTGCGCGATATCGGGCAGACGCGCGCGTGGCTCGACGCCAACGAGGTCCCGTACCGTACCAACGCGCAGGGCGAACTGGCGGTGGCGCCCGAGCATGCTGCCGGCGCACTGCAAGTCTTCGTGCAGGAGGCATGATGGGCCAGCCCCTGCCCGACTACTGGACCTGCTTTTCCGCCGACTACGCAACAGCGCGCGAGGCCTTCGTGGCCGCCGCCGCGGCGCGGGGCGCCGCGCTCTCGCGCCACGAACATCCCACGGCGCGCGACCCGCAGGGCCGGCCGTTGACCGTAGACGTGGCGGTGCTGGGCCGCCCCGGCGCCGCCCGCACCCATCTGGCCATCAGCGGCACCCACGGCCTCGAAGGCGCGGCCGGCTCGGCGGTGCAGCTCGCGTGGCTGCAGGCGGACGGCGGCCTGCCCTTGCCGGACGGCGTCAACGTGGTGCTGGTACATGCGTTGAATCCCTACGGCTATGCGCACGACACGCGCACCACCGAAAACAATGTCGACCTGAACCGCAATTTCATCGACCACACCCGGGCCGCACCGCCCAACCCGCACTATGCCAGCCTGCATCCGCACCTGATCCCGCAGCACTGGACCGAGGCCGCGCTGGACGCCGGCGCCGAGGCGCTGGACCGCTTCCGCCAGGAGCACGGCGCGGACGCGCTCTTCAACGTCACGGCCAGCGGCCAGTACACGCACCCGGACGGCCTGGTCTATGGCGGCAACGGCCCCGAATGGTCCAACCGCACGCTGCGCCGCATCGTCGACGAGCACCTGGGCGCGAGCGAACGGGTGGCCTTCATCGACTGGCACACCGGCATCGGCGAATTCGGCGAGCCCTTCTTCCTGTGCTTCAACCCCGACGGCAGCGCCGAGCAGGCGCAAGCCGCGGCCTGGTGGGGCGCGGATCGCGTACTGGGGCAGCGCCCGCACGGCCTGGCCCGTCCCGACTACCAGGGACTGGTGTTCCGTGGCGTACAGCAAGCGTTGGGCCAGCGGCCGCTGGCCGGCGCAGTCGTCGAATTCGGCACGCGCGGCCTGCAGATGCGGCCGGCCCTGAGGCTGGACCAATGGCTGCGCTTCAAGTCCCCGGCCGCGCCCGACGCCGCGCGCGATGCGCAGTTGCGGGCGGATCTGGTCGATGCCTTCGTACCCGTGTCCAGCGTCTGGCGCCGCAATGTCGTGGCCCACGGCCTGCAGATCACGCGCCAGGCCATCGCCGGCCTGGCCGCGTGGTGATTCTTTCCCTACCCATACATCAAGAGACTCATGAAAGCCATTGTTTTGCGTGAACACGGCGGCACCGACAAGCTGCGCCTGGAAACCGAATTTCCCGATCCCGTTGCCGGTCCCGACGACGTGGTCATCCGCGTCGGGGCCTCGTCCCTGAACTACCACGACGTGTTCACTCGCCGCGGCATGCCCGGTATCAAATTGCCCTTTCCCGTCATCATCGGCCTGGACGTGGCCGGCGTGGTGGTGCAGACCGGCGCCAACGTGCGCGACTGGAAGGCGGGCGACCGCGTGCTGGTGGACCCGATAGACCGGGTCGATGGCGGCCTGGTGGGCGAGACGATTCATGGCGGCCTGGCCGAACTGTGCCGCGTACCGGCGCACCAGCTGCTGCGTCTGCCCGACGAGGTCAGCTTCGATCAGGCGGCGGCGCTGCCCGTGGCCTACGGCACCGCCCTGCGCATGATGAACCGCATCGGCCAGGTGCAGCCAGGCGAAAAGGTGCTGATCCTGGGCGCCAGCGGCGGCGTGGGCGTGTGCGCCGTGCAATTGGCCAAGCTGGCTGGCGCCGAAGTCATCGCCTGCGCCGGCAGCCCCGAAAAGGCCGAGACGCTGCGCGCCCTGGGCGCCGACCACATCATTCTGTACACCGAGGAAGACTTCCTCAAGGCGGTCCAGGAGCGCTTCGGCAAGCCGTCGCGCCGCCGCAGCGGCAAGCCGGGCGGCGTGGACGTGGTGGTCAACTTCACGGGCGGCGACACCTGGGTCAAATCGTTGCGCTGCCTGCGCCTGGGCGGCCGCCTGCTGACCTGCGGTGCCACCGCGGGCTTCGATCCCAAGGAAGACCTGCGCTATATCTGGACCTTCGAGCTGCAGATCCGCGGCTCCAACGGCTGGGAACGCGAGGACCTGCACGAGCTGCTGGCGCTGGTGCGCGACGGCCGGCTGCGCGTCCACGTGGACCGCAAGTGGCCTCTGGAACAAGGCGCCCAGGCGCTGGCCTCGCTGGAAGATCGCAAGATCGTCGGCAAAGTGCTGGTGTCGGCATGAGCGCGAACCCGAAGGCGCTGACGCCTGCCGCCACCCTCGACGCCGCGGCCATCCAGGCCAGGTTCGACGATTCGCCGTTCATCGCCTGGCTCGGCCTGTCGGTGCGCGACGTGAACCATGAACAGGGAGAACTGACCGTGCTGGCCCCCATGCGCCCGGAATTCGAGCGCGGCGCGGCCAGCGGCCAATGGCATGGCGGCCCGCTGGCCGCGGTGATCGACACCGTCGGCGATTTCGCCGTCGGCATGCTGCTGGGCCGCGGCCTGCCGACCATCAACTTCCGCGTCGACTACCTGCGTCCCGCCGTCAACACCGCGCTGACCGCCGTGGCCCGAGTGCGCCGCAACGGCCGCAGCGTGGGCGTGGCCGACGTGGACCTCTACAACGACCAGGGTGCGCTGGTGGCCATCGGCCGCGCCACCTACGCCACGCTCGCCCAGGGCTGAGCGGGCTCTCATCTTCAAGGACACCATCATGACCACCGCGCAGCGCCCCGGACGGCGCGCCTTCCTTACCCGTACCGCCGCGGGCGGCCTGGCCGCCGGCCTGGGCATCGCGCCCCAGGCGTTGCTGGCCGCGACTGCCCAGCCCGGCGCCGACGCCGGCCCCGCCCGCAAAGGCGGCACCCTGGTCGCCAGCTGGGGCGGCCTGGAGCCCCAGGCCCTGTTCGTGCCCGGCGGCGGCGGGTCCAGCCCGTTCCAGACCGCGACCAAGATCCTGGAACGCCTGCTCAAGCTGGATGCCGACCTGAAGTTCCAGCCCGCGCTGGCCCTGTCCGTGACGCCCGCCGCAGACTTCCGCAGCTACACCATCAAGCTGCGCGAAGGCGTCACCTGGCACGACGGCGCGCCGTTCACGTCCGCCGACGTGGTCTACAACGTGCTGCAGCACTGGAAGCCGATTTCCGCCGGCATCGCGCTGAAGTCGCTGACCGGCGCGACCGCGACCGATCCGCTGACCGTGGTGCTGAACTTCGACGCACCGGTTCCGGAGTTCTTCCTGAAATCCACCCTGGCCGGCCAGTTCCAGCTCTTGATACCCAAACACCTGTACGACGGCCGCGACATCATCACCAACCCGCTGAACAACACGCCGGTCGGCACCGGCCCCTGGAAGTACGGCAAGTGGGTGCGCGGCAGCCACGTCGAATACCTGCGCAACGACAGCTACTGGAATGCCGGCCAGCCCAACCTGGACCGCCTCATCATCCGCTGGTGGGGCGACCCCGCCACGCGCGGCGCCGCGCTGGAGACCGGCGAGCTGGGCCTGGCCTATTCCAACCCGGTGCCTGCCCGCGACATCGACCGCCTGCTCAAGACCGGCAAGGTGGTGGTGGACACGCGCGGCTACCAGAACTCGGCCTGGACCGTGACCGCCGAATTCAACCAGCGCCGCGACATCGTCAACCGCCGCGAGGTGCGCCAGGCCATCCTGCACGCCATCGACCGCCAGTTCATCGTCGACACCATCTACTACGGCCGCGGCAAGCCCGCCATCGCGCCGGTCTTCAGCAGCAACCCGCTGTTCTACACCGAGGACGTGCCGCGCTATCCGTTCGACCCCAAGAAGGCCGCCGCGCTGCTGGACGCCGCGGGCCTGCCGGTGAAGGACGGCAAGCGCTTCACCGTGAATCTGGTCGCCGCCGCCTGGTTCGAGGAGAACGCCAAGCTCGGCCAGTACCTGAAGCAGGCGCTGCAGGACGTGGGCATCGAGGTCAAGCTGGATTCCGTGGACCGCGCCACGGCGCTCAAGCGCATCTATGGCGACTACGACTACGACATCGCCGTCTCCAACTTCACCTCGCCGCTGGAACTGGTGCCCACTGTCACCCAGTTCTACACCACCGACGGCATCGTCAAGGGCGCCGCCTTCCGCAACGCCACCGGCTACTCCAACCCGGAAATGGACGCGCTGGTCGCCAAGCTGACCCAGGAGACCGCCCCGGACGCGCGCCGAACGCTTGCGCACCAGTTCGCCCGCCTGGCCTCGACCGACGTGCCGCACGTGCCGCTGGTGGAAATCCAGTCGTTCACGCTGGCCGGCAAGAACGTGCGCAACTTCACCACCGGCGCCAACGTCCAGGGCGAAACCCTGGCCGACGTCTGGCTGCAGGCCTGAGGCGCACGCATGCCGATCCGACTGATCTTGCGCCGGCTGGCCCAGGCCGTCCCGCTGCTGCTGGGCGTGGTGGTGCTGAACTTCGCGCTCATCCAATCCGTGCCCGGCACCTTCCTGGACGTGATGACGGCCGAGCAGCAGGTCACCGACCCGGCGCTCATCGAGCGCCTGCGCGTGACCTACGGCATGGACCAGCCGCCCGCCGTGCAGTTGCTGAAGTACATAGGCTCCGTGGCGCGCGGCGATCTGGGCTATTCCTACCGCCACAACCTGCCCGTGCTGGACGTGATCCTGGCGCACCTGCCAGCCACGCTGCTGCTGATGGGCGCAAGCCTCGCCATCGCGGTGCTGGTGGGCATGGCGGCCGGCATCGTGTCGGCCGTCAAGGTCAACACCTGGTGGGACAGCGCGGTGTCGGTGTTCGCCGTGCTGTGCTTTGCCGCGCCCAGCTTCTGGCTGGGCATCATGCTGATCGTGCTGTTCTCGGTCAAGCTGGGCTGGTTTCCGGTGGGCGGCATGGTGACCATCGGCCTGTCCGGCGGCGCCTGGCGCCAGGCGCTGGATGTGCTGCACCACCTGGCATTGCCGGCGCTGGCCCTGGGGCTGTTCTATTCCGCCGCCTATGCCCGCGTGATGCGCGCCTCGATGCTGGAAGTCAGCCGCATGGAGTTCGTGCGCACCGCGTACGCCAAGGGCCTGACGCGCAGCGCCGTGGTCCTGCGCCACGTGCTGCGCAACGCCTTCCTGCCCATCGTGACGCTGCTGGGCCTGCAGCTGGGCGCGGTGCTGGGCGGCAGCATCGTGGTCGAGGCGGTGTTCAGCTGGCCCGGCATCGGCGCCGTGCTGTTCGACAGCGTCATGAGCCGCAACTATCCCGTCGTCCTGGGCATCCTGGTGCTCAGCTCTTTCGTGGTGATCATCGCCAACATCGCCGTCGACCTGATCTACACGCGGCTGGACCCGCGCATCAAGGCTGCCTGACATGTCCGCATCCCCTACCCTCGCTACTGCCCTGCCTGCGGCATCCCCCCACGGCCGCGCCTCGTTCGCCGCGCGCTTTGCGCGCAACCGGGGCGCCGTCGCGGGCGCCGCGCTGCTCGTCCTGGTCGCCTTCCTGGCGGTGGGCGCCGGCTGGCTATATCCCACAGACCCGCTGCGCATCGTCGGCGCGCCGGAGATCTGGCCGTTCGAGTCCTGGCGTCATCCGCTGGGCACCGATTCCATGGGACGCGACATCGCCGCCATGATCGCCCACGGCGCGCGCGCCACCCTGCTGATCGGCCTGGTGGCCGCAGCCACCGCCACGCTGATCGGCGTGAGCGTGGGCGCGGCCGCGGCCTGGGCCGGCGGCTGGGTCGACGAGGGCCTGATGCGCGTGGCCGAACTGTTCCAGATCATTCCCAACGTCGTGTTCGTGCTGACGGTGGTGTCCATCCTGGGGCCGCGCATCGAACACATCACACTGGCCGTAGGGTTGGTGTCCTGGCCGCCCATCGCGCGCCTGACCCGGGCCGAGTTCCTGTCCTTCAAGGAACGCGAGTTCGTGCAGGCCTGCCGCGCGCTGGGCATGAGTCCGTTGCGCATCGTCGCCGCGGAAATCCTGCCCAACGCCCTGCCTCCCGTCATCGTGATGTCCTCGCTGGTCGTGGCCGGCGCCATCCTCTACGAATCGGTGGTGTCCTTCCTGGGCCTGGGCGACCCCAACATCGCGAGCTGGGGCCGGCTGGTCGGCGAAGGCCGCAGCCTGATCCGCTCTTCCTGGTACATCTGCGCCGTGCCGGGCGTGGCCATCATGCTGGCCGTGCTCTCGTTGAACCTGGTCGGCGACGGCCTGAACGACGCGCTCAATCCCAAGCTGCAAAAGCGCTGAGCCGCATTCTTTCCGGAAAATTCCATGACGCATTCCCTGCTCAATCTGGGCCATCTGGCCGACCCGGAACTGTCTTCCGATCTGCCCGCCATCATCGACCTGCGCCAGTCCGACACGCCGCGGCATTACACCCACGCCCAGGTCCGCCTGCTGGCGGGCGGCGTGGCCGCCTGGCTGTCCGCGCGCGGCCTGGCGCCGGGCAGCCGCGTCGCCATCGCCGCGCTGAACCGGGCCGAGTACCTGATCGCCTATTTCGGCATCATGCGGGCGGGCTACGTGGCTGTTCCCGTCAACATCAAGCAGTCGCAAGAGAACATCGACTATGTACTGCGCGACGCCGGCATCGCGCTCGCACTGGTGGACGGCCCGCGCCGCGCCGCCTTCGAAGCCAAGGTGCCGGTGCTGGACTTCGACGACGCCGGTCCGCAAGGCTTTGCCGCGCAGATCGCGCCCACGGACTTCGGCTTCGTCACGCCGCAGGCCGACGACATCGCGCAGATGCTGTACACCTCGGGCTCCACCGGCAAGCCCAAGGGCGTGCCGCTCACGCATCGCGGCCAATTGTGGGCGCTGGCTGCCACCTCCGCCGCCGTCGTCGCCCGCGCCGGCGTGCAGGAACGATACCTGCTGGCCCAGCCGCTATTCCACATGAACGGCCTGTTCATGGCCAAGCGCGCCTTCGCCAGCAACAGCCTGCTGGTGATCCAGCCATCATTCGACGTCCCCGCCTATGCCGACGCGCTGGAGCGTTACCGCATCTCCGTCCTGACCGCCGTGCCCACCATGTTCGCGCGACTGGTCAAGGACCCCGCGCTGCTGCAAGGACGCGACCTGTCGGCGCTGAGCCGCGTCATGCTGGGCTCGGCCCCCATGACCGTGGCGCTGCTGGAACGCATCCAGCGCGCCCTGCCCGGCGTGCGCGTGACCCACGGCTACGGCACCACCGAGGCCGGCCCCGCCGTGTTTGGCCCGCATCCCGACGGGCTGCCCACGCCCGCGCTGGCGCTGGGCTACCCGCTCGATCCCGCCCAGGTGCGGCTCGCTGACGGTCCTGGCCCGGACCAGGGCGTGCTGCTGATGAAGAACCCCGCAGTGCTCGCCGGCTATCACAACCTCCCGGAAAAGAGCGCACAGGTGCTCAAGGACGGCTGGTACTACAGCGGCGACGTGCTGCGGCGCGACGCCGACGGCTTCTATTACTTCGTGGGCCGCGCCGACGACATGTTTGTCTGCTCGGGCGAGAACATCTATCCCGTCGAGGTCGAGAAACTGCTGGAATCGCACCCCGACGTGCGCCAGAGCTGCGTGGTGCCCTTGGCCGACGAGGAACGCGGCCATATCCCCGTCGCCTTCGTCGTGCGCCGCGACGACAGCCGACTGCATGCCGATGCGCTCAAGCGCCACGCGCTCGAGCACGGCCCCGCCTACCAGCATCCGCGGCGCATCCGCTTCGTGGATGAACTGCCCTGGGCCGGCACCAACAAGATCGACCGCAACGCGCTGCTGCTTGCCGCGCGCGAACTGGAAGCGCAGCATGCGTGGACCCAACCCGAAACGGAAACGGCATGAGCCAGACTGAATTCCCCGACAGCCTCGTGGGCAAAACCGCGCTCGTGACCGGCGCCAGCCGCGGCATCGGCCGCGCCATCGCGCTGGCCCTGGGCCGGCGCGGCGCGCGCGTCGCCGTGCACTACAACAGCGCTGGCGATGCCGCCGACGAGGTCGTGCGCCAGATCCAGGCAGCTGGCGGCCAAGCCTGGGCCTTGCAGGCCGACCTGGCGCTGGCGGACGCCGCCGCAGCATTGGCGCGGGACTTGCGCGCCTCGCTCAAGGAACGCTACGCCGACGACGGCCTGGACATCCTGGTCAACAACGCCGGCGTGGGCCTGCGCGCCCGCCTGCCGGAAGTCACTCCTGACGCGTTCGACCGGGTGCTGCAGGTCAACCTGAAGACCTCCTTCTTCCTGATCCAGCAGACCCTGCCTTTCCTGCGCGACCATGGCCGCATCGTCAACGTGTCCTCCATGGGCACGCGCGCCGCCTATCCTGAAATGAGCGTCTACGCGCCGGCCAAGGCTGGGCTGGAAGCGCTGACCCTGCTGCTGGCGAGCGAATTGGGCGCACGCGGCATTACCGTGAACGCTGTCCTGCCCGGCGCCACGGCCACGGACCTCAATGCCCGCGCACGCGATCCGGAGCAGAGCAAGGTCATCGCCCAGACGATTGCATTGGGGCGCGTGGGGCAGCCTGAGGACATTGCGGACATCGTCGCCTTTCTGGCGTCGCATGAGGGGCGCTGGATCACGGGGCAGCGTATTGATGCGACGGGCGGGCAGCGGCTGTAGGATTGGCTGGCCGCATCATCGTTGATCGGCAGCGCATGTTCCGCTCGAAGCAAGCCCAAGCATTCCCAAGTCAAATACCGACCCAAAAACGGTCGTAGACATGCTCAGGGATATCCCTGAAAATCGCCAATTCTCCGGGAGTCAGAGTAAGGGAATGAGGTGGAAATTCCAGAGCTTGAGCAAATCGACGCCGTATTATCGGGCCGCGTGTGGAACTTGGTCCATCGCTACTGTGGTGGCGCCTGGAGCCGTCTGCCACCGAGTTGGACTGTTTCGTTTTCGGAAATTTCTGCGGAAGCTCGGCGGCGCGGCTTGGGCTGCTTTATCACTACGAAGCCAAACGATGATGGCAATTGGCTAGTGGAAGCTGCGTCAGGCTACGCAATCTTGTACCTGGAACGAGGCCTCCGAAGGACGATCCACGGAGAATTCAGCCACCTTGAACAGGCATTTGAAGCCTGGCTGGAACTTGAAATGAGGTTTCATCTACTTCCGATATTCCGATAGGTGCCCGTGGATGTACGACGCCTGTCGAAGTATCGCCGTTATGCGTCGACCCGTTTTTCCCCCAAAGAAACGCCGAGGCGTTATCCCAGCGCCCGGACATGCTGATCAACAATGCAAGCGTAGGCCTGCGCGGCCACCTGCCGGTGGACGCGTTCGATTGGGCACTCCAAGTCAACCTGAAGATCCCCTTTCTTGATCCAGCAAGCCCTGCCCGTCCTGCGCGATCATGGGCGCATTGTCAACGTGTCCTCCATGAGCACCTGCAGCGCATATCCGGAAATACGCGAATACCCGCCGGCCCGGCCACCAAGGTGCCGGCCATGTGGACAATCGCCATACTGAATACCGGCTAGTGCACGTCCCGAGATAGGCGACTGCCTTGCCAGCTTCCAAAGCTCGACGAACTCGAACGTTCAGCGCTAAAGTCAACGTCATCGCCACGACGTTCAGGCCGGCGATCCGCGTCACACTTGCTGTTCCGAAAACCGTTGGCGAGCGGTGCAACGCACCCGAACGAGTACGGAAAAATACGCATGAAGCGCAAAAAGAAGTCGGCGCCAACCGCCGCTGTGGTGCCCGCGAGCCTTCCGGCAGAGCTGCTTAGCCAGCTCCGCGGCATGCAATTCGGCTTGATCATGCTCTCGATCGCGATCTTCGTCGGCGTTGTAAATAGCCAATTCCATAAGCTGAACACCGCGCTGACACAAGCCCTTCAGATCCGGGAGGTCATGAGCCGCTGGCCTGCCCTACGACAGCAGATTTACCTGGACTCGATCATTCCAGTGGCAGGCGACTTTGCATCGCTTAGTGCAATCGGAGTGATGCAGATGAACAATCCTCCCCCAATTGAGCTGTGGTTTCAGGGGTACGCGGAACTGCAGCCCGAGCAGCTGTGGGCATACGCAGCTTGGCAATTTGACGCCGACTTGTCTTTGTCCAACCGCTCGCTTGCAAGCTTCGAGGATCTTTGGGATGCACTACGACGCGGCGTGGTCGTCTCGGGCCCCAACATAAAGTTCCCAAGCAACATCCAGGAAAGGAACTGTAAGGTGCGGGTTCGCCGCTCGTTCTCTGGTGTTGAAGCCGATTCCTACATCCACAGCATGTGCTTCAAGGCACGATCGGAACCACCCGACGATGACTATCCGCCGGCATCGACACGCTTGAGCAAGCCTCATGCACCTTCCGGGGTTGACAAGAATCAGGTAATCGACCTGATCCTGGAACTCGGGCCTACACGTTATGAGCCCAGGCGCGACGTGCAAATCACCATTCCGTTCGAGCTTGTGCAGGCGCCCATCGACCCATACGCACTCCAAAAAATGTATCCGGCATGGCGCAGCGGCACATACGCCGCCGCGTTTCATGAGTTGGCGGAAGTCTCCGACGGCTTTCAGGATTTTGATATTGACGAGGCAATTCAGCGCGTGAAGGCTCTTCACTCCGCAAGCGACCAGGCAGTAGATCTATTTGGCCTCAAGCTGCCCCGTGAGGGTGCGATTTTTGGGGCTATGGTCATTTTGGCTTGCGTGCAAGCGTACTTCCTGATTCTTCTCCATGACTTGCTCAGGCGTATTCAAAAGTCAAACCAAAAACCGGATCACGCAGCATGGTTCGGACTACATCCTTCGGCCAGCATGCTGGCGGCGACTCTGATTTCTGCCGCCGCCCTGCCATTGTCCGCAGCAGCGGCTCTCGCCTGGACACTAGAAAAAGTCAATCCGGCCGCGCTCGCGGCAGCCTTCATCTCGGCCTGCCTGAGCCTCTTCGTTGGACTGGCGCTTTGGCGGCTGCACCGGTTCATTCGAACGCTGAACTAGGTCAGCGGGCCATGTTGCGCCTTGGCGACCGCGCCTTTGCAGAGTCATGCATGTGGCCCATTCAAGATGCGCTCATATTGAATGAGATCTTCCGCTGAGAAACAGCAGAAGATCACCTCCCGTATGGATGAGTCCTCAGCCAGGCTTTCGCGGACGCTTGCGACGGCCACCTCTGTCGCCCGCTCAATAGGATACCCATATATCCCCGTGCTGATGCTGGGGAACGCAATCGACTTGACCGCTCTTTCTTGCGCCAGCTCGATGCATCCGCGATAACAGCTGGCCAGCAGCGCCGGTTCTCCGCCATCCCCGCCCCGCCACACCGGCCCCACCGTATGAATGATGTATTGAGCGGACAGGCGATAGGCCTTGGTCACCTTCGCGTCCCCCGTCTTGCAACCGCCCAGCAATCTGCATTCGTGCACTAGATCCGGGCCCGCCGCGCGATGGATGGCGCCATCGACGCCGCCGCCGCCCAGCAATGAGGAGTTCGCGGCATTCACGATGGCGTCCACCTCGAGCTTCGTGATGTCTGAACGGATTGCGCGCAGGGTTGTGGCCATGATTTTGCTCCTTGAGGTACGAACGCCGTCGCCGCGGCGCATTTGCAGGGCGATCTTCCTGGCAGCAAGTTTGAGGAACTCGTCACGTCTGCTGGCGGCAACGGACCGGGATTATGGTGCCAGTCTACAATTCCGCCCACTTCATGTGCTCAAACTTGCAGGCTGCCGAGCCTTCCCCCATGCAACGACGCCTTCTGAATGCCCTGTTGATTGCCCTCCTCGTCAGCTTCGGCCTACATGGCGGCCCGACGCAAGCCCAGGCCCAATCGACGCCCAAGATGCAATCTGGCGAGGGTCGCCCATACGAAATCGCCGATAGCGAAGTCTGGGACGTGCCCGATCCCGTGTCGGGCCGCGGCTATCAGGTCTACGTCGCCTTGCCGCCGTCCTATGCGAAGCAGCCGCAACGGCGCTACCCCGTGCTTTATGTTACCGACGCCGACTATGCCTTCCCTATCATCCGGCAGTTGGCGCGCCGCCTGAACGTGGAAGGACCGCGGATCGAGGAGTTCATTCTTGTCGGCCTGTCATATGGCAAAGGCGAGGATGGCGGAGTCAGCCGCCAGCGCGACTACACGCCTACACCGAACGGCCCAAGCACCGCGCCGGCCAATGCGGTCCATGGTCAGGCGCGGGCCTATCAAGCGTATCTGCGCGATCAGGTAAAGCCTTACATCACCGCCCGCTACCGGACCGACCCGGCCAGAGCCCTCTTTCTCGGCCACTCCTATGGGGCGCTGCTGGGGACGCAGATCCTGTTCACCGAGCCCGGCATGTTCAACGGCTATGTCCTCGGCAGCCCGTCCCTCTGGTACGACAAAAGGCATGCCTTGAAGCTGGAAGCGGGCTATGCCCAGCAGCATCGGGACCTGACGGCGAATGTCTTTCTTTATGTTGGCGCCTACGAAGCCCTGCGCAAAGGCGACCGGCGCTACAACCAGACGGTGGACATGGTCGCCGACAACCGGGCGCTGGAGGCGGCGCTGCAAAGCCGGAAATATCCAGGTTTGAAACTGAAGTCCGTGGTCCTGAATGACGAGGACCATCTCACCGTGGCGCCGCGTGGCTTTATGCAGGCCTTGAGATATCTGCTGCCGGTGCGTTGACCTAATACAGAGATCCAACCTGCACCAGCCCTAGATCGCAGGCCCCTTCAGTTCGATCTGATTGCCGTCGGGATCAAAGCAATAGATCGAAAGTCCCTCGCCTTCCGCGCCATATCGCATCACGGCCTTGTCCGCCGTAATGCCGAAAGTTCGCAGATGCTCGAGGATGGCCGTTTCATCGAATGGATCGACGCGAAGACAGAAGTGGTCCAGGTTGTGCCGGTCTTTCCCTGGCGCTGCCCCGCCCGCGGCGCCCAGAGGCCCCTGCACATCCACCAGATCGATCATGGAACCGCCGGCGCTCAGATGGATCATTGCGTACTCATCGTTCTTCTTCTTGATCTCGCAGCCCAGTACTTTCGTATAGAAGTCCACGCTACGCGTCAGGTCCTGAACCCTGAGCACGACATGGTCCAAGTGCTTGATCTGAAATACCGGCATGATGATCCTCCTTGGAGCGAAAGTGCGCATCAGGATACGAGGATTCTTAGTCTACCGTGCCGCGCTTGGGATAGTAGCGGCGCCCTCGCCCGCAGACTCCCGCGGCGCCCCTAGAACCGATCGAGCTTCAGCCCAGCCGCCAGATAATCAATAAAAGCCCGCACCTTGGCAGGCGGAAGCCTGTGCTCCTGCCAAAGCACGTGTATGGGCACAGGCTTGGACTCGAACGCTTCGAGTATGACCTCCACCTGCCCCGCATCCAGCAGGTGCCTGATCTGCCATAGCGGCGAATAGCCGATGCCGAGTCCGGCGCTGACCGCGGAATAGATCGCCGCCATCGTGTTGGTCCGGAACGGACCCCGCACCCCGACGCTGCGCCGCTTGCCGTCTATCTCAAAGGCCCACTGCCCCGAGCGTTGATCGAGAGTCCTGACAATGCAGGCGTGCTGCCGCAGGTCCGAAGGATGCGCGGGACGGCCATACTGTTCGAAATAGGAAGGCGCTCCGAATACGACTCTGCGCAAGGCTCCCAATCGTCTTCCCTGCAAGCCGGAATCCGGCAGGTCTGCGATGCGCACGACCAGATCGAGGCCTGCGGCGGACAGGTCGACAAAGGTATCCGTCAATTGCAGATCGACTTCCATCTGCGGGTATGCGCGCATGTACTGCGCGATGATCGGAACCAGGAAGTCCGGCCCGAACAGTACCGGCGCGCCGACACGCAATATGCCCGACGGCGCGGCTCGGCGGTCTGCAACCTCCAGCCGGGCCTCGCCTATTTCCTCCATCGCCGGTTTGACCCGCCGGAAGAACGCCTCGCCGGCTTCGCTGAGCGAGCAATGCCGCGTGGTGCGATGGACCAGTTGCACGCCGACGTCCTCTTCCAGCGCGGCAAGAGAACGGCTGACGGCCTGTAGCGAGCGGTTGAGATGGCGTGCGGCTTTCGTCAGACTTCCCGTTTCAGCGATGTGGATGAACGCTTCCAGGTCTTCGAGGCGGCTCATTATTTATCTCGTATAACGTGATTCACATTCATATTTAACAAGCATTGTTCCACTAATCGGTAGAAAATACACTGCCTTCGTACCCGCATGCATGCGAAGGAGAAACCCTGTGAACGGCACTCAGCCCATCGTTTTGGTCGTTGGAACCACCGGCAAATTCGCCGGCCTGGTCGTTCCCGAATTGCAGCGGCGCAAGGTCGCGATCCGGGCGCTCGTCCGCGACGAAACACGCGCCGCTCAGGCCCGCTCGCTGGGAGCGACCGAGACCGCCATCGGTGACCTCCGCGACGTCGACAGCCTCGCAGCCGCAACGCAAGGTGTGGACGGCGTCTTTCATATCGGCCCCGCGTTCACCGCAGACGAAGCGCCCATGGGCGTTGCCCTGGTCGACGCGGCCAAGCGCAGCGGCGTGAGGAGGTTCGTCTTTTCATCGGTCATCCAGCCAACGAACGTGCGACTGGCCAATCACGCCAGCAAGATCCCGGTGGAGGACGCGCTCTACTCGTCGGGACTGGAATACACAATCCTGCATCCCGCGAACTTCATGCAGAACATCGGTTTGGCCTGGCCGTCGATCCGCGACCATTCCCGCTTCAGTGAGCCCTTTCCCAAAGACACGAGAATCGCCCGCGTGGACTATCGCGATGTGGCCGAGGTTGCCGCGATCGCCCTGACCGAGGACAGGCTGGCCTACGCGACCTTGGAGCTATGCGCCGGCATGTACAGCCGCATGGACATCGTGATGGCCCTGGCCGAGGAGCTGGGATCTCCGGTCACTGCATTGGAGCCCGGCTTCAGCGCGTGGGCGCAAGACGCGCGCCTGCCATATGGCGAACAGCAGTTGCTTCTTCTGTCCAAAGTCTTCGATCACTATCGGGCCTGCGGGCTTGGAGGAAACAGTCTTGTGCTGAAGGCTGCACTCGGACGGGATCCGCGTTCACTGCGCGAGTACGTCAAGGACCTGGTGGCCGAGAAACAAGCGGCGCGCGGCGGCAAGGAGTATTGAGATGGCTGACCATTCATCAAGCCCCACCCTGAAAAAGCTCCCGCGGCACTATGCCCCCGTTCTGATGCCGCTGGTTCTTTCCGTGTTCATGTCGGCCATCGTTTCAGCGGTGGCGACCGCCGCGAGCGTGGGCGTGGGTCCCGACTTTGTCCTCAACTGGCCCAGCGCCTGGGGAGCCTCGTGGATAGTGGCTTTTCCCAGCCTCTTGCTGCTGCTGCCTGTCGTGCGGCGGATCGTCGCCTGGATGGTGGTCCCGCCCTAAGCTGGCCCGCAAGCGCTGCGACGACCTGCGCCGGCAATGTCAACCGGCCGGCCACGCAAGCATCGCGGCATCAATGATCATGTTGAGCTTTTTCGCGCCCGCGCCATCGCGGGCCTGGATCGACAGGCCTTCAAGCACGGTCGTGTAGAAGGCGGCAAGCTGCCGGACATCGGCGGACGGCGCAAGGTCGCCCTCCGCAATGCCTTGCGCAAGCCGTTCCCTCAGCGTCGATTCTCCTTCCTCCCGATTTGCGGCAAGAAACGCACGCACGCTCTCGTTCTCAGGCGCGCCCAGCAGCGATGACAACACGATCATGCACCCACGCGGGCCCTCGTTGACCGCATAGGCGCGCGCGTTCGATCGCAGCATGGTTTCGACGGCCTCGCGGGCCGTCCGAGCTGCGCTGAGGCTCTGCGACGTCGCTCGCCCTTCGACGCGGTCGTAAAGTTCGACGGCCTGCCGGAAGATTTCCTCCTTGCAGCCAAAGGTCGCATAGAGGCTGGGCTTGTTGACGCCCGTGGCGCTGACCAGATCCTGGATCGAGGTGCCTTCATAACCTTGCGCCCAGAAGGTACGCATGGCCGCCAGCAAGGCCCGGTCCTTGTCGAACGCCTTCGGACGCCCGATTTTCGGCGCGGTGGCCGGTTTAGCTTGATTGCCAGAATTCACGTTTCAATTATCCGCAGGCCCGCCACGCCTATGCCTATCAAGCCCAGGAACAACAGCTTGGCCGATGACATGTGCTCGCCGAGCACCAATGTGCCGAAAACCGCCACGCCGAAAGCGCCTATGCCCACCCAGATGGCGTAAGCGGTGCCCACCGGCAGATGCTTCAGGGCCAAGGCCAGCAGGACAAGACTCAGCATGGCGACGCTTATGCCGATCAGGCTCGGCCAGAACCTCGTCAATCCGTCGGCCTGCTTCAGTGCCAATGCCCAGACGATTTCAAGCATGCCGGCCAGAACCAGGAAACCCCATGCCATCTGAATCCCCATTTCTGTTGGACTTCCCGCAGCCCTAGGCGGTGAAGCCGCCATCGATGGCGAGCGACGCGCCGGTGATGAATTGGCTCTCGGCCCCCGCAAGATAAGCCACGGCTGCGGCAATTTCCTCGGGTTCGGCGTAGCGTTTGACCGCCATGAGTTCCAGCTCGGCGGCTACCGCCGGACCATCGGCAGGATTCATATCGGTGTCAGTCGATCCCGGATCGACGATGTTGACCGTGATGCCGCGGCCGCCGACCTCCCGAGCCAGGCCCTTGGTGAATCCGATGAGCGCCGACTTGCTCATCGCGTAGAGCGTCACGCCCCCATAAGGCACGCGTTGCGCGAAGCAGGAGCCGATGGAAATGATGCGTCCGCCGGTCCCCATATGAGCCAGCGCGGCCTGCGAGGCCACGAATACCGCCTTGGCGTGGATCGCCAGGGTGTCGTCGATTTCCTCGAGCGTGGCGTCCTCGACAGGCCCGAAGGGGAACACGCCGGCGCTATTGACCAGTATGTCCAGCCTGCCCAGTTTCCCGGCAGTCTGCTCCACCGCCGTCCGGACGGCGGCCGGATCGCGGCTGTCCGTCCTGATGGCCAGGACCCTGGCGCCGATTGCGCCAAGTTCCTGGGCGTAGTCTTTCGCGGTCTGATCCGACCTGGCATAGGTGAAGGCGACATCGGCGCCCCGTTCCGCGAACCTGCGAACGATAGCGGCGCCGATGCCACGCGTGCCCCCGGTGACCAGCGCAACCTTGCCTTGGAATTCCATCGCCGAGCTCCTTTTATACCGATCGGTTCAAAAGATGCTACGCGCAGCGGAATTCGTCGTCAAGCATCACTTCCCGCGGATATACCCATCCCGCGTCTGCGGCAGCTTCATCCCAAGCACGGCGGAAGCGACCTGGGTGCGCAGGATCTGCGCGGTGCCGCCCGCGATGGTGAACATGCGCGCATCGCGCACATGGCGTTCCATCGGCAGGTCGCGTCCATAGCCGGACGATCCATGCAGCTGCAAGGCGTCGTTGGTCACGCGCTGCGCCGTTTCGGCCGCGTAGATCTTGGCCTGCGCGGCCAGCGACAGGTCCGGAAAGCCAAAGGTCCGCGCCGTGCCGCTGCTTGCGGCCGCATGCAGCATGTGCCGCGCCGCATTCAACTGGATGGCCATGTCGGCGACCATCCACTGCAAGCCCTGGAACTCCGCTATCGGCCGGCCGAACTGCTGGCGCTGCTTGACGTAGTCGACGGCTTCTTCAAAGGCGCCCTGCGCGATGCCCAACGCCACGGTGCCCGCGCCCACGCGCTGGGCGTTGTAGGCTTGCATCAGCCCGGCAAAGCCGCGCTTCAAGCCCTCCGGCGGAACCACCAGCATGGACTTGTGCACCTTGAGATCCCGGAACGCGATGTAGGTCTCGGGTATACCCCGCACGCCCATGGCGTAGGAACGCTTGGCGATCTCCAGGCCATCGTCCGCGGCGTCCGGTTCGCGCACGTGGATGAAGGCGCCTATGCCCAGATCCGCGCCGTCGTCGAACACGCGCGCAAAGATCAGGTGCAGGCGAGACACCCCGCCCCCGGTGATCCAGTATTTCTCGCCGTTGATGAGGTAATCGTCGCCCTGACGGACTGCGCAAGTGCCCATTTCGCTGGCCGCGCTGCCGGCCTGGGGTTCCGAGATGCAGATGGCGGGCTTGTCGCCAGCCAATACACACTCGGCGGCCAGCGCCTTCTGTTCATGGGTGCCGTACTGCATGATGGCGCCGATCGCGCCCATGTTGGCTTCGACGGTGATGCGCCCCATGGTGGCGCAAGCCTTGGCCATTTCCTCCACGACCAGGACTGTATCCAGATAGCTTAGGCCCCGCCCACCGTACTCGCGCGGGATCGTCATGCCCATGAAGCCGTTTTCGCGCAGTTGACGGACGTTGTCCCAGGGATACTGCTCGGATTGGTCGGTGGCTGCGGCTGTCGGTTTGAATACGGTCTGCGCCAGTTCGCGCGCGCGCTGCTGCAGCGCCAATTGCTCTTGGGAAAGTTCAGTCATGGTTCATCCTTGCTACGTGCAAAACTCCGGCCGGGCCATTTGGCCCGCCGGCATCAACCCACCTTGATATCCGCGCGCCGCGCCACCTCGGCCCAGCGTTCGACTTCGCTGCGCGTGAGCGCGGCCAGTTCCTGCGGCGTGCCGCCGCCCGCATCCGCGCCCAGTGCGATCCACCGCTGCACGAAAGCCGGGTCGGCGAATGCCGCGTTGACCGCCGCATTGAGCACGCGCACCACGTCTGCGGGCGTGGACGGCGGCGCATAGATGCCATACCAGCTGGTCGCGTCGTAATTGGCCGCGCCGCTCTCCGCCGCCGTGGGCACCTCGGGCAAGCTGGGTGAACGGACCTTCGACGTCACCGCGATGGCGCGCACGCTGCCCGCCCGGATGTGCTGGATGGCCGAAGGCATGGTTTCGAACATCATGTGGACGTTCCCGGCAATGATGTCCACGATCGCCGGCGCGGAACCGCGATATGGCACGTGCATCATCTGGGTGCCCGTGACGTTCTTGAAGTATTCGGCCATCAGGTGCTGCATGGTACCCGCGCCCGGCGTGGCATAGCTGTACTTGTCCGGGTTGGCCTTCAGCAGCGCCACCAGCTCCTGCACATTCTGCGCGGGCAGATCCTTGTTGACGATCAGCGCATGGTTGACGCGCCCCAGAAAGCCCACCGCCGTCATCTCGCGGATGTCGTATCCCAGCTTCGGATACACGGACTGGGCGATCGCGTGATGCACCGCCCCGAACAGGATTGCGTAGCCGTCGGGTCGGGCCTTGGCCACGGCGTCAGCGCCCAGCGTGCCGCCGGCGCCGCCGCGGTTTTCCACGATGACCGACTGGGCCAGGCTGGCGCGCATCGGCTCGGCCAGCTGCCGCGACAGGATGTCCACGGTTCCGCCCGGTGCATAGGGCGCGACCAGCCTGATGCTCTGCGACGGGTACTTGCCCTGCGCGAATGCGCGGCTCAACGGTGTCAATGCGGCCAGCGCCAACAACTGTCTCCTATCCATGCCTCTCTCCTCTTGTATCCGCCGTCGTCGCAGCGGTGTTGTCTAAGGTGTGTGATGTCAGCCCGCCGTCCAATCGCGCAGGATCTGCTGCGCATGCTCGTTCAGGCGCGGCGGCGGCCTGCGATACGACACCGGCGTGGCGGAGAGCTTGAGCGGGTTCGCCAACAGGTTGAGCTCGCCGCCTTGCGCCCACGCGCAGGGCATGCGCAACTGCGCGCCGCGGGCCTGGACGTGCGGGTCGCTGAACACATCGCGCAAATCGTTGACGGGGCCGCAAGGCACGCCCACGGCTTCCAGCTGTTCCAGCCAGGTTTTCCTGGAGCGCAAGGCCAGAGCGTCCTGTACCCGTTGGCAAAGTTCGGCGCGGTGGGCGACGCGGGCCGCATTGGAGGCGTAGCGCTCGTCGTCCGCCAGCCCGGCCAGGCCTGCAACCTCGCAGAAACGCCGGAACTGCGCATCGTTGCCGACGGCAAGAATCATGGGACCGTCCGCCGCGTCGAATACCTGGTAAGGCACGATGTTCGGGTGGCCGTTGCCCAGGCGCGCGGGCAGCTCCTGCTGTGCCAGGTAGTTGGTTCCAGCGTTTACCAGCCAGGCGATCTGGCTGTCCAGCAGCGAGATGTCGATGTGCTGCCCCTGACCGGTCAGGTCGCGGTGGCGCAGCGCAGCCAGGATGCCGACGGCGGCATACATGCCGGTCATGACGTCGGCGATGCCCACGCCCACCTTCATGGGCGTGCCCTGCGGCTCGCCGGTAAGGCTCATGATGCCGCCCATGCCCTGGATCAAAAAGTCGTAGCCCGCGCGCTTGGCGTACGGACCCGTCTGCCCGAATCCGGTGATGGAGCAATAGACCAGGCGCGGGTATCTGCTCTTGAGCTGTTCATAATCCAGCCCATGCTTGGCCAGGCCGCCGACCTTGTAGTTCTCGACCAGCACGTCGGCATGGTCCAGCAACTGATGCAGCGCGTCCCGGCCGGCCTCGGTGGCGATATCCAGCGCGATCGACCGCTTGTTGCGGTTGGCGCTCAGGTAGTAGGCGCTTTCGGCGGTCGCGCGGCCGTCCTGGTCATTGATGTAGGGCGGCCCCCATTTCCGGGTGTCATCGCCTTCCTCCGGCTTTTCCACCTTGACCACGTCCGCGCCCAGGTCGCCCAGCAGCTGAGTCGCGCTCGGGCCCGCCAGGATGCGAGAGAGGTCCACGACACGCACGCCGCTGAGCGCGGAAGCTTCCACTGACTGCATACGCCTTCTCCATCAGAGTCGATCGATGCAGTCTAAAATTCGCAATCTTCACCTTCAATTGAGTTTTTTTTCAATATGAAGGGCAGCCTTCGCGCCAAGCAGGACGGCTGACGCGCGGCTTTACTTGACCGGAAACTTCAGCTTGGGCGCGGCCTCCCTGACCATGGCCCAGAAGGCGTGCGCAGCTGGCGACAGCTTGCGTTCATTGAGGCAGGCCAAGCCGATCCTGCGCTTGGAGGCGGGACTGATCTTGCGGTAGACCAGCCCGTCGTAAGCCTGCGGCAGCACCAGCGACGCCAGCACGGAGATGCCCTGCCCGCGCCTGACGAACTCCAGGATGGACATGATCTGCGAGAGGTCGTGCGCGATGTGCGGCTTGGCGCCGGCTCGCTCGAACATGCGCGTAATGACAGGCTGCGAACCGGCGCGCGTCATGATCAGCGGATAGTCGATCAGGTCCTTCACCGCGATGGTCTTGCGCTCGGCCAGCGGGTGGCCAGCCGGAAGCACCACCATCAGCTCATCGGTAACGAGCGGCAGCGTGTCGAAATCCGGCTTGGGCAAGGCCACCACGCCGATCTCGATGCGGCGTTCGACCAGCGCGCGCTCCAATTCCGGGTCCGGCTTCTCGGTAACGAACACGTCGACGCCCGGATAGCGGGCTTTGAACATCTCAAGCAGCTGCGGCAGGATGTTCAAGGAGGAGCTCGCCCCCAGCGAACCCAGATTCAGCAGGCCCGAGCGCAGGCCCGCGCTGGCGTTCGCCGTCGCGCGCACGATCTGCAGGGACGCGAACACGTCCCTGACATGCGGCAGAATCTGCTGTCCCGCATAGGTGAGATGCACCCCCGATGCATTGCGGTCGAGCAAGGGCGCTCCCAGCGTGGCCTCCAGCGTGCGCAGGGCGTGGCTGGTGGCCGAGGGCGTCATCCCCAGCCGGGCGCCGGCGCCCGCGATGCTGTCGGCGGAGGCCAGCGCCAGCAGCAGTTCCAATTGCCTGAGGGAGAGGGATTTGGCGGCCTGATCCGGCATGGTCATGTTTCCTCAGGTGCTAACCGGCCAGCGCCTGCGCCAGCCCTAATGCCCGCGCCAGGAACGCCGACGTGTCGTCCTTGCGATAGCTGACGATCACGGGCGACACAAAAGTATCGGCGTCTATCGCCACATGCGCCACGTCCTGCCGCTGCAAGCGCTGCACCGACGCCGGTACCACCGTCACGCCCAGCCCCGCCGCCACCAGGCCAATGGCGGTCTGCAGTTCGTTGGCTTCCTGCACCACCTGCGGCGCGTGCCCCGCCGCGCGGAACAGGCCCAGCACATGGTCGGAGAAATTCGGCCTTGGCCGCGCCGGATACAGCACGAAGGGTTCGCGCGCCAGGCGTTCGACGGATACCCGCCGCAGCCGCGCAATGGGATGGCCCAGCGGCACCGCAGCCATCAGCGCTTCGGTCATCAGCACCCGTCGCTCGATGGCGGGATCGTCGAACAGGATGCGGCCGATGCCCAGGTCGATGCGGCCGGCCTTGAGCGCCTCCAGCTGCGGCAAGGTGGTCATTTCCGTGAGCCCCACTTCGACCTGCGGGTCCGCGTTGCGCAGCTGCCGGATCAGCTCCGGCACGAAACCGTAAAGAGAGGACGGCACGAAGCCTATGCCGAACCAGCGCCGCTGGGTCTGCCCCAGCCGCCGCGTGCCTTCCAGCACTTCTTCCAGGCGCGCAGTCAGCAGGCGCGATTGTTCCAGCAGGAAGCGGCCCGCTTCCGTCAGGCGCAGCGCGCGCGTGGTGCGCTCGAACAGCTGCACGCCGAGTTCTTCCTCGAACAGACGGATCTGGCGGCTGAGCGGGGGCTGGGCCATGTGCAGCCGCGCTGCCGCGCGGGTGAAGCTGCCTTCCTCTGCCACGGCCTGGAAATAACGCAGTTGCCTCAATTGCATCGCGTGGTCTTATACATACCATAAAGGTATTAATCGGAACCCATATAGTCTTGGACTCGCAGGGAAAACGCAAGCCATACTGAGCTATCGCACGAACCTGATCATGGAAAGTATGAATCGCGGGAACATCTTCCCGTGATCTGCGGACCGCCGGCGCGCAGCGACACAATAATTCCAGCAATACGGAGACCATCATGCGCTTGCGCTCTGCATTCCAACGACTCGCCCGGGCCTGTGTGGGCCTGGCGCTGCTGGGGGGCTCGTCCGCCGCCCTGGCGCAAACCTACCCGGATCACCCGGTCAAATGGATCGTGCCCTTCCCGCCCGGCGGCGCGATGGACAGCATCGCGCGCACCCTGGGCGAATCCATGGGCAAGCAGCTCAACACCACCTTCATCGTGGAAAACCGCGCAGGCGCGGGCGGCAACATCGGCGCGGCCAGCGTGGCCCGCGCCAAGCCGGACGGCTACACCATCCTGATCGTCGCCAACGGCATGGCCGTCAACCCGGCGCTGTACACGGACCTGAACTACGACCCGGTCAAGGACTTCGCCCCGATCTCGCTGCTGGCCGTGGTGCCCAACGTGCTGGTCACCAATCCCGCACGCACCGGCGCCACCAGCGTGCAGGACGTGATCGCCAAGGCCAAGGCGCAACCCAACCATTACACATACGCCTCGGCCGGCGTGGGCACGTCCATCCATCTGGCGGGCGAGCTGTTCCTGTCCATGGCCCAGGTGGACATGCTGCACGTGCCCTACAAGGGCAGCGGCCCTGCCGTCGCCGACCTGCTGGGCGGACAGGTGGATTACATGTTCGACAGCATCACCTCCGCCAAGCCGCACATCGAAGCCGGCAAGCTGCGCGCGCTGGCGGTAACGACCAGCAAGCGTTCGGCCGCCCTGCCCGACGTGCCTACCGTGGCCGAAAGCGGCCTGCCCGGCTATGAACTGATGCCCTGGTTCGCGGCCTTCGCCCCCGCCGGCACGCCGCCCGACGTGGTCGCGAAACTGAACGCCGCCATGCGCGCCGCATTGAACGACGCCAAGGTGCGCGCCACGCTGGACTCCATCGGCGCCGAGCCCATTGGCGGCACGCCGGACGAACTGCGCGACCACCTGGCGCGCGAGACCGCGCAGTGGAAGACGCTGGTGAAGGAACGCAATATCAAGATCAATTGAAGACTGCGCAACCTCCGTCTGCCCGCATGTGATCCTCGTCAACGCGCCCCTCCGTCGAACAATGCTAAATTCGGCTTCGACCAAGACGGAGGCTGCATGTCTGAACGTTCCATCATCAGAAAGGGAGATCGGACTTCGCACGGCGGGACCGTAGCCGAGGGCCACCCCACCTCGATGCTTCTTGGACGCGAGATCGCCTTGGTGGGGCATAAAGTCACATGCCCGAAATGCAAGGGCGCCTTTCCCATCCTGGCGGATCCGGGACGCAATCATGCATTCATGGGCCAGGACACCGCCGTGGAGGGGATGCGCACCGCCTGCGGCGCCGTACTGATAGCGTCACAGATGGTGGCGCGCATCGGTATGGCCCAAGGATTGTCCGATCCCGCTCCAATGGCAACCGCGCAGAGCGACACGCTGTGCCAGGAGTGCCTGGAGGCCGCTGCCCGCAATGCCGCAACCACCGTGGCGCGAGGGTAGGACGGTGACGATACAGGCAGAGGAACACTTCGCGGCCCGTCTGCAGCAAACAAATTTTCCCTTGCGGCTTTACGGTCTGGTTGACGCGCTGCTGCACGCACAAGTGTCGGCTACACAGCCCTTATTCCGCTCCTCATCTTGCGTGGCGCTGTTCGACGGCACGCCTGATGAAGCGCTGGCTCATGCCGGCCCATGGCTGCTGGATTGCTCCGCCGATCGAAGCGCGCACATCCCTGCGCTGCAACGCCTGGCGGAAAGCGAGCTTGGATGCACCTGGATCGTCAGCGGCTACGCAATGGACGATCTGGCCGAAGCGCTGCGGGCGCGATTGGACGTGCGCATGCCCAACGGGACAACTGCATTGCTGCGCTATTACGACGCAAGACTTGCGGACGACATTGCAGCGCTGCTGACCGCCGAGCAACGGGCCGCGTTCTTTGCCCCCTTCCAGGACTGGCTTGTGGAGCGCAACGGCAAACTCATCAGGATCCATTCCGTCCATGGTGCTTGAATTCACTCCACAACAGGTTGCAGGTCTATGTGCAATCGACGCCAAGGGCTTTTTGCACGGGGTCGAGCAAGACATCCTGCGCGACTACCCAGGGCTGGCCGAGGCAGGCTTGAGCGAAAGACTAGCCACGGCCCTTGCACGGGCGCGGGCCTTGGGGATAGACGACGATGCGAATCTTGTCGACTTCCTCCGGACCGAGGCGCTGGTTCCTGGATTCTATGAACAACCCGGGTTTCTTGCCTGGATCCGTAAGCCCGGACGCCCCGCCGATCAACGATTCCATGACTACATGCAAGTGATGAAATGGCAATCGCGCCAACGGCTTCAACAAGAGCAAAGGGAGTAAGGAAGAATGCCCGGACCTCTGGCAATACCAATCGCGGGATGGGTAGCGGAAGCCATAGCGGCAGCGCTCGCCCGGGCGGCAGCAAGCGCCGCGGCAGGTGCCGTGCTGGGAGGCGTGACCACTTTACCAGGCGATACGCCTCGGGAAGACAGTGAAGCCAAACCCACCGACCGCGCCTTGCCCAGGACCGAAGAACCGTGCAAGAAATGCCCGCCGGACCTGGGGATGAAAGTCAGACGCAGGCATGGGGCAAATTGGAACGCCTACGCATACCAGGCCAGGATTACCGGATTCGACTACGACACGGAGTATTGTTTGTGGAGCGATGAATGGAACTGGCAGGGAGGCGCTCACGGCGGCGGGTTCGACATCGATTTCGACGGCTTTGTGTCGACGGAATGCCTGCTGCAGGAGACCAAAGGAAACTACGACAGTTTCATCGATGAGGACGGCGAGCAAGCAGGTTGGTTTGGCGGCTTCAAGACCATGCGCTTACAAGCCAGCCGCCAGGCAGGCGCGGTTCGCATCAACCCTCCAACAAGATTGAGATGGTATTTTCAAACGCCTAGAACGCAGGCGCTGCTGCGGCAGTTGCTGAATAGCCTGGGTGCAGAATCCGTAGTTGTTCCCTGACGAGAAAGACATGCTTATCACATGCCAATTTGAAGACCCGAAACATCAGTCCGGCGATTTTCCCGAAATGCTTCGTCGACTGCACGCGATCACGAAGCTGCTGGCTGACAAATCCGACGGATTGACGGAGTGGTTCTCGCAGGGTGAGTCAATTGACGAAGCCAGGTTGTATCCTGCATTCGAGGGCGACGAACCCTCGAATGCGTTTCTTGCCGTGTTGAACAACGAATATCGGCTTGACCGGTCATATACTGCCATCTCTATTTGGAATGGCGCTGAAGAACAGCGCAACAGCGTAGTTCTTGAACTGCAGGGCAACGACAGGGGCAGGCCGTGCACTCTGACCGTCTCTTACCATAAGCGACGCGACGACCGCTTTGGCGGCGCCGCCTCGGTGAAGGACATCGTCGCCGCGATCGCCCAGCTCTTCGTCGCGCAGTACATAGCCGTCTCGCCACGCTATTACGACGAAAAGCAGGTTTTCGACGACAAACCCGGCGTCGGCTGGATGCTTTACCTTCCCCAAGTGATCACTCCCGAGCAAGTCCCGGAAGCCCAGGCTCTGATTCCCGTTCCCGCTGCCGGAAAGAAGCAAACCGGCACCATCATCGTCAGCGTCGCGAACGAAGTGTTTTCGCTGGACAACGCCAGCCACGTCGAATTGGCGAACCGCATCGAGATGCGCCTGGTGGACCAGGACCTGCTGCCGCGCTATGCGGATCTCTAGTCGCGCCCACCCCGCTTGAGCCTCGCCCCGTCCCACGGATATCCATCGAACGTGTCCTTCACCAACTCCCGCAGCCAGATGATCGCCGGATCCTGGTGAAAGCGCGGATGCCAATGCTGGCGCAGCGCGAAGGACGGCAGCGGCAGCGGCGGCTCCAGCACCTTGACCACGCCGTAGCCGCCGAACACATTGCCCAACTCCTGCGGCACCGTGGCGATGAGATCCGGGTGCTGGTCCAGCAATAGCGGCACCACCAGGAAGTGCGGCGTGGACAGGAAAATGTTGCGCTTGACGCCCTGCTCCTCCAGTGCGCTGTCATAGGCTTCAGACGAGCGTCCGGCCAAGGTCACCACGATCTGCGGCATGCGCTGGAATTGTTCCAGGGTCAGCTCGTCGCCCACCTCCTGGTTCTTCACGCTCACCAGCGTCACGAAGCGGTGCATGAAGAGCTGCTGCTGAAACAGGCCCTGGGGCGCAGCCCGCAGCGATCCCAGCACCAGATCCACCTCGCCGGACGCCAGCAGCGGCTCGACCTGCTGCAGCGGCACCTGGCGCGTGCGCAGGGTGCAATGCGGCGCCAGTTCGCGCAAGCGCTTGATCAGCGGCGGCAGGAACACCAGTTCGCCCATGTCCGTCATGCACAGGGTGAACACGCGCATCGCCGAGGCCGGATCGAACTGCGCTTGCGACAGCACCTGGCCGCGTATGGTCGCCATCAGCGCCAGGATGGTGGGCGCCAGGCTCTCGGACTTGGGCGTGGGCTGCATGCCCTGGCCGGTCTTCACGAACAGCGGATCGTCGAAGAACGCGCGCAAGCGGTTCACGGCGTGGCTCATGGCGCTTTGCGACAGGCCGAGCTGCTCGCCGGCGCGGGTCACGCTGCGCTCGCGCAGCAGGCTGTCGAAGACGGCGAGCAGGTTGAGGTCCAGTTTCTCGTTATGCATAGCGTGCATTTCCAGAATCATACTCATGACATTGACGCATATTCCGCCGCTATCTATCGTCTTGTCAAACGCCGCGCAGACCGGCGTTTCCACAAGGAGACAACATCTTGAAGCCCCTTCTACACCCCGTGCGCGCGGTGCTGGTTTCGTGCGCCCTGCTGTCCTGTAACGCCGCCTCGGCCGATGTCGGCGTCGGCGTCATCCTGTCGCTCACCGGCCCGGCCGCATCGCTGGGTGGCCCGGCCAAGAACGCGATAGACCTGCTGCCGCGCGAGATCGCGGGCGAGGCGGTGCGCTACATCGTGCTGGACGATGCCTCGGACGCCACCGGCGCCGCCCGCGCCTTCCGCAGGCTGGTCGACGAGCATAACGTGGACGTGGTGCTGGGTACGTCCGTCACCCCCGCCACCCTGACCCTGCTGCCTATCGCCCAGGAGAAGAAAGTGCCGCTGATGAGCCTGGCGGCCGGGGCCAAGCTGGTCGAGCCGATGGACGCGCAGCGCCACTGGGTGTTCAAGGTGGTGCAGAACGAAAACCTGATGGTCGCCAGCACCGTCGCGCACATGCAGGCCGCCGGCGTGAAGACGCTGGGCTACATCGGCTTTGCGGACGCCTACGGCGACAGCTGGTTGGCCGAAGTTTCCGCGCAGGCGCAGCGCGCCGGCATCAAGCTGGTTGCCACCGAGCGCTACGTGAAAACGGACACCAGCGTCACGGCGCAGACCCTGAAGCTGCTGGCCGCCAGGCCGGACGCGGTCATCGTGGCGGCGTCCGGCACGCCCGGGGCGCTGCCGCAGAAGTCCCTGCGCGAGCGCGGCTATGCCGGCCGCATCTACCAGACCTACGGCATCGCCAACCGCGAGTTCCTGCGCATCGCCGGCAAGGACGCCGAGGGCGCCTTGTTCGCCGTGGGCCCGGTCGTGGTCGCCAGCCAGCTGGACCAGGCCAACCCGATACGCGCGGTCGCCATGGACCTGACGCAGCGCTACGAAGCCGCCCACGGCAAGGATTCCATGTCGGTGTTCGCGGCCAACGCCTGGGATGCCGGGATCGTGCTGCAACAGGCGCTGAAGACCACCTTGCCCAAGGCCAGGCCGGGCACGCCGGAATTCAGGGCGGGCCTGCGCGACGCGCTGGAAGCCACCCGCGACGCCGTGACTTCGCAAGGCGTGTCCACCATGTCGCCCTCCGACCACGTGGGCTATGACGAACGCGCCGCTGTCATGGTGCAGATCAAGGACGGCGCCTGGCGCTACGTCAAGTAAACCAAGGAGCTCATCCATGTTCATCAAAAACACCTGGTACGTCGCCGCCTGGGACCAGGAAGTCAGCGCCGACGGCCTGTTCTCTCGTACCATCACCGGCGTGCCCGTGCTGATGTACCGCGACGGCGCCGGCCGGCTGGTGGCGCTGGAAGACCGCTGCTGCCATCGCGGCGCGCCCTTGTCAGTGGGACGGCGCGAAGGCGACTGCGTGCGCTGCATGTACCACGGCCTGAAGTTCGATCCCAGCGGCGCCTGTGTCGAGGCCCCGGCGCAGGCGCGCATTCCGCCTCAGGCCCGGGTGCGGACCTTTCCCGTGGTGGAGCGGCACCGCTGGATCTGGATCTGGATGGGCGATCCGGAACGCGCGGATCCGGCCCTCATCCCCGACACCCAATGGCTGGATCATCCCGATTGGCGCAGCCTGGACGGCTATATCCACTATGACGTCAACTATCTGCTGATCGCAGACAACCTGCTGGACTTCTCCCACCTGCCCTTCGTACACCCGACCACGCTGGGCGGCAGCGAGGACTATGCCTCGGTCTCGCCCAAGGTCGACCGGCTGCCCGACGGCGTGCGCATCACGCGCTGGACGCTCAATACCGAAGCGCCGGCCTTTGCCAAGAAAGTCCGCGAATGGCCAGGCCTGGTGGACCGCTGGAACATCTACAACTTCACCCTGCCCGGCATTCTGCTGATGGACTCGGGCATGGCCCCGGCCGGAGACGGCGCACAAGAAGGAAACCGCGCCGGCGCGATCGAATTCCGCGGCTGCCAGGCCCTGACGCCCGAAACCGAAACCTCGACGCACTACTTCTTCGCGCATCCACACAACTTCTCGATCGACCGGCCCGAGGTCACTGCCTCCATCCACCAGAGCGTGGTGGATGCCTTCGACGAAGACCGCGACATCATCACCGCGCAGCAGCGCTCGCTGTCCCTGGCGCCCGACTTCAAGATGGTGCCGCTGTCCATCGACGCCGCGCTGTCCCAGTTCCGCTGGGTGGTGGCGCGCCGCATCGAAGAAGAGCAGCAGGCAGCCGGCGCGTCCGGCGTGCGCCCGGCGCAGGCGGTGGCCTGAAATGCGCCGGCTAGTCATCAGCCGCATCGTGCGCGAGGCGCGCGGCGTGCTCGGCCTGACGCTGTGCAGTCCTGACGGCGCCATGCTGCCGGCCTTCGAGGCCGGCGCGCATGTGGATGTGGCGTTGGGCAATGGCCTGGTCAGGCAGTATTCCCTTTGCGGCGACCCGGCGGAACTGGGCGTGTACCGGCTGGGCATCGGCCTGGCGGCCGCGACGCGCGGCGGTTCGCGCTACATCCATGAACAGCTGCGCGAGGGCGACCTGGTGGATATCGGCGAGCCCAGGCAATTGTTCGGGCTGCATGCGCAGGCCGCCGGCCATGTCTTCATCGCGGGCGGCATAGGCATCACGCCCATCCTCAGCATGATCCATGCAAGCGTCAGGCGCGGCGAGCCCTGGCGGCTGCTGTACTGCGTGCGCGACCGCGACGCGGCAGCCTACCTGTCTGAACTGGCCTTGCACGGCGAACGAGTGACGCTGCATGTCGACAGCGAACAAGGCGGCGCGCGCTGCGACCTCGACGCCTATCTGGGCGCGCTGGGGGAACCAGGCTTGCATGTCTATTGCTGCGGCCCCGGGCCGTTGATGGATGCCGTGGCCACGGCCTGCGAACGCGGCGGAATCGCCGCGGCGCGCGTGCATTTCGAGCGCTTTTCCGCCAGCGCGCCTGCTGCGGCCGAGCCCGGTTCAAGCTTTGCCGTGCGGCTCGCGCGCAGCGGCGGCTGCCACGAAGTGCCCGCGGACAAGTCGGTGCTGGATGTGCTGGAAGCGGCCGGCGTCGCCTGGCCGTACTCCTGCCGGGAAGGCCTGTGCCGCAGCTGCGAAGCCGGCGTGCTGTCCGGCAAGGTCGACCACCGCGACTACGTGCTCAGCGACGAGGAACGCGCCGCCAACCGCAGCATGATGGTCTGCGTATCGCGCGGCTGCGGCACGCTGGAGCTGGACGTCTAGGCAGGTTCCTGCAGCGCCGACGCATCCAGCAGATGGTCGACGATGGCGAGTATCTGCTCGGCGGCTTCGCCGATGTGCCGCTCCAGCGCGGCCTCGGCGTCTTCGGCCCGCCCCTGCCGGGCGAGCGCGATCAGTTCGCTGTGCTCGTCGTGGGCTTGCTGGCGGATCGGCGCGTTGACGATCTGGAAGCGGAAATAGCGTTCGGATTTTTCATGCAGCGCGCGCACCATGGCCAGCGCGGCGGGACGTTGCGCCGAGCGGTACAGCAGTTCATGCAGTTGCCAGTTCAGGCGGCCCCATTGCTCAGGCTCGGCCGTGTCCATCTGCGCCACCACCTGGCTCGCCAGATCCAGATCCTGCGTCTGATGCTGCTGCACTGCCAGGCGCAACAGCCACGGCTCCAGCCGCAGGCGGATGTCGAAGAACTCCTGCACCTCGGCGCGCGACAGCATGGAAACGTAGGCGCCGCGATGCGGGATCATGTCGATCAGTCCTTCGGCGCTGAGCTGGCGGATGGCCTCGCGCACAGGCAGGCGGCTCACCCCCAGTTCCTCGGCGAACAGTTCCTGGCGCAGCGCGGAACCGGGGGGAATCGCGCCGGACAGGATGCGGTCGCGCAGTTCGTCGACCACCAGTTCGACGGCGGTCTTGCGCACGAGGCGGCCGGGGCTGGCGGTCTGGGAACGGGACGGATTGGAAGCGGAAAGCGGCGAATTCTGGGACATGAAACCTGCCTGGTTGCACCGTGCGGCGGGGGCGGCACGGCAGGACTGGGCGGAAAACAGGGCCGCCATGCCCAGGAAAACCCCGAGAGACAGCCGCTACCCGCAGCCCTTTTAATGTGAGTATATTGGATCCATGATCCAGTTCAAGCCGGCGCCCCCAAGGGCGACGGACCGAGGCCCGAGCCTCGTTTTTTTAAGCCCCATATTTTTGGATCCAATATCCAATAACCACTATCCAACCGGATTGCACCGGATGGATCACGCATCAGGAGCCGCAGCATGAGCATTCAATGGCAAGGCGTATTTCCCGCCGTCACCACCAAGCTGAAACCCGATTTTTCGCTGGATCTGGAGGCCATCCGCCAGGGACTGGAACGGCTGATCGAGAACGGCGTGGGCGGCGTCGTGATGATGGGCATGGTGGGCGAAAACGCCCAGCTCTCGCCCGAAGAAAAACTGCAGGTGCTGCGCACCGCCGTCGACACCGTGCGCGGCCGTGTGCCGGTGATTTCCGGCGTGGCGGAAACCGGCACCGCCCGCGCCGCGGCCTTCGCGCAGGAAGCCGAGCGCATCGGCGTGAATGGCCTGATGGTGTTCCCCGGCCTGACCTACAAGTCCGACGGCCGCGAGACCGTGGCCTTCTATCGCGAGGTGGCGCGCGCCAGCGCCCTGCCCATCCTGCTCTACAACAATCCGCGCGGCTACGGCGTGGACCTGACGCCGGACCTGGTGGCCGAATTGCTGGAAGAGCCGACCATCGTCGCCATCAAGGAAGAGTCCTACGACACCACCCGCGTGACCGACCTGATCACGCGCTTCGGCGACCGTCTTGCCGTGGTCTGCGGCGTGGATGACCTGATCCTGGAAAGCGCCGCGCTGGGCGTGACGGCCTGGGTGTCGGGTATGGCCAACGCCGTGCCCCGCGCCTCGGTCGACCTGCTGAAACTGGCCGTCGAGGGCGATTTCGTGCGGGCCCGCAAGCTTTACGCCGCGTTGACGCCGCTGTTCCACCTGGACACGGTGGTCAAGCTGGTGCAGCACATCAAGCTGGCCGAGCACCTGATCACCGGCAGCGCCGAGACCGTCAAGCCGCCGCGCCTGGACCTGGCCGGGACCGAACGCGAACGCACTATCGCCATCACCAAACAGACGCTCGCGGATCTTTCCGCCCTGGGCTACTGATACCGGAGCCGCCACCATGCGCCCATACCGCCTGTCCGCGCTGGCCTTCAGCGCCCTGTCCGCAGTTTCCGTCCTGTCCGCCGCGCACGCCGCGGACTACCCCGCCCGCTCGATGGAACTGGTGGTCGCCTACCAGCCCGGCGGCGGCAGCGACAACACCGCGCGCGCCATCGCCGAGGCGGTGCGCCCGCCCATGCTGGCGCAGCCCACGGTGGTGATCAACAAGCCGGGCGCCAGCGGCTCCATCGGCTGGGCCTACGTGGCCAACGCGCAGCCCGACGGCTACCGGCTGGTGCTGATGACGCCTGAAATGCTGGTGGTGCCCCTGATGGGCATAGGCAAGACCACGGTCGGCGACTTCCAGCCCATCGCCCGCTTCACCGACGATCCCTCGTCGGTCACGGTACGCGCCGATGCGCCCTGGAAGACGGTGGAGGAATTCCTGGCGGACGCCAAGAAGAATCCCGAACGCGTCGCCGTGTCCAACGCCGGAATCGGCACGGTGCCGCACATGGCGGCGGCGGCGCTGGGCGAACAGGCTGGCGTGAAGTTCGTGCACGTGCCCTACCAGGGCTCGGCCCCGGCCATCATGGGTCTCCTGGCGGGCGACGTGCAGGCCACCACGGTTGCCTACGCCGAACTGCAGCAGCACGTGGAAACCGGCAAGCTGCGCACCCTGGCGGTCATGGCGCCCAAGCGCCTGGACAACCTGCCCTCCGTCCCGACCATGAAGGAAAAAGGCGCGGACCTGCAATTCAGCGTCTGGCGCGGCATCGGCCTGCCCAAGGCCACGCCCGCGGACGCGGTTGAAAAATGGCGCGCCGCGGCCCGCCAAGTCGCGCAATCGCAGGACTTCCAGGCGCTGATGCGCAAGCAGAACCTGACGCCCTCCTATGCCGACCAGCCGCAATTCACGGCCGACGTGGCGCGCCAGGAAGAGGCGTTCAAGGCGCTGGTGCCGAAGCTGAACTTGAAGCCCTGATCGTGACATCCTGAGCGGCGGCGGGGACGGCGCCGATATGCCGTCCCCCCCCTTGCCAGATCCGCTTACTCGACCGTCGCGCCCGACTTCTTCACCACTTCCGCCCAGCGCGGGATCTCCGTCGCCATCAGGTCGCGCAGCTGTTCGGGCGTGCTGCCGACCAGTTCCATGCCCATGGTCTTGCCCAGCTTCTCCTGCACGTCCGGCTCTTTCAGGATCACCGCGATTTCCTGCGACAGCTTGTCGAGAATGGGCTTGGGCGTGCCCTTGGGCGCGTACACCGCCTGCCAGGACGCCATCTGGAAGCCCGGCACGCCGGCCTCCTGCATGGTCGGCACCTCCGGCGCCAAGGCGATGCGGTCCTTGGTGGTCACGGCCAGGAGCTTGAGCTTGCCGGTCTGCAGCAGGGGCAACGCCGCCGTCATCTGGTCGAACATGAAGGTCACCGCGCCCGAGGACACGTCGACCATGGCGGGCGGCGTGCCCTTGTACGGCACGTGCGTGAGCGGCACCCCTATCATGCTGGAGAACAGTTCACCCGCCAGGTGCGTGGAGGTGCCGGCGCCCGAGGACGCGAAGGTGCGCTTGGAAGGATCGCGTTTCAGGAGCGCGATCAGGTCGGCCACGGAATTCACGCCCAGGTTCGGATCCACCAGCAATACGTTGGGCAGGTAGGCGATCAGCGAAACCGGCTCGAAATCCTTGACCGGGTCGTACTTCAGGTTTTTGTACAGGCTGGCGTTGATGGCGTGCGTACTGATGGTGCCGCCGAACAGGGTGTAGCCATCCGGCGGCGCCTTGGCCACATAGGTCGCGCCGATGCCGCCCGCGGCGCCGGGCTTGTTCTCGACGATGACGCTCTGATGCAGGCGGTCGCCCAGCTTCTGGGCCAGCACCCGGCCCACCACGTCGGTCGAGCCGCCCACGGTGAACGGCACCACATAGGAAATCGGCTTCTGCGCGGGCCAGTCGGCGGCCTGCGCGGGCGCCGCCCACGTGCCCAGCATGGCGGCGGCCAGCAGCGCGGCCAGCGCGCCGCGTCGTTGCGTGTTCATGGTTGTCTCCTGCCTCTTGTTTGGCTTATGGGGTTGCCGGCTGAGCCGGCGGCAAGGCTCAGCGGCCCTGTTGCTTGCGCCATGCGGCGAACTTGTCCTTGGTGCCGGGATCCGTGGGCGGATACAACCCCAGGATGGATGCGCCCAGCTGCACCTCGCTGGTCACGAAGTCCTCGAAGGCCGTCATCTCCACGGCCTCGATGGCGATCTCGTCGGCCAGGTGGGCGGGGATCACCACCACGCCCTCGCGGTCGCCCACGACGATGTCGCCCGGCCACACCGCCACGTCGCCGCAGCCGATGGGTGCGTTGATATCCAAGGCCTGGTGCAGGGTCAGGTTGGTGGGCGCCGAAGGCCGCTGGTGATAGGCGGCAAAGCCCAGTTCGGCAATCTCGGGCGAATCGCGAAAGCCGCCGTCCGTCACCACGCCAGCCACGCCGCGCTTCATCAGCCGCGTCACCAGGATGGAACCGGCGGAAGCCGCGCGCGCGTCCTTGCGGCTGTCCATGACCAGCACCGCGCCTTCAGGGCAGGTCTCGACTGCAACGCGCTGCGGATGGGCGCGGTCCTCGAACACCTTGATGGTGTTCAGGTCCTCGCGCGCGGGGATGTAGCGCAGGGTGAACGCCGGGCCGACCATATTGGGCAGCGTGGCGTTCAGTGGACGCACGTCCTGGATGAACTGGTTGCGCAGGCCGCGCTTGAACAAGGCCGTGCACAGGGTGGCGGTGCTGACGCCGGCCAGGCGGGCGCGGGTTTCGGGATTCATTTGGGACACGATGGCTCCGTATTCTGAAGACGGTGGGATGGGCGCGGATGACGCTTTAAAAGATCTCGGGTTCGGGCACGGGCGCGCCGAAAGCGGTTTCCAGGAAATCGAAATCGCAGCCGTCGTTGGCTTGCAGGATGTGCTTCGAGTACATCCAGCCGTAGCCGCGCTCGTAGCGCCGGGGCGGCGGCGTCCAGGCGGCGCGGCGCGCGGCCAGTTCTTCGTCGCTGACGTTCAGGTGGATGCTGCGCGCGGGCACGTCGACGGTGATCAGGTCGCCCGTCTTCACCAGGGCCAGCGGGCCCCCGATATAGCTTTCCGGCGCCACGTGCAGGATGCAGGCGCCGTAGCTGGTGCCGCTCATGCGGGCGTCGGACAGGCGCAGCATGTCGCGCACGCCCTGCTTCACCAGCTTGGTCGGAATGGGCAGCATGCCCCACTCCGGCATGCCGGGACCGCCCTGGGGGCCGGCATTGCGCAGGATCATGATGTGGTCGGCCGTGACGTCCAGGTTCTCGTCGTCCACCGCGGCCTTCATGCTGGGGTAGTCGTCGAACACCAGGGCCGGCCCGGTGTGGCGCAGGTACTGCGGCGCGCAGGCGCTGGGCTTGATGACGCAGCCGTCCGGCGCGATATTGCCGCGCAGCACGGCCAGCGCGCCTTCGTCGTAGATGGCCTGGTCCAGCGGGCGGATCACGTCGTCGTTGTAGACCTCGGCGCCGGCGATGTTCTCGCCCAGGGTCTTGCCGGTGACTGTCATGGCGGACGGATCCAGATGATCCTGCAGCCGCGACATCAGCGCCGGCAGCCCGCCCGCGTAGAAGAAGTCTTCCATCAGATAGGTGTCACCGCTGGGCCGGATGTTGGCGATCACCGGGACCTTGCGGCTGGCGGCGTCGAAGTCGTCCAGGCCCACGGCGCAACCGGCGCGGCGCGACATGGCCACCAGGTGCACGATGGCATTGGTGGAGCAGCCCATGGCCATCGCCACGTTGATGGCGTTCTTGAAGGAGGCCAGGCTCAGGATGCGCTGCGGCGTCAGGTCCTCCCAGACCATCTCCACCACGCGCCGGCCGCATTCGGCCGACATGCGCATATGGTTGACGTCCGCCGCCGGGATCGAGGAGGCGCCCGGAAGCGTCATGCCTATGGCTTCGGCGATGGCGGTCATGGTGCTGGCCGTGCCCATGGTCATGCAGGTGCCGTAGCTGCGGGCAATGCCGCCCTCGACCTCGGTCCATTGCTCCTGCGTGATCTTGCCGGCGCGGCGCTCGTCCCAGAGCTTCCAGGCATCCGACCCGGACCCGAGGATCTTGCCCTTCCAGTTGCCGCGCAGCATGGGGCCGGCGGGCACGTAGACGCAAGGCAGCCCGGCGCTGACCGCGCCCATGATGAGACCCGGCGTGGTCTTGTCGCAGCCGCCCATGAGCACCGCGCCGTCGACCGGATGGCTGCGCAGCAGCTCTTCGGTCTCCATGGCCAGGAAGTTGCGGTACAGCATGGTGGTCGGCTTGACGAAGGATTCCGATACCGAAATCGCGGGCAGCTCCACCGGAAACCCGCCCGCCTGGAACACGCCGCGCTTGACGTCCTCGACGCGCTGCTTGAAGTGGCTGTGGCAGGGATTAAGGTCCGACCAGGTGTTGATGATGGCGATGACCGGGCGGCCCGCCCAGTCGTCGGGGCCATAGCCCATCTGCATCATGCGGGAGCGGTGGCCGAAGGAACGCAGGTCGTCCCGGGCCATCCAGGCGGCGCTGCGCAGGCTTTCGTAGGAGCGTTTCATAGGGGTGAGGCGGTCTTTCGCAATGTTGACCGGGCCATTTAAACACTAATACATTAGTGCGTCAGCTAGGTAAAAACCCGCTAAACTCCGTTACTCTTCAGGCCCAACTCCGCACGCGACCCGATGCAAAGCACCAAGCTCAGACTGGACCGTTCGCGCCACGCCGCGCCCCAGGTCTTCGAACATCTACGCGAACAGATCGTGTCCCTGGAACTGGCTCCGGGCACGCCCCTGTCGCGCATCACGCTGGCGGAAACCTACGGCCTGAGCCAGACCCCGATCCGCGACGCGCTGATGCGGCTGGCCGAGGAAGCGCTGGTCGAGATCTATCCGCAGCACACCACGGTGGTCAGCCGCATCGATGTGGACGCCGCCCGCGAGGCGCATTTCCTGCGCCGCTCGCTGGAGCTCGAGATCGTGCAGATGCTGGCGCAGCGCCCGGATCCGCAGCTCTTCCAGCGCCTGCAGGCCAGCATCGACCTGCAGCGCGCCAGCCACGCCAGCAGCCAGTACCAGCGCTTCATCGACGCCGACCAGGCCTTCCACCGCGACATGCACGAAGCCGCCGGCGTGACCCGGCTGTGGGAACTGGCGCAACGCTACAGCGGCCACCTGGACCGCTTGCGCCGCCTGCACCTGCCCGAGGCCGGCAAGGCCGAGCGCATCCTGGACGACCACCAGCGCCTGCTGGACGCCATCGTCGCGCAGAACCCGCAGCGCGCCCAGCAGGTGCTGCGGGAACACCTTTCGGGCACCCTCAGCCAAGTAGCCGAGATCTGCAGGCGCTATCCGGAATATGTGTTGACGGCTTAGGCCCCGCCGCCCCTCGGACGTATTCGCTCCGCGCGCACGCGCCCTGCCCGGTATGATCAGGTACACGCCATGGCCACAAGCCTGGCGCCGGCGCGCCGCGCCACCACCGGAAAACACCAATGACCGCAAGGCACGCATTCCTGATCGCCCTGGCCGTGACCGCCTGGGTCCACCCCGCGCAGGCCGCGCCGCCCGGCGACATGCCGTCCGCCGCAGCAGCCTGGCTGCCGTTGGACCCCCAAGCCATGCCTGGCGTGTTCTACGACAGCGCGTCGATCAAGGTGGTATCGGAGCGCCCGGCCGTGATGGCCGTGAACGTAGCCTGGTTCTACGCCCAGCCCAAGATTTCCGCCGCCAACGGGCAACCCTACCGCTCCGTGATCCAGCCGGTCACCATGAACTGCACCGCCGGCACCTATACCGTCAGCCAGGTCGTGCACCATGCGGGCGAGAACGCCACCGGCCCCATCGTCGAGTCCCTGCCTCCGCCCGGCATCCGCAATGCGCCAATCGCGCAAGACCCCGTGCAGCGCAAGCTGCGCGAGATTGTCTGCCCGGTCAATGGCAAAGGCATACGGCGATAAGACCCGGCCGTCGCGGCCTCGCCGCGCCGCTATCCACCCGCTTCGGCCGCCAGCCGCGCCTGGCGCTTGGCCAGCTCCGTCTTCAATTGCACCAGGCTGGGCGTGACGATGGGCAGGAATGCCGCTTCCCGCCAGCGCCGCGCAAAGCCTGCGCCAGCCGGCCGCAGATAGGCCGCGCCGCCGCTGGCCTGCAGTTCCAGCTGCACCGCCTGCTGGGCCGCTTCGGCCAAGGCGATGCGGAGCTCGAACAGCCGCCAGGGCTGCGAGACGAAGCTCCCGCTGCGCACCCCATCGATCAAACCCGCCGTCAGCGCGTGCAACTGCGTCTCCAGCGCTTGCAGCGGCTGGCCCAGGATGCCGCGCGAGTCCTGGCCCTGCCCTGCCTGTTGCGCGGCGCGCAAAGCGCCCCGCGCCAGGCCAATGGACAGGCCGCATTGCATGCCCGCAAAGGCCGGCCGGGCCTGGGGCAGATACTCGCGCGCATCAGGATGGATGATCCATTCGGGACCCATGCGCACGCCGCGCAGGTCCAGCGCCGCGGTGTGGGTCGATAGCAGCGCCAACAAAGGCAGGTCCGGGCTGCGGGCAAGTCCCGCGATGCCATGCGGCAGCGCGACCACCGCCGGCGTTCCATCCGGCGCGGCAACAGCGGCGGCCACCAGGAAGCCCTGGGGCCGCAGATTGGTGACCCAGGGCATCCGACCGTCCAGCACCCACGCGCCGTCCGCCTCGCGCGCGGCGATCTGCAGCGACTCGATGCCGCTCAGGAACTTCATGGCGTTCGACAGCGCGGTCGCACCGGCCTGCTCACCCTTCAGCAGCGGCGCCAGCCAGGCTTCCGCAAGAGCCTTGTTGGGGCTGCGCAGCAGATACTCGATGAAGACTCGCTGGCTCCAGGCCACGAAGGCCCCGGCAACGGAAAGCTCCGCCAATTGCGCGATCATTTCGATCGCGTCGCCGATATCCGTGTCTGGCAAGCCGCCCTGCCCCACGGGCACGCCATGGCGCAACACGTCGGCGGCAGCCAGTTGCGGCAACACTACCGCCGCATCCATGCTGCCGTCGTCCAGCGCATCGGCATGCTGTCGCAGCCAGGCTTGCAGATCCGCGGGCAGCGCGGCGTGGACGGTCGGACGGGCCATGGAGGTCTCCTGCGGGTCGGCATCGGACGCGCGGGCACTGGCGGCCCGGCGCAATCCCGCATGATGCCCGCAAACTGCGATGCCCGGGCGACCGTATCAGCCGCCCATCCTGGCCGTGCCGGCTCAGGCCAGGCCCAGCAGCAGATCCGCCAGCAAGGCCGGATGCGTGATGTGGGCTTCGTGCGGCGCGGCGATGTCGACCCAGTTCCAGCCCGCTTGGGACTGCACCAGCTTGCGCGATTCATCCAGCACGGCCAGCTCGGGCTGGGTGCAATGGATGTAGGTGCGGGCCACGCCATTGCCGATGGGGTGCTTCAGGTTCAGCGGCGTGGTGTAGCTGGCCAGCGGATGGGCGGTCAGGCGGCGCTTGACCCAATCATGGTCCGCGCTGCCCGGCGTGAATCCCCAGGCCGCCGGCAGCGGATCGGGAATCGGCACGGCCAGTCCATCGGTGGCCTTCGAGGCTGCGGCGATGCGCGCGTCGGCATCCGCCTTCGGATACACCGAGAATGCATTCTGGCCGCTTTGCAGCACGATGGCGTCGAAGTACACCAGATGCGCCAGCCGCTGCGGAATCCGGTCGGCCACACCCGTGATCGGGATGCCGCCGAAGCTATGGCCCACCAGGATCACGTCCTTCAGTTCCTGGGTATCGATGACCTGGACCAGGTCCTCGACAAAGGTGTCGATGGTGATGTTCTTGCTCAGCAGATGGGCGCGGTCGCCCATGCCGGTGTAGCTGGGCGCGTACACGCGGTGGCCGGCCGCCAGCAGGCGGTCCGCCACCGGACGCCAGCACCAGCCGCCATGCCAGGAGCCGTGGGCCAGGACGTAGTTGCGGGCCTTTGCGGCCGGGGCAGCCGGGGCTGCCGCCCCGGCCGCTCCCGCGGCTGCCAGCGCGGGCAAGCCCGCGGCCAGCTTCAACAAGGTTCTGCGGGGAAGCATCGTCATGGCTTACACCTGCGCCAGCGCCTGATCCAGATCCGCCAGCAGGTCGTCGATATGCTCGATGCCGATCGACAGGCGCACGGTTTCCTCGCGCACGCCGGCTTTCTGCAGCTCTTCGGGATTGAGCTGGCGGTGCGTGGTGGATGCGGGGTGCGTGGCCAGCGACTTGGAGTCGCCGATATTGACCAGGCGGGTGAACAGCTGCAGTGCGTCCTGGAAGCGCGCGCCGGCCTCGCGGCCGCCCCTCACGCCGAAGGTGAAGAGCCCGGGCGCCTTGCCGCCCAGGTACTTCTGCGCCAGCGCGTGGTCGGGATGGTCCGGCAGGCCGGCGTAGTTGACCCACTCGACCTTCGGATGTTCGCGCAGGTACTTGGCGATCTTGACGGTGTTCTCGACGATGCGGTCCACGCGCAGCGCCAGGGTCTCGATGCCTTGCAGGATCTGGAACGAGTTGAAGGGCGAGATCGCCGCGCCGGTATTGCGCAGCGGCACCACGCGGGCGCGGCCGATGTAGGCGGCCGGACCGAAGGCTTCGGTGTAGACCACGCCGTGGTAGCTGACGTCCGGCGTATTCAGGCGCTTGAAGCGCTCTTTGTGCTCGGCCCACGGGAACTTGCCCGAGTCGATGATCGCGCCGCCCAGGCTGGTGCCGTGGCCGCCCAGGTACTTGGTCAGCGACTGCACCACGATGTCGGCCCCGTGCTCGATGGGACGCAGCAGGTACGGCGACGGCACGGTGTTGTCGACGATCAGCGGCAGGCCGTGGCGGTGCGCCAGGTCGGCCAAGGCGGCGATGTCGGTGATGTTGCCCAGCGGATTGCCCACGGATTCCGCGAAGATGGCCTTGGTGCGGTCGTCGATCTGGGCCTCGAAGGCGGCCAGGTCGGAAGGATTCGCGAAACGCGTGGTGATGCCGTATTGCGGCAACGTGTGCGCGAACAAGTTGTAGGTGCCGCCGTACAGCGTGCTGGACGACACGATGTTGTCGCCCGCCTCGGCAATGGTCAGGATGGCGTAGGTCACCGCGGCCTGGCCCGAGGCCAGCGCCAGCGCGGCGATGCCGCCCTCCAGGGCCGCCACGCGCTGCTCCAGCACGTCGGTGGTCGGGTTCATGATGCGGGTGTAGATATTGCCCGGCACCTTGAGGTCGAACAGGTCGGCGCCGTGCTGCGTGTCGTCGAACGCGTAGGCCACGGTCTGGTAGATGGGCACGGCCACGGCGCGCGTGGTCGGATCGGGGCGGTAGCCGCCATGCACGGCCACGGTTTCAAGCCGCCACTGGGGCTTCTTCGCTTCGGTCATCAGTATCTCCTGAAGTGTTGCTTATCAATGATTCTTCTCAGACGGGAAGCGTCCGCGCTGCGCGCAGTATGCGTTCCACGTCCGCATGATTGTTATAGGCGCCGACGGACAAGCGCACGTAACCATACTCCACTATGCTGGCCACGATCCCGGATTGTGTCAGATGCGCCAGCGCGGCCGCGGGATCCGGCACGCGCAGCGCCGTCGTCGTGCTGCGGAATTCCGGACCGGCCGGTGACACGACCTGCAGGCCCACTCCGCGCAAGCCCGTGCTCAGCGCTTCGGAAAGCTCCAGCACCCAGGGCTCGATACGTTCGGGCCGCGCGCCTTCGATCAGGTCCAGCGCGCCGGCCCAGCCCGCGATGCCCGGATAATTCAGGTTGCCCGATTCGAGCCTGCGGGCGTCAGTAGCGTCGGCGATGCCCACCTGCCATTGCAGTCCGGATTTATCCAGCGTGTTGACGCCGGAAGGTCCGATATACAGCGGATCCAGGGCTTCGAGCAGCCGGGGCGATACATGCAGCAGGCCCACGCCCAGCGGTCCAAGCATGCCCTTATGCGCGCCGCAAGCAAAGGCATCCACGCCCCATTCATCCACGTTGACGCGCAACAGCCCCGCGCCCTGAATCCCGTCGACGACCAGAAAGATGCCGCGTTCGGCGCAGCGCCGGCCCAGTTCGGCGATATCGGTGCGCAGGCCGGTGCCGTACTGCACCCAGGACACTGCAATCAGCCGCGTGCGCGCATCCACATGCTGCCAAAGGTCATCCACCGTGTAGCGATGCGAATTCGCCTGCGCCACGCGCACCTGGACGCCACGGCGCCGCAGGTTCAACCAGGGCAAGGCATTGGTGGGATGCTCCTGGTCGTCCACCACCAGGTTGTCGCCTTCCTGCCAGGCCAGCCCCTGCGCAACGATGTTCAACCCTTCGGTGGTGTTCTTGGTGAAAGCCAGGCGCTTGGCGTCGCCGCCGATCAGGCGGGCCAGCCGCAAGCGCAACGCATCTGCGTCCCGCAGCCACTGGGACTTGTCGCTGCGTGCGTGGGTTATGCCTTGGAAAAATGCGCCGACCGCCTCGGCCACCTTGGGCGCCAGCGGGCTGGTGTAGGCAATGTTGGCGTAAGCCTGGTCTTGCGTGATCGGAAACAACTGCCTGAATTCGTCCTGCCAGCTCATGCGCCACCGCTCCGTCATTTCAACTTGGTATGCAGCGATTCTAGGTATATGACGCGGATTTGAGTAAGGCTTAGTTTTTATATCCATATGACCATATAGTCGCTCGCCGAACGTCATAGCACCCATAGAATTCCTGCCTTTCCGGACTGCATCAAACAAAGGAATGGCATGCGTTTGACTCAACAACTGAAGATCGCGGGCGTGGCGGCGATGCTGGCGCTGGCCGGCGCGGCTCATGCGGGCACGGTCGAGACCATCAAGAAACGCGGCGAACTGGTCTGCGGCGTGAGCCAGGGATCTGCCGGCTTGTCCATCGCCGACAAGCAAGGCCGTTGGACCGGCCTGGATGCGGACCTCTGCCGCGCGCTGGCCGCCGCCGTGCTCGGCGATCCGGAGAAGACGCGCTTCGTGCCGTTGAGTTCGCAGCAACGTTTTCCTGCGCTCCAGTCGGGCGAGATCGATGTGCTGAACCGCAACACCACGATTACCTCCAGCCGCGACGCCGGCTTGGGCATCGCGTCCGCCGGCATCGTGTTCTATGACGGCCAGGGCTTTCTGGTGCCGCGCAAGCTGGGTGTCAAGAGCGCGACAGAGCTCGAAGGCGCGCAGGTCTGCGTGCAGCCCGGTACGGTCAACGAGCAGAACCTGGTCGACTACTTCAAGAAGCACAAGCTGAGCTATCGTCCGGTCGTCATCGAGAATCTGGTCGAGCTCGAACAGGCCTTTTACGCAGGACGCTGCGACGTCTACCTGTCGGATGCGTCCACCCTGGCCGCCAGCCGCGCGGCGCGAGCCGGCCAGCCGGACGACTTCGTCATCCTGCCTGAACGCATCAACAAATCGCCGCTAGGTCCCTTCGTGCGGCAAGACGACGCCAACTGGGCTGCCATCGTCCGGTGGACCATCAACGCGCTGGTGGCGGCCGAGGAACTCGGCATCACCGCGCAGAACGCCGACAACCAGGCGCAAAGCAGCGATGCCCAGGTACGCCGGCTGCTGGGCGTGGACCCCGGCATAGGCAAGAGCTTCGGGCTGGACGAAGGCTGGGCCCGCAACGCCATCAAGGCCGTGGGCAACTATGGCGAAGTCTGGAACCGCAATCTGGGCGCCGCGACGCCGCTGAAGCTGGAGCGGGGGCTGAACGCGCAATGGAACCAGGGCGGGCTGCTGTACTCGCCGCCGTTCCAGTGATCCTGGCCCCGACTCTTTCTCGACCATGGCAGCGACCGCTCTCCGTTTTCCCTCCACCGGCCCGTGGCGACGCTGGCTGCCAGCGTTGGCGTGGACGCTCGCGCTGGGCGGCATGGCCGCGGTCCTGCTCTGGCACATCGAATCGGTGCAGACTGCACGCGGCATCCAAGGCGGCTTCGGATTCCTGTTCCAGCCCGCAGGCTTCCGCATTTCCGAAAGCCTGCTCGATATCACGCCGGAGGATCCCTACTGGATGTCGATAGCGGCCGGCCTGGTCAACACCTTGACCGTCGCCGCCGTGGCAATCCCGCTGGCGACGGCGCTGGGCCTGGGACTGGGCTTGTTGCGCATGTCGCGCAACCCGTTGGCCGCGCGTTGCGCCGCCGCCATCATCGCGCCCTTGCGCAATACGCCGGTCCTGCTGCAACTCTTCGTCTGGTACGGGCTGCTGCTGCGCCTGCCCGATCTGCGCCAGGCGTGGTCGCCGTTGCCGCACATGCTGCTGTCCAATCGCGGATTGGCTCTGCCAGCCGTGCACGGTTGGCTGCCCTACGCGGCCGTAACGGTGACCGCGCTGGCGCTGGGCGGCCTGGTCCGACGCCGCTGGGGCAATCCTGCGCTGTATGCCGCGCTGGCCGGCGCGCTGCTCGCGTGGGTCCTGTTGCCGCCCATGCGCATCGATATGCCGGTCAGGCGCGGCCTGGGACTGCAGGGCGGCTGGCAGCCCAGCATGGAATTCGCGGCGCTGACGATAGGCTTGGTGGTGTTCCATGCGGCCTACATCGCCGACATCGCACGCGCGGCCGTGCGCGCCGTGCCGGTTGGACTTGTGGAGGCCGGGCAGGCGCTAGGCTTGAAGCCCCGCAGCGTGCTGCGGCTGGTGATAGCACCCTATGCCGCCCGCGTGGCGCTGCCGCCGTATGCCAACCAGTGCCTGGCGCTGGTGAAGAACAGCACCCTGGCCATTGCCATCGGCTATCAGGAATTGATGGCGGTGATCAACACCGCCATCACGCAGACCGGCCTGGCGCTTGAAGGCATCGCGCTGGCCGTCACGGTCTATCTGGGCCTGGCGCTGGCGCTGGGCGGCGGATTGTCGGCATGGAACGCGCGCAATACCCGCCACGGCCCCGGCGACACGCATGGCGCGCGCCTGGGCGAGCGGCCTTCGTGGAACGCTGCGGGCGAACGCCGCAGTTGGCGTGGCGGGCTGTTATCGACCGCGTTGGCCGCTGTCCTGGGCTTGATCCTATGGCGGCTGCTGGAATGGGCCTTGCTCGACGCGGTGTGGCGCGGCGATCCCGCAGCATGCGCGAACGCGGCGGGCGCATGCTGGGCCGCCGTGGGCGAGAACCTGCCAGTGCTGTTCTTCGGCACCATGGCCCAGGCCGACCGGGCGCCCGCGCTTGCGGCCTGCGCAGCCCTGCTCGCCGGAGTTGCGCTGGCGTTGACTGCTCCGCGTGTCCGTCTCGCGACGCGTTCGGCCCTGCTCGCCGTCCTGCTGGGCGCGGCCATCAGCGCGCTGTCCGGCTGGCCCTGGGGCGGCGCCGCCATCGGTCCGCAACGCTGGGGCGGGTTCCTCGTCACATTGGTTCTGGCCATCTCCGCCCTGCTGGCGGCCGTGCCGCTGGCTTTCGCGCTTGCGTTATTGCGCCGTAGCCACAACCGCGCCGCCTCGCTGGCTGCCGCCGGCCTGATCGAGGCCGTCCGCGGCGTGCCGCTGGTGACACAGCTGTTGTTCGCGTCCTTCGTGCTGCCCATGCTGCTGGGCGGCGGCGTGTCCAAGTTCGCCATGGCGCTGGCCGCCCTGACGCTGCACACCGCCTGCCTGCTGGCCGAGGTGCTGCGCGGCGCGCTGCAAGCCATACCGCCCGGCCAGATGATGGCGGCGCGCGCCCTGGGCATGCCTGCGGCCATGGCCTACGGTTCGGTGATCTGGCCGCAGGCCCGCCGCATTGCCGCGCCTGCAGCCCTGGGCGTATTCGTGGGCGCGATCAAGGACACTTCGCTGGTCAGCATCATCGGCGTGTTCGACGTGCTGGGCGCAGCAAAGGCGGTGGTGGCCGGCACCGATTGGCGGCCCTACCACGTCGAAGTCTACCTGGCCGTGGCCGCCTTGTACTTCGCCGCCAGCCTGGCCCTATCGCGCGTGGCCCGCGCCATGGAAGGCAAGCCCGGCCGCAGTTGAGGCCGGCATGACGCCGTTGGCGCGGTGGACCCGCTTCAGAAGCGCTCGTCCATCAGCGCCGGCATGACGATTTCCCGCACGAACGACGCATCGGACAGATTCAGCAGCGCGCGTGTCATCGTCACCACGTCGTGCACGGGTATCAGGCCGCCCTCTCCCCGCAGGCTGGCCGCGTCGCGCGGCACGCCCAAGCCGTCTTCCGTGTTCAAGTAGCCCAATTGCAGGCAGGTCACCGCCAGCCTTCGCGCTCTGAAGCTTTCGCGCAGGGCGTCCGCGATACCCCGCAGCGCGTGCTTGGACGCGCCGAACGTCACCTCGGGACGGCCGCTGCCGGCCAACGCGGAGGTCGAACCAGTGAGAATGACTTGCGGTTTGCGCGCACCGAGGACGCGCGGGATCAAGCGCTGGAGCAACAGGATGGTCGCGGTGACGTTGATGTCCACCATGCGCGCGATCTCCGCGGGCGAGTCCGCCAGGAAGTCGTAGTGTTCGCTGAATGCGTGCTCTTCCCACACGCCCAGGTTGTAGAGGATGGCATCGAGACCGTCCGGGGCCTGCGCCGCGATCTGCTCGACGGCGGCCACTGGCTGCGACAGATCGGCCTCGATCCAGCGCAGTTCGCAGCCGGGCGCAACGGCGATATCCTGCGGCGCGCGGCGCGCCACGCCCACGATCAGCGTGGCATCCTGGCCCAGTCCTTCCACGAACGCCCTGCCCAGCCCCTTGCTGGCGCCCACCACCATGATCCGCATTGCTGTCTCCATCCGATCACGCCCGGGAAAGCGCCAAGCTCCCCCGCGGCAACGACGCCCGGTATAGCACGATCCCTTGCGGATTCAAGCAATGCCCGCAAGCGACGGCGGGCATTGCGCCGTCAACGCGCCGCGCCCTGCAGCCACGCCGGCCGTGGCGCCGCGTCCAGCCAGTTCTTGACGATCAGCCCCAGCTCCGTATCGCCGGAGATCCGCAGCCGGCGTTGGAAGAACAAGGTATCGGCGTCCGTTTCCGAACGCATCAGGGCCAGCAGATCGGCCAGCTTCGCGCCCAGTTCCAGTTCGGCGGCAGCGCCGTTCCATACCGGGCGAAAAGCGCCTTGTCGCACGGCGAAACTGCTGCGCAGGCCCAGGTCCTCGACCGTGATGCCGAAGCTGCGGCCCTCCAGTTCGGCCGGCGGTGTGAGCCATTTCAGCCGCCGCGCCAGTTCCAGTCCGGCGGTGAAGTGCAGCGAGACAAACGGCGCAGGCAGACGCCGCCCCAGCCTGGCGAGCACGCCCGGTACTTGAATCGCCGCGCTCATGCCACGGCCTCCAGCAGGTCGATGCCCGGCTTGCCATGGAAGTAGCCGTTGCAGCGGGCCATGCCGGCAGGCGGCCGCGCCTCCATCGGCGCCAGGCCGCGCCGCATCGCATCCAGCGCGGCGATCGCTTCCAGCGTGCCGGCCGATTGAGGACTCACCCGCAGCACCTCCACGCCCAGGGCGGCCAGCGCCGGCGCCTGCGACAGCAGGTCCAGGCAGGCTCCGGACTGCACCTGGATGCCGTTGATCGCCAGGAAATCGCTCGACTCCCGTGTACGCATGTCCAGTCCGTCCGGATGTTCGATGCAGCGAAAGCCGCAGTCGTCCTTCTTCAAACGGAAATGACGCGCCGTGAAACAGCGTGCGGAGAACGCCAGCGCCATGCGGCCCCAGACCATGACTTCCGTCTCCAGACCGGCGGGCTTTTCCGCCATCAGAAGAGCCAGCGTCTTGCTGTCCATTTCCAGCGGTGCGACAAAACGCGCGGCGCCGCGTGCGGCCAGCCATTCCAGGGTGCCGCCGTGATAGGCGTTGACATGAGGCCCCGCCACGAAGGCGCGGCCGTTCAGGTGACGCACCGCGCCCAGCTCGCCGGCTTCGACCATGAAGTCGTCCTGCCCGCAGAGCTTCTTCAGCGCGCTGGCCTCGGCCCCGGTCTCGATCAGCGTGCGGCCCGACAGCACCACCGCCTTGCCCGCGGCGCGCAGGTCGCGCGCCAGCTCCATCCAGTCCTCTGCGCGCAGCTCGTGCCTGCGGCTACAGACGGTTTCGCCCACGTAAATGATGTCGGCGGGGCTGTCGGCCAGCGACGCGTAGAAATCCAGCGTGTGCTGGCGCGGCCAGTAATACTGCAACGGTGCGACCGATATCCGGTACGCGCTAGGTTTCATTTCCATGGACGTTCGAATGCGCCTTGCGTGACTTGGGAACCTTCGGAATGGCGCGCCAGCATGGCGTTCCATTCGGGACGGGGCGAAAAGCGGGAAGCGTCCGCATGCGCGCTGTCCAGCGCGGCGCGCAAGGTCGACACCACCTGGGTGACATAGGCCGGGCTGCGCTGCCGCCCTTCTATCTTGATGGCGGACACGCCCATTTCCGCCAGGCGCGGCAACAGGCCGATGGCGTTCAGGCTGGTGGGTTCCTCCAGCGCGTGGTCGGCCTGGCCGTCGACGTCGAAGCGGCCCTTGCACAAGGTGGGATAGGCAGCGGGTTCGCCCGGCTCGTAACGGTCGATCAGGATGCCGTTCAGGCGCGCGTCCATGCGGCCGTTCTCTTCCGACCAGCGCACCGCATGCGCGGGCGAACAGACGCCCTTGTTGTTGGGAGAATCGCCGGTGGCGTAGGACGACAACAGGCAGCGGCCTTCGGCCATGACGCACAGGCTGCCAAAGCCGAACACCTCGACCTCGACGCTGACGTTGGTGCAGATGCGCGCGATCTCCGCCAGCGTCAGCACGCGCGGCAGCACCACGCGGCGGATGCCGAACTGTTCCTTCATCAGTTCGATGGCGTCCGTATGGGTGGCGGAACCCTGCACCGACAGGTGCAGGCGCAAGTCCGGATAGCGGTCACTGGCATAGGCCAGCAGCCCCGCATCGGCCATGATGACCGCATCGGCGCCCAGCCCGTAGGCGGCGTCGACGGCGGCGCGCCATTCGGGCGCCCGTCCTGCCTGCACGAAGGTATTGATGGCGAACAGCACCTGTCGTCCGCAGCTGTGGGCCAGTTCCACGCCCGCACGGATATCGCTTTCGGTGAAATTGAGCCCGGCGAAGTTGCGCGCATTGGTGGCGTTCTTGAGCCCGAGGTAGACGGTGTCGGCGCCGGCATCGATGGCGGCCTTCAGCGCGGCCAGACTGCCGGCGGGGGCCACGAGCTCCAGGGGAGAGGTTCGAGTTTCCATGCCGGCCAGTCTATGGGGCCGTCACGCCCCTGGCCTTGTCGCAGATCAAACGGCCTATGCCGAACGCCGCATGCCGCCCTATTCTTCCGTGTACAGGCCGTGTTCGACCGCGTACACCGCGACCTGCACCCGGCTGGTGAGATTGAGTTTCTTCAACACGTTCTGCACGTGGATCTTGACCGTGCTTTCGCTGACGTCCAGTTCGCGCGCAATGACCTTGTTGCTGGCGCCGCGCGCCAGCCATTGCACGATCTGGGTCTCGCGCGCGGTGAGGCGATGGCGCTCGGCGCTGCCCCCCGGCTGCGGCGCTTGCGCGGCCAGGCTGGCCTGTCCGCGGAACTGTTCGACCAGCTTGGCGGTCATGCTCTCGGCGATGACCGGCTCGCCGCCCGCCGCGCGGCGGATCGCGGCGGTCAGCGCCTCGGCATCGATGTTCTTGACCAGATAGCCGCGCGCGCCGTCGCGCAACGCCTGCCCCAGTTCGTCTGCCTCTTCCGACACCGTCAGGATGATGACCGCACAAGACGGCAACTCCTGCGTCAGCAGCTGCAGCGTTTCCAGCCCGGACAAGCCGGGCAGGTTGAGGTCCAGCAGCACCACGTCGGGCTTGAGTTCCTTGGCGCGTTTCAGGCCTTCGACGCCGTCACCGGCCTCGGCCACGACCTCGAAGTCGGGTTGGCGTTGCAGCAGCAGGCGCACGCCCGAGCGGAACAGGGTGTGGTCGTCGACGAGGAGGATACGGATGGGCATGGTGGGAAAGTTCAAGCGGCCTGGCGTTCGCTGCCGGGCAAGGTCAGCGCGACGCGCGTGCCGGCGCCGGGCTGCGATTCAAGTTTTATCACGGCGCGCATGCGCGCGGCGCGTTCGCGCATGATGTGCAGGCCCACATGCGATTCGCCGCGCTCGGCCACCTCCGCGGGGTCATAGCCCTGGCCATCGTCGGCGATGACCAGGCTGAAGTCGCGGTCATTGGAGACGTCGATGCGCACGTGGCTGGCTTCCGAGTGCTTGCGCACGTTGGACAGCGCTTCCTGCAGGATGAAGAGCACCTGCAACTGCTCGTCAGGCGGCAGCGGCGCGCCCTCGCCCCGGCCGAAGCGCAGTTCGGTCTCGATGCCGGTCTGGCGGCGGAAGCGCGCCACCGTGTCTTCGATGCCGGCCTGCAGGTCGCCCTGTGACAGCTTGGTGCGGAAGTTGGTCAGCAGTTCGCGCACGTCCTGGTAGCTTTCGTCGACGCCAGTACGCAAGAGCGGCAGGATCTCGTCGATCTCCGCCTGGTCGCCGCGCTTGACGGCAGCGTCCAGCATCTGCAATTGCAGGTTCAGGAAGTTCAGGCCCTGCGCCAGGCTGTCGTGCAGCCCCTGCGCCACCAGCCCGCGTTCGCGCACCACCGCCAGTTGGCGCGCCTGCGCGCTCAGGCGGCGGTTGTCCAGGGCCACGCCCAGATGCTGGCCCAGCGTTTCCAGCAGCTGCGATTCTGCGGGCGACAGGCGGCGTTGCTGGCGGAAATGCAAGGAATACGAGCCCAGCACCTCGTCGCGCGTGACGATGCGGAACACGGCCACGCTGGCAAAGCCGTCGCGCTGGCAGTTCAGTTCCATGGCTGGCGGCGACTCGCGGAAATCCTGGATGACGATGACCCCGGCCTGGCGCGTGGCGACGCCGCAATAGCAGTCGTTCACGCGCATGCAATGCTCGGACTCGACCAGTTCGTCGGACAAGCCCACCGACACCATCAGGTTGAGTTTTTCGTTGTTGGGATCCAGCGCCCGGATGCTGCCGCCCTCGGCGTCGAACTGCAGCATCACGCGCCGCAGGAAGCCGTCGCACAGCGCTTCGATCTCGTTGGGCTGGTTCAGGAAGGCAGCCATGTCGTAAAGCGCGCCGATGTCGCGGTTCTGCGCGGCCAGTTGCGCGGTCTTTTCTTCGACGCGCCGCTCCAGGCCGGTGTACAGGTCCTGCAATTCATCGGCCATGCGGTTGTAGCCGCGCGCCAGCACGCCGAACTCGTCCTGGCTTTCCACCGGCAGCCGGGTGCTGAATTCCCTGGCCGCCATGCGCTGCAGGCCGTCGCGCAGGCGCAGCACCGGCGAGATGATCCAGAGATACAACAGATAGATCATCGCCAGCGTGCCGGCGCTGGCAATGGCCGCCAGCACGCCCTGCGACAGGCGCAGCGAGGTGGTCTTGCCGGCGTTGTCCTGTTCGATCATGCGCACCAGCGTGTCGGCCCGGGCCACGAATTCCGGCAGGGTCTCCAGATAGGTGGCGGCATCCGGCTGCGCCAGGGCGCGCGTGGCGGCCGGCTTCATGACGTCGTACCAGTAGGCGGCCACGTCATGCCATTGCTTGCGGATGGCTTCGTCGTTGGGAATGAACAGCGGGCGCGCAGGATTGCCGCGCGCCAGGCGGGCGATGGTGTCATCCATGAGCTGCACCTGCTCGCTGGTGCGGAACTCGCGCCCGGCCTGCGGCCGCATCAGCTCCACCGCCACCCGGTTGGCCCGCATGCGCAGGCTGCCCGTATCGTTGATGGCCGCGCCCGCGCCTTCCAGCTGCCAGGACAGCCACAGCGTCCAGCTGACCATGGACAGCACCACCACGAGCGCCACCAGGGAGCTGATGACGATGCGCGTGGACAGGCGATGCCAGGGCGAAGGCAGGCCGTCGGCTGGGGCGGCGGTATCGGTGGGCTTCATGGCTTTCAACGCGGTCTTGCTGTAGGAATGCTGCGGCTTCCAGTGTAGCCGCTGCGCCTCCCGTTCCCGAGCCAGGCCCTCAAGCGAGCCCCAGGGTACGGCAAATGAAATCCGCGACTTGCGCCGGCTCGTTGATCGGCAGGCAGGGCAAACCGGTATCCAGCGGCGCGTCGGTGGCCACCGCCACGAAACTGCTGTCTTCCGCATGCAGCGGCGGCTTGCCCACGGCGGGCCGGTACACCTCGATGCGCGGGATCGCGGCCTGCTTGAAGCCTTCGACCAGCACCAGGTCGGCCGGCGACAGGCGCGCCAGTTGCTCGTCCAGCGTGGGTTCGGGCGCGTCGCGCAGCTCGTGGACGATGGCGTAGCGGAACGGAGAGGCTACCATCACCTCCAGGGCCCCCGCCTGGCGGAAGCGCGCGCTGTCCTTGCCAGGCGGCTCCATCTGGAAATCGTGGTGGCTGTGCTTGATGACGCTGACCCGCAGGCCGCGCGCGGCCAGCAGCGGCAGCATCGCCTCGATCAGGGTGGTCTTGCCGCTGCCGGAACGGCCGGCGATGCCGAAAACTGGGGTCATGCAAGCTCCGTGAACAATGGGCATACGATGGGCAGGAATGCGTCCGCCCGCGCCGAGTATGCCAGCAAAGCGCCTGCCACCAGGTCGAAATACCAGCCGTGCAGCGTCAGGCTGCCCGCCTCCACCGCACGCCGCACAAAGGGCAGGTCCTCCAGGTTGCGCAGCGAAATCAGGATGGAGGCCTGTTCGCAGGCGCGCCGGCGCTCGGCCGCGGTTGCCTGCGGCATCTGTTGCAGCACCTGCCTGCGGGCCGGTTCGGCGATGTCCATCCAGCGTTCCAGGTAGTCGGTCTCGCCGTCGCCCCGGGTGCGTCGGTCCATCAGCGCCCGTATGCCGCCGCAGTGGGCGTGGCCCAGCACGATGATGCGGCTGACCTGCAACTGCTCCACCGCGAACTGTATCGCGGCCAGCACGCCTTGCAGGCCGCGGTCGGTGCTGGCCGGGGGCACCAGATTGGCGACGTTGCGCACGGTGAAGATGTCGCCGGGGTCGCAGCCCAGCAGCATGGCCGGATCCACCCGCGAATCGCAGCAGCCAACCAGCAAGGTGCTGGGGTGCTGGCCTTCGCGCAGATTGCGGTAAAGCGATGGCGCGTCCTCGTAGTACTGCTGCTGAAAGCGCTGGAAGCCGTCGACCAGCCGTTCGATGTCGCGCATGTCAGCCTCCTGTCTGCGCCATGAAGCGCACGATACGTTCCGGACGGGCCACGAAATCATGGCGCTCCGGCTTGGCGGCGATACCGGCCCGGATCGCCGCTACCAGTTCGGCGTCGCTGGCGCCCGCGCGCAGCAGGCGACCCAGCGGCACCTGGTCTTCCTGGCCCAGGCAGAGGTACAGGGTGCCGTCCACGCCCAGCCGGACGCGGTTGCAGCTTGCGCAGAAGTGGCGCGACATGGGGGTGATCACACCCAGCACCGGCGTGCCATGGCCCGTGCTCCAGTAGCGCGCCGGTCCCGCGCCCGCCCCGTTCAGCGCGGGAACCAGGCCGGTTTCGGCGGCCAGCCGCGCGCCCATGGCGTTCAGGTCGGTGTGGGCGTAGCCCTGGCCGCAGCTGCCCATGGGCATGGGCTCGATCAGGCGCAGCACGAAGCCCTGTGCCATCGCGTAGTCCAGCAGCCTGCGCACTTCGGCCTCCGGCGTGGCTGCGTGCACCACGCTGTTGAGCTTGATCGGCGCAAAGCCCGCGTCCTTGGCTGCAGCGAGCCCCGCCAGCACCGATTCCAGGCAATCCCGGCCCGTGATCTGGCTGAAGGCGGCAGCATCCAGCGTGTCCAGGCTGATGTTCAGCCGGTCCACGCCGGCGGCGCGCAGTTCCTGGGCATGGCGGACCAATTGGGTGCCGTTGGTGGACACGGACAAGTCCTGCAATCCTGGCATGGCGGCGATGACGCCGGCCAGTCCGGCCACGCCCCGGCGCAGCAGGGGCTCGCCGCCGGTCAGCCGGACCTTCTGCACGCCCAGCCCGACAAACAGCCCCACCAGCCGCGCCATTTCCTCGTGGCGCAGCCAGTTCGCGGGAGTTTCAAAACCTTTGAAATCCTTGGGCAGGCAGTAGCTGCAACGCAGGTCGCAGCGGTCCGTGACAGAGACGCGCAGATAGTCGATGCGGCGTCCGTAGCCATCCGTTAGAGGTCCCGCTGCCGGCTCGTCCATCATGCGGCGCTCCCGCCGTAGACGCGCTCGGGCTCCTCGCCCTGCAAATCTATGCCCTGGATATCGGCGCGCTCCACCAGCAGCTTGGCATACTGGCGCCAGGCAGTATCTCGGCTCATGGACGACAGCGCGGCAGCGATCTGCTTGTCCACATGCTCGTAGGGTTGCATGCGGCCCTCGATACGGCGCGTCACCCGCACGATATGCAGGCCGTGGCGGGTTTCCAGCAGCTGCGGCAGCAGGCCGCCGGCGGGCAGCGCGAATACCGCCCGCTCGAACTCCGGCACCGTGTCGCCCCGGCCCAGTTGTCCCAGGCTGCCGCCCAGCGCGGCGGACGGACAGTTCGATTGCTCGCGCGCTACCTCCGCAAAGCGCGAGGGATCTTCCAGCAGCTCGGCCAACACCACGTTGGCGTGGGCCCGCAGCATGTCCAGATTCACGCCCGGCGTGACCTGGAACAGGATGTGATCCGCCTCGATCAGCTCGCCCACCATGAAGCGCTGCGGATGCATCTGATAGAAGCGGCGGCAGGCGGCCTCGTCGGCTACGGGCGCGGGCGCCTCGCGGGCCAGCAAGGCGCCGATGGCGCCCTCCTCGTCCGCGGCGTCCAGGCCCAGGCGGCCAGCCTCGTCCAGCAGCACGCGGCGCAACACCAGGGCAGTGATCGCCTCGCGCATGGGGTTGCCGGCCTCTGCATGCAGCGGCAGTTCGCGTTCCAGATCCGCGTCGTTCAGTTCGACGCCATTGACGATGACAGGCATGTTCGGCTCCTGGGACAGGGAATCAGCGCGGGCGGACCAGCTGCCAGGCGCGGCCCAGGTAGCCCACCGACGCGAAGCCGCTCCAGACGTGGACCAGGCGCGTGAACGGAAAGATCACGAACAGCGTGAGGCCCATGAAGAGGTGCGCCTTGAACAGCAGCGGCACGTCGGCAACATGGCTGGCCGCGTCGCCCTGGAAGGTGACGATGTGCTGCGCCCAGGTCATCAGGCGCACCATCATTTCGCCGTCCATGTGGCCTGCAGACAGCGCGATGGTGGACAGGCCCAGCAACAGCGTGACCAGGATCCACAGCAGCAACAGCTTGTCGCCGGGCCGCGTGGTGGCGCGGATGCGCGGGTCGCTCAGGCGGCGATGGATCAGGATCAGAAGGCCGATCAGGCACAGGCCGCCCATGACGCCGCCGGCCACCATGGCCACGGTCTGCTTGAGCGTGTGCGATACGCCCAGCGTGTCCCACACCACCACCGGCGTCAGCAAGCCAGCCAAGTGGCCGAAGAACAGACCCAGGATACCGATGTGGAACAGGATGTTGCCCAACCGCAATTGCCCACGATGCAGCAACTGCGAACTGTCCGTCTTCCAGGTGTATTGCTCGCGCTCGAAGCGCACGAGGCTGCCCAAGAGGAAGATCGTCAGCGCGATGTAGGGATAGATGCCGAAGAAGAACTGATTCAGGGAGTTCATGATGCGTCGTCCTGAAGATTTAATGAGCCGCGGGCGCGCGGGGATAGAAGCGCACGGTCTGCGCGCCATCGCCCGAGAACGGCCGCAGTAGCGGTTCCACGCCGTCCGCGCCTATGCCGAACGTTTCCATCGCCTCGTCCATGTCGCGCACGGGCGCCTCGGTCTGCTCGCGCGGAATCACGCGGGATTGCGCGCGCAACACCGCGAAAATGCAGGCGTAGGGGCTTTCGCCCTTGGCCAGGCGCGCACCGATGGCGGCCAGCACGTGGATGGCGTCGTCCAGCAGATCCTGCGCCTGGGCCGGGTCGATGACGCCCAGGAACTCCAGGAACAGCGGCACATGGTCCGGCAATTCGGACACCACCGGCTCGAAACCGTGCTCGCGGTAGGTATCCAGCAGGTCCACCATGGCCTGGCCGCGGTCGCGGCTTTCGCCGTGCACATGCTCGAACAGATGCAGCGAATGCGAGCGGTTGCGGTCGAACGTGGCGACGTAGTTCTCCTGCAGCGCGATCAGGTCGTTGGTGGCCAGGTAGCCGACCAGCGGCTGCAGGGTTTCCTCCGCGTCGGGATAGTCGGCCAAGGCGGTCTCGACTTCGCCCAGCGCGTCCAGCAGCTCGGGTTCCGGGTAGCACAGCAAGGCGGAAAGCAGACGGTACAGACTCATGTTTTTCTCCTTTCCTAGACCGAGGCGGCCTTCTTGCGGGATTTCGGCATCTCGATGAAGATCTCGCTGCCCTGGGGCTTGCGTCCGAACAAGGTGCCTTCCGACACCCCGCCCGAGCAGCCGTTGCCAAAGGTGAAGCCGCAGCTGCCCTTCTCGTTGAAGCTGTCCTCGACCACTTCCTTGTGGCTGCTGGGCACCACGAAGCGGTCTTCGTAGTCGGCGATGGCCATGATCTTGTACATGTCCTGCACGGTGGCCTCCGTCAACCCGACCTGGTCCAGCAAGGCCGTGTCGCGTTCGCCGTGCACGGTCTCGGAGCGCTTGTAGGCGCGCATGGCCAGCATGCGTTCCAGCGCCTGCACCACCGGCGCTTCCTTGCCCGCGGTCAGCAGATTGGCCAGGTAGCGCACCGGGATGCGCAGGCTGGAGACGTCGGGGATCATGCCGCTCTTGCCCACCGTGCGGCGCGGCATCTGGCCGGACTCGGCAGCCGTCTGGATGGGCGACAGCGGCGGGATGTACCAGACCATGGGCAAGGTGCGGTATTCCGGATGCAGCGGGAAGGCGACGCGCCACTCCACCGCCATCTTGTAGACCGGCGACTTGCGGGCGGCTTCGAGCCACGATTCCGGGATGCCCTGTTCGCGCGCGGCGGCAATCACCTCGGGCGAATGCGGGTCCAGGAACAGGTCCAGTTGCGACTGGTACAGGTCTTGCTCGCTGGCGGTGGACGCGGCGTGCTCGATCTGGTCGGCGTCGTACAGCATCACGCCCAGGTAGCGGATGCGGCCCACGCAGGTTTCCGAGCACACCGTGGGCTGGCCGGCCTCGATGCGCGGATAGCAGAAGGTGCACTTCTCGGCCTTGCCGCTGCTCCAGTTGTAATAGATTTTCTTGTACGGGCAGCCGGAGATGCACATGCGCCAGCCGCGGCACTTGTCCTGGTCGACCAGCACGATGCCGTCGTCTTCACGCTTGTAGATGGAACCGGACGGGCAGCTGGCGACACAGGCCGGGTTCAGGCAGTGTTCGCACAGGCGCGGCAGGTACATCATGAAGGTGTTCTCGAAGGTCGAGTACATCTCCTTCTGCACGCCCTCGAACAGCGCGTCGCGGCTGCGCGCGCTGAATTCGCCGCCCAGGTCGTCTTCCCAGTTCGGGCCCCAATGGATCTTGTCCATCATCTTGCCCGTCAGCACCGACACCGGACGCGCGGTGGGCGGCGTCTGCGACAGCGGCGCCTTCTGCAGGTGCTCGTAGTCGAAGGTGAACGGCTCGTAGTAGTCGTCGATCTGCGGCAGGTTCGGGTTGGCGAAGAGATTGGCCAGGATGCGCAGCTTGCCGCCCTGGCGCGGTTCCAGCTTGCCGGCGGCGGTGCGCTTCCAGCCGCCCTTCCACTTTTCCTGGTTCTCCCATTCCTTGGGATAGCCGATGCCGGGCTTGGTTTCCACGTTGTTGAACCAGGCGTACTCGACGCCGTCGCGGCTGGTCCAGACGTTCTTGCAGGTGACCGAGCAAGTGTGGCAGCCGATGCACTTGTCCAGGTTCAGCACCATGCCGATTTGGGCGCGTATCCTCATGATTGCTTCTCTTCTTGTTGCGTTTCAACCAGCGGACCTTCCAGCCAGTCCACCTTCTTCATCTTGCGCAGCACCACGAATTCGTCGCGGTTGGCGCCCACCGTGCCGTAGTAGTTGAAGCCGTAGGCCTGCTGGGCATAGCCGCCGATCATGTGCGTGGGCTTGAGCACCGTGCGCGTGACCGAGTTATGGATGCCGCCGCGCTTGCCGCTGGTTTCGGCGCCCGGCACGTTCACGATCTTTTCCTGTGCGTGGTACATCAGGCACATGCCCACCGGCACGCGCTGGCTCACCACCACCCGCGCCGTCAGGGTGCCGTTCACGTTGAAGACTTCGACCCAGTCGTTGTCGACCAGTCCGGCCTGCTTGGCCTCGGCTTCCGAAATCCACACGTGAGGACCGCCGCGGCTCAGCGTCAGCATGCGCAGGTTGTCCGAGTACGTGCTGTGGATGCCCCACTTCTGGTGCGGCGTCAGCCAGTTCAGGACCAGTTCCTTCTCGCCATTCGGGTAGCGGCCCAGCATGGGCGCGACCGTCTTGGTGTCGATGGCCGGCTTGTACACGCAGGAGCCTTCGCCAAAGTCCAGCATCCAGCGATGGTCCTGGTAGAACTGCTGGCGGCCGGTCAGCGTGCGCCACGGGATCAGCTCGTGCACGTTGGTATAGCCGGCGTTGTAGCTGACCTCTTCGCTTTCCAGGCCCGACCAGGTGGGTGCGGAGATGATCTTGCGCGGTTGCGCCTGGATGTCGCGGAAGCGGATCTTGTCGTGCTCGCGGCCGATGGCCAGGTGTGCGTGGTCACGCCCGGTGATCTTGCCCAGGGCTTCCCAGGCCTTGACCGACACGTGGCCGTTGGTCTCGGGCGCGAAGGTCAGGATCATCTCGGCCGCATCGATGGCGGTGTCGAGCTTGGGCCGGCCCTGGCTCACGCCCGGCTCGGTCACGGCCTCGTTGATGCCGGCCAGCTCATGCACCTCGTGCTCGGTGTTCCAGTTGATGCCCTTGCCGCCGTTGCCCAGCTTGTCCAGCAACGGCCCCACCGACGTGAACTTGCGGTAGATGTCGTTGTAGTCGCGCTCGACCACGGTCATGTTGGGCGCGGTCTTGCCGGGAACCAGGTCGCATTCGCCCAGCTTCCAGTCCTTGGGTTCGAAGGCCTGGCCCAGTTCTCCCGGGGTGTCGTGCATCAGAGGAGTCAGCACTACGTCGCGGCGCTTGCCCAGGTAGGGGCCGCCGATTTCGCTGAACTTCTTGGCCAGCAGCTTGTAGATCTCCCAGTCGGTCTTGCTTTCCCACAAGGGCTGCACGGCTTCGCTCAGCGGATGGATGAACGGGTGCATGTCCGAGGTATTGAGGTCGTCCTTTTCGTACCAGGTGGCCGTGGGCAGCACGATGTCGCCGTACAGGCAGGTGGTGCTCATGCGGAAGTCCAGCACCGTCAGCAGGTCCAGCTTGCCTTCGGCCGCGTCTTCCTGGTAGGTCACCTCGGTGGGCTTGATCGCCTCGGCTTCGTCGCCGAACACCGCGTTCTGCGTGCCCAGCAGGTACTTCAGGAAATACTCATGGCCCTTGCCGCTGGAGCCCAGGATGTTGGAGCGCCACACGAACATGTTGCGCGGGAAGTTGGCCGGGTCGTCGGGGTTCTCGCAGGACATGCGCAGTTCGCCCGACTTGAGCTGCTCTGCGACGAATGCCACCGGATCCTTGCCCTGGCTTTCGGCCTGCGCCACCACGTCCAGCGGATTGGTGCGCAATTGCGGCGCCGACGGCAGCCAGCCCATGCGCTCGGCGCGGGCGTTCAGGTCGATCATGCTGAGGTCGCCGTAGCGGCCCCGGTCTGCCGTCGGACCCAGGATCTCCTGGACGTTCAGCTTTTCATGGCGCCACTGGCTGGTATGCGCATAGAAGAACGAGGTGCCGTTCATCTGGCGCGGCGGACGGACCCAGTCCGCGGCGAAGGCCAGCGGGGCCCAGCCGAACTGCGGACGCAGCTTTTCCTGGCCCACGTAGTGCGCCCAGCCGCCGCCACTCTTGCCCACGCAGCCGCACATCATCAGCATGTTGATGATGCCGCGGTAGATCATGTCCATGTGGTACCAGTGGTTCAGGCCGGCGCCGACGATCACCATGGACTTGCCTTCGGTGTCGTGGGCATTCTGCGCGAATTCGCGCGCCACCTGGATGACCTGCGCGCGCGGCACGCCGGTATGCTTTTCCTGCCAGGCGGGCGTGTAAGGCACGTCATCGTCATAGGAACTGGCGACGTTGCCGCCGCCCAGGCCGCGGTCCAGGCCGTAGTTGGCCATCTGCAGGTCGTACACCGTGGCCACCAGGGCTTCGCTGCCGTCGGCCAGGCGGATGCGGCGCGCCGGCACATTGCGCACCTGCAGCTCGCCATGCTCGCTGCCGAAATACGGGAAGCCCACGCCGACCACGGCGTCGGATTGGTCCAGCAGGCTCAGCGTGGGTTCGATCTCGCGGCCGCTGCCGCCGTCCTTGGACTCCAGGTTCCAGCGGCCGACCTTTTCGCCGCCGTTGACCGCGCCCTCGCCCCAGCGAAAGCCGATGCTGCCGTTGGGCGCGACCAGGTCGCCGCTCTTGGCGTCCAGCACCAGCGTCTTCCAATCGGGGTTGTTCTGTTCGCCCAGCGCGCCGTCCAGGTGCGAGGCGCGCAGGAAGTGGTCCGGCGCGTAGAAGCCGTCGCGCTCCTTCAGCTGCACCAGCATGGGCATGTCGGTGTAGCGGCGCACGTAGTCGCGGAAGTAGTCCGACGCGCCGGAGAGGTGGAATTCCTTCAGGATCACATGGCCCATGGCCATCGCCAGCGCGGCGTCGGTGCCCTGCTTGGGCGCCAGCCAGATATCGCCGAATTTGACCATTTCACCGAAGTCGCTGGACACGGCCACCGTCTTGGTGCCCTTGTAGCGGACTTCGGTGTAGAAGTGCGCGTCCGGCGTGCGGGTCTGGGGCACGTTGGAACCCCACACCATCAGGTAGGTCGAGTTGTACCAATCGGCCGATTCCGGCACGTCGGTCTGTTCGCCCCAGATCTGCGGGCTGGCGGGCGGCAGGTCGCAGTACCAGTCGTAAAAGCTCAGGCAGGCGCCGCCCAGCAGGCTGAGGTAACGCGCGCCAGCGGCGTAGCTGACCATGGACATGGCCGGGATCGGCGAAAAGCCGATCACGCGGTCAGGGCCGAACTTCTTGATCGTCAGCGCGTTGGCGGCGGCCACGATTTCCATCGCCGTATCCCAGTCGGCGCGCACAAAGCCGCCCAGTCCGCGCACGGCCTTGTAGCGCTTGGCGCGCTTGGGATCCTGGCTGATCCACTCCCAGGCCGCGATCGGGTCCATGGTCTTGCGGGCCTCGCGCCACATTTCCATGAGGCGGCCGCGGATCATCGGGTACTTCACGCGCTGCGCCGAATACACGTACCAGCTGTACGAAGCGCCTCGCGGACAGCCGCGGGGCTCATGGTTGGGCAGGTCCGGCCGCGTGCGCGGGTAGTCGGTCTGCTGGGTTTCCCAGGTGATCAGGCCGTTCTTGACGTAGACCTTCCAGGAGCAGGAGCCCGTGCAGTTCACGCCGTGCGTCGAACGCACCACCTTGTCATGCTGCCAGCGCGCGCGGTAGGCGTTTTCCCACTTGCGGTCCTCGTTGACCGTTTCGCCGTGACCGTCCGCGAAGGTGGACTTCACCCGCGACATGAACTTCAAGCGGTCCAGAAAATGGCTCATTCTCTATTCTCCAAGAGCGCCGGTCCGGCCGGCGCGTACTGCGATCAATGCTGTTGAATCCATTGTGGGCGCGGCCCGCCTGCCGGACCATTCGCCGGTGGCACAGGCCGGGCGCGGCAGAATGACTAGTCACTCCGGCCGCGTCCGTTTCGCTCTAGCAAGGCACCGGCGCATTGCGGCGGGCGTAGTACCACCAGGTGATGACCATGCAGGTGGCGTAGAAGCCGATGAAGCAATACAGGGCCGCCTGCACGCTGCCGGTCATCTCGAGCGAGGTGCCGAAGCTGCGCGGGATGAAGAAGCCGCCGTATGCGCCGATCGCGCCCGAGAAGCCCAGCACCGCGGCCGACTCCTTGGCGGCGTCCGCCTGGGCCTGCTTCTGCGCCGCGGCGCCCTTGCCTTCGGCCGCCTGCGTGCGTTCACGCAGGAAGATCACGGGAATCATGCGGAAGGTCGACCCGTTGCCCACGCCGGTCAGCGCGAACAGCACGATGAACATGGCCAGGAAGCCGTTGAAGTTGCCGGGCTGTCCGGCGACCGGCAGGAACATCACCACGCCCAGCACCGCGACGATCATCGCCGCGAAGGTGAACAGCGTGACCCGCGCGCCGCCCAGCTTGTCCGACACCCAGCCGCCGAACGGCCGCGTCAGCGAACCCACCAGCGGGCCGAGGAAGGCATAGGCCATGGGGTCGACCTGCGGGAACAGCGTCTTGGTCAGCATGGCGAAGCCGGCCGAAAAGCCGATGAAGGAACCGAAGGTGCCCACGTACAGCCAGCACATCAGCCAGTTGTGCTTGCGCTTGAAGATGACGGCCTGGTCCGCGAACGAGGCGCGGGCGTCCGCGATGTCGTTCATGCCGAACCACGCGGCGATCGAGGCCAGCGCAATGGGAATCACCCAGATGAAGCCGGCGTTCTGCAGCCACAGATTCTGCTGCGCGCCATTGGCGTTGATGACCTGGGGCTCGCCGCCCGCCACGCCGAACACGCCGATGGAGATCACCACCGGCACCACGAACTGCACCAGGGACACGCCCAGGTTGCCGATACCGGCATTCAGCCCGGTGGCCAGGCCCTTCTTCTCCTTCGGAAAGAAGAAGCTGATGTTGGCCATGCTGGAACTGAAGTTGCCGCCGCCCAGGCCGCACAGCAGCGCCAGGATCAGCAGCGTCGGGAACGAAGTCGTCGGGTCGCGCAGGGCGAAGCCCATGCCCAGCGCGGGAATCAGCAGCGAAGCCGTGGAAATGGCCGTCCACTTGCGCCCGCCGAAGACAGGCACCAGGAAGGAATAGAAGATGCGCAGGGTCGCGCCCGACAGCGCGGGCAGCGCCGTCAGCCAGAACATCTGGTTCTTGGACAGCATGAAGCCGGCGCGGTCCAGATTGACCACCACCACGCTCCACAGCATCCAGATGCTGAACGCCAGCATCAGCGCCGGAATGGAGATCCAGAGATTGCGGTTGGCGACGCGGGCGCCGGTCTGCTTCCAGAAACCGGGATTATCCGGCTCCCAGCGCGCAAGGACTTGAGTGGAAGACATAGGGATACTCTCAGGAGGTGGTGGAGGGAGAGGCGGCGTGTTGCCGGGCAATGGCCGCGCTTTCCGGCCGGAAACTGAAGTGCATGAAGATGAGGGAGACGCAAACGGTGCCGTACAGCAGCATGAAGGCGCTGGAGCGGACGCCCGTCAGGTCGAGCAGGATCCCGAACATGATCGGCAGCACAAAGCCGCCCAGCCCGCCGGCCAGGCCGACGATGCCGGAGACGGCGCCGATGTTTTCGCCGAACTCGTCCGAGATGAACTTGAAGACCGAGGCCTTGCCGATGGCCATGGCGATGCCGACCACGAACAGCAGCACGGTGAAGGTGACCGGCCCCAGCGCGATGCCGAAGCTGCGCGGACCGTTGGCCGTCACGATGGTGAATTCCGTCTGCGGATAGCTCAGCAGGAAGAACGCCACCCAGCACACCCACATCACCCACCAGGTGGTCTTGTAGGCGCCGTAGCGGTCCGAGATCCAGCCGCCGACGGCGCGCAGCACGCCCCCGGGCAGGGAGAAGCAGGCTGCCAGCAGCGCCGCCAGCTTCATGTCGAAGCCGTATTCGCCGATGTAGTACTTGGTCATCCACAGCGCCAGCGCCACGTAGCCGCCGAACACCACCGAGTAGTACTGGCAATAGCGCCAGACGCGCGGGTCCTTCAGCATGGCCATCTGGGCCGACAGGCTGGCGCCGCTCTTGACGCGGTGCGCGGGGTCGGAAGAAGAGAACAGCCAGAACAGGATGGCCGTCACCAGGAGCGCCACGGCATAGACCTGGGGCACGATGACCCAGGCGCCGCCCGCCGCCGCGATCAGGGCGGGGGCCACGAACTTGGTGATGGCCGAGCCCGAGTTGCCGGCGCCGAACACGCCCATCGCCAGGCCCTGCTTATTGCGCGGGAACCAGCGCGCCACGTAGGGCGTGCCGACCGAGAACGAGCCGCCAGTCAGGCCGACGAACAGCGCCAGCACCAGGAACTGCCAGTACTCGGTGGCATAGGACAGCAGCCAGATCGGCACCACCGCCAGCAGCATCAGGATGAAGAACACCGGCCGGCCGCCGTAGCGGTCCGTCCAGATGCCCAGCGGCACCCGCACCAGCGAACCGGTCAGCACCGGCATGGCGGCCAGCAGGCCGAACTCGGTTTCGGACAGGCCCAGTTGCTGCTTGATGGGAATGCCCAGCACCGCAAAGATCATCCACACCGCGAAACAGATGGTGAAGGCGAATGTGCTTGAAATCAGGACCCGCATCGGCGCGCCGGCGGAAGGTTGACTTGCTGCCATGGTTACTCTCGCTTTACTCACGAAGACATGTGGCTAGCCTAGGCATGGCGGGCCTTGCGGACCATTCGCCAGCCGACCAGAAGCCCCTTGCCGATGTGACTAGTCACCCCTTTCCTGGCGGCCCGGCTTGCGCTGGATCAAGCGGCCGCGCTGGCGGCAACGCGCGGGAGGCATTAATATGCATTTCAAATACACCTTTAAACGCGAAGCCGAAACGGCGCCGCGACTGCCCTCATGAGCACGCTGCTTAGCATCGAAGAACCCGCCGCTGCCCCTCCCCGTCCGCGTCCCCAATGGCGCGCCTTCACGGAAATGGGCTTCCGGCCGCTCTACCTGGCCGGCTGCTTCTGGGCGCTGGCGTCCGTGCTGCTATGGGTGCATGCGCCGGCACGCCTCACGGGCGTGTTGAACGGCATGTTCTGGCACGCGCACGAGATGCTGTGGGGCTTCGTCGCCACCATCGCGGTGGGCTTCCTGCTGACGGCGGGCGCCAATTGGACCGGCAAGAACCCCTTGCGCGGCACGCCCCTGGCCATTTTGTGCGCGGTGTGGATCGTGGCGCGCGCGGGCTATCTCGTACCCGGACGTCCGGCCTTCGTGGTGGCTGCGGCGGCGGACCTGCTGTTCTTCCTGTGGGCCGCGGGCGCGCTGGGCCGCGCCGTCGCCGTCACGCGCAACCAGCGCAACTACGGCATACCCTTCCTGCTGCTGGGCCTGGCCGCCACCAACGCGCTCTACCTCTGGGCCTCGGTCCAGGGCGACTACTTTGCGCTGATGCGCTACTTCAATGCCGGATTGCTGTGCATGGCGGTGCTGACGCTGCTGATCGCGCGCCGGGTCATCCCCTTCTTCGCCAAGCGCGCCGTGGCGGGACTGGACATCCCGCCGCACACCCGCAGCGGCCACTGGCAGCTGGGTACGGGCATCGTCGCCATCGCCTGCCTGCTTGCCGGCCAGCCGCAAGCTGCGGCGCTGGCGCTGGCCGCGACCGGCTTGATCGCCCTGGCGCAATGGATATCCTGGAAGCCCTGGGCGGTGCGCAAGGTGCCGCTGTTGTGGATCCTGTATGCGGGGTATTGCGGCCTGGGCATCGGCCTGCTGGCAGGCGCGGCGCAATTGGCCGGCTATGTGCTGCGGCCCGCCTGGCCCGCCCACGTGATCGGCGTGGCCGGATTCTCGGTGCTGATCCTGGGCATGGTCACGCGCACCGCGCTCGGCCACCTGGGCCGGCCGCTGCAGACCGACCGCAGCATGGTGTTGAGCTATGCGCTGATGATTCTGGCGGCCCTGCTGCGCCTGGCCGCCCTGCTCCCGACCGCCGCCACCATCGGCTTCCTGCATGCCTCGGCGACCGCCTGGGCGCTGGCCTTCGCGCTATACCTTTGGCGCTTCTTCCCGATGATGATCCGGCCGCGGGCCGATGCGGGCAAGACGGCCGCGCCGGTGATGAAGGTGGTGCCGGTCGCTCGGCGTCCGGCCGCCTGAGCCTCAGCCGCGCCCCTCGCGCCGGCGTGTGGCCGCCAGCTGCTGCTTCATGGCCTTGAGCCAGGCCTTGACCTGCTGCATGTCGACGAACTGCGACAGCTCGAATTCGAGTTCGCCTATGTATTCCTCGGCATCGGCGATCTCCGCGTCCAGGTCTTCCATCAGTTCGGAAGGGTCTATGGATTGCGCGGGATCGAAATGGTACTTGGCCTTGAAGCCGTCTTCCGCGGCTGCGATTTCGCCGGCCAGCTTGGCGAGCTGCGCGTCCAGCGCCTGGATGTACTGCGCGTAGCGTTCCTCATCGACGCCAGCCAGACGATCAGGACCGGCAGCGGCCAAGGCTTCGATTTCCGCCAGCGTTTCGGGCGCGGGTGCGGGACTATCGCCCGCCGCCTGGGTCAGCAGCGCTGCGGCATCGTCCTCGTCCTGTCCGTCTTCCACGCCGGCGTCGTAGTCCGAGCCGGCATGCTTGAGATACAAGGCCTTCAGCCTGTCCGTGTCGCACTCGGCCGGCGTGCCATCCAGCACGATGGCGTCCAGCGTTTCCTGTGCCAGCTGCGCAGCGATCTCCGACGCCAGGGCGCGTTCCGCCTTGGTCAGTTCCTTCTGCTTGCAGGCATGGTCGAAGCAGGCCACCAGCTTGGCCTTCAGTTCGACCTCGACCGTCTCCAGCGGCGCCAGCACGTCTTCGTATTTCTTCTGGTATTCCGGCAGCACGGCCTGCCAGCCGCGCAGGCGGGCGCGCTGCGCTTCGAGCGTGCGCACGAACGACTCGAATCTCTGACGTTGCGGCGTTCCGGATGCCGGCTGCGCGGCGGACGTGTTTTCTTGCATGGAGGGAACCTGGGCAGGCGGCGCCATAGGCGCCTTGAAATGATCGGAGCGCCATTTTAGGTTACCTGTCCGCCGAACCCTCGGCGGCGTTGTCCTTGGACGTCGTGTCGGCGGGCTCGATGTCCTCGTCGGGCACCTCATCGCCTTGAGCGCTGTCGTTGGCGTCATCCGGATTCTGCGCCGGCGGCCGATGGGCTGGGGTCCCGGGCGGCGGCACGGACGCCATCGTTATCGGATGCAAAGCCAACTCGAATTGGATCTGGGGCATCGCAGCACCTATCAGGAAGTGCGGCGAAATCCGCCGCAGCCCGGTATCAGCAAGCGCCATGCCACAACGCCCGCGCAAGAGGCGTCAGAACCGTGGATTCTTGCCGAACGGCACTTCCGTGTCTGTCGGCTTCTCGAACGACGCGGTATCCCCGTTCAAGTCCGCGACGTGGATCTGGGCCAGCCGCGTCGCCTCGTCTATCGCAACCTGGGCCGAGGCGAAGCGCTCCTCGACGGCTATCCGCTCCTGCGGCGCTCCCGCCGCCGGCGGCACCAGCACATAAGCGATGCTCCAGCTGCCCTGATGCTCAACCGGACGCTCGAGCTCGAAATCCCAACTGGCGTGTTCCATAGGGGCCTCCTGTCGAATCCTGCCTTCATGCTACTGCGGTTTACTTCGGCCTGGGATCGCGGATGCCCTGATCCAGTCCCTCGAATTCGCCGCGCCGCAGGCGCGGCAGGAAATTGGCCATGGCCTGCGCCACGTTGCGCACTTCCTGCTGCACCGCCTGGTCCTGGTCCAGGTCGTCGTGGCTGGTGGCATACGGGCGGTAATAGCTGATGTAGCGGTCCAGCCGCGACGCCGCGCCCGCGTCCATCAGCCCCATCCAGTCCAGCCAATCGGCCAGCCCCCGCCGCTGCGCCTCGACGCCGGCCACGTCTCCATGCACCACCAGGCCGTAGGCGCGGCCGGCCAGATGCTTGGGGTATGGCCAACCGGCAAGCTCGACCTGTTTGGCTTTGAGCGGATCCTTGCCGCCAGTCAGCGTGGGATCGGGATTGCCGCCGTCGGCGCACACCAGCCTGTCTATCATCAGCTTCAAGGGGCTGGGCGATTGGTACCAGTACGTGGGCGCCACCAGGATCACGCCATGGGCCGCGACCCATTGCTCGTAGATGCCGGCCATGGCGTCGTTGGACTGCCCCAGCGAGTGGTTCGGATAGCAGCTGCATGGCCAATGGCACAGGGGCATCGCGGTCGACACGCAGCCCTTGCAGGGATGGATGCGGTACTCATATTCGGAAACCAGGCGGCTGAGATCCAACAGGTCCGTCTGCACGCCGGCCGTCTGCAGCTCATCCAGGACGAGGCGCGCCAGCCGCCAGCTCTTGGAGACCTCCCCGGGACAGGTGCCGTCATTGCGCGCGGCGCCGACGATCACCAGGACGCGAGACGGGGTGTCCGGATCGCGCTGAACTGCCTCCGCGCGCTCCAGGCGGTCGCGCGTTTCCTTCCACTCCTGGGAAAGATCGTAATCGGGATCGGCGTAGCCCTGGCCGGCTTTCACCGTGACAGGCGCCTTGCGCCCTGCTTCGTAGCCTTCCCAGGCAATCGCTTCCAGGCGCTCCAGCGCGTCGCGCTCGGCCTCGAACGCTGGATCGTAAAAGCGCCGCATGAAGCGCAGGCGGAATTCTTCCCGCGCTAGCGGGCCGTCGTACTGGCCCTTGCGGACCGTGGGCTTGATTCCTATCATGGCTGCCTCCTTTTGCGGGCCCGGCGGCGGCGTTCCTGCCTAGCGCGAGCGGTACAGGCCGCGGCCAGCGCGAGCAGCTTGTCTTCGTCCAGGCGCTCCGCGTCGACCAGCCCTTCGTCCGCGCCCTCCAGCGCAATAAGCAATTCATCGAGTTTGAGGTGCAACGCCTCGCTGTCCTTGTTCTGGCTTTGTTGAATCAGGAACACCATCAGGAATGTGACTATGGTCGTGCCGGTATTGATCACCAATTGCCACACTTCGGAATAGCCGAACGCAGGACCGGAGGCCCCCCACAGCACAACAGTGATGACCGCCAATCCGAAGGCGATGGGCGACCCCACCCACTTGGTCACATGCGCGGCAAAATGATCAAAGAAGCGCGCTACCGGATGGTCAGCACCGCCCGCGTCGGGTGCAGCCGAACGCTTCGGCGCCGCACGCCGCCTGGGTACGCGAGTGTTGTGCATGCTGGCCCCCTTGCTCCACGGGACATCCTGTTCAGCAAGTTCCGTGCCCGCCCCCGGCCAGGGAAAGAAGACATGCGGCGTGCTAGGCTGACAGGATTGCGGCCGGCGGAGCCCAGATGAAATCCATTCTGCAGTCCGAAAAGCTCCTGTTGCTGGCCTGCGCGCTGGCCGCCGCCGGCTACCTGGCCGATTCCGGCGCAAGCGGTTACGGCCGCCTTGCCAGCCTGGTCGAGACTGCCGTTTTGATCACCGCCATCCTGGCCGCTTCGCTGAGCGTCGCCCGCCACGCCGAGCGTGTCGCGCAGAAGCTTGGCGACCCTTACGGCAGCATGATCCTGACGCTATCCGCCGTGCTGGTCGAAGTCATCGTGCTGGCAATCGTGTCCACCAAGGCCCACTCACCCACCCTGGTGCGCGACAGTATCTATTCGGCCGTCATGCTGGACATCAACGGCATCCTGGGCGTAGCCGCCCTGATCGGCGGTTTCAAGCACGGCGAGCAGGCATACAACGACGATTCCGCCCGAACTTACAGCGTGATGATCCTGACCGCGGTTACGGTCTCGATGATCATTCCCGAGTTCATTCCGCAGTCGCGCTGGCGCGCGTATAGCAGTTTCACGATTGCGGCCATGCTGCTCCTGTACGGCGTGTTCCTGCGCATGCAGACTGGCCCGCACAGCTACTTCTTCAGCTACAGCTATCCGGACAAGAAAACCCGCAGGCCCCTGCCAACCTCAGGCTACCCAACCCGAGGCCAATCGGCGGCGGTCATGGCGATCGGCATCATTGCCGTGGGCGCGCTTGCCGAACTGATGTCCCATTCCCTCGATCGCAGCCTGGAAGGCATCGAAGTGCCTCCTGGCTTGGTGGCACTGATCGTGGCCGGCATTTCCGCCGCGCCGGAAATGCTGACCGCATTGCGCGCGGCGCTCGCGAACCGGATGCAATCGGTGGTCAATATCGCGCTTGGCGCTTCGTTGTCCACGGTGATACTGACCGTGCCGGCGATGGAGGCCCTGGCCTTGATCACAGGTCAGCGCATCGTCATGGCCATGACGCCGGCGCAGACATTGATGATGCTCGTCACCCTGCTGGTGGCGGCAATCAACCTCAATGACGGCCAGACCAACGCGATCGAGGGCATGACCCATTTCATCCTGTTTGGCACCTTCCTCATGCTGCTGGGACTGGGCTTGTAGCGTTCTGACCCGGCTCAGGCGTTCAGATGCGGGCCAGGCGGCCGAATCCGGCGCCGTGAACAGGCGCGCCGCTCCCGAGTCCGGGCATAGGCAATTCTTGGGCCCAACCCGCCGCCAGGGCTTGCGCGACATGCACGGGATCTGCCGTCCTGGCGTGCTCGTTGCGGATGCGGCAGGTCTGCGGGTCCATGGCGAACAGGCCGCGCGCAGATACCCGCGCCTGTTCGATCAACTGCGTGGTCTTGGGAATGCGTATCTGCGCAAATTCACTCAGAGCCGCCGCCAGGCCCGCGTCCGGGCCGTTCAGGCATCGGGCCAGGTGCCAGGCATCCTCCAGCGCCTGGCACGCGCCCTGCCCCGAGGTCGGCAGGGGCGCGTGCGCGGCGTCGCCCACCAACAGCACGTTGCCCCGGCTCCAGCTTGTCAGGGGATCGAGGTCGTGCACGGCGATCAGGCGGATGGCGTGCGCCGGCGTCGCGCGGATGATGCGGGCGACAGGGTCGGGCCATATCCCGAACAACGCCTCGACCTCCTGGCGCAGGTCCGCCGCAGGCCCGGCCGCGGACAAGGGCCGCGCCTGCGCGCCCGCCCAGTAGACCAGGCCCGGCCGCACCGCCACGGCGCCAAAGCGCTCGCCCGCGCCCCAATAGTCCTGGATGGCGATTTCGTCGACCAGCACACCGTCCGCCTGCGCCACGCCTATCCAATTCACGAAGCCCTGATAAACCGGCGCGTTGTCTCCCGCGACGAATCGGCGCGCCACCGAATCCATGCGGCCATCGGCGCCGATGATCACGGCGCGGGTTCGGGCGCTGCTGGAATTGATGCAGGCGCGGCTGGGTGCGATGGGCCGCCGTTCCTGACGTTTCCCATCGGTAGCCAACGGATAGCGCAACCCGCCCTTATGGGCGCAGACCGAGTACCAACGCGCCAGACGCCAGGCTGGCCACCGCGATCAGCGCCCAAGCACGTTGCGCGCTGCGGGCGCCGAACACGCCTACGCCGATCGCCGTGTATACGACAAAGCTCAAAAGCGTTCCGCCGAGCACGCCGGCAGCCGGCGAGACGCCGGCCCTGGCAGGCCACGCCAGCGCCAGGACCGACATCGCCAGGGCGGATAACAGGTAGCCGCCCGCTGCCGCAGCCATCACGCGGCTCGCGATTCCCCAGCGATAAACTGCATCATCGTGGCTGGCAGGAGGCGCTTTGCGCGACGGCGGCGCGGCGACCGCTGGCACGGCCTTCCAGCGCCGCCCCAGCGCATGAGCCATGCAGGCCAGCAGCAGGCCAAACCCGAGCGCAGTGATCTCCACTGCCGCCTGCGGCCATTCTCCCCGGGCTGCATAGGTCCATGCATGCCGGCCCGTCGTCACCCAGTTCAATAGCGGCAGCCCCAGGCAGAGCACGGCAGCCGCAGCCAGTTGCTCGATCCATGCGCTGCGCGGCGCGCGCAACAGCGCATGGACCAGGGTCGCGGCCCACACGGCGAAGAAAATGCGGATCTCCCAGGCGCTGCGTTCCGGCCAGGCGGCGGGGATCAGGCGGTTCCCGTAAAAGTAGGCGATGCTTGCCACGGCGACGCCCGCCAGCGCCGCCACGTTCAATGCCTCCACGCAACGGTAGACCCGCGCCGTGCCCCTCCCGAATTCATGCTCGCTCTTCTTGCGCCGCTTGATGGAGTACAGCAGCGTGCCGATGGCGATCATGGCGGTTCCCATCAGGCCGCTGAAGAAATACAGCCACTTGATGGTCCATCCGCCAAAGTCTGCCTTGTGCAGGGTTTCGATCGTCTCATGGACCTGCTTTGCTTCAAACCCCTCGTGATGAGCGGGCACGACCTGCAAGACCGCTCCGCTCGCGCCATCGAACACGACGCGGCTGGCATCTGTGAGCAGGCGCGGGGCGGCGCCGGCCAGGGGCTTGCGCCCGGACACCAGGACGATGCCGCGCGCATCGCCGGGACGCTCTATCGTGAGGCGCGCCGCTTCCTGCCCGGTCAGTTCGCGCGCGCGCGACAGCAACGGGTATAGATCCGGAACCCCGTCCAAACCCGGCCCCGCGATGCGCGGCACAGGCTGCGCTGGCGCAAGCTCGGCCTGGTAGCGGCGATAGGCGCCGGCGTCTCCGCCATACGCCGCATGCAGCGGCCAGGGCATGTAACTGGTGTAGAAGAACGCCAGGCCCGTGTAGCCGATCATGAAGAGGAACGGCAGCGTCAGCACTGCCGTGGCGTTGTGCGCGTCCAGCCAGCTGCGCAGTCCCTTGCCCGGACGAAAAGTGAAAAAGTCCTTGAAGATGCGCTTGTGCACCACCACGCCGGAGACCAGCGCAACCAGCATGCACATGGATATCCAGCCCACCAGCCAGTAGCCCGGCAAGCCGCCGTGCAAGGTGTAGTGGAAGGACATGAAATGCCGGCCGCCCTCGGTCTCGCGGATCTGGGGCGGCGGCTGCACCGCGCCCGTGCGCGAGTCCAGCCAGATCTCTTGGCGGGCGCCGTCGTCGGTGCGCCAGGAAAGTTGCGCCGGCCAGCCGGGCCGGACCGGCAGGGAGATCTCCCAGGCGGAAGCCGCCGCCGCGCGGGACGACAGCTCCTGCGTGGCGCGCGGCAGCCACTGCCGGGCGTCCACGGCCGCGGCAGCGGGATCGGCGGGCGGCCCTGCTTCCATCCAGCGCGTGATGGGTTCCCGGAACACGCTGAGCGTGCCGGTCAGGAAGATCGCGCACAGTAGCCAGCCGCAGGTCAGGCCGCACCAGGTGTGCAGCCATGACATGCTTTGGCGAAATCCCCCTTTCACAACCGGGTCCGCAGGCCGCCGTGATCATCGGCCGACACGCGGCCGGTCACAGCGTACCCCGCAAGGTCAGCATCACGTTGCGAGGCTCGCCGTAGTGGTTGCCGCGCCGGATCTGGCTGACCATGCCGTAGTAGTCCTTGTCGAACACGTTCGCCACGTTCAGGCTGGCGGACCAGTGCTTGTTGATGCGATAGCCCGCGCGCAGGTCCCACACCGCGCGGCCGGGCGCGCCCATCCGCACCGACATGTCGTCATAGGCCTTGTACGAGTAGCCGCTTTGCGCCGACACGCCGCCGCCGACGCTGAAGGCGTTCCAGCGCCCCGGCAGCTGGTACGTGGTGGACAGGCGGAACAGATGGCGCGGGGTTTCCGCGCTGATCGTCTCGCCTTCGTCGTCGCGGCTGGTGACGTAGGTGTAGCCGGCCATCACTTGCCAACCCGGCGACAGTTCCCCGCTGGCTTCCAGTTCAAAGCCCTTGCTGCGCAGCGTCCCGCCGTTGCGATAGCAATTGGGCGAGGCCAGCGAGCCCGGGCAGTTTCCGGGGGCAGACAAGTCCTCCACTGCGATGCCGGACTTCTTCACGGTGAATACCGCTGCGGATACGTTCAGGCGTCCGTCGTAGAGTTCGCCCTTCACCCCCGCCTCGTAGTTGGCGCCGATGGACGGGTCCAGCGGCTTGCCCGAAGACGTTACGTAGGTGCTCTGCGGCTGGTAGGTGTCCGCATAACTGGTGTAGACCGACCATTGCTGGTCCAGGTCGTAGACCAGGCCGGCATAGGGCGTGAATTCGTGCTTCTGCTCATAGTCCCGGGTTCTCGCGCCCGTCAGACCATCGTCGGACCGGTACTTCAGCCAGCTGAACTTGCCTCCCAGCAGCAAATGCAACGGGTCCGCCAATTGCAGGCGCATGCTGCCGTACAGGCTGGTCTGCTCCAAACGCGACGTTTCCTTGCTGCCCCACGCTGGACGCGTGGGCTCAGGAATGGAGGAATGGTCCGGGTCGTACACGTTGATGGGCGAGTCGCTGTCCAGATTCGCCGACTTCTGGTTGACGCGCTGGCGCGACCAGCTGGTGCCAAGCAGAATCTGGTGCGTGCCGCCCAGCGCCTGGAAACTGCCCGTGGTGTTCAGATCGATGCCATCGCTTTTCACGCTCGCATTGTTGAAATAGATGGTATAGAAGCTGGAACCCACGCCGGTCGCCCGATCCACGCCGCCGACCGGAATGGCCACGCGCTGGTCCAGGTCGACCTCGGTGTGATTGAGCGACAGGCGCACTTTCCAGTCCTTGTCGAGCCGGTGCTCGGCTTCGGCGAACACTTCGTTCACCTGGCCCTTCTGCCGGTTCCAATCCTGGATCAGCGAGGTCGAGCGCGAAACGTCCAGCGCGCCGCCGTCGGTATAGCGCGGCAGGCCGAACAACCAATAGCCGTCCGTATCGGTGGCCTGGTGGCGCGCCCCGAACGTCAGCGTCGTGTCGCGCCCGAGATCGGCGTCGATCACGCCGTAGACCAGGGGCGATTTCGACTTCGTGCCATCGTAGAAGTAATGGCGATCCTGATAGGCAGTCACCAGGCGGCCGCGCACCGTGCCGGACTCGTTGAGCGGGCCGCCGCCATCGAGTTCCATGCGGTAGTTGTCCCAGGATCCCACCGTGGTGGAGCCCTCGAAATGGCCTTCGCCGCGCGGACGCTTGCGCACCATGTTGATCGCGCCGCTGGGATCCGCCGAGCCCAGCATCAAGCCGGCCGCGCCGCGCAGCACTTCCACACGATCGAAGACAGCGGTGTCGATGGGCAGCCAGCCCACCGGGGCATAGACCACGCCGGCCACGCCGTCGACCAGGTAATTGCTGTCGTCCACCGTGAAGCCGCGGATCGAGAACTTGTGGTTGCCGAAGTTTCTTGCCGTCTTGGTCACGCCGGTGGTCTGCGCCAGCGCCTCGTCCAGCGTGGTCAGGTTCTTGTCGTCCAGCAGCTGGCGCGTGAGCACGCTGACCGATTGCGGCGTCTCCTTGACCGACTGTGTCATCTTGCTGATCGTGATGGCGTCGCTCGTGTATGAGCCGGTTCCTTCGGTGGTGGGATTGCCCACGCCGCTGCCGGTGACTGTCACCGACTGCAGCGTGACAGCGTCGCCCGAGGCTTGCCCGACCACCGTCAAGGTGTACACATTCGGCCTGGCGCTGTTCACACGCACGTTGCTACCGGACAGCAACTGGTCCAGCGCTTCCCGCGGCGTGTAACGGCCGTTGACCGCTGGCGAGCGTTTGCCCGCCACCACGGCCTCGTCGAACAGCACCTGATGCCGGGACTGCTCCGAAAACATCCTCAAGGCATGCTCCAGCGGCTGAGCCGGAATGCTGAAATCCACCTGCGACGCTTGCGGCTGCGCATGCACCGCAGCGGGCCATGCCAGCGCAGCCAGCGCGCCCGCCACCATTGCCGGCATCGCCCTGAGCTGCATGCCCGTCGTCAACGCGCCGCCAACAAGCGCGCCCTTCAACAATCCCCGTCCCATTCCCGCTCCATCGTTGTTGGCCGCTACCGGCCTTGCGGGAGTAAACGGATTCCGGGGCGGGATTGGGAACCCGCACACCACATGCGAATAAAAATAATTTTCAGGCAGGCGCCTGGACGCTCAGCGATCCAGGATCAGGTAGCCGCCGTCGGGCGCGCGCTTGACCTGCACCGGGAGCAGATCCGGCAAGGCTTCCAGGAATGCGGCGGGCGCATTGGTCGCGGCAAAGCCCGAGACCGGCAGGGACTTCAGGCCCGGGCTGGCCAGCGCCACCGGCTTGCCCAGGTACTGCGCGACTTCCTGGACCACTTCGCCCAGCGGCGTGCGCCGGTACACCAGACGGCCATTGCGCCACCCGCCCACGCCGTCCGGCACCGCTGCCACTGCCTGATAGGTGGCGTTTCGCGCATCCACGGTCACGCCTTGCTCGGCGTTCAGCGACAATTCCGGCGTGGCCTTGTCGCGATCGGGCTGCACACGCACACGGCCGTGCGACACCTTGACGACGACCTGATCCGGGGTGTTGCGCACATTGAAGGCCGTGCCCACCACGGTGATCCGGCTTTGCCGTGCATCGACGGTGAACGGACGGCTGGTATCCGGCGCCACGTCGAAGAACCCTTCGCCCTGGTTCAACACCAGCTCGCGGCGCCGCGGGTAGTACCGGACCTCCAGCGTACTGCCGAAATTCAGCGCGACATGGGAGCCGTCGGGCAGGTCCAGCTGACGCACCTCTCCCGCCGCCGTGCTCACGCTCAACACATAACCGGGCGTGTTGTCCCAGCGATACCAACCGTAGCCGCCGCCCACGACCAGCGCCGCACAGGCGGCGGCGAAGGTCTTCGAAAAGACGGGTTGCCCCAGCAGCGCGCCCCAGAAACGCGGCTGGGTGGAGGCCTTCCGCGAGGCGCGTCGCGGCAAGCGCGGGGATGGACGGCTGGCCGCCTGCGCGTCGCGGGCCAAGACGGGGCGAGGCGCCTGCGACAGGTCATCCCAGGTCCGCGATACCCGCGAATAGGCCTGCCGATGCGCGGGCTGGGCGGCCAGCCAGGCATGCAATTCCTGCTCATCAGCGTCCGACCAGCTGGCGTCCTGGCGACGCACCAGCCATTCAGCCGCCGTTTCGTGCAAGGCGAGCGTGTCCGGCGAGGCAGAGGAAGACGGTTCGGTCATGACGAGGCGGAGTCGCTATTGTTGTTCTTGTCCAGGCCGGCGTCATCGCCAGCGGGCCGATGCAATTGCTGCATCTGGGCAACCGTAGCATAGTGCACGCGGACCTCGCAGTAAGCGATTGCCCGCGCCAGATGCTTGACCACCATGCGCCGCGATATCTGCATGCGGGCGGCGACTTCGTCCTGTGTCAATCCATCGAAACGGCTCAGCACAAAGGCTTCGCGCTGGCGTTCGGGGAGTTCCTGCAAGGCCTCGCCCAGGCGCGCCAACCGTTGCTGATGCGCGGCAGCGCGCATGGGACATGAAGCATCGCCCGCCGCCAGGGCCCGCACGCCCTCTTCTGCTTCATCGAGCGACACGGTCTGCAGGCGCCGCCCCGCCTTGCGCTCGCGGAATTCGTCCGCCACGCCGTTCAATACCGTCCTGCGCAGGTATGCGCCCTGCTCATCGGAAGAATCCAGCGCGGGATTGGCCGCCACCCATTTGACGACGCCATCGTGCAGCGCGTCCTCGGCGCTGCCGATGCTGCCCTTGAAGCGGGCCAGGCCGCGCATGAGCGGCAAGCGCCAGCGCGCATAGGCTTTGGCGATCGCGCTGGAATTTCCGTTCTGGTCGTCGGCGGATGCGGGCGTCGTGTCGGACGCCAGCAAAGGGTTGCGGCTCATGCGGCGCGGGTCGGTTGAAAGTGGCCGGATTGTACTGAGATTTATTCTCAGTCGCAATGCAGCGCACCCCCAGCCCGTTCACCCGTCAACCCTCGCGCCTCACGGCGCCACTTGATACCCGCGCTGCTGCATGCAATTGCTATATGTAGAGGCCGCTGCCGCATTCTGTTGCGACGCTTCGGCGCGATCCTGGCGGCGGTCCTGGCGTTGCCGCGAACCGCCCACGACCATCCCCGCCGCCGCCGCGTCTTTCGCCTGGTTCTGCCGGTACTGCTGTTTGGCGTCGTCGCTCATCCGGTCGTAGACCTCCTCGTGCTGATTGCCGCGCACGCTGGCTGCCGCCGCACCCGCAGCCGCGCCCGCAGCGGCGCCACGGACCCGTCCGCCGGATTTAGGATCGTTCGTGCTGGTGCTGGCGCTGGCGCCGCTGCCTGCCAGAGCCTGGCATGCGCTGATGTCCTGCTGGGTGGTTTGGGGCGACTGCCCTTTGAGCGGCGTTACCGTCTGTGCGGTGGCGCACAGGCAGAACAAGGAAAGAAGCGTTGCGGTACAGGGGTGTATGGACTTTTTCATGAAAAACTCCATTGAAGACAAGAAACCCACCACCTTCGAGTTTAGCGCCGCACATCGAAGCCAGCCCAGGAACTGCGCAGCGAAATCCTATGCCAAATGCCTGATTAACGCTGAAACCGCTTGATTGATGAACGGATTTGGCATTCCGGCAAGCTGGAACAATGCGGGGCGCGACCTGGAGCGGATTGGAATATTGAAGCAGGCAGCCTTGCTGCACGTAAGCACTTCAGTAGTGTGAGCAATAGATCAAGCGCAGCTTCGCCGCTCCTTTTGGCCATCCATTTCCAGGCACCCACGGACCGTGACAAGCAACAATCTACGAGAGATTATTCATTCGCTACGCGAACGGCTGACCACCGGCAGGCTCGGCGCCGGCATCGTCACTTCGATGACTGGCATGCTTGCCGCTGCCGGATACGAATACGACGTGGCCCGGTTTCCCGCGCTTCCTTCCAACCACGCCTGGCCCACCGATTTGCAGGACGCTCCGCAATCCCTGGCTGAGGCCCTGCTGTGGAAAATGGGCAAGTGGGAAGTCTATAGATCGTTCGTCGGATATGTCGCCGATGCCAACAGCGCGCCAAAGACCACCGACGTTGTTTTCTACGCGTTCGCAAAGCATCTTGCGAATTCATCCCGGCCCATCTACGACCAGCACGCCCTGCGCGCGCTCTGGGCCATCGACAGCGGCATGACCCATGGCCAGATCGGACTATGCCGCAGCCTCCTGGCCACTAGGGATGGAAAATGGAAAGCCTCGGCCAGCGGCGCAAGCACGTCCGAGGGATATCAACTCTATCTTGATCGCGTGGAGCGGATCCGCGATGAGAGCCTGACTCTGGATGCGCTCGACAAATTGCTGATGCCGCTGGGGCAGGCCCTGAAGCAACACACCGCAGACCGGGCCGACAAAGAGCGCACCACGCACATCACCGAGTTCAACCGGCTCGCCGGTCTTGCAGAGTGACGCCACGCGCCGCCGCATGACATGCCTGGACGCCCCACGGCCTCCAGGCCCCGGGGCTTAATTCGCCTTCTCGTCCTCGCCCTTGTAACCGCTGATATAAGCCCGCCCTGAGCAGCGCACGAAGGCCACGCAGGTCAGGCCGCCGCTCTTGGCGTCGCAGGTGGCGCGCGCTTCGTTGCGCGCGGCCACCGGATCGGGATTCTTCGCGGTAAAGCTGGTGCCGCGGCCCTTGCTGCCCTTGCCCCAGGCCATGCCGACGCAGGTGTCGGTATAGGTGAGCACCGTGCGGCAGCCCACGCAGTCTTCCCACTTGAGCAAGGCGTCGACCGCTTCCTTCTCGCTCGGATAGCCATCGGCATAGGTCAGCTGGCCCGAGTCCTTTTCAGCCACGGAGCCCCAGTAGCCGCGCGAATCCAGCTTGGCCGACAGGGCTTCGAGCTGGGCGGGCGTGGCGGTGTCGGGCGCCTTCAGGTCGGCTTCGCTGTAGCCCGGGCCGACGCACAGGGGCATGACAGCAAGCTTGCACTTGCCGTCGGCGCTGTCGTTGGTGCAGGTGCGGATGGCCTTCTTCGCGGCGACCTCCGACGACACGCTGGCGCCCCAGAACAGGTCGCCGCGCGAATTGCGCGAGAACGCCACGCAGCTGTCGGAGAATGAGGTGACGCTCTTGCAGCCCTTGCCCCCGGCCTTGTTGCACTTGGCCAGCGCGGCGTCCTGCGCTTCCTTGGTGGAGGTTTCGGGCATGACCCAATACAGCTTGGCGTGCGCTTCGTCGGTGGCCACGGCGCCGTACAGCGTGTCGGCGTGCGCCGCTGGGGCAGCCAAGCCCAGCGCCAGCGCGCCTGCGCCGGCCAATGCGGCCATGGTGGAACGGAACTGAACGAGCAATCGCGCGAGCATCATGGGTGTGCAATATCCAGTGGTTGTGGCGCCGTGCGCCTCGCGATCTGCCATCGCCAAGGCGCCCCCGGGGCGCAGAACGCGCGGATCGTAGCACGTTACAGTTTGTCTTCCTCTCCCCGCTTTCTCACGTTTCCAGGTATTACGTAACCAATTTTTCAGCGGGAGAAAGCCGATGCGCCACTATTTTTTCGTTAACATTCTGCCCTCGCAGCGCAGCGTCAGACGACCGCCTGCAGGTGTACGCCGCACTGCCAGTGCTCGGGCGCCGCGATACGACTAGTCACGAAACGAAACTAAAACAAGACAAAATCTTGCGGCCGCTGAATTATGTTCCGGCACGCCGGATCTTTGAGGGAGCTAGGGCTCAGCATGAATAAATCGCGACTCCGTTCGACCTGGTTGCTGGGCCGCGCCCTGCCGGCGGCCCTGGTCCTTGCCGCCTTGGCCGGCTGCGCGCCGATGCCCACGGGCGGCAGTTCCACGCTGCCCTCGCTGACCAACATTTTTTCGTCCGGGCTGTCGTTCTCCCCCAGCGTGAACGTGGCCAAGAACATGAAGGGCCGTCCGGTCGGCGACGCCATCACGGCGCTGGGCGAACCGTCGAAGAAGCGCGGCGTGGGCAACACGATGGAGCTCATCTGGTCGGACTACCAGACCGCGCCCTATACGGAATGGGTCTCGACCGGCACCTCCCAGCAGGTGGTGGGCATGATTCCGGCCACCTCGACCAGCGCCGCGACCCCCGTCTTCCAGAACACCAACCACGGCTATTACAACAACCGCACCAAGGTCTACGAATGCACCGTGGTGATGCGCATGCAGAACAGCGTCATCATCGACAGCCAGGTGGACGGCAATGTCTGCCCCGAATTCATCGCCGCGCTGCGCAAGTGGGCGGGCGAGCGTGAAGCCAACAACTACCGCAGCAATTAAGGCAGCGCCCCCTCTTGTCGAACAAACTCGGAGCCCGCCATTTCCTCGCGGCGACGGCTGACGCCATGCGCCAGCAGGGCCGCGCCATGCTGGCCGCGGCCCCCTTGTCGCTGGCGCTATTCATCCTGTCGCTGCCTTTCGCCTTGCTGATCACCAACCTGTTTCCGTACGGGAATGGGCTGTTCATGGCGCTGGCGCTGATCAACCTGATTGCGTTGGCGCGCATGACCTGCGCCTGGCATCGCGTCGTCCAGCCGGCGGACTTGACGGACGTCGGCGCCACCCGCGGCAGCGCGGCGCAGGCCCGTCATCTGGCGTTGCTCTGCGCGCTCGTCATTGCAGGCACTGCGATGGCCCGCGCCACCGGGGACCTGCCCTATGTGATCTACATGGTGCTGGCGGGATCGAATGACGCCGTGTTCTGGAGCGTCTTGTGCGCCGCGCTGGCGCTGATCTGGGTGCCCACGCTGTACGCGCTGGCAATGTATGGACTGAGCCTGCCGCGCGCGGCGGTAGCCGGCGAGTACCGTTTCCACGCCGCGCGCGCCGCCATGCCGTACAAGCCCTGGCCGCTGATGCTGGCGCTGCTCATGTTGATCGCGGCGGCCGGCCATGCCGGCTACATCCTGGGCATGCTCGCGTACGGCTACCCGGACGTTGGACTGGCGCGGGCAGCGATGAGCGCACTGCTCTGCGTCCCGCTCGTGTTTGTGGTGGCAACGATGTATGCGGTTGCCTATCGCGATTCCTGCGAACCGGCTGCGCGGACACTCTCCAGCCGTTCTTGAGCCCGAGCGCAGGCCGTCCAACGAGGCGTGAAGCACGTCTTTTGCTCCCATGCCCTAGTCCAGACCCGACGATCGCGGATACTCGATTTGGAGTATTGCCCGGCCACGCCAGAACTGCAAAAGTCGCTGACAGCGGTTCCCGGGCCACCGCGACGTCGATCATGATGCCGCAGGCCCCTCCCCCAAGTACTTGTGAGCACGAGGAATCAGGAGGTGTCGCCATGGACCCCAAGAGTTTTCATTTCCTGCTTCCAGCGGACAAGCGCCCGTCATTCAGCCCGCTGAACGAGGAGGTACACCCCGACTTCCCCTGGCTGACCGCGAATCGCGCTCGCTCGCGCGGAGCGGACGTCTTCGCGGTCATCGACACGATCGTGATCCACGCCACGGCGGGTTATGCCACGCAGCACGCCATTGACAACTGGAAAGTCAGAAAGGCGAGCGCCCACTGGATCGTCCCGGATGAAGACGAGCCGCAGCATGGCCACTTCGTCTGGTCCGTGGTCGCCGAAGCCAAGGCGGCATTCCATGTCGGGGACGTCAACTACGCGCCGCATCTGGGCCAGGGTCCGAACGTCAACAACCGCAGCCTGGGGATCGAGATCGTCAACACCCAGGATGTCCAGAATTACAAGGACCCCTATTCGGCTTGGCAAATCGAAGCGACGGCCCGGATCATTACCTATGCCTGGAGCAAGTATCCGAACCTGAAGCATGTCATTTCGCATGCCAAGCTGGACCCGAATCGCCGGTCGGATCCCGGAATCAACTTTCCCTGGTCCAAGCTGGAGAATCTGGTGTTGTCCCATACTGCGGTAGCGCAACGGAACCCGCTTGTGTTTGCCGCCTATGCCGGCGCGCCGCGAGCCGATTATCCGGGGAACTGCTGCGGGCCCTGATCGCGAAGCCGCTCGAAGCTGACATTTCACTGACTTAAAAACGCGAATAGTTTTTATTCATATAGAATCCGGACTGTCCGTAACCCCATAGCCTGGCAGTCCCGATGTCCCTGCCCCTTTCCACGGGCCCTCATTTCCCACGCAAACGCCTGGTCCTGATCGCCGCCGCGCTGGTCATATTGGCTGCCCTGGCGCTCTGGTACGTCGGGTCCAAGGGCACGCCCGCCGCGCGTCCGCCCGAGTATGGCCAGATCCCTGTCGCCGTCGCGGTCGAGGCCGCCAGCGCCGGTCCGCTGCAGCGCGACCTGCACGCGCTTGGCACCATCACGCCCCTGGCGCAGGTGACCCTGCGCAGCCAGGTCGACGGCGAATTGCTGAAACTGCATTTCACCGAAGGCCAGGCCGTGACGCGCGGCCAGTTGCTGGCGGAGATCGATGCGCGCCCCTACATTGCGGCGCTGGCCTCGGCCGAAGGCGAACTGGCGCGCACCCAGGCGCTGCTCGAGAACGCCGAGGCCGATCTGCAGCGCTACCGCAAGCTGGCGCGCCAGGAAGCGGTGTCGGGTCAGCAATTGGATACCGCCGAAGCCCAGGTGCGCGCCTATGCGGCCCAGCGGCTACGCAACCAGGCCCAGGTGGCCGACGCGCAGCGCCTGCTGGACCACACCCGTATCGTTGCGCCCCACGACGGCCGCATCGGGCTGCGCCGCATCGACGCCGGCAATCACGTGCGCGCGGCCGACGCCGACGGCCTGACCACGCTGGTCCAGACCCGGCCGATCTCGGCGCTCTTCAGCATTTCCGAAACGCGCCTGGACATCCTGCGCCAGGCCCAGGCGCGCGACGCCGCGCTGCGGGTCCAGGCCTGGGACGCGGACGACCGCCGTCTGCTGGCCGAAGGCACTTTGGAGGCGCTGGACAACCGCATCCAGGCCGCCAGCGGCACCGTCCGGCTACGCGCGCGCTTCGCCAACGCCGACGAATCGCTGTTTCCGAACCAGTTCGTGAACATCCGGCTGGCGGTGGTACAGCAGGACAACGTCATTTCCATTCCCACGGCCGCGGTGCAGTACGGCTCCGAGGGCGCCTTCGTGTTCGTGATCGGCGAGGACACGCGCGCCACGCGCCGCGTGCTGGAGCTGGGCCCGGCCAACGCTGGCCGCATCGTGGTGCAGGCCGGCCTGGCCGAAGGCGAACGCGTGGTGGTCGAAGGCGTGGACCGCCTGCACGACGGCCGCGACGTGCAAATTGTCGAATCGCAGAAATCATGAGCCTGTCGCGCCCCTTCATCCTGCGCCCCGTCGCCACGTCCTTCCTGATGATCGCCCTGCTGCTGTCGGGCATCCTGGCGTGGCGCATGTTGCCCGTGGCGGCGCTGCCGCAGGTGGATTACCCCATCATCCAGGTGACCACGCAGTACCCCGGCGCCAGTCCGAACGTGACGGCGCGCACCGTCACCGCGCCGCTGGAACGGCGCTTCGGGCAGATACCGGGCCTGAAGCAGATGTCCTCCACCAGCGGCAGCGGCATCTCGGTGATCACGCTGCAATTCGCGTTGGACGTGTCGCTGGGCGTGGCCGAGCAGGAAGTCCAGGCGGCCATCAGCGCCAGCGGCGCGCTGCTGCCCAATGACCTGCCGACGCCGCCCGTGTACCGCAAGGTCAACCCCGCCGACGTGCCTATCCTGACGCTGGCGGTCACGTCGGATTCCCTGCCCTTGCCCCAGGTCTACGACCTGGTCGACACCCGCATGACGCAGCGCCTGTCGCAGTTGTCCGGCGTGGGCATGGTCAGCCTGGCGGGCGGCCAGCGGCCGGCGGTGCGGGTGCAGGTCAATCCCATGGCGCTGGCCGCGCGCGGCCTGCAGCTGGCCGACGTGCAGGAAGCCATCAGCAAGGCCAATTCGAACCAGCCCAAGGGCAGCTTCGACGGGCCGGTGCGCTCGGTCATCATGGACGCCAACGACCAGCTGCAAAGCGCCGAGGAATACCGCGAACTGATCGTGGCCTGGCGCAACGGCGCGCCGGTGCGGCTGGGCCAGATTGCCACGGTCGAGGACGGGGCGGAAGACCGCTATCTGGCCGCCTGGGTCGACAAGCAGCCGGCCGTGCTGGTCAATATCCAGCGCCAGCCGGGCGCCAACGTCATCGCCGTGGCCGACCAGGTCAAGGCGCTGCTGCCGCAACTGACGGCCAGCCTGCCCGCCGCCGCGCAGGTCCGCGTGCTGACGGACCGCACCGAGAGCATCCGCGCATCGGTGCGCGGCGTGCAATGGGAACTGGCCTTCGCCGTGGGCCTGGTGGTGCTGGTGACGTTCCTGTTCCTGCGCAACCTGCCCGCCACGCTGATCCCCAGCCTGGCGGTCCCCTTGTCGCTGATCGGCACCTTCGGCTTCATGCATCTGGCGGGCTTCTCCACCAACAACCTGACGCTGATGGCCCTGACGATAGGCGCGGGCTTCGTGGTGGACGACGCCATCGTGATGCTGGAAAACATTGCGCGCTACCGCGAGCAAGGCCACAGCCCCATGTCGGCCGCGCTCAAGGGCGCCGGCCAGATCGGCTTCACGCTGGTGTCCCTGACGCTGTCGCTGATCGCCGTGCTGATTCCGCTGCTGTTCATGGAAGACGTGGTGGGCCGTCTGTTCCGCGAGTTCGCGGTGACGCTGGCGGTCGCCATCCTGATATCGCTGGCGGTGTCGCTGACGCTGACGCCGATGATGTGCGCGCGGCTGCTGCCCGCGCACGAAGCGACGCGCCCGGGGCTGCTGGACCGCATCCAGGCCGGCTACGCCCGTTGGCTGGACCTGACCTTGCGCCATCAACGGCTGACGCTGGCCGTGATGCTGGCGACGGTGGCGCTGACCGGGCTGCTGTACCTGGCCGTGCCGAAGGGCTTCTTCCCGACCCAGGACGGCGGCACGCTGCAAGGGGTCACGCAATCGTCCCAGAGCACCTCGTTCGACGCCATGTCGCGGCGCCAGCAGGCGGTGGCCGAGACACTGCTGGCCGACCCCGACGTGGCCAGCCTGTCGTCCTTCATCGGCATCGACGGCATGAACACCACCTTGAATACCGGCCGCTTGCTGATCAACCTGAAACCCTGGTCGGACCGCAGCGCGCCGCTGGCGGACATCATGGCGCGGCTGGATGCGCTCGCCCGCGAGGTCCAGGGCATCTCGCTCTATCTGCAGCCGGTGCAGGAACTCAATATCGAGGACCGCGTGAGCCGCGGCCAGTACCAGTTCACGCTGACCTCCCCCGACAGCGCGCTGTTGGCGCGCTGGACCCATGCCCTGGCCGAACGCCTGGCGCAGTCGCCCGCGCTGGCCGACGTTTCCACCGACCTGCAAGGCGACGGCCGCCAGGCCTACCTGCAGGTCTCTCGCGACGCCGCCGCCCGCCTGGGCGTGACGATGGACGACGTGGCGCAGACCCTCTACAACGCCTTTGGGCAGCGCCAGGTGGCCACCCTGTTCACGCAGTCCAACCAGTACCGGGTCGTGCTGGAAGTGGACCGCAAGCTGGCGCTGAACGCGGACGCGCTGGAACGCATCCATCTGCAGACCGAGGACGGCCAGGCGATCCCGCTGTCGGCGCTGGCCACCGTCAGCGAACGCGCGGCGCCGCTGGCCGTGAACCACCTGTCGCAGTTCCCCGCGGTCAATCTGTCCTTCAACCTGCCCGCCGGCGGCTCCCTGGGAGAGGCCATCGCCGCCATCGAATCGGCGCGGCAGGAGATCGGCATGCCGGTCAGCGTGGAGCTGCGCTTGCAGGGGGCTGCCGCGGCCTTCCAGGCCTCGCTGTCGAACACGCTGTGGCTGATGCTGGCCGCGGTGGTCACCATGTACCTGGTGCTGGGCATGCTGTATGAAAGCGCCATCCACCCGGTGACCATCCTGTCCACCCTGCCCTCGGCCGCGGTGGGCGCCTTCCTGGCGCTGCTGCTTACCGGGCGTCCGCTGGACCTGATCGCCGTCATCGGCATCATCCTGCTGATCGGGCTGGTGAAGAAGAACGGCATCATGATGGTGGACTTTGCCCTGGAGGCAGAACGCTCGCGCGGCCTGGCGCCGCAGGCCGCCATCCGCGAAGCCGCGCTGCTGCGCCTGCGTCCCATCCTGATGACGACGCTGGCCGCGCTTTTCGGCGCGCTGCCGCTGATGCTGGCCACGGGCTCGGGCGCGGAACTGCGCCAACCGCTGGGCTGGGTCATGGTGGGCGGACTGCTGGTCAGCCAGGTGCTGACCCTGTTCACCACGCCCGCCGTGTACTTGTTCTTCCACCGCCTGGGCCTGCGCCGCGGCGCCGCAGCCGCCAAACCCGGGGTTGAAGGCCCCGCGCCATGATCCGCGCCTTGCTGCACCGCCCGACCGCCTGCATCTTCCTGGCGATCGCGCTGACCCTGCTGGGCGCGGTCGCGTGGCGGCTGCTGCCGGTTGCGCCCCTGCCCCAGGTCGACTTTCCCACCATCGAGGTGCGCGCCGAACTGCCGGGCGCCAGTCCAGAAAGCATGGCCAGCACCGTGGCCGCGCCGCTGGAGCGCGCGCTGGGCAGCATCGCGGGCGTCAGCGCCATGACGTCCTCCAGCAACCAGGGCGCGACCCGCGTACAGCTGCAGTTCGACCTGGATCGCGACATCAACGAGGCCGCGCGCGACGTGCAGGCGGCCATCAACGCGGCCCGCGCCGAGCTGCCCGCCGGCATGCCGGGCAATCCCAGCTATCGCAAGGTCAACCCGTCCCAGGCGCCCATCATGGCGCTGGCGCTCAGTTCGCCCACCCGTCCCGCGGGCGAACTCTACGACCTGGGCTCGACCGTGCTGGCGCAGAAGATATCGCAGATCAACGGCGTGGGCGAAGTGACCATGGGCGGCAGCTCCCTGCCCGCGGTGCGCGTACAGGTCAATTCCAACGCCCTGGCCCACTATGGCGTGGCGCTGGATGAAGTGCGCCAGGCCATCGCCGACGCCGCGCCCATGCGGCCGCAAGGCCAGCTGGATTCCGCCAGCCGGCGCTGGGAAGTCGGTACGCCCGAACAACCCCGCGCCGCGGGGGACTACGAAAGCCTGATCGTGCGCCACCAGGACGGCGCCGTGATCCGGCTGTCGCAGATCGCACGCGTCAGCGATTCCGTCGAAAACCGCTACAGCAGCGGCTTTCACAACCGCAACCCGGCCGTGGTCCTGACAATCAGCCGCCAGCCCGGTTCGAACATCATCGAAACCATAGGCGCCATCAACCAGGCCCTGCCCGGCCTGCGCGCGCTGATGCCGGCCGACGTGGACCTGACCGTGGCGCTGGACCGCTCGCCTGGCATCAACGCCACCTTGCGCGAAGCGCACATCACGCTGGGGCTGGCCACCGCGCTGGTGATCCTGGTGGTGTGGGCGTTCCTGGGCAATGCACGCGCGGCGGCCATCCCCAGCGTGGCGATTCCGGTGTGCCTGATCGCCACCTTCGCCGTCATGTACCTGTGGGGCTTTTCGCTGAACAATCTGTCGCTGATGGCGCTGATCGTCGCGGCCGGCCTGGTGGTGGACGATGCCATCGTGGTGCTGGAGAACATCTCGCGCCATATCGAGCGCGGCCTCTCGCCGCGCAAGGCCGCGCTGCGCGGCGTGCGCGAAGTAGGCTTCACGCTGGTGGCCATGACCGTGGCGCTGAGCGTGGTTTTCGTCTCCATCCTGTTCATGGGCGGCCTGGTCGAGCGGCTGTTCCGCGAGTTCTCCATCACCCTGGTCGCCGCCACCGTCATCTCGCTGGTGGTCTCGGTCGCCATCATCCCCAGCCTGTGCGCCCGCTGGCTCAGGCCCGCCGTTCCCGCCGCGCACATGGCGAACGCGCGTCCATCGCGCATGCAGGCGATCTTCGAACGCCTGCATGCCTGGTACGGCAACACCCTGTGGCGGGTGCTGGGCCATGCCCGCCTGACGCTATTGCTGCTGGCCGGCGTGGTGGGGCTGAATGTCTACCTGTACGTGCAGGCGCCCAAGGGCTTCCTGCCGGTGCAGGACACCGGCCAGTTGGTGGGCTTCGTGCGCGGCGACGACGGCTTCTCGTTCCAGGTCATGCAGCCCAAGATCGACCAGTACCGCCAACTGGTGCTCAAGCATCCGGCGGTGCAGGACGTCATCGGCTACAACGGCGGCAGCCTGGGCATCAGCAATTCCCTGTTCCTGATCCGCCTGAAGCCCGCCGCCGAACGCCAGGAATCGTCGACCGAGGTCATCAACTGGCTGCGCACCAATGCGCCGGCAGTGCCGGGCGGCATGTTCTTCCTGAACGTGGACCAGGACCTGCGCATGCCCGGCGGGTTCGGTAATTCGGGCGACCATGAACTGGCCATCATGGCCAGCGACGTGCCGGCGCTGCGGCAATGGTCGCGCAAGATCTCCAAGGCCATGCAGGAGATCCCCGAACTGCGCGACGTCGACGCGGAAGGCGACGGCGCCACCCAGCAGGTCGTGATCGACATAGACCGCGCCGCCGCGCAGCGCCTGGGCGTGGACCTGGGCACCATCAGCAGCGTGCTCAGCAACTCGTTCAGCCAGCGCCAGGTCGCCACGCTGTACGACGCCATGAACCAGTACCGCGTGGTGCTGGAGCTGGACCCGCGCTACACCGAGGACCCCGAGGTGCTGGAGCAGGTGCAGGTGGTCGCCGCCGACGGCACGCGCGTGCCGCTGACGGCCTTCGCCACCTATGACTACGGCCTGGTGAACGACCGCGTGTTCCATGATGGCCTGTTCGCCGCCGTGGGCGTGGGCTTTTCACTGGCCGAGGGCGTATCGCTGCAACAGGCCCTGGCCGCCATCGACAAGACCATGGCCGAGCTGATGGTGCCCTCGTACATCCAGACCCGCCTGGGCGGCGATGCGCGCAACTTCCAGCAAAGCCTTCAGGACCAGCCCTGGCTGATCCTGGCGGTGCTGGTCGCGATCTACCTGGTGCTGGGCATCCTGTACGAAAGCCCGCTGCATCCGCTCACCATCCTGTCGACCTTGCCGTCCGCCGGCGTGGGCGCGCTGCTGGCGCTGCGCCTGGCCGGCATCGAATTCACGCTGATCGCGCTCTTGGGACTGTTCCTGCTGGTGGGCATCGTCATGAAGAACGCCATCCTGATGATCGACTTCGCGCTCAGCCTGGAACGGCGCGAAGGGCTGACGCCGGAACAAGCCATCCACCGCGCCGCCATGCTGCGGCTGCGGCCCATCGTCATGACCAACCTGGCGGGGCTGCTGGGCGCCCTGCCCCTGGTGCTGGGTATGGGCGAAGGCTCCGAGCTGCGCCGCCCGCTGGGCATCGCCATCGTCGGCGGGCTGATGATCAGCCAGTTCTTGACGCTGTACACCACGCCGATCGTGTATCTGGCGCTGGAGAGGCTGCGGTTGAAGTGGAAGGCTGGCCGGCTGCGTCCTGGCCCCGAGGCCTGAAGCAGGGGCCAGCCTGCAGGGTCAGTCCGGGAGTATTCCCGCCGCCTTGATGACCTGCGCCCATTTGCGCTGCTCAGCCCGCTGGAAGTCCGCCAGTTCGCCCGGCGTGCCGCCTGCCGGAATCGCGCCCAGTTCAGCCAGGCGCTGCTTCACCGCCGCGTCGCCCAGGGCCTGGTTGATGGCCAGGGACAACTTTTGCTGCACCGCCTGCGGCGTGCCTGCCGGCGCATACATCGCAAACCAGGACGAGGCTTCGAAATCCGGCGCGCCCAAGGCCTCGGCCATGGTTGGCACTTCTGGATAGTCCGGCAGCCGCTGCGCTGTCGTGACAGCCAGCATGCGCAGTTTGCCGGCCTTCACGAAAGGCGTGCTGGTCAGCAGCGTATCGAACATGACCTGGACCTGACCCGCCACCAGATCGGTCACTGCCGGGCTTGAGCCCTTGTAGGGAATGTGGGTCATGGAGGTGCCGGTCTTGTACTTGAAATACTCCGGCACCAGATGGGAAGAGCCGCCATTCCCCGCCGAGCCGTAGTTCACGCGATCTGGGTGGGCTTTCAGGTAGTCCACGAGCTCGCCCACGGTCTGCGCCGGCATCTGTTGCGGGTTGATCACGACTGCGATGGGCACCGTAAGGACCAGCGCCAGGGGCGTGAAGTCCTTGTTCGCATCGTAGGGAATGTCGGGATAGAGCCCCGGATTGATCGCCATGGTGCCGATGCTGGCCATCATCAGCGTGTATCCGTCCGGCTTGCTGCGGGCGACGTCGCCTGCGCCGATGAAGCCATGCGCGCCGGCCTTGTTCTCGATGACGAAAGGCGTGCCCAAGCGGTCGGAGAGCGCCTTGCCGACCACGCGCGCGGCGATATCGGTCGGACCGCCTGCGGGAAACGGTACGACCAGACGGATGGAACGTTCGGGCCATTGCGACCCGCTACTGCCCAGCGCGGGCTGTGCCACGACAGCGCAGGCAAGCGCGGCAATTCCTAAAAGATGCTTCACGGATTTGTCTCCTGGTATGGTCTGCGGCGCGCGTCAGGCGGCGGTCTGGATGCCGGCTTCGCGTATCAGGCGCGCCCACTTCTTCTGTTCTTCCTGGATGTAGCGCTGCGCGGCCTCCGGAGATCCGCCCATGGCCGTACTGCCCTCAGCGGTGAACATGGCAACTGTGGCCGGATCCGCCAGCACCTTCTCCACTACCGCATTGACGGCCCGGACCACCTCGGGCGGGGTGCCGGCCGGCGCGACCAGCGCCTTCCAGTCCAGCGCCTCGAAGCCCTCGTAGCCGGACTCGGCCACGGTGGGCACATCGGGCAGGATCTCCAGCCGCGCGCGCGAGCTGACGGCCAACGGCCGCAGCACCTTGCCCTTGAGCATTTCCTGCGCGGCCTGCGGCGTGGCGAACATGTAGTCGGTATTGCCGCCCAACAAGTCGTTGAGCGCAGGCGCCGCGCCGCGATAAGGCACGTTAAGCACTTGGAACTTGCCCTGATAGGCGAGCAGTTCGCCCGCCAGATGGCCCACCGTGCCGGAACCCGCCAGCGCCTGCTTGATGGCGCCAGGCTCGGCCCGCGCGTCCTTGATCAAGTCGGCCAAGGTTTGCCAACGTGCGTTGGCCTTGACCACCAGCACGACCGGCAGCGATGCGATCAGGGAGACCGCCGCGAAGTCCTTTTCCGCGTCGAAGGGAATCTGCGGCATCAGGGCGGGATTGATGGCCAGGTTGGCGGTCTGGCCCAGGCCCAGCATGTAGCCGTCCGGCTTGGCCTTGGCGACGAAATCCATGCCGATGTTGCCGCCCGCCCCGGGACGGTTCTCCACCACCACCGACCAGCCGGCCAGCGCAGTGACCTTGGCCGCGATGGCGCGCGCCACTGAATCCGTGCCGCCGCCCGGCGTATAGGGAACGATAAGGCGCACAGGCCGCCCGTTCGGATAGGCGGCTGCGGTCTGGGCGCGCAGCGGCAAGGCCGCAGCGCACATCGCCGCGCCCAGGAAAGCGCGGCGGGATAGCGTGATCATGGTTAGTCTCCTTGTGTGATTTGCCTTGCTTTCAAGGCTGCGATTTCGTCGTCGCGATAGCCGACGCCGCGCAGCAGGGCGTCGGTGTGTTCGCCCACCGCTGGCGGCTGCAGGCGTATTCCGGGCTGGGCGCCGCCCAGCGTGAAAGGCGCGAGCGGCGCCAGGGACTCGCGCCCGTCCTCCAGGGTGATGGGCGCGAGGCCGCCGGTAGCCGCCAGATGCGGATCGTCGAACAGTTGCTCAGGCCGCGTGATCGGCGCGAAGGGCAACCCTTCATGCTCGAACACCGCCGCCAACTCGGCCGCGCTGCGGTCCGCCAAGTGCGAGCGCAGCTGCGGCATCAGCCAGTCGCGCGCCTGCACGCGGTCGTTGTTGCTGGCCAGGCGCGGATCGGCCAGCAGCTCGGCCAAGCCGAAGGCGCGACAGAAGATGCCCCATTGCTTGTCGCTGACCACGGCCAGGAAGATCTGTTCGCCGCCCTTGACGGTGAACACGTCATAGATGGCCCAGGCCGAGATGCGGCCGGGCATGGGCGCGGCAGCGCGTCCGGTGACGGCGTACTGCATCATGTGCTGCCCCACCAGGAAGACGTTGTTCTCGAACAGCGAGGCCTGCACTTCCGTGCCCTCTCCCGTCTGCTCGCGCTGCGCCAGGGCCGCCATGGCGCCGATGGCGCCGAACATGCCGCCCATGATGTCGTTGACGCTGGCGCCCGCACGCAGCGGATCGCCGGGACGCCCCGTCATATAGGCCAGACCGCCCATCATCTGCACGACTTCATCCAGCGCCGTCCGGTGTTCGTAGGGTCCGGGCAGGAAGCCCTTGTGGCTCACGTAGATCAGGCGGGGATTGCGTTGCTTGAGCGTGGCATAGTCCAGGCCCAGCTTCTGCATGACGCCGGCCTTGAAGTTCTCGCTCACGATGTCGGCCGAGTCGATCAGGCGCAACGCGGCCTCTATGCCCTCGGGCTGCTTCAGGTCCAGGGCGATGCTCTTCTTGTTGCGGTTGAACATGGGGAAGAAGCCCGCGCCCGAACCCAACAGCCGGCGCGTGCTGTCGCCGCCTACCGGTTCGACCTTGATGACTTCGGCACCAAGGTCCGCCAGCAGCATGCCGCAGGTAGGACCCATGACCATGTGGGTGAATTCGACGACGCGGATGTGTTCGTAAGGCAGGTGCGGACTGGACATGTGCGTGAATCTTCTGCAAGTGTGGGGGGCTGCCGCAGCACCGGCGCGGCCGCATGTTTCTGATGTGGGGATCCCCGGCGCTCAGGCCTGGCCGAATCCCTTGGGCAATCCGGCGTCCGGCGTCATGCCGTACAGCGGCTCGCCCGGAAGTCCGGCGGCGAGCGGCTCGCGCGCGGCAACGATTCCATCCAGGTCGATGCCGGTGCGCACGCCCATGGCCTCGAACATGAAGACCAGGTCTTCGGTGACGACGTTGCCGGACGCACCCGGCGCATAGGGGCATCCGCCCAGGCCGCCCAGCGAACTGTCGAAGGTGCGCACGCCTTCCTCCCAGGCAGCCAGGCAGTTGGCCAGGCCCAGGCCACGCGTGTTGTGCATGTGGGCGGCGCCCGCCTTCTCGCCGATTTCCGCGCGCAGACGGCGGAACAGCCGCCGCACTTGCGCGGGATTGGCATAGCCGACGGTGTCCGACAGCCCCGATTCGTCGGCGCCCGCAGCCACGCATAGCGCCGCCAGGCGGATGACCTCGTCTTCGGGCACCACGCCCTGCAAGGTGCAGCCGAAGGCCGTTGAAATGCCGGCCTCCAGCTTGACCGCGGGAGCCAGTTCATCACGCAGCCTTGCGATCGCCCGGACCTCCTCCACCATTTCCTTGGGCGTCTTGCGCACATTGGCCAGCGAATGCTCGCGGCTGGCGGAGACCGGCATCGTCAATTTGTGAACGCCTGCCCGCAGCGCCGCCTCGGCGCCGCGCAGGTTGGGCACCAGCGCCATGACGGTAAGCGCCGGATGACGCGCCGCATGGCGCACCACCTCGGCAGCGTCCGCCATCTGCGGCAGCAGGCGCGCTGGCACGAAGGAAGCCACTTCGATTTCGCGCACGCCAGCCGCGACCAGCGCGTCGATCCAGCGCAGCTTGTCGGCGGTGGGCATGGTCGCCTTGACGGACTGCAAGCCATCGCGCGGACCGACCTCGCTGATCAGGACGTCGGGTTTGCGGTCGTTGGGCTGGGCCATGTTTGAAATCTCCAATAATTCTATCTAATAGAACGATGTTTCTTTAGATAGAATTATTGAATTCACCGACCGTAGCTGTCAAGCGCCGGGGCGTACAGGAAAACCACGAGCGGGGCATTAGGCAGCGCCTACAATGCCGTCATTCGTTCTAAAGGATGGAATATGGTCCCGCCCCGGAATCAACCCCACGGAGCCGCGCATGCCGCGTAAAGCCGCCACGGAATCACTGGCCGATACCGATGCCGCCCAAGGCGGCGTGGCTGCGGTAGACCGCGCGCTCAGCCTGATGTCGGTTTATGCGGCCGGCGACAAAGCTCTGTCACTGGGCGAACTGGCCGAGCGCACGCGTCTGTACAAGAGCACGGTCCTGCGACTGCTGGCGTCGCTGGAGCATGCCGGATGGATCCAGCGCCTGGACGATGGCCGCTATGCCCTGGGCGGAGAAATCGCCCGTCTGCACGGCATCTACGCAGCCTCGTTTTCATTGGAAGAGGTGGTCATGCCGGTATTGCGCGACCTGGTCGCGGCAACCGGCGAAAGCGCGGCCTATCACGTCCGCCAGGGCGATGCGCGCCTGTGCCTTTACCGCGTGGATTCGCCGCATCCGGTAAGAGACCACATCCGCGCGGGCGATCTGCTGCCGCTGGACCGCGGCAGCGGCGGACGCGTCCTGACGGCCTACGATCCCCTGCTGGGGCGGGCGCCGGGACCGGACCAGGAACTGCATGCGCGCATCCGCGCCGACGGTTATTTCGCAGCCATGGGCGATCGCCTGGCGGAAGTGGCGGGTATTTCCGCGCCCGTCTTTCTGCTCAATGGCGAAATCGCGGCGGCAGTGACGCTGACCGCGCCCGTCCATCGTTACGTTGCCGCCCATCTGGCAGCGGTACAGGAGGCGGCGCGGCGCCTGACGGGGAAAGTCGGTTAGCGGACCCGGAGCCGGGGCCCCACTGAGGAAGGGTTCTTGAGTCGCCGGCGTCCGGACTGCGGGATTCCGATGCTCGCCCCGGTGGGGCTGCGCTTCGGATCCCTCCGCCCGGACACCGGCTCACAGTATCTGCCCATGAACGGGGTTCGAAACCACCGCATTAGACGACTACGAGCCGAGCTGGCCCGGAGCCATCCGAAGCGCAGCCCCACCGGGGCGAGCATCGGAATGGCGCAGGGCTGCCTCGGCGGCGAAAGAACCCTGACACCCGCAAGCTCGAAGCCCTGTCGCTTCGACTTTGTGAGGCTGGGTTCTTGAGCCACCGGCGTCCGGGCTGCGGGATTCCGATGCTCACCCCGGTGGGGCTGCGCTTCGGATCCCTCCGCCCGGCCACCGGCTCACAGTATCTGCCCATGAACGGGGTTCGAAACCACCGCATTAGGCGACTACCAGCCGAGGTGGCCCGGAGCCATCCGAAGCGCAGCCCCATTGGGGCGAGAATCGGAATGGCGCAGGGCTGCCTCGGCGGCTTAAGAACCCCGACATCCGCAAGCTCGAAGCCCGGTCGCTTCGATTTAGTGAGGCGGGGTTCTTGAGTCGCCGGAGTCCGGACTGCGGGATTCCGATGCTCACCCCGGTGGGGCTGCGCTTCGGATCCCTCCGCCCGGCCACCGGCTCACGGCATCTGCCTATGAACGGGGGCTGAAACCAACGCATTAGGCAACTCCCAGCCCGCAGCGGCCACGGCGATCAAGACTGCGGCCCGCCAGGCAGCACCAGCTTTTCCAGGTAGTCCAGGTCCTCGCGCACCAGCCGCAAGGACTCGCTCACGTCCGGCGACCTGGGGCGCCGCGACGCGTCGCGCAGCAATGATTGCACCGCCATATCGGCCATGATGGCCGCGACTTCGGCGCGGCTCAGCCGGCCATCCGGCTTGTACCACCACGCAGACCAGTTGCACATGCCGATGAGACTGAAGGCGGCGACGTGCGGATCGACCATGCGGAACTGGCCGTCGCGGATGCCGTTTTCGATGACGCGGCTGAAGTTCTCCAGCACGTTGCGGCGCGACGCCTGCACGGCGGCGCGCTGCTTGGGCGTCATGTCGGCCTCGGTACGATCGGCCACGCGGAACTCGGCGGTGCGCGACAGGATCAGGTCGGCATGCCGCGTGACCAGCGCGCGCAGCGCCTCGACCGGATCCAGGTCCTCGCGGGTGGCGGTCTCGCCGGCCATTTTCTTGGCCGCGCTCAGCACGTCCTCGGTCAGCGAACGCAGGATCTCGTCCTTGCTCTTGAAGTAGTAGTAGACGGCGGTGCGGCTCAGTCCCAGGGATTCGGCGATGTCCTGGATGCTGGTGCCGCCGCTGCCGCGCTTGATGAATAGCGTCGCCGCGGCGTCGAGTATGGCGGTGCGCAGCGCTTCGCCCTTCAGCGCTCCCTTGGTGCTTGCGTCGTTCACGTTGCGATGTTCCTCGAATGGACCGTCCGGGACGGCCCCGTCCCGAAATTATGGCATGCGCGTTTACGTCTCCAAGCCGCGCCGGCCGGCGTTTTCCCGCGACTGAGTCCCCAATTTTTGACGCTACTGTCAGTTTTTTAAATTTAATTGACACTAAAGTCAAATATTCGTCTAATACGTCAAACCGAGGTCCCAGGACCATCGCCACAGGAGACGAATGTGACTACCGCCGCCCCCTCCAGCCAGATCACCGCAGGCTTTCTCAACACCGATTGGAATCCGCGCGACCTGCCCGCCGGCGCCTCGACCCGCAACGTCGTGCTGCGCACCGCCGACGGCGCCGCCACTTCCGGATCGCTGTACCAGCCGGCCGGCCCCCGTCCCGACACCGTGGTCTGCGTGATGCATCCACGCGAGTTCATGGCCTGCCATTACCTGATCCCCGACATCGTCGGCGCCGGTCTTGCGGCGTGGTCGCAAGGGGCGCGCTCGGTCGGCAACGATCTCAGGCTGGAACACGAACAGGCGCTGCAGGACGTGGCCGCCGGCCTGCGCTTCCTGCGCGAACAGGGCTTCAAGAAAATCGTGCTGCTGGGCAATTCCGGCGGCGCCGGCCTGTACGCGTTCTATGCGCAGCAGGCCGGCCTGCCCGCTGGCGAGCGCGTCGCCCGCACACCGGGCGGCAAGTCCAGCGGGCTGGATGAACTGGACATGCCCGAAGTGCACGGCCTGGTGCTGGTGGGCCCGCACCCGGGCCAGGGCTCGCTGCTGCTGAACTGCATCGATCCGTCCGTCGCCGACGAGAACGACGCGCTGTCGGTAACGCCGGACCTGGATCCGCTGGCGCCCGAGAACGGTTATCGGCCCAAGGGCCAGGCGCGCTATGCGCCGGAGTTCGTCGCCCGCTACCGCCAGGCGCAGCGAGACCGCGTGGCGCGGCTGGACGCGCAGGCGCGGCAGATGATCGCCGACCGCCTCGCGGCCCGCGCCGACGTCAAGAGCGGCGCCGACGCCTCGGCCGAACGCCGGCGCCAGGCCGCGCACACGCCGGTGCTGGTGGTCTGGCGCACCGACGCCGACCTGCGTTGCCTGGACCTCAGCCTGGATCCTTCGGACCGCCACCCGGGCTCGCTCTGGGGCAAGGATCCGTACGCGTCGAACTACGGCGCCGTCGGCTTCGCCCGCTTCTGCACGCCCGAGAGCTGGCTGTCGACCTGGTCCGGCCTGTCTTCCCACGCCAGCATGGCGCGCACCGCCGGCGGCATCAGTCAGCCCACCCTGATCGTCGAATACACGGGCGACCAGGCCTGTTTCCCTTCCGACGTGCGCGCCATCCACGACGCCATCCCCGCGCCGGACAAGACCCACCTGCGCATCCGCGGCGATCACCACGGCCGCGCGCTGGTTGAAGGCGAAGAACCCGGGCGCTACGCGGCCGGCCGCGAACTGGCCGCCTGGCTGCGCCAACGTTTCCTGTAATCCGAATGCCGACGGAGCAAGTCATGACTGCAACTCCCAAGACCCCCGCCCCCCTGCGCCTGCACGGCGTGGACCATACGGCGCGGCCCACCTGGCGCCTGCGCGAAACCGTCGCCTTCTATCGCGACATCCTCGGCCTGCCGCTGGTGCATGTGATCTCGGCGCGCGGCTGGGGTCCCGCCACGCACCCGGACTTCCTGCATTTCTTCTTCGACAGCGGCCAGGGCAGCACCATCGCCTTCTTCTACTACCTGGGCTCCGACGAACCCGAGGCGCTGCGCGGACGCAGCCGCATGCGGCCGCTGCCGGAAGACCACGTGTTCGACGCCACCCACACGGCCTGGCTGGTGGAAAGCGAGGACGAGCTCAAGGCCTGGAAGCAGAAGTTGCAGGATGCCGGGCTGGAAGTCTCGGTCGAAACCCGCCATGAAGTGATCGAATCCATCTACGTACGCGATCCGAACGGCTATTTCATCGAATTCACGCGCAAGCTGCGGCCGCTGGGCGAAGTCGACTCGATCGACGCCGCCCTGACGCTGCAGGCGGCCATGCAGGCCGAAGCCGATGCGGAATCAGCCGGCGGGCGCATCCAGCACATCGACGACGTCTGGGCGCGCAAGGCGGCGCTGCTGGAAGACCGGCTGGAGCTGGCGGATGGCCGCGTCGAACCGTCCGTGCGGATCTTCGTGCCGCGCGTCGAAGAGTTTTCATCCCTGGTCGAGGACGCCTCGGGTCGCGAAAACTGCACCGTGGTGCCGGGCGAGCATTTCGACTGCATCGTCTCCGACGGCCCGGTGGAATTCCAGCGCAAGGCCCTGGGACTCAAGCCCGCCGTCTGGTATGGCTTGTTCACCGGCGGCGTCAGCGGCACGATCGACGTACTGGACCGGGACCGCGTGCGGATCTCGGCCGCGCGGCACTGAGACACGGGCCTGGAGGAGACCATCATGCGAGATATACGCCACCCCATAGAGGGCGTGATCTACCACCACCCCGAGCGGGCGCGCCAGTACTTCGCCAGCGGCGCCTGGGAACCTTCAACCGTCGGCGCGGCGCTGCACGCCACCGCCCAGCGCTGCCCCGAGCGCACCGCGCTGATCATCGACGAAGGCAGCCTGAGCTTTCGCGAGCTGGACGAACAGACCGACCGGCTGGCCGCCGCGCTGCTGAAGCTGGGCCTCGCGCCCGCGGACCGCGCCATCTTCCAGATGGGCACCACGCTGGAAACGGCGTTGGCCCTGCTTGCCTGCTACAAGGCGGGGATCGTCCCCGTCTGTTCCCTGCCGCAGCACCGCGAACTGGAGATCGGCCAGTTGTCGCGCCAGACCCGCGCCCGCGGCTATTTCGTGCAGGCCGACTTCGGCAAGTTCGATCTGCCCGCCTTCGCCGCGGGCATGCTGGCCGCAAGCGACACGCTGGAGCACCTGGTCGTGGCGCGCGGCGACTCGCCGCATGGCGTGTCCCTGCACGCGCTGCTGGATGCGATGCCGCTGGCCGAGGCCCGCCTCATCCTCGCCGAGCAAGGACCCGGCTGCGAGGACGTGCTGAGCTTCCAGCTGTCGGGCGGCACGACCGGCATGCCCAAGATCATCCCGCGCTTCCATGCCGAGTACCTGGGCCATTCACTGGCCTGCGCCCGGCGCTACAAGATGCAGGACGACGACCGCATCATCTGGGCCCTGCCCTTGCTGCACAACGCGGCCCAGGTCTATGTGCTGATTCCCGTCATCGCCATGGGCGTGTCCGCGGTGCTGATGCCGCGGGTCGACGTGCCACGCATGCTGGAACTGATCGAGCGCCACCGCGTCACCCGCGCCATGTCCATCGGGCCGATAGCGCCGCAGATCATGGCCTTCGCCGACCTGGCGAACTACGACCTGTCGTCCCTGCGCCTGTTCATCACCATGAGCGCCGCGGACCGGCTTGAAGCGCACCTGAACGTGCCCTGCTCCAACCTGTTCGGCATCACGGAAGGATTGCTGCTGGGCTCGCCCGCCGACGCGTCCGAGTACGAACGGCACCATACGCAAGGCCGCTCGGGCTGTCCCGAGGACGACATCCGCCTGCTCGCGCCCGGCACCGAGGAACCAGTGGCCGAAGGCCAGATGGGCGAACTCTGCTTCCGCGGCCCCGCCACGCTGCCCGGGTTCTTCGACGCTCCCGCGGCCAACGCCTCCGCGTACACCTCGGACGGCTATTACCGCACCGGAGACATGATGACGGCGCGCGTGGTCGATGGCGCAACCTGCTACGCCTTCGAAGGCCGCCTGCGCGACAACATCAACCGCGGCGGCGAGAAGATCGGCTGCGAGGAAGTCGAGGCGCTGGTGGGCGCGCATCCGGCCATTTCCGAAGCGCGCCTGGTGGCCATGCCCGACCCCTTCTATGGCGAAAAAGGCTGCATCTTCATCATCGTCCGGCCCGGCCACACGGCGCCCGGCCTGACGGAGCTGGCGGACTTCCTCACCGGCCAGGGGCTCGCCAAATACAAGTGTCCGGAACGCATCGAGCAGATCGAAGCCTTCCCCGTCACCAAGGTCGGCAAGCTCGACAAGGCGGCCCTGCGCCATAGCGTCGCGGAAATGCTCAACCAGGAAGCCGCCAAGGCCCGGGAGAACGGCAATGACCAGCACTGAATACGTCCTGAGCGAAACGCCTTTCATCGTGCGCCGCCGCGTCAAATGGGGCGACTGCGATCCCGCGGGCGTGGTCTACACCGTCACGTTCGGCGAATACGTGCTATCGGCCGCCGAACTGTTCTACGGCCACCTGTTCAATGGCACGCCGCAGCGCATCAAGGATGAGCACGGCTTCGGCACGCCGACGCGCGCGCTGTCGTTCGACTTCCAGGCCTCGCTGTGGCCGGACGAGGAATTCGACATGTGCGTCAGGGTCGAGGAAATCCGCACCCGCACCTACACCCTGCACGTCGCCGGCAGCGTGCGGGGCCAGCCCGCGTTCGACGCCAGGCTGACCCCGATCTGCGTGGCGCGCGGCGAACGGCGCGCCATCGAAGTACCCGCCGCGCTGCGCGGCGCGCTGCAGTCATATCGGCAAGCCTGCGCGCAGGCCGAAGCAAACAGGAGTGAAGCCAAATGAAGATCGCTGTCATCGGAGCGGGCCCCGCCGGCCTGTACTTTTCGCTACTTGCCAAGAAGCATGCGCCGCAGCATGAAATCACCGTTTACGAACGGAACCCGCGCGGCGCCACCTACGGCTGGGGCGTGGTGTTCTCGGACATCGGCCTGGCCTTCCTGCGCGAAGCCGACCCCGAATTCTTCAAGGCCTTCGTCGCGCACCACGAACGCTGCGACTACATGGAGATCATCCACCAAGGCGCCCGCGTCCAGGTCCAGGGCAACCATTTCTCGCGCACGGCCCGCATCGACATGCTGGAAGTCCTGGAAAAAGCCTGCGTGGAGGCCGGCGTCCAGATCCTGCACGAACAGCAGATCGACGACGTGGAGCGGCTGGCCGCGGAAGTGGACATGGTCGTGGCCGCGGACGGCAGCAACAGCGCCGTGCGCAAGCAGTACGCCGAACACTTCCGGCCCAGCTTCGAACGCCGCCGCAACAAGTTCGCCTGGTACGGCACACGCCAGCGCTTTCATCCGGTATCGCTGATCTTCCGCGAAACGGACCACGGTATCTTCATCGCGCACAGCTACCAGTACAGCAAGGACCTCAGCACCTTCCTGGTGGAAGTGGACCCGGACACCTGGCAGCGCGCCGGCCTGGACACGGCCAGCGAGGACGCAAGCCGCCAATATTGCGCCGAGGTGTTCCGCGCCGACCTGGGCGCCAACGAACTGCTGGGCAACCGTTCCCTCTGGTTCGAGGCCAACATCGTGCGCAACGAACGCTGGTCGCATCGCAACATCGTCCTGCTGGGCGATGCGCTGCGCACCGTGCATTTCTCGCTCGGCTCCGGCACCCGCATGGCGATGCAGGACGCGATCGCGCTGCACCAGGGCCTCACCCAGCATCCGGAAGACACGCAGGCCGCCTTCGCGCATTTCGAGGCGCAGCGCCGTCCGGCATCGGCCAATTTCCAGACTGCCGCCGCGCGCAGCCTGGACTGGTACGAGAACGTGGCCGACAAGATGCACCTGGACCCCGTGTCCTTCGCCTACGACTACATGCGCCGCACGGGCCAGGTCAGCCACGACGACCTGCGCCAGCGCGACCCCGGCTTCGCCGCCGCCTACGAGGCGCTGCACCCGGAGGCGGCAGCGGTGTCCTGAGCCACGCACCCTTTTGCTGTAAGTACCCGGCCGCGGCGCATCCGCGCATGCGGCCCCGACGATAAGCGGCGCGGGGAAGCGCCGCAAAAACCATCCATGGAAAGTGGAGGAGACATGAAAAATACTCTCTGGTGCATGGCGCTGACCGGCGCCCTGGCCTGCGCCTCGGCACAGGCCCAATCCGACAAGTACCCCGAACGGCCGGTGCGCATCGTGCTGCCGTATTCGGTGGGCAGCGGCCCCGACGCCGTCGCCCGCATGCTGGGCGAACAGCTCACGGCGGCCTGGAAGCAGCCGCTTATCGTGGAGAACAAGCCCGGCGCCAACGGCTGGCTGGCGATCGGCGAGGTCAAGCGCGCCACGCCCGACGGCTACTCGCTAGCCGTGGTGGACAACACCCACATGACGCTGCAGCCGCAGCTCTACCGCAATCTGCCCTTCGATCCGGTCAAGGATTTCGTCCCTGTGGCGCCGATCTACACCACGCATTTCTTCATGGTGGTGTCGGCCTCGTCCCCCTGGAACAACGTCACCGACCTGATCGCCGCGGCCAAGGCCCAGCCCGGCAAGCTGACCTACGGCACCTGGGGCATGGGCAGCGTGGCGCATGTGGGCACCTCCATGTTCCAGACCGCCACGCAGACCAGCATGACGCACGTGCCTTTCAAGGACCTGGCCCAGCTCTACACGGCGGTGGCCAATGGCGAGGTCGACTGGGCTTTCGGCACGGCCGCCACCGTGCAGAACCTGTACCAGGCCAAGCGGGTCAAGCTGCTGGCGCTGGCGGCGCCGTCCCGCCTCGGTTCCTACGCCGACGTGCCCACGGTCAGCGAGGCCGGCGGCCCCAAGGACTTCGAGTTGAAGACCTGGGTCGCGGCCTTCGCGCCCAAAGGCACGCCGGATGCCGTGGTCAAGCGCATCAACGCCGCCATTGCCCAGGCCGTGGTCACGCCCGCGGTGCGCAAGCGCTTCGAGACCTATGGCTTCGACGCCTGGCCGCAGGATGCCGCCGCGCTGGCCCAGGCCCGCGACGCGGATTCGGCGCGCTTCGCGGCCGTGGTCAAAGAGGCCAATATCTCGCTGGACTGAAGCGCAGTCCCGGGGCCGCCCGCGGCGGCCCCGCTACCCTTCCGGCGCCTTGGGCGTGGCCGTCAGCCGCTGCGCCATGAACTCCAGGAACTCGCGCGCCAGGGCCGGCAAGGTCCTCCCCTGCAAGGTCAGGACCTGGATGCTCCGCTGCCGCATTTCCGGATTGCTGAACGGCACCGCGACCAGGCCTTCGCCGTCGCGTTGTCCCAGCACCGTCAGGTAGCCCGACAGCGCCACGATGTCGCTGCCCGGCAGCATGGGCAGGAAGGCCGCGGAATGATTGGACACGTAGGCCGGCTCGATGTGCAGTCCGGCGTTGGCGCAGGCCGCGTCAAACAGCTGCCGCACCGTAGTGCCATGGTCGCCCAGCGACAGCGGCACCTTGGTCAGGTCGCGCACGCCAAGGCTGCGGCGGCTGGCCAGCGGATGGTTGCGGCACATGACCGCATAGACCGGCGCGCGCACCAGCAGTTCGGTCTTGAGCCGGTCGTCCTGCGCGGTGGTGTAGCGCAGCGCCAACTGCGACAGGCCCTCCAGGATCTGGCGGCTGACCTCCTCGGGGCGCTCCACGTGCAAATGGAAACGGGCCTCGGGCCTGACCCGCTTGAACTCGGCCATGCACATGGGCAGGAAGCGGTGGGCGAAACCCTCGGTGCAGGCCAGGCGTATGGTCACGTCGCCCAGGTGGCCGCGCTGGCGGATCTCGGTGGTGACGCGCTCGGCTTCCAGGGCGGCGGCATTGGCGTAGGCCGCCAATTGGCGGCCGGCTTCGCTCAGCTCCATGCCGCGCGCCTGCCGCTCGAACAGCGCGATGCCCAGCCCGTCCTCCAGCTTGGCGATCTGCCGGCTGACGGCAGAAGCCGCCACGTGCTGTGCCGCCGCGGCGCCCGCGATGGAACCGCAGCGCGCGACCTCCAGAAAATACCTCAAGCCCAGCGAAATCATGGCGGCCCCTCTTATCCATGCCTTTATGGCAATGAAAGAATGCTAATTATCTAATTGTGGCATGTAGTGAAGCGTAATAACTTTGTGCCTCCCTCTGCATCCCATCCCAGGCACCGAAGTGACACGCGAACAAGCCCTGCTCCAAGCCGTTCAAGCCTACGACAACGGCGACCTGCATGCCGCGCTGGCCCGCCGCGTCGCCTACGCGACGGAAAGCGAAGTGCCCGACCAGGCGCCGGCCCAGCATGCCTACCTGAACGAAGAACTGGTTCCGCTGCTCCAGCAACTGGGCTTCGCCTGTGAGGTGCACCCCAACCCCTCGGGCGCCGACCTGCCCATCCTGGTGGCGCGCCGCATCGAGCAGGCCGGTCTGCCCACGGTGCTGATGTACGGCCACGGCGACGTGGTGCGCGGCGACGCCGCCAAGTGGGAAGCCGGCCGCGATCCCTGGCTCCTGCAGGTCGAAGGCGACCGCTGGTACGGACGCGGCACCGCCGACAACAAGGGCCAGCACAGCATCAATCTGGAAGCCTTGCGCCAGGTCATCGCCGCGCGCGGCGGCAGGCTCGGTTTCAACACGACCTGGCTGATCGAGACCGGCGAGGAAGCGGGCTCCCCCGGACTGGCCGCCTTCTGCGAGGCACAGCGCGAGGCGCTGGCGGCGGATGTCTTCATTGCCAGCGACGGCCCGCGGCTGAGCGCGCAGCGTCCCACCCTGTTCATGGGCTCACGCGGCGCGGTGAACTTCGAACTGAAACTGCGCGCGCGCGAACGCGGCTACCACTCGGGCAACTGGGGCGGCCTGCTGGCCAACCCCGCCATCGTGCTGGCGCACGCCATCGCCACGCTGGTCGATGCGTGCGGCCGAATCACGGTGCCCGGCCTGCGCCCGCCCCCCATCCCGGAGGCGGTGGCCGGGGCGCTGGCCGACCTGGAAGTCGGCGGCGGCGAAGACGACCCCGACATCAACGCGTGGTGGGGCGAACCCGGGCTGAGCGCGCCCGAAAAAGTGTTCGGCTGGAACAGCCTGGACGTCCTGACCTTTGGCGCCGGCGATCCGGCCAAGCCGGTCAACGCCATACCGCCCGAGGCCGTGGCCTGGTGCCAGCTGCGTTTCGTGGTCGGCACGGACTGGCGCGCGCTGGAAACGCACGTGCGGGAACACCTGAGCGCGGCGGGCTTCGAGGACGTGCAGGTGCGCATCGGCATGCAGGCCGGCGCCACCCGTCTGTCGCCCGACAATCCCTGGGTGCGCTGGGCCGCGGCCTCGCTGGAACGCAGCACCGGCAAGCGGCCGGCGCTGCTGCCCAACCTGGGCGGCTCGCTGCCCAACGACATCTTCGCCGACCAATTGGGACTGCCCACATTGTGGGTGCCGCATTCCTATCCCGCTTGCGCCCAGCACGCGCCCAACGAACACCTGCTGGGCAGCGTCGCCCGCGAGGGGCTGGCCATCATGGCTGGCCTGTACTGGGACCTGGGCGATCAGGGCAGCGCCCTGCGCCAGGCGGCTGCGCGCCCGTCTTCCAACGCCAACTGACCGGAATCTCCGACATGAACGTCAAACTCCGCGCCGCCCTGGCCGCCGCAAGCCTTGCCGCCGCCGCGCATGCGGGCGGCGTCCAAGCCGCCTATCCTGAACAGGCAATCAAGATCGTCGTACCCTTCACGCCGGGCGGAGCGACCGACGCCGTGGCGCGTCTGCTGGCCAACAAGCTGTCCGGCAAGTTCGGCCAGCCGGTCATCGTGGAGAACCGCCCCGGCGCATCCACCGTGATCGGCGCGGAAGCGGCGGCGCGCGCGCAGCCTGACGGCTACACCCTGATGCTGTCGGGCAGCACCACCTATACCGTGCTGCCGGCGCTCAAGCCCGGGCTGCCCTACGACCCGCAAAAGAGCTATGAACACATCGCCATCGTCGCCATGGCGCCCGTGGTGCTGCTGGCCAAGAACGGCCTTGCGGCCAGCACTGCGCAGGAAGCGGCGGCGCTGGCCCGGCAGCAAAGCGCCAAGGGCGGCCTGATGTACGGCACCTTCGGTCCCGGATCCGCGCCACACCTGGCGGGCGAGATGTACGCCGAGGCCGCGGGCGCCAAGATGTTGCCGGTGCCCTACAAGGGCAGCGCGCAGCTGGTCACGGCCATGATAGGCGGCGAGGTCGACCTGGGCGTGGACACCGTGTCTTCCGCCGCGCCGCAGGTCCGCGCCGGCAAGATCCGCGCGCTGGCCGTGACGGGCGAACGCCGCATGCCGCAACTGCCCGACGTGCCGACCTTCGCGGAAGCCGGCATGGCGGACGTTTCTTTCGTGGGTTGGTACGCGCTGGTGGCGCCGGCGCGCACGCCGGCCCCTGTGGTGGATACCCTGAGCCGCGCCGTGGCGGAAATCATGGAGGATCCGCAGGTCCGCAAATCGGTGGCGGACCTGGCGCTGGATCCGGTCTATCTGCCCGGGCCGGCATTCAAGGCGCAGATCACGAAGGAACTGCACACCTTTTCCGAAGTAGCGGCCCGCGCCGGCATCACGCTGGACTAACCGCGGCAGCTTGACGCCTGGCCTCAGTCCGGTTGGGTGCGGGTGATCTTGGACCCTTCCAGGCCCATGCCCGCCATCAGCCCCTGTCCGCCGAATGGCACGGCATAGACATCCTGGCTCAGGGTGGTGGTGGTAATGCTGGCGGCATAGCTGTCATCCACCACGACCAGGCTGGGGCCGGCGCCAAGCGACCAGCCGTCGCTCTGGTCCAGGTACCGCATCGCCGGCTCGTTCATGAAGAACAGCGCATAGCTGAACTCCTGCGCGCCGGCCTGAAGACCGAACGATACGGCCGATATGTTGTAGTAGGCCTGGACCTTGCCGCGACGGATGAGCGCGCCGTCGCCAGTTTCCGCGCCGACCAGCAGGCCGCCCTTCAGAATGCGGGGAAACACCAGCACGCCCACCGCCTTGTTGCCCAGTACACGCGTCTTGGGTTCCTGCTGGTACAGGCGATCCAGCGCACTCTGCGCTTCACGGCTGAGCTCGGCCGCGGACTCCGCCCTGGCCTGCGGCGCCAGGCAGATACAGGCGACCCACAAAAAAAGGCTGGCCCAAAGCCAGCCGCGGATACTCATAGGCAAAACGGACGCGCGACGCATACAGCCCCCTGATCTCGAAAGGAAAAGGACGGCAAGCGCCCGACGCGCTCGCCCCGACTTGCCGGATCAGTATTGGCAGGCGCCGATGCCTTGTCAAGATACACATGCACCTGGCCGCAGCGGCGGCATCAAACCCTGGGCGGCGTGGTTTCCCTTTCCGGGTGGCGATGCCGGCCCAGGGCTTCGATGAAGGCGGTCACGCTCTTGGCGGCGGCCGCCGCGTCCATCCTTAGCAGTCCGCCATCCGCCGTATCGGCGGACAGGCCCGCCGCGGCAAGCAGCTGCACGCCCTCGCCCATGCCCATCAAAGTCTTCCCGTGGCGATAGGCGTCGCGCAGGAACTCCAGCGCGCGTCCGTCCGATTCCAGGCGGGCCACCGCAGCCTCGCCGCCCGCCGCAACCACGCCATCGAACAGCGCCGAAGGATGGTTGTCCAGGGAAGCATCGGCATCCAGCGTGCCGCCCCCGGCAGCCGGGACGGGCCCGATGCGCTGCCCGACGAGCCGCACGATGGCGCCCGCCGCGATCAGCCCCTGGGCTACGGCGGACACGCTCTTGCCATCCGCGCCCTCCGCCACCAGGATTGCGACCTTGCGCGTGGCGATGCCGCCATCCCCAGGGCGCGCGGCCAATGACAATGCCGGCGACACCTCGACTTCCGGCTTGGGCGGACGCTCGATCGCCCGCGGCAAGGGCGCGGGCAAGGCCATGCCCAACTGGTCGGCCACGCCCTGCGCCAGTTCTTCGGACACGTTGCGCAGCGACGCGACCATGCGCTGGCGCACCGCCGGCACCGTGACCTTGCTCAATTCAAAGGCATAGGCGTCGGCGATGTGGCGTTTTTCCCAGTCTGCCTGACTGTCGTAGAACAGCGTCGCCTGGTTGTAATGCTCGGCGAATTTTTCAGGATGCCCTCGCAGTTCGTCGCCCGTCTCCGGCTCCGGAAACGACACGAAGCCATCCATGCCGGCCTGGAACGGACAGCCGCCGGCAAGCGAGTTGGGCTCGTAGGCCACGCGGCCGCGATGGATGGCCTGGCGATGCATGCCGTCGCGCTGGTTGTTGTGCACGGGCGCAAGCGGCGCATTGATCGGGATTTCATGGAAGTTGGGGCCGCCCAGCCGCGAAATCTGCGTGTCCACGTAGGAATGGATGCGCCCGGCCAATAGCGGGTCATTGGTGAAGTCCAGGCCCGGCACGATGTGGGCAGCGCAAAAGGCGACCTGCTCGGTCTCGGCGAAGAAGTTGTCGGGATTGCGGTCCAGCACCATCCGCCCCACCGGCACGACGGGCACCAGTTCCTCCGGCACGATCTTGGTGGCGTCCAGCACGTCGAAGCTGAAGCCTTCGGCCTGCTCCTCGGTGAATACCTGCACGCCCAGCTCCCACTGCGGGCCATTGCCGGCGTCGATCGCCTCCCAAAGATCGCGGCGGTGGAAGTCAGGGTCCGCGCCGGATACCTTCACGGCTTCATTCCAGACCTGCGAATGCGTGCCAAGTAGCGGATTCCAATGGAATTTCACCAACCGCGACTCGCCCGCGGCGTTGACGAAGCGGAAGGTGTGCACGCCAAAGCCCTGCATCATCCGGTAGCTGCGCGGGATGGCGCGGTCCGACATCAGCCACATCAGCATGTGGGTGGACTCCGGCATCAGCGACACGAAGTCCCAGAAGGTGTCGTGCGCGGACGCGGCCTGGGGCATGCCATGATGCGGCTCGGGCTTGACGGCGTGCACCAGGTCCGGGAACTTCATCGCGTCCTGGATGAAGAAGACCGGCATGTTGTTGCCGACCAGATCCCAGTTGCCCTCGTCGGTATAGAACTTCACGGCGAAACCGCGCACGTCCCGCGCCGTGTCCTTGGAGCCGCGCTCGCCTGCCACCGTCGAAAAACGCACGAACACCGGCGTGCGCTTGCCGGCTTCGGCGAACAAAGAGGCCGCGGTCAGGTCGGTCAGCGGCTTGTAGCATTCGAAGTAGCCGTGGGCCGCCGAACCGCGCGCATGCACGATGCGCTCGGGAATCCGCTCGTGGTCGAAATGCGTGATCTTCTCGCGCAGGATGAAGTCCTTGAGCAGCGCCGGCCCGCGCAAACCCGCCTTCAGCGAGTGCTGGTTGTCGCTGACGCGCACGCCCTGGTTGGTGGTCAGCATCTGTCCGCTTGAATCCGCGCGCACGCGTTCCAGCCGGCCGTCGGCCGCGTTGATGCCGGCCGCGGCCGCGCCCCCGGTCTTGGCCGAGGTCTCGGCTTCGGACAGCGAACTGGCCGTCGCGGAAGGATCCGCTGCCGCGACGTGCGCGCCGGCATAGGGGCACCGCGCCCCTGCTTCACCGTACTCCGCCGCCTTGCCGGCATTGTGGGGAATCGCGGCGGCCGTATCACCCACGGCCGCGGCGCGCTTGAGCGCCGGATGGCTGGGCTTGCCCGCGGGTCCGGACGCGGGGCCGCTGTCCGTATTCAGGTAGGCCGTGTCCACGGCCGCGCCTGCGCCGCCCTTGCCTGCTGCTTTCTTGGCTGGCATCGCAATCTCCTAGTGGCTCAACATCTTGCCGCGCGCCTGCTCGGCCCGCGATGCGCCGATGGCGGTCTCCACCTGCTTGACCTCTTCGGGCGGCGGCAGCACCGCCGGCAAGCCCAGCGACTGGATCCACAATTCGCGCGACCAGCCCTGCGTGTGATAAAGGTGGTGGTCCTCGTCGGTGGCCACGGCGTCATACGCCTGCTTCAATACCTTGGCCTCGTCGCCGCTGTGCTGCTCGGCAATCACGCCGATCAGGGACCAGTTCGCGTGGTCCTTGGTCTCGGCCAGCACCACGCATTCGGTGGCGACCAGTTGGGCCGCGTCCGGATCGCCCGCGCTGATCGCCATCTTCATGGCCTTGACCAATGCCTCGCCGATATGGCGCACGACCTGGCGGCCCGGCGGCTGCGCCTGCGGATCCAGCCGCAGTTGCTCGAATACGGTCAATAGCACCCGGCGATGCGTGCGGGTTTCTTCCAGGTAGCCGAGCCATTCCTTTTTCAGGTCCTCGTTCACCGCGCAGGACACGGCGGTTTCATACACGGCCAGGCCGCCTATTTCGGTTTCCAGGGCCTGGTACAGCAATTCCTCGATCTGCGAGGCGTTTGCAGCTTTGCGTTTCATGTGGCGCTCCTCTTTCATGTCTTGCGGGCATCCGCGCATGCCCGCGGCGGATATGCGGATGGAGCGCCTACCCAGCAATCGCCGTGCCCGGCCCGCGCGATGGCGATTGCCTGCGGCAGCTCGGAGCGGATGCCGCTTGCGCGGCAAAAAATACAAGGCCGACGGCAGGGACAACCTCGTCCCCATTTAGACTAGAATTGGAACCATTCTCAATAAAATCAGACCGCCCGGCTCGCGGCGGCGCCAACAAGAAAGAGGCTCGTCCTGAAATCCGGTTTCCGCCTATCCATGGCCTGGCTCCATACCTGGGTCGGCCTGTGGTTTTCCTGGCTGCTGTTCGCCATCTTCCTGACGGGATCGCTGGCCGTCTTCTCCGAACCCATCACGCACTGGATGACACCCGAGCACCAGGAGGCGGAAGCGCAGGCTGCGCAAAAGGAAAGCGTTCCGGTGGACCGCGCGCGCCGGCTGGAACTGGCGGTGGACTATATGGCGCGCAACCATGCGGGCGCCGGCATGTGGGAAATCTGGCCGGTGGACCGCTTTCACGACAACGGCCTGACGGCCTATTGGTTCGACCAGAACGGCCAGTACGCGGATGCCGAACTCGACCCCGACACGGGCGCCGAACTGGCGGACCACCACGACGCCGAAGGCCGCGCGACGATGGGCGGCACGCATTTCGTGAACTTCCACTACACGCTGCACAACGCCGGCCTGGGGCTGTGGATCGTTGCCTTCGCCAGCATGGCGATGCTGGTCGCGCTGATTTCCGGCGTGGTCACGCACAAGCGCATCTTCAAGGACTTCTTCACCTTCCGCGCCAGGAAGGGCCAACGGTCCTGGCTGGATGCGCACAACGCCGTGGCGGTGCTGACCCTGCCTTTCCAATTCATGATCGCCTACACGGGCATCGTGATTTCGAGCGCGATACTGATGCCCGCCCCCGTCACGGCCACCTACGGCCCGGGTCCCCAGGCCAGCCGCCTTTATCTGGCCGAACTGTCCGGCGAGGAGCGTCCCTCGCGCACGGGTGTGGCGCTGGCCATGCCGGCGCTCGAACCCATCGTGGCCCGCGGCGAACAACTGATCGGGCAGACGGCGCGCGCCATCGTCATCAACAATCCCGAAGATAGCTCCATGCGCATCGGCGTCTACGGCTGGAACGAAGACGCCGACACCTTCCGCAATATCAGCGCCACCACGGGCATGGCGGAGTTCTCCGCCAGCGGCGAACTGCTGCGCCTGCGGCCCGCGGGCGGCGTGCATGGCGGCGCGCCGGCCCTGGCGTTCCAGGTCATGAGCGACCTGCACATGTCCAAGTTCGGCGGACTGGCCGTCAGCTGGCTGTACTTCATCTGCGGCCTGGCGGGCGCGGCCATGATGGGTACCGGCGCGCTGCTATTCATGGTCAAGCGCCGCGCCAAGCATGGCGGAGAATTCGGCAGCGCGACGGCGCGCATGTACCGGCTGATAGAAGGCCTGAACGTGGCCGCGCTGGCCGGGCTGGCGATCGCCTGCATCGGCTACCTCTGGGCCAACCGCCTGCTGCCCGTGGCGCTGGAAAACCGCGCGCTATGGGAGTTGCGCTGCTTCTTCCTGGTGTGGGCGCTGACCCTGGCGCATGCCTGGCTGTGCAGCCCGCGCCGCGCCTGGATCTCGCAACTGGTCCTGCTGTCCGCGCTGTGCCTGCTGCTGCCGGCGCTATCGTTCGTCACATTGGGCGACCATCCGGCAGCGCAGATCGCGCGCGGCGATTGGGAGAGCGCGGGCGTCGAACTGACGTCCGCCGCATTCGGCGTACTATCGGGCTGGGCGGCCCTGCTGTTGTGGCGACGGCCCGCATCCGCGCCCATCCGGCGCAATCCCCGCAGTGACGCAGAGGCGGCCGCATGAACACCAACGACCTGTACGCGATTTCCATGGCGCTGCTGCTGACCTATTCAGGCATGGCCTGCCTGAGCCTGGCCATGCCGCGCCATTACGACCAGGTCTGGGGACGCGATCCCTCCGCCGGCCATACCCGCGTGCTGCGCGGCGCCGGCGTGCTGCTGCTGGCGCTGGCGCTACTGCCCTGCGTGGGACTCTGGGGCAACACCGTAGGCGTAGTGGCCTGGCTGGGCTGGCTGTCGGCCGGCGCGCTGCTCTGGGTCGGCATGCTGTCGTGGGCGCCGCGTCCGGCAGCCCGCACCGCGGCGCTGGCCGTGGCGATATCCCTGGCCGGGGTCGGCATCGGCTTCTGAAGCGCAGGTTTGACGCGCATCAAGCAAGCCTGATATCCAGGCGGTGCCGGGCGGCGTCCGCACCATATGTGGTGGTAGAGTTTTCACACCCTACTACATATGGTGTCAGTCATGCATATCCAGCACATCCTCAAGCGCGACGGCCGGGTCGCGGAGTTCGACCGCGACAAGATCGCCCAAGCCATGGCGGCGGCCGGCAACAGCACGGGAGAACTGGACCTGGCGGGCGCGCAGGCCTTGACCGACACCGTCATCGCCGCACTGGAAGGCAACCCCTGCCCGGGCGTCGAGACCATCCAGAACCGCGTGGAAGAAGCCCTGGTGCAGGCCGGCCATTGGCGCACTGCGCGCGCCTACATCGTGCACCGCGAACAGCACGCCCGGCTGCGCGCGCTGCGCCACACGCTGGTGGACGTGGAAAGCGCGATGGAGGAATACCTGGACCAGCGCGACTGGCGCGTCAACGCCAACGCCAACCAGGGCTACAGCCTGGGCGGCCTGATCCTGAACGTGGCCGGCAAGGTCACCGCCAACTACTGGCTGTCCAACGTATTCGCGCCCGAGGCGGGCCGCGCCCATCGCGAAGGCGACATCCACATCCATGACCTGGACATGCTGAGCGGCTATTGCGCCGGCTGGTCGCTACGCCAATTGCTGACGGAAGGCTTCAACGGCATCCCCGGCAAGGTCGAAGCCACGCCGCCACGCCACATGTCCGCGGCCATCGGCCAGATCGTCAACTTCCTGGGTACGTTGCAAAACGAATGGGCCGGCGCGCAGGCCTTCAGCTCCTTCGACACCTACATGGCGCCCTTCATCCGCCGCGACGCCATGACGTACGCGGACGTGAAGCAGTCCATGCAGGAACTCATCTACAACCTGAACGTGCCCAGCCGCTGGGGCACGCAGACGCCCTTCACCAACCTCACGTTCGACTGGACCTGCCCGCCGGACCTGAAGGACCAGATCCCGTATATCGGCGGCGAGGAAATGCCCTTCTCCTACGGCGACCTGCAGACCGAGATGGACATGATCAACCGCGCCTACATCGAAGTCATGATGGCTGGCGACGCCAAGGGCCGCGTGTTCACTTTCCCCATCCCGACCTACAACATCACGCCCGACTTCGACTGGGACCACCCCAACACCGAGCGCCTATTCGAGATGACAGCGCGCTACGGCCTGCCCTATTTCCAGAACTTCCTGAACTCGGACCTGGAGCCGCACATGGTGCGCTCGATGTGCTGCCGCCTCCAGCTGGACCTGCGCGAACTGCTCAAGCGCGGCAACGGCCTGTTCGGATCGGCCGAGCAGACGGGGTCGGTCGGCGTGGTGACGGTCAATTGCGCGCGCCTGGGCTACATCTGCCGCGGCGACGAAGCACGGCTGATGCAGCGGCTGGACCACCTGCTGGAACTGGGCCGCGACGTGTTGGAAACCAAGCGCAAGGTGGTGCAGCGCTATATCGATCAAGGCCTCTACCCCTATACCCGCCGCTACCTGGGCACCTTGCGCAATCACTTCAGCACGCTGGGCGTGAACGGCATCAACGAGATGGTCCGCAACTTCACGGCCGACGCCGAGGACATCACCACCGCCGCGGGCCATGCCCTGGCCGTGCGCTTGCTGGACCGCGTGCGCGACCGCATGACCGCGTTCCAGGAAGAGACCGGCCACCTGTACAACCTGGAAGCCACGCCCGCCGAAGGCACCACCTACCGCTTCGCCCGCGAAGACAGGAAGCGCTATCCCGCCATCCTGCAGGCGGGCAGCGAGACGCAGCCCTACTACACCAATTCCAGCCAGCTGCCGGTCGGCCACACCGACGATCCTTTCCATGCGCTGGAACTGCAAGAAACGCTGCAGGGCAAGTACACCGGCGGCACCGTGCTGCATCTGTACATGAACGAAGCGGTTTCTTCTTCCGCCGCGTGCAAGCAGCTGGTGCGCCGCGCACTGTCGAACTTCCGGCTGCCCTACATCACGGTCACGCCGACCTTCTCCATCTGCCCCAACCATGGCTATCTGGCGGGGCACCATGAGTTCTGCCCGAAATGCGATGCCGAACTGCTGGCCAAGCAAGCGGCATGCTGCACCCCGGCCTAGGACCTGTAAACGACAGGCCCCGGACCGGACCGCCGGGCAACCGCCCGGCATCCACTCCATAAGGAACCGCCATGCAAACCTTGATCGCTCCCGAAGTCACCACCGCTCCCGCCGCGCAATTGGACGACAGCCAGCGCGTGCGCTGCGAGATCTGGACCCGCGTCATGGGCTACCACCGCCCCGTCACTTCCTTCAACACCGGCAAACAGGGCGAATTCAATGAACGCCGCTTCTTCGTCGAACGCCGCGCCTGAGGGCGCCACGCGAGCCGCCGCGTCAGCCACGGGCTGCGGCCCGGGCACGCGGCGGCTGACGGCGCGCCCGGCCTACCCGGCCGCGCCGCAACCGGTGGCCCAGCCCTTGCCCCGGCATTCGCATGCCGTCGGCGGGCTGGTGCCGTTTTCCACCGTGGACTGGCCCGGGCAACTGGCGGCGGTCGTATTCATTTCGGGCTGCCCCTGGCGCTGCCACTATTGCCATAACGTCGAGCTCCAGACCCGCGCCGCCCGCTACGACTGGCGCGAGGTCCGCGCCTTCCTGGAGACGCGCAAGGGCCTGCTCGACGCCATTGTTTTCTCCGGCGGCGAGCCCTTGAGCGAACCGCGCCTGCCGCAGATGATCCGCGACGTCAGGCGCATGGGCTACCGCGTCGGCATGCATACCGCCGGCATCTATCCGCTACGCCTGGCCGACGTGCTGCGCCATCTGGACTGGATCGGCCTGGACATCAAGGCCGATGCCCAGGGCTATGACGACATCACCGGCCGCCGCGATTCACAGCGCCCCGCGCTGGCCTGCCTGACGCAACTGCTGGCGGCCGACATCGACTTCGAGTGCCGCATCACCTGGCACCCGGACTGGCTGGACGAGACCCGGCTGCTGACCCTGGCCCGCGAGCTGGCGCGTCGCGGCGTGCGCCGCTTTGCCGTGCAAGGCGCGCGCCGCTCGCCCGATGCGCCGCCGGTACGCGCGCTAAGCTCGCCGGCCCTGGCGCTGCTGATGCAATGGTTCGAGGAGTTCGCCTATCGCTGAGCCAGGTGCTGCCGCATGGTGGCCAGAAAACGAGGCGATCCCACCGCGCCCACGTTGCAGCGGGACCACGGCGACACCGCCGTGGGATCCACGCTGAACACGCGCCCCGGCGCCATGGTGACCTTCTCGGGTATCAAATCGGCCGCCAGCTTGAGGGAGTCCTCTACACCCGGAAAGGTCGACCACAGGTACAGCGAACTGGTCGGCCGGGTGTATACCCCGGCGCCGAGCGCGTCCAGCACCTGCAAGGCATGGCCGGTCGCCGCCTCCAGCCGCTGGCGCAGCCTGACCAGATGCCGTTCGTAGTGCCCTTCGCGCAGCATCACGTCCACCATGCGTTCGCAATACTCTGAGCTGCTGACATGCACCAGCGCCTTCAGGTCGGCCAGATCGCTGGCCAGGGCCGCGTTGCATGCGATAAAGCCCACCCGCAGCGCAGCCGAAAAGGACTTTGAAAAACTGCCTATGTAGATCGTGCGTTCCAGCTGATCCAGCGCCGACAGGCGCACGGCCGAGGTGGGCTTGAAATCGGCCAGCGGATCGTTCTCTACCACCGTCAGGTTGTAGCGTTCGGATAGTTGCAGGACCCTGTAGGCCTTGGCGAGCGAGATGTCCGAGCCAGTGGGGTTGTGCGCCAGCGACTGGGTGAAGAACAGGCGCGGCTTTTCGCGTTGCAGCAGCGCTTCCAGTGCAGCCACGTCGGGGCCGTCCGCCAGGCGCGGCACGCCCAGCATGCGCGCGCCGGCCAGCTTCAGTTTGCCGAACAGAGGGTAGTAGCCGGGGTTGTCCACCAGCACGGCGGCGCCCGGCGGCACGAAATAGCGGATCACCAGATCCATGGCTTCGTTCGCCCCATGTGTCAGCACCAATTGCGGCGGCGCCGCGTTGATGCCCACGTCGCCCAGTTTGCGCACCAGGCTCTCGCGTAGCGGCGCATAGCCGAAGCGGCTGCCGTATCGGAACAAGGCGCCCAACCCGGTGCGCACCACCTTCTGGTGATAGCGGTCCATGCGCATGTCCGCCAGCCATTCCACGGGCGGAAAGCCGTCCCCCACGGCCACGGCGTCGGGCTGGGTCTTGAGCTGTTCGCGCATCAGCCACACGATGTCCATGGCGCGGCTCAACTGCCCTGGCTCTTCTTCCGCAGCCTGGCGCGCGAACTTCGTCTCCAGCACGAAAAAGCCCGAGCCCCGCCGCGGTTCCACCAAGCCTTGCGCCACCAGCATTTCAAACGCCACCACCACCGTGTTCTTCGCATAGCGATGCAACTGCGCCAGTTCGCGCAGGGACGGCAGCTTGTCGCCCGGCCGGTAGAGGCCATCGGCAATCTGCTGGCCGATCAACTTGGCCAGGCTTTCGGCGATGGGCGCGGCGCGCTGGGGCCTGCCGCCGGTGTGTGCTGCTTCCACGCGCGTATTCCTGTTGGCTGGACTATCAGAATTGGTGCAGTGCAATGGTACTGTTTGCCAAAACTGTACCTCTCAATAGCGGTACAGTTTACCTAGAATCAGGCCACTTGATTCTTATACGGAGACACCTCATCGTGGCCGATTCACGCCTGCCCAACTTCCGCGCCCTGACCCCCGCGCAACGCCTGACAGCCATCGCCGACGCCGCCGCGCTCACGCCCGCGGAGCGCGCGCTGCTTGCCCAACCGGGCGCGCTTGGTCTGGACCGCGCCGACGGCATGATCGAGAACGTCATCGGTTCGTTCGAGCTGCCGCTGGGCGTAGCCGGCAATTTCCAGGTCAATGGCCGCGACGTGCTGGTGCCCATGGCGGTCGAAGAGCCCTCGGTGGTGGCGGCCGCATCCTACATGGCCAAGCTGGCGCGCGAATGCGGCGGCTTCGAAACCTCCAGTACCCGCCCGCTGATGCGCGCGCAGGTGCAGGTGCTGGGACTGGGCGACCCGCAAGGGGCGCGCCTGGCGTTGCTGCGCGAGCGCGAACGCATCGTCACGCTGGCCAACAGCCGCGACAAGGTGCTGATCGAGCTGGGCGGCGGCTGCCAGGACATCGAGGTCCATGTATTCCCCGACACGCCGCGCGGTCCCATGATCGTGATGCATCTGATCGTGGATGTGCGCGACGCCATGGGCGCCAATACGGTCAATACCATGGCCGAGGCCGTGGCGCCGCTGGTCGAACAAATCACCGGCGGCTCGGTGCGGCTGCGCATCCTGTCCAACCTGGCGGACCTGCGCCTGGCCCGCGCCCGCGTGCGTCTCACGCCGCAAGTCCTGGACACCAAAGAGCGCAGCGGCGCCGAGATCATCGAGGGCGTGCTGGACGCCTACACCTTCGCCGCCGTCGATCCCTACCGCGCCGCCACGCACAACAAGGGCATCATGAACGGCATCGACCCCGTCATCGTTGCCACCGGCAACGATTGGCGCGCGGTCGAAGCCGGCGCCCACGCCTATGCCAGCCGCTCGGGACGCTACACCTCGCTGACGCAATGGGAGAAAGACAATTCGGGCGCGCTGGTCGGCACGATAGAAATGCCGATGCCGGTGGGCCTGGTGGGCGGCGCGACCAAGACGCATCCGCTGGCGCAGGTGGCGCTGAAGATCATGGACCTGCGCTCCGCCCAGGAATTGGGCGAAATCGCCGTGGCTGTGGGCCTGGCGCAGAACCTGGGCGCGCTGCGCGCACTGGCCACCGAAGGCATACAGCGCGGCCATATGGCCTTGCACGCCCGCAACATCGCGCTGGTGGCCGGCGCGACGGGCGCGGAGATCGATGCGGTCGCCAAGCGCATGGCTGCGGAAAAAGACGTCCGCACCGACCGCGCGCTGGCCTTGCTGGAGGAACTGCGCAACCCGCGATGAGTTTGTCCCGCAAGGTCAGGCGGCTTTGCATGCAGCGACAGGCGCCCCTCGCGGGCCCTGGACAACGACAGAGGCGGCGCACGGACTCCCCGGATGCCGCCCGACCACAGAGGAGAGAGACATGAAACCAAGCACCCCGGCGCCCTCCTGGCGCCTGGCGGAAGTCTGGAGCGACACGGTGGACCTGCGCCAGTTGGCCTGGGCCATCGGCCTCGGCATCGTCATCAGCGTGGCGGGCTTCTACGCCGCCAGCCGCTGGCTGCGCGGCATCGTGGCATCACCCGAACTTGCTCACGCCTACGCCATGCTGGCCGGCCTGGCCGGCTGCGTGCTGGCGGGCGTGATCTGCGCCCGGCTGTTTCCGCCCAAGCGCGAAGTCATCGAACACAGCGCCGCCCATGATCCTGCCTGGCGCGCCGAAGTCCTGGCTGAACTGGCCGAGCAACCGGGCGGCCTGGGCTCCCTGGCGGACCTGCCTGAACCCACCAAGCGCGAACTGAAGGAACTGGGTCTGTACGAACTGTTCGCCGAAGCCGCCGCCCAACCCGCGCAACCGCAACCCGCCGCGGCAGCGCAGGCCGGCCCAAGCAAGGAGGCGCTGGCATGAGCGACCCCATCCTGCTTGAACAAATCATGGTGGCCGCCGCGATGGGGCTTTTGGGCGCGGTGGTGTTCGCGGCCATCGGCCTGGTGTCCGGCACCGACGAAACCACCACGCTGGCGCCGCTGACCCTGCTGGTGGTACTGCTGGGCGTGCCGCCCGCTGGCGTATTCACTTTCTTCCTGGCCGGCGCGGTCGCCAAACACATGACGCACGCAGTGCCCACGGCCCTGCTCGGCATCCCGGGCGATACGCTGGCCACGCCGCTGCTGCAGGACGCGAACATGCTGCGCAAGCTGGGCGTGCCGCACATCGCTCTGCGCAAGATGGTGTCCGGCGCCATCGTCGCGGCCTTCGTGGCCGTGCCCCTGGCCGTGCTGTTCGCGGTGCTGCTGGCTCCGTTCGGCGCCGCCATCACCAAGTCCGCGCCCTGGATCTTCCTGGCCGCCGCGGTGCTGATCGCCTATTTCTCGGCCGGACGCTGGGCCGCCGTGGCGCTGCTGGTGCCCTTCGTGGTGGTCATCATCGCGCTGCAAAGCCTCACGGCCAAGTACGGCGTCAAGCTGAGCATCAGTTACTTCCTGGGCATCGCCATCGGCCCGTTGATCGCGGATCTGTTCACGGTGATCTCGCCCCAGGGCCGCTCGCGCATGATGCGCGACAAGGTGCGCACGTTCTCGCTGGCGCCCGACGTCAAGGGCTGGTCGGGCTATTTTCCCAACCCGCTGAAGGTCATGGACCGCACGCAGACGCGCTGGACCCTGGCCACGGCCGCGATCTCCAGCGCCACTTTCGTGTTCAGCCCCGTGGCCATGACCGTGGTGCTGGGGGAACTGGTCGGCTCGCGCATCAAGCATGCCTACCACCGCCTGACGACGGTGCTGAGCGCGCGCAACGGCGTGACCGAGGCCACCTACATCGCCGAGGCGCTGATCCCGCTGATCGCCTTCGGCCTGCCGCTAAGCCCGGTTGCCGCCGGCCCGGCCGCGCCGCTCTTCAACGCGCCGCCGCGCTTCACGGTGGATGCCGCATCGGGCCAGACCCACAACCTGCACAATCTGCTCAACCACTGGGAATTCCTGGGTTACGGCATGCTGGCGGTGCTGCTGGCCGCGGTCGTGTCCTATCCGTTCGCGATGAATTTCGCACGCCGCGCCGCGCTCTTCGTGTCGCGCAAGGTCAGCCATGAAGCCATCATCGCCACCTTCGTCGGCCTGATCATCGTCATCAGCATCTGGGAAGGCCAGTTCCTCGGCCTGCTGGTGATCCTGACCATGGGCTTGATCGGCGGCCTGCTGTCGCGCCTGTTCGGCTTCAATACGGGCGTGCAGTTCATGGGCTATTACACCGCCGTGCTGTCGGTGCCGGCAATCGTCAAGCTGCTAGGCTAATGGCCCCCACGCCGCGCCCCTGCGGGGCTAGCTGCCCCCCGAAGGGGCTGGCCCACCTTGGGGCCCGGCGGTGGGCCTGCGCCTAAGCCGGGCCCTCCATTGTTCGCCGCTTGATCCTGCGCAAGGCGACGCGAACTCCCTTGCTCTAGCCTCTTTCCACTTGAAAAGAGGAAAGACTCATCATGACGTGGTTCAAATCACTCACCCTCGCCGGACGCGAATTGCTGCCCATTGTCCAGGGCGGCATGGGCGTCGGCGTATCCGCCCATCGCCTGGCCGGCGCGGTCGCCAGCCAGAACGCCATGGGCACCATCGCCAGTGTGGATTTGCGCCACCACCATCCCGACCTGCTGGAAAAAACCGAACGCTGCCATGATCGCGACGTCATCGACAGCGCCAACCAGGTCGCGCTGGACCGCGAGGTGCGCGCCGCGCTGGACACCGCGCAAGGCCGCGGCCTGGTGGCCGTGAACGTCATGAAGGCGGTGCGCGACCATCCCGCCCTGGTGCGCCAGGCCTGCGAAAGCGGCGCCCACGCCATCGTGATGGGCGCGGGCCTGCCGCTGGACCTGCCCGAGATGACGGCCGACTACCCGAAGGTAGCGCTGGTGCCCATTCTGTCCGAGGCGCGCGGCGTGGCGGTGGTGCTGAAGAAATGGATGAAAAAGGGCCGCATGGCCGATGCCGTGGTGATCGAACACCCTGGCTACGCCGGCGGCCATCTGGGCGCGGCCCGGCTGGATGACGTGCACAGCGAGCGCTTCGACTTCCAGCATGTGCTGGCCGATTGCCACAAGCTGTTCCAGGAACTGGCGCTGGGTTCGGATGCGCCCCGCCTGATCGTGGCGGGCGGCGTGGGCAGCCACGAGCAGGTGCGCCATTGGCTGGCCAACGGCGCCGACGGCGTGCAGGTCGGCACGGCCTTTGCCGTCACCAGCGAAGGCGACGCGCATGAGAACTTCAAGCGGGTGCTGATTGACGCCGATCCGGACAAGCTGGCCGAATTCACCAGCGTGGCCGGCCTGCCCGCCCGCGCCGTGGAAACGCCCTGGCTGACGCGCTATCTGCGGCAGGAAAAGACCCTGCAAGCCAACACCCGCTGCGATGCGCGCCGCTGCAGCCAGCGCATGGACTGCCTGACGCAATGCGGATTGCGCGACGGCCTGGCGCGCTTCGGACAATTCTGCATCGACCTGAAGCTGGCGGCCGCCATGCGCGGCGAGGTCAGCCGCGGCCTGTTCTTCCGCGGCGCGTCCAAGCTGCCGTTCGGCAGCGCCATGCGCTCGGTGCGTGAATTGATGGACTACCTGCTGCACGGCGAGATGCCCGCCTCCGCCTGAGACAGGTCGGCCCAAACGCGGGGGCTTCCTAAAATAATTGAACGACGTACAATATTATTCGTCGTTCAATTATTTCCGCCCATGGATACCTCCGCCCTATCCCCATCCGAATCCGCCGCACCCGAAGCCGGGCGCCGCGAACGCAAGCGCTTGCAGACCCTGGACCACTTGGCGCAAACCGCCTGGCGCCTGTTCGAGACCCTGGGCTATGACGTGGTCACCATGGAACAGATCGCCGCGCAGGCGGATGTTTCCAAGGGCACGCTGTACAACCATTTTCCGGTCAAGGAAGCCCTGCTTGCGCACCGCTTCCATGGCGAACTGGCGGCGAGCCTGCGGGAACTGCAGCCCGCGCTGCGCGCCCTGCCCACCCTCGCACAGCGCCTGACGCGGATACTGCATGCTTCGGCACATTGGTCCGAATCGCATCGGACCTATCTGGGGCCGTACTTGCGCTACCGGCTATCCACGCTGCAGCCCGGCGCGCGCGACGACGGCCGCTACCCGCGCAGCGGCATGCAGGCGCTGTACACCGCGCTGATCGAAGAGGCGCAGGCGGCAGGCCAGGCGCGGACCGATCTGGACGCCGGACAACTGGCCCATCAGCTGCAATTCCTGTACCTGGGCGCGATGCTGCGCTGGCTGGACCAGCCCCGCAGCAGCCTGAAGGCAGAGTTCGATGCCGCCATCAGCCTCTTCGTGCGCGGCGTGACGCCCGAGGCGGCGGCATGAGCGCCGCCGCGCTGGACTGGGCCGCCGCCGCCCTGGCCGGCCCGCAAGCGGCCGGCGGCAAGGGCTGGCAGCTGGGCCGCATGTCGCAACTGGGCGTGCCGGTGCCCGACGGCTTCGTGCTGCCGGCAGCGTTGAGCCTGGCTCGCGAACCGGGCCAGGCATTGCCGCCCGCTGTCGCCCAGGCGCTGCGCGATGAACTGGCCGCGCGCGGCTGGCTCGAACGGCCGCTGGCCTTGCGCTCGTCCGCGCCACAGGAAGATTCCGCGGGCGCCTCGTTCGCGGGGATCCATCTTTCCTGCCTGAACGTGCGCGGCGCGGATGCGGCGATCGACGCGGTCCGGCAGGTCTGGGATTCGCAATGGACGCCGCAGGCCTGCGCCTACCGGCAGAAGCTCGGCTTGAACCCGGCCGGAATGGCCGTGGTCGTCATGCCGCTGATCGACGCGGTCGCCTCGGGCATCGCTTTCACCCTCGATCCCGTGTCGGGGCGGCATGACGAGATGGTCATCCACGCCAACTGGGGCTTGGGCGAGTCGCTGGTCGACGGCGCGGCGCAAGGCGACGAGTACCGCCTGCGCGAAGACTATCTGCGCCAGGCTTGGCCGCTGGCCGGCCGGCGCATCGGCGCCAAGCGCCACGCCAGCCAGGCCGCGGAAGGCGCCGGCACCTTGCTTGCTCCGACGCCGGCCGCGCGCGCTGCCCAGGCCGTGCTGAGCGACGCGCAGGCCGAAACCCTGGGCGATATCGTGCGCGACGCGGCGCGCGCGCTGGACTATGCCGGCGGCGGCTACGACATCGAATGGGTCTGGGATGGGCGGCGCTTCTGTATCGTGCAGGCCCGTCCCATCACCGCGGCGGCGCGCCACACCTATCCGGCGCTGCGCGCGCAGCCAGCCTATTGGTCGCGCGGCAACACCCGCGAAGTGCTGCCGCTGGCCATGTCGGCGCTGGAATGGGATACGGGGCGCGTCATGGCGCAGCGCATGCTGACCACGGGCTTTGAACTGAGCGGCTATTCCACCCTGCCGGGCGTGCGGCTGGCGGCGCTGTTCCAGGGCCGGGTCTATCTGGACGCCTCGGTCATCCAATGGCTGGGCTACGACGCGCTGGGCGTGCCGCCGAAAGCCATGAACGCGCTGCTGGGCGGTCCCCAGCCCGAAATCGCAGTGACGCCCCTGACGCTGGCGCAACGCCTGCGGCATGGCGCGCGCATCCTGCGCTACCTGCGCCGCGCAGCCCCCTTGCGCAAGCAGGCGGAACAGGACCTGCCGCGCCTGTTCGCCCGCGCCCAGGCCTGGCTGGACGAGCCCGCGCCCGCGTCCAACGCCGCGCTGGGCGCGCGCCTGCGGGAACAGTTCCACACGGTGCTGGCGGCGGATCAATTGTTCTTCCTGCAGGGCTCGGGCGGCGGCGCGCTGCACAAGCTGCTGGAACTGGTGGAGAAAGCCTGCCCGGGCGAAGGCCATGCGCTCACGGCCGCGTTGATGGCCGGCGGCGAACCCAGCGTGACCGCGGCGCAAAGCTATGCCCTCATGGCATTGGCCAAGCTGGCCGCCGGCGACGCAAGCGTGATGGAGTGGCTGCGCGATCCCCTGCGCGACAGCGCCGGCTGGCAGCGCGCCTTGCCGGATGGAGCTCCCTTCAAGCAAGCCTTCGCGGACTTCCTGCGCCAATACGGCCATCGCGCCGTTTATGAAACCTATCTGCGCAACCCGCGCTGGCGCGAGGACCCCGGCTATCTGCTGGACAGCGTGCGGCAGTTGACCGACGCCGACCCTGCGGCGCTGCGCGCCCGGCAGGACAGCGCCGCAAGCCAGGCCCGGTTGCGCCTGCGCGCGGCGCTACCTTTCTGGCAGCGCCCGCTGATCGCCCGTCTGCTGGCCGCTGCCCGCATCGAGGGCAGGCAGCGCGAGGCCGCGCGCAGCGTACTGGTGGCCTATCTTGCCGCCGCGCGCCAGAACGCCTTGGCGCTGGGGCGCCGCTACGTCCACGCCGACGGCCTGGCCGCCGCGGACGACATCTTCCACCTGAATGCGGCCGAACTCTTCGCTCTGGCCGACGCCAGGCTGACGCCCGCCGCCGCGGGCCGCCGCGCCGCCCTGCGCCGCGCTCAATTGGAGTCCTGGACCGCGACCCCCGATCAGGACGTCATCGCCGAAGATGCCGCAGGCGCCGCCACGGACATGCCGCCCCCCGCGCCTGCCGATGCCGGCGCCGCCGGATCCTGGCGCGGCACGCCTGCCGCGGGCGGCCATGCGCGGGCCGTCGCTTTCGTCGCCCGCTCGCCCTCCGAAGGACTGGCCATGCCGGCCGGCGGCATCCTGGTCGCCGCGTCCACCGACCCGGCCTGGACGCCGCTGTTCCTGCGGGCCGGGGCCCTGGTCATGGAGGCGGGTGGCTACCTGTCGCACGGCGCCATCGTGGCGCGCGAGTTCGGCATACCGGCTATCGTCAATGTGCAAGGCATCATGCGGCAGGTCGCAACCGGCGACGTCCTGGAAGTGGACGCGTCGCGCGGCACGGTGCGGCGGCTGGCAGCCGCTTCCAGCCTGGGCGCATCCGACTCGTAGAAGCCCGCTAGCGCACCGCGGCCAGGTCGAACTGGAACACCGTGCCCGATCCGGCGCGGTCCACAAGCCTGATCTCGCTGTGGTGCAGCTGCAGGATGCGCTGCACGATCACCAGCCCCAGCCCGCCGCCGTCGCCAGGGCCTCGATTCAAGGCGCTGGCCCGCGTGAATAGTCCCGCGCGCAGCGCCTGCGGAATGCCCTCGCCCGTGTCGCTGACCTGCACCTGCACCAGGTCATGCGCGCTGCCCAGCCGCAGTTCGATCAGGCCGCCGGGCGGGCTGTGGCGGATGGCGTTGTCCAGCAGGTTGGTCAGCACGCGTTCGATCAGCCCAAGGTCCGCGCGCACCGGCGGCAGTTCGCGCGGGATGTCGGTGGTCAGGCGTTGCTGGCGCGCCTCGGCCGCCAGCTCGAACTTCTGGATCACGTCCTGCACCAATTCCGGCAACGAAAAGGTCTCGGGTTCCAGCCGCACCAGCCCGGACTCCAGCCGCGCCAGTTCGAAGAGTTCCTGCGCCAGGCGGCCGACCTTGCGGCTCTGGGCCAGCGCAATGTCCAGGTAGCGGCGGCGCTCGTCCGGGTCCAGCGTCTGGTCCTTCAACCTCAGGGTTTCCAGATAGCCGTGCAGCGAGGTCAGCGGCGTGCGCAGATCGTGCGAGATGTTGGCGACCAGGTCGCGCCGCTGCTGGTCCTGCCGGGTCAGTTCGCGCCATTGGTCGGATATGCGCTTGCCCATCTGCACGAAGCTGCGCCGCAGCACCGCGATCTCGTCGCCATTGCGCTCCGAGGCGTCGCCCGGACGCTCCAGCGCGGCCAGGGCCTGCCCGTCGTCGCCGTCGAAGGCGCGCACCGCGCGCGTCAGCCCGCGCAGCGGCCGCGTGATCAAGGCGAACGCCGCCAGGCCAGCCACCAGGCCCAGCAGCGCGACCAGCGCGATCGACCACAAGGTCGTGCGCAGCACGGAGCTGCGCGACACGGCCATCGCCAGCGCGTCGTGCGCCTGCCCCTGCAACACCACGTAGACGTAGCCCTTGTCCTGCCCGCCCACGCGCACCGGCGCGGCGCTGAAGACTTTCTGCGCGTCCAGGCTGCGCGGGTCGTCGCCGGTGATGGGCAGCATCTCGCCGGCCAACAGGCGCTTGACCGGCCCCAGGTCGACACGCTCGCGCTTGATCTGGCCGGCGGGCGCGGCATCGCCCACGATGTGGCCGTCGTTGGACAGCAAGTAGACCTCGACCGCCGGATTCACCGCCATCAGCATGTCGAACAGCGAGCGCACCGCAGCGGGCTTCCAGCCGTTGGTGTCCATCAATTCGTTGGCGCCGGCGATATGCTGCGCCAGTCCGCTGGACAGGCGCTGGACCACCTCCTGCTCGTAGCGGGAATTGGCCGCGATCTGCAGCCAGGCCGAGGCGCCGCAACTGGCGAGCAACAGCAACGCAAACACGGCGGACAGCCGTTGGGTAAGCGTGAACCGCTTCATGATGCGCCTCCCGCGCCGCCCGGCCCCGCGGCGAATTTATAGCCCTTGCCCCAGACCGTCAGAATGCGCTGCGGATCCGACGGGTCCGCTTCGATCTTCACCCGCAGCCGGTTGATGTGGGTATTGACCGTGTGTTCATAGCCTTCGTGCTGGTAGCCCCATACCTGGTTCAGCAGATCCATCCGCGAAAAAACCTTGTCCGGGTGCCGCGCGAAGAAATGCAGCAGATCGAACTCGCGCGGGGTCAGGTCCAGCCGGCGGCCGTCGACCTCGGCCGTGCGCGCCACCGGGTCGATGGCCACGCCGTGCAGGGCCAGGCTGCCGGCGTCGATGCGCGCGTTGCGCTCAAGCGCGTCGCTGCGGCGCAGGAGCGCCCGCACCCGCGCCACCAGTTCCAGCATCGAGAACGGCTTGGCCAGGTAGTCGTCCGCGCCCAGTTCCAGGCCCAGGATGCGGTGCACTTCGCTGGAGCGCGCGCTGGTGATGATGATGGGCGTATAGCGCGCCATGGCACGGGCGCGCTTGCAGATTTCAAGGCCATCGATGCCGGGCAACATCAAGTCCAGCACCAGGGCGTCCCAGCCGCCTTCCTCCAGCCTGCGCATGCCTTCGTTGCCGTCGGCGGCATGCTCGACCGCGTAGCCTTCGTCCCGCAGATGCAGGCGCAGCAGTTCGGCGATGTGGGCGTCGTCTTCGACGATGAGTACGCGTCGGGGCGTGTCCATGGGCAGGAAACTCTAAAGGGGTTATGCGCCTATTGTCGCCAATCCGCGCCGCCGAGTTATCACAATTAATTTAAGTTTGCGTGAGGACTTCGGTATCGGCCCCGGGGAAGAATGGCTCCAACGACAACAAGCCCCCCCGGAGTCCCGCCATGCTGGCCCCTCCCGCAAGCCACGACGTTCCGGCCCCGCCGGCCAATGTACCCATCCATCCCGGCTGGCTGCGCGCCATGCACTGGCTCAACGCCCTGGCCGTGGTGGTCATGGTAATGAGCGGCTGGCGCATCTACAACGCCTCGCCCTTGTTCGACTTCGTGTTTCCACGGGAGATCACGCTGGGCGGCTGGCTGGGCGGCGCCCTGCAATGGCATTTCGCCGGCATGTGGCTGCTGTTCTTCAACGGCATCCTGTACCTGGCCATGAATCTGGCCACCGGCCGCCTCTGGCGCAAGTTCTTCCCCTTGAGCATCCGCGGCATTGCCGCCGACCTGGGCGCGGCGCTGCGCGGCAAGCTCGCCCACGCCGATCCGCGCCGCTACAACCAGGTGCAGCGGCTGGCTTATCTGTTCGTGATGCTCGACATCGCGGTGCTGGTGCTTTCCGGACTGGTGCTGTGGAAGTCGGTGCAGTTCGAACTGCTGCGCGAACTGATGGGCGGTTACGAGACCGCGCGCCGCGTGCACTTCATTGCCATGGCCTTGCTGACGGCGTTCGTGGCGGTCCACCTGGTGATGGTTGCATTGGTGCCGCGCAGCCTGATCGCCATGATCCGCGGCAAATAAGGAGCCATCCGTGAACAAGCACAAGCGCCCCTCCCTGCCCGGCCTGGACGGCCCGGCCATCCTCAAGGAAGCCGGCAGGATCCTGGAAAAGCGGGTCGAACAGCCCTCGCGCCGCGCCTTCCTGCGCAGCAGCCTGACCCTGGGCGGACTGGCCATGCTGTCGGGCTGCTCGCTGTCGGACGACGAAAGCGTAGAGAAAGCGCTGACCGCGGTTTCGCGCTTCAACGACCGGGTGCAGGGCTGGATCTTCGACCCCGACCAGTTGGCGCCGACCTATCCCGAATCGATGATCACGCGGCCCTTCCCCTTCAATGCCTACTACGGCATTGACGAGGTGCGGCATGTGGACGAGGAATCGTTCCGCCTGGAAGTCAGCGGACTGGTCGCAGACAAGCGCCGCTGGCGGCTGGAGGAACTGCGCGCCATGGCGCAGATCGACCAGGTGACGCGGCACATCTGCGTCGAAGGCTGGAGCGCCATCGGCAAATGGGGCGGCGTGCCGTTCTCCGCCTTCCTCAAGCGCGTAGGCGCGGACCTGAGCGCCAGGTACGTGGGCTTCAAGTGCGCCGACGACTACTACACCAGCATCGACATGCCCACCGCATTGCACCCCCAGACCATCCTGGCGCTGACCTATGACGGCCAGACGCTGCCACCAGAGTACGGCTTCCCCATGAAGCTGCGCATGCCTACCAAGCTTGGCTACAAGAACCCCAAGCACATACAGGCAATTTTCGTCACCAACACCTACCCGGGCGGTTACTGGGAGGACCAGGGCTACAACTGGTTCGGCGGCAGCTAGGTGGAATCTTTCACGCTTTCACTCTCCATAAAGGAACGCATCATGAAGAAAATCGCTACCACCGCCGCGCTGTCCCTGTGCCTGGCTTTCGGCGCCGCGGCGGTCCATGCCGCGGACAGCATGAGCAAGGACGCCATGGGCGGCGGCTCGATGGCCAAGGACGGAATGGCCAAGAGCGGGATGTCCAAGGATTCCATGTCCAAGGACGGCATGTCGAAGGAAGGCATGTCGAAGGATTCGATGTCCAAGAACAGCATGTCGAAGGACTCGATGTCCAAGGATGGCATGTCAAAGGATGGCATGTCCAAGGATTCGATGTCCAAGGACGGCATGTCGAAAGGCGGCATGTCCAAGGATGGCATGAAGCAATAGCGCCCACCCGGCCCGCCCCTGATCCGGAGCATGTCATGAAACTAGACCGCAGGCATTTCCTGGGCCTGGGCAGCGCGGCGGCCATCGCCGCCGGCCTGGCCCCGGTCCTGGCGGCGCGCGGCGGCCCGGCCGCCGCCGCCCAGGCCTTCCCCTACACGCTAAGCGACGCGCAATGGCGCGAACGGCTCACGCGCGAACAATACGAAGTGCTGCGCCGCGAAGGCACCGAGCGTCCCTACTCCAGCCCGCTGGACAAGGAGTATCGCAAGGGCGCCTACGCCTGCGCCGGCTGCGCCCATCCGCTGTTCTCTTCTTCCACCAAGTTCGACAGCGGCACCGGCTGGCCCAGCTTCTGGCAGCCGCTGGACGGCGCCGTGGGCGAAACCAAGGACCGCAGCTTCGGCATGACGCGCGTCGCCGTGCATTGCGCCAATTGCGGCGGCCATCTGGGCCACGTCTTCGACGACGGCCCGCGTCCGACCGGGCTACGCTACTGCATGAATGGCGTGGCCCTGGCGTTCACCCCGCAGGCCTGAACTCCGGCCGCCCCATCCATCAGGAGACACCATGTCCGCCATCCACCTGCCCCGCAAACTTTGCGCCGCGCTGGCCGTCGCCTGCGGCCTGCTGGGCGCCGCCTCGGCCAGCGCCGCGGAAACCGCCTTCATCATTCCGCCCCCGGCCATGGACCAGCCCGCGGCCGCCGCACCGCAAAAAGCCGTCATCGCCGGCGGCTGCTTCTGGGGCGTGCAAGCCGTGTTCCAGCACGTCAAGGGGGTCAGCTCCGCCGTCTCCGGCTACGCCGGCGGCCAGGCGTCCACCGCCAATTACGACACCGTCAGCGGCGGGCGCAGCGGCCACGCCGAAGCGGTCGAGATCACCTACGACCCCGCCCAGGTCAGCTACGGCCAGCTGCTGCAGATCTATTTCTCGGTGGCCCACGATCCCACCCAGCTCAACCGCCAGGGTCCGGACAGCGGCACCCAGTACCGTTCAACGGTCTTTCCTGCGGACGACGGCCAGCGCAAGGTCGCCGAAGCCTACATCGCGCAGCTGAACAAGACAGGTGTGTACCCCAAGGCGCTTGCCACGACGATAGAACCGCTGAAAGCCTTCTATCCTGCCGAGGACTACCACCAGGACTATCTCGTGCGCCATCCGTACAGCATGTACATCATGGTCAACGACGTGCCCAAGGTCGAAAACCTGGCCAAGACGTTTCCGCAGCAGTATCGGGACAAGCCTGTGCTGGTGAACTGAAGACGATAAATGGAGCCGGCCGCGCTGAATAAAGTCGGCCGCGCTCTAAACCCTTGCGTAGCAACGAAGGCTCGCTTACGGAGCCTTTATCTCCTTCTTCTCCGCTTTCTCCTTTTTTTCTCCATCGTAATGGGACTTGATGGCGAGAAACATGCCCGTGCCCAACACCAGAAGCTTGAACGTACCGAAGACTACAGGGACCCAAAAATTCATCATTTCCTCAAAACGCTGCTTCAGCAGCTTCATTTACGACTCGCGGGCCAGGCAACGACAAACGACCTCAGCGCCGCCGAGCGCTATCAGCAGGTACCGCAAATAGGAACCGGAGATTTTTCCCCATGCCTTCCTCTGACGCTTGCTTAAAAATGGCAACGCAAAAAGAGGTTGGAAATGGGCAGAGCGAGCGCCATACGCCCTGCAAACAATCGGAGTTTACCGTCGAACTTCATGCAATTTGCTGCACCGGAAACTGCTACGTATCCGCGACCGTATCAGTTCGGCCACGGCGGCTCATGCCTGTCCCGTACATCGCCATGCGCAGTAGCGGCATGTAGTTTTCCCAGCAGATCACGGCACCCAGTTTTCCGCGGGGTGTATCGAACACGGGCATGGTGGAGCCGTCGCCATAGCCCCAGATCAACCGTTCCACGACGGTCGGCATCAATTTGCGTTGCTTGCTGCGCCAGCCGAGCCCAGCACCAGCGCATGCGGTTCGATGCCTTCGGGGTGTCAGCCTGCCCGCGGCCTGAACTGGCCAAGGGCGCCCGCTATGCCTGAACCGCCCGTCTTGGACCGGAAGTACACTCGGCAGCAGACAGCCACCTGCACACAGGCCCACCCAGCACAACCGCGTACCCACATGTTCCAACTACGACAGCTGAAGATCTTCGTCGCGGCGATGGAAACGTTGAGCTTCACGAAAGCCGCCAAACAGGTGCATCTGTCGCAACCCAGCGTTACGGAACAGATACGGGCGCTGGAAGAGAGCGTCGGCCAGGCGCTCTTCATCCGCCAGAACAATCGCCTGCAACCCACCCCGGCCGCAGAGAGACTGGCCATTCGAGCACGCGAATTGCTTGCCCGGGCCGATGACGCCTTCCGGGAAGTTCGCGACAACGTCGACGATTCAGGAGGCACGATCCGGGTCGCCGCGCCGCAGACCTTGTGCACCAGTGTGCTGGTTCCGCAACTGTTGCGCTTTGCCGGCATGCACCCCGGAACGCAGGTTGCAGTTCAAGAAAGAAACTCCATGGCGACGGCTCAGGCGGTGCTCGATGGGACGGCCGACCTCGGTCTGGTGCACGGATGGCCGGCAAGCGACGCCAAGCTCCGGGCGCAAGCCATTGCGCGGGACATGCCGGTGGTCGTAATGCCCCCTGGGCATCCGCTATCCGAGGCTGTAGACATCAAGGCCGACGCGCTTGCCGCATTCCCGCTGGTCGTCACGATGGACGGCTGCCGATACCGGGAATACCTGGAGGCCGTGTTGCAGGAAGCCCCGGTGCAGCCGCGTATCCGCGGTGTCGCCGACAGCGTACCGGCCTTGATACAGATGGTGTCCGCGGGCCTCGGGGTATCGATCCTGCCGCGGATGGCCATGGATCCCGCAGCGACAACGGCTTGCGTCCGGTGGCGGCCGTTGTCGACCGCGGGAGCAGGTCTTCCCATCTGCCTGCTCACCTTGCACCGGACGCCTACGCGCCAGGTGGCCGCCTTCATCGAGATGATCCGCCTCGCGGCGACTGGCTCAGACCAGCCGATGGCCGCCATCGACATGAAGCACGGTGCCGGTGGTGTAGCCATTGCCGATCAGGAAGCCGATGGCATCGGCGATATCGCTGCCGGCGCCGACCCGGCCCACCGGTAGCCGCTCGGCCATCGATGCCAAAAGCGGTCCGCTGTCGGCGCCGGCTACGTCATTCCAGATGGGCGTATCCACCCAGCCCGGCGATACGGCATTGATCCGCAGCGGCGCAAGCTCGACCGCCATGGCGCGCACGACACCCTCCAACGCGGCATTGATCGCCGCCACGGCGATGCCCTTCGGCCGGGGCCGGTAGGCGGCAATGCCCGACGTCAGGGTGATGGAACCGTGCGCCGGCATGCGCGGGGCGCCATGTTTGGCCAGCAGGATGGGCGCGACGACCTTGGAGCGGATGGCTCGGTCCAGCGCGTCCAGCGAGAGTTGCGGCAGTAGCTCGTAGGCGCCGCGTATGTCGGCAGCCGTGCAGACCAGATGATCCACCGGGCCTGATTCTTCAAACAGCCGCTGCACTTGCGCTTCACTCGTCACATCCGCCTGGTGCAGGCGAGGCGCGCCAAACGCGCGCAACTGCTCGCGCGCCGCGTCGAGCTTGTCGCGGGACCTGCCCACGATCAGTACCTCGCAGTGCATGCCCAGCAATCGCTCGCTGACGGCCAACCCCATGCCCGAGCTACCGCCGACCACCACCACTCGTTGTCCTGCAAGACCATTGTCCATGCTCATTTCCTTGAAACACGTGTTTGGAGCAGGCGATGGTGGCGCTACGAAGTGCCGGGCGCCAGCAGGAATGTCCGATCGGGGTATCGGCTTGTCCGATGCGGGCGTGTCCAGGTTCCGGCGCTTTGCGTGAATGACGAAAACGGAAAAGCAATGCTGCATCCTGCGCCATCGGCCGCGGCGCGACGCTGGGCGGTATCATGCTGGCCAAGACCGGCGTTGCCGGCACCCAATTGTCGGCAGGCGGAATTGCCGCCATCGCGATGGCGTTCGCGCTGCGGCAACGGTTTCCGGCAACAGCCGGAAGCTGCGATGCCCGCCAATCGCGGGCCTGCCGGCAAACGAGTCCAGGAGAAGTACAGCAGTGAACGATACCCACATACCGGAAACGGAAACCCCCGAAGACCGCAAAGAACAGCTGCCCACGCTGTGGCGCGACGATGGCTGGACCGCCCGGATCATCAAGAACGAGGAAGACGACGGCTGGGCCGTGGAAATGACCATGGACGGCGAGGCCGAGCCGGCCCTGGTCGGTCCATGGACCATGGGCCGCGACAAGAAAAACCCCAAGCCGCTCGACTCCCCGGCCTTCATCACCCTGGTCAAGACCGCCCGGGAAGTCCTGCGCCGCCACGAGCAGCAACTGCACGCGACGCTACACAAAAGCGTGAAGATCGACGCCGCCGCCGGCCGCCTGACCGTCAAGCTGGATATCGTTCCCGACGAAGACGAGCCGTATGCCGTGTTGAGCGCCTACGACGAATCCGGCGAACAACTGGCCCAGACCCATGTCGCGCCGACCTACAAGCTGAGCGTGCAGCGCGCCTCGGAGTGGGCCAGCGGCGGCTTCGGCAAGCACGGCTGACCTGAAACCCCGGCCTCGGCCGCGCCTTAGCGCCGCGCGCGGACCTGCCCCGGCGGCACGCCGAAGCGGCGCCGGAATGCGGTGGCGAAGTTAGCTGCGCTGCCGTAGCCGGCGATGCAAGCCGCTTGCGCGACGCTGATGCCATCGCGCTCCAGCGCCAACCGCGCGCGCGACAGCCTGCCCTCGCGCAGGTATTGCGCCACCGTGGTGCCCCACATGGCGCGAAAGTGCCGCTGCAGCGTGTTCACGCTGACGCACGCCCGCGCGGCAATTTCCGCCAGCGGCAAGGCATCGGCGCCGCCCTGGTCTATCCATTCCCGCAACGCGGCCATGCGGCGGCGGTCGCGCGGGCTGAGCGGCGCGGCCTCCTCGGCGGCCGTGCCGTGCGCATGCGCCAGCGCCTCGACCACGATGTCGAGCGCGCGCGACTTCTGGTACAGGCGCCACAAAGGCGGCGGCAGCACGGGCGGACGCAACATCTGCTGCGCGGCGGCCACGGCCTGGTCCGATGCCTTCCAGGTCTGCAACGCCAGATGGCGCTGCGCGAACGCGCGCAGCGCCAGTCCCTCTTCGCCGGGAAGATGCCGATCCAGCCATTGCGGCTGCAAGGTCAGCATCACCGTGCGCTCGATATGGCCACGGCATGACTCGCGCAGGAAGGCGTCCGGCCGCAGCGCGGAAAGCATCACCCCTTGAACGCTACCATCGGCGCCGGGCCCCAGGGTGAGCCTGTGTTCCCCCAGCGTCACGTTCACGCGGCCGCCGACCACCAGGGCCAGGTGCAGGCCTGGCCGCACCGCCGCACGCATGCGCGCACCTTGCAGATCGCGCGCGTCCAGCCGCCACAACACCATGCCCGGGTCCAGTTCGGCCAGGTCAGACCAGCCTTCCATGACGGTCTGCGCGCGCGCAGGGACCACAGGCGCCATCCCGTAATGGACGACCCGATGTGCTGATTCCGCAACGGCTACGGGCCGAAGCTCGTCCATGCCGGATTCCGGAGGATTGGCGATGCCGCAAAGCATTGTGGTGCCGGCGCAAAACCCGGCGTGCACTCCCGCTGACATAATTCTGAACACTTCAAATAGAAATCGTTCTCAATTAAATCATGCACATCCGGCTTTGGGTTGAGCATCTGCGGCGGGCGTTGTGAAAACCCCACCCTGCCCGCCCGGTCCGCATGCTGCGTTGCCTGTGGAGTAGAACTTCGTGCTGTCCCTGTCCAACCAACGCCTGAACTACGCCGCAGCGGCGCTGTTCTGCGCGCTTCATACCGCCGGCGCCGCCGCGCAGACGACCTCGACGCAGGATGATCACATCCAGCAGTTCCCCACCGTTCAGGTGCTCGGCACCGCCGAAGAGGAAGTGAAGGAAGCGCTGGGCGTCTCGGTGATCACGGCCGAGGAAATCGCCCGCCGTCCTCCCACCAACGACCTGTCCGACATCATCCGGCGCGAACCTGGGGTCAACCTGACCGGCAACAGCGCCAGCGGCTCACGCGGCAATAGCCGGCAGGTCGACATCCGCGGCATGGGGCCGGAAAACACCTTGATCTTGATCGACGGCAAGCCCGCCACCTCCCGCAACGCCATCCGCTATGGCTGGAGCGGAGACCGCGACACCCGCGGCGACACCAACTGGGTGCCCGCCGAGGAAGTCGAGCGCATCGAAGTATTGCGCGGCCCCGCCGCCGCGCGCTATGGCTCGGGCGCGATGGGCGGGGTGGTGAACATCATCACCAAGCGGCCCACGGACAAGCTCAGCGGTTCGCTGACCTACTATCTGAACCAGCCCGAGAACAGCGACGAAGGCAATACCAACCGGGTCGGCATTCGCCTGAGCGGCCCCATCAGCGACACCCTCAGCTTCCGGCTCTATGGCAACTACAACAAGACCAACCCCGACGCCCGCAATATCAACGCCGGCCGCTCGCTGCTCAACGGCGACGGCCAGGCGGAATCGGCCGGCCGCGAAGGCGTGATCAACCAGGACCTGAACACGGTCTTCTCCTGGCGTCCCGACAACCGCAACACGCTGGACCTGGAAGCCGCCTTCAGCCGCCAGGGCAACCTCTATGCCGGCGACACGATGCTGAACTCCACCACCAAGTTCACCGACAGCCTGTACGGCAAAGAAACCAACGTGCTCTACCGCGAGAGCCTGAGCCTGACGCATCGCGGCACCTGGGACTGGGGTACCTCGCGCGCCTCGATGGGCTATGACTACACCCGCAACGCGCGCCAGAACGAAGGCCTGGCCGGCAGCGGCGAAGGCAGCCCGATGGACCTGGGCTGGTCCACCTCGCGCTTGAAGAACCTGCGCGCGGCAGGCGAGGTCAACGTCCCGTTCAAGCTCGGCTTCGAGCAGGTCGCGACGGTAGGCGTGGAATGGCTGCGCGAATCCCTGGACGATCCCGCCAGCCTGCGCCAGACCTACACGGGCGGCGTCATCGGCGGCGTGGCGCCTGGCAACCGCGATCCCAAGACCACGCAGAACAGCTACGCGCTGTTCGTCGAGGACAATATCGAGGCCGGGGAACGCACCACCCTGACGCCGGGCGTACGCCTGGACCACAACGAGAAGTTCGGCAACAACTGGAGCCCCAGCCTGAATGCCGCCTACAAGGTCACAGAGGCCTTCAGGCTCAAGGGCGGCATCGCGCGGGCGTACAAGGCACCAAACCTGTACCAGTCGAATCCGAACTACCTGATGTACAGCCGCGGCTTCGGCTGCCTGGCCTCGCAGGCCAATCAGAACGGCTGCTACCTGGTGGGCAATGAAAACCTGTCGCCCGAAACCAGCGTCAACAAGGAAATCGGCTTCGAGTACGACCCCGGCGGCTGGCGCATGAGCGCGGCCTACTTCCGCAACGACTACAAGAACAAGATCGTGGCCGGCACGGACATCGCCTATCGCCTGGCCAACGGCGCGCGCGTGCTGCAATGGAGCAACTCGGGCAAGGCCGTGGTCGAGGGGCTGGAAGGCAATCTCTTCATTCCGCTGGCGCCCAGCCTGGACTGGAACACCAACTTCACCTACATGATCCAGAGCGAAAGCAAGGACAATGGCCAGCCGCTGAGCATCATCCCGAAGTACACGATCAATTCCACGCTGGACTGGTTCGCCACCGAAAAGCTGTCGTTCCAGGCCAACCTGACCTACTACGGCAAGCAGGAAGCCCCGACCTTGAACCCACGCCGCGGCGAAACCATCACGGGCCAGGGGTTGCAAAGCGTCAGCCCCTACGCCCTGGTCGGGTTGAGCACGGGCTACGAGCTCAACAAGAACCTGCGCTTGCGCGTCGGCGTCAGCAACCTGCTGGACAAGAAGCTCTACCGCGAAGGCAACGCGGGCGAAGCGGGCGCCGCCACCTACAACGAACCGGGCCGCGCCTACTACGCGACGGTCACCGCGTCGTTCTAAGGCGGGCAAGCCAGCCGCGCGGCCCGGTGGACAGGGCGCGCGGGGCTCGCCTGCGGCCTCAATGGCCGGTCGAATCCCCTTCCCGGCTGGCTTCGAAAAGGAACCAGGTGCGCCGTTCGGTCTCGTCGATCCAGTTCTCGATCAGGCTGGAGCTGGCGATGTCGCGGTGCTCGTCGGTGATGTTGTGCGCTTCGCGCAGCGCCGCGGCCAGGACCTTGTTGTCCTCGCGCAGCTCGGCCAGCATATCCAGCGGCTGCACGTAGTCCGCGTCGTTATCCGAGATGCGCTGCGAACGCGCAATGTGGCCAATGGAACGCAGCGTCGTGCCGCCGATCTTGCGGATGCGTTCGGCGATGGGATCCGTCATGGCGAACAGCTGGTCGCCCTGCTCGTCCAGCAGCAGGTGGTAGTCGCGGAAATGGGGGCCGCTGACGTGCCAATGAAAGTTCTTGGTCTTGAGATACAGCGCGAACACGTCGGCGAGTATCTGGTTCAGCGCGGCGGAAATATCCCTGGTGGCCGCCGACGCCAGGTCGGTCGGCGTCGCCAGCGGGCGCTTGCGCCGCTCTTTCAGGGCTTTGGTGGTCTTCTCATCCAGTTTCTTGGCCATGGGTCGCAACTCCTAGGAATGATGGTGAAAACACACGCGCGGCGCGAGGCTTGCTTGCGCCGCGACTTCGCTAGCGTAAATCCGTACGCGTTCTTTTGCCAATGTCCGGGATCAAGGCGCCCTCCCTTCTGAAATCCGATCCGGCTAGGAGTATGCTACGGCGCGTCAATTCAGCCGGATCCCTCCATCGCTATGCGCGGCAACCCCGACCCCAGGCAAGGCGCCATCGCCCTGCACGGGTTTTACTTCCTGTATTACGGCCTGCAGGGAGTCAGCATCCCCTTTCTGCCCCTGTGGTTCGCCAGCCGCGGACTGGATCCCGCCGTCATCGGCCTGATCGTCGCCACGTCCTTCCTGCCCAAGATCCTGTCCACGCCCGTGGTCGCCCACGTCGCCGACCAGACCGGCCGCGCCCATGCGCTGATTGCGGCGGCGCTGGCGGCATCGCTGGCGCTGTTCGTCTGCTATCCGTTCAGCAGCGCGCCCGGCTGGCTGTTGGCCATCACGCTGCTGCTCAATGCCGTGTTCCCGGCGGTCCTGCCGCTGATGGACCGCATGGCCATCGCCAGCGGCCGGGGCCAGGGGAGTTCCTACACCGTCATGCGCGCCTGCGGCTCGCTGGGTTTTGCCGTGGTCACCCTGGCGGGCGGCTACCTGATCAAGACGTTCGACGCCGACTGGGTGATGTGGCTGTCCATCGTCCTCATCATCGCCTGCCTGGCCTGCGTGCGGCTGCTGCCTCGGGCGGCGCGCCCCGCTGCGGGCGAAGCGCCCGCGCCGGCGGTCCGCCTGCCCATGCTCGAAGTCCTGCGCGACCGCCCGCTGCTGATGTGCATCGCTGCGGCCTCGCTGGTCCAGGCCAGCAACGGCTTCCTCTATTCCTATTCCACGCTGTACTGGACCGCCAGCGGCCTGTCGACCGCGTTGATTTCCATGCTGTGGGTGGTAGGCGTGGCCAGCGAGGTCCTGTTCTTTTTCCTGGCGCCCCGCATCCTGGCCCGCACGGGCGCGCAATGGCTGATCCTGGCGTCCGCCGTCATGACCGCGATCCGCTGGGCCGGTCTGTCCGCCACCACCGATCCGGCGCTGATCGCGGGCCTGCAACTGCTGCAGTGCTTCACGCTGGCAGGCAATAACGCAGCCATCATGTGGTACATCACACGCCATGTGCCCGCCGCCATCAAGACGTCGGCCATCGCGCTCTACGCGCTGCTGTCGGGAGGGGTCTTCATGTTCGCCAGCATCCAGTTGGGCGGCGCGTTGTACCGCAGCTATGCGCCGGGGGGATTTCTGGTGATGTCGCTGTGCGCGATCGGGGCGGTGCCTTTGGTGGTCTACGCCGAAAGGGTACGCAGAAAGTCGGTATAACCCGTCGCCGCCTGCCCCCAACGAAAAAAAGGCCTCGCAAGCGAGGCCTTTCCTGTCAGCAGCAACCGATCCGCTTCTTCCCGCCATAACGCGCGTCCTGGCGCTCGCGGAAGAATGCTTCGTAAGTCATCGGCTCCTGGTCAGGGTGCGTGCGCCGCATGTGCGCCACATACGTTTCGTAGTCCGGCACGCCGACCATCAGCCGGAGCGTCTGCCCCAGGTAGCGGCCGGCGGCGCCGGCCGCGGAACTCATGTTGGTGAACAGCATGCGTCGTCTCCCTGTTGCGCTCAGTCCGCGCCGGCGGCGGCCGGCAGCGTTTCGTACGGCATTTCGCGGGCGGTGGGCTTGTTCTCGTTGCGCGCACGCTGCACCGAACGCAGGCCGAACACCACGATGCTCACCACCACGAAGATGAAGATCGCGCACAGGCCGGCGTTGATGTAGTCGTTGAAGACCACGCGCGACATTTCGCCCAGGGACTTGGCCGGAGCCAGGACCTTGCCTTCGGCGATGGCCGCGTTGTACTTGTCGGCATGGGCCAGGAAGCTCACGCGCGGGTCGGCGTGGAACAGCTTCTGCCAGCCGGCGGTCAGCGTGCATGCCAGCAGCCACAGGGTCGGCAGCACCGTGACCCAGGCGTAGCGGTCACGCTTCATCTTGAACAGCACCACGGTGCCCAGCGTCAGCGCAATCGCGGCCAGCATCTGGTTGGCGATGCCGAACAGCGGCCACAGCGTGTTGATGCCACCCAGCGGATCGACCACGCCCTGATACAGGAAGTAGCCCCAGGCCGCCACGCACAGGCCGGTGGCAATCAGGTTGGCAGGCAGCGAGTCGGTGCGCTTGAGCGACGGGGCGAAGGTGCCCAGCAGGTCTTGCAGCATGAAACGGCCCGCACGGGTGCCGGCGTCGACAGCAGTCAGGATGAAGAGCGCTTCGAACAGGATGGCGAAGTGGTACCAGAAGGCCATCATGCCCGGGCCGCCGATGGCCTGGTGCAGGATGTGCGCCATGCCCACGGCCAGCGTCGGAGCGCCGCCGGCGCGCGAGATGATGGTGCTTTCGCCCACGTCCTTGGCGGTCTGGATCAGGTCCGCGGGCGTCACCACGAAGCCCCAGCTGGAGACCACCTGGGCCACCTGGTCGGGCGTGGTGCCGATCACGGCCGCCGGGCTGTTCATGGCGTAGTAGATGCCCGGCTCGATCACGCAAGCCGCCACCAGCGCCATGATGGCCACGAAGGATTCCATCAGCATGCCGCCGTAACCGATGTAGCGGGCCTGGGTTTCGTTCTCGATCAGCTTGGGCGTGGTGCCCGAGGAGATCAGGGCGTGGAAGCCCGACACCGCGCCGCAGGCGATGGTGATGAAGAGGAACGGGAACAGGTTGCCCGACCACACCGGACCGGTGCCGTCGACGAACTGGGTCAGCGCGGGCATCTTCAGCTCGGGCGCGACCACGACGATGCCGATGGCCAGGCCGACGATGGTGCCGATCTTCAGGAAGGTCGACAGGTAGTCGCGCGGGGCCAGCAGCAGCCACACCGGCAGCACCGAAGCGATGAAGCCGTAGATGATCAGGATCCAGGTCAGGCCCTTGCCGTCGAAGTCGAACATGGGGCCGATCACCGGGTGCGCGGCCACGTCCTGGCCGAAGGTGATGGCGGCCATCAGGCCGACGAAGCCGATGATGGACACTTCGCCGATCTTGCCCGGGCGGATATAGCGCAGGTACACGCCCATGAACAGCGCGATGGGAATGGTCGCGGCCACCGTGAAGGTGCCCCAGGGCGAATGCGTCAGCGCCTTGACCACGATCAGCGCCAGCACGGCCAGGATGATGACCATGATCATGAAGGCGCCGAACAGCGCGATCACGCCCGGGATCTTGCCCAGCTCGGACTTGACCAGGTCACCCAGCGAACGGCCGTCGCGGCGGGTCGAGATGAAGAGGATCGTGAAGTCCTGCACGGCGCCGGCGAACACCACGCCGGCCAGGATCCACAGCATGCCCGGCAGATAGCCCATCTGCGCGGCCAGCACCGGGCCCACCAGGGGGCCAGCGCCAGCGATGGCGGCGAAGTGGTGGCCGAACAGCACGTGCTTGTTGGTGGGCACGTAGTCCAGGCCGTCGTTGTGCTTCCAGGCCGGCGTCATGCGCGTCGGATCCAGCTGGAACACGTTCTTGGCGATGAAGCGGCTGTAATAACGGTATGCGATCAGATACACGCATACGGCGGCGATCACCACCCATAGCGCATTGATGGTCTCCCCTCTGGCCAGCGCCACGGTGCCCAGCGCGAACGCGCCCAGTACCGCAACCGCCAGCCAGACCAGGTGCTGACCCAGTCCCTTACTGCTGGTTTGCATAAGTGCTCCTCTAGCCTCCCGCCATGCTTTTGGCGTGAAACGCTTTTATCGTCCCGCGGAAGGCAGACTCATTGTTGTGGGGTGGCGGACGCGCGCGCGTCCACGCAGCGCCGTGTCGACGCGGACGCTAGTATTTCGTTTTGACTACGCAGCAACAAGCGCGAAACTACGCAATTCCGCTACGTGTTACTACGCAATGCGCCGCAGCATGATTTGGCGAAAATCGTAAAATCACGGCTGAAATTTCCCGATCCTGACTGCGGCAAGCAAAATGCTGCGCCGCAATATTCGCGTTCGCGCTGATACAAATCCTTCATGAAGCTGCGCCTGAAAATCCTGCTGCTCGCCGCGGTGCCCTTGCTGGTGGCCGTCGCCGCCATCACGGTGGCCGTCTACGTGCAGGGCCTGCAGCTGGCGCAGCGCGAAAAGCAGGTCGTGGAAAACGCCTGGCTGGCCAGCAAGGAAGGCGAGCTGCGCCACTACGTCAACCTGGCCTACAGCGCCATCGCCCCCCTGCAGGCGGCGGCCGACGATGACGCCACCCGCCAGCGCGCGCTGGACCTGCTGGCGCAAATGGAATTCGGCCACGACGGCTACTTTTTCGTCTACGACCTGAAGGGCAGGAACCTGATGCACCCGCGCCAGCCGGAGCTGGTTGGGCAGGACCTTTGGGAACTGCGCGACAACAAGGGCCAGCCCGTCATCCAGAATCTGCTGACCGCCGCCCGGCGCGGCGGCCAGGACGGCGAAGCGGTGCACTACCTTTGGGAAAAGCCGTCCACCCACCAGACCGAGGAAAAGCTGGGCTACGTGGTGGTGCTGGAGCGCTGGGGCTGGATGCTGGGCACCGGCATCTACCTGGACGACGTGCAGCAGGCGCTCGAGCGCATCGACGCCGCCGCCCAGGCCAATATCCGCAGCATGTTCGCCTGGGTGGCCGGGATTGCCGCCGTGTCCATCCTGGGCGTGGCGGCCTGCGGCCTGGCCTTGAACATCAGCGACCACCGCCAGTCCGACGCCAAGCTGCGGCTGATGGCGCGCCAGCTGGTGCGTTCGCAGGAAGACGAGCGCGCACGGCTCTCGCGCGAGCTGCATGACGGCATCAGCCAGGTGCTGGTGTCGATCAAGCTGTCGCTGGAAGCGGCGCGGGAACGGCTGCGGCAGACGCTGCCGGACGAGCCACGCGTCCTCGCTCATATCGACACCCCCTTGGGCGGCGCGCTGGACCGATTGAATACCGCCGTGGGCGAAGTCCGCCGCATTTCGCACAACCTGCGGCCGACGCTGCTGGACGACCTGGGCCTGCCGGCCGCACTCGAACATCTGGGCCGGGAATTCGCCATTCCCAGCCAGGATGGCGCCCCGCCTCTGGCCGTGCGCCTGCACACCGCCGGGCAGCCGGTGAAGCTGCCCGAGGCCTATGCCACCGCCCTGTTCCGGGTCACCCAGGAAGCCCTGACCAACGTCATCCGCCACGCCGGCGCCACCCGCGCCGACATGACGCTGGCTTATTCGCCACGCGACCTGCGCCTGACCATCGCCGACGACGGCCGCGGCTTCGACTATGCCGAGGTGCAACAGGATCCGCGCCGCGGCATCGGCCTGCGCAATATGCGCGAACGCATGAACGCGCTGTCCGGCACGCTGACTTTCCGCTCCACTTCCCACGGCACGGTGCTGCAGGCCTGGCTGCCGCTGCCCGCCGCCCCTCTCCCCGCGAGTTCCGACGCATGAACCACAAGCCCGACGCCATCCGGCTGCTGCTGATCGACGACCACCCGCTGGTGCGGGACGGGCTGCGGCTGCGCCTGGAAACCGTGCCGCAACTGCGGGTGGTGGGCGAAGCCGGCAACGCCGCCGCCGCCCAGGCCTTCCTGGCCGCCTGCCTGGCCGAGGACCCGCAAGGAGGCACCTTGCCGCACTTGGCGCTGATGGACCTGAACATGCCCGGCGTGGGCGGGCTGGAACTGACCGCCCTGCTGCACGAGCGCTACCCGCAGATCGCGGTGCTGGTGCTGTCCATGCACGACAACCCCGAATACATGGTGCAGGCGGTCAAGGCCGGTGCGCGCGGCTATCTGCTGAAGGACGAACCGGCGCATGAGATCGTCACCGCCATCGACGCGGTCATGGCAGGCCGCAGCTATTTCAGCGCTGCGGTCGCGGTGCGCCTGTCGCAGGCCACGGCGCCAGCCACCATGCTGACGCAGCGCGAACGCGACGTGCTGCGCCACATCGCCAGCGGCGAGGCCAACAAGCAGATCGCGCAGGCGCTGGGACTGTCGGTGCGCACGGTGGAGACCCATCGCCTGAACATCAAGCGCAAGCTGGGCATAGACGGCCAGGCCGAGCTGATCAAGTACGCGGTCGAGAACCGCGGGGTCTGACCCGGGCCTGGGCCTGGGCCTGGGCCTGAGCCCGGCCTGATCGTTTTCCCGCGCTGCGGTAGACTTGCAGCACTACGCTACACAGTAAAGCGCCGCAACCAGCGCCGCCCCCAGGAGTCCCCGATGTCATTGGAAAAGAACTACACCGCCATTCTTCAAGAACTAGGGGAAGATCCGTCCCGCGAAGGGCTGGCCGATACGCCCGCCCGCGCCGCCAAGGCCATGCGCCACCTGTGCCGCGGCTACGGCCAGAACCTGGACGAAATCGTCAATGGCGCGCTGTTCACCTCCGACACGCGCGAGATCGTGCTGGTCAAGAACATCGAGCTGTACTCGCTCTGCGAACACCACATGCTGCCCTTCATCGGCAAGGCGCACGTGGCCTACCTGCCCAACGGCAAGGTGCTGGGTCTGTCCAAGGTCGCCCGCATCGTCGAAATGTACGCGCGCCGCCTGCAGATCCAGGAAAACCTCAGCCGCCAGGTGGCCGAGGCCGTGCAGTCGGTGACCGGCGCGGCCGGCGTGGCCGTGGTGATCGAGGCCCAGCACATGTGCATGATGATGCGCGGCGTGGAAAAGCAGAACTCGTCCATGGTCACCTCGGTCATGCTGGGCGAATTCCACGACAATCCGTCGACCCGGGCCGAGTTCCTGAGCCTCATCCGCTAGGCCGATCCCCCTCTCCCCCTTTTGGCGCATATCGCGGGCCGCCTCGCCGGCCGCACCCCGCCGCGCCGGCCGCGCCAGGACTGGCGTTGCCGGCGCGGCGGGCGGGCCCGGGCCTTTTTGGCTCCTACTGATTAGGGCATCTGGCCCTAGCGTTCTGGCTCCATCCGGGCAAACTGGCTCCAGCATGCCGGTCGCGCCGGAGCGCGGCCGTTCCCTCCCGGAGATCTCCATGAACGCGATATTCCGCCTCATCCGCCGCTGCACCCTGGCCGGCCTGGCCGCCGCGCTGTTGGCCGCTCCCGCCTATGCCCAGACCAAGCTGGTGGTCGGCTACCAGTTGATCGTGGGGCCATTCCTGACGGCCATCGCCGACGGCAGTTTCGACAAGGCCTTGAAGGACGCCGGCTACCAGGTGGACTGGCGCCAGTTCACCTCCGGCGGCGACATCTCCACCGCGCTGGCCTCCGGCAATGTGCCGGTCGGTGTGCTGGGCTCCACCGGCATCACCGCGGCCGCCACCCGCGGCGTCGACATGGAGCTGTTCTGGATCCTGGACAACATCGGCAAATCCGAGGCGCTGGTGGCGCGCAACGGTTCCGGCATCAACAGCACGGCGGACCTGAAGGGCAAGCGCGTCGCCACGCCCTTCGTGTCCACCTCGCACTTCCATCTGCTGGTCGGGCTGGAACAGGTCTGGAAGATCAATCCGCGCGACGTGCGCATCCTGAACATGCAGCCGCCGCAGATCGTGGCCGCCTGGCAGCGCGGCGACATCGACGCGGCCTACGTCTGGCCGCCCGCCCTGACCGAGATCGCCAAGAGCGGCAAGATCATTGCCGACTCGGAACAGATCGGCAAAGCCAGCGTGCCAACCTTCGACGGCATCGTGGTCGATCGCGCCTGGGCCGCCAAGAATCCGAAGTTCATGGCCGCCTTCACCAGCGTTTTGGCCAAGTCCTATGCGGACTACCGCGCCAACAGCGCCAAGTGGACCGCCGATTCCCCGCAGGTCAAGAGCATCGTCAAGCTGATCGGCGGCAAGCCCGAGGACATGGTCGAAGCGCTCCAGCTGCTGGTCTTCCCGACCGTGCAGGAACAGGCCTCCAATGTCTGGCTGGGCGGCGGCAAGGAATCGGGCGCCGCGCGCGCCTTCGCGGCCAGCGCCCAATTCCTGAAGGACCAGAAGCAGATCGACCGCGCCCTGGCCGACTACAGCCCGCACGTCACCGACAAGTACGCCAAGGCGGCCGAGAAGTAAGGAGCGCTTGCGGCCAAGGCGGCCCGTCCGGCGCCGCCTGCCCAGCGCCACGCAGGGCTGCGCGCAGCCCGTCGCAACCAGGGGAGCCGGCATGACCATGCAGTCCTCGTCCGCCACGCATAGCCTGTGCGCGGAAAAAGTAAGCGTCACCTACTCCGGCCTGCACGAAAGCGGTCCGGTCATCGCGTTGCAGAACGTCAACCTGACCATCCAGCCTGGCGAGTTCGTCGTGGCGCTGGGCGCCTCGGGCTGCGGCAAGACCACCTTGCTCAGCCTGCTGGCCGGCTTCCTGTCGCCCACCGAGGGCGAGATCACGCTGGGCGGCCGGCCTATCGTGGGTCCCGGCGCCGACCGCGGCGTGGTGTTCCAGAAGCATGCCCTGCTGCCCTGGTTGAACGTGCTGGAGAACACCGAGTTCGGCCTGAAGCTGCAAGGCGTGGACAAGGAAACCCGCCGCGCCCGCGCGCGCCGCAATCTGGAGCTGGTGGGCCTGCAGGACTTCCACCGCCACATGATCTACCAGCTGTCCGGCGGCATGCAGCAGCGCGTGGGCATCGCGCGCGCGCTGACCTGCAACCCCGCCATGCTGCTGATGGACGAACCCATGGCGGCGCTGGACGCGCTGACGCGCGAGACCATCCAGGAGCTGCTGCTGGACATCTGGCGGCAGACCAACAAGATGTTCTTCTTCATCACGCACAGCGTCGAAGAAGCGCTGTTTCTGGGTTCGCGGCTGATCGTCATGTCGCCCCGCCCGGGCCGCATCACGCATACCTTCACGCCGGACTTCAACCGGCGCTACCTGGAGACCCGCGATGGCCGCAGCATCAAATCCAGTCCCGACTTCATCGCCATGCGCGAACAAGTCCTCGGCATCATCTATGGCGACGAGCGAGCCTCCTCCCCCCAAGGCTTCCATGGCTAGCAGCCGCCCGGGACACAAGCCCGCCGCGCCGGGCAAGGTCTATGGCGCGCCGGGCGCGGGCTACAGCGGCCACATCAGCCTGATCACCAGCCTGGCGCTCATCGGGCTGTGGTTCCTGGTGACCAGCGCCGGCTGGGTGCGGCCGCTGTTCCTGCCCTCGCCCCTGGCGGTGTACGACAAGTTCGTCTCGGCCATGACCGACGGCGTGGCCAACTCCACGCTGACCGAACATGCGCTGGCCAGCCTGTCGCGGGTGTTCGGGGCCTTTTTCCTGGCTTGCGTGACCGCCATTCCCGTCGGCATCCTGATGGGCGTGAACCGCTACGCGCGCGGCATCTTCGATCCGCCCATCGAGTTCTACCGCCCGCTGCCGCCGCTGGCCTACCTGCCGCTCATCATCATCTGGTTCGGCATCGGCGAATTCCCCAAGGTCCTGCTGATCTACCTGGCGATCTTCGCGCCCATGGCAATCGCGGCGCGCGCCGGCGTGCGCTCGGTGTCGATCGAACAGATCCACGCGGCCTACGCCATGGGCGGCACGCCTGCGCAGGTGGTCTGGCACGTGATCCTGAAGGCCGCCATGCCGGAGATCTTCACGGGCATGCGCATCGGCATCGGCGTGGGCTGGACCACGCTGGTGGCCGCCGAAATGGTGGCCGCCGACCGCGGCCTGGGCTTCATGGTGCTGAACGCCGCCCAGTTCCTGGCCAGCGACACCGTCATCATGGGCATCATCGTGATCGGCGTGTTCGCCTTCGCCTTCGACCTGCTGGTCCGTTATCTGGAGAAGTTCGCCATTCCGTGGAAGGGACGGGTCTGAAACGCGCCCGGGCAATCCCTCATTTCGTCCCCCATCCGGCTCCTCTATCCTCAAGAGCGGCGCCTGCGCAGCGGCTACCGGCTGCGCGGCCTAGACAAGGAGCCGTCATGTCCAGCCAGGCCTCGATGCTCAAGCCTGTGTTGTGGGAGCGCCTGTTCGAACGCGAAAGCGCGCCCAACCTCAGCCTGCAGGGCTGCGTGCGCCAGATGCTGGTGTCCGCCATCCTCAGCGGCCACCTGCCGCCCGGCACGCCGGTGCCGTCCAGCCGGCATCTGGCCGACCAGCTGCGCATCGCGCGTAACACCGTCGTGTTCGCCTACCAGCAACTGGTGAGCGAGGGTTATCTGGTGTCGCGCGAACGCAGCGGCCACTTCGTCAGCGACACGGTCATGCGCGGCCATTCCGGGCCCGCTTCCGACGCCCCGCCCGCCGACGGCGGCGAGCCGGACGTGCGCTGGGACGAAAGGCTGCGCTTCCGCCCGTCCCGGCAACGCAACATCACCAAGCCGCGCGACTGGCAGAAGCAGCCCTATCCCTTTGTCTACGCCCAGTTCGACCAGGACCTGTTCCCCACCGCGGAATGGCGCGAATGCTGCATCAAGGCGCTGTCGGTGCTGGACATCCGCAGCTGGGCGCCGGACCTGATCACCCACGACGACCCCGCACTGATCGAGCAGATCCGCACCCAGGTGCTGCCCCGCCGCGGCGTCTGGGCCGACGCCGAGGAAATCGTCATCACCGTGGGTGCGCAGCATGCGCTTTACCTGCTGGCCGACCTGCTGGTCAACGAGGACACGGTGGTCGGCATGGAAGATCCCGGCTACCCCGACGCCCGCAACATCTTCGCCAGCCACACGCGCAACCTGCTGCCGCTGCCGGTGGACGAACAAGGGCTATGCACCGGCACCCATCTGCTGGGCTGCGACTACCTCTTCGTCACGCCGGGCCACCAGTGCCCCACCACGGTCACGCTATCTCCGGAGCGCCGCCAGAACCTGCTGACGCTGGCGCGCCAGGCCGACAGCCTGATCATCGAGGACGACTTCGAAAGCGAAAGCCGCTGGGGCGAAGGCGCGATTCCCGCCTTGAAGAGCCTGGACCGCGACGGCCGCGTGATCTACGTGGGCAGCCTGGCCAAGTCCTTCGCGCCCGGCCTGCGCATCGGCTACATCGTGGCGCCACGCGAACTCACCGCGGAACTGCGCGCCCTGCGCCGGCTCATGCTGCGCCACCCTTCGGCCTACATCCAGCGGGCGTTTTCGCTGTTCATTTCGCTGGGGCACCACCATTCGCTGCTGCGCAGGCAATCGCAGGCCTACCAGGAGCGCGGCACCGAACTGGCCCGCGCGCTGGCGCGGCACCTGCCCGATTTCAAGGTCATACCCATTACCGGATCCTCGTCCTGCTGGCTGCAAGGCCCGCCCTGGCTCAACGCCTGCGAGCTATCCGAGGCCGCGCTGGCCGAGGGCGTGGTGGTGGAACCCGGCGACGTCTTCTTCATGAACGGAGCCGACGCGCCGCGCAACTTCCTGCGGGTCGGCTTCACATCGATCCGGCCGGAACACATCGAGCCGGGGATTGCCCGGCTGGCCAAGGTGGTCGACCGCTACCGCGGCCGCGCCGCGGACGGCAAGCAGGCCCCGCAGGGCCCGGACTTGCACGCGCTAGAGCACTTCGTCTCTTAGGTAGTACCAGCGGTACAGCAGGCCCTGGCCCAGCCTGCGGAACGGCGCGAACATATGCCCCGGCAAGGGCGAGTCGTAGATCGGCAGGTCCCAGGCCACGCCGTCCTTGCCCATCATGCGTTGCGCCAGGCGCTTGCCCGCGTGGGCCGAGAACGCCACGCCATTGCCCCCGTAGCCGAAGGCGTAATAGACCGGCTGCGCCGGGTCGGGCTGGGTCACGCGCGGCATCATGTCGTGGCTCACGTCCACCCAGCCCCACCAGGAATAGTCCACGTCCACGCCCGCCAGCGTGGGGAACTTGCGCGCCAGCCCTTCGCGCAGCAGAGCCAGATGGCGCGGATGCTGCGCGTCGGCGCCGCGCAGCGCGCTGCGGCTGCCGATCTGCATGCGGCCGTCGGGCAGCAGGCGGTAATAGAAGCGCAGGGTTCGCGTGTCGGTGATGAACACCGTGCTTTTGAGGCCCGCTGCATCGCGTTCCGCCGGCGTCAGCACCCGCGTCACCAGCGAGTTCGACAGCACCGGCATGATGCGGTTGTCCAGCAAACGGTTGACGCCCTGCGCGGTATAGCCGCCAGTGGCGAACGCCACGCGCCGCGCGCGCACGTAGCCGTTGGGAGTCTGCAGCCGCACACCGCCATTCTCGGCGCGCCAGCCCAGCACCGGGCTGCCCGGATGGATGCGCACGCCCAGGGCCCGCGCCTGCCGCATATAGCCATAGGCGAGCTTCAACGGATGCACGCCCACGCCATCCGGCTCGTGCATCGCGCCCACCGCCTCGCGGTCGTACACGTAGCGTTCGCGCAATTCCTCCCGGCTCAACATCCGGGCGTCATAGCCGAACACCTCGCGCATCACGCGGGCTTCGTTTTCCAGGAACGCCATCTTCTTCTGGCGGTGCGCCGTGTACAGATGGCCGCCAGGTTGCGCGTCGCAATCCACCTGGGCCACCAGGCTCTTCCAATATTCGAATCCTTCGCGGATCTCGGCGTCCAGGCGCTTGGCGGTCGCCAGGCCCCAGCGCGCTATCCATTGCGAACGGTACAGGCGTCCGGACGCATTCTGTCCCTGTCCGCCGTTGCGGCTGGTGCAGCCCCACACCGCGCGATTGGCCTCGAGCACCACGGCCTTCACGCCGAAGTCGCGCGCCAGCGTCAACGCCGCCGACAGCCCGGTAAAGCCCGAGCCCACGATCACCACGTCGGCGTCGATATCGCCGTTGACGGGGCCGTCATCCTCGGGCGGTTCGCCGGCGGTCGCGACCCAGTAGGTGGGCGCGTAGTCCTGCCCGCGGCCGGGCGGGGACACCAGCGGATCGTAGGCCGGGTTGTAGGCGCTGATCGCCGTCCGGCCAGCGGGGGCCGGACCTACAGGTTGGAAGGACATTTGAGTATCCATGCTGCGTTCCGGTTGCTGGATGCGGGTGCGTGTTCAACCGCGGGCCGGCAATACCGGGCGCTGCTTGCGGTAGGCGTTCTTCACGCGGATCTTGCCGTCCCGGAAGGTGAAGACGTCCACCATGTCCGCCTCCACGCGGGAGCCGTCGGCGGCGGTGCCGGTAAAGGTCGATTGGGACACGCCGCGGTCGCCTGCGACCCAATGCGTGCCGTTCTGCCACTGCGCATCGGGGAAATTCGCCCAGGCCGCCGCGAAGGCCGCCCGCACCGCCTCGCGGCCTTCGTGCCGCGCGCCCCATCGCTCGGGGCCGGCCACGGTCTCGAACACGCAGTCGTCGCTCATGAAGGACATCAAGGCGTCGATATCGTGGCGGTTCCAGGCCGCCGCGAATTCGGCCAGCATGTCCGCGGTGACGGTCTTCTGCATTGCATACCTCCGGTAGACGCGGGCGCAACACGCGCCAGCATTCAGGACCAAAGGTAAGTGAGCCCCCAGGCAGGGTCTAGAACCAGAAACGGGAAATCGCTTGCACCAGAAGCGACATCGGGTGGCAGGCCGCGCAATGCGCAACCGGCCGCCCGGTTGGGCGTCCCGCCGTGTTGCGGACGGCGCCGGCTACAGCGTCATCCCGCCATCGGCAGTCAAACTGGCCCCCGTCATGTATCCCGATTCGGGGCCGGCAAGCCATGCCACCAGCGACGCGATTTCATCGGCGCTGCCGACGCGCTGCAACGGGATCAGCGGAACGACCGCATCAAGATGGTTGACCGTCATATCGGTCTGGATCGGCCCGGGCTGCACGTTGTTGATGGTGATGCCGCGGGGTGCAAGGTCGATCGCGATGCCTTTGACCATCGTCGCCACCGCCGCCTTCGTCATCGCATAGACGCTCACGGCCGGCCCGCCGATGCGCGCGGCCAAATTGCTGCCGATGGTAACGATGCGGCCGCCGCGCGCAAGGTGCGCAGCGCCGGCCTGGATCGCCAGGAACACGCCGCGCACATTGACGGCCAGCATCTGGTCGAGATCCGCCACGCTCACGTCGGCCACCCCGCCCAACTTCAGGATGCCGGCGTTGACCACCACGATGTCGAGCCGTCCGAAATGCTCGGCCGCGCGCGCGGCGGCCAGGCGAATCGCCTCCGAGTTCGCGCTGTCGGCATGAATGGCCAGCGCCCTCGCCCCGCCCGCTTCGATCGCGGCCGCGGTCTCGCGCGCGCGCTCGGGCGCGGAAACATAGGTGAACGCCACGTCCGCGCCGTCGGCCGCCAGCCGCCGGACAATGGCGGCGCCGATGCCGCGCGAGCCGCCGAATACGATTGCGGCCTTGCGCAAGCCCCCGGAAATGCCTGTCATGATTCGCTCCTTGTAAGCCGATAGGTCAGTAAGCAGCCGGGAGAAGGGCCGGCTATCGAACCGGCGAATTCTCCCGTTTGCCTCGAATCGGTCAACAAGGAAAAAATTGACAAGCAATCCAATAAATCTATACCTATCTACGCCCGCCCCTCACGCCGCCGCCGGCGCCAGCCAGGCGTCGACGCCCGCGGGATCAACGGCGCCGCGCATGCCGATCAGCACCAGCGACGGCTCGTCCAGATCCTCGGGCGGCCTGGCCTGCGTGTCGTAGCGCACGCGCCGGCCCGCCAGTTGCACCAGCACCAGGCCGTGGCGATCGGTGCGCACCCAGCCCTTTGCCCGCAGCAGCTGCCTGGGCGCGTCGCGCAACCGGCTGGCGAGCCGGTCGGCGTCCAGCAGCGCGGGCGCGCGCCACAGCCAGCTCTGGAATGGATGGTCGGGGTCGTCGGGCATCGCGGCGTGGACGTGTCCCGCATGGTTGCAAGCGCCGCTGGCGCATGCCTGCGCAAGGCCGCAAGACCCGCCTTCGCCCAGCAGATGGCGCAGGTCCACGCGCCCTTCGCGCGTCTCGACCATCGCGGCCCCGCGTGTCGCCGCTTGCAGCCATGAACGCAACGACGCCAGTTCGGCGGCGGACGCCAGATCGGTCTTGTTCAACACCAGCAGATCCGCAGCCTTGAGCTGGCGTTCCACGGTATCGGCCAGCAAGGGATCCGCCGCCAGCGTGCGCACGTTCGCGGCATCTACCAGCACCACCACGCCCTCAAGCTGCAGCATGGGATCCGACATGCCGACCTGCGCGATGCGGCCCGGATCCGACACGCCGCTGGCCTCGATCACGATCCATTCCGGCAAGGGGTCCAGCGCCAGCACGCGCGCCAGGGCATCGTCCAGGCCGCCCGCCACGGAACAGCAGACGCAGCCGTTGGCCAGCCTGATCACCTGGTCGCTGCGCTGCGCGATCAGCCCGGCATCGATATCGACCGGGCCGAAGTCATTGACCAGGACCGCCGCGCGGCGCTGGCTGCGGGACAACACATGATTGAGCAAGCTGGTCTTGCCCGCGCCCAGGAATCCGCCCACCACGGTCAGCGCAATTCGCGGTGCGCCATGGGCCGCCATCTCAGGCTTCCCGCAGTGGCAAGGGCCTGCCGCCGATCACGGTGCCCAGTACGCGCACGTCCTTCAGTTTCTCGGGCGCCACCTCCAGCGGATCGTCCTGCAGCACGCAGAAGTCCGCATGCTTGCCGACCTCGATGGAGCCGACGAGATGGTCCAGGTGCAAGGTGTAGGCCGCGCCCAGCGTGACCGCATGCAAGGCCTGCTCCACACCGATGCGTTCAGACTCCCCCAGCACCTTGCCCGACGAAGTCTGGCGGTTCACGGCGCACCAGGCCGTGAACAGCGGTCCCAGCGGCGTGATGGGCGCATCCGAATGGATGGAGAACGGCACGCCGGCGCGCGCCGCCGAGGCGCAGGCGTCCATGCGCCTGGCGCGGTCCGGCCCCATGGTCAGGGCGTGATGGGCGTCGCCCCAGTAGAAGATGTGGTTGGCAAAGAGATTGGCGCACATGCCCAGGCTGGCCATGCGCCGGAACTGGGCCGCGTCGGCCATCTGGCAATGCTGCAAGGTATGGCGGTGATCGCGCCGCGGGCTGCGGCGCAAGGCGCGATCCACCGCGTCGATCGCAAGCTCGGTGGCTTCGTCGCCATTGGTATGTATGTGCAGTTGCACGCCGGCGTCGTGGTAGGTCTGGACCATTGCGTCCAGCTCGGCCGGCGCGATCACCCAGATGCCGTTGGGCGCGCCGTTGTAGTAGCCGGGCCAGCGCAACCGGGCGGTAAAGCCCTGGATCGAACCGTCCACCACCAGCTTGACCATGCCCAGATGCAGCTTGTCGTTGTTCAGGCGCCGGGCCTCGGCCAGCTTGGCCAGGCAGCGCTGCGGATCGCCCGCGTAGGTCAGCGCGGACGCGGCCGGCACGATGCGCACGGGATAGTCCGGTTCGGCGGTGATGCGGGCCAGCGTCGCCAGGCCCTCGTCGCCCAGTTCATTGACCAGGTCCGTGGCCGTGGTGACGCCCGCCCACTGCGCCACCTTGCCGAACATGCGCAGGCCCTCTTCCGATACGCCCACGGTGCGGAATGGACTGCCGATCAGGCGCATGACGGGGAACATCGCGGCGAATTCGCAGAGTTCGCCGCTGGGCCGTCCGTCTTCCATGCGCGTCACGCCCTCGATGTCGGTATCGCGGTCTATGCCGGCGCGCGCCAGCATGGGCGTGTTCACGTTCATCAGGTGCATGCTGGCATGCATGACCACCACGGGCCGCTCGGCGGACACCGCGTCCAGGTCCTGCACGCGCATGCGCGCGCCTTCGAAGAAGATCGGGTCGAAGCCCCAGCCTATCAGCGTCTCGCCGGCCGCCAGGACGCGTTCGGCCTCGCGCAGCCGCGCGGCCACCGCATCGAAACTCTTCAAGCCTTCCCACAGCCTGCCATCGGGTCCGCGCCGGTCGTAGAAGCCCACGTACACGAACTTCCACATGCCGCCTTCCGGCAGATGGCAATGCCCTTCGACCAGGCCTGGCATGAGCACCCTGTCCGCATAGCGCTCGTCGAGGTCGGCCGGCCCCCAGCCCGCCAGTTCCTCGCGGCTGCCCACGCCCAGGATGCGGCCCTCGCGCACCGCCACGTGCGTGGCGCGGGGCTGCATCGGGTTCATGGTCAGGATGCTGCGCGCGGCATAGATCGTGGTTCGGGCGCGGGTGTCGGTCATCTGTCTGTCCTTCTATCGGAGGGTGGGCTCATCCCTGCAGCGGCGACGCCAGGACGCCATCGCGGGATTCGACGAAATGGCAGGCCACGCGGTGGCCCGGCGCGACTTCCCGCAAGCCGGGTTCGCGCGTGGTACAGAGCGGCTGCGCGGCCGGGCAGCGTCCGGCAAAACGGCAGCCCGGCGGCGGATCGACCGGACTGGGCGGATCGCCCGCCAGCCGCACGCGGCGCGCGGCCAGCTCGCGCCCTCCCTTCACGGTCGGCACCGCCGACATCAAGGCGACGCTGTAGGGATGCAGCGGCCGCGTGAAGAAGGCGTTGCGGGTGGCCTGCTCGATGATCTTGCCCAGGTACATGACAGCGATGTCGTCGCAGATGTGCTCCACCACCGCCATGTCGTGCGAGATGAACAGGAACGACTGGCCCTGCTCGCGTTGAATGCGGCGCAGCAGGTTCAGGATCTGCGCGCGGATGGCGATATCCAGCGCGGACACCGGTTCGTCGCAGACGATCAGGTCCGGCGCACTGGCCAGCGCCCGCGCCACGTTCAGCCGCTGCCGCTGGCCGCCGGAAAACTGGTGCGGAAACAGTTGCCGCTGCTCCGGGCGCAGGCCCACCAGTTCGAACATGCGGGCCACGCGCGCCTCGCGTCCGCCGGGCGGATCGATGCCCATCAGGTCCAGCGGCGCACGCACGATGTCGCCCGCCCGCTGGCGCGGATTGAGCGAGGAATACGGATCCTGGAACACCAGCTGCACGCGGCGGCGCATGCGGCGCAGGGCGGAGCCGTTCAGCGCCGTCATGTCCGTACCGTCGAAGTGGATGGAGCCCGCGGTCGGGTCCGCCAGCCGCAGCACGGACAAGGCCGTGGTGGTCTTGCCCGAACCGGACTCGCCCACGATCGCCAGCGTGCGGCCGCGCTGCAGCTCGAAGGACACGCCGTCCACGGCCTTCACGACCACCGGCTTGCCGTCGCGGCCACGCCCGCCGATGGGAAAATGCACGGCAAGATCGCGCACGGACAGCAAGGCGGAAGATTGCGGTGACGTCATTGCGCGGTCTCCGGATACAGCCAACAGGCGACTTCCTGCCCCTCGCCTACACGGGTCAGGGGCGGAAACGCGTCGCGGCAGCGCGCCATGGCCTGCCCGCAACGTTCCATGAAGGGGCAGCCCGCGCCGCGCTCCCAGATCGAGGGCACCACGCCGGGAATCTCCGGCAGGTCCGGGCGCACGTCGTCGGGCTCGCGGTCCAGCTCCGGCAGACAGGCGATCAGCCCCTGGGTGTAGGGATGGCGGGGCTGCGCCAGGATCTCGCGCACGCCGCCCTGCTCCACCACCCGTCCGCCGTACATGACCACGACCCGGTCGGCCATCTCCGACACCGCGCCCATGTCATGCGTGATCAGCAGCACCGCGGTGCCGCGCCGCGCCTGCTGTTCGCGCAGCAGGTCGAAGATCTGCGCCTGAACCGTCACGTCCAGCGCCGTGGTCGGCTCGTCGGCGATCAGCACATCCGGATCGCAGGCCAGCGCGATGGCGATCATCACGCGCTGCCGCATGCCGCCGGACATCTGGTGCGGATAATCGTCCACGCGCCGCTCCGGCAAGGGGATGCCCACCGACTTCAGCATTTCGATGGCACGCTCGCGCGCCTGGCTCTTGCTCAGGCCCTGATGCAGCCGCAGGGGCTCCGCGATCTGGTCGCCGACCGTATACACGGGATTCAGCGCCGTCATGGGCTCCTGGAAGATCATGGAGATCTTGTTGCCGCGCACCTGGCGCATGGCCTCCTCGTCGCGGCCGGCCAGGTCGTCGCCGCGCAGGCGCACGCAGCCCCCGCCGATGCGCCCCGGCGCTGGTATCAGCCGCATGATGGCCAGCGCCGTCATGCTCTTGCCGCAGCCCGACTCGCCCACCAGGCACAGGGTTGCGCCGGGGTTCAAGTCGAAGCTCACCGCGCTCAGCACCTCGGCGACACGGCCGCGCGACTGGAACTCGAGGCTCAGGCTGTCGACCTCCAGCACGGGCGCCTGCAGCGCGGCGTTCATGCCCGCCCCCGCGAGTTCGGGTTGAGCGCGTCGTTCAACCCGTCGCCGATCAGGCTGACGGCCAGCACGGTCAGGAAGATGGCGGCGCCCGGCAGGGTCACCGCCCACCACGCGGTCAGGATGTAGGGGCGATTGCTGCCTATCATCAAGCCCCAGCTCATGATGTTGGGGTCGCCCAGCCCCAGGAACGACAGGCCGGCCTCGAACAGGATCGCCGTGCCTATTGCCAGCGTCGCCGACACGATCAGCGGCGCCAGCGCGTTGGGCAGGATCACGCGCCAGATGATGCGCGCGTCGCCCGCGCCTATCACCCTCTCGGCCAGCACGTACTCGCGGCGCTTGAGGCGCAGGAACTCGCCGCGCGCCAGCCGCGCCGTGCCCGGCCAGCTGACCACGCCGATGGCGATGGCGATGGTCGCCAGCGACGGCGAAAACAGCGTCACCAGCACCATGGCGAACAGCAGGGTCGGCAGCACCTGGAAGAATTCAGTGATGCGCATCAGGGTTTCGTCGATCCAGCCGCCGTAATAGCCCGCCAGCGCGCCGACCGTCAGCCCGATGGCCATGGACAGCACGGCCGCCACCACGCCGACCAGCAAGGTGGCTCGGCCTCCATAGACCATGCCGGTCAATACGTCCCGTCCAAGGTAGTCGGTGCCCAGCAGCGCGTCCGCGCCCGGCGGCGTCATGGGAGCGCCGGCGATCTCGAAGGGATCCGCCTCCATGATCATGGGCCCAAAGAGCGTCACGGCCAGAATGGCGGCCAGCAGCAGCACGCCTGCCAGCGCCGCGGGATTGCGCGCGAATACCCGCAAGGCCTCGTACGACGGACGGGCCGGCGGCCGCGCCGCCTGGCCTTGCATGGCGGCAATGGATACGGCGGGAGGAGTCTGGCTCATGAGGTCTTGATCCTGGGATCGATCAGGCGATAGGCCAGATCGGTAAGCTGATTCATCACGACCACCAGCAGCGAGGCGAACAGCAGGATGCCCAGCAGCGTGGGATAGTCGCGCCTGAGCACGGAGTCGAACGCCAGCCGGCCCAGCCCGGGCCAGTTGAAGACCGTCTCGACCAGGATCGCGCCGGCCAGCACGTTGCCGAACTGCAGGCCCAGCATGGTCACCACCGGCAGCACGCCGTTGCGCAGCGCGTGCTTGTAGAGCACGGAGCGTTCCGGCAAGCCCTTGGCGCGCGCGGTGCGGATGTAGTCGGCCGACAGCGCCTCCATGACGCTGGCGCGCGCCAGCCGGCTGTACTGCGCGAGGTAGACGAAGGCCAGGGTGAAGGCCGGCAGCACCAGGTGATGCAGCACGTCCAGCACACCCGCCCAGCCGTCCTGCGGCCCGCCGGCGGAACGCATGTCCGACACCGGGAAGATCGGCAGCGCCGAGGCGAACAGGATGATAAGGATGATGCCCGTCCAGAACACCGGCGCGGAGTAGCCCACCACCGACAACAGCGTGATGCCTTGCGACAGCGGCCCATTGGGCTTGCGCGCGGCCAGCGTGCCAAGCAGCGTGCCGGCCAGGAACGCGCTCAGCACCGAGGTCACCACCAGCAGCAGCGTGGCAGGCACGCGGTCCCAGATCAGCTGCGCCACCGGCACGTTGAAGAAATAGGAATAGCCCAGGTCGCCCCGCAGCACCTGCATCAGGTAGATGCCCAGTTGCGTCAGGAAGGGCTTATCCAGCCCGTACTGCGCACGCAGCTGCGCACGCAGTTCTTCGCTGATGCCGCCCATGGAGCCCGCGATGGTCTCGACCGGATCGCCCGGCGAGATGTGGATCAGCAGGAAATTCAGCGTCACCACGGCCAGCAGCAGCACCAGCGCATAGGCAAGGCGGCGCAAGAGATAGCGCGTCATGGCGGCTCCACCCTACTGCAGGTAGGTGTCGTCCATGGGCGATATGACGCCCCAGATGCCGTCCGGCAGGCCGTGCACCTTCTTCAGCGACAGGGTGTGGTACGGAATGACCGTGAGGAAGTCGATGGGCACGTCGGCCGTGACCAGGCGCTGGAATTCGGCGTACAGCGCGCGGCGCTTGTCCGCGTCGGTTTCGGTGCCGGCCTGTTCCAGCAGTTCGTCCACCTTGGGGTTGGAATAGGACTGCGTGTTGGTCCAGATGATGTCGCGGATATTGCTGGACAGGTAGGTGCGGTGCACGCCGATCACCGGATCGCCCCAGTTGAAGACGATGTCCGTGGTCATGTCGAAATCCTTGCCGGCGATGCGCTTGGCCCAGGTCGGGAAATCAGGCGAGGCGCGGACCTGCACCGCGATGCCGACCTTCTTCAACTGGCTGCGCAGGTATTCCGCCACGTTCTTGCCCTGCACGTCGGAACCCGGCATGTAGTCCACCGTCAGCGACAGGCGTTCGCCCTTGGCGTCCTTCTTGTAGCCTGCCTCTTCCAGCAGTTGCTCGGATTTCTTCAGGTCCAGCGGATACTTCGCCACGTCCTGCGTGGCAAACGGGCTGGTGCCGATGATAGGCCCGTCGGCGGGCTTGGCGAAGCCCGCGTTCAGCGCCTTGGTGATGAAGCCCTTGTCGGTGGCATAGGCGATGGCCTGCCGCACCCGCACGTCGTTCAAGGGCTTGCGCGCCGTATTGAAAGCCAGCCAGCTCAGGGCGCCTATGCCCTCATAGCCCTTGCTGGTCATGACGATGGCGGAATTTTCCTTGGCGCGCCGCAGGATGGTGGGCTCGGTCATGAAGGGCAACACGCCGATGTCGCCGCGCTCCAACCCGATCAGCAGATTGGTGGCGTCGGGATTGATCTTCACCACGATCCGGTCCAGGTAGGGCTTGCCGGGCAGGAAGAACTTGTCGAACTTCTCCAGCACGATTTCCTGGCCCGGCTTGAATTCCTTGAACTTGAACGGACCCGATCCGACCACGTCGGCCGAGTTGCGCGGATGGCTCTTGAGGTCCTGTCCATCGTCGTAGATGTGCTTGGGCAGCACCGGCATCAGGGCCGGCGACAGCGCCAGCAGGATGGCCGGATGGGGCTTGCTCATGCGCAGCACCACGGTGTAGGGATCCGGCGTGTCCACGGCCTCGACGGGCGCGAACATGGTCTGGAACGGATGGTTCTTCTTGACCGCCATGACCGAGAACGCCACGTCGGCCGAAGTCACTGGCTTGCCGTCATGGAATACCGCATCTTTGCGCAGATGCAGGGTCAGCGACTTGCCGTCCGGCGCCAGTTCCCAGGACTGCGCCAGATAGGGATGCGGCTTCCATTCGGCGTCGTAGCGCAGCAGGCTGGCGAACAGCTGCGTGCTGGGCAAGGCGGTTGCGATGCCCGACTGCACCGCGCCGTTCAGGTGCCGCGGCACCTGCGTCGACCCTATCACCAACGTACCGCCGGACTTGGGCGCGTCCGCAGCCATGGCCCCGCCCGCAAGGGCCAACGCCGTCAGTATCGTGGTCAGGCATTTTTTTGCGCTGCGCATGTTCTACCCCTTGATGTCCAGTGTCACGAGCCATTCATCGGATGGCCTTGGGGCTAGCGTATCCAGCCTGCTGGTCCAGGCTTAGTACCAAACCGCCGGACTTTTTGGAGCCAGCCCCGCGGACGGTCTGGATTCAGGCTGCCAGCGCCCGCGCGTACAGCGAAGCGACTGCGCAACTGTTGACGCGGGCCTGCATGGAATCGGAGCGGCTGGTCAGCAGCACAGGCACGCGCGTACCCAGCACCAGTCCGGCGGTACCTGCGCCGGCCAGCCAGGTCAGCTCTTTGTAGAGCATGTTGCCGGCCTCGATATCGGGCACCAGCAGGATGTCGGCATCGCCCGCCACGCGCGAGACGATGCCCTTCTGATCGGCTGCCTCGCGCGAGATGGCGTTGTCGAAGGCCAAGGGGCCGTCGATCTCGCCGCCGCGGATCTGCTGGCGGTCCGCCATCTTCGACAGGGCCGCCGCGTCCAGCGTGGCGGGCATGGAAGGATTGACGGACTCCGTGGCGCACAGCACCGCGAGCTTGGGGCGGTCCACGCCCAGCGCGCGCGCCAGGTCGATGGCGTTCTGCGCGATGTCGGCTTTCTCCTGCAATGTGGGCGCAATGTTGACGGCCGCGTCGGTCAGGATGAAAAGCTTGGGGTACGCCGCCACCGCCATCACGAAGGCGTGGCTGATGCGCCGATCGGTGCGCAGGCCGGCGTCGCGCGCCACCACGGCCGACATGAAGTGGTCCGTGTGCAGGCTGCCCTTCATCAGCATGCGCACCGCGCCGTCCCGGGCCAGCGCCGCCGCCGCGCGCGCGGCCTGGCACTCGTCATCCGGCGTGTCGACCACTTCCACTTCGTTGTCGCGCAGCCCCAGTTCCGCCATCAGGACGCGCAGCCTGGCGGCCGGGCCGACCAGCACCGGCTCGATGTAGCCGGCGTCGCGCGCCTGCACGGCCGCGCCCAGGCTGGTCGGGCACAGCGGATACGCTACCGCGGTGCGCAAGCGGCCGGCCGACAGCGCGGCATTGCGCAGCGGCTCGAACAAGCGATCGCTTTCCATTTCTGTCTGCTCCTGCCGCGGAGATCCGCGGCGCCTGGCGGAAGAAATCCGGCGCGGCCGCCGCCGCGCCGGACGCACGCTGCGCGATCAGCGCTTGGCCGGATCGATCGACAGCGGCACCTCGCCCGGATGGAAAGGCTGGTTCACGTACTGCTTGTACTTGTCCAGGAAGCGTACCGGCTGCTTGAGCGCGTCGCGGCGGAACGGGTCGCCCAGTTCCTGGCTGACCATCATCTCCAGCACGGTGGTCTTGCCTTCGGACTGCGCCTTGCATGCGGCCTGCAGGGCGGCGCCCACCTGGTCGGCATGCTCCACCCTGATGCCTTCCGCGCCCATGGCCCGCGCCAACTCCGAAAAGTTCGGGTTCTTCAGGTTGCTGCCGACGAAGCGGCGGCCGTAGAAGTCCACCTGGTTCTTCTTTTCCGCGCCCCATTGGCCGTTGTGGAACACCACGGCCGTCACCGGTATCTTCTCGCGCACGCAGGTCAGCAATTCCTGGAAGCTCATGCACCAGGCGCCGTCGCCCACGTAGGCCACGGCCGGACGGTCGGGCCGGCCGAGCTTCGCGCCGATCAGCGCCGGCAAGGCGTAGCCGCAATTGCCGAAGCTCATGGCGGCCAGCATGGAGTTCGGCTCGTCGAAGCGCAGATAGCTGTTGGACACCGAGCAGATGTTGCCGATGTCGGTGGACACCATGACATGCTTGGGCATGGCGCGTTCCAGCTCGCGCAGCATGCGGCGCGGATGCATGCGGCCGCCGCCGTGCTCGATGATGTCCAGGCTCCAGTCGTCTCGTTCGTGCGACCAGCTGTCCAGTTCCTTTTCCCATTCGGCCTTCTGCGCCGCGATCTGTTCGGCGCGGCCACCTTTGGTGGCGGCGCAAGCGATCTCGCGTCCCCGCAATTTGCCCGCCAGCGCCGCAGCCGCCGGCTTGGCATCGCCGCAGATGCCCACCGACACCGGACGCACCAGGCCCAGCATGCGGTGGTCGGCGTCCACCTGGATGATGCGCGCGCCCTGCGGCCAGTAGTCCAGCCCGTGCTGCGGCAAGGTGCCGAAGGGTCCCAGGCGCGTGCCCAGCGCCAGCACCACGTCGGCCTGCGACAGCAGCTTCATGCCGGCCTTGGCGCCCTGGTAGCCCAAGGGGCCGCACCACAGCGGGTGGCTGGCGGGGAATGCGTCGTTGTGCAGGTAGCTGGTGACCACCGGCGCGCCCAGCAGTTCGGCCAGAGCCACGCATTCCGCCTGCCCTTCCGAGAACAGCACGCCGCCACCCGCCACGATGACGGGGAACTTGGCCTGCGCCAGCATTTGCGCAGCCGCCTCCAGGTCCTCTTCCGAGCCCGGACCGCGGCGGATGCGGCGCGGTTCCGGAATGGCCACGTCGATCTCGCCGTAGAAATAGTCGCGCGGGATGTTCAACTGCGTCGGACCGCGCTCGGCCAGCGCATTGTCGAAGGCCTTGGCGGTGAATTCCGCCATGCGGTCGGGCCGGTTCACATGGGCCTGGTACTTGGTGATGCGCGAGAAGATCGGCAACTGCTCGGTTTCCTGGAAACCGCCCAGCCCCATGCCCGCGGTGCCGGTCTCGGGCGTGATGGCCACGACCGGGCTATGCGCCCAGTACGCCGCCGCCACGCCGGTCACGAAATTGGTGATGCCGGGGCCGTTTTGCGCGATGCAGACGCCGTGGCGCCCCGTCACGCGCGAGTAGCCGTCGGCCATGTGCGCGGCGCCCTGCTCGTGCACCGTCGGCACGAAGCGGATGCCGGCCGCCGGGAACAGGTCCAGCGCGTCCATGAAGGCCGAGCCGACGATGCCGAATACGTCCTTGACGCCCTGCGCGACCAGCGTTTCCACAAACGCTTCGCTGGGGGTCATGTGTTGCTTGCTGCTCATGGTCTCTCTCCTGGCAGGCCGGCGGTGTCGGATTGCATCTGGGCCGGCATGATCCGATACTGCAGCAGAAACCTGCCCGTTCCCAGCCCATGGCGTTTCATTTTCTGCAAAATCTGTGCGACGATGCGCAGCAAGCCGCCGAATCTTCAATTATTGAAAGATGAAAGACGAATCCTCCGCAGCGCTGCGCGCGCTGACCCTGCTGGAACAGGTCGCCCGCTCGGGGCAGCCGGTATCGCTGGCTGCGCTGACGGACGCCACCGGCCTGCCCAAGCCCTCCGTGCTGCGCATCCTGTCGCGGCTGGTCGACGCCGGCATGCTGCTGCGCGAGCCCGCCGGCAAAAGTTACGTCAGCGGCCCGCGCCTGAGCGCGCTGGCACGTGAAACCCTGCTGAATTCACCCTTGCGCGGCGAACGCCACCGCATCCTGGACAGCCTGGTCGACGAAATCGGCGAAACCTGCAACTGCACCATGCTGGACGGCGACGAGGTCATCTACCTGGACCGCGTCGAAACCGCCTGGCCGCTGCGGGTGAACCTGCAATCGGGCTCGCGCGTGCCGCTGCATTGCTCGGCCAGCGGCAAACTGTTCCTGGCCCACATGCGGCGCGAGGCGCGCCAGCGGCTGCTGGCCGCGGCGCCCTTGCCGCGCTACACGCCCAACACGCTGTGCGACGTGGCCGCGCTGGAACAGGAACTGCGCACCATCAAGAAGGAAGGCGCGAGCTTCGACCGCGAGGAATTCCTGCTGGGCATCGTCTGCATGGCGGTGCCCATTCTGCATGGCACGCGCGCCATCGCCGCGGTCGCCTTGCACGCACCGGTGGCCCGGCTGTCCATCGAAGGCGCGCGCGCCTGGTTGCCGCGCATGCAAGAGGCCGCCCGGGCGCTGGCCGGCACCTACGGGCCTGACGCCTAGCGGCCGGCGGCTCCCGCCCGCCCAGGGGCGCGTCTGGAACGCTATGTTCCGCCTTTGTTGCAAGGGCCATCGGCCGCAGGCATTACACTCTTGGGCGTACGCGCGCCTGCCTCATGACGCAGCCGCCCCTTCCTTTTGCCGCCAGGCCGATGCCGGGCAGAAAGCGACACTCTTCTATCGTGACCGACACTTCCTTTACCTCCCTGCCCCTGCTGCCCGCCCTGCTCGACAACCTGAAGAGCCTGGGCTTCGAGCAGATGACACCCATCCAGGCCCAGAGCCTGCCGCTCATCCTGGAAGGCCGCGACCTCATTGCGCAAGCCAAGACCGGCAGCGGCAAGACCGCGGCCTTCGGCCTGGGCGTGCTGCAGAAGCTCGATCCCGCGCGCTTGACGCCACAGGCACTGCTGGTCTGCCCCACGCGCGAGCTGGCGGACCAGGTCGCACAGGAGTTGCGCCGGCTGGCCCGCCAGATCGCCAACGTCAAGATCCTGACCCTGTGCGGCGGCGCCGCCGCCCGTCCCCAAGCCGAATCGCTGGCGCGCGGCGCGCACCTGGTGGTGGGTACGCCCGGCCGGATCCAGGATCACCTGGAGCGCGGCAGCCTGGACCTGTCGGGCCTGAACACCCTGGTGCTGGACGAGGCCGACCGCATGGTCGACATGGGCTTTTATGACGATATCGTGGCCATCGCCTCGCATTGCCCGACCAAGCGCCAGACGCTGCTGTTCTCGGCAACATATCCCGACAACATCCGCAAGCTCAGCGCCCGCTTCCTGCGCAATCCCGCCGAGGTCAAGGTCGAGGCGCAGCATGACGCCAGCCGCATCGAGCAGATCTTCTACGAAATCGACGAAAAGGACCGGCTCGACGCAGTGACGCGCCTGCTGGCGCACTTCCGCCCCGAATCCACGCTGGCCTTCTGCAACACCAAGATCCGCAGCCACGACCTGGTGGAACGGCTGCAGGCCGAAGGCATCAGCGCCCAGGCCCTGAACGGCGACCTGGAACAGCGCGAGCGCGATGAAATCCTGATCCAGTTCGCCAACCGCAGCTGCGCCGTGCTGGTGGCCACCGACGTGGCGGCGCGCGGCCTGGACATCCAGAACCTGGGCGCCGTGATCAACGTCGACGTGACCAAGGACACCGAGGTCCACGTGCACCGCATCGGCCGCAGCGGCCGCGGCGAACAAAAGGGCCTGGCGCTGAGCTTGTGCTCGCCCGAGGAGATGCGCTGGGCCAACCTGATCGAGCAGTATCAGGGCGCGCCGCTGGTGTGGGGCGACATCAAGGCCTTGCGGCCCAAGGCGGATCGTCCCTTGCGCGCGCCCATGATCACGCTGTGCATCCAGGGCGGCAAGAAGGACAAGCTGCGCCCGGGCGACCTGCTGGGCGCGCTGACCGGCGACGGCGGCCTGACGTTCGAGCAGGTTGGCAAGATCAACATCACCGAATTCAACTCCTACGTGGCGCTGGACCGGCAGATCGCCAAGCAGGCGTTCTCGCGTCTGTCCAACAGCAATATCAAGGGCCGGCGCTTCCGCATGCGCTATCTGGAAGAGTTCTGAGTGTCGGCGGGCGACAAAAACTTGATGGTTTTGCTCGGGTTTTGCAATAATGGCGCGGCCTGCCCCGGCGGCCGCCCTGCCCGCGATCACCGGGGCGCGGAACCAAAGGCTCGCGCCCTGTTCCAACGGCCGCGGTCCCCTTTCAACCAATAGATGAGAAACTCACCATGATCAAATCCGACGACACCGGCAAGCTGATCCTGCGCCTGACCCTCGGTATTCTGATTCTGCTGCATGGCCTGTTCAAACTGACCGGCGGCGGCGTCGGCGGCATCAGCGGCATGCTGTCCTCGCACGGCCTGCCCGGCTTCCTCGCCTATGGCGCCTACGTCGGCGAAATCCTCGCCCCCGTGCTGCTCATCGTCGGCATCTACACCCGCCTGGGCGGTTTGCTGATCGCCATCAACATGGTCGTCGCCATCCTGCTGGCCCACTCCGGCCAGATCAGCAGCATGACCAACAACGGTGGCTGGGCGCTGGAACTGCAAGGCATGTTCCTGTTCACCGGCCTGGCCATCGCCTTCATGGGCGCGGGCCGCTTCAGCCTCGCCGGTAACGGCGGCCGCTGGAACTGACAGCCGTAACACGGCGCTACGCGCTATGAGGGGGTCGCCGAGGCGGCCCCTTTTCTTTTGCGCGGACATTGATACGAACGACATCGACGGTCACGCAGGCGCAAATATCCGTCACCGGAAAGCTGTTTCGGAACGATTACAGTGCAGAACCGTGGAGACCGGCCTGTGGCCTAATCCTGACGAGCGCAAAAAAGGCGTGAACCACGCCAGGCGCTCGGCAGGAGTCGCAAAATGAAGAAAAGCCTATTGCTGATGCTGGCCGTGACCAGCGCCTTGACCGGTTGCGTGGTCGTACCCGCCAGGCCCGCGCACTATCGTCCCGCGCCGGTCTACTACACGCCGCATTATTACTACCCGGCGTATCCAGCCCCCCATTACTACTATCGTGGCTATTGATCCGCGCGCCCGTTGCGCCAAGGAAAAACCATGAATACCTGTTCCCGGATCCTGCGCCCGCGCCCTTTGGCCGCGGCTGTCCTGATGGCTGCCTGTGCCAGCGTGGCGGCGCAGACCTATGAGCCGCCGCCGGCGCCCGCCGCGCCCGTCTATGACGACGGCGATCCCGCCAACGCCAACCTGGCGCTGGTGGACCGCAGCCCCCAGCCGCCGCCACCCTTACCCGTCTATGTCCAGCCGCCAGCGCCCGCCGACGGCTATATGTGGGTGCCGGGCTACTGGAGCCTGAACCGCTACGGGTTTTTCTGGGTACCCGGCGCATGGGTGCTCGCGCCCTATGCCGGCGCGCTCTGGACACCCGGTTATTGGGGCTTCAGCAATGGCATCTACCTCTGGACCCCCGGCTATTGGGGTCCACACGTGGGCTTCTATGGCGGAATCAACTACGGCTTTGGCTACAACGGCCTGGGCTATGTGGGCGGTTACTGGAAGCGCGACCGCTTCTACTACAACCGTTCCGTCACGAACGTGAACGTCACGCGCGTGACCAATGTCTATAACCACACCGTGGTCGTGAACAACGTGGACAACCGCCGCGTCAGCTACCACGGCGGCCCATCCGGCATCCGGCGCAACGCGGACCCGCGCGAACTTGCCGCGCGCAAGGACCGCCATTCTCCGCAGACCGACATCCAGCGCGGCTACGCGCGCGACGCCGGCAATAAGCGGGCTCAGTTCTACGACCACAACAAGGGCCGGCCGCCCCAGGCCTACGTGGACCATCAATCCAATGGCCGGCCGCATGAAGGCCAGCGTCCGGACAATGGACGCGACGGACGCGACCGCGGCCAGGACAACAACGGGCGCGATAACCGCGGCGGCGCTGACCGGAACAACGCGGACCACGGCGACATGCAACGCGGACGCGATATGTCTGCCGGGCAGACAGGCCGCCCCCAGCAGCCGCAGGGGCAACAGGCGCGAGAGCAACAGCAGCGCGATCAGCAGGCGCAGCAGCAACAGCAACGTGACCAACAGGCCCAGCAGCAGGAACGCCAGCAACAGCAACGCGACCAGCAGGCCCAGCAGCAGGCGCGTCAGCAACAGCAACGTGACCAACAGGCCCAGCAGCAGGAACGCCAGCAACAGCAACGCGACCAGCAGGCCCAGCAACAGGCGCGTCAGCAACAGCAGCGCGACCAGCAGGCCCAGCAGCAGGCGCGTCAACAACAGCAGCGCGACCAGCAGGCCCAGCAGCAGGCGCGTCAACAACAGCAGCGCGACCAGCAGGCCCAGCAGCAGGCGCGTCAACAACAGCAGCGCGACCAGCAAGCCCAGCAGCAGGCGCGTCAACAACAGCAGCGCGACCAACCGCGCGGAGACGGCAATGGCAACGGGAATGGCCGCGGCGGCTCCGGACGCGACTAGGACGGGCGACGCCGCCGCGCCGCTTACTGGACCCTCGCCTCCTGCACGGCTACAGTAGACCCGTTGCCGCGCGGCCCCTGAAATTCCTGGAGATTCCGATGAAGCGCATTGCCCCCTGGTTACTCCTCTGCGGCCTGCTGGCCGGTCCCTCGGCCCAGGCCGCGCTGGACGTGGGCGCGCCCGCCCCGGACTTCAGCACCCAGGCATCGCTGGGCGGCAAGGTCTACACGTTCTCGCTGAGCGAGGCGCTCAAGCAAGGTCCGGTGGTCTTGTATTTCTTCCCCGCCGCGTTCACCCAGGGCTGCACGATAGAGGCGCACAACTTCGCCGAAGCCACCGATGATTACAAGTCCCTGGGCGCTACCGTCATCGGTGTGTCGACCGACAATATCGACACCTTGAACAAGTTCTCGGTCAGCGAATGCCGCGGCAAGTTCGCGGTAGCGGCCGACGGCGATGGCAAGATCATGAAGGCCTACGACGCGGTCCACGACAAGCGTCCCGAGTACGCGCAGCGCATCTCCTACGTGATCTCGCCGCAAGGCAAGATCCTGTATGAATACACCGACATGAATCCGGACTCCCACGTGGCCAACACCATGCGCGCACTGCGCGACTGGAAGGCCAAGCAGTAGGCGGCGCTGGCGGGCATGCGCCGCTACTGTTCGGCCGCAAGTCCGTTCATGACGGCAGTCCCGCATGTATCCGCGCACATGCCTGCTCATTGCCATGGCCGCGGCGGGATCGTACTCGACGATATGAACTCCACGCGCACGGTCTTGCCCCCGTCCGCCGCGATTGCCCTCGCGGTAAGCACGGCGATACCTGGAGCGCCTGGCGCGCGCAGTTCCATCGTGGCAACGCCATTGCTATCCGTACTGCTGGTTGCCGAGGCCAGCGTGCCGAGGTTGGTCCGCCAGTTGACCGTGACGCCCGCGACCTCCAGATTGCCGTTGGCATCCTTCACCGTCGCCTTAAGGATCAGCTTTTCCTGACCGTCAGCCCGGGCAGAGGTCTTGCTGCTGGCCAGGGAAGCGACGCGGGCGGTTATCGGATCAGCGGTCAATGCCACGCGGAAGGCACGGCCCGAATCGTCTGCGCCCGTCTTGGCAGTCACCGTGGCCTGCCCCGCGAGCTTTCCCGCCGTCAGCACAACCGTGGCCTCGCCCTTGGCGTTGGTCCTGGAGGATGACGCCTCCAGCGTGCCAAGATCGGTGCTCCAGTTGACCACGTGGCCTGCGCCTCCTGAATTGCCGTTGCCGTCCAGCACTACCGCCGTGAAGATCACGGTATCCCGGGCATTGGCCACGATGCTGGTCCTGCTGGCCGAAGCGCTGCCGACGCGGGTGCTGGGCGTGGCGGCCGCAAAGGTCACGCTGGCTGTCCGGCCCGCATCCCGCCCAGGGGCCATGGCGGTGACATTCACGCTGCCGGCAACCTTCGGCGCGGTCAATACCATTGTGGCCTTGCCGGTCTCATCGGTGCTACTGGCAGTTGCGGCCAGCCTGCCGCCGGAAGTGGTCCAATTGACGGGAATGTCGAGCGGCCTCGGCGTGCCGTTGACGTCCCACCTTATCATCGCATTGCCGTGTGCGTCCTGTACCGTGGCCGTAAATCTCACCGTATCTGCGCCATCGGCGACGCCATTGGTCTTGTTTTGCGTAAGCACGACCACGCGGGCGGTGGCGGGATCGGCCACGAAGGGACCCACGCGCAAGATCTTGCCCGGATCCGCCGCCCCTGCCTTGGCCGTGGCGACAACTTCACCGGCGGTGGTCGACACCAGCTTGACAAGAGCCTCGCCAGTGACGTCGCTAACGCTTGTCGCGCTAGCAAGGCTGCCCAGGCTGGTGGTCCAGTCGACCGTCGCCCCGGCCACGCGATTGCCCATGGCGTCTTTCACGTGGGCCCTGAGGATAATGGCGTCTACGCCATTGGCCCGTACCGGCGAGCTATTGCTACTGAACGCCCAACTAACCACTCGGGCGCTGGAAGCGTCGGCCGTAAAGGCTATCGTGGCAGTCTGGCCCGCGTCGCCGCCCGCGGCCCGGGCGTTGATGGTCGACGTGCCCGCCGCAGTCGGCGCGGTCAATACAGCCGAGGCCTGGCCGTTGGCGTCGGTCTTGCTGACCGTCGCAGCCAGCGTGCCCAGACTGGCGCCCCAGTTGACCGGGACGCCCGCGCCCACCGGATTGCCCTTGGCGTCCGCAACCGTGGCCGTGAAGGTCACGGTATCCGTTCCATCGGCCAAGCCGCTCGTCTTGCTCGCCGCGACTGTCGCCACACGGGCGGTCGACGCGTCGGCCATGAAGGTGATAGACACCACCTGCCCCGCATCGCCGCCCGCAGCCTTGGCGGTAACCGTCGCGACGCCCGTGGAAGTCGGCGCGATCAGGACGGCCGAGGTTTCGCTCTTGCTATCGGTCGTGGTGGCCGCCGGGAGCTGGCCCAGACTTGTACTCCAGTTGACGGTAACACCTGCGCCCACCCGATTGCCTTGCTTGTCGACGACGACGGCCCGGAGGGTCACGGTATCGGCGCCGTTAGCCACCGCGTCGGTCTTGCTCGCGGCCAGCTCGATGACGTGGGCGCTGGAGGCGTCAGCGATGAAATCGACGGCGGCGGTCTTGCCGGGATCTCCGCCGGCGCTCTTCGCCTGGCGGGCCGGCGCGCACTTGGCGGTAACAGTCGCCGCTCCGGTCGCGGTAGGCGCGGTCAGGACGACGGTGGCCTGGCTGCTGGCATTGGTGATACTGGAAGCGCCTATCGAGCCCCGATCGGCGCTCCAGTTGACGACGATGCCCGCCCCCAACGGATTGCCTCTGCCATCATCGATCGTGGCCGTGAGTGTGACGGTGTCAGTGCCGTTGGCCAGGCCGGTGGTCTTGCTTGGGCTTAGCGCGGCCACGCGGGCCCTCAGTTCGTCTGCCGCGAAGACGGCTGACGCGGTCTTGCCGGCATCGCCATCCGCCGCCCGGGCCGTGACGGTTGCCGTGCCGGGAACGATCGGCGCGGTCAGCAAGGCGGAAGCCTGGCCGCTGGCGTTGGTGACGCTGGTAGCGGCGAGCGTCCCAAGACTGGCGCTCCAGTTGACGGTGACGCCCGCCCCCACCGGATTGCCGCGGCCGTCTTCAACCATGGCGGTGAAAACCACGGCATCCGCGCCATTGGCCGTGCCCCTGGCCTGGCTGGGCGTGAGCTGGACGACGCGCGCGTTAGCGACATCCGCGACGAACGCGACCGCGGCGGTCTTGCCCGGGTCGCCGCTTGCGGCCCTGGCGGTGACGGTCGCCGCGCCAGCCGCGGTCGGCGCGGTCAGTACGACCGTGGCCTGGCTGCTCGCGTCCGTGTTGCTGGAAGCGGCGCCCAGCGTGCCCAGGCTGGCGCCCCAGTTGACGGCGACGCCCGCTCCCACCGGATTGCCTCGGCCATCCGCGACGGTGGCGGTGAAGGTCACCGTGTCCAGGCCATCGGCCAGGGCGGTGGTCTTGCTTGGCGTGAGCCGCAGCACCTGGGCATCGGATGCATCGAGCAGGAATGCGACGGATCCCGTCTTGCCCGGATCCTCGGCTCCGGCCCTGGCGGTGATGGCCGCAAGGCCTGGAACAGTGGCGGACAGCAGTTCCGCCACGGCAATGCCGCTCGCGTCGGTATTGCTGCTGTTACTGGAAAGCCGCCCGCCGGTGGCGGTCCAGTTCACCGCGACGCCCGCGCCCACTGCGTTGCCCTTGCCGTCCTTGACTGTCGCCTTCAATACGGTCTTGTCCCTGCCGTTTGCAAGAATGGACGCGGGCTGCGCAACGAGCAGCGCCACGCTGGCCGTGCCCGGCGCGTCAAGGAACTCTGCCTCGCTCCTGCCCTTGAACCCTTGCGCCTCCATTGCCTCGACCCCGATCGTGCCCGAGACAGTGCTGCTGACCAGGGCGTACGCCACGCCATCGGCATCGGTGCGGTCCGAAGACTCCCGGATCGTGCCGGCCCCCTGCAGCACCCATGTAACGGTGCGCCCCCCCATGGGTTCGGCCTGGACGCCGCGAACCTGGGCCGTGAATCGGACGCTGTCCACGCCGTCCGCCATGGCGGCGGCCTTGGAACGCGCGACGCTGACGCTGAGCGGGTTGACGCTCACGGTCATGACGTTGGACCTGATCTTGCGGCCGTGCACATCCGTAGCGGACGCCATCAGCTGATAGCTGTTGATGCCGCCGCTGCGGTAGTCGGGCAGCATCAGCGATGCGGACGCGCCGCCGCTGTATGGCATCGCAAACGGCGCCGCGGAACCGGACCATTCGATCCGGGGCGCGGCATCCGCGCCCGTCAGCGTTACCGGAAAGCTGAGGGCCGTCCGAGGATATCCGGAAGCAGCCGCCGGCAGCTGTATCGTCATGGGATCGTTCTTCTTGTATTCCAGGACGATTTCGTTGTTGCGTTCGACCAGATCCATGCGCATGCCGGCCAGCTTGCGGCTGCGCGCGACTTCACCCGGCTGCAACTGCTTGGCCAAAGGCACGCCAAGCGCGTACTTCAGGGCCAGCTTGAAGCTGGTGTCGGACTGCCCGCCCTGCCCCATGCGATGGTCCAGGCCCAGCGTGACCAGCGGCGCCGGCGTATAGGAAACGCCCAGGGTCCAGGCGCTGGGATTTCTTTGCCGGTTGCTGGCGCCGAACAGCCCGACCTCGTCGCCGTAGTACTTCTCGAACATCAGCTTGCCGCCCAGCTGCGGATACTGCGGCAGATAGCCTTCGGTCCGGATGTCCCAGCCGCTGGCCGGACGTTCCTGATAGTCCCGCGCATCGGGCGAACGCTTCCAGTCGCTCAGCCGGAAATAGCCGTTCATGCTGAGCTTCAGATAATCCGCCCACCATTCGCCGCCCAGACCCAGGCGCCGATGGCCGCGCGACACGTCCTGGTCCAGGAATGCGTTGACGCCAGCCATGTAGCCATCGCCGAAATGGCGGTAGCCCAGCCCGAGGTTGACCGTGGTCCGATATGACTCTTGCAGCAGATTGGTCCGGCGCGCGCCGAATTGGGAAAAAATCAGACTCGTCCCGGAATCGCGCAGCGGGAACAACATATCCAGAGCGCCGCCATGGAAGCTGCCCAGCAGGTCCAGCCTGGCCGTGCCGAACTGGCGCAGCCAGCTTTCCGCCGCTTGCTGGGCTGCACCGATGGCCTTGCCGCTGGCCGTCGACCTGGCGTCCGCGCTCGCCATTTGGTTGGGATTGGCGGGCAAGGGGCGTCCCTCCAGATCGGGCGCGGGATCCATGCCGCCGGGGATAGGCGCGCTGGCCGCGGCCGCGCTTGGATCCATCGCCCGCGCCCGGTCCTGAACGGCAATGCTGGCGGATGCGGCTCGGCCTTCGGCGTCGGGGAGCGGCTTGCGGTGTTCGCCGGCTAGCGGCGCGGCGCAGCCCTGGAACAGGAGCAAACTGGAAAGCGCCACGCACAGCGCCTTTCTGACTTGGCGCGCAGCCGCTATGCACCAAGCGTGTGCCTTGGATGGCTTCAGCATCGTCATGACCTTGTCTGAAAGGAATCCCGCGGGCGGGAGATGCGCCGGCCAGGCAAAGTCGCCAAGCTACTGAACTGCGGCGTCGGCGGATCCGTTCTGAGCCACATCCAGGACGAAGTCCTGCGCGCACTCCCAGCGACTACACCCGGGGATTCTGGTTGTTACTTAACAATGACAAAATATGACGACATGCTATTTATATGACTGTTGATATCAATATGTAATTTATTGATTCCATAACAGAAAACCCGATAGCTGCGCATGGCGGTATCGGGCGGGCTTGCGTGGGAAGAGATGGAAGCGCCTCAGCCATGGCTGGACGCAAGAAGTGCAGGCAGAGCGCCGGCCACAGGCTCCGGGGCCGTGCTGAGGCGCTTACATGAAAATCAGACAGAACCGCAGATGAAACCGCGGCCCTTGCTTGGAGACGCGCTGCTTCCAGCCAGACGCCGGCGGCGCGCAGGCTTGAGCGGGTGTTCCTAGTTGAATGGCCAGACCGGCGGATGCGTGCCGGGCGGGCTGGACGGACGCGTCCAGCGGGCCGGCGTATCGGAGAACTGCGCGGCGTGGCGCAGAGCCACCAGTTCGCCAAAGCCGGAGGGCTCGGTTTCCAGCAGGCCGTCGAAACCCGGCATCGGACAGGCCAGGCCGCCCTCGACACGGCCCAGGCCGCGCAGCCAATGCGCGGTCTGCGCCAGCGACACGCGCACATGCCAGCTGCCGCCTTCGGTCATTTGGCGCGCCAGCGCGGCTTGCGCGCCAAACGCCATCAGGTAGCCCGAGGCATGGTCCAGGATCTGCATGGGCATGGGCTTGGGCGTGTCCTGGCCCGCGGCCTGCGCCTCGGCGTGGTTGAAGCCCGTAGCGGTCTGCACCAGGGAATCGAAGCCGCGGCGGCCGGCCCAGGGACCTTTGTCGCCATAGGCGGTCAAGGACACGTAGACAATGCCCGGACGGATGCGCGCCGCGTCCTGCGGGCCGAAGCCCAGCGCGGCCAGGCCGCCGGGGCGGTAGCCCTGCACGAACACGTGCGCGCTGCGCAGCAGGTTGCCCAGCGCGATGCGGCCGTCGGCCGTATCCAGATCGGCCAGCACCGACAGCTTGCCGCGGCTGGTATCGATGATGTTGTCGATGTTGGGCAGATGCGGGGAATTGAGCAGCATCACATCGGCGCCGTACGCCGCCAGCGCCCGTCCGCAGACCGGGCCGGCGATGATGCGGGTCAGGTCCAGCACGCGGATGTCCTTGAGCGGCCGGGCGCCATTGCCGTACTTGGGCAAGGGACGCGGATCGGCTTCGCCGATGCGCTCGATGGTCAGCAGGGGCTGCGCGGCCACCGCCAGGGCTTGGGGGTGGCGGTCCCATTCGTCGAAGCTGCGCATGGCGGCCACGGGCAGGCCCGCGTCGGCGGCCACCTGTTCGAAGTCCAGGGCCTTCCAGCGGCTCAAGGCGCGCTCGACCATCGCGCGGGTAGTGTCTTCGCCGGCCGGACAGCCCAGCAGCGCCAGCGCGCCATCGCGGTGATGAGCGAAATTGGCATGGATTCGGACCCAGCCGCCGTCGCCGCAGCGGTACAGCCCGGTGATGGGGTCCCAGGGATTGGGCGTGATGCCGTTGATGGTGTAGTGGCTGCGGCATTCCTGCGCGGCGTGCAGCATGTCGACGCCGACCTGCTGCCTGGCGCCGCCGCGCAGATTCCAGATCTCCGCGGCGGCCAGCGCGGCCGCGGCCATGCTGGTCTGCGCCGCCATGCCGACAGCGAAGGACGATGGGAGTACCGGATCGGCGCCAGTCAACACCACATGGTCCAGCGATTCGCCGGGCAGATCCACCGAGCGCCAGAGTTTTTGCAAGACGTCGCGGGACGCGTTGCCTGCGGGTGTGCGGCCCCTCAGAAAAGACGGGCGTAGGTCCATCAGATTTCCCATAGCGTTCATCTTGCTCTAGTCGTTTATTTGAATTACAGGGCGGGGACCAGGCGGCGTCAATATCCGCGGCGCGCCAGCGTGTTTCATGGTTTGACCGCAAAGCGGCGCAATCCGGCCGCGCCGGCCGCTTTCCCCCGCGAGGCCCGCGGCGCCAGCCGGCGCAAGCCAGGACACATCTACTCGTAGTTTTTACATCGTCTTCCAAGGCCGGTCTGCCGGCGCGTCCGCGCGGCGGGCGCAATATAGAATGCCAGCCTCGCCGCCCCTGCCCTGGACCACCCATGAACACGCTGCTTTGGCTGCGCACCGACCTGCGCGCGCATGACAACCCTGCCCTGGCCGCGGCCGCCGAAGCCGGCACGGTCACCGCCCTGTTCCTGGCCGCGCCCGGCCAATGGCGGCAGCACGGCGACGCGCCGGCCAAGGTGGATTTCTGGCTGCGCAATCTGCGCGAACTGTCTCGCGAACTCGGCCGCCTGGGCATTCCGTTGCGGCTGCTGACGGTGCATGACTGGAGCGAGGCGCCGGACGCGCTGGCCGCTTTCTGCCGCGACCACGCCATCGGCCAGGTCCACGCCAACGCCGAATGGGCCGTCAACGAACGCCGCCGCGATGCCGCGGTCGCCGCCAGCCTGCGAGCCCTGGACGTGGACTGGACCCTGCATCATGGCGCTTCGCTGCTGCGGCCCGGCACGGTGCTGACCGGCAAGGGCGAGTGCTACCGCGTCTATACCCCATACGCGCGGGCCTGCCGCGAACGGCTGCGCACGGCGCCGCTGCGCGCCCTGCCCGCCCCGCGCGCGCAGACCCCGCCGCCCTGGCCGGCGGATCCGCTGCCCGCGGCCTTCGAGGGTTTCGATGCGCCCGCCGAGCCTGTGCGCGCGCTCTGGCCCGCTGGCGAGGACGCGGCCAGCGAACGCCTCGAAGCCTTTGCCGACGGCGTCATCGACGCCTACCAGGAAGAACGCGATTTTCCCTCGCTGCCCGCCACCAGCTGCCTGTCGCCCTATCTGGCGGCGGGGGTGCTGTCGCCGGGCCAGGCCTTGCGCGCGGCGCAGGCCGCAAACCACGGGGAAATAGAGGGCGGGAAGCGCGGCGCCGCCACCTGGATCAACGAATTGCTGTGGCGCGAGTTCTATCAGCATCTATTGGCCGCCTACCCGGCGCTGTCCATGCACCAGCCCATGAAGCCGGAGACCGCCGCGGTGCCGTGGCGCGACGCGCCTGAGGACCTGCATGCCTGGCAGCAGGGCCAGACCGGCATTCCCATCGTCGACGCGGCCATGCGGCAGTTGCTGGCGCTGGGCTGGATGCACAACCGCCTGCGCATGGTGACGGCCATGTTCCTGTCCAAGAACCTGCTGATCGATTGGCGGCTGGGCGAAGCCTGGTTCATGGCGCAGCTGGTGGACGGCGATCTCGCCGCCAATAACGGCGGCTGGCAATGGAGCGCGTCCACGGGCGCGGACGCCGTGCCCTACTTCCGCATCTTCAATCCGCTGTCGCAGTCGCGCAAGTTCGATCCGGACGGCGTGTTCCTGCGCGAATGGCTGCCGGAACTGGCGCATCTGGACGGCCGCGCCATCCATGATCCCAGCCCGATGGAGCGCGCCGCCGCCGGCTATCCGCTGCCCATTGTCGACCTGGCCCAGAGCCGGTTGCGCGCGCTGGAGGCGTTCAGCGGGCTGCCGCCGGCCTGAGACGCTGGCCGCGGGCGGGAACGACGTCGGCCCCGCTTGACCTAGGTCAACGCCGCTTCCGTCCGCGTCCCGGATGATCGGTCTACGACATTCCGCCAACGCCGATCGCAGGACGACACAGCCATGCGCGACCATCCGCAGGTCCACGACCAGGAATACACGCTGCACGACGAGCAGTGCCTCATCACCCGCACCGACGCGCGCGGCCGCATCATCTACGCCAATCCGGCGTTCCTGGAGGTCAGCGGCTACACGCAGGCGGATCTGATGGGCAAGGGCCATGACACCATGCGGCATCCCGACATGCCGCTGGCCGCCTACGACGACTTGTGGCGCACGATACAGCGGGGCCAGTCATGGACGGGCGTGATCAAGAACCGGCGCAAGCATGGCGGCCACTATTGGTCGCTGGCCAGCATCACCCCGGTGGTGGAGCGAGGCGTCACCGTCTGCTATGCCTGCGTGCGCGTCAAACCAACGCGCGCCCAGATCGACACCGCGGACAGCGCCTACCGGCGCCTGCGCACCGGCATTACCGGCGGCTTGCGGTTGCGCGCGGGGCGGATCCTGCCGGGAGGCCCGCTGGCGCGTCTGCGCGACTGGCGGGCGTCGGGCATACGCGCGCGCATGCTGGCCTGGGCGGGACTTTCGTCCGCGCTGTTCCTGGCCGCCGGCGGCTTCGCGCTGCATGGCATGGCGGCCAATCTGAATATCGAGCAACTGGCCTTGGCCACGGCAGTGCTGGCCGCTGGCGTCTGCCTGATCTTCGCATCGGGTTGGGCCTATGGCCGCTCCCTGTCCGGCCTGTTGGCCACGGCCACCGACTTCACGCGGCAGATCGCGGCCGGCAATCTGGGCACGCCGCTGGCGCCGGGCAATCCGGACGATGAGATCGGCGCATTAAGATTTTCGCTGGAGGCCACGCGCAGGAATCTGGTCGGCCTGGCCCGCGACGTGCACACCGGCATAGCGGATGCGCCTGGGACGGTTGCGCAGCGGGCCGAAACCGAGGAGCTGCGCCACGCCATCGAGGTATTCCGGCTCACGCGTGCCCAGCCGCAGCCTCCTTGTCCAAGCGCTTGATGAACACCTGCAACTCCTTCACCACCTGCTGATCGCCGCGCGCCTGCGCGGCCTGCAGGCCCGATTCCCAGGCGGCGCGCGCGCCGCTCTTGTCGCCCTGTCCCAGGCAAGCCTTGCCCAGCCATTTCCAGGCCACCGAATAGGCGGGATCGAACGCCAGCGCCGCGCGCAGATGGGGCTCGGCATCGGCGAAGCAATCCTGCTCCGCGTAGGCCTTTCCCAGCGAAAAACGCAGCAGCATGTTGTCCGTGCCCTTGGCCAGCATCGCCTCCAGGCGTTCAATCATTCCTTCCATTGCCGATTTCTCCTACAGCGCGCGCATTTGGATCTGATGGACATGATAGGACGGCTGTGGCGAAACCCGCCCAATGGCCCCGCGCCGCGCAAGCCCTTGGCGGCGCCGCGGCCGGTCCGGAACAAAGGCCCGCGCCGCGTCAATTTAAGGGTATACCCTTATTCAGAATAGGGCTTTCCCCCGACGCTTGCGCGGCGCTGCCCTAGAATTCCGCCCTTGCCTTCTCTTTGCGCCGGGGCCTTCCTTTCGTCCCGGCCCTGTCCCATGCCCCTGCACCTTATCGCGCTGGCCGCCGCCGCTTTCGGCATCGGCACCAGCGAGTTCGTCATCATGGGCCTGCTGCCCAACGTCGCCGCCGATCTGCAAGTCAGCATTGACGTCGCAGGCCTGCTGATCACCGGTTACGCCATGGGCGTGGTGATCGGCGCGCCCATCATGGCCATCCTCACCGCCAGGCTGCCGCGCAAGGCCACGCTGATCGGCCTGGCCAGCACCTTCGTGGTGGGCAACCTGCTGTGCGCGCTGGCGCCGAACTACGCGCTGCTGATGGCGGCGCGCGTGTTCACCGCCTTCTGCCATGGCGCTTTCTTCGGCCTGGGCGCCGTGGTGGCCGCGGACCTGGTGCCGCGCAACCAGCGCGCCAGCGCCATTGCGCTGATGTTCACCGGCCTGACGCTGGCCAACGTGCTGGGCGTGCCGTTGGGCACGGCGCTGGGCCAGGTGGCCGGATGGCGCTCGACTTTCTGGGTGGTCAGCGGCATCGGTTTGCTGGCCGTGGCCGCGCTGGCCGCCTGGCTGCCGGCCCGCATCCCCATGCAGCCCGGCAACATCCTGCGCGAATTCAAGGTGCTGCGCGACGTGCGCGTGGTCTGGCCGCTGGCCGCCAGCGTGCTGGCCTCCGCGGCGCTGTTCTGTGTGCTGACGTACATCGCGCCGCTCTTGCGCGAAGTGACCGGCGTGTCCGAACGCGGCGTCACCGGCGTGCTGCTGCTCTTCGGCGTGGCGCTGACCGTGGGCAGCACCCTGGGCGGCAAGCTGGGCGACCGCAACCTGGAAGTGTCGCTGCGCCGCATTTTCATCGGCCTGCTGCTGGTCTTCCTGGCGCTCAGCCAGGCCATCCACGCGCTGGCGCCCATGCTGGTCATGACCTTCATCTGGGGCGTGCTGGGCTTTGCCGTCGTGCCTTTGCTGCAGACGCTGATCGTGGACCAGGCGGCCGACGCGCCCAACCTGGCGTCGACCCTCAATCAGGGCGCCTTCAACCTGGGCAATGCGGGCGGCGCCTGGCTGGGCAGCGTGGCGCTGGGCCACGGCCTGCCGCTGACAGACCTGCCCTGGATGTCGGCCGGCATCACCGCCGCCGTCCTGCTGCTGACCTTGTGGGGTACGCGCTACTACGGCCGCGATGCCGGGGCTACACTCGCTGGACAACAAGCCGGCGCGCTGACGCCCTCGCGTTCGGACGCCTAAGGAGCCCGCATGAGCACCCTCTACGATTTTTCCGCCCGCGCCATCGACGGCACGGAACAGTCCCTGGACACGTACCGCGGCCGCGTGCTGCTGGTGGTGAACGTGGCCTCCAAATGCGGCTTCACGCCGCAGTACGCCGGCCTGGAAGAACTCTACCGCTCGTTCCACGACGATGGTTTCGCGGTGCTGGGCTTTCCTTGCGACCAGTTCGGCCACCAGGAACCCGGCGACGAAGCCGAAATCCGCAATTTCTGCAGCACGCAGTACGACATCACCTTTCCGCTCTACGCCAAGATCAACGTCAACGGCGAGGACGCCCACCCGCTCTACCGCTGGCTCAAGGGCGAGAAGCCCGGCGTCTTCGGCACCGAGGGCATCAAGTGGAACTTCACCAAGTTCCTGGTGGGCCGCGACGGCCAGGTCATCAAGCGCTACGCGCCCACCGATACCCCGGCCGGCATCAAGGACGACATCGAAAAGGCGCTGTCCGCGCCGGTCTGAGCCGCGCGTCAGCGCAGCGGCGGCAGCCGGCGGCGCACCGTGTGGGACTTGACGATGGCGGTATTGGTTTCCGCAAATTCGGTCACGCGCTCCAGGATGCCGTCCAGATGCGAGATCGAGCGCAGCACCACGCGGGCGATGAAGCAATCGTCGCCCGTCACCTTGTCGCATTCCACGAATTCCGGAATCTGCTGGATCAGGCCTTCCACGTGGCGCAGTTGCCCGGGCAAGGGGCGGATGCGGACGATGGCCTCCAGCGCGTAGCCCAACGCGACCGGGTCCACGTCCAGGGTGTAGGCCCGGATCACGCCCGATTCTTCCAGCCGCCGCAGGCGGTCCGCGACGCTGGGCGCGGACATCCCGACCTGGCGCGCCAGGTCGGCCGTGGTGGTGCGCGCATTGGTGGTCAGCATCTCCACCAGGCGGCGGTCGATACCGTCCAGGACCGGGTTTTCACTTTTTAGGTCGTTTTGCATAAATTCCACCTAAACAAAGGTTTCGGAATCGATTCACCACATCAACATCATATAACCAGCTTGATCCGCCTGGGATAATTTCTCCATCGAATATCGTGGCCGCAAGGCCCTGGAGAACCTCATGAATCCCTCATCAGAACGCGTGGGCCTGGCCCAGATGGCCGCGGCGATGACCCTGTCCGGCACCCTGGGCGTGTTTGTGCTGGAGTCGGGGCAAAGCGCCTGGAACGTGGTCTTCTTCCGCTGCGTGTTCGGCGCCCTCTCCCTGTTTGTGTATTGCTGGGCGCGCGGCCTGCTCAAGCCGGGCCTGTTCACCGCCCGCACGCTGATGCTGGCCCTGGCCGCGGGCGCCGCGCTGGTGCTGAACTGGGTGCTGCTGTTTTCCGCCTATCGGCTGGCGTCCATTTCGCTGGCCACCGCGGTCTACAACGTGCAGCCCTTCTTCCTGATCGGCCTGGGCGTGCTGTTCCTGGGCGAGCGGCCCACGCGCGGCAAGCTGGCCTGGTCGGTGCTGGCCTTCGCCGGCCTGATGCTGGTGCTGCGCCTGTCCGAAGCTGGCGGCGCGGACGGCCGCGCCTATCTGTCGGGGCTGATGCTGGGGCTGGGCGCGGCGGCGCTCTATGGCGTCACCGCCATCATCGTCAAGCGGCTCAAGCACATTCCGCCGCAGGTGCTGGCGCTGGTGCAGGTGACGCTGGGCGCGGTGATGCTGCTGCCCATGGCGGACTTCAACGCCCTGCCCGCCGCGCCGCTGCAATGGGGCTACCTGGTGGCCCTGGGGCTGATCCACACCTGCCTGATGTACATCCTGATGTATTCGGCCATCCAGAAGCTGCCTACCACGTCCACCGCGGCATTGAGCTTCATCTATCCTGCCGTCGCGATCCTGCTGGACTTCATGGTCTACGGCCACCGCATGGACGCCACGCAGATCGCGGGCGTGGCCATGATCTTCCTGGCGGCGGCGGGCGTGAGCCTGAACTGGAGCTGGCGCCTGCCGGGGCGGCCGCGCGCAGGCACGGCCTGAACGCGGGCCGCTGCCAGGGCAAGCCCCCGGGGCAAACCCGTACCCGCCCCCCGGTTATTGGGGCCGGCGCGAAGCCGGCCCCGCTATCATGGCCTTTCCCTGCGCCGGCCGCCGCCGGCGCGACGCACAGGACATCCCATGATCGATCTCTACTACTGGACCACCCCCAACGGCCACAAGATCACGCTGTTCCTCGAAGAAACCGGCCTGCCCTACAAGATCTATCCGGTGAACATCAGCCGCGGCGATCAGTTCAAGCCCGAGTTCCTGGCCATTGCCCCGAACAACCGCATTCCCGCCATCGTCGACCAGGCCCCGGCCGGCGGCGGCGCGCCGATCTCGCTGTTCGAGTCGGGCGCCATCCTGCTGTATCTGGCCGAGAAAACCGGCCGATTCCTGCCCGCCGACGTGCGCGGCCGCGCTGAAGTGTCGCAGTGGCTCTTCTGGCAGATGGGCGGCCTGGGTCCCATGGCCGGCCAGAACCACCACTTTTCCGGCTACGCGCAAGAGCGCATCCCTTACGCCATCGACCGCTACGTCAAGGAAACGAACCGCCTCTACGGCGTGCTGAACAAGCGCCTGGCGGACCGCGAGTTCGTCGCCGGCGACTATTCCATCGCCGACATGGCGGCCTATCCCTGGATCGTGCCGCACGCCAAGCAGGGGCAGGACCTGAACGAGTTCCCGCACCTCAAGCGCTGGTTCGACGCCATCGCGGCCCGCCCCGCCACGCAGCGCGCCTATGCCCTGGCCGACACCATCAACACGGCGCCGTCCATCAGCGACGAGGAATCGCGCCGCATCCTGTTCGGCCAGACCGCCCAGAACACCACCCGCTGAAGGAGCCGCCATGCCCGACCCGCAACTGGTTTTCCGCCGCGCGCGCCTGGGGGATCTGCCGGCCATCGTCGCCCTGCTGGCCGACGATGAACTCGGCGCCACGCGCGAGAATCCCGCGCTGCCGCTGGACCCGCGCTATGCTGCCGCCTTTGCCGCAATCGGCCAGGACCCCAATCAATTCCTGGCCGTGGTCGAGCAGGACTCGAACCTGGTCGGCTGTTTGCAGTTATCGTTCATACCCGGCCTGTCGCGGCTGGGCCAATGGCGCGGACAGATCGAGAGCGTGCGCATCGCCTCGTCGTCGCGCGGCGCGGGCCTCGGACGCAAGATGTTCGAATGGGCGATCGAGCAATGCCGCATCCAGGGCTGCAGCCTGGTGCAGCTGACCACGGACCGCGCCCGGCCCGACGCGCGCAGGTTCTATGAAAGCCTGGGTTTCAAAGCCAGCCATGACGGCATGAAGCTCAGCCTGTAGTTTTTGGTACTGATACAGCAAGGAGCGCCCATGCATGGCGAATACAAAGTCCCCGGCGGCAAACTGGTCGTCGCGGATCTGGAAGTGCGCGACGGCCGCCTGGCCGACGTGCGCATCAGCGGCGACTTTTTTCTTGAGCCGCCCGAGGCGCTGGACGCCATCAATAGCGGCCTGAACGGCCTGCCGGCCGACGCCGGCGAACTGGAACTGGCGCTGGCCGTGCAATCGGCCCTGCCCGCCGATGCCGAAATGTTCGGCTTCTCGGCCGAGGCCGTTGCCGTGGTGCTGCGGAGGGCGCTGGCATGACGCGCACCGACTGGAACGACTACGACTGGCAGCTGATCCATGAAGGGCCGCAGGACCCGGTGCTGCACATGGCGCTGGACGCCGTCATCACCGACGAGGTCGGCGCCGGCCTGCGTCCGCCCACGCTGCGCATCTGGGAATGGGCCGCGCCCGCGGTCGTGATCGGCCGCTTCCAATCCTTGAAGAACGAAGTCGACCCCGAAGGCGCGCGCCGCCATGGCATCCAGGTCGTGCGGCGCGTGAGCGGCGGCGGCGCGATGTTCATGGAACCCGGCAACTCCATCACCTATTCGCTCAGCGCCCCCCAGGCGCTGGTGCATGGCATGAGCTTCCAGGAGTCCTACGCCTTCCTGGACGCCTGGGTGCTGACCGCCCTGCAGGGCCTGGGCATCAAGGCCTGGTACCAGCCGCTCAACGACATCGCCTCGGACATCGGCAAGATCGGCGGCGCGGCGCAGGCCCGCCGCGGCGGCGCAGTGCTGCACCACGTCACCATGTCCTACGACATCGACGCGGATAAAATGGTCGAGGTCCTGCGCATCGGCCGCGAAAAACTGTCCGACAAAGGCACCACCAGCGCCAAGAAGCGCGTCGATCCCCTGCGCACCCAGACCGGGCTGGCGCGGGAAGTGATCATCGACCGCATGGTGGAAACTTTTGCCGGCCTGCACCGTCTCACCCCCGGGCAGATAGGCAGCGACACGCTGGCTCGCGCGCAGGCGCAGGCGGCCGAGAAGTTCGCCACGCCCGAGTGGACCGGCGTGGTGCCCTGAACGGCCGCGCCCCGATTTTCTGGAGGTAGTTTCAATGCGTCGCACATTCACGCCGCAAGGCGCGATAAGCGGTCTCATCCTGGGCGCGGCCCTGCTGGCTTTGGCGGGCTGCGGCAGTACGCCGCCCGCGGACATCACCCTGGCCACGCAGGCTCCGGCCTCGGCGTCCACGCCGGAAAAAGTCGGCGACCTGTCCACCGAGCGCATCAAGTGGGCGTCCAGCAAGCCAGGCTGCGAGGGCGATTGCCCCCGCATCGAAATCGACAGCGTCGCGTTTCCCGGCATCCCCAAGCTGACCGCGCTGGTAGACCACGTGCTGGCCTACATGACCGGCACCGATGCCAACCGCCGCGGGCCCTATGACACGCTGTCCGAATACACGCAGTATTTCTGGTCGGTGGCTCGCGCGCGCGACGCCACCTATTTCAAGGCCAGCGTGAAGGACACGGTAGGCGACATCGTGGCCGTCGAACTGCACACCGAGCAATTCCTTACTGGCGCGGCGCACGGCATTCCGGCCACCCAGTACCTGAACTGGGAGCGCAGCCACGGCCGCGTGATGAGCCTGGAAGAAGCCTTGATACCGGGCCGCCATCCGCAGTACGTGGCGGCGCTGCGCCAGGCGCATGCCAAGTGGCTGGCCGGCAATCCGGATGCGCGCCGCGATCCGACGGCTTACAACAAGATGTGGCCGTTCCAGGAAAGCGATAACTATGCGCTGACGCGCGAGGGCATCGTGGTCAAGTACGACGCCTATTCCATCGCGCCGTACTCGCATGGCGAACCCGAGCTGAACATTCCGTATTCGGAACTGCGCGGGATCCTGAAGCCTGAGCTGCTGCCGGCTTCATAAGCCGCCCCTGGAAACGCCCGCGGCCTGCGCGGGCGCTCCCTGCGGCAGCAAGCCGGGGTTCGGTTGAGCGGACTGAGGATGGAGCTAGGGAGGTGGCCGCTTTTTTCGCGTCTGTGGCCGGGTAAGACGCCCAGTCCGCTCAGTGCAACCGCGGCGGCAGGGCGGCGCCCAAGCGCCGCCCATGCGCGCCTCTCGTCTTAGAAGCGGTGACGCACGCCCACCATGGCCACGGTGCTCTTCACGCCGTCGGTGAACGCGAAGTTGGTGGCATACGAACCCAAGGCGTACAGGTTGGTGCGCTTGGACAGGTTGTAGGTGTAGCCCAGGCTGTAGATGTTCATGGTGGCGTCGTCGCCGGTCAGCTTGGTGCTGTCGGTGTAGGCGCGTTGCCACGAAGCCAGGATGTTGCTGGCGCCGCCGATCGGCACGCTCAGGCCCACCAGGTAGGAATTGGCCTTGAAGCCCGACACCGCAACGTTGGTGCCAAAGCCCTTGGCCGTGGGGCTGCCGCTGCCGAAGGCATTGGCGCCCTGGCCGGTGAACCAGCCGTCACGCGTCTGGCCGTAGGCCAGCGCCAGCTTCAGCACTTCGAAGTCGTACGAACCGCCGATCATCCACGACTTAGGCGTGGCGTCGGTGTTCAACTGGTTCGCGGGGTTCAGCTGGTCATACGTCAGCGCCACGTTCACCGGGCCGCTGACATAGCGCAGGCCGGTCGTGATGGCGCGGGTGTTGTCGGCGGTCTTGAAGCCGGTCTGCGCGGTGGTCGTGTCGGAGGCATTGAACGAGTAGCCGATGCCGAACTGCAGGCCGCTGAACGACGGCGTCGAGTACTGCACCATGTTGTCGTAGCGGACCGTGTTGGCGGCGCTGAAGGCCACGCCGACGTTGGCCTGGCCGTAGCTGCCGCCGAACGGATCGATCGCGGCGAAGTACTTCGAGGCGATGTTGGTCTGACGACCCAGTTCCAGAAGGCCCCACGAGGTGCTCTTCAGGCCGATGGTGGCTTGGCGGCCGAACAGGCGGCTGTTCTGGCCCGACGTGCCGTTGGCCGAGTTGAAGCCGCTTTCCAGCGTGAACACGGCGCTCAGGCCGTCGCCCAGGTCCTCGGCGCCGCGCAGGCCCCAACGCGAACCGCTGGACACGCCATTGACCATGCCAACCTTGGACTCATGGTAACCATCGCCCTTGATGCGCTGGTAGCCGATACCCGTATCGATCAGGCCATAGAGCGTCACCGAGGTTTCCGCTTGCGCCGTTGCGCCGAACGCGGCCAGCATGGCGGTGACGAACAAAGTCTTTTTCATTGCAAATTCCCATTGATTGAACAGACATGCGCATCCGGGCTGGCACGCATCGCGTGCGGCGCGCTCGGCGCATGGCAGGAACGAATTCTAGGGACGCAATGTGTCAGTTCTTGTAACGCAAGCTGGGAAATTCCCTAGGCCGCAAAAAAGTGAGGGGGATGTGGCGTCCTGCCGACAGCCCCCACGTAGGGCGCGGCGCCCGCAGGCCTGCAATGTCGGTGTGCTATCCATGCGCGCAACGTGATGCGCTTGCAGCCACGCAAATGGAAATCGCCCCTTGCGGGGCGATTTCCGTTTTTGTCTCCTGCCCTCCTCGGCGTGACGTCCGGAGACGCCCCGCCGTATCGGGTATCAGGGGTACAGGCCGCGCACCTGGCGCGCTTGCAGGATGCGCGTGCAAGCGACGATGAACGCCGCCGTGCGCAGGGTGACCTTGTGTTCCTTGGCCACTTGCGACACCGACGCGTAGGCTTCGCGCATCAGGCGCTCCAGGCGCTGGTTGATCTCGTCCTCGCTCCAGAAGAAGCTGGAGAAGTCCTGCACCCATTCGAAGTAGCTGACCGTCACGCCGCCGGCATTGGCCAGCACGTCCGGCACCACGTAGACGCCATGTTCGGCCAGGATGTCGTCGGCTTCCGGCGTGGTCGGGCCGTTGGCGCCTTCCACGACGATCTTCGCGCGCACCTTGGCCGCGTTGTCGACGGTGATCTGGCTTTCCAGCGCGGCCGGGATCAGGAATTCGGTTTCCAGCGTCCAGAACTCGTTCTTGTCCATCGCCTGGCCGCCGGAGAAGCCGCCCACGCCGCCATGTTGCGACACGTAGGACAGCAGCTTGTGCACGTCCAGGCCCGCGGGATTGTGGACGGTGCCGGTGTGGTCCTGCGCGGCGATGACCTTGGCGCCGGCTTCATGGAACAGGCGGGCGGCGGTGCCGCCCACGTTGCCGAAGCCCTGCACCACCACGCGCGCCTTGGACACGTCGATGTTGAGATCGCGCGCGGCTTCGCAGCCCACCACGAACACGCCGCGGCCGGTGGCTTCCACGCGGCCCAGGCTGCCGCCCAGCGCGATCGGCTTGCCGGTGACCACGCCGGTGGCGGTGGCGCCTTCGTTCATGGAGTACGTGTCCATCATCCAGGCCATGGTCTGGGCGTTGGTGTTCACGTCAGGCGCCGGGATGTCCTTGGACGGTCCGATGATGACGCCGATTTCCGAGGTGTAGCGGCGCGTCATGCGCTCGAGTTCGGAGGCCGACAGCTTGCGCGGATCGACGCGCACGCCGCCCTTGGCGCCACCGTAGGGCAGGTTCACCGCAGCGTTCTTGATCGACATCCAGGCTGCCAGCGCCATCACTTCGGAGAGCGTGACGTCCTGGTGGAAACGCACGCCGCCCTTGCCGGGGCCGCGCGAGGTGTTGTGCTGGACGCGGTAGCCCTCGAAGTGGGCAATGCTGCCGTTGTCGAGTTCGATCGGCACATCGACGATCAGGGAACGCTTCGGGCGCTTCAGGGTCTCGACCCAACGCGCCAGCGAACCAAGATACGGGGTGACCCGGTCGACTTGTTGCAGATAGTTGCCCCAGGGGCCGAGGTCCTCGGCGTTCAGATAAGACGGCAATGCGTGGGTGGGAGTTTGAGACATGAGCTGGCTCTCCTGACAAAGTTGCGCCATTTTATCCACGAAAGCTATAGCGTCCCCATTTAAAACGAAAATATTTTAATTGGGGGCATATAACTGTTGCGGCGGTTGAACGGGCCGCAAACCCAAGCCTGATGCTGCCCTTATCCTAAGCCGCCAAATCGGCAGCGTCCAGCCTGCCAGCCATAAGCTGCAAGCCCTGCCGCCCGCCATAAGGAGGACGAAAAACGGGGCGGTTTCCTCCCAGGAAACCGCCCCGTATGGTCCTGCCCCCATCCGAAGGATGAGACGCCGGTCCGCTCAATCGTTCAACAACTGCCAGGCCAGGCGGGCAGCCGCCCGCGCGCCGTGGCCGTCCACGTCAAACCGCGGGTTGAACTCCGCCATGTCGGCCAGGCGCAGCTTGCCGCTGGCCTTGACCCGCAGCACGATTTCCTCGATCACCGCCAGCGGCACCCCATAGGGCGCCGGCGCCGACACCCCGGGCATGACCGCCGCGGGCAGCACGTCCAGGTCTATGGTCAGGTAGACGTGCCGGGCCCGGGCCAGCAAGGCGTCGACGTTGGCCAGGCGCGCGGCCAGATGGCGCTCCTGCATGTCGCGGTCCTCGACCCAGACCGCGCCGACTTCGGCGGCGCGTGCGTACAGCGCCGGCGTATTGGCCAGCCGCGATACGCCCAGGCAGGCGTATTGCAGGGCCCGGCCGCGTTCCTCGCAATAGCGCGAGATCTGGTCGAAGGGCGTGCCGGAACTGCCGGGCCGCCCGGTACGCAGGTCGAAGTGCGCGTCCAGGTTCAGCACCAGCACGGGTTCCGTGTCGCCGCGGGCGTCCAGCCAGCGCGCCAGGCCCTGGAAGCTGCCCCAGGCGATCTCATGGCCGCCGCCCAGCACCAGCGGGCGTGCGCCCTGCTCCATCAGTTCCGCCACGCGCAGGCCGAGTTGCTCCTGCGCGTCCTCCAGCCGGTCGCCCTCGCAGGCCACGTCGCCCGCGTCCAGCAAACGCGTGAGGCCGTGGGCCGGCAGGCCCGCCAGGAACTTGCGGATGGCCGACGGGCCTTCGGCCGCGCCGATGCGGCCCTGGTTGCGGGCCACGCCGGCATCGCAGGCAAAGCCCAGCAGCACCGCCTCGCCCTTGCGGGCTTGGCCACTGGCCGCTTCGACGATATGCGCCAGGCGGCGCGTGTCGCCCTGTTCGGCGCTGTCGTCGCGGGCCTTCCAGAGACTTGGGTCGAATTGCGCCACGCTCATGCCGCCCCCTGCCCCGCGTTCAGCACCGCCTGCAGGAACTCGCGGGTGCGCGGCTCGCGCGGCTGCGTGAAGATCACGTCGGGCGAACCGGATTCCAGGATTACGCCGCCGTCCATCACCGCCACCACGTCGGCCACGTCACGGGCGAAGCCCATTTCGTGCGTGACCACCATCATGGTCATGCCTTCCTTGGCCAGCAGCTTCATGACCTGCAGCACTTCGCCCACCAGCTCCGGATCCAGCGCCGAGGTCGGCTCGTCGAACAGCATGACCTTGGGCTGCATGGCCAACGCGCGGGCGATGGCCACGCGCTGCTTCTGCCCGCCGGACAGGCTGGCCGGCATGGCCGACATCTTCTGGCCCAGGCCGACCTTGTCCAGCAGGTCCGCCGCCAGCGCGTGGGCTTCTTCGCGGCCCATGCCGCGCAGCTTGCGCGGACCGACCGTCACGTTGTCCAGCACCGACAGGTGCGGGAACAGGTTGAAGCCCTGGAACACCATGCCCACCTGCATGCGCAGCTGGTTCAGCTCGGCCTCGGGCAACAGCTCGCCGTGGTCCAGCAGGGTCTGGCCGCAGATGTCGATGGTGCCGGTCTGCGCCACTTCCAGGCCGTTGCAGCAGCGCAGCAAGGTGCTCTTGCCCGAGCCGCTGGGCCCGATCACCACCACCACCTGGGACGGCAGCACGTCGAAGTCGATGCCGCGCAAGACCTCGTGGTCGCCGTAGGACTTGCGCAGGCCGCGGATGCGGATCATTTCTTGCGGGTCCGCGGCCCGGGTCGTAGCGGAGTTCATTGCGGAGTTCATTGCACCATCCCTCCCGCGCGCAGGCGGTGTTCAACCTTGCGCAGCACCAGCATGGTGGCCGTGGTCAGGATCAGATAAATCAGCGCCACCACCAGATAGGTTTCCAGCGAGCGATAGGACACGCTGATGATCTTCTGGCCTTCATGCATCAGGTCATGGATCGTCAAGAGCGACACCAGGGCCGAGTTCTTGATCAGCGCGATGAATTCATTGCCCAGCGGCGGGATCATGCGCACCACGGCCTGCGGCAGCACGATGATGCGCATGGCCTGGCCGGACGACATGCCCAGCGAGCGCGCCGCCTCGGTCTGGCCGCGGTCCACCGACTGGATCGCGCCGCGCACGATTTCGGACACGTAGGCGCCCGAGTACATGCCCAGGCCCAGCACGCCGCAGGCGAACGCCGGCAGGGTGATGCCGAAATGCGGCAGGCCGAAGAACCAGATGAACAGCTGCACCAGCAAGGGCGTGCCGCGGAACAGCAGCAAATAAACGCTGCACAGGTTGTAGATGACGTAGCGCTTGGGGTTCAGGCGTCCCACGCCCACCAGCAGGCCGATGACGCAGGCCAGCAGCAAGGCGCCCGCGGTCACCTCGACGGTGACCACGGCGCCATTGATCAGCGCGCCGAAGTCGGCAAAGACGGGAGAAAAATCCAGGTTCATTTCGCGGGGGCCTCGAACCACTTGTTGACGATGGCCTGGTAGCTGCCGTCGGCCTTGAGCTTCTGCAGCGCGGCGTTCAGCTCACGGGTCAGCTCCGGCTTGTTCTTGGGCACGGCGATGCCGTAGTCCTCGGTGGTGATCTGGTCGTTCAGCACCGTCAGGTCCGGCGTGCTCTGGGCGAACAGCTTGGCGGCAGGCTTGCCGGTCACGGCGGCTTCGGCGCGTCCGATCTGCACCAGGTTGAACATCTCCTGGTTCTTCTCGACTTCCACGCGCTGCACCGCCGGGTAGTGTTCCTTCAGGTAGTTGACCGACTTGGTGCCCACCTGCACCGACACCTTGCGGCCGTCCAGGTCCTTCAGGGTCTTGACCGGGCCGTCCTTCTTGGTCATCACGACCAGGCCGCCCGCGTAGTACGGATCGGTGAAGTCCACCACCTTGGCGCGTTCGGGCGTGATGTAGATGGCGGACACGGCAATGTCGGCGCGGCCGGCCTGCAGCGCGGGAATCAGGCCCTTGAAGTCGATGTCGATCCATTCGACCTTCTTGCCCATGGCGCCGGCCAGGGCTTCCACCAGTTCGATGTCGAAGCCGGTGCGCTTGCCGTCCTTGACGAACTCCATCGGCGGGAAGGTCGCGTCGGTGACGGCGCGGATGGTGTCCTGGGCAAACGCCGGGGCGGCGCTCCAGGCGAGGCCCAGCGTCAGGGCGGCGGTCAGCAGTGTGCGGCGAGTGGTCATGGTGGGTCCTCTATGGAATATGGATACGGCAGTCGGGTGTCTACGGGTACGGCGTGGAATGGAAGAAGGCGGTCTTAATGAGCTTGCAGCTTCGCCGAGATGCGCCGGGCCGCGGCCACGGTCATTTCGGTCAATGCCTCGGGCCGCTGGGCGGCCCGGGTCGACGGCGCCATCAGCGTGATCGAAGCCACGGCCTGGTTGGCGCGTTGAAAAATGGGGACGCTGACGCCCCAGACGCCGGCATCGACTTCGCTGTCGGTGACGGCATAGCCCTGGGTGCGGATGGCTTCCAGTTCGTGGCCCAGCCGGCCGGCGTCCACATCGGCCTCGGCCGCCAGATACGCCAACGCGGCCTGCTGTCGGGCAAGCGGCATGAAAGCCAGCAGCGACTTGGCCGAGGCGCCGCGCGCCAGCGGCAGGCCGCGCCCCTTGGTGAAGGAACAGCGCAGCGGATGCTGGCTCTCGATCATGTCCAGGCACACGGCCTGATCCTTGACCGCCACCAGCAGGCCTATGGTTTCGCCAGAAGCGGCGGCCAGCGCGGCCATGTCGGGCTGCGCTTCATGGATCAGGAACGAGGATTGGTCAAAGCCCCAGGCCAACTGCACGCACAGCGGGCCGGGACCGTACTCGCCATCGTGCTCGGCGACGAAGCCCCAGCGCTTGAGCAGCGCCACCTGGCGGTAGAGGGTGCTTTGCGCCAGGCCGGTCTGCTCGGCCAGGGCGGCGATGCTGAGGGGGCCGTCGTGCCTGGCCAGGGTGGCCAGCACATACAGCACGCGATCCGCGCCTGCCCCGACTGATAGATCCGCTTTCAACATTTGGCTCCAAGCTAACGGAGCGCAGATTATCAATTTATGGCTCTTACTCTGCTTTTTATTCCCGAATACTGAGAATTAATAGGGAAAACCCCAGAGCCCAGACGCAAAAAATGCGCCCGAAGGCGCCAAAGCATCCGCCGCGCCCCGGCGGCGCACGGCGGCGCAAGCCGCGGCCAGAGGCCGGTCAGGGCTGGTGCGCGGTCGACCCCAGGATGCGCTCGGCGCAACGCGCCCAGTACAGCAGCCTTGCGTCCTCCTTCACGAAGCCGACCATCTGGAAGCCCAGCGGCAGGCCATTGGGGCCGCGCGCCACCGGCAAGGTGATGGACGGGTTGTGCAGCAGCGACCAGATGCGGATGAAGGCGGAGCTGCCGGTGGAGCTGGCCGGCGGCGCCTCGCCCAGCGTGGACGGCATGGCCACTGCGTCGACTTCGCGCGCAACGTCGTAGAACGCCCGGCGGCATGCGTCGGCGGCATCCAGCGCCCCCGCGTACTCGGCCGCGGACAGGCCCTCGCCCATCGTCAGGTACTCGATCAGCCCGGGATCGCACAGCGCCGCATGATCGCGCTTGATGGCGGCATACTCGCGCGCCAGGTCGTAGGCCATGATCACGTCCTGCGCCTCGCCCATGGTGTCGAAGGCTGCGGGCATGGCCAATTCCGTGACCTTGACGCCTGCGGCCGACAAGGCGCGCAGATTGGCCTCGAAGCTTTCGCGCATGCAGGGCTCGGTGTCGGCCCAGTCCTTCGGCCGCCAAATGCCCAGGCGGAAATCGCTGCGCAATGTGGAGGCCGGATCGAACCGGGGATCGCCGGTAAACGCCCGCATGAACAAGGCCGCGTCGTCGACAGAACGCGAGATCGGCCCGATCACGTCCAGCACCCGCGAATAGCGCCGGATCGCCACGTAGGGAATGGCGTCCAGCGTGGGCTTGAAGCCCACCGCGCCGCAGAACGCCGAGGGCCGCAGGATGGAACCCGCCGTCTGCGTGCCGATGGACAGCGGCGCCATGAAATCGGCAACGGCCGCCGCCGAACCGGCCGAGGACGCGGCCGGCGTACGGGTCAGGTCATGCGGATTACGCGCAGGCCCCGGCAGCATGATGGCGTGGCGCGACACGGTGTTCTTGCCCAGCACGTTGAACCCCAGCTCATGCGCCTGCGTCACCACGGGCGCGTCGGCCTCGGGCTGGCGGCCGGGGAAGATCTCGGGGTCGCCCAATTCGGTGGGCATGGCCGCCGTGTCGATGGTGTCCTTGATGCCCAGCGGCACGCCGTCCAGCGCGCGCCGCCGGCCGTGGCGGTCCCATTCACGGGCGCGGGCCAGCGCGCCCTCGGCGTCCACCCGGACCCAGGCCTTGACGCCGCCGTTGCGCTCTTCGATGCGGTCCAGGCAGGCGCGCGCCCAGGCTTCGCAGGTCAGCGTGCCCTGCTCCAGCGCGGCCAGGCCCTGGGTGGCGGTCAAGGCGGCGATGGCGTCGGGCGCCGGGCGGCGCGCAACGGACGCCGGGGAAACCATGGTTTCGGAAGTAGGCAAGATATGGCTCCTGCAAAGAGATATGGAAATATGGATTTGCCATCCGCGACGGCGGCTGCCGGCGGGATGGCTCTGGCGGTTTCAAGCGGGGATGCTGCCGCCGGGCGGACGGTCCGCGCCCGCGTGGCCGCCCCGTCCTATGTACAGATCGCTCATATGCTGGTTGGCCAGCAGCGCCTGCCCCGTGTCGGTCAGCACGATGCGGCCGGAATCCAGGATGTAGCCGCGGTCGCTGAACGCCAGCGCCTGGCGCGCGCGCTGCTCCACCATCAGCACGCCCACGCCGATCTGCGGCAGCCGCCGCACTTCGGCGAACACCTGCTCGGTCAACGCCGGCGACAAGGCGGCGGACGGTTCGTCCAGCACCATCAGGCGCGGCGAGGACATCAGCGCCCGGGCGAAGGCCAGTTGCTGGCGTTCGCCGCCGGACAGGTTCTCGGCGTGGGTCTTGCGCCGCCCGGCCAGCGCCGGGAACAGCTCGAACATGTCGCGAATGCGCTTTTCACGCGCCTGCACGTGTTCCACCACCTGCAGGTTCTCCAGCACGGTCAGCGCGCCGAACACATTGCGCACCTGCGGCACATAGGAGATACCGATGCGCACGCGCTCCTCGACCGGCAGCGTGAGCAGGTCGCGGCCGTCAAAGGCCATGGTGCCGGCGATGCGCGGCAACAGGCCCATCACCGCCTTGACCAGCGTGGACTTGCCTGCGCCGTTGGTGCCGGCGATGGTAACGATCTCGCGCGGCGCCACGTGCATGTCGATGCCGGACACGATATCGACCTCGCCGTAGCCGCCGGACAGGCCTTGCATGACGAGCTGGCTCATATCACTCCCCCCATGTACGCTTCGCGCACCTGTTCATTGGCCAGGACGCTGTCGGGCGTGCCTTCGGCGATGACGCGGCCGCGGTCCATGACGTACATGCGCGGCACGATGCGCGACAGCTCTTCCAGGTTGTGTTCGATGATGGCGACGGTCAGGCCGCGCTGGTTCAGTTCCACGATGCGCGCCGACAGCTCCTCGATCAGCACCGGGTTGACGCCGGCGAACGGCTCGTCCAGCAGGATGCAGCGCGGCTCCAGCATCAAGAGCCGTCCCAGCTCCAGCAGCTTCTTCTGGCCGCCCGACAGTTTCCCGGCGGGCTCGTCCGCGACCCGCGACAGGTTCAGGAAGGCCAGCAGTTCATGCACGCGCTCGGCGTTGCGCGCCTCTTCGCGGGCCACCTCACGGCGGGCGAACACCAGCGCCGCCAGCTTTTCGCCGCGCTGGTCCGGCGCCGCCGCCATCATGTTGTCGAAGACCGTCAGCTGGCTGAACTCGCGCGGCACCTGGAAGGTGCGGGCCAGGCCCCGGCGCACGCGCTGGTGCACGGCCACGCCCGTGATGTCCTCGTCCGCGAAGCGCACGGACCCGGAACTGGGCGGGATGTAGCCCGTGACCACCGAGAACAGCGTGCTCTTGCCCGCGCCGTTGGTGCCTATCACCCCCACCATTTCACCCTTGCGCACTTCCAGCGACACGTCGTCCAGCGCCTTGAAGCCGCCGAAGCTGGCGCTCAGCCCTTTGATGCAAAGCAGCGTCATGCCTTTCTCCTGCGCGTAGTGCCCGCGTTGCCGAAAATGCCCTGGGGCCGGTATAGCACCACGCAGATGAGCGCCAGGCCGATGACGCCGATGCGCACGCTGGCCATCTGCACCTCCGAGATGCCGCCGACGAAGTCCCGCACGAAGCGCGAACCTTCCAGGAATCCGACCAGCAGCACCGTGCCGGCCACCACGCCACTCAAGCGCCCCACTCCGCCCAGGATGATGGCGATCCAGATGTAGAAGGTGATCAGCGGCACGAACTGCTCGGGGCTGATGAAGGTCAGGTAGTGCGCCTGGAAGGCGCCCGCCAGGCCGGCCAGGCCCGCGCCCAGCATCAGCGAACGGGTCTTGAAGCGGGCCGGGTCCTTGCCCAGCGCCCGCACCGCGACTTCGTTGTCCCGCACCGCCTCGATCACGCGGCCAAACGGGCTGCGTATCACCAGATGGATGAGGAACAAGGCGCCGGCGTTGACCGCCAGAAGCAGCAGCATGATCCACAGGTCCACCGTCTGCGGCGAGGCCCAGCCCGCGAACAGCCGCGGGATGCCTGGCAGGCCGTGCATCCCGCGCGTCAGCCATTCCTCGGTCTGCAGCATCATGCGCACCGACTCCGAGAAGCCCAGCGTCACGATGGCAAGGTAGTCGCTGCCCAGCCGCAAGGCGATCATGCCCAGCGGCCACGCGGCCAGCGCCGCGAAGGCCGCGGCCGCCGCCATGGAGATGGGGATGGGCACGCCCTTGAGCGACAGCAGGGCCGAGGTATAGGCGCCGATGGCGAAGAAGCCGACGTGGCCGAAGTTGATCAGTCCGGTGAACCCGTAATGCAGCGACAGGCCGAAGGCCAGCAGCATGTAGATCAGGATCCCGATGGCGATAGCAATCAGATAGGCTTCCATGATTTCACCTCGCCGCCATCGGACGGCCGAAGATGCCCTGGGGACGCAGCAGCAGCACGCACAGCAGCACCGCGAAGGCGAACACGATCTTGTAGGCAGGTCCCACCACCAGGCTGGCGATTTCCTGCGCAATGCTGAACACCATGATCCCGACGATGGCGCCCACCGGATTGCCGATGCCGCCCAGGATCACGGCCGCGAACATGGGCATCAACAGTTCCCAGCCCAGTTCGGGGATCACCACTGCCTTGATGCCCAGCAGCACGCCGCCCAGCCCGCAATAGGCGCCCGCGATGCTCCACAGCGTGATCATCACGCGCCGTCCGCGTATGCCGCTGGCCGCGGCCAGCTCCGGGTTGTCGGCCACCGCCCGCATGCGCCGCCCGGTGGGCGTCATGTGCATCAGCGCGAACACCAGCGCCAGCGCCGCCACCGCCGTGCCGACGATGTAGAGATCGGTAGGCAAAATGCGCACGCCGCCGAAATTCCAGGCGCGCGTAAGCGGCAGGTCGAAGGTGTACTGGTCCTGCCCGGCGAAGAAGGTGATCGTGCTGCGCAGCGCGAACGCCACGCCGATGGACGCGATCAGGCGCGACACGTTGGAGCGCGACTCCAGCGGCCGGAACACCCAGGCATAGAAGAACAGGCTGACCAGGGTGGTGCCGGCGACGGCGGCCAGGCCGCCCGCCAGCATCGAGCCGCCGGCCAGCGCCTGCGTGAAGACGGCGGCGTAGGCGCCCAACGTCATGTAGTCGCCGCTGGCGGCATTGGGAAAGCGGGCGATGCCGAACACCAGCGTGATCGCCAGTGCCGGCAAGGCCAGCAGCATCCCGATCACAACGCCGTTGATCCCGGCGTTGATGACGGTGATTGCATCCATACTTGTGTTCCCCTAGTGTTTTTATCGTCAGACTTTGCCGGCGATGACTTCATTGAGCACCAGCTTGCCGTCGCGGATGTCGAAGACGCCAAAGTCCGGCACGGTCTCGCCCTGTTTGCCGAAGTCCAGGCGCGAGGATGCGCCGTCGTAGTCCACCGGCTTGCCTGCGCGCAGCAACGCCTGGCCTTGCGCAAAGCCGCTGACCTTTTCACCGCCGCCCTGCGCGGTCACGGCGCGGATCTTGCCGTTGATGGCGGCCACGTCCGCGGTGGCCCCCGCCGCCTCGATCGCCAGCGCCAGCGTGATCACCATGTCGTAGGACTGCGAAGCAAAGATGTCCGGCTCGCGCTTGGTGCGCTTGCGGAATTCGGCGGCGAAGGTCTTGTACGCCTGGTGCTCGTGGGCCGCGACGTTGGAGATCGAGATGATGCCCTCGGTGGCTTCCTTGCCCAGCGCCTTCACCAGGTCTTCGTTGGCGGTCCAGCCGGGCATGATGAACTTGCAGTCCTGGCCGGTCTGGAACCACTCTTTCAGGATGATGGTGGCGTCGGGCCGGTAGGCGCTCAGCGAGATCACGTCGGGCTTGGAGGCCAGCACCTTGGTCAGCTCGGTGCGGTAGGTGGTCTGGTTGGGTTCGTAGATGGTGAAGGCGCTGACCTTGCCGCCCTTCTCCTGCCAGGCATCACGAAAGTAGTTGGCCTGCCCCACGAAGGTGGAGTTGTTGAAAGCCATGACCGCCGGCCGCTTGAAGCCGCGCTGGCGCGCCACTTCCGCAAAGGCGCGGCCGAACACGGCGTTGGACGCCTGGAACATCCAGGCCAGCCCCTGCTTGTTCTCGGTCAGCATTTCCGGCGCGCCGCAGGTGTTCATGGTGATGAGGCCCGCGGCATTGGTGATGGGCATGGCGGCCAGGCCCACCGACGACGGCCAGATGCCGACCACCGCCTCGACCTTGTTGATCTCGATCAGCTTCTTCACGGCCAGCACGGCGGCGTCGGGCTTGGTCTGGTCGTCTTCGGCGTAGAGCTGGATCTTGCGGCCGGCGGCGCCGCCGGCGGCGTTGACCTCGTCGATGGCGATCTTGATGGCTTCCAGCATGGCCGGCCCGTAGGGGCCGCCGACGCCGGTGATGGAATTGAGCGCCCCCAGGCGGAACGGCTGGGCCGACTGCGCCCGGACCAGGGAGGGCGCGGCGGCGCAGGCGGCCAGCGCGGCGCTGGCCGCGATAAAGCCGCGGCGGGAGAGATGGATGGGCTGTGTCATGAAGGTTCCTTGCGGCGTGAACATCTTTGTTCAACTTCGAATAGCCGCCGGCGTCAGCAACGCCGGCGTCCCCTTGTAGCTTGGATGCGACTTCGATACTGCCTGCTGCGGTTTGCCTGCTACGCGATGACTCCTCGGGCGCGCATGCCTGCAATTCTGTCTTCCGCCACGCCAAAGCGGCGCAGCACCTCGTCGGTGTGCTGGCCCATCAGCGGCGCCGCCGTGCGCAAGGCGCCTGGCGTTTTGGAAAACTTGGTCGGAATGCCGATGGTCTTCATCTTGCCCAGCGCGGGATGGTCCAGTTCCTGCACCATGCCGCGCGCCAGGTAATGCGGGTCCTGCATGGCCTGGCCGAAATCGTTGATCGGACCGCAGGGCACGGACGCCCGTTCGCAGCGCTCGATCCATTCTGCGGCGTCGGCGCGCGCGAACTCGGCTTCCAGTATGGGTTCCAGCTCGGCGATATGGGTCAGCCGGTCGGAGTTCGTGATGAAGCGCGGATCGGTGATCAGCTCGGGACGCTCCAGCACGTCCGCGCACAGGCGTTCCCAGGTGCGCTGGTTGGCCGCGCCTATCATGATGAAACCCTGGCGCGTGTTGAACGCCTGGTATGGCGCCGACACGCGGTGCCGGCTGCCGGTGCCTTCCGGCACCGTGCCGTCGGCAAAATAGGCGGCGGCTTCCCAGACGAACCAGGGCAGTCCGCACTCGGCCAGCGCGATGTCGATGTGCTGGCCCTCGCCCGTCTTCATCTGGTGGATGCAGGCGGCCAGGATGGCGTAGACCGCGGTCAGTCCCGCCCCCACGTCATAGATGGCGATGCCCGACTTCAGGGGCCGCCCGCCGGGTTCGCCCGTCATGCTCATGATGCCGCTCATGCCCTGGGCCACCAGGTCGAAGCCACCCTTGCCCGCATAGGGTCCGGAATGGCCGTAGCCGGAGATGGAGCAATACACCAGGCGCGGATTGATGCGCGACAGCGTTTCGTAGTCCACGCCCAGCGACTTGGTCACGCCCACGCGGTAGTTCTCCACCACCACGTCGGCCCAGCGCGCCAGCTCGTACAGCACCTCGCGGGCCTCGGGGTCCTTCAGGTTCAGCGCCACGCCCTGCTTGTTGCGGTTGATCTGGGCGAAACAGGTGGATTCGCCGTTCACATAGGGGCCCATTTCACGGGAGTCGTCGCCGGCGCCGGTCTTCTCGACCTTGATGACCTCGGCGCCCAGGTCGGCCAGCACCATGGTGCAATACGGCCCGGCCATGATCTGCGAAAGATCCAGGATCTTGATGCCGGCAAGGGGGGATGCAGCTTGAGTCATATGCGGTCCGTCTTGGGTCGGTGGCCGGATCAGCGGCCGATGAATTCAGGAATGCGCTTGGCGGCGAAGGCTTCGCGGCCGCGCCGGTAGTCCTCGGTGCCGAAGCATTCGTAGGCTTCGCTGCGTTCGTCCGGAGTCAATGCGCGTCCTTCGCGCAGCTGGCTCACGAAGCGCTTGTGCCAGCGGTTGACCAGCGGCGCCGCCGCGGCGATGCGGCGGGCGGTCGCGTAGGTCTGTTCCGCCACGCGTTCGTCATCCACCACGCGGGTCAGCAGCCCCTTGGACATGGCTTCTTCGGCGCCGAAGATGTTTCCTTCCAGCAGGATTTCCAGTACGCGCGCAGCGCCCACCACGCGGATCAGGTCGGCCAGTTCCTGGTGGTCCACGGTCAGGCCGATGCGATTCACCGGGATGCCGTAGCGGCTGTTGCGCCCGCCGATGCGGATGTCGCACAGGGCGGCCAGCTCCAGCCCGCCGCCCACGCACACGCCTTCGATGCAGGCCACGGTGGGGTGGCGCAGGTGCTTGAGCGTGTCGGTCATGGACAGGGTGAAGAGCGCGTACTCGGCCGCCTGCGCGGCGCCGTCGCGGTCTTCCTCGAAGCCGCCGATGTCGCTGCCGGCGCAGAAAGCGCCGCCCGCGCCGCGCAGCACCACGCAGCGCACGGCGTCGTCGGCGTCGAGCTCGCGCATGACCCGGCCGAATTCCCGGTACATGTCCAGCGTGAACGCGTTGCGCTTTTCAGGGCGGTTCATCAGCACGGTGGCCACGCCGTCGGCGTCGCGGCTCAGGTCTATGCTCATGCCGCGTCCTCCAGGCGCAGTTCGGTGCCCTTGAGCACCACCCTGCCGTCCAGTTCCAGCGTGGCGTCGGTGACGATGGTGTCGTAGTGCGCCGCCGCCTTGACGGTGCCGCCGATGTAGGCGCTGGTGCCCAGCGCCAGCTGGATCGAGCCGTAGACCGATTCGTCGGACAGCATGGTGCCGTCCAGCTGGCAGCGCGGGTTCATGCCTACGCCCAGCTCGCCCAGGTTGTAGACCAGCGGATCGTTGAAGCTGGCCAGCAGATCGCGGAACTGGCGCGCCACCGCGCCGCCCTCGATCGCCACCGCCATGCCCTTTTCCATATGGATGCGCACGGGTTCGTCGCGGATCAGCGAAACGCCGGGGATGCTGGCGTTGACCACGATCACGCCTTCGGCCGTGCCTTCCACCGGCGCCAGGCTGGATTCCAGGCAATAGCCCGCCGAAATGTCGGTGGTGTTGGCAAAGCCGTGCAGCGCGCGGCCGCGGCGGCCGGCGATGCTCATGGTCACGTCGGTGCCGAGTTCGCTGGTGACGCGGGCGGTGTCGGCGCGGGTCAGCGCGTCGGCCAGCCCCTGGATCTGCGGGCGCAACGCATCGAAATCGCAGTCCCAGCCTTCGGCCAGGAAGAAATCGGGCAGGTGTGATTCGGGCAGCACGATCACGCCGACCCCGGCGCGCGTGGCCTGCTGGCGCGCATCGGTGTGCGCGGCATTGGCGCGGGTCAGCGCGATGACCAGGTCGGCCGCCTGCATGGCCTGGGCCACCACCGGCGACAACTGCCGGCCGTGGCGCGCGGACCCGGCGATCTGCAGCAGATGCAGGCCGGCGCCCGCCTCGTCCACCGCAATGGCCAGGGGCTCCACGTTATGGTGGGTATGCAGGTCATACAGCACCAGCACTTCCATGCCCGGCTTGGCCGCGCCCAGCTGGCTGACCACCTTGCGCGCGTTCTTCAGTTTCAACAATGTATGCATGGCGCGCTCCTCAAGCCGCTTGCGACGCGCGGGCGTCGGCGATGCGCTGGGCGTCGGCCACCGCGCGTCCGAGGATGTCCAGGCCGCGGGCCAGTTCCTCGTCGGTAATGGAAAGCGGCGCCAGGAAGCGGATCACGTTGCCGTAAAAGCCCGCCTTCACCAGCACCAGCCCGCCCTGGTAGGCGGCCTGCACGATGTGGGCCGCCAGGTCGCCAGCGGGACTGTCGTCGCCCGCGCCGCGCACGACTTCGAACGCCACCATGGCGCCCAGGCCGCGCACGTCGCCGACGATGCCGTACTGGCCGGCCCAGTCCGCAAAGCGTGTGCGCACCCGGCCGCCCAGGTCGCTGGCTCGCGCCGCGTAGTCTTCGCGCCGCATGACGGCAATGGTGGCGAGCGCCGCGGCGCACGCCAGCGGGTTGCCGCCATAGGTGCCGCCCAGGCCTCCCACGGCGGGCGCGTCCATCAGGTCGGCGCGCCCCACCAGCGCCGCTATCGGCAGCCCCCCGCCCATGGACTTGGCCAGGGTGTAAAGGTCGGCCTCGATGCCGGCATGCTGGGTGGCGAACCATTCGCCGGTGCGGCAGAAACCGGACTGGATCTCGTCGGCGATCAGCACGATGCCGTGTTGGGTGCAGTAGGCGCGCAGCGCCTGCAGGAAGGCGGGCGGCGCGGCATGGAAGCCGCCCTCGCCCTGCACCGGCTCGATGATCACCGCGGCGACCTGCTCCGGCGTGACCTCGGTTTCGACCAGGCGGCGGAATTCGTTGAAGGCGGCCTCGGCGCATTCGGCTTCGGTCAGCCCCGAGCGGTAGCGCACCGGGAACGGCGCGCGATAGACCTCGGATGCGAAGGGACCGAAGCCGGTCTTGTAGGCGGGCGCCTTGGCGGTCAGGGACAGCGCCATGTAGGTGCGGCCATGGAACGCGTTCTCGAAGGCCACCACCGCCTGCCGGCCGGTGGCGCGGCGCGCCACCTTGATGGCGTTTTCGACGGCCTCGGCGCCAGTCGTCTGCAGCATGGTCTTCTTGGGCCAGGATCCCGGGACCAGGCCGACCAGCGTCTCGGCCAGCTCGATGTATTCCGGATACATGACGATGTTGAAGCAGGTGTGCAGGTAGCGCGCCGCCTGCGCCTGGACGGCGGCCACCACCTCGGGGTGTGCATGTCCCACGTTCAGGGTGCCGATGCCGCCAGCGAAATCGATGTACGCGTTGCCGTCCAGGTCGGTCAGCGTGGCGCCGCGGGCAGCGGCCGCGAACACCGGAGGGCCATTGGCCACGCCCAGCGCGACCGCGGCATTGCGCCGGGCCAGATACGCCTGGCACTGCGGGCCGGGAAGTTGAGGGGACTGCGCGGCGTCTTTCATTGCCCAGGGCTCCTTGGATGAGTGGGTACGGCGACGAAGTGAAGCCACTATATTCTTGTGCGTTTTATTGTGTCAATTCTGATTTACAACTACGCATTCTAAATTGTGCACAATCTTGCGTTCAAATTGTGATATGCTTTGCCCCACTCAACCCAGGTGCCTACATGCCCACTAAACGCGCGACTGCCTCTGCTGACGCCGCCGCCCCCGAAACACGCAAGGCGGCCTCCACCCACGAAGTCATACTGGATATGCGGGAACGCATTGCGTCGCAGGCCTTGCTGCCCGGCACCCGCGTGCCGGAAGAAGACCTGGCGCAGGCCTATGACATCCCGCGCGCCAAGGCGCGCGAAGTGCTGGCGACGCTGGAAGACCGCGCGCTGGTGGAACGGGTGCCCAACAAGGGCGCCGTGGTGGCCCTGGTCGACATGGAAACCACTTATCGCCTGTATCAGGTGCGCGAAGCCCTGGACGGACTGGCGGTGCGGCTGGCCATGGCCAACGCCACGCCCGCCGACTGGGAAGCGATGCAGGCCCTGCTGGGCGAGCCCTTCGAACAAAGCCTGAAAAGCGGCGACATCGAGGCGCACGTGGCCACGATCGAGCAGTTCCGCAACCACATCAAGGAACTGGCGCGCAATCCGGTGCTGAGCGACATGATCGAGCGCATCTACGACCGCACCCGCGTGTCGATGCGCCGCGTGGCCCTGCTGCCGGGCCGCTCAGAGATGGGGATCAAGCAATACCGCGCCCTGCTGGACGCCATGGTGCGCGGCGACGGCGACGAGGCCGAGCGCTGCGTGCGCGAATTGAACGGCAGCGCCCGCGACTACATCGAGCGCTACAAGAACTACGTGATCTGAATCGGGCCGGCCCCTTGCGGGCCGGCCTTGGGCAAGCCCGCGCCTCAGGGCGCGGCGGGCTCGTCGTAGTTATTGAGCTTCACGCCCGAAACGCCCTGGACCGCGGAAGACGCGGCCGGGGCTTTCTTTTCTGCGGCGGGAGCCTGCGCGGCTGCCGCGCCCTGCTCCGCACTGGCCGGCGCGCCCGCTGCCGCGCCCGTTGTCGTCCCCGCCGCCTCGGCGCCTTCTTCGGCCGGCCGCGCCGCCCGCAGCTTGCGGCGGGTTTCTTCTTGTTGCGCGATCAGCTTGTCCAGTTCCGCCGCCACTGCCGTGGACTTGCCCGTCCTGGCCCAATCGGCCGGGGTCTGGCCCTTGGTATCGCGCGACCCCACGTCCGCCCCCGCCTTGAGCAGCAGGTCCACCATGGGCTTGCGGCCCGACAGCGCCGCCATCATCAGCGGCGTTTCGCCATTGGGCGCGGGCGCGTTGACCATGGCCTTGTGCGCCAGCAGCAGGCGCGCCATTTCCAGCTGGCCCTTCGAGGCCGCGTAATGCAGCGGCGTCCAGCCCAGGCGGTTGACCTGGGCGCCGCGCGCGATCAGCTTCTTGGCGCGTTCGGTCTGGCCGGCGATGGCCAGGTACATCAGCGGCGTCTCGCCCGCCGGGTTCTCGGCGTTGACGTCGGTGCGCTTGTCGGCGGCGATGACGTCGAACACCTTCCAGGCGCCGTCCACCACCGCGCGCATCAGCGCGGGCTGGCCATTCTTGTAGCGCACGTTGGGATCTTCGCCGCGCGCCAGCAGTTCCTTGATGTCGTCCGGGTAGTCATTGGCGACGTAGACCCACCAATCGCCGGGATTGGCGGCCTGCGCCGCAGCGGGAACCGCCATGCCCACGGCCAGCGCCAGCAGCGCTCCACGGCAACACGACAAGAAGGCGTTCTGGACGGAAGCGTTGCGGGCAGCCATGGATTTCCTATAAATCACTTTAAATAAATTAGATTAGATTATTTCTTTATCTTATTGAAAAGACGGAAGAAATTTTCGGTTGATGCACGCGCCACTTCGGCCACGGGTATGCCCCTGAGATCCGCGATCTTCTCGGCCACGTGGATCACCTTGGACGGATCGTTCAGCTTGCCGCGGTACGGCACCGGCGCCAGATACGGCGAATCGGTTTCGATCAGCAAGCGGTCCAGCGGCACCTTGGCGGCCACTTCATGCACGATCTGCGCATTCTTGAAGGTCACGATGCCGGACAGGGAAATATAGAAGTTCTGGTCCAGCGCAGCCTGTGCCACTTCCCAATTTTCGGTAAAGCAATGCATCACGCCGCCGACCTCGGCCGCGCGCTCTTCCCGCAGCATGCGCACGGTGTCCTCGGCGGACGAGCGCGTGTGCACGATCAGGGGCAGGCCCGTGTCGCGGGCGGCGCGAATGTGGCGGCGAAAACGCTCGCGCTGCCAGTCCAGCGGTTCGGACAGGCGGTAGTAGTCCAGCCCGGTCTCGCCGATGGCCACCACCTTGGGATGCTCGGACAGGCGCGCCAGCTCTTCGGGCGTGGGGTCCGGAGTGTCTTCGTAATCGGGATGCACGCCGACCGAGGCCCACAGATTGGCCTGCGGTTCGACCAGCGACATCAAGCCCGGCCATTCCGGCATGTTGACGCTGACGACCAGCGCGTGGGTGACCTGGTTGGCGGCCATCCGGTCAAGAATGGCCGGCAGGTCGGCCGCCAGTTCCGGGAAGTTCAAATGGCAGTGGGAATCGACGTACATGATGAGTCTGGATACAAGTGCCGCGGCGCCGCGCCCTTTGCCGGACGAAGCGCCGCCGGATCAAAGGCTTACGCCAGGCAGGATAGCACCACGCGCTGCAGGGTCGCGTGGGCGAAGAGCTTGGCGTTCAAAGGATGGGTGGCCAGCGCGCGCTGGCGCGTCAGCCAGCGCGCGGCCTCGGCGACCTTGGCCGGATTCATGCGCGCGGCAACCTGCGCGACCGCGCTGCCCAGGGCCGGGAAGTAGCGCGACGGCGCCCCCGCGCTGGCCAGCATCAGGTCGGTGTACAGGCGCTGCAAGGCGTCGATCCACTCAGTGGCCGCCACCTTTTCCAGGGCCTCGGCCAGCGTGCCCACGTCGGGCGACTGGCCCTTGGACAGCGGCCCGACCAGCTGGGTCAGCCAGGGCGGACAAGCGGCCTCGTTAGACTGGGCAAGCCTCAACGCCGCCAGCGGCGCGCCGCCGGCGGCCGCCAGCCATTCGCGGGCCGGTTCCACGTTTTGCTCGCGCAGCCATTGCAGCGCGGTGTCCGGGTCGGGCGCCGGCAGCGGCAGGCGGCGACAGCGCGACACCAGCGTGGGCAAAAGGCGGTCCGGCGCGTCCGCGACCAGCAGGAACACCGTGTGCGGCGGCGGTTCTTCCAGCACCTTGAGCAAGGCGTTGGACGACACCACGTTCAGCGCATGGGCCGGGTACAGCAGCGCCACGCGCCAGCCGCCGCGGTGCGTGGCGGTGTTGAACCAGGACTCCAGGGAGCGGATCTGGTCTATGCGTATTTCCTTGGACGGCGCGCGCTTGGCTGCGCCCGTGGCGGGTTCGGCGTCTTCCGAGGGTTCGGCGGCGTCCGCCCCCTCTTCCACCGCCACGGCTTCGGGCCGGATGCGGCGCAAGTCGGGATGATTGCCGCTGGCGAACCAGGCACAGGCGGCGCAACGGCCGCAGGCCAGGCCATTGTCCGGCGTTTCGCACAGCAGGCTGGCCGCCGCGGCGACCGCGAAGTCCAGCTTGCCGATGCCGGCCAACCCATGGATCAGCCAGGCGTGGGCGAAGCGGTCGCGGTTGCCCAGCCAGTTGCGCGCCGTCTCGGCCTGCCAGGGCAGGAACTGCGGCGCGTTGGAAGCCGTGGCGTCCTCATCTTTGGCGGCGCGGGTCGCGTTCATGCCGCCTGCCCCAGCAATTCACGCAGTCCCGCCTCCAGGCCGGTGCGGATCTGGGCAATGGATTGGGTGGAATCGACAATGCGGATGCGCTTCGGATCAGCCTCGGCGCGGGCGTGGTAGGCCTCGCGGGTGCGTTCGAAAAAGGCCGCGCCCTCGCGCTCGAAGCGGTCCGGCTCGCGCGCGTCGGTCAACCGGGCGCGCGCCACTTCCAGCGGCACGTCGAAGAGCCAGGTGCGGTCGGGCTGGCCCGCCTGCATCCAGGCTTCCAGCGCGGCCACGCGCGCCGCGCCCAGGCCGCGCCCGCCGCCCTGGTAGGCATAGGTGGCATCGGTGTAGCGGTCGCAGACCACCCAGGCGCCGCGCGCCAGCGCGGGTTCGATGACCTGATGCAGATGTTCGCAGCGTGCGGCGAACATCAGGAGCGTCTCGGTGTCCAGCCCCATGGGGTCGGTCAGCAGCAAGGCGCGCAACTTCTCGCCCAAGGGCGTGCCGCCGGGTTCGCGGGTGGACACCACGTCCAGCCCCTGCGCGCGCAGGAAATCGGCGATCCAGACGGTGTGCGTGCTCTTGCCCGCGCCGTCCACGCCTTCCAGCGTGATAAAGCGTCCGCGCGTGGTCATTGGTCTTGTCCTTGTACTTGTGCCTGTCCCTGATCCGGCTCGGGCGCGGCGTCCGGCGCCGGGCTGGCGCTGGGCGCGGCTGCGGGCGTGCCGTTGGCCTGGTTGCCAGTCGCTGCGCCGCGGCTCGAAGCCGGGCCGGGCGCGGCATTCTGGCTTTGGCCCTGGCCCAGGATATAGCGGGAAACGTTGCGGTTGTGCTCGTTCAGGTTGACCGAGAACTCGCTGGTGCCGTTGCCGCGGGAAACGAAAAAGAGGAACTTGTGCTGCTCCGGCTGCACCGCGGCCAACAGCGCCGCGCGGCCAGGCGCCGCGATCGGCGTGGGCGGCAGGCCCGGACGCGTATAGGTGTTCCAGGGCGTGTCGGTCTGCAGGTCGCGCTTGCGGATGCGGCCCTGGTAGGCGTCGCCCATGCCGTAGATCACGGTGGGATCGGTCTGCAGCAGCATGCCGATCTTGAGCCGGTTGGTGAATACGCCGGCCACGCGGCGGCGATCCGGCCCATGGCCGGTTTCCTTTTCAACGATCGATGCGAGCACCAGGGCCTCGTAGGGCGTGGTCACCGGCAGGTCCGGCTGGCGCTTGGCCCAGGTGTCCTGCAGGATGCGCTGGCCTTCCTGGTAGGCACGGCGCAGCAGGTCGTAATCGGTGCTGCCGGGCGTGAAGATATAGGTGTCCGGGAAGAACAGCCCTTCCGGCTGCTTGATTTCCGAGCCCAGGCGTTCCATCAGTTCTTCATCGGTGGTTTCGCCCAGCGTCTGCTTGACGTCGGGATTCGCGCGCAGCGCCTGGCGGATCTGGCGGTAGGTCCAGCCCTCCAGGAAGGTGATCTGCCGCTGCGTCATGTCGCCGCGCGCCAGGCGTTCCAGCAACTTCCAGGGCGAGTCGCCGTTGATGGCCTGGTAGCCGCCCGCCTTCATCTGCTTGTCGAGTTCGGACAGGCGCGCCATCCAGATGAAGCCAGGCTCCCAGACCGGCACGCCGGCATCGTTGAGCACCCGCGCCACCGTGCGCGGGCTGCTGCCCGGATCCACCACGAAATCTATCCTGTCGGCCTTCAGCTGCATGGGCTTGTGCGCCCAATACCAGGCGCCGCCCACGGCTGCGGCGGCAGCCAGCGCAATCAACAGGAAAAACCACAGGACGAAAAAAAAGAGTCGCTTCTTCATAAGTGTCGGAAGTTTAATTGATCGCGCGGACCTGTTGCGGCTAAAGAGGGGCGGAACGTAGCGCGCGGCCCTGCGCGCCGCGGGGACATGGCCCAGCCCGGAGGGGAACACGGCTATCATCAGCACTTTGATGACGCGATAACACCGCCTCCATGCACGCTTTCCATTCTTCGATTCCCGCCCGCGCGGAAGGTTGCGCGCAAATTGCGCCGCTGGACGACTTCCTGGTCTTTTCCGCATCCGGCGCGGACGCCCTCGGCTTCCTGCACGGCCAGCTCACGCAGGACGTCACCGGCCTGCCCCGGGACGCCGCCCGCCTGGCCGGCTACTGCACCGCCAAGGGCCGCCTGCTGGCCACCCTGGTGATGTGGCGCGCCGCCCCCGGCGCGGACGACGCGCCCCAGCTCTATGGCCTGGTGCGCCAGGATCTGGCGCAGGCGCTGCTCAAGCGCCTGTCGATGTTCGTGCTGCGCGCCAAGGCCAAGCTCGCCGCCACCCCGCTGCATGTGGCGGGCGTGACGGCTTCGGCCACGGACGTGGCCGCGCTGGAAGCCGCCGCCGGCGCGCTGCCGCGCGAACCCTGGCAGCGCGCCGACCTGCCGTCCGGCACCTGGATCGCCGCGCCGTCCGCCGACGCGCGCCTGCGCTGGTGGTGGATCGCGTCCGACGAACAACTGGAACAGTCCGCCGCGCTGGCAGGCGCGCTAGGCCTGGCGCCGGCCGCGCAATGGCACGCCGCCGACCTGGCCGCAGGCATCCCGTGGATCACCGCGGCCACGCAGGACGTATTTATCCCGCAAACGGTCAATCTGGACCTGATCCAGGGCGTCAGTTTCACCAAAGGTTGTTATCCGGGCCAGGAAGTGGTGGCGCGCAGCCACTACCGCGGCACGGTCAAGCGGCGCATGGCATACGGCACCATTGCCGACGCCGCAATCCAAGGCCAGGCGCTGGCCGGCATGGATGTCTATGACGCCAGCCAGCCCGGCGAACCCACCGGACGGATCGTGGACGCGGCCGGCGCGCAAGGCGCTGTCTCGGTGCTATTCGAAACCACGCTGGCGGCGCTGCCGGAAGGCGACCTGCGGCTGGGCGCCGCGGACGGTCCGCGCATTGCAACCGCTGCGCTGCCCTACTCCATCACGCCGTAAACCAAAGGCCGCCGCGCCTGAGCCGGCGCGGTTGCGCCGGGCCGGACGCTCCCAAGCCGGCCCTTACACCGCCACGCCGAACAGCGCGCCCACCCCCGCCGTCACCGCCATCGCCAGGCCGCCCAGGATCGTCACCCGCAACGCGGCCGGCCCCTTGGGCGCGCCGCCCGCGCCCGCAGCCAGAGCGCCCAGGCCGGCCAGACAGGCGACCGATGCGCCGATGACCCACACAATCAATTGCGGCAAAGGCGCTGTCGCCGCCACGGCCAGCGGCAAGGCCGCGCCGCCCGCAAACGAGGCCGCGGACGCCACCGCGGCCTGCACCGGACGGGCGCGGTTATGGATGGAGATACCCAGCTCGTCGCGGGCATGCGCGTCCAGCGCATCGTGGCTGGTCAATTGCCGCGCCACCTGCTCGGCCAGGTCGCGGGTCAGGCCGCGCGCCACGTAGATGTCGATCAGTTCGGCCAGTTCCTCGCCGGAATTGCGCTTGAGCGAGCGCTGCTCCATGCGCAGGTCGGCGGCCTCGGTATCGGCCTGCGACCGCACCGACACGTATTCGCCCGCCGCCATCGACAGCGCCCCCGCCACCAGTCCGGCCACGCCCGAGGTCAGGATGGCGTCATGCGTGACCTGGGCCGCCGCCACGCCGGTAATAAGGCTGGCGGTGGACACGATCCCGTCGTTGGCGCCCAGGACGGCCGCGCGCAGCCAGTTGCTGCGGAAAATCCGATGATGTTCTTTTGAAGGCATTGCCAGAAACCCATGCGCCGCGCGATGAACGCGTGGCGGGTCCGGCTTGCGCAGGACCCGCCACGCGCGGGATTCAGCGCGGCGTCACGCGCACCGCGGTAAGCAAGCCTATCACGCAAAGCGTGGCTTGCTCGCCGTCGTACGCATGCACCTCGACCTGGCAGACGGACAGGCGCTTGCCCGGCTTGACCACGCGGCCGCTGGCCACGTAGCGGCTACCCTTGGCGGGCGCCAGGAAGTTCATCTTGAACTCCGAGGTCAGCACGTCCTCGCCAGGCCCAAACAGCGTGTAGGCGGCATAGCCGCCGGCGCTGTCGGCGATGGTCGTGGAAATGCCGGCGTGCAGAAAGCCGTTCTGCTGGCACAGGTCGGCTCGGTAAGGCAGCACGATGTCCACCCTGCCCGGCTCGACCACGTCCAGTTGCGCACCCAGCAATGTCATGATGCTTTGCCGGGCGAAGCTCTCCTGGACCCTGGCGGCCGGGTCCAGCGGCGCTTGCGATGACGCCATGTCAGTCCTGCTCGCGCTTGACCAGGTTGACGATGCTGGAGAAGTCCAGCTTGCCCGAACCGCCGGAGCTATGCAGCGAATACAGGTTGCGCGCCAGCTCCCCCAGCGGGATCGAGGCGCGCGCCGACAGGGCGGCCTCGGCCGCCAGGCCCAGGTCCTTGAGCATCAGGTCCACGCCGAAGCCGCCGGCGTAGCCCTTGGAGGCCGGCGCGTGCTCCATCACGCCGGGCCAGGGGTTGTAGAGTTCCGTGGCCCAGTTGCGCCCGGAGCTCTTGGCGATGATGTCCGACAGCACCTTGGGATCCAGCCCGTTGGCCACGCCCAGGGCCAGGGCTTCGGAGGTGCCCGCCATCAGGATGCCCAACAGCATGTTGTTGCAGATCTTGGCCACCTGGCCGGCGCCGGCCGGGCCTGCGTGGAAAATGTTCTTGCCCATTTTTTCCAGCACCGGACGGGCGCGCTCCAGCGCCGCGGCCTGGCCGCCGACGATGAAGGTCAGCGTGCCGGCTGCTGCGCCACCCGTGCCGCCGGACACCGGCGCGTCGATCATGGCGATGCCGCGCACCTCGGCCGCCTGCGCCACCTTGCGCGCCGAGTCCGGCGCGATGGTGCTGCATTCGATGACCAGCGCGCTGGACGGGATCTTGCCCAGCAGGTCCTCGCCCAGGTACAGCCCTTCGACGTGCTTGCTGGCGGGCAGCATCGAAACCACCACCTCGGCGCCCTTGACGGCTTCCGAAGCGGACGCGGCGGCGCGGGCGCCGGCGTCCGTCAGGGTCTTCACCGCTGCCGGCACCAGATCGAAAACCGTCACGCTATGTCCGGCCTTGACCAGATTCAATGCCATGGGCGCGCCCATATTGCCCAAACCGATAAACGCGATGCTGCTCATGATGTCTTGTCTCCTGTTGCTATTGCTATAGGTGTGAAACCATCGTGGTACTAGCGTTGCCGCGCCGGCGGGCGGCGGCCGGTCCGCCGCCGCGTCGCGCCTAGCGGCCTTCCTGGCCCAGGTCCGCCAACGGGTGGGGCTCGCCCTCGGGCCAGGGTTCGTCAAAGAATTTCTGCACCCAGGCGTCGGTCGCCATGTCGATGACGGCGGGATTCCAGCGCGGCTTCTTGTCCTTGTCGATCAGCAAGGCGCGGATGCCCTCGGCGAAATCGCCATGGGCGGTGCAGGCCAGCGCCGCGATGTACTCGGCACGGAAAACGTCGTCCAGCGAGCGCAGGCGCAGCCGCTGCTGCAGCGCGAACGACAGGCGCACCGATCCGGGCGAGCCGGCCAGCATCGTCTGCGCCGCGCGCGCCAGCCACGGATCCTCGTGGTCCTTCAGCGCGGCCAGTTCTTCGTAGATGTCGTCCAGGCGATTGCCGCTGCACAGGCTGTTGATCAGGAACGAGTGCTGCCGCAAGTTGCCCGGCGCCAGCGGCGTCTTGGGCTCCAGCGCCGTCAGCGCGCGGCGCAGCAGGCCGTCGTTGATCGCGCGCGGAGGAATGGCGTCCTCCGCCGCGCCGGCCGCCTGGCCGGCCCAGGGCTGCTCTTCCAGCGAAGCCAGCAGCTTGGGCCAATCCGCGTGATCCAGGCGGAAGTCCGCCAGGCCCGCGAAGAAAGCGTCCGACGTGCCCAGCTGCGCGCCGGTCAAGGCCAGGAACAGTCCGATCCTGCCTGACATGCGGTTCAGCAGCCAGCTGCCGCCCACGTCCGGGAACAGGCCGATCGTGACCTCCGGCATCGCCAGGCGCGAGGTCTCGCTGACCACGCGGTGGCTGGCGCCCATCATCAGGCCGATGCCGCCGCCCATGACGATGCCATGGCCCCAGCACAGCACCGGCTTGGGATAGGTGTGGATGCGGTAGTCCAGCCGGTACTCGTGCTCGAAGAAGCGGCGCGCGTAGGCGTTGTTCCAGCCCGGCTTGCCGGCGTTTTCCGTCATGCTGCGGTACAGGCCATGCAGGTCTCCGCCCGCGCAGAAGGCCTTGTCGCCCGCACCCTGCAGGACCACCAGGGCCACGCCGGGATCGCGGGCCCAGGCGTCCAGCCGTTCGGCCAGCAGGTCCACCATTTCCAGCGACAGGCCGTTCAGGGTCTGCGGCGAATTCAGCGTCGCGATCCCGAACCGTACTCCATTGGCAGCGGTTTTTTCTTCGAACAGCACCGGTGCATTCATCTTATGTCGGCTCCTTTTTCCAACAATTGGCGGGCGATGATCACGCGCATGATCTCGTTGGTCCCCTCCAGAATCTGATGAACGCGAGTATCGCGCACCAGACGCTCCAAGGGATAGTCCCGCAGGTATCCGTAGCCGCCGTGGATCTGTTGCGCGTCCAGGCAGATCTGGAAACCCATGTCGGTGGCGAAGCGCTTGGCCATGGCGCAGTAGGTCGCCGCGTCCGGCGCCCCCGCATCCAGCTTGCAGGCCGCCAGGCGCACCATCTGGCGCGCCGCCACCAGGTGCGTCGCCATGTCGGCCAGCTTGAATTGCAGCGCCTGGAACTCGGCCAGGCGGCGGTTGAACTGCCGCCGTTCGTCCATGTAGCGCCGGGCGGCATCGAGCGCGCCTTGCGCCGCGCCGACCGAGCAGGTGCCGATGTTGATGCGTCCGCCGTCCAGGCCCTTCATGGCGATCTTGAAGCCCTCGCCCTCCTGGCCCAGCATGTTGGCCGCCGGCACGCGCACGTTCTCGAAGGTGATGGGGCGCGTGGACTGGCTGTTCCAGCCCATCTTCTCTTCCTTGCGGCCATAGCCTATGCCCTCGCTGTCGGCCGGAATGGCGAACGCGCTGATGCCGCCCGCGCCCTCGCCGCCGGTGCGCGCCATGACCACCAGCAGGTCTGTGTCGCCACCGCCCGAAATGAAGGCCTTGGCGCCGTTGACGATGTAGTCATCGCCCTGGCGCTGCGCCCGGGTCGACAGCGATGCGGCATCCGAACCGGCGCCGGGCTCGGTCAGGCAATAGGACGCCAACTTCTGGCCGCTGGCCAGCAACGGCCCCCAGGCTTCGCGCAGCGCGGGCTGGCCCCACTTGCCGACCATCCAGGTGGCCATGTTGTGGATCGTGAGAAAGGCCGTGGTCGACGGGTCGACCGCCGCCATTTCCTCGAACACCAGGGTGGCATCCAGGCGCGGCAGGCCCAGCCCGCCGATGTCCTCGCTGGCATAGATGGCGCAAAAACCCATTTCGCCCGCACGGGCGAAGGCCTCGCGCGGGAAGATGCCTTCGGCGTCCCAGCGCGCCGCGTTGGGCGCCAGTTCGCCCTCGGCGTAGTCGCGCGCCGCCTGCGCAAAAGCGCGTTGCTCGTCGGTCAGTTCCAAGTCCACAGCCTGTCTCCTGTTGTACTGAGTATTGTCTGTTGGCGTTGCTGCCGTCTCGTGAACGCCAGCTCGTCGATTTTGACATGACGTTGACGTAAACGTAAATGCGTGACGGTGCCTATGTTACGCCGGAAGCGGCAAAGGAATTTGTCCTATTTGCGACATTGTGCGGGGCGGCGCGCGCGCCCCTCGGAGCGCTTCCCTACAGCAGCCCGGCCGGGCGCACCCTGCCGTTCTTGGCCGTCTTGGCGCGGCGGTGTTCGGCGCGGCGGCGCCGCGATTCCTTGGGATCGAAACTCAGGCCGCGGTAGATTTCCACCCGGTCGCCATCGGCCAGCCTGGCCTGCGGCTCGGTGGCGCGTCCGAAAATACCCACGCCCCGGCTCCAGGGCTGCACCACCGGAAAAGCCTGGGCAAAGCCGCTGGCCGCGAGCGCGTCGGCCACCGTGGCGCCGTCGGGCAGGCGCAATTCACGCAGCCAGACATGGCCCGGCAGGGCATAACAGACGCTGACGCCGATCTGCGCCGCGGACGGCTCATTCGCCATACTTGGCCTGCGCGCGCTTGGTGAAGGAATCGATGAAGCTGGTGGCGATGCGGTTGAACACCGGGCCCACCACCATTTCCAGCGCGCGGTTGGAAAACGCGTACTCCATGGTGAACAGGACCTTGCAGGCGTCCTCGGCCAGCGGCTGGAACTCCCAGTGCCCGACCAGGCTGGAGAACGGGCCGTCGACCAGTTCCAGGTCGATCCGGTCGGGATAGGCATGGGTGTTGCGGGTGGTGAAGCGCTGCTTCATGCCCGCGAAGCTGATCAGGATGGAGGCCTGCATGCCGTGCTCGTCGCGGGTCTGCACCTCGGCGCCGCCGCACCAGGGCATGAACTCGGGGTACTTCTCCACGTCGGCGACCAGATCGAACATCTGGGCGGCGCTGTAAGGCACCAGGACGGATCGTTGTACTTTGTGCATCGACTATCGCAAATGGCTAGAATGGCACGATTTTACCGGCACAACACGACCTGGGGCCAAAATACGCCTAGCGCGGGCCCGCGGCACCCAGGCACAAGGGCTTTATGAGCATTATCGACAATCGCAAGGCCACGCACGACTATTTCATCGAAGACCGCTACGAGGCCGGCCTGGTGCTGCAAGGCTGGGAAGTCAAGGCGATCCGCGATGGCCGCGTGCAGCTCAAGGAAAGCTACGTCATCGTGCGCGACGGCGAGCTCTACCTGCTGGGCATGCACGTCAGCCCCCTGCCCACGGCCTCCACCCATATCCACCCCGACGCCATGCGCACGCGCAAGCTGCTGCTCAAGGCCGAGGAAATCAGCAAGCTCATCGGCAAGGTCGAGCAACGCGGCTACACGCTGGTGCCGCTCAACCTGCACTACAAGAACGGGCGCATCAAGCTGGACTTCGCGCTGGGCCGCGGCAAGAAGCTGTTCGACAAGCGCGATACCGCGCGCGAGAAAGACTGGCAGCGCGAGAAAGAGCGCATGATGAAGCACGACACCCGCGCCCCGCGCAAGGGCAAGGACGACTGATCAGGCGGCCTCGGGCAGCGTCTGGCGCTCGGCCTCCTGCCCCGGTCCCGTGATGCGGTTGCGCCCGGCCGACTTGGACGCATACAGCTTGCGGTCGGCCCGCTCGAAAAACGCCTGCAGGCTCTCTCCGGGCATCCAGTCCGCGACTCCGGCGCTGAACGTATAGGAAATGGTGCTGCCGCCGTGCGCACAGGGCGTGCGCCGCACCGAATCCAGCAGCCGCTCCGCCACATCCATCACCGCATCGCTGCGCATGTCCGGAAACAGCACCGCGAACTCCTCGCCGCCGACGCGCCCGACGTGGTCGCCAGTGCGCAGCGTGGCGGTCGCCAGCAGGCCAAAATGGCGCAGCACCGCATCCCCGGCCGCGTGGCCATGGGTATCGTTGATGCGCTTGAAATAGTCGATATCCAGCAACAGCAGCGTCAGCGGCCGCCGCGTGCGCAGCGCCTGGGCGCAATAGCGCTCGGCCTGCAGCCACCACGCCTTGCGCGACATCAGGCCCGTCAGGAAGTCGGTGCTGGCCTCCTGTTCGCGGTCGGCCAGCATGCGGTCGTGGATGATCATGATGGTGCCCAGGGTCAGGCATGGCATCGTCAGCACGCCCAGCGTCATGAACGCGACGTTCCATGCCGTGGGCAGCAGCAGGGCCTGCGCGATGGCGATGTCGAACATGTAGACGACGGCCCGCGTTGCGCACACCAGCGCGGAGATCAGGGCCACCACGCGCACGAAATGGTAGCTGTAGCGCGACCGGTTCATCGGCATGCCGCGCTTGACCGTCATGGCAATGGCCACCATGAACCCGAACATCAGCCAGGACATGACCACCATGCGCGGCCCGACCTGGGGATCGATATAGGTGTAGTACGCCAGCGCCAGCAGCGCCGTACAGGAAGCCAGCGCCATGAGACGCTTGGGCACGGTCAGGCCGACCAGCCGGCGCAATCCCGTGTAATAGGCGCAAAGCGCCAGGGCAACGGCGGTGTTCGCCGCCATCACCGACACCCACAGCGGCGCCTCGGTGACCTGGAAGGCGTAAAGCCCGAAAGCCGCCAGCGTCAGCAGGTTGGCGCGTATCGCCTCCTTGATGCCCGCCATGCCGCTGCGGGCCAGCGACCCCAGCACGCACAGCGCAAGCACTCCCGCCAATGCTGCTATCAAAAGCAAGTTAACGGGAGCGATCATCGTCAGGCGCCGCCAGGCGCGGTTATCAGCTGTTGCGGGTGGACTTCACGATGGTCATGGCGGAAGCGATCATGCCGCCCACGTCCGCCAGGTTCGCCGGCAGGATCAAGGTGTTGCCTTCCTTGGCGACATTGCCGAAGGCCTCGACGTAGCGCTCGGCCACCTTCAGGTTCACCGCTTCCATGCCGCCCGGCTGGCGCACGGAGTCCGCCACCTGGGTGATGGCCTTGGCGGTGGCCTCGGCGATCGCCAGCACCGCGGCGGCCTCGCCCTGGGCCTGGTTGATCTGGGCCTGCTTCTCGCCTTCGGAACGGGCGATGGCGGCTTCGCGCTCGCCGGTGGCGATATTGATCTGTTCCTGGCGGCGGCCTTCCGAGGCCGCGATCAGCGCGCGCTTTTCACGTTCGGCGGTGATCTGCGCCTGCATCGCGCGCAGGATCTCGTTGGGCGGCGTCAAGTCCTTGATCTCGTAGCGCAGCACCTTCACGCCCCAGTTCAGCGCCGCCTCGTCCAGCGAAGAGACGATGTTGCTGTTGATGGAGTCGCGCTCTTCGAAGGTGCGGTCCAGTTCCATCTTGCCGATGACCGAACGCAGGGTCGTCTGCGCCAGCTGGGTGATGGCCGAGATGTAGTTCGACGAGCCATACGACGCGCGCATCGGATCGGTCACCTGGAAGTACAGCACGCCGTCGACCTGCAGCTGCGTGTTGTCGCGCGTGATGCAGACCTGGCTGGGCACGTCCAGCGGGATTTCCTTGAGCGAGTGCTTGTACGACACGCGCTCGATGAACGGAATAACGAAGCCCGCGCCGGGCGACAGGACCCGGTCGAACTTGCCCAGGCGCTCGACCACCCAGGCGTGCTGCTGAGGCACGATGGCGATCGCCTTGATGACTATCAGTATCGCCAGCGCGACGATGACGAGCAGGACGATGGTGGATGTATCGATCATCATGATTCGGAGCCTCTCCTTCTGGTAAATACATATGCGGGAAACGTCCGGACCTTGCGGACGCCCGCAGCCGGTCCCGCCCGCGGCGGGATGGCCTTCGTCAGACCGAACCCGGCACGCCCCTGGGGGCCAGCACCAGGATCGAGCCGCGCATTTCGATGATGGTTTGTTCTCCGGCCACGGGCGGCTGGCCCTGGGCCAGCTCTGCCTGCCAGTGCGCGCCGCGGTACCAGACGCGCGCGGTGCCCTGGTCGGACCAGGCTTCTACCGACACCGTCTGGCCGATGTCCAGGTTGACGTCGGCATTGCGGGCGGAATCGACCTCGCGCTTTTTCAGCACGCGGGTCTTGCGCAGCACCAGCAAACCCAGCAGCAGCACGATGCCGCAGCCTACCAGTTGCCATTCCAGGCCTGCGCCGAACCATGCGGCGACACCCCCCGCCGCCAGCCCCAGGGCCACCAGCAGCAGATAGAAAGTGCCGGTCGCCAATTCCCCGATCAGGGCCAGCGCAGCCAATCCCAGCCAAATCCACATAGTCTTCGTTCGCCCGAAAGGATGAGTCTCTGAGCGGAATTGTACGTATTTCCGGGACGGAACGGAAAAGCGCCTTTCATCACGGATCGGAGGGCTGGATTATGATGTGCGCTGGCGGTGGATCTCCCCCTGGAACCCGGCGCCCGCATCCTTTACGCACAAGCCCCCAATGACCGCTGCAATACCCACCGCTCTCCCCGTCCTGATCCTGCACACCGGCGATCCGGACGACACGCTCAAAAGCCAGTTCGGCGGCTATGCCGAACAACTCGCGCAGGCCGCCGGCCTGACCGCCGAGGCCATGGAAATCGTGCCCGTCCATGAAGGCAAGCGGCCGCAGGCTCCCGCCCGTTATCGCGCCGCGCTGATCACGGGTTCGCCCGCCATGGTGACCGACAAGGAACCCTGGAGCGAGGACACCGCCGCCTGGCTGCGCGAAGCCGCCGCAGCCGGCCTGCCCATGTTCGGCGTCTGCTACGGCCATCAGTTGCTGGCCTACGCGCTGGGCGGCAAGGTCGGCTACAACCCCGCCGGGCGCGAAGTCGGCACCCAGACCGTGGAACTGCTGCCGCCCGCGGCCGGCGACAAGCTGCTGGCCGGACTGCCGTCCACCTTCCCCGCCCAGATGCTGCATGCGCAGACCGTGCTGCAGCCGCCGCCTGGCGCCGCCGTGCTGGCGCGCTCGGACCTGGACGAACACCAGATGATCCGCATCGGCCGCAACGTGTTCTCGACCCAGTTCCATCCCGAATTCGGCCCTGACTTCATCCGCGCCCATCTGGAACGCTTCGGCCGCCGCTATGCGGCTGAAAATCTCGACGTCCCGGGGCTGTCCGCCAATGTCCGCGCCACGCCCGTCGCGGGCGGCCTCCTGCGGCGCTTTCTGGACGCCTACGCACCCGCGTAGCGCCCTGCGCGGCCACCGCGCAATATACGGAGTGCGGCGGCGGAAGGCTTTTGAGACGATGGGTCCAAGCGCGCGAATCCACGCGCAACAGGAGCTTTTTCATGAACCAAGCCGCCGCCCTGAGCAAACAGCACGCCGCCGCCATCGAGCGCGCCTGCCGCGCCCTGGAAGCCGAGCAGCCGCCGGATCTGTCCACCCTGGCCGAACAGGCCGGCATGAGCCGCTTCCATTTCCACCGCGTCTTCAAGGCGGCCACCGGCATCACCCCCAAGGCTTACGCCGACGCCCTGCGCGCCAGCCGCGCCCGCCAGCATCTGAAGCAGAGCGCGAGCGTCACGGACGCCATGTACGACGCCGGCTTCAATTCCAGCGGCCGCTTCTACGAAGCCGCTCCCGCCATCCTGGGCATGACGCCCACCGCCTTTCGCAAGAGTGGCGAGGGCGTGGATATCCGCTTCGCGGTGGCGCAATGCTCCCTGGGCGCGCTGCTGGTGGCGGCAAGCGATACCGGCATCTGCGAAATCGCGCTGCACGAAGACCCGGAACAATTGGTGCGCAACCTGCAGGACCGCTTCAAGGCCGCCCGCCTGATCGGCGCGGACGCGCAATTCGAAGGCTGGGTGGCGGCCGTGGTGGGCTTCGTCGAAGACCCCTCTCGCGGCCTGGACCTGCCCCTGGACGTACGCGGCACGGCCTTCCAGCGCCAGGTATGGCAAGCCCTGCGCGAGATCCCCGTGGGTGAAACCGCCACCTATACCGACATCGCCGAACGCATCGGCTCCCCACGCGCCGTGCGCGCCGTGGCCCGCGCCTGCGCCACCAACAACATCGCGCTGGCCATTCCCTGCCACCGGGTGGTGCGCACGGATGGCTCGCTGGCTGGCTACCGCTGGGGCATAGACCGCAAGCGCGAGCTGATTGCGCGCGAAGCGCTGGCGGCGTAGCCCTTTCCTGCCTGCACGCATAAAAAAAACCCCGCGCCCTTGCAGGCGCGGGGTTTTCACATCGGCAAACCGATCAGCTCTTGGCCAGGCGCTGCCAGGTATCGACAACGGTGTCCGGGTTGAGCGACATCGACAGGATGCCCTCTTCCTTCAGCCATTGCGCGAAGTCCGGGTGATCGCTGGGGCCTTGGCCGCAGATGCCCACGTACTTGTTGGCGGCCAGGCAAGCCTTGATCGCGCGGCGCAGCATGAACTTCACGGCCTCGTCGCGTTCGTCAAAGTCGGCGGCCAGCAGCTCCATGCCCGAATCGCGATCCAGGCCCAGCGTCAGCTGGGTCATGTCGTTCGAACCGATCGAGAAGCCGTCGAAGTACTGCAGGAATTCGTCGGCCAGGATGGCGTTGGACGGCACTTCGCACATCATGATGAGCTTCAGGCCGTTTTCGCCGCGCGCCAGGCCGTGCTTGGCCAGCAGGTCCACGACCTTGGCCGCCTGGCCCAGGGTGCGGACGAAGGGCACCATGATCTCGACGTTGGTCAGGCCCATTTCATCGCGCACCTTCTTGAGCGCTTCGCATTCCATGCGGAAGCACTCGGCGAAGTCCTCGGCGATGTAGCGCGACGCGCCGCGGAAGCCCAGCATGGGGTTTTCTTCCTCGGGCTCGTAGCGCGAACCGCCGACCAGCTTGCGGTACTCGTTGGACTTGAAGTCCGACATGCGCACGATGACGGGCTTGGGGTAGAAGGCGGCGGCGATGGTCGCCACGCCTTCGGCCATCTTCTCGACGAAGAAGGCGCGCGGGCTGGCATGGCCGCGGGCGGCCGATTCCACGGCCTTCTTCAGTTCGCCATCAACGTTCGGGTAGTCCAGCACCGCCTTGGGGTGGATGCCGATGTTGTTGTTGATGATGAATTCCAGGCGGGCCAGGCCCACGCCGCCGTTGGGGATCTGCGCGAAGTCGAAAGCCAGCTGCGGGTTGCCCACGTTCATCATGATCTTCAGATCGATGGGGGGCATGTCGCCGCGACGCACTTCTTCCACTTCGGTTTCGATCAGGCCGTCATAGATGCGGCCTTCGTCGCCCTCGGCGCAAGACACGGTCACGGCCTGGCCTTCCTTGAGCAGGTCGGTCGCGTTGCCGCAGCCCACGACTGCCGGAATGCCCAGCTCGCGCGCGATGATCGCCGCGTGGCAGGTGCGGCCGCCGCGGTTGGTGACGATGGCCGAGGCGCGCTTCATCACGGGCTCCCAGTTGGGATCCGTCATGTCGGTGACCAGAACGTCGCCGGGCTGGACCTTGTCCATGTCGGAGATGTCGCCGACCACGCGCACCGGACCCGCGCCGATCTTCTGGCCGATCGCGCGGCCGGTGATCAGGACCTGGCCGGTGGCCTTCAGGCGGTAGCGCTGCTGCACGTCGTTGGCGCCCTGCTGCGACTTCACCGTTTCCGGACGCGCCTGCAGGATGTAGATCTTGCCGTCGATGCCGTCGCGGCCCCACTCGATGTCCATCGGGCGGCCGTAGTGCTTTTCAATGATGACGGCGTAGCGAGCCAGCTCGTTGACCTCGTCGTCGGTCAGCGAATAGCGGTTGCGCTCGGACACCGGCACGTCGACCGTGCGCACGGCGCGGCCTTCGGGACGCTCGGGATCGAACTCCATCTTGATCAGCTTGGAGCCGATGCGACGACCCACGATCGGGTAGTGGCCCTGGGCCAGCGTCGGCTTGAAGACGTAGAACTCGTCGGGGTTGACCGCGCCCTGCACCACCGTTTCGCCCAGGCCGTAGGACGAGGTGATGAAGACCACGTCCTGGAAGCCCGATTCCGTGTCGATGGTGAACATGACGCCGGCGCTGCCCTTGTCGGAACGCACCATGCGCTGGATGCCGGCCGACAGCGCAACGTCGGCGTGGGCGTAGCCCTTGTGCACGCGATAGGAAATGGCGCGGTCGTTGTACAGCGACGCGAACACGTGGCGGATCTTGTCCAGCACGTCGTCGATGCCGACGACGTTCAGGAAGGTTTCCTGCTGGCCGGCGAACGAAGCGTCGGGCAGGTCTTCGGCGGTGGCGGAGGAGCGCACGGCGAACGAGCCCTTGCCATCAGCGTCGAGCTTGGCAAAGGCGGTACGGATCTGCGATTCGAACTCGGGCGAGAACGGCGCGTCGATGATCCATTGACGGATCTGCGAGCCGGCGTTGGCCAGTTCGCGCACGTCTTCGGGGTTCAGCGTGGTCAGGCGTTCGGCGATGCGCTTGTCCAGGCCGGAGGCCTTGAGGAAGTCGCGGAAAGCATCAGCGGTCGTGGCAAAGCCGCCCGGCACGCGGACACCCGCGCCAGACAGCTGGCTGATCATTTCACCTAGTGATGCGTTCTTGCCTCCTACCGAGTCCACGTCCGTCATGCGGAGCTGCTCGAACAAAACAACGTACGACATTGAAGTCACCTTTTACAATGGAATGAAAGCGAGTTTGGTCAATGCGTCGGAAAGCTGGATCACAGCCCCGATTTACGCGCTGACCAAACTGGCCTTGGACCGCCCTTGGGGTGACTTATAGGGGCCTGATTGTACTCGGTGGAGTGCGTCCGGCCATCTGCCTGGTTGGAATTTTTTACACATGACATCTACCCCGATCGTACGCACGGTATACATCGTTTCCGACAGTACCGGCATCACCGCAGAAACCTTCAGCCAGTCAGTGCTTTCGCAGTTTGAAGAGGTCAATTTCAAGCCTGTCCGCCTGCCCTTTGTCGACACGCTGGAAAAGGCCGCGGAAGTGGCCATGCGCATCGATCGCAGCGCCCAGGAGGCCGGTGTTCCCCCGATCGTGTTCAGCACCCTGGTCAATCCGGATATCCTGGCACGCGTTCGCCAGGCGAACGGCGTTTTCCTGGACCTGTTTGGCACTTTCGTCAGCCACATCGAGCAGGCGCTGGGCCTGAAGTCCAGCCATTCCATCGGCCGCTCGCACATGCAGGCCAATTCGGAAAAATACCGCAACCGCATCGACGCCATCAACTTCAGCCTGGCGCATGACGACGGCCAGTTCGTCAACCAGCTGGACCAGGCGGACGTGATCCTGGTTGGCGTATCGCGCTGCGGCAAGACGCCCACCAGCCTGTACCTGGCCATGCAATACGCCATCAAGGCCGCCAACTTCCCGCTGACGCCGGACGATTTCGAGCGCGGCACCCTGCCCTCGACCATCGCCCCGCACCGCGGCAAGCTGTTCGGCCTGTCGATCCAGCCCGAGCGCCTGGCCGAAGTCCGCAACGAGCGCCGCCCCAACAGCCGCTACGCGCAGCTGGAGCAATGCCGCTACGAAGTGGCCGAGGCCGAACGCATGATGCGCCGCGAGGGCATTTCCTGGCTGTCCAGCACCACCAAATCGATCGAGGAGATCGCCACGACGGTGCTGCAGGAAGTCGGCCTGGACCGGGGCTGAAAACGACAAGGGCGCGCCCATGGCGCGCCCTCTCCTGCAACGTGCTCCGGATCAGGGACGCAGCTTGACGCGTTCGCGCGAGCCCGCGCCCCAGTACTTCAGCGGTCCCATTTCCTGTTGGGCGGTCGCCTCCGAGTCTTCCAGGCGCATGTCCTGGCGACCCATATTGGACGAATTGCCGCTCACGCCTTCGATGCTCAAGCGCACGTAACGGGTCTGGCCCGGGGCCAGCGTGAACGACAGTTGTTCGTCGTCGCGCAAGGTGTCGACCACGTACTGGCCGGCAGGCCGGTTCACGTAAAAGAAGCTGCCCGGCTTGGAACGGCCGACCTTGACGCCGTTCACGCGCAGGTATGGCTGGGCCGACACCACGCCAACCGGCGCCGGCGGCTGGTAGAAGTAGATCCGCCCCGTTTCCGGCACCATCATGGGGATGGTGCTGGCGACGTCCTTGTACCGGGGTCCGCCGCAACCTGCCAACAAGGCCGCGCCCAGCACGGCGGCGGCCACCATCTTGAACCTGCGCTTCATTCCGTCTTCTCCGATTTGCCGATCCCGCTGGCCACCCAACATGATTGGTCCAGGCGCGAAAGTATGTGAATGAATTTAAACACTACATATTGTAATTTTACTCATAGCGCAGCGGCTCGCGCTCGCGGCGTCCCGCCCCCCAATAGCGCAGGTCAGACATCGCCTGCACGGCTACGTCAGCGGAGCCCTCCAACCTCAGGACCTGCCTGCCGCCCGCAATATCGACGCGCACATATTGGGTCTGCCCGGCGGCCAGCGGAACCTTGAGCGCGTCCTTGCGCTCCTTGCGGTCAGTGGCGGTGATCACTTCCACCTCGCCGGGCGCGCGGTCCACGAAGAAGAAACGACCGGATTTGGAGCGACCGACCTTGCGGCCGTCGACCAGGATCGCGGGCTGCGCGACCTTGCCGCCGTTGGACGTCACGGGCTGGTAGAAGTAAATCCGGCCTTCCGCAGCCTCCAGCGCCGGGATGCGGTCCGCCACATCGCCGTACCGGGGACCGGCGCACGCAGAAAGCAACACCGCCGCGCCCAGCGCGGCAAGACTCGATTTGATCCAGCTTTTCATGTCCCGTCCTTGATCGGATCCCGGCCGCCAGACGCGGCTCAGGACCGCTCCGGCTCGGGCAAACGGGGCAGTATAAACAGGGGACGGTGCCCGCAATCCGCGGAAAAGCGGCGAAACGAAGGGCAGATCGGCGTTCAGTCCGGCTTGCCGCGCAAAGCCTGGCGCCGCTGCTCGAAAAGGCAGATCGCGGCTGCGGCGCCCACATTGAGCGATTCCATCGCCACCATGTCGTGCGGAATACGCACCTTGAGGCTGGCGGCGGCAATCAGCTCCGCTGCCACGCCCTGGCCTTCGTGGCCGAACACCCAGGCGCAACGTTCCGGCAACAAGCCTTCGTACAGATCGCGCGCGCCGTCCAGCGCGGTCGCCACCAGCGGCACCTTCAGCCGCGGCAGCAAGGCAGCCAGATCCACGTGTTCGTGGATGGCCAAGGCGAAATGGGCGCCCTGGCCGCTGCGCAGCACCTTGGGAGACCAGGCCGCGGCCGTGCCCGTGGCCAGGAAGACGCGCTTCACGCCCGCTGCGGCGCAGGTGCGCAGCAACGTGCCGACATTGCCGGGATCCTGGATGCGGTCGAACAGCACGCAGTTCTCGTCCACAGCGTCAGGCAAGTCCAGAACCGGCGGCGTCACCTGAAAGGCCACGCCCTGCCCGCTTTCCACGGCTGCCAGGGACTGCATCAAGCGCGCGTCCAGGGCCAGGCAGTCGCGGTCCGGCACAGCGGCCGCAAGCGCCGCTATGTCGGGCTGGGACAAGCGCTCCACATCGAAGATGGCCTGATCGGGCGCGCCGTGATGCTGCAGCCAGGCCTGGCACAGGTGGACGCCATCCAGCAGCACCGGCGCGCCGCGCTTGCCCGCCGTGCCGGCCAGCTTGGCCAGCGCCTTGACTGCGGGATTGTCGCGAGAACTGATGTGCTTCATGAAGTCAGGCCGAAGGCCTTGATGGGGGCGAAGCTGCGCCGATGTTCGGCGCAGGGGCCGTGCTCGCGCAGCATCTCCAGATGCAGCGGGGTGCCATAACCCTTGTGCTGATCGAAGGCATATTGGGGATAGAGGGCATGCAGGCGCAGCAGGTCTGCATCGCGCGCGGTCTTGGCAAGAATGGAAGCCGCGGAAATCGCGGGCACCAGGGCGTCGCCCTTGATGACGGTCTGCACGGTGCAGCCGAGCTTGGGAGCCTGGTTGCCATCCACCAGCGCCAGCTGCGGCAAGGTGGACAAGCCCTGCACCGCGCGCTGCATCGCCAGCATCGTGGCGCGCAGGATGTTCATGCTGTCGATCTCGGCCACGCTGGCGCTGGCGATGCACCAGGCCACGGCAAATTCCTGGATCTCGAGCGCCAGCGCCTCGCGCGTGGCGGCCTTGAGCACCTTGGAATCCGCCAGGCCCGCGATGGGCCGGGCCGGATCCAGAATGACCGCCGCCGCGTACACGGCGCCCGCCAGCGGGCCGCGGCCCGCCTCGTCCACGCCTGCCGTGATCATGACGGGCTGTTCAGGAGCCGCGAACAGGTCAGGCTGCTCCACCGGCCACCTCCAGGATCGCCTGCGCAGCCAGCGCGGGCGTGTCGCGCAGCAGCTCCTGATGCAGGGCGGTAAAGCGGGCTTCGATGCGCGCCCTGCCCGCGTCGTCGGTCAGGGACGTCCAGGTCGCCTCCGCGAGTTTCTCGGGCGTGGCGTCGTCCTGCAGCAGCTCCGGCACGGCAAAATCGCGCAGCAGTACGTTCGGCAACCCCACCCAGGGCAGGTAGGGACGCTGCTGGCCGGACTTCCAGGCCATGATGCGGCGCATCCAGGGCGACAGCACGTAGGAAATCACCATGGGCCGCTTGTACAGCGCCGTTTCCAGGGTGGCGGTGCCGCTGGCCACCAGCACTGCCGTGGCCGCTTCCATGACGGACCAGGCCACGGGCGCCTGGCGCTCTCCGCCCTCGCCGTGCAGATCGTTCGCGGTGACGCAGCGCAGTCCAGGCACGGGGTATTGGGCCAGGATGGCCTGGAACTCCGCGCGCCGCTGGTCGTTGACCATGGGGACGACGCATTGCAGGGCCGGATCCTTCTTCTGCAGGATCTGCGCGGCTTGCAGGAAGCGCGGCGCCAGCAGACGGATCTCGGACGAGCGGCTACCCGGCAGGATCGCCAGCACGCGCGCATTCTGGTCGATACCCAGGCGCTCGCGCGCCGCGGCGCGGTCGGGCTGCATGGGCACGGCGCCAGCCAGCGGATGGCCCACATAGGTGACCGGAATGCCTTCCTTGCGGTAGATCTCTTCCTCGAACGGGAACAGCACCAGCATGTGCGACACCGACTCGCGGATCTTATGGATCCGCTCATAGCGCCAGGCCCAGATCGACGGTCCGACGAAATGCACGGTGGGCGTGCCCGCCTGGCGCAACTGGTGTTCCAGCCGCAGATTGAAGTCCGGCGCATCGATACCGACGAACACGGCGGGCGGCTGCGCCAACCAGCGCCGCTTGACGTCGCGATAGGTGCCAAGCAGGCTGGGCAGGCGCTTGAGCGCGTCGACATAGCCGAACACGGTCAAGGCATGCATGGGGTGCCAGGTATCGAAGCCGCGGGCCTGCATTTGCGGCCCGCCGATACCCTCGCAGCGCACGCCGGCGTCGCGCGCTTGCAGACCGGCAATGATGCGACCGGCCAGCAGGTCGCCCGAAGGCTCGCCGGCCACCATGCCGATCCGAGCGTTCATGGACGGATGATGCCGCGGCTCGCGACGTCCAGGAAGTCGAGCATGGTCTGCAGGTGCGGGGCGACCTCGGGCTCCGCCTGCTGGCGGGCGCGCAGTTCGGCCCGCGCCGCGTCCAGGGACAGGCCCCGGCGGTAGATGATCTTGTAGGCGTCGCGCAGCGCCGCAATGTCGGCGGCCGTAAAGCCGCGGCGCTTCAGTCCTTCGACGTTGACGCCCACCGGACGGCACGGATTGCCCGCAGCCAGCACGAACGGCGGCGTGTCCTGCATCAGGGAGCTGTTGCCGCCCGTCATGCTGTGCGCGCCGATGCGCGAAAACTGGTGCACGCCGGTCAGGCCGCCCACGATGGCCCAATCGCCTACGTGGACGTGGCCGCCCAGCTGCACCGAATTGGCCAGGATGGTGTTGCTGCCGATGTGGCAATCGTGTGCAACGTGCACGTACGCCATGACCCAGTTGTCGTCGGCAATCGTCGTAACGCCGCCGTCCTGCACGGTGCCCGTGTTGAGCGTGACGAATTCCCGGAACGTATTGCGGTCGCCGATTTCCAGGCGGGTAGGCTCGCCCTGGTACTTCTTGTCCTGCGGCATGCCGCCAATCGAGCAGTACCGGTAGAAACGGTTGTCGCGCCCGATGGTCGTCACCCCGTCCACCATGCAGTACGGGCCGATCTCGGTGCCCGCGCCTATGGTCACGTTGGGACCGATGGTCGCGAACGGACCGACCACGACGGTCGGGTCGAGCTTTGCCGCCGGATCAACGACGGCGGTGGGGTGAATGTTTCCTGCCATTTACTCTTCCAGGCTGCGAATCGCGCACATCAGCTTGGCCGAAGCGACTTCCTGGCCATCCACCGTCGCGCGCGCTTGATACTTACAGATGCTGCGGCTCAGGCGTTCGGCTTCGACCTCGATGCGCAACTGGTCGCCCGGCACCACGGGGCGGCGGAAACGCGCGCCGTCGATGCCAACCAGGTAATACGCGGTCTTGGAACCTTCGCACTTCAGGCCGCCATTCTCGTCGGTGAACGAGAACAGGGCGGAGGCCTGAGCCATGGCTTCCACGATGAGCACGCCCGGCATCACCGGGTGGTGCGGGAAATGGCCGTTGAAAAACGGTTCATTGATCGAGACGTTCTTGATGGCCACGATGGACTTGCCAGGCACCATTTCGACGACGCGGTCAATCAGCAGCATCGGATAACGATGCGGCAGCCTCTCCATGATCCCCTTGATGTCGAGTTCCATTTTTCTATGCTTTCCTGCGAAGTAAAGTAATTGTGCGGCGCGGACGCGCCAGGGGCGGCGATGCGCCGCCCTAGTCTTTTTCCAGCGTCCGCACGCGCCGGCGCAATTGCGCCAACTGTTGTATCACGGCGGCGTTGCGCTGCCATTCGCCATGTTCCGCGTACGGGAAGACCCCGGTGTAGCGGCCAGGCTTCGAGATGCTGGACGTCACCGCGGTGCCGCCGGAGACATGCACATCGTCGCCCAGCGTGAGGTGTCCGGACAGCATGGCCGCTCCGCCTATGGTGCAGCGCTCGCCGATGGTGGTCGAGCCAGCCACGCCCACGCAGGCCGCAATCGCGGTATGCGCGCCGATCCGGCAGTTGTGGGCCACCATGATCTGGTTGTCCAGCTTGACGCCATCGGCCAGGACGGTGTCTTCCAGCGCGCCCCGGTCGACGGTGGTGTTGGCGCCGATTTCGACGTCGTCACCGACCGTCACGCCGCCGAGCTGGGGAATCTTGCCCCAGGCGCCCTTGCCCAGCGTGGGATCCGGCGCGAAACCGAAACCATCCGCGCCCAGCACAGCGCCGCTATGAATGATGGCGCGTGCGCCCACCTTGACGCCGTCGTACAGCGTGACGTGGGCGTACAGCCGGCTGCCAGGGCCGACGGACGAGCCTGCGCCAATGACGCAGCCAGGTCCGAGCACGGTATCGCGGCCGATGCGGGCGCCGGATTCGACGACGCAATTCGGGCCGATGCGCACGCCTTCTTCGATGATGGCGTCAGCGGCGACCACCGCGGAAGGATGCGTGGACGCGGGCAACTCGGGCCGTCTCGCGGCATCGAACCATTGCGCCACGCGGGCGTAAAGCAGATAGGGATGCTGACAGACGACCAGCGCGAACGGCGGCCGGGCGTTGCCCTCGGCCTCCAGAGCCTGCGCCACGTCCGGCGAGACGATGACGGCGCCAGCCTGCGTGGCGCCTAGCTGGCTCTGGTAGCGGGGGTTGGCCAGGAAAGCGATTTCCTGCCGACCCGCCGATGACAGGGTTCCGATGCCGCAGACCCGCATGGGGTCCGCGCCGGGAACCGCGCTGATGCGCCAGTCCATCCCCTGGGTGTTGGCGGCGCTCAACAGTGTTTCCAGCGTTGGCGCGCGGGCAAGATCCAGTAGAACCGGCATAACGTGACGGGTGCTGCTTACTTGCCCAGGCTCTGGATCACCTTGTCGGTGATGTCGATGCGCGGGTTGACGGTCACTGCGTCCTGGATGATCAGGTCGTAGTTTTCCTGCTCGGCGATGCGCTTGATGGCGTCGTTGGCCTTCGTCACGATGCCCGAGAATTCTTCGTTGCGGCGGCGGTTGAAGTCTTCCTGGAACTCGCGGCGCTTGCGCTGCAGGTCGGTATCCAGGTTGGACAGTTCACGCTGGCGCTTGACGCGATCGGACTCCGACAGGACGGGCGCGTCCTTGTCGAACTTCTCGGCTTGCGAACGCAGGCTGTTGTTCAGGCGCTGAAGCTCGTCGTCGCGCTTCTTGAATTCAGCTTCGATCTTGCTTTGCGCTGCCTTGGCCGGACCCGACTCGCGCAGGATCCGCTCGGTATTGACGAAACCGATCTTCGTGCCTTGGGCCTGCGCGGGAATCGCAGCAGCCGAACCGAGAATGAGCGCACCTACCAGGGCAATGGAGCCGCCCAGTTTGCCGCGGCGCGTGGTGCGCAGCGATTTCGAGGTTTTAAGTGCGGAATCAGACATCATGAAAATCTCACCTTCCAGTAAGGCAAAGCCAAAGTGTGTATTGTGCCACTAAACAGCAAGGGAGCCGGCCGTGTGCCCTTCTCCCTTGTTTTCAAGCGTAACGGCGCGCTTAGAAACCAGTCCCGATCTGGAACTGGAAGCTCTGCTTGTCGTCGCCCGACTTCGAATTGAGCGGACGGGCATAGGACAGCTGCAGCGGCCCCATCGGCGACTGCCACGACAGACCGATACCGGCCGAGAAGCGCCAGCCGCACGGATCCTCGACCTCGCTGCCAGGCTTGCCGCCGGTGCAGCTCTGGCCGCTGCCGGCCGAAACCTGGCCCGCGTCCGAGAAAATGAACCAGCGCAGGGTGCGGTCCTTCGACGCGCCCGGGAACGGCAGATAGAGCTGCGCGTTCGCGATGACGCGCCGCGTGCCGCCCAGGTAGTCGCCCGTCTTGGTATCGCGCGGGCCCAGCGACGAGCCCTCGTAGCCGCGTACCGTGCCGATACCGCCGGCATAGACGTTCTTGATGATCGGGTAATCCTTGCTGCCGTAGCCCTGCCCCCAGTCCACCATGCCGTTCAAGGCCAGGGTGTAGGAGCCGCCCAGCGGCACGAAATACTGCTGCTGGGCCGTCAGCATCGTGTACTGCAGATCGATGGTCGACAGGTCGGCCTTCAGGCGGGTGTACCCGCCCTTGGTCGGCGCCAGGCCGCTGTCGCGGGTGTCCTTGGTCCAGCCGGTGGTGAAGATCACCGAGTTGGTCGCGTCGCCATAGTCCTTGACGAACTTCTCGTAGGCCGCCGGCGAGTTGTTGAACAGGTCGATCTGGTTACGTTCGACGTTCGCGCCCAGCATGATCCGGTCGTATTCCGAGATCGGCACGCCGAAGTTCATGCCCAGGCCCATGGCCTTGACGCGGTAGTCGCCGTCGTTGTTGTTCCAGGGCTCGGTCACGCGATAGTAGGCGGACGTGGTGCGGCTGATGCCGTCCTTGGTCCAGTACGGATCGGTATGCGACAGCACGATGGCGCGGTTGGTCTTGCTGGTGTTCAGTTGCAGGGTCAGGTTGGTACCGCTGCCAAAGACGTTGTCTTCGCTGATACCGGCAGACAGAATGGCCTTTTCGGACGAGCCGTAACCCACGCCCAGGTTGATCATGCCGGTGGGCTTTTCCTTGACGTCGACGTTGACGTCGACCTGGTCGGGCGAACCCGGAACCGGATCGGTCTTGACGTTGACGTCGCTGAAATAGCCCAGGCGGTCGACACGGTCGCGCGAGGCCTTGATGTCCTTGGCGTCGTACCAGGCGGCTTCCTGCTGGCGCATTTCGCGGCGCACGACTTCGTCGCGCGTGCGGGTATTGCCGCCGATCTGGATGCGGCGCACGTACACGCGGCGGCTGGGATCGACGTAGAACGTCAGGTCGGCCTCATGCTTGGCGCGGTCCAGTTGCGGGTTCGGGTTGACGTTGGCAAACGCGTAGCCCAGTTCGCCCAGGTAGTCGGTGATGGCCTTGGCCGAACCGTTGGCCTTGGCGGCCGAGAACGTTTCGTCCGGCTTGATTTCCACCAGCGCGTTGATTTCCTTGTCCAGGCCCAGCAGGTTGCCGGCCAGCTTCACGCTGCGCACCTTGTAGGGCTCGCCTTCGTGCACGGTAATCGTGATCCGGATGTCCTTGCGGTCGGGCGAAATCGTGACCTGGGGCGGCTCGACCGAGAATTCGAGGTAGCCCTGGTCCAGGTAGAAGGAGCGCAGGCGCTCCAGGTCGCCCTCGAGCTTTTCGCGCGAGTACTTGTCGGTATCGGTATACCAGGTCAACCAGCCCGGCGTGGTCAGCTTGAATTCGTCGAGCAGGTCGCTCTCCGAGAAAGCCTTGTTGCCCACGAAGCGGATTTCCTGGATGCGCGCGACCGAGCCTTCGAACACGTCGAAGCTCACGCCCACGCGGTTGCGCGGCAGCGGGGTCACGGTGGAGGTCACTTCGATGCCGTACTTGCCCTTGGACAGGTACTGCTGCTTCAGTTCGTATTCGGCGCGCTCGAGCATGGAGCGGTCGAAGATGCGGCCTTCGGCGAAGCCCACTTGGGCCAGCGACGTGGTGATGGCCTTGGAGTCGAACTCGCGCATGCCGTTGAAGTTCACCGACGCGATCGTGGGGCGTTCCTGCACGACCACCACGACGACGTTGTTGTCCGTCTGGATCTGTACGTCGGTGAAGAAGCCGGTGCCGTACAAGCGGCGGATGGCTTCAGTGGCTTCTTCTTCGGTGAATTTTTCGCCCACTTTGACGGGGAGATAGCCGAAGACGGTGCCGGCGTCAGTTCTTTGAATACCCTCTACGCGGATATCCCGCACGACAAAAGGGTCGAAGGCGTGGGCGATGGCCGGAACCAGCAGTGCGGCGATCAAACCCGGCAGTACACCCTTTTTGTGATGAAACATCCGGCGAAAAGACATCCTTGAGTATCCTCGGTCGTGCAAATGGCGGGGGATTTTATGCTAAATCGCGTTCAAGTGAACAAACGCGTGAAATCATTGAACAGCGCAAGCCCCATCAGGCTTGCCAATAAACCTATGCCGGCGCGCTGTCCGATATCGATCCACCTTGCTGGCGGCGGGCTACCCCGCACAATTTCGACGAGATAGTACAGCAGATGGCCACCGTCCAGCATGGGAATAGGCAGCAAATTTAGTACGCCCAGGCTGATGCTGATCAAGGCGATATAAGCGATATACGCAACAATTCCGATTCTGGCGGTCTGGCCGGCGTAGTCCGCGATGGTCACGGGACCGCTGACATTGCGCCAGGAAACGTCGCCCGTGATCATGCGCCCCATCATGCGCAGCGAGAACCAGGCGGTATCCCAGGTGCGCACGGCGCCCTTCCACAGGCTTTCGAACACGCCATAGCGCACGGTCACCATGGGAACGTCGCCACCCAGCTGGACGCCCAGGCGGCCGATCACCTGGCCGTTGACGGTCTCGGCGCGGGGCGTGGCGTTCAGGGAGATATTGGCGCCGTCGCGCGCCAGCGTCAGTGCCAGGGTCTTGCCGGCGCTTTCTTGAATCTGCCGCACCAGCGCGCCGGTATCCGGGGTGGGAACGCCGTTCACGGCCAGGATGAGGTCGCCCGTCCGCAGCCCGGCCGCCTGCCCTTCGCCGCCATCATTGACGACACGCACTGCGGGCTTGGGCTGAGCCAGGCGCACGCCGGCCGCGGCCAGCGGGTCGCCGCCGGCCGGATCCATGGTGTTGGACGGCAGGACCAGTTCACGCTGCTGGACGGCGCCCGCAGGGGTCTTGACCTCGATCCTGGCGCTGCCGCCAGTAGCCATGACGTCCATCAGGCGCCAGCGCGCGTCGGACCAGGAAGCGACCTCTTCGCCGTCGATGGCCAGGATGCGGTCGCCAGAGAGCAGGCCGGCGCGCGCGGCAGGCGTGTCCGCCGCGGGCTGGGCGATGACAGCCACGGGCTCCTCGGTGCCGGCCATGTTCAGGCCGGCATAGAGGAAGACCGCGAGTATCAGGTTGAAAATGGGGCCGGCGGCAACGATGGCGATACGCTGGCCGACGGGCTTGCTATTGAAGGCCCCTGCCACTTCCGCCGGGCTCGCGCCGGCGGGGGGATCGTCCTGCATCTTGACGTAGCCGCCCAGCGGCAGCGCCGAGACCGCCCATTCCGTGCCGTGGCGGTCGGTGCGCCGCAGGATGACCTTGCCGAACCCCACCGAGAAGCGCAGCACTTTCACGCCACACAGGCGGGCCACCCAATAGTGCCCCAGTTCATGGAAGATGATCAGGGTGCCAAGCGCAACCGCAAAGGCCAGCAGGGTGAAAAGCATCGGAATCGAAGAAATCTAGGAAATCAGAGGCCGGCGGACGGGCGACCGAGCCCGCATCAGGCCAGGCCCAGGTTGCCAGCGAAGACGCGCGCGTCAGAATCCAGCGCGAGCACGTCGTCAAGACTGTTGAGCGTAACAGATGCTTGCCGTGCCTGCCACTCCAGGGAAGCCTCGATTACCCGCGGAATCCAGGTATAGGGCAGCCGGCCGCTCAGGAAGGCCTCCACGGCGATCTCGTTGGCGGCATTCAATGCCACGCAGGCCCCCTGCCCGGCTCGCAGCGCCGCAAACGACAAGGCCAGGCACGGAAAACGCGCCAGATCGGGCTTCTCGAAGTCCAGACGCCCCAGCCGCGTCAGATCCAGCGGGCCGACGCCGCTGTCCAGGCGTTCGGGAAAGCCCAGGCCATAGGCAATGGGCGTGCGCATGTCGGGCTGACCGAGCTGCGCCAGCACGGAGCCGTCGTCGTACTCGACCATGGAGTGCACCACGCTCTGGGGGTGCACCACCACCTCGATGCGATCAGCAGGCATGGCGAACAGCCAATGCGCCTCGATCACCTCGAGCCCCTTGTTGAGCATGGTGGCGGAATCGACCGAAATCTTGCGGCCCATGCTCCAGTTCGGGTGGGCGCAAGCCTGGGCCGGCGTCACGTCGTGCAGGTCTTCCAGGTCGCGCCCGCGGAACGGACCGCCGGAAGCGGTCAACAGCAGCCGGCGCACGCCGGGTGCGGGGCTATCCGGCGCGACGGCTCGTCCGCCGTGAGGCAGACATTGGAAAATGGCGTTATGTTCGCTGTCGATAGGCAGCAGTTCGGCGCCGTTGTCGCGTATGGCCTGCATGAAAAGCGAGCCGGCCGCAACCAGCGCTTCCTTGTTGGCCAGCAAGACGCGCTTGCCGCTGCGGGCAGCCGCCAGGGCGGCGGGCAGGCCCGCGGCCCCCACGATGGCCGCCATGACGGAGTCGCATTGGGGATCGGCGGCGGTATCGGCCAGCGCCTGGGCGCCGACGCGGATTTCCGGCATGGTCTGGCCGCCAGCCCATGCGGCAATGAATTTCTCGCGCGCCGCAGAGTCGGGCACCACCACGACCGCGGCGCGGCAGGCCTGTGCCTGCTCCGCCAGGCGCGTCATCTGGCTGTACGCCGATAGCGCATAAACCGCCAGGCGCTCGGGGTGGCGGGCGATCACATCCAGCGTGCTTTCACCGATCGAACCGGTCGATCCCAGCACGACGACGCGTTGAAAAGCCGTCAAAACAACACTCCAGACAAAAGTAGCGCAAACGGCGCGACCGGGAGAATCGCGTCGATGCGGTCATAGACCCCGCCGTGGCCAGGCAGCAGCGTGCTGGAATCCTTGCGTCCGGCGCGCCGCTTGAGCAGCGATTCGAACAGGTCGCCCACGATCGACAGCACGCCAAGCACGGCGGCAATGGGCAGCGCCAGCCAGAAGGTCCAGCGCTCGACCAGCGCGTGGCCGTACGTGCCTTCCCACAGGCTGGAAAGACCGATCCAGACCACCGCCCCCAGGACGCCAGCGACCGCGCCTGCGATCGTTTTGCCCGGGCTGACCCGCGGGGCCAGTTTACGCTTGCCGAAGGCTCTGCCGGCAAAATAAGCGGCGATATCGGCGACCCAGACCAGCGCCAGCAGCGACACTACGAAACCGGCTCCATGCACCACGAACATCTGCGCCAGCACGGCCCAGGCGGCAAACGCCGCGGGCACGGAGAAAATCGACCAGCCCACACTGGCGGGAGGCGCATCGGAACGCCCGCGCACCACCGCCGTCAGGCCGCCGAACAGCCAGACCGCGGCCACCGCCGGCACTACGTAGCGCAGCACCCAGACGGGATCTGCGATTCCGGCATTCTGTCCCGCGAGCCATGCGGAGGCCAACGTCAGCATGCCCGCGAACAGCAGGACGGCAACGCCGACGGCAATGAGAGGGGAAGGCGGTTGCGGCAAGGTCAGGCGGAGCCACTCCCAATTGGCGCAGGCGGCCGCCAGAGCCAGAAGCGCAACGAACCACCACGGGTTCGCGCTGATCATCGCGGCAGCCAGAACGGCCAACAGAACGACTGCGGTAACGATACGCTGGCCCAACATATGACGGTCTCCTCGTGTACAGCCCTGGAAAGACGCGCTAGTCGCCGTCCGTTTTATTTCGCGCCGTTTTCGCTGAGTTGCGCGCTGGTACGGCCGAAACGGCGTTCGCGCGTGCGGTACCAGTCAAAGGCGGCCGCGAGCTCGGCGGCGCCGAAATCCGGCCAGTAGCGGTCCGTGAAGTAGAACTCCGCGTAAGCCATCTGCCAGATCAGGAAATTGGAAATGCGTTGTTCGCCGCCGGTGCGGATGAACAGGTCGGGTTCTGGCGCCCAGGCCATGGACAGATGGCGCGCCAGGCGCTCCTCGTCCACCAACTGGGGCTGCGTGGCCAGTGCGGGCTCGGCGGCCAGCATGGCGCGGGTGGCCTGAAGGATGTCCCAGCGTCCGCCATAGTTGGCGGCAACCGTCAGGTGCAGGCGGTCGTTGTGGGCCGTGCGCTCCTGCGCCGCGAAGATCAGCTCTTGCAAACGGGGCTCGAAGGCCGACAGGTCGCCGATGACGTGCAGACGCACGCCCTGCTCTTCCAGCTTGCCGATCTCGCGCTCCAGCGCCTGCACGAACAGGCGCATGAGCAGCGACACTTCCTCGGCGGGGCGGCGCCAGTTCTCGGAACTGAAGGCGAACAGCGTCAGATAGCGCACGCCGGCGCGCCCGCACGCCTCGACCACGCGCCGCACCGCCTGCACGCCCTTGGCATGGCCCGCAGTGCGCGGAAGCAGCCGCCTCGTCGCCCACCGGCCATTGCCATCCATGATGATGGCGACGTGCTCGGGAATGTCGCGGGTAGCGGGAACCGCCTGGGTCGAACTGGTTGCCATTGGTCTGGGGTTGCGCGCGGTGAAACGGCGAAAACGGAACTACGTGAAGAAAAGCCTGCGCCGTCGTTCCACCGCTAAGCAGCAATGCTGCGAACCAATGGACAGGACGGCGCTCAGGCAGGATATCCTGGTCGCCAGGGGGATACGGACTAGCCTATCACCCTGACGGCATCCAGGAATTATACGGTCATGATTTCCGCTTCTTTCTGCGTAACCATCTTGTCGATTTCGGCCACGCTGCGATCGGTCAGTTTCTGAACGTCGTCCTGCGAACGGCGTTCGTCGTCCTCGGAGATTTCCTTGTCCTTGACCAGCTTCTTCAGCGCTTCGTTGGCTTCGCGGCGCAGGTTGCGCACGGCCACCTTGGCGTCCTCGCCTTCGCTGCGGACAACCTTGGTCAGGTCGCGGCGGCGCTCTTCGGTCAGCGCGGGCATCGGCACGCGGATGGTGTCGCCCATCGACATGGGGTTCAGGCCCAGGTCCGATTCGCGGATCGCCTTTTCGATCGCGGAGGCCATGCTCTTCTCGTAGGGCTGCACGCTGATGGTGCGGGCGTCCACGAGGTTCACGTTGCCAACCTGGCTGATCGGCACGGGCGAGCCGTAGTACTCGACCTGCACGTGGTCCAGGATGCCGGTATGGGCGCGGCCCGTGCGGATCTTGGCCAGGTTGGTCTTGAGCGTGTCAAGCGACTTGGCCATCCTGGCTTCGGCGGATTTGCGGATTTCTGCGACGCTCATGGAATTTCCTTTTCTTTAGACGTGTACCAAGGTGCCTTCGTCTTCGCCGCTGACGACCCGCTTGAGGGCGCCGGACTTATTGATCGAAAACACTTTGATCGGCAGCTTCTGGTCACGGCACAGCGCAAAGGCGGTGGCGTCCATGACTTCCAGCCGGCGGACGATCGCTTCGTCGAAGCTGATGCGCGAGTAACGCGTGGCGGTGGGATCCTTGTTGGGATCCGCGCTGTAGATGCCGTCGACCTTGGTGGCCTTCAGCACGATCTCCGCCCCGATCTCGGCGCCGCGCAACGCAGCGGCCGTGTCCGTGGTGAAGAAGGGGTTGCCGGTACCTGCCGCGAAGATGACGACCTTGCCCTCTTCGAGGTAGCGCAGCGCCTTCGGGCGGATGTACGGCTCGACGACCTGATCGATGTTCAAGGCCGATTGCACGCGGGTGTCGACACCCTTGTGCTTGAGCGCGTCTTGCAGCGCAAGCGCGTTCATGATGGTGGCCATCATGCCCATGTAGTCGGCGGTTGCGCGGTCCATGCCCTGCGCGCCCGGGGCGACGCCACGGAAAATATTGCCCCCGCCGATGACGATGGCCAGCTCGACGCCCGTGGCGGCGACTTCAGCGACCTCATCGGTCATGCGGACGATGGTGGAGCGGTTGATGCCAAATGCATCGTCGCCCATCAGCGCCTCGCCGGAAAGTTTGAGAAGAACCCGTTTGTATGCTCTGCTGCTCATAGGTGATATCCCGAAGAACAATCCGACGAAAGTGTAAGACAAGAAATAGGCCGGACTAGAATTTAATCTAGCGCCGGCCCTTAAGCACTACCCTGGGTCAGGCGCGGCCGGCGGCGGCAGCGGCGACCTCAGCGGCGAAATCGCTGGTCTTCTTCTCGATACCTTCGCCGACAACGAACAGCACGAACTTGCTGATCGAAGCGCCCTTTTCCTTGAGCATCTGCTCAACGCTGTGCTTGTCGCTCTTGACGAACGGCTGCGACAGCAGGGTGACTTCCTTCAGGAACTTGGCGACCGAGCCTTCGACCATCTTGGCGACGATGTCAGCCGGCTTGCCCGATTCGGCAGCCTTCTGTTCGGCGACCGAGCGTTCGGCGGCGATGTCGGCGGGGTTCACGCCGTCGGCGTTCAGGGCCTTGGGCTTGGTGGCGGCGATGTGCATCGCCAGGTCCTTGCCCACTTCTTCCGCGCCGGTGTATTCGACCAGCACGCCGATCTTGCCGCCGTGCACGTAGCTGGCCAGCGAGTTCGGGGTCTCGATGCGCTCGAAGCGGCGGATCGAGATGTTTTCGCCGATCTTGCCGATCAGGGCGGTGCGGGTGCTTTCGACCGTGCCGTCGCCGTAGGGCAGCGCCGACAGGGCTTCCACGGTGGCAGGGTTCTGCGTGGCGACCAGCTCGGCCAGCTTGTTCACGAAGCCGACGAAGTCGTCGTTCTTGGCGACGAAGTCGGTTTCGCAGTTGATTTCGATGACGGCGCCCTTCTTGGCGTCGGCGGAGATGAACAGACCGATCAGGCCTTCAGCGGTGACGCGGGCGGCAGCCTTGCTGGCCTTGTTGCCCAGCTTGACGCGCAGGATTTCCTCGGCGCGGGCCAGGTCGCCCTCGGCTTCCGTCAAGGCCTTCTTGCACTCCATCATGGGCGCGTCGGTCTTTTCGCGCAGTTCCTTGACCAGGGCAGCGGTAATTTCAGCCATGTTTGCTCCAATTTGCTAGAACATGCCCCGGGAAACCGGGACAGTGGTTTGATTCGATGGGACATCCGCGACTAGCGGATCAGGAAGATGGGAGCCCACCTTCGCATTGCCGGCGAGGCGGGAGCGGACCGATTTCGGCACCGCTCCCAGACGCTAACCGCCGGACATGACAACAGGCTTAGGCCTGGTTGTCCTGCACTTCGACGAACTCTTCCTGGCCTTCGCCCAGTTCTTCGACCAGACCGTTCAGGTTCTGTTCGCGGCCTTCCAGCACGGCGTCGGCGATGCCCTTGGCGTACAGCGCGATGGCCTTGGCCGAGTCGTCGTTGCCGGGGATGACGTAGTCGATGCCTTCGGGCGAGTGGTTGGTGTCAACCACGGCGACCACGGGGATACCCAGGGTCTTGGCTTCGGCGATGGCGATCTTGTGGTAGCCGACGTCGATCACGAAAATGGCGTCAGGCAGACCGTTCATGTCCTTGATGCCGCCGATCGACTTGTTCAGCTTTTCCAGTTCGCGCTGGAACAGCAGGCCTTCCTTCTTGATCATGCGCTCGGCGCCGCCTTCGGCGACCACGGCTTCCATGTCCTTCAGGCGCTTGACCGAGGTCTTGACCGTCTTGAAGTTGGTCAGCATGCCGCCGAGCCAGCGGGCGTCGACGAAGGGCATGCCGCAACGGGAGGCTTCAGCGGCGACCAGCTCGCGAGCAGCGCGCTTGGTGCCGACGAACAGGATGTTGCCGCCGCGAGCAGCCAGCTGCTTCACGAACTTGGTGGCTTCCTGGTACTTATCAACCGTCTTTTCCAGGTTGATGATGTGAATCTTGTTGCGATGGCCGAAGATGAAGGGGGCCATCTTGGGGTTCCAGTAGCGGGTCTGGTGACCAAAGTGGACACCCGCTTCCAGCATTTCGCGCATCAAAGACATAACTTTCTCCAAGGGTTGATTTCTTGCGCCGCACCTGCATCAGCCTCTGGCTGACACCCTGGGTGGTGTTGCGCGCGATTTCCCGCAAATGCGGGATGACAAAATTTTAACCGGGCCGACCGATCACTGCCGCAATAACTGCGACGCCCTGGGGCGCCTTCTACTACGCTGCCGCGATAAACCCAGACGGCCGCCACGACCAAGAGCCTTGCACCGCATGCTTGCAGGCGCTTTTCCAGACCCACCAGGAATTTCCTGGAAGTTTCCGGCGGTTTCCCGAAAGCGCACCCGGACCTGTTTTGTTGGCGGCGAAATCCAGCTCTGGAAAATCCAGCTCTTCGCGTTCAAGCGCGGGGTTGTCACACCCTGGCTTCAGTTCGACCGCGCATCAGACCATCGGGGCATTTCTTAAGAAAACGCGAACATTTTCAAGAACTTAAGCCGACATCCATACCGAGTCCAAACCCTGAGCCTGCATCGCCGCTCTAAAACATGACCGGGCTTACAAGCACGCCGCGTCCCCAGCCTGGCGCCTGCATCGAATTTGCCGCCGCTCCGCCCGCCCGACTGGTTTCCTGCCTGCGTGCCCACCCACGGAGCCAACGACCTGCCCGATTTCGCTCCACAACCTTCGCTTGCGGTGAAACTTCAGGGCGCGCCGCCGATCACTATGAAAGGACCTGCTGCCAGACTACCTGCCGGGTTTGCGTGACATCGGTTCCGCTGCCTGCACCCGCCGGGTTCGGCCTTTGCCGTAACCCGATTGCTCCCCAAAATTTTAGGGAAGCCTATAATTCTACTATTCTTTCAAGCAGACATTCAAGCGAGACATCGCTAAGCTATTCCATGGGCACTATCACCAATCAAGCCGACCTGGCCAAGATGCGCGCCGCCTGCCAGGATGCGGCCAAAGTCCTCGATTTCATCACGCCGCACGTCAAGCCTGGGGTCACCACCGGAGAGCTGGACCGCCTCTGCCTGGAGTACCTGACCGATGAGCTGGGCGTGAAATCGGCCACGGTGGGCTATGCGCCCCCGGGCTACCCGCCCTTCCCCGGCGCCATCTGTACCTCGGTCAACCACCAGGTCTGCCATGGCATCCCGGGCGACAAGGTGTTGAAAAACGGCGATTCGCTGAATATCGACGTCACCATCATCAAGGATGGCTGGTTCGGCGACACCAGCCGCATGTACGCAGTGGGCGAACAATCCATATTGTCGCGCCGCCTGACCGAGATCACCTTCGAGTGCATGTGGAAGGGCATCCAGCAGGTGAAAAACGGGGCCACGTTGGGCGACATCGGCAACGCGATCCAGAAGCACGCCGAGGCCAACGGCTTTTCAGTGGTGCGCGAGTTCTGCGGCCACGGCATCGGCCAGCGCTTCCACGAAGACCCGCAGGTGCTGCACTATGGCAAGCCGGGTACGGGCGTGAAGCTGACGACGGGCATGCTGTTCACCATTGAACCGATGATCAATGCGGGCCGCCGCGAGATCCGCCAGCTGTCCGACGGCTGGACGGTCGTCACCCGCGACCACAGCCTGTCGGCCCAATGGGAGCATGCTGTCTGTGTCACCGAGACCGGCTACGAAGTGTTGACCCTGTCGCCGGGGATGCCCAAGCCGCCCGCCTTCGTCACCGAACCCCTGGTCATCCCAGCCGTCTGACACACAACCTTAGCCACCATGACCGCCGCCATTCTCAGCGCCCTGCGCGAACGCATCCAGGAAGCCCGGCGGACCGCGGTGGCGCAATTCCGCACGCACCTGCGACCAGACACCCTGCTGTCCGAGCTGCGCCGCATCGTCGACGCCGCGCTGCGCGACCTGATCAAGCATTGCCCCCTGCCCGCCGGCGCCACGCTGGCGGCCGTGGGCGGCTATGGCCGGGGCGAGCTTTACCCGCACTCCGACGTGGACCTGCTGATCCTGCTGCCGCACGCTCCCACGCCCGAGGACGAGTCGGCCATCGAAAAGCTGGTGGCCTCGCTGTGGGACCTGGGCCTGGAGCCGGGCCATAGCGTGCGCACCATCGAGGACTGCGAACGCGAGGCGGACGCCGATATCACGGTGGAAACGGCTTTGCTGGAATCCCGCTGGCTGGCGGGCAGCCGCACGCTGATGAAGGCCTTCGAAGCCGCGACCAAGTCGCGCCTGGACCCGCGCGCGTTCTTTCGCGCCAAGCGCGTCGAAATGCAGCAGCGCCACGCGCGCTACCAGGACACGCCCTATGCGCTGGAGCCGAACTGCAAGGAGTCGCCGGGCGGACTGCGCGACCTGCAGGTCATCCTGTGGATGGCCCGGGCAGCCGGCTTTGGCAACAGTTGGCGCTCCGTGGCGCAAGCCGGCCTGCTGACCTCGTCCGAGGCGCGCGACCTGCGCAAAGCAGAACAAGCCTTCAAGCGCCTGCGCATCGAATTGCACCTGCTGGCGAACCGGCGCGAAGACCGCGTGCTGTTCGACCTGCAGCCCGCCCTGGCCGAAGTCTATGGCATCCATGCCACCGCCACCCGCCGCGGCAGCGAGCTGCTGATGCAGCGCTACTACTGGGCGGCGCGGCTGGTGACCCAGCTGAACGGCATCCTGGTGCAGAACATCGAGGAACGGCTGTTCCCGCGTCCGGACAGCGACGCGCGCGACATCGACGACGACTTCCGCAATCTGCGCGACCGCCTGGACATCATTCGCGACGACGGTTTCGAGCGCAATCCCACCCTGCTGCTGCGGGCCTTCCTGGTGATGCAACAGCATCCGGAACTGACCGGCATGTCGGCGCGCACGCTGCGCGCCATCTGGCATTCGCGCCACCGCATCGACGCGCAATTCCGCCGCAACCCGGTCAACCGCAAGCTGTTCCTGCAGATCCTGCAGCAGCCGCGCGGCATCGTGCATGAGCTGCGGCGCATGACCATGCTGAACATCCTGCCGCGCTATCTGCCGGTATTCCGCCGCATCGTCGGCCAGATGCAGCATGACCTGTTCCACGCCTATACGGTGGATCAGCACACGCTGGCGGTGGTGCGCAACCTGCGCCGCTTCACGATGCCGGAACATGCCCAGGAGTATCCGCTGGCCAGCCAGCTGATCGCCGGCCTGGACCGGCACTGGCTGCTGTATGTGGCCGCGCTGTTCCACGACATTGCCAAGGGCCGCGGCGGCGACCATTCCGAACTGGGCGCGCGGGAAGTGCGCAAGTTCGCCCAAGACCACGGCATGGAGCCCGAAGACGCCAAGCTGGTCGAATTCCTGGTCCGCCAGCACCTGCTGATGTCGGCCGTGGCGCAGAAGCGCGACCTGTCCGATCCGGCCGTGGTGCAGGACTTCGCCGCCACCGTGAAGGACGAACGCCACCTGACCGCCCTGTACCTGCTGACGGTGGCCGATATCCGCGGCACCAGCCCCAAGGTCTGGAATGCCTGGAAAGGCAAGTTGCTGGAAGACCTGTACAAGCTGACGCTGGCCGCCCTGGGCGGCGCCCACGCCGACGCCCACACCGTCCTGACCGAGCGCAAGGAAGAAGCCGCCCGCCTGACCCGACTGGCGGGCCTGCGCGACGATGCCCGGGAAGCCTTCTGGAACCAGCTCGACGTGGCGTATTTCCTGCGCCACGACGCCTCGGACATCGCCTGGCACACGCGCCATCTTTATCATCAGGTCGCGCCAGCGCAGGCGGTGGTCAAGGCCCGCCCCACCGAACATGGCGAAGGCCTGCAGATCATGGTGTACACCCGCGATGCGCCCGACCTGTTCGTGGCGATCTGCGGCTATTTCGACGCCAAATCGCTTTCCATTCAGGATGCGCGCATCCACACCACGCGCCACGGCTGGGCGCTGGACAGCTTCATCGTGCTGTTGCCGGAAGGCGCCAGCGACCTGCGCGCCCAGGCCACCCTGGTCGAACACGAGCTGGCCGAACGCCTCAAGGACCCGCACGCCGCCGCCTTGCAACAGCCCGCGCGCGGCGGCTACTACGGCCGCGGCCGGCAGTCCCGCGTGTCACGGGTGTTCCCGGTCATGCCGCAGGCCGAACTGCAGCCCGACGAGCGCAGCACCTCCTGGCGCCTGTCGGTAACCGCGACCGACCGCCCCGGCCTGCTGCACGCGCTGGCGCGCGTCTTCGCCGGGCACGAAGTGAACCTGCTGATGGCCAAGATCATGACGCTGGGGGACCGGGTCGAGGACGTCTTCATCGTCGACGGTTCGGCGCTGACGCGCCCGCGCAGCCAGATGCAGTTCGAACGCGACGTCCTGGACGCCCTGGCGGGCGAGGAAGCCCAGCAGCGCGCCGCCTGATCACGGGTGCCTGGCATCGCCAGCGCCGCCGGGACCGCATACAATCCCGGTTTTCGGCCAGGCGATACCCTCCCCATGGAGCTAAACGATTATCTGCGCGTTTTCGGCACCAGCTTCTTTTTCGCGCTGGCCACCCTGCTGCCCTTTCTGAACCCGCCCGCGATCGCGCCGATCTTCCTGTCGCTGACCGAGGGCGCGTCATCATCCACCCGCATGGTGCTGGCCAAGCGCGTGGCCATCAATGTCTGCCTCATGTTGATCGTCGCCATGGTCGCGGGCAACGTGCTGCTTAGTTTCTTCGGCATTTCGCTGTCCATCGTGCGGGTCGGCGGCGGCATGCTCGTGATCGCCAGCGCCTGGCGGCTGGTGAATTCGCCCGACGCCGATACCGAGCGCGTGGCGCGCATGGCCGAGTCCTTCACCCCGGAGATGGCCAAGGCCCGCGCGTTCTATCCGCTGACCTTCCCCATCAGTTGCGGTCCCGGATCCATCGCCGCGGCCATCACCGTGGGGGTGTCGCTGCGCGATCAGAACCACGTGCTGAGCCTGGTGCGGCTGGGTGGATCCATTCCGGGCATCATCGTCGTATCGGTCACGCTCTACATCTGCCTGCGCTTTGCCGCGCAAATGCTGCACCGCCTGGGCGACAATGGCACCGCTGTGTTCATGCGCCTCTCGGCCTTCATCATGCTGTGCCTCGGCGTACAGATCTTCTGGGAAGGCTCGCGCGAACTGCTGCTGGGCGTGTTGCAGCAAGTGATGCAACCAATTCCGATTCCCAAGGCCTAAGCCTGGCTCGGGGCCGCGTCCGGCCCCTTTTCCAACCCTTGCAAAGCAACAATGACCTCTCGCTCAGAACGCCTGCTCCGCCTGATCGCCCTCTTCTGCTTCGGCGCCGTCGGCCTTGCCCTCGTTTCCCAGCACGTCTTCGACATGCCGCCCTGCGCCTGGTGCGTCATGCAGCGCCTGATCTACCTGGTGATCGGCGTGATCGCGCTGGTGGGCGGATTCGGCGGTGGACGCGCCCTGACGCGCCTGTGCGGCGCGCTCACCGCGCTATTGTCCCTGGGCGGTATCGCCGCGGCCTGGTATCAGTACAGCGTAGCGGCCAACATGCTGTCCTGCGACCAGACCTTCGCCGACCGCTTCATGACCGGCATCGGCCTGGAAAGCGCCGTGCCGTGGCTGTTCGGCATCTATGCCACTTGCATGGACGCCAAAGTGCCGGTGCTGGGCATCGAATATGCACTGTGGAGCCTGGCGCTCTTCGTCATCATTTTCTTCATGGCGCTGCCGGTCGTGTTCCGGCGCGGCGGGTCGCAGTAACAGCCCTTCCTGACGCCGCCCGCAGCATCGCGGGCGGCGCCCAAACGCGGGGAAGCCTGGTCTCGCTCCGGCGCCGTCCCCGCCTTGATCATGTCCAATCTGAAATACCTGACCGGATACCCGGAATCCCTGCTCGCCCAGGCCCAAAAGCTGCTCGACCAAGGCAAGCTGGGCGCGGCGCTGCTGGCGCGCTACCCTGCCGGTCCCCACGACGTGCGCACCGACCGGGCGCTCTACCAATACGTAACGGACCTGAAGAACAGCTACATGCGCAACGGCGACCAGATCAACAAGGTCGCCTTCGACAGCAAGATCCATGTGATCCAGCACGCGCTGGGACAACACACGTATATCTCGCGCGTGCAGGGCGGCAAGCTGAAGGCCAAGCACGAAATCCGGGTGGCCACATTGTTCAAGACCGTGCCGGCGGAATTCCTGAAGATGATCACGGTGCATGAACTGGCCCACCTGAAGGAAAAGGACCATAACAAGGCCTTCTACAACCTGTGCCTGCGCATGGAGCCGCAGTACCACCAGTATGAGTTCGACTTGCGGCTGTATCTGACGCACCTGGAGGCGACACGCGAAAACTTGTGGAAGGCCGCGGCCTGATATCGCAGTGCAGGCGCCCAGTACCCCGCAATAAAAAATGCCGTCCCGAAGGACGGCATTTTCTTGCTATCAGACAAACGCGTCAGGCGTCGCTGGCGGCGTAGCCCATGTTGAACTGCAGGCCGCTGGCCCCGCCTTCCTCACCGGGTTCGCCACGGGACTGGCCCAGGCGAGCCAAGTATTCAGGGGTGATGTCGCCCGTGACGTACTGGCCGTCAAAGCACGAAGCCTCGAAGCGCGACAGCTTGGGGTTGATGTCCCGCACCGCCTGCTGCATGTCGTGCAGGTCCTGGTAGACCAGCGAGTCGGCGCCGATGGCGCGGGCAATTTCCTCGTCGCTGCGGCCGGTGGCGATGAGTTCGCTCTGCGTAGGCATGTCGATGCCGTAGACGTTCGGGAAACGCACCGGGGGAGCAGCCGAGGCGAAGTAGACCTTGTTGGCGCCTGCGGCGCGAGCCATGTCCACGATCTCGCGGCTGGTCGTGCCGCGCACGATGGAGTCGTCCACCAGCAGCACGTTCTTGCCCTTGAATTCCATGCCGATGGCATTGAGTTTCTGGCGCACGGACTTACGGCGCACGGCCTGGCCCGGCATGATGAAGGTGCGGCCCACGTAGCGGTTCTTGATCAGGCCTTCGCGGTAGTCCAGGTTCAGGCGGGCGGCCAACTGCATGGCTGCGGGACGCGAGGAGTCCGGAATCGGCATGACCACGTCGATATCGCCCAGGCGCATGTTGCGCGCGACCTTGTCGGCCAGGTACTCGCCCATGCGCAGACGGGCGTCATACACCGACACGCCGTCGATCAGGGAGTCCGGACGCGCGAAGTACACGTACTCGAAAATGCAGGGCACCAGTTGCGGATTGTCGGCGCACTGGCGGCTGACGAAGCGGCCGTCCAGGTCGATGAACACGGCTTCGCCGGGCTCGACGTCGCGCACGAAGGCAAAGCCGCTGCCTTCCAGCGCCACCGATTCCGACGCGACCATCCACTCCACGCCCTCTTCGGTTTCCTGGCGACCGATGCACAGCGGACGGATGCCGTTGGGATCACGGAAGGCCAGCAGGCCGTAACCAGAAATCTGCGCCACCACGGCATAGGCGCCGCGCACGCGCTTGTGCAGGGCCGATACGGCGCGGAAGATGGCGTCGTCGTCCAGCGACACGCCGCTGGCCGCCGATTGCAGCTCGTGCGCCAGCACGTTCAGCAGGACTTCGGAATCGGAGTTGGTGTTGATGTGGCGGCGGTCGACGCGGTAGAGCGATTCGCGCAGTTCGCGCCAGTTGGTCAGGTTGCCGTTGTGGGACAACATGATGCCGAACGGCGCGTTGACGTAGAACGGCTGGGCCTCTTCCTCGCTGGCGCTGGAGCCCGCGGTGGGATAGCGGACCTGGCCGACGCCCGACGTACCCGGCAGCGCGCGCATGTTGCGCGTGCGGAAGACGTCGCGCACCAGGCCGTGAGCCTTGTACATATTGAATTGGTTACCTTGCGATGTCGCGATGCCCGCGGCGTCTTGCCCGCGATGCTGCAACAGCAGCAAGCTGTCATAGAGCAGCTGGTTGACCGGCCCGCGCCCGATGACCCCTACGATTCCACACATGGTGAGATTTCCTGGTTGATTTAAAGCTAATCAATACGGCAGCCACGTCGCCAGGGACGGCGGCAGCCACGTCTTGATATGTTTGATGGCCTCGATGGCCGAATGCGAAAACATGGCGTCCTTCCACCACGGCTCCTGCGGCAGCGGCGTGTAGCCTGCGGCGGCGACCAGCGCCAGCACGATCAACAGGCCACGGGCCAGCCCGAACATCCCGCCCAGGCCGTGGTCGGCGGGACTCAGTCCGGTGCTGCGGATCAGGGCGGCAAGCGTCATGTTGACCAGGCCCACGCCGAGCAGCACGATGATGAACACCGCGGCGTACGAGACTCCCATGCGCAGCAGCGTCGTTTCAATATAGGGCTCCAGCCAGGCATAGACCGTGGGCCCCCACCATATCGCCGCCACGAAGGCCAGCAGATAGGCGACCAGCGACAGCACCTCTTTGAGCAGGCCGCGCACCAGGCCCAGCACACCCGAAACCACCAGGATGGCCAGCACGACGAAGTCGAAGCCGGTCACTATTGGGCGGCGATGAAACCATTGTCATAGCCCAGGGTGCGCAACCGCGCCTGGGCCGCCTGCGCCGCCTCGCGCGAGGGGAACGGCCCCACCCGCAGACGGTACTGCTGTTTGCCATTGATGGTGGCTTGTTCCACGAATGCGTTGGTGACGCCGGCCTGGTGCAGCTTGCCGCGCCGCGACTGGGCGTCCTCGGAGGTCGTATAGGCGGCGATCTGCAACACGAAATTGCCCTTGGCGGCGGGCTTGGGCGCGGGCGCCGAAGCCGCAGGCGCCGAACGCCCTTCCAGCAAGGCCAGCGCGCGCGCGCCGTCATCCGATCGGTTATCGGGCTTGGCCGGCGTCGCGGGCTTGGGGTCCGGCTTGGGCGGCGTAGCCGGCTTGGGCTCGGGCTTGGGCGGCGTGACGGCCGCCGTCGCGGGCGGCGTCGCAGGTTGCGCGGCCGGAGGCGTCGTCGTCGCCGGCGGCTGCACGGACGTCACGGGAGGCGGCGTCGGGATGGCCGAAGGATCCGTCGGCGCAGCACTGCCCGGCGCGGGCGTCTGCGGCGCGGCGACTTGCGGTTCGGTCACTTGCGGCTGGAACGGCGTATTGCGCTCCGGCACCCTGATGGGAATGTTGTCGTCCACAGGCGTGGGCTGCGAATCGAGCACCATGGGAAGGATGATGACGGCTGCCAGCACCAGCGCGACAGCGCCTGCCAGCCTGCGCCGCGCGCGACCGCGCAGCTCCGCAGCCTGCACCTCGCTGGGCACAGCCGCCCGCTTGGAGGACTGCGCCTGGTCGGCAGGATCTTTGCGTTTGAAAAAACCCATGGAGGAGAATTCCTTGCGGCGATATGGCGGCGGGCCGCCGGACGCGACTGACCCGCTGCTGCCTATGCCTTGCGACCCAGAGCCTGCAAAACCGAGGCTACGGTGAGAAACGAGCCGAACACCACGATTCTATCATTCTCCCCTGCCCGTTCGCGCGCTGCCGCAAAGGCCTGGGCGGGATCCGGGTAAGCGGAGATACCTGGTTTTTCGCCATCCGCCGGCGCGGGCGGCAGCGCGGCGGCGACCTGCTCCGCCAGCGCGTCTCCAGAGGTGCCGCGCGGCCCCGGCAAGCCGGCGCAGTACCAGTTGTCGATGCGCGTGCCGAGCTTGGCGATGACGCCGGCCAGATCCTTGTCGTTGAGCATGCCAAACACCGCGTGGGTGTAGGGATGAAAGCCCATGTTGTCCAGGTTCTGCGCCAGCACCGCCGCGGCATGCGGATTGTGCGCCACGTCCAGGATGACCGCGGGCTGGCCCGGCAGGATCTGGAAACGGCCCGGCAGCGACGCCTGCAGCAAGCCCAGGCGCACGGCCTGTTGCGGCACCGGCAGGCGGTCGCGCACCGATTCCAGCGCAGCCAGCGCGGCCGACGCGTTCAGCAGCTGGTTGGCGCCACGCAGCGCCGGATAGGCCAGCGAGTTGCGTCGCTGTTCGCGGCCGCCATAGGCCCATTGCTGGCGGTCGCCGGAATAGTTGAAGTCGCGTCCGAACAGCCACAGGTCCGCGCCGATTTCCTGGACGTGGTCCAGCAGCGATTGCGGCGGCATGGGATCGCTGCAGATCGCCGGCCGGCCGCTGCGGTAGATGTGGGCTTTCTCGAAGCCGATCTTCTCGCGCGTATCGCCCAGCCAGTCGGTGTGGTCCAGGTCCACGCTGGTGACGACGGAGCAATCCGCATCGACGATATTGACGGCGTCCAGCCGTCCGCCCAGGCCGACTTCCAGCACCACGGCGTCCAGTTTCGACTGCGAGAACAGTCGCAGGATTGCCAGCGTGGTGAACTCGAAGTACGTCAGCGACACGTCGCCGCGCGCGGCTTCGACCGCCTGGAACTGTGCAATCAAGGCCTCGTCCGTGGCGATCTGGCCATTGATGCGGGCGCGTTCGTTGAAATTGATCAGGTGCGGGGACGTGTACAGCCCGACCTTGTAGCCGGCCGCAAGCAGGATTGCCTCCAGCATGGCACAGGTGGAACCCTTGCCGTTGGTGCCGCCGACGACGAACTTCACGCCGGACAGCTCCAGCCCCAGGCGCCCCGCCACCTCGCGCACCCGGTCCAGACCCATGTCGATGGCGGTGGCGTGGATCGATTCCAGGTACTGCAGCCAATCGGACAGGGTGGCGGAAACGTCGGGCGTGCGGGCAGAAGACATGACAAAGCCGGTAGTGAGATCAGCCTTCGATTTTAGCAGTCCGCGCCCGGTGTTTTCCCTAATCCCCCAGGGAGCGGCAAGGTATCCGCAGCGAAAAACTGCTTGCCACTATTTTTCTCATACATAAAAATAATTTCACGTATGAAAATTTAAACGGATCAACCATGACGCAAAGCAAGACTCCCGCCTGGCTGGTGCGCGAGGCCGACGTGCCCGGCTACCACCCCGCCAATCACACCGGCACCCTGAACCGGCGCCTGATCGGCCCGGACACCGTCGGCTCCCGGGGCGTGGAAGTGCTGCTGGGCGTGATCGACAAGGGCAAGGGCGCCCTGCCGCACGCCCACCCCGGCATCGAGCAGGTCTGCTATCTGCTGTCCGGCACGGCGCGCGCGCAGGTGCAGGACGAATGGGCCGACATGGGACCCGGCGACTGCTGCTATTTCCCCCCGGACATTCCGCACGTCTTCACCGTCACCAGCGACGAGCCCGCCCGCCTGCTGGTGATCTATACACCCCCTTATGAAGAATCCCCAGACCGCGTGATACGCGGCTTTCCGGCGCCATCCCCAGCCGCTTGACGCGGCGCAGCCCCGGGCAGCGGACGCAGAAACCGCGCCTGGACCCGAAGCACACAGGAGACAAACCCATGAGACCCCTAAGCCTGCTGGGCGCCGCCCTCATCGGCGGCGCAGCGCTGTTCGCCGGCCCCGCCGCCCACGCCGCCGACTATCCCGCGAAACCCATCACCCTGATCGTCCCCTTTCCCGCCGGATCCGGCACCGACGCCGTGGGCCGCATCTTCGGCGCCGAGCTGGGCAACATCCTCGGCCAACAGGTCGTGGTGGAGAACAAGCCCGGAGCCAACGCCACCATCGCCGCCAACTACGTGGCGCGCGCCAAGCCCGACGGCTACACGCTCTTCGTCACCACCAACACCTCGCATTCGGCCGCGCCCTGGCTGATGAAGAACGTGCCCTACGATCCGGTCAAGGACTTCACCCCCATCGCCCGCGGCGGCAACCTGCCCTTCATCCTGGTCGTGAACCCGAAACGCCCGTGGAAGACCGTGGGCGAACTGGTGGCCGACGCGCGCCAGCGTCCCGGCCGCATCACCTACGCCAGCGGCAACAGCACGGGCATCGTCGCCGGCGCCACGCTGGCCAACCGCGCCAAGATCGACATCCTGCACGTACCTTATAAAGGCACGCCGCAAGGGCTGACCGATGTGGTCGGCGGGCAGGTCGATTTCATGTTCACCGACCTGGCTTCCGGCCTGCCCTTCGTGCAATCGGGCCAGCTGCGCGCGCTGGCCGTGTCGACCGCCGAACGCAGCGCCATCGTCCCGGACCTGCCGTCCATGGCCGAATCCGGCGTGCAGGACTTCGACCTGAACTCCTGGAACGGCTACTTCGGCCCGGCGGGCATGCCCCCGGAGATCGTGGCCAAGCTGAATGCCGCGATCAATCAGGTGGTCGCCAAGCCTGACGTGCAAAAGCGCTTGGCCGGCCTGGGTTTCGACGCCTTTTCCAGCACGCCCGAGGCCTTTTCCCAGTTCGTCGGCTCGCAGCTGGACCTGTGGGGCAAACTGATCCGCGACGCGGGAATCGAGCAGCAATGAGCGACCGGCCGCAATCCGAAACTCCCGGCGGCCCGCTGGCGGGCGTGCGCATCCTGGACCTGAGCACCGTCGTGATGGGCCCCTATGCCACCCAGGTCCTGGCCGACCTGGGGGCGGACGTCATCAAGGTCGAGCCGCCGGCAGGCGACAACATGCGGGCCGTCGGCCCCATGCGCAACCCTGGCATGGGCCATATCTATCTGCACCTGAACCGCAACAAGCGATCGGTGGTGCTGGACCTGAAGACGCCGGAGGGGCTTGAGGCCTGCCTGAAACTGGCCGAAAGCTGCGACGCCCTGCTCTACAACATCCGCCCGCAGGCGATGGCCCGGCTGGGCTTGTCCTACGAAACGGTCGCGGCGCGCAATCCGCGCATCGTCTACCTGGGCGCCTACGGCTATGGCGAGGCCGGCCCGTACGCCGGACGTCCCGCCTATGACGACCTGATCCAGGGCCAGACCGGCATCGCCGCCCTCTCCGCCCAGCAGAGTGGAGATGTGCCGCGCTACGCGCCGCTGACCCTGGCCGACCGCGCGGTCGGACTGCACGTCGGCATCGCGCTCGTCTCCGCGGTGCTGCACGCCCGCAGCACGGGACAAGGCCAGCAGGTGGAAATCCCCATGTTCGAGGGCATGGCCCACCTCGTGCTGGGCGACCATCTCGGCGGCGCCACCTTCGATCCTCCGCTCGGCCCCACGGGTTACGCGCGCCTGTTGGCGCCGCATCGCCGCCCTTACGCCACGGCCGACGGCTATATCAGCCTGCTGATCTATAACGACAAGCACTGGCGCAACTTCTTCGACCTGATCGGCCGCCCGGAATTGTCGCGGGATCCGCGCTTCAGCACCCACGGCGCGCGCGCCGCCTATATCGGCGAGGTCTACGCCTTTGTCGCCGACGTCATCGCCACCCGGAGCAGCCAGGACTGGCTGGAAGGCTTGGCGCGGGCAGACATTCCCGCCTCGCCGCTCTATTCCGTGGACAATCTGCTGCAGGACGAGCACCTGGCCGCGACCGGCTTCATCCGGCCCATGCACCACCCCAGCGAAGGCCGGATCCGCACGACCGCGCCGTTGGGCAGATACGAAAACACCCCCACCTCGATACGCCGCCCCGCCCCCAGGCTGGGCCAGCATAGCCGCGAGGTGCTGGCCGAAGCCGGCTATGACCCTGCCCGGATCGACGCCATGACGGCCCGCGGCATCACCCTGGATGGAAACGACTGATGGACTTTGAATTCACCCCCGACCAGTTGGCCCTGCGGGACGCCGTGTCCCGCATCTGCGAACGCTATCCGGACGAATATTGGCTGGAACGCGACCGCGAAGGCGGCTTTCCGGAACCCCTGCATGCCGATCTGGCGCGCGACGGCTGGCTGGGCATCGCCATGCCGCAGGAATATGGCGGCGCGGGTCTGGGCATGACCGAAGCGGCGCTGATGATGCAGACCATCGCGGCTTCCGGCGCGGGCTTCACCGGCGCCTCGGCGGTCCACATGAATATCTTCGGCCTGAACCCGGTAGTGGTCTTCGGCAGCGACGAGCAGCGCCAGCGCTGGCTTGCACCCCTGATCGCGGGCCGCGAAAAGGCCTGCTTCGCCGTCACCGAACCCGACGCCGGACTGAACACCACCAAGCTCAGCACCCGCGCGGTGCGCCAGGGCGACGAGTACGTGGTGCATGGCCGCAAGATCTGGATCTCGACCGCCCAGGTCGCCCACAAGATGCTGCTGCTGGCCCGCACCACCCCGCTGTCAGACGTCGAAAAGCCCACGCAGGGCCTGTCGCTCTTCTATACAAACCTGGACCGCAGCAAGATAGAAGTGCGCGAAATCGAGAAAATGGGCCGCAAGGCAGTGGACTCGAACATGCTGTTCATCGACGGTCTGCGCATCCCCGTGGCCGACCGCATCGGCGAGGAAGGCCGGGGGTTCGAGTACATCCTGCACGGCCTGAACCCCGAGCGCATCCTGATCGCGGCCGAGGCGGTGGGCATTGGCCGAGCCGCCCTGGACCGGGCGGTGAAATACGCCGGAGAACGCACCGTATTCGGACGTCCCATCGGCCAGAACCAAGGCATCCAGCACCCCCTGGCCCAGGCCTGGATGCAGCTCGAAGCCGCCGACCTTATGGTATTCAAGGCCGCCAGCCTGTATGACGCGGGCAAGCCCTGCGGCCCCTACGCCAACTCGGCCAAATACTTGGCGGCCGAGGCCGGCTATAACGCCTGCCAGACCGCGGTCATGACCCTGGGCGGCATGGGGTACGCCAAGGAATACCATGTGGAGCGCCTGCTGCGCGAAAGCTTCATTCCGCGCATCGCGCCGGTCAGTCCGCAGCTGATCATGTGCTTCATCGCGGAGAAAGTGCTGGGACTGCCCAAGTCCTACTGAGCGACGGCGTTCGATAGGCGCCCAGGCCTGCCCGTCAGGCCTGCTGCTCCAGCGCGGTGCAGGCCGAGCGCAGGATGCGCGCGTAGGCCTCCTGCTGCGGCTCGATCCGGTAGATCGGCCCGCCCACCGAAATCGCGTAGTGTTCGCCGGACAGCGTAACGGGCCAGGCGATGGCGCCCACGTCCGCAATGGACTCGCCGCTGTTCATGAACCAGCCGCGCTGGCGCGACAGCTCCAGGTCCGCCAGCAGCGCCTCGCGCGTCACCAGGGTGCGCTCGTTGTGGCGGGTCATGGTCATATCCGCGAGCATGGCGTCGCGGGCCGGTGTGTCCAACAGGGACAGCAGCGCCTTTCCGAGCGAATTTGCGTGAACGTCCTTGAACTCACCCGCAACCGGCGCGTATCTGATCGTATGCGGGGAATCCAGCACATCCAGGTAGACCACCCGGCCGTCCTGGCTCAGCTTGGCGAAAACAATCGTTTCGCGGGTGGCGTCCCTTAATTCGGTAAGGCTGGGATAGACCCGGTCCAGCACCGGATCGGCGCGGGCGATGCGCTGCGCCATGGCCAATAGCCTGCCGGTCGGGTAGTAGCCCTGGCGCCGGCCGGTTTCATACAGATAACCGAGGCCGGTCAGGGTGCGGATCAGGGCCAGGCAGCTGGACACCGGCACATCCAGCAACCGGGCCAGTTCCGATAGCGGCAGCGCGCGCTTTTCGCGGGCATAGGTTTCGATGATTTCGATAACTCGCAGCGCCGTCTTGACACTCATTACCTGGTCCGAACTGTTTAGCACGTGAAACATCTGGCTCGCCGGCGGCTAAAGTTCCCTGCGGGCCTGCCGTAATGGTAGCTGAGAATTCCCTGAAAACAGCGCGTTCCTCCGAGACGCCCACATCGCCGTTGGAGTGATCATGGCCGTAACCCCCCTAGCCCCCGCATCGTTTGCACCAGCGCCGGTCGCGGCCGCGCCGGTTGCGCCGGACCCCTCCGTGAGTGTGGCGCCCGCAGCTGCCGCAACGAACAGCGGAGCTTCGGACAGCGCGACATCGGATCAGTCCGATTCGCAAAAGCTTCCCCTGGACAAGGCTCTGGACGAAATCAACGACCAGATGAAGGCCTGGTCCACGCAGCTCCAGTTCGAGATCGACCCCAATGTGCATCAGGTAGTGGTATCGGTGATCGACGCGGAATCAGGCGACGTCATACGCACGATCCCCAGCGAAACCCTGCTGAAAATCGCCAAAATGATCGTGAACATGCAAGGAAACGGCATCAAAACCACAGCCTGATTCGACCCCGATTTCAAGCGCCGGCCACCGCCATCAAGCGGGCCAGCCATGGAAGCGTCGAATTAGGCCCGCCTAATGCCCTTACCCGGCCAATCGCCGCCACCGTATTTTTGACAGAATCGCATCGCTAGGAAGGAATTTCACATGGCCTCTATCACCAACCTCGGCTCGACCACCGGCTTGCCCCTCGAAAAGATCCTGACCGATCTCCAGGCGGCCGAGGACAAGAAGCTCAGCCTGTACACGAATCGCCAAGCCAGTTACGAGGCCCGTGTAAGCGCCTTTGGCCAGATTCAAAGCGCGGTTGAAGCCCTGCAGAAAGCAGCAGCGGCATTGGGTAAGTCGTCCACGCTGGACGCCGTAAAACCCAATGTGATCGGCGACGGCCTGACGGCGACCATCGGCGAAAATGGTGCCACGATGGGTGAGTACACCATCAAGGTAAAGACTTTGGCGGCAGCTCAAACCCTGCAATCTGGCAAGGTCGCCGACCGCACCGCCTCCAACGGCGCCACTGGCTCATTCGAAATTCAGCTGACCAATGGCGATAAGCACACCGTCAATCTGACGGACGACACCTCCCTGAACGGTATCGCCAAAGCTATCAACAGTGATGACAAAGCCGGCGTTCGGGCGACCATCATCACCAACGAGAGCGGCAGCTATCTGATGCTCAGCGCCAAAGACACGGGCGTGCAAGCATCGGTAAGCTCCATCACGGTGACGGGCGACCAGAAACTGCAGGACATCCTGAGCTACAACTCAGGCACCGGCGCTCAGCTGACACAGCAAACCCAGGCAGCTGATGCTGAAGTCGAAATCAACGGCATCGTGGTCAAGAGCGGCAGCAATAATATTTCCGACGCAATCGACGGCGTCACGCTAAACCTCACGGCCACGACGCCGGCAGACAAGACGGTGACCCTGAAGCTGCAAAGCGACACCAGTGTCGCCAGCAAGGCAGTCCAGGATTTCGTCAGCGCGTACAACTCGCTGCAAAGCACGATCTCCAAACTGACTGCGTTTGACGTTACCGCACAAACGAATCAGGCGCTGACGGGCGACAGCACGACACGCAGCATACAGTCGTCAATGTCGAGCGCCCTACAGGTCATAACAGGTGAAGGCTCGCTGCGTTCGATTGCCGACCTTGGCATCTCCATGGATCCCAAAACCGGCGTCCTGAAGCTCGATCAAACCGCACTCGATAAGGCTTTGACGACCAACCCGGCCGACGTCAAGCGCATCATGACTTCGTCCGATGGACTCGCCGCGAAGTTTGACGCCGCCGCCAAGGGCATCCTCGGCAGCAATGGCTCCATCAAGATCAGCCAGGATGGCCTGAACGAATCGATCAAGGACGTGAAGGAGCAACTGGTCCGCGCAAAGGCGTCGAGCGTAGCATCCATGGCAGCCATGCGTGCCCAGTTCGTCGCGCTCGACAAGTTCGTTTCGCAGCAGACTGTTACCGCCAACTACCTGACCCAGCAATTCGCGGCCATGAGCAAGTCCAAGTAATTTATAGAAGATGTATTGATGACTTACGCCGCCCGACGCCCAACCGGATCCCATTCCGTACGCTCCTACACCGATATCGGTCTGGAGACCCAAATCCTGGGAGCCAGCCCTGAGCGACTGATTTCGCTGCTGTACATGGGAGCCCGGGCAGCGATCGGGCAGGCACGCCTGCACTTGCAGGAGGGCAGAACCACGGACCGAGGAGCTGCCATCTCGAAAGCCATCAGAATCGTCGACGAAGGCCTGAAAACCGGACTGAATATGGAGGCGGGCGGCGAAATCGCCGCAAATCTCGCTCTTCTATACGACTACATCGTCCGCACGCTGTTGATGGCTAACCTTAAAGCAGACGCGGAAGCGCTCGAAACGGCAGACCGCCTCTTGGCCGATCTGGCCGAGGCCTGGCAAACATCCATTGATCGCCCTGCCGGGGGCGTGCAGCCTTGACGGCATCGCATAAGCCCCAGCCAGCCATCGAACGCCCGAGATTTCCATGACGTCCACGACCCAGTACACCTCCCCCATCCTGGAACACTACCAGGAGATCGCTCTCATCACGGGAGAAATGCTAGTGGCGGCGCAAGCCGGCGACTGGGACGGCGCCATGGTCCATGGACAGCAATATTGCGAACTGGTGGAACGACTGCGCCAGACCGAACATTCGGCGCCACTGGACGAAGCCGGCCGCGCCATGAAATACGACCTGCTCGTGCGCATCCTGGAAAACGACGCGCTCACCCGGGATCTGGCGCTGCCGCAGCTGGCCCGTCTAGGCGACCTTCTGGGACGCATGAAGCGCCAGCAGACCCTGCTGTCCGCCTACGGTTACCAGCAGGCGCCTGAAGAATGAGCGTAGGTCCCGCCGCACTCGGCAACGTCCTGGTGCAGCGGCTGGACGCCGTGCTGGGCACGACGATGTCCGCCGCCAGCGCCAACCAGGTATCCGGCGCCCGCCCCGACGCAGTCAGCCAGCCCGGCAGCCTGGAAAAGCCCGGCGCCTCGGATGGATCAACACGCGACCCGCGGCAAGGCATACAGCCCGGCGGCGCCCGCGGCGACCGTCCGAATACTGTCGTCGACCCCAAAACCGCTGCAGCGCTGGCGCTGGCCGCCCGCGGCCTGGTGACCAGCAGCGACACCACCGCCTCGGCCCCGACCACGCTGGGCACGACGGCGCGTACGATTCTTGCCTTGCTCGCCCAATTCCCAGAGGCCGCACCTGCGGTCCAGGGCCGTGCGCCCTTATGGACCGCGCATGCGCAGCCGGGCCAATCCGGCGGTGGCGCTAGCGCCGGCCCCATGCCGGCAGCGCAAGCAGGCCAACAAACGGCACAGGCCACTGCGCAAGCATCCCAGCCATTGCCTGGCCAAACGCCGGCGCCGGCCCTTCCCCAGCAAGCCGGCGCGCTCGCGGCTTCGCCCGCGGCGGCGCTTGCCGGCGACACTCCGGCAACCGGCGCAAAACAGGACCGGCCGGCCGGACCGGGCGTCAATCCCAGCGCCACCAAAGGACCCGACGCTGCCGCGCATGCCGCCCTGGCGGCTGGCGGACCTTCGGCGCGCGCGCTGGGACAGGCTCTGCGTCAGGCGCTCCAAGGCAGCGGCCTGTTTTACGAGTCCCATCTGACGGACATGGTCTTCGGCCGCGCCAACCCCGAGCAATTGCGCAACGAGCCGCAGGCGGTGCTCGGCAAGAATCCGCCCGCGCAGGATGCCGCGCCTTCGCGGCCGCGGGCGAGCGCAGCCCCCAGCGGCCGCACCGGCGTCGACGCCACACCCGGCGGCGCAGGCTCCGCCAGCTCGCCCGCCTCCGGCACGCCTGCTCCCGGCACGCCCATCACCGGCATACACCAGGACCTGACCGTACTCGTTCGCCAACAACTGGACGTGCTGGCCAACCAGACGCTGACCTGGCAAGGTGAAGCCTGGCCCGGCACGCCCATGGAATGGGAGGTCGAGCGCGACCCTTACGGCGGCGATCCGGACTCCGCAGTTTCCACCTGGGCCACGCGCCTGAAGCTGGACCTGCCCCGCCTGGGCCTGGTCGATGCCCGACTGAATCTGGCCGGCGATCAGATCGTCCTGCAACTCATTGCGCCGCACAGCGCGGCCGAGATCAATGACTCCTCGGACACGCTGCGTTCGCGCCTGCTGGCCGCGGGCCTGACCTTGAGCAATCTGACGGTGAGCGTGGTCGAACCGCGCGCCGACATTCCCGCCGATATCTGATGAGCCGCCTGCCCCCCCATCCGGAATCGGATCCGAACGCCGGCCGCAACGCGGCGGTAGCCATTTCGTACGAAGAAAAGGACGGCGCTCCGCGCGTCGTCGCCAAGGGCTACGGCCAGTTGGCGGACACCATCGTCCGGGCCGCGCAGGAAAACGGCCTCTACGTCCACGAGTCGCGTGAACTGGTCGGCCTGCTGATGCAGGTGGACCTGGACGCACATATTCCTCCCCAACTCTATGTAGCGGTGGCAGAATTGCTGGCCTGGCTCTATCGCCTGGAATCGCGCGAGTTCCCCGAACCCGCTACGCCCGCCTGACCCTATTACCTGAGGAAGACCAAAGTGTTGGATGCCAGCGATCCGGAGTTCCTGCTGACCCGGCCTGACGAGATGCGTTCGGCCCTGTTCGAGCTGACGCACCCTGACAGCCACATCCTGGTGCGCGACGCCGCGGACCGGGAGATGGCCGTGCTGATCCTCGGCGTGGACAAGCAGGCGGGCGAGTTCTTCTGGAGGCCGCGCGATTACGCCGGGGCAGACTTCGAGCAGTCCGACTCCATGGGCTTGCTGAGCGGCACCACCTTCCACTTCCATGCCACCGCCTACGGCGGCGTGCAGATCCGCTTTCGTGTGCAGCGCCCCCAGATCATTCATTTCGACGACGGCAGCGCCGCGCTGGTATCGCCGTTTCCAGAACGCCTGGCCCGTATCCAGCGCCGCAAGATGTTCCGCGCGTCCCTGATCGCGGCCGCCAATGTATGCCGCGCCAGTTGGCAAGCCACCCTCAACGACAAGCCCTATTCGTTCACGATACGCGACATCTCGGTGGACGGCGTAGGCCTGCGTGCCGGGCTGGCGGTTCCCGCCCTGCCGGAGCGCGGTACCGTGATGGAAAACGTGCAACTGGATTTTGGCGACCATGGCAAGCTCAACGCCAGCCTGGAAGTGCGCAATGTATATCCCGTCTCGGGGCAGCCCATGGTTTCGTCCGCCAATCCGGACGAACCGCCGGCCAAGCACGTTTCGCTGACTGGCGAGCCGCCGGTCAGCCATCTGGGGGCCATCTTCCTGAATCTCGATGCGCGCCAGGAAAACTGGCTGCAGCAGGTGGTCTGGCGCCTGGAAAGAGGCGCCCAGCGCAATTGATGGATAGACGCGGGGCCACGCGTTGCAAGCGCCTCGCCTGATGCCTGCTGCGCTTGCGGTGTATATGCAAGCGCAGTTCCCGCGATGGGACTCAGACCGCCATCGAAGAAATTTCCTTGTAAGCCGCAACCAGCTTGTTGCGCACCTGCACCGCCGTCTGGAAGCCAATACTGGCCTTCTGCATGTCGATCATGACGTCGTTGAGGGAAATATCGGGAGCCCCCAGCTCGAACGCCTTGGCCTGGGCCGTGGCGGCGTTCTGGGCGGAAGTGACGCGACGGATGGAACGTTGCAGTTCCGCGGCGAAGCCATCCGGCTGACCGACCATTTCACCCGCGCTGAGGTTACCGGTCTCCGCCTTGCTCACTACCGCGCGCATCTGCTGGAGCATGCTTTCGATGCCGGACAAGCCTGATACAGCCATTACCTGATTTCCTTGCTGTTTGGGATTACACCAATAGTGCGCCCAGCGTAACGCCAACCCCGCCGGTTCATAGCTGACAAGAACCGCCAAAAAACCCGACATTTCCACGAATGCAGCCGCTTGCAGCCAGGGCGACGGCGGCTCGGTTCGCCTTGTCGGGGACATAGGAGATAAGTAACGCCAAAAACCGGCTGTTTTCAACGATTGGGATGGACGTCTCAGGGGCAATAATCCACGCTCTCCCCAGACCAGAAGCACGTTGCATGTGTAATCTGCCCTACCCAGACATGAAGTCCCAATTCCAGCTCCGCGTGGCCAGCGGGGGCCGCCAATGAACCAGCAGGCCACCCTGAGTTCGTCGCTGTTGACGAAGTTCCCCGTGCTGGAGAAGGTGCGCGCACTGCCCAAGCCTGTCCTGCTGGGCGCGGCGGCGGCTCTCGTCGCGGTCATCGTCGCCGTGGCGATGTGGAGCAGCGAACCCAAATACAAGGTGCTCTTCTCAAACCTGGACGACCGCGACGGCGGCGCCATCGTGGCAGCGCTCGGGACCATGAACGTGCCCTACCGCTATAACGAAACCGGCACCGCCGTGCTGGTTCCGGCCGACCGCGTGTACGACGCGCGTCTGCAATTGGCGTCCCAGGGATTGCCGCGCGGCGGCTCCGTCGGTTTCGAACTGATGGACAACGCCCGCTTCGGCGCCAGCCAGTTCACGGAACAGATCAACTACCAGCGCGGCCTGGAAGGCGAGCTGGCGCGTTCGATCGAAGCCATGCACACCGTGCAGCACGCCCGCGTCCACCTGGCCATGCCGCGCCAGTCTCTCTTCGTGCGCGAACGCCAGGCGCCCACTGCCTCGGTGCTGCTGAACATGCATCCGGGACGCAGCCTGAGCGACGCCCAGGTCTCCGCGATTTCCTGGCTGGTGGCCTCGAGCGTCCCCGAACTCACCGCCGAGAACGTATCCATCGTGGACCAGAACGGCCGCCTGCTGTCGGCGCCGATGGGCGAAGGCCGCGGCATGGACGCCGACCAGATGCGCTTCGTGCGCGAAATGGAACAGCGCACGGTCGAACGCATCCTCACCATCCTCAATCCGCTGGTTGGTCCCGGCAACGTGCACGCCCAGGCCAGCGCCGACGTCGACTTCGCCCGCCGCGAAGAAACGTCCGAGGTCTACCGCCCGAACCAGGAGCCCGGCCAGGCCGCCGTGCGCAGCCAGCAAACCAGCGACTCGACCCAGCGCGGCATCAACCCCGCGCAAGGCGTGCCCGGCGCGCTGTCGAACCAGGCGCCGGCCAACCCCCAGGCCCCCATCGCCAACCCGCCGCAACCCCAGCCGCCCCGCCCCGGCCAGCCGCAGCAACCGGCCAACGCCCAGCAGCAGACCAGCACGCAAGCGGTCACCGGCAACCTCAATGAACGCCGCGACGCCACCACCAACTACGAAGTGGATCGCACGATCAGCCACATCAAGCAGCCGGTAGGCAACCTCAAGCGCCTGTCGGTGGCCGTGGTGGTCAACTACATGCGCGACAAAGACGGCGAACTGCAGCCCCTGCCGGCCGAAGAGCTGAACAAGCTGACCAACCTCGTGCGCGAAGCCATGGGCTACTCCGAGACCCGTGGCGACTCGCTCAACCTGGTCAACAGTCAGTTCAACGATGGCCCGCCGCCGGTGCCGATGTGGCGCGATCCGGAAATGATCTCGCTGTTCAAGACGATCCTGGCCTGGCTGGTCGGTGGCGTGCTGGCACTGTGGCTGTATCGCCTGCTGCGCCGCACGGTGGGCGACTACCTCTACCCGCCGGTCGATCCGGAACAGGCTGAAGCCGAACGCATCGAAGCTGCACGCGAGGCCCAGGACGCGGCCCGCGCCAAGGAAGTGGACCGCTACCAGGACAACCTCGAACGCGCCCGCACGATGGCCAACAAGGATCCGCGCGCCGTCGCGATGGTTCTGCGCACCTGGATGAATAAAGATGAAAAATGATTCCACCCCGCTGGACGGCATGACGCGCAGCGCCGTGCTGATGATGTCGCTGGGCGAAGATGCGGCGGCCGAGGTCTTCAAATACCTCGGCGCCCGTGAAGTCCAGCAGGTCGGCGCCGCCATGGCCAGCCTGAAACAGGTCACGCGCAGCGACGTTGCGGTGGTACTGGAAGAGTTCCGCCAGGAAGCCGACCAATTCATGGCCGTCACGCTGGGCTCGGACGACTACATCCGTACCGTGTTGACCAAGGCACTGGGCAGCGACCGCGCGGCCGGCCTGATCGAAGACATCCTGGAAGCCGGCGAAGGCGGCAGCGGCATCGATGCGCTGAACTGGCTGGATCCGAACACCGTGGCCGAACTGATCGGCGACGAACACCCGCAGATCATCGCGACCATCCTGGTGCACCTGGAGCGCGACCGCGCCGCCGGCGTACTGGCGCTCCTGACGGACCGCCTGCGCAACGACGTGATGCTGCGTATCGCCACGTTCGGCGGCGTGCAGCCCGCAGCGCTGTCCGAGCTCACGGAAGTCCTGAATTCGGTCCTGGCCGGCCAGGGCGCAAAGCGCAGCAAGATGGGCGGCGTGCGCACCGCGGCCGAGATCCTGAACATGATGAACTCGACCCAGGAAGAAACCGTGGTCGCCAGCCTGCGCGAGCGCGACAACGATCTGGCACAGAAGATCATCGACGAGATGTTTGTCTTCGACAACCTGCTCGACGTCGAGGATCGCGCCATCCAGCTCATCCTCAAGGAAATCGACAACGACACGCTCATGGTTGCGCTCAAGGGCGCGCCGGAAGAGCTGCGCGCCAAGTTCCTGCGCAATATGTCCAGCCGCGCGGCCGAAATGCTGCGCGAAGACCTGGACGCGCAAGGTCCGATCCGCATGTCCAAGGTCGAGACCGAGCAGAAGAAGATCCTGCAGATCGCGCGTCGCCTGGCCGAAAGCGGCCAGATCGTCCTGGGCAACCAGGGAGACGACACCTATGTCTGAGGTGGACAGCGGCGCCACGACGCTCATCTCGCGCAGCGCCGCCTGGCGGCGCTGGCAGATGCTGTCGTTCGACGAGCCCGCGGTCGTCGAGGCGGAGCCGGAACCCGAACCCGACCCCGGACCGGATCCCGAAGTGGTGATGGCCCAGCTGCGCGCCCAGGCGCTTGTCGAAGGCCGCGAGGAAGGCCACGCGCAGGGCCATGCCGCCGGCCTGGAAGTTGGCCAACAGGCTGGCTACGAAGCCGGCCTGGCCGCCGGCCGCGAACAAGGCTACGCAGAAGGTCTCGTCCAGGCGCGTGAACAGGGCGCCGCGGAAGCACAGCGCCTGCATGCGCTGGTCGAAGCCTGCGCCGCTTCCCTCGGCTCGCTCGAAGAAAAAATGGGCCAGGGCCTGCTGACCCTCGCCCTGGACATCGCCCAGCAGGTAGTGCGCACCACGCTCGCAGACCAGCCGGAAACCGTTATCAACGCGGTGCGGGAAGTGCTGCACATCAACCCCACCGCCGGTGGCCCGATGCGCCTGTGGGCCAACCCCGAAGACATCGAACTGATCCGCCTGCATCTGGCGGATGAGCTCAAGGAAGGCCACTGGCGCGTCCTGGCCGACGAGTCCATCTCGCGCGGAGGCTGCCGCGCCGAAACGCCCTTTGGTGACATCGACGCCACCTTGCAGACGCGCTGGCGCCGGGTCGCGGCCTCCTTGGGCCGCAACGTATCCTGGGAGGAACCGGTGTGAGCGCCAATCCGGCCTCCCTCCAGCCAGGCCAACCGGCTGCGCCCGCTATTACGGTTCCGGTCATCGACCGCTGGCAGACCCAACTGCAAATCGGCTCCATCCGCGCGGGCTCGACCGATCCGTGGCTCGTCAGCGGCAAGATCACGCGCGCCACAGGTCTGGTGCTGCACGCGACCGGCCTGCGTCTGCCCGTCGGAGCAGCCGCCCGCATCGAAATCGCTCGCGGCCACGACCACTGGGCGGATGCCGAAGTCGTGGGTTTCGACGGCCACACGCTCTACCTGATGCCGCAGGCTGATATCTCGGGCCTGCCGCCCGGCGCCCGCGTCGTGCCTGGCGAGCCCCCCGTGCAACGCCAGATTCCGTTGCCGCGCAAGGCCGAACTGAACGGCAACGCCAAGCCGCAGCTGGGCCGCCACCTGCCGGTGGGCAACGCCTTGCTGGGCCGGGTCCTGGACGGCGCCGGCCGCCCGCTGGACGGACTGGGCCCGCTCACGGGCGCCGAACTGGCCCCCCTGTCCGCCCAACCGATCAACCCGCTATCCCGCGCCCCCATCGATACGGTGCTCGACACCGGCGTGCGCGCCATCAATGGCCTGCTCACCGTCGGCCGCGGACAGCGCATGGGCCTGTTCGCAGGGTCTGGCGTCGGCAAGAGCGTGCTGCTCGGCATGATGGCTCGTTACACCAAGGCCGACGTCATCGTCGTCGGCCTTATCGGCGAACGTGGACGCGAAGTCAAGGAATTCATCGAACACAACCTGGGCCCGGAGGGTCTGGCGCGCTCCGTCGTGGTGGCTGCGCCGGCGGACGTGTCGGCGTTGCTGCGCCTGCAAGGCGCCGCCTACGCCACGCGTCTGGCCGAACACTTCCGCGATCAGGGCCTGGACGTGCTCCTGATCATGGATTCGCTGACCCGCTACGCCATGGCGCAGCGCGAGATTGCGCTGGCCATCGGCGAGCCGCCGGCAACCAAGGGCTATCCGCCCTCGGTCTTCGCCAAGCTGCCGACGCTGGTCGAGCGCGCCGGCATGGGCGCGCCTGGACCATCCGGCAAGGCCGGCTCGATCACCGCCTTCTACACCGTGCTGGCCGAAGGCGACGACCAGCAGGATCCGATCGCCGATTCGGCTCGCGCCATCCTGGATGGCCACGTCGTGCTGTCGCGCCACCTGGCCGAAGCAGGCCATTACCCGGCCATCGACATCGAAGCGTCGATCTCGCGCGCCATGACTTCGCTGATCACGCCCGAGCAGTTCGCCGTGGTGCGCCGCTTCAAGCAAAGCCTGTCGCGCTACCAGCGCAACCGCGATCTGATCGCGGTGGGCGCCTACGCTGCCGGCAACGATCCGCAGCTGGACGAGGCCATCGCCCGCTATCCACGCCTGGAAGCCTTCCTGCAACAAGACATCGGCGAAAACGTCGGCTATGAAGCCGCCGTCAGCCAATTGCGCGCCAGTTTCGAATTGAGGGACGCTTATGCCTAGCCAATTGCCTTTGGACATGCTGATCAACCTGGCCAAAGAGAGCACGGACGAAGCCGCCCGCCTCCTCGGCAGGCTCAGCGCCGAACGCACCAACGCCGAACGCCAGCTGTCCATGCTGCACGACTACCGTCAGGACTACCTGGAACGGTTGCAACAGGCAATGACCAGCGGAATGTCCGCCAGCGACTGCCATAACTACCAGCGCTTCATCAGCACGCTGGACGACGCCATCAGCCAACAACAAGGCGTGTTGCGCCAAGCCGACGACAACCTCGCCAAGGGCCGGCTCTACTGGCAACAGGAAAAGCGCAAGCTCAACTCCTACGACGCCCTGGCGCAGCGCGAACTGCGCGCCCAGGCCGTGGTGGAATCCCGCCGCGAACAGCGCGCCAACGATGAATATTCCGCCCGTCTGGTCCAGCGCCAGACCGGCATGCATTGAGCAATACCTAACAGGAAGCCCCAGATGAACGCTCCCCTGCCCCTGCCCTCCATCGCGCCCGCCGCCCCCTCGTCGATCGCCGACGCGCTCGGCGCCAAGAGCGCGCCTGTAAACAACAAGAAGGGCCCCAGCTTCTCCGACGTGCTGGCCCAGCAGCGTCCCGCGCAACAACGCCCCAACCAGGCCGCCGACTCGCGCCCCGCGAACAACGGCGCGAAGACGCCGGCTGATGGCAAGACATCCAGCGACCCAGCCGCCCGCGCCGAAGGCGCCGCCGCCGGCGCCATCGACGAGGCGGTGCAAGCCGCCGCGCAGGCCGAGGCAGGCGCACTCGCCGTTGCGGCCGCGCAACCCGCGGTCATACTCCCGCAGCAAGCCCTCGAAATCGCGGCCCAGGCCGCAGAACAAGTGCAGCTCGCGCGCGGCAACGCCACCGCTGCCGCCGCAGCGATGAGCAGCGGCGCCGCCGTTCTGACCGCCGCATTGAATGCCGCCGACGCGGCACCCGCGACGCAGGCGCAGGCCGCTGCCATCGCAGCCTCTGGCGCTGTCGGCCTGACCGCTCCGCAGGCAGAGGCTGCCGCCGCGCTGGCCGCCCGCGAGGCAGAAATCGCCGTACCGGTCGTCACCGCGGCAGCCAAGCCCGGCACTGACGCCGCGGCCGTCGCGCAAACGCCGGTCCGCACCCCGGCCGCTACCGCGCCCGTCAAGGCCGAAACGCCGCGACTCGCTGCGGAGGTCGCGCTGCCCCGTCCCGCGCGCGACGCACGCCCCGCCGCGGACCATGGCACCAGGCCAGAACAGACCGACGAGACCCCTGCCCTGGCCAGCGCGCAACAGCAATTCCAGGCGCCCCAGCATGGCGCCTCGGCCCAGGACCATCTGGCCCAGGCGCTTGCCGCAGCCGCGCAGCGTCCTGCCGCCGCTCCCATTGCAAACCCCGCAGCAGTCGCCGCACCGGTCGTGCCGGTCGTGCTGCAAGTCGCCACTCCCGTCGGCGGCACCCACTGGGGCACGGAGCTCGGCCAACAGGTCGTCATGATGAGCCACAACGCGCGCCAAGGCATGCAAACTGCCGAACTGCGCCTCGATCCGCCCGATCTCGGCCCGCTGCGCGTCAGCCTGAACCTGTCGGACGGCGTCGCCAGCGCTTCGTTCGTGTCGGCCCACGCCTCGGTGCGCCAGGCGATCGAAACCGCCATCCCGCAACTGCAGCAAGCGCTGGCCCAGGCCGGCATCTCGCTGGGCCAGACCAGCGTGGGTGAACAAGCCGCCCAACAGGAGTTCGCGCAACAAGGCGGCAACGGCTCGCAACGCCATGCCGGAGGCGCCCAGACTGGCGCCGAAGCCGTGGCTGAAGCACCGGCTGCGGTAACGGCCCCGCGCAACGCCAACGCGCTGGTGGACACCTTCGCCTGACAAAGCAACGCATCGCTCCCGGCCACGGCTGCGGGCGGTGCAGCAATAGCTTGAGATACGCGGCTTTCGCCCTGTTTTTCGCCTCCAAGCGGAAGCGGCATTTGGGGCAGAATGCTTTCATCCACTAAGAACCCGTTTTCATCAGCGGCAAAACACGCATCGACACCGAGATGGCGACTTCCAAACCTTCACCCATGCCTGCGCGCGGCGCGCCTTCTTCCCGCTCCGGCGGCATGGGCCGTATTCTTCGCCCCTTGCTGGCAATCCTGGTCCTGCTCATCGTTGCCGCGGCCAGCGCCGGCGCAACCTGGTTCATCACCCAACGCATGCAGCCGCAGAACAGCGCAACCGTGCAGCTCGGCGTTGGTCAGGTGCCGGCAGGACAGCCTGGCCAACCCGGCCAGCCCGAACAAGGCCAGCAAGCCACCCAGACCACCTTCGTCGCGCCGCCGGCCAACCCGGTCGCCGTGCCCGCCCCGATCTTCGTACCGATCGAACCCTTCACCGTCACGCTGCAGAATCCGGATACGGAACGCATCATGCATGTGGGCCTGACGCTGCGCGTCAGCGATGAGCAGACCCGCTCGCGCCTCGAAAAGTACATGCCTGAAGTGCGCAGCCGCATCCTGATGGTGCTGTCGTCGCAATCGCCCACCGGCGTGCAGACTCAACAAGGCAAGACCGACATGGCCAACGCCATCAAGCAGGCCGTGAATCGCCCCTTCTCGCCCCTGCCGGACGGCCAGTATGTCACCGACGTACTGTACACGGCGTTCGTGGTGCAATAAGCATGGCCTACGAGGCATTTCTTTCGCAGGACGAGGTTGATGCGCTGTTGGCGGGCGTCACCGGCGAAAGCGACAGCAAAGCTACCGCCGCGGACCCGAACGCCGGCGCCCGCGCCTACGACCTGAGTTCGCCCGAGCGCGTCGTGCGCCGCCGCATGCAGACGCTGGAGCTCATCAACGAGCGTTTCGCCCGGCAGATGCGCCACGTGCTGCTGAACTTCATGCGCCGCAGCGCGGACATCACCGTAGGTTCGATCAAGATCCAGAAGTACGCGGATTTCGAACGCAACCTGCCCGTGCCGAGCAATCTGAACATGATTCAGATGAAGCCCCTGCGCGGCACGGCCCTCTTCACCTATGACCCGAACCTGGTGTTCCTGGTCATCGACAGCCTGTTCGGCGGCGATGGCCGCTACCACACGCGCGTCGAAGGCCGCGACTTCACCACGACTGAACAGCGCATCATCCGGCGCCTGCTCAACCTGACCCTGGAAAGCTACGGCAAGTCCTGGGATCCCGTCTATCCGATCGAATTCGAGTACGTGCGCTCGGAAATGCACACCAAGTTCGCCAGTATCACCGGCAACAATGAAGTGGTGGTCGTCACCTCGTTCCACATCGAATTCGGCGCGACCGGCGGCGACCTGAACATCTGCCTGCCTTATTCCATGATCGAACCGGTGCGCGATCTGCTGACGCGCCCGCTGCAGGAAACTACGCTCGAGGAAGTGGACCAGCGCTGGGCGCAGCAGCTCTCGCGTCAGGTGCGTAGCGCCGACATCGACGTGGTTGCGGAATTCGCCCGCATCCCCTCGTCGATCCGCGAACTGATGAGCCTGAAGGTCGGTGACGTCCTTCCCGTAACCGTGCCCGAAACCATAGTCGCCAGCGTCGACGGCGTGCCGTTGATGGAATGCGGCTACGGCGTCTTCAACGGCCAGTACGCCCTGCGCGTACAGAACATGTTTACCCACGATACAGAATCCAACGAGGCCTCTGACCATGACTGACAAGAACGAGCCCGGAACCGGCTCGTCCCCGGCCGACGACTGGGCCGACGCGCTCGCCGAACAATCCCGCGCCAATCCGCCCACCCAGGCCGACGGCCTGAAGCCCCAGGACGACTGGGCGGCCGCCATGGCCGAGCAGACCAGTGCGGCGGCACCCGCTGCCGCGCCGGCCCCTGCCGCGGCGGCACCTGCAGCTCCTGCCGCAGCCGCCCAATCTGCCGCCCAATCCGTATTCAAACCCCTGGCCGGCGCCACCGGCGGCGCGGGCGCGGATATCGACCTGATCATGGACGTACCCGTCCAGCTGACGGTCGAGCTCGGTCGCACCCGCCTGACCATCAAGAACCTGCTCCAGCTGGGTCAGGGCTCCGTGGTCGAGCTGGACGGCCTGGCAGGCGAGCCGATGGACATCTTCGTCAACGGCTACCTGATCGCCCAGGGCGAAGTCGTGGTCGTGGAAGACAAGTACGGCATCCGCCTGACCGACATCATCACGCCGTCCGAGCGGATCAACCGCTTGAACAACCGCCGCTGACCCTGGCGCCATGGACGATACCGCCCTCCTGCGCGTCGTTGCCGGCCTGATCCTGGTCGTGGCCGCCATCCTGGCCTCGGCCTGGCTGGCGCGCCGCGCCGGGCTGACACAACGCGGCGGCGGCAACCTGCTGCGGCAGGTCGCAAGCCTGCCCGTCGGTCCGCGCCAGAGCATCGTGGTGGTGGAAGTCGAGAACACCTGGCTGGTGGTGGGCGTCGGCCCGAACCAGCTCAATACCCTGCATACCCTGCCCGCCGGCCAGTTGCCGGAGGCTTCGACCTTGCCCGCGGCCGCCTTCGCGGCCAAGCTGGGCCAGGCGCTCAAGCGCCGCTAGCGCTGCCGCGCCCTCCAAGCGACACCCATGAGTTTGCCCACAAGCACGACACCCGTCCGCGCCCGGCCCGGCGCACTGCACCTGCTCGGCGCCGCCGCCCTGCTGGGCCTTACCCTGTTTCCCGCGGGTGTCGTCGCGCAGGCCACCTTGCCAGCGCTGACCGCCACGCCGGGTCCGAACGGTTCCGAAACCTATTCGCTCAGCATGCAGACCCTGCTGCTGATGACGTCGCTGTCGTTCCTGCCTGCCGCGCTGCTGATGATGACGGGCTTCACCCGCATCATCATCGTGCTGGGCCTGCTGCGCAGCGCCATGGGCACGGCCATGTCGCCGCCCAACCACGTGCTGATCGGCCTGGCGCTGTTCCTGACCTTCTATACGATGTCGCCGGTGTTCGACAAGATCTACACCGACGCCTACAAGCCGCTGTCCGAAGGCTCGATCCAGTTCGAGGCTGCAGTCGAGCGTGCCGCCGCGCCGCTGCGCACCTTCATGTTGCACCAGACGCGCGAGAACGATCTGTCGCTGTTCGCCAACCTGGCCAAGCAGCCGGCGCTGGAAGACCCTACTCAGGTGCCCCTGCGCATCCTGGTGCCGGCGTTCATCACCAGCGAACTCAAGACCGCGTTCCAGATCGGCTTCACCATCTTCATCCCCTTTCTCATCATCGACCTGGTCGTCGCCAGCGTACTGATGGCGCTGGGCATGATGATGGTGCCGCCAGTAACGGTGGCCCTGCCCTTCAAGCTGATGCTTTTCGTGCTGGCCGACGGCTGGAATCTGCTCATGGGCTCCCTGGCCCAGAGCTTCTACCAATAACGCCTGGAGGAAAATCGCCATGACCGCCGAAACCGTCATGACCATGACCTACCAGGCGATGAAGATCGTGCTGGCGATGGCCGGGCCCTTGCTGCTCGTGACGCTGGTGGTCGGCCTGGTCATCAGCATCTTCCAGGCCGCCACGCAGATCAACGAAATGACGCTGTCGTTCATTCCGAAGCTGTTGGCCATGTGCGGCGTGCTGGTGCTGCTGGGCCCGTGGCTTATTGGCGTCATGGTCGACTACATACGGCAGCTGATCGGCCAGATCCCCATGCTGGTGTCCTGAGCGGCGCCCGCCGCCGGACACCGGACCTTCCCCCATGATCGCCTTCACGCTCGAGCAGCTCAACGGCTGGATCGGCCAGTTTCTCTGGCCGTTTGTGCGCATCCTGGCGCTCGTGGGCACCGCCCCGCTGTTCTCCGAATCGCTGATTCCCATCAAGGTAAAGGTCGGGCTGTCCTTCGTCCTGGCCGTCGCCATCAGTCCGGCGCTCGATCCCGTGCCGCCCATTGCGCCCGGTTCGTTTACCGGGCTGTGGATGGTCATGCAGCAAGTGCTGATCGGCATCTCGCTGGGCTTCACGATGCGCCTGGTGTTCGCCGCCGTGCAGACCGCCGGCGAATTCGTTGGCCTGCAGATGGGCCTGTCGTTCGCGTCGTTCTTCGATCCGAGCTCCGGCGCCAATACCGCGGTGCTGTCGCGCCTGTTCAACATCATTGCGATGCTGACTTTTCTGGCCCTGGACGGCCATCTGCTGGTCCTGGCTGCGCTGGTTCGCTCTTTCGACACCTTGCCCGTCGCCATGATCCAGTTGCATCAGAACGGCTTTGGCGTGGTGGTGGAATGGGGCAAGACCATATTCGTATCGGGCCTGTTGCTGGCCCTGCCCCTGATCTGCGCGCTGCTGACCATCAACCTGGCCATGGGCATCCTGAACCGCGCGGCGCAGCAGCTGTCAGTGTTCTCTATCGGCTTTCCCGTAACGCTCATCATTGGCGTCACCATTCTGACGGTCGTGCTGCCGCACGCCGGGCCCTTCCTGGAATCGCTGTTCGAATCTGGGCTCACGGCGATGAGCCGGGTCGCCGACGCTCTGGCGGGCAAATAGGACTGGACAGGTGGTGGATGCCGGGCGGTGCGTGACACCGCCCGTTTCCGTTTACTGCTGCCCGGTAAGGCGGAACACCCGGATCGTCTCGCGCAGCGCGCCGGATTGGTTGCCCAGCTGCATCACGGCGCCACCCAGATCCTGAACCAGCGCGGTGTTCTGCACCGTCATCACGTCCATCTGCGACACCGCCGTATCCACCTGCTCGATGCCGCTGGACTGTTCCTGCGAAGCCTGCGAGATCTCGCCGATGATGTCGGTGACACGATGCACGGCGGCCACGATGTCCTGCATCGTCGCGCCCGCCTGCTCGGCCTGCTGGGAGCCTTCGGTCACGCGCTCCACCGAGTCTTCGATCAGGCCCTTGATCTCTTTGGCTGCCTGCGCGCTCTTCTGCGCCAGGCTGCGAACCTCGCCTGCCACCACCGCGAAGCCCTTGCCGGACTCCCCGGCGCGGGCCGCTTCCACAGCGGCGTTCAGGGCCAGGATGTTGGTCTGGAACGCGATGCCTTCGATGATGCTGACGATGTCGGCGATCTTGCGGGAGCTGTCCGAAATGCCGTGCATGGTGCTGACCACCTGCCCGACCGCCACGCCGCCCTTGCGCGCCACTTCCATGCTGCTGGCCGCAAGCTGGTTGGCCTGGCGCGCGTTGTCGGCGTTCTGCCGCACCGTGGAGGTCAGCTGTTCCATGCTGGCCGCGGTCTGCTGCAAGGACGCCGCCTGGCCTTCGGTACGGCCCGCGAGTTCCTGGTTGCCGCGCGCGATATGCGCTGCGGCATGGGTCGTGCCTTCAATGCCGCGATACACGTCCTGTGCAATCCCGATCAGGCTCTTGCGCATCACTTCCAGCGAGAACTTCAAACTTCCGACTTCATCGTCAGAATCCGCCACGATCTGCGTGGTCAGATTGCCCGCGGCCACCTGACGCGCCATATTGGCGGCATCCACCATCGGATCCAGCAGCGAGCGCGACAGGCGCCAGCCCATGCCAAAGATGGCGATGACGCCCAGCGCAATGGCCGCGCAGCCAACGCTCGCGCCCAAGGTGCCCAGTTCCGCCCAATTGGCCCGCAGGCCGTAAATGCCCGCGCCAGCCATGATTGCGGATGACAGCAGCGCGTGGCGCAGCATGCGGCTGCGGACATTGCGCCGGAATGGAAATGCCAGCACGTCCAAGCCGCGCCGCCAGCCCGCCCGCACGGGACGCCCGCGCAGGATGCGCACGCCCTTGGCCGTGCCCTCGCGAATTCGGGCATACAAATCCTCAGCCATTTCGATCTGTTCTTCGGAGGGGCGCACCCGTACCGAGGAATACGCCACGACGTCGCCGTTTTCGACGATGGGCGTTGCATTGGCCAGCACCCAGTAGTAACCGCCGTCCTTGCGCCGATTCTTCACCAGGCCCAGCCACGACTCTCCGGCCTGCAGCGTTTCCCACAGGTCTTCGTAGGCTTCGGGCGGCATGTCGGGATGGCGCACGATGTTGTGCGGTTTGCCGATGAGTTCTTCGCGGGAGAAACCGCTGACTTCGACAAAAGCCGGGTTCGCATAGACGATCCGGCCCTTGGTATCAGTACGCGAGATCAGGTATTGATCCTCGCGCAGCTTGGTTTCTACATTGTGGACGGGTAGGTTGACGCGCACAGCTTGCCTCCGGATACATCATGTCGAGCAGCGAATGAATATCGGCGAGCAAACCGGATCTGACGCCCCGCATAGACGTGTTCCCCCGCCAGGTTCGTCAGGCTCCGGGACGGCACGGCCCCGCATTTTCGAACACTGTTCACCGCCCTTTTCAGGCGTTATTGTTGTTAACGACCAAATTTTCGAAAACTTAACGTGCGCATGAATTTGCGCACGCCAAGGCGCAAAGCATATGGACCGCGGCCGCGCATCAGCGCGGCCGCGGTCCTGTTACTGACGTCAGACGACGGGCATCAAGCCTGCGTCAGCGTCGGCGCGGCGTAACCGCCTGACAACTGGTGCGCAGGAACTTCGATCACTTCGCCCGTGTTGATCTTGAACACGGCCACTGCTTCGGTCAGGCGCTGGGCCTGCTCCTGCAGCGAACCCGCGGCCGCGGCCGCCTCTTCCACCAGCGCCGCGTTCTGCTGCGTCACCTCGTCCATCTGCGACACGGCACGGTTCACCTGGTCGATGCCGCTGGACTGCTCTTCGGAAGCGGCCGAGATCTCGCCCATGATGTCGGTCACCCGCTTCACCGAGGCCACGATCTCCTGCATCGTCGCACCCGCACGCTCTACCTGCTGCGAGCCCGCGCCGACCTTGCTCACCGAATCCTCGATCAGGCCCTTGATTTCCTTGGCCGCCTGGGCGCTGCGCTGCGCCAGCGAGCGAACCTCGCCCGCCACCACGGCAAAGCCCTTGCCCTGCTCACCCGCGCGCGCTGCTTCCACCGCCGCATTCAGCGCCAGGATGTTGGTCTGGAAGGCAATGCCATCGATCACCGACACGATCTCGGAGATCTTGCGCGAGCTTGCCGAAATGCCTTGCATCGTGCTGACCACCTCCGACACCGCCGAACCGCCGCGCTCGGCCACATCGGACGCGCTGGCCGCCAGCTGGTTGGCCTGGCGCGCATTGTCCGCGTTCTGCTTCACGGTCGACGCAAGTTCTTCCATCGAAGCCGCGGTTTCCTCCAGCGAAGCCGCCTGCTCTTCCGTGCGGCTGGACAGATCCGTATTGCCGGCCGAGATTTCGCGCGAACCCACCGTGATTTCGTCCACGCCGCTGCGCACCGCGGATACGGTACGGGTCAGGCTTTCCTGCATGCGCTTGAGCGCGGCGAACAACTGGCCGATCTCATTGTGAGAACGCACTTCCACGCGGCTGGTCAGGTCTCCGGCTGCAATCTTGTCGAAATGCTGGCCGGCTTCCACCAAGGGGCGCACCACCAGGCGGCCGAACACCAGACGCGCCAGAATCATCAGCAGCACAGCCAGGCCGACCGCGACACCCACCGCCACCATGGCGAGGTTGAAATTGGCTTCGGCCTTTTCGATCGTGGCTTGCTGCTGGTCACCGATGTACTTGCCAAACTCGCTGAGCGCCTCGATGAAGGCTGCGCTGCGCGGCGTGCCGTACTCGTTGTTCACCATGTAGAAGGTGGAATAGTCTTCGCTGCGCAGGGCTTCGACCATGGTATCCACGCCGTCGTCGATGTAGGAACGATAACGACGGACCAGGTTCATGGACAGCTGGCGGCCCGTATCGTCCTGCAGCATGTTCTTCTGGAAATCGGCGAAACGGCTGCGCACGCCGGTCAGCAGGTCCGTGGCGCCCTTCAAGGCCGCCGCGGCATCGCGGGCCGAGTTCTCGCCGCTGCCCCAGCCGGATTCCTGCAGGTGGCGCGCGGCGACCATCAAGGCAACCCGCGCGCGCAACATGTCGCTGTTGATCACTTCGACCTGCTTCGAACGTTCGGTCAGTGCATTGACCTCGCGAATCGACTCATAGTTGTTCTGCAGGAAATACGCGGCCAGACCGCCCACCGCCGCGATCAACACGGCGAAGAACGCCATGACCCACAGCAACATGGTGCCGACGCGGGCATCGCGCAACCGCAGCTTGCGCTTCACCTTGGGTGCGCGCGCGGCCTTCTTCTTGCCGACCTTTCCGGACTTCGTACCGGACTCGAGACTCGCTTCCATATTATTTCCCCATCCCTCAGGAACTACTCTGACCAAATAAAAAACCACCCGATGGACATGCCTTGTTACACGAGACATGCACTCCGGGCGACGTACATCGCGGCTCGCGCCGCGATGCTCCCCGCTGGACTACAGGGCGCTATTTGCCCTGAGGCTGCAATCCGGCCGGTTCACCCGGACCCGGTATGTAGATGGTCTGCACCTCGGGGGCCGCGGCGGGCGGCGCCATGTCCTGACGCAGGTCAGGCATAGGCGCGGGTCCCAGCAGCTTCTGGCGTTCCCAGGGTTCCAGCAAGATATTGGTGCTGTCGACGAGGCGCAGCAGTCGGCCGTCCGGACCGAATTGCAGCAGCGCTTCCTTGCGGCTGTACAAGCCGTCCGCGACGAAAGTGATTTTGAAGGCCCAGAGCGCGAGCAGCGTACCGTCGGTCTGCTTGTAGAGTTTGTCGGGCGGGGCGGTCAGTGCACGTGAAGCCTCTTCCAGCGTCGTTTGCCCAGGGGTCAAGGTCGACAGCTTGTCCGGGTCGAAATTGTGCCCGGACGCCGCGCAGCCGACCAGAAGAACCGCCACCACGGCCGTCGCCAGAAGATGTATATAGCCTCGCATACCCTACCCATTTACCGGCAACGCCGGTGTCAGAAAGATTCCCAGTCGTCATCCGCAGGCGCTGATCGGCGGCCAGCCGTCGCGGCGGGCTTGGCCGCCGGTGCAGCAGCCGGACGTACCGTGGGACGGCGCAGCGGCCGCGCCGCTGTCGCCCCTTCAGCCGCAGCCGGCTTGGTCCGGGTGGAATGCGTCAAGCGCACGGCCGGCACTGCCTTGGCCTCCGCCGCGGGCGCGTCCGCCTGCACTGCGGCCGCGACCGGGGCAGCCACGCGCGCCGCCGGACGTTGACCCGCCAACTGATGCGCGGGGACTTCGATCACTTCGCCCGCATTGACCTTGAACACAGCCACTGCTTCGGCCAGGCGTTCCGCCTGTTCCTGCAGCGAACCCGCGGCCGCGGCAGCCTCTTCCACCAGCGCCGCGTTCTGCTGCGTCACCTCGTCCATCTGCGACACGGCACGGTTGACCTGGTCGATGCCGCTGGACTGTTCTTCGGACGCCGCCGAGATCTCGCCCATGATGTCCGTCACGCGCTTCACCGAGGCCACGATCTCCTGCATCGTCGAGCCGGCGCGCTCCACCTGCTCCGAACCCGCGCCGACCTTGGACACGGAATCCTCGATCAGGCCCTTGATTTCCTTGGCCGCCTGGGCGCTGCGCTGCGCCAGCGAGCGCACTTCGCCCGCCACCACGGCAAAACCCTTGCCCTGCTCACCCGCGCGGGCCGCTTCTACCGCCGCATTCAGCGCCAGGATGTTGGTCTGGAAGGCAATGCCATCGATCACCGACACGATCTCGGAGATCTTGCGCGAACTGGCCGAGATTTCCTGCATGGTATTGACCACTTCCGACACCGCCGAACCGCCGCGCTCGGCCACGTCGGACGCGCTGGCCGCCAGCTGGTTGGCCTGGCGCGCGTTATCCGCATTCTGCTTCACGGTCGATGCCAGTTGCTCCATCGAAGCCGCGGTTTCCTCAAGCGAAGCGGCCTGTTCTTCCGTGCGGCTGGACAGGTCCGTATTGCCGGCGGAAATCTCGCGCGAGCCCACGTTGATCTCGTCCACGCCACGGCGCACCGCAGATACGGTACGAGTCAGGCTTTCCTGCATGCGCTTGACCGCAGCCATCAACGTGCCGATCTCGTTGGTCGAGGTCACGTCTACGCGGACGGTCAGATCACCGCCAGCGATCTTGTCGAAGCTGTCGCTAACAGCGCGCAAAGGCCGCAGAACGACACGATTCATGAACAGGAAGGCGCCCAGCCATACCGCCACGATCAGCACCGCCAACGCGGCGTACACAATGGCCATCGTCGCCGCCTGCGAGCGCGAGGACGACACCATCTCTTCGCTGTAGGAGGTAATGTCTTTGGCGAATTCGCCCAGTTGTTTCGAGAACGCCCCGCTCGCGGCGCCGGCCCTGGTGTTTTTCAAATCCAGGTAAGCCGCCGAATCGCCCTTGTCCAACGCCGACATCATGGCTTGCAATGCGTCTGCAAAGCCGTTGAACGAGGAAAGAAGGTCACCCTCGGCGCTCTTTCCTACCGCCGTGGTCTTCGGGATGGCCTTGAAGGTCTCCATCTTCTTCTTGGCGTCGGCGACCAGCTGTTGCACCGTACGGGTGTTCTCGCTGGCGCCATTGGCGTCGCCCGTGGCCCGCTGCGCGGCAGCGATGTCGGCGCGTATGGTCGCGCGCAGCATCTGCGTGTAAGCGTCCTTGATCAGATTCGCCTGCTGTACGCTCAAGCTATCCAGTGCATTGATCGCCTCGGAGTTGGAACGCATGCTGTTCCAGCCCAGGACGATGGAAACCAGCGCGGCCAGCGCTACGGCCAACTGGGCAAGCATCAAGCCCGTACGCACCTTCAGATTGCTAAACATTTCCGTATATTCCGGTAGTCGTCCCGGCGGCACTCTTGCCGCCAGGCCGTAAATAGGGGGGGTAGCTTTACTGCCTGTGCTGCGCTGACGGATCCCTCCGTCAGAAAGACTCCCAATCGTCATCCGCCGCAGGCGTTAGGCGCCGGCTGGAGGCTGGCGCCGCAGGCGCGGCATCCTTGGCGCTCGCCGGGCGACTGGCTGGCCGGCGTAGCGGACGAACGGTGGTGGCCGCTTCCGGCGCTGGCTTGGGCCGGGCGACCTGAGTCAGGCGTGGCGCAGGCGCCGCCTTGGGTGCAGGTTCCGCCGGCTGAGGCGCTTCAGCGTTAGCGGGTTCGGCGGGCACCTTGCCTGCCGCAGCCTGCGGCTGTGTGGGCGGCGCCGGCATGCGGGGCGCGCTGCGTTGCGATGCCAATTGCTGCGCGGGGACTTCGATCACTTCGCCCGCATTGATCTTGAACACGGCCACTGCTTCGGCCAGGCGCTGCGCCTGTTCCTGCAGCGAACCCGCGGCCGCGGCCGCCTCTTCCACCAGCGCCGCGTTCTGCTGCGTCACCTCGTCCATCTGCGACACCGCGCGGTTCACCTGGTCGATGCCGCTGGACTGTTCTTCGGACGCCGCCGAGATCTCGCCCATGATGTCCGTCACCCGCTTCACCGAGGCCACGATCTCCTGCATCGTCGACCCTGCGCGCTCCACCTGCTGCGAGCCCGCGCTGACCTTGGTCACGGAATCCTCGATCAGGCCCTTGATTTCCTTGGCCGCCTGGGCGCTGCGCTGCGCCAGCGAGCGCACTTCGCCGGCCACCACCGCAAAGCCCTTGCCCTGCTCACCCGCGCGCGCCGCTTCCACCGCCGCATTCAGCGCCAGGATGTTGGTCTGGAAGGCAATGCCGTCGATCACCGACACGATCTCGGAGATCTTGCGCGAGCTGGCCGAAATGCCTTGCATCGTGCTGACCACTTCCGACACCGCAGAACCGCCGCGCTCGGCCACATCGGAAGCGCTGGCCGCCAGCTGATTGGCCTGGCGCGCATTGTCCGCGTTCTGCTTCACGGTCGACGCAAGTTCTTCCATCGACGCCGCGGTTTCCTCCAGCGAGGCCGCCTGCTGCTCGGTGCGGCTGGACAGGTCCGTGTTGCCGGCGGAAATCTCGCGCGAGCCCACGTTGATCTCGTCCACGCCACGGCGCACCAGCGCCACGGTGCGGGTCAGGCTTTCCTGCATACGCTTGATAGCGCCAAACAATTGGCCAATCTCGTTGGTGCTGCGCACGTCGATGCGCCCGGTGAAATCGCCGCCCGAGATCTTTTCAAAATGGTCGCCCGCTTCCCGCAACGGGCGCAGCACGGTCCGGCTGATGAACAGCCAGCAGCCCAATGCCAAGGCCAGGGAGATCGCCAGCATGACTATCGTGACCGTGCGCGAAACGCCGTGGGCCGCTTCGGCCTGCACCACCAGCTCATCGGTGCTGGAGTCGATATGCGCCAGCACGCCGCCGACGGCCTCTCTCAGAGCCGTGTTCGCCGCGCTTCCCGCGTCGTTCAGATCCAGGTAGTCCTGCACGGCCATGGTCGACAACGCAGCCGCCTGACGCCTGACCACGTCGCTGAACTGCTTGTAGGCGCCTTCCAGCTTTTGATTCAACGCCTCCGAGCCTTCCAGGCGCGGTGCCTTGCGGTATGCGTCCAGCGCCTGAGCGCCTTCCTGCATCAAACCTTCCGCGCGCTTGGCCTGCGAAGTCGCCTGTTCGGTCTTTCCTTGCTGCAGATCCATCAGCGACGTCGCCAACAGCAAGCGGCCGCGCAGGAACAGGATGTAGGCCCGGTTCAGCTGCGAGGCCTGCGTGGAATAGGCGTCGTTGACCCGCTCCAGCTTCTCATTGCTCGAGTTCAGCCCCATCCACGCCACGCCATTTGAGATGAACATGGCGCCCGTGAAGAGCAGCAACACCAGAACGAGACAGGTGCGGACTTTCAAGTTGACAAGCATGGAATATCCGAGCGTTAAGCAATGTGAAACGACTATTTCCTACTCTGCACGCACACACGGACGCCCCGGCCCCTGGCCAGTAGCGTCCGCAAAGGCGCAACCCTACGCACCCGATGGCGCGTTTTTGTACCTACCGCATTGCTACTTGCGGCTGAACAGACTTGATCCCTGGATGGTCATGAATGCTGCCGACGCCGCTTGCAGCGCGACCTGGCGCAACGCGAGCTGGCTGGCGCCTTGGTAGTAGTCCAGTTCTTCCAGATCCGAGAGAGATTTGGAATAGGACAGCCCCTTCTGCGTACCGGTGGCATCCAGCGCATCCAGTTCATTCATGCGAGCGCCGACCGAAGCTTGTACCGTCAGCACGTTGTCATAGGTATTTGCCAACTTCTTGTTGGCGGTAGCGAGTGCATTGTTCAACTTTGCCGTCGCCACCGGATCGCCGCTGCTGGGCGCATCCAGAGCAGCGATCACATCGTCCAGGGCTGCGAACACATCCATATCGGCGGCCTGAACGCTCTCGACATTGATCACGTCGCCTGCGTTGGGAGCACCCTTGATTGCCACCGACACGCCGCCAAAATCAATGGTCGCACCATCGGTATACCCGGTAGCAGGCAACCCCGCAGCCGGTACTGTGGAGCTAGATCCGTCGGGATTGGTCGTCGTAACCCGGTAACCGATAGCGCCCGTAACCGCATCGGCCTCAAACTGCACGGCAAAACTCTTTCCGTTGTTGGCAGATCCGGGCACAACGGAAGGCGCGCCGAACTGGGCAGTCCCGGTATTGGCGCTTGCAGCCGATGCGACGAAAGCCTGCGAACCCGGATTGGCTCGGGCAAAAATGTCCTTGCCCAGGTCACTGGTGGACAGTTGCCGGCTTTGATCAACCTGAATGGTTCGTTCGCCGACCGAGCCGCTGTAAACAATCTGACCGGCAGCATTCTTCGCGTACGGCATGACGCTGCCATCATTACCGGAGAACAGGTACTGGCCATTGCCATCGGTGGTATTGGCCAAGCCCAGCATCGCTTCACGGGTACTCTTGAGTGCCGCGGAGAGAGTCTGGCGATCCGTATCGGACAGCACGCCACCCGCCTGGATGATGCGTGTTCTCGCTTCCTGCAGAGCGTTCGTGACGGCGGTCAAGGTGTTGTTCTCTTGACCCAGGTTCGTATTGGCCGTCTGGCGGTTCATGCCATACGTACTGTTCATGCTCTGCGTCTGTGCGACGCTGATGGCCTGCGCCGCCGCCAAGGGGTCATCGGCAGGGCTCAGGTTCTTGCGTCCGCTACCGACCTGCTCAACCAGGCGGTTCATATCGGATTCCTGAGAGAGAACGCCCTTCAGGCCGTTCGAGTACATCATCGAGGTGCTCAGGCGCATGGTGAAGCTCCGAAATTTTCTTTATTTGTCACGATTCAACGATCCGATCAGCCGCGCAGACCCAGCAGCGTGTCGAACATGGTGCTGGCCACGTCAATGATGCGAGCACTGGCTTGATATTGTTCCTGGTACAGCGACAGGCTGACGTATTCTTCGTTCAGGTTGACGCCCGAGACAGCCTGCTGCGCCGCAGTCTTCTGCGTGATCAGGTTTGCCTGCGCGGTCGCCGCGGACTTGAGTTGAGCGGTTTGCACCCCAACCGTATTCACCACCTGGCCGAACATATCGTTCACGCTCATCGTGCCGTTACCAAGCACCTTGCTGTTCTGCAGCTGAGCCAGTTTCAGCGCGTTCTTGCCGTTGGCGTCACCGCCTTCTAAGTCGGCCGCCGCGATCTTGTAAGGATCGGAGATCAGAACGGTAAGATCGCGTGCCGCATCGCGCGTGGGTGCCAGCGACCATTTGTCGCCAGCCTGGGGCGGCGCGCTGATGGTCAGGGTCACACCCATCTCGCTGTCGAGATTCAGCGTGCCCGGCGTCCCGGTGGCCGGACCGTTGTAGACCTGCGAACCTTCCGGCATGCGCAGCACGCGGTAGTTCGTGCCGTCGAAGGAAATCTCGTATTCCTTGGCGTTGATGTTGTTCAGGTTCGTGAACTGACCCGAAAGCGACGCGTTGCTCTTGTTCTGCGCATTCGGTACGCCCTGCGGCGAACCGATGCCAAAGAAGTCCGTGCCGGGATTGCCGTTCTGGTCCAGGCCCTGCTTGTGCTGCTCGTTGAAGGACAGCGCCAGGCCGACGGCCATCTGACCCAGCTGGCTTTGCATGACATCCAGCGAAGTCGCGCGAAATTGCAACAGGCCGCCCAGCGAGCCGCCGGTCACTTCCGCATCATCCAGCTCCACGGCGACCGTCTTACCCGAGCCGGCCGGCAGCGTGTAGGCAATGGCGGTGCGTCCCGTATCCTTGGAGGAAGCCACCGCTTGCAGCGGATAGATGGTGCTGCCGGACAGCAGCGCCTGGCCGCCATTGGCCAGCGAAATATTGATCTTGTCGCCCTGTTCGTAGGTGGTGATGCCTACCAGCTGATTCAGTTCCATGACGGCCTGGTCGCGCTGATCCAGGAGATCGTTCGGAGGACTGCCGCCCGCCTTGCCCGTAGCCAGCGAGATTTGCTGGTTCAGATCGTCGATACGCGTCAGATAACTGTTGACCTGCTCGACCGTCGTGGTGATCTGCGTGTTCAGGCCGATGCGCTGGTTTTGCATCTCGGTGTAGGCCGAACGGATCTGGGTGGCCAGGCTATTGGCCTTGCCCAGCAAATCCTGGCGCGCGGCAGGGTCGGCAGGCTTGCTGGCCACCGCATTCATGCTGGTGAAGAAATTGGTCAGGCCCGGCGCGATGCCGACGGTGCGGTCGGCGAACAGGTTGTTGATTGCCGAGACCTGGTTGTATTGCGTCTGCAACTGGGCGCCACTGCCCTGAGCGCCGACCAGTTGCTTGTACAGGAAACTGTCGTAGCTGCGCACGACCGTGTCGACCTGCACGCCTCGGCCTATGTAGCCGTTGCTGGTCGCCTGGGCACCGGCAGTCGAAACCATGACGCGCTGGCGGTTGTAACCGACCGTGGTGGCATTGTTGATATTGTGGCTGGTGGTGGCCAGCCCTGCCTGAGCGGCGTTCAGCCCGCCCAGCGCCAATTTATACATATTCATGCTGACAATGCCCCGTATTTAACCGCTGATATACCTGGATATCCAATTAACGGCAGGAGGTGATCCGAATTTAGAGTCCTTCCAACATCTGGCGAGAAATTTCCACCTTGGATGCCGCGCCCCGCAGCTGGCTCATCACGCCGATCAACTTTTGCGCATACTGGGGATCCGTCGCATAACCCGCGTCCTGGATCCGGCGCGCCGCCTCGATCTCGTTGCGGGCCTGCGTGACGGCCTCGTAGCGCGGGCTGTTGCCGATCAGACGGGCGTAATCCGCGAACGATTCCTCGTAGGACGCGTAGGCGCGGAAAGGTTGCGTCACCTTTTTCGCCACGCCGTCTTCGTATTCAGTAGTCAGTACGTTGACAACCTGCCCCTTCCAGCTGGATCCCGCCTTGATGCCGAACAGGTTGTAGCTGGTGCTGCCGTCCTGGTGCTTGATCTCGCGCTTGCCCCAGCCCGACTCCAGCGCCGCCTGGCCCATGATGAGGCGGGCCGGCACGCCGCTTTGCTGGGAAGCGAGATTGGCTGCGCGCGACATCTTTGATACGAAGGCGACCACGTGGTCGGGCGCGCCTTCCGCAGCGGCCAGTGCCCGGTTCTGCGCGCTGTTGTTGCGCATCACGTTCAGCAATGCCGACACTTCGCGCGAGCCAGCGGCGCGGAAGTCGAGGTCCGCGCCCTCTCCCAGGCGCTTGACCGCATCCGCGCCCAACTCGCCGGGCTTGCCCTGCTGCATCTGCGCCAGAATGGCGCCGGAAAGGCCGATACCAGGCGACGCCAGATGCAGGGCGAGCTGCTCGTCCGCCATGGACTGCAGCATCTGCGTCTGCTGCGAGTCGAACAGCCCTTCCTTAGGCGTTGCCTCGCGCATGCGCTTGACCATCATCTGCAGGAACAGGGCCTCGAACTGCTTGGCAACCTGCTTCTGCTGCTCGGTCCCCTCAGGATCCTTTTTGACATCGCGCTTCAGGTCAGACAAGCGGCCCATGTCGAAAACCGAATCCTGCCGGCTGGCGCCGCGCGCCGCATCATTGGTGTACGCCATGGCCGTCAGATGATTTCCAGTTCGGCGCGCAAGGCGCCGGCGGTCTTCATGGCCTGCAGAATCGCCAGCAGGTCCTGCGGCGTGGCGCCCAGGGCATTCAAGCCCTTGACCACATCCGCCAGATTGGCGCTGGTGCTCACGCGTTGCAGGGAACCGTTCTCCTGACGCACCTCGATCTGCGTATTGGGTACCACCACCGTCTGCCCTTCGGTGAAAGGCGTGTCCGGCTGCGATACCTGGTTCTGGCGATTGATGATGACCGACAGATTGCCGTGGGCCACGGCGGCTTCTTCGATCATGACGGTGCGGTTCATGACGACCGAACCCGTGCGCGCATTGATGATGACCTTGGCCACCGTGGGCGCGCGCGCCACCTGCAAGTCTTCGAGCTGCGACAGGAAGCGCGCCTGCGAAGCCTGATCCATCGGTGTGCGCACCTGCACCACGCGTCCGTCCAGCGCAGTGGCGGTGCCTTGGCCGAACTTGCGGTTCAACGCCATGGCCACATTCTGCGCCGTGCCGAAATCGGTATTGTTCAGTTCCACATAAACGTAGCCGTCACGCGCGAACGTGGTGGGCACGCCGCGCTCTACGATGGCGCCCGCGCTGATGCGCCCGCCATTCAACTGGTTGATCTGCACGCTGGAGCCACCGGCGGAGGCGCCCGCGCCGCCCACCAGGATGTTGCCCTGGGCGATCGCGTAGACCTGGCTATCGGCCCCCTTGAGCGGGGTCATCAGCAGTGTGCCTCCGCGCAGGCTCTTGGCGTTGCCCATGGACGAAACCACCACGTCCAGCGTCTGGCCCGGCCGGGCGAATGCCGGCAGCGTGGTCGTGACCATGACCGCGGCCACGTTCTTCAATTGCATATTGCTGCCGGGCGGAACGGTAATGCCCAGCTGCGACAACATATTGGTCAGACTTTGCTGCGTGAACGGCGTCTGCCGCACCTGATCGCCACTGCCATCCAGACCCACGACCAGGCCATAGCCGATCAGCTGGTTGCCCCGCACGCCCTGGATCGACGCCAGGTCCTTGAGCCGTTCGGCGTGCGCCGCACCCGCGCCGGCCATCAGCCCGACCGAAATGCAGACGCGCGCCAACAAGGACACCAAGGCGGATATCGGATTCGGTTGTTTCATGTTCAGAACGGCGAAGCGATCAGGAAGAAGCGTTGCAGCCAGCCCATGGTCTGGACTTCGTCCATGACGCCTTTGCTGCGGTACTCGATGCGGGCGTCGGCCACCTGCGTGGACGACACGGTGTTGGTGCCGGTAATGGAGCGCGGATCGACTACGCCGGAGAAGCGCACAAATTCGCTGCCCCGGTTGATGGCGATCTGCTTTTCGCCCGCGACCTGCAGGTTGCCGTTGGACATCACCCCCACCACCGTGGTCGTGATGGTGCCGGTAAAGGCATTGTTCGCCGTGCTGTCGCCCTTGCCCTGCGACACATTGCCGCCCTTGGCGTCGGTGTTCAGGTTGGCATTGGCCCAGCTATCCATGAAGGACGGCGCGGCGGCGATGCCCAGGGAAGCGCTGCCGCTGCGGTTGGTGTTGGTGGCGACGTTCTTGGAAGCGTTGGTCTTTTCGTTCAGGACGATGGTGACGATATCGCCCACGTTGCGCGGCCGGCGGTCCTCGAACAAGGGATAGTTGCCGTAGGTCGTCGGCTGATAGATCGAGCCCGTGGGCTGCGCCATGGGCGTGGGCGGCGGCGGCGGCGCCGCCGTCGTCGGCCCGGTCACGATGGGCTCGGGCGGGATCATGGCGCAACCGGCCACCAGCATAGCCAGGGCCGCACTCGATACCAGGCGCAGGACAGACATGGGCATCACAGTTGGGTCAGGCGGGCCAGCATTTCGTCCGAGGTCTTGACGGCCTTGCTGTTCATTTCGTAGGCGCGCTGGGTGGTGATCATGTTGACCAGCTCTTCAGCGACGTTGACGTTGGAGGTTTCAACGTACTTCTGCATGATCGAACCGGCGCCGTCCACGCCAGGCTGCAACAGGTTGGCGGGTCCCGAAGCGTCGGTCTCCAGGTACAGGTTCTCGCCGACGCTCTGCAAGCCGGTGGGGTTGATGAACGTGGCGATCTGCAGCTGGCCGATCTGCACGTTGATGCCAGCGGCGCCGGGCTGCGTCACCGAAACGATGCCGTCGTTACCAATGGAGATCGACAGCGCATTGTCGGGGATGTTCATCGGCGGCTGGATCACGTAGCCGCTGACGGTCGTCAACTGGCCGTTCTGGTCGCGTTGCAGTGCGCCGTCGCGGGTGTAGGCCTGGGTGCCGTCAGGCAGTTCGACCTGCAGGAAACCACGGCCATTGATGGCGATATCCATCTCGCTGCCTGTGTTGTTCAGATTGCCGGCGGTGTGGATGCGCTCGGTCGCGGCCACGCGCGCACCGGTACCCAGTTGCAGGCCCGACGGCAGCTGGGTAGCGTCGCCGACTTGGGCGCCAGGCTGACGCAGCGTCTGGTACATCAGGTCCTGGAACACGGCGCGACCGCGCTTGAAGCCATTGGTCGAAACGTTGGCCAAGTTGTTCGAAATCACGTCCATGGAGGTCTGCTGACCTTCCAGACCCGTCTTGGCGATCCACAACGAACGCATCATGATGAAGTACTCCTGGTGCCGCGGCCCTGCCGCGCGCAAAAAATGTTTCTAGTTCAGTCGCCGTATCACGCGCTTACCGACAGGATGCCGTTGGCGCGCTCGGCGTTGCGGTCCGACTGCTGGATCACCTGCATCTGCTGCTCGAAGCGGCGGGCGTTGGCGATCATGCCGACCATCGCCGCCATCGGATTGGTGTTGCTGCCTTCCAGCACGCCCGACAACAACCGCAGGCTGGGGTCGGCAGGCACCGGAGGCGCGGGTTGGCCATTGACGGGCGCCATGCGGAAGACGCCATCGTCGCCGTGCACCAGCTGCTCGTTCTGCGGGCTGGCCAGTTTGATCCGGCCCAGGTTCAGGATGTTGTTCGGCGCGTCGCCTGCGCCGATGGCGGTAATGGTGCCGTCCGCGGTGATGGTCAGCGCGGCCTGGTCGGGCACGTCGATGGGGCCGCCCTGGTCCGACAACACGGGTTGGCCCAACGAGGTCTGCAACAAGCCATTGATGCCGACCTGCAGGCTGCCGGCGCGGGTGTACGCCTCGCCCTGCGGCGTCTGCACGGCGATCCAGCCACGCTCGCTGGACAGCGCCACGTCCAGGTCCCGGCCCGTGGTCTGCATATTGCCCATCTGGAAGCTGTTGCGCGGCGTGGACGCCACCGTCGAAACACGCGTGGGCAGACTCGTCCCATCCGTGACCGGCACGGAGCGGTACAGCGCGATCTGCTCGCGGAAACCCGCCGTGTTCACGTTGGCCATGTTGTTGGAAAGCGCGGCCTGATGCTCGGTGATGCGCGCCGCGCCATTCATGGCGGTGTAGATGATACGGTCCATTGCCTATTCCGTCGGTGTCGTCTCGTGCCTGTCCGGCTTACTTCAGATTCATCAGGACTTGCATGATTTCGTCCTGGGTCTTGATGGTCTGCGAGTTGGCCTGGTAGGTGCGCTGGGCGATGATCATGTTGACCAGTTCCTTGCTCATGTCGACGTTGGACGCTTCCGTGGCCTGACCCACGACCTTGGAGAGGCCGTTGGTGCCGGGCTGGCCCAGGATGGGCTGGCCGGAGGCGGAGGTTTCCGTCCAGGCGTTGTTGCCCACGGGCTGCAGCCCCTGCAGGTTGGAGAAGTCAGCCAGCACGATGGTGCCGACGACCTGGGTCTCGCCGTTGGTGTAGCTCGCCACTATGCTGCCGTCACCACTGATGTTGATGCCGCTGAACTCGCCGGAAGCATATCCGTCCGGCTTGGCTACCAGCTTGTAGGCGCTGCCGAACTGTGTGGTGCCGGCGTAGTTCATCGCAATGTTGATCGGATCTGCGGGCGTGGTGCCGCCGCCCGGGTTGGCGAAGGACAGGTTGACGACAGGTGCGCTGGTCATCACGCCGGCCTTGTTAAAGGTGAACTTCTGCGGGTTGCCCCAGACTCCGCCCGCTTCGGTGGTCGGCGCCATGGCCTGCCCGTCGATCGTGTAGTAAACGTCGTACGTGCTGGTATCCGCAGTAGCTGCGGGGCGCTTCACGAAGTACTGCATGACCTGATGGGAATTGCCCAGCGAGTCGAACACCGTCATCGGCGAGGCGTTGGTATAGGAGTTGGACAGCTTCGGGTCGAACGGCTTGCCAGTTTCGACGACAGCCGCCGTGTACTCAGTGAACCCCCCCATCTTCGAAAGGTCACCAGCCGTAATAACGCCGCCTGCGCCCACGGTCACCGTTTCCGTACCGACGGTGAAGGTGGAGCCCGGGGCCGGCAGCCCGAGACCGGCCGGCACGGTATCCTCCAGCGTTGCCGTTCCCGTAGCATCACGGCTGAAGGTGTACACAGTGGCGGGCGCCGTGCCCAACGTGACCCTTCCAAGGACGGGTGCCTTGGTTTGCGTATCCGTTTCGTAAATGACTTTCGCGTTGGCATCCAGGTTGGCCACGGTGGTGCCAGTGGAAGTCGCCTTCGGTGCCACGTTGGCAGTAGGCAACTGCAATTCCACCGGATTCGCGCCCACGGAGCCCGGCGGATAACCCGTCAGACGATAGCCCTGTGCGTTGATGATGAAGTTGTTCTTGTCGACCAGGAATTCGCCGTTGCGGGTGTACATCACCGCACCGCTCTGGTCGGTTACGCGGAACATGCCCTTGGCGCCGTCAATGGCGATGTCGTATTCGCCGCCGCCGCCGTTCACCGTACCCACGGTAAAGCGCTGGTTGATGGCCGCAACCTTCACGCCCAGGCCGACGCGCGAACTGGCGTAAACGTCGGCGAACGACGCGGTGGCGGACTTGAAGCCGACCGTGCCGGAGTTGGCGATGTTGTTGCCGATGACGTCCAGGTTCTGCGCTGCGGCGTTCAAGCCGCTCAATCCTTGTCCGAAACCCATGTTTGTTCTCGCTAATCTTTAACTAGGGGAAGCCGCCGCCCTTGCGCCGGCACCGATACATTGCGCCCGCTTCAGGCGCCGATCACCTTGCGCACGTCCAGCATGCTGGTCTGGCCTTCCAGGCCCAGATCCAGCCTCAGGCCTTCAGTGGAGTACGCCACGCTCTTGACCTGGCCGTAGCTCAGGACTTCCGCATTCACCTTCTTGCCATCGGCATCCGTAGCCAGGACGGACACGGTGTACGCGCCCGGTTCCAGCACAATGCCGTTATCGTTCTTGCCATCCCAGGACAGCGTGTACACGCCGGGCTTCTGGTCTGTCGTTTCGATCGTGCGCACGACCGCGCCATTGGCGTCGGAAATGCGGATCTGCACTTTCTGGGCATCGCCCTGCAGGTCCAGACCGTAAGGCGTGACGACGCGGGCCTCGGGATTTGCCGCATCCACGCCAGACTTGATCTTGGAGCCGGGAATCAGCACGCCCTTGCCTATCATGGCCACGGCATTCATCGACTGCGACACGTCGATCTGGCCGCTGATGGCGAGCATGGTGTTCTTCAGGTTGGTGATGCCTTCCACCGTGGAGATCTGCGCCAGCTGGGATGTCAGCTCGGCATTCTGCATCGGGTTCAGGGGATCCTGGTTCTGCAGCTGCGTGACCAGCAGTTTCAGGAACTGGTCCTGCAGGCCTTGCGCCGTGCTGCTGCTATTGGCGCCCGTTTGAGCCAGGCCCAAGCCGGTCTTGCTCGTCGATTGGTCGATAGTGGTCATGGATTAACTGGTTCCGGAAATTAGGACTGGCCGATGGTCAGGGTCTTCTGCATCAGGGCCTTGGCGGTGTTGAGCACTTCCACGTTTGCCTGGTAAGAGCGCGAGGCTGCGATCATGTTCACGGTTTCGGCCACCGGGTCGACATTGGGCATGCTGACGTAACCCTGCGCGTCGGCCATGGGGTGCTGCGGGTCATAGACCTGCTTCAAGGGGGACTGGTCTTCGACCACGCCAGCCACGCGCACGCCGCCGATTTCCTGGCCCAGCGCCTGGCCGGCCGGGGGATTCACCTGGAACACGACCTGACGGGCGCGGTAGGGTTTGCCGTCGGGGCCAACCACGCTGTCGGCGTTGGCCATGTTGCTGGCCGCCACGTTCATGCGCTGCGATTGCGCGCTGAGCGCCGAACCGGCGATATCGAAAATGCTCAACAAGGACATTGCCTGCCGCTCCCTTTAAAGAATCATTCCTGAATTGCGGCCATCATGGTCCGGATACGGCCAGACAGCATCTGCATCGTGCTTTGGTAATGCAGCGTGTTATCCGCGAACTGCACGCGTTCGATGTCCATGTCCACCGTGTTGCCATCCATGCTCGGCTGGTACGGCAGGCGGTACAGGAGTTCCGTCGGACCTTGCGATACGGCCTTGGCCGGAATATGGCGAGCGGCAGTCAGCGTGAGCGCGGTGTCGGGCAGGCGTTTCGTGCCTTCCATGGCGTTGGCCATGGCCGTCTTGAAGTCGAAATCGCGCGCCTTGTAATTGGGCGTATCGGCATTGGCGATGTTCGACGACAGCACTTCCTGGCGTTGCGCGCGCAGTCCCAGGGACTGCTGGAAGAACCGAAAATCTTCATTAAGCCTGTCTAGCATCGGGGCGCCTTGGTGCGTTGCAATTCAGATAAAGCCAGGGACGCCGGACAGACCGTTATCCCATTGGATGACGGCATCATAGGGGCCGGGGGCTCAACACAATCAGCCAAATAACCCGTCATTTCTCATCCAATTCACGTATTGCCGAATGCCGCGGACTTCTACAATTCCTCCATCATGAAAATATCCGCACTCCGACTCCGCGCGCGCGCAGGCTGCCTGGCAGCCCTGCTGCTGCCCCTGGCCGCCGCGCAGGGGCAGGAAGCCGCCGTCCAGGCACCCGAGGCGATCGCTCTTGCCGCGCAAACCTATCTGCTGGATCAACTGGCCGGCCTTCCAGGGCAGCCCTCGATCGCGATAGACCCGCCGCGCGCGGAACGCCTGGCGCCTTGCGACGCCATGTCCCCGTTTATGCCCTCGGGTATGAAACTGCGTTCACGCATGACGGTCGGGGTGCGCTGCAACGCGCCCAAGCCCTGGACGGCGTATGTCCAGGCGACGGTGAGCGTGCCGGGCCACTACTACGTCGCCGCCCGCATGATTGCTGCGGGGCAGGCCCTGACGCCGGACGACCTCGCTCCAAGAGACGGCGATTTGGTCTCCCTGCCCCCTGGCGCGATTACAGATCCGCAAACCGTGGTGGGCATGTCGGCCGTGCACCGGATCAATGCGGGGCAAGCGGTGCGGGGTTCCGGATTGCGCAACGCACAATCGGTGGTGCGCGGCGCCAACGTCCGCATCAACGCGCGCGGGAAGGGCTTCGTCGTCAGCAGCGAAGGCCAGGCGCTCGACAACGCCGCACCTGGCGCAACCGTGCAGGTCCGCACCGCAGGCGGCCAAGTGGTCAGCGGCGTGGTGCGCAACGCCGGCCTGGTGGAAATACAACTGTAATTGTTGTTACATGTCGCATTGCACCAACACGCCGCCTGCCCCTAAAGTTCCGTCCGGCCCTGCCGTTACTGAGGCATAAGTAGGCGAAACCGTCGCACAACCGACCCAGGACGCCCTGCGGAGAAAATCTTGAAGATCAATTCGACCACCAACCGCCCCCTATCGGCTGACGCCGTCGCGCCCCGCGCCGACTCGGCGGTTGCCCAGGCCTATGGCGCCAGTAGCGCCAGCGGCTCCAGCAGCTCGCAGGTGGCGCTGAGCTCGGCGTCGCGCAAACTGTTGGCGCTGCAGGACGGCTCCAATGACATCAACGTTGAACGCGTCGCCGCCATCCGTGCGGCAATCGCATCGGGTCAGTTGAAGATCGACACCGGCCGCATCGCGGACAGTCTGATTGCCAGCGCCCGCGATTTGCTGAAGTAACCCCGAATCTCCCGAGTCCAACAGCATGACCATGAGCACCGTCGAATCCCTGCAATCCTGCATGCGCCAGGAAGATGCCCTGATCACCGAGTTCTCCGCCATTCTGGAAGAAGAGACCGAGGTGCTGGTGGGCTTGGGGAGCGTCGGCACGCTGCAGGAAATCACCGAGCGCAAGGGCGACGTCGCCCGCAAGCTTGTGGACCTGAGCCAGGTCCGGGACTCCCTGCTCGCGGAAATTGGCCTGCCCGCCGGGCACACCGGCACCGAGCAGGCGGCTGTTCTGCACCCGCAACTGTCCGGCGTCTGGCAGGCTTTGCTCAGCAAATCGGCATCCGCCAACGAAATCAACCTGCGCAACGGCGCGCTCATCGACGTGCATCTGCGCTACACGCAGCAGTCGCTGGACGCCCTGCGCGGCTTGGGCGCGGCGGGTGGCACCGTGTCCACTTACGACGCCCGCGGGCGTGGCGCACGCAGCGGCCCGGGCCGCAAGCCCATCGTGGCTGGTTGAACTTGGCAGGATGGGTAAAGCGCGCCAGTTCGCGCGCAAGATCCCACCTCGCTATCGCGCGCAACCCATCACATATTTGCGCAAAGCCACTGCAACAACGGCCGTCGTCACCCCGCCGTCATTTCCAACATCGCATACATCTTCAGCAAAGCCACAGGCAACATGCGCCCGGACAGCTTGCGATCCGTTCCCATGATGCCCGACAGGGGGCCGCGCAGCACTTCCGCTGCCGGCGTATGCGCCAGCTGCCAACATGCCGCGCCCATCTGGCCGGCCATTAGCGATTGGCGCGCCAAGGCATGAGCGCCGTCCACCGCCGGCAAAGCCTGCCACGCATTCGCCATATAGCGGAACCCCGCCTTGGCCTCATCCTGCAGCACCAGCCAGCGCGCCACGGTGGCGGCATCCGCTTGGGACGCGGGCAGATTGGTCATGCCGAACAACTGTCCGGCCACCTCGCCACTGACCGTGTCGATCAGCCGGGCGCAGACCAGCCGGACGAGCTCGCCACCGTTGCGGCCCGGCAGGATCACTTCCGTACCTGAGGCCCACAACGCCAGGGGCACGCGCTTGCTGCCCTGGACGCTGTGCAGCCCCGGCATATCGCCAGGTTGGCCGACGGGCAGATAGCCCACGCTCTTGCCCACGGCATTCAGATTGGTCGGGCAGTCATCCTGGATGACGCGCTGCCCGCCAGCGCTGCGCGCAACCCAGGCAACGCCCTGCTCGTTCAAAGCTGGCCACAAGGCGGAAGTACCGGTTTCCAGCATATGTACGACCGGGACGCGCGCCAGTTTCTCGGCCAGCCAGGCCACTCGCGCCTCTAGCGCCAGGGCCGCGTCCGGCTGCGCCGGCGCCGCTGGCGCAAAGGAGGACAACAGGCCGTGCGGCAGCACCAATTGCTGCGCCGGTGCCGCCAAAGCCGTGCCGCGATCACTCATCAGCAGCGTGCCCAGCAAGGCCCCGCCCGGGAGGCCCTCCCCCTTCATGGCGGTCTTGCCATGCATGGCAAGCAGGTGCCGTCCGCAAACCGCGGAAAACTCTCGACGCACCATCGCCAAGGGGTCATCGCCCAGGGCGGCTACGCTCGCGCCCGAACTGTCGCCAACATAGCCGCGCCAGGATGCGCGAGCCTGCACGCAGGCGGGATCGCTTTCCAGCCAGGCGATCGCGTCGTCCAGGTTCTGCGCGGCCTCGATGGACCCCGCACCGCCTTGCGGACGCAGGATGGCGGACGCCAGCAATTGCCGCTTGCGCGCTGGATCCACGCTTTCCGGCTCCCGCGACGCGGACACCAGCGTCGCGAGGTCTGCCTCGCTAGGGGTGTACAGCGCGCGGGCGCGCTCGACCATCGAGAAGGCGCGGTCGATCAGCACGTCGGCGCGGGCCAGCTCCATGTGTTCCGGCACTTTCTGCCCGACCGACATGTAATGGATGGGCAAGCGGTGACGGATGGCCGTATCCAGCGCCGCACCCAGGCGCGTAGCCTCGTCCAGCTTGGTAATGATGCATCCGGCGACATCCTCGCCCACGCCATTACGGTACGCATGCGCCACTTCGTCCAGCGTGTCGCCTTGACTGGCCGCGTTGAGCACCAGTAGCCGGCGCACGGGTTTGCCCGCGTTGCACAGCATGGCTGCCTGTTCCGCCACTTGGCGATCGCGCTGACTGATGCCGGTGGTATCGATCAGCACGATCTTGCGGCTGCCCAATTCAGCCAGGATGCGGCGCAACTCGCCCGCGTCGCGCACGGAGTGGGCGGGCACGCCCATCAGGCGTCCGTAGATCTGCAGCTGTTCCAGCGCGCCGATCCGGAAATTGTCGGTGGTCAGCATCGCGACCTGCTCGCGGCCCTCGCGCGCCACGCAGCGTGCGGCCAGCTTGGCCAGCGTGGTCGTCTTGCCCACACCGGTCGGACCGACCAGGGCATATACGCCGCCAGCCAGGAACTCATCCTCGGAACGCAGCACGGGCAGGTGGGTCACCAGTTCGTTGCGGGCCCAGCTCAGCGCCGCTTCCGGCGTCATTCCTTCCGGCAGGCGCTCCACCAGCGTGCGCACCAGCTTGGTGCTGAACCCCGCATCCAGCAGGCTGCGGAACAGAGCCGCGCCCGCGGGTTCCCGACCTGGCCCTTGGCGGCCGCCCCAGAGCAGGCCATCCATGCGGCTTTCCAAAGCGCCGCGCAGCGCGCTGATGGCGTCCTGCAGTCCGGCTGCGGCGTCGGCCGGCATCGCAGCAGAGGGCAAAACTGGCGGCTGGCGCAACGGCGCGTCCGGCATGCGGGCCATGGCAGGCGCGGGTGCCGGTTGGGGCGCGGACGGCGTATAGGCCGCAGGCGCTGGAGCCGCGCTTGCCGGCTGGCCCGCATAGGCTACAGGTACCGCCGGGACCAACCCTGCCGGCGCGGAAGCATATGCGGACGATGCGGCAGGAGCGCCAGGCGCGGCAGCGGATGCGGCGGACTGATCTGCGGGGACCTGGCGCAACGGCGGCAGCGATGGCAATTCAACCCGCACGGGCGCCACCGGCTGGGGCGCTATCGGAGCAACCTGGGGTGTCTCATCTTCAGGCTGCGTCGAAGAGGCGTAGGCGGTCTGGTATGCGGCGATCGAACGCGACGGCGTCGCATATCCGCCCTGCGGCATTACAGGCGTGGACGCGCGCCCTGCCTGCTCAGGCAGATCGAAGCGCATGCCCGCAGGCGGCAGCGCTTCGGGCGGCCGGACGGGCGCGGCGTCCTGGCGCGGCGCGGCCTCATGGCCGGCATCGTCAAAAGCGCCTTCGACGGTGGCCAGCACCTCCACACCGCCATCGACGCTGCGGTTCGACACGATCAGCGCGTCCGGGCCCAGCACCTGCCGGACCTGGCGCATCACATCGCGGCTATTCGCTCCAAAAAATCGGCTTATCTTCATGCCCCATTACCTCCGCCGATCAGCGCGGTCACACGCACCATGCGCTCATCGGGTATTTCCGTATTCGACAACACGCCCAGCTGCGGCAGATGGTGCCGCAGGAAGCGCGACAAAGGCGCACGCAAGACTGGAGACACCAGCAGCACCGGCGCGTTGCCCTGCGATTCCTGGCGTTCGACCGCAGCCTGCGCTTCGCGCAGCAAGGTATCTGCCAGCCCGGGTTCCAGGCCGCCGCTGGTCGTCATCGCCTGCGAAAGCACACGCTCAAGCTTCACGTCCAGGCCAATCACCCGCAGCTCGCCCTCTCCAGGGAACCATTGCTGCGTGATGGCGCGGCCCAGCGAACGGCGCGTCAGCGCGATCAGTTCGTTGATGTCGGGCTGGCTGCCCGTACCCGCGGCCAGCGCCGCCAGGCGCGGACCGTGCTCGGACAAGGTGTCGATGATGGTGCGCATATCGCGGATCGGCACCTCTTCCGACAGCAGGCCCTGCAATACCTTCTGCAATGCCGTGAGCGACAGGGTCTTGGGCACCAGATCTTCGACCAGCTTGGGCGCATCGCGTCCAATGCGGTCCAACAATTGCTGCACTTCCTGGCGGCCCAGCAGATTGGAACCGTGACGATGCATCAGGTGATTCAGATGGGTAGCGACCACGGTACCCGCATCAACCACTGTGTAGCCCGCCACCTGCGCCTGATCGCGCAGACTGCCGTCGATCCACAGCGCCGGCAAGCCGAAGGCGGGATCGGTCGTGGGCGTGCCCTTGATCTGCACGGTCACGCCGCCCGGGTCGATGGCCAGCCACTGGCCAGGCATGGCGACGCCGTGACCGACCTCCACGCCGGACAGCAGGATGCGGTAATCGTTGGGCTTGAGCTCCAGGTTGTCGCGGATATGCACGACCGGGGGCAAAAAGCCTACGTCCTGCGCGAATTTCTTGCGCAGGCTGCGGATGCGGTGCAGCAGTTCACCATTCTGGGCGTGGTCCACCAGCGGGATCAGGCGGTAGCCGACCTCAAGGCCTAGCTGGTCCACCATGGACACGTCGTCCCAACTGGCCTCGGCCGCCGCGGCCTGTGCCTGAGTAATCGCCTGTGGCGGCACCTCGGCCGCCGCGGCCGCTGCCGCGGTTTGTCGCTTGTACAGCATCCAGCCGCCCCAGGCCAGCGCGCCGGCCAGGGTCAGGAATGCAACGTGCGGCATATTGGGGATCAGGCCCATGATGCCGACGATACCGGCGGTCAGGAACAGCACGCTGGGGTTGGAGAACAGCTGGCTGAGAATCTGCTGGCCGATGTCCTGGTCGGTGGATACCCGCGACACCACCACGCCCGCCGCGGTCGAGATCACCAGCGCCGGGATCTGGGCCACCAGGCCGTCGCCGATGGTCAGCAGCGTGTAGACGCGCGCCGAATCACCCATCGACATGTCATGCTGGGCGACGCCCACGATCAGGCCGCCGATGATGTTGATCGCCATGATCAGCAGGCCGGCGATGGCGTCGCCGCGCACAAACTTGCTGGCGCCGTCCATCGAGCCGAAGAAGTCGGATTCCTGGGAGACTTCCGCGCGTCGCTTGCGCGCCTCGTCTTCGCCGATCAGGCCCGCGTTCAGGTCCGCGTCGATCGCCATCTGCTTGCCCGGCATCGCGTCCAGGGTGAAGCGCGCGCCCACTTCGGCGATACGGCCCGCGCCCTTGGTGATGACGATGAAGTTGATGATGGTCAGGATCACGAAGACGATGATCCCCACGGCGAAGTTGCCGCCGACCAGGAAGTGGCCGAAGGCCTCGATGACCTTGCCCGCGGCGTCGGGCCCGGTGTGGCCATGAAGCAGCACCACGCGGGTGGAAGCGACGTTCAACGACAGGCGCAGCAGCGTGGCGAACAGCAGCACGGCCGGAAATGCCGCGAAATCCAGCGGCTTGCGCGTAAACATGGCCACCAGCAGGATCATCACGGACAACGCGATGTTGAAGGTGAACAGCAGGTCGAGCAGGAACGTGGGCAGGGGCAAAACCATCATGCCCAGCACCATCACGATCAGGATGGGCCCTGCCAGCAGCCGCGCATGCGTGGCCCCGTTACTTTTCAACATGGTGAGCAAAGCGCTCATTCCTTAAGCTCCTTGTGCTGCGGTTTTGGCTTGCGGGTCCAGTTCGACCGGCACGGGCAACCGGGTCGGGGCCGTCGGCTCGGCGCCCCAACCGGCCCGCCAGGAGCGCAGCTGGAAGACCCACGCCAGCACTTCTGCCACCGCGGTGTAGAGTTCGGACGGGATTTCCTGCCCAAGCTCCACGTGTTGATGCAATGCGCGCGCCAAGGGCGGCGCTTCCAATGTGGGGATGCGGTTCTCGGCGGCAAGCTCGCGGATCTTGGCTGCGATCAGGCCCGTACCCTTGGCCAGCACCCGCGGCGCGCCGCTCTTTTCCTCGTCGTACTTCAGGGCCACGGCGTAGTGCGTGGGGTTGGTGACCACCACGTCCGCCTTCGGCACCTCTGCCATCATGCGGCGGCGCGCCGCCTGGCGCTGCTGCTGCCGGATGCGCGCCTTCACGTGAGGGTCGCCTTCGCTTTCCTTGTGTTCCTGGCGCACGTCTTCCTTGGACATGCGCAGCTTCTTCAGGTGGCTCCAGATCTGCCACGGCACGTCCAGCATGACAATGATCATCAGCGACGCCACGATGAAGGCGCAGCACATCGCCACCAGCGTCAGCGCCTTGATCAGCGCCGCCGATGGCGCCACGTGCATCAGGCTGAGCATGTCGTCGTGGTAGCGCCAGATGACCCAGACCGCCACGCCGCCGACCAGCGCGGCCTTGGCCAGCGCCTTGATGAGCTCCACCACCGTCTGTGACGAGAACATCCGCTTCACCCCGGAAATGGGGCTGAGCTTGGAGAAATTGAACTGCAGGGGCTTGCCCGAGATGACGATGCCGCCCAAAAGCACGCTGGACAACACGGCGATGACAGCCAACAGCCCGAAAATCGGCAACAGCACCAGCAGGGCCTGGCCGAAACCCTCCACCGCACGCTCGACCATCACGCCGGGATCGAGAACGATGCGCTGATCGAACGCCAGGCCGTTGCGCAATACGCCGCTCAGGGTCCGGTAGAGCGAGCTGCCGCCCACCCAGATGGCGCCCACGCCCGCCGCCAGCATCATGAACGTTCCCAACTCGCGGGAACGCGCAATCTGCCCCTCCTCGCGCGCCTTTTCCAGGCGCCTGGGAGAGGCGGCTTCGGTTTTTTCGAGGTCGCTTTCTTCGGCCATGCTCTGCGGTGTCGTTGCGGCTCGCGGATTCTGAAATTACGAGCTGCCCGCCGAGATTCTAGGAGGCCCCGGGGTCTGGCGATAAGCCAAGAAACGGGGGGAAAGCGGCGCTATTCCCGGATGCGTTTCAGGCGGCGCGCTCCAGGCCCGCCCGGAACGCCCCCAGGCCCGGGCAGGCCAGCCACGTCAGTGGCCTGTGGCGACCGCCAGCCGGTCTGCCTCGCCCTCTCCGGCCGCCGCCTGGAAGCGGTTGAAGTCCAGGCCGATCCGCACCGCGCCCCAATGTTCCGACCCCAGATAGACCGGGATGGAAATGTCATTGACGATTTCGCCCGTATCGCGGGAATAGGTCTGCAGCAGCATCCCGCCGGTATTGGTCGCCAGGCGCAAGCCCACCGGATCATCGAAGATGCGCTTGTTGCGCACTCGCAGGATGTCCTGCTTCGGATCCCCGGTAGGCGCTTGCGAAAAGCGGCGATTGTGGGCCGGCGCGTAACCCCGGCCGTCCACCAGGATCGTGTAGATTCCGCCCGGCACGCCATCCAGCACGCTATCAAGCAACTGCGTCACGGTCTCATCGATCTGCCGGTCGTAACTGGTGTGGTAGCGTGCAGGTTCGCTGCCGGGAATGCGCCGGTAATGGCGGTCGAACACATCGGCACCACGGCTTCTGGCGTCTTCCAGAAGGTTGACAGCGGCGTCGCGGAAGGCTTCGACAGCCTGGGACAGGCCGTCAAAGGCGGTATTGCCGGTGCGCATGTCGGCCAGCACCTCCTGCACGCTCTCCGTCTGGCGACGGATGCGGTCGATTTCGCTGGACATGTTGCCGACGCGATTCAACACGTCGGCGCTCAACGCCGCTATCCGCCCCACCTCCTCGCTCATACCGTGGTTGGTGGAGTCCACCTCGCCTATGGCCTGGACAACGTCGCCGACCTGGCGGTTCATGCTGTCGAAGTCCCGCACGAAACGCTCAAAGCCGGAGCATGTCCGATCCAGCACTGCGCCGGACGCGTTGACGTCCTCGCGCAATGTGCCGGTCTGATGCTGGGTCGTCTCCACCAGCTCCAACATCTCGGCGGTATGCCGGCCGATATCGCTGGTAGCCGAGTTCACACGCTCGGCCAGCCGCCCGACCTCGCTGGCAACCACGGCGAATCCCCGCCCCGCATCCCCCGCCCGGGCCGCCTCGACCCCGGCGTTCAAGGCCAGGAGTTGAGTCTGCAAGGCGATCTCCTTGATCAGCTTGCTGATGTCCCCAACGGAGTGGGCGCGGTCTGTCAGTTGACCGACCACCTCGGTGAATGAAGCCATCTCCCGCGTCATGCGCTCCACCCGCGCCTTGACGTCGGACAGTTCGGCCAGCGCCTGCTGCGCCGCGTGCAGATTTTGCCCTGACACCTCGGCAATCTCGCGCGCATGGGTGGAGGTTGACGTCGACAACGCGGCGATTTGCGCGCCGCTGGCCGCGAGCGCTTCCGCGGCCAGCGCCTGCTCCTGTGCCAGGATCGAACAATGGCCCGCCTGGAACTGCGTGCGGGCGGCGTTCAGCGCGATTTCGATGCTGGATTGGCGTACGGTCATGATGCGGCTGCGTATGCGCGCCATGAAACCGTACAGCGGCCAAACGGCCGGGCTGATGGATAGCGTACGTTCCGACAGGGTCGCGTCGCCGCGATTGAGCCGCCGCAACAACCGCCACATGCCGCCCAGGCGGAATACGGATCTGGCCATGATCAATCTCCTTGTGCCGGCCCGGATCGCCTTCTATGGGCATCCGTTGCCTGGCGCGCATTGCGCGCCATGATTCACGCTGCACGGCCCCTGATTATTGTTTTGGAGGGGAGTCTATCCACGAGGCGAGCTTTGCGCCCTTAGGGACTACCTTCATGCGCGGGCGGCACCACCCGGAAAATGCACCGCCGGAGTCCCTGTCCGGCGGCGCGGCTCCCGGCTAGAAGCCCAGGCTGGCCAGCAGGTCGTCGACCTGGTCCTGGCTGGTCACTACGTCGGTCTTGCCTTGCGGACTGATCTGCGGCCCGTTGAGCAGGCTGTTGGCTTCGTCGCGGCGTTCTTGCGGGACGTTGTCCAGCAGCACCTGCAGCAGTTCACGCTCGATCGCGCCGACCACGTCCATCATGCGCATGATGACCTGGCCCGTGAGGTCCTGGAAATCCTGCGCCATGATGATTTCCATCAGCTGGGATTGCGTCTGCTGCGCCTGCTTCGGCACATCCTGCAGGTAGGCGCGCGTGTCCTTCACAAGCTCGCGCGCCTCGGGCAATTCCAGGGGCTGGTCGTACCACTGCTGCCAGCGCGCATCCAGCGCCTGCGCCGAGCGCGACAGGCCATCCTGGATGGGGCCGGCCTGCTCGGTGGCGTTCAAGACGCGGTTGGCGGCCTGCTCCGTCATCTGCGCCACGTAGCGCAGACGGTCGCGGGCATCGGGAATGGCGTTGGCTGCGTCCTTGATGGCCTGATCCAGCCCCAGTTCGCGCATGCTGTCGCGCAGCATGCGCGTCAGCGACGCGATGCGGTGGATCAGGTCGGGGGATTCGCCCGGGCTCTCATGTTCCGTCGTGCTCATGGCTCACCTCAACCGGCGATTTTCTCGAAGATCTTGTTGAGCTTCTCTTCCAGCGTCGCCGCCGTGAAAGGCTTGACCACATAACCGTTGGCGCCGGCCTGGGCCGCGGCAACGATGTTTTCCTTCTTGGCCTCGGCCGTCACCATCAGCACGGGCAGCGAGGCCAGCGCCGCGTCGGCGCGGATCTGCTTGAGCATCTCCAGGCCGTCGAGATTGGGCATGTTCCAGTCCGACACCACGAACTGGAAACCGCCGTTGCGCAGCTTTTCCAGGCCGATGGCGCCGTCTTCGGCCTCATCCACGTTCTCGAAACCCAGCTCTTTGAGCAGGTTGCGGATGATCCGCCGCATGGTGGGGAAGTCATCCACCACCAGAATCTTCAGGCCCTTGTCTACCATCTTCTACTCCAGAAAAAATTTAGCTTGGACCGATCGGGGAGCCTTGCGCGTCAGACGCGGTGCCCGCGATCGCCCAGGCGAGTCAGAATGCGTTCGCTTATCGCCGACAACGAAACCACTTCATCCGCGGCGCCCAAGGCGATAGCTTCGCGGGGCATACCGAAGACGACGCAGCTGGCCTCGTCCTGCGCAATCGTGTGGGCGCCCGCGCGGTGCATGGCCAGCATGCCGGCCGCGCCATCCTTGCCCATGCCGGTCAGGATGACGCCGATGGCGTTCTTGCCCGCGGCGACGGCCGCCGAGTTGAACAGCACGTCCACCGACGGGCGATGGCGGTTGACGGGTTCGCTGGCTTCAAGCTCGATCACGTAGTTGGCGCCGCTGCGGCCCAGACGCATGTGCATGTCACCGCCCGGCGCCAGATAAACGTGCCCGGGCAACACGCGGTCGCCGTGCACGGCTTCACGGACCGTCACCGCACACAGGGCATCCAGGCGTTGCGCAAAGGAGCGCGTGAAGCCCGCCGGCATGTGTTGGGTGATCAGGATGGCCGGGCTGTCGGGCGGCAACGGCTGCAGCACCTCGCGGATCGCTTCCGTGCCGCCCGTGGACGCGCCGACGATGACCAGCTTTTCCGAGCTGGACAGCGGACGGCGCAACATGGGCGCGGGTGCGGCGGGCGCGGCGTGCGCTGCTGGCGCGCGCAGCTTGGCGCGCGAGGCGGCGCGTATCTTGTCGGCGATGATCTCGGTGTATTCGAGCAGGCCGTCGCGGATGCCCAGTTTGGGTTTGGTGACGAAGTCGATGGCCCCCAGTTCGAGGGCCCGCAACGTGATTTCGCCGCCGCGCTCGGTCAGCGACGACACCATCACCACCGGCATGGGCCGCAGGCGCATCAGTTTTTCCAGGAAATCCAGCCCGTCCATGCGGGGCATTTCCACGTCCAGCGTCAGCACGTCGGGGTTATGGCGCTTGATGAGTTCGCGTGCCACCAGCGGATCGGGCGCGGTTGCGACCACCTCCATGTCCGGCTGGCTGTTGATGATCTCGGTCATCAGGCCACGCACCAACGCCGAATCGTCCACACACAAAACGCTAATTTTCTTCATTTTTGCTGCCTCGGCCCGCTCAGGACCTGCCCGCGCATTCATAGACAGTCTGCCCGCGCAGACGAAAGTCCCGGCTGATATAGGTGAAGTTCTCGGAATGGCCAGCAAACAGCAAGCCACCGGGCTTGAGCAGCGGCACAAACCGTTCCAGGATCCTGGCCTGGGTAGGTTTGTCGAAATAAATCATGACGTTGCGACAGAAGATCACATCAAACTGTTCGTTGATCTGCCACGTCGGCGCCAACAGGTTCAGCGTCTCGTATCGGACCATGTCGGCGATCTCGGGACGCACCCGGACCTGCCCTTCGTTGGCGCCGCGGCCTTTCAAGAAGAAGCGCCGCAGACGCTCGCTATCCATTTTGTCCACGCGCTCGGCCGGGTAGACCCCCGCGCGCGCACGGGTGAGCACATTGGTGTCGATATCGGTGGCCAGCACCGAACTTGCACTGGCCCGAGGGCCCAGCGCTTCCACCAGCGTCATGGCGATGGAATACGGTTCTTCCCCGGTGGAGGCCGCACAGCACCACACCGACACCGGGCCGCCGCGCCGTTTGGCAAAGTCAGCCAAGATGGGGAAGTGATGCGATTCGCGGAAGAAGGCGGTCAGGTTGGTCGTCAATGCGTTGACGAAATCTTCCCACTCGGCCGCATTCGGTTCGTTTTCAAGCTGGTCCAGATAGCTGCCGAAATCCTGCATGCCCAGCGCGCGCAGGCGCCGGGCAAGCCGGCTGTAGACCATTTCGCGCTTGTGCGTGCCCAACGAAATTCCCGCATAGGCGTGAATCATCTTGCGCACGCGCGAAAAGTCCGCGTCGCGAAAATCGAATTGGCGTTCCACCGAAATGGACGGCGCCTGGGTTGCCGCTGCTGTAGCCACTGCGATCCTCAGTGCCCAAGCGCAAGCGCGTCAGGCGCCTGCAAGCGGGTGTCGTCACCGGCGGAACGCGCCGACGACAGGCGCTGGGCCGGAACCTCGATGACCTCACCCACGTTGATTTTGAACACGGACACCGCTTCGGCCAGGCGCTGCGCCTGCTCCTGCAGAGAACCCGCAGCTGCTGCAGCCTCTTCCACCAGCGCCGCGTTCTGCTGCGTCACCTCGTCCATCTGCGACACGGCACGGTTGACCTGCTCGATGCCGCTGGACTGCTCTTCGGACGCCGCCGAGATCTCGCCCATGATGTCCGTCACGCGCTTCACCGAGGCCACGATCTCCTGCATCGTCGAGCCGGCGCGCTCCACCTGCTGCGAGCCCGCGCCAACCTTGGTCACGGAATCCTCGATCAGGCCCTTGATTTCCTTGGCCGCCTGGGCGCTGCGTTGCGCCAACGAGCGCACTTCGCCTGCCACCACGGCAAAGCCTTTGCCCTGCTCGCCCGCTCGGGCAGCTTCCACCGCCGCATTCAGCGCCAGGATGTTGGTCTGGAAGGCAATGCCGTCGATCACCGACACAATCTCGGAAATCTTGCGCGAACTTGCCGAAATTTCCTGCATGGTGTGGACCACTTCCGACACCGCCGAACCGCCGCGCTCTGCCACGTCCGAGGCGCTGGCCGCCAGCTGGTTGGCCTGGCGCGCATTGTCGGCGTTCTGCTTGACGGTAGAGGCCAGCTCTTCCATCGAAGCCGCGGTTTCTTCCAGCGAGGCCGCTTGCTGCTCGGTGCGGCTGGACAGGTCCGTATTACCTGCCGCGATCTCGTGCGAACCGACGTTGATCTCATCCACGCCGCGGCGCACTGACGCCACGGTGCGGGTCAGGCTTTCCTGCATGCGCTTCAAGGCGGCGAACAGCTGGCCGATTTCGTTGGTATTGCGCGCGTCCACGCGGGCGGTGAGGTCGCCACCGGCGATGCGGTCGAAGTGATGACCGGCTTCCTTCAGCGGCAGCAGCACGCGGCGACGCAGGAACACATAGGTGGCGAACACAAGCAGCGCGGCGATCACGCCGCCGGCGGCGACTGCCATCAGGACGAACTGGTAGCGCACCTGTGCCACTTCGTGCGCATCCAGCGTCTTGCTGGCGCGCCAGAAATCAAAGCCTTCGATGGCGCGCGCGTACCGGCCCTCGAGAGCGTCCTGTACCGTCTGGACTTGCTTCTGGTAGGCAGGCATGTCCGCCTTTTCCAAGGCTGCCACCAGCGGCGTCAGCCCTTGCCGGACCAGCGCGTCATAGGATTCGTCGATTTCTTTCAGGGCGTCGGCCGCTTCGGCGGGCCGAGCCAGGCTCTTGTAATACTCGTACTCGGCCTGCCCCTTGTTCATGGAGGCCTTGGCCCGCTCCAGCAGGCCAGCCGCCTCGGAGGACAAGCCCTGGGTCAGCAAGGTGGGCTGCCCCACGCTCTTCACGATGTCCGCATAGTTGGCGGCGGCCGCGCGGCCCAGGCCAGTCATGGTGTCCTTGTAGCTGGAGACCACGCGGCCGACCGCGTCATCCAGCTCTTGCGATTGCTTGATCTGCGCCAGGGTGCCATTGCTGATGCGCAGGGACAGCACGCCCAACGCGGCCCCTATCACCAACATGAATGAGAAAAACGCCAGCACCCACAACAGGCTGCTGCGTATCGTCATGTTTGCGAAGAACTTGCGCATCACAAGAACCACTCCCAGATTGAAGTCGTTAAAGGAAAGCGCCACATTGGGTTCAATATGGCGCTTTTACCTCCCAGCAGGCCGTTCCGATCAGGACGCGACCTTCTCCACCAGCGCCATTTCGTCGCTGGTCATCATTTTTTCAATATCCACCAGGATCAGCATGCGTTCGTCCACCGTGCCCAGGCCCGTCAGGTACTCGGTGGACAAAGTGGCGCCGAATTCCGGCGCCGGGCGGATCTGGCCCGAATTGAGCATCAGCACATCGGACACGCCATCCACCACGATACCGACGACGCGGCGGTCGAGGTTCAGGATGATGACCACGGTCTGCTCGTTGTAGTCGACGCGGCCCAGGTTGAACTTGATGCGCAGGTCGACGATGGGCACGATGATGCCGCGCAGGTTCGTCACGCCCTTGATGAACGGCGGAACATTCGCGATGCGGGTGACCGTGTCGGCGTCGTAGCCGCGGATCTCCTGCACCTTCAGGATGTCGATGCCGTACTCTTCGTCGCCCAGCGTGAACACCAGGAACTCGCTGCCGACATCTTCATTGCGCGCGGCTTGCGCTTGCGGTTTGGCTGCCATGAGGTTTATTTCTCCATCAATTCAGAATGGCTTCGGGCTGCGACCAACGCTCGCGGTTGGCGCGCGCAAGCGCAAATACGTCGACGATCAGGGCCACGCTGCCATCGCCCAGGATGGTGGCAGCGGAAATGCCCGGCACCTTGCGGTAATTCGATTCCAGATTCTTCACCACCACCTGGTGCTGGCCGATCAGGTGATCCACCAGCAACGCAAACCGACGGTCCTCGGCTTGCATGATGACCGCGATGGCCTGCGTGGGATCGGTCTGGGCGTCGCTGACCGAGAACACCCGGTGCATTTCGACGAGCGGCAGGTACTCGCCGCGCACGTGCATCACGCGCTCGTTGCCCGCCACCGAGTAGATCTGGTCATTGGTGGGCTGCAGCGATTCGGTTACATGGTTCAGCGGCAGGATGAAGGTTTCCTCGCCGACGCGCACCGACATGCCGTCCAGAATGGCCAGCGTCAGCGGCAGGACGATGCGCGTCGTGGTGCCGTTGCCCGGCTCGCACGACAGCTGCACGTGGCCGCCCATGTCCTGGATGTTCCGGCGCACCACGTCCATGCCCACGCCTCGGCCGGAGATGTCCGTCACCTTTTCGGCGGTGGAGAAGCCCGGCGCAAAGATCAGCTGCCAGATTTCGTCGTCCGGCGAATTCTCGTTGACGGGCAGGCCCTGGGCGATCGCCTTCTTCAGGATCTTGTCGCGGTTCAGCCCGCCGCCGTCGTCGCTGACTTCAATGACAATGTTGCCGCCGTTGTGCTGGGCCGACAGCACCAGCTGTCCGACGGGGTCCTTGCCAGCGGCGACGCGCTTTTCGGGCGTCTCGATGCCGTGGTCCAGGCTGTTGCGCACCAGGTGGGTCAGCGGATCGATGATGCGTTCGATCAGGCTCTTGTCCAGTTCCGTTGCGCGGCCGTGGGTTTGCAGTTCGATCTGCTTGCCCATCTTGCTGGCGATGTCACGCACCAGGCGTGGGAAGCGGCTGAACACGTAATCCATCGGCATCATGCGGATGGACATGACCGCTTCCTGCAGGTCGCGGGCATTGCGCTCAAGCTGTTCCATGCCATTGAGCAGGCGGTCGTGCAGCACCGGATCCAGCGTGGATGCGGTCTGGGCCAGCATGGCTTGGGTAATGACCAGTTCGCCCACCAGGTTGATGACCTGGTCGACCTTTTCGACGCCGACGCGGATCGAGGTGGATTCCTTGTCCGCGTGCGCCGGAGCTGCCGCAGCGGGCCGGGCTGCGCGGGTGGACTGTGTGATGGCCTCGGCGGCCGCAGCCGACTCGGCGACGGCCGGCGCTTCGGGCGCCGTCTGTGCGGGAGCCGGCGCGGGCGTCGCAGCCGCAATTGGAGCAGCAGCCTGCGTTACGCCCGCCGGAGCAGCCTCGCGGCTGATTTCCAGCTGGTCGCCGTCGACGATGAAGCAGCATACTGCCTCGATATCGTCTGGCGTGCAGGTGCTGTCCATCCAGACGGTCAGGGCGCCGTCGGCGCGTTCGCTGGCCTTGACGTTGCCGAGATTGCCCATTTCCTCGAGGAGGGAGGCGGCGTCCTTGTCCGAAACCTTGGTGATCCGCACACGCAGAGGCAAGCTGCCGGCTTCCGCTGCCGGCGCTTGCGCGGCGGGCTCGGGGGCAGGCGCCGGGGCGATCACGGGAGCCGGGGCCGGAACCGGCGCAGCCACGGGTGCAGGGGCCTCGGCCGGCGCGGCTGCCGCGGCGGGATCCTTATGCTCCAGCGCAAGCTGCCTCAGTACGGCGCAGATACGCTCAAACACGGCTTCATCGGGCTCTTCGGAGGCCCGATAGGCATCCAGTTGGCTTTTGAGCACGTCTTTCGTTTCCAAGAAAATATCGATCATGTCCGTACGCAGCGCCATTTCGCCGCGACGGATCGCATCCAGGAGGTTTTCCAGCAAATGGGTCGTGCCCGCCAGCTGCGTGAAGCAGCCGAAGGTGGCCGCCCCACCCTTGATCGAGTGGGCGGCGCGGAAGATCGCGTTGAGCTGTTCGATGTCGGGCGCGCCCACATCCAGCTCGAGCAGCAGCTGCTCCATCTGCGCGAGCAGCTCGTCCGCCTCGTCGAAAAAGGTCTCGTAAAACTGACTGAGGTCCAAACCAGAACTCATGACCCGTACGCCTTCAAAAATGAACTTGCTTACGCGCCGGCCTGCTCGTCGAGCAGTTCAGACGCCAATTCCACCAGCACATCCGGGTCGACCGGCTTGGAAAGCCAGCCACAGACCCCCAGATCCCGGGCGGCCATCTTGCTGTCCACGTCGTCCTCGGTGGTCAACACCAAGACCGGCACGTCCAGGTACTCGTCCTCTTGGCGCAGTCCCTGGATCAGCTCCAGACCGCCCATGACCGGCATGTTCCAGTCGCTGACCACCAGGTCCACCGGGTGGCTCTTGGCCAATTCCAGCGCTTCCTGGCCATTGCCGGCCGTCAGGACTTTCCATCCCGCGCCCGTCAACGTCGCCTGGACGATCATGCGCATCGTCGCCGAGTCGTCCGCCACAAGAATCGTTGCAGCCATTGCTATCGAACCCCTTCCGCGGGCGGGTTGCTCTCCGCCTCGCCTGGTTTGGTTGCCGTCGTGGCCTGGGCCGCGGCTTGCGCCGCTTCCACCGCCGTTCCTACCTCGCGGGCATCCTTGGCGCTGACGTCCGCAGCCGCGGCGTTCTCGCTTTCGATGCGCCGCTGGGTGCTCTGGTTGAGCACCACAAGGCTGATACGTCTATTAACGGCCGCATACGGGTCATCTTTAACCAGGCTCATGCTGGACGACAGTCCCTGGATGCGCAGGACCTTGCTTTCGTTCATTCCGCCCGCCACCAGCTCCTGGCGCGACGCATTGGCGCGGTCGGCCGACAGCTCCCAATTGCTATAGGCGCGCTCTCCGCGAGCGTATTGCGAGGCGTCGGTGTGGCCGGAGATGCTGACCTTGTTGGGCAATTCATTCAGGACCGGCCCCAGTTCCCTGAGGATGTCGCGCATGTAAGGCTGCACTTCCGCGCGGCCGGTGGCGAACATCGGACGGTTCTGGTTGTCGATGATCTGGATGCGCAGACCCTCGGTAGTCAGGTCGATCAGCAGCTGCGGCCTGAAGCTCTTCAGCACCGGACTCGTCTCGATGACGTTTTCGAGCCGCTTTTTCAGATTTTCCAGGCGATGCTGTTCGCGGCGTTCGGCGTCGCCCATGGGCTGGGCCTCGACGCGGTTGCCCTGCGCGCGGCGCACATCGCCCTCGCTGCGCAAGGGATCCCTGCCGCCTCCTGGAACCGCGCTGGTCTCGGCCGAACTGCTGGGCCCGCCCGTAATGGCGACGCGCAATGGCATGCGGAAGTACTCCGCAATGCCCTTGAGCTCTTCGCGCGGGACCACGCTGATCAGCCACATCACCAGGAAGAACGCCATCATCGCCGTGATGAAGTCGGCGTATGCAATCTTCCAGCTGCCGCCGTGGTGCCCGCCGCCGTGGACCTTCTTGCGGCGGATCACCACACGGTGGTTGTTTACCGTGCTCATGGCCCGCTCCGTCAGGCCTTGCCGGTGGCGGTGGACTTGGCTTGCCGGACGTGCTCTTCCAGCTCACCAAAGGTCGGACGCACTGCGGAGAACAGCACCTTGCGGCCGAACTCCACGGCCAGCTGGGGCGGATAGCCGTTCATGCTGGCCAGCAGCGTGGTCTTGATGCATTCCAGCACCTTGGTGGCCTCATCGCTGCGGCGCTCGATGCGCGACGCCAGCGGCCCCACGAAGCCGTAGGCCAGCAAAATACCCAGGAACGTGCCCACCATGGCCTTGGAAATCAGGTCGCCCAGGATCGCCGGAGGCTGGTCCACGGCGGCCAGTGCCTTGATCACGCCCAGCACGGCGGCCACGATACCGAAGGCCGGCAGGCCATCGGCCATTTGCTGCAGTGCGCGCACAGGAACTTCGCGCTCATGGCGGTAGGTTTCGATTTCCTCATCCATGAGCGTCTCGATTTCGAACGAGCTCATGTTGCCGCTGATCATGATGCGCAGGTAGTCCGTGATGAACTCCATCAGCTTGGCGTCTTTGGCGATGCGGGGGTACTCGCTGAAGATCGGACTGGATTCCGGGTCTTCGATATGCGACTCGATGGCCATGAGGCCCTCGCGGCGTGCCTTGTTCAGCAGCACGTACAAGAGCGCCATCAGCTCCATGTACACGTCCTTGCCGTAGCGCGAGCTTTTCAAGGCGTCGGGCAAGGCGGACTTGACCAGCATCAACGACTTCTTGCTGTTGCTGGCGAGGAAGGCACCAAAAGCCGCCCCGAAAATCAGCGTGAGCTCGAACGGCTGGTATAGCGCGCCCAAATGGCCGCCCAGCGCTATGAAGCTGCCGACGACCGACACGGCCACCACGAGAAAACCGATAACAATCAACACATCAGGCCCCTGCCAACGAAGTCTAAAACTGGCGTCAATGATCCCCTGTTCCCCCCGACCCAAAAAGGCGGGTTACGGGGAGTTTTCCAGGGCTTTTGATGTATTTGAATACCGCCGGTCAGAGCCGGGTGGCATTCGCAACGGGTGCGGGGCGGGTGCCGGAGCGCGCCTTGGCCGCAGCGCGGGTCTTGCCGGCGCGGGGTGGCGGCCGGCAGATCGCGCACACGAAATCCGACTGGGGATCGTGGGCATGGGCGATGAAATGCCCCCCGCATTGGCGGCAGGCGGACATTTGCAGCATGCCGCTATCAAAAAAGCGCACCAGCATCCAGGCGCGCGTAAAGCTCAGGACGGGCTCTGCGCCTTCGGCGGCATCGGTGCCGGCGTTTTCGAGATAGAGGCGATAGGCGTCGATGGTGGCGCGTATGCCCTTGCTGCTGGTGCGCGTATTCAGGAACGAATACACGTTGTAGAAGAGCGAGGAATGGATGTTCGGCAGCCAGGTCATGAACCAGTCAACCGAAAAGGGCAGCATGCCCTTGGGTGGCGAGCAGCCGCGGATTTCGCGGTACAAGCGTGCCAGGCGGTCGTGGCTGAGGCTGGTTTCAGCCTCCAGCACCTGCAGCCGGGCTCCCAAAGTGATCATGGAGCTGGCTAGCAGAATGTCATCCGCTTCCTGCGAAACGCTCTTGGTGGCCATTACACGTGCTTCCGGATGGAATGATCAGGCCGTCAGGCCAATTCTTCGACAGGCTGCTTGGCCAGCAGGATGGTTGCGTGCGCTTGCTGCAGCGCACCACCCAGAACGTCATGGGTCAGCGCGGACAACAGGCTGTAGTCATCGAAGCGGAAGCGGCACAGCAACGAGCTGGAGCTTGCGAGCTTGACCAATTGCGCCGGCGAAAGGCGCATGAGGATGTCAGCAACCTCATTGCTGAATCCCAGGCGGAACATCGACGCCGCGTAGTCGTCGCGCAGCATGCGCTGTGCCAGTAACAAATAGGACAGATTCACTTCGCGAATGTCTGTCAGCAATGAATTTTCGACTTGTTGCACGCCCAACTCCCTATTCCCTATCCCGCCGATGGGGGCTTGTGTAAGCAAAAGCACCGGAATTCCGTTGCCATTACGTTCGATACATCCCGCTTTGATGCGAAATGTATCATTTGTTCGCAATTTAAGTAAAATTTACCACAGCTGATGTCATTTTCTATGACTTATATGACAAAACTTTGTTGATGTTGCGCAACTTACCGTTTCCGATACACCTTGACATATAAATTTCAGACGAATTTACGTCAATTTGGCAAATAAGCATTCAAAACATTGCGTACTTTGAGGAATGAAACGGTGTTGTTTGCCGACAATGGCAGCTTGCAGATCACTAAATCCACCTAGCTTTAGCGCCGCCGCGCGTTTGTCGACAATGTCGCAAATTGACAACAACAGACCACGCGCCACGATGGACACCGCCCGACACTCCCGCAATGCCTCACGCAGATGACAGCCTGGTCGAATATGCCCCGCTAGTGCGGAAGCTGGCCCTGCAATTGCTCGCCCGGCTACCCGCCAGCGTAGAGCTCGACGACCTGATCCAGGCCGGCATGATCGGCCTGCTCGATGCCGTGCGCCGCTACCAGGAAACGGCCGACGCCCAATTCGAGACCTACGCCACCACCCGCATCCGCGGCGCGATGCTGGACGAATTGCGCGGACAGGATTGGCTACCTCGCAGCGTGCGCGCCAAGGCGCGCAAGATCGAGCAGGCCATCCAGCAACTCGAACAGCGTTTGATGCGAGCGCCGACGGAAGCCGAAATTGCACAACAGCTCGACATGCCCCTGGGTGACTATCAAACACTGTTGCACGACGCCCAGGGCGTGCAGATCGTGCATTACGAAGACTTCACCACCGAGCCCGACTCGGCTGGCGGTCAATCCGACTGGGCGGCCACCCTGAACCATGGCGCCGCCGGCGGCAATCCGCTGGATTCCCTGCTGGCCGGGGACTTCCGCCAGGCGCTGATCCACGCGATCGACGCCCTGCCCGAGCGTGAAAAGTTGCTGTTGTCACTTTGCTACGAGCAAGGACTGAACCTGAAGGAAATCGGCGCGATCCTGAATGTGACCGAGGCACGGGTGTGCCAACTGAGGTCGCAGGCGACGGCGCGGATACGGGCGAAGCTGAAGGAACAGGCTTGGCAGGAACTGCCCCAGGACGGGCAGATTGCTCAGGTGATATAGAAGGACGCCGGGTGGCGAGACGACTTTGCCCACCCTGACCACTATTAAAGCCTCTCAACATAACGGGCGCACCTCGCGTCCGTTTCTCATTGCGCAACGCCTAAAGAGACGATGGTTAGAGAATCGAGGGCATGCGTGGTCTGCGAACTTCCAAAGACCGGCGTCTTGCATTAAGGGCGCCGTAGCGGCGGTAGTTGTCGGACTTGGGTCGGATTCCTGCCCCCCTCCGACCGGATGGAAGAAAAATGTCGACTTTCGCGAAATAGTGCTAAAGATTGATTTTGGCCTGCCGTAATCCTGGCAACGGAGAGATTCCTAGACAAGAAGTCGACGAACTTTCCCGTTAACACCAGTGGGCGGCCTTGCTGCCCAGTTTGAAGAAGCCTTTCTCTCTTGGGAGCCTCACATGGCAGTCATCAATACCAACTACCTGTCCCTGGTTGCACAGAACAACCTGAACAAATCGCAATCGACCCTGGGCAGCGCCATTGAGCGCCTGTCCTCGGGCCTGCGCATCAACAGCGCCAAGGACGACGCCGCTGGCCAAGCCATCGCCAACCGCTTCACCGCCAACGTGAACGGCCTGACCCAAGCCGCCCGTAACGCCAACGACGGCATCTCGATCGCTCAAACGACCGAAGGCGCGCTGAACGAAGTCAACAACAACCTGCAGCGCATCCGCCAACTGTCGGTTCAAGCCACCAACGGCACGAACTCGCAGACCGACCTGGACTCGATCCAAGCTGAAATCTCGCAGCGCCTGGGCGAAATCACCCGCGTGTCGGAACAGACCCAGTTCAACGGCGTCAAGGTTCTGGCCAAGGACAACACGCTGACGATCCAAGTCGGCGCCAACGACAACGAAACGATCACCATCAATCTGGAAAAGATCGATGCCAAGTCGCTGGGTCTGGAAAAGCTGAGCCTGAACGGCCCGCAAGGCACGGTCACCACCGCCGCCAACAGCGATGTCGAAGGCTTCCTGAGCGTTGCCGCCGGCAGCATCACCGCTGGCGCCAGCGCAGCCGTCACCGTCAGCAACGCTACGGATCTGGGCTCCACCGCCCCGACCTCCGGTTCGCTGGTGAAGGACAGCAAGGGCAACCTGTTCGTCGAAGTCACCGCAACCGCTGGTGCAACGAAGCCGGGCGTTACCACTGGCCAGAAGATGTACGTGTCGGTCAAGGCATCGGACCTGAGCGTTGCTGGCGGCACCGTTACCGTGGGCACCAAGGACGCAACGGCTTCGACGTTCGCCGCTACGACCAACCCGCTGGCCGGCATCGACAAGGCTCTGTCGCAAGTCGACAACCTGCGTAGCGACCTGGGCGCGATCCAGAACCGCTTCGAATCGACTGTTGCCAACCTGAACAACACGATCAACAACCTGTCCGCCGCCCGTTCGCGTATTCAAGACGCCGACTACGCCACGGAAGTGTCGAACATGACCAAGGCCCAGATCCTGCAACAGGCTGGCACCTCGGTTCTGGCTCAAGCCAACCAAGTGCCGCAAACGGTTCTGTCGCTGCTGCGTTAATTCCAGCGGACAGTCCCAGGCGGAATGTGGAGCAGCAGGTCAACTCCACATACTTGCCCAGACAAGAAAGCCAGCCTTCGGGCTGGCTTTTTTATATGCGTCTCTTGCAGTGCACAAGCGCAGCAGCCGCAAAAAAGGGTGGGCTACACCTCGTCCACCCTCTTGCTCATTGCTTGCTTCTACAGACTCGGTGACGTGCTGCGCGCGGTACTTAGGCCTCCAGCTTCACAGAGCGGACCACAGCCGCCACAGCAGCAGGATTCTCGTTGATCAGGTCGTGGCTACCTGCGATGCGCTCCACCCGGCACCCCTGAGCCGCCAGGCGCGCCAAGTCGTCTTCATCCAAGCAACATGGCACCGGCGGCATATTGCGAGGAGGATGCATCGGAACATTGCCGGTCACCACGGTCACCGGCTGCGTAACACCGTTCAGCAAGGGCCAATAGTCCCGCTCAACCGCTGCGGTTGGCGTGACGCCGTAGATTTCCAGAGCGAAGCTGCGCAAGTGTCGGTCATCCGGTCGAGCGGCAATTGCACCGCGCAGAAATGCGTGGTTGTGCCAGAGCTTGGCGGCCGAGAACGGCGTATCAAGGAGTACCACCTGCTTGCACAGCGGCGTACGACGCGCGATTTCCAAAGAGACACTGCCGCCAAACGACACGCCCAGCAAGCCAAAACCCGAGGGCGCAGCCGTCAGCAACGCGGGCAGCAATTCATCCACGAACCCATTGACGGACATTTCCTGAGGTGCAGTGCTGGCGCCGCAGCCGGGCAAGTCAACAAACAATAAATTCGCATCGGACAGGTGGGGTTCAAAGCCTTGGACGGTGGCGATACTGCCCAGCGAACCGTGCAGCACAACCCAGGTCGGACGCCCCTCTTGCCAACCGGCGCCGCGGCGCATACGAATCAGCCCGGAACGTCCTCGCACCATCTCGAACGGCGCAACCACCTGCGCACTTGCCTGCCCCAGCCATTCCTCATGGCCGTGCTCCAGCGCGTCCAGCGCTTCGGGCGTGCCAAGCATGATCTCGCGAGCGTGGCGCTCGATCAGGTCCTTGGGCCAATCCCACCAGCGTATGCGTATCAGGCGGTCAGATACGGCTTCATCGAAACGCCGACGCCGAAATTGCGCGGGATTTCCCATCCAGATTTCGTAGTCGCCGACATCGCGCGACACGACAGAACCAGCGGCGATCACCGCCCCCGTACCGATCTTCACCCCGGACAGGATTCGCGCGCCCGCGCCAATCCATACATCGTGTCCGATCGTGACGCCGCCCCGCGTCGTCGAGTAATCCGTTATATCCTTCGTGGAAGCGAACAACGTACCAAATTGTGGCACCGAGAAGGGAAAGATCGTATAGGTATCCTCGCGGTGGTAGGCTCCAAGAATGATCTCGACGTGATGAGCGATCGTGCAGAAATTTCCGATCGACAACCGCGCAGGCTCCTGCGGCTGATTATGCAGAACGGGTTGCGGCACCCCATAGGAATAGTCACCGATGCTGTACAAGTCAGGATCCGCCAAGCCTATCGCCGTGAAAATCAGGCCGTGTACGCCATGCTGCATCGCCAGGTTCAAGTGTTTGACGCCCTGATGGTCAGGGCGGATAGCCTGGATTTGCCTGCAAATTTGAGCTGCGTCCGCCAGCCGATTCTCGTGCCACGCGCGCGCTGCGACGCCGAAGGCGTCATCCACGCTCATCGTCTGGCCGGTGGCGGGTTTAGGCGCAGTCTTCTTGTTTGCTTTCACCTGCTCTACTCCAATAGATTTTCAATACGCATCCGGGGTGCGATGACGTATCACCGCCGCCGGGCTGCCTGCGATCACCGCATATTCCGGCCATTCGCCACGCAGCACCGTCCCCGCCGCAACGACGCAACCGCGCCGCAATATACAGCCGTCCAACAGCACGCAGTTGGCGCCGATCCAACAATCCTCTTCGATCAGGATGCCGCCTTTGCTGGGCATGAACCGCTGCTCAATGATGGTCAGATCGCTGCGGCGATACTCGTGATTGGTGGGCGCCAGCGTAGTATTGGCGGCGATCAGGGTTCCGCGGCCAATGTCGACGCCGTTGCCTGAATAGATGACCACGCCGGAATTCAGGTAGACATGGTCGCCGATGAGCACATCACCGTCACCGCCGGCGAATTTGATCTTCACGAAACTGTCTATCGTGACGTGGTCGCCCACCGTGACACTATTGCCGCGCACCGATCGCTCGATATCGGCCAAGGGGGAGATCTTTGCCAGGACGGATAGCCGATTCATCGCTTATCTTCCATCAGATGTGCCAGGGTCTTGTCGAAGAAAGTCGCCATGGCGTCATTGGCATCGCCACCCTCCGCAGCCTCATGCCGCGATATGAATTGGTAGTCAGGCGCGGGCAGCTCCTCAATCGAACCGAACTGTACCGGAATGTTCCTACCCAGGAGCCGCTTGGCACGAGACGCGGCCAGGCCCGCGAGATCGCGGATCAACCAGTCAGCCCCCGCCACATGCAGCACGCCGGAACCGGCGCCTGGCAAACGCCGCGCCAGCACCTGTGCGAAATGCTCCACACTCAAGTAGTTACGCCGCGCTTTGCCTCGCCCATGCAGGACGATCCGGCCGTTTGCCACCGCCTGGCGGCAGAAATCAAATGGCGCCAGGGTCCAGCGGTCGAAGCCTGTCCAGCGAGCGGGCGCCCCGAAGAGATTCGCGGGCCGCAAGATGTCCACTGACATGCCTTGCTCCCGCGCAGCCAGGGCATACAACTCTTCTGCATGCCTATGGGTCAGTCCGTAGTCGTTGGCCGGCACGGCGGGCGCCAGCTCGTCCAACAGCGCCGCGGGCCGCCCGAACACGTGGAAAGTGGAAACATAGGCATGGCGCTCGATCCCCGCGCGCGCGCAGGCCTCCAACAGAGCCCGGGTTCCCGCGACATTGACGACATAGGCCAATGACGGATTGGCGCGGCAAGCCACCTCGTGCATCGCCGCTGCATGGATGCAGGCGTCCAGGCCATCCGGGAGCGCCAAGCCGGCCACGGCGTCCGGATCCGACAAGTCCAGGCGGATGTCATCCGACGGCGCCCGGCCTGCGGTGACGACCTCCACGCCATGAGCGCGCAAGCATGCGGCAACCGCCCCGCCCGCGTATCCGCGGGCTCCGGTAACCAGTACCCGCGACGTCATGGCGCCCCTGCGTACGTAAAGGGGGTGATGAAATCGTCCAGCGCAGGCAGGCCCGCATCGCGCGGCGACATGATGGGTTCTTTCATGCCTGATTCGCCAGCCCACCAGTCGATGCCGGCGCTGCGCGGGTCGACACCCGCGTCCCGCAACGGATCGTGAACCGATGTCGTGTAATAGAGCAATGCCGTCTGGTCCCGGTGCGCGGCAAATCCATGGGCGACGCCTCGAGGCACATAAACAGCTTGCGGCTCATCGCCGTCCAGGATCAAGGACAGGGACTGTTTGAACGTCGGCGACCCCCGCCGCAGGTCCAGCAAGCCATCGCGCGCCCGGCCCGACAGGCAGGTCACGAGCTTGGCATGATCCGACGGCGGCGCCTGGAAATGCAGGCCCCGCAAGACGCCGCGATGCGATACCGATACATAGGATTCGGCATAGTCGGCTTCCAACCCCAAGGCGGTCAGCGTGGGCGCGTGCAAAAGCTTGCGGAATTCGCCGCGTGCATCGGGAAAGCGCGGAAGGCTGAACAGGTAGCAGCCCGGAATATCCAAGGCCCTGGCTTCCATGTCAGAGCCCGACGCCGAAGAACAGCTCGATGCGGCTGGCGGCATAGTCCAACATCTCGGGAGTCAACGCAGGCTGCACGCCGATCCAGAACGTGTTGTTCATGATGATTTCCGTATTCGTCAGCTCGCCCGCCACGCGGTAATGCTGGCCGACCATCGAGGGTTGGCGGGTCAGGTTGCCGGCGAACAGCAAGCGCGTGCCGATCTTGTCCTGGTCCAGGTACGTCAGCAGGTCGACGCGGCGCACTTCGGCTTCGGGCCGCAACGTGATCGGGAAGCCGAACCAGGAAGGATCGGAACCGGGCGTGGCCTCGGGCAGGATCAGGAATTCCTCGCAGGAGGCCAGCCGCTCTTTCAAAAAGCGGAAATTGGCCTTGCGCTGCGTCACGAACTCCTCGACCCGGTCCAACTGCGCCAGGCCGCAAGCGGCCTGCATGTCGGTGATCTTCAGGTTGTAGCCAATGTGCGAGTAGGTGTACTTGTGGTCGTAGCCTTCGGGAAGGCTGCCCAGCTTCTGGCAGAAGCGCCGTCCGCAGGTATTGTCCTTGCCGGGTCCGCAGTAGCAGTCGCGGCCCCAGTCGCGGAACGACTCCGCGATCAACTTCAGGTGCGGGTCGTTCGTGAAGACCGCCCCGCCCTCGCCCATCGTGATGTGATGCGCGGGATAGAAGCTGAGCGTGCCGATATCACCGAAGGTTCCGACCATGCGACCGTTATAGGTCGAGCCCAAGGCGTCGCAACAGTCTTCGATCAGCCACAGGCCGTACTTCTTGCACAAGGCCGTCACCACGTCCAGGTTGTACGGGTTGCCCAGCGTATGCGCCAGCATGATGGCCTTGGTGCGCGGGGTGATCGCGGCCTCCAGCAGGCTGGCGTCCACGTTGTAGGTGCCGAGTTCCACATCCACAAACACGGGTACTGCGCCAAATTGCAGAATCGGGTTGACCGTGGTGGGAAAGCCCGCGGCCACGCCAATCACTTCATCGCCCCGTCGGATAGCCCGTTCGCCCAATTTCGGCGAAGTGAGCGTGGAAAACGCCACCAGATTGGCCGAGGAACCGGAGTTGACGGTGATCAGGTGCTTTACGCCCAGATACTGGGCCAGGCGTTGTTCGAAGGCGTCATTGAAGCGGCCCGTCGTCAGCCAACCGTCCAGCGATGCCTCGACCATGGACTTGAGCTCGGCCGCGCCGATCAGCTTGCCCGAAGGCGGCACAACGGTCTTTCCTGGAGCGAACGCTGCGCGCTCGCGCTCCTGGGCCTCGTGATACTGGTCGACCAGCAGGGCGATCTGCGCCCGAATTTCGTTAGGACTCATGCTATTTCTCTAAAATCAGGTGTTCTTGTCTAGGCAGTGTCGCGAGGACTCACGCCAGAGTCACGGAGGGCCGTAAGCCTCTATCTGCGCCTCACACAAGGCGCGCGCGTCCGCGCCTTCGTATTGGGCGCGGTACCACTGCATTGTTTCAGCCACTGAACGGGACAGGCTCCAGCGCGCCTGCACCTGCAGAATGGAACGCGCGCGCGACGTATCGAGCGTCAGCATGCCAGCTTCGTGGGGCCCCTGGACCGCTGTACCGTAAACCACGTCGCCGCTGCCATAGGCGTCGCGGGCAAGCTCGACCACTTCGCGCACCGTAGCCGCCTCGTGCGACGGAGGCCCGAAATTGTACGGACCGGCCAAGTTGGGACGTTCCCATAGCGTTCGCGCCAGGCGCAGATATCCGGCCAGGGGTTCGAGGACGTGCTGCCAGGGACGAGTCGATCCCGGATTACGGATTTCAAGCTTGCCCTGGGCCTGCCAGGCTCGCACGGCATCAGGCAGCAAACGGTCTTCGGACCAATCGCCGCCGCCTATGACGTTCCCCGCCCGGGCGGTTGCAACGGCGACACCCTGCTGCGCCAGGAACGCATCGCGGTAACAGGCCGCGACCAATTCGGCGGCAGCCTTGCTGGCGCTGTAGGGGTCGTGTCCGCCCAAGGCGTCGCCCTCGCGATATGGATGCGGCCATTCCTCGTTGCGATAGACCTTGTCGGTCGTGATGCACAGCGCCACGCGCGCGTCCGGCAGGCCGCGCAGCGCATCCAGGACATGCGCCGTCCCCATTACGTTGGTGTCGAAGGTCTGCAGCGGTTCGCGGTAGCTGGCGCGGACCAGCGGCTGGGCTGCCAAGTGCAGCACGATTTCAGGTTGCGCTTGGCGTACGAGCACAGCCAGCCCTGCCGCATCGCGGATATCGAGAATGTGGCTGTCCAGCACGCGGGCGATGCCGGCCGCCTCAAACAGGCTGGTCTGACCGACAGGCGGCGCCAACGACGCGGCGCATACTTCGGCCCCCAGCAGGCGTAGCCACAGCGCCATCCAGCCCCCCTTGAAGCCGGTGTGGCCAGTCAGGAAGACACGCTTGCCGCGCCAGAAACTGGCGGCGTCGCTGATCACCACACCCTCCAGGGCGCCTTGCCCGCTTCCCACAGGGATTCCAGCATGCGCTTTTCACGCAGCGTGTCCATGGGTTGCCAGAAACCCATGTGCTTGTAAGCCATGAGATCGCCATTGCGCGCCAGGGTTTCCAATGGCTCCATTTCCCAGGAAATATGGTCGCCTTCGATCAGCGGCAGGACCTTGGGAGAGAGCACGAAAAAACCGCCATTGATCAGGCCGCCATCGCCGCGCGGCTTCTCCGTGAAGCCCGCCACCAGATCGTTCTCCATCTTCAAGGCGCCATAGCGCCCGGGGGGCTGCACAGCCGTGACGGTCGCCGAGCGTCCGTGCTTGCGGTGGAACGCGATCAACGCGGAGATATCCACGTCGGCGACCCCGTCACCATAGGTAAAGCAAAATGCGTCTTCGTCCTTGACGTAAGCGGCCACGCGCTTGAGGCGTCCGCCAGTCATGGTGTCGTCTCCCGTATCCACCAGGGTGACGCGCCAGGGCTCTGCCTTGCGCTGATGCACTTCCATCTGGTTGTTGGCCATGTCGAACGTCACGTCCGACATATGCAGGAAGTAATTGGCAAAGTACTCTTTGATGACATAGCCCTTGTAGCCGCAGCAGATCACGAAATCATTGACGCCGTGGGCCGAGTACATCTTCATGATGTGCCACAGGATGGGTTTTCCGCCGATCTCCACCATGGGCTTCGGCTTGACATGCGTTTCTTCGGAAATGCGCGTGCCCAGGCCACCCGCAAGAATAATTGCCTTCATGCTTGTTTCTCACACCATTGTTTGAACATGGCGCGAAAGGCCGTCTCGACCTTACGCGCAAAAGCGGGTTCGTCCATGAGGCTGCTGGCCTGCATTTCGGCACGCAGTCCGGCGCGTATGCGCTCGAGCGCCGGAATATCGCTGGCCAGCGCCACCACCTTATCGATGTATTCCGCCTCGGTCGACGCGATCCAGTCGCCGCGCCCCAGGCCTATCAGGGTGGACGCGCCAATACGGCCGACGCCGGGCCGGCCCGCCAGCGTAATGAACGGAAGGCCTTGATAGAGGCTCTCGAACAACGTCGTTCCGGAGTTGTGCGGAAAACAATCTAGCGTAATGTCCGCGCTGCGCAGCAGGTCCCAAGGAGGTGAATGAAAGCCGATTTCGAGACGCGATGCCTGCACACCGTGTACCGCGAACCGCGACTCCAGCTCTTCCTTCAGTCCAGGGGACACGTAACTGCGGCTATCCACCACCAGCTTGGATGACGGCACCCGGCGCATGATCTCCGCCCACGTGCGAATCAGATGATCGTTGAAACGGATTGCCCTGGAGAGCGTGATGAACCGAACATGGCCATTGGCCAGGGCCGGCAGCGGCCCTGCATCACCCATTCCGGATTTCGGCCTGTAGGCAAAATTGCTGCCGCTCAAGCGCCAAGGCTTCTCCGCGAACAAATGATCGGATCCAGGCGGCACCATTTCAGCATCGCTCAGGATGTAATCAATGGCCGTCAGGCCGGTCGTGCATCCGAAACCCAACCATGTGAGCTGGACGGGAGCCGGCTTGCGCGCAAATACGCCTAGGCGGTTGTTGCCGGTATGGCCGGCCAGATCCACCAGAATGTCGATCTTGTCGGCGCGTATGCGACGCGCCAGCGCGTCGTCCGTCATGCCGTTCGTGCGCGTCCAGTGCTGGGCGTACCCCTTGAACGCTTCGGTCACCTTGTCCTCGACACCCAGGTGTGCGTAGATATGCACCTCGAATTCGTCCGGATTGTGGTGAGCCATCAGGGGCTCAAGAAACAGGGTCACGGGGTGGAATCGGATATCCGGCGAGACATAGCCGATCCGCAGCCGTCGTCCGGGATCTTTGTCGTTGCGGTGAGGCAACCAATGCTTGCGCATCGGCTTGCCAAATATCTCTTCGAATTCCTTGTAGACCTCGAAAATCTGTTCGGCCGTACGATCGGGGAAATAATTCAAGCCGAAAAACCGACTACCCCAGACCTGTGGATTGTCCGGTACCAGGCGTAGCACTTCCTTGTACTTTTTCTCCGCCCCGTCGAAATCGCCGATATCCGCCAGGACCACACCCAAGTTGCCGTGGGAATCCACGACCGAAGGATCCTCTTCCAGGGCGCGCCCGTAGTGATAAATCGCGTCGTAGAAGCGCGAGGCCTTGTGATAGCAGCTACCCAGGACGTTGTGCGCGGAGGCGTACTTCGGATGAATCGTCAGCGCCAGCAAGGCGCTCTGCTCCGCGTCATCCAACGAATCCCGCGCCAACAGCGTCAGGGCCAGCAGGGCGTAGCGGTGCGCAGGCGTCGGATCCAGGCGAAGCGCATGCAGCAAGGCCATCAACGATTCAGTGTTCTCACCCTTGTCGCGCACAATGCACGACAGCGCGTCCCACGCGGCATCGTTCCGGGGAGCCTGCTTGATCAGGCGGCGCACTTGCGCCTCGGTCTCGGCGCTGACCTTGCCCTTGTACGCGAGATTCCGCAGCTCCACGGCCTCCCTGTGCTGTGCAGGGGTGACACCCCGCAGTCCCTTGAGGGGTACTTGCTGCAACAGGCACCTCGACAATGCCTGCACATAGAGCATCCATGAATGGCGCTCGCCCTTGCTGGCCTCCAGGCCATCCGCCAGGAAATCGCGCCAACGTGTTGGCCCGGCAAGCACCAAGGCGGACCGCCGCAGCATCCGCAATTGCTGAGTCAGAGACACACCCTGCGGCGCAGTCGCCGGCTTTTCGCCAAGCGGGCCGCTCGATTTCGACTCGGCCTTCTCTTTTTCGACATAGGCGTCCAGCGCCGCCAGGGACTGCCCTTGAGCCAGCAGTTCCAGCACGTGCCGGTCGATGGTCTCGGTCACTGGCTCGTGCCACCAGTTGAACAACGGAGCCTGCCCGCCCCGCTCGCGGTCTGCAAGTGCGGGAAGCGCCTGCGCAACCACGGCCAGGGCGTCCGCCCCGATCGTATCGTAAGGCGTGCGATCCACCGAGTAACGCACGAGTCCGCGGCGCACCAGATACAGCAGCGCTGCCTGCGTTGCTTCAAATGCCGTCTTGCCCTCGCCCACCGACGGCCCCGCAGCCACGAAGTCAGCCAGGCCCGCCGCATCGAGCGACTCGGGCCAAGCGCAACCCAGCGCATCCAGGACACGCTGAACCACGGGATCGTCGGTGCAGAACACCTGTCCTGGCGAGGTTTCGAAATAGATATTCTTGACGTCGCGCAGGCCCAGCGCGCAACGCCTGAACCGGCCGGCCCAGCGTAATTCCATCAAACGCGCCACATCGATCTGCGGCGAAGCCTGCTCCGCGCGCTCCTGATGCACAATGAGCGTGCGGCGATGGCGGCGGCCGACTGAAAAGTCCAGGTTCTGTTGCCGCAAGACCCGCGGCTTGCCGAGACCCAGCAATCCATGCGCAAGCGATACATTGCCTCCATAGGTGTCGGCCATCTCGATTTGCGGCTCGGCATCGCCCGCGCAGATCAAGGCGTAACCGGACACGAGTTCCGAAAACTCCACGAAGTAATAGGCCTGGCGTGAGAAACCGAACAACCCGGCATCGAGATCAGCTTTGCCAATCTCGGCAGCCGCGGCGAAGGCGCCGGCCATCGGATTGCCCGATGCCATTCCGTTGGAAAATAGGGTCAAAGCAGTGCGGGCAGCAGCAGTCTGTTCTTCCGCGGTGTCGGCACCATGGCCGTACAGCAACATGGCGTCGCGCACCGCCTCGTCCACGCGCGCGCCCGGGTAGGTGTCGTAATTGACGTACGCGATGCCTTCGAACGACAGGTTCAGGCGGCAGATGCGCAGAATTTCGACTGCCTGGCTGCGATCCAGCAAACTGTAGACATCATGGGCGACGATATAGTCGAATTCGCCCAACTCCGGCGTCACCGCGGCGTAATCGGCCGCAAAGAACTCCGCGTTTCCCAAGCCCAGCCCCTCGGCATGCTGACGCGCCAGCTCGATTTGGCCGGCGTCAGGGTCGATCCCGACCACACGAGCTTGAGGATAGGCCGCGGCAAAAGGGAAGACATTGGCTCCTGCGCGGCACCCGAGTACCAGCACGCGAGCCTGATCCAGTGGCACACTGGAAAGACCATACAAATGCGCCGTCGCCCGCAAGTGGCCCGGCGAACTCAGGAAGTTGATGGCGTGGTCGGCCAAGGCGGGAGCGATCGCAACCTCGCGACCCCCATCGGGTAAGGACTCAGGCGCGTTCAAAAAAACTCCGCATCGGGCAAGTAGCTGTGGCAAGTGTGGGGAGAGTATCAGCGGCCGCGCTGGCTAAATCGTTGGAAGAACGCAGGTTTTTGCCGGTTCCTGCGGTAATCCCCCTTCGAGTCCTAATCAAGCCCCATTTTTTCGGACTGTTCCCCTTTTTCACTTCCTCCGATTGCCTCATACTCGCGGCTGCACGCTTTGTATCAATAATTTTCACAACATGACCGCGACGCCTCCCGATCCACTCGCTACGCAGCACAGCAGCATTCCGGATCCCGATGCCCAGGCGCCGATGGATGAGCAGACCCTGCGTCTGCGCGAAGAGAACCGCGCCTTGCGCGAATTGCTGGTGGCGCAGGCGCAGGCCGCGCCCACTCCGCAGGAACCCGGTCCGCTACGGCGGATGTTCTGGTGGTTAATATCGGCGCCTGGCGCTGCACTGGTCCGCTGGCGCGCCCTGGTAGGACGCGAAGACGCGCGGCCGATCACGGGTAAACGCGTGGGATATGCCACATTGACCGTGCTGTATACGCTGGCAATCTATGGCGCGCTGGTTTTGCTGGTGGTGTCATGGAGCTCGCCGAATACGACAGTTTCGGGCTCCACGGCTGCCGGCCCGGTACGGATACCTCTGACGCCGGCACCGCCTGCGAACGCCGAACCTGTATTCGGTCACCCGGAAATGACGCCGGCGGCGATGCCAACACCCGTTTCAGATTCGGACTCCGATTCGGATTCGGGCCCAGGTTCGCCAGAACCGCAACCTGGGCCCAACCCAGCGCCGCAGCCCGCCCCTGCTGAGCAGCAACCCGCCTCGCAGGCGCAACCCGAGCACGCCCCGGCGCCGCCCGCAGCGGCGGACACGATGAACACTACACCCACGTCTACCCTGCGGATGACTGAGATCCCCGCCGTAGACCCCATGGCCTGGGTGGAAGAACTGAAAAACGAGATGGCGCGTTGCGCGACGTTGGGGTTCTTCGATCGCCCCGACTGCGCCTGGGCCGCACGCCGGCAGTTCTGCGAGCCCAATCGCGCGTGGGGCACCATCAAGGAATGCCCGAATCGACCGTGAGGACCGCCACGAATCCCGTGCATCCGGGCGCAGTCCACGCGATAATCCAATACCGACTCAAGCCACCCTCCAAACACTAGGACACCCCAAGCATGGACGCATCGATCAGCAACACCGTCAATACCGCCCTGGCCCTGCAGGACGCGAATGTCATGCAGGAAGTACAGGCCCGCGTACTGAAGAAGGCGCTCAATGCGCAAGCGGACACGGCCTTGACGCTGATGCAGTCGCTGCCGGTGCTGGCAGTAGACGCCACGCTGGGTTCGCGCATCGATACGCACGCCTGAACGCCGCGCCATACGCACACAAAAAAAGCGCCGGTCCCTGTCCAGGGCCGGCGCTTTTGCATTGCGCGGGCGGCATGACCGCCCTCCTGCGCATTACTTCTTCTTCATCGGCGGCAAGTCGGTGCAAACACCTTCTGCAACTTCGGCGGCCATGCCCACCGACTCACCCAGGGTCGGGTGCGGGTGGATGGTCTTGGCGATATCGACGACGTCGGCGCCCATTTCCACGGCCAGGGCCAGTTCGCTGATCAGGTCACCCGCATGGGTGCCGACGATGCTGCCGCCCAGGATGCGATGCGTTTCCGCGTCGAAGATGAGCTTGGTGAAGCCTTCGTCGCGGCCATTGGCGATGGCGCGGCCGGAGGCGGCCCAGGGGAACACGCCCTTCTCGATCTTGATGCCCTGTTTCTTGGCTTCGTCTTCGGTCAGGCCGACCCAGGCCACTTCCGGATCGGTGTAGGCCACCGACGGAATGACGCGGGCGTCGAAGAAGGACTTCTGGCCTGCGGCGGCTTCGGCGGCAACGTGGCCTTCATGCACGGCCTTGTGCGCCAGCATGGGCTGGCCGACGATGTCGCCGATAGCGTAGATGTGCGGCACGTTGGTGCGCATCTGGCGATCGACTTCGATGAAGCCGCGGTCGGTCACGGCGATGCCAGCCTTGTCAGCGCCGATCTTCTTGCCGTTGGGGCTGCGGCCCACGGCTTGCAGCACCAGGTCGTAGCGTTGCGGCTCCTTGGGCGCGCCCTCGCCTTCGAAGCTGACGTAGATGCCGTCCTTCTTGGCTTCCGCGCCCACGGTCTTGGTCTTCAACATGATGTTGTCGAAGCGGTAGGCGTTCTTCTTCTGCCATACCTTGACCAGGTCGCGGTCGGCGCCCTGCATCAGGCCGTCCAGCATTTCCACCACGTCCAGGCGCGCGCCCAGCGTGGAGTACACCGTGCCCATTTCCAGGCCGATGATGCCGCCGCCGATGATCAGCATCTTCTTGGGGACTTCACGCAGCAACAAGGCGCCGGTGGAGTCGACGATGCGGTCGTCCTGGGGCAGGAACGGCAGCTTCACCGACTGGCTGCCGGCGGCGATGATGGCTTGCTTGAAGCGCAGGGTCTGGGTCTTGCCGTCGGCGGCCTTGACGGTCAGGTGGTTGGGGTCGGCGAACTCGCCCACGCCGTGCACCACGGTGACCTTGCGAGCCTTGGCCATGCCGGCCAGGCCACCGGTCAGCTTGGCGACCACGCTGTCCTTGTAGCCGCGCAGCTTGTCCAGGTCGATCTTGGGCTCGCCGAAGCTGATGCCGTGGGCGGCCAGTTCGCGGGCTTCGTCGATGACGGCGGCGTTGTGCAGCAGCGCCTTGGACGGAATGCAGCCCACGTTCAGGCAGACGCCGCCCAGGGTGTCATAGCGCTCCACCAGGACCACGGACAGGCCCAGGTCGGCGGCGCGGAAGGCGGCGGAGTAGCCGCCGGGGCCGGCGCCCAGCACCAGCATGTCGTACTCGCCGTCGGCCGCGCCCTTGAAGCTGGCCGCGGCGGGCGCGGCGGCAGGCGCCGCAGCGGGAGCGGCTGCCTGCTTGGGCGCCTCGGCAGCCTTGGGAGCTTCCTTGGCGGCCGGCGCGGCGGCAGCGCCCGAGGCGGCGGCTTCCACTTCCAGCACGACCGTGCCTTCGGCAACCTTGTCGCCGACCTTGACGTTGATGGACTTCACCACGCCGCCTTGCGACGCGGGGATTTCCATCGAGGCCTTGTCGGACTCGACGGTGATCAGGCTTTGTTCAGCCTTGATCGTGTCGCCCACCGCCACCAGCACTTCGATGACTTCCACTTCCTTGAAGTCGCCGATGTCCGGCACTTTGATTTGAACGGTATTGCTCATGGGGCTCCCCGTTTACAGCGCGATGCGGCGGAAGTCGGCCAGCAAGGCGCCCAGATAGGCGTTGAAGCGCGCGGCCGCGGCGCCGTCGATGACGCGGTGGTCGTACGACAGCGACAGCGGCACGATCAGGCGCGGCACGAACTGCTTGCCGTCCCACACGGGCTTGTGCGAGGAGCGCGACACGCCCAGGATCGCCACTTCAGGGGCGTTGATGATGGGCGTGAACGAGGTGCCGCCGATGCCGCCCAGGGACGAGATCGAGAAGCACCCGCCCTGCATTTCGGCGGGCGAGATCTTGCCATCGCGCGCCTTCTTGGACAGGTCGGTCATTTCCTGGGCGATCTGCAGAATGCCCTTCTTGTCGGCATCGCGGATCACCGGCACCACCAGCCCGTTGGGCGTGTCGGCGGCGAAGCCGATGTGGTAGTACTGCTTGAGCACCAAGTTGTCGCCGTCCAGCGAAGCGTTGAACTCGGGGAACTTCTTCAGGGCCGCGACCACGGCCTTGATCAGGAAGGCCAGCATCGTGACCTTGATGCCCGACTTCTCGTTTTCCTTGTTCAGCGTGACGCGCAGCGCTTCCAGGTCGGTGATGTCCGCTTCGTCGTTGTTGGTGACGTGCGGGATCATGACCCAATTGCGGTGCAGGTTCGCGCCGGAGATCTTCTTGATGCGCGACAGCGGCTTGGCTTCGATCGGGCCGAACTTGGTGAAGTCGACCTTCGGCCACGGCAACAGGCCCAGCGCGGCGCCATCGGCCGAACCGCCGGCAGCGGCCACCGGACCAGCGGCGAGCGCCTGCTTGACGAAGCCGCGCACGTCGTCGGCGGTGATGCGGTCCTTGGGACCGGAGCCCTTGACCTTGCTCAGGTTGACGCCCAGTTCGCGCGCGAACTTGCGCACCGAGGGGGACGCGTGCGGCAGCTGGCCGGGCTTGAGGTTGGCGTCTTCGAGCGCGGCGGCCGGAGCCGGACGCTGCGCGGCAGGCGCAGGCGCTTCGGCCTTGGCGGCGGGCGCGGCAGCGGCCTCTGCCTTGGCGGCCGGAGCCGGGGCTGCGGCGGCAGCGGCGGCGGGCGCGGCGCCCTCCACCACGACCACGACCGAGCCCTTGGCAACCTTGTCGCCGACCTTGACCTTCACTTCCTTGACCACGCCGCCTTGCGAGGCGGGGATTTCCATCGAGGCCTTGTCGGACTCGACGGTGATCAGGCTTTGCTCGGCCTTGATGGTGTCGCCCACCGCGACCATGACTTCGATGACTTCGACTTCCTTGAAGTCGCCGATGTCGGGCACTTCGATGTTCACCGGACCGCTGGAGGTGGCCGGTGCGGCGGCAGCGGCAGCAGCGGCCGGCTGCGCGGCAGCCTGGGCTTCGGCCTTGGGAGCCTCTTCCTTGGCCGGCGCAGCCGCGGGGGCCGCAGCCTCGCCCGCGCCCGACGCTTCCACTTCCAGCACGACCGTGCCTTCGGCAACCTTGTCGCCCACCTTCACGCTGATCGACTTCACCACGCCGCCTTGCGACGCGGGGATCTCCATCGAGGCCTTGTCGGACTCGACGGTGATCAGGCTTTGTTCAGCCTTGATCGTGTCGCCCACCGCCACCAGCACTTCGATGACTTCCACTTCCTTGAAGTCGCCGATGTCGGGAACCTTGATTTGCACGATGTTGCTCATGTCTCTTTACCCTCAGGCGTATTGCGGGTTGGCTTTGTTCGGATTGATGCCGTACTTCTTGATGGCTTCGGCCACCTTGGCGACCGGCACCTTGCCTTCGTCGGCCAGCGCGCGCAGCGCGGCGACGACGACGAAGTGGCGATCCACTTCGAAGTGCTCGCGCAGCTTCGAGCGGAAATCCGAGCGGCCGAAACCGTCGGTGCCCAGCACCTTGTACTCGCGGCCCTTGGGCACGAACGGACGGATCTGGTCGGCGAAGAGCTTCATGTAGTCGGTCGACGCGATGATCGGGCCTTCCGTCTTGGCCAGCTGTTCCGTGACGTAAGCCACCTGCGGCTTCTTCTCGTCGGGGTGCAGCATGTTGTGGCGTTCGGCGTCCAGGCCGTTGCGGCGCAGTTCCGTGAAGCTGGTGACGCTCCAGAGGTCCGAAGCCACGCCCCAGTCGGCTTCCAGCAGTTCTTGCGCGGCCATGACTTCGCGCAGGATGGTGCCCGAGCCCATCAGCTGCACGCGGTTCTTGCCCTTGCCGTGCGACTTGAGCTTGTACATGCCCTTGATGATGCCTTCCTCGTCGCCCTGGGTCAGACCGGGCTGCGGGTAGTTTTCGTTCATCACCGTCAGGTAGTAGTAGACGTTTTCCTGGTCTTCCACCATGCGCTTCAGGCCATGCTGGATGATCACGGCCAGTTCGTGGCCGAAGGTCGGGTCGTACGAGACGCAGTTCGGGATGGTCGACGCCAGGATGTGGCTGTGGCCGTCTTCGTGCTGCAGGCCTTCGCCGTTGAGCGTGGTGCGCCCGGCGGTGCCGCCCAGGAGGAAGCCGCGCGCCTGCATGTCGCCGGCCGCCCAGGCCAGGTCGCCGATGCGCTGGAACCCGAACATCGAGTAGTAGATGAAGAACGGGATCATGATGCGGTTGTTCGAGGAGTACGACGTGGCCGCCGCAATCCAGGAGCTCATCGCGCCCGCCTCGTTGATGCCTTCCTGCAGGAGCTGGCCGTCGGCCGCTTCCTTGTAGTACATGACCTGGTCCTTGTCGACCGGGGTGTACTTCTGGCCTTCCGGCGCGTAGATGCCGATCTGGCGGAACAGGCCTTCCATGCCAAAGGTGCGCGATTCGTCGGCCAGGATCGGCACGACGCGCGGACCCAGTTCCTTGTCGCGCAGCACCTGGTTCAGGATGCGCACGAAGGCTTGGGTGGTCGAGATTTCACGGCCTTCGGCGGTGGGCTCCAGCACGGCCTTGAAGGCGTCCAGCGCCGGGGCCTTGAGATGTTCGTCGGCCTTGGCGCGGCGGCGCGGCAGGTAGCCGCCCAGCGCGGCACGGCGCTCGTGCAGGTACTTCATTTCGGGCGAGTCTTCGGCCGGCTTGAAGTACGGCAGGTCGGCCAGTTGGTCGTCCGGAATCGGGATGCCGAAACGGTCGCGGAATTCGCGGATCGAGTCCAGCTCCAGCTTCTTCTGCTGGTGGGTCGGGTTCTTGGCCTGGCCGACGTGGCCCATGCCGTAGCCCTTGATGGTCTTGGCCAGGATGACGGTGGGCTGGCCCTCGTGGGTGGCGGCGGCGTTGAACGCGGCGTACACCTTGTGGGGGTCATGGCCGCCGCGGTTCAGGCGCCAGATGTCTTCGTCGCTCATGCGCGACACGGCTTCCAGCAGCTTCGGATGCTTTCCGAAGAAGTGTTCGCGCACGAACTTGCCGTCGTTGGCCTTGTACGCCTGGTACTCGCCGTCGACGGTGTCTTCCATGATCTTGCGCAGGATGCCTTCCTTGTCGTGCGCCAGCAGCGGATCCCAGTAGCCACCCCAGATCAGCTTGATCACGTTCCAGCCCGAACCGCGGAAGTCGCCTTCGAGTTCCTGGATGATCTTGCCGTTGCCGCGCACCGGACCGTCCAGGCGCTGCAGGTTGCAGTTGATGACGAAGATCAGGTTGTCCAGCTTTTCGCGGGCAGCCAAGGCGATGGCGCCCAGGGATTCGGGTTCGTCCATTTCGCCGTCGCCGCAGAACACCCAGACCTTGCGCTTGCTGGTGTCCGCGATGCCGCGGGCGTGCAGGTACTTCAGGAAGCGGGCCTGGTAGATGGCCATCAGCGGGCCCAGGCCCATCGACACCGTCGGGAACTGCCAGAAGTCCGGCATCAGCTTGGGATGCGGGTACGAGGACAGGCCCTTGCCGTCCACTTCCTGGCGGAAGTGGTTCAGCTGGTCTTCGGTCAGGCGGCCTTCGAGGTAGGCGCGGCCGTACATGCCGGGGGAGGTGTGGCCCTGGAAGTAGACCAGGTCGCCGCCGTGGTTTTCGTCTTCGGCGTGCCAGAAATGGTTCTGGCCGCAGCCGATCATGGTGGCTAGCGAGGCGAAGGAGGCGATGTGGCCGCCCAGGTCGCCGCCGTCCGGCGGATTGTGCTTGTTGGCCTTGACCACCATGGCCATGGCGTTCCAGCGCACGTACGAACGGATGCGCGATTCCAGCTCCAGGTTGCCCGGGTGCGCCGGCTCCAGGCCGGGGGGAATCGTGTTGACGTAGGCGGTGTTGGGCGAGAACGGGATATGCGCGCCGGAACGGCGGGCTTCGTCGATCAGACGTTCGAGCAGATAGTGGGCGCGCTGCGGTCCTTCACGATCAAGGACAGCCGCCAGGGCTTCGAGCCACTCCTGGGTTTCAAGGGTGTCTTCGTCGTTGGCAGCCTGTACGGCGCCAGCCTGGGCGTAAGAGGACATCGTGTGTCTCCTGTTGGAATGTTCGTGACCGCACCCGCTTACTTATCTACTCGCGGACATTGCATGGTAGCCGGGATCATCCGGGCTACCATGCAAGGCATGGGGTCGGGTTGTTCTAGAGACCTGCTACTGGGTCGGTTCCCTATCAGCCGGCATTCTAAGAAAGAAGATTAACCGGTCGCAAGAAAAATTTCATGTTGCGGTACGGCATTTCATAATGCGGAAAATTTAAAGCCAGCTGAACGCTTTGGCGTCATACTTTTACTTAGGTACTCCAAAAGGACGAGTCGATTCCCGGCAAATCCCTGCCAACACGCACTAAAATGCGCGGTCTATCCGGCCCGAATTCCATGTCCAGCGCGCCCAAGTCCAATATTCCTACGCCGTTCCACGATCACGCCCGCACTCGCCGACGCGGGGTGTACTGGGTCACGCCAGCAATGGTGCTGATCCTCTATATCTGTGTGATGGCGGTGTTTTTCTGGCTGCAGCGCATCCATGACGACAGTGTCATGTTTGTCACCATCGACCAGGAAATGCGCCAGCAGCGCCTGATCTGGGTAGTGCTGGCCCTGTCCTGTGTGATCGTCATCAGCCTGCTGATGCTGTGGCGCTATACCCGTTTCCGTTCGGCGGCCGAAGCCGCCCTGATCGCCGAAACCGGATTCCGCCGCGCCATGGAGAACTCCATGTCCACCGGCATGCGCGTGCTGGACATGGAAGGCCGCATCGCCTACGTGAACCCGGCCTTCTGCCGCATGATCGGCTGGAACGAGGCCGACCTGATCGGCCGCAGCCCGCCCTTCCCTTATTGGGTGCCGGGCCGCCATGAACAGCATCAGCACACCCTGGACGTGCTGATGTCCGGCAAGACGCCCAGCAGCGGCCTGGAGGTCGAGGCGCAGCGCCGCGACGGATCGCGATTCACGGCGCGTATGTATGTGTCCCCGCTACTGGACCCCAACGGCAATCAGATCGGCTGGATGACCTCCATGACCGACATCACCGAGCCCAAGCGCATCCGCGAGGCCCTGACCGCCGCGCACGAGCGCTTCATGACGGTGCTGGAAGGCCTGGACGACGCCATCTCGGTCACCGCCGACACCCACGACGGCCTGGAACTGCTGTTCGCCAACCGCACCTACCGCCGCGTGTTCGGCGCCCAGACCGGCGGCCACGACGAGCTGCTGGCCGGCCGCCGCGGCCGCTTCACCGACGAATCCGTGGAAGTCTTCGCGCCCTCGGTGCAGCGCTGGTTCGAAGTGCACCACCGCATGCTGGCCTGGACCGACGGCCGCCGCGTGCGCATGCAGGTGGCGCGCGACATCACCGAGCGCCGCGTGCACGAGGAAGCCTCGCGCGTGCAGCAGGAAAAGATCCAGCTCACCAGCCGCCTGACCACCATGGGCGAAATGGCGTCTTCGCTGGCGCATGAACTGAACCAGCCGCTGACCGCCATCGCCAACTACAGCATGGGCGCCGTCGCCCTGGTCAAGGCCGGCCACACCAGCCCCAACATGCTGCTGCCGGCCCTGGAAAAGGCCGCCTCGCAAGCCGAGCGCGCCGGCAAGATCATCAGCCGCATCCGCGAATTCGTGAAGCGCAGCGAGCCCCGCCGCCAGCGCGTGGCCATCAGCCGGATCGTGGACAATGCCATCGGTTTCGCCGAGATCGACGCCCGCAAGCGCCGTATCCGCATCGACCGCTTCGTGCCGTCCAACGCGCCGGACGTGCTGGCCGACCCCATCCTGATCGAGCAGGTGCTGTTGAACCTGCTGAAGAACGGGCTGGAGGCCATGGAAAAAAGCGAATCCGACGAACTCAAGGTCGCCGTGATCCTGCATGAACAGCACATCGAGGTCGCGGTGGTCGATCGCGGCCACGGCCTGGCCGAACCCGAACGCCTGTTCGAACCCTTCTTCAGCACCAAGACCCAGGGCCTGGGCATGGGGCTGAACATCTGCCGTACCATTATTGAATCGCACCACGGCCGCTTGTGGGCGGATCCCAATCCCGCCGGTGGCACCATTTTCCGCTTTACCCTGCCCTGCGCTGCACCCCAGTCGCAGGCCCAGAACGATCAGTCCGAGGAGTTGCACGCATGAACACGCCCCACCTGTCGAGCACGGTTTTCATTGTTGACGACGACGAAGCGGTCCGCGATTCGCTGCGCTGGCTATTGGAGGCCAATGGCTATCGCGTTCGCGCCTACGCCAGCGGCGAGTCCTTCCTGGAAGACTACGACGCCAGCCAGATCGGCGTGCTGATCGCCGACGTGCGCATGCCCGGCATGAGCGGCCTGGAACTGCAGGAGCAGCTGATCGCCCGAAATGCGCCGCTGCCCATCGTGTTCATCACCGGCCACGGCGACGTACCGATGGCCGTGTCCACCATGAAGAAAGGCGCGGTCGACTTCCTGGAAAAGCCGTTCAATGAATCCGATTTGCGCGAGATCGTGGCGCGCATGCTGGAGCAGGCCACGCAGCGCGTGAGCAAGCACCAGGCCCAGAAAGACCACGAAGCCATGCTGGCGCGCCTGACCGCGCGCGAGCAGCAGGTGCTGGAGCGCATCGTCGCCGGCCGCTTGAACAAGCAGATTGCCGACGACCTGGGCATCAGCATCAAGACCGTAGAGGCGCACCGCGCCAACATCATGGAAAAACTTGAAGTGACCACCGTAGCTGATTTGATGAAAGTGGCCTTGGCCAAACCCGAGGCGACGGCATGACGGCAAGGATTATCGACGGCGCGGCCCTGTCGGCGCGCATTCGCGAAGAAGCTGCCCAACGCGTTGCGGCCCTGGCCGCCAAGGGCACGCGCCCCGGCCTGGCCGTGGTGCTGGTGGGTGAAGACCCCGCTTCCCAGGTGTACGTCCGCAACAAGGTAGCCGCCTGCGAAAAGGCCGGCCTGCATTCCGTCAAGGAGCAGTACCCCGCGGACATGACCGAGGCCGAACTGCTGGCCCGCATCGCCATCCTGAACCAGGACCCGACCATCCACGGCATCCTGGTGCAGTTGCCGCTGCCCAAGCACATGGACTCGCACAAGGTCATCGAGGCCATCGCGGCCGAGAAGGACGTGGACGGCTTCCATATCAGCAACGCCGGCCTGCTCATGACCGGCCAGCCGCTGTTCCGCCCCTGCACGCCCTATGGCGTGATGAAGATGCTGGAATCGGAAGGCGTGACGCTGCGCGGCGCCGAGGCCGTGATCGTGGGCGCCAGCAACATCGTCGGCAAGCCCATGGCGATGCTGCTGCTGCAGGCCGGCGCCACCATCACCATCTGCAATTCCAAGACGCGCGACCTGGCGGCCCAGACCCGCCGCGCCGACGTGCTGGTGGTCGCCACCGGCAAGCCCGGCATGATCGACGGTTCGATGATCAAGCCCGGCGCGGTCGTCATCGACGTGGGCATCAACCGCGGCGCCGACGGCAAGCTGTGCGGCGACGTGGACTTCGCCTCGGCCAAGGAAGTGGCCGGCGCCATCACGCCCGTTCCGGGCGGCGTGGGCCCCATGACCATCGCCATGCTGCTGGTCAACACCATCGAAGCGGCCGAACGCGCCGCAGCCTGACGGCCGGCGTACCCGCGGCCGGCCAGGCCGCGGGACGGGGATTGCGATCTGCCCTTGCGTTCGGGCAGATCGCCCTCACCTGATTCTCATGCCCTTGCCGGCGCCTCGTGGCGCTGCTCACCTCTTCCCAGCCTGTAACACCATGACCCAGAACCCCCTGCTCGCCCCTGTCTCCGACCTCGTCGACTACGCGGCCGTCAAGCCCGGACACATCGTGCCGGCGGTCGAGGAACTGCTGGGCATCGCCCGCCAGGCCGTGGGCCGCGCCGCCGATCCCGCGCTGGCGCCCACCTGGGAAGCCGTGGTTGAGCCGCTGGACACGGCCTCGGAGCGCCTGTGGCGCGCCTGGTCGGTCGCCGGCCACCTGAACGCCGTGGTCAACACCCCGGAACTGCGCGAAGCCTACAACGCCGCCCTGCCCCTGGTGACCGAATTCTCCACCTGGGTCGGCCTGCACGAAGGCCTGTACAAGCAGTACCAGCGCCTGGCCGCCGCCCCCGATTTCGCGTCCTGGACGCCAGTGCGCCGCCGCATCGTGGAAATGGCCCTGCGCGACTTCCGCCTGAGCGGCGTGGAGCTGCAAGGCGCAGACCGCGAACGCTACGCCGCCATTTCCGACCGCGAGGCCCAGGCCTCGCAGAAGTTCTCTGAAAACGTGCTGGACTCGATCGACGCCTGGGCGCTGCTGGTCGAGGACGAAGCCCGCCTGGCCGGCATTCCGGCCGACGTACAGGCCGCGGCCCGCGCCGCGGCCGAGGAAGACGGCAAGCCGGGCTGGAAGCTCACGCTGAAGATGCCGTGCTACCTGCCGGTGATGCAGTACGCCCAGGACCGTACGCTGCGCGAGGCGCTGTACCGCGGCTACGGCACCGTGGCGTCGGAACACGGCGACGGCAAGTTCGACAATTCGCCGCTCATCGAAGAGCTGCTGGCCCTGCGCGCCGAGGAAGCCGGCCTGCTCGGCCTGGGCACCTTCGCCGCGCTGCGCCTGCAGACCCGCATGGCCCGCGACGCGCAGGAAGTCACCGTGTTCCTGCGCGACCTGGCCGCGCGCGCCAAGCCCTACGCCCAGCGCGACCTGGCTGAACTGAAAGCCTACGCCACCGGCGAACTGGGCCTGGACGACCTGCAGCCCTGGGACGTGGCCTACGCTTCCGAGCGCCTGCGCGAATCGCGCTACGCCTACTCCGAAGACGAGGTGAAGCAGTATTTCACCGAGCCGCGCGTGCTGTCGGGCCTGTTCGAGGTCATCGAGACCCTGTTCGATGTGCGCCTGGCTGAAACGCCCGTCTCGTCCTGGCATGGCGACGTGCGCGGCGTGCGCGTGGAAAGCCCCAAGGGCGAACTCATCGGTTATCTGTATCTGGACCTGTACGCCCGCGCCGGCAAGCAAAGCGGCGCCTGGGTCGACAGCGAACGCACGCGCCGCGTCGTGGCTGGCAAGGTGCAGACGCCCATCGCCTACCTGACCTGCAATTTCTCGCGCCCCAACGGCGACAAAGCCGCCGTCCTGACGCACGACGACGTCATCACGCTGTTCCATGAAACCGGCCATGCGCTGCATGCCCTGCTGTCCGAAGTGGACGAGCCCGGCGCGGCGGCCTTCGCCAGCGTGGAATGGGACGCCATCGAGCTGCCCTCGCAGTTCATGGAGAACTTCTGCTGGGAATGGGCGGTGGTGCAGAAGCTGTCCGCCCATGTGGACACGGGCGAGCCCCTGCCGCGCGCGCTCTACGACCGCCTGGTCGCCGCCCGCAACTACCAGAGCGGCATGCAGACCGTGCGCCAGATCGAGTTCGCGCTGTTCGACATGCTGATGCATGACCGCGCCCAGGGCGCGTCGATTGCCGAAGTGCTGGCACTGCTGCAGGAAGTGCGCCAGGAAGTGGCCGTGCTGTTCCCGCCCGCCTGGCACCGTCTGCCGCATGCCTTCTCGCACCTGTTCGCGGGCGGCTACGGCGCGGGCTATTACAGCTACAAGTGGGCAGAGGTGCTGTCGGCCGACGCCTATGAGGCCTTCGAAGAGGCGGCGGCCCGCCAGGCCGGCAACGCGCTGGGCACGCTGGATCCCGAAACGGGCGCACGCTTCCGGCGCGAAGTGCTGGCAGTAGGCGGTTCGCGCCCGGCGGCCGAGTCCTTCGCCGCCTTCCGCGGACGTGCGCCTCGCATCGACGCCCTGCTGCGCCATAGCGGCATGACGCCTGCCTGAGCGTCCGCTTCCCGGTCGCTACCCGACGGCCCGCCCTGGCGGGCCGTTTGCTATGTTGCGGCGGCGTCGTCGACTGGCCGGCGCGCCGACATCACCAGCCAGCGTCCATGCACGGACTGGTCGGAACCGGCCTGCTTCCAATAGCGGCGGCTTTCCTCGTCCTGCGCCTGTTTGAGCCGGCGGCCGTAATACAGGCGCGACGGCACGGCCAGTACATGCTCCACCATGCGCTTGGGCTTGATCTCGTCCACATCGTGCAAGCTGATGTCCCTGAAACCGTAGTGCTGGAACAGCAGGTGCAGCTGCGGAAAGCTCCAGGGGAAGTACGTGACGTAATCCTCGCCGCGCTGCCGTCCCACCATGGGCCGGAACCCGGAATGGAAGCCGCGCAGCAGGAACTGCAGGCGCGAACGGAAGTACCAGGTGTTGGGCGTGGTGACGATCAGGGTGCCGCCCGGGCGCAGCGCGCGGTAAAGGCTCTGCATCAGCACGCCGGGGTTGGTCAGCAGATGGATCGCCTCGCAGCAGACCACGGCGTCATAGGGTTCGGCAACCGTCAACGGCGTTTCCAGGTCGTGCTCCGTCACGCGGCGGTAGCCGCCGGCCTGCGGAAACTCCCACAGGCCCACGCCGTCGATATCGACCTGCCGGCCGCTGGCGGCGGGCAGCATGTCGCCCAGCCAGCCCGTGCCGCAGGGCGCGTCCAGCACCGAATCCGCCAGGCGGCTGCGCAGGATGTCGAGCACGACGGGGTAGTAGGGATAGTAGGGGTAGCCCAGGGAATTCCTGACCGGCATGTCCATATGTGGCGCCTCTGGATTCTGAAATCTGACACGGTCCTGAATGTAGCGGCAGCCATGGCATCCGGTCTGGCGAATTCGCCACTTCCAAACAATAACCAGACAAAGCTTTACAAGTCGGACGGCCGGTCCCGGCCCCGCGGCTTGCGCCAGGACAAGCCGGCCCCAGGTCCGCCCGCCCCCGCACCCTGCCCTGCCCGCGCCTTGCGGGTAGAATCAAAAGGTTTACCCTCTACCGGCCCTTGGACTCATGCGACACCTCATTTCCGGCCGCGCCCTGCGCAGCCTGCTGCTGACCCTGTGCGTGTTTCTCGCTGCCTGCGGCGACAGGAACGTCGATTGGACCCTGTACAACGTGAAGGGACACCTGCCCGACCTGAAGTTCTCGCTGCCCGGCGCAGGCGGCAAGATGGTCAGCAGCGACGACCTGAAAGGCAAGACGGTGCTGCTGTTCTTCGGCTATGCCAGTTGCCCCGACATCTGCCCGACCACCATGGCGCAGTTGACGGCCGTGCTGCAGAACCTGGGCGACAAGGCCCGCGATGTACGGATCCTGTTCGTCAGCGTGGACCCGCACCGCGACACGCCGGACATCCTGCAGGCCTACGTCAATGCCTTCAACAACAACGCCATCGGCGTGACCGGCGATGAAAAGCAGATTGCCGACCTGGCGCGCCGCTATCGCGTGGCCTACCAGATAGAGAAGCCGCGCCCGGGCGACGACGCCAATATGTACGAGGTCACGCACAGCCGCGGCGTGTATATATTCGACAAGGACGGCAAGGCCCGCTTGCTGGCATCGGACACGGACAGCATCGAGGCCATGACCAAGGACGTGCGCCAGTTGATCGACCTGACTTCCTGAGCGCCGGCGGGGCGCAATGTTGCCCGTGCGCCCCATACACCAGTTGTTACAGCCGCTACGCGCGGGGCGTGAGTATCATCTAGCCACACTGCCCCCTTTTACTTCCAGCAAGGAGTACGCGCATGAGCATAATCATCATGATCATCGTCGGGTTCGTCGTGGGCCTGATCGCCCGCGCCATCATGCCCGGAGACCAGAACATGGGGATCATCATGACCACCATCCTGGGTATCGTCGGTTCGGTCGTCGCCGGATTCCTGGGCCAATCGCTAGGCTGGTACGCGCCGGGCGAACCCGCCGGGTGGATCGGATCGGTCGTCGGCGCGATCGTCGTGCTGTTCGTGGTGGGCCTGATCGCCAAGAAACGCGCCTGACGTTCTGCTGGACCTGAAATGAAAACGGGCCGATCTTTCGATCGGCCCGTTTTTTTTCCGTCTGCCCTTATTGCTGCTGGGCCTGCGCGGTCACCGTGCGTTCGGTCCAGCCGCCGCCCAGCACCTTGTACAGCGTAACCAGGTTGGACAGCCTGGCCCGGCGCGTGTCCACCAGGGCCTGCTGCGCGCTGTACAGGGAGCGCTGCGAATCCAGCACGCTCAGGTAGTCGTCGATGCCTTGGCGGAAACGCTGATCCGAGGCGTCGTAGGCGCGCTGGTTGGCGGCCACCAGGAGCCGCTGCGCCTGGATCTGCTCGTCCAGGGTGCCGCGCCCGGCCAGGGCGTCCGCCACTTCGCGGAAACCCGTCTGAATCGACTTCTCGTACTGCGCGACCTGGATGTTCTTCTGCACCTTGGCCAGATCCAGGCCGGCAAGCAGCGAGCCGCCCGCGAAGATCGGCACGGTGATCTGGGGCACGAAGCTCCAGGCGCCCGAGCCGCCTTCGAACAGCCCGCCCAGGCTGGCGCTGGCGGTACCGGCCGAGCCTGTCAGGCTGATGGTCGGAAAGAAGGCGGCGCGCGCCGCGCCGATATTGGCGTTGGCGCCCTTCAATTGGTGCTCGGCCGCGCGGATGTCCGGGCGACGGGCCAGCAGGTCCGACGGCAGGCCGGCGGGCAAGGTGGTCGGCAGCATGGCATCGTCAAGCTTGACCGCGTTATCCAGCGCCGCCGTCAGCTCGGGCGACAGCGGCTGGCCCACCAGCAGGACCAGCGCATTGCGGTCCTGCGCGGCCTGGCGCGTGTATTGCGACAGGTTGCGCTCGGCGGTGCGCAGCGACACTTCCGCCTGGCTCAGGTCCAGCGCCGTGGACAAGCCCTGGTCGTAGCTCTGCTGCGTGAGCTTGAAGGAATCCTGCTGGCTCTTGAGCGTGTCGCGCGTCAGGCCGACGAGTTCCTGGTCGGCGCGCAGGGTCAGGTAGGCGTTGGCCACTTCGGCGATCAGCGTCAGCTGGGTCGCCGTACGGGTTTCGTCCAGCGCCAGATAGGATTCCAGCGCTTTGTCGCTCAGGCTGCGGATGCGGCCGAACAGATCCAGCTCCCAGGCCGACATGGCGGCGCCGACCTGGTAGCTGTGGCTGGTGGTGGCGCGGCCGCTGGGCGACAGATCGGCCGGCGAACGCTGGGCCGTTTCCTGGCCGGCGATGCCGATGCTGGGCATCAGGTCGGCGCGCTGGATGCGGTACTGGGCGCGCGCCGCCTCGACGTTCAGGGCCGCCACGCGCAGGTCGCGGTTGTTGGCCAGCGACTGCTCGATCAGCTGTTGCAGCAGCGGGTCCGAGCCGAAGAAATCGCGCCAGCCGATGTCGGCCGTCATCAGGCCGCCCGCGTCGGCCGGCTGGGCCGCCTGGTAGGACGGACCCGTGGGATAGGCCGCGTCGACCGGCGCGTCCGGCCGCTCGTAGGTGGGGGCCAGCGAGCAGCCCGCCAGGGCCGCCGCCAGGGAAACAGACAGCAAGGTTCTCATCGGGAATGTCATTGCGGTTGGCCCTCCGTCGAGACGCCCTGCGTGCCATTGGCGCTGGTGTCGTGCTCGTCGACGTTTTCGCTCATGCGCTTGACCTTGAAGACGCGCAGCATGATCACGAAGAAGGCCGGAACAAAGAAGATGGCCAGGAAGGTGCCGGTCAGCATGCCGCCGATCACGCCCGTGCCGATGGCGTTCTGGCTGCCCGAACCCGCCCCCGACGAGATCGCCAGCGGCGTCACGCCCAGGATGAACGCCAGCGACGTCATCAGGATGGGACGCAGGCGCTGCCGCGCGGCGTGGATGGCCGATTCCGTCAGGCTGGCGCCCTGCTCGTAGTGCTCTTTGGCGAACTCCACGATCAGGATCGCGTTCTTGGCCGCCAGGCCGATGGTTGTGAGCAGGCCCACCTGGAAGTACACGTCGTTGGACAGGCCCCGCAGCATGGTGGCGAGCAAGGCCCCGATGATGCCCAACGGCACCACCAGCATCACCGCCGACGGGATGGTCCAGCTTTCGTACAGCGCCGCCAGGCACAGGAACACCACGATCAACGAAATCGCGTATAGCGCGGGCGCCTGGGCGCCGGACAGGCGTTCTTCGAACGACAGGCCGGTCCATTCAAAGCCCACGCCCACCGGCAGCTTGCCCGCCAGGCGTTCCATTTCTTCCATCGCCGCGCCCGAGCTGTAGCCCGGCGCCGCCTGGCCCTGGATGTTGTACGACGGCACGCCGTTGTAGCGGTTCAGCTTTTGCGGACCGTAGCTCCAGGTGGCCTTGGCGAACGCCGAGAACGGCACCATGTCGCCCGCCTTGTTGCGCACGTACCATTTGTCCAGGTCTTCCGGCAGCATGCGCGACGACGCCTCGCCCTGCGCGAACACCTTCTTCACGCGGCCGCGGTCGATGAAGTCGTTGACGTACGACGAACCCCAGGCCGTGGCCAGCGTGCTGTTGATGTCCGAGACCGCCACGCCCAGAGCGCGCGCCTTCTCGCGGTCGATGTCCAGCTGGTACTGCGGCGCGTCTTCGATGCCGTTGGGGCGCACGCCCTGCAGGACCGGACTCTTGGCGGCTTCGCCCAGCAACTGGTTGCGCGCGGCAAGCAGCTTCTCGTGGCCCACGCCTGCGCGGTCCATCAACTGGAAGTCGAAACCGGTGACGTTGCCCAGTTCCATCACGGACGGCGGCGGCACCACGAACAACTGCCCGCGGCGCTCGGTCTTGCGGAAGTGCGCGTTGGCCCGTGCCGCCACGGCGCCGGCCTTCAGGCGGGCGTCGCCGCGTTCTTCCCAGTCGCGCAGCTTGATGAACAGGATGGACGCGTTCTGGCCGCGGCCGCCGAAGTTGAAGCCATTGACCGCGAACACCGAGGTGACGGCGTCCTTTTCCTCGTTCAGCAAGTACTTGGTGGCGTCGTCGATGACGGCCTTGGTGGCTTCCGCCGTGGCGCCAGCAGGCGTCTGGATCTGGGCGAACAGAATGCCCTGGTCCTCATCCGGCAGGAACGCGGTCGGAATGCGCGTGAACATCCAGCCCATGGCGAGGACCAGCGCCAGGTAGATCACCATCAGACGCTTGCTGCGGTTCAAGCCGCGCGCGACGGTATTGGCGTAGCCGTTGCTGCTGCGCTCGAACGTGCGGTTGAACCAGCCGAAAAAGCCCTTCTTCGAGCCATGATGGCCCTTGGGGATGGGCTTGAGCAAGGTCGCGCACAAGGCCGGCGTGAACACGATGGCCACGATCACCGACAGCACCATGGAGGACACGATGGTGATGGAGAACTGGCGGTAGATCACGCCCGTGGACCCGCCGAAGAAGGCCATGGGAATGAACACGGCCGCCAGCACCATGGCGATGCCGATCAGGGCGCCGGTGATCTGCGACATGGACTTGCGGGTGGCCTGCTTGGGCGACAAGCCCTCTTCGGCCATCACGCGCTCGACGTTTTCCACCACCACGATGGCATCGTCCACCAAGAGGCCGATGGCCAGCACCATGCCGAACATGGTCAGCGTGTTGATGGAGTAGCCGAACGCCGCCAGCACGCCGAACGTGCCCAGCAGCACCACCGGCACTGCCAGCGTCGGGATGATGGTGGCGCGGAAGTTCTGCAGGAACAGGTACATCACCAGGAAGACCAGGATGATGGCCTCGATCAGCGTCTTGAACACCTCATGGATCGACAGGCTGACGAACGGCGTGGTGTCGTACGGATAGACGACGTCCATGCCCGGCGGGAAGTAAGGCTTCAGGTTGTTGATGGTGTCGCGCACCGCCTGGGCCGTATCCAGCGCGTTGGCGCCCGGCGCCAGCTTGACCGCCAGGCCCGAGGCCGGCTTGCCGTTGTAGAAGCTGTCGATGGCGTAGGTCTGGCCGCCCAGCTCGATGCTGGACACGTCGCCCAGGCGCACTTGCGAACCGTCGGCGTTGACCTTGAGCAGGATGCGGCCGAAGTCTTCCGCCTTTTCCAGGCGCGAAGGCCCGATGATGGTCGCGTTCAGTTGCTGGCCGCGCACGGACGGCAGGCCGCCCAGCTGGCCGGACGACACCTGCACGTTCTGTTCCTTGATCGCCGCCACGACGTCGACCGTGGTCAAGCCGTAGTTGACGAGCTTGGCGGGATCCAGCCAGATGCGCATCGCGTACTGCGAGCCGAACAGCTGGAAGTCGCCCACGCCCTGCGTGCGGCTGATGGGATCCTGGACATACGAGGCGACGTAGTCGGCCAGGTCGTCCTTGGTCATCGAGCCGTCGGTGGACACGAAGCCCGCCACGATCAGGAAGTTCTTGGTGGCCTTGGTGACGCGGATGCCCTGCTGCTGCACTTCCTGCGGCAGGAGCGGCTGCGCCAGCGACAGCTTGTTCTGCACCTGGACCTGCGCGGTATCAGGGTTGGTGCCCTGCGTGAAGGTCAGGGTGATGGACATGCTGCCGTCGGAGTTGCTTTCCGAGGAGATGTACTGCAGGCCGTCCAGGCCGTTCATCTGCTGCTCGATCACCTGCACCACGGTGTCCTGCACGGTCTGCGCGGACGCGCCCGGGTAGGTCACCGCGATGCCGATGGCTGGCGGCGCGATGTTGGGGTATTGGGAAACCGGCAGCTTCAGGATGGACAGCGCGCCGGCCATCATCAGCACGATCGCGATCACCCATGCGAAGACCGGTCTATCGATAAAAAACTTTGCCATGCAAGGCTCCTGACTACTACTGCTTGGCCGCCGCGGCGGCTGCTTGCGGCTGCTGCGCCGGTTGCGCGGCGCTGGCTTCGGTGGCGACGACTTCAGCCCCCGGACGCACCATCTGCAGACCTTCCACGATGACCTTGTCGCCGGCGGCCAGGCCGTCGGTGACCAGCCACTTGTCGCCGATAGCGCGGTCGGTCTTCAGTTCGCGCAATTCGACCTGGTTCTTGGCGTTGACCACCAGCGCCGTCGGGATGCCGCGCTGGTTGCGCGTCACGCCGCGCTGCGGCACCAGCAGGCCGTCGGCGGCGACGCCGTCGGCCAGGCGGGCGCGCACGAACATGCCCGGCAACAGGCGGCGTTCCGGATTGGGGAACACCGCGCGCAAGGTGACCGAACCGGTGCCCTGGTCCACCGTGACTTCGGAGAACTGCAGCTTGCCCGGCTGGCTGTACTGCGAGCCGTCTTCCAGGGTCAGCGTCACCAGCGCGGCCTGCTCGCCATCGGCCTTTTTCAGCAGGCCGCTGGCCAGCGCGTTCTGCAGGCGCAGCAGCTGGACGCTGGATTGGGTCACGTCGACGTAGATGGGATCGATCTGCTGCACCGCGGCCAGGGCCGTGGTCTGGTTGGCCGTGACCAGCGCGCCTTCGGTCACCGCCGAACGGCCGATGATGCCGTCGATGGGCGACAGCACCTTGGTGTAGACCAGGTTGATGCGGGCCGTGTCCAGCGCCGCCTTGGCCGACAGCACGTCGGCGGCGGCCTGATCGCGCGAGGCGACGGCGTTGTCGTAGGTCTGCTGGCTGACGGCGCGAGTGGCGACCAGCGGCTTGTAACGTTCGGCCAGCAACGCGGCCGTCTTCTGCTGCGCCTGGGCGCGCGCCAAGGCGGCCTTCTGGCTGTCCAGGCTGGCCTGGTAGAGGGCGGGATCGATCTGGTAGAGCTGCTGGCCCGCCTTGACCTCGCCGCCTTCGGTAAAGAGGCGCTTCTGGACGATGCCATTGACCTGGGGACGCACTTCGGCCACGCGGAACGGCGAGGTGCGGCCAGGCAGTTCGGTGGTCAGCGAAACCGGCTGCGTGGCAAGCGTCACGACCGTTACCTGGGGCTTGCCCGCCTGGGGAGCGTCTTGCTTCTTGCCGCAAGCGGCCAGCGTGAGGGCCGATGCCGTCAGCGTGACGACTGCCGCGCTGCGCCACATAGCGCTTTTCTTATCCATAGATTGCATTCCCGATTTCAACAAAAAAAAAGCCCGCCCCGGATCGCGTAATGAGCGTTCCGTGCGCATCGATTGGGTGGATTTGCCTCGAACACGCAGGCTGGGCTTTGTCGCATTGCTGCATTGCAGAACTCGCATTCTGCGTTATCCCGCCCCAGAAACAAAGAGGCATGTTGAGAAAACATCATTCCATTTATGGGACAATGGCTTTACCGTTGAATATGACAAAATTCCGCCATGAAACGCTTGCAAGGCATGGAACTATTCGTCGAAGTCGCCAAAACACGCAGCTTCAGCCGCGCGGCGGCGATGCTCGGCGTGCCGAAATCGACACTGTCCCGCCAGGTGGCCGAGCTGGAGCGCTCCGTCGGCTTGCGGCTGCTCAGCCGCACCACGCGCAAGGTCGAACTGACCGACGCGGGCCGGCTGTACTTCGACCGCTGCCAGCGCATCGTGGCCGAGGCGCAGATCGCCCATGAGGAACTGCAGAAGCTGGTCGATACGCCGGCCGGGCCGCTGCGGGTGAACATGCCCGCGGATTTCGGCACGGACTTCCTGGCTGAATCGTTCATGGAATTTTCCCGCCGCTACCCCGACGTCACGTTTTTCCTGGACCTGGCCAACCCGGACCACGCGCAGCGCGTATTCCAGACCTGCGATGTTTCGATCGAAATCGGCGAACTGCCCGATTCGTCACAGATTGCGAGGCTCTTGGGCATGCTGCCGGCCCAGTTGTACGCCTCGCGCGAATACCTGGAGAAGCACGGAGAACCGCGGCATCCCAGCGACTTGACCCGCCACGAGTGCATAGAGTTCCGCGCCAAGGGCGCCGGGCAGGTGACCCGCTGGCCCCTGACCGACGGCCAGCAGCACATCGAATTCACGCCCGGCAACCGCTTTTCCGTCAACGGCGTCGCCATGGCCCGGCGCCTGGCCCTGCTGGGCGCGGGCATCGTGGTGCTGTTGGGCGACCAGTTGGCCGAACAGCAGTCCGGCCAATTGCAGCGAGTGCTGCCCGACTGGCAACTGGGTCCGTTCCCGGTCTACGCGGTGACGGAGACACGGCTGCTGCCCGCCAAGACCCGGATCTTCATCGAATTCCTGATGGAGCGCCTGGGCGACGTCGGGCAAGCGAAGAATACTCCCGCTTTCATGAAATAAACGGAAGCCGGAAACAGACTGAAAAATTTAGGACTGACCGACAACACCTGTCGGTCAATTCGACCAATCAGAAGCGCTCGTCTTCACGCAGGTAGCGCCATTGGCCCAGCGGCAGGTCGCCTAGCGACACGCGTCCGATGCGCACGCGTTTCAGGCCGATTACCTTCAGGCCGACCAGTTCGCACATGCGCCGGATCTGCCGTTTTTTGCCTTCCCGCAGCACGAAACGCAGCTGGTCGCTGTTCTGCCAACGCACCTGTGCCGGCTTGAGCGCCTTGCCGTCCAGGGACAGACCATGGTTCAGCAGCGCCAGCCCGTTGTCGGACAGGTTGCCCTGCACCCGCACCAGGTATTCCTTGTCCACGCTGGAATCTTCGCCGATCAGGTGCTTGGCGATGCGGCCGTCCTGGGTCAGCACCAGCAGGCCTTGGGAATCGATGTCCAGGCGGCCGGCAACGGCCAGCCCGTCCAGGTGCGAACGCTCAAAACGCTGCGGCGCGCGGTCGCCCGCAAAGCGGGAGCGGGAGTCGATCAGGGCCACGGCGGGCGTGTAGCCCTTTTCCGCCTGGCCCGAGACGTAGCCCACGGGTTTGTTGATCAGGATGGTGACGCGCGAGGTCTGGCGCGCCTGCGCGGCGCGTTCCAGGGTGATGACCTGGTCAGGGTAGGCCCGCGCGCCCAGTTCGGACACCACGGCGCCGTCCACGCGGACCCAGCCGCGCTCGATATAGGTGTCGGCCTCGCGGCGCGAACACAGCCCACGCTCGGACATGAGCTTGGAGATACGTACTTTTTCCATGGCCGGTATTGTATGCGGACGCCATGCGCCACACTCTTCATGCCGCGGGGTCGTAGTCCGACGGCGCCATCGGATCCAGCGGATGGAGCGGCCGGCTGCGCCGCTGATAGGGAAACAGCGCGAAGTCCGAGCTCGTGACGCCCGCGCTGGCGCATTCCACCAGCGCCTGGGAGATAGGTTCGAACACAGGGCGGCAATACATGCGGGACTTCACCAGCACGAAGCGCGCCCGGCGCGGGTCCAGCCCCATGCTCTCGAACACGCCCAGGTCCCAGGGCTCGTGCGTTCTCTCGGTGATCACCAATTGCGCAGCGCCTATGTCCAGCACCGCGCTGCGGCCCATGCATGCCGTCTGCCCCGTGTACGTCGGACCGGTAATGACATATTCGCCGCCGGTCACGGCGCGGACCACCCCGCGCAGCAACACGGGCGCCGCCGGGCGGCCGATGGCCGGAATCGGCCGTTTGTTGCCCACCGCCAGCTCCACCTGCGCGCCCTCGCCCGCCGCGATCAGCGCGGCGACGGCCTCGGGGTCACAGTACAGGCCCGCAATGATGCCCGTCAGGCCGGCGTCGACCGCGGCTGTCAGCACCTCCATGGTGTCGCAGGTGCCGCCGGACATGCAGTTGTCGCCATGATCCAGCAGAAGCACGGGCTTGTCCGCGCCACGGGCCAGTTGCGCCGCGCGGGCCAGCGACTCGCCCAGGGGTTCGCTGTCGTAGAAGTAACCGTCGCGCTCGGCCCAGATGGCCTGCGCCATTTCGCTTGCGACCCGTTCCGCCTGCTCCTGCGGCCCGGAGCCCACCACGACCACGCTCAGGCATGGGTTGGGGATGTCAGCCAGGGCGAAGCCCGCCAGCACGGAGACGCCCAGCATGCCGTCCGCTTCCGCGCGCCGAGCCGCCTGCACCGCACGGAGCATGGCGCCCTGGGCCGTGGCGCTGCGCAGGGTGTGCGTCATCAGCGGCAGGCGGCGCCAAGCCATGACCGGGCGCGGACCGCCGTTGAGCCAGTCATACAGGATACGGCCCGCGTGCTCCCCGGTCTCGTACATGTCCACATGCGGGTAGGTCTTGAAGCTGACGACCACGTCGGCGTTGGCCATCATCTTGGGCGTGACATTGCCGTGCAGATCCAGCGCCACGGCGATGGGCACGTCCGGCGTGCGCCGCCGCAGGCGCTCCAACAAGTCGCCCTCGCCATCGTCGGTGGTCTCGGCCACCATCGCGCCATGCAGATCGAGCAGGATGGCGCCACAGCCCTGCGCGCCGGCCACGATCGCGTCGCACAGTCGGCTGTAGGCATCCGCCGACACCGGGCCGCTGGGGTAGGCAGTCGCGGAAACCGGCGTGACCACGGTCGCGCCGTTGGCCTCGGCAATATCGATGAAGGCCGACATGGCCGTGCGCTTGCCCTTGTTCTCGGCATAAGCCTGGGCGCCGAAGGCGGGACCGTCATTGCCGAACGCGGACAGCGGCGTGGGCACCGGCGAGAACGTGTTGGTCTCGTGGTTCAGGCGGGCGATCATGACCTTCATTGTCCGGCTCCTCTGCATGCGCATTCAGTGTGTTCAGTTGTTCTGGGACGGCCCCGGGCGCAAGGCCCCCAGGCCAAGCTTTTCCATGGCCTCGCTGGCCTCGACGATCATCGCGGCCACTTCCGCGACGCTTACGCGCAGGCCCGTCGCCCGGGTACGCATGTGCTCATAGGCGGCGCGCTCGTCCAGGCGCTGGTGGTCCATCAGCACGCGGATGGCCTTCTCGATGACGCGTCGCGCCTTGATCGTGCTTTCCAGCTTGTTGATCTTGGACTGCTGGCGGCTCTGGAACTGCTTGGCCGAACGCGCCAGCACCAGCGTGCTGAGCACGCCCGCCGAGCGGAACGGCCGCGTCAGCACGCCGTGCGCATTGGTCTTTAGCAATTGCTTCAACGTGGTCGGGGTTTCGTACTCGGACAAGGCGATCAGGGTGGCCTCGACCTCGCTGGCCGTCCAGGCGGCGCTGTTGCGGCCGCATTGCGATACCTGGAAGAAGATGACGTCCACCCCTGCGGGCGGGCCATCCGGAAACGGCCAGTGCAGATGGATGCGGCAACCGATGCGCTTGAGCTGTTCGACCAGCAGGTCGCGATCCTCGCCGGGCGGATACACCACGGCGACGGCCACGCTGCGCAGGTCCTCGTAGAGGCGGCGTAGGCTATGGTCCATGGCTATTTCAACCAGAACTCGTCCAGGCCGAACGCGGTGAGGTACGGGTCCGGCTTCACGGGTTCGTCGCTTTCCCAGACGATGTCGAAGCGACCGTCCTCGCGGCACACGCCTATGCGCGGCGTCAGCACGCTATGGTTGTTTTCCGCCAGCACGGACATCTGCCCGTCCGGCGCGTCGAACTGCACCTGATGCACCGCCTGCACCAGCTTGCGGGTGTCCATGCTGCCCACGCGCTGCAAGGCACGTGCGAACAGGTGCATCTGGCTATAGCAGGTCTCGGCATAGACGCTGGCGGGATGGTCGCCGAAGCGGGCGCGCCAGCGTTCCAGGAAATGCGCGTTGGCGGGCGTATCCACCGTATTGAAATAGGTCGCAGCGGTGATGTGGCCCACGCAGCGCCGTGGTCCGATCTCCGCCACCTCCGACTCCGCCATGGTCAGGCTGGCGATGGGGATGTGCGCGGTGGCTGCGCCCTCGGCCTGGCAAGCCTCGTGGTAGCGCTGGTAGAAGCGCTGCGCATCGGAGCCGATCAAGGTGGAAAACACCACGTCGGGCTGGATGCGGCGGATGTCCGCCACCACGTCGTTGATCTCGCTGTCGTCGCAGCCCAGCGGCAGATAGGTTTCATCCAGGATCTCGCCGCCATGCTCCTCGACCGTCTCGCGCATGATGCGGTTGGTCTCGCGCGGGTAGATATAGTCCGCGCCCACCAGGAAGATGCGCGAACCGCAGTTCTGGATCAGGTATGCAGCCAGCTGCATGCTGCCCTGGTTCGGCGCCGCGCCGGTGTAGATGACGTTGGGCGAATACTCGAAGCCTTCGTAGACCGAGCCGTACCACAGCAGGGAATTGCTGCGCTCGACCACCGGCAGCATGGCCTTGCGGCAGTGCGAGGTGCAGCCGCCAAAGATGACGCTGACCTCGTCTTCCAGCAGCAGCCTGGCCGCCAGGCGGCGGTACTCTTCGGCGTCGCTGCGCGGGTCGTACACTACCGGCGCCAGCGGCCGCCCCAGAACGCCGCCCAGTTCGTTGATCTCTTCCACCGCCAGTACCGTGCCGAAGAAGTGCTGCGATTCCGTGGTTCCGGTGACGCCGCTGCGCGAATAAAGCACGCCGATGCGCCAGCCCGGCCGCTCTGCGTGCTTGTCCTGGGGCGTACTCATGAGGGAATCCTTGAACGGGTAGTGCGCGTGTGCGTCATGGCGAATCCGGGCCGCGTGGCCTTCATACTTTCAGATGAGCAATGATATTGCCCGCCGCCTCCGGCGCGCCAGCCTCGCCTTCATCGACGATGCTGCCCTGCTTGAGCACCAGGTAGCGATCGGCCACGTCCAGCGCGAACGCCACGTTCTGCTCCACGATGAACATCGTCGTGCCATGCCGCTCGCGTTCCCAGTTCAGCGCGCGGCCCAGGCGCTCGATCACCGAGGGCTGCAGCCCTTCCGTAATCTCGTCCAACAGCAGCAGCGCGGGCCGCTGCATCAGGCCGCGCGCCACCAGCAGCATTTTCTGCTCTCCGCCCGACAGGGTGCCGGCGTGCTGGCGCAGGCGGCTCGTGAACACCGGAAACAGCTCCGCAATCTCGGCGAAGCGTTCGTCGAAGAGTTGGTCGCGCGGCAGCCCCAGGCGCAGGTTGTCGCGGATGCTCAGGTCAGGAAACAGCGGCTGTTCCTGGGCGGCGTAGGCCACGCCGCAGCGCGCCACTTCGTGCGGCCGCAGCCGGGTGGCGTCGACTCCGCCCACGCTGACCCGCCCGCGCTGCTTGGGCAGATAGCCCATGACGGTCTTGAGCAAGGTGCTCTTGCCCATGCCATTCTTGCCCAGCAGCGCGACGCAGGCGCCGCGCTCGACCGTGAGCGACACGTCATGCAGCACCATGGCCCTCTTGTAGCCGCTGGATACCGCTTCCATGCGCAACGCCGGCGCTGCGATGCTCGTCATTGCCCTGCTCCTTGCGCGGCCGGCGCGCTGCCGGCGTAAATGGTGCGCACCAGTTCGGATTCCACGACCTCGCGGAATCCTCCGTCCATGACGATGCGGCCCTGGTGCAGGACCACGATGCGCGTTGCGATCTCCTTGACGAAATCCAGGTCATGTTCCACCAGCAGGCAGCACAGGCCATAACGGTGCGCCAGGGACGACAGCACGTGGCCGATCTGCAGGCGTTCGGCCTTGCTCAGCCCGGCCGTCGGCTCGTCCAGCAGCACGATGCCCGGTTCCAGCGCCAGCACCATCGCCAGTTCCAGCGCCTGCTGCTGTCCGTGCGACAGGTCGCGCGCCACACGGTCCAGGCACTGGTCCAGGCCGGTCACGCGCAACGTTTCAAGCGCATAGGGCGGCAGATCCAGCGTGGAAGATCGGCGCCACCAAGACGGCCGTTCGCGCAGCGTGGTCGCGATGCGCAGGCTTTCGGCCACCGTCAGCGTGTCGAACACGTTGGCGTTCTGGAACTTTCGGCCCAGTCCGTGGCGCACGCATTGTTCAGGACCATCGCGGCGCAGCACTTCGTGGCCATAGAGTTCCAGCCTGCCCTGGGAACGTTCGGCGCCGTCCGCGATACAGCGCATCAGCGTAGTCTTGCCGGCGCCGTTGGGGCCGATCAGCCCCAGCAGTTCGCCGCCGCGGGCTTGCAGGTCTATGCCTTCCAGCACCTTCAGGCTCCCGAAGTGTTTGGACACGCCCGCCAGGCTCAAGGCCTGGGCCGCGCCGCCGGCCTGCCGCGCAGGGACGACGCGCTCGCCCAGCGCGGGCATGGCCGCGCGCCCTGCCCTTGCGCGCCAGGGCGCGGTCAGCAGGGGAAGCAGCCCGCGCGGCAGCAGCAGGATCACCAGCACAAAGGTCACGCCCAGCAGTAGTTGCCAGACGAACGGCATGTTGCCGCTGAGATAGGAGCCCGCGACGTTGATGAGGATGGCTCCCAGCACCGGCCCCCAGATGGTGCCGCGCCCACCCAGCGCGACCCAGATGATCAGTTCCGTGCCGAAGACGAAGCCCGTCAGCTCCGGCGCCACCACGCCGCTGAACGCGCCATAGCCGAAGCCCGCCAGGCCTGCCACCGCGCCGCAGGCCACCAGCAACGCGATGCGCCAATGGGCGGTGTTCAACCCGAGGTAGCTGCACCGCGCCTCGTTGTCGCGCAGCGCCACCAGGACGCGGCCGCCGTCGCTGCGCACCACTACCCAGGCCAGCAGCGCCACCGCCGACAGGCCGCCTGCCGCGATCACGTACCAGGCCTCCAGCGACAGGTCGAAGGTTTCGTAGCCCGTCAGGCCGGATGAAGAGCCGGTGTAGGTGCCGCCGGACAGCACCAGCTGCATCAGCACGATGGGCAGCACCAGCGAAATCACCGTGGCGAAGAATGGCGAGGCCCCACGGTAGAACGACAGCCAGCCCGTCACCAGCGCCAGCAGCGCCGCGGCGCCCACCGCGGCCAAGGCAGCCAGCGCGGCAATCGCGGGCGAGAATCCGTAGTGCGTGAAGGCCAGGCCCGCGGCGTACGCGCCCACCCCGAAAAAGGCGGACTGGCCGAAAGTCAGGTAGCCGGTGTAGCCCCACAGCACGTCCACGGTAACCGCCGCCACGGCGAAGAACAGCGCCTTGATCAGCACGTTCAGCAAATAGGTGTCGAACAGCCAGGGACCCGCCGCGGTCAGGACCAGGCAAAGCCCGGCCAGGCCCAGCAGGCTGCGGCTGCGCGCGGTCTTTTGCGCCGAGGCGTCGTCAGCGGCGCCAGCCAGCGTTTGAGGGATCAATGCGCGGTCAGTCATGGGCGAATCCTTGAGGACGCAGACGCAGCGTCAGCGCGGCCAGGACGGCGATGGTGACGCCGCCCAGGATCGGGCTGACGTAGACGCTCACCAGCACCTGGCAGGCGCCATAGAGCAGGCAGGTCAGCAGCAGCGCGGTGATCGAATGGCCCGACACCATGACCAGCATGAAGGCGCTGACCAGCCACGGCAGCCCCATGTTCGGGTCGACGCTGGACAGGGGCGTGATCAGCGCGCCCGCCAGCGCGCCCAGCCCCGCGCCCAGGCCGAATGTGGTGAAGCGGATGCGCTCGGCGTTAATGCCCAGGCCACGCGCCAGATCCTCGTTCATGATGACCGCCCGGGTCCGCACGCCAAAGCGCGTGCCGCTGAGCAGCAGGGTCATCGCGGCATACATCAGCAATGCCGCCGGCACCAGGAACAGGCGGTATGCCGAATACTCCGTCCCAAGAAAGGACACGGCGCCGTGGATGGGCGAATCGGCGAACTTCACTTCGCGCCCGAAGGCCATGGTGATGAGCTGGCCGATCACGATGCCCAGTCCCCAGGTGGCCAGGATGGCGTCCAGCGGCCGCTTGTACAGCGGCTGCACGATCAGCCGTTCCACGCCCATGCCCACCAGCACGCCGACCGCCAACGCGAACGGCAGCGCCAGCCAGGGATTCAGCCCCAGTTGCGTCACCACCAGGCTGGCGTAGCTGCCCAGCGTAAGAATCGCGCCGTGCGCGAAGTTGACGATCTTCATCACGCCGAAGATGATCATCAGCCCGGCCGTCACGATGAACAGCATGGCGGCCGTGCTCAGGATGTCCAGCAGCAAACCCATATCGCTCTCCGGCGCCGCCGGCAGGACCGGCGGCGCTTGTCATGGCATGGCCGTCACTTCAGGTCCGGACACTGCGCGCCCGGGTCGACCTTGTCGAAGGTTTGCAGGATCTTGATGGAACCGTCCTGCTGCACCTGCCCCAGGCGCATGGTCAGCGCCGCGTGGCGCTGGCGGTCCATGGTCACCGGGCCGCGCGGGCCATCGAACGTGACCGCGCTCAACGCCTGCACCACCTTGGGCGCATCGGTGCCGCCAGCCTTTTCGACGGCCGCCTTGTACAGGTAGAAGGCTTCATACTGCGGCGCGGAGAATTCGTTGGCGGTCTTGGCGTCGTTGCCGAACTTCGCCTTCAGGGCGTCCAGAAATTTGCGGTTCTGCGGCGTGTCGATGCTGGTCAGGTACGAGGCCGACATGTACATGCCCACTGCCGTGTCGCCCATGGTCTTGGCCGTGCCTTCGTCGATCGCCAGATTGCCGTAGGGCATGGCCAGGCCAGCAGCCTTGACCTGCTTGGCCAGGCTGACGTTGGGCCCGCCGCCCGCCGTCGAGCTGATCAGCGCGTCCGGGTTGGCCGAGCGTATCTTGGAGACCACCGGCGTCCAGTCGGAACCGTCGATCGGCAGGTACTCTTCTCCCACCACGCGTCCGCCCTGCTTTTCGATGTATTCCCGCGTGAACTTGAGCATGCCGCGGCCGAAGGCGTAGTCGCTGCCCACCAGGAAGAAGGTCTTGGCCTTGCGGTCCTGCATGAAGTGGTCCACCACCGGCGCGACCTGCTGTTCCGGCACCCAGCCGTTCACGTGCAGCCAGCGGTTGCACGACCGCCCTTCATAGAATGACGTGTAGATATAGGGCACCTTGCCGCGCGACACGATGGGCAGCGCGGCGTTGCGCGCCGCGCTGGTTTCCATGGCGATGATGGCATCGACCTTCTTCTGGAACACCAGGGTGTCGTAGGCCTTCTGCGCCCCGACCGCGCCCGAGGCATCGTCGGCGATCTCCAGCACGATCTGGCGGCCGAGGATGCCGCCGGCCGCATTGATCTCGTCGGCCGCCAGTTGCGAGGCCTGCACCACGCCCGGCGCGACCACGCTGTTGGCGCCGGACAGGCCGACGGGCACGCCGATGCGCAGCGGTTCGGCCGCGTGCGCGCTGGCGGCGCCAGCCAGCAGTGCGACAAACGACAGTCGGATCCGGCAGCTATTCAATAGGCTCTTCATGGGTTTTCTCCTTGGGGGGGTACGGCCGTGGACCGTCGTTCAGCGTTGCCGCGGGCCTGCGGCGGCGCCCAACTGCTCGTCATAGATGTCGCGGCGCCTGTCGCGCAGCACATGGTTGAAATCGTTCAACTGGCGCGCACGGCGCGACGCCTTCAGGTCTATGGGCGCCAGCAGCACCTCCTCCTGGTCGATGCTGGCGGGTCCCGCCGCCGTCCAGCCCTGGGACCCCACGATCAGGCTGCGGCCCACGAAGGGCTGGCCGCGCTCGGTGCCGACGCGGTCCGCGCACACCACTGTCAAGCCGTTGCTGTGGGCGCCGCTCATGGTCAGCGCATGGGCCATGACCGGTCCGTCGCGGGTCTGCCCCGGCATCGGCACCCAATTGGTCGGCACCGCCACGATGTCCGCGCCGCGCACCGCCAGCAGCCGGTAGACTTCGGGAAACCAGCCGTCGTAGCAGATGGCCACGCCGATGCGGCCCAGCTCGGTATCGAACACCGGCAATCCCAGGTCGCCCGCCTCGAAATACAGGTTCTCGTCGCCCCACAGATGCAGCTTGCGATAGGTCCCCAGATAGCCATCCGGACCCGCGACCAGTGCGGAGTTGTAGAGACGCCCTCCGGCGCGCTCCGCGATGCCCGCCACCAGATAGATGCCCAGGCGCTGCGCCAACGCGATCCACGCCTGCGAGCTCGGGCCTTCCGGCACGGGTTCAGCCAGGGCGTAGGCCTCCTCGCGGCTCTCGAACATATATCCCGTGTTAGCCAGTTCAGGCAGCACCACCAGCCGCGCGCCCTGGGCCGCGGCCTGCTCCACCAGTTCGATGGAACGCGCGATGTTGGCGGCGGTTTCGCCGATCGCGGGCTCCATCTGCACGCTGGCCACCCAGGTCACGGCGGCGGGAGAACGTTGCGGTTCCGACGCTTGCATGCGAGCTCCATATTCAGAAATTGAAAACGAAAAAGCCCCCGACCACGCATTGCGTGCAAGTCGGGGGCTTCTATAGCCAAGACTGTATGTTCAGGCAGCAATCATTGCTGCGGGGTACTGCAAGCCATTCAGGTCAATGTTGACCGTGTGCGAATGATAGGGAGACGCGGGTTCCTGGGACAATAAGTGCTTTCCCGGACGATATTCCGGCGGGAGTCCGGCACTGCGTCATTGCGACGCATTGGGTCGTCCCGCCCGGCTTGGCATAATACGCAGCCATGAGCAAACCCGCAGCACACCACCCTCCCCTTGCCGCTGGCTGGCTGGCCAGCGCGCCTCCCATCCTGCCTCCTGCCCCGCGCCACTGGCTGTTCCGCCCCGGCGCGCTGACCGCCGGTTTGCGCCAGGTTGGCCAGGTGCGCCTGCGCGTGCTGGCCGAATACGCGGACGGCGCGCCGCCGGACGAAGCCCGGGCGATGGGCCTCGCACCCGGCACGCCGGTGTGGATTCGCGAGGTGCTGATGTCGGTCAATGGCGTGGACAGCGTGCCCGCGCGCAGCCTGACGCCGCTGCGCGCCTCTCACGGCGCCTGGCAAGGCATGCGCCGCCTCCTGACCCGGCCATTGGCGGACATGCTTTACCACGACAGCACGGTCGAGCGTTCGCCGTTTGCCTGCCGCCGGCTGGCCTCGCCGGTGCCGTTCCATGCCACCGCGCTGGACGTATTGCCGGCCGGCCAGCGCGACCGCGATGGCGGACGCATCTGGGCGCGCCGCTCGGTGTTCTGGCGCCAGGGCCAGCCGCTGCTGGTGGCCGAGTGCTTCCTGCCGGCGTTCTGGGAGCTGGTCGCCGATCAGCCGGTGCCGCCGCTGGTGCCGCATCAGCGCACGCCGCGCTGACACCCCGGCCTCAGCCTTCGTAGCGGCGCCCGCGCTCCAGCAGTTCGGGCGTGCCGATCACAGCGTTCAAGCCGTCGAAATCCAGCATGCCCTCACGCCAGGGCGCGGTCGTGCCATGCTGGCGCAGGCTGGCGTAGTATCCCTGCAGCGTGTGCGCCACCGCGCGCGCCGTGCCGCCCGGGAAGATGACGATGCGGAATCCCAGCGCGGTCAGCGCATCGGCGCTTTGAACCGGGGTCTTGCCGCCTTCGACCATGTTGGCCAGCAGCGGCACGCGGTGCGCAAAGCGGCTGCACGCCGCCTGCATCTGCTCCGGCGTGCGCAATGCCTCGATGAACAGCGCGTCCGCGCCCGCTTCCAGATACGATTCCGCGCGGTCCATAGCCGCTTCCAGTCCCTCCACTGCCAGCGCGTCGGTACGCGCCAGGATCAGGGTGGACGCATGCGCGCGGGCATCCACCGCGGCCCGCAGCTTGCCGCGCATCTCGGCGGCCGGGATCACGGCCTTGCCGTCCAGATGGCCGCAGCGCTTGGGAAAGGTCTGGTCTTCCAGCTGGATCATGGCGGCGCCGGCGCGCTCCAGGCCGCGCACGGTGCGCTGCGTGTTCAGGGCATTGCCGAAGCCGGTGTCGGCGTCGACGATAACGGGCGTGGCCACCCGCTCGGTGATGCGGGCCAGCGTGTCCTCGACCTCGCTGTACGTGGTAAGGCCGATATCCGAGCGGCCCAGCCGCGTGTATGCGATGGACGCGCCCGACAGGTATAGCGCGCCGAAGCCCGCCTGTTCGGCGATCAGCGCGGACAAGGCATCGTAGACGCCGGGAGCCAGCACGGCGCCGCCGGCCAGCTGTGCTTGCAGATTCTGTATTTGCATGGTCTGGAAAATCCTAGGAAAGCTCGCGGCCCAGCAGGGATGCGGCGGTCGCCGCGGCGATATGGCCGCCCGCCACTGCGCTGAGCAGGCCATTGCCGGACAGGTAGCCGGACACGTCGTTGCCCGACACGCCGCGCGCCGCGCCGCCTGCGGCCAGCAGATTGGGCAAGGCATGGCCCATCTGGTCCAGCACGCGGCAATCCGCGTCGATGTCCAGGCCACCTTGCGTATGGAACAGCGCGCCTGTCACCTTGACGGCGTGATACGGCGCCTGCAGCGTCCGCTCGAAGCGCCGGCCGTACGGATCGGCGGCGTCGGGGGCCACGCTTGCGAGCGTCGCGCGCAGCGTCGCTTCGTCGCAGCCGATCACCCCCGCCAGCGCAGCAACGTCGGCGCAGGTCTTCAGCGCCTGACCCGTCTCTGCCTGGACGAAGTCCGGAAAGCCGCGCGCAAGCGCCAGCGTGCGGTCGTCGAATACGTTCCAGGCCACGCCGCCCGGTTGCGCCAGCACATGCACCGCGGCCTCGGAATAGCCGTGCGTCTCGTCATGAAAGCGCCGCCCCGCGCCATTGATCTGCACGCCGCCGTCCATCATCACCGCCCAGGAGATCAGTGCGCCCTGCGGCGTGGCCCAGGAGCCATGCCCCTGGTAGCCGCCCAGGTCGGCCAGGCGCGCGCCCAGCTGCACTCCCCATTCGATCGCGCTGCCGTCGTTGCCGACGTGGCCGCCGTAGACGGCCTCGCGCATGGCCGGCAGATGTTTGCCCACCATCGCCGCGTTGCCGCCAAAGCCGTTGCAGGCCAGGATCAGCACGTCGCAACCGATCACGTCGATGGAGCCGTCCGGCCGCTCGCAGCCCACCGCCGTGATGCGGCCGGCTTCGTCCGTCCAGATCTGCCGCGCCAGGGCGCGGGTCAGCAGATAGGCTCCGGCTGCGGTGGCGGCGCGCTCCAGCGCGGCCACCAGGGCCGCGCCCGTGCGCTCGGGCAAAGTGTGCATGCGGCGGGCGCTGTGGCCCGGGTACAGGAAGCCGTCCAGCACCTGGAAATCCAGGCCGTGGCGCGCAAGGTTGTCGATCGCGGCGGCTGCCGCGCCCGTGTAGGCATCGACCAGCTGCGGCGCGGCCGTGCCGCCGGTCTTGGCCTGGATATCCGCGGCAAAGCGCTGCGCGTCGTCCTCGATGCCGGCGGCCCGCTGCGCCGCCGATCCCGCTGCCGGGATGAAGCCGGACGACAAGGCGGTGGAGCCGCTGGGCGCGGCGTCGCGCTCGATCAGCACGGTCTCGATGCCGGCATCGGCCAGGCGCAGCGCGGCGGTCAGGCCGCAAGCGCCCGCGCCGATGATGGCCACCGGCACGTGCATCGCGTCCGCGCCAGGCGCTGCACCCCGCAGGACTTGCGGCGCGCTCACGAGGCCAGCCTGTCCAGGAATTCCTGGCAGGACAGCACATCGGCCACGGTGCGCAAATCCGCCAGCGCGGCATCATGCATGGCCGGCGTGGGCGCGGCGCAGCCATCGGCCAGCACCGCCACGTGATAATCCCGCATGTGGGCGTCGCGCGCGGTGCTGGCCACGCCGCCATTGGTGACGATGCCGGCGATCACCACGTTCGAGATGCCCGCGCGCCGCAGCACCCAGTCCAGCTGGGTATTGAAGAAGGCGGAATACGCCACCTTCCAGACCGACACGTCCACCAGTCCGTCCAGTTCGGCGACGTTGGCCTGCCCCTTGGAGCCGGCGACGAAATCGCCCTTGCGCAGGAACGGGCGCAACTGCCGCAGATGCGGCGAGATCATGGGTTCGCCGTGCGCGTCCGGCCATAGCGTGAACTGGCTGGCCGCCACAAAGCCGCCTCGCTCCTTGAGCTTGCGGGCCACGGGCGCGACCCGGGCGGGCAAGGCCCGCGCCTGCGGACTGACAGCGCCGCCGCGGTCGTAGGCGCCGCCGGGCGCGAGGAAATCGTTCTGCAGATCGATGACGACCAGCGCTGTGCTGCGGGGATCGAAGGCTGACATGGGCTCTGCTCCTAGGAAGCCTGGCGGGCGATCAGCAGATTGCCCAGGGAATCGACCTGGCCGGCAAAGCCGGGCTCGATCCAGATCGTGGTGTCGGGCTGCTCCAGGATGGCGGGTCCCGCCACCTCTGCGCCCACCGGCAGGTCCAGCCGCGCATAGCGCACGGCGTCATGCCATTGCCCGCCATGGAAGACGGGCTGCGTGCCCAGCGCGTCCGGCATCGCGGTGCTGGTCGGCGCCAGCAGCGCCAGATCGAACTTGGGGCGCTGGCCGATGCGCGCATAGCGCAGGTTCAGGATGCGCACCGCGATGCCGTCCAGGCTGCGGCCGAAGGCAGCGCGGTAAGCGCGCTCGAAGGCGGCGCCGATGCCGGCGCGGTTCAGTTCATCACGGCCGACTTCCACTCGCACCGTATGGCTCTGACCCACGTACAGCATGTCCAGTTCGATGCTCTCGCGTATGCCCTCGAAGCTCACGCCCGCGGAATCCAGCCTCTCCTGGCAGGCCAGCGCCAGGCCGTCGATGCGGGCCAGCAGGTCATCGGCGTCCAGCGCGGCCAACGCCACATTCAGGGTCTGCACGCCGTCATGCCGCATGTCGGCCATGACGCAGCCCAGGGCCGAGGTCACGCCGGGGTAGCGCGGCACGATGCCGCGTGCCGCGTCCACTTCGTTCATCATGGCGCAGACGTGCAGCGCGCCGCCGCCGCCAAACGGCATGTAGGCGAACTTGCGCGGGTCGTGGCCCCGCTCGATGGACACCACGCGGATCGCGCCCGCCATCTTGGCATTGGCCACGGTCAGGATGGCCTCGGCAGCGGCATGCACGTCCAGGCCGAGCGGCCTGGCCACGTGTTCCTCGATGGCGGCGCGCGCCAGCGCCACGTCCATGGTGGCAAGCAGGCCACCGCCCAGCGGGCGCTCGGCCGCGATGCGGCCCAGCAGCACGTTGGCGTCGGTCACGGTGGGACGGGTGTTGCCCCGGCCATAGCAGGCCGGCCCTGGCACGCTGCCGGCGGATTCGGGACCCACCTGCAGCAGGCCGCCCGCGTCCACGCTGGCAATCGAGCCGCCGCCCGCGCCTATGGTTTCGATCTGGATCATGGGCGCGCGCACCACCATGCCGAAGTCGATGGCGGTCTGCGCCGACAGCGAGGCCTCGCCGTCCGCCACCAGCGACACGTCGAAGGAAGTGCCGCCCATGTCGCCGCTGACCACGTTGGGAAAGCCCGCGGCGCGCGCGATCGCAGCGCAGGCGATGACACCCGCGGCCGGGCCCGACAGCGCGGTGCGCACCGGCACGTCGCAAGCGGTCTGGCGTGACATCACGCCGCCGTTGCTCTGCACCACCAGCAGTTCGCCGCCGAAGCCGTTGTCCTTCAGATCCGCTTCCAGCCGGGTCAGATAGCCGCCGACCACCGGCTGCAGCGAGGCGTTGAGCACGGCCGTGGAACAGCGCTCGAATTCGCGGATCTCGGGCAGCACCTCGGTCGCGGCGGTGACGTTGCCGTTGGGCCAGAGCGCGCGCACGCAGGCCGCGGCCTGCGCCTCATTGGCCGGATTGGCATAGGCATTGACGAAGAAGAGGCAGACCGCCTCGCAGCCCTGCTCCAGCAGTTGGCGGGCCGCGGCCTCGACCTGGGCCAGGTTTACCGGCGTGTCGATGGTGCCGTCGGCCAGCACGCGCTCCTCGACTTCCAGGCGCAGGTCGCGCGGAACCACCGGCTCATAGTTGCCGCGCAGGCCCCAGGTCTGGGGCCGGTCGCGACGGCGCATTTCCAGCACATCGCGAAAACCTGCCGTGGTGATGATGCCGGTACGCGCCACCTTGCGCTCCAGCAGCGCGTTGGTGCCTACCGTGGTGCCGTGCACGATGGTGGCGATGGCGTCCGCGCCATCGGCCACGCGGGCAATGCCGTTCATGAAGCCGCGCGCTTCCTCGCCGCGGGTGGAAGGCACCTTCACCACGCGGGCGCTGCCGCCCGCCTCGTCCAGCACGAATATATCGGTGAACGTGCCGCCCACGTCCACGCCTACGACCAAGCCTTGTGCCGCGCTCATGCCGACTGCTCCTTCAGATTTCCACTTACATAGCCCATCTTGCGGTCATGCTCGCGCGCCGCCTGCGTACGCGCGGCAGGCTCGCCATAGCCGCCTCCCCCGGGCGTTTCCAGCCGAACCCGGTCGCCGCGCTGGAGCTGGATGCCCAGCATCTTCGAACGCATGGGCGGGGTCTGCCAGCCGCCGTCCTGCTGATAGCGGAAAACGTTCAGCGCCGCTTCCCTGCCGCCTGCGATGCCCTTGGGCGCGCTCTTGCCGCGCTCGCCGAAGATGAAGGCTTCGGCGCTGTCTTCCAGCAGTTCGATTTCATAGATGGCGCCCAGCCCGCCGCGGTGCTGGCCGTCGCCCGCCGAATCGGGCCGCAGCGCCCATTGCGTGAAACGCACGGGATAGGCCGCCTCCAGGATCTCCAGCGGCGGAATGGTGGCCGTAGAGATGGGCGCATTGCCGTGGCTGAGCCCGTCGCCGTCTGAATGGCCGCCGTGGCCGCCGCCGAAGAAGCTGAACATCACCCAGCGCTGGCCGCGCCGGGCGGGGTCGCTGCGGTAGCCGGCGATCGACAAGGCATTGATGGTGCCGTAGGCCTGCGCCAGCGCGCGCGCCGGCTCGGCCTGGGCCATGGCGCAGAAGATCACGTCGATCATGCGCAGGATGGTTTCGGTATAGCCGCCGACCGGACGCGGGCGGTCCGCCGAGATCACCAGGCCGTCCGGCAGCACCACGTCCACCGCGTCCAGCACTCCGGCGTTGGCCGGCACGTCCGGGAACAGGTGCTTCAGGGCCACGTAGCAGGCCGCGATCGCCGTGGCGCGGGAGATGTTCACCGGCCCGGCGCAGGCCGGCGAGGTACCGGTGAAATCCAGCGTCAGACGCTCGCCCTGGACTATGAGATTGAGCGCGATGCGCAACGGCTGGTCGCGCACGCCGTCGTTGTCCAGCATGTCTTCGAAGGCGTACTCGCCGTCGGGCAGGCGCGAGATATGGTCGCGCATCAGGCGGCGCGCCCGTTCGCGCAGCGTGTCCAGCGATTCCAGCACGGTGGCGTCGCCGTATTCGTCGAGCAGGCCATCCAGCCGGCCCGCGCCCAGTTCCAGCGCCGCCAACTGACCGTTCAGGTCGCCCCACAGGCTGTCCGGCAGGCGCGTATTGGCCTTCAGGATGGCCAGCACGTCCAGGTCGAGCACACCCGCGCGCACGATGCGCACCGGCGGAATCTGCACGGCTTCCTGCCAGCATTCAGTGGCGGCGGGGTTGTAGTTGCCCGGCACCGCGCCGCCGACGTCATGCCAGTGGGCCGCCGAGGCCAGGAAGCAGAACAGCTTGCCGCCGCGGAACACCGGACGCACCAGCTTGAAGTCGTTGGCGTGGGTGCCGCCTTCGTAGGGATCGTTGAACAGCCAGACGTCGCCGTCGACCATGCCGCCCCGCTCGGCGGCCGCCTTGGCCGCGGCCTTGACGGCGAATGCCATCGCGCCCACGAATACCGGCAGGCCGGACTTGCCCTGCACCAGCGTGGCGCCGGTGGCGGCGTCGTACATGCCGTGGCAGGCGTCGTGGGCCTCGGCGATGATGGGGTTGAACGCGCTGCGGTACAGCGTGGCGTCCATCTCGTCGGCGATCTGTTCCAGGCGGCCTTTCAGGACCGCGAGTGTGACGGGGTCAAGCATGATGTGGTTCCTAATGAGTCTTGCGCTGTTTCAGCAAATTCAGCAGTCCGCCGGCCTGCACCATTTCCAGCAGGAAGGCGGGCACGGTGTCGCAATGCAGTTCCGCAGGTTCTCCCGCGGCGCGGCGGATGCGGCCGGCGGCGGGATCCAGGGCGATGCGCTCGCCCTCTTGCAGGGTTTCGGCCTGTGGGCAGGTCAACAGCAGCAGGCCCACGTTGAAGGCGTTGCGGAAATACAGGCCGTTGAAGGACGGCGCGACCACCGCGGCGATGCCCAGGCGCACCAGCGCCGCGGCAGCCTGTTCGCGCGAGGAGCCGATGCCGAAGTTGGGACCGGCCACCAGCACGTCGCCCGGCCGCGCGCCGGCGGCGAACTCGGGCCGAACGCGCTGCAGGCAGTGGCGCGCGATCTCGTCGATGCCGAATTTCATATACGCGCCCGGCGCCAGCGCGTCGGTGTCGATATCTGCGCCCACGCGCCAGACGCGGTGCGTCACGGACTGCTCGGTCATGCCATGAACTCCCGCGGATCGGCGATGCGGCCGGCGATCGCCGATGCCGCCACCGTATAGGGTGAAGCCAGATAGACCTGGGCCGTCTCCGAGCCCATCCGCCCCTTGAAATTGCGCGCCGTGGTGGCGATGACGCTGGCGCCGTCGGGGATGGACCCGCCGTAGCCCGCGCAGGCTCCGCAGGATGTGGCCAGCACGTCCGCGCCGGCATCGCGCAGCGCCTGCATCACCCCTTCCACCTCGGCCTGGCGCTGGTCCTGCCGGCTGGCCGGCGCCACCATCAGGCGCATGCCGGCGGCCAGCCGGTGGCCGCGCAACACGCTGGCCGCGGCGCGCAGGTCCTCCAGCTTGGCGCCGGTGCAGGCGCCGATATAGGCCACTTGCAGCGGCACGTCGCCATACTGGTCCACGTCGCGCGCATTGGCCGGGCTGTGCGGCGCGGCGACCTGCGGCGCCAGCGCCGCGGCATCGAAATCGTGCCATTCGGCCTGCGCCCCTTCGTCGCTGCGCCAGCGCGCCAGATCGATCTCGTCCGTGACGCCTGCCTCGCGCAGGTAGGCAACGGTGGTGGCATCCGGCGCAATCAGGCCGACCTGCGAGCCCAGCTCCGCGCTCATGTTGGACAGGGTCATGCGTTCCTGCATCGACAAGGCGCGCACCGCTTCGCCGCAGAATTCCACCGCCTGGTAGCGGCCGCCGTTCATGCCGTAGCGGCCTATCATGTGCAGCATCATGTCCTTGGCGGTCACGCCCGGCGCCAGCCAGCCGCTCCAGCGCATCATCAGGGTTTGCGGCACCTTCACCCAGATCTGCCCGGTGACGGCCACGCCCAGCATCTCGGTGCTGCCGATGCCGAACATGTAGGCGCCGAATGCCCCGCCGGTAGGCGAATGCGAGTCCCCGCCCACGCAGAACATGCCGGGGCGGATATGCCCATGCTGCGGCACCACCACGTGGCAGATGCCGAGCGAGTCATAGACGTTGGGCAACCGCTGTTCGGCCGCCCAATCGCGCGCGATGCGCACGATGCGGCGCGACTCGTCATCGGATTCGGGCACGTAGTGGTCTATGACCAGCACGATCCTGGATGGATCCCACAGCGTGGCGCCCAGTTCCTGCAACATGGGCTGCAGGCGGCGCGGACCGCTGGAATCATGGAACATGGCCAGGTCGACCGCACAGGTGACGATTTCGCCCTCGGCAACGGAAGCACGGCCACAGGCCGCCGCGATCAGCTTCTGCGCCAGCGTTTGAGGCTCGGCCATGGCTACATCCCGAGATAGGCCCGGCGCACGTCGTCGCTGGCCATCAGTTCCGGACAGGCGCCGCTATAGCGCACCGCCCCGTTTTCCAGCACGTAGGCGCGCTGTCCCGTCTCCAGGGACTGCCCCACGTTCTGCTCCACCAGCAGGATCGCCAGCCCCTCGCCATGGAGGCGCGCGATCAGGCCGAACAGCTCTTCGACCATCAGCGGCGACAGGCCCAGCGATGGCTCGTCCAGGATCAGAAGGCGCGGCTCGGCCATCAGGCCGCGGCCGATGGCCAGCATCTGCTGTTCACCGCCGGACATGGTGCCAGCCAGTTGCGCCAGGCGTTCGCGCAGGCGCGGGAAGATGTGCAGCACCTTCTCCAGATTGGCGGCGCGGCGCTCGCGCGCCCGGGTGAATGACCCGAGTTCAAGGTTTTCGCGGACGCTCAGGTTGGGGAACACGCGCCGGCCTTCCGGCACCTGGATCAGCCCGGCCTTGACCACGTCGCGGTAATGGCGGCCGGTCAGGTCCTGGCCCTCGAAGCGGACCGTGCCGCCCCAGGGCCGGCACAGACCGCAGACCGTGTTGTTCAGCGTGGACTTGCCCGCGCCGTTGCTGCCCAGCAGCACCACGATCTCGCCCTGGTCGACCCGCAGGTCGACGCCGCGCAGTACTTCCATGCGGCCGTAGCCGGCGCGCAATCCCTGGACTTCCAGCAGCGCGCTCATGCCGGCGCTCCCTGCGCGGCCAGCCTGGCCGCCGCGCCCTGGCCCAGATAGGCCTCGACCACCGCCGGATCGCGCGTGACCTCGCCCGGCGTGCCCGAGGCGATAAGGCGGCCCTGCGCCAGCACCCATACATGTTCGGCCAGGCTCATCACCGCGCGCATCACGTGTTCGATCATCAGCACGGTCACGCCGTCTTCGGCCAGCTTCTTCACCACCGGTATCATCTCGTCGATCTCGCTGGGGTTGAGCCCCGCCAACACTTCGTCCAGCAGCAGCAGGCGCGGCCGCGTGGCCAGCGCGCGCGCCAGCTCCAGGCGCTTGCGGCCGGCCACCGTCAGATCCGCCGCCGGCCGGTCCAGCAAGGCCCCCAGATTGACCCGCGCCGCAACCTCTTCGGCCGCTTGCAGCGCCTCGCGGCGATTGCCCAGGCGCAAGTGCGCGCCCACGGCGATGTTCTGGCGCACCGTCTGCGCGCCGAAGGGCTGCACGATCTGGAAGGTGCGGGTCAGCCCGAGCCGCGCCGATTCGTGCGGCGGACGGCCGGTGATGTCGGCGCCGGCGAAATGCACCGAGCCGGAACCGGGTTTGAGAAAGCCCGACAGCAGGCCGAACAGCGTGGTCTTGCCCGCGCCGTTGGGACCGACCAGGGCCGTCAGCGAACCCTGGCGCACGTCCAGGCTCACATCCTGGACCGCCTTCAGGCCGCCGAAAGTGATGGAAAGATTGCGCGCTTGCAGCAGGATCTCAGACACGGGCGCGCTCCTTGGCACTGAACAGCCGGCCCAAAGCCTGGCCGCTGCCGGTGATGCCGCGGGGCAGGAACATCACGATCACGATGAGCACCACGCCGTAGATGACCATGCTGATGCCCGGCAGTTCGCCAAACAGGTTGCGCGTCAGGTCGCTCAGCGCATGCAGCGTGACCGCCCCCAGCACCGGCCCCCACAAGGTGCCCAGGCCGCCGACGATGGCGCCGACCAGCGCCTCCACCGACACGGCCGAGCCGAAGGCGATGCCCGGATCGATGTACTGGAACACCTGCACGTAGAAGGCGCCCGCGGCGCTCATGAAGGCCGCAGACAGCGCGATGCCGCCGAGCTTGACCCGCAGCGGATTCACGCCGATGGCGCGCGCCGCGTCCTCGTTGTCGCGCACGGCTTGCAGGTAGGCGCCGAAGCGCGAATGGCGCAGCCATGCCGTGACCACCAGCGCCAGCAGCACGAAGCCCAGCAGCAGGTAGATGTAGCCGCGGCGCGAACCGAACTGCATGTTCGCCACGCCCTCCTGCAACGGCACCATCAGGCCCACGCCGCCCCCGGTGAACGACACCGACAACGCCAGGATGCGGAACACTTCCGCAAACGCCAGCGTCACCAGCGCGAAGTAAGAGCCCTTCAGGCCATAGCGGAACGTCAGCCCGCCCACCGCCAGCCCGACCAGTGCGCCCAGCGCGATGGCCATCGGCAGCGCCAGCCAGGGATTGATGCCCAGGTTCAGCTGCCCCAGCGCCTGGGCATAGGCGCCCACGCCGAAGAACAGCGCATGGCCGAACGACAGCTGGCCGCCATAGCCGCCCAGGATGTTCCAGGCCTGCGACAACAGGGCCGCGTACAGCGACATCATGACGAACGTCAGCGCCACGCCCGATTCGGTCAGCGTGGCGGCGGCCGCCAGCGCCGCGCCGAACAGCGCGATAGTCAAAAGATCCTTGCCCATGCTCAGCCCCTCGCCCCGAACAGCCCCTGCGGGCGAAACAGCAGCACCGCGATGAAGATCGCGAATATGCCCATCTGGCCCAGCGAGTCGCCCAGGAACAGGCCCCCGATGGACTCCACCACCCCGATCAGCAGGCCGCCGACCAGCGCGCCCACGAAGCTGCCCATGCCGCCCAGCACCACGATGGTGAAGGCCACCAGCACGAAGCCGCCGCCGACCTGCGGATTGACGTAGTAGGCCGGCAGCAGGAAGCAGGCCGCCGCGCCCAGGCAGGCCATGCCGATGCCGAACGACAATGCATAGACCTTTTCCACGTCTATGCCCATGAGCTTGGCGCCCTGCTTTTCCTTGGCCACCGCGCGGATCGCCCGGCCCAGGTCGGTGCTGCGGATGATCCAGAACAGCACCGCCGCCACCGCCAGCGCGCCACAGAAGGCGATGACCTTGGGCAAGGCGATCATGGCCGGCCCGATCTCCACGGTGGACAGCGTGTAGGCCGTGTCGATGGTGCGCGTATCCGACTTGAACCACACCAGCGCCAGGTTCTCCAGCACGATGGCCAGGCCCAGCGTCACCAGCAGGATGTTCTCGTCCTTGCCGTGGCTGGCGCGGTTGATCACGTAACGCTGCAAGGCGTAGCCCAGCGCGAACATGCCCGCCACCACCAGCGGCAAGGCGGCGTACGGGTCGATGCCCAGGCGGTCCTTCAGCAGATACACCGCGTACAGCGCCACCATCAGCGCCGCGCCATGGGCGAAGTTGATGATGTGCAGCACGCCGTAGATCAAGGTCAGGCCCAGGGCGATCAGCGCGTACACCGCGCCCGTGGTCAGGCCGTTGAGCACCGACGAAAAGAGGATGGCGGGATCGAGCACGCTCAGGCCTTCAGCGGGAAGATGGCGTCGGCCTGGCGGTAGTCGGCCGGGATGACGACCTTGATGTCGCCGCCGATGACCTGCGTCAGCAGGGGCTGCGCGCCGGTGTTCTGGCCGTTCACGAACTTGGTCGGGCCGTAGGGCATGATGTGGTCCGAGAAGGTGCTGGAAGCCAGCGCGTCGATGATGGCGGCGCGGTCGGCCGACTTGGCGCGTTCCAGCGCGTCGGCCAGCAGCAGCACCGAGGTGTAGGTCATGAAGACCTCGTAGCTGAAGTAGGCGCCCTTCTCTTCGACGCGCGCCTTCAACGGGGCCACGCGCGCATCCTTGGGGTTGAACCAGTGGTTGCAGTCGAGGATGCCATTGGCGATGTCGGGGAATTCCTTCAGGAACTTGTAGCTGGAGGCCGCGCCGCCCAGCACCGAGTAGATCGCCTTGGGCTGCACCTTCTGCTGCTTCATGGCGCGCAGCAGCAAGGCATATTCGTTGTAGTAGTTGGCCGGGATCACGATGTCCGGATTGAGGGACTTCATGCGCAGCACGATGTTGTTGAAGTCGCGGGTGGGGTTCGGGTGCTTGACCACGTCCTTGACCTCGAAGCCATGCTGCGGCAGCGCCTTGGACAGCAGCGCCGCGGTGCCGGTGCCGAACAGCGAATCCTCGTGCACGATCATCACGGTCTTGGCGGGCTTGCCTGCCGCGTCGTTGAGCGCGGCCAGGTCGGTGATGGCGCGTTCGCTACAGGCGCGATAGCCCGGGCCGAAACGGAAAGTGTTCTTCAGGCCGCGCTCGACGATCTGGTCGGCCACGCCCACGTCCACCACGTGCGGCAGGTTGTACTTGGCGGCGGTCTGCGTGGTGGCCAGGCAGATCGCCGACGCATAGGCCCCGACAATGGCCGACACGCCCGCCTCGTTCATTTTCTCGACCTCGGCCGACCCCGCCTCGGGGCGCGACTGCGCGTCGCCCAGCATGGCTTCCAGCGGCGCGCCGCCCAGCGACTTGATGCCGCCGGCCTTGTTGATGTCCTCGATCGCCAGCAGCGCGCCCAGGCGGCATTGCTGGCCCGAATAGGCCAGCGCCCCCGTCACCGGATGCAGGATGCCGACCTTGACGGGTTTGGCGCCCTGGGCGCGTACCACCCATGGCGCCGACACCAGGGCAGCTGCGGCGGCGGATTGATAGAGGAAAGTGCGGCGCGAATTCATGGGCGATCTCCGAGAGTTCAATGGAATTGGGCGGACAGCTCTTCGCTGACCCATACCTTGGCGTCGATGCTGCCGACGCGTGACAGCTGCAACTGGTACTGATAGCGATCGGGGCGATACAGGCCTTGCAGCAGCTGCACGGGCCGCTCGTTCACGTCGCGCACGATGCGCGTCACGGCCAGCAGCGCGGAGCCCACGGCCACGTCCAGATGGCGCGCCACCTGCGCATCGGCCAGCCGCGCCGAAATGGTCTGGGTAGCGCCGCCGAACTCCACGCCGGCCGCTTCCAGCAACATCAGCAGGGGTTCGCGCTCCAGGTCTTCGCGCGTGAAATCGGCCACGGCCTGCGGCACGTAGGTCGTGATGTGGGACAGCGGCCCGGCTTCGGTGCTGCGCACCCGCAGGCTCTTGTGCACGGGCGCGCCGGGCGCGAGGTCCAACGCTTCGGCCACCACGGGCGGCGCCGACACCAGGGCGCTGTCCAGCACCTGCACCGAGGTGCGCAGGCCCATGTTGACGATGTTTTCCAGCAGGCCGGTCAGATGGGCCTTCTGCGGCGGATTGGCCTTGGGCGCGCTGGCCGGAGTCGCCGGCGCGCGCAGCGGCCAGGTGCCCAGGCCGGGCCGGCGCGACACCAGCCCGTCGGCCACCAGCATCTCCATGGCCTTGCGGATGGTGATGCGGGCCACGTCGAACTGGTCGGCCAGCGCGTGCTCGCCTGGCACGCCGTCCTGATCGAAGCGCCCTTCCTGCACCTGTTCGCGCAGGACGAGGTAGATCTGGTGGTACTTCGGCAGAGGTAATGAGGTTCCCATGACGGGAACTCTAGGAGTGTCCTAATGTACCGTCAATGGAACAAATGGCTTTGAGGGTTGTTCTATCGGGAAAACACTGAGGGCGCGGATTCGATCCGGTTACGCCCGCGCTGCTTGGCGTAATACAGGGCGCGGTCGCTGCGGCTGAGCGCCAGTTCGGCGTCCGCGTCCATGGTGTGCATGGTCGAGATGCCGATGCTGACCGTCAGCGGAATATGACGGTCGTCGCCCAGCGAAAACGGCGCCGCCGCGATGCGCTGCTGCACCCGCGTGGCGAAGGCGTGCGCGCGCTCGATGTCGGTATCCGGCAGCACCACGGCGAATTCCTCGCCGCCGATGCGCCCCACCAGGTCGACCGCCCGCAGCTGGGCCCGCAGCGTGTTGGCGAAGTGCTGCAGCACGCCGTCGCCAATGGCGTGGCCCCAGGTGTCGTTGATGCGCTTGAAATGGTCCAGGTCACACATCAGCACGGCGGCGCAATCGCTGCCCTGGCGCTTGATCCGGGCCAGTTCCGCGGCGATGCGCGACATGAAGTGGCGGCGGTTCGGCAGCGTGGTCAGGGCGTCGGTCGCGGCGAGTTCACGCAGTTCGAAATCAGCGCGCTTGCGGTCGGTGATGTCGGTCACGAAGCCGTGCCAGACCACGGTGCCGTCGGCCGCCTTGCGCGGACTGGCGTCGCCCTGGCGCCAGCGCAGGCCCTGCTGCGGCAGGCACACCCGGAACTCCAGGTGCCAGGGCGTCTGCGCCGCGGCCGCGGCCTGCAGCGAGGCGTGGTAGGTCGCCAGGTCCTCGGGATGGACGCGCTGCTCGATCGCCGCGGGGCTGGTGCGCACCTCGTAAGGCGTGAGTTCGAACATGTCCCAGATGCCCGCGCTGACGTACAGGAAGCGCGACCCGCCTCCGGGCCGCTGGCCGCACTGGAATACCATGCCCGGCACGGCGTCGGTCAGGTTGACCAGCAGGTCCGCCGTGCGCCGCAGGCGCTCCGACATCGCGCGCATGGCGCTGATGTCAGTGGTGGTGCCCATCATGCGCAAGGCCCGCCCCTCCGCGTCGCGGCTGACGACCTTGCCGCGGCTGCAGATCCACTTGTAGCTGCCGTCCTTGCAGAGGATGCGGTGCTCGACCTCGTAGCTCTCGGTCTTGCCCTCGAAATGCGCCTGCATGGCGGCGCGCACATAGTCGGCATCGTCTGGGTGCAGGCGCTTGTAGGAGTCTTCGATGCGGTTGGTGACTTCGGATTCGGCGTAGCCCAGCAGGGCCTTCCAGCCCGGCGAATAGGTGATTTCGCCGGTTACGACGTTGCGATCCCAGATCCCCGTGCCGCTGCCTGCGATGGCCATGGAGAGGTTGCGCGCCTCGGTACGCCAGCCGTCTTCCGCCGCCCGCTCCGCCGCCAGGGCCTCGCGCTTCTCGACGGCCGCGACGGCCAGCTCGGCGAAATCGTGCAAGGCATCCAGGTCTTCGTCGCCGAAATCCCGCGGCTGGGCATGCAGCAGCCGGAACGTGCCCAGCCGGCGGCCATCGCTGGCGCGCAGCGGGCAATCCACGGAGAAAGGGAGCGTACCGGCCGCGGTTGCGGGCAAGGCGCCCGCCTGGGCCTGCCAGACGCCATCGGCGTCGCTGCAGGCGACCAGCGCCATGTCCACGCCGAACTGCCGCCTGGCCAAGCGGACGAGCCGGTCCAGGGGGCCGTCGAGCCCGGCTTGCACATTTTCCGCGCCGCCGGCCGGCGCGCTTGCAGGAGGAACGTCACCTGTTGCTGGCATGTCTGGACCTGACTCAACACGAGATTCATAAACATGGCCATGCCGGTGGCCATGTCTGACATTTTGTCACGCTCTGCACCAAAATAGCATCATTTTGAACGATATGATCACCGGCCTATGGAACACCCTACCCGCGTGCTGCAACGCGCCTGGCTACTGCTGCTGGCCTTGCTGATCACCCTTCACGGCGGCCTGGCCCACGCCCAGGCGTTCGATCGCCAGGCGGAGAACGCCCGTTACCGGCAATGGCTGGAAGACTTCCGCGCCGACCTCCAGCGTCTGCGGCAATCGCCCGATTCGGCAAAGGCCGACATCGACAGCCTGTTCGCGAAGACCATCGTGCCGGGTTCCCGCGGCACCCAGCTGGTCAGGACGCTGGCGCAGGCGCCGGGCGACTCCACCAGCGGCGAGATCCACTACGCAGGCTTGCAACGTGTCTTCCTGGCCGCCCTGGCCGACGCCGTGGTGGCGGGCGACGGCGGAGACTACCCGGAAACGCAGGCCAAGTATCAGAAACAAGTATTGCGCGTGCGTTACATGCACGTGGATGGCGGCGGCCGTCTGGAATCCTTTTTCAACGACCCCGAGCACTTCAAACCCTACCGCCTGCCCGCGCCCGGCACCCTGGAGCGCGACGCCTACCCCTTCCTGCTGTTCGAAGAACATGACGGCAAGCTGCGGCTGGGCGGCGTGTCCAAGGAATTCTGGGAGCTGGTGAGGTTCATGGATACGCTGCAATATGCCTAGGCGACTGGTCCTGCTGCTGGCGGTCATCGCGCACGCCGGCCCAGCCCTCGCGGCCTGCGGCCCGGCCGCCGTCGATTTCACCGCGCCCGTGCCGCTGAAGGCGGTTCCCGTCTCGGTCGGCCTGGGCGGCGACCGTGTCCTGCTGGGCCGACAGGGCGAACGCATTGCCGCACGCAACCAACCGGTATGGGTCGACGAAACCGGAGATCCACTGCCCCGGACCTGGATGGACAAGGTCGACTGGTCCGCTTACCGGCTGGACAACGTCTCTCGGGCGCCCGCCAGGCTGTATTTCGACGGCAATGGCCGGCTGTGCCGCGCGGAATCCTATGAACTTCCCCGGCGCGGCGACGGCCCACCCTTTCTGTCGGGCGGTTACACCCTGGAGTACGACGGCGCCGGCGCCCTGACGCGGGTGGTCGAGTACGAACAGACCGCGGTCCGCCGGCCCGCCACCTACGAGGCAAGCGGCCAGGCCTGCCTGAAACGCGATGCCCGGGGCGCGCTGACCGCCTTCACCAATGAGGCTTGCGAAGACAAGCAACAACCGGCCGCCGGCCGGTTCTATGCGCGCGACGCCGCGGGCCGCCTGCTGCGCGCCATCGATATCGCCGCGCAAGGCGGCGCGTTCCAGGTCCAGACCTATGATGCCCAGGGCAAGCCGGACCAACGTTATGTGCGCCGCCATTCCCCCGGGGATGGCGCCAGATCCTACGCCCATGTCGCGCACGCCTCCCCTGACTCCCGCCCTTATCCGGTGCACCGGGAAGAGTTGAACCAGCTGTCCACCGAGGTGCCGGGCAATGACTGGCGCATCGTCAGCATCGCCGACGACGTGCCGCTGGACGACACGGACATGCAGTCCTGGAATCCGGACACGCAGACCATCCTGGCCCAGGGCGTGACCGATGCGCAAGGCCGCGCGCTGCTTGCGGCGGACGCGCAGGCGCGCGTCTGGCAGGCCATGCGCGACAAGCCTGGCAGGATCTTCTGGTACTCGGACTTGATGAGCCGGGTGCTGCTGCTGCCTGCGATGGACGAGGCCCGCTGGCGCGCCTGCGCCGATCCCGCGAATCAGGCCGCCGACGCCTGCGACTGAGGCGGCCGGGAGCCTAGCGCCAGGCTTCCGGTTCGACGCTGACCTCGCCCTTGTCGGCCGAAAAATACACCACGCCGTCCGAAATGTTGGCATTCAGGCGCATGGTGCGCTCGGCCAGCTGGGCCAACGCACGGGTCTGTTCCGAGGGCAGGTTCACGATCTTGAGGTTGCGCGTGCGTTCCAGCTTGTTCTTCACGCCGTCCCACCAGATCTTGCTGGCGGAACCACCGTAGCAATAGACGATGACTTCGTCGGCGCGGCCACAGGCGCGCAGGATGCGGCGTTCTTCGGGCTGACCGACTTCGATCCAGAGCTTGACCGCGCCGGTCAGGTCCTTGACCCACAGGTCGGGTTCGTCGGTGTCGCTCAGGCCTTTGGTGAAGGCCAGCTCTTCCTGCGCGTGCAGGGCGTAGGCGACCAGCCGCACCATCATGCGCTCGTCGGTTTCCGAGGGATGGCGGGCGACCGTCAGCGCGTGGCTGCCGTAGTAGTGGCGGTCGGTGTCGGCGACGTTGAGCTCGGCCTTGTAGATGGTGGCGCGCAGGGCCATGGCGTAAATCCGGTGAATGTAGCGAATTGCTGAAGGCCGCCATGATAACGCCTGCGGCGCTGCGGCACGTCCACAGACGGCTGCAGGCGCCGGCCCGGCGGCGCTACACTGAGCGGCTCCGCTTCGCCGCGCCCGCCACCGGATCCCGCCCATGACCGCCACCGCAGCCCTGCTCGCCTTTACCCTGGCCGCCGCCATCCTGACCGTCACGCCCGGCATGGATACCGCCCTGGTGCTGCGCACCGCCGCCGTCGAGGGGGGCCGCCGCGCGCTCATGGCTGGCCTGGGTATCGCCGCCGGATGCCTGGCCTGGGGCGTGGTGGCGGCATTCGGCCTGGGATCGCTGCTGCTGGTATCGACCCTGGCCTACGACACGCTGCGCATCTGCGCGGCGCTGTATCTGTTTTATCTGGGCGTGAAACTGCTGTGGGGCGCCCGGCCAGGCAAGCAGGCCGCACCCGATTCCGCGCCGCCCGCCCCCGCCGCGGCAGCCAGCGCTGGCGGCTGGTTCATGCGCGGCTGCCTGACCAATGTCCTCAATCCCAAGATCGGGATCTTCTACATCACCTTCCTGCCGCAGTTCATTCCCGCGGGCGCGGACGTGCTGCGCTTCAGCCTGCTGCTGGCAGGCATCCACGCGATGCTGGGGATACTGTGGTTTGGCGTGCTGGTGGCAGCGACGCGCCCGCTGGCGCGCTGGCTGTCGCGGCCGGCCGTGATGCGCGGCCTGGACCGCATGACGGGCGCGGTCTTCATCGCCTTCGGGCTGAAGCTGGCGCTGGAAAAGCGCTAGTTTCGGCCCCCCGCGCGCAGCGGGGGGATGCAAGCGGCCACCGGCTGCCAGCGGGCGGCCACCTGCCTCAATAGACCCCGATCGAATGGCGGGCCACGAAATGGCCCTCGCCCACGGCGACCAGCGGCTCGACCAGCGGATCGTCGCCCAGCTTGCGCATCGGGCTGGGGATCTCGTCGACCAGCAGCGAGCGCTCGCGGTGGCGGCGCTGCGGGTCGGCGATGGGCACCGCCGCCATCAACTTCTTGGTGTAGGGATGCTGCGGGTTCTCGAAGATGGCCCGGCGCGGGCCGATCTCGACGATCTGGCCCAGGTACATCACCGCCACCCGGTGGCTGACGCGCTCGACCACCGCCATGTCGTGCGAGATGAACAGGAACGACACGCCCAGCTCGCGTTGCAGGTCCAGCAACAAGTTGACGATCTGCGCCTGGATCGACACGTCCAGCGCCGACACCGATTCGTCGGCGATCACCACCTTGGGGTTCAACGCCAGCGCGCGCGCGATGCAGATGCGCTGGCGCTGGCCGCCCGAGAACTCGTGCGGATAGCGGTCGATCATTTCCGGCAGCAGGCCGCACTTGTCCATCAGCCAGCGCACCCGGTCCTGGGCCGCCTTGCCGCGCGCCACGCCGTGGATCAGCAGCGGTTCCATGATGGAATAGCCCACCGTCATGCGCGGATCCAGCGAGGCGAACGGATCCTGGAAGATGAACTGGATGTGCTGACGCAGGGTCTGCATGGCGCTGCCGCGCAGCGCGCCGATGTTCTTGCCGTCGAATTCGATGCTGCCGGCCTTGCTCTTGACCAGCTGCAGCAGCGAACGGCCGGTGGTGGTCTTGCCGCAGCCGGACTCGCCCACCAGCGACAGGGTCTCGCCCGGATACAGGTCGAAGCTGACCTTCTCCACGGCGTGCACGCGCTTCTGCACCCGGCCCAGGATACCGCCGGTGATGTCGAAGCTGGTGGTCAGGTCGCGCACCTTCAGCACCGGGCCGTTCTCGCGGCGCACGGTGGACGCAGCCGCGACGGGCGCGGCGGCGGCTTGCGGTCGCGCCGTGGGGTCGTCCACGCGCAGCAGCGGGAACGGCGCGGGTTCGTCCGTGCCTTGCATGGCGCCCAGCCGCGGCACCGCCGACAGCAGCGCGCGCGTATAGGCGTGCTGCGGGCGGGCGAAGACCTCGTCCGAGCTGCCCTCTTCGACCTTGTCGCCGCGGTACATGACCAGCACGCGGTCGGCGACTTCCGCCACCACGCCCATGTCGTGCGTGATGAAGATCACGCCCATGTCCATTTCTTCCTGCAACTGGCGGATCAGCTGCAGGATCTGGGCCTGGATGGTCACGTCCAGGGCCGTGGTCGGTTCGTCGGCGATCAGCAACTGGGGCTTGCACGACAGGGCCATGGCGATCATGACGCGCTGGCGCATGCCGCCCGACAACTGGTGCGGATAGCGGTCCAGGATGGCGCGGGCTTCGGGGATGCGCACCCGCTCCAGCATGCGCAGCGTCTCGGCGCGGGCCGCGGCGGCGTCCAGTCCCTGGTGCAGCTGCAGGGCTTCGGCAATCTGGTTGCCGGCCGTGAAACTGGGGTTCAGGGACGTCATGGGCTCCTGGAAGATCATCGCCACGTCCGCGCCGCGCACGCGCTGCAGCGTGCTGTCGGGCGCGTTGAGCAGATCCAGCACTTCGCCGTTGCGCCGGCGCAGCAACATGCCGCCATTGACGATCCGGCCGCCGCCATACTCGACCAGGCGCATCAGCGCCAGCGAGGTCACCGACTTGCCCGAGCCGGATTCGCCCACGATGGCCAGGGTTTCGCCGCGGTCGACGTGGAAGGAGACTTTGCGCACCGCTTCGACGGTGCGCTCGGGGGTCTTGAAGCGCACGGTCAGGTCGTTGACCTGGACGACGCGCTTGGGGTCCATTGTTGTTGCCATGGTGATTACTTTTCCTGACGCGGATCGAGCGCGTCGCGCAGGCCGTCGCCCAGCAGATTGAAGCCCAGCACCACCAGGAAAATGGCCGATCCGGGGAAGATGGACATCCAGGGCGCCTGGGTCATGAAGTTCTTGGCGGTGTTCAGCATCGAGCCCCAGGACGGGTTCGGCGGCTGCAGGCCCAGGCCCAGGAACGACAGGCTGGCCTCGGCGATGATGGCCGTGGCGATGGTGATGGTGGCCTGCACGATCAGCGGCGGCATCACGTTGGGGAACACGTGCCGGCCGATGATGCGCAGGTCGGACGCGCCCAGGGCGCGCGCGCTCTGCACGTAATCCTCGTTCTTGACTGCGAGCACCTGTCCGCGCGTGAGGCGGATGAACTTGGGCGCGGCCGAGACGCCGATTGCGATCATGGCGTTGGTCAGGCTGGGGCCGAGAAAGGCGGCCAGCGCGATGGCCAGGATCAGGAAGGGAATGGCCAGCAGCGCCTCGGTGGCGCGGGAAATGATGCTGTCGGTCCAGCCGCCGAAATAGCCGGCGGCAAGACCGAAGGGCACGCCCACCGCCAGCGCGATCAGGACCGACACCAGGCCCGCCATCAGCGAGGCGCGGGCGCCATAGACCATGCGGCTGAAGATATCGCGGCCCAATTCATCCGTGCCCAGCCAGTAGGACGCCGAAGGCGCCTTGCGGATGGTGGTGAAGCTGGTCTGGAAGGGATCGTGGCTGGCGATCAGCGGCGCCAGGATGGCGATCACGACAAAGAACAGCACGATCCCCAGGCCCAGCATGGCGATGTGGTTGCGCTTGAATTTGCCCCAGGCGCGGTTGCGGCTGCGGGGCGGCGTGACGGCTGCGGCCGTTGCAGGAATTGCGCTCATGAGTGCCTCAGGCGGGGATTGACCAGGATGTACAGGATGTCGGCCAGCAGGTTCATGATGATGAAACCCACCGCCACGCAGAGCACCACGCCCTGCACCACCGCGTAGTCGCGCGTGAAGACCGCGTCGACCACCAGCTTGCCGAAGCCCGGGATCGTGAAGACCTGCTCGGTCAGCACGGCGCCCGCCAACAGTTCCCCGAACAGCAGCGTCACCAGCGTGACAATAGGCATCAGCGCATTGCGCAAGGCATGGCGCAGCACCACGCTGCGCGGAGATACGCCCTTGGCGCGGGCGGTACGCACATAATCGGCCGACAAGGCTTCCAGCATGGCCGAACGGGTATGGCGCATTAGATACGCGGCGATGGCCGTAGACAGCACCAGGGACGGCATCAGCATGGTCTTGATCGACAGCCAGAAGTCCTCGGACGGCGACACGTAGCCCGAGGCCGGCAGCAGCTTCCATTGCACCGACACCACCATGATGAGAATGATGCCAAGCCAGAAATTGGGGATGGACATGCCGGACAGCGCGGCGATGTTGGCCCCCATTTCGATGGGCTTGCCCTTGCGCACCGCGGCGACGATCCCCATGGGGATGCCTATCAGCAGCGCGAAGAACATGGCCATGGCGGCCAATTGCAGCGTGACCGGCAGCTTCTGGCCGATCAGCGTGGTGACGGGTACGTCGGTGCGCAGCGACTTGCCCAGGTCGCCTTGCACGACCTGCGCGGCCCAGGCGGCGTACTGCACGGGCAGCGGATCGTTGAGGCGGTACTTGTCCCGCAGGTAGTCCAGGACGGCGGGATCGCGCTCTTCGCCGGCCAGTGTCAGCACCGGGTCGCCGGGCAGGATTTTCTGCAGCATGAAGACGATCATCGACACCAGTATCAGTGTCGGTATCGCGACGAGCACGCGGCGCAAGATGAGTTTAAGCATATGAGAAACCGTAAGACAGGAACGGCGGACGGGACGCGCAGGATAAACCGCGCCCTGCCGCCGCAAACGACAACCGGACGCGCAAGGCGCGTCCGGCTGGCGCGGCGCTTGACTGCCGCGCCGCGATCACTTCTGCGCGTAGGTCACGCCTTTCAGGCGGATCATGCCGTCAGGATAAGGCGTGAAGCCCTTGACCTTCTTGGCCATGGCGAAGGGCCAGGGCTGGTAGTAGTTATACACCCCGGGCAATTCGTCCTGGATGATGGTCTGGGCCTGGTCGTAAATAGCCTTGCGCTTGGCCTCGTCGGGCACGGTGCGGGCCTCGTTCAGCAGCTTGTCCACTTCCGGGTTGCAGTAGTGGCCATCGTTCAGCGCGCCCTTGCAGGTGACGAAGGCGTGGATGTTGCCGTCCGGATCGACCCGGCCCGACCAGCCCAGCATCACGACCTGGAAGTTGCCGCCGGCCGATTCCTTTTGCAGCGCGGCGTACTCGGTCGGGCGCAGCGACAGGTCGAAGCCCGCCTCGGACGCCATGGCCTGCACGATCTCGGCGATCGAGGACGTGGTGGTGTTGTTGCCGAACATGACCTCGGCCTTCACGCGGTCAAAGCCCGCCTGCTTGAGCAGCGCCTTGGCCTTGGCGACGTCGCGCTTGGTCGGCGGGAACTTGTCGCTGTGGTAGGGGCTGGCGGGCGGGAACGGCTGCTGCGCCGGATCGAAGATGCCGCCGCCGGCCACTTCGCTGATGGCGTTGCGGTCGATGGCGTACTGGAACGCCTGGCGCACCAGCTTGTTCTTGAACGGATTGTCCTCGGCGCGCTTGCCGTTGGCGACGTTGAACATGAACTGCTGGAAGCCCAGGCCGGCCACCGGCGCGAAGGTCAGGCTGGCGTCGCTCTTGACCTGCGGCACGTCGGAGGGATTCAGGCGCTCCAGCATGTCCAGGTCGCCCGCGCGCAGGTTGGACAGGCGCACGGTGGTGTCCGGGATCGGCAGGAAGGTCACGCGCTTGAAGGCGAAATCCTTGGCGTCGTAGTACTGGTCGAATTTCTCCAGCACGATGCGGTCGTTCTGGATGCGTTCGACGAACTTGTAGGGACCGGAACACACGGGCTTGCGGCCCACGGCGGCCACGTCGTCGCTGAAGGTCTTGGGCGACAGCATCATGCCGGCGCGGTCGGACAGCTGCGCCAGCAGGGTGGCGTCGGGCTTTTTCAGCGTCAGCACCAGCGTCGTGGCATCAGGCGCGTCGACCTTTTCGACCGAGGCCAGTTCGCCCTTGCGCAGGCTGTCCGGCAGGGACATGGCGCGTTCCAGGTTGGCCTTGGCCGCGGCGGCATCGAACTTGGAGCCGTCATGGAACAGCGCGTCCTCGCGCAGCTTGAAGGTCAGCACCTTGTTGTCGGGGCTGAACGACCACGAGGTGGCCAGTTGCGGCACGAAGTGCAGCTTGGGATCGATGTCGATCAGCTTGTCGCACAGCGAGGTGAAGACGATGCGGCCCACGTACGTGCGCGCCCGGTGCGGGTCCAGCACGTCCGGATCTTCCTGCAGGCCGATCCGGATGTTCTGGGCGGAAGCCGCGCCCGCGGCCAGCGCCAGCAGGCTGGCGCCGAAGGTCAAGGTCAAGCGTTTCATTATTTAGATTCCCCTTGTGGCTGCGCTATTGCGTATTAGAAGCCGACCGCCTGACCGTCGCGCCGGCTGTCGCTGGCGGCGACGTAGCCAAGCTCGTTGTCGTTTTCGGACATGCGCCAGATGAACTGGCCCGCGCCGAAATCCATGTACGGATCGTCGACCGACTTCAAAGCATGCCCGAGGTCTTTCAGGCCCGCAATGGTGGAAGCCTTCATATTGGTCTCGATGTCCAGCGTGAAATCGCGGTTGACCTTCCAGCGCGGCGCGCAGCAGGCGGCCTGCGGATTCTGGTGATAGTCCAGCATGCGCACCACGGTCTGCATGTGGCCTTGCGGCTGCATGTCGCCGCCCATCACGCCAAAGCTCATGACCGGCTTGCCGCCGCGGGTCAGGAAGCCCGGGATGATGGTGTGGAACGGACGCTTGCCGCCTTCGACCACGTTGGCCGACTTCGGATCCATCGAGAAGCCCACGCCGCGGTTCTGCATGCTGATGCCGGTGCCCGGCACCACCACGCCCGAGCCGAAGCCCATGTAGTTGGACTGGATGAACGAGATCATCATGCCGTTTTCATCGGCGGCGGTCAGGTAGATGGTGCCGCCGGCGTGCGGACGGCCCGCCTCGAAATGGGTGGCGCGGTCCAGGCGGATGAGCTTGGCGCGGCTGTCCAGGTAGGCGTCGGACAGCATCTGTTCCGGCGTCACCTGCATGGAACGCGGGTCCGCCACGTACTTGTACAGGTCGGCGAAGGCCAGCTTCATGGCTTCGATCTGGATGTGCTGCGACTGTACCGAGTCCACCGGAATGTCGGCCATGTCGAAGCGCTCGACGATGCCCAGCGCGATCAGCGCGGCGATGCCCTGCCCGTTCGGCGGGATCTCGTGCAGCTCGTAGCCGCGGTAGGACTTGGAAATGGGCTTGACCCATTCCGGGCGGTAGTTGCGCAGGTCTTCCCGGGTCATGGCGCCGCCGCATTCCTGGCTGAAGGCGGCGATGCGCTCGGCCAGTTCGCCTTCGTAGAAGTCGCGGCCCTTGGAAGCGGCGATGCGGCGCAGCGTGTTGGCGGCGTCCGGGAAGCGGAAGTGTTCGCCGACCTTGGGCGCGCGGCCCTCGGGCAGGAAGGCCTGGGCATAGCCCGGTTGCGATTTGAGCTCTTCGGCGGCTGCGGCCCACTTGTGCGCCACCACCGGCGGCACGGCGTAGCCGCGCTCGGCGATCTCGATGGCGGGTTCGAACAATTGCTCGAACGGCAGCTTGCCCAGTTTTTCATGCAGCGCGGCCCAGCCGGCCACCACGCCCGGCACCGTCACGGCGTCCCAGCCGCGCTTGGGCTGGATCGCCAGGCCGTCGGCGCCCACGCCGTGCTTGCGCTTGAAGTATTCGGTGCTCCAGGCCGCGGGGGCCACGCCCGAGGAGTTCAGGCCGTGCAATTCCTTGCCGTCCCAGACGATGGCGAAACAGTCGCCGCCCAGGCCGCAGGACACGGGTTCGACCAGGACGATGGTGGCGGCCGCAGCGATGGCGGCGTCCACGGCATTGCCGCCCTTGAGCAGCATGCGCAACCCTGCCTGCGCCGCCAGCGGATGCGACGTGGACACCACGTTGCGGGCGAACAGCGGAATGCGGACGGAAGGATACGGGTTGCCCCAGTCGAAGGATTTCATGTGGCTAGTCTCATAACGGGTAAGCGGCCGAAGTTACTCCCGTGGTTTAATTAAATCAATTTGAAATTTTGTTCCGTCATAAAAGAGATTTTTGTGAGTACCATCCGTTTTCTGCGCACTTTCCTGGCGGTCGCGCACCACGGCTCCTTCTCCGAAGCGGCCGAACAGGTGGCGCTGACCCAGGCCGCGGTCAGCTTCCAGATGCGCTCCCTGGAAACGGAACTGGGCCGCGAACTCTTCGACCGCAGCGGACGGCTCGCCATCCTGAATGCCGCCGGCCGGGAATTACTGCCGGAAATCAAGCACTTGCTGGATCTTTACGACCGCATGCGGCTGCCGCGCACCGTGCCCGGCGAGCTGGCCGGGTCGGTCGCCGTGGGCAGCATCGTGTCGTGCATGGGGACCCTGTCCAAGGTCGTGTCGGGCATGAAGAAGCAGCACCCCAAGCTGGACGTGCGCATCCTGTCGGGCAAGGCCAGCGAGCTGGCGGGCAAGGTCGAGGACGGCGAGCTGGACGCGGCCTTCCTGGTGGAGGCCGGGCGCAAGATGGCCAGCACCCGCTGGACCGCACTATATGAAGAGCAGCTGGTCGTCATCGCGCCGCGCTCGGCGCCGGGTGAAGACGCGCGCCAGGTACTGGCGCAGAACCCCTTCCTGCGCTTTGACCGCACCCAGCGCACCGGCCTGCAAATAGACCGGCTGCTGCGCCGCCTGGCGGTGCCGCTGAACGAATACCTGGAACTCAACGCCATCGAGACCCTGGTCGAGCTGGTGCGCCAGGAGGTCGGCGTGACGCTGCTGCCGCTGATCAACGGCTCCAACTGGCAGCACAGCCCGGAACTGCGGATTCTGACCCTGCCCCAGGACCTGGGACCGATGGCGCGCGCCATCGGCATGCTGGAGCGGCGCGAGCATGCACGCCAGGGCATCACGGCGGCGATCTGCGAGGCCTGCGCCCAGGCGTTCCAGGCGCGCGAACCGCAGACCGCCGCCTGAGGCTTACAGCCCCATCGCCGGGTCCGTCACCGACGGGCGGCCGGTTTCCACGCGGCCGGCAAAGCGGCGCAGATAGGCAGGATCTTCGGCCAGGCGCACGGTGAAGTCGTACCAGCCCTGGCTGCCTTCCAGCGCCCAGTGCTGTTCGACCTGGCCGCCCGCGGGCACCGTGAACTTCCAGCGCTCGTGGTTGGCGTAGTAGGCGTTGGGCGCGACTTCGAAGGTGCAGGGATTCTTGCCGCCATTGATGAAGCTGACGTAGACGTCGCCCTTGGCGATTTCGTAGCAGACGCGGATCTCCGGCGCCAGCGCCGACGTGCGGGCCTGGGCCAGGTCGCCCGCGAAATGGCGGTGGTAGCCGTTGGGGCCTAGCACCCACAGGTCGTACTTGCCGCCGTCGGCCGCCGTGTCCCAGTTGCCTTCCAGCTGCTTGTCCGGCTCTACCGTGTAGCGGCGCGGCAGGCGGTCCAGGTGCAGGCGGTCATAGACGTGGAACACCGCCGCCTGCTTGCCCGTATTGGAAAACACCAGGCGCATGGCGCCCGTGTCCGGCTGGGCGCGTGCGCTGGTGTGCAGTTCGTAGGGCAAGGCGCGGGAATAGCGCACGCCCTGCTCCTGCACCGGCTTGGCCTGGGTGCTGGGATCGGGCAGCGGCACGGCCTTCAGCGCTTCCTGCGCGCTGCGCTCGCTGTCCGAACCCGCGCGGGTCAGCAGGTTCAGGTCGGGCAGCTTTTCGTTGTTGGGCGTGGCGAAGTTGAAGGCCGAAGTCAGGTCGCCCAGCACCGCGCGGCGCCAGGGGCTGATGTTGTCCTCGGCCACGCCGAAGCGGGCTTCCAGGAAGCGCAGCACCGAAGTGTGGTCGAATGCCTGCGAGTTGACCCAGCCGCCGCGGCTCCACGGCGACACCACGTACATGGGGACGCGCGGGCCCGGGCCGTAGACGCGGTCGTCGGCGGCGTCCTGGGCGGAGGCATGGGTATGGCGCTCCAGGTCGGTGTTGACGGTGGAGGCGCCGGCCATCGAGCCGTCCGGGTTCAGCGAGGGCGCGGCGGGCGGCGGCAGGTGGTCGAAATAGCCGTCGTTCTCGTCGAAGTTGATGAGCAGCACGGTCTTGCTCCAGACCTCGGGGTTGGCCGTCAGCGCGTCCAGCGTTTCCTGGATGTACCAGGCGCCCTGGATCGGGCTGGACGGGCCGGGGTGCTCGGAATACGTGGCGGGCGCCACGATCCACGACACCTGCGGCAGCGTGCCGTTGACGGCGTCCTCGCGCAGCGCCTTCAGGAAGCCGCCGTCGGGCATGGTGTTGGCCGTGCCCTTGTACAGCGGGTTGGCGGCGTCCATGGACGGCGTCCAGGCCGGATAGGGCGCGCCGTTGGCGCTGTTGCCGGCCAGCTCGTTGGCGCGGCGGTATTGCTTGAAGCCGGCCAGCGGGTTGTCGCCGAAGTTTTCGGGCAGGTTCTGGTAGACCTTCCAGCTGACGCCGGCTTCCTGCAGGCGCTCGGGATAGGTCTTCCAGGTCCAGCCGGTGGACGAAGCGCCCAGGCTGTCCCACTGGTTGCGGGTCGAAGGGCCGTTGCCCAGGGCCAGCGGATCGTTGGTGCCAGTCCAGTGGAACAGGCGGTTGGTGTTGGTGCCGCCGTGGGTAGAACAGTGATAGGCGTCGCACAGCGTGAAGGCTTCGGCCAGCGCGAACTGGAACTCCACCTCTTTCTTCTTGTAGTAGCCCATGGACTGGTTCTGCTTGTAGCGCGGCCAGTGGTCCATGCGGCCGCCGTCCCAGGCCATTTGCGCGTCCACGTAGTCGTGCGGCGTGCCGGCCACGCGCTGGGCGTTGCCCTGGCTGCTGTCCAGGTGATACGGCATCACCACGCGGGTGCCGTTGCTCTGCTCCCAGACCGAGCGCTTTTCAGGCAGCGGAATGGTGATGCGGTCGCCGAAGCCGCGCACGCCCTTGAAGGTGCCGAAGTACATATCGAAGGAGCGGTTTTCCTGCATCAGGATGACCACGTGCTCGACGTCGTTGATGGTGCCGGTGCGGTTGTTGGCGGGGATGGCCAGCGCGCGGCGGATCGCCGGCGGGAACATCGACAGCGCGGTCAGGCCTGCGGTCGAGGCGGCGGCGTTGCGCAGGAAGCGGCGCTTGCCGGCGTGGACCTGGTCTTTATCGAACGTCACGGATTCTATTCCTATGGATCTGGAGGGAGCGCCGCTCAAGGCGCGCAACGCAATTCGGGTTTGACGGGCTCGGGCTTCGGCGTTTCGGGCTGGCCGGTGCCGGGGTCCTTGCCACCGTCGTCGTCGCCGTCATCGCCGCCGCAGGCAGCCAGCGTGGCGCTCAGCATCAGCACCGCGCCCAGGCGCAGGAAACCGCGCAAGATCATGGACATGCTCATTTTTTTATCCTCGGTACATCAGGGAAACAGTTCGGAAACGGACTTGCCGGACAGGGCGAGCGACTTCACTTCAGCTTCGGTGAGCGCGCGCGACCAGTACGCCAGGTCGTCGAAATACATCGTGTAGGGACCCTTGGTGCCGGCGCAGCAGACGCCATAGGTGCCGCGTCCGTCTTCGTTCAGGCCCAGGTGCGGCCCGTAGACGCCAGCGATCTTGGTCAGGTCGACCGAGCCCGTGCCGATGGTGCGCTGCGAGAAGCCCAGTTCGCTGTCGTAGACGGAGGCCGTCAGGGTCTTGGCCGTCTTGTTCACGGTCATCGCAACGTAGACCGGCTTGTTCGGGGTGAACTTGACGTTGTTGATGTCGACACGCGAGCCGCCGCCAGCCAGGTTGAAATACAACACCGGACCTGCCCACTGCGCGATGGTGATGCCAGGGTTGCCGCCGGAGTTGTAGTCCTTGTTGCCCAGGATGGACCGGTCGTTGGCGGTGCCGTCGGACTGGTACCAGAAGCCGATGGTGAAGGCCTGGGCCGCGTCCAGCATGCCTGCCGGATAGTCCAGCTTGAAGCCGCCCAGGGCCGCCGCGCTGCGGTCGTTCTTGAACATCTTGCCGAACACGCCCGTGTCGGCATAGGCCGGCGCCTGCGTGCCGTCGAACGGCGTGATGGCTCCGCCGCCCGCGGCGATGTCGGTCATATTGCCTTCGAACGGGAACAGCATCGTCAGGCCAGTGCGCAGCGAAGCCAGCAGCGGCAGCGGCTTGGTGTAGGCCACGGTCGTGCGCGCGGCGCTGACCGCGTTGCCGACCGCCACGCTGTAGTTCAAGGTGTGCACGCCCTCGGTGTCGAACTTGAAGCCCTTGTCCACATACTCGGCCACCGTGCCGGCCACGCGTGCGATCTCCACGCCGTCGCGGCTGACCACGATGTCGCCGGCCGGCTCGCCCACGCGCACCCAGCTCAGCGTCACGCTCTTGTTGTCGGTCGAGGTGCGGGCCGCGGTGTGGCGCAGTGCCAGCTTGCCGGCAAGCGAGGTGCCCGCCATGTCGTACTTGGCGGCGGCAGGCAGGACCTTCAGGTGGTCCAGCACCGTCGGCGCCACATCGGCCGCGCTGGGCAGCGCGTACCAGTTGTTGTCCCACAGGCCGTCGAACGACGCGTCGTCGGCGCTGCCGCCCAGCAGCGCAGGCTGGTTGGCGGCCAACAGGATGGTCTTGTTCGAGGACATGGGACGGCCGTCGCTGGCGCCGGTCTTGCCCAGGCCGTGGCTGGAAGCCACGATCACCAGCCACTTCTCGCCGGGGTGCTCCGCCTTGCGGTCGGCGATCTGCTTGGTCAGCGCGCCGATGGCGGCGTCGGCCTGGCGGATCGCGCTGTCATAGGCCGAGCCGAAGCCGTTCTCCGAGGCAATCCGTTCCGGCGCGCCGAACTGCGCCACCACCACGTCATAGCCTTCGGTGATGCGGTCGCGCGCCTGGGCGGCGACGCAATCGTCCGCGCCGGCGCAGTCGGTCAGCGACTGCAGATAGCCCGCGTCGCGCTGGCCGGCGATAAGGCCGGCCACCACGGTCGAATTGAAGGCGGCGGCGGTGCGCGCTTCGGGGCGCGCCTGCTTGATGCGCTGGAACAGGGTCGGCGATTGCAGCGTTTCGCCCTGCACGCTGTAGCGCACGCCGTGCTGGTCGGCCCATTGCCCGGTCAGCAGCGTCGCCCAGCCCGGCGCCAGCAACGTGGGCTGCTGCGTGGGCGCGTCCGTCACGCCGCCGGTCCAGGCGCGCGTGGCGTTGAGCTGCGCGAGGTTCGGCAAGGCCTTGTCGGCCACGCCGCGGCGCATCGCGTCATAGGTCAGGCCGTCGACGCCGATGAACAGCACCTTGTCGGCGGGCGTCGGGTCCGGCTGGGTCACAGGCGGCTGGGTCGGCGGCGCTTCGGTGTCGTCGTCATCGTCGCTGCCGCCGCAGCCCGCCAGGGCACTGGTCGCCAGCAGGGCCGCGCACCATCTTCTCCAATTCAATGCTTGCATGCTTCTCTTCTCTAGTCATGAACAGGGTTTTATGCAGGGCCACATGATGGCCAGCCAAGGTGAAAGCCCCGTGAAGCAAAGAAGAGAAACCTTGATCGACGGATCAGGATTCTTTTGCGCGCAGCCATGGCGCAGGCGCCGCGCATCGCGGGCTTGTCATGTGCGGCGGCTATAGTCGGCGCGGTCTCAACCCGCCACGCACGTTCAATCCATGCCCCTGTTCCTGCGCCCGACCCTGCCCGCCGCATTCCGCATACTCGCCGTGCTGGCCCTGGCCGCCGGCCTGGGCGTATGGGCGTCGATCCTGCTTGCGCCCAAGGCTGGCGCCCTGCCTCCCGCGGTGTCGGCGCAAGCGCCGCGCGCTGCCGACAACACGCCCGTGGCGTTGTGGTTCGGCAAGGACGAGGCCATGCGCACACAGATCACCGTGCTGGGCGTGATCGCCGCAGGCGCCGATGGCGCCGCCGTGCTCAGCATCGACGGCGGTCCGCCGCTGGCCTGGCGCGCGGGCGGCGAAGTGGCCCCCGGCATCGTGCTGCGCGAAGTCGCCGCGGACGCGGTGACGGTGGAACAGGCTGGGCGCGCCAGCCGCCTGCCGGCCCCGGCCGCCCTGCCCGCTCCCGCCGGCATATCGCGCGAAAAGTGAGCCGCACCGCAGGCGCTGCGACGCGCGCCCCGGGCGCAGACCGGACCTGCCCGCATTTGGCCGCGCCGTCACTATTGCTGTCATATTTCATGTCCACAATCCTCCGCTCCTACTGAAAGACCGGAGTCATCAAGTGCGTCAGTTACCGCGCGGGCTTGCCCGCCAGCAAGGTTTCACCCTCATCGAGATCATGGTGGTGATTGTGATCATGGGGATACTTGCGGCGCTGATCGTCCCCCGCGTGCTGGATCGTCCCGACCAGGCCCGCCAGGTCGCCGCGCGCCAGGACATCGCCGGCATCATGCAGGCGTTGAAGCTGTACCGCCTGGACAATGGCCGCTACCCCAGCACTTCGCAGGGCTTGCGCGCGCTGGTGCAGAAGCCCGAAGGCGTGAACAACTGGCGCGGGTACCTGGACAAGCTGCCCAACGATCCCTGGGGCCATCCCTACCAATACCTGAGCCCTGGCGTCAAAGGCGATATCGACGTGTTCTCGTTCGGCGCCGACAACAAGCCCGGCGGAGAGAGCGGCGATGCCGACATCGGCTCCTGGGAACTCTGAACGCGGCTTCACGCTGGTCGAAGTCCTGGTGGTGCTGGTGATCGTGGCGATCGCGGCCAGCATGGTGAGCCTGTCCGTGGGCCGCGGCGAGAACCGCTTGCGCGGCGACGCCCTGCGCCTGGCCGACGCCTTCACCGTGGCCCAGAGCGAGGCCCGCAGCGACGGCCGTCCCATCCGCTGGCTCGCCAACGGCCAGGGCTGGTCGTTCGAACGCCAGGGCCGGCTGCCAGGCCCGAACGCCGAGGAAGACAGGCCGCTGCCGCCGGACCGGCTGGAGCGCGACGAGGTGCTGCGCCCGCAATCCTGGTCGGCGGCGCCGGTGGCGCTACGGCTCGATCCGGACCGGCCGCTGGTGTTCAACACGGAATGGGTCGCCGCGCCGGTCACGCTGACGCTGAGCGCGGGCGATGCCCGCGTCACCTTGCAGCGCGACGCCGCGGGCCGCTATGAAATTCAATGAGCCGCCCCGCCCGCCCGATCGGCAGCGCGGGTTCACGCTGATCGAAGTGCTGGTGGCCCTGGCCATCATCGCCGTCGCCATGGGCGCCGCCCTGCGCGCGACCGGCGTCATGGCGGAAAACAATCGCGCCCTGCAGGACAAGACGCTGGCGCTGCTGGCTGCGCAGAACGCGCTGGCCCAGTTGCGGCTGGAACAAGCGCTGCCGCGCGCAGGCACGCGCAGCGCGCCCTGTGCTCAGGGCGGCCGGGCTTTGCAGTGCGAAATGGAGTTTGCGAATTCGATGAACCGCAGCTTCCGCCAGGTGTCGATCAGGGTGCGCGACGCCGGCGCCGCGCAGGCGGACGCCGTACTGCTGCAGCTGGATGGCCTCTTGTCCAGCCTGAGATAGCCATGCGCCGCCCTCCCCGATCCCAAGCCGGCTTCACGCTGATCGAAGTGCTGGTGGCCCTGGCGCTGATGGCGCTGGTCAGCCTGATGGCCTGGCGCGGCCTGGCCAGCGTGTCCGGCGCGCGCGAGCGGATCGAGGAACAGGCCGAGGACATCGACGCCATCGTCCGCACACTGGGCCAGATGGCGCGCGATGTGGAGCTGTCCTACACCGGACCCGGCTTCGAGCCGGCGGGTCTGGACGCGCAGGCCTACACCAGCGGCCTGCGCCTGCTGCGCCGTGCAGGCGGCGGGCCCGTGTTCGAGATCCTGCGCCCCGACCCTGACGGCAACGGCCTGTGGCAGCGCGTGCAATGGCAGGTGCGCAAGGACGGCCTGTGGCGCGCCAGCGGGCCATCGGCGGCGCGCAGTCCGCTGCCCGCGGCGGACAACGGCATCCTCCTGCTGCCCGGCACGCGAGCCTTGACGCTGCGCGCCTGGGTGCCGGGTACCGGTTGGGTGAATGGCGAAGGCAATCAGGCCGCCGCTCCGACCGGCCTGGAGATCGTGCTGGAACGCGGCGCCCCGGGATCCCCCGAGCGCTATACCCGCGTGCTGGAGCTGCCATGAGACGCCCGAGTAACGCAGAACGCGGCGCAGCGGTCATCAGTGCGCTCATCATCGTCGCCATCGTCGCGGCCTTGACCACCGGCCTGTTCCAGCGCCAGACCGCCAGCACGCGGCGCGTGGAAAACGAGATGGCGCGGGTGCAGGCGCGCGCCATGCTGGCGGGCGGCATAGACTGGGCCCGCCTGATCGTGCGCGACCACAGCAAGCGCGAATCCATCACCCGCGGCGACCAGATCTGGGCCACCCCGGTTCTGGACACGCGCATCGAACGCCCCGGCGACGAACGCGTCGCGGTGTTCTCCGGCCGCGTGCAGGACGAACAAGGCAAGTACAACCTCTATAACCTGGCGAACAATGGCGTGCCGCAGCCCGAGCAGGAACGGGTGCTGCGCCGCCTGCTGAACACGCTGCAACTGCCCGACACCTTGGCCGCGCGCATGGTGGACATCATGTCGGCCGCGCAGCCCGTGGCGCCGCCGGCGGATGCGCCGGCGGCGCCACCAGGACGGCCCGCGCCCGACGCCCGCGCCCCTTTGCCGCGCGGCGTGGACGAAGTGGCGGCCCTGCTGGCGCTGGAGCCGTCGGCTCGCAACGAGCTGCGCCGCACGATGACGGTGCTGCCCGTTTCCACCAGCGTCAACGTCAACACCGCGCCCGCAGAGGTGCTTGCGGCACTGGTGCCCGGCCTGTCGCTCAGCCAGGCGCGTTCCATGGCGGGCGAGCGCGACCGCGGCAACTGGTTCAACAATTCCGGCGATTTCGCCAATCGCCTGGCGGGCGCGGGGGTCAAAGCGCCTGCGCCCGCCGTCGCCACCACCAGCGGCTGGTTCCTGGCCAGCGGCACCGTGGCCTATGAGCGGGCGCGCATCTCCATGCAGGCGCTGCTGCGCAGTTCACCGCCCGCCGCCCCAGACACCTTATGGACCAGAGAAATACCTTGAAGAACATCCTGCGCATCGCGCTGCCGCCGCTGGACGAGTTCGGCGCCGGCTCTCTCCTGCCCTATGCCTGGTTCGACCGGCGCGGCCGCTGCGCCCGCCAGGGCGAGCTCGCGCTTGAGGCGCTGGGCCATGCCTATCCCCACGCCGCGTGCGAAGCCGTGCTGCATCCCGCCGACGTGATCGCCGCCAGCGTGCAGATCCCCGCGGTGGCGCGCGCCCGATTTGCCGCCGCGGTGCACAGCGCCCTGGAGCCGCTGGTGCTCAGCGACCTGGACGCGCTGGCCATCGGCCACGGCCCGCGCTCGACCGACGGCACGGTGCCGCTGGCCTGGGCCGCGCGCGAACCCGTGCGCCGCGGCTGGAGCCTGCTGAATGCGCAGGGCTTGCGCACGCAGGCGCTCATCGCGCCGCAAGCGCTGGGGGCCGAAACCACGGCGCCATTGCGCGACCCTGCCGATCCTCGCTGGCAGGCGCCCTCGCCTTCGTGGTCGCTGGCCATGCCCCAGCTGGCGCCGGCCCGCGTCTCGGCCTGGCGCCCCGCCTGGCGCTGGGGCGCGGCAGCGGCAGTGGTCTGGATAGGCGGGCTGAACCTGTACGCCTCGCAACTGCAAGCCGAAGCCGACGCGTTGCGCAACGGCATGCACGCGCAGGTCCTGGCCGCGTTCCCCGACCTGCCGGTGGTCCTGGATCCGCCGCGCCAGGCGCAGCAAGGCCTGGATGCGCTGCAGGCGAACCGCGGCGCGGCCAATGCCGCCGACTTCCTGCCCCTGGCGCGCGCCGCGGCCCAGGCCCTGCCCTTCGCCGCCGACAAGGTAGCCCGCCTGGGCTACGCCGAACAGGCGCTGACGCTGCAACTGGCGGATGCCGGCGAGCAGTCGCAACCCGTGGCTGAGACGCCCGCGCTGATCCAGCAAGCCGCGGCCCTGGGCCTGAAGCTCGAACGCGGCGACAACGACACCACCTGGCGCATCGTGCGCGCGCAACCATGAAACTCCCGCAAGCCCTGCATGCGGCCAGACAGTCGCTGGCCAAGACCCTGACTCCCGCGCTGGCGCGCGCCGGACTACGCTACCAGGCGCTGGCGCCGCGCGAGCGCCGGCTGGTGACCACGGCCGGCCTGCTGCTGGGCGGCGCGCTGGTCTTCGTGACCCTGATCGAACCGCCCCTGAACACGCTGCGCAAACTGCAGGCGGAATTGCCCGCGCTGCGCGGCCAGGCGGCCACGGTCGCGGACCTGACCGCCCAAGCCACGGCGTTGCGGCGTAAATCCGCGGCGCCCGCCGGCGCCATGCCCAGCGCCGCGGAAATCGGCGCCTCGCTGGAGCGCGCCGGACTCGCCGCGGAACACTGGGCGCTGGGCGAGCCAGAACACGGCCCGGGCGTGCTGCTGACGCTGAAGCAGGCGCCCTCTTCGGCCTTGCTGCGCTGGCTCGACGGAGCAGCGCGCGATTGGGGCCTGGCGGTCAAGGAAGTGCAGCTCACCCGTGCCGCCAATGTCAACGGGCGGCCGCTGCCCGGCCTGGTCAATGGCAAGGTGAGCCTGATGGCGCCGCAAGCTTCGGAGCGTGGCTGAGATGTCCGGCTTCCCGTTTTCCAAACGTTCCGCCGCCCTGCTCCTGGCCGGCGCCGTCTGCGCCGCCGCGGCCGCCGTCACCGTGCTGCCCGCGCGCTGGCTGCTGGCCCTGCTGCCGGACAAGGCGCCGGTCACGTTGGCCGACGCCAGCGGCACCTTGTGGCGCGGCAGCGCCTGGATCGCGCTGGGCCCGCCTGGCGCGCGCCGCATGCTGCCGCAACCGGTGCAATGGCAATGGCGCTGGGACGTGCTCGCTCTGGATATCTCCCACCCCTGGCTGCAAGGTCCCTTGCGCGCCACGCCCGGCTGGAACGGCGTGTCCGTGCCGGCCCAGTCGCTGCGCGCGCCCGCCTCCATCCTGTCCGCGCTGGGCGCGCCGTGGAACACCATTGCCCCCCAGGGCACGCTGGAAGTCCGCTGGCAGCCGCTGCGGCTGGGCGCGCCCCTGCCCGCCGGCCCCATGGCCGAACTGCGCTGGCGCAACGCCAGCACCGCGCTGACGCCGGTGGCGCCCGTGGGCTCGTATCTGCTGCGGGTACAAGGCGGCAAGTCTGGCGCCACGCTGGCGTTGAGTACGGAAAGCGGCCTGCTGGACGTCAGCGGCCAGGGCAGCGCGGGCGGGCGCGGCGGCCTGAAGTTCCAGGGCCAGGCAACCTACGCCGGCGCCGCGCGCGAGGCGGATCGGGCGGCGCTGGACGGATTGCTATCGGCGCTGGGACGGCGTTCGGGGGATGTCGCGACCTTCGGGACATGAATCGGGGACGGTTGGCTCGCGCGCTGAAAACGTACGTTATCATGTACAAATATCCAGCCTAGGGAGCCTGCCATGAGCATCTCGTCCGCCGATGTGATTCCGTTGTCTCAAGCCAGGGCCAATTTGTCCGAGCTGGCCGATCAGGTCAAGTCGGGGGCTGAGAAAATCATCACCAAGAATGGCGAAAGCTACGTTGCGCTCATCGACGCCGAGCGGCTGGACTACTACCACCGGCTCGAACAGGAACGCATCCACCTGCTGTTGATCGACGACGCAAGCCGAGGTTTGGCCGATGTTGCGTCCGGCAAAGTCAAGGACGCGCTAGGCGCGGTGTCGGCTCTCAAGCGCCGCCGCGCGGCCAAGACTCCCCGCTGACCGGCATCGTGACCGCGAAACCTGGCGTCAAGCTCACCACCCACTTCGAGCGCCAGCTTGAAGAGATCGAAGCCTTCCTCGCGGAGGCGGGAATGCCGCGCGCTTTCGACGCCTTGCTGGACGACTTGGCCGAGGTGATCATCCCGAACCTGGCGACCTTTCCCGACATGGGACGCTTGTTCCTGGAAAGGCCCCTGTGCTCGGTGGAAGCCGCCAATGGCGCCAGGCGCCTGGCCAAACAGATCCAAGCGCTCGCCAAGGATACGGAGCTGCGCGAATACGTGTCCGCGCACTACCTGATGCTGTACGCCCGGATCAAGAATCAGGTCTACCTGCTCTCGATCCGCCATCACCGCCAGCTTTCCTTCGATTTTCCGGACCGCTGGCGGGCGTAGGCGTCAGGCGTCCCGCGTGACCCGCAGGATTTCCTCCGGCGAGGTCTGCCCGCTATCCACCCAGCGCTGCCCGTCCTCACGCATGGTGCGCATGCCTGACGCGGCCGCCGCGCGGCGCAGTTCGCGTTCGTCACGCCCTTCGTGGATCAGCCGGCGCGCCTCGTCGTCCACCGTGAAGAGTTCGTGGATGCCGGAACGCCCGCTGTAGCCGGTATGGTTGCAGGCGTCGCAGCCCACCGGATGGAACACGCGTGCGCCGTCCTGCGTGGCGGGTTTCTTGCAGGCCGGGCAGAGCTTGCGCACCAGGCGCTGCGCCAGCACGCCCAAAAGCGATGACGCCAGCAGAAAAGGTTCCACGCCCATGTCCGTGAGTCGGGTCACGGCGGACACCGAGTCGTTGGTGTGCAGCGTAGCCAGCACCAGGTGACCGGTGAGCGAGGCCTGCACCGCGATCTGCGCGGTCTCCAGGTCGCGGATTTCGCCGATCATGATGACGTCGGGGTCCTGCCGCAGAATCGCGCGCAGGGCCAGCGCGAAGCTCATGTCGATCTTGGCGTTGACCTGCGTCTGGCTGATGCCGGCCAGGTCGTATTCGATCGGGTCCTCGACCGTCAGGATGTTGCTGGTGGACGCGTCCAGGCGGCTCAAAGCCGCGTACAGCGTGGTGGTCTTGCCGCTGCCGGTGGGCCCCGTCACCAGCACAATGCCGTGCGGCTGGCGGATCAACCGGTCCAGCTGGCCCAGCACGCCCGCGTCCATGCCCAGCTTCTCCAGCTGCAGGCGCCCCGCTTCCTTGTCCAGCAAGCGCAGCACCGCGCGTTCGCCGTGCCCGGTGGGCAAGGTGGACACGCGCACGTCTATGGGTCGTCCGCCCACGCGCAGCGCGATGCGGCCGTCCTGCGGCAAGCGCTTTTCGGCGATGTCCAGGTGCGCCATGATCTTGATGCGCGAGATCAGCGCGGCGTGCAGCGCCTTGCGCGGCGACACCACGTCGCGCAGGGTGCCGTCGACCCGGTAGCGCACCACCGAGTGGGTCTCGAAGGGTTCGATGTGGATGTCGCTGGCGCCGTCGCGCGCCGCCTGGGCGAACAGCGCGTTGATCATGCGAATCACGGGCGCGTCGTCCTGGGCCTCCAGCAGGTCCGCCACCTCGGGCATGTCCTGCATCAGGCGGTCCAGGTCGATCTCGTTCTCGGCCACGCCCATCACCGAGGCCGCATCCTCCGAATGGCTGTAGGCCGCGGTCAGCAAGGTTTCCAGCGCCTGGTCCTCGACCTGCGCCAACTCGATGTCGCCGTGGCAGCGGCGGATCTCGCGCACCGCCCATTCCGGCGTGCGCGGGCTGACGGTCAGCCGGGCCTGGCCGCCGCGCAGCGACAGCAGCGCGCGCTGCGCCCGCGCCCAGGCATAAGGCAAGGGGTGCGCGCTCATAGCAGCGTATCGGGGTCCACGGCCACGCTGTGCATCAGCGTGCGCGACACGCGGATCGCGCCCGAGGCGTCGCGCGCGGGTTCCATGCCGGCATACTGGCGCACGGCGAAGGACTGCGCCGTGACCGGCGCCGGCCGGCGCAGCGTTTCAGCCTGATGTTCCGGACGCAGGTCATAGGCGTTGTTGGACACCGAGGGCGCGGAGCCCGGCGGCGGCAGCATCGGCGCCTGCATGTCGGGCAGCGCCCAGTGCTGGCCCGGCTGCACCGCCGCCTGCGCGCGGCGCATGTAGTCGTAGCGGTCCATGGTGACGCCCGCCGTGCGGTTGGCGTCGCGCACCACGTAGGGGCGCAGGAACACCATCAGGTTGGTCTTGGTGCGCTTGCGCGTGTCGTAGCGGAACAGCGAGCCGATCACCGGCAAGGATCCCAGCAGCGGCACGCTGTTGGTGGAGAGCGTGACGTTGTCTTCCAGCAGGCCGCCCAGCACGATGATCTGGCCGTCGTCGATCAGCACGCTGGTGTCGATGGCCCGCTTGTTGGTCACGATGCCGGTAGTGGAGTTGGAGCGGCTTTCGTCGATGCTGCTGACTTCCTGGTAGATGTCCAGCTTTACCGCGCCGCCCTCGGAAATCTGCGGCCGGATGTTCAGCTTCAGGCCCACGTCCTCACGTTCGATCGTCTGGAATGGATTGGTGCTGCCGTTGCTGCCCGAGGTCACGTACTGCCCGGTCACGAACGGCACGGTCTTGCCCACCAGGATGCTGGCCGACTGGTTGTCCAGCGTCAGCAGGTTGGGCGTGGACAGGATGTTGGCTTCGCCAGTGTTCTCCATGGCACGGGCCAGCACGCCCAGGTTGATCACCTTGTTGCCCAGCACGTCGACCGTGCCCTTGACCACTCCCAGGCTCAGGCCGCTGCCGATGCCGTCGATGGTGGTCGGCCCCTTGCCGGTGATGCCGCTGCCGCCCAGGTTGGTGCCGCCGATGAAGCTGGTGCCGTCGCTGTTGATGTTGCCGGCGCCCGTCATCCACTGGATGCCGAACTCCGCCGCCTTGGCCTCGCTGACTTCGACGATCAGGCTTTCCACCAGCACCTGCGCGCGGCGCTGGTCGAGCTGGTCGATGACTTCGCGCAGGCTGCGGTACAGCGGCTCGGGCGCGGAAATGATGAGCGAGTTGGTAGCCGGATCGGCCTGGATGGTGGCGCCGCCGGCCGAATACGACACGGCCTGCGTGCTGTTGTCTTCGCGCGAGATGCGTTCCTGTTCGCCCGACAATCCTCCCGTGTTCGAACCGGACATGCCGGCCATGCCCGCTGTCGCCTGGGCCGGCATGCCAGCCGCGGCGTTCTGCGTGCGCGCTCCGCCCTGCGCGCCCGTGCCGCCGCTGGCGCCGCCCGTGGCGCCGGGCGCGGAATTCGCCTGCCCCGTCAGCAACCCGCCCAGGACCTCGGCGATGCGCGTGGCCTGCGCGTTGCGCATGTAGACAACGTGCAGGTTGCCGGCGCGGTTCTGCTGCGCGTCCAGCTTCATGATGAGGTCGCGCGCCAGCCGCGTGCGCGCCGGGCTGCCGGAACGCACCAGCACGCTGTTGCTGCGCGGATCGGCCACCACGGCGATGCGCTGGGTCGGGTCGCTGCTTTGCGTATCCAGCAGTTGCGAGGCGAGGATGGCGAGGTCGGTGGCCACGGCCGAACGCACCGGCACCACGTCGGTGTCGATCGAACTGGGCACGTCGATGCGCGCGATGACCTGCGCGATCCGCTCCAGGTTGTCGGCGTAGTCCGTGACCACCAGCGTGTTGTTGCCGGGATAGGCGTTGATCGGGTTGTTGGGCGGCACCATGGGGCGCAGCACCGGCACCAGGTTGGCGGCGTTTTCGTACTTCAGCGGGAAGACGCGGGTCAGCATTTCGCCGCTGCTGCCCTTGGCAAACGCGGACACTGGCACCGGACCGCGGCCCGCGCCGCCCACGGCTTGCGCGGGACGCGCGCTGCCCGCGACCACGCTGCCTTGCAGCTTGCCATCGGCCTCGGGCACCACGCGCGTCACGCCGTCGACCTCGACGATGGCAAAACCCTGCATGCGCAGCGCGCCCGTCAGCATCGACAACGCCTGCGCGCTGTCCACGGGACGGTCCGACACCAGCGTCAGCTTGCCCTTGACGCGCGGATCCACCAGGAAGTTGCGCTGCGTGAACAACGACAGCGCGCGCAGCACGGCGGGGATGTCGGTGTCGACGAAATTCAGACTGACGCGATTGTCGGTCTGTTGAGCGTGAGCCCTGCTGGCTGCGGGTCCGAGCTGGCTTGCGGCGAGCAGTACCGCAAGGCTGAATTGCGCAATATGACGCATGACGGGATAGGTGCCTGAAACGTGAAATCGTGTGAAAAAACGTGAAAGCGCGTCGGAGTATACGTGGTGACAGTGCAACACTACGGTCATAATCCGCAGGCATCGTAGCGGCCTTGAAACCCTTTAAATTCGGGGCTTTGCGCGCTTTTTGAATGCGCGCTGGCCATGCTTTCCAGATGCCTTCCTTCCGTTACGAAGCCACCGACGCACTAGGGAAGATCGTGCGCGGCACGATCGACGCCGACAGCGAACGCGGCGCCCGCAACCAGCTGCGCGGCCGCGGCCTGCTGCCGCTGTCCACGTCCCTCGCGGCGCGCGCCGAAGGGTTCGGCGCATCGCTGCGCACGCGCCTGTCGGATGCGGATCTCGCCTGGCTGACGCGCCAGCTCGCCAGCCTGCTGGCCGCGAGCCTGCCGCTGGACGCGGCCCTGAGCGCCACGCTGGAGCAGGCCGAGAAAAAACATATCGCCGCCACCCTGGGCGGCGTGCGCGACGACGTGCGCGCGGGCCACAAGCTGTCGACCGCCCTGGCCGCACGGCCGCGCGACTTTCCGGAGATCTATCGCGCGCTTATCGGCGCTGGCGAGGAATCGGGCGATCTCGCGCAAGTGATGGAGAAGCTGGCGGACTACATCGAGGAGCGCAACGCGCTACGCAGCAAGGTGCTGACCGCGTTCATCTATCCGGCGGTGGTGGCCTGCGTGTCGGTGATCATCGTGATCTTCCTGCTGGGCTATGTGGTGCCGCAGGTGGTGTCGGCGTTCAGCCAGGCCAAGCAGGAACTGCCGCTCTTGACGCGCATCATGCTGGCGTTGTCGGACTATGTGCGCGAATGGGGCGTGGCGACGGGCGCGGCGTTGGCGGCGGCCGTCGCGCTGTGGCGGTATGCGTTGCGCGCGCCCGCTGCGCGGCGGGCCTGGCATGCGCGCGTGCTGAAGCTGCCCTTGGCGGGACGCTTCGTGCTGGGTGTGAATGCCGCGCGCTTTGCTTCCACGCTGGCGATACTCTCAGGTAGCGGCGTGGCATTGCTGACGGCGCTGGAGGCGGCGCGCCGCACCCTGGGCAACGATGTGCTGCGCCAGGCGGTGGACGAAGCCTCTGCGCGCGTGCGCGAAGGCGCGTCGCTGTCGGCCTCGCTGGGCGCGCAAAAGGTGTTTCCGTCGCTGCTGGTGCATCTGATCGCCAGCGGCGAGAAGACCGGCCGCCTGCCCGAACTGCTGGACCGCGGCGCGCAGAACCTGTCGCGCGATCTGGAGCGGCGCGCCATGGCCATGACGGCCTTGCTGGAGCCGGCGCTGATACTGCTGATGGGGGGATTCGTGCTGCTGATCGTGCTGGCGGTGATGAGCCCGATCCTGGAGATGAATCAGCTCATCCGCTAGGCTGGAAAATGCGTTGCGGGCTTGGTGCGGCAGCTTCCCCGCCGCGCCAAGCCCGCAATATCCTGCTGCGGTCTCGCGGCTGCCGGCGGATCCGGCCAGCCGCAAGTCCCCAGGAACTTACAGCGCCTCTTCGTCGCTTTCGCCCGTGCGGATGCGGATGGCCTGTTCGACCGGCGTGACGAAGATCTTGCCGTCGCCGATCTTGCCGGTGCGGGCAGCCTTGACCACGGCTTCGATGGCGGCTTCGACCTGGCTGTCGGGCAGCACCACTTCAACGCGGATCTTGGGCAGGAAGTCCACCACGTACTCGGCGCCGCGGTAGAGCTCGGTATGGCCTTTCTGGCGGCCGAAACCCTTGACTTCGGTAACGGTCAGGCCGCTGACGCCGACTTCGGCCAGCGCTTCGCGGACTTCGTCGAGCTTGAAGGGTTTGATGATGGCGGTGACTTGTTTCACGTTGGTCGTCCTGGGTTTTTGATCTGTTGCGTCGCCCTGACACGGCATGACTGCAGGGCGCATCGGATAAGAGAATACCACCCGCGGGGGCCCGGACGCCGGGTCCCCCTTGGACGGGAAATCCCGGTCAGGCCTCGTCGGGAATACGTTCGGCGTCGCGCATCCACACCGCCGACTCGGAGTCGCTGGGCGCGCGCCAGTCGCCGCGCGGCGACAGCGAACCGCCGGAGCCGACCTTGGGCGCGTTCGGCACGCAGGTACGCTTGAACTGGCTGAGGCGGAAGAAACGGTCCAGGAAGATCTTCAGGTTGCGCTTGATGGCCGCCAGATCGTACTGGTTGCGGGCCACGTGGCCGCCCTCGGGCCAGGCGCCGGCCTCGCGGTCGCGCCAGGCCGCCAGCGCCAGGAACGCCACCTTGGTCGGCGCAAAGCCGTAGCGCAGCGTGTAGTACAGGTTGAAGTCCTGTAGTTCATAGGGACCGATGGAGTCTTCGCTCTTCTGCACCGGCTTGTCGTCCGCGCCGCCCGGCACCAGTTCGGGGCTGACGTCGGTGCCCAGCACGTCCAGCAGCACCTGCGCGCCTTCGTCGCCCAGGCGGCCGGATTCCGCGACCCAGCGCACCAGGTGGGTGATGAGCGTCTTGGGCACGCTGGCATTGACGCTGTAGTGCGACATGTGGTCGCCCACGCCGTACGTGCACCAGCCCAGGGCCAGCTCGCTCAGGTCGCCGGTGCCGATGACGATGGCGTTGTTGAAATTCGCGATGCGGAACAGGTGGTTGGTGCGTTCGCCGGCCTGCACGTTCTCGAAGGTGATGTCATAGACCGGCTTGCCGTCGGCATAGGGATGGCCCAGGTCCTTGAGCATCTGCAGGCAGCTGGGCCGGATGTCGATCTCGGAAGCCGTGCACCCCACCACCTCCATCAGCTTGCGCGCCTGCTGCAGCGTGCGCGAACTGGTGGCGAAGCCCGGCATGGTGACGGCCAGGATGTTGGAGCGCGGCAGGTCCAGCGCGTCCATGGCCTTGGCGCAGACCAGCAACGCATGGGTGGAATCCAGCCCGCCGGAAATGCCGATGACGACCTTGGACATGCGGCTGGCCGACAGGCGCTGGACCAGGGCCTGGACCTGGATGCTGTAGACCTCCTTGCAGCGGGCGTCGCGGCGCTGCGGGTCGGCCGGCACATAGGGAAAGCGCGCCACGCGCCGCTCCAGCGGCAGCTCGGCGTCTTCCAGCGGCGGATTCACGGGGACCGCCACGCTGCGGAATTTGCGGACTTCGTCCTGGTGGCGACGCACGGACTGGCCGAATGTGGTCTGGCGCATGCGTTCGCGCGACAGGCGTTCGAGGTCCACGTCCGCAAACAGCAGGTGGGAATGGCCGAGGAAGCGTTCGGATTCGCCCAGCAGTTCGCCGTTTTCGTAGATGAGCGCCTGGCCGTCCCAGGCCATGTCGGTGGACGACTCGCCCCGCCCGGCGGAGGTGTACATGTAAGCCGACAGGCAGCGCGCCGACTGCTGCGCCACCAGTTGGTGACGGTACTCCGACTTGCCGACCACGATGTTGGAGGCCGACAGGTTCACCAACACGGTGGCTCCCGCCAGCGCGGCGTAGGAAGACGGCGGGATCGGCACCCAGACGTCTTCGCAGATTTCGACGTGGAACTGGAACAGCGGCAGCTTTTCCATCTGGAAGACCAGCTCGGACCCGAACGGCACAGTCTGCCCCAGCAGGCGGATCTCGGATGCGGTGGCGCAATCGCCGGCGCTGAACTGGCGCGCTTCGTAGAATTCGCCGTAGTTGGGCAGGTAGCTCTTGGGCACCACGCCCAGCACGCGGCCGCCGGCGGCGACCACGGCGCAATTGAACAGCTGATGGGCCACGCGCAACGGCGCGCCGACCACGACGGCGATGTCCATTTCAGCGGTTGCCGCCACCACCTGGGCCAGCGCGGCTTCGCATTCGTCCAGCAGGGCCTTCTGGTGGAACAGGTCGTCGCAGGTATAGGCGGACAGGCCCAGCTCGGGAAACGCCGCCAGCACCGCGCCGCCCTGGGCGGCCTGCTGCGCCAGCGCGATGGTCTGGGCGGCGTTGAAGGCGGGGTCCGCGACCTTGCATTCGGGCACGCCGACGGCCACCCGGGCAAAGCCGTGGGAATACAGGTTGAAGAACGGGTTCGACATCGGGTCTATCGCCAGGGATTTCAACGCCTGGATTATCTCACGGGGCCACCCGCCGGCCCCGCCCCCACGCCTTGCCGCGCCTGCTGTCCGCTAGCGCGGCATCTTCTCGTCGGTCAGGCCGCGTTCCGACGGCGCGGCCAGGCCCGGACGGCCGCCTTCGCCCGCCAGGGCGGCCTGCAAGGCGCCTTCGCGCAGGTGGACGCCCATTGCGCCGATATCGGCGCCGGACGGCTGCTGGTACAGGCGCAGGCCCAGTTCGGGCAGGATGGCCAGCAGATGGTCGAAGATGTCGCCCTGGATGCGCTCGTACTCGACCCAGGCGGTGACGGCGGTAAAGCAATAGACCTCGACCGGGATGCCTTCGGAGGTGGGCTCCATCATGCGCACCATCATCGCCATGTCCTGGCGGACCTCGGGATTCTGTTTCAGATAGGCCAACGCATAGGCCCGCAAGGTGCCGATATTGGTCAGGCGGCGGCGGTTGGCGGGCACGCTGGCCAGTTCGCCCATGGTCTGGTTGGCCTGGGCGATATCGTGGGTCTTGGCCTGCAGGTAGTCATGCAAGAGGCGAAAACGCATCAGCCGCTGCGCCTCGTCGTCGGTCAGGAAGCGCACGCTGGCCGAGTCGATGCGCACGGTGCGCTTGATGCGCCGTCCACCCGATTCGAACATGTGGCGGTAGTTGCGGTAGCTTTCCGAGAACAGCTTGTAGGTGGGCACCGTGGTGACGGTGTTGTCCCAGTTCTGCACCTTGACCGTGTGCAGCGCGATGTCCTTGACGAAGCCGTCGGCGTTCGATTGCGGCATCTCGATCCAGTCGCCGATGCGCAGCATGTCGTTGCTGGTCAGCTGGGTGCTGGCCACCAGCGACAGCAGCGTGTCCTTGAACACCAGCAGCAACACGGCGGACAGCGCGCCCAGGCCGGAAATCATCCAGAGCGGCGAGCGGTCGATCAGGATGGAAAGCACCAAAACGGTGCATACCGCCATCAGGATCAGCTTGCCGATCTGGATATACCCCTTGATGGAACGGGTCTGCGCCCGGGTGGTGGCGGAATAGGTATCCTGCCAGGCGCTCAGCACCCCGGAAAACGCCACGAACACGCAGATCCAGGCGCCGGCATGCGCCAGCCGGCCGACGATGGTCACCGCCCGCTCGACGTGCGGCACCAGGCCTATGCCCAGCGACACCACGGCGAACGGCACCGCGTACCAGAGGTTCTGGTATGCCCGGCGGCGTTGCAGGGCCTTGTCCCAGTCGCCCCGGCCGCTCAGCACCAGCACGCGATGGGCCAGCAACAGCACGACCCGGGCCACGACCCACTGGACGAACAGCGCCGTCAGGATCAGCGCGGCGATTCCGATCAGCGTCTGCGCCCAGGCTTCGCGCGGCAGATGGGTATCCAATTGGGTGACCAGCTCTTCCCATTCCAGGGGCATAGACTCTCTTCCTGCTCTAAGGTCTTGAAACTAATCCAGGATTATCCGACAAAGGCCGGGCCGGAGGGTTCGCCCCCGCGGAACCCGCGCCCGGCGGCGCGGCCTTGCGCGCCAGGGCCTATAATTCCGCCCATCATGGCAAACACTCCCTCCCCCGATCAAAACCAGTTCGCCAACAAGGCGCAGGCCTGGTCCGCCCGGTTCTCGGAACCGGTTTCCGAACTCGTCAAGCGCTATACGGCGTCCGTGGATTTCGACAAGCGCCTGGCGCGCTACGACATTCAGGGTTCGCTCGCGCACGCGGACATGCTGGCCGCCCAGGGCATCATCGGCGCCCAGGACCTGGCCGACATCCAGCGCGGCATGACACAGATCCTGTCCGAAATCGACGCCGGCAGTTTCCAATGGCTGCTCGACCTCGAAGACGTCCACCTGAACATTGAAAAGCGCCTGGTGGAACTGGTGGGCGACGCGGGCAAGCGCCTGCACACCGGCCGTTCGCGCAACGACCAGGTCGCCACCGACATCCGCCTGTGGCTGCGCGCCGAAATCGACAACCTGCTGGACCTGCTGCGCCAGCTGCGCCACGCCCTGGCCACGGTGGCCCTGGACAACGCCGGCACCATCATGCCCGGCTTCACGCACCTGCAAGTCGCCCAGCCCGTCACCTTCGGCCATCACCTGCTGGCCTACGCCGAAATGTTCGGCCGCGACGCCGAGCGCCTGGCCGACTGCCGCCGCCGCGTGAACCGCCTGCCGCTGGGCGCCGCCGCCCTGGCCGGCACGTCCTACCCGATCGACCGCGAGCGCGTCGCCAAGACCCTGGGCTTTGACGGCGTGTGCCGCAATTCGCTGGACGCCGTGTCCGACCGCGACTTCGCCATCGAATTCTGCGCCGCCGGCGCGCTGATCATGACGCACGTCTCGCGCCTGTCCGAAGAGCTGGTGCTCTGGATGAGCCCGCGCGTGGGCTTCATCGACCTGGCCGACCGCTTCTGCACCGGCAGCTCGATCATGCCGCAGAAAAAGAACCCCGACGTGCCCGAGCTGGCCCGCGGCAAGACCGGCCGCGTCAACGGCCACCTGGTCGCCCTGCTGACCCTGATGAAAGGCCAGCCCCTGGCCTACAACAAGGACAACCAGGAAGACAAGGAAGGCCTGTTCGACACCGTCGACACCGTGCGCGACACGCTGACGATCTTCGCGGACATGGCCGGCGGCATCAAGGTCAAGGCCGACAACATGCGCGCCGCCGCCCTCCAAGGCTTCGCCACCGCCACCGACCTGGCCGACTACCTGGTCAAGCGCGGCGTGCCGTTCCGCGACGCCCACGAAGTCGTGGCCCACGCCGTGCGCGACTGCGAACAGCGCGGCTGCGACCTGGCCGACCTGTCGCTGGACGAACTCAAGGCCTACCACGCCAGCATCGGCGACGACGTGCACCAGGTCCTGACCCTGGAAGGCTCGGTCGCGGCCCGCAAGCACGTGGGCGGCACCGCCCCCGAGCGCGTGGCCGAGGAAGCCCGGCGCGTGCTGCAGGAAACGGCGGAGTAAGCCTGGTTTTCCGATGCAAGATGATCGGCCCCGTTAGCGGGGCCGATTTTCATTGACATGCGGGACTTGCAGGCTTGCCAGCCTCAGGCAATCGACACGTCCAGGCGGCGCCCAAGCTGCCCGAGAGCGGATTCGACTTGCTCGATCCGGGATGCGTGTCGCACGTTGAGCAACCGGTCCACTTGCGGCATGTGAACCCCCATGCGCCTCGCCAACTCGGCCTTGCGCACCCCCTGAAGAATCATCTCGTTCGACAGAAAAACCTTGCTGGTGACCAAGGCGGGCAAGGTTACTGACGCCTGGCCCTTGGCAGGTTTGGAGGGCATGGGAATGGGGCGACGCGCCTCGAAGTAGATCTCCAGCGCAGCTTCGAGCGCCTCTTCGGCGTTGATTGCCGCCTCATCGACGTCCTGCCCTACGGCTAGCGCTTCTGGAATATCGCGAAACCGGACTAGCCACGTATCGTTGGAGTCGCGAGTCAGGGTATAGGGATAGGTCAGCATTTGGGCTTCCGTTTGATGAATGTGCCAGGCAAGGCTATCCACGTGACGCACGGCGTCATTTCAAACCGAGCTGTTTCTTGATTTCGCTTTCCAGATGCTTGCCCATTTCCTTGGACCCATGATGTGGAAAGATAGTGGTCACGCCGTTCAAGGTAACCCGGTAATGGCTGCTGCCTGACTTATGCGGCACAAACACTGCCCCTTGTCGTTCCAGCCATCTCTTGAATTCGCTGTATTTCATGACCGATGGTCACGGCCTGATTGAGCATAAACAAAAATGTTGAATAAATAAACAGAACTGTTTACTTGAGCCGTCCTCCTCCCACCATGAGCGTAGAAGACGTAGGAACAGCGCGGCGCAGGGCCGTCACTTTCTCAGACCAAACGATATTGCGGCCGCCCGCTACACGATGCTGAGCGACTCCCCCAGCATTTCCACCACCGCATCCACCTTGGGCAGCAACTGCTTGCCCAGCGGCCACGCCAGGTACAGCGGCAGGCCTTCGGTGGCCAATTGCGGCAGCACCTCGACCACCCGACCGTCGCGCAAGGCGTCGGCCGCCAGCCAGGTCGCCAGTTGCGCGATGCCGAAGCCGGCGGCGACGGCGTCGACCTGGGCCGCGGGCAAGCGCTACCCGACGCCCGCGAGCCGGCGCCGAAACCCGGCAGCAGCAGCCCCGACGCTCAGCGCCCGCCCGCCTCCGGCATACAGGCCGGCACGGCGCGCGCGGCCGGCGCCTTGATCAGGAACTCCTTCAGGCTGGCCACGTTGTTCTTCTTGAAGATGCGGTTCTTGTAGGTGACCACGGTGGTGGGCGACAGGCCCAGTTCGCGCCCCACTTCCTTCGCCGTATGGCCCTGGCGCAGCAAGTCCGCCACCTGGATCTCGCGCAGCGACAGTCCGCTGCACCAGGACGGCGCGCGCGGCGCGTCCGTTTCCGCGCGGCACAACTGGTGATGACGCCGCGCCAACGCGATCAGCAGGGGCGCTCGCCCGCGCATCAGTTCGGCTACGTCCGGCGAATGGGCGTGCGAGAAATACAGGTTCAGGTAGCTGATGCCCTCGTCGCGGCAGCCGATGAGCGAAATCTTGCTGGCAAAGCCCGGGCGCTCGAACAATACGCGGCGGTACTCGTCATCCGCGATGCGTTCGGGCGACGCGGTCTGGACGACCAGGTCGGGATGGTGGCCGGGCCGGCACGCCATGTCGCGCAGCAGGCCGTAATTGGGGTCGCGCCGGTAGAACTCGTTGTCCACGAACACATTCGTGGTCCATTCGATCAGGGACTGGTTGAGCAGGCTGGCGGCCGACGAATACTGCACCGAGCCCTCGTGGCCGTAGAACACGTGCGACACGTGGTCGGCGGCCACGGTTTCGCGCAACGCCAGCAACAGCGCGGCATGGAACATCGGACCGCCCAGGTCCATGACGGCGGACTCGGCCCAACGGTCCGGCCCCCCGCCCGCGGGCATAGGGTTGTTTGTCTCTTCCATGGTGTCGTTTTCCCCCGCTTGCGCGTGTTTTCCCGATTCTAAGGTCATCCCCCGCCGCCGCGATGTCCTCTTCCGTGAGGACATGACGGACCCGCGCGGCGCTCCTAGAGTGGGGCCTGCAACAAACCACATCGAACTAGGGAAAACGATGAAAGAGCTTCCCATCTATCCATACGTCAGGCCCGAGGAAATGGACCGCCCGCGCCGCGATCCGCATCCGGTGGCGGTCGTGGGGGCCGGATTGACCGGGTTGACGCTGGCGCTGGATCTGGTGCGGCGCGGCATCCCCGTGGTCGTGCTGGACGACGACAACACCGTCGGCGTGCGTGGCCTGGCCTCGCGCGGCATGGTCTGGGCGCAGCGCACGCTGGACATCTTCGACCGGCTCGGCATGGCCGGCGACGTGGTCGGCAAGGGCGTGCGCTGGAACGTGGGCCGCGTGCTGTGCCGCGACATGGCGGTGGCCTCATTCACGCTGCAAGACCAGCCCGACATGCGCCACAACGGCTTCGTCAACCTGCAGCAGTACTACCTGGAAGCCTTCCTGGTGGACGCGCTGATGCGCGAGCCGCTGGCCGAGCTGCGCTGGTTGAACCGCGTCGCCGGCATCGAACCGCAAGCGGACGGCCCGGCGACGCTGCAGGTGGAGACGCCCGACGGCGTCTATCTGTGCCGCGCGCAATGGGTCGTCGCCTGCGACGGCGCGAAGAGCGCGGTGCGCGGCATGCTGGGCCTGAGTCCGCGGGTCTACGACCAGACCGAGGACCGCTGGATCATCATCGACATCGTGCTGCGCGACACCACCTGGCCGGAGGAACGCTGGACCTGGCTGGACGCGCGCAGCAACCATGGCCGCGCGGTCTGGCGCCACAAGATGGCCGATGACACCTGGCGGCTGGATTTCCAACTGCGCGCGGACGAAGACCCGGCCGAGGCGGCAACGGACGCGGCGATGCGCCAGCGCGTGTGGGACCTGCTGGGCGAACGCGTGGAATTCGACATCGCCTGGCACGGCGTCTGGGCCTACCGCCATGAATGCCTGGACAGCCTGCGCCACGACCGCGTGCTGTTCGCAGGCGACTCGGCCCACCTGGTCGCGCCCTTCGGCGCGCGCGGCGGCAACGGCGGCATCCAGGACGCCGACAACCTGGGCTGGAAGCTGGCCCTGCTGCTGCAAGGCCGCGCGGGCGACTCCCTGCTGGACACCTACAGCGTGGAGCGCAAGCACGCCGCGATGGAGAACATCCGCCAGGCGCGCCGCTCCTCGCGCTTCGTCTACCCGGGCGCGGCCCGCTCGGCCGCGCTGTGGCGCGACGCCATCATCGACCTGGCGCCGCGCCACGCCGTCGCCGCCCGCATGATCAACACCGGCCGCCTGTGCATGCCGGCCATCTATCCCGAATCTGCGCTGGCTTGCGGCCCGCACGTCCTGGCCGGGCGCGCGCTGCCCAACGTGGTGCTGCGGCAAAGCGACGGCCTGACGCTGCACGGGTTGCTTGGCCCCTGGTTCACCGTCCTGGTGTTCGGCGATGCCCTGCCGGCCGGCGTAGAGGACGACGACGGCCTGCTGCGCTGGGCCGCCGTCGGACCGCTGTGCGATGAACGCGGACGCGCGGCTCTGGCGCACCAGCTCGGCCAGACGCTGGATGGCCAGGCCTGGCTGCTGCGCCCCGACCAGCACGTCATGGCCGCCGCCACGCCCGAGACGCGCGATCCCCAGGCCGTGCAGGCCTGGATCAGCGCGGCGCTGGATGCGCCCGGCGCCTGTCCCGAATCCCTGCCCGAGGCCCGCGGCCTCTACCGCTCAACCGGAGGCGCCAGCCATGCCGCTATCCCAGCAACAGCTTGACGACCTGCTCGAGCGCCTCATTGCACTGACCAACGTGCCCGACCCCGCGGCCCAGCGCGACAGCCTGGCCCGGCTGTCGCTTCTGCTCATCGAAGCCGTGGACGACGCGGCCCGTGTGCAGGCGGCGGTCGACGAGATGCTGGCGAGCCAGCCCGGTTCGCCCGCCTTGAACATTCCATGAACCACGGAGACGGCGCCATGACGCTGCAACACCCCCCTGCCTGCCCCGCCATCCAGGGCCTGCATCACTTCGCCTGGCGTTGCCGCGACGCGGAAGAAACCCGGCATTTCTACGAAGACATCCTGGGCCTGCCGCTGGTGCACGTGGTCAAGGAAGAACGCGTGCCCTCCACGGGCGAGCACTGCCCCTTCGTGCACCTGTTCTTCGAATTCGCCGATGGCTCCCACATCGCCTTCTTCGATCTGGGCGACAACGGACTCAGCCAGCCCGATCCCGCCACGCCGCGCTGGGTCAACCACTTCGCCATGGAAATCCGCGGTGAGGCCGAGTTGGAAGGGATGCGCCAGCGACTGCTGTCCCACGGCGTCGACGTGGTGGGGCCGACCGACCACCACTTCATCCGCTCCATCTATTTCTTCGACCCCAACGGCATCCGGCTCGAATTGACCCTGCGCCTGCCCGTGGACGACTACGTGGCCCGCAAGCGCCGCAGCGCCCATGACGACCTGGCCGCCTGGACCCGCGACAAGGCCGCCGGGCTGATGCCCGGCGCCACCGGCACCAGCAGCCAGCAGCGCGGCCAGGCCCACGCCAGCTGAACCGCCCACTTTCCATTCATTAAAGGAACACCATGAGCAAACCCTTCGCCTCCCAGGCCGACCTGGCGGAAAAGAAGATCTCCTTCGAACGCCTGTCCGACAACGCCTACGCCTACGTTGCCGACGGCGACCCAAACTCGGGCGTGATCATCGGCGACGACAGCGTGATGGTGGTCGACGCGACCGCGACGCCGGCCATGGCGCAGGCGCTGATCCGCGCGATCCGCGGCGTCACGGACAAGCCCATCCGCCACGTGGCGCTGACGCACTACCACGCCGTGCGCGTGCTGGGCGCGTCGGCCTTCGCCGCCGAGGGCGCAGCCAACGTGTACGCCAGCCGCGGCACGCATGAGCTCATCGTCGAACGCGGCCAAGCCGACATGGACTCGGAGATCGGCCGCTTCCCGCGGCTGTTCCAGTCCGCCGAGACCATACCCGGGCTGACCTGGCCCACCGTGGTGTTCGAGCGCGAACTGACCGTGTTCCTGGGCAGCCTCGAAGTGCGCATGCTGCATCTGGGCGCCGGCCACACCCGGGGCGACTCCATCGTCTGGATTCCGTCGCAGGGCATCTGTTTTTCCGGCGACCTGGTGGAATTCAACGCGGGCGTGTACACGGGCGATGCCTATTTGTCCGACTGGCCCGCCACGCTGGACGCCCTGCAGGCGCTGGAGCCGCGCCAGATGGTGCCGGGCCGCGGCCCCGCGCTGACCACGCCCGCCGCCTGCCGCGAAGCCATCGGCTACACGCGCAGCTGGGTCGAAACGCTGTACGGCTGCGCGCGCCAGGGCGTGGAGCAAGGCAAGAGCCTAAAGCAGGTCTATGAGGACACGCGCCGCGTCATGGACCCCGAGTTCGGTCACGTCGTCATCTACGAACACGCCATTCCCTTCGATGTTTCGCGCGCCTATGACGAGGCCAGCGGCATCGCCGATCCGCGCGTCTGGACCGCCCAGCGCGACCGCGACATGTGGGCCGAACTCACCGCCTGATCCCGCACGACAAGGCCCCGGCGCGGGCCTGCCTATCCGATACGGAGTACCTGAAGATGAAACTCGCCACCCTGACCAACGGCGCCCGCGACGGCGTCCTGGCCATCGTCAACCGCGACCTGACCCGCATGCGCGCCGTGCCGCACATCGCGGCCACCTTGCAGCAGGCGCTGGACGACTGGGCCCGCGCCGCGCCGCTGCTGCAGGCCGAATACGAATCGTTGAACGCCGGCGACGGCGCCAGCCTCCCCTTCGACCCCGCCCGCTGCGCCGCCCCCCTGCCGCGCGCCTACCAATGGCTGGACGCATCGGCCTACCTGAACCACGTGGAGCTGACGCGCCGCGCCCGCGGCGGCGAGATGCCGCCTTCGTTCCTGACCGATCCGCTGATGTACCAGGGCGCGTCGGATGACTTCATGGGCCCCTGCGAAGACATCACCGCCGCCAGCGAGGAACTGGGCGTGGACCTGGAAGCGGAGATCGTGGTGGTGACCGACGACGTGCCGCTGGGCGTGGACGCCGACACGGCGCTCGAACACATCGTGCTGCTGGGCCTGGTCAACGACGTGACCCTGCGCAACGTGGTGCTGCCAGAGCTGTCCAAGGGCTTCGGCTTCCTGCAGGGCAAGCCCGCCTCGGCGCTGTCGCCCGTGCTCGTCACGCCTGATGAGCTCGCCCCCTACTGGCGCGGCGGCAAGCTGCACCGCGCCATGCAGGTGTGGCTCAACGGCCAACAGATCGGCCGGCCCCAGGCGGGCGAGGAAATGCAGTTCCACTTCGGCGAACTGATCGCGCACGCGGCCCGCACGCGCCGCCTGGGCGCGGGCACGCTGGTGGGCAGCGGCACCATTTCGAATGCCAGCGACGCGGCCGGCGTGTGTTGCCTGGTCGAGGCGCGCGTGCGGGAGAAGTTGCGCGACGGCGAAATGCGCACGCCCTTCCTCAAGCATGGCGACCGTGTGTGCATCGGCATGCGCGACGACGCGGGCGCAAGCCTGTTCGGCGACATCGACCAGCAGGTGCGCATTCCCGGCACGCGCCCCTTGCCTGGCACCGTATCGGCCGACGCTTCTGAGCCCGCCGCTGCCTGACCGGAGACCGCCATGGCCGATACGCCTGCCCTCACCCTGCACAGCTACTGGCGCAGTTCCGCGGCCTACCGGGTCCGCATCGCCCTGGCCTTGAAAGGCCTGCCTTACCGGCAGGTCACCTGGCACATGGTCAAGGGCGAGCACCAGCAGCCCGCCTACCGCTCGCTCGCGCCCTTCGGCCTGGTGCCCATGCTGGAAATCGACGGCCTGCGCCTGCAGCAGTCGCTGGCCATCATCGAGTACCTGGACGAGCGGCATCCCGGCGCGCCGCTGCTGCCGGCCGATCCGGCGCTGCGCGCGCAGGCCCGCGCGCTGGCGCAACTGGTCGCCTGCGAAATGCATCCGCTCAACAACCTGCGCGCGCTCAAGCGCCTGCGCGCCCAGTTCGGCGCGGATGACGAACAGATCCAGGACTGGTACCGCCACTGGTGCGCCGAGGGCTTCCAGGCCTTCGAGGCGGCGCTGCCCGTGGCGCAGGACGGCGGCTACGCGCTGGGCGCCGCGCCCACGCTGGTCGAGTGCTATCTGATCCCGCAGGTCTACAACGCCTTGCGCTACGGCGCGGACCTGACGCCCTTCGAACGGGTCCGCGCCATCGTCCAGGCCTGCGCCAGCCTGCCCGCGTTCGTAGCGGCCCGTCCGGAAAACCAGCCCGACGCGCCGCAGAGCGCCGCGGCCTAGGCAACGCCTCCCAATAAGAAGCTGAATCGCCGCATTCCCCCACGGAGACAACCATGCAGACAGAAATTCCCGCCGACGGCGCCGCCGTCGCTTCCGCCCGCCGGTCCGCATCCGGCCCGCTGGTCAGCGCCGACGACCGCAAGGTACTGGCCGCCACCCTGGTCGGCTCGGCCATCGAGTGGTACGACTACTTCATCTACGTCCAGGCCGCGGGATTGGTGCTGGGTTCGCTGTTCTTCGCGCCCTTCGCCAAGGAAAATCCCGAGCTGTCGCTGATCCTGTCCTTCGCGACGGTGGGCGTGGCCTTCCTGTTCCGGCCGCTGGGCGCCATCGTCTGCGGCCATCTGGGTGACCGCTACGGCCGCAAGCGGGTGCTGGCGGCCACGCTGATCCTGATGGGCGTGTCCACCGCGCTGATCGGCGTGCTGCCCACCTACGCGCAGATCGGCATCTGGGCGCCGGTGATGCTGGTGACGCTGCGCGTGCTGCAAGGGTTCTCCGCCGGCGGCGAATGGGGCGGCGCGGCGCTCATGGCGGTCGAGCACGCGCCGCGCGACCGGCGTTCGCTGTTCGGCGCCTTCCCCCAGATCGGCGTACCGCTGGGCATGATCGTCGCCACCGGCGTGCTGTGGTGCATTACCTCCCTGGTCGGCCCCGACAACTTCATGGCCTGGGGTTGGCGCGTGTCTTTCCTGCTGTCCATCGCGCTCATCATTGTCGGCGTCTTCATCCGCCGCGCAGTCGAGGAATCGCCGGTGTTCCTGGAGATGCAGTCGCGCCGCAGCCATTCCTCGGCGCCGCTGGGCACGCTGTTGCGCAAACATCCGCGCCAGATCCTGCTGACCACGCTGATCTTCGTGGGCAACAGCACGGCGGGTTACCTGCTGGTCGGCTTCTTCATCAGCTACGGCAGCCGGGCGCTGCGCATGCCGCCACAGCAGGTGCTGATGATCTGCACGCTGGCCGCGGCCTGCTGGCTGGGCACCACGCTGCTGGGCGGCTGGCTGGGCGACCGCATCGGCCGCGTGCGCACCTTCCAGCTCGGCTACGTGCTGCTGGCGCTGTGGGCCATACCGATGTGGTCCTTCGTCGACTCCGGCGACGTCATGCAATTCGCCTTCGCCCTGGCCGTGCTGTCGGTGCCGCTGGGCCTGACCTACGGCCCGCAGGCCGCGCTGTACGCCGAGATGTTCCCGGCCGACGTGCGCTACTCGGGCGTGTCGGCAGGCTACGCGCTGGGCTCCATCCTGGGCGGCGCCTTCGCCGCGATGATCGCGCAGTCCATCATCACCGCCACCGGACAGTCCTGGCACGTAGGCGTCTACGTCATCGCCATGGCCGTGGTGTCGTTCGTCGCCGTGAGCCTGGTCAAGGACCGGCCCGGCGTCACGCTGCACGCCGATTGAACTTGATCCTCTGCCAAAGTCACCTGCCCTCGCACGCCATGAGCACCTTCATCCGCCAGGACGACCTGATCGAATCCATCGCCAGCGCGCTGCAGTACATCAGCCATTACCATCCGGCCGATTACATCGCGCACCTGGCCCGCGCCTATGAACGCGAAGCCAGCGCGCCAGCGCGCGACGCCATGGCTCAGATCCTGGCCAGCTCGCGCATGGCCGCCATCGGTAAGCGGCCGATCTGCCAGGACACCGGCATCGTCAACGTCTTCCTGGAGGTCGGCATGGACGTGCGCTGGGAGGGCTTTACCGGTAGCCTGGAAGACGCCGTCAACGCCGGCGTGCGGCGCGCCTACCTGGACCCGGACAATCCGCTGCGGGCCTCGGTGGTGGCGGACCCGCTGTTCAGCCGCGGCAATACCCGCGACAACACGCCCGCCGTTATCAACACACGCATCGTGCCGGGCGCAAGCGTGGCCGTCACTGTCGCGGCCAAGGGCGGCGGCTCGGAAAACAAGGCGCGGCTGGCCATGCTGAACCCGGCCGACAACGTCGTCGACTGGGTGCTGGCGCAGATACCCGCCATGGGCGCCGGCTGGTGCCCGCCCGGCATGCTGGGCATAGGCGTGGGCGGCACCGCCGAGAAAGCGGTGCTGCTGGCCAAGGAAAGCCTGATGCAGCCGCTGGACATGCACGAACTGCAGGCGCGGGCGCAGCGCGGCGAAACACTGGAGCCCGAGGACGCACTGCGGCTGGAACTGCACGAGCGCGTCAACGCGCTGGGCGTGGGTGCGCAGGGCCTGGGCGGCCTCACCACCGTGCTGGACGTGAAGATCAAGACCTACCCCACGCATGCGGCCGCCAAGCCCATCGCGCTGATCCCCAATTGCGCGGCCACGCGCCATGCAAGCTTCGTGCTGGACGGATCCGGCCCCGCACACCTGGCCCCGCCCTCGCTGGATCTCTGGCCCGACCTGGGACCCGGGCGCGGATCCAGCGCCGGTCGGCGCGTGAACCTGGACACCCTCACCCGCGAGGAGGTCGCGTCCTGGCGCGCCGGCGAAACCTTGCTGCTAAACGGCCGCATGCTGACCGGACGCGATGCCGCGCACCAGCGCATCCGCGAAATGCTGGCACGCGGCGAGCCCCTGCCCGCCGACTTCCGCGGCCGAGCCATCTACTACGTGGGCCCGGTGGACGCCGTGCGCGACGAGGCCGTCGGCCCTGCCGGCCCGACCACGTCCACGCGTATGGACGGCTACACCGACATGATGCTGGAGCGCACGGGACTGCTGACGATGATAGGCAAGGCCGAGCGCGGCCCGCAGGCGGTCGAGTCAATCCGACGCCACCGGGCAGCCTACCTGATCGCCGTGGGCGGCGCGGCCTATCTCGTCTCCCGCGCCATCCGCAGCGCCCGGGTGGTCGCGTTCGAGGACCTGGGCATGGAAGCGATCCACGAGTTCGAAGTCCAGGACATGCCCGTGACCGTGGCGGTGGACGCGGCGGGCGGCAACCTGCATGTATCGGGGCCGGCGCAATGGCGCCGCACGGCGGGGGCCAGGGAGATACCGGTGGCGCTGGCGGGCGCTGCCTGACCACGGGGATTGGCGCCCCCTCGAAGGCGCCGCGCGGTACGCGTCTTCAATCCAGCTTGAATTCCACCACGGCTCCGCCGCTGCCATAAAGTGGCGCATATTCCAGCACATTGGCGCCGCGGAACCGGTCGCCCAACGCGCCCAGCAGCCAGGACATGTGCTTGAAGCCCATCTCCGCCTTGGCCTGCCCGGCGTACTCGGGCATGAGTTCACGCAGTTTTCCGGCGTCGCCGCTTTCCAGCAGCGCCAGCATGCGGCGGTTCCAGTCGTCGTCGGTCTGGGAGATCAAGCGGTCGGATTCCGGCGCCACAGGCTCGCGGAACATGGTGTTGGACAGGCCGCCTATGCCGATGACCGCCGCCCGCTTGCCCTGGGCCGCGGCCGCCTGCAAGGCGATGCGGCTGAGCTGCTCCGTCTGCGCGTTGTCGTGATACAGGTTATTGGCCGCCAGCGTCACGGGCAGCTTGTCGGTGCCGAAGCCCATCAGCGTGCTGACCGTGATGGTGCCCGTATCGATCGGAAACTGGTCGTAGTCCACGCCGCGCGCATGGATGCCGGCGTCGCGGCAGCCCTGCACGCAGGCTTCTGCCAAGCCCGTATCGCTGGCGATGTCAAAGGGCAGCTCGCCGTACTCGTGCCAGTTCTCGTCCACGTGCACACCGGTGCTGCGCGCGCGGGTGATCCACAGCTGGTCCAGCACCGCCATCCACTGCGTCGAATACACCAGCACCACGTCGGGCCGGGAAGCGGCGAGCGACTCGCCGGCCGCGCGCAGCGCCTGATGCAGCCGCCCCCAGGGCGCCACGTCGCTGCGCAACTGCGGCAGCGGGCTGCCGGGAACGAGAAATGCGGAAACGAGGGTCATGGCATGTCTCCAACGGCTAGGCCGTAACGCCAGCGGGGGCTTCAAGGCGGGACAGCCCGGCCTCCTGCAGATTCCATTCCATCACCGCGTTGCCGGTGCCGATCACGGTGCCGTAGCCATGGAACTTGCCCGCCAGCTGCGGATAGCCCATGGCCGCGTGCATCCAGGTGAACGCGCCGGATTTCACTTCGGCGAAGGCTTCGTCGATGAACTGGGGCAGGAGTTCGAACACCTCGCCCATCCTGCCCTTGCGCATCAGTTCGATCATGCGGATGTCCCACAGATAGCCGTCGTAACGCGCCGGATGCTCCTTGGACATGTCCTCGGGCACCTCGGGCTGCTCATGGAAATGCCAGTGCGACAGCGTATTGCTGGCCAGCAGGACCGCCCGCCGCCCGCTCTTGCGTATGGCTTCGCGCGTGGCCCGGCCCAGCAGGTCCATTTCCTTGAGCCCCTCTTTGGTGTCGAGGTAGTACGGCGTGTTGTTCGCCGACAGCCCCACCACCGGGATGTCCCATTGCGGCCGCACCATGTGCAGCGTGGTGATGGTGCCGTAGTCCACCCTGAACTTCGGATTGCGCATCATCTTGGTGACCAGGCCCAGCTTGCTGCCTTCCTCGCAACAGGCTACGGCCAGTTCCACGTCCACGTCCATGCCGAAGTCGTAGCGGAACAGGTCGGGAAAGATCGGATCGACCGAGCGGCCCGCCAGGCGCGGCACGCCCAGGAAATGGTGGCCCACCTGGGTGATCCAGTGCGGCGAATGCACCAGCAGCACGTCGGGCTGCAGGCGTTCGATGCTCTCTCGCACGTGGTCGTAGGCCCAGCGCAGGCTTTCCCAGCCGCCGCGCGAGCGCGGCTCGTTCTGCGGCGGGTTCTCGCCGTACACCAGGTGTGGCGGGTGGGGAGCCAGGAATCCGGAAAGAATTTCGCCGTCCTTCATTGCTTACTCCTTTGCGAGAGCAGTGGGAACCCGTTAGGCCGATGCGACGCCTGTCATTTTGTACGTATACGTACTGGATTCGAGTATCGATTCGTGCAAGGCCGCTGTCAACGGGCGGCGCGTCCTCAGAAGATAGGGAGTTTCCCCGAGCGGCCACGAAAAAAAGGAGCAGCGATGGCTGCTCCTTTGAAAAGACCCTACGAAAAAACCGTTTCCATCATCGCGTGCGGAGATGGCCGGTTTCTCGCGGCGCCGGCGGGCGCGATATAGCCTTGGGCGGCATTACACGCCATCTTTGGCCCCATGCATATCACTGAAATTGGGTATTTTGCGTCCGGCAGCAACGTCAACGCATAGTTGGCCACATCCAGAAACAACCGCCCGCGCCACTCCGATATCATCGCGGCTCCCTGCGCCCCGCCCGCCCGTCCATGCGTCCATCACCCGCCCGCCGCCGCCTTTCCTCCCGCCACCTGACCCGCCTGATCGTCCTGGCCGCATTGGCCGGGGCAGCCGCCGGCTTCGGTCCGTCCGTCCAGGCGCAGACTGCCCGCAAGCCTTCGCCCTACGAGAACTCGCGGCCGTTGACTCCCGACGAGCGCGCGGCGCAGCCAGCGGAAGACGCCAAAAAGGCGGGCCCGGCCTTTCTGGGGAAAATCCAGACCCAGGCCGAATTCCAGCAGCTGGCCCGGGTCTACAACCCCGGCACGCCGTTGGAGATCCCCCACGTGCTGTTCGTGATCGACCGGAAACAGGGCGGCAAGATCTACTACCTCAACACACCGCGCTACTCGCTGCACGAGAACTTCGCACGTGAACGTCGCCTCTTGCCCGCCGACGACAAAGCCACGCTGATCGCCCAGTACAAGGACCCGCAGCGGCGTCTGCTGTTCGGCACCCTGAGCTGGCAGCGCGACCTGCCCGGCTACACCTATGAATTCTGGGAAGGCGACCGGCTCACTCCGGAACTGCTGCAGCTGACCGAGGAGAAACTGCAGGCCAGCTTCTACCAACCGGTGCGCTTCAAGGCCAATTCCACGCTGCATGAACAGCTCGCGCAAGACGCCGGCCTGAAGGCCGTGACGCAGGAATCGCTGCTGCGCGAACAGACCTTCCTGCCGCTGAACACGGGTCAGGCCCAGGGCCGGCTACGCATCGTGGCCTCGGTGGACGACACGCCGGATCTGGCGCCGACCGATATCCTGGTGCTGGACGAGGTCCCGGTCGCGCTGCCGCCCGTGGCCGGCCTGGTCACGCAACGGCCCTCCACCCTGCTGTCCCATGTCAATCTGCTGGCCAAAGGCTGGCGCATCCCCAATGCCTATGTGCGCGATGCCGTGGCGACGCTGCGCGAGCACGACGGCCAGTGGGTCGAGCTGACCGTCACCAATAATGCCTATCAGGTGCAGCGCATCGCCAAGCCTGAAACCGCGCCGCCGCCCAAGGCCGCGCGGCCGCTGCCCAAGCCCGACCTGACGGTGAAGGCAATCAAGCCGCTCTCCGGCATGGTCACACGCGACAGCCGCCATTGCGGCGTGAAGGCGGCCAACCTGGGCGCGCTGAAGTCGGCGCTGCCACCCGCGGCCACCGTGCCGGACGGCTTCTGCATCCCCTTCGCGCAGTACGCGGCATTCATGGCGCAGCTGCGCGTGCCGCAACGCATCGCCGCGCTGGAACAGCGGGCGGACTTCGCCAGCGATGCCAACGTGCGCCGCGCCGAACTGGCCGCGCTGCGCCAGGACATCATCCAGGCCCAGCCCGATCCGGCCTTGGCCGCGGCCTGGCGCGAACGCTGGCAAAAGCAGTTGCAGGGCCGCGGCGTATTCGTGCGCAGCTCGTCCAATTCCGAAGACCTGCCGGGATTCAGCGGCGCCGGGCTCTACACCACCGTGCCCAACGTGACCCAGGCCGACGCGCTGGCGCAAGCCGTGCAGACCGTGTGGGCCTCGGTCTACAACTACGAAGCCTACGAAGCCCGGCGCGCGGCCGGCATCGGCCAGGACGGTGTGGTGATGGCGGTGCTGGTGCAACAGGCCGCCGCGTCTGACAGCTCGGGCGTCATGATCACCCGCGATCCCTTCGACGCCTCGCGCCGCTACGTCACCTACATCTCGGCCAAGCGCGGCCTGGGCATCAAGGTGGTGGAAGGCAAGCGCCAGGCCGAACAGCTGATGTACTCCAGCTGGTCCAAGGCAGTGCAGGTACTGACCCGCTCAGCCGAGGACACCCAGTTGGTAGCCGACGCAGCGGGCGGCGTGCGCGAAGTGCCGATCGAGGGCGCGCGCCAGGTGTTGAACGATGCCCTGGTGGCGCGCCTGGCCGCGGTAGGCAGCCAGGTCAAGCAGCGCCTGGGCGGCGCGGACCAGGATATCGAATGGGCCGTGCAGGGCGACAACATCCTGATCCTGCAGGCCCGGCCGTATATCGACGGCAGCCGTTAGGCCTTAATCCGGACTCGCTCCCGAGGCCTGCACGACCTGCTTCCACTGCATGTACTCGGCCTGCTGCCGCGCCGCCAGCTCGGCCGGGCCGTCGTGCATCATGGTGACCCCCAACTGGTCGAACTTCTGTTGCAGCGCCTGGTCGGCCAGGACTTTGCGGATGGCCAGATGCAAGGTGTCGATCGCCGCGCGGGGCGCTTCCTTTGCGCCATAGAACGCCACCCACAGGTCGCCGCGGAATCCCGGTATGGCTTCGTTGATGGCAGGGACGTCGGGCAGCAAGGCGTTGCGCTTTTCGCTGCTGACGCCCAGCGCGCGCAGCTTGCCGGCCTTGATGCCTTCCACGGCCGAGGGCAGGCTGGCGAACAGCATCGGCACCTGATTGCCCATCACATCCGCCATGGCTGGCGACACGCCGCGATAGGGGATGTGCTGCATGCGCAGCCCGCCCATCTGGTCCAGCATGACGCCCAGCAAATGGTTCAAGGTTCCCGCCCCGGCCGAGGCGTACTGGTACTTCTCCGGATTGGCCTTGATCAAGGCAATGAATTCCTTCATGTCCTTCGCGGGAAAGGCCGGGTTCACGCACAGCACGTTGGGCACTTCACCCACTGCGGCGATCGGCGCGAAGTCCTTGATGGGATCGAACTTCGCGTCTTTGTAGACCCAAGGCACGATCAGCTGATTGCTGTTCGCCGTGAACAGCACGGTGTAGCCATCCTGCGGCTCGCGCAGGAACGCCTGCGTGCCCACGACGCCGCCAGCGCCGGGCTTGTTGATGACGACCACCGGCTGTCCCAGTTCGGCGCCGAGTTTTTCCGCCATGATGCGCGCAACGATATCCACCGTGCCGCCGGCCGCGGTGGGCACGACGACATTGATCGGACGGTCGGGAAAAGCGGCATGCGCCTGCCCCAATCCCGTCACCGCCGCGGCGGCGCACAGGGCCAGCACGCCCTGCCTCAGTTTCTTGAATCCCATTTCATTCCCCTCGCTGTTTCAGCAGATGATGTAAATCCCGGCCGACGGCGAGCAAGGCCAAGTCCTTGCCCAGATCGCCGACCAATTGCATGCCCATGGGCAGTCCCGCGCGGCTGAATCCGGTCGGCAGGTGCAGGCAAGGCCACCCCAGCACCGACCAGATCTTGTTGTATGAAGCGTCGCCGGTGTGCTCCAGCCCAAGGGGCGCCGGACCCGGCGTGCTGGGCGTAAGCACCAGGTCGGCGCCGCCATAGAGCGCGCCCCAGCCGTGGCGCAGCGCGGCCTGAATGCCGAGCATCTCGTGGTACTCCCCTGCCCCGATGGCCAGGCCACGCGCCACCGCCTGGCGCAAGACGGCGCTCAATGCATGGCACTGGCGCTCCACCACCGGCCCCAGACTGCGCGCGAACTCGTAGTGCATGATCACATCGTGCGCCTGCAGCAAAAGCGCCGTCTCGCGCTCGGCTTGCACAGGCACGCACTGCACGCCATGCGCGGCCAGCACCGCACGGGCGCGATCGATCTCGGCATGGCTCTCGGCACACAATCCGGCTTTCGGATTGTTCAATTGCACCGCGACGGTCAGTTGGCGGCCGGACGGTACGGGCGCGTGCGCGCCGCCCACGAGCACGTCCGCGATGAGCTGGGCGTCCGCCACGCTATTCGCGTACCAGCCTATGGTGTCCAGCGATTCGCAGGTGAGCTTCATGCCGTCCCGGAACACGCGCCCGGCGCTCGGTTTGAATCCCACCACTCCGCAATACGCCGCCGGGCGGATCATCGAACCTCCGGTCTGCGTGCCCAGCGCGGCTGGCACCATGCCGGCCGCCACCGCGGCCGCGGAACCGCTCGAGGAGCCGCCAGGCGTGTGCGCCAGCGCATGCGGATTGCGGGTGGGGCCCGGCGTCCTGAACGCGAACTCGGCCGTCACGGTCTTGCCCACCGGAATCGCGCCCGCCGCGCGCAACATGCCCACGCTGCAGGCGTCGAACGCCGCATTGCCGGCAATCAAGGCGGGCGCCCCAAAACCGGTAGGCATGTCGGCCACGTCGATCACGTCCTTGATGCCGATGGGCACGCCGGCAAGCGCGCCGGCGGCATGCCGCGCCGGTTCCATCTGCTCCAGCGCCACGGCGGGCAGCACATGGCTCCATGCGCGGATTGCCGGATCTTGCCGCGCGATGGCCGCCAGGCTCTGGCGCGCCGCCGCGAACACCGCCGCTTCGCCATCCCGCACTCTTTGAGCGATGGCAGCGACTGACGGAGAAATGGAAGCGAGGGACATGTGCGGATCCGGAATGCCGGCGGTGTGTAGCGATGCGGCATCTTAGGAACTCGACTAATCTATGTCCAATATGTAATTTCGCCCTAATTATGTCGAAATCAGAATTAATCTTCGTGGACGGTCGCTTGCTGGTCCTGTTCTGCACGCTGGCGGAAGAACTGCACTTCGCGCGGGCGGCGGCACGCCTGTTCATGACCCAACCGCCCCTCACGCAGCAGATCAAGCGACTGGAAGCGATCGTCGGCGTGCCGCTGTTCGTGCGCACCACGCGCTCGGTGAAATTGACGCCCGCCGGCGAAATCATGTACGAGCGGGCGCGCAAGATCGCGGCGGACACCCAGCTGATGCTGCGGCAAGCGCGGCGCACGGCCCGCGGCGAAACCGGGTCGCTGGTGATAGGCATCACGCCCAGCGCGGCAAGCTCGCCGCTGGTGTCGGCGCTCAGCCATTACCGCGATGCGCACCCCGAAGTCCGCATCGATCTGCGCGAAATGAACTCCGTCGACATGGAGCCCGCGCTGCGGTCGCGCGCGGTCGATGTGGCGCTGATGCGTCCGCATCCGCTGGATGCGGATATCGTGACCCGCGTCATCTACGAAGAGCCCCTGCGCGTGGCGCTGCGCCATGATCATGCGCTGGCGCATCAGCGTGATGTTTCGCTGGAAGAACTGCTGGAATTTCCCCTGGTGGGCTACCGCCAGGACATCTCGCCGTACTTCCGCAATATGATCCAGGCGCTGTACGCGCGTGCGCAGCTGAAGCCGGAAATCGCGCAGGAAAGCGTCATTCCCACCTTGCTGACGCTGGTGGAAGCCGGCGTCGGCCCTGCACTGGTGCCCCAATCGTTGTCCCGAATGCGTTCGGATTCATTGCGCTTCCTGCCTTTGCGCGATGTGGCTGGAGCCACGGCCCAGGTGGTGTTGGCAGCGTTGCGCGACCAAGGCAACCCTGCGGTGGAAGGATTCAGCGCCGCATTGGCGCAAGCCGTAACCCCTCGCTAGGCACTGTCCGGGCTTGCGGTGGAACGCCGCGCAAGCGCGGCGTTCCCTTGCGCCTAGATATGCAGCGCGTGCCCCAGCGCCTTGAGCGCCGCTTCCTGCACCGCTTCGCCCAGGGTCGGATGCGCATGGATGGTGCCCGCCACGTCTTCCAGCGTGGCGCCCATTTCCAACGACTGGCCGAACGCCGTCGACAGCTCCGACACGCCGCGTCCCACCGCCTGCCAGCCCACGATCAGGTGGTTGTCGCGGCGCGCGACCACGCGCACGAAACCGTCGGTGGATTCCAGCGTCATCGAGCGTCCGTTGGCGGCAAAGGGGAAGGAAGCCGTCAGGCAGTCCAATCCCGCGCTTTCCGCCTCGGCAGGCGACAGGCCCGCCACCACGACTTCGGGGTCGGTGAAGCAGACCGCCGGGATCGAAGCAGGCAGGAAGTGGCGGCGCTTGCCCGAAACCAGCTCGGCCACCATCTCGCCCTGCGCCATGGCGCGGTGCGCCAGCATGGGTTCGCCGGCGATGTCGCCGATGGCCCAGACGTCGCGCATGGAGGTGCGGCACTGGTCGTCGATGCGCAGCGCGTTGCCCTTGCGGTCGAGCTGCAGGCTTTCCAGCCCCCAGTCCTGCGTGCGCGGACGCCGGCCCACCGCGATCAGCACGCGGTCTGCCGGCAGCAGGGTTTCGACGCCCGCCGCGTCCTGCACGCGCACCGCATTGCCGGCGCCGTTCAGGCCCAGCACCTTGCGGCCCAGGTGCAGGTCCACACCCATTTTCGCCAAGGCGGCAGCCACCGGCTTGGTGAGCTCGGCATCGTAGGTTGGCAGGATGCGGTCCTGCGCTTCCACCACGGCCACCTCGGCGCCCAGCTTGCGGTACACGGTGCCGAGTTCCAGGCCGATATAGCCGCCGCCCACCACCACCAATTGCTTGGGAATGCTGGAAGGCGACAAGGCTTCGGTGGACGACACCACCATGCCGCCGAACGGCATGGACGGCAGCGGCGTCGGTTCGGAGCCCGCCGCCAGCAGCAGATGCTCGCACTGGATGCGGATGGCGCCGGACTCGCCGCCATCCACTTCCACGGTCTTGCCGTCCAGCAGCCGGGCCCAGCCGCGCACCACTTCCACGCCGTTCTTCTTCAACAACGCAGCAACGCCGCCGGTCAGCTTGCCGACGATGCCGTCCTTCCAGGCCACGGTCTGGGCCAGGTCGATGGCGGGCGCCGACACGGAAATGCCCAGCGCCGACTTGCCCGCGTAGTGGCGCGCCTTGTCGAATTCCTCGGCCGCGTGGATCAGCGCCTTGGAGGGGATGCAGCCGATGTTCAGGCAGGTGCCGCCCAGCTGGGCGCCTTCGACCAGAATGGTCGGCACGCCCAGCTGGCCGGCGCGGATGGCGGCGACGTAGCCGCCAGGGCCGCCGCCGATCACCAGCAAAGTCGTAGTCTTAGTGATCTGGCTCATGCTTACTCCACGAAAAGCAGCGCGGGTTGCTCCAGCAGCGCGCGCACCGCCTGGATGAAGCGCGCCGCGTCCATGCCGTCCACCACGCGGTGGTCGAAGGACGACGACAGGTTCATCAGCTTGCGCGCCACCACGGCGCCATTGCGGATGGCGGGCCGCTCGACGATGCGGTTCACGCCCACGATGCCGACCTCGGGATGGTTGATCACCGGCGTGGTGACGATGCCGCCCAAAGGCCCCAGGCTGGTGATAGTGATGGTCGACCCCGACAGTTCGTCGCGGCTGGCGCTGCCCGTGCGCACCGCCTCGGCCAGGCGGACGATCTCGGCCGCCATGGACCAGAGATCGCGCGCCTCGGCGTGGCGCATGACCGGCACCATCAGGCCGCCGTCGCTTTGCGTGGCGATGCCGATGTGGACCGCGCCGTAGCGCGTGACCACGCCGCCCTCATCGTCGTAGCGCGCGTTGATCTGCGGGAAATCGCGCAGCGCCACCACCATGGCGCGCGCCAGCAGCGGCAATAGCGTGAGCTTGCCGCGCGTCGCGCCCCACTTCTGGTTGAGGCTGGCGCGCAGCTCTTCCAGCTCGGTCACGTCGATTTCCTCGACGTAGCTGAAGTGCGGAATGCGGCGCTTGGACTCGGCCATCTTCTGCGCGATCTTGCGGCGCAGGCCGATGACCGGCACGTTTTCCTCGTCGTTACGCTCGGCGTAGGCCACGCCGCCGCGGGCTTGAGCGCCCCCGCCCTGGCCTTGCAGATAGGCGTCCAGGTCTTCGTGCAGGATCCGGCCTGCCGGGCCGCTGCCGTGCACGTAGCGCAGTTCGATGCCCAGGTCCCAGGCGCGCTTGCGCACCGCCGGCGAGGCCAGCGGTTTGTCGCCGGGCTGGCGCGCGACAGCGGCGGACGCCTGGCGCGCGGGCTTGGCCGGCGCAGCGGGCGGCGCGGCCGGTTTCGCGGGTGCGGCAGGCTCGGCCTTCGGCGCTGGCGCGGGCTGCGGCGCAGGCGCTGCGGCGGCAGGCTGTGCCGCAGCGGGAGCCGCAGCCGCCTTGGCCGGCGGCGCATCGGCGCCCGGCTTCAGGTTGCCCTCGCCTTCGACCTCCAGGCGGATCAGTTCACCGCCCACCGCCATGACCTGGCCCACGTCCCCGCCCAGCGCGACCACGCGGCCGACCACCGGCGCGGGAATCTCGACCGTGGCCTTGTCCGTCATGACGTCGGCCAGCGGCTGGTCCTCGGCCACCATGTCGCCGATCTTCACGTGCCAGGCGACCAGTTCCACTTCTGCGATGCCTTCGCCGATGTCGGGCATCTTGATGACATGAATACCCATCTCTCAACCCTCCATCGCGCGCTTGAACGCTTCGCCGACCCGGCGCGGGCCGGGGAAGTACGCCCATTCCTGCGCGTGGGGATACGGCGTATCCCAGCCGGTCACGCGCTCCACGGGCGCCTCCAGATGATGGAAGCAGTGTTCCTGCACCAGCGAAATCAGCTCGGCGCCGAAGCCGCAGGTGCGCGTGGCTTCGTGCACCACCACGCAGCGGCCGGTCTTCTTGACCGAGTTGACGATGGCGTCCAGGTCCAGCGGCCACAGGCTGCGCAGGTCGATGATCTCGGCGTCGATGCCGGTTTCCTCGGCGGCCGTCAGCGACACGTGCACGGTGGTGCCGTAGGTCAGCACGGTCAGCGCGTTGCCGGGGCGCACGATGGCTGCTGTATCCAGCGGCACGGTGTAGTAGCCGGTGGGCACCACGCTGCCCGGCCGTCCGGTCCAGGGCGTGACGGGCCGGTCATGGTGGCCGTCGAACGGGCCGTTGTAGAGCCGCTTGGGTTCCAGGAAGATGACCGGGTCGTCGTTCTCGATGGCCGCGATCAGCAGGCCCTTGGCGTCGTACGGGTTGGACGGCATCACCGTGCGCAGCCCGCAGACCTGCGTGAACATGGCCTCGGGGCTCTGGCTGTGCGTCTGGCCGCCGTAGATGCCGCCGCCGCAAGGCATGCGGATGGTCATGGGCGCGACGAATTCGTTGACCGAGCGGTAGCGCAGGCGCGCGGCCTCGGACACGATCTGGTCCGAAGCGGGATAGAAATAATCGGCGAACTGGATCTCGCAGACGGGACGCAGGCCGTAGGCGCCCATGCCCACCGCCACGCCGACGATGCCGCCTTCGGAGATGGGCGTGTCGAACACGCGCGAGCTGCCGTACTTGGTCTGCAGGCCTTCGGTGCAGCGGAACACGCCGCCGAAATAGCCGACGTCCTGCCCGAACACCACCACGTTGTTGTCGCGCTCCAGCATCACATCCATGGCCGAGCGCAAAGCCTGGATCATGGTCATCGGCGCGGAGGCCGGACCAGCGTTGTTATCGATAGCCATGATCAGACTCCGAGCTGCTGACGCTGCCGGCGCAGATGCTCCGGCATGTCCTTGTACACGTCTTCAAAGATGCTGGCGGCGCTGGGAACGTGGCCGTCCACCAGGGTGCCGTAGCTTTCCGCTTCCTTCTGCGCCGCCAGGATCTCGGCGTCGAGCTCGGCCTTGACGGCTTCATGCTCTTCGTCGGACCAGATGCCCAGCGAGATCAGGTGCTTCTTGAAGCGCGCGATCGGATCGCCCAGCGGGAAGTGGCTCCAGTCGTCGCCGGGGCGGTACTTGGAGGGATCGTCGGACGTGGAGTGCGGCCCGGCGCGGTAGGTCACCCATTCGATCAGGGTCGGTCCCAGATTGCTGCGGGCGCGTTCGGCGGCCCAGCGCGAGGCGGAGTAGACCGCCAGGAAATCGTTCCCGTCCACCCGCAACGAGGCGATGCCGCAGCCCACGCCGCGGCCCGCGAAGGTCGCGCCCTCGCCGCCGGCGATCGCCTGGAAGGTGGAGATGGCCCACTGGTTGTTGACCACGTTCAGGATGACCGGCGCGCGGTAGACGTGGGCGAAGGTCAGTGCGGTGTGGAAGTCGGCCTCGGCGGTGGCGCCGTCGCCGATCCAGCCGGAGGCGATACGGGTGTCACCCTTGATGGCCGAGGCCATGCCCCAGCCCACCGCCTGGATGAATTGCGTGGCCAGGTTGCCCGAGATGCTGAAGAAGCCCCGTTCGCGGTCGGAGTACATGACCGGCAATTGGCGGCCCTTGAGCGGATCGCGTTCGTTGGACATCAACTGGCACATCATGGTGACCAGCGAGGCGTCGCGCGCCAGCAGGATGCTTTGCTGGCGGTAGGTCGGGAAGCACATGTCGCCCTGCTCCAGCGCCATGGCGTGGGCCGTGCCGATGGCCTCTTCGCCCAGGCTCTGCATGTAGAACGAGATCTTCTTCTTGCGCTGGGCGGTCAGCATGCGCGCATCGAACAGACGCGTCTTCAGCATGTTGCGCATGCCCGCGCGCAGCTGCTCGTGGCTGAGTTCCGGCGCCCACGGTCCGACGGCGCTGCCGTCGTCCGCGATCACCCGGACCAGGCTGTATGCCAGTCCGCCGGTATCGACCGCGGCAACATCAATGGGGGGTTTGGGCACATCGCCGGGCGGCGACAGGTGCAGGTAGGAAAAATCGGTCTTGCAACCCGGGCGCCCTGTAGGCTCCGGGACGTGCAACTTCAACGGCCCATATTGGCTCATGTATTGTCTCCACGCTTGATCGTGTCATGCGCATTCTTCTTACCAAGACACTGCCCAAGGGGGTGACCTCGGACATTGCCATCGTCGGCCGGTGCAAAGGGATGAACATGCACGACCGGCAGCCAGAGTAGCACAGGGCGCAGCCCCGAGACAGGGGCCGCGCCGGGCCTCGCTACCAGCGGTAGCTGAGAGTCGCGTAGAGCGTGCGCGGATCGCCGTAGCGGCAACCGGTGGCGCCGGCGCACGACAGGTAACCACGGTTGAACAGGTTGCGCGCGTTCACGGTCAAGGACAGGCCGCTGAACTGGGGCGAGACCGCGCCGAAGTCGTACGCGGCCATCGCGTCCACCAGGAACTGGCCCGGCACCTCCGCGGGATAGCCCGGCAGATTGGTCGAACTGGCGTAGCGCACGCCGGCGCCCAGGGTCAGCCCGGGCACGCCCGCCGCCGTCAGGTTGTAGTCGGCCCACACCGCGGCGCTATGCAGCGGCACCAGCGTGGTGCGCTGGCCGACCAGTTCGGGCAAGGTGCTGCGGATGGTGCGCGCATCGGTGTAGGCATAGCTCGCGGTCAGGTTCAGCGCCCCCAGCCGCGCCTTGGCCTCCAGTTCCAGGCCGCGCGAGCGCGCCTTGCCGGTCTGCACCGAATAGGTCGGATCCACCGGATCGGCGGTCAGGGCGTTGGTCTGCGTCAGGTCATAGACGGCAGCGCTGTATAGCATGTCGCTGCCAGGCGGCTCGTAGCGCAGACCCAATTCGTACTGCACGCCCTTGGTCGGCTTGAAGGCATTATCGGCGCGGTCCATGCCCACGGTGGGCGCGAAAGACTGGCTCACGCTCACATAAGGCGCCAGGCCCGCCGGCGCGAGGTACACCAGGCCGACCCGCCCGGTGGTGGCCGTGTCCCGCTGCCGGGTGGCGGCGCCGCTGCCATGGCTGCGCTGGTCCGTATCGGCCCAGTCCTGGCGCCCGCCCAGCACCACCACCCACTGGTCATGGATCTTGATCTGGTCCTGCAGGTAGAAGCCGATGCCGTTCGAACGCGTCACGAAGCCGTTGTTGCGCGCGGTGTTCACCACCGGCACCGCGCCATAGACGGGATGATAGATGTCGCCCAAGGGCGCCACCGTGCCCGAGTGGCGGCTGGTGTCGTAGTTGCTGCGGTAATAGTCCAGGCCTGCCAGCACCGTGTGCTGCAACCCGCCCCCCTCCAGCTTGAATTCCAGCGAGGTGTCGGCGGCGATGCCATACGAGTTCTCGGTTCGGCTCACAACCCCGCGCCGCAGCGTAGTGCCATTGGGTTGCAGGCCACCGAACGACAGATAGTCCCACTCGCCGTAAGCGGTGAAGTAGCGCGCGCTCTGGCGCAGCTTGACGCGCTCGTTGAAGGCGTGCTCGAACACGTAGCCGGCGGTGTAGGTGTCAGTGTCATAGCGATCGAAGTCCGGTTCTCCGATGAACAGGTCGCGCGGGATCTGGCCGTTCAAGGTGTTGGCCGCCGGCATCGGAGCCGCGAAACGCGTGCGGATGCGCTGGTAGCTGGCCAGCAGCGTCAGCGAGGTCGCCGCGTTGGGCCGCCAGCTCAGGGCCGGCGCCAGGTAGGTGCGATCGTCGGGCACGTGATCGACCCAATTGTCGGCGTTGCGCGCCAGGCCGGTCAGGCGATAGGACCAGGTGCCATCTTCCGTCAGCGCGCCAGCGAAATCGCCCGACACCTGCCTGCGGGCGTAGCTGCCGGTCTCAAGATTCAGTTCGCGCAGGGGCTCGGTGGTCGGGCGTTTGCTGACGGTGTTGACCACCCCGCCCGGCGTGAGCTGGCCATACAGCACCGAGGCCGCGCCGCGCAACACCTCGACACGTTCCAGTCCATAGGGTTCCTGGCCGCCATCGTAGACGTTGGACTGCAGCTTGAGTCCATCGCGCAGCAGGCCCGAATTGCCGGTGGCCACGTTGAAGCCGCGCAACATCAGGTCGTCCACCATGCGGCTGAAAGCCGGCGACTGGGCCGCCACACCCGGCGTGTAGCCCAGCGCGTCGGCGACGCTGGCGGCCTTGACGACGCGGATCTGGTCGCTGGTGACCACCGACACCGATTGCGGCGTCTCGATCAGCGGCGTGTCGGTCTTGGCGCCGGCCATGCTGCGCAGGGCCACGTAACCGTCGACGTGGCCGGTGGGCGATTCGGCCGCGGCGGTCACGCGCACGGGCTCCAGCATGGCCGCGCCGCCCTGCGGCAGGGGTTGCGCGCTGAAGGTGCCGTTGGCGGTGATCCGCAGCTCCAGCCCGCTACCCATCAGGGCCAGCCGCAAGGCCTGTTCGGCGGTGTAGACGCCGACCACGGCGGGGGCCTGGCGACCCGCCACCAACGCCGGCTCGACCGACACGGCACGGCCACTCTGGCGCGCGATGCGGGTCAAGGTGTCGGCCAGCGGCGCAGCCGGCAGGTCGTAGCGCAGCGCGGCGGATGCGCCCGCCTGGGTGCTGGATTGCGCCTGGGCGGGGCCGGCCGGCACCGCCAGGGCAATGAGGAACGCGGCCGCCAGGCGCGGCGCGGAACGAACGGGGAACATGGAATCTCCTGCTGCAAGTGTGTGCTTCAGGAGGTATGTCCAGCGGACCCGGCGCAGGCGATCATTTTTTTTCGACTGACGGGCTGCGCAGGTCGATGCTGACCAGCCAGCCGGTCAGGGCGCGCACCTCGATCGGCAAGGTCTGGCGCAAGGACTCCAGCACCTGATCGGTGTCGTCCAGGGGAAAGGCCCCCAGCACCCGCAGCCGGGCGGCTTCGGGCGTGATACGCAGGAAACCGCGCCGGTACGGCCGCAAGGCCGACACCACCTCGCCCAGCGACCGGTCGCGCACCACCAGCATGCCGTCCCGCCAGGCTGCAGCCTCGGCCAGCGCGGCGTCCGGCGCGCCGACGCCATCCGCGCCGAAACGCGCGCCCTCGCCCGCCGCCAGGACCCGCCGCTGGCCGGCCGCGCGCACTTCGACACTGTGTTCAATCACGCTGGCGATGCTGCCCCGCTCATCGCGCGCCACCCCGAACACCGTGCCCAGGGCTTGCACCTCGCCATCGGGACTGGCGACGATGAACGGCCGTGCAGCATCGGCCGCCACCCGCACGTACACCGCGCCGGCCCGCAGCCGCAGCACGCGGGCGCGGCCGCCAAATTCCAGGTCCACCGCGGAGCGGGCGTTCAGGGTCAGCAGGCTGCCGTCCGGCAATGTGTGCGTGCTGCGCTCGGCGGTGCCGCTATGCAGATCGGCGGCCAACGTGCGCAATGGCGTCTGCCGGTCGACCAGGACAGCCAGGCCCCCGGCCGCCAATGCCAGCCCCAATGCGTTGCGCAAGGCCCGACGCCGCGCCGGCGCGGTAGCCAGGGCGGCTCCTGCGGCGCGCGCCGGGACCCCGTCCGGTAACGGCGCGAACGTGTTCTTCAACGCCGCAGCGACCGTCTCCCAGGCGGCTGCGTGGCGCGGGTCGGCGCGGCGCCAGGCGTCGAACCCGGCACGGTCGGCGTCGCCAGCCACGCCCGACGACAACAGCACCATCCAGTCGACCGCGGCCTCCAGGTCCGCCGGCAGCGTGGGCCCGCTCATGCCGCCAGGCGCGCCGCGACGCAGAGCGTGACGGCCTGTTTCATGCAGCGCCTGACGGTGATGCCCGACACGCCAAGGCGCTCGGCGATCTGCGGATACGTGAGTTCTTCCAGCTGGCTCAGCAGAAAGACCTGGCGCGTGCGCGCCGGCAGGCGCTGCAGGGCGCGGTCTATCTGCATCAGGGCCTCGACCGCCAGCGCGCGTTGTTCCTCGCTGGGCGCATGAGCCTGCGGCAGCAGTTCAAGGCTGTCGAGATAGGCCCGCTCAAGTTCGCGGCGGCGCCAGAAGGTGTACAGCGTGCGCTGTGCCAGCGTGGTCAGGAAGGCGCGCGGTTCCCGGATGACCTCGACCCGACTGCCGGTCAGCACCCGCACGAAGGTGTCGTGCGCCAGGTCGGCCGCATCGTGGCGGCAGCCCAGCCGGCGGCGCAGCCATTCCTGCAACCATGGATGATGGGCCTCGTACAGCTGGGCGGCGGTAGGCTGCGTCGGCTGCGCAGAATGGGACATATGGGGGGAGGCGCGATAGCGGGTCAATAAAAATAAGAATTATTGTTATTTATTCCCCGCCACGCAAGCGCGGCATGCGCCCCGCCTGCCCCATCCCAGGCTTGGAGCGCTCTATACTTGCCGTCCCTGATTCCCTGGAAAGCCACGTGCCCGGATCGACAGCCTCAAGATGGTTCAGCTGGACCGGCATCGTCTTCGCCGCACTGTACCTCGCCATCGTCATCCTCTGCGTTGCCGGCGCGCTCTCGGCCGACGGCGATGACAAGGGGCGTTTCGTGCTGCTGCAGTTGCCGCTGGCGCCGCAACTGGCGCTGCTGCATGAACTGAACCTGGACCGCCTGCTGGGAGACCTGTCCTGGGTCGGCGGCTATCTGCTGATCGGGCTGCCCACGCTGGCCCTCTTCTACTTCGCGGGCTGGGGCCTGGAGAAGCTCGTGCGCGCCGCATTCCGGCCGATCCCGGGCCGGCGCTAAGCCGGAGATGCCATAAAAAAACCGGCCATGGGCCGGTTTGCTTCATCCAGGGCGGCAGACTCAGACCGGACCGGTCCACTCCGTGACGAATTCGCGGTAGTCCGGGCGGTTGGCCGGCGGTACGGCGCAAGCCGGGGTGCCGATGGCCAGAAAGCCCAGGAAACGGTAGTCCAGCGCGTCCAGGCCCAGCGCGTTCTGCACGTCTTCGACGTAGGTGCCGATGCCGGTGCTCCAGAACGCGCCGTAGCCCAGCATGTGCACGGCGTTCAGGAGGTTCATGGTGGCGGCGCCGGTGGCCAGCAATTGTTCCTGCTCCGGGATCTTGGTGTTGTCGTGCGCAATCTTCTGCGCCACCGCGACGAAGAGCGGCACGCCGGCCATCCATTCACGCACCGACTTTTCCTTTTCCGGCGTCATGCGCGGATCGCCGCTGCGCTTGACGGCGTCCAACGCCAGATCGGCCAGCTTGCCGATGGCCTCGCCCTGGATCACCACGAAACGCCACGGGCGCAAGGCGCCATGGTCGGGCGCCGACATCGCCGCCTGCAGGATCTGTTCGAGTTCCTCGGGCTTGGGCGCCGGGGCGCGGAGGAACTTGAAGGAACGGCGGGTATTCAGGGCGTGCAGCGGGGTGGCGGTCTGGGTCGTGGTCATCGGATCGGGCGTCAATGAGAAAGAAACACAATTCATATTACGCCACTCCGCCGCCCCAGGCCGTCATCCCCCCGGACCGCCAGAGGTCATTCGATCTGGATGCCGACCTCTTTGATGACCCCCGCCCAGCGCGTCAGCTCCGCGTTGACGAACTGGCCCAGCTCGGCCGGGCTGCTGGCGCCGGGCGTGGCGCCCTCGCCCTTGAAGCGGGTCTGCAAGGCCGGCACGGCCAGCGAGCGCGCCACCGCCTGGTTCAGCACCGCCACCACCGCATCGGGCGTGCCCTTGGGCGCCATCAACGCATTCCAGGTGTTGATCTCGTAGCCCTTGAACATCGGGTCCTCCGCCACCGTGGGCACGTCGGGCAGTTCGGCCGAACGGTCGCGGGTGGTCACGGCCAGGGCGCGCAGCGCGCCCGCGCGAACCTGCGGCAAGGCAGCCGGCAAGGTGGCGAAGCTGAACTGGGTTTCGCCGCTCATGACCGAGGAATTGGCCAGCGACCCGCCGCGGTACGGCACGTGCTGGATCTGCACCTTGGCCTCCGAGGCGAACATGGCGCCGGCCACGTGCACTGGCGAGCCATTGCCGCTGGAGGAATAGTTCAGGTCGCCCGGTTTCTCGCGCGCCAGCTTGACCAGGTCGGCCACCGACGCCACGGGCAGCTTGGGATTGGCCACCAGCACCAGCGGGATGGACGCGATCATGCTGACCGGCGTGAAGCCGCCCACCGGGTCGTAGCCCAGCGATTTCTTGTACACGACCGGATTGATGCCATGGCTGGACACGGTCGCCATGAACAAGGTGTAGCCATCCGGCGCGGCCTGCTGCACGGAGGCCGCGGCGATGTTGCCGGCGGCGCCAGCCTTGTTCTCGATGATGACGGGCTGCTTGAGCTCCTTGCTCAACTGCTCGCCCAGCGCCCGCGCCAGGATGTCCGTGGTGCCGCCGGCGGCGTAGCCCACCACGATGCGCACCGGCTGGCTTGGGTACGCCCCCTGCGCGTGCAGCGGCGCCGCGCACAGCCACGCCGCCAAGCCAGCCAGGCCTGCCCTCAGATAAACCGCTTTCATGTCTGTCTCCTCGTCGCCGCGCTTCTGCTGCGCGGTCTATGGCCAGGCCGTCCCCGGTGGGATCGGTGGCCGGGTTGATCCGGTCCGCGGCGAATTCAGGACGCAAGCCTCCCCGGGCCGCGCCGGCGACGGCGCGGACCTGAAAGCCGCGTAGGGAATCCGGCCCGCGGCCGGAGATCAGGTACCGGTGAACACCGGCGCTCTCTTTTCCGCGAACGCCTTGCGGCCTTCGCGGTAGTCATTGCTTTCGAAACACTCCAGCACCAGACGGCGCATGCCTTCCACGTCGACCTCCGGTCCCAGCTGCTGAAGCTGTCGGATCATCTTCTTGCCGGCGCGCAGCGTCAGCGGGGCGTTGGCCTGGATCTGGGCCAGCATGGTTTCCAGCACCTGCGGCAGTTCGTCCACCGGCGCGACCCTGCGGATCAGGCCCAGCTCCTTGGCTTCGCGGGCGTCATAGCGCGCCGCCGTCAGGAAGATTTCCAGCGCGTTGGCCGGGCCGACCGCCGTCACCAGGTTGCGGATCGCGGTCAGGCGGTAGCCCAGGCCCAGCTTGCCTGCGGGAATCGCGAAGCTGCTGTTGTCGGAAGCGATGCGGATGTCGCAGCACAGGGCAATGTTCAGGCCGCCGCCGATGCAATAGCCCTGGATGTACGCGATCGTGGGCTTGTCGTAGTCGTACAGCGCCAGCTGCGCGGTTTCGGCCACGCGCTCGTACTCCACCACCGCGTCCTCGCCGCTGCGCAGCTTGTCGAACTGCGAGATGTTGGCGCCGCTGACGAAGGCCTTGCCGCCCGCGCCCTGCAGCACCACTGCCCGGATCTCCGGGTCCTGGCGGAAAGCTTCCAGCACTACCGGCACCGCTTCCCACATGGCGAACGATACGGCGTTGTGCCGCTGCGGATCGTTGAAAGTCAGCCAACCTATCGCGCCACGCTTCTCGGCCACGATGTTGTCGGTAATGTCGCCCTGCAGGATGCGTTGTATGGTCACGGTTGCTTTCCTTGTATGACTGTCTGGTGCCGTTGTATGCCGTTGGTCAGGTGGACGCGCATGGCAAGGCGCGCTGCCTCGCTGTCGCCGGCGACGATGGCATCGAAGATGCGGTGATGTTCGCGTTCGATTTCCGGCACGCGCTCGGTGCCGGCGCTGGTGTAGCGCAGCGTGCGCACGGCGCCGCGGAACACGTGGCGCAGGTGCGCCAACAGGCGCACGAAATAAGGGTTGTTGGTGGCCTCGCCCACGGCCATGTGGAAGTCCAGCGCGTGGTCGGCGCCGGCCTGCCAGTCATTGCCTGCCGCGTCGACCCGTTGCAGGGCCTGGCGCAGGGTTTCGATCTGTTCGGGGGTACGGTGCAGGGCCGCCTGCGCGGCCGCGCCGGATTCCAGTTCCACGCGCAGCTGGAAGATGTGCGCCAGCGGCTCGGGCTGCAGCAGGTCTTCCGGCGCGATTTCGAAATTGCGCGTGCCCACGTCCTGCGCCACGAAGGACCCCACGCCGCGCCGCGTATCCACATACCCCGACAGCTTCAGCCTCGCGATCGCCTCGCGCACCACATTGCGGCTGACGGCGAACATCTGCGCCAGTTCGAACTCGGTGGGCAGGCGCTGGCCGGGCTCGAATTCGCGCGCCACGATCTTCTGGCGGATCTGCGAAGCGATCTCGTCCGGCAGGTTGTCGGGGCGTCCCAGGCTGGAAAAGACCTGGTCGGCGGCGGCGGTGGATGGTGCGTTCATGTCTGGGCTGTCTCCGTCTGGGCCGCCGGATACGCGGGCGGCCTTGGCGGCGATTTTATGCTCGGTGCCTGGACGTATCCCTTAAATGACGCCTTCGCGGGCCAGCTGCTGCAAGTCGGCAGGCGCCAATCCCAGCATGCCGCCATAGACGTCGCCGTTGTGCTGGCCGCGTTCGGGCGCGGGCGCCATTTCCCCGGTGGTGGAACGGCTCAGGATCATGGGCTGCCCCACCACCGAAATCGGCCCCAGCGCGGGATGGCGGATCTCCCGGCTGAGCCCCAGGTGGCGCACCTGCGGATCCTCGAATGTCTGGTCCATGCCCAGGATCGGACCGCAAGGCACGCCTTCCTTGTTCATCAGCGCTATCCATTCGGCGGTGGGCCGGGTCGCGGTGCGCGCGCCGATGGCCGCGTTCAGCGCGGGTCGGTTGCGCGCCCGCAGCGGTACCGTCAGGAAGCGCTCGTCCTCGATCAGTTCCGGCAATTCCAGCACGCGGCACAGGCGCGCATAGATGTCGTTGCCCATGGCCGCGATGTTCATATAGCCGTCGCTGGTGGGGAACACGCCGGTCGGGCTGCTGGTGGGATGGTCGTTGCCGCTCTGGCCAGGCACCTCGCCGTTCATCAGCCAGCGCATCGCCTGGAAATCCATCATCCAGACCTGCGATTGCAACAGCGATGTCTGCACCCACTGTCCTTGCCCCGACACCTCGCGCTCCAGCAGCGCGATGAAGATGCCGATGGCGCAGAACAGGCCAGAGGTCAGGTCCGCCACCGGAATCCCCGCCCGCATGGGGCCGCGGCCGGGTTCGCCCGTCACCGACATCAGCCCGCCTATGCCCTGCGCGATCTGGTCCAGCCCCGGGCGTCCGGCGTAGGGGCCGTCCTGGCCGAAGCCGGACACGCTGGCGTAGACGATGCGCGGGTTCACCTGGCGCAGCGTCTCGTAGTCGATGCCCAGCTTGAACTTGACGTTGGGCCGATAGTTTTCCACCACCACGTCAGCCTGGCGCACCAGGTCCAGGAACAGCGCCCGGCCCTGCGGATGCTTCAGGTTCAGCGTGACGCTGCGCTTGTTGCGGTGGGTGTTCTGGTAGTCCGCGAACTGGGCGGAGCCGCCCGGCTTGTCGTCCTGCTCGTCGCCCGGCTCTTCGATCTTGATGACGGTGGCGCCCCAGTCCGCGAACTGGCGCACGGCGGCGGGACCCGAGCGCACTCGCGTCAGGTCCAGGACGGTGAATCGGCCCAAGGGCTTGGAATCCATGCTTGTCTGCCTCTCTGTATGGCGCCGCCAATCGTCGACCGCGGCTGCCTTGTCATTATTTGTTGGATGTTGGACATCTTACATGCTGATTTTGGACGCAACAAGACGCCGCCGCGCTTTTTGCGCGGCGGGGTTTTCCCTAGGCCATCAGGCCCGTGCTCCGTGATGCCGCCCTGTCCAGGGCCGCTGTCAGCCCAGGTGCGTGTGGCGTTCCTGGCGCTCTTCGACCTGCATTTCGCTCAGGCCATGCAGGATGCCGCAGTCTTCCGTGTCGGGCCGGGCCGACAGGCAGCGCTGGCGCAATTCCGTGAGCTGGGTCTTGAGCTGGGTCAGTTCGGCGATGCGTTCATCCACGTGGGAGATGTGCTCGTCGAACAGTTCGTTGATGGGGCCGCAACCGCTCTGGTGGTTATCCGCCAGCGACAGGATGGCGCGGATCTCGTCCTGCGTCATGTCCAGCGCGCGGCAGTTGCGGATCAGGCGCAGCCGCTCCAGATGGGGCTGGCCGTAGCTGCGGTAGTTGTTCAGTCCCCTTTCCGGGGCCGGCAACAGCCCTTCTTTCTCGTAATACCTGACGGTCTCGACCGTGGTTCCGGCCGCCGTGGCCAATTCGCCGATACGCATCGCTGCCTCCCGGATCGCATCCGATTGATATAGGGGGTTGACCCTATAGTAACTCCAAGGTGTGGAATAGCGTCACCAGCTTATTTCAAGGCAGAGGACGATGTCTTTACCTCCGGTCAAAAAACACGAACATATGCCCGCCGGGCAAGGCGGCGCCTGCTGCGCGCACGACGGCTGCGACGCGCCCGCCAAGAACGCCCAGGCCCAGGCCGGACACGATCATGCGGGCCATGATCACGCGGATCACAGCCACGCGGGCCACGATCACAGCCACGACCATGCCGGCCATGACCACGCGCACGATCACAAGCACGATCGCAGCCACAAGCACGACCACGGCGGCGACGCCTGCTGCGGCCATGGCGATGGCCAGCCCTTCACCGTCTCGGGCGCCGGCGCGGCCACGCTGACCGCCGGCCCGGGCCAGTCGCTGGCGCGCCTGCGCATCGGCCAGATGGACTGCCCCACCGAGGAAACGCTGATCCGCAAAAAGCTCGACAACATGGCCGACGTCCACGCGCTGGACTTCAACCTGATGCAGCGCGTGCTGACCGTGGTGCACGCCGAAGGCGCGCTGGACCGCGTCATGGCCGCCATCAAGTCGCTGGACATGACGCCCGAGCCCCTGGCCGACAACGCTCCCGGCACGCCAGCCCCTGCCGCCAAACCGGTGAACTGGTGGCTGATCGGGGGCTCCGGCGTCCTGGCCGCGCTGTCGGAACTGTCGCATTTCGCCGGCTGGCCGCTGGGCGTCACCGCAGCCCTGGCCGTGGCCGCCATCCTGGCCTGCGGCATCAGCACCTACCGCAAGGGCTGGATCGCCGTACGCAACGGCAACCTCAACATCAATGCCCTGATGAGCATCGCCGTCACCGGCGCCGTGCTGATCGGCCAATGGCCAGAAGCGGCGATGGTGATGTTCCTGTTCAACGTGGCCGAACTGATCGAAGCCCGCTCCCTGGACCGGGCGCGCAACGCCATCCGTGGCCTGCTCGACCTGGCGCCGGAAACGGCGACCGTGCGCCAGGCCAATGGCGACTGGCTCGAAGTGCCCGCCGCCAGATTGCAGGTGGGCGATATCGTGCGGGTACGCCCGGGCGAACGCATCGCCGCCGACGGCATCATCGTCAGCGGCAGCTCGGCGGTGGACCAGTCCCCCATCACCGGCGAAAGCCTGCCCGTGGAAAAGACGCAGGACGACCCGGTCTACGCGGCCACCGTGAACGCGGCCGGCTCCTTCGAATACCGCGTCACCGCGGCCGCCGGCAACACTACGCTGGCGCGCATCATCCACGCCGTCGAACAGGCGCAAGGCGCGCGCGCGCCGACCCAGCGCTTCATCGACCGCTTCTCGCGCATCTATACGCCGGCCGTGGTGGGCATCGCGGTGCTGGTGGCGGTGCTGCCGCCGCTGTTCTGGAACCAGCCCTGGTTCGACGCCATCTACCGCGCCCTGGCGCTGCTGATCATCGCCTGCCCCTGCGCGCTGGTCATTTCCACGCCGGTCAGCATCGTCAGCGGCCTGACCGCGGCCTCGCGCCGCGGCATCCTGGTCAAGGGCGGCGTGTACCTCGAAGAAGGCCGCAACCTGAAATGGCTGGCGCTGGACAAGACCGGCACCCTGACCCACGGCAAGCCGGTGCAGACCGACATCCAGGATTGGGACGTGTCCGACCAAAGCCGCCAGCCGGCCGCGCTGGTCGCCGCCAGCCTGGCCGCCCGCTCCGACCACCCGGTATCGCTGGCCGTGGCCAATGCCGCGCGCGACGCCGGCACGGCCTTGCTGGACGTGCAGGACTTCACCGCCCTGCCCGGCCGCGGCGTCAGCGCCACGCTGGACGGCGTGACCTTCCAGCTGGGCAACCGCCGCCTGATGCGCGAACTGGGCGTCTCCAGCCCCAAGCTGGAAGCGCGCCTGGACGAACTGGAACGCCAGGGCAAGAGCGCCATCGCGCTGACCGACGGCAATCGCGTGCTGGCCGTAGCCGCCGTGGCCGACACGGTCAAGCCGACCAGCGCCGCCGCCATCGCGGACCTGCACGCCCTGGGCGTGCGCACCCTGATGCTGACGGGCGACAACACGCCCACCGCGCAAGCCATCGCGCAACAAGTCGGCATCGACGAAGCGCGCGGCGACCAGTTGCCCGAAGACAAGCTGGCCGCCATCGAAAGCAAGCTGGCGTCTGGCGGCCGCGTCGGCATGGTGGGCGACGGCATCAACGACGCCCCCGCCCTGGCGCGCGCCGACATCGGCTTCGCCATGGGCGCGGCGGGCACCGGCACCGCCATCGAGACGGCGGACGTGGCCCTGATGGACGACGACCTGCGCAAGATCGGCACTTTCCTGCGTCTGTCCCACGCCACGCATCGCGTGCTGGTGCAGAACATCGCGCTGGCGCTGGGCATCAAGGCCGTGTTCCTGGCCCTGGCCATGACCGGCAACGCCACGCTGTGGATGGCGGTGTTCGCCGACGTGGGCGCGAGCCTGCTGGTGGTGGCGAACGGCCTGCGGCTGTTGCGGGCGGCGCCTGCGGCACACTGACGCGGAGCAGTCCGATTCCCGGTGGCGCATGCATTGCATGGCCGCCGGGAAAAGCAGGCCTCAGCCCGCCTGCTCTTCCTGCGGCCAGTCGCGCAGCACCGGCGCGTCCGGCGCGCCAGGCCCCACGTCGCGCAGATGGTCGTGCTGCAGCAGCGCCATGCGGTAGGCGTCGCGATAGCCGCCGTTGGAAAAGAACTCTTCCTTCAACAGTCCTTCGATCTGGAAGCCGCAGCGCTCATAGATGTGCACGGCGGCGGTGTTGTCCTTGTCCACCACCAGATAGACCTTGTGCAGGTTCAGCACGCGAAAGGCATAGCCCACAGCGATGCGCGTCGCCGCCTTGGCGTAGCCCCGGCCCTGATAGCTGGGCGCGATGATGATCTGGAATTCGGCGCGGCGATGGATGTAGTCGATTTCCACCAGCTCGACCAGGCCGGCGGGCTGCCCGGTGTCGTGCTCGATGATGAAGCGCCGCTCGTTCTGGTCGTGCAAGTGGCGGTCATACAGGGCGACCAGTTCGTCGTAGGCCTCGTAAGGCTCTTCGAACCAATAACGCATGATGACGTCGTTATTGTTGATCTTGTGCACGAAGTGCAGGTCGCCACGCTCCAGGGGGCGTATTTTGATATCGGTTGTGACCGACATGGTGATACCTCCGAAAGTGCGCCCATTGTAAGCGGGCGCGGCCCGGCGCGCTGGCGCTCAGCCGCCCGAGAACGCCGGCAGGCGTTGTTCTATGCGCCGCATGACCTCATTGGCGGCGGACGACAGCGGCCGCCCCAGCCGCAGCAGCGCCTGGCATTCGGGCGCGCTCAGGATGGGATGCGCGATGGGAATCGCCACCAGTTCGCCGCTGGCCAGCTCATGATGCACGCCCAGGTTCGGCATCAGCGTCACGCCCGCTCCGGTCATCGCGTACTGCTTCAGTACGCGCAGCGAATTGGTGGTAAGGCTGGGCGTCAGATGGATGCGCTCGGTGAATTCCAGCAGGTCCACCGCCTGGCGCAGCCCGTAGGGCGCGGACATCAGCGCGAAGGGATACGGCATGATGTCGGCGATGGTCAGCGGCCCGCGCCTTGCGGCCAGGGCATGGCCGCGGCCCGCCAGCAGGCAGACCGGATGCTTGCGGCTGGCGCGGCAGCGCAGCCGCGGGTCCACCGGCGGGTTGTAGGCAAGTCCGATATGGGCCGCGTCCGAGGCCACCGCCTCGACCACCTCATTGACCGAACCGACGTTGACGCTGATGTTGATCTGCGGATATTCGATGCAGAACGGCCCGACCACGTGTTCCATCAGGCCGTCGATAAAGCCTTCGCTGATCATCAGCTGCACGTTGCCGCGCTGCATGCCGCGCAATTCCTGCAGGCGCGCATTCAGATGTTCCTGCTGGGCGCGGCAGCCGCGGTGGTACTCCAGCAGCATATCGGCGGCCTCGGTGGGCGTCAGCCCGCGCGAGCGCCGCTCGAACAACTGCACGCCCAGTTCCTTTTCCAGCAGCTGGATCTGCCGGCTGATCACGGAGGCCGCGGTATCCAGCTTGTCGGCCGCGCCCCGGATCGAGCCGCAGGCCATGACCTCGTTGAAGTACTTCAGGCGGACCTGGCTGATTTCCTGCATGTCCCGCGTTCCTGGGGCGCCGGGTGGCGCCGGTTGAAGGTGATACAAGCGTTGCCCACAGGGCAACGATAATTTATCACCCCGGTCATTGTTCGGAACGCCCCTGTCTTCCAATAATGGCGGCCGCGGAAGCCACAGGGTTTCCGGCCCAACCCCAGCCAGCGCGGGCGCCAGACCCGCGCGAGGAGACATGCAATGCCCCATCCGACCACGCCGGGCGCGGACCCGCGCCTGGCCCCGCTCTATCGCAAGATCACGTGGCGCCTGCTGCCCTTCCTGCTGCTCTGTTACGTCTTTGCCTACCTGGACCGAATCAACATCGGCTTCGCCAAGCTCCAGATGCAGCAGGACATCGGCATTTCCGACGCCGTCTACGGCCTGGGCGCCGGCATCTTCTTCCTGGGCTACGTCATCTTCGAAGTACCCAGCAACCTGTTGCTGACCCGCATCGGCGCTCGCCGCACGATCAGCCGCATCATGGTGCTGTGGGGCCTGACCTCGGCCTCGATGCTGTTCGTGCAGGGCGAATGGAGCTTCTACGTCCTGCGCTTCATGCTGGGCGTATTCGAAGCCGGCTTCGCGCCCGGCATGATCTTCTACCTGACCTACTGGTACTCGCAGTCGCGCATGGCCGGCGTCATGGCGGTGGTGATGCTGGCCGGCCCCATCGGCGGCATCGTCGGCGGCCCCGTGTCGGCCTGGATCATGACCGCGTTCTCGGGCGCGCACGGCCTGGACGGCTGGCAATGGATGTTCCTGCTGGAAGGCCTGCCCTGCGTGCTGCTGGGCGTCATCGCGTACCGCTACCTGGACGACAAGCCGGCCGAGGCCAAGTGGCTCAGCGCCGAGGAAAAAGCGCTGCTGGCGGCCGACCTGGAGACCCGCGGCACGCAGCAGAAGCACGCCTTCAAGCAGGTGCTGCGCGACCCCGTCATCTACGGCATGGCCCTGACCTACTTCTGCCTGATCTGCGGCATCTATGCCGTCAGCTTCTGGCTGCCCACGCTGCTCAAGCTGGCGGGCGTGCACGACACCATGGAGATCGGCCTGTATTCCGCCATCCCCTACATCGCCGCGGCGGTCTTCATGCTGTGGTTCGCGCGCAGCTCGGACCGCATGCAGGAACGGCGCTGGCATACGCTGATTCCGGCGCTCCTGGCCGGCGTGTCCCTGTGCATCGCCACCGCCGCGCCGACGCAATTCGCGCTATCCCTGAGCGCCATCACCCTGGCCACGGGCTTCATGTGGGCCTCCTACACGGTATTCTGGGCGATTCCTTCGCAGTACCTCAAAGGAGAGGCAGCAGCCGGCGGCATCGCCCTCATCAACAGCATCGGCCTGCTCGGCGGCTTCCTCAGCCCGTCCATCATCGGCTGGTCCAAGGAAGCCACGGGCACGCTGGCTGGCGGCCTGTACGTGATCTCCGCCTTGCTGGTGGCAGGCGCCTTGCTCCTGCTGGTGAACCGTCCGCCCCGTTCCGCGCCCGCCCGCGCCTGAAGTCCAACTCACAGGAAACGATCATGCATATTCTGGTTGCTGGCTTCCAGCACGAAACCAACACCTTCGCGCCGTCGCTCGCCGCCTACGACAACTTCGTGCGCGGCGAAGGATTCCCCGCCATGGTGCGCGGCAAGGACATGCTGGCGCTGCGCGAGGTCAACATCCCCGCCGGCGGCTTCATCAACGCGGCGCTGGCCCAGGGCCATACGGTCGAGACCGTGATCTGGGCGGGCGCCAGCCCCTCGGCCCATGTAACCCGCGACGCCTACGAACGAATCGCCGGCGAAATCCTGGACGCGGCCCGCAACGGCAGCTACGACGCCGTCTACCTCGACCTGCACGGCGCCATGGTCGCCGAACACCTGGACGACGGTGAAGGCGAACTGCTGGCGCGCGTGCGCCAGATCGTCGGGCCCGACGTGCCGGTGATCGCCAGCCTGGACCTGCACGCCAACGTCACCGCGCAGATGCTGCAGGAAGCCGACGGCCTGGCCGCGTTCCGCACCTATCCGCATGTGGACATGGCCGACACCGGCGAGCACGCGGCGCGCCTGCTGCAGGCCCGCATCGCGGCCGGCGACAGCTGGAGCCGCAGCGAACGCCGCCTGCCCTTCCTGATTCCGATCAACGGCATGTGCACGATGCTGCAGCCGTCCAAGGGTGTGTACGAGCTGCTGGAAAGCCTGGAGCAGACTCCGGGCGTGGCCTCCATCTCGTTCGCGCCCGGCTTTCCGGCGGCGGACTTCCCCGAGTGCGGCCCGGTGGTCTGGGCCTACGGCACCGATGCGGCAGCCGTCGAACGCGTGACCGAAACCCTATACCAGCGCGTGCTGGAACTGGAGCCGCAATGGTCGCCCGACTTCCTCGATCCGTCCGAGGCCGTGCGCCGCGCGCAGGCGCTGGCGGCGGGCGCATCGCGCCCCGTGGTCATCGCCGACACGCAGGACAATCCGGGCGCGGGCGGCGACGCCAATACCACCGGCATGCTGCGCGCGCTGGTGCAGGCCGATGCCCAGAATGCCGCGCTGGGGCTGTTCTACGACCCCGAGGCGGTACGCCAGGCCACCGCGGCCGGCATCGGCGGCAAGGTCCGCCTGAGCCTGGGAGGCCAATCGGGCGTGGCGGGCGACTCGGCTTTCGAAGGCGAGTTCGTGGTCGAAACCCTGTCGCCCGGCAAGCTGCGCTTTGACGGGCCGATGATGAACGGCATGGACGTGGACCTGGAAGCCGTGGCCGGCCTGCGCATCGGCGGCGTGCGGGTGGTGGTCAGCGCCACCAAGTCGCAGATGCTGGACCGCAACCTGTTCCGCGTCGGCGGCGTGCAGCCCGAGGAAATGGCAATCCTGGTGGTGAAGAGTTCCGTGCACTTCCGCGCGGACTTCCAGCCCATCGCCCACGAAGTGCTGGTGGCCAAGGCGCCCGGCCCGATGCAGGCCGACCCGGCCGACCTGCCCTGGACCCGGCTGCAGCCCGGCATCCGCGTGCGGCCGCAAGGCAAGCCGTTCTCTTACTGAACGCCCCGCCCCGCCGCCAGCCGGCGGGGTTTGCTTTCGCGCGGCGCAGTGGCAGACTGGAAGCATGAAAAAGCTCCATACGCTCGCCTATCCGCGCCTCGGCGCGTCGGACTCCGCGTTCATCGAGGAGTTCCGGCGCCAGCATGACGGCCAGCATCCGCTGGTGCAGGCGCACTTCACCATGGCATTCGGCTGCGCGGGCATCGACGAACAGGCCTACCAGCAGCACCTCGAAGAGGTCGCAGGCCTGCACGGCCCGATAGACTTCGTATGCCGTTACGCCATGCTGGGGGCCGACCCCGCGCACGCTTACGCGTACCTGGTTCCCGATGAAGGCCACAGCCAGCTGTCGCGGCTGCATGACGCCCTGTACCGCCAGGTGCTGGCGCCGACCTTGCGCCTGGACATTCCTTATGTGCCGCACATCACCATGGGGTCGTCCACCAACCGGGCACTGATGAAATCGCTGTGCGATGAATTGAACCGCAACGGACTTGAAATTCGCGGCACGGTCGACAAGTTGACGATGGCTGTCCTGGAAAATGGCGTGCTGACGGACCTGACTTCGGCCCGGCTTTCCGGCTGAGGGGCCCGGCACCGCCTGCCCCGCCCCCGCTCACTACTTCAGCTTGCCCTGCGGACTGACGAAGTCTTCCAGCGTCAGCCCCTTTTCCTTCAGGATGGCTTCCAGCAGCGGCTGCAGCTTGCCCAGGCTTTCCTGCACGGTTTCGCGCACGGTATCGACCACCACCTGGGTGCTGCGTTCGATCTCGATGTTGACGAAATCGCCCACCTGCTTGTCCTCGAACACCGTCATGCGGCGGGTTTCCGGAATCAGCCAGACCTCGAACCAGCCCTCGACGCGGTTGACCTCCGATACGGTCAGGCTGGCGCCGTTGATGGCGATATAGCCCTTGGCGAAGACATACTTGCGGAATGCCTCGGGGATGCTGAAGCGCATCAGGCGGTTGGTATCGGACGACTTCACCATCACCACTTCAGAGGTGAAATCCACGTGCCCGGACAAGGGATGGCCGCCGATCTCGGCGCCGTCCTTGGCGGCCCGCTCGACGTTGGCGCGGTCGCCCTCCTGGTAGCTGCCCAGGGTGGTGATGGCCAGGCTTTGCAGCATGACGTCGAAAGTGGCCTGGTTCTCGGACAGGATTTCCGTGACGGTCAGGCAGACGCCATCGGTGGACACGCTGGCGCCGATGGCCAGGTCCACGCAAAAACCAGGGGGGAAATCCAGCGTGAAAGTGCGCAGGCCTTCGCGATCCGCGATCTTGGCGATCTTCGCGGTGCCTTGAACAATACCGGTGAACATACGGATCCTGAATGCGGGGCGGCGCCCCTGAAGCAAAACATCAACGTTAACCGATATTTTGCCAGGGGCCGGGCCGCCCGCAAGCCGGGATCAGTGGCGGATGGCGATCGTCTTCAGGGTGGTGAAGCCGTACAGCGCTTCAAAGCCCTTCTCGCGGCCATAGCCCGACTGGCGCGAACCGCCGAAAGGCAGCTCCACGCCGCCGCCAGCGCCGTAGTTGTTGATGAAGACTTGACCTGCGCGCAGCTTGCGCGCCAGGCGCAGCTGGCGGCCGCCGTCGCGGGTCCAGACGCCGGCCACCAGGCCGTACAGCGTGCCGTTGGCGATTTCCAGCGCCTCTTCCTCGGTGTCGAACACCATGGCGGCCAGCACCGGGCCGAAGACTTCTTCCTGCGCCAGGCGGCTGTTGGGCGGCACGTCGCGGAACAGCACGGGCGGTTGGTAGAAACCGGCCTCGGGCGTGCCTTCCTTCAATTTGCCGCGGGCCGCGACCTTCATGCCTTCAGCTTCGGCTTCAGCCAGGAAGCCGCGCACGCGGTCCTGCTGGCGCGCGTTGATCAGGGGGCCCACGTCCAGGTCGGCCGCGGCCGGACCGGTAACGGTGGCCGAGAACGCGTCGGACAGGCGCTTGAGCACCGTTTCGTACACGCCGCGCTGGATCAGCACGCGGCTGCCGGCCGAGCAGGTCTGGCCCGCGTTCTGGATGATGGCGGCCAGCAGCACCGGCATGGCGGCGTCCAGGTCGGCATCGTCGAACACGATCTGGGGCGACTTGCCGCCCAGTTCCAGCGTGACCGGCACGTGGTTTTCGGCGGCGGCATGCGCCACCATCTTGCCCGTCTGCGGCGAACCGGTGAACGAGATGTGGTCGATGCCCGGGTGGGCGGACAGCGCCGCGCCGGCTTCATGGCCATAACCCGTGCAGATGTTCAAGGCGCCTGCCGGCAGGCCGACCTCGGCCGCGATCTCCGCCAGCTTCAAGAGCGACAGGCAAGCGTCTTCCGCGGGCTTGACCACGCACGCGTTGCCCGCGGCCAGGGCCGCGCCGACGCTGCGGCCGAAGATCTGCAGCGGATAGTTCCAGGGCACGATGTGGCCGGTGACGCCGTGAGCTTCGCGCACCGTCAGCACGGTGAAGCCCGGGGTGTAGGGAATGGTCTCGCCATGCAGCTTGTCGACCGCGCCGGCATAGAACTCGAAGTAGCGGGCAACGGCGGCGGCGTCGGCGCGCGCCTGCTTGATGGGCTTGCCGGTGTCGGCCGATTCCAGCTGCGCCAGCTCTTCCTGACGCTCCAGCAGCGCAAAGGCGATACGCATCAAGAGGCGGCTGCGCGCAGCGGGCGCCATCTGGCCCCACTCGCCTTCAAAAGCCTCGCGCGCCGCGGTCACGGCGCGGTCCACGTCCGCCGCGCCCGAACGCGCGATCGCCTCGAAGGGCTTGCCATCGGACGGGTTCAGGACGGGAATGGTTTCACCGGTGGCGGCGGCCACCCATTGGTTGGCGATAAAGTTCTTCTGAGTCACGATGTGCGGAGTAAAGTAGCGGCCGAACGGCCGGTTGCGGGGATATGGCGTCGCGCGCGGGTTGCGTTTTGGTTTCGGATCAAGGTACGGGAGCGCGCCGCAACTTGTCAATTGAATTGACAGCTTTTGTCCCAAGAGTCAGGATATTTCCCGACCACCTCGGGTAATCCCTAATAATTCAGCGGCTTAACGCCACCCCGGATTTGTCATGGTGACTGACAAGCCCGGCAATGCATGTAGGAATGACGATGAGCAATGTGCGGGATCCACAGCTGGAATCGCTGCTGCAAGCCGTGGACCGCCCCCGTCCTGAATTGGACGTGCTGGCGGAAGTGGCTTCGGGCCTGGGCTACGTGCGCGCCGAACGCTTTGCCGAGCGCGTCTACGAAAGCCTGTTCTATGCCATTGCCACCGGCAAGATCGCGCCCGGCAACAAGCTGCCAACGGAACTGGAGCTGGCCGCGCTGTTCGAGGTATCGCGACCGGTGGTGCGGCAGGCGCTGGATCGGCTGCGCGAAGACCAATTGGTGGACTCCATCCGCGGCTCTGGCACCTATGTGCGCGCAAAACCCGACCTGATGGGCGGCATGCCCGCGGTCGACCCGGCGCGCCGCGTCGGCCATATCCTGGAAGGCCTGGAACTGCGCATGGTGATCGAGCCCGAATGCGCCTACCTGGCTGCGCTGCGCCGCACCGACGAAGACCTGCGCGAAATGGACCGCATGCTGACCGGCTACGAAGAAGCCGACGCTTCCGGCGCCATCGCCCACCATCACGATTACGGATTCCACCGCGCCATCGCCGCGGCCACCAGCAACCAGCGCTTCGTGCAGGTGCTGAAATCCCTGGAGTACGACGTCAGCCACGCCGTGAACGTCATGCGCCACCTGGTCCACAGCGAACCCTGGAAGCGCACCCGCGCCGCCATCGAAGAACACCGCCACATCTACCGGCTGATCCAGGAACAGGACGCCGAAGGCGCGCGCAACGTCATGCGCGCCCATATTGAAAAAGCCCGCAGCCGCATGCTGAACAGCGGCTCGGAACATTGAGCAGGAAGCCTTAACTACATGTCATCGCAACAACGCCCCTCCCTGGACCTGAACCAGCAGCTCGTCGTCGTCACCGGCGCCAGCCGCGGCCTGGGCGCCGCCATCGCCCGCGCCTTCCTGCGCGAAGGCGCCAAGGTCGTCGTCAACTATCTGAACAGCGCCGAACGCGCGCAGGCACTGGCCGCCAGTGCGCCTGACCGCGCCATCGCGCTGCAGGCCGACGTGCGCGACCCGGCCGCCGTCGCCGCCATGTTCGCGCAAGCCGCCAAGCATTTCGGCCAGCCCGTGACCACCGTCGTCAACAACGCCCTGCCCGCCTTCCAGTTCAACGGCGATGCCCGTCCGCATGCCGGCGCGCTGGACTGGACGCAGATGAACGCGCAGCTGGAAGGCAGCGTGCGCGCCGCGCTCAACACCACGCAGGCCGCTCTGCCCGCCATGCGGACCGCTGGCGGCGGGCGCATCATCAACGTGGGCACCAACCTGGTCCAGAACCCGGTGGTGCCATACCACGACTACACCGCGGCCAAGGCGGCGCTGCTGGCCTTCACCCGCACCTTGTCGCATGAACTGGGCGCGGACGGCATCACCGTCAATATGGTGTCGGGAGGCTTGCTGCGCACCACCGACGCCTCGGCAGCCACGCCGGACGCGGTCTTCGACATGATTGCCGCGGGCACGCCGCTGCGCGAAGTCACCACGCCCGAGCAATTCGCCGACGCCGTGCTGTTCTTCGCCAGCCCCTGGTCGCGCGCGGTGACGGGCCAGAACCTGATCGTCGACGGCGGACTGGTGAAGGGTTGAGCCGCGTTGCGCCAACACGGCGCGCCGCGCGCTATGCCTGCAATCGTCTCGCGCTGATTTCCACTGCGGCGTACTTGATGCCCTTGAGCGCGGCGTCCTCGCTCACGAAGGCGGAATCGCCCACGCCTATCCGCGTCCATTCGCGGCCTGGAGCGGTGCGCACCCAGGCTTCGTAGCCTTGCTGCGACGCAAGCGGCCTGAGTTCGTATTCGAGCTGATGCCCGTTGAGCCTGATCACTCCGGTTCTCATTGTTTTCTCCCCGGCGCCTCAACGCTGGCCCGCGATGGCGCAGGCGCGCATCAGGATGTGCCCAGGCCCCGCGGGCGTTGCGCGGTAGTCCTGCGCCCGCACCACTTCTGACACGCGCTGCCCGTCCGCCATCCATTGGCGGGCGACGCTGACGACATCGGTGAACTCAGGTTGCGGCCCGTCCAGCAACCAGCCGACGATGGGGACGCCAGGCATGACGGCCACACCAGGAGAAACCTGATCCAAATCAAGGGGCTTCATACTCCTCTCCGTTCAGGGAACTGTAGGGAGCGTAGACGCCGGGTCAATTCTCAGGCATTAGAAAACCGCAAGAAATAGAACATTTTGTGTATTGCCCGCCAGCGGCGCGGAGCAATCATCCCTGGCTGAGCACGCCACGCAGGGTGGAAATAAAAATTCACACATAAACTATCTGGGCGGCGCCGGGGAACGGCTGCCTCTCATTGCGCGGCAGCCAGCTCGGCGGGCGCCAAGGTCGCCGGATCGCGCGCAACCGGCGTTTCGATTGCCACGATCTGGCCATTCTCCATCCGTATCAGGCGGTCGGCCAGATGGAAATAGCGGTCGTCGTGGGAGATCACCAGCACCGCCGCGCTGATCGAGTTTGCTGCGGGGAAGGAGATACAAGCCGCGCATGGCGGCACGGCGTCAATGGAGGCAGACTTGGCGAGAACAGGCCTGAAAACTAGGCCTTGCCGCCGAGGTCCTTAGTGCCCGGAACATCGATATCGTTCGCGGAAGGAACCAGACCCGCCATCAACCACAGGCGGCCAGCCTTGTCGTAGGCCTGGCGATGTGCCGCATCGGCGGCGAGCCATTGCACCAGCTCGGCTTCGTCGGTTGCATCGAAACTATCGTGCTCGTGCTGGCGCAGCACCCAGGACCAGGCAACATCCCAGACCGGGTCTTGCTTCGAATTGATGTCATCGCCCATAGGCTACCTTGGGGGCTAAAAGGCTGGTTGGCGCTATGGTAAAGGAAAAGGTTATCCACGATAACCTCTCTCAGGGACGACATGCTGTCCAAACCGCATGCCTGCGCCCACCTGGCCCAAGGGGCAATTGCGCAGCCTGATGCCTGCGGGCTCAGGCCTCCAGCAAATCGCGGCAGCTGGCGACGGCCTCGGCGGCATCCCGGAGCATGAAGTTCACAAGCGTGGCTGAGCAGCCCATTTGCCGCGCAACCTCCCGCTGCGTCAAACCACCGAGCCTGTAGAGTTCGAAGGCGCGCCGCGTCCTGGGCGGCAAGGTGCCCAGGATCTGGTCAATGGCATCGATCACCTGCCGCTCCTGGAAGCGCCGGTCCGGCACGCAGCCGCCGGCGACCTGCGGCAATTCCCCGTCGTCGGTATAGATGCGATACGTAGATTCGACGGCCTGACGGCGGCAGTGGTCCAACGCCAGATTGCGGACCACTTGGCAACAATAGCTATAAGGTTTGCTGACATCGCGCGCGCATGCCCCTTCCATGAGTTTCAGGTAGGCGTCTTGCGTGACTTCGTCCGCGATCTCCGGCGTGCCCACGATTCTTTGCGCGATGCGACGAAGCTGCGCCCGATGCGTAATGAATATGTCTCCAAGCCCCACTCCCTGCGTACCCATGGACATTGAAGCGCCTCCGCGCAAAGATTTATGGTGACTTGTAATAATTCAATCTATTGCGAACAATTATCATTAATGAAAAATCGAATGTCTATCGCCGCGCCCTCGTTTTCGCCCTAACCTGGCGCTTTTTACAGGGCTTCGAATCTGCTCCAGATTGCTTGCGGCACGAAGCCTCGAAAGCCTCTACGTCAACTTCAGAATGGACAGCCCGCCGGCTCGAGCGGCGCGGCCACGGTATCATCTGCGTCTGTCCCCGGCGACCGCCGACCACGCCCCGGATGTATGGCCAGATGATTAACTGGAACCGGGACCGTGGCAGGCGACGCCGCCGCAAGCCGCATGAATGAACGGTCTACAAAAACCATGAAATTAGCCACCTGGAACGTGAACTCCCTGAATGTGCGCCTGCCGCAGGTGCTGGACTGGCTGGCAGCCAATCCCGTCGACGTGCTGTGTATCCAGGAACTCAAGCTCACGGACGACAAGTTCCCCGAGGCCGCCTTCACCGAAGCCGGCTACCACGCCGTCTGGGCGGGCCAGAAAACCTATAACGGCGTCGCCATCATTTCGCGCGTGCCCGGCACGTCGATGGTGCGCAACATTCCCGGGTATGAAGATCCGCAGCAGCGCGTCCTGGCGCTGACTTTCCCCAGCCCCGAAGGCGATGTGCGCGTGGTCTGCGCCTACTGTCCCAATGGCCAGTCGGTGGGTTCGGACAAGTACGCCTACAAGCTGGACTGGTTCGAAGCCATGCGAGCCTGGCTGGCCGACGAGATCAAGCAGTATCCGCGGCTGGCCGTGCTGGGCGACTACAACGTCGCGCCGGCCGACGAAGACGTGCACAACCCCGAAAAATGGGAAGGCCAGGTGCTGGTGTCCGAGCCGGAGCGCAAGGCTTTCGGCGCCCTGCTCGACCTGGGACTGGCGGATTCCTTCCGCCTTTTCGAGCAACCGGAGAAATCCTTCAGCTGGTGGGACTACCGCCAGTTCGCGTTCCGCCGCAATGCCGGCCTGCGCATCGATCATGTCCTTCTGTCCGCGCCGCTGGTCAAGCGCTGCACCGCCTGCGTCATCGACAAGGAGCCGCGCCGCAACGAACAACCGTCCGATCACGCCCCGGTCGTTGCGACCTTGGCATTCGCCTGATTTTTTGTTCGGCGGCATATTGCGCAGGCCAAGAACATTCCTGTATAGTCTTGGTCTTGCTTCATTGGGGCGGTAGCTCAGCTGGGAGAGCGTCGCGTTCGCAATGCGAAGGTCGGGAGTTCGATCCTCCTCCGCTCCACCAAAATTCCCGCCAAGACAGGGCACTACATTTAACGATGTAGTGCCCTGTCTTGCTTTATGCGCCGGGTTCCGGCATCTGCCGAATCTCGATCCCGCAACGTGCGGAAATCGACTGGCTGCCAAGGCGCCGCCCACTTATCGTAGAAGTCCGAGCAACGCGGCGCGAGCGACGGCTGCAGTCCGATTCCGGGCGCCGAGCTTGGAAATGGCGTTTTTCGTATGGAATCTGACCGTCGACTCGGCAATCGCCAGTATTTCGGACACGTCGCTGCTGGTCTTGCCGTCCGCCGCCCATTTTAGAATTTCGGTCTCGCGGCGGGTCAGCGGAGTATCCGGCGTTAATTTAAATCGCGGCAGCAAGACCCTGCTGAGCGCCAGGTGCGCAACGGTCACCAGCCATCGCATGCGCAATTCCTTGCTGAGCAGTTCCTCATCGGAGAGTTGCTCCTTCTGCCTGGCCAGCGTCAGCATTCCGCCGGTTCCGTACGCGTCCAGGTTCGACTGGGCCCATCCCACACAAAGCCCGGCTGCCTGCGCCTCGTCCCAAAGCTCTGGCGTTTCGGCAAATACCCTCTCCGACCAGACGATAGGCAGCGCAGACTGGCTGCAGTGTTTTACGGTAGGGTCGACTTCCACGTAACGCGCCTGTGCGTAGCGCTCCTGCCACACAGTCGGATAATTGCTGATCATGACGACCTGAGGGTTGGTAAACGGCAAGGCCGTCCCCACTGCATACCCGCAATAAGTAAACCCCAAATCCAATGCAGCGGCTGCCACCTTCGTGAAAACAGCTTGCTCAGTGGTTGCGCTATTAGTCGCCAATAGAAGGTCTTGTGCCCACCGCTTCATTCCGAATTCCGTCCCCGTGCATTTGCATCGCAATCATTTGAAAATCGCACGGCTGAAATCAAGAAAAGGCCGCTGTCGCAATATAGTTAAACTCCTGAAATATTTCAAAATATAAACAAACATGATTACTTGTTTATATTTTATTTATTGACTGCCGGCATTCAAACGCTTGCGTCGGCGCGCACCGTCGTCGCAGCGACTCGCAGCGCATCCAGGAACAACGATGCCGCAGCCGCGGCGCGCGCATCTCGCCGCGTCATGATGCCCACGGGATGCAGCCGCGCCTGCAAGGCCAGCGGCAGGATGGCCAGTTGCCCGTTTGCCGCCAGAGAGCGCGCCACACGCAGCGGGATGGCCGACAGCAGCGAGGTCCGCTGCAACAACGAGACGATGGTCAGAATGGCGCTGGATTCGATGGCTACCTGCGGAAAGCCCGCGCCGCGCGCCGAGACGGCGGCGGCGACCATGCTGTAGAGCGCGGCGTTGCGCGACGGCAGCACCCAGCGGCAGTTGTCCAGCGCGGCGCCGCTCAGGCGGCTGCGCGAGGCCAGCGGATGGGCGGGGCCGCAGACGACTGCGGTAGCCTCGTCGTAAAGGATCTCGCATTGCAGATCCGCGTCCGCACCCTCCACCCCCAGCCGTCCCACGACGCAGTCCAGCTCGCCCGCACGCAAGGCGGGCAGCAACTGCTTTTCCAGGCCCTCGGACAGCTCTATGCGCAGGGCTGGATGGCTTTCTTGCAGGCCTTGCACCGCAAGCGGCACCAGCAGGTGCGCCACCACCGGAAAAATGCCTGCCCGGACCTTGCCGGTCGCGCCGTTGGCGGCCGCCGCGAGTTCGGCGTGCGTCGCGTCCAGTTCATTCAGCAGCAGGCGCGCGCGATCGATCATCAGCAGGCCCAGCGCGGTCGGCGCGACGCCGTGATGCGAACGCTCGAACAAGGGCTGCCCTGCCAGCGCCTCGGCCTCGCCCAGGAGCTTGCTCAGCGCGGGCTGGCTAAGGTGCATGGCTTCGGCTGCCCGGTGCAGATTTCCGACCCGTCCCAGCTCGTGCAACAAGACCAGGTGGCGGATGCGCAGGCGCGATCGCAGCTGCTGCAGAGTGGGGATGTCCGGCATGGAATGCGGTCGGTGAGTTGGTTATCGATTGATAAGGAACCGCAATTATCCAGTTATCGCCGACACGCCCATACTGGGGGCATCCCGCTAGTCGGGCGATATTCAAAAAAGGGGAATAGCCATGTTTCATCGTCTTGCCGCGCTGGCGCTGGCCTGCGCCCTGGCGCCTGCCGCCGCGTCCGCCGACATCCGCATTGGCGTGATCGCCAGCAGCACCGGACCCGGAGCCTCCATGGGGTCGCTGTACCGCAGCACCGTGCCGCTCCTGCCCAAGACGCTGGGCGGCCAGCCGGTGGAATACATCGCGCTGGACGATGCGACCGATCCGTCGTCCGCGGTGAGGACCGCCCGCAAGCTGATCACCGAGAACAAGGTGGACGCCATCATCGGCCCGAGCAACGTGCCAACCTCGATGGCGGTCACGGAAGTCGCCCGCGAAGCCCGCACGCCGCAACTCTCGCTGGCGCCCATCGCGGTCAGCCCGGAGCGCGCCGAATGGATCTTCGTGGTGGCTCACGGCATAGATCTGATGGTGGACTCGCTGACCGCCGACATGGTCAAGCGCGGCGTGAAGAGCGTGGCCTACATCGGGTTTTCGGACGCCTGGGGCGACGCTGTCTACCGCGCCTTGCAGGAATCGGCCGCCAAGCGCGGCATCAAGGTGCTCAGCAACGAACGCTATGCGCGCACCGACAACTCGGTCACGGCGCAGGTGCTGAAGATCGTCGCCCTCAATCCGGGCGCGGTGCTGGTCGGGGGCTCGGGCACGCCGGGCGCCCTGCCCCATCTGTCGTTGCGCGAACGCGGCTATCAGGGCGTTCAGTACAACACGCATGGTGTGATCAACAAGGATTTCCTGAAGCTCGGCGGCAAGGGAGTCGATGGCGTGATCGTGCCCAGCGGGCCCGTGCAGGTGGTGGAACAGCTGCCCGCGGACAGCCCGATCAAGCCGGTCGCCACGCGTTACGCCCAGCAGTATGAATCGACCTACGGCGCCGACTCTCGCAACGCCTTCGCGCCATATACCTACGACGCCTATCTGTTGCTGGACGCGGCCGTGGCCAAGATTCCGGCGAGCACCCAGCCTGGCACCCCGGCCTTCCGCCAGGCGCTGCGCGACGCCCTGGAAAGCCTGCAGGGCACCATCGGCACACAGGGCATCTACATGATGTCGCCCACCAACCACAACGGCCTGGACGAGCGCGGCGTCGTGCTGATGCAGGCCCGTTCGGGCGCCTGGCAGTTCCTGCCGTAAGCCGCCCCTTTGCAGCAGGAGTCCGCATGACCGGCGTACACATTCCTTATGGCGCGTATTGGAGCACGCCTTTCTCGCGCTGGCAGGGCAGCCTGTCGCGACTGCACAGCCTGCGTTTCGCGGCCTGGACCGCGAGCCGCGAACTGGAACGCCGCGGCATCGCGCCCGCGGCGCTGCAGAGCGCGGTGCTGGGCTGCTCGGTGCCGCAGCAGGGCTCGTTCTACGGCTTGCCCTGGGTGGCCGGCATGCTCGGCGCGCCCCATCTGGCGGGGCCGGTGGTTTCGCAGGCTTGCGCCACCTCGGCGCGGGGCCTGGCCACGGCCGCGGCCGAACTCATGCTCGGCAACGCCGAGACCTCGCTGGTCCTCATGGCCGACCGCGTGTCCAACGGACCGCAGCTCTACCATCCCGATCCCGCCGGCCCGGGTGGCTCCGGCGCGCATGAAAACTGGGTGCTGGACAATTTTTCCCACGATCCCTGGAGCGGCCTGTCCATGCTGCAGACCGGGGAGCGCGTGGCCGAGCGCCACGGCATTTCCACGGACGAGCAGAATGCGGTCACGCTGCGCCGTTACGAGCAATATGCGCAGGCCTGCGCCGACGGCCGCCGGTTCCAGCAGCGCTACATGACGCTGCCCTTCCAGGTGCCCGACGCGCGCTACGCCAAGACCGCAACGGTGCTGGAAGGCGATGAAGGCATCCACGCGACGACGGCGGAGGGTCTGGCGCGGCTGACGCCCGTGCTGCCCGGCGGCACCATCACCTATGGCGGGCAGACGCATCCGGCCGACGGCAACGCCGGCATGATTCTGGCAACCGCCGAACGTGCGCGGGAGTTGTCGCAACGTCCTGAAATCGGCATCGAGATACTGGGCTTCGGCCAGTCGCGCACCGAAAAGGGCTACATGCCGCAGGCGCCCATCGAAGCCGCCGGCCATGCGCTGCAACGCGCCGGCCTGGCCGCGGCCGACCTGCATGCGGTGAAGACGCACAATCCCTTCGTGGTCTCCGACATCGCGCTGGCGCGCGCCACGGGGTTGGACGTCATGGCCATGAACAACTATGGCTGCTCGCTGGTGTGGGGCCATCCCCAAAGCCCGACCGGCCTGCGGTCCGTCATCGAGCTTATCGAGGAACTGGCCGAGCGCGGCGGCGGACTGGGCCTCTTCACGGGCTGCGCGGCCGGCGACAGTGCAATGGCAGTGGTCCTGCGCGTGGACGCTGGCGGAGCTGCACGATGAGCCAATCCAGCCTCGAAGGCGTCCTGCGCATTCCCGCGCTGCTGGCCCGCGCGGTGCGCGACTGGCCCGAACGCACGGCCTTGGTCTGCGGCGCGCGGCGCGTCGATTACCGGCGCTACGCCGCCGAAGTCTGGGCGACGGCCCGCCGTCTGCAAGCATGTACGGTGTCCGGCGCGCGGATCGCAACCCTGCTGGGCAATTCGGACCTGGCCTGTGTGGTGACGCTGGCGTTGCAGTGCTCCGGTAACCAGCATGTGCCGCTCAATCCGCTCTATACGGCGCGCGAACTGGAATTCATCCTGCGCGACGCGCAGCCCGCGCTGCTGATTGCCGATGCCGCGTCCATCGCCGTTGCGGCGCCGCTGGCTGCGGCGCTGGGCATCCGCTTGGTCGCGGAAGACGAAGCCCGTGCGTGGCTGGAGCCTGGCATGGACGATGCGCCGCTGGACGATGCCGAGGCCCAGGCGCCCGCCCTGCTGCAATACACCGGCGGCACGACCGGACATCCCAAGGGCGTGATCCTCGGACGCGACGCCATCGCCACCAATGTGTTGCAGCGGGAACTGGCGCTGCCCACCCGCTACGGCGCCGACAGCGTGCTTTGCGCCATGCCGCTATTCCATTCCTATGGCATGGCCATGGGCCTGTTCCTGGCCGCCAGCGCGGCGGCCACGCTGGTGGTGCTGCTGCGCTACCGGCCCGACGACGTCTGCGACGCGGTGGAGCGCGAGCGTATCACGCTGTTTCCGGGCAGCCCCACGATCTATACCGGCCTGCTGTCGCATCCGCGCTTTGGCGGCACCGACTGGTCCAGCGTGCGGGCCTGCTATTCCGGTTCCGCGCCGCTGGCCGAAGAGGTGCACCGGCGCTGGGAAGCTGCGGTAGGCGCGCCGATCTACGAAGGCTATGGCCAGACCGAGGCCGGCCCCATCCTGACTTACAACGGCCCGGCCGGAACCCGCCATGGCTCGGTTGGCACGCCCGTCGCGCGCACCGAGGTGCAGGTGGTCGACCTGGAAACAGGCTCGGTCGTGCTGGCACCCGGCCAGCGCGGCGAAATCCGCGCGCGGGGGCCGCAGATCATGCAAGGCTATCTGGCCAGGCCCGACGCTACCGCTGAAACCCTGCGCGACGGCTGGCTGTACACGGGCGACATCGGCGAATTCGCGGAGGACGGATTCCTGTACATCCGGGACCGCAAGAAGGATCTGGTGATTTCCGGCGGCTACAACGTCTACCCGCGCGAGGTCGACGAAGTGCTGTACCTGCATCCCGACGTGGCCGAAGCCGCGGCGGTGGGCTGGCCCGACAGCTACCGCGGCGAGGTCATCCGCGCCTTCGTCGTCCTGCGGCCGGGCGCGGCAATCGACGAAGCCGGGCTGATCGCGCACTGCCAATCGAATCTGGCGCGCTACAAGGTGCCGGCGGTCATCTGCATACTCGACGCCCTGCCCTACACGGGCGCCAACAAGGTGGACAAGAAGGCGCTGCGCGCGCCATGAACGCAGCGCGGCGCTCGCTGAAAAGCGCCGCGCTGCAAAGCGGGCGCCTAGACGGGATCCCGATCCAGCCGGCGCACCGCCGCGCTCAGCGTCGAAAAATCGAACTCCTTGCGGCCGCGCAACAGGCAGCGCATCAGCACGGTCGTCACCACCGGCACCACCGCCGCCAGCAGGAAGGACTCCAGCAGGAACGAGGGCTTGTCGCCCGGCGCCGGGAAGTAGAACAGGCCGGCCGCCAAGCCGGAGATGGTGGCGACGGTGGCGGTGAGGCCGTCGTGCTTGCGGCTGAACAATCCGTAGAAGACCGGGAAGGCGGCCGCGGAGCACAGCAGGTCGGCCAGCAGGAACAGGTACAGCACGCTGTAGCCTTGCGAGGCCACGATCATGACCGGAATGGCCATCAACAGCACCAGCCAGCGCGCCAGCCGCTTCATGGTCATGGAGCTGGCGTTGGGCATCAGGCGGCGCATGTCGACCGCGATGATGCTGGAGACGGCGCTGATCGCCGTGTCGGCGGTGCTCATGACCAGCGACAGCCCCAATGGAATCAGCGCGATCACGAACCATGCGGGCGCATGCGGCATGATGACGCTGAAGAGCGCGATGGAGCTGTCTCCCTGCGGCGCCAGGCCGACGAAGGCCAGGCCGAACAATCCCATGAGGAAGATGAAGGGCGCGACCAGCAGGCCGCCCAGCAGGAAACCGTTGCGCATGGAGCGCGCGTCGCGGGCGGCATAGATGCGCTGCCAGTTGCCCTGGTGGAATATCCCGGTCAGCAGGATGGCGACGAAGAAGGTCAGCCCCGCCTTGATGCCCACCGGATCGGTCAGGTCCAGCAACTGCGGCGCCTTGGCCTGTAGCGCTTCGATGGTGGGCATGGCCCCGCCCGCGGCTTGCCAGCCGACCAGGCACAGGATCACCAGCAGGGGCACGATCACCATCATCTGCACCTGGTCCGTGAAGATGGACGAGCGCAGGCCGCCGTAGGTGGTGTAGAGCAAGGTGGTGCCCATCACGATGGCGGCCGTGGCCCATAGCGGCACCGGCGCCAGCATGGTGACCAGCTTGGCGATCGCCGTGACTTCGGCCGACAGGGCAATGAAGAGATAGAACAGCATGATGAACAGCGCCAGGCCGTACATGGGCCGGCCGTAGCGCGCCATCAGGAATTCCGTCAGGGTGTGGCCGTGGGGGATCAGTTCGCGCATGCGCCGTCCCAGCGGAATCATGACCAGGCGCGGCGACATCGATCCCAGCGCGTAGCCGATGACCGCAGCCAGGCCGCCCCAGGTCGCCGCCTGCGCCGGCGAGAACAGGATCCAGGCGCCCAGGGTCGAGGCCATCAGCGTCAGGATGGTGCCGAAGGCGCCCTGGCTGTTGCGGGCGACGATGTAGTCTTCCAGCGTGCCGCGCTTGCGGCGGGTGTACAGCACGCTGGCCACGGCAAAGCCGCCCGAAAACAGCAGCAGCCACATCAGGGCGGTTGATTGGGTCAACATGAGTATCGGTCCTCCCGCTGCCGGCGGACAGCCGGACGCGCAACGCGGCGGCCCCGCCACGCTGGTGCGCAGGCCGCAAGATGAATGAAAGTCTAGGGAGGGCGCGCGGACTGCGCGATGTCCTTCCCTTCGCCGGCATTACCCGGATCAGGTTCAAAGGGTTACCGCGATGCCGCGGAATCTCAGCCCTTGCAGGGCTCCCCCAGGAATTGCCGCAAGATTAGGAGAGCGGCACGGCAATGTCAACGCGCCAGGCACGGACGACCGCCCACGGCTTTTGTGCTAAGTTCGCCCGCGTGCGGCGGCAGTTTTCCTGTCCGCCGCCGCAATCGTAGAGCCTGACCATGCCTATCGCGCCTTTTACCGCCCCTGCCCGGGCCGGATCGCCATGCTGCATCTGAACCTGTTCATCTTCGGCTGCGGCCACCATCGCGCCGCCTGGCGCCATCCGGATTCGGCCGCCGAGCGGCTGGGCGACATCGCCTATTACGAGGAACTGGCGCGCACCGCCGAACGCGGCAAGCTGGACGCCATTTTCTTTGCCGACGGACAATCGGTCGACAACATCGGCGACGGCCCGCGCTGGCACCTGGAACCGCTGACCGCCATGGCCGCGATTGCGCGCGCCACCTCCCGCATCGGCCTGATCAGCACGGTCTCCAGCACCTTCTTCACGCCCTTTCACGCAGCCCGCATGGTGGCCTCGCTGGACCATATTTCGGGCGGTCGCATGGGCTGGAACGTGGTCACGTCCATGTTCGACGCCGAAGCGCGCAACCACGGCTACGAGTCCATGCCGGGGCACGACTGGCGCTATGCGCGCGCCGAGGAGTTCGTCGACGTCGCATTGAAGCTGTTTGACTCTTGGGACGCGGATGCCCTGGCCATCGATCGCGCCGGCGACTATGGCGTGCCTGCGCGCGTGCACAAGATCGGCCATCATGGCGAGCATTTCCTGGTCGATGGCCCCCTGACGGTGCCGCGTCCGCCGCAAGGCCGCCCGGTGCTGTTCCAGGCCGGCGCCTCGGACCAGGGCCGCGATCTGGCCGCGCGGCGCGCCGAAGCGATCTACGCCGTCGCCTACGACCTGCCCGCGGCGCAGGCCTACTACCGCGACATCAAGCGGCGCGTGCTGGCCGCCGGACGCCCGGATTTCGTGCCCATCATGCCGGGCCTGGTCACCTACGTGGGCTCGACCGAGGCTGAAGCCCGGGCCAAGCAGCGCGAACTGGACACGCTGCTGCCCAGCGACGCGTCGCTGCGCCAGCTGGGCATGTTCGTGCTGCAGGATTGCTCCGCCTGGGAATTGGACGCGCCCGTCCCCACCCTGCCGCCCCTGGCCGAATTCACCGGCCCCAAGGGCCGCTACGCCACCATCCTGCGCATCATCGAAACCGAAAAGCCCACCGTGCGCCAGTTGCTCGGAAGGTTGGCGGCCGGCGGCGGCCACTGCACCATGGTGGGCACGCCCGAACAGATCGCCGACAGGATGGAACACTGGTACCGCAACGAAGGCGCCGACGGCTTCAATCTGATGCCGCCTTCCCTGCCCGGAGGCATCGACGATTTCGTCGAGCAAGTGATTCCGGTGTTGCAACGCCGGGGTTTGTTCCGCACCGAGTACCAGCACCGCACGCTGCGCGGGCACCTGGGGCTGGAATCCCGATAGGCCGGCGCAGCGGTCCCTGGCCGGCCATTTCGGTCCTGCGCGCAGGATTATCCGGCTTGCGTGACAGGCCGCCTGTGCTTGGCCTTCGCCGCATCGCGCGCGGCTGCCTCGACGATCCGGGCCTGGCGTTTGCGGAAAGTGGCCTGGCGCCTGGCCGCTGCGCGCGTCGCGATCCAGTCATAGAGCAGTACGCCCGGCTGGCGCAACAGCGCCGCGATCAAGATACCGGCGGCGGCGCCCAGCAGGCCGAACAACAACCCGTGCATCAGCGCGCTCCCTGTTCCAGCTGAAGCCGCAGAATGCGCCTGAGCTCCAGGATCGCCTGCGGCGTCTCCTGCACGCTGTGCGAGAACGGAATGATCTTCTCGGACTCGGCTCCGTCCAGATGCGCGCTGCGGTACGGCACCAGCCCGTCGTCCGAATCCGCCAGCGGGACGCCGGGCGTATTGTTCGCAATGATGCTGTGGTAGCGCACCGCCGGCGAAATCGGCATGGACTCGGTCAGTTTCACAAATCGGTCCTTTTCGCTCAGGTTGTCCACGCCATTGGGCACCCGGATCGAGGTTTCTGGCCGGGGCGGCCCATCGGCGTCGGCCAGCCTGTTGAGCTTGGCGAACTGCCTGACTACGGTCACAGGCAGCGTGATCAGGTTGGACAGCCAACGCGACAAAGTGTTCTCGGCAAATGGCGTACCCCGGTGCGGCGCCGCGATGAACACCGCGCGCGAGATGCCGGGAAATGGCTCGAAGCTCAGCACCGGGTCGAATTCAGCATGCGCCTCGGCCAGGCGGGTCTCGTCCAGCTTGGCGTGGTCGCGCAATGCGTCCCACAGCACGGTGCCGGACGAGGATACCAGCAGCCGGCTCAGCACGCCCCCCATGCTGTGCCCGATGATAACGGCATCGCGTGAAGCCTGCGCCGCCCCCATGGGATCGAAATGCTCGATCGTCTGGCGCAGCGCATCGCGGATGGCGCGGTTGTTCAGCGCCAGCGGCGTGTTGGTCGGGTAATAGACCTGCCAGATCTGGTAATTCTGGCGCAGGGTTTCATCGCCCAGCACCTCGTTGGCGACGTTGATCCAGGCCTCGGGGCTGCTCGCCAGACCGTGCAGCATGACGACGGTGCGCCGGTCCGGGTCGTAGGGCTGTAACAGGTATACGTGCGGCGCGTCGATGCCCTCTTCCTTGCCCAGCACGTTGCGCAGCGCCTGGGTGGCGAAGCCCGACCGCGCCAGCCACAGGCCGTAGCCCGACGTGAAGTTGGCGGCCAGCGGCACCTTCGTGCCGGCCAGTTCGACCGAGTCCCGCTTGTATGGATCGTAGGCCGCCAGGGTCGCATTGTGCGTGGCCATGACTTCCTCCAGCGTGCCGCCGGGAAAAGCCATGATGACGGTCACTGCCGGAAACGGCGTTTCACTGTACGGCGTCTTGAAGGTGTCGGCATCGTTGACACGGCGCGCCGTGACCGCCACCAACTCGGCGCCGAAGCCGTCGCGCCGGTACATGCTGCGCAGCCCCCGGAAGGTCAAGTTAGCCGCGGGCACCAGTTCGTGCGGAAACTGCTTGCCGCCGGGCAGCTTGACATCGGACATCTCGCCCACGACCTGCCAGGGTCCCGCCGCCATGCTGGCCCCGGGTTCCGGCGGACGGCCGCGATGCTGCTCGAACAGGCGCGTGACGGCCTGCTGCACCGCGTAGTTGTAATAGTCGCGCACCTGGGTCTGGCGGTCCTCGAAGGCGCGGTCGCTGGGCGAGCGCGGCGTGAAGAACAGATAGGCATAGGCGGCCCGCGCCGTCTGCAGATAGGCGTCCAGCAGCTCGTCCTGGCCGGCCTGGCCGTCGGGGCGCTGCTTCTCCGTGGCCAACGCCTCCATCAGCCAGACTTCGGACAGCGTGGAGAGGCGCCGTTCGCTGTCCAGCCCATCCATGGTGGCAAGCGCGCGGGTACAGGCGTCGCGATCCTTGCGGCATTCCTGCGCGTTCAGGCCCAGCACGGCCATGGACTCGCGCGCGGAGGCGCTCAACTGGCCGGTGGTGAGCACGTCGCCGCGGCGCTGGGCGATGTAGTCCTGGGTGCTGACGGAAGACACCTTGACACCTGCGCAGCCGGCGCACAGCAGCAGGGCCAGGATCGCGCCGCCCTTCGCGCCGGCCGCCCGGATTCCGCTCACTGCGCGGCCCCAGCGGATGCCGGCTGGCGGATGGCCCGCGAAAACTCGACCGGATCGGGGCCCGGCAAAGCGGGCTTGCCAAGGTAGGCTTGTTCGCGCAGCTTGGCCAGCGGCTTGCGGGTATCCAGCCCGCCTTGTTCGTAGAGGTATTCCGGCAGGTAGCCGGACAGGAGGATGCGGTAATCCATCGGCAGGCCCGGCACGATGGCGCGCACCATGCTGTAGACCAGCGTCGTGCAATTGGCGGTCACCGTGTGATAGAAGCGCGGCGCGTCGGCCAGTTCATTCGCGGTGCGCACATAGGACAAGAACAATTCGCGCATGGCGGGCACGGGCATGTCGACGGGATACAGGTACACGCGTTCGGCGCGCGGCCCGGCCCGCACGTAGAGGATGTCGCGCTCCTGCGCGGCGATCACGCTCAGTTCGAACTGCTTGAAGAAGCCGCCGATCTCGGAAAACTGCTCGCCGCGTTCCTTGCGGATCTCGACCGAAAACACGACGTGACGGCCGTCGGTGAAACCGAAGGAGACCAGCGTGTGGGCGATGGCCGGGCTGCCCCAGTACGACAGGACCATGTCCACGGAAACGAGCTCGTTCAGGTTGTACTGCTGGCTTTCCCAGCGCGCCGTGTAGCGCGCGTCGGTATCGGCCTGCCAGTCGAAGTTGCGCACGCTGTCCAACGTGACGATGGATCCGGAGACGCTGCCGCGCAGCGTGCGCGCCACATCGTCCGCCCAGATCCGGTCGTTGGACGGGGCCAGAGTCTGCCACCAGACGCACAGCGCGGCCATGCCGATCAACCAGGTCCAGGCGGATCGCCGCGTGCGTCCGCGCCACAGCGCGACGGCCGCATACAGGCACAGCGCGGCCCAGGCCAGCGCCGCTGCGCCTTGCACCACTGTGCCGCCTGGCATGCGGTAGAACAGCGCCAGACCGCCCCACAGCGCGGACAGGATAAGAACAAGACTGAAGATGACGCGTCCGGCGATCGCCAGGCAGCCGCGCCCGGGTCGATTACATGCCGCCATGCTGTTGCACGATTTCCAGAACGCCGTTGATCACGAACTGCACCGCCATGCACACGAGCAGGAAGCCCATGATGCGGGAGATGGCTTCCACCCCGCCCTGCCCGATCACGGCCACGATGCGCCCGGCCGAACGCAGGCATATCCAGAACAGCAGGCCCAGCAGGGAGAACACGAGGATGGGAGTCACCGCCAGCACCCAGGGCGCATAGGTCTGCGTCACCGAGGCATCGAGGGTCGCCGCGCCGCTGATGATCATGGCGATGGTGCCGGGGCCCGCCGTGCCAGGCATCGCCAGCGGCACGAAGGCGATGTTGGGCGTCTGCCGATTGGCCTGGGCATCAGCCACGTCGGCCTCGGAGGCGGTCGACGGCGCGGATGGGAACACCATGCTGAAGCCGATGCTGGCCACGATCAGCCCGCCGGCGATGCGCAGCCCCGGGATCGAAATGCCGAAGGTATGCATGATCCAGGCGCCGGCGTAGTAGGTGACCAGCATGATGCCGACCACGTAGAAGGCGGCCTGCCTGACCTGGCGTTCGCGCTCTTTATAGGGAATCTGCTGGCCCAGGGACAGCAGCAATGTCATGGAGGTCAGGGGATTGGCCAGGGGCAGCATCAAGGCCAGCCCCAGGCTGACCAGTTTTCCCAATTGAACCAGGTCGTCGATCATGGTGATGAGCGCTGCGGGCGCCGGCGTTGCGGCGGGTCACAGCTGCTTGGATGATGTTGCAAGCGCGTAATGTACTATACATTACACAAATTCAACCAGACATCCGCCTGGTGCAAGAGAGTCCGCGACCGATACGCGGCCATGGGAATGAAGTGAATACGATTCCAGACGATACGGCGCCGCGCGCGCTGACCAGCCGGGGCGAGGCGCGCCGCGAGCGCCTGCTCGAAGCCGCAACCCAGTCACTGCTGGAGCACGGCTACGCGCAAACTTCCATCCAGCGCATCGTGCGCCAGGCGGGCGGGTCGGCGGCCACCGCCTACCAGCTATTCGGCAACAAGGAAGGCCTGCTGGTTGCGGTGCTGGAGCACGAATTGAACGGCATGCGCGCGGCAGTCTTCGCCGACGCCATGCTGGACCAGCCCGTCGGTCCCGCTCTGCATGAACTTGCGCGACGCCTGCTGACCTACGCCCTGCAGCCCAAATCGGCTGCGCTCTACCGCCTGATCGTGTCGGAATCGCATCGCCTGCCGCACCTGGCCGAATCCCTGCGGCAGGCGGTGGAAGTGCAACTGCACGCGCCCCTGGAACAATGCCTGACACGCGCTTGCGCGCGCGGCGAATTGCGCATCGACGATCCGCGCCTGGCAGCGCGTACCCTGGGCAACCTGATCAACGGCATCGCCTCGCACGCGCGGCTGACCGGCGGCCGCGCCGACGGCCCCGACGCAGACCATCTGGCCACCTGCCGCTACGGGGTGGATACCCTGTTGCGCGCCTTCCGCGCGTAATCGCCGCGCCACTCGCCCCACCCAGCCCGCGCCAGCATCAGCGCCGGCCAGAGCATGCAGGCCGCGGCCGGCCATAGATTGGCCCGCAGCCCCAATGCGTCCACGCTGGGCACGCCCAGCAGCGAACCTGCCGCGATGCCCAGGTTGAACACCGCGACGAACAGCGATGTGGCGGCTTCCACGGCATCCGGCGCGGCCTTCATCATCCAGGTTTGCAGCGACACCGACACCGCGCCATAAGCCAGGCCCCACAGCAAGAGCAAGACCGCGACGGCCGGGCGCAACTGCCCCAGCATGCCCAGCAGCAGCAAGACCATCAGCAGGCTGACCGCGATCATCAGCAGCGTCGCGGCCGGCCGCCTGGCGGCCGCAGTCCCGCCCAGGAAGTTGCCCGCCACACCCGCCGCGCCGTAGGCGAAAAGCAGCGGTCCGATCCAGTTCTCTCCGAACGCCGCGTGGATCTGCAGCAGCGGACGGACGAAGGTGTAGGCCATGAAATGGCCCGCGACGAGGAACAGCGTGATCAGGAGACCCCGCCGCAGGCCCGGATTGGCCAACTGCGACACCAGTTGGCGCGGACGCAGCGAACGCGCGGTGGGCAACGGCGGCAGGTTGAGCAGATTCAGCAGCAGCACGGCGGCGCACAGCGCGGCCATGGCGCCGAAGGCCGCGCGCCAGCCAGCCAGCTCGCCGATGAAGGCGCCCAGCGGTACGCCCAGCACGGACGCCACCGCTACCCCGCCGAAGATGACGGAAGTGGCCAGTCCCACCGAGCCCGCCCCGACCAGCCTGCCCGCCAATCCACCCGCGATCGCCCAGATGCCGCCGATGCAAAAGCCCACCAGCACCCGCGCCGCCAGGAACCACGCCATGCTGGGCGCCCAGGCGCTGGCCGCGTTGGCGCAGGCCAGCAGCGCCAGCAAACCGCAAAGGATCACGCGGCGGTCCGCCCCCTTCGCGCCGATGACGACCAGCGGCGCGAACAGCGCCGCCAGGATGGCCGGCACGAACAACATGAAGCCGCCCATGCCCACCGAAACGTCGAGCGCCGCGGTGATGGGCACGAACAGCCCCACCGGCAGCATTTCGGTGGTGACCACGCAGAAGGTCGCCAGGCCGACGGCGATCACGCCCAGCCACGCACGCCAGCCAGCGCGCTCAGGCATGGGTTCGGTAAACGAAGCGCCGGCGATGGCGTGGTCTTCAGGGGAAATGCCGCGAGTCATGGTCAAAGGTTCCAGGCAAGGCCCAGGCCGGGCCGACTCCTGGGCAGTCTACTGTTTCCATTTCGCTGATAAAGTAGGAAAACCAATAAACACAAGGGACGAATCGTGCGCAATTCATCCTACCCAGCCGCCCGTCTGGACCACATCGGCGATCTGCTCGCGTTCGTGCGCGTGGCCGACACCCAGAGCTTTACCGCCGCGGCCGAAAAGCTGGGCCTGTCGCGTTCGGCCGTCGGCAAGTGCATCGCGCGCCTGGAACTGGGCCTGGGCGCGCGGCTGCTCCACCGCAGCACGCGCAGCGTCAGCCTCAGCGACGAAGGCCGCGTCTTCTACGAACATGCGCAGCGCATCCTGTCCGAAGTGGACAACGCCACCGACGCCATGGCCAGCCGCAAGCAGGCGCCGCGCGGCCGGCTGCGCATCGACCTGCCGGTATCGCTGGGACGGCTGCACATCATGCCGCTGCTGCGCGACTACCTGCGCGATTGGCCCGAAGTCGAGGCGGACGTCAGCTTTTCCGACGACTACATCGACTTGGTGCGTGACGGCGTGGACGTCGCCATCCGCATCGGCGGCGAAACCGACAGCCGGCTGGTGCGCCGGGTGCTGGCGCCGCATCGCCTGATCACCTGCGCCGCGCCCGGCTACCTGGCCCGCCACGGCGCGCCAGCCAGCCCGGATGACCTTGCTGGCCACCGCACCCTGGCCTACACCCATGCCGGCGCACTGGTGCCCTGGCGCTTTGCCGTCAACGCACAGGAACGCAGTGTTCATGTCGCTGGACGGCTGAGGCTGGGCAACACGGAAGCGCTGCGCGACGCCGCGCTGGCGGGCGAAGGCATCGTCCAATTAGGCGCCTTCCTGGTGGGGGAGGATCTGCGCGCCGGCCGGCTGGCGCCGGTACTGGAATCGGTAGCGCCGGCCGGCGCGCCGGTGTGCGCGGTCTATCCGCACCGGCGCCACCTGGCGCCCAAGGTGCGCGTCCTGATCGACGCCATCGCCGACAGATGGCGCGACGGCGCGCCCTGGACCAGCGACGCCGCGCCGCCGCGGCCATAGGCGTGCGCCCGATCCACTATGATTGCCGGCATTGCCCCGCCGGGCGCAATACCGGACACCCAGGGACGCTGCCAGGCATGCCCTTGCCTGCGCCCCGCCATTTCCCCCGGAGTTTTACTTGAGCGACATCTACCAATTCAGCCGCGGCACGGCGCCGCTGCTGATCTCCATTCCCCATCTGGGCAGCATGATCCCCGACTCGCAGCGCGCGCAGATGACGCCGCTGGGCCTGCAGTCGGGCGACACCGACTGGCACCTGGACACGCTGTACAGGTTCGCCGAGGCGCTGGGCGCGTCCGTCATCGGCGCGCGCTATTCGCGCTACGTGGTGGACCTGAACCGCCCGCCCAACGATGAAAGCCTGTATCCCGGCCAGACCAAGACCGGCCTGTGCCCGATCCAGACCTTCCGCGGCGAGGCCCTCTACCGCAACGAGGCCGTCCTGACCGACGCGGAACGCGAACACCGGCTGCAGACCTACTGGAAGCCCTACCACGCCAAGCTGTGCGAGGAGATCGACCGCATCAAGGCCGAGCACGGCACCGTATTGCTGTGGGAAGCGCACTCGATCGCCAGCGTGCTGCCGCGCCTGTTCGAAGGCAAGCTGCCCGACCTGAACATCGGCACCGCCGACGGCGCGGCCTGCGCGCCCGACATCCTGGCGCCCGTCGAAGAGCGGCTGCGCGAAAACACCGCCTACACCTGGGCGGTGAACGGCCGCTTCAAGGGCGGCTACATCACGCGCCACTACGGCAAGCCCGCCGACAACGTCCACGCCATCCAGCTGGAAATGTGCCAGTCCACCTACATGGACGAAACGCATCCCTACGCCTATCGCCCCGACCTGGCGGGCCAGGTCATCCCGCTGGTCGAAAGCATGGTGCAGTCGGCGCTGAAACAGACCGAAGCGCGCCAGCGCTGACCGCAAGCCGGTCCCCACCCCGAACCGCCCCAGGCGCTTGCCGCCTCGGGGCGGTTTTTTTTGTCTCGGCGCTCGGGTATTCCCCAATTTTTCACATCACAATCCAAAACGTAGTATCTCAACCGCGCTACGTAAAACATTACGAGCCATAACGAAAAATACGCGGAGACAGAAAATGAAGACATGGAGTCACGCCGCCTGCGGCGCGCTGGCGCTGTGCGCCCTGTATGCGACAGGGGCGCGCGCCGCCGATCCCGACACGTTCAAGATCGGCGGCGTGGTCTCGCTGTCGGGGACCTACGGCATCTTTGGCGAAGACATGCGCAAGGGCGTCACCATCGCCATCGAGCAGCGCGGCGGCAAGGTGCTGGGCAAGCCCATCCAGGTCACCTGGGAAGACGATGAAACCAAGCCGCAGCCCGCGGTGCAGAAAACCACCCGCCTGATCTCCGATGGATCGCAGATGATCTTCGGCGCGGTCAGCTCGGCCAGCACGCTGGCCATCATGAACATCGCCAAGCAGCGCAAGATTCCCCATCTGGTCACCATGTCGGCCGACGACAAGATCACGGTGCCGGGCGGCTCGCGCTATACCTTCCGCACCTCCAACACGCTGGGCATGGAGCAGCGCATGGCGCTGGCCTACTCCAAGGAGCAGAAGCTCAAGCGCATCTACGGCGTGACGGCCGACTACCAGGCCACGCGCGACAGCTGGGACTGGTACCGGCGCGAAGCCGAGAAGGCCGGCATCGAGATCGTGGGCGCCGATTTCCCGCCGCTGGGCAATCGCGACTATTCCTCCATCGCCGACAAGATCGCGCGCTCCAACGCCGACGGCGTGGCGCTGTTCATGACGGGCTCGGACGCCGTCACCATGGTCAAGCAGGCCGGCCAGATCGAACTGGGCAAGACGCGCAAGATCTTCGGCCCGGTGATCGCCGACGAGACCATGGCGGCCGGCGTCGGCCCCACCGCGGTCGGCGTGCAGTCGGGCGTGAGATATCACTTCACCGTCGAGAACGACGCCAACAAGGCATTCGTCGAGGCTTTCCGCAAGAAATACAACGAGTTCCCCTCGGCCGCCGCTGGCGAAGCCTACGACGGCATGAGCTGGTGGCTGGACGTGGTCGACAAGACCGGCACCTGGGACAAGGAAAAGTGGGTCGAGGCGTTTGCCGCCAGCGAGCGCACCAACTCCGTGGAAGGCAAGAAAACCATGCGCGCCTGCGACCACCAGGCCATGCAGAACGGCCTGTGGGGCGTGGTGGACACGGGCAAGCCGCCGCAGCCCGCCTACGTCATGGACATCGTCAAGGTGTTCCCGCCGGATCAGGTTTTCGAACCCTGCGCGGGCTGAAGCCGCCGAGTGACGCACCCGCCGGTCCTCGTGGACCGGTTTTCCCCCCGGCGCGCCCCTGCGCGCCGCCTGACGGATTTTTGCCATGTCCACCGTGATCATCGGCCTGAGCCTGGGAATGCTGCTGTTCCTGCTGGCGTCCGGCCTTACGCTTATCTTCGGCATGCTGGGCGTCATCAACTTCGCCCATGGCGCGCTGTACATGCTGGGCGCCTACCTGGCCTTCGACATCCAGCTGCGCACCGGTTCCTTCATCGCCGGGCTGGTCGTGGCAACGGTGGGCGTCGGCCTCGTCGGCGTGGCGATGGAACGGCTGGCCCTGCGACCGCTGTACAACCGCCCGCACTTCTATCAACTGATCCTGACCTTCGGCTTCATCCTCGTCATCAGCGAGGCCGTGAAGTTCGTCTGGGGCCTGGGCTACCAGGAAACGCCGATGCCGGCGCTGCTGGCGGGCACGGTCGAACTGGCCGGCAGCACCATCCCCGTCTACCGCCTGTTCGTCATCGTCTTCGGCCTGCTGGTCTCGGCCGCGCTGTTCTTCGTGCTGGAGAAAAGCACCTTCGGCATGCTGGTGCGCGCGGCCAGCAGCGACGGCGAAATGGTGCGCATCCTGGGCCTGCCGGCCGCCACCATCCGCAGCGCGGTGTTCGGCGTGGGCGCGGCGCTGGCCGGGCTGGCCGGCGCCATCTCCGCGCCGTTGTTCCCGATAGAGCTGGGCATGGCCACCAACACCATCATCGACTGCTTCATCGTGGTGATCCTGGGCGGGCTGGGCAATATCCGCGGCGTGGTCGCGGCGTCGCTGTTGATCGGCATGGTGCGTGCGGTGGGCTACACCTTCATGCCCAGCTGGGTCGACATCCTGACGTTCGCCATGCTGATCGCCACCCTGCTCACCCGTCCGCAAGGACTGTTCTCCCGCCCAGCGAGGCTGGCATGACGACTTCCCGCCAAGATGCCGCCATCGCGGCAGGCGTGGCCGCCGCGGTGATCGCGGTGCCCTTCTGCACGCAAAACGACTTTCTCCTGAACCTGACCATCCTGATCATGGTGTGGTCCATCTTCGCCGTGGGTTTCGACCTGGTGTTCGGCCTGCTGGGCATGGTGTCCTTCGGCCACGCGGCCTTCCTGGGCACCGGCGGCTACGCGCTGGCGCTGGCCACCCAGCGCTACGGCCTGCCGTTCGAGGCCGGGCTGGCGCTGGCCGTCGTGGCGGGCGCGGCCTGCGCCTGGATCTTCAGCGTGTTCGCGCTGCGGGTCTCGGGGATCTTCTTCGCCCTGGTCACGCTGGCGCTGTCGCAGCTCATGTACATCCTGGCCGACAGCAAGTTGCGCGAATGGACCGGCGGCGCCGACGGCCTGCCCGGCATCGGCCGGCCGGAACTCGCGGGGATAGACTTCTTCGATACCGTGAACTTCTATTGGTATGTCGCCGCCGTGTTCGCCCTGGTGATGGCCTTGATGGCGATGCTGCGCGCTTCGCCCTTCGGCCGCGCGGTCGCGGGCGTGCGCCAGAACGAGATCCGCGCCGCCCAGCTGGGCTACAACGTGCAGCGCCTGAAGCAGATCACCTTCCTCGTGTCCGGCGCCGTCGGCGGCCTGGCGGGCGGACTGCTGGCCGCGGTGCTGATGTACATGAACCCGCAGATGCTGCACTGGACCACCTCCGGCGACGTCATCATCATGACCCTGCTGGGCGGCGCCGGCACCCTGTGGGGACCGGTGGCCGGCGTGCTGCTGTTCGAGGCGCTGAAGGAATGGCTCAGCGGCTGGACGCCCTATTGGTACGGCATCCTGGGCCTGGTCTTCATCCTGGCCACGCTGTACTTCCCGCAAGGAGTGCTGGGCGCGCTGCAGGCCCGCTGGAGCCGCAAGCGCCCCGCGGCGCCCGCCCCCGCCAGTCCACCCGCCCCCGCCGTGCCGCTGGCGCCGCGCGAAGGGAGCCCGTCATGAGCGATATCGCACTGCAATGCGCACAGGTCAGCGTCACCTTCGGCGCGCTGCGCGCCATCGAGGACTTCAGCTACGCCTTCGAAACCGGCCGCGTCTACGGCCTGATCGGCCCCAATGGCGCGGGCAAGACCACCCTGCTCAACGTGCTGTCCGGCAACCTGCCCGGACATGGCGGGCGCATCCTGTGCCACGGCGCGGACATCTCGCGCCTGCGGGCCCATGAGCGCGCCAGGCATGGCATCGGCCGCAGCTTCCAGATCACCAAGATCTTTCCTGAAATGACGGTGCTGGAGAACCTGCGCATCGCCGCGCAGATCAGCCACTCGCATCTGCTGCCGTTCTGGCTGGCGCCGCGCTACGACCGCCGCCTGGCGTCCACCATCGACGCCATGCTGGAACTGACCGACCTGACGGCATGGCGCGACACCGTGGCGGGTACCTTGTCTTACGGCTTGCAGCGCGCGCTGGAGCTGGGCCTGACGCTGCTGCCGGACCCGCGCATCCTGCTGCTGGACGAACCGCTGGCCGGCGTCGGCCACCATGAGATAGCCGCCGCCACCCGCCTGATCCGCCACGCCGCCGCCGGCCGCACGGTGCTGCTGATCGAACACAACATGGACGTGATCATGACGTTGTCCGAACACATCGTGGTGCTGTCCAACGGCCGCAAGGTGGCCGAGGGACCGCCGGCCGCCATCCGCGACGACGCCACCGTGCGCGCCGTCTATCTGGGCGAGGAGGTGGCGGCATGATCGAACTGCAACATGCCAGCGTGCACTACGGCCAGGCGCTGGCGCTCAAGAACATAGGCTTGCGCGCGGCCCAGGACGAGATCGTCGCCATCGTCGGGCGCAACGGCGCTGGCAAGTCCACCGTGCTCAAGACGCTGATCGGGCTCATGCCGCTGTCCGCCGGCAACCGCCTGATCGCCGGCCAGGACGCCACGCGCCGCGCCGTCGAACAGATCAGCCGCGACGGGATCGCGCTGGTGCCCGACACGCGCCGCATCTTCCCCAACCTGACGGTGCGCGAAAACCTGCGCATGGGCGCACTGGCGCACCAGCCCGGCTACTGGACGCAGGACCGGGTGCTGCAGGTCTTTCCGCGGCTGGGCGAACGCATAGGCTTCCATGGCGACCAGCTATCCGGCGGCGAACAGCAGATGCTGTCGATCGCGCGCGCCCTGCTGGGCAATCCGCGCGTCCTGCTGCTGGACGAGCCGACCGAGGGGCTGGCGCCGCGCATCGTCAACGAACTGATCGAGGTCTTCGCCGAAGTCCACCGTCAGGGCACCGGCATCGTGCTGGTCGAGCAGAACCTGAAGGTGCCTGCCCGCCTGGCGCACCGCCAGTACGTGCTGGACCACGGCGAAATCGCCTGGAGCGGATCGGCCGCGGAAGTCCAGGCCGACCGCCACATCATCGAATCCATCCTCACCACGGGCATCCAAGCATGAGCAACGACACCACCTACATCGCGGGCGTGGGCATCACCCGCTTCGACAAGCAGCCGGCCAAAAGCGTCAAGGACCTGGTGCGCGACGCGGTCACGCAGGCGCTGGCCGACGCGGGTTGCGACGCCGCCGACCTGCAGGCGGCCTATTTCGCCACCGCCGGCCAGGGTTCCATCGAAGGCCAATACATGGTGGCCGGCCAGGTTGCGCTGAAGGCCATGGGCATCGCCGGCATCCCCGTCGTCAACGTGGAGAATGCCTGCGCCAGCTCCAGCACCGCGCTGAACACCGCGCACTTGTACGTAGCCTCGGGCGCGGGCGACATCTGCCTGGCCGTGGGCGTGGACAAGCTGTTTTCCGAGGACAAGGCCAAGAGCTTCGCCGTGTTCGACGGCGCCTGGGACGTGCACGACGCGCCGGCGCAGATGGCGCGCCTGATGGCACTGGCGCCCGACGTGACGCCCCCGCCCGGCTTCGAAGAGCCGGGCAAACGCAGCGTGTTCATGGACATCTACGCCAGCCTGGCGCGGCTGCACATGAAGACCTTCGGCACCACCCAGCGCCAGCTTGCCGCCGTGGCCGCCAAGAACCACATGCATTCCACCCGCAATCCGCTGGCCCAGTTCCAGTACCCCATGACGATAGACGAGGCCCTGGCCGCCCGGCCCGTGTCCTGGCCGCTGACCCTGCCCATGTGCGCCCCCATCAGCGACGGCGCGGCCGCCGCCATCGTCTGCAACGCCCAGGGCTTGAAGCGCCTGCAACGCGCCCGCGCCGTGCGCTTGTACGCCAGCGTGCTGCGAACCGCCACCGACCGCCCGGCCGACCGCTACGACCGGCACCTGTGCCATCTGGCCGCGCTCGAGGCCTACGAGCGCGCCGGCGTCGGCCCGCAGGACATGTCGCTGGCGGAAGTGCACGACGCCACCGCCTTCGCCGAGATCCAGCAGACCGAGGCGCTGGGCTTCTGCGCCTTCGGCGAAGGCGGACCGATGGCCGAGTCCGGCGCCACCAGCCTGGGCGGCCGCATCCCCATCAACGTGTCCGGCGGCCTGTTGTCGCGCGGCCACCCCATTGGCGCGACCGGGCTGGCGCAAGTCCACGAAATGGTGATCCAGCTGCGCGGCGAAGCCGGCGCCCGCCAGGTCGAAGGCGCGCGCTTCGCCATCGCCGAGAACGGCGGCGGCTTCAACGGCGTGGAAGAGGCGGTGACCTGCATCACCCTGCTTGGCCGCTGATCCGCGCCCCCATCAACCCAGAGACCGCCATGCATCTCAGCTCTCTCTTTCACCGCAGCGCCACTATTTACGCCGATCAGCCCGCGCTGGCCGCCGGCACCCGCGATCCCCTCAGCTACGCCCAGCTTCAGGCCCGGGTGCAGGCGCTGGCCGGCTGGCTGCGAGGCCCGCTGGGCCTTTTGCCCGGCCAGCGCGTCATGCTGGCGCTGCGCAACCACCCCAGCTACATCGAATCGATGCTGGCCATCTGGCACGCCGGCCTCTGCGCCGTGCCGGTCAACGCCAAACTGCATCCCAACGAACTCGAATACATCCTGCGCGACAGCGATGCGCGCCTGTGCCTGTCGCAAGGCGAATTGCTGCAGGCGCTGGCGCCCGTCGCCCGCAGCTTGCCAGCGACGCGCGTGGTGGACGTGGAGTCGGCCGAATACGCGGCCGGCGCCCTGGGCCAGCCCTTGCCCCTGGAAACGCGTCCGCCCCAGGACCTGGCCTGGCTGTTCTATACCAGCGGCACTACCGGCAAGCCCAAGGGCGTCATGCTCAGCCATGCCAACCTGGTCGGCATGTGCCTGAACTTCTATGCCGACGTGCAGCCGGTACAGCCCGGCGACGCCATGGTCCACGTGGCGCCGCTGTCGCACGGCGGCGGCCTCTACAGCATTCCGTACTGGCTGCACGGCGCCTTGCAGATCGTGCCCGACAGCGGCGGCCTGGACGAAGAAGAACTGTCCGGGCTGCTGACGCACTACCGCAACGTCAGCCTGTTCGCCTCCCCCACCATCGTGCAGCGCATGGTGCGCCACGCCCGTCAGGCAGGCGGCCCGCCGCCCGGCCTGCGCACGCTGATCGTGGGCGGCGCGCCGTTCTACATCGAAGACATCAAGGACGCGGTGGCCTGCTACGGCGCGCGCGTGGCGCAGATCTACGGACAGGGTGAAAGCCCCATGTCGATATCGGCCTTGTCCGCCGTCCAGATCGCCGACGCCGTGGCCCGCAACGATGACGCGCTGCTGGGCTCGGTGGGGTACATCCAGTCGGCCATGGACGTCGAAATCCGCGAGGCCTCCGGCCGGCCGGCAGCCCCTGGCGAATTGGGCGAAGTCGTCGTCAGCGGGCCGACCGTAATGCAGGGCTACTGGAACAATCCGCGCGCCACCGCCGACACGCTGGCTGGCGGCTGGCTCCATACGGGCGATATCGGCATCCTGGACGAACGCGGCCTGCTGCACCTGAAGGACCGCTCCAAGGACGTCATCATCAGCGGCGGCACCAACATCTATCCGCGCGAAGTGGAAGAGGCGCTGATGCGCCACGATGCCGTGCAGGAGGTCTCGGTGGTCGGCAGCCCCGACCCCGAATGGGGCGAGTCGGTGCTGGCCTTCGTGGTGCTCAAGCCCGGCGCCCGGGCCTCCGAGCAGGATCTGGACCGACTCTGCCTGGAATCCATCGCGCGCTTCAAGCGCCCCAAGCGCTACGTCTTTCTGGAGGAGCTGCCCAAGAACAGCACCGGCAAAGTGTTAAAACGCGAACTCCAACAACGCGCGCTTCCGACTCCATGACCCAAGCTTTCCCCCTCTTTGGCCGTACCGCTGTCAGCCAGACCGAAAAGGCCTATTGCGCCCTGGAGGAAATGATCGTCACCGGCGAACTGCCGCCTGGCAGCCAGTGGTCGGAAACCACCCTGAGCGAACGCGTCGGCATCGGCCGCTCGCCGGTGCGCGACGCCCTGCAGAAGCTGGCGTTCCAACGCCTGGTGGAAATCGCCCCGCGCCAGGGCATCTTCATCTCCGAGATCGACTACCAGGGCCAGTTGAAGATCATTCAGGCGCGCCGCGAGATCGAACGGCTGATCGTGGCCCAGGCCGCGCAGTGGGCCGACGACGGCGAACGCGCCGAATTGACGCAACTGGCCCGCGAACTCGAAGACCTGAAGGCCGTCAACGACATGCGCATGTACATGCGCCTGCATTTCACCCTGACCAGCCAGATCGGCGCCGCCTCGCGCAACAGCTACGCGGCAGAGTTCCACGCCATGCTGCAGACGCTGGCGCGGCGCTTCCTGTACTTCCACCAGAAGCGCCATCCGGACCTGGTGCAGATCTGCGAGCTGCATATCCAGCAAATCAACGCCATCGTGGAGGGATCGGTGGAGCGCGCCATCGCCACGGCGGAGGCGCGCAACGACTATGCCGAGAACCTGGCGCGCAACATCCTGATGGAGCTGATCGTCACCTCGGCGGTCACCATCAGCAAGCCGCCGCGAGGCCGCAGCGGCGCGGACTGACGCCCGGGCGCGGTCTCAGCGCCCGGCGTCCGCCAGGTTCTGCCAGGCGCCGGTGCTGCGCCCCTCTTCCGCCAGGAACTCCACCAGCGTCGGCAAGGCGGCGTCCATCGGCCGGTTGGCCTGGATCCGCATCACGTAGCCCCAGGAGCCCGGCATGCGCAGGTGCGGCACCAGGGGCACCAGCCGGCCGCTGGCCAGTTCCTCGTCAATCAGCGGCGCGCGGCCCAGCGCGATGCCGACCCCGGCAGCCGCGGCTGCGGCGACCGTGCTCAGGCCGCTCAGCACCATGGGTTCCTGCCAGTCGGATTCGGCCAGGCCCAGCCGCGGACTCCAGGTGCGCCAGTCGGTCTCCGGGCTGTCGACGTGCTTTTCCTCCAGCCAGCGATGGCGCAGGAACACGCCAGGATCGCAGCGCTCGGCCGGATCGACCAGCGACGGACTGCACACGGGCACCACGGTTTCGGTCATCAACGGGATGTCGCCGGGCTCGGCGATATGCGGCCCCATGGCGCGCACGTGCAGGAACGCCAGGTCGATGTCCTGGCTTTTCCAGGCCGGGTCCTGGCTGGCGTGCAGGTACACCTGGATGTCGATGCCGGGATGCAGCTCGATGAAGCGTCCGATGCGCGGGGCCAGCCACATGGCGGCCAGCGACGGGTTGGCGGAAACGTTCAGGGTATTGCGCCGTTTGCCCCGGGCGGAGGCCCGCACGTTGCGGCAGGCGGTCTCCAGCAGGGTCAAGGCCTGTTGCACGGATGCCAACAGGTCCGCGCCCGCCGCGGTGGTTTCTGCGCGGCGCACCGTGCCGCCGCGGCGCAGCAGCGCCACCCCCAGGTCCGCCTCCAGCGCCCGCAGTTGATGGCTGACGGCGCTCTTGGTCACGTGAAGTTCGGCGGCGGCGCGGCTCAAGCTGCCCAGGCGGGCTACGGCCTCGAAGGCGCGCAGGGCCGCCAGGGGCGGCGTGTGGTTGGGAAGATCGGCCATGGGTCAAGTCTAGCTCAACCCTAGATTGAAAAACTATCGCTATCGCCGGGTCGCGGGATCGGGGACCATGCAAGCACTGAAAGGAGTTTGCTATGTATTTCGATTCGCGCCTTTGGCAGTTGACGGCGGGCTTGCGCGCCAGCATGGCGGGCGGCATTTTCCTGGGCCTGCTGGCCCTGGCCGCCGGCATCGCCCGTTACGTGTTCCTGGGCCAGTTGCTGGCCCGCGTATTCGATGGCGCACCGTCGCAGGACTGGCTCGCGCCGGCGCTGTGGGCCGCCGCCATGGTGCTGCTGCGCGCCTTCCTGGACCATTGGCGCACCGTGCAGGCCAACCGCTGCGCCGCCACCGTGCAGCATGCGCTGCGCGCGCGGCTTTATGACCGCATCGTGAGCCTGGGCCCGGCCTGGTTCGCCAACCAGCGCACGGGCGGCGTGATGCTGACGGTGGTCGACGGAGTCGAGCAGTTGCAAGCCTTCTTCGGCCAGTACCTGCCGCAAGTCGCGATCGCCGCCGCAGCGCCCTTCGCCATCTTCGCCGTGATCGCGTTCTGGGACGTGCCCACCGCGCTGGTGTTCCTGGCGGCGGCGCTGTTCGCGCTGTTCGGCCCCATGGCCGTGCACATGCTGGACCGCCGCGCCAGCCTGGCCCGCAGCAAGTCCCTGAACGATTTCGGCGAGGACTTCCTGGACGCCGTGCAGGGCCTGCCCACGCTGAAGTCCTATGGCCAGGGCAAGGCCTGGGGCCAGCGGCTGGCCGCCCGCGCCCGCAGCCTGTCCGACAACACCTTCTGGGTGCTTTCCGTCAGCCTCTTGACGCGCGGCATCAGCGACCTGGGCGTGGCCCTGGGCGCGGCGCTGGCGCTGACGCTGGGCGCCTGGCGCGTGGCCCACGGCGACATGAGCGTGGAAGCCCTGCTGATCGTGCTGATGGCCGGCACCGAGATCTTCCGCCCGCTGCGCGACCTGCGCTCGGTACTGCACCGGGGCATGCTGGGCCAGTCGGCCGCCGCCAGCATCCATGCGCTGACGGATGCGCAGCCGCTGACACCCGCCCCCGCCGCCGGCGGCAAGACCCCGGGCCGGCTCGCGCCCACCATCGAATTCGACAACGTGGCGTTTTCCTACACCCCCGAGCGCCGCGCCCACCAGGGCTTGAGCTTCCGGATCGCGGCGGGCGAACGCGTCGGCGTGGTCGGCCCCAGCGGCGCCGGCAAGTCGACCATCGTGCGCCTGCTGCTGCGCGAATGCCTGCCCCAATCCGGCAGCATCCGCATCGGCGGCCATGACGTGAACGAACTGGATACGCAGGCGCTGCTTTCGCACATCGCGCTGGTAAGCCAGGACATCACGCTGTTCCATGGCACCATCGACGACAACCTGCGGCTGGGCCGCCCCGACGCCACCCCCGAACAGGTGCGCGCCGCCGCCCGCGCCGCCAATATCGACGACTTCATCATGGCGCTGCCCGAGGGCTACGCCACCCGCATCGGCGAGCGCGGCCTGCAGCTGTCCGGCGGCCAGCGCCAGCGCGTGGCGATCGCCCGCGCGCTGTTGCGCGACGCGCCCATCCTGATCCTGGATGAGGCGCTGTCGTCGGTGGATACGGAAAACGAAGCGCTGATCCAGCAGGCGCTGGACCGCCTGATGGCCGGCCGCACGACCTTGATCCTGGCCCACCGCCTGGCCAGCGTCATCGGCGCCGACCGCTGCCTGGTGCTGGACCAGGGCCGGGTCGCGGAGGAAGGACCGCACGCAGAACTGATGCGGCAAAACGGCCTGTACTACCGCCTGATGCACGAACAGGCGGCCGCGCACCGCAATCCGTCGGCGGGATCGCCTGCCTCCGCCGCTGCCGTCCCCGCGGAAACGACCGACCGCAACGCCTCCGGCGAAGAATCCGGCGCGCAAGGCCCGGCCCTGCGCTCGCTGGACGCGGACGCGGTCCAGGTCGGCTGGCGCGCCACGCTCGGCACCCTGCTCTCGGTGGTCCGGCCGTGGCGCGGCACGCTGACCGCCACGATCCTGCTGGGCGTAGCGCGGGTCGCGGCCTACATCGGCGTGGGCGTGTTCAGCGCGCTGATCGTCGCCGCCATCCGCGACGGCCGCGACTACTCGGCCCTGATAGCGGGCCTGCTGGTCGCCGCGCCGCTGGCCGCGCTGTTCCACTGGCTCGAATCCTGGCTGGCCCACGCCATGGCCTACCAGCTGCTGGCCGACATGCGGGTCAAGCTCTACGACAAGCTGGAGCGCCTGGCCCCGGCTTACCTGTTGCAGCGCCGCTCCGGCGACCTGGTGGCGCTGGCCACCCAGGACGTGGAAATGGTGGAGTACTTCTACGCGCACACCATCGCCCCCGCCATCGTCTCGGTCCTGGTGCCGCTGTCGGTGCTGGGTTTCCTGGGCGTCTACAGCTGGCCGGTGGCGCTGGCGCTGCTGCCCTTCCTGGCCTATGCGCTGGTGTCGCCGGTGCGCGGACGCCGCAAGGTCGACGCGCTGGGCGACAAGGCGCGCGAGGCGCTGGGCGAGATGAGCGCCCACACCACCGACACCATCCAGGGCCTGGCCGACCTGACCGCCTTCCAGGCCACCGGCCGCCGGCGCGATGAATTCCTGCGGGTGGCGGACCATTACCGTACGCGCCGCCTGGACATCCTGGACGACCTGTCGCGCCAGACCGCGGGCTTTGAAATCGCGATGGGCCTGGGCGGCCTGGCGGTGGCCGTCGTGGGCGCGCTGCAGGTATCGGCCGGCGCGCTGTCGGCCGGCATGCTGCCTTTGCTGGTGCTGATCGCCCTGGCGACCTTCTTGCCAGTCTCCGAGATCTCGCAGGTCAGCCGGCAATTGGCGGACACCATCGCCGCCACCCGCCGCCTGCACGTGGTCGCCAACGAGCCCGAACCCGTGACCGACGGACCGCTGCCGGCGCCCGTCTCCGCCCACGGCCTGTCGCTGGCCTTCGACCACGTGAGCTTCGCTTATCCAGGCAAGACCGCGGACACCTTGCGCGACCTGAGCTTCAAGGTGCCGGCCGGCGCCACCGTGGCGGTGGTGGGCGCATCGGGCGCGGGCAAGAGCACCGTGGCCAGCCTGCTGCTGCGCTTCTGGGATCCGCGCGCGGGACAGGTCAAGCTCGATGGCGTGGACCTGCGGGAACTGCAGCTGGACGGCCTGCGCGAACGCGTGGCGCTGGTGACGCAGGACACCTATCTGTTCAACGACACGCTGGAAGGCAACATCCGCCTGGCCCGCCCCGAAGCCAGCCCCGAGGACCTGGCGCGCGCGCTGGAACAGGCCGCGCTGGCGGACTTCGTGCGCGCCCTGCCGGAAGGCCTGGCGACGCGCGTGGGCGAACGCGGCATGCAGCTATCCGGCGGCCAGCGCCAGCGCATCTCGATTGCCCGCGCCTTCCTGAAGAACGCGCCCGTGCTGATCCTGGACGAAGCCACCTCGCACCTGGACACCTTGTCGGAAATGCAGGTGCGCGGCGCGCTGGACGTGCTGATGCGCCATCGGACCACGCTGGTCATCGCGCACCGCCTGTCGACGATACGCGATGCCGACCTGATCCTGGTGCTGGATCGCGGCACGCTGGCGGAGGCCGGAACGCACGACCAGTTGCTCAGGCGGCAAGGGGTCTATGCGCGCCTGGCCAGCCACCAGGGCGGCTACGCCGTCAATAGCGCAACGTCTCTACCGACTTAGCATTGGCGCGCACTTCCGCATCCGTGAACCAGACCCGCTTGTTGCCGAAGCTGGTGTACAGGTCGAACTGGTCGCGGATGTGGGGCGACGGCGTGCCGTCCGGGGCGACAAAACCGCTTTGCCCCGGCGCCACCACGTCCACCGCGCGCACGCCTTTGCCATCGAACACCGTCATGTTGTTCTCGGTGCCGCGGTTCTGCGTGGCCGGAAAGCTCAGCACCGCCTTGTCATCCGCCTGCGGCACGCCCAGGAAATTCTTGGGCGCGAACACCATGGGCGGCGCGGGTATGCGCCAGCTTGCCGGATCCTGGCCGTAGGTCTTCTGCAAGGCCGCCAGCGCATCGTCCAGCGCGGCCAGGCTCACGTCCCGCGGCCGCTGGCCATTGAAGAAGTCGTACTTCTGCGGCACGCCCGAATCGCGGCCGGCCAGCGCGTTGAACAGCGCCTTCACCCCCACCGTCAGGTTGACCGAACCCGTGGCGGGCGCCGCCTGTGTCGGATAGCCGGTGGCGCTGTACCACTTGAAAAAGTCCGCGGGCATCTCGTCGGCCAGCGTGCGCTTGAGCATGGCGCGCAGCCAGGCGTCCATCACGGCAGGTCCCGCGTTGTCGTAGTAGCCGGCCTGCTTGTCGCTGGTGGCCATGCCGTCCCAGGACGCCAGCCCCGCAACCAGCCCGGCCCGCGCATCGTCCGCCGGCAAGCCCTGCACCGCCTGCTGCAGATACGGCAGGAAGTGGCGGCGGTTGACGTCGGCATAGCTGGTGGTGCGGATCAGGTCCCACATCTGCTGCGCGCTGACCTTGCCGCCGTTGGCCGTCATGGCTTTCAGGCGGGTCTCGATCTCGGCGTAGCGGTCGGCCTGGCCCCACACGATGGCGAACAGGTCGGTGGACGGATAACCGCGCATGGGCTGGTTGTTCCAGTTGGCGATGAAGCCCTGGCGCGGGTTGTAGACCTGCGGATTGGTCGAGAACGGCAGCATGCCGTCCCAGTCCATCTCGCCCGTGCCCGGCACGGGCAGGCGCGGATCATGGCCCGGACGACGCTTGGGATAGAAGCCCGTGTGCGCGTAGCCGATGTTGCCCTTGTCGTCGGCGTAGTACCAGTTGATGGTCAGCGCGTGGCGCGCCGCCTGCTGCTTCCACTGGTCCCAGTTGCGCGACTGCGCCTTGTGGGTCCAGGCCATCAGCGATTGCAGCTCATAGCCTTCCCAGGCGCGCGCCTTGGCATAGGCCACGTGCTGCTTGTCGTCGAACTTGGTGACGATGCCGTGCACCGTGCGGTACACGTCCATCACCACCGGCTGCCCATCCTTGACCTCGATGAGCTCGGTGCGCTTTTCCATCGTCTTCCAGACGCCGTCGTGGAAGTAGCGGGTGCGGTCGTTCGGGTCGAGCTTTTCGGCGTAGATGTCCACGTCGTCGCCAAAGCCCGCGGTCGAGCCCCAGGTCACGTGCGCATTGTGGCCGAACAGGATGCTGGGGTAGGCGAACGGCGTGTTGCCCACCACGTCGAAACCCGCGCCGTGCAGGCCGATGCCGTAGGTGTAGGCGGGATTCCACCAGCCGAACTGCGGCCCGTTCAGCAGGATGGAACGAGCGTCCCTGGCGTGGTCGCGGCCCACGATCCACATGTTGCTGGTGGTCGGAAAACCGGCGATGCCCGGCTGCCCCGATTCCGCGAACTGCGCCAGCAGGCGCGCCGACGCGGCCGCGGGCGTCTCATCCAGCACGCCGCGCGTCTGCGGATCGCGCGCCACGCGTTCCAGCATGGGCGGCGTGCCGTCGTAGCGCGGCAGCGCATAGGACAGCCTGGCGGACGGCTTGGCGCCATCGGGCCGGTACACGCCCTCTTCCTCGGGCACGGTGGTGGGCGCGCGGCTGTCGGTCATCCAGCGCAGCTGGTTGAAGATCTGCATGGCGCGCTCGTCGCCATGCAGGTCCTTCAGGGCAGTCAGCAGCGCCAGGTTGTCGATCTCGCTGTTGGCATCGGAAAAACGATTGGCCATGGTGCCCACGAACACCATCGCCACGTCATAGGCCGTCCAGTCCGCGGGCTGGAAGCGCAGATCGTTGAATTCCTTGGGCATCAGGCTGCCGGGCTCGGCCCGCACCCGCGCGATCCAGGCGTTCATGCCGGCCGCATAGCCGTCCAGGATCTGCCGCTCGGACGCGGGCAGCGCGGCCAATTGGCGCTGGATGCGCTCAGGCGAGAAATTGCCGCGGATGGATTTGTCGAACGCCACCATGGGCTGGCCCAGCACCTCGGCCACGCGGCCCTGGGTACTGCGCCGCGCCATTTCCATCTGGAACAGGCGGTCCTGCGCCACCGCATAACCGTAGCCGTAGAAAATGCCGTACACGGTGTTGGCGTACACATGGGGCATGCCATAGCCGTCGCGCCGGATCGTGACCTGGCCGCTGGCCGCGCCGGCCGGACGCAACGCGGCCTCGGACTGCTTCTGATCGTGCTGCTGGACTTCCTGGGCATGGGCTTGGGCGCCCATGGCCGCGCAGGCCGCCAGGATGGCGGCCGACAACAAGTGCTGCTTCATTCGAATCTGTCTCCGTATTTGACGAGCCGCGCCGCGGTGCGAGTCCCGGGCACGGTTTGCGGCGCCTCTGCGGGCGCCGTCTGCGGACCATGATACGAACAGCCTATCTATAATTCCAATGCATTTATTTCATAGTATTTATGCGGCTTGGACATGGATTTCCAGAAACTCAAACACCTGCTGGCGGTGGTCGAACACGGCACTTACTCGCGCGCCGCAGAGGCGGTCAACCTGTCGCAACCGGCGCTCAGCCGCAGCATCCAGGCGCTCGAAGCCGAACTGGGCCTGCCCCTGCTCGACCGCGGCACCCGTCGCGTGCGCCTCACGCCCTACGGCGCCTGCGTGGCCGAACGCGCGCGCCGCATGCGCTTCGAAGAAGCGGAGCTGCAGCGCGAACTGAAAACACTGCACAGCGGCGAATCGGGCACGCTGTCCATCGGCCTGAGCCCGGCGCCCGCATCGCTGCTGCTGTCGCCCTTCCTGGCCCACATGGCAGAGCGCCATCCCCAGGTACGCGTGGGCGTCGAACTGGGCGCCACCGCCGCCTTGCTGGAAATGCTGCGCGACGAACGCATCGACGCCATGGTCTGCGACGCCCGCATGCTGTATGACGCGGCCGACCTGGAGACCCGCGCCCTGCCCCCGCTGCGCGCGGGCCTGGTGTGTCGCAAGGGCCATCCCATCCTTGCCCACAAGCGGCCCGGCATAGAACAGGTCCGCCAGTACCCCGTGGCATCCACCACTCTCAGCCCGGAAGTCTCGCTGCGGCTCGCGGAAACCCTGGGGCCGGGCGGCGCGCCGGAACAAATGGTCACCCACCGCTGCGAGAATCTGGACGCGCTGGTGGAACTGGCGCTGCGCACGGACGCCTTGCTGCTGGGCGTGATCTGCGTCACGCGGCAGCAGCAGGAAGCCGGGCTGCTGGTCGAAGTGCCGATCCCGTCCGACCCGCAGCGCCAGGGGCACTATGCGCTGGCCCGGCTGGCGGGGCGCACTCCGTTGACAGCACAGGATGCGCTGTATGAGTTCACCCGGGAATGTTGGAACGGATTCTTGGCGCCTATCGGCGCGTCGCCAGCCTGAAAAGGACGAGGCTGAGCAGCGCAGCCGCAATGTTGTAAAGCATGGCCGCCGCCAGCGCGCCTCCGTAGATCGATGCGCCGTCGCTGGCGGGCAAGCTCCCCGCGGCCTCAAGCATCGTGAAGATGACGCCGCCCACTACCGCCACGCCCGCGGAAGTCCCGACGACTTGCAAGGTGCTGAGCATGCCGGAAGCCATGCCGGCCTGTTCCTCCTGCACCGCCCCCAGAATGGCGTTGAATGCCAGCGGGATCACCAGCCCTTGCCCCGCGCCATTCAGCACCAGTGACGCCACCAACAGCGCCAGATTCTGGGGCTGCGTGGCGGCGGTAACCGCGGACAGCGCCAAGCCCGCGGTAAAGACCAGCACACCGAACAGCAGCGCCCCGCGTCCATAGCGGGTGGCCAGTTTCGGACCGGCAAGCGACGCGCCAAAGAACGCCAGCGCCGAAGGCGTGAACACGGCGCCCGCCGCCAGCGGCGCGAACCCCAGCCCGAACTGCAACAGCAGCGTCAACGCGAAGAAGAACGAACTGATGGCTGAAAAAAAGAAAAACACCGCGCCTATGCCTGCCACGAATGGCCGGTTGGCAAACAAGCCCATATCCAGCACAGGCACGCCACCGCGCCGGGCCAGCGCTTTCTCATAGCGGACGAAATACGCCAGCACACCCAACGCCAGCACGGGCCCCGCAAGCGACCACCAGGGCCATCCATGCTCTCGTCCCTCCATGACAGGCACCAGGATCAGGGCCAGCCCGGCAGCGCCCGCAAGCGCGCCGCGCAGGTCCACCCGCGTCGGAACCGGCGCGCGCCATTCGGGAAGCGCCCGCCGCCCCGCCAGCAATGCAGCAATGCCGATCGGGACGTTGATGAGAAACACCAGTCGCCACCCCAAGTCCAGCGGATTCAGCGTGATGAGCATGCCGCCCAGCAACTGTGAAATGCTTGCGGCCACGCCCTGCACCGCGCCCATGATGCCGAACGCGCGCCTGCGCGCCTCGCCCTCGAACACCACTCTTATCGAAGCCAGCACTTGCGGCATCAGCACGCCCGCCCCCACGCCCTGCAGGGCGCGCGCCAGGATGAGCTGCCACGGCGTGACCGCCACCCCGCATAACGCCGAAGCCACGGTGAACAGCCCCATGCCGGCCAGGAACAAGCGCCGCCGCCCGAACAGGTCGCCCAAACGCGCGCCATTGATCAGGCACAAGCCATAAGCCAAAGCGTAAGCCACCACGATCAGCTGCAAATCGGTATCCGATGCCGACAAGCCGCTCTGGATGCTGGGCAATGCGACATTGACGATGAAGAGATCCAGGATCGTCACGAAGTTGCCCGTCAACAGCACAGCGAGGGCGCGCCAGGGGCGGTTCTTTTCAGCTTGCAGCGCAAATTCAGCGTTCATTCTTCACATTTATATATGTACGATCGTATTTATAGTATCGTGAAAGAATGAAACCCGTGCAAGCAGAAAAACAAGGTCCGATGAAACCGTTGCCCCCCTCTCCCCCACCCGATGGCCGCCGCTTGCGCGGCGAGCGCGCGCGAGCCCGCGTGCTCGACGAAGCCGTAAAGCTCCTCTCCGTCGAAGGACTGGACGGCCTGACCTTCGGCCAGGTGGCCGACTTGGCTGAAGTGGGAAAAAGCAATCTTCAGGTTCTGTTCGGCGACAAGGAAAACCTGCAACTGGCGGCCTTGGCCCATGCGATAGGCCTGTACCAGACCCAGGTTGTCGAGCCAGCCATGCGCAAGCGCACGCCGCTGACGCGGCTGCGCGCCCTGATGAACGGCTGGTTCGATTTCGTGGGAACCCGCCAGCTTCCGGGCGGCTGCGTCATCACCGCAGTAAGCAGCGAATATCGTGCGCGTCCCGGCCCCTTGCGCGACGCCATCCAGCAATACCGCGAAGCAGGACGCACGCGTCTTTACGGATTGATCCGCGAGGCCCGGGCGCAGGGGCAAATCGCAGCCGACGCCGACGAGGCGAAACTGGTCATGGAGCTGCTGGCCTACCAGGCATACGCCAACGTCGCCGCCTCGATGGACGACCATGCGGAGTTCGGCCGCGCCAAGGCGGCTGCCATGGAAGTGCTTGCAAAAGCGGCTCGCTGACAACGGCGAACCCGTTCCGGCCAGACCGCCTACGCTTTCTTGCGGCCCGGTTCTTGCGCCGCCGCCTGCATGCTCAACCAATGCGCAACCGCCTGGACAGGCGCCGAGGGCGGCCGGTCGGCGGGCATGGCCAGATGGTAGGTATGCCCGGCGATCTCCGGGCCGAAGGGCTGCACCAGATGGCCCGCTTCCAATTCTTCGGCGATCAACGCCAGGCTGACCAGCGCCACGCCATGGCCGGCGACGGCGGCCTGTATGGCGTGGCCTTCATCGGAAAAGCGCAACTGGCCCGCCTGCCGCGGCAAGGAACGCTGCGCGACCGCGAACCAGCGCTCCCAGGTCGGATTGTCCGGATGGGACCACTTCCAGTTGAAACGGATCAAGGGCACGCCGGCCAGATCGTCCGGCGATGCCACGCCCAGCCGCGGATTCGCCACGGGCGCGAAGCGGTCCGTGAACAGCGGCTGCGCGACGAGGCCCGGATACGGCCCGCGGCCATAGCGGATCGCGATGTCGACCGCGGCCGATCGCAGATCGACCACGTCGTCGCTGGCTTGCAACTGCAGATCGATGCCCGGATGCTTGCTGCGGAAATCCGCCATGCGCGGCACCAGCCATTTCACCGTGAACGCGTTGGTCGCGGAGATGGTCACCTGCATCCGCGTGCGCTGCTGCGTCAAACGCGCCAGCGCCGCCTCGAAGGCATCGAAACCATCCCGCAGCACAGGATAGAGCTGTGCGCCCGCCTCAGTCAGCGACACCCTGCGCACGTGGCGATCGAACAGCGCCAGCCCGGTCTGCGCTTCCAACGCGCGGATCTGATGGCTGACGGCGGTCGGCGTGACGGCCAGTTCCTCGGCGGCGGCCTTGAAACTGCCCAGGCGCGCGGCGGCCTCGAATACGCGCAGTCCAGAGAGCGGAAGAGATCGGCGTTGCATGGTCATGGATGAGATTTTCTCATCTTATAGCTGATAAATGAACCTTTGTCAGCGTCCCGGCAGATTTCTACATTTACGGCATGGACCAGCGATTCTCGCGCTGATTCACAGATCAACCATAAATGAAGGAAATCGCATCATGCTACAGCGCGTCATCACCCAGCCCGACAACTACGAACCCTTCCTGCTGTCGCAAGGCATCCAGTTCGGCAATCTGCTGTTCATCTCCGGCCAGGCTGGCGCCGGCGATGACGGCAAGATCGTCGAGGGCGGCTTTCTGGCCCAGGGCGAACAAGCCTTCCTGAACTTGCGCCGCGCGCTCGAAGCCGGCGGCTCCAGCCTGAAGGACGTCATCAAGGTGACCATCTTCGTCACCGACATGGGGCACTTCCAGGACGTGGTCACGCTGCGCCGCCGCCACTTCTCGGCTCCCTACCCCGCCGACACGATCGCCGAGATCAAGGCGCTCTACGACCCGGCCGCCATGATCGAGATCGAGGCCATCGCGGCCGTCCGTCCGCAGGAGGGCCGTTGACATGGGCGCGCTCGACTATCGTACGAACGACGCGGCGCAGGCCGGACTGTTCACGCCGCTGCAGCTGGAAAGGGGCTTGACCCTGGCCAATCGTCTCGCCGTCGCCCCCATGACCCGCGTCAGCGCCACGGAAGATGGCCGCGCCACGCCGCAGATGGCCGATTACTACGCAGCCTTCGCGGCCGGCGGCTTCGGCCTGGTGATCACCGAGGGCATCTACACCGACCGGGCGCATGCGCAGGGCTACCTGTTCCAACCCGGCCTGACCGACGAGGCCCAGCGCGACGCCTGGCGCCCCGTGGTCGACCGTGTGCATGCGCACGGCGGCCGCATCATCGCGCAGCTCATGCACGCGGGTGCGCTGTCGCAGGGCAACCCATACCGCGGCACGACGAAGGGTCCCTCGGCCGTACAGCCCAAGGGACAGCAGATGGCGTTCTATCGGGGCGATGGGCCGTACCGGACGCCTGAAGCCATGTCGGACGTGGACATCGCGGAGGCCATCGACGGCTTTGCCCAGGCCGCGCGCCGGGCGCAGGAGGCCGGCTTCGACGGCGTCGAGATACACGGCGCCAACGGCTACCTGCTGGACCAGTTCCTCACCACCCACACCAATCTGCGCACAGACCGCTATGGCGGCAACCTGGACAACCGGCTGCGCTTGACGCTGGAAGTCATCCAGGCCGTACGCCAGGCTACGGGGCAGCGCTATGTCGTGGGCGTGCGCAGCTCCCAGGGCAAGGTCAATGACTTCACCCACAAGTGGGAAGGCGGCGAGGCGGATGCGGCGCAGATCTACCGCACGCTGGGCGCCCAGCCCATCGACTACCTGCACACGACCGAGTTCGAGGCCTGGCGTCCGGCTTTTGGAGATCAGGGCCCAAGCCTCGCGGCATTGGCGCGGCGGCACGTCGCGGTCCCGGTGCTGGCCAACGGATCGTTGCATGACCCGATGGCGGCCAACGGGATGATGGCGCGGGAGGAAGCGGACTTCGTTTCGCTCGGGCGCGGCGCGCTGACGCATGCCGATTGGCCCGCAAGATTGCGCGCGGGCGCGGCGATGGAGAGTTTTGATCGGGGGTTGCTGGCGCCGATTGCGGATCTGGCCAATGCGGCGCGGCATCGCGAGGCACGCCCGGAATGATGATCCTATACAATTAGCAATCATTCCCATTAGCGTTTGAACGGAAGCCCCCTTGCCTAGCGCCGACTTTGCCTCCTCCGACGATTTCGTCAGCCTGTATCGAGAGCATCACGGCTGGCTCGTGCAGATGCTGCGCCGCCGGCTCAGCGGCAACACCGAAAACGCCGCGGACCTGGCGCACGACACCTTCGAACGCGTCATGCGCAGCGAGTCGCGCGCGGCGTTCGCCGAGCCGCGCGGTTTCCTCACCACCGTCGCCAAGCGCCTCCTTATCGACCAGTCGCGCCGCCGCGCGGTGGAACAGGCCTATCTGGAAACGCTGGCCTCGCGCAGCGAGGCCGTCGAGCCCAGTCCCGAAACGCATGCGCTGGTGATGGAGGCGCTGAACGCCGTATGCCGCATGCTGGAGCAGTTGCCGCCGCGGGCGCGCCGGGTCTTCGTGCTGGCGCAGGTGGAAGGCCTGCCCTACCGCGACATCGCCCAGCAGCTCGACATTTCGGTGGCGGCCGTGCAGCGCGACATCGTCAAGGCCTGGGAGCATTGCTACGCGGTGCTGTACGCATGAGCGCCGCCCAAGCCGAACGGCTGCATCCCGACATCATCAAGCAGGCGGCGCTCTGGATGATGCGGACCGGGGACGCGCCCGATGCGGCCACGCAAGCCGCCTGTGCGGCTTGGCGTCAGGCAGACGCGCGCCACGAACTGGCTTGGCAGCGCCTGCAGGGCATCGGGCGCGAGGTCCACACCATCAACACCGGCAAGGTGTCCGAAGGCGCCGCCAGCCAGACCATCCTGCGCTACTGCGAGCAGCGTTCGCGCCGCAGCGTCATGAAATGGGCCGCGGGCGGCATCTGCCTGGGCACGCTGGCATGGGCGGGCGCGCGCGAAGGCTGGTGGGAAGGCAGCACCGTCTATCGCACCGCCACCGGCGAGCAGCGGACCATGACCCTGCCTGACGGCACCCTCCTGACGCTGAACACCGACACTGCCGTGGCGTTGCGCTACGACGCGCAGCAACGCCGCGTCACGCTGCGCAGCGGAGAAATCCTGATCGCAACGGGCGCGGATGGCGCCGGACGCCCCTTCAGCGTGCAGACCCGGCACGGCCTGCTCACGCCGCTGGGCACGCGCTTTACCGTCCGCCAGCTGGACGACAGCGATGGCTCGACGCGGCTTGCCGTCTTTGAAGGGGCTGTGCGCGTGGATCCCGCCGGGCGGGTCGTGCATGCCGGCGAACAGGCGGAATTCGACGGACGCACGCTGGCCCCCGCAACCCGTGTCGACGGCACGGAGCCTGCCTGGGCCGCCGGCATGCTGGTCGCGAACCGCATGCGGCTGGACCAGTTCCTCGCGGAACTGGGGCGCTACCGCGTCGGCATCCTGCGTTGCGACCCCAGGGTGGCGGACCTCGAAGTCACCGGGGCGTTCCGCATCGACGACACCGACCGGGCGCTGGAAGTCCTGGCCGGCGTGCTGGACCTGAGGCTGCGATACCGCACGCGCTACTGGGTCAGCGTCGATCGCGCCTGACGTGCAGAGCCTCAGCCTGGGCGGTCTTCCAGGAAATTTGTAACGACGGCGAAGATTTTCGGATGTGGTTCGTTAGACATAGAGACAGACCCGAGGCGCCCGCGGTCTGGCCTTACCCATCGACGAACCAGGAAGCCCTCATGGCAGCACGCCATACACCCTCTACTCTTGCCGCGCCCCAGACCCCCGGGGCAGTCCCGGCGCGCTTGCGCCTTGCCGTCCATCTGGCCTTGGCCGCAATGACCCCGCTCGCCGCGCCCGCCGTGTCCTGGGCCCAGCCCGCGGCCGCGCAAGGGGTCGCCTTCGCCATCGCCCCCACGACGCTGGACGAAGCGCTGGGCCAGTTCGGAGTCGCCGCCAACGTCACCGTGGCCGCGTCGCCGACACTGACCCGCGGGGTGATGACGCAAGGGCTTACCGGCCGCTACACCGCGGAACAGGGCCTCACGCGCCTGCTCGCAGGCACGGGCCTGCAAGCCGTGGCCAACGCCAACGGAGAGGGTTATCACCTGCGCCGCATTCCGCAGGGCGACGCGACCACGCTCGCGCCAGTCACGGTGACCGGCATCGCCGACCCGGCCGTCACCGAAGGCACGGGCAGCTATACCAGCGGGTTCGTGACCATAGGCAAGGGCGAGCAGACCCTGAAGGAGATTCCGCAGTCGGTCACGGTGGTGACGCGCCAGCGCATGGACGACCAGAACGCCAACACGCTGGACGACGTGCTGGCCAATAGCACCGGCATGACGCTCTACAAGAGCCCGATGGGCGGCAACTATGTGTTCTCGCGCGGCTTCCGCGTCGACAGCTACCAGTTCGACGGCGTCAACCGCGCGTTCTATTACCCCCAGGCCAACAGCTTCACCAGCAGCACCGTGATCCTGGACCGGGTCGAAATCATCCGCGGCGCCACCGGCCTGCTGCAGGGCGCCGGCTCGCCCAGCGCCGCGGTCAACCTGGTGCGCAAGCGGCCGCTGGCCGAAAACCAGGTGCAGTTGTTAGCCAGCGGCGGCTCCTGGAACAACTACCGCGCCGACATCGATGCGACCGGCCCCTTGAACGCGTCGGGCTCCCTGCGCGGACGCGCCGTGGCCAGCTACAACGACCGGGACTACTTCTACGACAACGCCGACAGCCGCACCGGTGTGCTGTATGGCGTACTCAGCTACGACCTGGGCCCCGCCACCACCTTGACCGGCGGCGTCAGCTACGAAGAACTGCGATCCACGCCGTTCTTCCACGGCCTGCCCCACTACACCAACGGCGACGACATCGGGCTGAAGCGTTCGACCTCGCTCTCGCAAGACTGGAACCGCTGGAACGGCAAGCAGACCACCGTGTTCGCCGAGCTTGCGCACCGCTTCAACCAGGACTGGTCGCTGAAACTCACCGGGACTTCCACCCAGGAGTCCAACGATTCCAAATACGCCTTCACCGAAGGCGCGGTCAATCCGGCCACCGGACTGGGGCCGACGATGTACGCCGGCATCTTCGATTTCTCCACGCACAACAAGGCGCTCAACCTGGATGTGGACGGCGCGTTTGAGGCGCTGGGCCGCAAGCATTCGATCAGCGTGGGCGCCAGCATCAACGAACTGACCAGCAAGAACGATTTCGCGACCGCGCGCCTGAACCGCGCCGTAAACGTCTGGGATCCGGATCACCACGTGCCCGAGCCCACCGACGACTGGTTGCGCGAGAATGCCTACCGCGGCGCCGCGACCGTCATCACGATGAAGCAGACCGGCGTCTACGGCGTCGGCCGCTTCAAGCTGGCCGATCCGTTGACGCTGGTGGCGGGCGCCCGCGTCAGCTGGTACGAGAACACCGGCAAGTACCGCGACGACGGCAAGCAGTACACCGACCCCTACAAGGAAAACGGCGTCGTCACACCGTACGGCGGCCTGATCTACGCCTTCAATCCCCAGTGGTCCGGCTATGTCAGCTTTGCGGAAATCTTCGAGCCGCAGAACGCCGTGGACGCGTCGGGCCAGATACTCGACCCCATCATGGGCAAGAACTACGAAGCAGGCATCAAGGGCGAGCTGCTCGACGGCCGGGTCAACGCCTCGCTCGCGCTCTTCCGCGTCGACCAGAAGAACCGCGCCCAGCAAGACCTGGTCAGCGCATGCACCGTGGGCGACATCTGCTATCTGTCCAGCGGCAAGGTGCGCAGCCAGGGCGTGGACGCCGAAATCAGCGGCGAGGTGGCCCCGGGCTGGCAGCTGTTTGCCGGCTACACCTTCAACACCCTCAAGTTCCTGGACGACACCGAGGTATCGAGCACCAACTTCGGCCGCACGGTAACGCCCAAGCACATCCTGCGCCTGTGGTCCGACTACCGCCTGCCCGGCGCATGGTCGGCGTGGACCGTGGGCGGCGGCGTGAACTACCAGACCGGCAGCTACACGGAAACCCGCTCGGTGCGGGTCTCGCAGGCGCCCTACGCCGTCTGGAATGCACGCATCGGCTACAAGATCAACAAGAACTGGTCGGCGGCATTGAACGTGAACAATCTGTTCGACAAGACCTACTATCAGACGATAGGCGCGCCGGGCTGGGGCAGCTTCTACGGCGAGCCCCGCAACGCGACGCTGACGGTGCGCGGGACCTTCTGATAGAGCGAAACGATTAAGTAAAATGGTTTTATCTCAATAAACCATGAATTTTCATCATGCTTGATCGTGTCCATCTATCCATCGTGCAGGAGGTCGAAAAGCAGGGTTCGCTGACTGCCGCCGCTGGCGTCCTGCACGTGACGCAATCGGCCCTGAGCCACAGCATGAAGAAGCTGGAGCAGCAACTGGGCACCGACATCTGGCTGCGCGAAGGCCGCAGCCTGAGGCTCACGCAAGCCGGCCAATACCTGTTGGCGGTGGCCAACCGGGTATTGCCGCAACTGACCCTGGCCGAAGAACGACTGCGCCAGTTCGCCCAGGGAGAACGCGGGTCGCTGCGCATCGGCATGGAATGCCATCCCTGCTATCAATGGCTGCTGAAGATCGTCTCGCCGTATCTGGCAGCCTGGCCGGATGTGGACGTGGACGTGAAGCAGAAATTCCAGTTCGGCGGCATCGGGGCGCTGTTCGGCTACGAAATCGACCTGCTGGTCACGCCTGACCCGCTGAACAAACCCGGGCTCGTGTTCGAGCCCGTGTTCGACTACGAACAAGTGCTGGTCGTCGCCGGCAACCACCCTCTTGCCCGGGAGGAGTACGTCACTCCCAAACAGCTTGCCAACGAGGTACTGGTGGCTTATCCGGTGCCGGTGGACCGGCTCGACATCTACAACATGTTCCTGACGCCGGCCGGCATCATACCCAAGCGCCACAAGGCCATCGAGACCACCGACATCATGCTGCAAATGGTCGCCAGCGGCCGTGGGGTGGCGGCGTTGCCGCGGTGGCTGGTGCTGGAGTACGCGGACACGATGCATGTGGTGCCAGTCCGCTTGGGCAAGAAAGGCATTGCCAAACACATCTATCTGGGTGCACGCGAGGCAGATATCGGCATCGACTATCTGCGCGCGTTCATTGAACAAGCGAAAAAGCCTGCCACGGCTTGATTCGCGGCTGCGGCTGCTCGTCAGGCGGTCTGATCTTCCGGCAGATCGGCCGCGCGCTCATCCATGAATCAGACTAATTGATCCATTAGATCAATTCACTTTTATTCATGGATTGCCCGACATAAACTACGCCCCCTGTACCGCCAAAGTCAAGACTGCTGAACAAAGAAAGAAAACAGGCAGCGCTGGAAAAGCAGGAAATAGACGCGGGTTTTATCTCAGGATTCAGGGCAGCAGAGCACCATGAGTAAAGAGTTTGCATTTGCCATCAAGAGCATTTGTTTCGATGAGGACTATCGTCCTTCAGACAATACGCGGATCACAACCAACTTCGCCAATCTGGCCCGGGGCACGAGTCGCCAGGAGAACCTGCGCAACACCCTCCGGATGATCGACAACCGCTTCAATGCCCTGGCGCATTGGGACAATCCCAAGGGCGACCGCTACGCCGTCAACCTTGAGATCATTTCCGTCGAGATGAGCATCCCCGGCGCAAGCAGCGGCAGTGCCCTCCCCTTGATCGAAATACTGAAGACGAGCATCGTCGACAAGAAGACCAACGAACGCATCGAAGGCATCGTCGGGAATAACTTTTCCTCGTACGTGCGGGATTATGACTTCAGCGTGCTGCTGCTGGAACACACCAAGAACCAGCCGGTATTCAGCGCTCCAGAGAACTTCGGAGACCTGCACGGGAAGCTGTTCAAGTGCTTTGTAAATTCAAGCACTTACAAGCAGCACTTCAGCAAGCCGCCCGTGATATGCCTGAGCGTATCGAGCAGCAAGACCTATCATCGGACTGAAAATCAGCACCCCGTACTGGGCGTTGAATATCAGCAGGATGAATATTCCCTGACTGACGAATATTTCAAAAAAATGGGCATGAAGGTCCGCTACTTCATGCCGCCGAACAGCGCCGCGCCTTTGGCTTTTTATTTTTCCGGCGATTTGCTGAGCGACTACACCAATCTGGAGCTGATCAGCACCATCAGCACGATGGATACCTTCCAGAAGATATACCGGCCAGAGATCTACAACGCGAACTCCGCGGCAGGAAAATCCTACCAGCCCAGTTTGAAGCATCAGGATTATTCCTTGACCCGGATTGTCTACGATCGAGAGGAACGTAGCCAATTGGCTATCGAGCAGGGAAGGTTTGTCGAGGAACACTTCATCAAACCGCACCAGGCGATTCTTGAGCAGTGGTCCGCCAACTACCCTCTTTGACCAATCAAAAATATCAAGGCATCTATTGTGAAAAAATTGCTCCCTACTTCCACTGCCGGCAGCTTGCCTAAACCCTCCTGGCTTGCTGAACCCGAGAAACTCTGGTCGCCCTGGAAATTGCAGGACGAGGGCTTGGCCGAAGGCAAGCAGGATGCGCTGCGTCTGTCGCTGCAGGAACAGCAGCACGCCGGCATCGATATCGTCAGCGATGGCGAACAAACGCGTCAGCATTTCGTGACGACGTTCATCGAGCACCTGGAAGGCGTGGACTTCGAGAACCGCAAGACCGTCAGGATCCGCGACCGCTACGATGCGAGCGTGCCGACGGTTGTGGGCGCCGTGGCGCGCCGCAAGCCGGTGTTCGTCGAAGATGCCAAGTTCTTGCGCCAGCAGACCAAGCAACCGATCAAATGGGCCTTGCCGGGTCCCATGACGATGATCGATACGCTTTACGACGGCCACTATCAAAGCCGCGAAAAGCTGGCGTGGGAATTCGCCAAGATTCTCAATCAGGAAGCCAGGGAGCTGGAGGCCGCGGGTGTCGACATCATCCAGTTTGACGAGCCCGCATTCAACGTGTTCTTTGACGAGGTGAATGATTGGGGCGTGGCCACGCTGGAAAAGGCCATTGAAGGGCTCAAGTGCGAAACCGCCGTCCATATCTGCTATGGCTATGGCATCAAGGCCAATACGGATTGGAAGAAGACGCTGGGATCGGAGTGGCGGCAATACGAAGAGGCTTTTCCCAAGCTGCAAAAATCCAGTATCGACATCGTCTCGCTGGAATGCCAGAACTCGCGCGTCCCTATGGATCTGATCGAACTCATCCGGGGCAAGAAAGTGATGGTGGGCGCCATTGATGTGGCAACCAACACCATTGAAACTCCCGAGGAAGTCGCCGACACCCTGCGCAAGGCGCTTCAGTTTGTCGATGCCGACAAGCTCTATCCTTGCACCAACTGCGGCATGGCTCCCTTGTCCCGCGCAGTCGCACGAGGCAAGCTGAGCGCCTTGAGCGCCGGCGCGGAAATCGTCCGCCGGGAACTCTCGAACTGATTCCCAGGCGGAAATGGTCGTCGCGCGGCTCGCGACGACCAAATCGAGCTGCACCCAGTATTCAACCCCCACTATGTCACTTTCCAGTACTGCGATCGAGCCCAGGCGCTTTCGCGAAGCTCTCGGGCACTACGCGTCCGGCATCACGGTAATCACATCGCAGATCGAAGGCGAGCCGATAGGCTTCACCTGCCAGTCATTCCACAGCGTTTCGATGAATCCGCCGTTGGTGTCGTTCAATGTGATGTGCAGTTCGGCCAGTTATCCCAAAATTCGCCAGGCGGGTCGATTCGTAGTCAATATTCTCTCCGACGAGCAAGTCAGGATTTCCAACCAATTCGCGCAGCGCGGCACGGACAAGTGGCACGACGTGGACTGGCAGGAATCGCCGCTGGGTAACCCGATCATTGCCGGCAGCCTGCATTGGCTTGATTGCGAGATTTATGCCGAACACGCCGCAGGCGATCACCTGATCGTGATTGGCGAGGTGAAAGCGTTGGATCTGCAAATCGCTGCTTCCACGCAGCCATTGCTGTATTTCAAAGGGCAGTATCGGAATATCGCCGCGCATGGCGCGATATAAGGTCTCGCCTCCTCCGCCCGGACACCGGCTTACAGCATCTGCCCATGAACGGGGTCTGAAGCCACCGCATTAGGCGACTGCAGCCGAGGCTGCCCGGAGCCATCCGAAGCGCAGCCCCACCGGGGCGAGCATCGGAATGGCGCAGGGCAGCCTCGGCGGCTAAAGAACGCCGACGTCCGCAAGCCCGAGACCCTGCCGCTTCGGTGTTGTGAGGCGGGGTTCTTGAGTCGCCGGCGTCCGGACTGCGGGATTCCGATGCTCGCCCCGGTGGGACTGCGCTTCGGATCCCTCCGTCCGGCCCCCGCCTCACGGCATCTGCCCATGATCGGGTCCGAAACCAACGCATTAGGCGACTGCCAGCCGAGGACCCCGGAGCCATCCGAAGCGCAGCCCCACCGGGGCGAGCATCGGAATGGCGCAGGGCAGCCTCGGCGGCTAAAGAACGCCGACATCCGCAAGCGCGAAGCCCTGCCGCTTCGGTGTTGTGAGGCGGGGTTCTTGAGTCGCCGGCGTCCGGACTGCGGGATTCCGATGCTCGCCCCAGTGGGGCTGCGCTTCGGATCCCTCCGTCCGGCCCCCGCCTCACGGCATCTGCCCATGAACGGGTCCGAAACCAACGCATTAGGCGACTGCCAGCCGAGGACCCCGGAGCCATCCGAAGCGCAGCCCCACCGGGGCGAGCATCGGAATGGCGCAGGGCAGCCTCGGCGACTAAAGAACGCCGACGTCCGCGACCTCGAAGCCCTACCCCCCGCACTGAAGGTACGCCGACGGCGCGACGGCAATCGCGATCTTTCCTTGGATACCATTGTTGGGACTTTCCAGCCGCGCATGAGCCTGCGCAATGTCGGCAAGCGCATAGACCGCGCCCACATGCGGCCGCAACTGGCCACGCGCCACCAACGCGCTCAATTCATCCAGCTTGCCGCGGTTCTGCCGCGTGAACACGAAGTGGTAGCTCGCGTTCTTGCCCCAAGCCTGGATCAGGTTTTGCGGCTGGGCGATGTCCACGATCGAGACGACCCGCCCCACTTGCGCAAGCGCATCGGGGCTGCGCGCAAGCGTGTCGCCGCCGATGGTATCGAACACGACGTCGACGCCGCGCCCGCCCGTTTCCCGCATGACGGCCTCGACGTAGTCTTCCTTCTCGTAGTCGATGACCACGTCGGCGCCCATGCTGCGCGCGAACTCGGCGTTGGCGGCGCGCACGGTCGTGTACACCTGCGCTCCGATGGCTTTGGCCAGCTGGATCGCCACATGGCCGACGCCGCCCGCGCCGCCGTGCACCAGGACGCTCTCCCCGACTCTCAGCCCCGCGCGCACGACCAGCGCTTCCCAAGCCGTGCCACCCACCAAGCTCAGGCTGGCCGCCTCAAGATGGCTGAGCGCGGACGGCTTCTTCCCGACGATGCCCTGCGCGGCGACGTGGTACTCGGCATAGCTGCCCGGCCCGTCGAAGATTTGCGGGGTGTACCAGACTTCGTCGCCAGGAACGAAAGCCGTTACGCCCGGCCCGACGGCTTCGACCACGCCCGAGACGTCGTGCCCGGTAATGGCCGGCAGCGGCACCAGATCGGCATAATCGCCGCGCCGGACCTGGTAATCCAGGGGATTGATCGAGGTCGCATGTACCCGGACCAGGACCTGTCCCGCCTGCGGCACAGGCTTGGGCAATTCGCGGAGTTCGAACGATTCCGGGCCGCCAAATGATTTGAGTGTCATCGCCTTCATGGTTTTCCTTGATTCGAAAAATAGGGATATCGGGAAATACCGATATTTACCTGCAAAAAAATTACAGCTCTTTCCCGATGAGCCCGGCAAGAGCACGTATGGTTGCTTCGTTCCGCTTGTAGTAGGTCCACTGCCCGATGCGCCTGGCTTCCACCAGGCCCGCGCGCTGCAGCGTCGCCAGATAGTCGGACACCGTGGACTGCGACAGCCCCACGCCTTCCTGGATGCTGCTGACGCAGACCCCCACCGTATGAACGTCGCCCTCGTCCTGGGGCGGGAAGTTCTTGGCGGGGTCCTTCAGTCCTTTGAGGATCTCAAGGCGCGTACGGTTGGAGAGGGCTTTGAATATTTCGAGCAGATCCATGGCGCCATGATATCGAGATTTCCCGATATGTCAATAAATTGGACTCGCACGAACGCCTGCTCGTCTGCTCACTTGTCCACCGACCGCATGTCGCAAGTCGTCTCCGACGACGAGCAGACGCCGCGAAACCACGCCCGTCCCCGCGTGCGGTCCTTGGACGCCAGCGGCTCGAACGTGTCGCTGTTGCGCATCTGGTAGTCCAGCAACAGCCACTCGCCCTCGCAGGCGGCGATGCCGCGCAGCGTAGCTCTTTCGGTCAGCCAGTCGCTGCCCAGATCCAGCAACCGTTCACTGCCGGTGTCGGGGCGGGCGTAGCCGCGCGCAGACTGGATGCCGACCTGTGCATCCGCGGCCTCGATCCAACCCTCGCCCCGATATACGGGTCGCGGCTTGCTCTGTTCGTCGCCGGTCTTGTCGTCGCTGGCATTTTTGATCTTGAGCCAGCCGTCGCGCGCCTCGGTCACGTCGAAGGTCACGCTGTAGTAGTCGATCTCGGGATCAGGGCCGTCGCCACGAGTCGTCGGCAGGCTGCCCACCACCGCTGCCTGGGCGGATGCCGCCGCGCGCACCTGGATGGCAGGCTTATCGTTCGTCGTCCATCCGGAGAAGCTGCATGCGGTCGGGCCCGGCGGGGTCCAGGCGGCAGGCTTGGAAGGCGTCTGGGCGTTGATGGCCGGCGACACGGCCAGCGCGGCAAGCGCCAGGAAAATCCGTCGCATGGTCATGGGCTTGGTCATATGTCAGTTGCTGTTGATCCAGTCCTGCGCATCCCGCACGAACCAGGGCAGGTTCAAGCGCTCTCCTTCGCCGGATTGTATGGTCAAGCGTTGGTCCGAGGAGCCGGGGGTATCGCTCTTGCCCTGTCCCGTGGAAGGCGCGCGGCTGCGATAGTCCAGCTCGGTTTGCTGGGGAGGTTTATCCGCGCAGGCGGCGATCAAGGTGCATGCGGCCGCGGCAAGGACGGTCCGCAGCGCCGGACGGAATATCTTCATGGTATTCAGGTTCCCGCTGAAGGGCACAGGCCAACGTGCCGGAAAATCAGGGCCTCCAGCCCATACCTTACTCGCAATGCAAAACCAGCGTTGGCGCCTCAGATCGGCATATTGAAATAGACGACCCGTTCCGTCTCCCTGAACCCCAGACGCGTATGCGCGGCCTGGCTCACGACATTGTCCAGCGCGGTATCCGAGGCCAGCTCTTTGCAGCCCCTGTCCCGCGCCCATGCCCGGACGGCGTCGATCAAGGCCCTGGCCGCGCCCCGCCGCCTGGCCTCGGGCATGACATACAGGCCCTCCAGGAACGCCACGGGACTGGAGTCGGTGCCATTGACGTAGTCCGTCCTGATCGCAGCTTCGGCAAGGCCGATCGCCTGCCCGTCGTCGGCGCGCGCCAGGAACTGGACGTATCGGTCCGGCGCGCAAACCTGATCCTCCATGTCTTCCTGATGCTCAGACGCTGACGCGTCAGGCCAGAGCGCCATGCGCAGTTGCAGCCAGGCGGCATCCCGGGAGGAGGTAATCGGGGCGGTTTTCATGGGCAGGGTTTGTGTTCCGGATGACGCGTGGAAATTTATCACCCTGCCCTTCTCGCTGTCGAAGCGTATCCGGCCTCGGCCTGCCCCGCCCTACTCCTGCACCGGCACCGTATAGTTCAGCGCCAGCCGGCCGCCATCCGCGTACACCGTCTGCCCGGTGACGTAGCTGGCGTCATCGCTGGCCAGGAACACCGCCACCTTGGCGACTTCGTCTGTCGATCCCAGGCGCTGCATCGGTATGCGCGACAGCACGGTCCTGCGGGCTGCGGGATTGCTGGTGATCGTGGCCAGGATTTCGGTGTCGATGCTGCCGGGGCCGATGGCGTTGACGCGGATGCCGTGCGGCGCCAGGGACAGCGCCATCGACTTGGTCATCTGGCGCACCGCGCCCTTGCTGGCGCCGTAGGCCAGCTGGTCCGGCATCGCCAGTTCCGCCGTCATCGAGGACAGCGTCACGATGGCGCCGTTGCCGCGTCCGCCAGCCACCATGGCGCGCGCGGCGGCCTGCGCGACCAGAAAGGTGCCGCGCACATTGACGTTCATGACCGCATCCAGGTCTTCGAGCTTCAGGTCCAGGAAGTCCGCCGCGCGGATCACGCCGGCGTTGCAGACGCAGATGTCCAGGCCGCCCCAGCGCCGCACGCACTCGTCGGCCAGCTTCTGGGCATCAGCCGGATCGGTCACGTCCGCCACCAGCGCGGCGGCGCGATCGCCCAGCGCGCGGGCCGCGGCCATCAGTTCGGCCTCCTTGCGGTCGGCCAGCAGCACGTATGCACCCTCGGCCGCGAAGCGCCGCGCGATCGCCAGTCCGATGCCACCGGCCGCGCCGGTGACCAGCGCCACCTTGTCCTGCAATCTCATCTCAGACTCCTACGTAGGCGGCCACCAGGTCGGGCCGCTGGGACAATTCCGCCGAGCTGCCGCGCCACACCGTCACGCCCTTGTCGAGGATGACGTTGCGGTCCGACAGGCGCAGCAAGGCCGTGGTGTTCTTGTCCACCACGATCATCGACAAACCTTCGGCTTTCAATTGCGCCAGCACGCGCCAGATTTCGGCGCGCACCACCGGCGCCAGCCCTTCGGTCGCTTCGTCCAGCACCAAGAGGCTCGGGTTGGTCATCAGCGCCCGGCCCAGCGCCAGCATCTGCTGCTCGCCGCCGGATAGCTGCGTGCCCAGGTTGGCGCGGCGTTCGTGCAGGCGCGGAAACAGCTCATACACGCGTTCCAGCGTCCAGCCGCGGCCGCCGCCGCGGTGTATAGCCGTGGCGATCAGGTTTTCTTCCACCGTCAGCGTCGGGAAGATCTGGCGCCCTTCGGGTACCAGCGACAGGCCCAACCGGCCGATGCGGTACGGCGCCAGTCCGCGCAGGGAACGCTCGCCATACCGGATGCTGCCCTGGCTGGCCGGCAGCAGGCCGAACAGGCATTTGATGACGGTGCTGCGGCCCATGCCGTTGCGGCCGATAAGGCCGACGACCTCGCCCTGGCCCACGTCCAGGTCTACGCCGAACAAGGCCTGGCAATGCCCATAGGCCGCCGTCAATCCGCTGATGCTCAACATGGCGGCTCCTTATGCGTCGGCGTCGTCGCCGAGATAGGCGCGGCGCACGTCGGGATGGTTGCGTATCTGTTCCGCGCTGCCGGTGGCGATGACCTTGCCGTAGACCAGCACGCTGATGCGGTCGGCCAGCGCAAACACGGCGTTCATGTCGTGTTCGACCAGTACGATGGTGTAGCGGCCCTTCAGGCTTTGCAGCAAGGCGATCACGCCCGCGCTTTCCGCCGCGCTCATGCCGGCCATGGGCTCGTCCAGCAGCAGTACCGACGGCTCGCCCGCCAATGCCATGGCGATCTCCAGCTGGCGGCGCTGGCCATAGGCCAGGCTGTCCACCTGGGCCTCGGCCACGTCTTCCAGCTTGCAGGCCCGCAGCGCCGCGGTCGCGGCGCTTACCACGTCGGCGCAATCGCGCAAGGCGGTCCAGGCCGACAGGCGCCGGCGGCGCTTGCGCAAGGCCGCCAGGCAGGCGTTGTCCAGCACCGTATAGCTGTCGAACACCGAGGTCACCTGATAGGAGCGCAGCATGCCAAGCGCCACGCGTTCCTGCACCGAGGCGCGGGAAACGTCGGCGGCGCCCAGGCGCACGGCGCCGCCATCGGGCCGCAGTTCGCCCGACAGCAGGTTGATCAAAGTCGTCTTGCCCGCGCCGTTGGGGCCAATCAGCGCATGCAGTTCGCCAGGCGCCACGTCCAGCGACACGCCGTCTGTCGCCTTCAGGCCGCCGAAGCGGCGCACCAGGTCCTGCGTGGACAATCCAACGGGCGCGGCTGCGGTTTGCATGCTCATGCCGAAGCCTCCTTGGCGATCGCGTCCGGCGGGCGGCGGTCCTGTTGTTCACCCGCGGCCGGGGGCTTGGCCGTCGGCGCGGCGGGCGGCGGACGCCGCAGCCAGGCCAGGGAGTTGGCATAGCCGCCCTTGGCCACCATGGCGATGACCACCACCGCCGGCCCCATCAGCAGCATCCAATGCTGCGTCATGCTCTTGAAGGCCTCTTCCATCAGCAGATAGGCAACGGCGCCGAAAATCGGCCCCAGCACATTGCCCAGGCCGCCTATCACCACCATGACGATGAGTTCGCCCGACACCGGCCAGGACATGTAGCTGGGCGAGGCGAAGGCGGTCAGGTTGGCCAGCAGCAGCCCGGCCACGCCGGTCAGCACGCCAGAGGCCACGTAGGCCGTCAGGCGCACGCCGAACACCGAATAGCCCAGCGCGTCAACACGGCGCGGGTTGGCATGGGTGGCGCGCAGGATCATGCCGAAGGGCGAGCGGCGCAGGCGCAGCATCGCCAGGCTGGACACCAGCAGCACCGCCCAGGCCGCCCAGTACACGGGCTGGCTGCCGCCCAGGTCGAACAGGCCGAAGGAACTGGCTTCGTAGATGTTCAGGCCGTCGTCGCCGCCGTATTCGCGCAGGCTGACCGCCAGGAAATAGAACATCTGCGCAAACGCCAGCGTGATCATGATGAAACCTATGCCCGAGGTGCGCAGGCAGACCGTGCCGACGATCAGCGCCACCAGCGCGCACACCGCGATGCACACGGCCAGCTGCAGCCAGCCGTTGCCAAACCCGTAATAGCTGAGAATGCCCACGGCATAGCAGCCCAGGCCCAGGAACATGGCGTGGCCGAAGCTCACCAGTCCGGCAAAGCCCAGCACCAGGTTCAGCGCCAGCGCGGCCAGCGCATAGATCAGGATGCGCGCGCCCAGCGTCACGTAGAACGGTTCACCCAGCCATTGCGCCACGAAAGGCACGCCGGCCAGGACCAGGAACAGCAAAGGCAGCGCCCAGCGCCGGTATGTGTGTTCTTGCATGATGATCCAACCCCAGTACAAGCGCGCGTCAACGCCGCGCCGAGAAGACCAGGCCTTGCGGCCGGAACGCCAGCACCACGGCCATCAGCACGTAGATCAGCATGGAGGCGAGCGCCGGCCCGACCGCATTGGCGACGGAAGCGTCGAACACGGCGCGCAGCATGTCGGGCAGGAAGGCCCGGCCCAGCGTGTCTATCATCGCGATCAGCAGCGCCGCGACCAGCGTGCCGCGCACCGAGCCGATGCCGCCCACGACGATCACCACCAGCGCCAGGATCAGCACCGGCTCACCCATGCCGGACTGCACCGACAGGATCGGCCCCGCAAGCGCGCCCGCCACGCCGGCCAGCACCGCGCCCAGCAGGAACAGCAGCGTCTTCTGCAGGTCCACGTTGGCGCCCAGCACGCTGGCCATGGGCGCATTGCTGGCGCCGGCGCGGATCAGCATGCCGAAGCGCGTGCGCTGGATCAGGAACCAGGCGCCGACCGCCACCAGCGCGCCCACGCCGATGATCATCAGGCGATACACCGGATAGTCGTTGCCGAACAGGCTGACCGCCCCTTCCAGCCCCTGCGGCACGGCGGCGTAGTACGGCCGGCTGCCCCAGATGACCGAGGCCAGTTCATTGAAGAACATCATCAGCCCGAAGGTGGCCAGCACCTGATAGAGGTGATCATGCTTGTACAGCGGCCGCGCAATCAGGCGTTCCAGCGCCACCCCCACCAGGCCGCTGCCCGTCACCGCCGCCAGGATGGCGAAGGCGAACGAGCCGCTGGCGTTGTAGGCGGTGGCGCCCAGGAAGGCGCCGATCATATACAGCGACCCGTGCGCCAGGTTGATGAAGTTCATGATGCCGAAGATCAGGGTCAGCCCCGAGGACAGCAGGAACAGCAAGGCGCCGAGCTGCAGGCCATTAAGCATCTGCGACAACAGCAAGGATCCGTTCATGGGGCGTCTCCCGGGACGTTACTTCAGCGGGCAGTCGGCCACGTAGGCGTCCTGATGGTCGGTGAACACCTTGGCCAGCTGCTTCAAGCCCACGCCGTCGCCTTCCTTCACGACCTGGTAGGCATACAGGTCCTGCACCGGCATGTTGTTGCTGTTGAAGCGGAACTTGCCGCGCACCGTGGGGAAGTTGGCGCCGGCCGCCTTCACCGCCGCGGCCAGGGCCTTGCTGTCACCGACCTTGCCGCCCTGCTGCTTGATGGCGGTATCCAGCAGGAACGCCGCGTCATAGCCGCCCACCGCATATTCCGACGGCAAGCGGCCGTACTTGGCCTTGAAGGCCTCGACGAACTTGCGGTTCTGCGGGTTGTCCAGCGTGGTGGCCCAAGGCGTGCCGTAGATCGCGCCCACCGCCTGCTCTTTCAGCGCGGTCAGCGTGTTGGAATCGATCAGGCTTTCCGAGAAGAACGGCAGCTTTTCCATCAGGCCGGCCTGGCGCAGCTGGCGCACGAAGTTCACGCCCACCCCGCCGGTATAGAACACGAACAGCGCGTCGGGCGAGGCCGACTGCATGCGCGAGATCTCGGCCGAGTAATCCAGCTGCCCCAGCTGGGTGTAGATCTCGTCGGCGGGAGCGGCGCCATAGAAGCGCTTGAAGCCCGCCAGCTTGTCCTTGCCGGCCTGGTAGTTGGACGACATCAGGTAGGCGCGCTTGTAGCCCTGGTCCTTGACGTACTTGCCCATGGCTTCGGACATGCTGTCGTTCTGCCAGCCGAGCACGAACAGATTGGGCAGGCACATGCGGCCGGCGATGGGCGCGGGTCCGGCGTTGGTGGACAGCGCCACCACGCCCGATTCCTTGATGCGCCGCAGTTCGGCCATGAGCACGTTGGAGAAGCCCAGGCCGACGATCACGTCGACCTTGTCCTTCTCGATGAACTTCTGCACGATCTGCGCGCCCACGTCGGGCTTGAGCTGGTCGTCGTCGCGGATCACCACCGCCTTCTGGCCGCCCAGGCTGCCGCCCAGCTGCTCGATGCCCAACATCAGGCCGTCGTACTGATCCTGGCCCAATGCCGCCTGGGGGCCGGACAGCACCCCGGTAAAGCCGATGCGGATGTCCGCCATTGCGGCGTTGGCCACGGTCAGGGCCGCGACCGCGGCCAGCGCGGACAGGCCGCGTGCGTATGCTTGCATGCTAAGTCTCCTTGGGGGATGGACGGCGGCGCCGTTCTGCGCGGCGCCTGCCGGTACTAAGGCCTGCTTACAGGTCAGAGCTTCACGCAGACATTGCGCAGCTCCGTGTAGAACTCGAGCGAATGCACGCCGCCCTCGCGGCCGATGCCGGACTGCTTGGCTCCGCCGAAGGCCGTGCGCAGGTCACGCAGGAACCAGGAATTGATCCAGCAGATGCCCACTTCCAGGGCCTGTCCCATGCGATGGGCGGTGCCCACGTTGCTGGTCCAGACCGAGGCCGCCAAGCCGTAGGGCGTGGCGTTGGCCAGGGCGACGGCTTCTTCTTCCGTGTCGAAGGGCGCGATGTGGCAGCAGGGGCCGAAGATCTCCTGCTGGATCACGGCCGAGCTTTCCGGCAGGCCGGTCCAGACCGTGGGCTGGATCCAGGCGCCGCCGGCCAGGTCGTCCGGCATGTCCGGCACGCCGCCGCCGGCCACCACCGTGGCGCCTTCTTCACGGGCGCGGGCGTAGTAGCCCAGCACCTTGTCGCGATGGCGCTGCGAGATCAGCGGACCCAGGTTGACGCCGGGATCCTTCGGACGGCCCAGCTTGAAGCCGCGGGCGCGCTCGCCCAGCGCCGCCACGAAGCGGTCGAAGATCGGCCGCTGCACGTAGACGCGCTCGGTGCCCAGGCAGACCTGCCCGGTGTTGTCGAAGGCGGCCCGCGCGATGCCGGCCACCGCCTTGTCGAAGTCCGCATCGGCGAACACGATGCCGGCATTCTTGCCGCCCAGTTCGAAGGACACGGGACGCACGCCCACCGCCGCGGCCTGCATGATGGCTTCGCCGGTGCGGGTTTCGCCTGTAAAGGTGATGCCGTCGACCAACGGATGGCGCGTGAGCTTTTCGCCCGCCGAACCGGGGCCGCGGCCATGCACCACGTTATAGACGCCGGGCGGCACGCCGACCTCGTTCATGACTTCGCCCAGCAACGTGGCCGTGGCCGGGGTGTCTTCGGAAGGCTTGACCACCACGGTGTTGCCGCAGGCCAGCGCCGGCCCCACCTTCCAGGTCATCAGCAGCAGCGGCAGGTTCCACGGGCAGATCACGCCGATTACGCCGCGCGGCACGCGCACGCCGTAGTTCAGGGCATGGCCGCCATCCGGCGTTTCCAGGTCGAAGGTCTCGTTGGGGATGTTGCGCACCAGGTCGGCGAAGATCTTGAAGTTCGCCGCGCCGCGCGGAATGTCCAGATGGCTGGCCAGGTCGTAGGGCTTGCCGGTGTCGGCGATCTCGGCATCGACGAATTCGTCGAAGCGGCGGATGATGCCGTCGGCCACCGCGTGCAGCAACTCCACGCGCTGCTGCGTCTTGAGTTTGCCCCAGGGGCCGCGCAACGCCGCCTTGGCGGCCCGCACGGCGGCGTCGACCTCGGCGTCGCCGGCCTCGTGGATGCGCCCGATCAGGCGGTTGTCGACCGGATCGCGGTTGTCGAACGTCTTGTCCGTGGCGACCCATTCGCCGTTGATGAAATTGCGGAAATCGGTCATTGCGTCCTCGGTTGTGACAGGTCTGCCAGCGCCGCTTCAGGGTCGCCGGCGGTCAGGTATTCCCACATGCGCTCGTAGATCCGGCCCGTGCCCACGGCGCGGGTCGCCGCCTCTTCGGGCGAGAACGTGGGCGCGCCGTCGGCCAGGCCGGCCGAGCGCAGTTGCCATTCGATGCGCGCGGCATCCTCCAGATACCAGGTCAGCACCACGGCATGCATCAGCGATTCGGCTGCCACCACCGCGCCGTTGCCGCGCATGGCCACGGCGCGGGCCGCGCCCAGGGTCTGGGCCACGCCGCGCGCCTGGGCGTCGCTGCGCACCAGTTGCGGGTCGTCCCAGAGCGGCACGGACGGAGAGAAATACGAACCCATCCCATGGCGCGGCTGCGGCGTCACGCGGACCGAGGACAGCGTCATGACCGTGGGCGGCATGGAGCGCACCACCCCGCCCACTTCGGGGCGCATGCGGTAGATGTGCTGGTGGATGCGGACCTCGCCCAGCACGCCTTCGGGCAGTTCGCCGTGCACCGGCACCACCGTGCCCGCCTCGCCCGGTTCGATCAGGCCCATGGGCCGCGCGGCGCATACCAGGAAGTGATCGGCGTCGAGGCGGCTGCTGCAATGGCCGTAAGCGTGGACCAGGCCGGCGCGGGCCAGGCCGCGCGCCGCCGTCCGCACCAGCGCTTCCTGGCCGGCGTCGGCTTTCATCGGCGCGGCGCTCACGTCTTGAACTCCGGGATGTCGGGCTTGGAGCCCCACATGCAGAACGAGGACGGCACTGCGGGGAAGCTGCGCGGCCGGTAGGTCTTCTCGTCTTCGGCGGTGATCAGGCGCACGCCGGTGGAGTACTCGTAGATCATGCCGTCGGGGCCGTCGAAGTACAGGAACATCGCCCCCGAGGTCGGATGGCGCCCCGGGCCGAAGCGGATCGGCACCTGCCATTCCTTCAGCTGGTACCAGGCACGCATGATGTCGTCGATGCTTTCGACCTGGTGGTTGATGTGCTGCACGCCCGGATAGCTGGACGGGAACAGCGCGATCTTGTGGTGCACTTCGTCGATGCGCAGCAAGGGCGCTTCGCCGATGCGGTCGCTGACCCGGGCTGAAAGCAGCCCGGTCCAGAAGGCCTCGTCGCGTCGCGCGTCCAGCGTGCGCAGGCCGATATGCGAAAAGCCCGTCACGCCGGCATCGCGGCTGGGGAAATAGCGGCGGCCGCTGTGGTGCGGCGCGTGCACCAGCTCGATGCGGTTGCCGGACGGGTCGATGAAACTGAGGAAATCGCGTACGTAGCGCTGCTCGGCGTCCTCGCGCTTGCCCGCGGCGACCTGATAGCCACTGCGCTCCAGCACCGCGCCGGCATGCTCCAGTTCCTCGGACGTGTCCACTTCGAACGCCGTGGTGTGGTCGCGCGGATCGCCTTCGAAATAGCACAGGGTGTGGTCGCGCGAGTCGGATTTGAAATAGACCGCGCCGTGCTCCTTGCGCGCCACTTCCAGCCCCAGCACCGCGGTCGCGTAGCGGACCGCGGATTCCAGGTCGCGGGTACCCAGCCGGACGTACCGGATGTCGTGTAGCCGTATCACTGCTTGTCTCCAGGTTGCGCCTGCCGCCGGCTGATTACCGGTCGTAGTCTTGACGCTTTTTTTCTACGATAAGCAGCATAAATCTCGGCGTCAATAATTTTTATCGAGATTTTTTAAAGCCAGTGATAAAGTAGCTCCCATGTCAGACGGCGCCACCCTCCCCCCGCTTGCCCATTCCGCCTCGGCCAACACCCTGGTCGGCGCGGCCTATGTCAACCTGCGCCGCGACATCATCCAGGGCGTGCATCCGCCGGGCTCGCGCCTGCGGGTCGAACACCTGAAGGACGATTACGGCGTGGGCGCGGGCACGTTGCGCGAAGCGCTGGCGCTGCTGGTGTCGGACGCGCTGGTCATCGCGCAAGGGCAGCGCGGCTTTCACGTCACGCCGATTTCGCTGGAAGACTTCCGCGACATCACCGAGAACCGCGTGCTACTGGAGACCCAGGCCCTGCGCCAGTCCATCGCCCTGGGCGACGACGACTGGGAAAGCGCCGTGCTGGCCGCCTTCCACCGTCTGAGCAAGGCCGAACAGCGCCTGGCCGCCGACCCCGACACCCGTTTTGAAGAGTGGGAACAGCGCAACCGCGAGTTCCACCGCGAACTGATCCGCGCCTGTCCGTCGCGCTGGCTTCATCACTTCCTGGGCATCCTGTACCAGCAGGCCGAACGCTATCGGCGCCTGACCGTCACGCGCAAGCCCATCGCGCGCGACCTGGACGACGAACACAAAGGCATCCTGGACGCCACGCTGGCGCGCGATGCGGACCGCGCCTGTGAACTGCTGGCCGCCCACATCCGCCTGACCTACGAGGCCGTGGCGCGCCTGCCTCCCACGCTGTTCACCCCGGATTGAACGCCGCGTCAGTTGAAAAAAACCCACACCGGCACGCGCCTACCCGTTGATTCGCCTACACCACTTCTATAGAATCTTCAATTCGGGCCTCTGCCCATTCCCTTTCCCCACATCTCACACCATTGGGAGGCGCAAGATGATGAATCCGCATACCGCCATCCCGCGCGTGTCCCCGCGACGTCATTAAGTCGTCGCCCGCGCGGACCCATCGCTGGATGCCTATCTAGCGACCGGTCCTCCGTGCCCGCCCCAAAAACCTGAACGCAATCGCCCGCGCCTCGCCGCGCAGGCCGCTCCTTCCTCTTTCCACACAAGGACTCCCGGCGTCCTGGTGACGCCGGGCCATTGCAATGGCCAGAAAAAAAATCGATCTACGAGGACAGACCTTCAAGGATGTCCTTGGCTTTACCTTCCGCCATTGGCGCGCGCAGCCCTGGCGCACCTCCGGCATCATCGTGCTGGCCCTGCTGTCGGCGGTGACCGACGTGCTGACGCCGCTGTACGCCGGCAAACTGGTTGACGCCGTGGCCTCGGGCGCGGCTGGCGACGAGATCGTCTGGAGCGCGGCGCTGACCGCGTTCTGGCTGCTGCTCGCGCTGGGCATCGGCGGCACGCTGCTGCGTCAGGCCGTGTTCCAGAACATCATCACCTTCACGCTGAAGATGATGAACGGCATCGTCTCCAACGCGTTCTACCGCGTGCAGCGTTTCTCCACGGACTGGCACGCCAACAGCTTTGCCGGCTCCACGGTGCGCAAGATCACGCGCGGCATGTGGGCGGTCGACATCCTGAACGACACGCTGCTGATCGCGCTGCTGCCGTCGGTCGTGATGCTGGTGGGCGCCACCGCGCTGCTGGGTGTGCACTGGCCCATCATGGGCCTGGTGGTGGGCCTGGGCTCGGTGCTGTACATCGCCGTGACCGCGGCGCTGTCGCTGGGCTATGTGGCGCCGGCCGCGCGCCTGGGCAACGCCTGGGACACGCGCATGGGCGGCGCCCTGGCCGACGCCGTCAGCTGCAACGCGGTGGTCAAGGCCTTCGGCGCCGAAGACCGCGAAGAAGTCAGGCTGGACCGCGTGGTCGACAAATGGCGCCGCCGCACGCGCCGCACCTGGATCCGCGGCACGATCAACGGCGGCATCCAGGGCGCCATGCTGGTCGCCATGCAGGCGGGCATCCTGGGCGCGTCGCTGCTGCTGTGGTCGCGCGGCCAGGCCAGCGTGGGCGACATCACCTTCGCCCTGACGATGTTCTTCATGCTGCAGGGCTACCTGCGCGACGTAGGCATGCACATCCGCAACCTGCAACGCTCGGTCAACGACATGGAAGAACTGGTCGCGCTGGAAAAGCAACCGCTGGGCGTGGACGACCGGCCCGGCGCGGGCGAGCTGCGCGTGACGGCCGGCGAGATCCGCTTCGAGGACGTGACGTTCCGCTATGGCGCGCACGACAAGGCGTTGTACGACCATTTCTCGGTACGCATCGCCCCGGGCGAACGGGTCGGCCTGGTCGGCCATTCGGGTTCGGGCAAGACCACGTTCATCAAGCTGATCCAGCGTTTGTATGACGTGAACGACGGCCGCATCACGATCGACGGGCAGGACATCGCCCAGGCGCGGCAGGCGTCCCTGCGCAGCCAGATCGCCATCGTGCAGCAGGAGCCGGTGCTGTTCCACCGCACGCTGGCGGAGAACATCGCCTATGCCCGCCCCGGCGCCACGCAGGCCGAGATCGAGCAGGCGGCGCGGCTGGCCAGCGCCCATGACTTCATCATGGCGCTGCCCAAGGGCTACGACACGCTGGTCGGCGAACGCGGCGTCAAGCTGTCGGGCGGCGAACGCCAGCGCGTGGCCCTGGCCCGCGCCTTCCTGGCCGATGCGCCCATCCTGATCCTGGACGAAGCCACGTCCAGCCTGGACAGCGAAAGCGAGGTGCTGATCCAGCAGGCCATGGACCGTCTGATGGTGGGTCGTACCACGCTGGTGGTGGCGCACCGCCTGTCGACGGTGCGCGCGCTGGACCGCCTGCTGGTGATGGACCGCGGCCGCGTCATCGAGGAAGGCAGCCATGACGCACTGATCCGCCTGAAGGGCGGTCTGTACCGGCGCCTGTTCGAACGCCAGGCGCTGGAGCTGACCAAGGGCCTGACGCAGTCCGAACTGCTGGAGGACGGCGCGGTTCCGCCGCTGCCGAAGGATGAGGAAGCCGACGAGTCCTCGTACGCCTACGCCAAATAGGCCGGGCAGCCGGTCCCGTAGCGCAAGCTGCGGGACCGGCCGCTTCAGGCCGGACGCTGGGCCACGGTCAGGCGCAGGCCGAAGCCGATCAATGCCAGCCCGAACACCCGGCTCTGGATCTTCTGCGCACGGGGGCTGGCCGACATCCAGCGCCCCATCGCCCCGCCCGCCAACGCGCACAGCACGTCCAGCGCCAGGCCCAGGCTGACCAGGATCACGCCCAGCACGGCGAACTGCTGGCCTATCGGCCCCTGGGCAGGCGACACGAATTGCGGCAGCAGCACCGAGCAGAACAGCAAGGCCTTGGGATTGAGCACATTGGTCAGCACGCCGCTCAATAGCGCCGGCCCCAGCCCCGCGCGGCTCGCGGGCGCCTGCCCGGTGGCATCGTAGGACACGGGTCCTGCGCGCAATAGCCGCACGCCCAACCAGACCAGATAGCATCCCCCCACCGTGCGCGCCGCGTCGAACGCCCAGGGATGCGTCTTGAACAGCGCCGCCAGTCCCAGCGCGGCCAGGGTCACGTGCGCGGCCCGCGCGATGGCCAGCCCCACGGCCACCGCCAGCGCCTGCCCTCTGCCGCGCAGCACGCCGGTTTCCAGCAGCAGGATCATGTCGGGTCCCGGCACCACGTAGACGATCAGCAAAGCCCCTAGAAACATCGCCATATCCGCCATTTTCCCGCTCCTTTTCGTCCTGGCTCAGGCGATCATTCTAGGAAAACCAGGCTGGCATGTGCATCCTATTCATGCCATTCGATTTATGATGATTGGCATATTCAGCCAATCCAATAATCCTTATCCTGATTTCATGCCAAAACGCGAATTGGACGCCTACGACCGCCGGATCCTCGAGGCCCTGCAGCAGAACGGCCGGCTGACCAATGTCGAACTTGCCGAGCAGATTGGCCTGTCCCCTTCGCCCTGCCTGCGGCGGGTGCGGCTGCTGGAAGAAGCCGGCGTCATCCAGGGGTACGAAGCCCGCCTGGCGCCGGACGAAGTCGGCCTGGGCCTGACCGTCTTCGTCGGCATCAAGGTGGAGCGGCACCACGAGCGCGACTCCGCCCTGTTCCGCGAGGAGGTCAGCACCTTGCCGGAAGTCATCGCCGCGCATCTGGTGTCGGGCGAGTCCGACTTTCTGCTGCAGGTAGTGGTGCCCGACCTGCGCGCCTACGAACGCTTCCTGCTGGGCACGCTATTGAAGCTGCCCGGCGTGAAGGACATACGCAGCAACTTCGCGATCCAGACCGTCAAGCCGCAAAGCCCGCTGCCGCTGGATCATCTGGCGAAGTGAGCGCGCCGCGCGCTCGAACTCAGGCCATCGCGGCCGCGGCCCGGTCCACCGCCTGCGAGCGGCGTTCGAAGCGCGCTTGCGACATCTCCAGATAGCGCTGCACCACGGCCGGCTCCGAGGTCTTGGGCGTGCCACCGGGAAACGGTGGTTGGGGGTCATATTCGATCTGCAGCTGTATCAGCTTGGCCACGTCCTCGCCGCACAGGTCCGCCACCACCTTCAGCCCCATGTCGATGCCCGAGGTCACGCCGCCCGCGGTGTACAGGTTGCCGTCCACGCACATGCGCTCGTCGCTGGGGATGGCGCCGAAGCGCGACAGCAGTTCGCGCGCGCGCCAATGGCTGGAAGCGCGCCTGCCGCGCAACAGGCCAGCCGCGCCCAGCAACAGCGAACCGGTGCAGATGCCGAATACGTAGCGTGCGCCCAGCCCCTGCGCGCGCGTGAACGCTACCCAGTCGGCGTCGACAATGGCATCATCCGTGCCCGGCCCGCCTGGCACCACCAGCAGGTCGCAGGGCGGCGCCGATGCGATGGTCTGCGTGGGCACGAAACACAGCCCGCGATCGCTGCGCACCGGATCGCGCGTTTTTGCGACAAAATCCACGGTGAAGCCCGGCGCGCCTGCCAGCACTTCGTACGGCCCGGTCATATCCAGCTGGGTCAGCCCTTCGAACAAGAGAAAATTCACATGCATGACGATGCTCCGTTAGAAACGACGACTCCCAGCATAGGCGGACGCGCCCGGACGCGTGCGCCAAATACTGCGCCGGATGCGCCATTGCGCGTGCAGTTCGTCCTGTATGACGGCTTCCAGCCGCTGGATCTGGCCGGACCGTGGCAAGCCTTCAGTTCGGCCAACGAGGAAGCCGGTCGCAAGCTGTACCGCCTGGGCACCATCGCCGCGACGCCGCTGGTCTCCACCTGGGAACAGGGCCTGCGCATGCAGGTGGACGGCACTTTTGCCGACGATGGCGATGAGCGCCTGGACATGATGTTCGTGCCCGGCGGCCCCGGCGCCGATTTCGCGGGCGCCCATGGCGAGACGCGCGCCTGGCTGCGCCGCCGCGACGCGACCGCCGGGCGCACCTGCAGCGTATGCACCGGCGCCTTCGTGCTGGCCGCCGCCGGCCTGCTGGACGGCCGCGCCGTCACCACCCACTGGCGATCGGCCGACCGGCTGCGCCTGCTTCACCCGGCCCTGCGCGTCGAAGACGACCGCATCTACGTCGAAAGCGGCAAATACTGGACCTCTGCCGGCGTCACCGCCGGCATCGACCTGGCGCTGGCGCTGATCGAACGCGACTTCGGCGCGGACCTGTCGCAACGGGTTGCGCGGCGGCTGGTGGTCTTCATGCGCCGCAACGGCGACCAGCGCCAGTACAGCCAGGCGCTGCGTTTGCAGGACCGCGTGGCCGCGCCCTTCCGGGACCTGGTGGAAAAAATCGAGGCGCAGCTATCGGCGCGCTGGTCGGTCGACGACATGGCCGACGCCTGCCAGATGTCGCGCCGCACCTTCCAGCGTAAATTCGCCGCGCATTTCGGCGTCGCGCCCATGGAAGTGCTCAAGCGCCTGCGCCTGGAGCGGGCGCAGGCGCTGGCGGCGTCCGGCAAGGTGTCCAGGAAGGAAATGGCGCGCGAGTTCGCCATACACGCGCCGCCGCAAGGGACGGCGCCGCAAGCCTGAGCAACCGCGCAACGCAACAAGCGGCTAGCCGGCAAGCCCCACCGACACTCCCCCGCACACATACAGCATCTGTCCCGTCATGAAGCCCGCCCGCGGGTCCATGAACATGGACACGGCATGGGCGACCTCTTCGGGTCGGCCCACGCGCCCCGCCGGGATCGCCGCCTCCAAAGCCAGCGTCTGCGGCGCGCCCGGCGGGTTGGACTGGTTGAACAGTTCAGTCGCGATGGGTCCGGGCGCCACGGTATTCACCGTGATGCCGCTGCCCGCCAGCTCCAACGCCCAGGTGCGCGTCATTCCGGCCAGCGCCGCCTTGGAAGCGCCGTAAACCGTGCGCCCGTCCTTGCCCAGGGCGGCGCGGCTGCCGATGTTCACCACCCGCCCGTAGCCCGCCGCCCGCATGCCGGGCAGCAGGGCCTGCATCAGCAGCACCGGCGCCGTGACGTTCAGCGCCATGATCCGCGCCATCTGTTCCTGGGTCACGTCCCCGATGCGCGCGACCTGGATCATGCCGGCGTTGTTGACCAGATGCAGGACCTGGCGCTCGGCCGCCAACGCCTGCGCCGCGGCAATGGTGGCCAGCGCGTCGCCCAGGTCGACCGAACGGAACGTTTCGCCGGGCAGGAGCGCTGCGGGCGCGCCGCGGCTGAAGTTGACGACCTCGAAGCCATCTTCGATCAGGCGCGCGACGATGGCGCGGCCTATGCCCCGGCTGCCGCCGGTGACCAGTGCGGTGGGCGTTTTCATTGCGCGGTGATTCCCTTGTCCTTGATGAGTCCGCCCCACTTCTTGCGTTCCCCGGCTTCGAAGGCCGCCAGGTCCGCGCCGAAGAGCGTGCCGGGCTTGGCGCCCATGCCGGCAAAGTTGGCCGCGACGGCCGGATTTTTCAGCCCGCTGCGCGCGGCTTCGATCAACTGCTTGACCACGGGTTCCGGGGTATTGCGCGGGGCGTAGAGCGCAAACCAGGCGGTGACGTCAAAGCCCGGCAGTCCCGATTCCGCCACGGTGGGCAGGTTGGGCACCGAGGCGTCGCGCGCGGCCGACGTGACCGCCACGCCCCGCACCAGATTGCCATCCTTGATCTGCGCCAGCGCGCCCGGCAGGTTGTCGAACAGCAGGTCGACCTGCCCGCCCGCCACCGCCGGCAGCGAGGCGGACGTGCCCTTGAAAGGCACGTGCAGCATGGTCACGCCGGCCATGGCCTCGAAATAGGCCCCGGTAAGATGCACCGAGGACCCTATGCCCGGCGACGCATAGGTCAGCTTCTTGTCCTTGGACTGCTGGGCCGCCTTGATCACGTCGGCCACCGTCTTGTAGGGCGACTTGGCGCTGACGGCGATGACGTTGGGCGTGGTGGACACCAGCGCAATGGGCACCAGGTCGCGTTCGGGGTCGAACGCCATGTTGTTGTAGAGGAACTGGTTGATGGTCTGGGTGCCGATGGTGCCCAGGCCCAGCGTGTAGCCGTCGGGCTTGGCGCGCGCCACGTAGGCCATGCCGATATTGCCGCCCGCGCCGGGCTTGTTCTCGACCAGCACAGTCTGCTTCAGGCCCGGCTCCAGCGCGTGAGCGATGGCGCGGCCAAAGATGTCGGCGCCGCCGCCCGGCGGATACGGCACGACGACGGTCACGGGATGATCGGGATAGCCGGCGGCCTGGGCCGCGGGCAAGGTCAGGAAGGCCAGCGCGGCCAGGGCCGGCGCAGTGATCGCCAACCTGCGCTGCAGGAATTGCGTCATGGGCTTGTCTCCTATCGAACCCGCTGATTGCGGATTTCTTTTTAAAGTACGTAAATACGTACTATATTCATAAGAACATAGAAAACCTCCAGGAGACAAGCAGATGAAACGCTGGACCCAACGCCCCGAAGGCTCCACCTGGGGCGACTTCGGCCCGGATGACGAGATCGGCCGCCTGAACCTGCTGACTGAGGAAAAAGTACTGCAGGCGGTGCGCGAAGTGCGCACGGGCAAGGTGTTCTGCCTGTCCCTGCCGCTGGACCTGCCTGGCGGCAACGTGCTGAACCCGCGCCGCCACGCGCCGATGCTCAAGCCCACCTTCCGCGAAGGCACGCCCTACCTGAACTTCCAGATGTCGCAGGTGCAGCCCGAAGCCGTGGACGTGCTGTCCGACGACCAGGTCACGCTGTCCATGCAGTACTCCACCCAGTGGGACGGCCTGTGCCACGTGGGCGCGCTGTTCGACATCCAGGGCGATGGCCAGGCGCGTCGCGTCTACTACAACGGCTACGCCGCCGGCGTGGACGTGTTCGGCGGCGCGGATCCCGACAAATCGGACGACGCCTGCTGCCCGCCCGGCGGCTCGTACGCGCGCAAGCTGGGTATCAACCGCTACGCCGAAAAAGGCATGCAGGGCCGCGGCGTGCTGGTGGACCTGGCGCGCGCCTACGGCCCCGGCCGCACGGTCGTCGACCTGGCGGCCCTGCAGGCCGCCATGCGGGCACAGAACGTGACGGTCGAACACGGCGACATGTTGGTGCTGCGCACGGGCTTTGCCGAGGCGATCGTTGCCATGGACGGCCAGCCCGATCCGCACAAGCTGGAGCAGACCGGCGCCGTGCTGGACGGCTCCGACCCGGCGCTGCTGGACTGGATCACGCAATCCGGCATCGCCGCGATCTGCGCCGACAACTACGCGGTCGAAGCCTATCCGGCGCGCACCTCCGGCCCCGGCCACTCCATCCTGCCGCTGCACCACCATTGCCTCTTCAAGCTGGGCCTGCCGCTGGCCGAACTCTGGTACCTGAAGGACCTGGCCGACTGGCTGCACGCGCAGGGCCGCAACCGCTTCCTGCTGACCGCCCCGCCCTTGCGCATGCCTGGCGCGGTGGGTTCTCCCGTGACGCCCATCGCCACGGTGTAAGCCATGAACATGCCGTACTCGACGTTCTCCGAACACCTGGACGCCTTGGTCGCGCGCCGGCCCGATGCGCCGCTGCTGATCGACCAGGACCAACCCATCGTCGCCGCGCAACTGCGGACGCAAAGCCGCGCGCTGGCCGCCGGCCTTGCCCGCATCGGCGTGCGCCCGGGACAGCGCGTGGCGGTCTGGCTACCCAATTGCGCCGCCTGGGTGGAATCCTTCCTGGCCTGCGCGCACCTGGGCGCGCTGGTGCTGGCGGTCAACACGCGCTTCCGGGCGCTGGAGCTGGCCGACATCCTGGGACGCGGCAAGGCGGACTGGCTGGTGTTCTGGCCGGGGTTCAAGGGCATAGACTTCCAGGGCATCCTGGGCGAAGTGGCGCCGGAACACCTGGAGCGCCTGCAAGGCGTGATCGCGCTGACGAATGCCGACGAAGCGCTGCCCCCCAGCTTCCATGGCAAGCCGGCGCACCGCTACCAGGACCTGCAGTCCTGCACCGACACAGCGCCGCCGGCCCAGCCCAATGCGGGCGTGCTGTGCTTCACCACGTCCGGCACCACCTCCAAGCCCAAGTTCGTGCTGCACGACCAGCGCACCCTGTTGAACCACGGCGCGGCCGTGGCGCGGGCCTATGGCTATGACGAGGGAAGCTGCGTACTCGCCAGCGCGCCGTTCTGCGGCGCCTTTGGCTTCGCGACGCTGGTCGGCGGCCTGGCGCAAGGCGCGCCCGTGGTCTGCGCGCCGGTGTTCGACGCCGCCCAATCCGCCGCAGCGGTGCGCCGCCACGCGGTGACGCACACCTACGCCAACAACGAGGCCTTGGTCGGCATGATGCGGGCGGGAGCCCAAGGCGACTTCGCCTCGGTACGGCTGTTTGGCTTCGCCAGCTTCACGCCGGCGCTGGACAACATGCTGGACCTGGCCCGTGAGGCCGGCGTGCCGCTGACCGGCCTGTATGGTTCCAGCGAGCTGGTGGCCCTGGTCGCCGGCCAGCCGCGCGACCCCGCCGAGGGCGACGTGTCCGCGCGCCACCAGCCCGGCGGCACGCTGATCTACCCCGAGGCGCGCGTGCGCGCCCGCGATCCCGCCACGGGCGAAATCCTGCCGCATGGCCAATCCGGCGAACTCGAAATCCTCTCGCCCAGCCTGATGCAGGGTTATCTGGACAATCCCGAGGCCACCCGCGGCGCCTGCACGGATGACGGCTACTTCAAGACCGGCGATCTCGGCTACACGCTGAATCCGCGCCAGTTCGTGTTCCAGACCCGCATGGGCGATTCGCTGCGCCTGTCCGGCTTTCTGGTCAATCCGGTGGAAATCGAACAGGTGGTCGAAACCCTGCCGGGCGTGCGCGCCTGCCAGGTGGTCGGCGCCACGCAAAAGGGCAAGACCGTGCCCTATGCCTTCGTGCTGCTGCAGCCGGGCGCAGCCGCCGACCCCGCGGGCTGGACCGCCGCGTGCAAAGCCGCGATGGCGGGCTTCAAGACGCCGGCGGGCTTTACCGTGCTGGATGCATTCCCCTCGGTGGAAAGCGCCAACTCGGTCAAGATCCAGAAGCACCGGCTGCGCGAAATGGCCGATGCCATACTCGCGGCCCCGACCACGACGCCTTCCGCCTGAACATGCCCGACCCCAAGCTCTTCTCGCGCAGTCCCCAGCCGCTGTATCTGCAGGCGGCGGCGCTGTTTCGCAGCAATATCCAGAACCGCACCTGGCGGCCCGGCCAGCAGATCCCGCCGCTGGAAGCGCTGATGGAAACCTATGGCATCTCGCGGGCGACCATCCGCCAGGCGTTCGGCCTGCTGGAAGACGATGGCCTGATCCGCCGGTCGCGCGGATCGGGCACCTTCGTCAATGCCGAACTGCCCGAAACGCCCACCCTGCTGATCCCCAAGACCTGGGCCGAAACCGTGGAACTCAGCAATCAGCTGGGCACGGTTTCACTGGTGGAGTCCAACGCCGATTCGCCCCTGCCCGACACGCTGGGCATGCCTTGCGGCGCCGACCGCAGCGGCAGCTTCCAATACTTGCGGCGGGTGCACACGACCGATGGCGCCCCCTTCTGCTATAGCGAGGTCTTCCTGGATAGCGCGCTGTTCCGCAAGCATCGCGCCCGCATCCGCAAAAGCACCGTGGCGCCGGTGCTGGACCAGTACTACGGCGCACGCATCAGCGAAGCGCGCCAGGTGCTGAACGTGATCCAGGCCGGCCAGGAATCCGCCGAGTCCCTGCAGATTCCCGTGTCCTCGCCCGTGGCGGAAATACGCCGCTACGCCTGCATCGATGGCCGCGTGGTGTACTTCGCGCGGCTGGAGTTCCCGTTCAGCAAGGTGCGGATGGAATTCGACCTGCTGTCCCATCGCTAGACCACATTCAAGACAAGGAGGCATCCCACCTCGACCCGCCAGCGTCAAGCCAGAACAGAGCGCCGCAGCAGATCCCCAAGCGCCAGCAGTATCCGAACAAGATCCGGCATAAAGGAGACCCACCATGAAATGCCGTAGAACCCACCGGATTTCCCTGAAGTTGCGCAGCACGCTAGCCCTGTTATCCGCCTTTGCCGCCGCGCCCTGCGCCATGGCGCAGGCGATCTCCGACGACGTGGTCCGCCTGGGCCTGATCCTGGACATGAGCGGCGTGTACGCCGACGTCACGGGCAAAGGCAGCGCGACCGCCGCCGAAATGGCCATCGCCGACTTCGGCGGCAAGGTGCTGGGCAAGAAGATCGACCTGATGGTGGTGGACCACCAGAACAAGGCCGACATCGCCGCCGCCAAGGCACGCGAGTGGTACGACACCCAGAAGGTCGACGCCATCATGGACGTGGCCGGCTCCGCCCCCGCGCTGGCCGTGCTGGAAGTGGCGCGCGAGAAAAAGAAGATCGTGGTGTTCAGCGGACCCGGCACCGAGCGCATCACCAACGACCTGTGCTCGCCCTATTCCGTGCACTACACCTACGACACCTGGTCGCTGGCCAACACCACGGCGCGCGCCACGGTCGAACAAGGCGGCAAGAGCTGGTATTTCCTGACGGCCGACTACGCTTTCGGCCACACCTTGCAAGCGTCCGCCACCGAAGTCGTCAAGGCCAACGGCGGCACCGTGCTGGGCGCATCGCGCCACCCGCTGGGCTCCAGCGACTTCGCCTCGTACCTGCTGCAGGCCCAGGCCAGCCGCGCGCAGATCGTGGGCCTGGCCAACGCCGGCGGCGACACGGTCAACGCCATCAAGGCCGCCAGCGAATTCGGGCTGACCAAGGGCGGCCAGAAAATGGCCGGGCTGCTGCTCTACATCAATGACATCCACGCCATCGGCCTGGACGCCGCCGCCGGATTGACGCTGACCGAGGCCTTCTACTGGGACATGAACGACCAGACCCGGGCCTGGTCCCAGCGCTACTACGACAAGCTCAAGAAAATGCCCAACATGAGCCAGGCCGGCACCTACTCGTCGGTGATGCACTACCTGAAGGCGGTGCAGGCAGCCGGCACCGACGAGCCCACGGCGGTGATGAAGCAGATGAAGTCCATGCCCATCAACGACTTCTTCGCCACCAACGGCCGCATCCGCGAGGACGGCCGCATGGTGCATGACATGTACCTGTTCGAAGTCAAGAAGCCGTCCGAGTCCAAGCGGCCCTGGGACTACTACAAGCTGGTGGCCACCCTGCCCGGCGACCAGGCCTTCATGCCGCTGTCGCGCTCGTCCTGCCCGCTGGTGAAGAAGTAGCGGTGACGCGGGCGCCCGGTGGGCCGCCCGCCATGTCATGCCCGCAGCTTGCGGTCCAGTTCCAGCACCGACTGGTACAGCACGCGGGTGCCATCCAGCAGCTGCGCGGGT